>NZ_CP130463.1:0-2819214 GCF_052955985.1 Vibrio sp. B1Z05
TTGCAGCAACTTCAAGAAGAGCTTCCTGCAACCGAATTCAGCATGTGGGTACGACCACTGCAAGCTGAGTTAAGCGGTAATACGCTTACTTTATTCGCCCCAAACCGATTTGTGTTGGATTGGGTACGCGATAAGTACATCAATAGCATCAATCGTCACCTGCAAGAATTTTGCGATAACGATATTCCTAGCCTTAGATTTGAGGTGGGAAGCAAGCCTGTTTCTGCTCCACCACCCGTGAAAAAGACCGCAGCCGACGTTGCCGCTGAATTTTCGGCACCGGCGCAACTTGCTAGACGCAGACCTGTACATAAAACCTGGGATAACGACAGTGATGTTTCTGATATCACTTACCGTTCTAACGTCAATGTTAAGCATCGCTTTAATAACTTTGTTGAAGGTAAATCAAACCAACTTGGTTTAGCAGCAGCTCGACAAGTGTCGGATAATCCTGGAGCCGCATACAATCCACTGTTCTTATATGGTGGAACAGGTTTAGGTAAAACGCACTTATTGCACGCAGTAGGTAACGCCATTGTTGATAACAAGCCAAACGCGAAAGTGGTGTATATGCACTCTGAGCGTTTTGTTCAAGATATGGTTAAGGCATTACAAAACAATGCCATTGAAGAATTTAAACGTTATTACCGCAGTGTAGATGCGCTATTAATCGATGATATTCAGTTCTTTGCTAATAAAGAGCGTTCTCAAGAAGAGTTTTTCCATACCTTCAATGCATTATTAGAAGGTAATCAGCAAATTATTCTTACTTCAGATCGTTATCCAAAAGAGATTAACGGCGTTGAAGATCGCTTAAAATCTCGTTTTGGCTGGGGACTGACGGTTGCTATCGAACCACCTGAACTAGAAACGCGCGTCGCAATCTTGATGAAGAAAGCTGAAGACCATCAAATTCATCTTGCTGATGAAGTGGCGTTCTTTATTGCTAAACGTCTGCGTTCTAACGTTCGTGAGTTAGAGGGTGCGTTGAACCGTGTCATTGCTAATGCTAATTTCACTGGCCGCCCGATTACTATCGATTTTGTTCGAGAAGCGCTACGTGACTTGTTAGCTCTGCAAGAGAAGCTAGTTACTATTGATAATATTCAAAAGACAGTCGCTGAATATTACAAAATTAAAGTCGCTGACCTATTGTCTAAGCGTCGTTCACGTTCTGTTGCTCGTCCTCGTCAATTGGCGATGGCGCTAGCCAAAGAACTGACCAACCACAGCTTGCCAGAAATCGGTGATGCGTTTGGTGGGCGTGACCATACTACGGTGCTACATGCATGCCGTAAAATAGAGCAGCTTCGAGAAGAGAGTCACGATATTAAAGAAGACTACTCGAATCTAATCCGTACACTTTCATCGTAATAGGTTATTAATAGAATGAAATTCACTATTAATCGTCAGCATCTTATTAAGCCACTACAACAAGTTTCTGGTGCGTTAGCGGGTCGTCCTGCTCTGCCTATTTTAGGTAACGTGCTACTTAAAGTGGATAATGGCATCTTATCGATGACCGCAACTGACCTTGAAGTTGAGCTGATCAGCCAAGTACAGCTGGAAAACGATTTTGAACCGGGGAGCGTGACTGTTCCTTCGCGTAAGTTCTTTGATATTTGTCGTGGTCTTCCTGACAATGCCGACATTTCGTTGTCATTAGATGCAGAGCGAGTCATTGTTCGCTCTGGTCGTAGTCGCTTTTCTTTAGCGACTTTGCCTGCTATCGATTTCCCTAATATCGAAGATTGGCAATCAGACATCGAATTAACCCTGACCCAAGGCCACCTGCGCTCTTTAATAGAGAAGACTCAGTTCTCTATGGCCAATCAGGATGTGCGTTATTACCTAAATGGTATGTTGTTTGATATTGATGGCAATACATTGCGCTCTGTCGCCACTGATGGTCACCGTATGGCGGTATCAGAAACCACATTAGTGGACAGCTATTCTCAGCAACAAGTGATTATCCCGCGTAAGGGTGTACTTGAGCTGATGAAAATTTTAGACCAACCCGATGAAGCGGTAAGCTTGTTGATTGGTTCTTCAAATATTCGAGTGAGCGTGGCTAATTTTGTCTTCACTTCGAAGCTCGTTGATGGTCGTTTCCCAGATTATCGCCGCGTAATGCCACAAAATACCACTAAAACAGTGATTGCTGAATGTGATGATTTGCGTCAAGCATTCTCGCGAGCGGCTATTTTATCGAATGAAAAATTCCGTGGGGTAAGGGTCAACCTTTCTAGCGGGACGATGCAAATTACCGCCAACAACCCTGAGCAAGAAGAAGCACAAGAGGTGGTTGATGTTGACTATCAAGGTGATGATTTAGAAATCGGCTTTAACGTAAGCTACGTGCTAGATGTACTAAATGCGGTACGTTGTGAAAAAGTGTCTATTTCTATGTCAGACGCAAATGCCAGTGCCTTGATTGAGAATGCTGAAGATTCAAGCGCTCAATACGTGGTAATGCCGATCCGTCTATAACGGTATGCCTCTTAGTCGTCTCATAATAAAACAGTTTAGAAATATAGAAGCCTGCGACATTAGTCCGTCGTCAGGCTTCAATTTTCTGATTGGTGCTAATGGAAGCGGAAAAACCAGTCTTCTTGAAGCTGTGTATCTTCTGGGTCATGGACGCTCTTTTAAAAGCTCCATCACTGGGCGAATTATTCAGCATCAATGTGATGAGCTATTCGTACACGGGAGATTGCAAAACTCTCAACAGTTTGAGCTTCCACTTGGTATTAATAAGCGTCGTGATGGTACAACAGAGGTTAAAATATCCGGTGAGTCTGGTCAGAAATTAGCGGAACTGGCTAAAGTATTGCCTTTGCAGCTTATTCATCCAGAGGGCTTTGATCTACTGACAGATGGTCCTAAGCATCGCCGTGCCTTTATTGATTGGGGTGTTTTTCACTGTGAACCTCAATTTTATGAGGCATGGGGGCGGGTAAAACGGCTGAATAAACAGCGAAACGCTCTGTTAAAGACAGCGACCAGCTATCGAGAGTTAAGTTACTGGGATCAAGAACTGGCTAAGCTTGCCGAAATGATTTCCAATTGGCGCGCTGAATACGTCGCACAACTTAAGGAAGTAGCCGAACCTTTGTGCCGTGATTTTTTGTCTGAATTTGACGTTTCGATCTCCTTCTATCAAGGTTGGGAGAGAGGAGCCGATTATGCACAATTATTAGAGAAAAATTTCGAGAGAGATCAGCACCTTGGCTATACTTTTAGTGGCCCAAATAAAGCTGACCTAAAAATCAGAGTAAACGGTACTCCAGTAGAAGATATCTTATCTCGTGGACAACTTAAATTATTAGTATGTGCGCTTAGAGTTGCACAAGGTCAACACCTAACAAAACTCACAGAAAAGCAGTGTATATATCTAATAGATGACTTTGCATCAGAGCTTGATAGTCAACGCAGAGCACGCTTAGCGGACTGTTTGAAGGAAACTGGAGCACAAGTATTTGTAAGCTCTATTACAGAAAGCCAAATTGCTGAAATGAACAGCGAAAATAGCAAGATGTTTCATGTGGAACGTGGCAAAATAGAGTTAGTAAAATAAGGGACTGACCGTATGCGTCGTCCCCTAATGTAGCAGAGCAAATTATACTAATTTGACCAAAAATAGAGATTTGAACAAATGAGGGCTACAAACCCCTCAAATTATAAATTTAAGTCCTAAAGCGCTACCTCAAGTGCTAGGGGGGTTTTAACCCCTTAGCGTAGTAGAACATATTCAATATAGATGGCTATTATCACGACTTGCTAGCTCACCATTTGGTTGAGAGCAATATGGATGATTAATAGGCCCAAATAGAGAGTAACTCATGGCAGAAAATTACGATTC
Source organism: Vibrio sp. B1Z05 (assembly GCF_052955985.1). Taxonomy (NCBI): domain Bacteria; kingdom Pseudomonadati; phylum Pseudomonadota; class Gammaproteobacteria; order Vibrionales; family Vibrionaceae; genus Vibrio; species Vibrio sp. B1Z05. The sequence continues at coordinate 3,863 of NZ_CP130463.1, forward strand.
ATCGAGTATTAAAGTACTAAAAGGTCTAGATGCGGTTCGTAAGCGTCCAGGTATGTACATAGGTGATACAGACGACGGAACAGGTCTTCACCACATGGTATTCGAGGTAGTGGATAACTCTATAGATGAAGCGTTGGCAGGTCACTGTAACGATATCGTAGTAACTATTCATGACGACGATTCAGTTTCTGTTCGAGATGACGGTCGCGGTATTCCGACTGAATTGCACGAAGAAGAGCAAGTATCCGCAGCAGAGGTTATCATGACCGTTCTGCACGCCGGCGGTAAATTTGACGACAACTCTTATAAAGTGTCGGGCGGTCTTCACGGTGTAGGTGTTTCAGTTGTAAACGCACTGTCTAGAAAAGTTACCTTGACCATTCATCGTGGCGGTAAAATTCACACTCAAACCTATAAGCATGGTGAGCCTCAAGCGCCACTAAAAGCGATTGGTGATACAGATAAAACGGGTACTGAAATTCGTTTCTGGCCAAGTGAAGAAACTTTCACCAATATTGAGTTCTACTATGACATCTTAGCGAAACGACTGCGTGAACTGTCGTTCTTGAATTCAGGTGTGTCAATCAACTTAGTTGATGAGCGCGTAGAAGATAAATCTGATCACTTCATGTTTGAAGGTGGTATCAAAGCGTTCGTTGAACATCTAAACACCAATAAAACGCCAATTATTCAGAAGATTTTCTATTTTGATATCGAGCGTGAAGATGGCATTACTGTTGAAGTAGCAATGCAGTGGAACGATGGTTTCCAAGAGAACATCTACTGCTTTACTAACAACATTCCACAACGCGATGGCGGTACTCACTTAGCGGGTTTCCGTTCTGCACTAACGCGTACTTTGAATACCTTTATGGATAAAGAAGGTTTTTCTAAGAAAGCAAAAGCGGCAACCTCTGGTGATGATGCTCGTGAAGGTTTGACAGCAGTTGTTTCCGTTAAAGTTCCAGATCCTAAATTCTCAAGCCAAACTAAAGACAAGCTAGTTTCATCTGAAGTGAAATCAGCGGTTGAGTCTGCAATGGGTGAGAAGCTGTCTGAGTTCCTTGTTGAAAACCCAGGCGAAGCAAAAATTGTGTGTGGTAAAATCATTGATGCAGCGCGCGCTCGTGAAGCGGCTCGTAAAGCACGTGAAATGACTCGTCGTAAAGGCGCATTAGATTTAGCCGGTCTGCCAGGTAAACTTGCAGATTGCCAAGAAAAAGATCCAGCCCACTCTGAACTATACATAGTGGAAGGGGACTCAGCGGGCGGTAGTGCGAAGCAAGGCCGTAACCGTAAGAACCAAGCGATTCTTCCTCTTAAAGGTAAAATCCTAAACGTTGAGAAAGCACGTTTTGATAAAATGCTGTCTTCTCAAGAAGTGGCAACCTTAATTACGGCACTTGGCTGTGGTATTGGTCGTGACGAATACAACCCAGAAAAACTGCGTTACCACAACATCATCATCATGACCGATGCCGATGTGGATGGTTCTCACATCCGTACGCTACTACTGACCTTCTTCTACCGTCAAATGCCAGAGCTTATTGAGCGTGGCTACATCTACATTGCTCAGCCACCGCTTTACAAAGTGAAGAAAGGCAAACAAGAGCAATACATTAAAGATGAAGATGCAATGACTCAGTATCAAACCTCTTTAGCGTTAGATAATGCTGCATTGTTTGTGAACCCTGAAGCGCCAGCGCTTTCTGGTGAACCTCTAGAAGCATTGGTTACTCAGTTTAACCAAGCGACTAAATTGGTAGAGCGTATGGCTCGTCAATTACCAAAAGCCTTGGTTGAAGAGTTCATTTACGTTCCTCGCCTAACGGCTGAGCAGTGTCAAGACGAAGCGACTGTTACCGCTTGGGGTGAGCGTTTGATTGCTCAACTAAATACTAAAGAAGTGGGCGCAAGCCAGTACAGCTTAGAAGTTGAAAAACACCAAGAGCTGAACGTTTGTCTTCCGAAAGTCGTTGTGCGTACTCACGGTGTTCATTACGAATATCTAATTAGCTTAGAGCTACTAGCAACCAAAGAGTACGACAAGTTAGCGACGCTTTCTGATGCTCTTGATGGGCTATTAGAAGAAGGTGCTTTTGTGAAACGTGGCGAGCGCACTGCGCAAGTTTCGACTTTCCTAGAAGTGCTTGAATGGTTATCTAAAGAGTCACGTCGTGGTCTATCACTACAGCGTTACAAAGGTCTAGGTGAAATGAACCCTGATCAACTTTGGGAAACCACAATGGACCCTGATACTCGTCGTATGATGCAAGTTACTATTGATGATGCAGTAAGCGCAGATCTATTGTTTACCACACTAATGGGTGATCATGTAGAACCTCGTCGTCGCTTCATCGAAGATAATGCACTGAAAGTAGCTAACCTAGACGTATAATTTATATGCGTCATTCTATTCGGCAATAAGCCTGATAGAGTATGAGTTAAGCTATTGAATCATAAGCACTGCCTATTTTTAGGTGGTGCTTTTTTTTTGCTTTGTTATTGGATAAGAAATATAGGGTTTGAAATTTTTTTAGAAAAAACCTTGAAACAGAGATTGCCCATCCTTATATCTAGTTATGAAGAAGATGCCTGATGGGTCTTCTGAACCGCTTTACTCGCTTCGCTCTTTTAGAGGAAGGACAGTAGAAAGCACACAACTTAACTTTGTTGAAACCATGTCCTTGATGGAATGGAAACAACACCCTTAATCCACCACTCTGGGTTAAGGCTATTGCTAATGAATAGGATAGTATTATGAGAACTGTAGATTTCACTCCTTTGTACCGCAACGCTATTGGCTTCGATCGTCTATTAAACATGATGGAGTCTTCTTCTGCCAAAAATGCTTCTGCGGGATACCCTCCATACAACATCGAACAGCAAGATGAACACAACTACCGTATCACTATGGCGGTTGCTGGATTTGCTGATGATCAGCTAGATATTACGCAAAAAGAAAACGTACTGATTGTGCGTGGTGAACGCCAAGCAGAAGAAGGTAAAACCTACATTTACCAAGGTATTGCTGAGCGTGACTTTGAACGTAAATTCCAGTTGGCTGACTACGTAAAAGTGGTGGGTGCGACTATGGAAAATGGTTTATTGCACATTGATTTACAACGCGAAATCCCTGAAGCAATGCAACCTCGTAAAATTGCGATTAATGGTAGCAAACTCATTGATGGTAACACGGGTTCTGCACAGTAATGAGCAATAAAACAAAGTAGTGAAAGAGCGCCAAGGGCGCTCTTTTTTTGTTTTATAGATAGGCTTTCTTTACTTCCTCAGCAATAATTTTTATGCCGTTTTGCATATCTTGATCATTTTGCACGTAGTTCATTCTTAAACATTGCTTGGAATGTTGCCATTCTTCTTCTTGTCCAAAAAAGAAATATTCTCCCGGAACAATCAGTACCCCACGAGCTTTCAGGCGTTTATACAATTCCATCGTCGTAATTGGCAATTCATCAAACCATAACCATAGGAATATTGCGCCTTCGGGTTTATGGATGCGGAATCTAGGATCGGTGATTTCTGATTGCAGTAGAGAAATGGCTTGCGCCGATTTTTGCTGATAGAAAGGTTTGATTACCTCATCGCTCAACCTTAATAGATCATTCGATTCAATCATATGCTGGGCAACCGTTGGTCCAATACTTCCCGGTGCTAAACCGATAATGCCGTTGATATTGGTGAGGGCTTGAGTGATCTCTTCATTGGCAATGACGATGCCACATCTTACGCCAGGTAATCCTAGTTTTGATAAGCTCATGCAAAGAATAGTGTTGTCGTTCCAGAAAGGGGTAGCATGCTCAAATACGATATTAGGAAAAGGTGTGCCGTAGGCGTTGTCTAAAATTAATGGAATATTGTGCTTTTTCGCCAGCTTATCTAGCTTATACACTTCTTCATCTGTGAGTAAATTGCCTGTTGGGTTGGTGGGTCTAGAGGCACAAATAGCGGCCACTGAGTCATCAATTTTGATTTGTGAAAAATCCACATGGTATTTAAATTGCTGATTTTCCAGTAACTCGATTTCAGGTCTATAAGATACGAAGATATCGTCCTGAATACCCGAATCGCAATACCCTATATATTCAGGTGCCAGTGGTAATAGGATTTTCTTGTGCGAACCGTCTGGTTGTTTTCCTGCTAGCAGGTTAAAAAGATAGAAAAAGGCGCTTTGACTACCATTAGTTAAAGAGATATTTTTCTCACTAATATCCCAGCCGTAGGTTTCTTTTAGTAAGCCGGCCAGCCCGCTGACAAAAGAATCTTTACCTTGTGGTCCATCATAGTTAGCCATAGCGGCAACTAACTCACCGCTAGCGAGCATTTGGCGGGTAATATCAGAGAAATAATCCAACATTTCAGGTATTGCAGCAGGGTTTCCGCCACCTAGCATTAAAGCTCCAGGCGTGCGTAAGCCATCATTTAAATCACCCATTAGCTGAGTAATCCCTGAGTTTCGGTTAAATTTTTCTCCGAACGCTGAATAAGTATTTTCTGAAGACATATAAGGCCCTAATTCTTTCTAAATCAGTATAGGAAAGAGATCAACATTAGCCTAGTAGACGGGGAATACTCAATAGTTTAATGAGTATTTATAATAAAAAGCCCAGCCGGAGCTGGGCTTAATAAGATTATTTCTGCAGAAGAGAAATATCGGCAATTTGTAGGAATAAATTGCGCAGCTTGTTCAGTAGCGTTAAGCGGTTCTTTTTCAGAGCTTCGTCATCGGCCATAACCATAACGTTGTCAAAGAATGCATCAACAGGCTCACGTAAATCAGCCAGTTTACTTAATGCTTGCTGGTAGTCGCCAGTGGCGAAAGCAGGTTCAAGTGCTTCAGCCATGACTTCAACGTTTTCAGCCAGTGCTTTCTCTGCATCTTCTTGAAGAAGAGCAAGGTCGATTTCTTCAGCTAATTCGCCATCAAACTTAGCAAGGATATTACCTACACGTTTGTTCGCAGCAGCCAATGCAGTTGCCGCTTCTAGACCACGGAAGTGGGATACCGCTTTAACTCGTTGGTCAAAATCAGTAGGTTTAGTTGGGCGACGAGCCAACACCGCTTGGATAATATCAATGCTGAAGCCAGCATCTTGATACCAAGAACGGAAACGACCTAGCATGAAATCAAGTACGTCAGCTTCTACGTTTTGGTTAGTCAGTTTATCGCCTAACTGTGCTTTTGCTTCGTGGATCAGGTCAACAAGGTCTAGCTTGTAGCCATTTTCTACGATAATACGTAGCACACCTAGCGATGCACGACGTAGCGCAAATGGGTCAGAACCTTTTGGTGCTTGACCAATACCGAAGATACCAACAATAGTATCTAGCTTATCCGCCATGGCTACAGCAGAAGAAATACCCGTGCTTGGCAAATCATCCCCAGCAAAACGAGGCATGTATTGCTCGTAAAGTGCTAGAGCCACTTCTTTGTCTTCGCCGTCATGAGTCGCGTAGTGCATGCCCATAACACCTTGGGTATCGGTAAATTCGAATACCATAGAAGTCATTAGGTCACATTTAGCCAGTAGGCCAGCACGCGTGGTTTTTTCTACGTCAGCGTCGATTTGCTTAGCAATGTAACCAGCTAGAGCTGTGATGCGATCGGTTTTGTCTTTGATCGTACCCAGTTGTTTTTGGAAAACCGCTTGTTCTAGTTCAGGAAGACGATCGATCAAAGGACGTTTACGGTCGGTATTAAAGAAGAACTCCGCATCTGCTAGACGAGGACGAACCACTTTTTCGTTACCTTCGATAACTTGACGAGGGTCTTTAGATTCGATGTTAGAAACAAAGATAAAGTTAGGCAGTAGCTTTTTGTTTTCGTCATAAACAGGGAAGTATTTTTGGTCACCTTTCATGGTGTAAACCAAAGCTTCAGAAGGCACGTTTAAGAACTCTTCTTCAAACTTCGCTGTCAGTACTACTGGCCATTCAACCAAAGAGGTGACTTCTTCAACGAGATCGTCTTCTAGGTCAGCGATGCCGCCAACCGCCGCTGCGGCTTTTTTAGAATCGGCTAGGATAATTGCTTTACGAGCTTCGTAATCTGCCATTACTTTACCGCGCTCTTCTAACAGAGCAGGGTATTGATCGGCTGAATCGATAGTAAACTCTTGCTCACCCATGAAGCGGTGACCACGGATAGTACGACCTGATGCAACGCCAAGGATCTTACCTTCGATAAGCTCATCACCAAGCAGTACCGTCAGTGTTTTTACTGGGCGGATAAAGTGAATGTCTGAGTCGCCCCAACGCATTACTTTAGGGATAGGCAGTCCAGTTAGCGCTTTAGCCGCGATATCTAGAACCAATTCTTGAACTGGCTTGCCTTTTACTTCTTGTTTGAAAAGAAGCCATTCACCTTTGTCTGTTTTAAGACGCTCAGCTTGCTCAACAGAAATACCGTTGCCGCGAGCCCAGCCTTGAGCCGCTTTAGTTGGGTTGCCGTCAGCGTCAAATGCCACCGAAATTGCAGGGCCACGTTTCTCAACCACTTTGTCTGCTTGACCTTCAGCCAGGCTAGTTACTTTAAGTGCTAAACGACGAGGTGCTGCGTACCATTTTACGCCTTCGTGAGAAAGCTCAGCCGCTTTAAGACCCGCTTCAAAGTTAGAAGCAAACGCTTCTGCTAGAGAACGAAGTGCTGTTGGTGGTAGCTCTTCGGTACCTAGTTCAATTAGAAAATTCTTCGCCATGATTATTTGTCCTCGTTCTTAGCTACAGGTCGACACATAGGGAAGCCAAGAGCTTCACGTGACGCGTAGTACGCCTCTGCAACTGCTTTAGTCAGATCGCGAATACGAAGGATATAACGTTGACGCTCTGTTACTGAGATAGCTTTACGTGCATCAAGTAGGTTGAATGCGTGACCGGCTTTAAGAATGCGTTCATAAGCAGGAAGCGGCAATGGCTTGTCTAGTGCCAGTAGCTCTTTACACTCTTTTTCACACTGCTCGAAGAAACCAAATAGGAAGTCCACATCAGCGTGTTCAAAGTTGTAAGTGGATTGCTCAACTTCGTTTTGGTGGAAAATATCACCGTAAGTAACTTTAGAGCCATCGGGTGCAACGTTCCAAGTTAGGTCGTAAACAGAGTCGACTTCTTGAATGTACATTGCTAGACGTTCGATACCGTAAGTGATTTCGCCAGTAACAGGCTTACACTCTAGGCCGCCAACTTGCTGGAAGTAAGTAAACTGAGTTACTTCCATGCCGTTTAGCCAAACTTCCCAACCAAGACCCCAAGCACCCAAAGTTGGGTTTTCCCAGTTGTCTTCTACGAAACGAATATCGTGAACCAATGGATCGATACCAAGCACTTCAAGAGAGCCAAGGTACAACTCTTGGATGTTATCCGGAGAAGGTTTAAGAGCGACTTGGAATTGATAGTAATGCTGCAGGCGGTTTGGGTTCTCACCGTAACGTCCGTCAGTTGGACGACGTGAAGGTTGAACGTATGCCGTTGACATTGGCTCTGGGCCAAGTGCACGCAGACACGTCATTGGGTGAGAGGTGCCAGCACCTACTTCCATATCTAGCGGTTGAACAATAGTACATCCGTTTTGAGCCCAATAATCCTGCAGCGCGAGGATCATTCCCTGGAAGGTTTTGATATCGTATTTATGCATAGTCGTTTCGCGCGATTCTTTTGTCTGAATATGAAATAACTTTGAATTATACCCAGATATTAAGGTGGGGAGTAGTGAAAAAACCGTCAATTCACGTATCGAGAACAAGACAAATGCAAAATAGACCCTCTAGCTTTCATGGTTTGCAGAATATAGTGAAATCTATACCGCTCATTTTGTGGCAACGATTAATGGCAAACAGAGAGTGAATAACTAAACTAAGCTAGCATCTTAGTTGCATAGCAATTGATTGATGTATAAAATCCACACCATCTTTGGGGAGTAGCTTACCGAGACTGCAAGTCCGGTTCGTCCGTCAACATAATTGATGCAAAATCATCATGGCGTTCGAGACTCTTTGTTTAGCAAGACCTTAGATAAGAATCGCTATCCTTGGTGGGAGAGTGACGCTTATCTATCGTTTGTTATCTCCCACCTAAAGAGAGTCTTTTGAGCGTTCTAGCCATTTCTATCACTACCGTTTCTTTAGCTGAAATTGGGGATAAAACCCAACTTTTAGCCCTTCTATTAGCCAGTCGATACCGTAAGCCTTTGCCTATCATAGCCGCTATATTTTTAGCGACCGTCGCTAATCATGCTGTGGCAGCTTGGTTGGGGGTATTGGTTTCCGACGTATTAAATCCTGATGTTCTGAAATGGGTTTTGGTCGTTAGCTTTGCTTTGATGGCATTGTGGATTTTGATTCCAGATAGGTTAGATGACAATGAGTCTATTTCTAATAAAGGCCCCTTTGTGGCGAGCTTTATTGCTTTCTTTGTCGCTGAAATAGGCGATAAAACCCAAATTGCCACCTCAATACTGGGCGCAAAGTTTCCTGATGCATTATGGATGGTGATATTAGGAACAACCGTTGGAATGTTATTAGCGAATGTGCCAGTGGTCATGATTGGCAAATTGTCTGCTGATCGATTGCCTTTGCTGCTTATCCGTAGAGTCACGGCTGCGCTTTTTATGCTGATGGCGGTAAGCGCAGCGATCTATTGATTGGATAAGCCTAAGATTGGATAGGCTTAAGCAAGCCCTTTTTTAATCAAATACTGAAATGGGGCGGTATCAGTTTTTTCTGCGATGAGCTGATGATCCATAAAACGGCAAAAGCTTGGAATATCACGCACAGTTGAAGGGTCATCGGCTTTTACGAGTAAGACTTCACCTTCTTGCATGGTGCGGATGGTTTTTCTTACCATCATTACAGGCTCTGGGCAGCGCAATCCTTCAGCCTCTAAAACTTGGTTGGCAACTTCTGGATTAAAAGACATGGTTTTCTCTCCCAAAAAATGAGACAGCGATCATACTTAAGTATAAAAAATATTCAATATTTACTTGGTGAACAACGGAGAGAGTAAACCACAGTTTTAACTTGTACTTTACAGTACGATAGCATTTCGCCTTATTTATCGGCTCTTTCTATTTTTATTATGGGTAAACACGATTTCAGGAAACTGATACTATGCGTAGTGAAGCTTTATCTGTACTGAGGTTAAATGGAACTAGAAGAAATTTATCGTCGCGATCTTAACTTATTAATTGCCTTGCGAGTGTTAGTCGAAGAAGGCAGCGTGAGTCGGGCGGCAATTAGACTTAATTTAAGCCAGTCGGCAATGAGTCGTGTATTAGGTCGTTTACGAGATTTACTCAACGACCCGCTATTTACTCGCAATGGACAAAACCTCATTGCGACAGAAAAAGCCTTACAGATTAATGAGCAGATCCAGTTCCCACTGGAAGCTATTCGAGAACTGCTGACACCAACGGATTTTGATCCGTCACAGTGCTCACAAAGGTTTGTTGTCGCCACCACCGATTACGCTATGCAGACCATTTTGCCGTTTGCCTTATCTAAAATTTACGATTTAGCGCCTAATATCTCATTAGATTTTCAGCCATTGCAGCATGACAATATTTATCATCAGTTGACGGCTGAAAGAGTGGATATGGCTATCTGTCGGCCAGTGTCTGAAATAGAGCCTTTACGTAAAGAGGTATTAGGAAAAGTAGGGGTCACTTGCCTAGTCTCTAAAAAGCACCCTCTAGCGGATAAGGTTTTAACGTTACAAGATTTTGTAACTCTGCCCCACGCAATGATCGCTATTAGTGATGGCGTGAAATCGTTAATCGATGAGAGTTTGTTAACACATGGCAAAATAAATTTAGTGTTACGTGCTTATCATTTAGAAGCGGCTCTTGCCATTGTTGACCGTTTGCCATTGGTGATTACTGTGCCAGCGGATATCGCTTATTTGGTGGCAGAGAGACATAATTTAGTGGTTAAAGCGCTACCATTTGAGTTTATAGCGTTTGATTATTCACTGATTTGGCATTCGAGGTGTGATAGCTCACCTGCGCAAAAATGGCTACGAGCGGTATTAAAAAATGAGTGCGGAAGATTAATAGAAAAGCGGGTAATGGATATGGGGTTAGAGTAAGCCAGCAGATTACTCCGCTGGCTCATAGATTGCTGCCCCCAGCAAACTAACTTACTTTAATCACGACACGACCAGTAATTTGACCATTAGTAATGTCGTTGGCTGCCTGAATCGCATCTTCTAGATTGATAAGCTTAGTCGCTTGTTCGTAGAATGATGCAGGTAGCAATTCAACTAGACGTTCCCATGCTTGGATGCGTTTTTCTCTTGGACACATAACAGAGTCAACACCTTGCAGGCGAACATTACGCAAGATAAATGGCATTACTGTAGTAGGAAGATCGAAACCGCCAGCTAGACCACATGCAGCTACAACACCGTTGTAGTTAGTTTGAGTCAGAACCTTAGCCAGTACTTTGCTACCTACAGTATCTACTGCTGCAGCCCAAAGTTGGCGTTCTAGTGGTTTTGCTGGTTCTTCTAGTTCAGCACGCTCAACGATGCGTGATGCGCCTAAGCTTTTTAGAAGCTCGCCATTTTGTGATGAACGACCTGTCACTGCCGCTACTGAGTAACCTAGTTGGCTTAGTAGAGTGACAGCTACGCTACCTACACCACCACTTGCGCCTGTTACTAGTACTTCGCCGTCTTCAGGTTTTACGCCACCATCAACGATAGCTTGAACACAAAGCATTGCTGTAAAGCCCGCTGTACCTACACTCATTGCTTGTTGGCCAGAAAGACCGTCAACTAAAGGAACTAACCAGTCACCTTTAAGACGTGCTTTCTCAGACATACCACCCCAATGGTTTTCACCGACACCCCAGCCAGTAAGAACCACTTTGTCACCTGCTTGATAACGATCATCTTCAGATGTGGTTACGGTACCCACTAAGTCGATACCAGGAACCATAGGGAAGTTACGAATGATTTTGCCTTTACCTGTAATAGCAAGGCCATCTTTATAGTTTAGAGAAGTGTAGTCTACAGCGACCTCTACATTACCCTCTGGTAATAGTGATTCATCAATTTGCTCAATTGCTGCAAAAGTTTTTTTATCTTCTTGGTTTAGAACAAGTGCTTTGAACATCAGTTACTCCAAAGGGTTAATGTATTTGATTGCTAGTAAGTCTAGAGAACAATTTCGAATAAAAAAAATGATTTGTCATCATTTTAACTATGCATTAGATGCATTAATTGCTGAAAAGATATGATTTTGTAGCTAAAAAGCCACCTCAAGGGTAAGAGGTGGCTCATAAAAGGTAGGGTTATGGCCTTTCAAAAATAGTTGCTATACCTTGCCCTAAGCCAATGCACATGGTGGCTAGGCCATATTTGGCATCTTTGCTTTCCATCAAATTAATTAAAGTGGTGGAGATTCGTGTGCCAGAACAACCAAGAGGATGACCTAGAGCAATCGCGCCGCCATTTAAATTTACTTTTTTATCAATAACATCCAGTAAACCGAGATCTTTAGCGACTGGAAGTGCTTGAGCGGCAAAGGCTTCATTGAGTTCAATCACATCCATATCTTCGATAGTGAGTCCGGCGCGTTGCAATGCTTTTTTAGTGGCAGGCACTGGACCATACCCCATAGTCGCAGGATCGCATCCAGCAATTGCCATGGATTTTACTTTGGCACGTACACTTAACCCAAGTTGTTGCGCTTTTTCTTCGCTCATGATCAGCATAGCGGATGCACCATCAGAGAGGGCAGAAGAAGAGCCTGCGGTAACAGTGCCATTGGCTGGGTCAAACACCGGTCTTAATTGTGATAAACCTGCAACCGTGGTTTCAGGGCGAATCACCTCATCGTAGTCCAATGAAATAAGAGAGCCATCGGCAGCGTGAGCTTGGGTGGCATAGATTTCTGATTTGAATGCCCCGTCTAAAGTGGCTTTGTGAGCTCTGGCGTGGGAGCGGGCGGCAAACTCATCTTGTTGCTCTCTTGCGATGCCATGCAGTTTGCCAAGCATTTCTGCGGTTAGCCCCATCATGCCGGAAGCTTTTGCGACACTTTTTCCAAGCCCATCATGGAAGTCTACTCCGTGATTCATGGGGACGTGTCCCATATGTTCCACGCCGCCTACGATACATATATCAGCGTCACCGACCATAATTGAGCGGCTAGCATCGTGCAGAGCTTGCATTGACGAGCCACACAATCTATTCACTGTTACAGCGCCTACTTCAACGGGAAGGCCAGCTAATAAAGAGGCATTTCGAGCCACATTAAACCCTTGCTCTAAGGTTTGTTGTACGCAACCCCAGTAAATATCTTCAATTTGGCTCGCATTTACCGCTGGGTTTCTTTTTAACAAGCCTTTCATCAGGTGTGCCGAGAGATCTTCGGCGCGAGTATGACGAAAAGCACCGCCTTTAGATCGTCCCATGGGTGTGCGGATGCAATCAACAATTACGACGTTTTTCATTTCTTATTCCTCATATTGATTACAAGCTGGTGGATTGTTGGTTGGCATAAAAGTTATCGCCAGAGCTCGCCATGCTATACAGCAGTTGCGGTGCTTTATAGAGAGCGCCGAGTGACTGATATTTTTCACATAGAGCAAGGTAATTATTGATGCCTAAGCTATCTAGATAACGGAACACTCCGCCTCTAAATGGAGGAAAGCCTAAGCCATAAACTAGCGCCATATCCGCTTCTTGTGGTGAGGCGATAATGTTTTCTTCAAGGCAGAGCACCACTTCATTGATCATTGGAATCATCATGCGTTGAATTAACTCTTCATCACTGAATGTTTGCTGCGGTGCTTTTAGTGCTTGTAAGCACTTTAGAACATCAGGGTTAAAGGTTTTCTTTGGTTTGCCTTTTCTATCCGGCTGATATTCGTAGAAGCCAGCGCCATTTTTTTGTCCGTAGCGTTTTTCTGCAAATAATAGGTCTATAGCATCGGTGCCTTGTTTAGCCATACGTTTAGGGAAACCTTCAGCCATTACTTTTTGCGCATGATGCGCAGTATCTAGCCCTACTACATCCAATAGATAAGCCGGTCCCATTGGCCAGCCAAATTGACGTTCCATGACTTTATCTATGTGCTGGAAATCAGCGCCATCATTGACTAATTGGCTAAATCCATTGAAGTAGGGGAATAAAACACGGTTTACAAAAAAGCCGGGACAATCATTGACCACTATCGGCGATTTACCCATCTTCGCGGCGTAAGCCACAACTCTATTGATGGTGTCTTCTGAGGTTTTTTCTCCGCGAATAATTTCGACTAAAGGCATGCGGTGCACAGGATTAAAGAAATGCATGCCACAGAAGTTTTCTGGTCTTTGTAAAGATTGCGCCAGTAGGTTGATAGGGATAGTACTGGTGTTGGAAGTAATAACTGCGTCAGGGCTAGTGTATTGCTCCACCTCAGCTAGCACGCTGGCTTTAACCTTCGGGTTTTCAACTACTGCTTCGATGATGACATCGGCTTGTTCAATACCAGCGTAGTGCAAACTTGGAGTAATAGAGGTGAGCACCTTAGCCACTTTATTAGGTTTGATACGCCCACGCTCTAACCGAGAATTCAGCAGTTTTGAAGCCTCTGTCAACCCCAAATCAAGAGAAGGTTGAGCAATATCTTTCATCAATACAGGTACATCTTTTAATGCGGATTGATAAGCGATACCTCCGCCCATAATTCCCGCGCCAAGCACTCCGGCACGTAACGTGGGCTTGGTGGAGGCTTTAGCGGCTTTTTTCGCTAGCCCTTTTATGTATTGGTCATTAAGGAATAAGCCTACTAAAGATGTCGCTACTTCGGTTTGTGTTAGGGTGATAAAGTTTTCTCGCTCAATATCAAGAGCTTCATCTCGGGAAAAACCAGCGGCCTGTTCGATAGTTTTAACGGCCATCATAGGAGCAGGGTAGTGTGGACCTGCTTTTTGAGCGACCAATCCTTTGGCGGTAGTAAAGCTCATTATGGCTTCTAGCTTGGCAAGCTTTAATGGTGCCGTTTTATTATGGCGACGCTCTTGCCAATCAATAACGCCTTGATTGGCATCTTTTATCAGTGCAACCGCAGAGCTAAACAGTACATCAGTCTCTACTATGGCATCAATTAAGCCAATCTTAAGTAGTTTGTCTGCACGCTTTGAGCTTCCGGCCGTGATAATTTCCATTGCATTATCAGCACCGACTAAGCGGGGCAATCGCACCGTTCCACCAAAGCCGGGCATGATGCCAAGTTTTGTTTCTGGTAGACCGATATTGGCGGTTTTATCAGCCAAGCGAAAATCTGTGGCTAGAATTGCTTCACAACCGCCACCAAGCGCATGACCTTTGATAACAGAGATAGTGGGAACAGGCAGGTCTTCAAGATTATTGAAGATGGCGTTGGCAAATTGTAGCCATTGATCAAGTTCTTGTTTCGGTTTAGCAAATAGTCCAAGAAACTCAGTAATATCAGCGCCCACAATAAAGGCATCTTTGTCGCTTGTGACGATGACACCTTTAAGGTTTTCAATCTGTTGTGTTGCTTTAATCCCGGCATCTAATGCTGCAAGGGTTTTCAAATCGAGCTTATTAACTGAGTTATCCCCACAAAAGCATATTTCTACTATGCCATCTTGGTGTTCTTTGACCGTGAGGGTCTCTGCTTGATAGATCATCCGTGTTCTCCATAAATCGAGTCAGCCTAGTGGCGAGACAGTATCGTGGTATGACCAGTTAAGTTTGACTATGAAACACGCAAATATCAATACATTTATTTAACATTTCATCAACAATGTGTCGTGTGTGCCACTATTAATTGAAAGTGCTTCTCGTGATAAACTGTTTCAATTACCTCAAAATGCGCAGATCCAATGAACGTCTCTCCTTATTTAACACCGGCCAAATCAATGATTTTTGAAGAAGAAATCAAGAAGAGTCAGTTTATTACCTACTTAGCTCACACTCCGTCTATTGAAGCGGCCAAAGCATTTGTAGATGAAATAAAGGCGAAACATAATGACGCGAGACATAATTGCTGGGCGTTTGTTGCTGGTCGTCCTGAAGATTCAATGAAGTGGGGCTTTAGTGACGATGGCGAGCCGTCGGGCACCGCAGGGAAACCTATCCTCGCTCAATTAACCGGATCTGGCGTAGGGGAGATCACTGCCGTTGTAACCCGTTATTATGGAGGCATTCGTTTAGGTACGGGTGGCTTGGTAAAAGCGTATGGTGGTGGGGTGCAACAAGCGCTAAAACTGCTAGAAACCATTGAGAAGAAGATTACTACTCAGTTAGTCGTAGAAGTAGACTACTCTCTCATATCATTAACTCAGTCTATTATGGCGCAGTATGGTGCAGTGGAAGTTGACGCTACTTATGATATTAGCGCTAAACTGACCGTGGAGATTGAAGTTCTGCATGAAAGTGACTTTATTCTGACTATGACTAATAAAACCGGGGCGAGAGCCTTAATTTCAAGGATGAGCTAACCCTAGTATGCAGTTTCGTTCCATTATTCGAATAGTAGGTCTGCTACTCGCACTCTTTAGTGTCTCTATGTTAGCGCCTGCGGGTGTGGCTCTCATCTATAGAGATGGTGCGGGTGTTCCCTTTGTCGTAACCTTTATCATCTTACTCATTTGTGGTTTTGTTTGTTGGTTCCCTAACCGTCGCCAAAAGCGAGATTTAAAAGCCCGAGATGGCTTTTTGATTGTTGTATTATTTTGGACGGTTATTGGCAGTGCAGGCTCATTACCTTTCCTGTTGGTGAATAGTGCTTCTGTCAGTGTCGCCGATGCCTTTTTTGAATCATTCTCTGCTTTGACTACAACAGGAGCTACAGTTCTTGTTGGTTTAGATGATTTGCCCAAAGCTATCCTCTTTTATAGACAGTTTCTACAATGGTTTGGCGGAATGGGGATCATTGTATTAGCGGTGGCTATTTTACCTATGCTTGGCATTGGTGGTATGCAGCTATATAGAGCCGAAATCCCGGGTCCAGTAAAAGACAGTAAAATGACCCCAAGGATAGCTGAGACCGCTAAAGCACTTTGGTACATCTACCTTAGTCTGACGGTTGCTTGTGCGATTGCCTTCTGGCTAGCAGGAATGACCTTCTTTGATGCAATAGGGCATAGCTTCTCTACTATTGCTATCGGTGGCTTCTCTACTCACGACGCTAGCATGGCGTATTTTGATAGCTATGCGATTAATATGATCACCGTCGTCTTCTTATTAATCTCCGCTTGTAACTACTCTTTGCACTTTGCCGCGTTTGCCTCTGGTGGGGTACATCCTAAGTACTATTTAAAAGACCCAGAATTTAGAGCCTTCATCTTTATTCAAGTCATGCTATTCCTGATCTGCTTCTTGGTGTTACTAAACCATCACAGTTATGACACCTATTACGAAGCGTTTGACCAAGCACTTTTCCAAAGTGTTTCTATTTCAACAACCGCAGGCTTTACCACCACCGGTTTTGCCCAGTGGCCTCTATTTCTACCTATGCTGTTATTGTTTTCATCTTTCATTGGGGGATGTGCAGGCTCTACCGGTGGAGGGATGAAAGTCATCAGAATACTGCTGCTTACATTGCAAGGCTTTAGAGAGTTAAAGCGATTGGTCCACCCACGAGCGGTGTTCACCATTAAGCTGGGCAGCAAAGCTCTGCCTTCTAAGGTTATTGATGCAGTATGGGGTTTCTTCTCAGCGTATGCGTTGGTCTTCGTCATATGTATGTTGGCATTGATAGCAACGGGTATGGATGAGCTCACCGCATTTTCTGCTGTCGCTTCAACCTTAAATAACCTTGGCCCTGGATTGGGTGAGGTATCACTGCATTACGGTGACATTAGCGATTCAGCAAAATGGGTGTTAGTCATCTCTATGCTGTTTGGTCGATTAGAGGTATTCACCTTATTAATTTTATTCACTCCAGCATTTTGGAAAAATTAGGGAAAGAACATTGAAAAAGGCGGCATTGCTGTATTCCACGAGTGACGGTCAAACCAAAAAGATTTTGGCCCACATAGAAAGTGAACTAGAAGGGTTTACTTGCGAATCATTTGATCTCGCTTCAGTGAACACTATCGACCTATTAGCTTTTGATCGCGTCGTCATCGGTGCATCTATTCGTTATGGGCATTTAAATAAGAAGCTTTACCAGTTTATCGAAAAGCACCTAGTGCAATTGCAACAGAGCAATGCAGCGTTCTTTTGTGTCAACTTAACCGCAAGAAAAGAAGAACAAGGTAAGGACACCCCAGAGGGAAGTGCGTATATCAAAACGTTTCTTAAGAAATCACCTTGGCAACCAAAGCTGATTGGCGTGTTTGCCGGAGCGCTCCTTTATCCTAGATATAACTTCTTAGACAAATTTATGATTCGCCTAATTATGTCTATGACCGGGGGAGAAACCGATACCACTAAAGAGGTCGAGTACACCAACTGGCAAAAGGTCTCTTTATTTAGCCAAAAAGTCGTAAAAATGGATGGAAATTAATCATTTTTAAAGGCTGTTGTCGCAAAATTAACCGAACAGAATTTAATTATAAAAAAACCTTAAAAAACGCTTGCCAACGTGACGCAGGTCTCTATAATGCGCCCCACTGACACGGCAACAGCGACAACGCTTCGCAGTGATTCAGTCGGCAAATTAGCTGAACCATTTGAGTTTAACTTCTCTTAGAAAATAAATTCAAAAAAGTGTTTGACACTACGGTTCAAAACGCTAGAATAGCCGTCCACTTGAGAGGTAAGCCTCGATAGTGTGCTCTTTAACAATTTAAACCTATCAATCTGTGTGGGCACTCGTTGATGATAATCGAAAAGATTTATCAATGAACTGAGTGACCAAAATCAAATTGGAATTCAGCCTTGAGCTGTTTTGTTTTACTTTTTTAAAAGTGAAAACCAATAAGAGCACAGTCAATTCATTATCGTTCTGTTGGAACGATAATAGCTTTAAAATTACTTCTTACTTTCGAGTAAGGAACAGTTTTGAAGTCAGTATTCATTGAGCCGGTCGCAAGACCAAAAAAACTTTAATTGAAGAGTTTGATCATGGCTCAGATTGAACGCTGGCGGCAGGCCTAACACATGCAAGTCGAGCGGAAACGAGTTATCTGAACCTTCGGGGAACGATAACGGCGTCGAGCGGCGGACGGGTGAGTAATGCCTGGGAAATTGCCCTGATGTGGGGGATAACTATTGGAAACGATAGCTAATACCGCATAACGTCTACGGACCAAAGAGGGGGACCTTCGGGCCTCTCGCTTCAGGATATGCCCAGGTGGGATTAGCTAGTTGGTGAGGTGATGGCTCACCAAGGCGACGATCCCTAGCTGGTCTGAGAGGATGATCAGCCACACTGGAACTGAGACACGGTCCAGACTCCTACGGGAGGCAGCAGTGGGGAATATTGCACAATGGGCGCAAGCCTGATGCAGCCATGCCGCGTGTATGAAGAAGGCCTTCGGGTTGTAAAGTACTTTCAGTCGTGAGGAAGGCGTTAAAGTTAATAGCTTTATCGTTTGACGTTAGCGACAGAAGAAGCACCGGCTAACTCCGTGCCAGCAGCCGCGGTAATACGGAGGGTGCGAGCGTTAATCGGAATTACTGGGCGTAAAGCGCATGCAGGTGGTTTGTTAAGTCAGATGTGAAAGCCCGGGGCTCAACCTCGGAACCGCATTTGAAACTGGCAGGCTAGAGTACTGTAGAGGGGGGTAGAATTTCAGGTGTAGCGGTGAAATGCGTAGAGATCTGAAGGAATACCAGTGGCGAAGGCGGCCCCCTGGACAGATACTGACACTCAGATGCGAAAGCGTGGGGAGCAAACAGGATTAGATACCCTGGTAGTCCACGCCGTAAACGATGTCTACTTGGAGGTTGTGGCCTTGAGCCGTGGCTTTCGGAGCTAACGCGTTAAGTAGACCGCCTGGGGAGTACGGTCGCAAGATTAAAACTCAAATGAATTGACGGGGGCCCGCACAAGCGGTGGAGCATGTGGTTTAATTCGATGCAACGCGAAGAACCTTACCTACTCTTGACATCCAGAGAACTTAGCAGAGATGCTTTGGTGCCTTCGGGAACTCTGAGACAGGTGCTGCATGGCTGTCGTCAGCTCGTGTTGTGAAATGTTGGGTTAAGTCCCGCAACGAGCGCAACCCTTATCCTTGTTTGCCAGCGAGTAATGTCGGGAACTCCAGGGAGACTGCCGGTGATAAACCGGAGGAAGGTGGGGACGACGTCAAGTCATCATGGCCCTTACGAGTAGGGCTACACACGTGCTACAATGGCGCATACAGAGGGCAGCCAACCAGCGATGGTGAGCGAATCCCAAAAAGTGCGTCGTAGTCCGGATTGGAGTCTGCAACTCGACTCCATGAAGTCGGAATCGCTAGTAATCGTGAATCAGAATGTCACGGTGAATACGTTCCCGGGCCTTGTACACACCGCCCGTCACACCATGGGAGTGGGCTGCAAAAGAAGTGGGTAGTTTAACCTTCGGGAGGACGCTCACCACTTTGTGGTTCATGACTGGGGTGAAGTCGTAACAAGGTAGCCCTAGGGGAACCTGGGGCTGGATCACCTCCTTATACGATGATTACTCACGATGAGTGTCCACACAGATTGATATGGTTTAGAAAGTAAAGAGATTCGAGATGTCCCCCAAGACATCTCAACAGTTTGTTTTCGCTTTTTAAAAGTGAAAGTAAACCTAGTGTCCCGTTCGTCTAGAGGCCTAGGACACCGCCCTTTCACGGCGGTAACAGGGGTTCGACTCCCCTACGGGATACCATTGGGTCGTTAGCTCAGCTGGTAGAGCAGTTGACTTTTAATCAATTGGTCGCAGGTTCGAATCCTGCACGACCCACCATTTCCTTCCACAGGGAAGCTGTTTGATTTCACTTTTTAAAGTGAAAGTAAGTGGCAAATAATGTGGGCGATTAGCTCAGTTGGGAGAGCACCTCCCTTACAAGGAGGGGGTCACTGGTTCGAGCCCAGTATCGCCCACCATCTTTAAGCATTCTTCTCTTAGAAATAGAGAAGTGAGTGTGTTTAAAAATGGTTCAATTATTTGAATCTCGTTCTTTAACAATTTGGAAAGCTGACGATAAGTAATGTCCAGTTTTATACTGAGAAAGCATTACTTATCAAATTTAAAAGTTCTCAAATCCTATATCTTTATGATGTAGGTACCAACACACATTCAAGTGTTCTTGGGAATAACATCATTGCCTGATGTTATTCAAATTTGAGTCCGGCAAAATCGATGTTTGCTTCTGCTTTTTAAAGCGGAAATAAACAATAGTTATCTCGCTCATAATAAAGAGATAACGCACCTTGGAAGCGTCATACTACGTTGTAGCAAACGTATTGCGTTAAGCAAGACCCTTTGGGGTTGTATGGTTAAGTGACTAAGCGTACACGGTGGATGCCTTGGCAGTCAGAGGCGATGAAAGACGTAATAACTTGCGATAAGCCCAGATTAGGTAGTAATAACCATTTGAGTCTGGGATTTCTGAATGGGGAAACCCACGTGCATAAGCACGTATCATTAACTGAATACATAGGTTAATGAGGCAAACCCGGGGAACTGAAACATCTAAGTACCCGGAGGAAGAGAAATCAACCGAGATTCCGAAAGTAGCGGCGAGCGAAATTGGATTAGCCCTTAAGCTTTTAATGACACAGACGAAGGCTCTGGAAAGTGCCGCAATAAAGGGTGATAGCCCCGTAGTCGACATGTTGTTTTAAGTGAAATCGAGTAAGGCGGGACACGTGATATCCTGTTTGAACATGGGGGGACCATCCTCCAAGGCTAAATACTACTGACTGACCGATAGTGAACCAGTACCGTGAGGGAAAGGCGAAAAGAACCCCTGTGAGGGGAGTGAAATAGAACCTGAAACCGTGTACGTACAAGCAGTAGGAGCGCCTCGAAGCGTGACTGCGTACCTTTTGTATAATGGGTCAGCGACTTAATTTTAGTAGCAAGGTTAACCGAATAGGGGAGCCGTAGGGAAACCGAGTCTTAACTGGGCGTCGAGTTGCTAGAATTAGACCCGAAACCAGGTGATCTAGCCATGGGCAGGTTGAAGGTTGAGTAACATCAACTGGAGGACCGAACCGACTAATGTTGAAAAATTAGCGGATGACTTGTGGCTAGGGGTGAAAGGCCAATCAAACCTGGAGATAGCTGGTTCTCCCCGAAAGCTATTTAGGTAGCGCCTCGGACGAATACCAATGGGGGTAGAGCACTGTTAAGGCTAGGGGGTCATCCCGACTTACCAACCCTTTGCAAACTCCGAATACCATTGAGTACTATCCGGGAGACACACGGCGGGTGCTAACGTCCGTCGTGGAGAGGGAAACAACCCAGACCGCCAGCTAAGGTCCCAAAGTATAGCTAAGTGGGAAACGATGTGGGAAGGCTTAGACAGCCAGGATGTTGGCTTAGAAGCAGCCATCATTTAAAGAAAGCGTAATAGCTCACTGGTCGAGTCGGCCTGCGCGGAAGATGTAACGGGGCTAAGCTATACACCGAAGCTGCGGCTGCACACTTTGTGTGCGGGGTAGGGGAGCGTTCTGTAAGCCGTTGAAGGTGGTCTGTAAGGGCTGCTGGAGGTATCAGAAGTGCGAATGCTGACATGAGTAACGATAATGGGGGTGAAAAACCCCCACGCCGGAAGACCAAGGGTTCCTGTCCAACGTTAATCGGGGCAGGGTAAGTCGACCCCTAAGGCGAGGCCGAAAGGCGTAGTCGATGGGAAACGGGTTAATATTCCCGTACTTCTTATAATTGCGATGGGGGGACGGAGAAGGCTAGGTGGGCCTGGCGATGGTTGTCCAGGTTCAAGTATGTAGGCGGAAAGTTTAGGTAAATCCGGACTTTCTTAACGCTGAGATACGATGTCGAGCTGCTACGTGCAGTGAAGTCATTGATGCCATGCTTCCAGGAAAAGCCTCTAAGCTTCAGATTATAAGGAATCGTACTCCAAACCGACACAGGTGGTCGGGTAGAGAATACCAAGGCGCTTGAGAGAACTCGGGTGAAGGAACTAGGCAAAATGGTACCGTAACTTCGGGAGAAGGTACGCTCTTGGCGGTGAAGTCCCTTGCGGATGGAGCTACTAGGAGTCGCAGATACCAGGTGGCTGCAACTGTTTATTAAAAACACAGCACTGTGCAAAATCGTAAGATGACGTATACGGTGTGACGCCTGCCCGGTGCCGGAAGGTTAATTGATGGGGTTAGACTTAGGTCGAAGCTCTTGATCGAAGCCCCGGTAAACGGCGGCCGTAACTATAACGGTCCTAAGGTAGCGAAATTCCTTGTCGGGTAAGTTCCGACCTGCACGAATGGCGTAATGATGGCCACGCTGTCTCCACCCGAGACTCAGTGAAATTGAAATCGCTGTGAAGATGCAGTGTACCCGCGGCTAGACGGAAAGACCCCGTGAACCTTTACTACAGCTTGGCACTGAACATTGACCCTACATGTGTAGGATAGGTGGGAGCCTTTGAAACAAGTACGCCAGTATTTGTGGAGGCAATCTTGAAATACCACCCTTGTATGCTTGATGTTCTAACGTAGGTCCCTAATCGGGATTGCGGACAGTGCCTGGTGGGTAGTTTGACTGGGGCGGTCTCCTCCCAAAGAGTAACGGAGGAGCACGAAGGTGGGCTAAACACGGTTGGACATCGTGTGGTTAGTGCAATGGCATAAGCCCGCTTGACTGCGAGAATGACAATTCGAGCAGGTGCGAAAGCAGGTCATAGTGATCCGGTGGTTCTGAATGGAAGGGCCATCGCTCAACGGATAAAAGGTACTCCGGGGATAACAGGCTGATACCGCCCAAGAGTTCATATCGACGGCGGTGTTTGGCACCTCGATGTCGGCTCATCACATCCTGGGGCTGAAGTCGGTCCCAAGGGTATGGCTGTTCGCCATTTAAAGTGGTACGCGAGCTGGGTTTAGAACGTCGTGAGACAGTTCGGTCCCTATCTGCCGTGGG
Organism: Vibrio sp. B1Z05; assembly: GCF_052955985.1. NCBI lineage: Bacteria > Pseudomonadati > Pseudomonadota > Gammaproteobacteria > Vibrionales > Vibrionaceae > Vibrio > Vibrio sp. B1Z05. The sequence continues at coordinate 26,863 of NZ_CP130463.1, forward strand.
CGTTGGAAGATTGAAGGGGGCTGCTCCTAGTACGAGAGGACCGGAGTGGACGAACCTCTGGTGTTCGGGTTGTCATGCCAATGGCATTGCCCGGTAGCTAAGTTCGGAATCGATAAGCGCTGAAAGCATCTAAGCGCGAAGCGAGCCCTGAGATGAGTCTTCCCTGGCACTTTAAGTGTCCTAAAGGGTTGTTCGAGACTAGAACGTTGATAGGCAGGGTGTGTAAGTGCTGTGAGGCATTGAGCTAACCTGTACTAATTGCCCGTGAGGCTTAACCATACAACACCCAAGGGGTTTTGGCAGAAATTGTTCCAGACAATTTACTGCAGTTCCTACATCCTTGTAGGTCCTGGACTCAAAGTAGAACTTTGAATGTGTGACAGAGACTTTTAAATACAGCTTTCTAGATTATTTTACCTTTAGCTTTTTTGAAAAGCTGAAAGTAAAGCAAAATTTTGCTTGGCGACCATAGCATTGTGGACCCACCTGATTCCATGCCGAACTCAGAAGTGAAACATAATAGCGCCGATGGTAGTGTGGGGTTTCCCCATGTGAGAGTAGGACATCGCCAGGCTTTAATTAAGTTTTTAGATTTTATATCTAGGAACAAAAACTGGATAAGGCATCTATAAGACCTTAACTAGTAACAATTTGTGGAGAGATGGCTGAGTGGTCGAAAGCACCGGTCTTGAAAACCGGCAACCGTTAATAGCGGTTCTAGGGTTCAAATCCCTATCTCTCCGCCATATCTAAGCCCCTGATTTATCAGGGGCTTTTTGCATTTAAGGAACTAGGGAGTCACTTCAATACCAATGAGGTGAGTCAATTGTACCTATACAAACATCCCAATTCGGTGTACTACACCCGAATCTGTACCCCCAAGAAGCTAGTAAAACTAGGCTTTCCGTTCGATTTCAAGATAAGTCTTCATACTAATACCAATTCCGTTAATTTTATGATCTAATAATGGGCTCTTAAAGGAGTCCTTATGAAGCATGATTTTCCGAGTCTGATTAATTCCACATCCAACGCTCGACTTAGAATGCGTTATTTAGCCGTTTCTCATTTTGTTGACGGTAAAAGTCGCACTCAAATAGCTAAGTACCTTAAAGTTAGCAGAGTAAGCGTCAATAAATGGGTTAAAGCATATCTCAACAATGGTCTTGAAGGACTTCAAGAGAAACCACACACTGGTAGACCTCATCGCCTAACAGACGAGCAAAAATCACAACTCAAAGAGTATGTTATCGAACATGCCGTAAATGAGAGTGGCGGTCGCCTTCAAGCAAAAGACATTGGGCTCTATATAGAAAGCAATTTCAGTACATCATATAAAAAGTCGGCGCTCTATCAGTTATTACATGACATAGGTTTGAGTTGGATTACTACTCGTTCCAAACATCCTAAGCAGTCAATTGAAGCTCAAGAAGCTTTTAAAAAAATTCCCAATCGAAACGATCCTTAAGATCCCTGGCCATGTCGCCTTAAAAGATGTTCAAATATGGTTTCAAGACGAAGCTAGATTTGGTCAACGCAATACAACAACGCGAATATGGGCAGAGAAAGGTACGCGCCCTAGAGTAGTACAACAACAGCAGTTTGAGTATGCATACCTTTTCGGAGCAGTATGTGTCACGACAGGAGAAGCAGAAGCGATAGTGGCTCCCCTGAGCAATATGGAAGCAATGAAAGAGCAACTCAGATTAATTTCTCAAGCCACACCCGCTGGCAAGCATGCTGTTGTGATCATGGATCAAGCGAGTTGGCACCAGAGCTATCTTGCAGATGAATTTGAGAACCTCACCATCATTCATATCCCACCTTATTCTCCCGAACTTAACCCTATAGAACAGGTATGGAGTTGGCTGCGTCAAAATGAAGTAGCAAATAGGTGCTTCGAAAATTATGACGATATTGTAGAGACACTATGTAGAGCGTGGAATCGGTTTTGTGAAGATAAAAGCAGAGTCATCTCACTCTGCTTTAGAGATTGGTTAAACTTGATAAGTTAATTAACGGAATTGGTATAAAGAGCGTCGAGAAGCTCTTCGTAGAAACTTAATCACAGCCCCTATTGTCATTAAGTCCCTAGATAATTTCATATGCAATCAGCCATTAACTAGGGATTGTTTAGACACTTTTAAATTAGAGCTTCACAAATTAATCACAACATCGTGGAAACAATGGGAAAGCTCACCCTTACCACATAACACTACAACAGCTTTGTCTTTTAGCTCAACAGTAATTAATAAAAAGATGACGCCACCGACACGCCTTCCTCTCGACACATGGTTAGCTGAGTTTTCTGCCCATAAAGCTAATGAAAGTATTACCCCTCTAACTGTTCACCAATTAAAACAACGAATTACTCATTTCATTCAATTCTATCGTTCCCTAAAAGACGCCAATTTCAATACAGCTTTGTTCATGAAATACATCGCTCATTTAAATGCAGAACACCGAAGTGCGAAGACGAATAAAGAGTTCTTCGCTTCTATTAAGCAGTTTTTTAAATGGCTGCATGTAATGGAAAAAATTGAGACCAACCCTGCCCAGCAGATTCAATACAAATTTAAGTCCAAACAACATGCCTCCGATGAAAGAATAAGGTGGTCAGCCGCAGAGCTACAACAATTGACGCAGAGTAGCTATTTCCAATCGGCCACTGACTCACTTAAGTGGGTAACGATGATGCAACTCTATATGGGGTTAAGGCCTTCTGAAGCTTGTCAGCTCGAAACTCACGATGTCAGTCTTTCAAGCACAATTCCATATATAAAAATCACTGATGCTGGTGAAAAACAGCATGTGAAGAACAAACATGCCATCCGCACAATACCAATTCACTCAATGCTCCTTCAGCTAGGTTTCACTCACTACGTTAATGGACGCAGAGAAAAACAGCTCTTTGACTATGAACCATTAAATATTAACCAAGATTGGTCAAAAAAATACCGTACTCAATTTGGAAAACTTCAATCAAAGATGGGTATGAAGCCACATATACGGCCAACAGCATATGGACTGAGGCACACCTTTATTGACACCTTAAAGCAACAAGGAATAGCGGAAACCCAAGTTGCTGAAATTGTTGGTCACACCAATAGCAATATGACCTTTGGTCGTTATGGCAAGCGCTTAAACCTTAAGTCCAAGCTTGACGTGGTAGAAGCTTTTTCGCTCAACCTATCGGAGGAAGCATTATGACATATCGTACTCAACAAGCGGTTCAGTCTCTATTTGAACTCGTGGAAGAAGAGCCGATTAATGAGCTCCTACACCTGACCTCATACATGAATATGGGATGGCCTGACTATGAGATAAAACGATGCGTTGCACTATTTCGTACTCTTTTATCTACGCCAAACTCTTCTATAGAAAACTTGGTTGAGCAAGGATTTCCTCATACTTGGACTCAAGAAGTACTCGCATTACTCAATCTGTCGTTGCCACCAGAGCACAGTGAGCCTACCTGTCATACTACCAATGATAATTTATCCATTGCTATGCTATTTCTCTCTCAGCAAGGTTATGTGATTAAACGGATTAACAAGCATACAGGTAGGATTTGGGTGCGTAAGCATGATCGGCAATTTCAATTTGAGCTCAAGCATTTAAAGTACAAAAAACAGAACATGTGTATTTTATTGGGCTTAAGCTAGGAAAATAATGAGTGGCTAGATGCTTTTGTCTGGAAAAAGCATCTAGTCACTTTCTGTATATCTACGTGATATTGACTATATATTTATTCAGCAAAACCGACCAAATACACGATCCAACTCACATTTGAAGCGTAAGTCAAAATTAATTCCGTTTTAAATCGAAGAATTTAAAAAAAACGGTCGTAATACATTCATAGACACTAATAAAAATAAAAAAAGGTCACTATGAAAGTAATTCCATCAACGTTAAATAAATACATCGATACTATCTCTAACGCTTCGAAAGCTAATGACTCAGAAACAACGGCTATAGCTAAAATCTCATGCCTAAACATCATTCAACAAGCACTGATTGAGTATGAGTTTGAAGACATCAAACACAGTGATATCGTCAACATTATTACTCTATGGCAAGGTAAAGGTTCAAGTAACAAGACCATCAATAACCGTCTCGCGCCGATGCGTAAATTATTCAGCTTGGCATATCAAGATGGAGTCTTTGCTACAGATCCTATGAAAGGTATTTCAAATCTTAAATCGCCTAAGCAGGTGATCAAGGCTCGTGCCAAGGAAAATATTGACCCATTTAGTGTTGAAGAAGTCAGACGCATGATGGATAGCTTTGAGCCTGGAGACAGTGGTGCTCTTGCCGTCATTCTAATGTGCCTTACAGGGCTTCGTCCCTGCGAAGTCATCATGTTCAATTTAGAGTCACTGAATTTTGATGATAAAACTTATACTGTAAGTCTGGCTAAGCCAAAAGATAAATATAAGTGCACGAAAACTCCATCATCTCAGCGCACTATTAATCTATCAACCGAAGTACTGTCCTTACTGCAACAACATATTTCAGTAGGTACATTAACAACACACTCCATAGATGTCGTTTTACAAGACAACAACTCCGTCGAAAAACGTAACTTTACTCCTATCTTGGCAAGACATAGCGAATCGGGAGCGCACTATAAGCACACTAAAGACTTAGACCAGTCTTACTATCGCCACTTCCTCAAGAAACTGAATATTCGTACTCGCGGTCTGCACCAATGTCGTAAGACTTTTGCTTGCCATGCTGCCAGTACCAATTTGCCTATTAAATGGATCACGGAGCAACTGGGTCATACTGATATCAAAGTCTTCGAGGAGCATTATGCTAAGTGGATTAAATCAGATAACGAGATCGCCCCTGAAGAGCAGCTGACCCAACGGTTATCTTCAACACCAATATCAGCCGCTTTAACAAAAAGCTTCCCAAAAGAGGCCGTAAAAGAGCCTACCTCATGGCATGTTAAGCTCATCACTCATGTCTCAAACCTGTTTAAGCGCGCAGCCTAAACCCAGTAATTCACACAAAGAAAACCAGCGCGCAAACTGTTATCGCTCAATTGAATAATACCAACATGGCACTTTATTCAGGTAGAGGTCATGCTGGTGTAACCAAGTATGCTGATATTACACTTTTCTAAAGGAAAAGATGCATATCAGCTCTTGGCAAACTTAGCAGTTTGATCGCTTGTCCCACAGGTGACCAAATGAGAAAAAAAATCGCTACATTTGCTGCTCAGAAGAACTATACAGCAGCACCTATTTCCAAAGCCAAAATGTGCCGTTCATTAGCGCACACACTCCGTTGCCTTTCTCGTTTAACTGAAGACGAATTGAAGTCAATCGAGTGGAACGAAAATCTCAGTCAGTGTAATTATCTCTATTTAGATGGTGAACTAAAGCCACTCAACGATTTATCAGAGAGTGATAGAATTGAGCTAATTGAGAGCTTCAACCCACCCAACATCCAAAACAAGAAACAAAAGCAAACCCAATTAGCTAACTATACAGCTAAGTTGAAATCGGCTATCAACTCCGAAAGGAAAGCGGATAACCCTTTGGCTGCGAATGCCCTTCAAGAGCTGCTGGAGACTCCTCGTAATCATCCGCTGCGCACTAAAGTCCTTGAAGATATTAAGCCGCTATTAAAACAACGCGCTAAACAGCGCCTGAATATGCTTAGCAAGTATATCAATGCACATAACGCTTTGACGCAATCAGAACGCTCTGGGCAACATACACGCTTTCAAGAAGTCATTTTTAAAATCCCTTTACAATGGCAAGTTAGCAATATCGATGTCACACCAGAGCATAATGTTGAGCTAGTACATGGCTTTCTAAATCGAATTCTTCCCAATCATGAAATAAAACTATCCGTCATTCATGGCGACGAGCGACTCGAACATGAAGACCTTTGTAGCCATATTCATTGCTTTATCGATGGACAAAATAGGCATACGAAAGAATTCGATCTACGAGAATGCGAAGAACTAGCGATTCAACGATATGTCACCAATACACTCTCAGAGAAAGACCAGAGTTTCTGGGAAGAAAGTAAGATCAAGAAAAGCTATTACTACTCAAAGTTGCGCGGTGAATACTGGCAGGCGATGTTTTTGCTCTATACCAATTACTACTTTGAAAAAAACGGGATCGAGCTTGAAGCTACCAGAGTAGAAAAAACTCAGGAACAACTAGAGAAAAATAAAGAAATGCGCCGAGAAGCAAGGCTTCCCAAGGCTAAACGTAGCTATAACTTCCACTCTCGCTCATTGGAAGAGCAACAAAAACTGCTAGAGCAAAGAGCGCTTCTTGAGAAAGAGCATAAAGAGAGAAAAGCAATAATTGATGATGAATTAAAAATTGCCCAATTAGATATCAAAGAACACAAAAAAGAAATAGACGAGCTCAGACAGGCGATGCAAACGGCTCAGCAAGAGATGCAACAATCGGAGTTAAGCATACAAAAATTATACCTACAACAGCAGCAAGCAGAGGAAGATCTTAAACAGCATACATTGGACATTGAAGATAAGAGGCACCAACAACGTCAGATAATTGAACAGAACAAGGCTTTAGAGCAAGAGGCTATTCAATTGCACAAGCGCGTAAAAGAACTTGAAAGTAAAGAAGCCACTCTTGATCTCAGCAAAGGCATCGCAATTGCAATTGCCGCAATCGACCGCTACATCGATGCTAAAAAGGGGGATCGCCACTATGAAAGTTTTTGGAGACAAGTTATCGCCGCATTCAAAACACTCAATAACAGCATTGCAGAATCTAGCGTAATGAAATATCTCAAAGCGAATGAAGACAAGATAAAAGACTACTCGCTAACTAAGGAGCTAAAAACAATGCAGACCCCAAAACCAGGTACTGAAAAAGGGTCTCCTTCGCCAGAGCCAACCATGAGGCCATAAATATATGATAACGCATACATTCCTATCAGAAAGTAAATCAATCATCACATTAATGACATGAAGATTAGCCTTCATGTTAATATTAATGTACCTTGTTAATTAAAGGTTCTTTAAGGTTGCAATCATAGATCGCAGTGAAAGTTAGATATATCAACCAGTTAACATTTCCACTTTTCAAGTTGTATATAAAGTCAAATTATCAGTGATTTGTAAACTTCGTTATAGGTAAAATTAAGAAATGCTTGTTATTTATTTATATCTATTCTTTTTAATTATTGTACTTTGTTTTTGCTTGAAAGATTTTTGGATAGAACCAAGAAAAAAAGAGTCAGTCAAAAATAAAATTACTAATTCAGACCTTAAGTATCAAAAAAACAAATCAAGTAGCTCCACCAGAATAAGTAGATCTGAGAGTGACTATATATATCAAGGAGAAAGTGATCCTGTTCATAGGCCACATCATTATGAACGAGATGAATATGGCAGACGATATAGAGTCTATGATGATGAGGAAGGATATTAACAGCGTGACCTAAAATAACGAGCATTGTTAAAAAGAGATAACACGCAAGCTCGTTTTTACGAAAATTCAAAGCACGAAACATGACACATATGCCTTATGTTTCATTTAGTTATGGTACACTTGACAATAATCAGGCAAGCAGAAGAGCAATACTGTCACTGAAAATGCTATGCATATGTAAACAAGATATTGAATTCTAAGATAAGAGAACATTAATGCTACATGAGATAATGTCTGAAAATCGTATATCAAATGGTTATTATATTATTAATAACCTTGAATATATGACTATATATACTTTCAAAGTTATGAGGCTTAAAGGTGAAGTTGAAAATACAACACAGAAAAACTTTACCGATGCTTGTCTAATTCCACAGTTAAGAGAAAATGATAACCACTATTGTTTTGCTGAACCAAAAACAAGGTTTCTGGATCCCGAGTCTGGCAAACCAAAACCAATACGCCTTTACCCTATCTCATTACTAGAATCGAACATTAAAGAAGAAAATAATATATGAAACTATTAAAATTACTTACACTTGCTACTGCTAGTTTTATTTTTTCTAGTAATGCAGTTGCCAATTCAGCTTGGTTTCAAGATTTTTACAAAGATGAGTTTACAGATAAAAAATTTACAATGTATCGAACGGAAAGTATAAATGGCCAATTCCTAAGCCTGAAATGTGGAATGGCACCATACGGTAAATATTACGAGCCCTCAATTGCATTCCATAGTAATAGCATTACTCAAGCGGGTAAGACATATCCATTGAAAATTCGCGTAGATAAGCGAGAAGCTATAAGTAGAAATGCATGGGCAAGTCCATTAACCACAAATAAATTCATTCAAATAGAATGGGGGAATGAAAAAGGTAATGCGAAAGAAGTAACTGATAAAATAGCTACTGACTTTAATGCTGGAAATAGAGTACTAGTGCAAATTGCTAACAAACCGTCATTTAATGTTAGTTTATCTGGGTTTACAAAAGCTTTTAATGCAACACACAAAAAATGCCAGTCTTTAGCAGAAAAAAATAATGGTCGTTACTTCAGCAAAGTGTGGCTACCTGTAGATTAATCGTAGAAACATTTACCCCAAATTAAGATTTGACACTGTTCAAAAATACAACTATTGTCAATTACATCAGTCAACTGAAGTTGACTCTAAGGTTTCTCAAATCTTAATCCCAACCTAAACAAGGGGTTATAGATAAGGTTTAAAGATAGATAATTTTCAAATCCCTATCTCTCCGCCACATTTAAAGCCCTGATTTATCAGGGCTTTTTTTCGTTTCTGGATCCCTAAAAAACTCAGGTGAGTCAATGTATCCATATAATAGCCGTCATAGCGTCTGTTTTGTCCGCGTTTGCATTCCTAAAAATTTGGTGCAACAAGACTATTCGAACGATACTAAACCCGCCTAAAACCCCAAATCTCGTCCCATAACCATCAGACGAAGTACCTTACAGTTATGGTGTCCTATTCCCTTGTTGATTGTAGCCACTACCTACTTTTATGCTTCCATAGGTAATGTATTTGGCTTCAGACACGGCATGTAAAAACGGCCTATGTTCAGTAGTTTTTATAATTATCACTCTTGGGTGGAAAGTCGTTAGTGTCTAACCTTGGGATTAATAACTTAGAATTTGTATTAATGTCTGCAAGTTTAACCTCAGTAGTGAATGCTAGTTTACACCCTTGAAGGTTGAGCTCTTTCACCACAGAGTCACTAGAAGAGCCATAAGGATAACAAGCTGTCCATTGCGACATATCACATCCCATAGATACTAGAAACTCTTTAGATCTCATTAGCTCCATCTTCAATGAATCGCTATTCAACTTATCCCACCAGTAATGATCATAACCATGACACCCAACATGCATACCATCTCTTACCAGTTGTTTTATCTGGCTTTCATTCATATAAAGTTCTTTGGCAAACGACTGTTCATTCATACCCACATATTTTTCGAAGTACTTACTAGATAGTAAGTTTCTTAATTCTTCTGGTAGAGCATGTTGAAGTACCCGTTTAACAAAAATAACTTCTTTGGTATCAAAACGATTGGCTACTGCAAGTTCATCAAAATAGTCATCAAAATCTTTTAAATTAAACTGATTTTTATATGCTGAGATATCTAGTTTAATGTCATTAACTATATCGTTTAGATTAGATAATGAGGCGAGAATGAAGTGTATTTTATTTACATCTAATAATTCATGCTCAACAACCGCTTTCACGGGTACAAAAAAAGATCCCTGAATACCGAATTCTTTCAGAACAGGATAAACACAATTAAAGTGCTCAGCATAGCCATCATCAAATGTCAGTAACAATGCATTTGGGGGTAAATTATCCCCTTCTAATGATGATATGACGTCTTCCATTGTGACTATGTTGTAGTTTTCCTTAAAGAAGGATAACTGCTGAATAAAATAATCAAGCTCTAACCCTTTGATCTCCGGATACCTTGAGTCTTTAATGTTTCTAACATAGTGATACATAGCCACTGTTAATGTATTTTTCATAAGTTCTCCGCAACTGGACGGTCAAAGTCACAATCTTGTTTGGTTATATATAGCTTTCCTATATCGTACAAAGAAGGGTCTTCTTCTTTAGTCCACATGATTAATGATGTTGTAGATGGTCTTCTGAGTTCTATTGGGTGGAATAAATGTGGGAAATCAAAGAAATCATACTCTAGAACAGGTAACCAATTTTTATATATAAATAGGGAGTTAATATCTGAGTTAGTAGAGTAGAAGTCTATGATATCAACTTCTAAGCTGGCACTTTCATCCTCTAAAAATGAAATGGCTGATAAACAAGCTCTTTTGTTTCCTAGTAAATCAACACAATGCATGATTTTTAAATCATCAAGGACATCAACTCGATAAGCCACTAAACATTTTTCATGGTTTTCGTTTTCAATAATTTTAACTTGGTAAGGAAATGAAGGGTGTTCTATATAGCGCCAATTAATCCAGCTGTAATCTCGTACAAAAAGGTTATTACTAGCAGCAAAGGTATAAAAAATCTCATCCACAATATGCTTTGAGGGTTCTAAACAAGTATATTTTGTAGGCTTGCTTTTAGTCTTGCTTAACTTTTTAACTAAAGGAGTATCATGACCAAACTTTTTTACTGCTTCGTGATTTAAAACCCGAATAAATCTAGGTATCGACTTCAGATACTTAAACCCCATTCTTAAATAAATAGGCAACGCTTGCTCTGAGATGCCCATTCCGAACATGACGCTATACTTAGACTTAAGGTAGTCAAGCATCTTAGGCCCTAAGCCTAGGTTTCTTGATTTTTCCTCAACAATCCAAGTAGTTAACTCTGCTCCCTTTTGTTCTCTATTTTTTAAGAAAAAAGGCCTTTCTGTTAAACCCATAACAGCCAGAATCACATCACCCTTTATAGCAAGACAGCATTGGTCACTAATATTGTTTGGAGTATCCAAAAACTGCCATTTATAAAATTGCTCATTAGACAGTGCTATTCTTCGTGCCCAATTTGCTTGATAGAACGATGCGACAGAAGCCATATCGACATTTAGTTCACTTGCAGAACCGATCTTAATACTCATTACAAACCCATAAGAAAACAAAAAATTATTTCGATGCGTAGTTCAATTTTAATTAATCCGCTCTATTCAAAAATAGAGTTGATAATCCATAACATAACTATAGCGTACTACGCTAAAAGGTTAACACTATGATATGTAAGGCAATATTGGTATTGGATTATCAATAGATGCTTTGCTAGTTACAGCGGTATTTTTGCCACTATGAGTATAGTTCGTAGGTACAGGTTTATAGCGATAGTAAGCCCTATCGATGTGTCGAGATTTAGATTTATTTAACTGCGAATGGGTGATTGATCTATGGGTGGTAGAGTGGGTAGTACTCAATCTATATTGGTGAAAATATCAATTGATTGCATTTACAAAAAAGCCGCTGATTAACAGCGGCTTAGATTCCCTACCTTAGTTTACTTCCCTAATAAAAGCAGTGCCTTCTGTGAGACTTCGTTGGCAGCATTGGTGTAGTTTTGTTGATGCAATGCATTGGCGAGTTGGCCGTAGTCGTGGGCGCTTGGGCGCAGTTTTAAGGCTGCTTCAAAATAGCGTTGTGCATCAGCCCATTTTGCTTCTAGCATCAGGATCTGGCCTATTACACTGTGTAAATCGCCGTTATCAGGGAACTTCTTATCTAGTCCTTTAAGGTGCGTCAATACTGAGTGCCAGTCGGTGATGTTTAATGTTGGGTAGACATTTAATATATCGGCGTGCTGAGACTTCTTAGTCGCTTCTTTAAGAGCGGTAATTGCTGTTGAATCTGCGCCTCTATTTATAAGCTCAGAGGTAAAAGTCACAATAACCTTTGTTTCTGACTTGATGTTCTTCGATAAGCTATCCCAATACTTCACTATGCCACTGACACCTTGCTGGTTAGCCAGTTCGGTAATTCGTCCTGCGTGGGCTTGTACTAATAGGGTGTGATATTCCGTTTTTGTCACTCCCTTAGCTCGCTTGAGGACGGGGAGTAACTCTAATAGAGGCTGCCAACAATTAAGCTGGATATAACAAGTTTTGAGTAGATTCAGCAAACGTGGGTTGGTTGGGTGATCATGTCTTAAGCTAGATAGCACATCAAAAGCTGTGGCAAAATCAGCCTCAGCCATGGCTTGTTTACCTTTGGTTAGGCCGATAGCAAGATCGGAATTGTCCTGTTTAGCCGCCAGTTCAAAATACTTATCACGTTTATCGTGATTGCCTAACTCATGTGCCGCTTCTGCCGCCACTAAGTAACACAGTAATGGCATATCATGTGAGTTAGACCAACGAGTCACTTTCTTTTCTGCGGTTTGCCAGTCACCTTCGATAAGCTTAATGATGCCTTCGTTGGTTAGGCGACGGGCTTTTTTCAGCTTACGATTGCTAAACCAATTCCAAGTGGCACTAGAGGCTCTAAGAGAACGCTTAATTAAGTATTCACCAAGAAACAGCGCTACTAGAGCACCAATGATAAAGATAACTAGGGTGGTAACGCTCATCTCAATCGTATAGTTGGCAAGAGAGATAAGGACATAGCCTTGTTGACCGGCATACTGCGTGCCGACAGTTAGGCCAATACCGAGTGCGATAAAAACAAAGAGTAGACGGATCATTTGTTTTCCTCCGCAACGATGGTGGTTACTTCACGGCGTAAGCGCTCACGAATAATATCGGCAATCAACTGGTTGGTTTCTAGCTTGTGTGGGTATTCTAAGTCGACTTTAACTTTTGCTAGATCGCTCAGTGATCGATCAAACTCTTGTACTGATTTTGCATCTTGATCGAGGTAAGTTTGGCTCCACTCAACCGCAACAGTCAGGCTTTTTTGATAGATTTCTTCTTGCTCTGAGTAGGTGGCTTTGATGGCGGTTTCTAACTTGGCTTTAATGTTCTCTCTCAAGTAGAAGTGTTGCTGAGGTGAAAGCAAAGGTACCGCACTGCCATCTCTAACACGGAAGGTAATGAAGTGTTCAGCAAAGTTCTCTAGCGAGGTGCTTAAGTTTGACTTCCAATCTTGGATATCTGTCGATACATGCTTTTGTGCTTCCTCTGGTGCTTCTGGAAGAATGGCATTTGCTAGCGGTAGTTTGTCTACCTGTTGTTGCAGAGCGATTAGCTTAAGCGCAAGACCGTCTTTATCGACTAACGGTAGGCTACGAAGCTCAGTGATATCATTGGCCATTGCTTTACGCAGTGGAACTAGGCTTGGGTCATTGAGCGTTGCAATGCGCTGGTCGGCGGCTTCCATTAGTTTGGTTGCGGTGACTAAGTCATGTTCTAAGAAGAGCTTTCTGCCAGCCAGTTTTACTAGGTAATCGGCTTCAGCGAGTAACCAGTCATTGGGACGGCGTCCTTTGACATCTGCAATGGCCAGTTGCAGGCTTTCAATGCTTTTTTGCTGTTGGCTAATTAATACTTCGGCTCGGTTAACTGCTTCATTTGCCGTTTGTTCACTGGCTTTTTGGGTTTCTTGAAGTTGGCTGTTGAGCGTTTGTTGAGTGCTTTTTAGCTGATTTGAAACCGCAGCAAGCTGTTGCTGTAAGGTTTGATTTTGTTGATTGAAATAATAAAAGCCAGCACCTGCTGTGAGTATTGAAATGATGACAGCAGCAATAGCGAGTCTTTTCGCCGGCTTATTAGGCTCTGCTTTTTCTTTTTTTTCTTTCGAATTGGGTGTGGTTGCTTTCTTTGGCTTAGGCGAAGCAGGAACAGGGTTACTCTTGTCAACTTGAGTGTCGTTATCGAGTTTTTTGTCGTCAGTCATTATATTTTCCTATGTAATTCGCCCTGAATACTATTAATGATGGCTTGGTTTGAAGCGCCGTTAATGTTGCGCACTTGAGTAAAGCCGAGCTGTAATGCTAATTGAGCGACTCTTTCACTCGGAACTATCAGCTCTAAAGAGTGTAACCAATTTTTACTGTGGGTAGGTATTTGTTGTGTAAAGAATTTTAATTGTTCGAAACTAGTAACAATTAGATGGTCTATTCCTGTTGACTGCCAGTGCTTAACTTGAACCTCACCATCAAAGTTTGTCCAATGTCGAGCGTAGCTTTCTATATAAGCGGTTTCTGCACCTAGCTGTTGTAAGCGGGCAAAAAGTAATTCTCGGCCACTGTCTCCGCGCAATATGGCCACCTTTTTACCTTTTAGATCATAGCTAGCCAAAAGCTCAAGTAACCCTTCGCTATCTTCTGACGTTGGCGATAAGGTTGGTTGTTGAGTCAATTGTTGTAAGCAAGAGGCGGTTTTTGAACCCACCGCTAAATAGCGAGCACGTTGCGACCAGGGGTTATTGTGTTGAATAAGAGCTTGGTGAGTAAAGCGAACGGCGGGCTGGCTAACCGCAATAATAATATCGCATTTAACTAGGAACTCTAAGGATGAAGCCGCTAGATGAGAAGATTGAAATGAGACAACAGGGCAGCATTCAGAGGCTACCCCTAGATTTTTTAAGGTGCGATACAGTTCTTCTGCTGCAGGTTGAGGTCGAACTATAAGCGCCTTCATGTCAGTTAACCTTGACTATAAACTTCGCTCAGAATTTCTTTTGCGCCCAAGCTTAATAGTTGCTGAGCAAGGTCTTCACCCATTTTGACAGCTTGTGAGCGTTCACTTACGCTTTCTGCTCTGATGATTTCAGTACCATCGGGTTTACCCACTAAGCCTCTTAAGTGCAGTTTATTATCAGCAGTGATGACGCAGTAACTGCCGATAGGCACCTGACAGCCGCCTTCTAAGGCAAGGTTCATTGCGCGTTCAGCAAGGACACGATCTGAGGTATCAGCGTCATTGAGTGGTTTAATTAGGTCTAGCACTCGCTGATCATTGATGCGACATTCAATGCCCACTGCGCCTTGTCCTACCGCAGGAAGAGATTGCTCTGGCTCAATATAGCTTTGAATACGCTGTTCTAGTTTTAGTCGTTTAAGACCCGCTGCAGCCAAGATAATGGCATCGTATTGTCCATCATCTAGCTTACCTAGACGAGTGCCTACGTTACCGCGAAGCTCTTTAATGATGATATCAGGACGCGCGGCACTAATTTGGCATTGGCGACGTAAGCTACATGTCCCTACGGTTGCGCCATGCGGAAGCTCATCAATAGAGTTATAGGTGTTGGAGACAAAAGCATCTCTAGGATCTTCACGTTCACATATTACCGCTAACCCAAGCCCTTCAGGAAAATCGACAGGCACGTCTTTCATTGAGTGAACGGCGATATCGGCGCGTTCTTCTAACATGGCGACTTCTAGCTCTTTTACAAACAGCCCTTTTCCACCCACTTTAGC
Source organism: Vibrio sp. B1Z05 (assembly GCF_052955985.1). NCBI lineage: Bacteria > Pseudomonadati > Pseudomonadota > Gammaproteobacteria > Vibrionales > Vibrionaceae > Vibrio > Vibrio sp. B1Z05. The sequence goes on from NZ_CP130463.1 coordinate 42,149, forward strand.
CAGTGGGGTATCTAAAATGATGTCGCCTTTGGTCACCATAGTCACTAGTTCGATATCGAGATCTGGGTGAACCTCTTCTAAGCGAGATTTCACATAGTGAGCTTGCCAAAGAGCAAGAGGGCTTTTTCGTGTTGCAATTCGCAGAGTTTGTTTTGACATAATGGGGCTAACTAAATGAAAGATGAGTTGATTCTATCACTGCTTGATATAAATATTCAGCAGTGAGATTTGGGCTTGATATTACTATCGCACTTAATAACAAATTTTATGTTCATCTGTGAGTTCAGTCACGCTATTTACGCCCTAACGAATACAGTTATGTGACCTTTTATCACTTTCAGTTATTCTTCCTGCTTGTTAATTGTTACTAAATGCTAGGAGTAGGTGATTTTCTTTACCTACACCCCAAAAAGTGTTAGATTGCTCACGTTTTGTGGGGTTTTTGTGTGAAATTACATCACTCACTATTTTCATTTCTATAGTTGGGAAGTTGACTTGCAGACAGACATTCGTACATTAATTACTAGACTCGACACGCTGAACGAACAGCGTAAAAACCGTGCTCTAGGTATGATGGATGCTCAGGGTCAACACGTATTCTCTCTCATCCCGCTATTACTGCATTACAACAATCCTGCTCTTCCTGCTTATACTTCTGGCGACGTACCTCAAGGTATTTTCGATTTCTCGCCGAATGCTGACCAAAAAAACTTCCTTGATACTGCTGTTCGTGCTTGTGGCGAAGAAGTATCTGAACCGGAAGGTATTGATATACTTGCTCTTTATACCATGGGTAGTACCTCTTCCATTGGGCAGAGTCTAACCAGTGACTTGGATATTTGGGTTTGTATTTCCCCACAAATGTCGGCTAAAAAACGTAGCGTATTAGCAAATAAATGTTTAAGCGTTACCGAGTGGGCACAACAGCAAGGCGTTGAAGCTAACTTCTTCCTAATGGATGATCAGCGCTTCAAAGTATCAAACAAAAGTGAAGCCATGACTGGTGAGAACTGCGGTTCTTCTCAGCACATGTTGTTACTGGATGAATTTTATCGTTCTGCCATGCGCATGGCGGGGCAACGCTTATTGTGGAGTATCGTTCCTCCCGAAATAGACGAAGACTACGACCAGTATGTTGCACAGTTGTGCCTAAGTGGCGATCTTGATTGTTCGCAGTGGCTTGATTTTGGCCAACTGAATAAGATCCCAGCAGAAGAGTATTTTGGCTCTAGTCTTTGGCAACTATTCAAAAGCATCGATTCACCTTATAAATCTGTATTAAAAGCGATTTTGCTTGAAGCTTACTCGTGGGAGTACCCTCAAACAGAACTGTTAAGTATTGAAACTAAACGTCGCTTTTTTAACGAAGATCCAGAGCTTTGTAGCGCTGATACCTACTACGGTATGCTAGAAAAAGTAACCGGATACCTGAAGAAAATCGGTGACCAAACGCGTCTAGATCTAGTACGTCGCTGTTTCTATTTGAAAACACACGAGAAGCTATCACAAGAACCTAAATTAGGTTCTGTGCCTTGGCGTCGTGAAGTGATGCAGCAGATGACTTCTAGTTGGGGTTGGAGCAAGCATGATATTCAAGAGCTTGATACACGCAGACACTGGAAAGTAGAGCGCGTTAAGGTTGTGCATCACAACCTGCTTGATGCTCTGATGGAAAGCTACCGTAACTTAATCCAATTTGCGCGTCGTAATGACATCACCTCGGTGATTAGCCCACAAGATATCTCTATTTTAGCGCGTAAACTGTATGCCGCTTTTGAGGTGTTACCTGGCAAGGTGACGCTATTAAGCCAACAAATATCCCCTGATCTACATGAACCAGATTTGAGCTTTATTCAGGTGGAAGAAGGGCGCAGTAATCCGCAAGGTTGGTATTTATACAAACAGCCACTAAAAGCGGAACGCATCATTGGTCAGTCACCTATTGAGCATCATACCTCGTTAAGTAAACTGGTTGCTTGGGCGTTTTTCAACGGCCTAATCACTGAGTCGACTCGTTTGCACTCTGTAGTGCGTAGTGCTGATATCGATATCGACAAGCTTTATCAGATGGTGAGTGACCTAAGAAATACCTTCTCGTTGCGTAAACGACGTCCAACCATGGAAGCTTTGGCCAGTCCTTGTGAGATCAGCCAGTTGGTGATGTTTATCAACTTGGAAGATGATCCCACAGCCAAACTTAGTTCACGCCAAGCTAAGAAAGACAGCCGTAACGTCAATCTGTTTTCGTGTGGCAAAGACAGTTCTAGCATGATTGGCAGTGTTGATTTGGTTTATCGTAACTCTTGGCATGAAGTGCGTACTCTGCATTTCCGCGGAGAGACCAGTATTTTGGATGCACTAAAAACCATTTTGGGCAAGATGCACCAAGATGCGTTGCATCCCGAATCTGTAGATGTGTTTAGCTATAGCAAAAACTTCCGTGGATTGATGCGTAATACCGTTTATCAGTTATTAGCTGAGTGTATTGAGCTTCGTTTAAAACCCGTCGAGCAAGAGAAACGTCGTCGTTTTAAAGCTATCGGTGTGGGAAGTAAAATGTACGGTTTGTTCTTTGAGCGTCGCGGCGTATCAATACAAACCTTAGAAAACTCTGTGGATTTCTATCAAAGTATTTCCACTAATAAACTGACGGGCTCACCGTTAGAAAAACTGAATAAAGAGAATGATTTCTCTTTGCCAGATATCATTGATAGTTTTGCCAGTGAAGGTCTAATTCAGTTCTTCTTTGAAGATACCGAAGGTGGCTTTAACATCTATGTACTGGATGAAAGCAATGCTTCTGAGGCTTATCATAGGTATGGTTTGGATAAGAATGAAGTGGTTGGCGAAATCAATAATTTCTATACCAACGATTTAAATGTTGAGGGAGAAAAGGCGAACTTTAACCTTCCGCAGTATTATCAAATTATCCATCAGCACGATAAAGAGAGCTTTATCGTGCCGTATCGCAGTGATAGTGAGTTCCGCTCAACACCTTCTGCTGTGGTCGGTGCCTGTTAATCAGAGGTAGAGTATTACCACTCTATCTCTTCATCTGCCTGTTTCTCACATTCTGCTTTTACTACTGTTAATAGCTCTGCGCCTGTCTTAGAGCATACCCAAGCTCCGTCTTGCAAAGAGAAATGATAGCCTCCTGATTTAGAAGCAAGCCAGATCTCACGCATAGGTTCTTGCTTGTTGATGATGATCTGCGTTCTATCTTCAAACTCCAAAGTCATGACGTTTCCAGACGTCTCAAAGTCGATATCAGCTCCGGATTCTTCAATCGCTTGCTCAATATTTTGTAGTTGTTCATCCGCCAATTGGTGAAACTCACTGTCCTTCATGCATAGTTCCTATTGCTTTTATTAATTGTGGTGCGATTATAGAGGTAAGATTAATATATCATTAACATCATCATGAAAAAAATTATCTCGCTATTGTGTTTAGGCTCGACATTGTTTCTAGCCGGTTGTGGTCAAACCGGTCCTCTATATATGCCGCAAGATGCTGGGCAGGATACGCCTGAGCAGCCAGCACAGTAGAACTGAAGTAAGGAAAGAATCTTGGATTATTTTAACTACAAGGAAGATGGTCAGCTATGGGCTGAAGGTGTCTCCCTCACTCAAGTCGCAGAGCAATTTGGTACTCCAACCTACGTGTATTCTCGCGCTACTTTAGAACGCCATTGGAAAGCATTTGATCAATCTGTGGGCGAATTTCCTCATTTAGTGTGTTACGCAGTAAAAGCGAACTCTAATCTGGGTGTGCTCAATGCGTTGGCTCGCTTAGGTTCTGGTTTTGATATTGTTTCTCTTGGTGAGTTAGAACGTGTGGTTGCTGCTGGCGGCGATCCATCAAAAGTGGTTTTTTCTGGTGTAGGGAAAACAGCGCAAGAGATTAAACGAGCATTAGAGCTAAAAATTAAGTGCTTTAATGTTGAGTCTGAGCCTGAATTAGAACGAATCAATCAAGTGGCAGGAGAGTGTGGTGCAGTCGCCCCTGTTTCTTTACGTATTAACCCTAATGTGGATGCCAAAACTCACCCATATATTTCAACAGGCTTGCGTGACAACAAGTTTGGTATTGCATTTGAGCAAGCGCCACGAGTGTATCAAGTCGCACAAAAAATGCCGCACCTAAATGTTGTTGGTATTGATTGCCACATTGGCTCTCAGTTAACCGATATTGACCCATTTATCGATGCTGTTGACCGCTTGTTAGGTCTCATTGACAACCTAAAAGCGCAAGGCGTAAATATTAAGCACCTTGATGTGGGTGGTGGTCTAGGTGTGGTCTATCGTGATGAAATGCCTCCGCAACCTTCCGATTATGCGAAAGCACTGTTGGCTCGTTTGGGTAATCATCCAGATATCGAGCTGATATTTGAACCGGGCCGAGCTATTGCCGCTAATGCTGGTGTATTGCTGACCAAAGTTGAGTTCCTTAAACATACGGAACACAAAAACTTTGCCATTATTGATGCGGCAATGAACGATCTTATGCGCCCTGCGCTATACCAAGCATGGCAAGATATTGTTCCTTTACGTCCACGCCAAGGTGAAGCGATTACTTATGACTTAGTGGGTCCTGTGTGCGAAACCGGTGACTTCTTAGGTAAAGATCGTAATTTGGTTCTTGAGCAAAATGATCTGTTAGCTGTGCGTTCAGCAGGTGCTTACGGCTTTACTATGTCTTCTAACTATAATTCTCGCCCACGCGTGGCTGAAGTTATGGTCGACGGAGAAAGCATGCATCTTGTTCGCCAACGTGAAAGCGTTGAAAGTTTATGGCAACTCGAAAGCACACTACCGGAGTAATTGAACAGCATGCATTTCCATTTTTCTAAAATGCACGGACTAGGCAACGACTTTATGGTTGTTGACTGTATCACTCAAAATATTTTTTTCTCGCCGGAGCTGATACGTCGTCTTGCTGATCGCCACACAGGAGTTGGTTTTGACCAACTCTTAGTTGTAGAAGCACCTTATGATCCAGAAACCGACTTCCACTACCGAATTTTCAATGCCGATGGTTCAGAAGTAGAACAGTGTGGCAACGGCGCGCGCTGTTTTGCTCGTTTTGTTTCCATGAAAGGCTTAACTAATAAGTACAGCATCCGTGTCAGTACTAAAAAAGGGAAAATGCTGCTTAAATTAGCCGATGATGAGCAAGTTCGAGTCAACATGGGCATACCAGAGTTTGAGCCAAGTAAGATTCCTTTTAAGGCTAAGCAAAAAGAGAAAACGTATATATTACGAGTAGGTCAACACACCTTGTTCTGTGGCTCTGTAAGCATGGGCAACCCGCATGTCGTAACCGTAGTAGATGATGTTGCAACGGCTAAAGTAGAAGAGCTAGGTCCGCTACTGGAATCGCATGAGCGTTTCCCTGAGCGAGTGAATGTAGGCTTTATGCAAATTGTCGATCGCAACAAAATTGCTCTGCGAGTTTACGAACGTGGCGCAGGTGAAACCCAAGCTTGTGGTAGCGGTGCGTGTGCTGCGGTTGCGGTTGGTATTCTGCAAGGCGCTTTAAATGAACATGTTGAAGTGAGCTTAACTGGCGGAAAACTAAAAATTGAATGGGCAGGGCCAGGACAGCCATTGTTCATGACTGGTAGCGCTACGCATGTCTTTGATGGACAGATTAGCTGTTAACTCATAGTGATATAAGGAATTACCTTGGATTCAACAGCCAAAGAACTATTTACTGCTCTAGATATAGAGCAGTACTTGTTAGATAACCCTGATTTTTTTGTGGGTAGAGAACACCTGATTGATTCTATGAGCGTGCCGCATCATCGAGAGGGGGCGGTCTCTTTGTTTGAGTTGAAACTTGGCCGTCAACGTGAACAAATTCAGGCATTAGAAAAGCAAAAAAATGAGCTAATGACCTTAGCCAGTCGCAATGACCGTATCTTTCGTCATTTTATGCAGTTAGAAAAGCGCATTTTATTGGCAAAGTCTGGCGAACAGGTGATCAGTGCTTTAGAAAAAAAGGCGCAACAGCTTGAGCTTACTGTTGTAGTGGGCGTTGTCGGACACGTTAGTTCGCAACTGCAAATAAACCCACAAGACTGGTTAAAATTCAAAACGCAGAATTTGGCGGAACGAGGGGCCTATCTTGGCCGTTTGAAACGCAGTGATCGTGAGTTAATCTTTACCCAAGGTACGCCAGTTTCAGAGCTAGGATCGTATGCGGTTCTGTCTTTTGAGCATCCAAGCTTAGAAGGCTTTTTGTGTTTTTGTAGCGAAGATGGCGGGCGCTATCAGCCAAGCCAAGATACATTATACTTAAGCCACCTAGCGATGGTTGTTGCTCAGCAACTTACAAATTTACAATGGCAGAAGGTTCAAACGCTGCATGTCCAACCACATTCCTAACACCTATCAAACTTGGATCGATGCGTTCATTGCTTATCTCAATAGCGAAAAAGGAATGAGCGAACACACCCAGAGCAATTACCAAAATCAGCTGACTATTATCGCCTCACAACTGGTGAGTTTTGGTGTGCAAAGTTGGCAACAACTGGATATTGCTTGGGTGAGACAAATTGCGGCCAAGGGCTCAAGAGAAGGGCTAAAACCGAATAGCTTAGCCACTCGATTGTCCTGTTTGCGCAGCTTTTTAGATTATCTAGTGCTAAAAGGTGAACTGTCGGCAAACCCTGCGAAAGGGGTCAGCACACCAAGAAATCATAAGCGACTGCCGAAAAATCTTGATGTTGATGAAGCAGGGCAACTGCTAGACATCAACATGGATGATCCGCTATCCATTCGTGATCGAGCGATTATGGAGCTTATGTATGGAACGGGGATGCGTCTTTCTGAACTGATCCAACTGAACGTGAAAAGCGTACAGGGTGATCGCGGAGAAATTCGCGTGATTGGTAAAGGCGATAAAGAACGAATCGTCCCTTTTAGTGGTGAAGCGAAACGTTGGATACTGCACTGGCTAAAAGTGCGCCCGTTGCTGTTAAAAGAGGAACAAGAGGCGTTATTTATTTCCAAACGAGGCACTCGGATCTCGCATCGGAATGTGCAAAAGCGTATGTCTGAATGGGGCATTAAGCAGGGGGTGACTAGCCACATTACTCCGCACAAACTGAGGCATTCCTTCGCTACTCATATTTTGGAATCTAGCGGTAACTTGCGTGCGGTACAAGAGATGTTAGGACACGAAAGTCTATCAACCACGCAAGTCTATACTCACTTAGACTTTCAGCATTTAGCGCAAGCCTATGATAAAGCTCACCCTAGAGCGAAGAAGAAACCGGAGTCGTAATGCGTTTTTATCGAAGCTTAAATACAGTGCAAGCAATGACTTTCGACCTTGATGATACTTTGTATGACAATCATCCAGTGATTAAGCGATTAGAGCGAGACTTACGACTTTGGCTGGTGGACTCTTTTCCACCGTTATCGGCTTTTGATGAACAAGATTGGAAAAGGTTTAAGCAACAAGCATTGCGCAGTAGCGAGCGCTGTCGACATGATGTGACCGTGGCAAGAGAGACTCAGCTGGGGCTTGCTTTTGCTGCCATTGGAATCACAGGCACAAGCCAAGCAGAGGCCATTGAGCAGACCATGCAACAAGTGACTCTGTTGCGAAATAGAGTCGATATCCCAGAGCAAACCTTCCGCACGCTAGAAGTGCTCGCACAAAAATTACCATTGGTTGCGATTACCAACGGCAATGTTGATGTGCAGCGCATTGGCTTACAAGATTACTTCTGCGCCACTTTTAAAGCGGGCCCTGATGGCGCGGCGAAACCTAACGCCGATATGTTTGTGAAAGCATCTAAGGTATTAAATACACCTGCTCACTCCATATTACATATTGGGGATCATTTGCAGACAGATGTTATGGGCGCAAAAGCTGCCGGTTTTCAGGCGGCTTGGTTTAATGATTCTGCTATGGGTATCAAGCTACAATCAAAAGCAACCGTCATGCCCGATGTTGAAATTAATCGTATCGAGCAGTTACTGCATTTTATTTAGATGATGCGCTTTTAAAGTGCGTGACTTAAAGGGCGTGGTTTAAAGTGCGTGACCACTGCGATCAGCTTGGAATACTTGCAGGTAATAGTCTAAAAACTCAGTCAGCTGTTCGGCTTGGCTCTCTAACCCCTCTAAACGCATTAGCTCTATCCCCACCTCACAAGTACACAGATTACCGTCACTTTGGTTTCTGCGCAGGCTGTAGTTAGAGAGGCTGGATGCTTGTAAATGATATTGCGGCAGCGCTTGCAACCAAGGGCTTTGTCGCCACATTTTCTTCGCTTCTTGCCAAGTTGCATCCAGCACAATGTACAGGCGAGGCGCTAATGACTGTGATGCGCTTTGCTGAGTGCTATACGCTTCAAGTACCTGACTATGCTCACTGGGAAATAACAGCACAGGGTTAGGGTGACTGGCTATGAGATCGAGTAACTCTGGAGCGGGATTAGTGCGGCTCCAGAGAAACTGCTGGGCATTGGGCAGGGCATTTAACAACAGCTTACCGGTATTTGTTGCTCGTTTTAGCTCATTTGGGTGGCACAGTAATGCCATCTGTATTGGGTGTTCAAATGAGGGAAACTGCTCGCACAAACAGTGGTGCTTGAAGCCACAAACAGCACAAGCCATTACTGAGCCTTTTTCAGGTTTAAACCATCATTGGTTAATGGGTAAGTTGCGCCATTGATGGTTTCATATTGAGTAGATAAGGTATCCCCTTTAAGCTCAAAGTCGCGTACGGCAATGATCTGCTGTCCTTGATAGGTGACAGAGGTCACTTGGATTAAATCGCTGTTTAATGTCTGCCAGTGACCTTGTTCAACCACATCTTGGCTTCCATCGTTATAAGAATAACGGCTTTCGGCTCGATGATCAGCGGATAGGGTTAGGGTGAGCAAAGTGCTGTTGTCGATAGATTGACTATAAGTGCCAGCAACTTGATCGCTAGGGTAGCTAGAGTCGTTATAACAGCCACTAAAGCTGCGATCGGCAACTTGCAGTTGCGCTGTCCATCCGTAAATAGAATCGCTCATCGTATCGCGGCACATTTGTGGACGAATAACGAGTTGTCCTTGGGTAAGGCTATAGCGTGATTCGCTGAGGTTTTGTTCTAGATTCACCACAGGTAAATGCAGAGTCTGTTTACCTAACTGAGATAGCTCGATAGCGCCTTCTGAAACATCGGCTGACCATGATGGCTCATTGCCAAAAGCTCTTGCTTCTCGAGGGGCTTGTTGGCAGAGATTGCTGTTTTCGGTGCTGATAACGTTAAATTCAGTGACCACAAACTTACTACCAAACTGCTGTGCAAAACCGCTGGTGGCAGGCTCAAAATAACCGAATACTTCAGCATACATCGCCTGATTCGGTTTAGTGGTCATGGATTCTGCGGCAGTGCGAACCTGCGTAGGCAGTTCTAGCCAGTAGGTTGCGTTGCTATTGCAGGGGTGTATGGTGCGCGATTCATGTCCAATCATAATCTCACCACGCAGGAGCACGCGCGCTGGGGCTTCTGTGTCCGGTATCAGAGGTTGTGTGGACAGCACATTACTTTCGGCTGTGCTCGCCGAGGATTGTGGTGGCTCGGTGCTACTACAACCGAGCAAAACCATAGAACTAATAACAGAAAGTAGTGTGCATTTTTTCATTATCTAGCCTGTGATGGGCGATGAATTTAATGCTTATCTTAACAGGTGTTCAAGAAGATAGTGAGCCACAGCGTCATCTTCATTGCTGCCAATCACTTCATTGTTTGGTAGCGCCGCTTTTACTTTAGCATGCGCGGTTTGCATGACTTTACCCATGCCTGCCATCGCCAGCATTTCAGCGTCATTCATACCATCACCAAACGCAATACAGTTAGAGAGATCTTTACCCAAGCTTTCTGCTACCGCTTGCAATGCCAGCCCTTTAGACACTTCGCCCTGCATTACTTCAAGACACCAAGGCGTCGAGAAAGCCACATTAAGCTCATTGCCAAACTCTTTGTTTAGCTTATCTTCAAAGGTGCTTAAGTACTCATGACTCTCATGAGTAAAGAAGACTTTGGCTACGCCATCTTTGGGGGCATTTTTGTCATCAAACTGACGAAATGCAAAGCCTGAAGATTTACTAAAAGACAACAGATGTTCGTCGATCTGGTTAACCCACCATTGGTCATCTTGGTAGATGTGAATGATGATCTCTGGATCTTGACGAATAATATCAATCACGGGTTGTACCAACTTAGAGTCAACGTTTTGGCTGTACATTAAGTTGTTATTGATATCGTGTACGCGAGCACCATTAGAGGTGATCATATAAGCGGGAATCCCCGAGTTTTCGCGGATATAGGCAACGTCTATATGGTGACGGCCGGTCGCAAAAATAAAAGTATAACCTTGCTCATGCAGTTGTTTTAAAGTCTGCTTGGTCATTTCAGAGAGCTGGTGGTCGGGGGCCAAAAGTGTGCCATCTAAATCAGAGGCGACAATAGTAATGTTTTCAAAAGCAGAGTTATTCAAGGTTATACCCTTTTCTTATATTTTCAGGATCGTTTGTATAGTACGTTATTCATAAAATAAGAAAGAGGGTAAACCATGCTTTCCTCTTTTCTTATTTTCCTCTTTTCTTATTTTCCTCTTTTTTAATTTAGTCGACTCATTGCTCAAAAAATCCCAAAACAGCGTCTAAAGCTTGGTTTCTTGCATGATCTTGTTCGACGAGCACCTCATGCTTAGCATCAGCAATCGGTACTAGCACCGCATCTTGGCGGACTTTACTTAGCTGCGCGATAAATTGATTTTGGGCGTTGTTGTCAACCACGGTATCTAAACTTGGCTGGATAAGAAGTAAAGGAACATTAATCTGCTGTGCCTCTTTTACGCATTTCTCTGAGCCAATAACACCTTGCCAGACCCAGTGTGAGGTTGGGCCGCCCATTTGAATTTGCTCGGTTTGTTCAAACAGATTTGTCGACCATTCATACCTTAATTTGCAGGTGCTGAGATTATTGTCTTTAAACGGTTTCTTTTGATAAGCCGTTTGTCCCAATGCGTAGTGAGGTTGCTTGCTCCAGCGAATGAAAGTCTTACACAAAGGTTTAACGACGGCCTTTAGTGGAGAGGGCATTTTAATCCCAAACATAGGGGCGCTTAAGGCAATGGCATGGAATGGGTGCGAGTGCTGAGTTTGGATGTAGCGTGTTGAGATTGCGCCACCCATAGAGTGACCAAGAATAAATCGGCGGCTATAGCGATTAAAATTAAATTGCTGCACGACAGTTTCTAGATCTTCAACATAATCTTGAAAGTCTTCGACATGTCCCATTTGCGAATCATCCAACAGCCGCTCAGACATACCTTGACCGCGATGGTCGTAAGAATAAATATCAAAGCCTTGCTTAAATAGGTCATAAAACAACTCTTGATAACGACAAACACTTTCAGTTCGTCCGTTGACCATCAGGATAGCTTTGCTGTGCAGCGGTGATGTGAGACTGATCCAATAGAGTTTTTTGTTGTTTTTTCCTTCCGTGTAACCTTGCTGTCGGTTATCCCAGAAACTCGCTATCGGGTATTTCATTTGATATTCGTAGTCAGCTTCTTGGGTGCAGACATCTATCGCATTTTTTGACATTGCATTTGTTTCCTGTTCACGTTACAAACAGCATAACATCCTAAAATGATAGTGAATATAGGGACTAATATGGAGTTGAAAATTTGGTTGGCATACGTCGCCACTGCAGTTATTTTTAGCCTAGCACCAGGGTCAGGCACGGTAAACTCAATTGCGAATGGGATTAACTATGGCATGCGTAAATCGTTATCGGCAATTGTAGGTCTGCAGTTAGGATTACTTTTTCATATTGTATTAGTCGGAGCGGGCATTGGAGCTCTGGTGGCTCAGTCGGCAGTTGCCTTTACTGTGATTAAGTGGGTTGGTGTTGCGTATTTAATCTGGCTTGGCATTCAAAAATGGCGAGATAGCAAAAGCTTTAAGTTGGTCGAAAATCATGAGCAAGTATCAAAAAGTCGCTTATTAAAACAAGGGATTTTTATCAACCTGACTAACCCAAAATCGATTGTGTTTCTCGTGGCGTTATTTCCGCAATTTATCAACCCAGAGTTGCCACACCTTCCGCAACTATTAATTCTGGGTGTAACAACTATTGCTATTGATGGCATGGTGATGCTGGGCTATACCGGCCTTGCCTCACAAATGGGCAATTTTATCCGCTCAGATAAAGTGATAGGAAAGCTGAATAAAGTGTTTGGCTCCATGTTTATTGGTTGTGGTGTTTTACTTGCCGCGGCTAAAGGCTAAAGGCTAAAGGCTAAAGGCTATCGAATGTCACTCAATAATCGAGAGTGACATTCATATTTCGTAACATGAATCTTTTGTGACATCGGCGAGTTTGGCTTGCCGGTGTCTTTTTTTTGGCTAGTATATATGGATATTCGTATATGGTTATTGGTTGTCATAATGTTGCCTCATCAATTTTTTAAACTACTTGCAGATGAAACGCGTTTACGTTGCTTATTGTTGATTGCTCGCGAAGGTGGTTTGTGTGTGTGTGAGTTGACTCATGCGCTGCAAGAGAGTCAGCCGAAGGTGTCTCGTCACTTAGCGCAGATGCGACAGTCGGGTGTACTAGTGGATGAACGACGAGGGCAATGGGTTTACTACCATATCGCCACAGATATTCCTGGCTGGGCTAGGAAGGTGATTGATGGCTTACGTGATTCAAATTGCCTGAAAGAACAATATCAAGAAGATACCCAAAGATTAGTGCACATAGACGATAAGTCCTGTGTGTGATTTGCAATTTTAAATACTCATTAACAGCGTGAGAGTAAAGGATAGAACATGACTATTAAAATCGGCATCAACGGCTTTGGCCGCATCGGTCGTTTGGCTTTAAGAGCTTCATTTGATTGGCCAGAAGTGGAGTTTGTACAAATTAATGATGTGGCTGGTGATGCTAAAACATTGGCTCATTTGTTGGAGTTCGATTCAATTCAAGGGCGTTGGCAGCATGCAGTGACCTTAGATGGCACCAATATGCTGATCAATGGCAAAGTAATAAAAACCACTCAAGAGTGCGATATCGATGCAGTTGATTGGTCTGGCTGTGATGTGGTGATTGAAGCAACAGGTGTACACCGTAAGACTCAGTTCTTGAATAAATACCTAGCGCAAGGCGTAAAGCGAGTCGTGGTTTCTGCACCAGTGAAAGAAGAAGGCATTGCCAATATCGTAGTCGGCGTGAATGACGAAATTTTTGACCCTGCTATTCATAAAATCGTCACCGCAGCTTCTTGTACGACTAACTGTATTGCGCCGGTAGTGAAAGTGATTCATGAAAAATTAGGTATTGAGCAAGCAGCATTCACCACCATTCATGATCTGACTAATACTCAAACTATTTTGGATGCACCACACAAAGACTTACGCCGTGCTCGCGCATGTGGCATGAGTTTAATTCCCACGACAACCGGTTCAGCGACGGCAATCGTTGAGATCTTCCCAGAGCTGAAAGACAAGATTAACGGCCATGCAGTGCGTGTTCCTTTAGCGAACGCCTCTCTTACTGACATCATTTTTGACGTGAAACGCGACACGACAGCCGAAGAAGTTAACGCTCTACTCAAAGAAGCTTCAGAAAATGAACTGAAAGGCATTTTAGGCTTCGAAGAACGTCCATTAGTGTCGATTGATTACAAAGGTGATCAACGCTCAACCATCGTTGATGGGCTATCTACCATGGTAGTAGGTACTCGCATGCTGAAGATCTACGCATGGTATGACAACGAAATGGGTTATGCGACACGTACCGCAGAGCTTGTACGTACAGTTGGTTTAGCTGACAAATAATTAATTAAATTCACGAGCATACCTCGGTGTGCTCTTGTATTGAGGAATAGATAAAATGACACATCCTACTTGGGAATTGCTAATCGATAATGGTGCCGCGCTGGTATTAACTCCGTGTCCGGGGACAAAAGAGCTGGGTTTAGATGAATCTCTGGCACAACTTAAAGAGCAAGGTGTAGAAGCTATTGTTACGGCAATCAATGTCGAAGAGATGACTAATAAAAACGTCCTTGAGCTCGGTGAAAAAACCAAAGCACTAGGTTTAAAGTGGTTCCACCTTCCGATTGAAGATGACTGTATTCCTGACCATGAGTTTGCCGAGCAGTGGGTGAGCGTAAGCCCAGAGCTGCACCAGATTGTGAACAATGGTGGCAAAATTGCTATGCACTGCATGGGTGGCTCGGGTCGTACTGGTCTATTAGCCGCTAATCTTCTGTTAGAGCTTGGTTGGTCATTGCCTAAAGTAATCACAGAAGTGAAAACACTTCGCCCTGGTGCATTTAGCAAGCCTATTCAGGTTAACTATGCCGAAGCTCTTGCACAAACCTATTAATTCTTCCTATAAGTCGTATTAGTGTGTCTTTGCCATAAAGGCACACTTTATTATGAAAAAGAGTTCTTGAGACAATCCCTATGCTATCGACTTTAGATAAAAGTGTTCGCCAATACATGTTGGTGACGTTCAATTATTGGAACTTCACTCTGACGGACGGTGCCTTGCGTATGCTGGTGGTGCTGTATTTTTACGACTTGGGGTACAGTAGTTTAGCGATCGCTTCTCTGTTCTTGTTTTATGAGTTCTTTGGTGTGGTAACGAACCTTGTGGGAGGCTGGCTAGGTGCAAGGCTTGGTTTAAACCGAACCATGAATGTAGGCTTAGCGATACAAATATTCTCATTAGTCATGCTTGCTGTTCCGCAAGCATGGCTCACCATACCTTGGGTGATGGCGGCGCAAGCTCTATCTGGTATTGCAAAAGACTTAAATAAAATGAGCGCCAAAAGCGCCATCAAAACTCTGGTGCCTGATGAAAAGCAAGGGGCTTTGTATAAGTGGGTTGCTATCTTAACGGGCTCAAAAAATGCCTTAAAAGGTGCGGGTTTCTTTTTAGGTGGCGTTTTACTGTCGGTACTCGGTTTCAAAGGAGCGGTACTGGCTATGGCAATGGTACTGTTCTTTGTTCTGATCGGTAGCTTGGTTTGGTTAGAAAGTGACATGGGTAAGGCGAAAAGTAAGCCTAAGTTTAAGCACTTATTCTCTAAATCAGAAAGCATTAATGTATTGTCGGCCGCGCGCTTATTCTTATTTGGCGCACGTGATGTATGGTTTGTTGTAGCTCTGCCTATTTATCTAGGTAGTGTGTTTGGCTGGAACCACTCTATGGTCGGCGGTTTTCTTGCATTGTGGGTCATTGCGTACGGTGTTGTGCAAGGTATTGCTCCAAGAATTACCGGCAAAGTGCAGGGCAGGGTACCCGATGGTAAAGCGGCGCTGTTGTGGGCTGTATTGCTGTCAGTGGTGACAGGTGCTATTGCGTATGGAATACAAATTGGTTGGCAACCTCAGCTTGTGATAGTGGGTGGCTTGTTGATTTTTGGCGCAATCTTTGCGGTAAATTCGTCATTGCACTCTTATCTTATTGTCAGCTATGCCAAAGGTGATGGCGTATCTATGGATGTTGGTTTTTACTACATGGCTAATGCGATGGGACGTCTTGTCGGTACGGTGCTTTCGGGCTGGGTCTTCCAGACAGCAGGTTTTGCAGCTTGTCTCTGGGTGTCGTTTGCATTTCTTGTGTTAGCGAGCTTAATCTCAATAAAATTACCGAGACATGCTGCACAAGTCTCTCCCGTTTAATGCTGAGTTCGTCTGTTTTAGTTGCAGGCTTATAATCGCCATTATTTAGCTAGATACTTGTTATAACAGCAAATTTTTAGAAAAAACAAACAAAAAAGCTGATTAAGGTATCCTTGATCAGCTTTTTTATTGTTATGATACTGGTCGCACAATAAAAGGAAGTGTTGTAATGAGACAAAGGGTTTTGTTTTTTGATCTTGCGAGATGTGTTGCTGCAATTGCTGTCATCGCAATTCATGTGTTGGCCCCTTATCGCTATCAATTTGGTGTCATTCCATTTGACGAATGGTTTACCGCAATAAGTATTAACAGCGTGAGTCGTTGGGCAGTGCCTGTATTTATTCTCATCTCAGGTGCGTTAATGCTTAGTGATAAACGACCTTTTGAGTTTAAGTATTACGTTAAACGCCGCCTTGGAAAGGTATTAGTTCCTTTTATTGTTTGGTCAATTTTCTATGCGTATTTATCGGGTTGGAGCAGTTATGGCTTTGATGCGACTAACGCCAAAGATACCTTGATTGAAGGGTTAGATCATGCCACTTACTACCATCTAGGTTTCTTTTATTACTTCATCCCGCTGTATTTTGTTATCCCGTTCGTGCAGATATTTGTGCGTCGCTATGATGATCAAGCATTGTATGCGCTCACGGCGTTGTGGCTTATTACCAGTACCCTATTTTTACTGCGCATTGATGGTTTGTGGAGCAATCAAATATGGCTTTACTCTGGTTTATTGCCCCTTGGCTATATCCTGTACCAAAAAGTGCCATTGACTAAATCAGTGGTGAGCTTTTTTGTGTTGATTGGGGTCGCCTCTTTTGCCATTACCATTTACCAAGTGGTGTCACTGAGTTTAGAAGCAAATGAATACACTTATGGGCGTTGGTTGTCGTATAAGACATTAAATACAGTATGTGCTGCTAGCATGGTCTTTATGTTGTGTCGTTATTATGGTGAAGGACTGTCAGCGAAAGCCAACAAAGTTGTCGGTTTTATTAGCACACACAGCCTTGGTATTTATATCCTACACCCTATTTTCTTGTGGCCGATGAAAGAGTTAGGTTGGGGGCAAGGACATCCAGCTTGGACTATTCCTTTGTGGATTGTCATCAGTGGTGGTGGCGCATTACTGCTAAGCTGGTTGGTTTCTCGTTCTAGAGAAACCGCGTGGTTACTGCCGTAATAGCTAGGCTAACAAGATAGAAACGAGCGCAAGAATATGGAAATAAGAGCGGTCTCAATGATAGAGGCACGCTCTTATTTTTTATCTTTTTAAGGCAAAATGCATGAACTTGTCACCTTGATAGGTCAATTCACCTTGGTTGCCCGGTGATAAAGCATGATAGTAGTGAACACCGACCTTAAATTCCCGCTTTGGCCCAAAAAGCCCTTTTTGTACGTAAATCCAGTACTCTTGTTCTTCTCCAGGCTGTGCATCAGGTATATCGATGGCTTGTTTATCGATAACGGTCACGCTCGCTTTTTGCTCTGGTGCGTCAACGCCATGCACGTGTTTACTATAAATGTATTTGAATGCGAAGGCTGCTGTAGCAACAAGAATCGCGACCAAAACAAATAGAGATATCGGCATATATGTCTCCTTGTTATCTATTCGCTATAGAATTTTTAGCTATAGAGTGTAGCCCGCCCTTTTTTGCTAATAGAACTATTTACGAAATAGCGTGATCTGAGCGCGAAGTTGCAATGAAAAATGGTAATTAGCTCACAAAGTGAGTTGAACCACAGTTGTAACTAAAGGTCTTATTTTGTGAGGTGAGAGTAATGAAATTATTGCTAAGCTTGATTTAGGTTCAATAATCAGCGCTCTTGCTCGATTTTACTAACAGAATAGTAAAAGATAATACCAATCACACTAAGTAAGTGATCAGAGCTAGCGCAGGAAAAATGCTCGAGAACAAGGCAGAATTTTTTGATAAGTAGTTATTCTACAATCAAAAATTCTAACGCCGTTATCGAGTATTTTAACAAGCTAGAATGATCAGTTATTTAGTACGATTGGTATAATACACAAGAAGAACCATTTGATGGGATCTTTACAGGAATGGACTTTTTGCGGAGGTAAGGATATGTCCGATATTGATCAAGTTGTAACGCGAACAAGGCGTTTAGAGGGCATATTGCGTACTCGTTTTCGCGCTCGTGGTCGTGGGTTGCATCAGTTGATTTCAGATAGTGAAGAACGTTTACCTCGTGAGATTATTGGCAAGCTGCGTTATATCGCGACCATTCGCAATAAAATCGTGCATGAAGAGGGTTTTAAACTCGACGATAAAAAACAATTCGTACAAGCGTGTAATGTGTGTGAGAAAGAATTAACCCCTCGAAGTGGGCGCTTTATTTGGGGTTTTGCTGTTGCATTGGTGATTTTATTAACTGCTGCTGCTGGCCTTTTCTATTATGTAAATTGGGCTGAGTTTAGCGTGCATTTTTAAATGCTCAGATTGCATTTGATTTATGACATAGCCTTTATGCAAAAGCACTGTTAGAGTGCTGAGGTTCAAAATTTAGGAGTCTTTCATGTCGGTACATGCACACAAAATATTAAACCAACTTCGCCAGCAACCAATGTCAAAAGCAGAATTGAAGGACTGGGTTACTGCCGAGTTTGGTGAAAATGCTCAATTCAGAACTTGCAGCCAAGAAGGTTTCGACTTTGAATCTATTTTGGAATTTTTCCAATTAAGAGAAAAAGTAATATTTGCTAACGATAAATTTAGTATTAACGAGCCAAATGTTTGCTCTCACCACTAAATTGCCATCTTATTTGACGCATTGTAAGGCTCCTTTTTAAGGAGCCTTTTTTGTTTACAATTGTGTATCATTTTTACTATTTTTGAACTGTGAAAAATATCGCCAATATGCATATTGTTGGTGTTTAATCTTGTTTTGCATGTGATCTGCATGGTGTTGTGGGTGGTTTTTAAGCTATTTATTGGTTGTTTTTACTGTTGAGGGTGTTGGTGTTTTTGAGCATAAAAATTCGCTATTAGATTTCGTATCTTGTTCTTTTAATTAGTTATTTTATAAATAACCCTAATGATTTGCTAGGGTTGTTCTTTTCTCTTTCTTCGTGCGCATTCAGTTATTTGACTTTTTATTCATGCTATCAATATTTGTATGCACTGATATGTCTTTTATTTAGGGATAAAGCCAACTTTTATCCTTTAAATGTTGCTTTTCTGTGTCTTTTTTGCCAAATTGTGCGTCGAACACAATATTTATCATTGTATTCTGAACGAAGACGCCACTGAAAAGGCGCCGATCGAATATCAAATCGGTCACGTTCATTTCGAATGGATTCAATTTGCAGACAAGGCAGAAAACTGTCCAGCAGTAGAGGTCTGGTAATGTCATTATTAGAAGTAAAAAATCTTCGCATTGAGTACCCGTCAAGGCACGGTGTTCACGCAGCAGTCAAATCACTTTCTTTCAATATAGAGCGAGGCGAAATCGTCGGCGTAGTGGGTGAGTCGGGAGCAGGTAAGTCCACTGTGGGTAACGGTGTGATTGATCTATTGAGCCCTCCTGGTGTTATCGCTAATGGTGAAGTCTTTTTAGATGGAGAGAAAATATCGGGTTTATCTCCTGAGCAAATGCGCAAAGTGCGCGGCTCAAAAATAGGATTTATCTTTCAAGATCCTATGACATCTCTCAACCCTTTGTTTACCGTAGAACAGCAACTTAAAGAAACCATTCATGCCAATATGAAGGTGTCAGAAGCTGAGGCGTATAAGCGCTCTTTAGAGTTGATGAACAAAGTGGGTATCCCGCAACCAGAAAACCGCTTAAAACAATATCCTCATCAATTTTCTGGTGGTATGCGTCAACGTGTCGTTATTGCGATTGCTTTGGCCGGTGAACCAGACCTGATTATTGCGGATGAACCGACAACGGCTTTGGATGTCTCTATCCAAGACCAAATTTTAACCCTGATACGTGATTTATGTATTCAGCAAAACGTGGGTTGTATGTTGGTGACTCACGATATGGGAGTGGTATCGAACGTCACTGACCGTGTGGCGGTGATGTATCGAGGTGATTTGGTCGAATTTGGGCCAACAGAAAAAGTATTGGGTAATCCTGATCACCCCTATACGCGAAGCTTAATTTCAGCGGTTCCGCGCTCTGATATTAAGTTAGATCGCTTTCCATTGGTGAGTTATATCGAAGAAGCGGCAGAGCATCAGCCACTGGATGTAAAAAATCATTGGTTAGGTCAAAGCCAAGATCAGCGAGACTACACAGGACCGTTACTGAATGTAGAAAACGTTGACCTTCGCTTTATCACTAAAGATTCACTATTTGAAAGCCGCCGAGAGTACGTACAAGCATCCAATAATGTCAGCTTTGAAGTATTTGAAGGTGAGACTTTTGGATTGGTGGGGGAATCTGGCTCGGGTAAATCCACTATTGCACGTGTGATCGCGGGTTTATATGCCCCAGATGCGGGTAAAGTGACTTTTGAAGGTATTGATTTAACCGCTTTGAAGAGTGAAAAAGAACGCCGCCCAATGCGTCGTCAAATGCAGATGGTGTTCCAAAACCCTTATACCTCGATGAACCCTCGTATGAAAATCTTCGACATCATCGCCGAACCTATCCGCTTCCATAAATTAACTGCTAATGAGACTGAAACCCGTCAGATCGTCAACGATCTACTTGATCATGTGGGTTTAGGGCGTATGGCTGCCGTTAAGTATCCGCATGAGTTCTCTGGTGGTCAGCGTCAGCGTATTTCTATCGCCCGAGCTTTAGCGACACGTCCACGTCTATTGATTTGTGATGAGCCAACCTCAGCATTAGATGTTTCAGTTCAGGCGCAAATCTTGAACCTGCTAAAAGACTTACAGGATGAACTGAATTTAACCATGCTGTTTATCAGCCATGATTTACCGGTTATTCGCCAAATGTGCGATCGCATCGGGGTTATGCAAAGAGGTGAGTTACTGGAAGTTGCACCGACAGAGCAGCTGTTTAAGTCGCCACAGCATGAATATAGCCAACACCTAATTTCGTTAATGCCTGAGTTTAAAGGGATGCGCGAAGATAACAGTGCAACAACAGAATTAGCTTAAAAATTCTGCACAGAAAACGTTCTAATTAATAAGCTCACTGAGCAAAATACAAGCAACAAATAAGCAAACACAACATATAGCAAACATAACAGGGATTCCATCCCGCATGAAGGAGATATGCAATGAAAACCATTAAGACCAAACTGGCTGTAGCACTTGCAGTCGCTGGCCTTGCATTTGGCGCTGCCGCTGCTGATATCAAAGTTGCCTACGATGCTGATCCAGTATCTCTAGATCCACAAGAGCAACTGTCTGGTGGCACACTACAACTTTCTCATATGATTTTTGATCCATTGGTTCGCTATAAACAAGACCTATCATTTGAGCCTCGCTTGGCAACCAAGTGGGAGCGTATCAATGAGACCACTATGCGCTTTACTTTACGTCAGGGTGTTAAATTCCACTCTGGTAATACGTTGAGTGCTGATGATGTGGTTTGGACTTTTGACCGTTTACAAGATTCGCCAGACTTTAAGGCTATCTTTGCCCCGTTTGACAAAATCGTAAAAGTTGACGATTACACATTTGATCTTGTTTCCAAAGGCGCTTTCCCTCTAGTACTGCAAACAGCAGCTTACATTTTCCCTATGGATAGCAAGTTCTACTCAGGTAAAACAACAGACGGTAAAGATAAGTCTGAGATCGTGAAGCACGGTAACTCTTTTGCTTCTACCAACGTATCAGGTACAGGTCCTTTCATCGTTACGTCTCGTGAACAAGGCGTAAAAGTTGAATTTAAACGCTTTGATGGTTACTGGGATACAGAGTCAAAAGGCAACGTAGATAACCTAACGCTAGTGCCAATCAAAGAAGACGCAACGCGTGTAGCAGCACTTCTTTCTGGTGGCGTAGACATGATTGCCCCAGTTTCACCGAATGACCACCAACGTGTTGAGTCAGCAAAAGGTGTTGAACTAGTAACTCTGCCGGGTACTCGTCTGATTTCATTCCAGATGAACCAAGAAAGCAATCCAGCGCTGAAAGACGTGCGTGTTCGTCAAGCTATCGTGTATGCCATCAACAACGACGGTATCGCGAAGAAAATCATGAAAGGCTTTGCTACAACAGCAGGTCAGCAAGGCCCTGAAGGTTACGCAGGTTACGATGCCGAGCTTAAGCCTCGCTACGATCTGAAGAAAGCGAAAGCACTAATGAAAGAAGCGGGCTACGAAGATGGCTTCTCTCTTTCTATGATTGCACCAAACAACCGTTACGTGAACGATGCAAAAATCGCTCAAGCGGCGGCAGCAATGCTGGCTAAGATTGGCATTCGTGTTGATCTGAAAACTATGCCTAAAGCGCAATACTGGCCTGAGTTTGATAAATGTGCTGCAGACATGCTGATGATTGGTTGGCACGCGGATACTGAAGATTCAGCGAACTTCTCTGAATTCCTAACCATGACTCGTAACAAAGAGACAGGTAAAGGTCAGTACAACTGTGGTCACTACTCTAACCCTGAAGTCGATAAGCTAGTTGAAGCGGCAAACGTAGAAACGGACCCTGCGAAGCGCTCGCAAATGCTACAGAAAGTTGAGAAGACTTTATACGATGACGCAGCATACGTTCCTCTACATTGGCAAAACCTAGCGTGGGGCGCAAAGTCTAACGTTGAGATTAAACCAATCGTGAATGCAATGAACTTCCCTTACTTTGGCGACCTAGTTGTTAAATAAGAAATTGCATAACGAAAAAGGCACGCACTTTTAATCACGTACGTGCCTTGTTGCTAATTAAGTAACGCTTTTAAAAGCGCAGTAATGCGGTTTTCGGTGCCTGATCTTGTTTCAGTCGGATCAGGTACCATTTTTAAGACTGAAAATTTGTTCGATTGGAAAAAAGGGGCAAAGGAATGTTTTCGTTTCTAGTCAAGCGCCTATATCAGGCACTGGTAGTGATGTTTGTGATCAGTTTGGTGGCGTTTGCTATCCAAGATAACCTTGGTGATCCCTTACGTGAGTTAGTTGGTCAGTCCGTTTCAGAGTCGGAGCGTCAAGCATTACGTGATGATCTGGGTTTGAATGACCCGTTTGTGACTAAATACACCCGCTTTATCACCGCCGCAGTGCAAGGTGATTTAGGGACTTCATATTTCTTCAAACGCCCAGCTGTGGACGTTATTTTAGATAAATTGATTGCGACGCTAGAACTGGTGTTCGGCGCGACGTTAATCATCATCGTATTGTCGATCCCACTTGGCGTTTATTCGGCAATAAATCCCAAAAGTTTGTTTACCAAGTTTGTCATGGCGATGAGCTCGGTGGGTATTTCGATACCCGTATTCCTGACCGCAATCATGTTGATGTATATCTTCTCTATCACCTTGGGGTGGCTACCGTCTTATGGGCGGGGGGAGACAGCCAATGTTCTTGGCTGGGAGTCAGGCTTCTTTACCAAAGATGGTCTGCAGCATTTGATTCTGCCGTGTGTGTCTTTGGCCTCTATCATGCTGCCTCTGTTTATTCGTCTTGTACGCTCAGAAATGCTAGAGGTGTTAAGCTCGGAATACATCAAGTTTGGTAAGGCGAAAGGTCTGCCACTTAAGAAAATTCATTACCAACACGCTTTAAAAAATACCCTGTTACCTGTACTGACGGTCGGTGGTGTACAGATTGGTACTATGGTGGCGTATACCATCCTAACTGAGACGGTATTCCAGTGGCCAGGTACTGGCTTCTTATTCTTAGAAGCCATCAACCGCGTAGATACTCCATTGATTACCGCTTACGTTATTTTTGTAGGGCTTATCTTTGTTGTAACCAACACCATAGTGGATTTGCTGTACGGATTAATTAACCCAACCGTCAACATTACAGGTAAAGGAGCATAATCATGGAACAGACAGCACAAGCTCCCACTCGTTGGCAGCGTTTTAAAAACTCAGATATTGTTTACTATTTCGTGCGCGACAAAGTCGCCATGTTCTCGGCGTTTGTTTTTGCCTGCTTTTTAGTTGCCGCTATTGCCGCACCGCTAATTTCACCGACTGACCCTTATGATTTAACGTCCATCGATATTATGGATTCAGAATTACCGCCATCTTGGATGGACGGTGGTGAAGAACACTTCATATTGGGCACCGATGAGCAGGGACGTGATATTTTCTCGACCATTTTATATGGCTCAAGACTGTCCCTCACCATTGGCTTTTTGGCGGTTGGTCTGCAGCTGATCTTAGGCATAGTAATTGGTTTGTCTGCGGGCTATTTCGGTGGTCGTATCGACAGCTTCCTAATGCGCTTTGCCGATGTGCAGTTGTCGTTTTCGACTATGATGGTGGCAATTATTGTCTCCGCCATCTTCAAAGCCAGCTTTGGTAGTGCGTTTTACAGTGAGTATGCGGTGATCATGCTGGTGGTGATTATTGGTGTGGCGGAATGGCCTCAATATGCTCGTACTATTCGCGCCTCAGTATTGGCTGAGAAGAAGAAAGAGTATGTCGAAGCGGCTCGCGTGATGGGCTTTAAAGCTCCACGCATCATGTTCCGCCATATTCTTCCGAACTGTTTGTCACCGATTTTGGTTATCTCAACGGTACAGATTGCCAACGCCATTATGTCAGAAGCGGCGCTGTCCTTCTTGGGCTTAGGGCTTCCTGTTGACCAACCATCATTAGGGGCACTGATCAGCACCGGCTTTAACTACATTTTCTCAGGCGCTTGGTGGATTACCGCCTTCCCAGGTATTGTACTAGTGACCTTAGTGTTGGTGATTAACCTGCTTGGTGACTGGCTACGTGATGTATTTAACCCGAAATTGTACAAAGGTTAATACCTAACTTAAATCCCAGTTTGATTTAAAAGGAAGCGCTCAATACTATGTATTGAGCGCTCTTTTTTCAGCCAATTCTCGACCGGTGTAACAGAGCATTAGATATACCAATCGTACTAAATAATTGCTCATTCTAGCTTGTTAAAATACTTGATAACGGCGTTAGAATTTTTGATTGTAGAATAACTACTTATCGAAAAATTCTGCCTTGTTCTCAAGCATTTTTCCGGCGCTATTCCTGAACACTTACTTAGTGTGATTGGTATGATGCATTGGCGAATAACGCAACACTCGACTAATCTTTCGGAAGTGATTGATTTAACGGGTGAGAGGGTTGTAAGCAAAGTGAAGCCAATAACATTATCTCTGTTTTACAGCATTGCGTTGTTACTTACCTGCAGCAGTGTCCAAGCGAGCAACTTCTTATGTTCGGCAACTCAAGAGTCCTTTGATAAGCCCGCATTGCTAGGAGAAGAGTGCCCGATAGGGGTGTCTTTATGGGGTAAAAGCAAACCCATTTATGCCAAATCCACATTCTGGATCCAGTGCGGCTTTTTCCCTGAAGAACTCACCTTAGAGCAAGTCAATCAAATCTACCCCAACGTCTCATCTTCCATTTGGAACAAAGCCGAAAAGAAAGGCAAACGCTGCTTAATCGGCCCATACGATGACTTTGCTCAAGCCAGCCTTGAGGTGACTCAATTAAGAACCGTCAGTGGTTTCGAGAAGTCGTTTATTCGGGAGGTTGAGAAGTAGATAAATCGAACATCGGCGATAAGAAGGAAGTGGAAGTGCCCGTTTTTTGCCGATGTGATTAATGAGAAAAAGTATTGCCCTTGAATTTAAATATGCCCATCTTAGGGGAGTTATAATTTAGCCTTAAACTCTTCATACTCGCTTGGTACACCACAAAAAATAACTTCGTCATTTTTAATGAGGTGATAATGAATATCTCGTCCCTTTTCAATGAGGTGGTTGTATAAAGGAGCAATGTAAAGCTCTCCTTTCTCCCATTCACTTTGAGGTTTGGCGAGATAATTCTCATAAGCTTCTAAATAATCTTCGATGCGTTTGAAATGATATAGTCCCGTACTGCACAGGTTTGAGATTGGTTTTTTTTCTGCTGTTAGCACCACTTTGGTTGAATCAGCAGAGCTAGGCTTAGCAAATGACCAGTTTGGGCCTTCACCTTTAAATACTTCTAGATAACCATCAGAGCACTCGCTGACTTTTGGCAAAATGAACTCTGGCCTGAATGTATCAATATTAAAGACCGTTATTGAGCCTGAGTATTCAACGCCTTGTGCTTTTAGCTTCTCCAAACCCAAAGTTACGGTTTCGGCTTGGCCTCGTGTATCAATGTCTAGCGCAACAATATGGAACTGTTTAATCCCCATTTCTATAGCTTTATCTTTGACGAAATCAGGAGTGTCAAAAACGTTTTTCACAATAAATAGAAAAGGTTGCGAAGAAAAGTAAGCTTTGAAACTGTCAACTGAATGTTCAAATAGTGTTTTTCCATGAGCTTCTAACATGTACTTAGGTTTTGTATAGCCAGCTTTGAAAAAACGCGAGCTCATGCCCGCCATAGGAATAACGATCACTGTTCTAACCTCACTAGAATTTGATGGAGACGGAATGCGTTGGCAAATAATGCTTGCTGACGTTTTTTATCATCAGCATGCAAAGGCAGCATTGAAAGAAATAACTGAATTTGCATAGCGTAAAGGTTATGAGCCGTTACGTTAAACTTCTTAGTGATTAATTCTATAAAGGATCGCTGAGTTTCTTTATGCTGTTTCTCTTCAGCAATATCAAAGTGAATGTGTTGACCTTCAATTTTGACCATGTAGTAGCCGGCAATAATCCAATCATAAAGACCCAAAATAGAATGACTTAGTTTTGCAAGGTCATAGCGGATATCCCCAAACAGAGATTGCTCATCACTTGGCGTGATTCCTCTTGGGTCAATCGCTTTTACTTTACCTGCTCTAAAGTCATATAGAATGTTGCTAAAACAGAAGTCACCATGTAAAACGGAATCTTGCTCTTCCTGTAACGGTAGATGCTTATGGCTTTCTTCTAGCAAGTCATTGATTGATAGTGGTGCAGAGTGATTGATATGCCACTTTTGATCTAAAGTGATGTTTTGAACTCGGCAATATTCTTCTAAGCGCTGCTTGGTTTTATCCGTGAATAATTGCTCTAAAGAATTACCACTGTCGTTATTTGGTGCTTTAATTTCTTTACAAAGAGACAAAAACTCAACGCAACTTGTCAGTATTTGGGTCCAAATATGGCAAGGAAGTTTAGAAAATACGAAGAGCTCATTTAAGGCTGTAAGGTGTAAATATTCCAAGCGGTATGACGTTTTACCGTCTTCAAATTTTGAGCCAAGATATTGAGGTATATTCCCTCTTAGTTCGTAAGGTAGTTTTGCAAACCAGTTGGCTTCTGCCGCTATCTTCGCGTCTTTAGTGCTTGATTTTTCTATCCACTTTGAGGTGATGGTGAGTTTATTGAAGGCTCTTTGTGTCGTAAATTCTGCTTTTGAATTGTAATAGGTATTTACATGACCAAAATCTAACCAATGATTTGATTCTACAGTCGTAAGGCCAATACCTTTTTGGTAGAGGTTTAAGCTCTTAATAAAGTCCCATTCACTCTGAGTGATATTTTTGATCAACTCTCTAGGATTGCTGAACTTAAAATAACCGTCGATGACTTTTTGTGGTTCAGAACTTTCTAGAGAATCGCGATTGGTTAGCCAGTGACTTTTATCACCACTTAGCGTTGCCCAGTTGTAGCTGCCTTTTGCAATCGAAATACTGGCGATGTCATCGCCAACCGGTAAACTTTGATACAGAGTATCTCCGTAAAGGATGTGCAAAGGTTTATTCAGACTATGTTCAGAGATATTGACGGCAGCCACTAAAGAAGCTCCGAGACTTAACCCTTCAGGAATACGCAGTAGAGTCGTGTTGTGAGCATCTAGCCAAGCTTTATCTATGGCTGAGACCTCAAAGGAATCAGGTACCGATAAGAAAACATCCAGATTATTGGCTGCTAGGGCAACTTGGTGTTGAAAGAGTCGTTTATTTCCCAGAGGCAGAAAGCTTGGTGGGATCTTTCCAAATTCAGACTCTAGTTCTTGGCCTACATAGGCTCCTGACATAATTAAGAACATTGTTTTTCAGCCTTAAACAGTTGATTAATCTCATCGTAGCTTAAGGTAGCAAATTCTGAGGGTCTGACTGCACGATCATCAATATAGAAACCATCGTGTCCACACCATGGCTTTCCAACAATGATTTCGTCATAGGGAACATTATGTTTATTAAGCCATTCGGTGATGATAGGTAAAGTATGAATATTGATCTTACCTACATTCCCCTCGTAAGTTCGCATATTTCTTGCTGTCGATATGACAATTTCGAACCCTTGTTCTTTATAGTGACGAACTTGTTCGATGACATCTAATCTAGGTAGAACGTTCTTATAATCTGAGGTATTAGCTTGGGTTAGCGTTCCATCAAGATCTAAAATTAATTTTTTCATAATAGATATACGGTAGGCTGAGGTATAGGCGGACAATTTACCATAGATAAGGGGCTTATTAGCCCTTTTTATGTGCGTTATGTTTACCTAAGCACTTAATGATGTGTTGTTAAAGTAACGAATATCACTCTAAGATAAAAAACGCCTGATGAATATTATCAGGCGTTTTATTCTTAAATATGCCAACCTAAAATTGAGCTGGCGAAGACGCAAAGCGCGATTATCTCATCGTGACGAACTCTTCCGAGCCCGTTGGATGGATTGCGACTACGGCATCAAAGTCAGCCTTAGTTGCGCCCATCTTCATTGCGACTGCGAAACCTTGAATCATTTCATCAACAGTGAAACCAATGCCGTGTAGACCAACCACTTGTTCATTGTCGCCAGCACAGACCAGTTTCATTTTGCATGGTTGACGGTGCTTAGTGACAGCTGAATACATAGCGGTAAAGCCAGAGGTGTATACCTTAACTTTGTCTTCGCCGTATTGCTCAATAGCTTGTTGCTCAGTAAGACCGATAGTACCGATTGGTGGGTGGCTAAATACCACGGTAGGGACTAGGTTATAGTCCATTTTCGCTTCTGGTTTGTTGTTAAACAAACGCTCAGAAAGTTGACGGCCTGCTTTTACTGCTACTGGTGTTAGTTCAATACCGCCTTCCATGATGTCGCCAACGCAGTACACGCCTTTAACATTGGTTTGTTGGTATTCGTCAACTTTGATGTAGCCACGCTCGTTGGTTGCTACGCCAGTGTTGCTTAGGTTTATAGCATCCGTTGCAGGGTGACGACCAATTGCCCAGATAAGCTGGTCTACATTGTGGCTGCTGCCGTTTTCTAGGTGCAGAGTTAAACTGCCGTCCGCTTCTTTTACCACTTCTTTAGGAACAGAGTGTGTATGTAGCGTTGGACCTTCTGCGGCCATCACTTCTGTTAGGGTATCGATGATCATTGGGTCAAAGCTACGTAGAGGAGACTCTTTACGTACAAACAGGTCAGTTTGAGTGCCTAGAGCGCTTAATACGCCTGCGATTTCTACTGCAATGTAGCCTGCGCCAACAACCGCAACACGTTTTGGTTGTTCGTTTAATTCAAAGAAACCGTTTGAGTCGATGCCGTACTCAGCACCTGGAATGTTAGGAATCGTTGGACGACCACCTACGGCAATCAGGATATGATCAGCGGTGTATTGTGTACCGTCTACTTCAACAGTTTTAGCGTCAATGAATTTAGCAAAGCCTTTGATGACATTTACTTTGTTGTTGCCCAATACACGGTCATAAGATTGATGAATGCGACCTATGTATGCTTGACGGCTTTCGATAAGTTTTGACCAGTTGAAGCTTTTTAGCTCAACGTCAAAGCCGTAATCTTCAGCGTAAAGGTTGATAGCTTCCGCGACTTGCGCGCCATGCCACATTACTTTTTTAGGCACACAACCTACGTTTACACAGGTGCCACCAAGGTCTTTTGCTTCGATTAGAGCAACTTTGGCTCCATACATAGATGCACGGTTTGCTGATGCAATGCCACCGCTACCACCACCAATACAGATATAGTCAAAGTGAGTTGTCATTAAGTTCTCCAGAATTCTTGTAATCTTTATCGTTATATTGGGTGAATTTACTCGGGTACAACCCATTCAACCTTAAAATGCCCTGTCGCAGGGGCGATCGCTTGCTTCAATACTGGTAACAGAGCTTGCATTTGGCTTTCTAGTTTCCATGGCGGATTAATCACAATCATGCCTGATGCTGTCATGCCGCGCTCGTTAGTATCAGGAGATACCCCAAGCTCTATCTGCAATATGTTACGAATACCTAAGCCTTTCAAACCTTTAAGCATGTCGTCGATATCGTAGCGATTAACTACAGGATACCAGATTGCATAAATGCCTGTAGCCCAACGCTTATAACTTTGCGCGATAGCTTGTACTACATCGCGATATTCTTTGGCTAGCTCGTAAGGAGGGTCGATAAGCACCAGTCCGCGACGTTCTTTGGGTGGTAAGCTGGCTTTTAGGCGCACAAAACCATCGTCTTTGAACATGCGAACTTGGCGGTCACGATGAAATTCTTGTAGCAATAACGGGAAGTCGCTTGGGTGCAGTTCAGTGAGAACCATGCGGTCGCCACTGCGAATTTGTGCACGAGCCACACGAGGAGAGCCAGGGTAGTATCTAAGCTCGTCACCGTCGTTTAGGCTGCGAATAGCATCGAGATAACCAGTAAGTTCGGCAGGTAGGTCACTTTGTTGCCATAATTTGGCGATGCCTTGTTTGTATTCACCGGTTTTTTCTGACCACTCGTGGGTCAAATCGTAACGACCTACACCGGAATGAGTGTCGTGATAGACAAAAGGCTTGTCTTTCTGCTTTAAGGCATCAAGTATAAGGCTTTGAACAATGTGTTTTACCACGTCTGCATGATTTCCAGCATGAAAGCTGTGACGGTAGCTGAGCAAGGTGACTCCCAAATGAGTAGGTAATGATCAATTCATATTATACTCGACTATTGAATTTTGCATAAGTCGCCACTATCTAAAGAACAATAAGCCGGAAAATTAAAAGGAACACCTATGTCGAACCCACTTCTCAATATTGTGGATCTGCCACATTTCTCAGAGATCAAGCCTGAGCATATTAAACCTGCGGTTGAAAAGGCTATTGCTGACTGCCGTCAGAAAACAGAGGAAGTATTGAAAGACAACACTCACCCAACTTGGGAAAACGTATGTGTGCCTATCGATGAGGTAGATAACGTTCTTTCACGTTTATGGTCACCAGTAAGTCATTTAAACTCAGTTGCGAACAGCGATGAGATTCGTGAGGCTTACGAGAGTTGTCTACCGATACTTTCTGAATACGGCACTTGGGTTGGTCAACATAAAGGTTTGTATGAGGCTTATAAAGCAATTAAAGCGGATGCAAGCTTTGAACAATTAAGCCAAGCTCAGAAGAAAACAATCACCAATGCATTACGTGATTTTGAACTGTCTGGCATTGGTCTTCCTGCTGTAGAGCAAGGTCGCTATGGCGAAATTAGCAAGCGTCTATCAGAGCTAGGCTCTAAATTCTCAAACAATGTACTTGATGCCACTATGGGTTGGAGCAAGCACATTGAAGACGTTGCTGAGCTAGCAGGTATGCCTGAATCAGCGCTAGAAGCAGCACAGGCTGCGGCGCAAGCAAAAGGTCTTGATGGCTACTTGTTAACGCTAGAGATCCCTTCTTATGTTCCAGTGCTAACGTATTGTGACAGCCAAGAACTGCGTAAAGAAATGTACGAAGCATATTGTACTCGTGCCTCTGATCGCGGTCCAAACGCAGGCAAATGGGACAACACTGAAATTATTGCTGAAGAGCTAAAACTGCGTCATGAAATTGCTCGTATGTTAGGCTTCTCTACCTTTAGTGAGCGCTCACTAGCCACTAAGATGGCTGAATCTCCAGAACAAGTTCTTGGCTTCTTAAATGACTTAGCCACTAAAGCGAAACCTCAAGGCGAGCGTGAAGCGGAAGAGTTGCGTCAATTTGCAGAAAAAGAATTTGGCGTGACTAAGTTAAACGTGTGGGATAACGCTTATTACAGCGAAAAACAAAAACAGAAGCTGTTTAGTATTTCTGATGAAGATCTACGTCCTTACTTCCCTGAAAGCAAAGTTGTTGCGGGTCTATTTGAAGTGTTGGAGCGCGTTTTTGGTCTTGTAGTGCAAGAGCGTCAGGGTGTGGATGTTTGGCATGAGTCTGTTCGTTTCTTTGATATCAAAACCAAGCAAGGTGAACTAAGAGGTAGCTTCTACCTTGATCTTTATGCTCGTGAACACAAGCAAGGTGGTGCATGGATGGATGACTGTCGTCCTCGCCGCATTACTGAAGCGGGTGAACTTGAAACGCCAGTGGCTTACCTAACTTGTAACTTCAACAAACCTGTTGGGGATAAACCCGCTCTATTTACTCACAATGAAGTCGTGACTTTGTTCCATGAGTTTGGCCATGGTATTCACCATATGCTGACTCAAGTAGATGTTGCTGCGGTTTCTGGTATCAATGGTGTTGCTTGGGATGCGGTTGAGCTACCAAGTCAGTTCCTTGAGAACTGGTGTTGGGAAGAAGATGCTCTTGCCTTCATCTCTGGTCACTACCAAACAGGCGAACCATTACCAAAAGAAATGCTGGAAAAAATGCTAGCGGCGAAGAACTTCCAATCCGCTATCTTTATTTTGCGTCAGCTTGAACTTGGTTTGTTCGACTTCACTTTACACACTGATTACGATCCTGAAATTGGAGCTCGCGTACTGGAAACTCTTGCAGAAGTTAAGAGCAAAGTCTCCGTATTCCCAAGTGTAGAATGGAACCGTTTCTCACATGCATTTAGCCATATCTTTGCTGGTGGCTACAGCGCTGGGTACTACAGCTACCTATGGGCTGAAGTGCTGTCTTCAGATGCGTACTCTCGTTTTGAAGAAGAAGGTATTTTCAATACTGAAACGGGTCAAAGCTTCCTAAACAACATCCTTGAGATGGGCGGAAGTGAAGAACCAATGGAGCTATTCAAACGCTTCCGTGGTCGTGAACCAAAAATTGATGCGCTACTGCGCCACGCAGGTATCGACGCTTAATCGCGTAATGTTCTTGTGATTATATAGCCACCTCAATTGAGGTGGCTTTTTTATGGGTTTACGTTTCTGTTGATTGGGTTTTGTAAGGAGATAAGGGTTTCGGTGGATTGCACTTCATCGATAGCTTGTAATTTATTAATCAGTACATGTTGTAATTCTTCAATGGATCGACACATGAGTTTGACAAAAATACTGTAAGCGCCAGTGGTGTAATACGCCTCTACCACCTCATCCAAAGCATTCAATTTTTCTAATGCTGAGTGATAATCTTTAGCCGCATTCAGGTTGATACCGATAAAACAGCACACGTCGTAGCCGAGCTTTTTGGTGTTGACGATAACCTCTGTTCCTTCAATAACCTCGGCAGCTCTCATCTTTTCGATTCGCACATGTATGGTGGCGGGGCTAACATTAAATCGTTTGCCCATTTCTGCGTATGGAGTACGCGCATCTTCCATTAATGTTTTCAAAATGTCTTTATCGAGCTGATCTAGCATCGGGTTATTGTTCATTAACGTTCCTTAAGAGACAGAGATAAGTAGAATGCGGTAAACTAGGAGCATCTTAATACCAATGACGATGATTGGTATAATCAAGGTCTATAGGCCCCTAAACTTTAGAGAGATGATGTTGCAGATTCAACTTCTAGCGCAGTCCGAAGACAAACAACGACAAATTCAAGCCTTAGCTGAGCGTTGGAATTTACAACACGATCCTGATAGTCAGTTTGCACTGCAGTTGGGTGAACGTCTAGAGCTAAAGAAGCTTGATGAAGCAAAGTTGGGTGCTATCTGCGTCGATTTTGTCACTGGAGCAGTAGCGCACCGCCGTAAGTTTGGTGGCGGTAAAGGTCAGGCAATAGCAAAAGCGGCAGGGCTGAATAAAGGAGCAATGCCAACGGTATTAGATGGCACGGCTGGCTTAGGCCGTGATGCGTTTGTGCTGGCGTCTTTGGGATGCAAAGTGCAGATGATTGAGCGTAATCCGGTTGTCGCGGCATTGCTTGATGACGGTTTAGCTCGAGCTCAGCAAGACCCTGATATTGGCGGGTGGATGAGTGAGCGAATGTCCTTACTGCACGCTTCTAGCTTAGATGCGTTATCGCAATTGGCGCAAGATAATGAATTTCAGCGCCCTGATGTTATCTACCTAGACCCTATGTATCCGCATCCTGAGAACAAGAAAAAGAGCGCTCTGGTTAAAAAAGAGATGCGTGTATTTCAAACATTAGTTGGGGCAGACCAAGATGCGGACGGTTTGCTTGCTCCAGCATTGCAATTGGCGACTAAGCGAGTTGTGGTGAAAAGGCCGGATTATGCGCAGTGGTTAGATGGAGTCAAACCGAGTATGGCCATTGAGACCAAGAAAAATCGTTTTGATGTGTATGTCATTTCATCAATGAAATAAAAAATAATAGCATTCCCATTGCTAGGAATGCTATTGCTGTGATTAAAGGCGATATTTGAGTATATCGCCGTTAGGTACTTTTAGCTTTTTAGCGGTACAACCAATAGGTCAACAGGCACTTCGTGAATCATATGGCGAGTGTTAGAAAGCAATTTTCCCCAGAAATCTTGGTTGTGTCCACACACCACCAAATCAAATCCTTTTTCATCAATTGCTTCAGAGAGTTCATCGACTAAATCTCCGCGACCAACCAATATACCGTCTATCGGATAATCAATTTTGTCACCCAGTTCTTGTAACTGTTTAGTTGAGTTTTTAGTTGAGGCGACTTGGCTATCCATTAAGTTTACTTCAATTAAACCTGTGTAGATCTCGGTGTAGTTGATATCGATATGGATGAAAGAAAGCTTGGCATCAAGTGCCCTTGCAAGGTTTGCCGCTCGATTGGCTAAGTACTCACTTTGCTCTCCTAGGTCGAGGGCAACAACAATATGTTTGTAACTCATAATCGGCTCCTTGTTAAAATGATAAATAATGTGTCTATAATTTTATTTTAGCAGGGAGTGACACTATTTTTGTCTCAGTGATCTTAAGTTGAGCTTTTAAACGCACAAAATAAAGAGAATGTTGATTTAGGGCAAAGTCTGGTAACGTATATTCATACCAAATCGGTAGCATATTCGCTTAAACAACACATAAAGCTAATAAGAAGAGGAATGTCTTATGCTGTCACAGCAGATGGTCGAAAATTTAAACGAGCAAATAAACCTAGAATTTTTCTCATCCAATCTATACTTACAAATGAGTGCTTGGTGTGAAGACAAAGGTTTCGATGGTGCAGCAGAATTTATGCGCAAACATGCCGTTGAAGAAATGGAACATATGCAGCGTCTATTTACCTATGTAAGTGAAACGGGTGCATTGCCTATTCTTGGGGCTATTGAGGCGCCAAAACACGAATTTGCGAGCTTAGGAGAAGTTTTCCGCGAAACTTATGAGCATGAGTGCATGATCACTGAAAGGATCAACAAACTCGCTCATGTGGCCTTCACAAGCCAAGACTACTCAACGTTCAATTTCTTACAGTGGTATGTGGCAGAGCAACACGAAGAAGAGAAATTGTTTAAAGGGATTTTAGACAAGCTAGAGTTGGTTGGTGAGAACGGTCAGGCATTGTTCTTTATCGACAAAGACCTAGCAACAATGGCTAAAGAAGGTTCATCCTCTATCATGGATACGGCAGCTGAGTAATTTGTTGTTACTCGCTTAAACAACCGGTTCTCATTGGTTGTCTTGTCGTCTCCCAGAGGAAATAGGGAGGAATAAAGATGATCAGTGGGGATTTGATTATTTTTGCGCTTATGAGCGTCACTGCGGTTAATTGCGTGCGTTACATTAGCACTTTAAGAGCACTTATTTTTGTTATGCGTGAAGCGCACCCACTACTGTATCAGCAGGTAGATGGGCGTGGATTTTTTACCACTCAAGGTAATGTAGTGAAGCAGTTTAGGTTGTTTAACTACTTAAAAAGTAAAGAATACTCTCAACACCATGATCCTGTGTTTGTCGGGAAGTGCGACAAAGTGCGAGAGCTGTTTATACTAAGTTGTGCTTTACTTGGGGTGACATTATTGGCCGCCTTTAGCGTGTAATCATTATGCTGAGCATTGCTCAAATAAGGTTTCGAATCGCTAATAACACAAATCTTGTTTGAAAGTCTGCCTTGCATCTGGGTAGAATGTGCCAATTAAGAAGGGTATGCGATCGTTCGCATGCCCTTTTGTTGTTCTAACAGCCCGAGATATAAAAAATGAGTGAACACTTTGATGTCGTGATTATTGGTGCCGGTGCCGCAGGTTTAATGTGTGCAGCAGAAGCCGGAAAACGGAATAAACGCGTGCTGGTGGTCGATCATGCCAAGAAGCCGGGCCGTAAAATTCTTATCTCTGGTGGCGGACGTTGTAATTTCAGTAACTACGATGTCTCTGCGGCTAACTTTATTTGTAGCAACCCACACTTCGTAAAATCAGCATTGTCGCAATACACCAATTGGGATTTTATCTCTATGGTAAGCAAGCATGGCATTGAATTTGAAGAGCGTGATCATGGACAACTGTTCTGTGTGGATACTGCCAAAGATATCGTCAAAATGTTGTTAGCAGAATGTCCTCCTGCATGGGTTCAATTCCGCTATCAAGTGGCAGTGACAGAGATTGAACAAGCAGAACAAGGCTTTACCCTTTTGGCCAATGGTGAACCAATCCGCTGCGACTCTTTAGTTGTGGCAACGGGCGGCCTATCTATGCCCAAACTCGGAGCTACCCCATTTGGCTACCAAATTGCTGAGCAGTTTGGCCTAGATGTGATACCGACCACCGCAGGCTTGGTGCCATTTACCTTGCACAAACAAGACAAGCTGGATTTTAGCGAACTCTCTGGCATTGCTATCCCTGCAGAAATCACCGCCGAAAATGGCACCGTTTTCAAAGAAGCACTGCTATTTACTCATCGTGGTCTATCTGGCCCTGCCGTCCTGCAAATCTCCTCTTATTGGCGCGCAGGACAAAAAGTGACCGTCAACCTTGTACCAGAAGCCGATATCGCAGAGTTACTGGCTCAAAGTCGAGAAAGCCATCCCAACCAATCGCTGAAAAATGTCTTAGCCAAAGTGCTGCCTAAGCGCCTGATTGAAGTATTGATGGAGCGTAAGCTATTTACCGATAAGCCACTAAAGCAGTTGAACCATAAAGAATACGATCAAATCAGTGAGGCCCTAGAAGGCTGGCAAATAGTACCTAATGGCACTGAAGGTTATCGCACTGCGGAAGTCACTTTAGGTGGCGTCAATACCGATCATCTGTCCTCTAAAACTATGGAGTGCAAAACCATTCCTGGTTTGTACTTTATCGGTGAAGTGATGGATGTAACGGGCTGGTTAGGAGGGTATAACTTCCAATGGGCATGGTCGTCAGGTTGGGTTACAGGTCAAGCTGTATGATATTGTTTGTGAACAATAAAGTTTGTACGGAACTTTAGATAATTTAGGCCAGATAGTTGGAGGGAGTCCCCCCTTCAACAGCTAATAGCATTGCGTGATTGGCTTCTTCCTATGCTAATGAACGGGCAGGTTACGGTAAAATCCAATATTGAATTATAGGAGGCTCAACATGGCTAAAGATCTCACAGAGTCTTTGCATGATAGACAAAATATTCTAAATAATCGTTACGCTTTGCAAAAAGCTGAGCAACACCTCGCTTTAGGTGGTGTGCCGTTTGACGGTGAAACAGTATTTACCAAACAACAGGTGATAGAGCTATATGATATCAGCGATGCCACTGTAGAACGCTACTTGTCTTCACACGGAGATGAGCTAAAAGTAAATGGTTACACCTTACTAAGAGGTGCTAAGTTAAGGAAATTCAAGGAGATAGCTATTGGTACCCTCATCAGTGAGGGTACCAAAACTACGGTGTTAGGGGTTTTTACTTTTCGCGCTATTTTGAACCTAGGTATGCTACTCACTGACAGTGAGCGAGCAAAAGAACTGCGCTCTCGCGTACTCGATATTGTGATTGATGTACTCGCTGAACGCGCAGGAGGTCACACCAAGTTCATCAACCAGCGCGATCAAGACTACTTGATGGCCGCGTTCCAGGAGGAAAACTACCGCAAACTGTTTACCGACGCCTTAGACAAGTACGTAGACGGCAATAAGTGGAAGTATGGCCGCTTTACTAACCTGATCTACCAAAGCATTTTCCATGAGAATGCTGCGGAGTATAAGAAAATACTCAAGCTGGCCGAAAAGGATAAGATCCGTGAAACCATGTACTCCGAAGTGCTCACACTTATCGCCAGTTTTGAATCTGGTATTGCTCACGAGCTAGAGCGCCAGAGTACCAGCATGGGCCGTCCATTGACGCAGAAAGAGGCAGAGCTGTTATTCGGCAGCTTTGAGCAGCATCCACTCTTTAAACCGCTGATAACCGATGCTAGAACAAAAATGGCCAGCAGAGACTTGTGCTTTAGAGATGCTTTGCATGAAAAACTGGAAGCCTATATTAAATCGGTTCCAGAAGCTGACTTTGAGCGCTTCCTTGGTGAGAAAAGCAAGTCTCTAGAGGAGCAACTCAGTGATCCAGATACATTAG
This sequence comes from Vibrio sp. B1Z05, assembly GCF_052955985.1. NCBI lineage: Bacteria > Pseudomonadati > Pseudomonadota > Gammaproteobacteria > Vibrionales > Vibrionaceae > Vibrio > Vibrio sp. B1Z05. The sequence goes on from NZ_CP130463.1 coordinate 80,466, forward strand.
ATGTATTCAAACGGTTGAAGGATCGTTGATATGATTGGAGAGATTCAACCAAGATTCTTTTATTTTGATGTATCGTATGCTGTCAAAATACATGACTGGATAATTGAGAATGCTGGAGGGAAAGCTGGTACGAAAGACATTGGTCTTTTGGATAGTCCATTGGAGCACATTCAAAACGACACTTACTACCCAGAAATTGAAGACAAACTTACACACTTGGTATTCTCAATCAATAAAAATCACGCTTTTACTGATGGGAACAAGCGCTCTTCACTTGCACTTGGAGCCTACTTTCTGGAGCTCAACGGGTTTGACTACATGGTGCGGCATTTCGTTCGGGAAATGGAAAACATTGTAGTTTGGGTCGCCGATAATGTTATAAGCAAGGAATTATTGCATAAGATTATCAGTTCTATCCTGTATGAGGATGAGTACTCTGAGGTGTTGAGGCTAGAAATCTATGAAGCGGTCCAACGGGCAGAAGAAAGTAAGCAACAATAAGAAATGATTAGTTTTACCTTTAGTTAAAAGTGACATTAGCCTTAAGCCAGTTAGTTTCAACCGGATATTTAGAGTCAGCAGGAAACCATAAAAGCAAGATCTATCATCTAAAGGGAATTGAAGTTCCAACTCTAGATAATGAGGCAGGAAAGAGTATTACTTTTGTTGCTTCTCCTAGTGTTGCTCAATTATCACTGTTTGAGCAAGCAAGTCCGGACCTAGATAAAAAAGTGCCGGACCTAACTCCGGACCTTCCATGTCAAGGTCCGGACTTTCAAAATGAAAGTGATGAATTATTGTGGGATGAGCTAAAGCAAATCGCGTTGCCTATTTCACAAAATACAAAGCGAAACTTAAAAGTTGATGTAGAGGAAACAATCAAACAGCTATGTAATGAAGCGGTTCCTCATTGTTTAAAACTAGCGGATTTGGCTGTGCTGTTGAACATGAAAGCAGACACTTTGAGGAAAAACTATCTTAGCTATATGGTGAAGACTCAGCAGTTATTTCTTGCATACCCCACAACGCCAAATCACCCAGCGCAAGGATATACAACTAAAAAAGTACAGGACGGTAACCTCACAACTTAGTGGGTTAATTCTTGATAACGTTTTTCTGCGCGTTGCATTCTCATCTTTCGTTGCTCAACGTGCATTTTTAGCTCGTTAAGCGCAAGGTTATTGGCTTGTTGTTGGGCTGGGTTTTGACGGTTCATGTCGGCAATTTTGTGCATGAATTCAGTGTGTAATCTTTGGTAGCTGATTTGTGCGTGTCGATACTCTTCTGCCCAGTAATGGGTTTCTTTTAAGTACTGAGTGATCTCTTCTGAAGCTTTATCGCTGCTATTTGGTGTTTTCTTTTTTAGGATTTGTATGGCACCTAAACTTACGCTGGAAACTGCCAATACTGAGTACATCAAAACCATCATCGCGAAACACCTCAAATTACAACTTTGCGCGGACGGGCATTCTGCCATTGATTAATCTTTAATCAAAAGGGTTGTCGAGTAATGTTATTTCTCATTTTTATGCGCATTGAGCATAAGAGTCTTGAATGAGTTCATCTTTATACTGAGTTTACGTGAGACTCAGCAGTTAATGTTCATCTTAACTTGTTATATTTGGTGTACTTTTAGTTTATTAACAATTGTTTCTATGGCGTTGTAATTGGGGGGGAATGTTCGTACTCTGCTCAGTTACGCTGTTTGTACGATAAAAATGGATTGCACTAGGGAAGGAATCTGCGCAATTTGCGACAACCCTAAAGTGAGAAATATGCCTAAATTAAATCTACACCGACCTGATCACACTTCATCACTCAGTTCAGATCTCGACTCCTCACTGCGTAATGAGGCTCTGCAACCTCACTTTGAGCCTCCAACGACAAAACTGACCAAGAGTCCTTATTTAACAGAAAGAAATGTTCAGCGACGTTGGGCGACTCTTGATAATGATGACGCACAGCAGCACCTGTTGGATGAACATACCCAGCAGCACATGTTGACGTATGCGAAAAATATTGAGCACTTTATCGGTACGGTAAAAATGCCAGTGGGTATGGCGGGCCCTTTGCGTGTGAACGGGCTATTTGCTAAGCAAGATTTTTTGGTGCCTTTGGCAACCACTGAAGCAGCATTAGTCGCCTCATACAACCGAGGTTCACAACTGTTGACCGCCGCTGGTGGCGCTAGTGCGATGCTACTTAATGAAGGTGTTACTCGTACACCGGCTTTTGCTTTCTTTGATCTTAGCCAAGCAGGGCAATTTGTGGCTTGGGTTGTGACTCAGTATGCCACCTTCAAATCTATTGCCGAGCAGACCACCTCTCATGGGAAACTAACGGATATTAGCGTTAGCATTGAAGGTAATCATGTGTACTTGGTGTTTGAATTCCTAACGGGTGATGCATCGGGGCAGAATATGGTGACTATCGCCACCAATGCGGTACTTGAGTATATTTTACAGCATACGCCGGTTGAGCCTGAGCATGCGTTTCTTGATGGTAATCTTTCTGGCGACAAAAAAGCCAATGCGCAAACCTTGCGTAGTGTGCGAGGCAAAAAAGTGACCGCAGAAGCGCATATTCCAGCAGCTCTTATTGAAAAGTACCTACATACGACGCCTGAAAAAATGATGCAATTTGCCCAAATTACCACTGTAGGTGGCGCGCTCAGTGGCACGATTGGTATTAATGCTCATTATGCCAATGCATTGGCTGCTTTATACATTGCTTGTGGTCAAGATGCTGCGTGTGTTGCTGAATCTGCGGTGGGTATGACAAGACTCGAAGTGGATAAAAATGGCGACCTGTATGCCAGTGTTACCTTACCCAACTTGATGGTGGGTACGGTCGGTGGTGGTACGGGCCTACCAAGCCAGAAAGCCTGTTTAGATTTAATGGGGTTACATGGCAATGGCAAATCGCAAGCATTGGCTGAGGTAGCTGCCGCTCTTTGTTTAGCCGGTGAGCTGTCTATTGTGGGCGCTTTTTGTGCCGGGCACTTTTCGCGTGCCCATCATAAATTAGCGCGTAAATAATCGATAAGCGATTAAGTCTGCCGTTGTTTAGACGGACGTTTTGCTCGTTTTAGTTGCTGGATAATCAGTCCAGCAACTATTAATACTAAGCCAAATAGGGTAGAAGGATGAATTTCCTCGCCTAAAATATTGGCCAGCAACAACAAAGAGATAAACGGCGAGATAAAAATTAGGTTACTAATTTTTGCAGTGTTTTGAGTCGCTTTGAGTGCGCCCAACCACAACACAAAAGTGATCCCCATTTCAAATAGACCAACATAAGTGACAGCCAACCATCCTTTGCTGCTCATTTGCCAAGCTGCACCTTCCCAAATTGATAAAGCGATAGCCAGCGGTATTGCCACTAAAAACCCAAGCAATACCGCCACCACAGGGTCGGCTTTGTTTTTGGCGTTTAAAATCCAATATCCAGCCCACAATAAAGTAGATAACAGTGCTAATGCAACACCGCTAGGGCTAGAAAACTGCATCCCTAAAATATCCCCTTGGGTGGCAATAACCACCACTCCAAAGTAGCCAAACAGACAAGCTAGCCAATCTTGAGGGCGTATTTTTTGCCCTAAAAAGAGAGCCGCCATTAATGTCAGTGTTATCGCCCAACTGTAGTTTATGGGTTGAGCTTGTGAGGCAGGTAAAAGGTCATAGGCTTTAAATAAAATAAGATAATAAGCCAGAGGGTTAATTAGCCCTAGCATCAGATAATAAAAAGGGTTAGCCACAAAAGTGCGGATAATGAGGTGGGTTTTGTTTTGCAGTATGCACACGATTAGCAGTGCGATTGCCGAAACAATACTGGCACAAGTTAGCATTTGAATTGGCGTGAACTCGGCTAACGTCAGCTTAAATGCGGTTGCAACCGTTGACCAAAGTAATACGGCACTGAGTCCTAAAATAAGAGCTTTACGTTCATTCATTAAGGGCTTTAAAGCTCCAGAAAGTTGAGGGAATCAAACAGAGCTTAGTCTATAGATTTTGTGGTTATGCGCCAATCTTCAATTGAAGAGGCTAGATAGTAAAGTAACAAGATGAGGTGCTGTTGATGTATTTATTCACAGTTATGCAACTTCAATAAAATTGAGCGTATTTCAACAAAGACAAGCGTTGATGTATAAAGTAGACTTGTTGGTTCGTTTGCAACTAGATTTGCGAGCGTGGTAGGGAGGTGTGCTTGAAGTTAATGGCTTTTTGTCATATCTCTCTGAAATATGAATTCAGAGATAGAACATAGATATGAGCGTTAAAGAACCCCTAGAACAAACCTCACAAGACACTACCCATTTTGGTTTTAAGACCGTTGCTAAAAATGAAAAGGTAACTAAAGTGGCCGAGGTTTTTCATTCGGTTGCCAGTAAATATGACCTGATGAACGATTTGATGTCGGGTGGTATTCATCGCTTATGGAAACGTTTCACTATTGATTGTAGTGGTGCACGTTCAGGGCAGAAGATACTTGATCTCGGTGGCGGCACTGGAGATCTTACCGCTAAGTTTTCACGTATAGTGGGTGATACAGGACATGTTGTTCTAGCTGATATCAACAATTCAATGCTGAATGTCGGTCGTGACAAATTAAGAAATACTGGCGTGGTAGGTAATGTTCATTACGTGCAAGCCAATGCTGAGGAATTACCATTCCCAGATGATTACTTTGACTGCATTACCATTAGCTTTTGCCTACGTAATGTAACGGACAAAGACAAAGCTTTGCGCTCAATGTACCGAGTGCTTAAGCCCGGTGGTCGTTTATTGGTACTTGAGTTTTCTAAACCAATCTTCTCGCCACTTTCTAAGATTTACGATGCCTATTCGTTTCACATCCTACCGAAAGTAGGGGGCATCATCGCCAACGATAAAGAAAGCTATCGTTACCTTGCTGAATCGATCCGTATGCACCCAGACCAAGAAACATTAGAAGGTATGATGCAAAACGCAGGATTTGAGCAAACCACCTATTACAACCTAACCGGTGGCATTGTTGCTTTGCACCGTGGTTACAAATTTTAGTGGAACACTTTAATGCCCATTGATTCTTTAGTAACAGCAGCTGTTGAGTTTTCTTTTAATTCGCTGATAAAACAGCAACCTGAAAGTCAAAAACAATTAGCTCGTATGAAAGGCTCGACTATTCGTTTGAACTTAAAAGAGCTGAATAAAAGTCTGATTTTTGTTTGTAGCCAACAAATTGATGTGTTGGCAGCATTTGAGGGGACTCCGGATTGTGAGTTGACCTTAAGTCTTACTGCGCTACGCGATTTACAGCAACAGGCCAACATTAACGAGCTCTTTAAACAAGACAAACTGTCTGTTGCTGGAGATATGCAAGTAGGGCAACAGTTTGCGACTTTGATGCAGTTGAGTAAGCCAGATATAGCAGAGATTCTGTCTAAGGTTGTTGGTGATGTTGCCGCTCACACGCTCGTGTCAGGAGCAAAAAGCGGACTGTCATTTCTACAAAGTAGTGCGCAAAAACACACCACTCACCTTAAACACGTTATTACTGAAGAGTGGGAATTAGCCCCTTCACCGTTGGCGGTCGCCAACTTCTGCGATCAAGTGGACGATGTGCAAGCTAAGTTAGTTTCTCTTGAGCAACGCCTAGCGCGTTTAACGGAGAGCCAGCAATGACTCCTTCTGAGCTAAAGCGTTTATACCAGATTACACGCGTTAAACTTGAATATGGGCTCGATGAGCTGATACCTGAGCATGATCTGGCTAAGTTTCCACGCTTAGCTCGCAAGGCACTGTTTTGGATAAAGAACAAACATCCAGATAAAGAGTTAGGCCATCGCATGCGTTTGGCATTGCAAGAGCTAGGTCCGGTTTGGATTAAGTTTGGGCAAATGATGTCTACCCGTCGCGATCTATTCCCTCCGCATATCGCCGACCAACTGGCACTGCTGCAAGATCGCGTAGGCCCGTTTGAAGGGCACTTAGCAAAGAAGCACATTGAGCTTGCTTTAGGTGGGCCAGTAGAGCAATGGTTTGATGATTTTAATATCGAGTGCTTAGCATCGGCTTCGATTGCGCAAGTGCATACCGCTAAGTTAAAAGATTCTGGTCGAGAAATTGTTCTAAAAATTATTCGTCCTGATATCCGCCCTGTTATTGATGCGGACATTAAGCTGATGTATCGCATGGCGAAGTTATTGGCAAAAGCGGTTCCTGAAGCACGCAGGCTAAAACCTGTCGAGGTGGTTGCCGAGTATGAAAAAACCTTAATTGATGAGCTAGACCTGCGCCGAGAAGCCGCCAATGCAATGCAGCTGCGTCGCAATTTTGAAAATAGCGAAGAGCTGTATGTTCCTGAGATCATTCCAGATCTGAGCAGTAAAAACTTAATGGTGTCTGAACGTATCTACGGCATTCAAGTGTCAGATATTGAAGGGCTAAAAAACAACGGCACCAATATGAAGTTGCTCGCCGAGCGTGGCGTGACTGTCTTTTTCACTCAGGTTTTCCGCGACAGCTTTTTTCATGCTGATATGCACCCTGGTAATGTCTTTGTGCAATATTCCCATCCAGAGAATCCACAATGGATTGGTTTAGATTGCGGTATTGTTGGCACACTTAACGCCGATGATAAGCGTTACTTGGCCGAAAACCTGTTGGCATTCTTTAACCGTGATTATCGAAAAGTAGCTCAATTACATGTCGATTCTGGTTGGGTACCTGCCGATACCAATGTTCAAGAATTTGAGTTTGCGATTCGCATGGTGTGTGAGCCGATATTTGCTAAACCGCTGTGTGAAATATCGTTTGGTCATGTGTTGCTTAATCTATTTAACACAGCCCGTCGCTATAATATGGAAGTTCAACCACAATTAGTGTTACTACAAAAGACCTTATTGTATGTTGAAGGTTTGGGACGACAGCTTTATCCGCAACTTGATTTGTGGGCGACAGCGAAGCCATTTTTGGAAAAATGGATGGGTCAGCAAGTGGGGCCACAAGCTGTGGTGAATTCCATTAAAGAACGCGCGCCATTTTGGGCAGAAAAGTTACCCGAATTGCCTGAGCTACTTTATGACAACTTAAAGAATAGCAAGCATTTATCTCAAAAAGTCGAGAATTTATATGAGGGATATCGACAAACGAAGAGACAACATGCTACAGGCCAATTTATGTTTGGAATAGGGGCTACATTTATCGTATGCTCGTCCATACTTTACGTTAATGATAACCCTTTGATTTCTTCAGGGGTTGGTGGTTTAGGATTGCTAGCTTGGATGTTAAGTTGGTTTACCTACCGTAAATAATTATTTATATAAAAATAGATACAAGGGTTATTACACATGGGTGGAATTAGTATTTGGCAACTTTTAATCATTGCAGTGATCGTAGTTCTATTATTTGGAACAAAGAAATTGCGTGGTATTGGTGGCGATCTTGGCTCGGCAGTGAAAGGCTTTAAAAAAGCGATGTCAGAGGAAGAAGCTGTCACTAAAGAAGCTAAAGAGTCAAATGATGCAGACTTTGAGAAGAAAAACATTTCTGAGCAAAAAACTGCAGAACAGAGCACTGAGAAGCAAAAAGACAAAGAGCAGGTTTAATCTGTGTTCGATATTGGTTTTTGGGAGCTGATACTCATCTCCGTTTTGGGGTTGATTGTCTTGGGGCCTGAGCGCCTCCCTGTTGCTATTCGTAGCGTGGCTCGCTTTGTTAATTCAGCAAAATCTATGGCAAATAATGTCAAAGATGAGTTGGATCATGAGCTCAAAATTCATGAACTTCAGGAAAACCTGAAAAAAGCAGAGCAGTTGGGGATGAAAGATATGTCTCCAGAACTGCGTCAATCTGTAGAAGAGCTAAAAGAAGCTGCACAAAGTGTTCAGCAACCCTACAAGTCTTCAACAAGCACCAAAGAGTCGTCTTCTCCTAAGTCGCAAGATTAATCAATAGGGGCACTGCTGCCCCTTTTGTTATTTATAGAGGTTTCTATGTCTTCGGTTGATTCCAACCAGCCATTGATGAGCCATCTGATTGAGTTACGCACTCGTTTATTGCGTGCAATTAGCGCAGTGATGGTGGTGTTTCTATGCCTGATTTATTTTTCAGGTCATATCTATGAGTTCGTATCGGCTCCTTTAATTGATCGTTTACCCGAAGGGGCAACGATGATTGCAACGGATGTCGCGTCACCGTTTTTTACGCCACTTAAACTGACTTTAATCGCTTCAGTATTTCTCGCCGTTCCGTTTATCTTGTATCAAGTGTGGGCCTTTGTTGCGCCAGGGTTGTATAAGCATGAGAAACGCTTGGTGATGCCACTGCTGTTCTCTAGTTCGCTATTGTTTTACTGCGGTGTAGCGTTTGCCTACTTTGTGGTATTCCCGCTGGTGTTTGGCTTTTTTACTGCCATATCGCTAGGTGGGGTTGAGTTTGCGACGGATATCTCCAGTTATCTCGATTTTGTTTTAGCGTTATTTTTAGCGTTCGGCATCGCATTTGAAGTACCGGTTGCCATCATCTTGCTGTGTTGGACGGGAGCAACAGACGTGCAAACATTAAAAGCCAAGCGACCTTTTGTGGTTGTGGCCGCTTTTGTGATTGGCATGATGCTAACTCCGCCTGATATTATTTCTCAGACCTTGTTGGCTGTGCCAATGCTGCTGTTATTTGAGGTCGGCTTGTTCTTTGCGCGCTTCTATACTCGAAAAGATGAGGACGAAGAGTAATACCAATCGTACTAAATAACTGGTCATTCTAGCTCGTTAAAATGCTCGATAACGGCGTTAGAATTTTTGATTGTAGAATAACTACTTATCGAAAAATTCTGCCTTGTTCTCGAGAATTTTTCCTGCGCTAGTTCTGATCACTTACTTAGTGTGATTGGTATAAGCAAAATAGATACTGCTTTCTCTATCGCTTAATCAATGAAAAAAATCCCCGTTGGGGATTTTTTTTATAGGTTGAATAACTGCACTGCGTTTTGAGTGGTGAGTGCATCTACCTCAGTCAAGCTCAGCTCTCTCAGGTCGGCAACTCGCTGTGCGACTAACTGAGTGTAGGCGGGTTCATTGCGCTTACCTCGGTGAGGAACAGGAGCAAGATAAGGGCAGTCGGTCTCTAGTATCAGGTATTGTAAGTCTAAGTGTGGAATGACTTTATCCATACCGCCATTTTTAAAGGTTGATACGCCGCCAAGCCCTAAATGAAAGCCAAGATCATTGATGGCTTTCGCTTCTTCGACACTGCCACCAAAGCAATGGAATACGCCACGCAAAGAACCGTCTTGTTCCTTCTTCAGTAGGCTAAGTGTTTCCTCGATAGAATCTCTGGTATGGATGACGACCGGAAGGTCGCGTTCTTTAGCCCAGTTTAGTTGGGTGGAAAACGCATATTCTTGTTCTTTACGAAAGGTTTTGTCCCAGTAGAGATCAATGCCAATTTCACCTACCGCGATGAAGTTGTGTTTATCAAACCAACTTTCTATCTCAGTTAAGGTTTGCTTGATGTCTTGGTTTACATAACATGGGTGCAATCCCATCATCGAACGGCAAATATCAGGATAAGCCGCTTCGGTCGCTAGCATAGGCTGAATAGATTCTAGGTCGATATTGGGCAGTAATATTTGATTAATCCCAGCTTGCAGAGCGCGCTCTACCACTTGGTCTCGATCTTGGTCAAATTCACTGGCATAAATATGGGCGTGGGTGTCGATCATGGATAAACATCATTTGTTGGCTATTTGTGCTCCAGTATATGTGCATTCGTTCTATTTTTCATGTTCTGTGCGTTCCTAGTGGAATGGTTAATGTTATGATTTAGCACAGTTGTTTCATACAAGGATCGAACCATGTCCGCACTTATTCAGAGCCCATTTCCTGCGCGTAGAATGCGCCGCATGCGTAAACATGACTTTAGCCGTCGTCTGATGGCAGAAAACAAAATTACCGTTGATGATTTGATTTACCCAATGTTTATTTTGATGGGCAAAGATCGTCGTGAGTCAGTTGAATCTATGCCGGGCGTTGAGCGTCTTTCTATCGATCTCATGTTGGAAGAGGCAGAAAAACTAGCAAACTTAGGGGTTCCTGCCATCGCGCTATTCCCTGTAGTAAACCAAGATGCAAAAAGTCTGTGTGCTATTGAGGCTTATAACTCAGAAGGTTTAGTGCAGCGCGCGGTGCGTTTGCTTAAAGAGCATGTACCGCAAATTGGTGTTATTACCGATGTTGCCCTTGATCCTTATACCACACACGGACAAGACGGCATCATTGATGATGAAGGCTATGTGCAAAATGACGAAACCACAGCGGTTTTGATCAAGCAGGCACTCTCACATGCTGAGGCAGGTGCGGATGTTATCGCTCCTTCAGATATGATGGATGGTCGCATTGGTAAGATTCGTGAAGCATTAGAAAAAGCCGGACACATTCATACTCAGATCATGGCTTACTCTGCCAAATATGCGTCTAACTACTACGGCCCATTTAGAGATGCGGTCGGCTCTGCGAGCAACTTAAAAGGCGCAGACAAAAAGAACTACCAAATGGACCCGGCAAACAGTGATGAAGCGTTACACGAAGTGGCGCTGGATATTGCTGAGGGTGCCGATATGGTCATGGTGAAACCCGGTATGCCGTATCTAGATGTGGTTCGCCGAGTGAAGACAGAGTTGCAAGTTCCGACGTTTGCTTATCAAGTGTCTGGTGAATATGCGATGCACAAAGCGGCCATTCAAAATGGTTGGTTAAAGGAAAGAGAAACAGTTTTAGAATCCTTGCTATGCTTTAAGCGTGCTGGCGCAGATGGCATTTTAACTTACTTCGCCAAAGACGTGGCGCAGTGGTTATCAGAAGACAAATAACCCTATTGCGACATGATGACTGAGGCCCTTTTTAGGGCCTTTTGTATTTGTAGAGGAGGCGACATGTCTATTGTCATTCGTGAAGGTTCATTGGCCGAAGCTTTGCAGGTAATGAGCTCTATTTCTGAATTTAATAAACCAGAGAGTATTGAAACTCTTAGCTTGCGTCTAAACAACAAAAAATCACTAATTCTTATCGCAGAAGAGTGTGGGGTATTGCTCGGCTTTAAAATAGGTTATGCGCAAGACGATGACACTTTTTACAGTTGGCTAGGTGGGGTCAATGCTGAGGCTCGCGGTAAAGGTGTTGCACAATTGCTATTAAACGAGCAGCAACGTTGGGTGAAAGAGGCAGGATATTGCTGGTTAACCGTTAAGTCACAAAATCAGTTTGCGGCCATGTTGAGGCTACTACTGAGAAATGGTTATTGGATTGAAGAATGCGAACCTTATCCAAACCCTCTACATAATCGACTCTATTTTAAAAAATCCCTATAGCGTGAAAAATGAGCTACTCTATTGAGGTTGTTTGTTGCGCAAGCGCGCTGTTTAATATTTCCCCTTTAAAATCTTTGTCCACACACGTCGATCAGGTGAGGATCTTTTAAATGATCGCTAAATTTGATTTAAATTATTGATTTTTAACGATTAAAAATCAATAAAAGCAACTTTATCTACAGGCTTTTGAAGTTCGCAAATAATTTGCTCACACACTTATCCACAGGCAATTCTGTTCAGATTCGCAATATTTGTTAGTGTGATTCAAGGGTATCTAGATAAGCGGAGTGACTCGTGGCATCCTATAGCAAAGTTATACCAATTGTCGTAAGTAAGTGATTGGTATTATCCCTCCTTCTACCTAAGCTGGACACCAATACATGGCAACTATCCCCGAAAATTCGCTGATACTCATTGATGGCTCTTCATACTTATATCGAGCATTCCATGCATACCCTGGCACCATGAGCAATGGTGAGCATCCAACCAATGCCGTTTATGGCGTAATGAATATGCTCAGAAGCATGATGCGTCAATTCTCTAGTGAGCGTATTGCGGTGATCTTTGATGCCAAAGGTAAGACATTCAGAGATGACATGTATCCAGAATACAAAGCGAATCGTCCGCCAATGCCAGACGATCTGCGATCTCAAATCGAACCTTTGCACAACATGATTAAAGCCATGGGCTTACCTTTGATTTCCATCACTGGGGTAGAGGCTGATGACGTGATCGGCACTTTATCTGCCGCAGCATCGAAGAAAGGCATGCCTGTGCTGATCAGTACTGGTGATAAAGATATGGCGCAGCTAGTGGATGAGAACGTTACCTTAATCAACACTATGACCAATGTGGTATCTGATAGAGAAGGGGTGATTGAAAAGTTTGGTATTCCGCCTGAGCTGATTATCGACTACCTCGCGTTGATGGGAGATAAGGTCGATAACATTCCTGGCGTGCCGGGTGTGGGTGATAAAACCGCGACTGCTCTTTTGCAAGGCATTGGCGGGCTTGATGATATTTACGCAAACCTTGATAGCATTGCCGCACTGGGCTTTCGCGGTTCAAAAACCATGGCGAAGAAATTGCTCGAACATAAAGAGTCGGCTTACCTTTCTTATCGCCTAGCGACAATTAAGCTAGATGTAGAGTTAGAAATGACTTTAGATGATCTGGTTAAAGCGACGCCTGATAAAGATTTACTGATTTCTCTATATGGAAAAATGGCGTTTAAATCTTGGTTAAATGAATTGTTAGAAGGTGGCACTGGTGTGGTTGAGGCTGATGAAAAATCAGGTCGAGCCGTCAGCGGTGCTGGGGCGAAAAAAGAGATTACGCCGACCATTTCTGAGAAGGCCATTACGATTGATCGCAGTAAGTACCAAACTATATTGGATGAAGAGAGCTTCAACACTTGGCTAGAGAAGCTAAAACAAGCCGATGTGTTTGCCTTTGATACGGAAACGGATAGCCTAGATTACATGGTGGCTAACCTTGTAGGTTTATCCTTTGCCACTGAAGAGGGTGAAGCCGCTTATGTTCCAGTTGCTCATGATTATTTAGATGCACCAGCGCAACTTGAGCGCAGTTGGGTACTAGAGCAACTTAAGCCTCTACTTGAAGATCCTAAACAGGCAAAAGTGGGACAAAACCTAAAATACGATGCTTCGGTACTCGCTCGATACGATATCGACATGCAGGGTATTGCCTTTGATACTATGCTGGCGTCATACGTCTATAACAGTGTGGGCGGTAAGCATGATATGGATAGCTTGGCACTACGATTTTTACAGCATCCATGCATCTCTTTTGAACAAATTGCCGGTAAAGGCAAAAAGCAGCTTACCTTCAACCAAATTGACTTAGCCGAAGCTTCACCATATGCGGCAGAAGATGCCGATGTGACGCTACGACTGCACAATCATTTGAATGCATTTTTAGAACAGAATGAAAAACTTAACTCTGTTTATCAAGACATTGAAATTCCACTCATACCGGTACTTTCGCGCATTGAGCGTCGCGGGGTATTAATTGATGACATGCTGCTAGGGACTCAATCACAAGAGATTGCCCAGCGTTTGGATGAGTTACAAGCCAAAGCATTTGAGTTGGCAGGTAAAGAATTTAACTTAAGCTCACCAAAACAGTTGCAAGGAATTCTATTTGAAGAGATGGGATTACCGGTTATCAAGAAAACACCCTCTGGCGCACCGTCAACTAATGAAGAAGTGTTGCAAGAGCTTGCCTTGGATTACCCACTGCCGAAACTGATTCTTGAGCATCGTGGTTTAGCGAAATTGAAGTCTACTTACACCGATAAGTTGCCGAAGATGATCAACCCAAGTACCGGACGTGTGCATACTTCTTATCATCAAGGTGTGACTGCAACCGGACGTTTGTCATCGACCGATCCAAACTTGCAGAATATCCCTATTCGTAATGAAGAAGGACGTCGTATTCGTCAGGCATTTGTGGCCCCACACGGCTGGAAAATTCTGGCGGTCGATTACTCGCAAATTGAGCTACGTATAATGGCGCACCTTTCCGGTGATAAAGCGTTATTGGAAGCCTTTAGAACCGGTAAAGATATCCACGCAGCGACTGCCGCCGAGATCTTGGGTGTCGATATTGAACAAGTGACTAGCGAGCAACGTCGCCGCGCTAAAGCGGTTAACTTTGGCCTTATCTATGGCATGAGTGCCTTCGGCTTAGCCAAGCAACTAGGCATTGCTCGTGGTGAAGCTCAGCACTACATGGATACCTATTTTGAGCGTTACCCTGGCGTAATGCAGTACATGGAAGAAACTCGTAGCCAAGCAACGGAGCAGGGCTATGTTGAAACCTTGTTTGGACGTCATCTATACCTGCCAGAGATTAACTCTCGTAACGGTATGCGTCGTAAAGCGGCCGAACGTGCGGCAATCAACGCACCGATGCAAGGCACGGCAGCAGATATCATCAAGAAAGCGATGCTGTTAGTTGATGAGTGGATTGAAAAACAACAAGGTGAACCTAAGGTTCGTATGCTAATGCAAGTACACGATGAATTGGTTTTCGAGGTTCGTGAAGATGCATTACAAGAGATTGAAAGTAATATACAGAATTTAATGGAATCTGCGGCTAAATTGGATGTGCCACTAGTGGCTGATGCAGGTCATGGTGATAACTGGGATGAGGCACACTAGACAATTATTGAAAGCGAATAGGTTGTTAGTGAGAGGTGTATCACTTATACAGCCTATAATCGTCTGTAATTTAAACAACAATAGGTTAGGTAGAATTTTTCAAAGGAAAGGTTTTTTTTGAAAAAAAACTACAAAAAGTGTTGGCATTTGTTCTCAGATCGGGTAGATTTATCTGTGTAGGGTACAGAGGTAAGATGTTTCATCTTTCAGACCTTTTGTTTCACGTTATTAGAATTTATATAAATTCATACGCCTCAGTCGGTATTTGACTGAGGCGTTTTTTATTGCCCAAAAGAAACCAATAACCCTTGTCTGATAAGGGTTTAAGCCACTCTTCTTGTATTAAATTCCGTTAATCTTCCTGTTGCCTTACTTCGGCTGGTATTAAGTCTCTTTCTGTTTGTATTGATCTTACAAAGTGTTGAAAAATAATAAAATCAGCATTTTTATGTTACAAACAGCGCAAATTACTCAATAAGTATTCTGTAATTTAGAAACAAAAAAACGCGACCCAAATAGTGGGTCGCGTTGTTGTCTTTATAAAGCTATTGCGTGATGGCGTTATTCTTGCTCTGGGGTGCTTTGCTCATCATCTTGTTCAAGCTCTGCAAAAGCAGGTGCAAACCAGCTATCTAATCGAGCTCGTAATTGTTCAACACCAAGACCTTTTAGAGATGAGAATACTTCAACGTTAACATCACCACCGAAACCAATCGCATCTTGGCGGATTTTAAGTAATGTTGCTTTGCGAGCGCCACTTTTTAGCTTGTCAGCTTTAGTTAACAGCACTTGTACTGGAATACCTGAATCAACGGCCCAAAAGATCATTTGTTGATCAAGATCTTTCATTGGATGACGAATATCCATCAATACCACTAGGCCCTTTAAACATTGACGCTTTTGTAGGTATTCACCCAAGCTTTTTTGCCATTTCTTTTTCAGTTCTAGAGGAACTTGAGCAAAGCCATATCCAGGTAAATCAACAATGTGGCAGTTTTCATCCACTTTAAATAAGTTGATTAGCTGCGTACGACCCGGGGTTTTACTGGTTTTTGCAAGTGCGCGTTGATTAGTTAGGCGATTGAGCGCACTAGATTTTCCCGCATTAGAACGACCTGCAAATGCGATTTCGATGCCTTCATCTTCAGGAAGGTGACGAATATCTGGGGCACTCGTTATAAAATGGGTATTTTGGTAATGAATTTTTGCGCTCACTGTTAACTCCATCGCGACTTTGTGTAGTCGACTGATTACTTTTTTGTGAATTTGTGTAAAATAACCGTGTTCGGCATTAGTTCGCCTATTCTAGCACGACAAAAGGCGACACCTATGGCTTGTTCATCTTTTCGGGTACTTTTATTCAATCTAGAACATAAAAACTGAGCATACCTTAGCCACGGAAGCTCAAATTATTATAATGGAATGTCATGAAGAAATTAGCGCTAATAGTAACTCTTTTTGCTAGCTGCTCAGTATGGGCTGCAGGTAGCATAGAAGCAGGTAAGCAAAAATCAGCAACATGTGCGGCGTGTCACGGTGCTGATGGAAACAGTCCTGTTGCTCTTTATCCTAAATTGGCTGGCCAACATGAAGGCTACCTTACCAAGCAGCTTAAAGATTTTAAGTTGGGTGCAACCAGTGGCGGTAAGCAAGGTCGTTACGATCCCGCGATGAGTGCCATGGCAATCCCTCTATCAGAACAAGATATGGCTGATATATCAGCTTACTATGCTTCTTTACCAATATCTGAGAATAGCACTCCAGAAGATGTTGTGGAGCAAGGACAAGAATTATACTTAGCTGGCAATGCTGAGCGTGGCATTACTGCTTGTGTGGCATGTCACGGCCCAAGAGGTAATGGTACTAGCTTATCCGGTTTCCCGAAGATATCTGGACAGCATGCTGACTATATTAAGTTGCAGTTACAAAAGTTTGCGTCGATGGATCGTAATAACGACCTTAATGAAATGATGCACGATGTCTCTAAAAAGCTGACCGAAGAAGAAATTGACGTATTGTCTAAATATGTGGGTGGTCTTCACTAATATTGCTTATTAATAGCACTTTTTACTAACAGCATTTTTCCCAATCACATAGAGGCTCGCACAGAGTCTCTATGTCTCATACCCCCCCTACAATCCGGCCATTTCCGATAGCTAGCTCACAGAATGCAAGTAACAGTTAACTTTATGTCATGACAGTTATAACTATATTTAACCTATTGAAAAATAAACATTATCAATCTAATTTGTTGAAAGTGTGATCCATTCGTATTGTTTAGTAATTGCACATTTTTATATCAGTAGTAGAGTAGTGTCAGTCGAAGGATGTGATGATTGAAATTTTCAATCTTACTCAGGAAGAGTAAAGGAAAGCACCGCCTTGGGCGACTTTGGGTAAACAACGGATGGTTTTTTTTCTCATGTTGAGGACCCTGATAGGAATGGCTTAGGATTAGCCCAGCAAATGGATATTTGCTACGGATTTTAAAAATCATCAGGACGATGAATAACAAAATTTTGGCACGGAAAGCATTAATAACAAATGGAATTTTGCGAGCGATAGGGCAACCTATCGCTTTTTTATTTTCTAAGCATAGTTAACAGCCAACCACTACTATGAGTATAAAGACTGGTTGAGAGTAACCTCGCACTGTTTTGATGTTGGCGTCTATTTCCTTTGCAAATAGAAAAAATCCACGAAATTGCAGATTTTTTCTACACTCTTTCTTCATATTTTGGTAAGTTGCGCCTCTTACGCTAAATAGGCATCTTGAATGTTAGATTGTCCACTTTGTCATCATGATGACATCCAATTTTATTGGGAAGATAAGCGCAGGCAATATCTGCAATGCCAGCGCTGTGAGCTAGTATTTGTTGACCCCAATCAGAGATTAGATTCAAGCCAAGAAAAGGCGCATTATGATCTACATGAAAACGACCCTTCTGATGCAGGTTACCGCAGATTTTTGTCTAGAGTTCAGAAACCACTTGCTGAGCGAATTGGCTCCCATAAGCAAGGGTTAGACTTTGGCTGTGGCCCAGGCCCAACATTATCTTTGATGATGGAAGAGGCTGGTCATCATGTAGACTTATATGATCTCTACTACTATCCAGATAGCAGTGTACTGAATAAGCGCTATGACTTTATCACCGCAACTGAGGTGATTGAGCACTTATATAAGCCCGACGAGATTTGGGCGCAGTGGATAGACATGTTAAAACCGGGCGCTTGGCTGGGTTTGATGACCAAAATGGTGCGCGGAGTTGAAGCCTTCGCCACTTGGCATTACAAGAATGACCACACACATGTTGTGTTTTTTAGCAGAAGTACTTTTGAGTTTTTAGCTGTCCGCGACAAGCTAGAACTAGAGTTTATTGAAAACGACGTAATTTTATTGAGGAAGTCGAGCAATGAGTCGACATAAGAAATCGAGAAAGCCAGGTTCAGCCGGTGAAGTAGAACAAGCAGTAACTCGCAACCGATCAGCATCAGATGTTGAAGGGCGTTTACGCAAGAAGCTGAAAAAGCGCAAAGGCCAAAAAGCCGGTAACCGCCACTCGGTAGAAAATGAATCAAAAGATAGCTCGGGCCGCGCTAAACGCGATCCGCGCCTTGGTTCTAAGAAAAAGATTCCACTAATTGTAGAGCCTACAGTTAAACCAACTAAGCAACAGCGTAAATACTCAGCTGAGCAAGAGTTGGATGCGCTAGAAAATGATGCACAATTGAATGTGTTACTTGAGCGTATCGAGAGCGGCGAATCTCTAGGTGGTGGTTTACAAGCTTATGTTGACCAGAAGCTGGATCGTATCGAAGTGCTAATGAACCAATTGGGCTTATTAGAACCAGAAGACGAAATTGAAGTGCCAGTTGAACCGACTAAGAGCAAGAAACCGCGCACAGAAGATGAGCTACTGGCATCATTTGAAGAGCTAGATTTAGGCGATTTCAAGGACTAACAATCAATGGATATGGCTGTGTTGGCTTCTATCGGAGCTATCATCATCCTTGGATTAGCTGCTTACGCTGCTTATTTACTGATAAAACTAAATAAGCAGAAGCAACTAATTCAGCAGCACCAAGCTTTGGCTATTGCTAAGCGTAATGCGAAGATTTTTGAGAGTGTTGATACCTTGTGCCTTGCAGGCATACAGGGTCAATGCGATCTTTCTGAGCTGAGTATTCGTTTGTGCAACATTTTGGACTATGTTCAGGGTGAGCAGCGCATCGATGTGGCAACGCGTTATCCCGCGCTGAGTGAGCTGTTTCAGGTAGTGAAAGATA
The DNA here is from genome assembly GCF_052955985.1 of Vibrio sp. B1Z05. Classification (NCBI taxonomy): domain Bacteria; kingdom Pseudomonadati; phylum Pseudomonadota; class Gammaproteobacteria; order Vibrionales; family Vibrionaceae; genus Vibrio; species Vibrio sp. B1Z05. The sequence goes on from NZ_CP130463.1 coordinate 99,284, forward strand.
TGGCTCGCGGTGATGATCGCCAACAACTGGCTAAGCAAGAGCGCATGCAACAAAATCTAGCTCGCCATAAAGCGGAAACTCGTTTGAACGATGCCATTATTGCAGAGTTGAAAGATTTGCAAGGCCGAGTGGCTCCACTCAATCAACAGATTTCAGTTCAAATGAAATAGCATCTATTATTGGCGTGATCTAGCTATCAAATATTGATCGCTCTCTATGATATTTTTTGGTTATAAAAAACGCCTCTTTATAGCTGTGGCACAATAACCACCCCTTTCTTAGTTGTTCTTAGGATATTAATATGTCTAGCCGACAAATTATCTGGGATCAGAGTGTATTGGATAAATACAATTACTCTGGACCTCGTTACACCTCTTACCCAACGGCCGTGGAATTTCACGAAGCATTTACTGTTGCTGAGCTAGACATTGCTTATATGCAATATCCAGAACGACCTTTATCTCTGTATATTCATATCCCATTTTGTCACAAGCTTTGCTACTACTGTGGCTGTAATAAAGTGATTACTCGCCATCAAGAAAAAGCCGATGATTATTTGGATGTACTTGAGTTTGAAATTCGCCAACGTGCCGCTTTGCTGTCGCAACGTAAAGTCAATCAATTGCACTTTGGCGGAGGCACTCCAACCTTCTTAACTAAGCCACAAATTACTCGTCTAATGGCGGTGATTTATGAAGAATTTAACTTTAATGCTGATGCCGAAATTAGTATTGAAGTTGACCCGCGTGAGATAGAGCTAGATATGCTGGATCACTTGCGTGACAGTGGCTTTAACCGTTTAAGTATTGGTGTACAGGACTTCAATAAAGAAGTGCAAAAAGTGGTTAACCGTGAGCAAGATGAAGAGTTCATTTTTGCTATGGTGGCGCGAGCAAAAGAGCTAGGTTTCCGCTCAACTAATTTAGATCTTATCTATGGCTTGCCGCTACAAACTGCCACATCTTTTGCGGAAACAATGCGCCAAGTATTAACTATGCGTCCGGGTCGTTTGTCCGTCTTTAATTATGCGCACATGCCACAACTGTTTGCAGCGCAACGCAAAATCAAAGAAGAAGACCTTCCGGTGGCTTCTGAGCGTATGTCGATTCTGCAACAAACTATTGAAACTTTGACTTCTGAAGGCTACCAATTCATTGGTATGGATCACTTTGCCCTTCCAGAAGACGAACTGGCAATTGCCCAGCGCAATGGTGAGCTACACCGAAACTTCCAAGGTTATACCACCCAAGGTGATTGTGACTTAATTGGTTTTGGGGTGTCGGCCATCTCTATGGTGGGCGATACTTATGCGCAAAACCAGAAAGAGTTGAAGCTGTATTACGCACAAATGGAAGAGAAACGTCATGCTTTATGGAAAGGGGTTTCTTTAGACAGTGATGATCTGATCCGCCGTGAAGTTATCAAGCAATTGATCTGTAATTTCACTCTGAACAAGAGCGAGATTGAACAACAGTTTGGGCTTACTTTCGATAAGTATTTTGATGAAGACTTAGGCTTGCTACAAACCTTCGTGACCGACGGTTTGGTGGAAGTGTCTGACTCCGAAATTCATGTGAATTTACGTGGTCGTTTGTTGATTCGAAATATCTGTATGTGTTTTGATAAATACTTCAGAGCGAAGGCGCGTCAGCAACAATTCTCACGCGTAATCTAATTCGTTAATTCTAATCTATTCATTACAAAAAAATCAGGGTAAGAAGCCTTCTTACCCTGATTGATTGCATGTTATTCCATTGAGACAAATAGCTCTCGACCTTTCTTCTCCACTCTAGCTTCACCGGTCACCGAACTTCTAGAGACGTTATTTACTACAATCCTTTCTCCGCGCCATCCATATTGATACAGATAAGGTCGAATATAGTGATAGCGTAAATTAGACGAATTAGTAAACGATCTTGAGCCAGTTTTATCTAGCATATATTGGGTCATTTTCTCTTCATCCACACTGACTGTGACCTTATCAAACGCTTGTGACTGACGAAGATAATGGTGCGGATCGTGCTCTTCTAAAATATGGGTAATCACACTGCGGTTAAATGCATAGTGGTAATTGTAGCTATGCATTTGGTATGAAAACGGTATAAACAAACAGATCAGAGTCAGCAGTCGCCAGTGCTTATTGGTAATCAATAACAGCAGCATTGCCATACCAATCGGCAATGTGACTCCTGAGCGCAATGGTACATCAACCCCTAGTGGCACAACGCTGGCATACAATGACACCACTACAATCAACACTATCGCTGTGTATTTGAAGTGCTTTACCAGTGCCCAGATAAAGGTCAGTGCAATGGGAACATAAAATAACGGGCTTAGCTTGGCTAAGTACTGCACTTCATAGTTAAGGTTGCCAGCACTTTTGCCAATATTTGCCAGCAATGCAGATAAGCTATTGGACGGCGTTTCATGTCGCCAGCTGACAAAATGAATCAGAGTGGCGTGGTCGGTAAATATTGAGGTGTATAAATACACCAAACCATTGGCAACTGCGTACCCCAACACATAACCTAAAACCCAAAAGCACAGAAATTTGCAGATATCGGCATAGCTAGACTTACCTAACTCGGCTACAAACAATAGCGGAATTAAAAAGTAAAAGGCAGGGTAGGTGGCAAAGAGTAAAATGCCTGCCACAACAAGCAGCGCATGACGATTAAACTTATCTTTGTAACATGCAAACAATGCCAACATTAAACAGCCAGTAACAAGCGTCATTGGCCATTTGAGTAGCATAGTAAAGGATGGGACATTGACGATGAGTAAGGCAATCGCAATGGCTAGCCAGCGCTCCTTTTTAACACCCATCACGACTTTATAAGCAAAGATAAAGATAAATAGATTGGCTAAAGAAGCCGCCATTACAGCAGGTAATTCCTTTAACACAGCATATAAAGCAAAGTTAATCCAGCGTCCTTCGGTGACAAATTTTCCGCTGTAACCGTCCATATACGGTAAGGCATCATGTGCGATATTGGACGACATAGCTAAGTGCAAATTGAACACAGTCACACAGGCAAAAATAGCAATCAGTAGCCACTGCAATACAGATAACAGGTCTAGATGACCATCGTCATCATAGAAGCCTTGTAGCAAAGTTGGCATTGAGACCCCTTCAGTAAATATTTTCTTGTAGCCAAGGTAGTTAATTGCCATTGAAACGCACACGGCGAGCGCCTGTCCGACGTAAACGTGCAATCCAACATAATGCACCAATACAAATAAAGCGCCGGTTGAGCAGGATAAGGAGGCTAAATTCACCACACAAAAAGGGATGAATTGACCGCCTTTTTTCTCGCTGTTGAATACAAAGGTGCGATTTAAGACATAGCTGATCAACATGCCAATAAGATATGATAAAACCGAACACACTAAGTAACGTCCAGACAGCTCATACAAAGCCATAAAGGCCAGATAAGCGGCGACGGTATTGACTCCGCCAACCAAAGCAAAACGAATTTTTTGGCGTAGATCTGAATACAGCAGATTACTCAGCAGTTGGGTGGTTTTGGTCAACATCGTGTTCTCGGTTTTTCTTGATGATATACAGTGGGCGATCTTTCGATTCGTTGTAAATACGCGCGATGTATTCCCCCAAAATGCCAATAGAGATCAGTTGAACTCCGCCGATGAATAAAATCGCAACCAGTAATGATGCCCAGCCAGATTCCCAATGGTCGGTCATTAAGCGAATGTAAACAGAGTAAAGCATCATCAACATAGCCACACCCGAGCACATAAAGCCCATCATAATGGAGAGTTTTAATGGTTTGACTGAGAAGGATAAAATGCCATCAATACCAAATTTCAGCATCTTAGTGAGTGGGTACTTAGATTCACCAGCAAAACGAGCATTACGCTCATAGCTAATTGAGGTTTGATTAAAGCCAATCCAACTGACCATGCCGCGAATAAAGCGTGATTTTTCTGGCATCGCAATTAAATGATCAACCACTTGGCGATCCATCAAGCGAAAGTCGCCCGTGTCGAGAGGGATTTTTACTTCTGATAAGTAATTTAATAAACGGTAAAACCATTTTGCGGTAATGAGCTTAAATTTAGATTCACCATCTCGGCTTGCGCGGGTGCCATACACCACGTCGAAACCCTCTTCCCATTTGGCAATCATGTCTTCAATGAGTTTAGGTGGATCTTGCAAATCAGCATCAATCAAGACGACAGCATCACCTGTGCTGACATCTAAACCGGCACTGACAGCTTGCTGGTGACCAAAGTTACGCGAAAAAGAAATCACACGGATATTGTCATGAGCCTTATTGTGTACCAGCAATTTTGCTTCCGTATCGTCAGCACTGCCATCATTCACAAAGATCAGCTCAAATTGATAATTGGCAATATTGCTGGTGACAGAAAGCAATTCTTGCACTGTCGTATCAATGACTTCACTCTCGTTATAACAAGGTATAACTATCGAAACCGTTTTATTCATAATTCACCCAAACTTTATCACGCAGGTCTCCGCTGTTACTTATTAACGGTGAGTTATTAACATACTCATAGCTGTATTAAGCTCAGCGGTTCATATAATCAAAAACGATTCTATAAAAAAATGCACAATTATGGATTAGTACAATCTTACATCTAATCATTAGCTATTAAATAAGCAGTTAAATGTAAATAATTAACGGCTTAACGATCTGTGTGTTTGCTAAACGGTTGCGACGGTGTTAATGCTTTTGCGTATGCAGTATGGTTTAAGCAAAAAAATGCTAGATAGAGAGAATAAACGAAAGGCTAGATAGTGTTGCTGGGATAGATGAAATAACGGCTGTGTTTGGGTTTTGGAGAGTGAAAGTGGTCACCAGAAGGTGACCACTTTTTCCTCACGGATGATCAATGTAGAGGGTTAAGTCATGCTCAACTCTTTTAGCTTGCGAGTGAGGGTGTTTCGTCCCCAACCCAGAACTTTAGCCGCATCTTGTTTGTGTCCATTGGTGTGGTTAAGAGCCACTTTTAATAAGATACGCTCAAACTCTGGCAATGCATGTGCGAGGATTTCGGTTTCCCCCGAAGCGAGCGCCGAGCGTGCCCACATCTCTAATAGTTCCTGCCAATCAGAGCCTTCATTAGTGGAGGCGAGGCTGCGCTCTTCGACTAATTCTTGTGGTAAATCGGCCGGTAATATTTCGCTACCACTTGCCATGACGGTTAGCCAACGACTGGTGTTTTCTAACTGACGTACATTTCCCGGCCAGCTAAGTCGAGTTAGTATTTCGGTCGCTTCTTTGGAGAGGGTTTTCACTTCCACCGCTAATTCTTCGGCGGCTAAGTTTAAAAAGTGTTGAGCCAATTTAGCGATATCTTGCTTGCGTTCTCTAAGGGCTGGTATGTGCACTCGAATCACGTTTAAGCGGTGGAAAAGGTCTTCGCGAAAATCGCCATCTTTTACTAGTGACTCAAGGTTTTGGTGAGTAGCCGCAATGATTCGTACATCCACTTTTATCGCTGAATGTCCGCCCACGCGGTAAAATTGTCCATCGGCCAGTACGCGCAGTAAGCGGGTTTGGATCTCTAGCGGCATATCACCTATTTCATCAAGAAACAGAGTACCGCCATTGGCTTGTTCAAAGCGTCCTTGGCGCACGCTATTCGCGCCGGTAAATGCGCCTTTTTCATGTCCGAAAAGCTCTGATTCTATTAAGTCTTTTGGAATGGCCGCCATGTTCAGGGCAATAAATGGATTTTTACTGCGAGGACTGTGCTTGTGCAAAGCGTGCGCAACCAGCTCTTTACCTGTCCCCGATTCGCCATTGATCAGCACTGAGATTGATGAGCGGGACAGACGCCCTATAGCGCGAAACACTTCCTGCATGGCAGGTGCTTCACCAATAATTTCAGGGGTATCCGTATGCAGGGTGTTAGCGGCATTGTTGGTTTGCTTTTGATCGTGGCTGTGAGTAATGGCGCGAGTTGCCAATGCCAGCGCTTCGTCAATATCAAAAGGCTTAGGCAGGTATTCAAAAGCCCCTTCTTGATAAGCATTTACTGCTGCATCAAGGTCGGAGTGCGCCGTCATAATGATGACAGGTAGCATAGGGTCGGCTTTGTGGATTTGTTTAAGCAGTTCTAAGCCATCCATGCCGGGCATGCGGATATCGGAAATGATGACATCAGGCACTTCACGCTCTAGTGCTAAAAGCACACTCTCTGCGTCAGCGAAGGTTTCACATTTGATATTAGCGTTGGATAAGGTTTTTTCTAGAACCCAGCGTATAGAACTGTCGTCATCGACGACCCATACATAGCCTTTACTCATAATTCTGTCTCCTAGCGCTGTTTTCTAATAATCTAAAATGGGTAGATAAATGGTGAAGGTGGTTTTTCCGGGCCAACTGTCCACATCAATTTTGCCTTGGTGCTGGTCTATGAGATTTTGAGAAATAGACAATCCAAGTCCTGTTCCTCCTTCTCGTCCACTGACCATTGGGTAGAACAAGGTATCTATCAGCTCGGGTGGAATGCCCGGCCCGTTGTCAGTCACTTCAATTCTGGCCGCCAGTTTGATGCGTTTACCGTGAATGTTTACTTGATGCTCGGTGCGAGTGGTTAAGGTAATTCGGGCATCCTCATTACCTTGTAAAATCTGCGCGGCATTGCTGACGATATTTAACAGTGCTTGTTCTATTTGTTCACTATCTATGGCGATATCAGGAAGGCTAGGGTCGTAATCTCGCTCGATACGAACATTCTCTCCCAAATCTAAACTGACCAATTGACGCACTTTTTCTAAGATAACGTGAACATTTTCAGGTTCTTTGGTGCCCAGTTTTTGCGGGCCAAGCAGTCGATCCACTAAGTTTCTTAGCCTATCGGCCTGCTCAATGATGATTTGTGTGTATTCACGCAGTGACTCTGAAGGCAACATTTTTTCAAGCAATTGTGCCGCGCCACGTAATCCGCCTAGCGGATTTTTGATTTCATGTGCAAGGCTGCGTACCAGTAACTTAGCCGCTTGTTGCTGAGCGTGTTGATTGAGTTCTTGATTGAGCCTTCTTTGTTGCTCCACTTGGCGAAGCTCTACTAACAGCATGACTTTCTTGTCCCAAGAAATAGGGCTAATAGTGAGTTCAAGCAGCAGTGGTTTGCCATCGATAACAAAGGTTACGCCGCTGTCTGTTATTCCTTGTCCAGAAATAAGGGGCTGCTCAAAGACTGAAAAGTCTATCGAGGAGTGTTCAACCATCTCAGGAAGATGCTGATGAATACACCGATTTTTGCTTTGCCCAAATAGCTGTTCGGCCGATGGGTTCAAGTAGCAAACGGTCAACGATTCATCGAGCAACAAGGTGGCTGTAACAAGTTGCTCTAAGACAGTTTCAGCTAATGGTTTACTCACAGAAAGTCCTTTTTAGTGCGTAGGGTCAATTCAGTTAAATTATTGCACAAATTTGGTGCAATGAGAGCTTATGAATGTAGTTATTCGCCCATAATCTAAATGATGCAAAAACCTTGCCGTTTTTGGTTTTATTGAGGCTTAATTTGTTACAAGCCTGTGTTCAGAAATAGTGCAGACAAAATGCTTTCTGATGAATACCAATCACACTAAGTAAGTGATCAGAACTAGCGCAGGAAAAATGCTCGAGAACAAGGCAGAATTTTTCGATAAGTAGTTATTCTACAATCAAAAATTCTAACGCCGTTATCGAGTATTTTAACAAGCTAGAATGACCAGTTATTTAGTACGATTGGTATAATAGTTGAGCAAGAAAAAGGGCCTACCAAATTGGCAGGCCCTTACTTAATTAAACTGACTATTTACAGATTAAACTGAGTAGTAAAGTTCAAACTCAACTGGGTGAGTTGTCATGTTCAGTTTCTCTACATCGCTAGATTTTAGAGTGATGTAAGAGTCGATGAAGTCGTCAGAGAATACGCCGCCAGCAGTCAAGAACTCACGGTCACCATCAAGAGCTTCTAGAGCTTCTTGTAGAGAAGCTGCAACTGTTGGGATTTCAGCGGCTTCTTCTGCAGGTAGGTCGTATAGATCTTTATCCATAGCTTCCCCTGGGTGAATCTTGTTCTTAATTCCGTCAAGGCCAGCCATTAGCATTGCAGAGTATGCTAGGTATGGGTTAGCCGCTGGATCACCGAAACGAAGTTCGATACGACGTGCTTTAGGGCTTGGTACCACTGGGATACGGATAGAAGCAGAACGGTTACGTGCAGAGTATGCAAGCATAACTGGAGCTTCGAATCCTGGAACTAGACGCTTGTATGAGTTAGTTGCAGGGTTAGCAAATGCGTTGATTGCGCGAGCGTGCTTAATGATACCACCGATGTAGTAGATCGCTAGGTCAGAAAGGCCGCCGTATTTGTCACCAGCAAACAGGTTTACACCGTCTTTAGCTAGAGATTGGTGAACGTGCATACCAGAACCGTTGTCGCCAACTAGTGGTTTAGGCATGAAAGTTGCTGTTTTACCGTAAGCGTGAGCTACGTTATGAACAACATACTTATAGATTTGAGTTTCATCCGCTTTAGTTGTTAGCGTGTTGAAACGAGTAGCAATCTCGTTTTGACCCGCAGTAGCAACTTCGTGGTGATGCGCTTCAACAACTAGACCCATTTCTTCCATGATTAGACACATTGCAGAACGGATGTCTTGAGAAGAATCAACAGGAGCTACAGGGAAGTAACCACCTTTAACGCCAGGACGGTGACCTTTGTTGCCTTCTTCGTAATCAGTACCTGAGTTCCAAGAAGCTTCGATGTCATCAATCTTGTAGAAAGAACCAGACATGTCAGTGTTAAACTTCACGTCATCAAATAGGAAGAATTCTGGTTCTGGACCGATTAATACGGTGTCAGCAATACCTGTAGAACGCATGTATTCTTCAGAGCGTTTAGCGATAGAACGTGGGTCACGGTCGTATCCTTGCAGAGTCGCAGGCTCAAGAATGTCACAACGGATGTTTAGCGTTGAATCTTCAGTGAATGGGTCAAGGACAGCACTTGCTGCATCTGGCATCATAACCATGTCAGATTCGTTAATACCTTTCCAACCAGCTACAGATGAACCGTCAAACATTTTGCCTTCTTCGAAGAAGTCAGCATCAACTTGATGTGAAGGAATAGAGATATGTTGCTCTTTACCTTTAGTATCTGTGAAGCGTAAGTCTACAAACTTAACTTCGTTTTCTTGAATCAGCGATAATACATTTTCTACTGACATGTTGGATAACCTCCAGTGTTGGTAAACGTGATTGCTCGATAATGGTGAGCGTAAAGTCCTAGAACACAATCTACACTCTTTTTTAGTCATCGAACAATGAATATTTTTCGATTGTTCTCTCTAATACACTCTCTTATGCGAAAGCTGTGCCAACTTTTATATTCCCTTATTGTTCAAGGGGTTGGTGGTATTTTGATAGCATTCCCAAGCACTGATTGCACCAAAATGATCCGCGTTTGCTTTATTTTGGTGCAAGTTTAAGGCTGATTTTAGTGATCTATGTATCGTTGCAAGTTGATTTTGAGAGATTCATCAGCATGTAGAACCGATTCGCCCAATGTTGGTGCGTAATTACAACTACAGAGAGACGGACTTGGATGGCTCTGGTGGTATTTTTTGCTTAAAAATTTGTGGTTTTCGATAAACAGTAAACAGAGGACGGATATGAAAATAATGTTTTCTTACTATATAGATGTGAATTCTTGGTGTGGGAGAGGAATGAAGTTTCATACTAATTTCTACAACCAAGTCTGAATCGGGCTGCCGCTGAGTATTAAAGTATCATGCTGATTATCTTCATCATCCGTTGAAACACATTTCCGGGCAAAACTGTGTCAGTTATATTACTTAATTAGGATATAACGGATTAGCTGAGGTATTGGAAAGTAACGTCCAGTTAAGGTGTGAGCAATGCAATACCTAATTTACGATACTTAGGTGAGGTGAGATATCCAGCAGACACCGAGTCGCTTGCCTGATGTGACTGGAGAAACTGAAAGCTTAAATCAGGTATAAGAAGCGCCGTGGAATGTAATAGTGATCTGTCGGCACTTATAGCTGGAAACATATTAGACTGTGAGTTCTCACCATCTGAACCAAATCAATCTTAGGTAACCGACATCACTTATATCAGGATACACGAAGGTTGACTGTATCTAACTGTAGTGCTCGACCGTATCATGCACGTCCAAATCTAATATTATCGAATGCTTATCCCACGAACGCATCAGAGCGTTTGAGTTCATTGTATTTGGTTCGATATAATTATTTTATGCTCGTCAAATCATAGTCACAGCGTAAATTCAACAGGTATTATATGAGCAATTACTATACAAATTTTATAGATCCTGGAAACAGCGGTGGTTCAGTACCAACGCCAGATACCAGCATCCCTTTTGTTCCTCGGAAAACGGTTTATCCATGTCGTTTTTGCGCAGCTATATTCGACAACGACGAGTTGAGAATTCAACACGAATGGAGTAAGCATCCTAGTAAGAATCCTCAACTACATATTCAAGGAAAGGCTATTGGTTCAGCTCGACTTACAGTTTGTACCAAACTATCTCCCGAAGATATTGAGTTTACGTACTGTGAGCACCTCACCATCAACGGATATGAGGTAACAGTTGAAGATGCGTCACTCCTACTTTCCTCAGAAGAAAAACAGTTTTTTGATATTACAGCGAGCAACCAAAGTATCTCAAGAGAGTTCAAGATAAATGTTGATGTAGCAAACCCAACTGAATTAGCACAAGTTGACACCTTGTTTTGGCTAATTCTCAACCGTGAGGACTTCACCGAGGAGCTTGTGACCCAGTTTGTTCGAGCTTGTTCAGATCTCAGTAGTACTCGCGATTATATAGACGGCATCATCAAATACTTGCAAGGTATAATGGCTAAGGATGGTAAAGCTCAGGTATTAACATTCGAAGATTTTGACCACCGTTTCAGCCAAGCTAGGACAAGGCTGCAACAGTTCAACACTCCATTATCAAGAGCTATTCAAAGTGTTATTGATTTTAACCAAAACCAATTTGATATTAATGGATTAGAATGTGTGCCATTTTTGGCTCAGGCTATGTCACTTTTCCTTAATGATGACCAAATACGCACGGATTTACTCCCTCCAAATGATCCCAAAAAACTACCGGTAGATCGAATCACTGCTTTTTTGCTTGACGATGTTATTGACCAGTTTAACTACCACTCGGTTGAATCTATCCAGGAGCTTCTGAATACTCTCCCAAGGCAAAATGTTAGCCTGAACGACCGTAAGAAACTTCAGTTTTTATTGCTAAAAAAAGCTTACAATAGCGACAATAGCGACCTAATAACATCATTGAAAAATCGATTTTCATCCAATGATGCGTTTAACCTTAATTTTATAGAAGATACTGACTATGAGTAACACACTCTCAATACCTAAAAAGAAACTCATCAACTTCAGTAGCCTTGAAGAACTGATAGCCGATCTTTTTACCTCAGAGCTAGATAGAAAAAATGAGAAAAAGAAACCACTTAAGCTAACAAACTCTCACATCAAAGCTTTGGTCGATATGCCTATCTCTGCAAAACTAACTAGTGAGCAACGTCAATCTTTAAGCAAACTACTCATTGAATCTGACGTTGAGTTAAAAGTTCTGGTTTCGTTAATGGTAGCATCAGCCAAATGTCGCCATTCTGAAGTTCGGAAAGAGATACTCGGCTTTGCAATTCACACGGTTAATAACATTACTTTCCTAAATCCGATGGAAGACGCGAATATATTCTTGCTGAGAGACATCTCTGAAGGAAATTCGGGATACCTTGCTCGTTTGATTAATCAACTACGGAATCGATTTGAAAAATATCAAGGTAAGAACCTCAAACCAGCCCAAAAACGCCATCTAGAGTCAAACATTCTAGCGATTGCTCATATTTGGGCTTTCGAGAATGGTAAGGCTGATATTGACAAAACCTTAGATAGTTTCAGCCGTTTACTGATAACGCTCCGGCCCGACGAGGCTGAAAAAAGTGTGAACATAGAAGTAGACACCCTAGCTGCTACTAGTATGGTGTACTTTTTAGCTTCTCAAACAACTAGTACTTTGTTGAAAGATTTTTCTTTAATTTTGTCTTTTTTTAAAGCTAAGCAAGATGTGGCACAAAGTGAAAGTTCTAGATCAAAGAGAGAGTCACTAGACTTACAAGAAAATTACAAAAAACTTGAAACACAAACTGACATACTAAAAGCAGAGAGCTTCAAAAAAGACGAACTCATCAAGCAATTGGCAGATGAAATACTCTCTCTAAAAGAGCAACAAGTTGAAAGCCACCAATCTATAGCCGCTCAAAAGGTTCACCTAAAAGACGACACCTCTAAAGCAAAGGCTAAGGCATTGAACTTCCTTGAAGAGGAAGTACTACCCAACCTAGAAAATTCATATAAAGCGTTGGATCGCGAAAACCCCAAATTGCACGTAGCTTTACACAATCTGGACGTAATGATTGAACGCGTAGAAGAGGAATTGAAATGGTTCAGAAAATAGGTATCGATTTTGGCACTACCAACAGCTTGATATCTGTTGTTACTAAAGAGAATAAAGTAAAGTCCTATACTGAGCGAGATAGACCCCACCCTTCTGTAGTCTCTTATGAAGGAGGCAGAATTGTGTGCGGTACAAAGGCAAAGAAAAGACTAGAAGACAGCGGTATTGGTGTGTTTGGTCATACGATTCGTGGCCCCAAAAAATTTATTGGTAGCGATCACATCCCTATTGGCGGTGAAATCAAACACCCTAAAGATGTAGTTGCCGATTTAATGAGATTTTTGGTTGAACACGCTGAGGATGAAGATGGACATGAAGTTGCCGACCTCTCTACAGCCGTTGTCACCATACCTGTCGCAATGGATGGTCGTTCTCGACAAGCACTTAGGGAGGCATTCCTAGATGCTGGTATTAACATTGAGTGTATGGTTCATGAACCGCTTGCTGCGCTCTATGGCTATTACCAACGTCAAGAAAACCCTCAGAATGCTCTGCTACGTGATGATGGTAAAACTGTGTTAGTTTTCGATTGGGGTGGTGGGACGCTCGATCTAACCTTATGTCAGATTCGCAATGGTACGATCGTACAAATCATGAATCGTGGGAACAACAAGGTTGGTGGTGATTATTTAGACGATGCTATCTGTAACTATGTAGAAGAGCAACATGCCCTAAAGTTTGGTTGGTCCGAAGATACAAAAAAATCTCGTCATCCAGGCATGAGAGCTAAGCTCCTTGAGAGATGTGAACTAGCGAAGATCATGCTATCTAAACGCGATAGAGATATCTTGTTTATGCCTGATTATTTCAATGCTGATTCAGAGGAAGAGTCTGATATTGAGCTTGAACTAACACGTGAAACACTTGATCAAATTGCGAGTCAAATCGTCAGACAAGGGATTGGAGAGATTGAAACTCTTTTAAGTGTTGAACAAGCGGATATTGATCATCAAATCATAGGTTTGTGTCTAGCCACAGGTGGAATGGTTAATATGCCAATTATTGAGCAACAGCTAAGAGAAATTTTTGGTGTTGCTGTCTTAGAAGTTGCATCTAAAGGTGATCGAATCATCTCAGAGGGTGCAGCGTGGATTGCCTGCCACAACTTAGATTTGACTCTTGCAAAACCATTTGAACTCGTTGAGGCAAGAAACTCACTACTGTCTCTTATCCCTGAAGGAACACAACTACCTAAACGCGGAAACACTAACTTTATGACTCAGGGACTCTATTGCGCTGACCCTCGTGATGGTAAAGCTGTATTAACCTTTAAGCGTCCTCAAATGGTTGGAAAATCAGCAGCTAGTGACAGGCGTACAACCTATGCAAACCTTAGTGTGCCTGTAAACCCAGATTTTCCACCGATGAAGGAGCGAATCGACGTTAAGTTGGAGATCGATGAAAACTACATTGTAACAATAAGCGCTAAAGCAAATGACTTGAAGTACCCAGTTAATCAGCAGATATACGATTTAGAATTTGCACTTCAAACTAAAAGACAAAATCTGGAAGGTTACACCGGAAAAAAGTCGTAAGGGGGCAAGGTGAGCACAATGGTGTGGCAGTGAGATCCAACGTCACTCACCGTTCAAATGCATGGAACCTGGTCCCTGGAGAACTTCTCAAAGAATTTAACGATAAAAACCCTTACCTAAAGCAACCTATGACTAGTGAGCAGTGGGACGAACACTTGTTCTATCAACCATGTTCAAACTGTGGCTCTAGATGGAAAGTTGGGTGTTGTTAAATCAGTTCTGAATTAGTACAGATAATCTGCAACATCAAAGAGCACTTTTTGCTCTTTGATGTTTTAGAAAATCGCTAGAAGTTCCAAGTATTATTACTAAAGAACCTTTCTTTGAATGGAGCAAATGATTTTTCTAATTGTTCTAGGTACTTAGGATCATTTTTTGCTTTTTCTTTTCTTAGATGATATTCCATTACATATAGACTTTTAGCATGTCTATCCTGACCAGCTTTATTTTGCATCTGTTGCCCCAAACGCTCCCAGTTTTTCTCAAGCATTTTCATACCATCGTACATATCTTCCTCGACTCTCAGTTTGTAAAAATATAAAGCTTATATCATACACGATCAGTTTCATCAAAAGTATCATCGTTTTGCAGTGGATGTGTAATTTTGACCACATAATCAGAACTATAGGTATGATTATGTGGTCAAATAACAGGGTTTGAGATAAGAGTAAGTCCACTTCTAGCTCGTTTCGGGGCACAAATGTTTTAGAAAAGGTAGCGTGCCGATGTGATCGCCGCCTTTTTAGTATGACACCTTAATACTCAGTATGATTCTTTATTACTGGGTATGAGACTTTATTACCCTCCCATACTCGGCTTTCGCTGAGGTGTTTTTGCTGTTTATGTGCGGCTGATTTGGCGAGATTTCTTAATCTATAACAAATAAATTAGGAAATAAGTTGGGGGATAGATCACATCTAGTTGGGATTTTGGCTAAAATCTGATACATTAGCGCGAAATTTTTATTCCCTGTCATCGGCACACTGCCGAGACTCTACTGAGTGAACTCTATTCATGTCTACTCCACAGATTGATAAGTTAAGAAACATCGCCATCATTGCGCACGTTGACCACGGTAAAACAACTTTGGTTGATAAGCTGCTTCAACAATCAGGTACGCTTGAATCCCGCGGCGAAGTTGAAGAGCGCGTGATGGACTCAAACGATATCGAAAAGGAACGTGGTATCACCATTTTGGCGAAGAACACCGCCATCAACTGGCACGATTACCGTATTAATATCGTTGATACTCCTGGACACGCAGACTTCGGTGGTGAAGTAGAGCGTATTATGTCTATGGTTGACTCAGTGCTACTTATTGTTGATGCAGTTGATGGTCCTATGCCTCAAACTCGCTTCGTAACACAAAAAGCATTTGCACACGGTCTTAAACCAATTGTTGTAATCAACAAGATTGACCGTCCTGGTTCTCGTCCTGATTGGGTAATGGATCAAGTATTTGATTTGTTTGATAACCTAGGTGCAACTGATGATCAACTAGACTTCCAAGTTGTTTACGCATCAGCTCTAAACGGTTGGGCAACACTTGAAGAAGGTGAAGTTGGCGAAGATATGGAACCATTGTTCCAAGCTATCGTTGATAACGTAGAAAAGCCTAATGTTGACATTAATGGCTCTCTACAAATGCAAGTATCGCAACTTGATTACAGCTCTTACGTTGGTGTTATTGGTGTATGTCGTGTTACTCGCGGTAGCATCAAACCAAACCAACAAGTGACTATCGTTGGTGCTGATGGCAAGAAACGTAACGGTAAAGTCGGTACGGTTCTTGGTTACCTTGGCCTTGAGCGTCATGAAGTTGATCAAGCAAACGCTGGCGATATCATCGCAATCACAGGTTTAGGCGAGCTGAAAATTTCAGACACTATCTGTGACCAAAACAACGTTGAAGCTATGACTCCTCTATCTGTAGATGAGCCAACAGTAACCATGACTTTCCAAGTAAACACTTCTCCGTTTGCTGGTAAAGAAGGTAAATTCGTTACTTCACGTAATATCCTAGAGCGTCTAGAAAAAGAATTGGTTCACAACGTAGCACTACGTGTTGAACAAACTGACGATCCAGATAAATTCCGCGTTTCAGGTCGTGGTGAGCTTCACCTTTCTATCCTGATTGAAAACATGCGTCGTGAAGGCTTCGAGCTAGCGGTTTCTCGTCCTGAAGTAATCCTGAAGGAAGAAGACGGTCAACTTCTAGAACCATACGAAACAGTAACCATCGATGTGCTTGAAGAGCACCAAGGTGGCATCATGGAAAATATCGGCCTACGTAAAGGTGAGCTAACAGATATGTCTCCAGATGGTAAAGGCCGTGTACGTATGGACTTTATGATGCCTTCTCGTGGTCTTATCGGTTTCCAAACTGAGTTCCTGACTCTGACTTCTGGTTCTGGTTTGATGTACCACACATTTGATCACTACGGCCCGCACAAAGGTGGCGTAATCGGTCAACGTAACAACGGCGTTCTAATTTCTAACGCAACAGGTAAAGCACTGACTTACGCATTGTTTAACCTACAAGAGCGTGGTCGTCTATTTGCTCAGCACGCTGATGAAGTATACGAAGGTCAGATTATCGGTATTCATAACCGTTCTAACGACCTTACAGTTAACTGTCTTAAAGGTAAGCAGCTAACTAACGTACGTGCTTCTGGTACGGATGAAGCTCAGGTTCTTTCACCACCGATCAAACACACACTAGAGCAAGCTCTAGAGTTTATCGATGAAGATGAACTAGTAGAAGTAACTCCAGAAAGCATTCGTATCCGTAAGAAACTTCTTACTGAAAACGAACGTAAACGTGCGAGTCGCCCAGCAAAATAAGAGACAATTAGCGTTTCGCTAGTTATCTAACGTATTTAAGCCCCACTGAAGTTGTCATTTGACTTACCTCAGTGGGGCTTTCTTTTATCGACGAATTAGTTTTGCTAAACTGAGACGACTTTTTGATATCAATCTAATATCTGAGTGTGTCAAAAATGACTCGAGGAAACGTTCATATAGTGAAATGTGTATCAGGATTGATATAAGGGTCACTACAAGGGATTGGTATAATTCACCCTAAGTCTTTTAACTTTCTCTGCCTCAGATCGAGTAGGCTAGAAACTAAGTTCGGTGTTACAGCAGGATGCAGAAAATTCCAAATCTTCCAAACCTTCCAAGTTGGGTGCATGTATTACTGCACTATTTCAGCTACCTTTACCAAAGAGCAAAGCATGATAGGTTGCCCGTCAATGCCGGCTATATGGCCTATATTACTTTGCTGTCTTTAGTACCGCTGACCACTGTAACCTTAACGGCATTGTCTCGAGTACCAATGTTTGATGGGGTTGGTGATACCGTTCAGCAATTTGTGTTTAGCAATTTTGTTCCCACAGCGGGTGAGGCGATTCAGCACACCTTAAATGAGTTTATTGCCAATACAGGCAAGATGACGTCGATTGGATTGATCTTTCTGTTTGTGGCTGCGGTATTGTTGATTTCGGCAATTGATAAGAATCTGAATTACATTTGGCGAGTGCGCAAGAAGCGCCGCACCGTGTATTCATTGTCGATTTATTGGATGGTATTGACCTTAGGCCCAATCTTAATGGGCACTAGCTTAGTGTTTTCTTCTTACATTGCCTCACTCAAAGTGTGGAGTGAAGATACCGTCCATCTGGTGTACGGTTTGTTACCGATTATTTTTTCTTTCATCGCATTCTTTGGGCTTTATCTATTAGTGCCTAATATTAAGGTTCGCTTTAATCATGCGCTAGCGGGCGCATTAGTGGCAGGCTGCTTGTTTGAAGTCAGTAAAAAGTTGTTTGCTTATTATGTGTCGCAGTTTCCATCGTATCAGTTAATTTATGGCGCTTTAGCCGCTGTACCTTTGCTCTTTATGTGGATCTATCTGTGTTGGATGATTGTATTAATCGGCGCGGAAATTACCGCAAGTCTTGGTGAAGATGAAGTTTGGCGAGTGGATAAGCCATTTGATATGAGCTCATTTTTGCATTACCAAAATATATTAATGAGAAAAAGGATTCGACGTGATAGCTCTGATACAGAGAGTGAGTGAAGCGGCCGTAAAGGTCGATGGTGAAGTGGTGGGTGAGATTGGCAAAGGCTTGCTGGTATTACTCGGAGTTGAAAAAGACGATGACGAAGCCAAAGCTAAGCGCTTAATGGAGCGCGTCACCACATATCGTGTATTTGGTGATGACGACGACAAAATGAACCTGAATGTGAAGCAGGTTAATGGCAGTGTGTTAGTGGTTTCTCAATTTACTTTGCCGGCGGATACTAAAAAAGGCACTCGAGCGGGTTTTTCGCGTGGCGCTGCGCCCGATGAAGCAAAGCGACTTTATGAATATTTCTCGGACAGATGCGAAGAAGTGTTGCCCACTGAGCGCGGTCGATTTGCCGCCGATATGAAAGTTTCTTTGGTCAATGATGGACCGGTGACTTTTTGGCTGCAAGTCTAGGGTTGCGCCCCATAACTAATGGATTCAATGGACCTGAAACACTATGTTTAAACTAATTACTCCCAGTACCGAAAATCAATTACAGAAGTATTATCACTTTCGTTGGCAAATGTTGCGTGAACCTTGGCAAAGACCAAAAGGCTCCGAAAGAGATGAATACGATGAGTTGAGTCACCACCGCATGATAGTGGACGGTCGAGGTCGCCCAGTGGCGATTGGTCGTTTATATGTGACGGCCGATGATGATGGCCAGATCCGCTATATGGCGGTGAAGAAAAACCGCCAAGGCAAAGGGGTTGGTTCCTTGATTATGGTCGCTCTTGAATCGCTCGCGCGCGAGGAAGGGGTAAAGCGACTGGTGTGTAATGCGCGTGAAGACGCGATTGAGTTTTATCGAAATAATGGCTTTGAAAGTCAGGGCGAATTGAGTGATGAGCGCGGCCCAATGCGTCATCAACAAATGGTTAAAACCATTGACCCTATGGCGAATGTCCTGCGTCGCCCTGATTGGTGTAATGAGTTGCAACGTCGCTGGGAAGAACAAATCCCGATTAGCGATAAAATGGGTATTAAGATCAATCAGTACACAGGATATAAGTTTGAATGTGTGGCGCAGTTGAACCCCAACCTTAATCCTCATAACACTATGTTTGCCGGCTCTGCTTTTACTTTAGCCACTCTTACCGGGTGGGGCATGGCATGGCTACTGATGAAAGAGCGCAATTTGCATGCTGATATTGTGCTAGCGGACAGTAACATACGTTACCGTCACCCCGTCAAAGAAAGCCCTAAGGCCAGTACTTCTTTAGATGGTATTAGCGGCGACTTAGACCGATTAGAAGGTGGTCGCCGTGCCCGAATCATCATTAAAGTGTTTATTTACAGCGGCACTCAAGAGGCGGTTGAGTTTACTGGAACTTACGTACTATTACCTAGCTCTCAGGCTAATGAGACTCTGAGTGTGTAGTGGTTAGCTCGTTACTCTCATCTTCGTTATCCGGTTTGGTACAAGTAACGGCAATATGACTGCGGCCTTTAGGTTGCGCTGAAGAAAAAGAGACGCAGTCGGTGGTCAAGTTAAACATAATATTGCCATCGTTGGGTTTTACTAAGTCGACGCGGCCTTGAATATTGCCTGCAAGGTGGTCACTGACAAATTGAGTATTCTCGACACTTAGCACGCCTCGTTGCGCTGTGAGCTTAATTTCAGGAATGATAAGAGATTGCGACCCTTGTGTGGCAAACGGTAGTTGTACTTGTACATCATGCGGCGCAATCTTCATGGTGCCATCTAAGCTATGTCTAAACATTAAATCATCACCACCTAAGCCGTTCAGATCCGCCGTTAAGTCAGTCACGCCATTCCAATGTATTGCCATGTTCAGCGGTGCAGTGACCGCTTGTAATGGGATGCCATAGGCTTGTACAGAGAGATCCCACGGCATGCTTGGTAGAGCTAGGTTCACATTTGAGTGTACCTTGATCAAGCCATCATCAATTGGCAAGAATAGCTGTTTAATGTTCCACTGCTCATCTTTGCTTGAGGCTTCGATATAAGGGTTAATCGAAGTCACACCCAGTAGGGTAAGGCTGTTGGCGCTAGCGGCTAAACTGCCATTCCAAAGCGCCCATTTATTGTCTTTCTTCAAGCTCAAGTTATCGCCTTCGGCATTCAAGTTAGAAATTTGCCAATGCTTATCAGTGGCAAGGTCGATGACTTGGCTACGTTCAATTTTGAGCTTGTTGATTTGCAGCTGTTGTAGTTGCTTGAGGGGCTGCTCGATAAGTGCATGCACCTGCGCGTCTTTGATGCTCCACTTGAGGTTTTTAATACTCAGGTTATCCAGTGCGATTTTCTCAGGGGATAATTGTCCTTGAGTCGAAATCTGTCCTTCTTCAAATAGAAAGTCCAGTTGCTCTAATTGAATATGTCCTGTTTGCAGTTGAGCAGAAAGTTGCGGCTCGAGGAACAGTTGCTTGTGCCAATCAACACTTTCGGCGGAGAAGCTAAGTTCACTCTCTTGCGCCCAGATGCTTTTATTTACATCCCAATTGCTCAGCTGTAAACGCATTTGGTTGACGGCAAATTGCGCTTGTTGCCAGCTCGATTGCTCGACAGTCAAATGCTCAATATGATGGATTTTATCGAGCAGGCTTAACACAGGTGAAGGGCCCGACTGGGTCATTAAAGGTGCCGATAAATGCAGGTCTCGTACTAAAGCATCGTTGAGTGTCCAACTATCACCATCTTGCTCGGCAATAAGTTGTATTTTCCCTTTACGCCATTCGAAGCTGAGTAGGTCGAGCTGAGTTTTGCCTTTACGGTAGTTTAGATTAGCTTTGAAGTGATTAAAGGCTTCACCTTTCCAATAGACCTGCTCACCATCGATATTGATATACCCTTCAGGAAAACCCTGACTAGGTGAATAGTTTAGTTGCAAATCACGGGCGACTAAATCATGGTCCGCAAAATCCATCCCACGTACTTCAATGTGTTGAGGTTGCCATTGCTTAACCCAAGAGGTTACTTCTTGCGAATCAGGAATGCCGTGGGGCAAATTCACACCAGAAAGAGATACCTTGGTAACAGAAACCGGCTTTGACCAATCTAGGTGGGAATCGAGAGTGATTTGTAGATTATTAACAGTGGCAATAAAATCGTTGGGTTGCTTGATGGTGATGTCAGATAAAACCACCGTATCAGGGTATTGGTAGTGGGAGTGACCAATATGAATGTTATCACTTGTGACGCGCGACAATACCTGTTGGGTTAACCAAGCGGTATGAGAGGTTTGTAAGAATAAAAATAGAGCTAAGCCTCCCGCAAGTAATAGCAGTAGAAGCCAGCCACAGATTTTAAATACTGCTTTCATCTTGTGTCCCAAAAGGTTTTTCGCGTAGGGGTAAAGATGACTTATATCTATTTGTTTATCAATAAAAAGCCCCTAAAAGCAGGGGCTTGATTGGTTATTGATGTGATTAATCTAACAAAGGTCCTGCTTTAACTAGAGCTTTGCCATCATCGTTGTCAGTGTATTTTTCAAAGTTGTTGATAAAGCGTGTTGCTAAATCTTTGGCTTTGCTTTCCCATTGCAGAGGATCGACATACGTATCGCGTGGATCCAAAATCTCAGGATTTACATCAGGTAATGCGGTAGGTACTTCCAAGTTAAACACTGGAATCATTCTGGTTTGTGCGCTTTCAATTGAGCCATCTAAGATAGCGTCAATGATGGCACGAGTATCTTGAATGGAAATTCGCTTGCCAGAGCCATTCCAACCAGTATTGACAAGATAAGCTTCTGCGCCAGCCGCTTCCATTCGTTTCACCAACACTTCTGCATACTTGGTTGGGTGAAGAGTTAAGAATGCCGCACCAAAACAGGCCGAGAACGTCGGAGTTGGCTCTGTGATACCGCGCTCAGTACCCGCTAATTTAGCGGTAAATCCAGAAAGGAAGTGGTACTTAGTTTGTTCTGGTGTGAGCTTAGATACTGGAGGTAGAACCCCAAAAGCATCTGCAGATAAGAAAATCACCTTGTTTGCATGACCGCCTTTAGAGACTGGCTTAACGATATTTTCGATATGCTCAATCGGGTACGAAACTCGGGTGTTTTCTGTTTTTGAATTATCATCAAAATCGATTGAACCATCATTACGTACGGTGACGTTTTCTAACAAGGCATCACGACGGATAGCATTGTAGATATCAGGCTCTGCTTCTTTAGACAGTTTAATGGTTTTGGCGTAGCAACCCCCTTCAAAGTTGAAAATACCGTCATCATCCCAGCCGTGCTCATCGTCACCAATTAAGGCGCGTTTAGGATCAGTGGAAAGAGTTGTTTTACCTGTGCCAGAGAGGCCAAAGAAGATCGCAACATCGCCTTCTTCACCCATATTGGCCGAACAGTGCATGGATGCCATTCCTTGCAGAGGAAGGAAGTAGTTCATCATAGCGAACATACCTTTCTTCATTTCACCGCCGTACCAAGTACCGCCAATCAACTGCATTTTTTCAGTGAGGTTGAATACGGTAAAGTTCTCGGAGTTCAGGCCGTGCTCTTTCCACTTGCTGTTAGTGCACTTAGCGCCATTCATTACCACAAAATCAGGTTCAAAAGTGGCCAGTTCTTCCGCTGAGGGACGCAAGAACATGTTTTTTACAAAGTGCGCTTGCCAAGCTACTTCGGTAATGATTCGCACCGCTAAGCGAGAATCGGGGTTAGCACCGCAATAACCGTCCACAACAAAAAGACGTTTATTCGACAGCTGAGTAGTCACTAGCTGTTTTAAGTCTGTCCATACCTCTTGATTAATCGGTTTATTGTCGTTTTTCACTGTATCTGTCGTCCACCACATGTTTTCACGCGTAGTGTCATCTTTCACAATGAATTTATCTTTGGGGGAACGACCTGTAAATATGCCTGTATCAACGGCAACTGCACCTAGTTCAGTTATAATTCCTTTCTCATAACCTTCTAATGTGTCGCTAGTTTCCTCTGCGAAAAGCATTTCATAACTTGGATTACGAATAATTTCAGTAGAGTCGCTGATTCCATATTGAGTCAGATCGATGTTTGCAACCTTAGTATGTTCTATAACAGTCATAGGTGCTCCTTGTGTAGGGCGTTTTTAGTTAAAAATTTGTGAAGCTACTGAATTTATAAGTATTTGATTTAATCAGTAGTTGTAACATTATTGACTATATATGGCTTTATTGAATGTTTTATAAACAAGGATCACGTTTTTGTAGTTCAGAATGCTAGGTTGGGTGGGGATTGAAGTGATTTGTAAAAACGGTTTTTTACCGCTTTTTGTTGTTAAAAAACGCGGATAATGACGCTTTTTGAGTTTTTTATGCTATGAATAAGAGTGAATATAAAAAGCCGGCTACTTAGAGCCGGCTTTTTAATTATAAAATTGTGAGCTTAGTGCAGTGTGGGTTTATCTACCTGAGCGAATAATTCTTCAACTTCGGCGGCATTAAAGTCGTAAGTTGTCCCGCAATAATCGCAGTGTAAACCTATGCTACCTTCGCTGGCTAAGATGTCGTTAACTTCTTCTTTTGCAATGGTAATAATGGCTGCGCCACTGCGCTCTCTTGAGCAACCACAGAAGAATTCAACCGGTTGAGGATCAAACAATTTAACGGTTTCTTGGTTGTATAAACGATATAGAAGTTCGTTCGCTTCTAAGCCAAATAGCTCTTCATTTTTAACGGTATCGGTAAGCTGTTCTAAGTGCTCAAAGTCATCCGCAGAGCCTGTACCATCGGGAACGACTTGTAGCAACATACCTGCGGCATGTGCTTTACCATCTAATTCACCAATACGGAACCATAAGCGAGTTTTTAGCTGCTCTGAGCGTTCGAAGTAAGTTTCTAGTACTTCTGAAAGAGTATTGCCTTCTAAACCAACCACGCCTTGGTAACGCTCTCCTTTATTTGGAGAAATAGTGATTACTAGGTGACCTTTGCCCAACATATCGTGCAAAGAGGCAGTGTCGGCAATTTCGCCTTCAAAGCGAGCGACGCCACGGACTTTTTGGTTATTGTCACCATTTATTACCGCAAGAGTCACAGGACCGTCACCTTGCAGCTGTAAAGTAATTGAGCCTTCAAATTTTAAGGTAGCGGTGAGCAATGAGGTCGCAACAAGCAGTTCACCAAGTAAGTTTTGAATCGCAACTGGGTATTGTTTGCTATCTAGGATGGCTTGGTAGGCGGTATCTAGCTGTACTAACTCACCACGTACAGATAGGTCTTCAAATAAATAACGATTTAATACGTTGCTTTCCATTAGGAAACTCCAGCTTATTGGTTCTTAAATTTAATCAGATCACGTCGTTGTTTTTTATCTGGACGGCGATCAGGACTTGGATTGTGTGCGTGCATCTTGCGTTCTAGTGCTGTGCGTTCTCGCTTCGCTATACTTTCCGCCGTTTCGGTGTAAAGTAGTTGTGCTTCAGGTGCACCACGTCTTTGGTCCGATATTTTTTCTATCGTGACCGTTTTTTCAACGAGTCCTTGTCGCAGGGTAATTGTAGCCCCTAGTTCTATCATTTTACTTGGTTTGCTACGCTGCCCATTATAATGAACTTTGCCGCCATCGATCATATTTCGAGCGATTGAACGGGTTTTGTAAAAGCGCGCAGCCCATAACCATTTGTCGAGCCGAACAGACTCAATCGTGGAACTCATAATGATCTTTGCTCTCTAAGTGATGTCTGGCAGGAGGGTAATGGTGACGTATATAGCATTTTTCAAGTAAATGTCTTTATTTACAATCGAAATTATTCCCTGTTTAATTATTGGTAATAATATGTATGGTAGTCTTGCTCATCCGTTTAACCCAGTAACACCAATGCCTGCGTGGCATATTGTATAAAAATCGGTATATCAATAGGGACTTGTCTTGTCTAAGTTTTCCACATATTCGCACAAAGCCAATCAATTATTGACGAGTGTCGTGAATCAACAGGCGATCATAGCTAAAATGTTGACGTTTATTTTGCTCGTCAGCACAGCTTGGTTATGTGGTCATTTATTATGGCATCTAATGGGTTCAGAATCAGATGTTGAGCATTGGAGACCTGTTGCAGGCTCCGGCAGCGGTGTCGCTTCGTCACCGCATCAAGGTATGGATATTTCTTCGTTAGTAAACGCAAATTTATTTGGGGTTGAATCGAAAGAAAGCACACCGAAAGTAACACAACAAGTTGTTGACGCACCAAAGACAAGATTAAACCTTGTGCTGGTGGGTGTGGTAGCAAGTTCAATTCAAAAAAACAGCCTAGCGGTTATTGCTAATAAAGGCAGCCAAGATACTTATGGCGTTGGCGAGACTATTGATGGTACTCGCGCGAAATTAAGTAACGTCTTAAGTGATCGCGTGATTATTGAAAATCAGGGCCGTAACGAAACCTTAATGCTAGAAGGTATAGAATACAAACGTGTAGCAAATAATGCGGGGGCGGTTAAAAAACAGCCTCAATCTAATGTTCAAGGTAACAATCCTAAAGTAGACACTGCTAGCCTAGATAAAATAAAAGCAGAAATTTCTGAGAATCCTCAACAGCTTCTTAAATATATCCGCCTTTCTCAGGTAAATCGTGATGGAAAATTAGTCGGGTATCGCGTTCGTCCAGGACGAGAACGTACTTTGTTTGATTCTATCGGTCTGCAAGATGGTGACATTGCGGTAGAACTAAATGGTGCAGATTTAAAGAATCCAGCATCAATGGGCGCCATTTGGAAGTCTTTAGGTGATTTGAGTGAGCTTAACCTCACGGTTGAGCGAAATGGTCAACGCTACGATATTTATTTACAACTATAGTTTGATAGCTGTCTAGCTATCATTGCGAGAGCATGAGCCTAATTATATGCGCCATGCTAGGCACTTTGTGCCATTGATTTTTGGGAGTATCACGTGAAAGGTTGGTTTAGCAAGAGTGCATGGCTACTGTTAGGTAGTTTGGTATGCACACCAGCATTTAGTGCCGATGAATTTAGCGCCAGCTTCAAAGGCACTGATATTGGCGAATTTATTAATATTGTCGGACGAAACTTAGAAAAGACCATTATTGTTGACCCTTCGGTGAGGGGCAAGATTGATGTGCGTAGCTATGATGTTTTGAACGAGAAACAGTATTATCAGTTTTTCCTTAGTGTCCTTGAGGTGTATGGGTTTGCCGTTGTCGAAATGGAAAACGGCGTCATCAAGGTGATTAAATCTAAGGATGCGAAAACCTCTGCTGTTCCTGTAGTCGGGGACAACAAAATCAAAGGTGATGCGGTAGTAACTCGTGTAGTAGCAGTGCGTAATGTATCGGTACGTGAACTCTCGCCACTACTTCGTCAATTGAACGATAATGCGGGTGCCGGTAACGTTGTTCACTATGATCCAGCGAATATCATCCTGATTACAGGTCGTGCGGCTGTAGTAAACCGCTTGGCTGAGATTATTGAGCGTGTGGATAAAGCCGGCGATAAATCAATTGAAGTTGTACCACTAAAATTTGCTTCTGCTGCAGAGATGGTGCGTATCGTTGAAGCGCTAAACAAAACCACGGAAGCGAAAAATACTCCAGCTTTCCTACAACCAAAACTGGTTGCTGATGAACGTACTAACTCCGTATTAATCTCTGGCGATCCACAAGTGCGTAAGCGCTTGAAGAAAGTGGTATCGCAACTTGATAAAGAGATGGAAGTTAAAGGCAACAACCAAGTTATTTACTTAAAAAATGCGAATGCAGAAGATTTAGTCGAAGTTCTTAAAGGTGTGTCAGATAACTTAGCTGCGGCTAAGAAAACAGCACAGGGCGGCGCTGCGACTCGAAACTCCAAGTCTGATGTAATGATTTCAGCGCATAAAGGCACCAACTCCCTCGTTATTACTGCTCCGCCAGATATCATGAAAGCATTACGTGATGTGATCGCTCAGCTAGATATTCGTCGTGCTCAAGTATTGATTGAAGCCTTGATTGTTGAAATGTCGGAAGGTGATGGCGTTAACCTTGGCGTGCAATGGGGTAACTTAGAAACAGGTGCGGTAGTTCAATACGGTAACAGTGGCGCCTCTATTGGTCAGGTTATGGTCGGTAGAGAAGAAGCGAAAGATACTTCTCGTACTGAAACATACACAGATCCATCAACTGGTCTAACTACCACTAAAACCATTGATGAGTCAGGTGACTACTCAACGCTTGCAAGTGCACTTAGCGGCGTAAACGGCGCGGCAGTGAGTTTGGCGATGGGTGACTGGACAGCGTTGATTAGCGCAGTGGCAACGGACTCAAACTCTAACATTCTATCGTCTCCTAGCATTACGGTTATGGATAACGGCGAAGCGTCGTTCATTGTGGGTGAAGAGGTGCCGGTATTAACGGGTTCTACTTCGGGCTCAAACAATGAAAACCCATTCCAAACCGTTGATCGTAAAGAAGTAGGTATCAAACTTAAAGTTGTGCCACAAATTAACGAAGGTGACTCTGTTCAGTTGAAGATTGAACAAGAAGTTTCTAACGTACTTGGTGCAAACGGTGCGGTGGATGTTCGCTTTGCGAAACGTCAATTAAATACATCCGTTATGATCCAAGACGGACAAATGCTCGTGCTGGGTGGTTTGATTGATGAGCGTGCAATGGAAAGTGAATCTAAAGTACCGCTACTGGGTGATATTCCTTGGTTAGGACAACTGTTCAGATCAACCAGCACTCAGGTAGAAAAGAAAAACCTAATGGTATTCATTAAACCAACCATTATTCGTGATGGTATGACAGCCGATGGTATTACCCAGCGTAAATACAACTACATCCGCGCTGAGCAATTGTACAAAGCCGAAGAAGGCTTAAAACTGCTACCGGATGACTTGATTCCGGTAATGCCTAAGTTTGGTGATGAAGCTAGCCGTCCAAAAGAGCTACAAGCCTTTATTGAGCAAGTGGACCACAAGTAATGGACGAAGCATTTTCAACATATAAAGCAGGTACTACACGTCTACCGTTTGGCTTTGCTAAGCGCTTTAGTGTAGTGCTTGAGCCGAACGATAAAGGCGATGCATACCAGTTGTTTTATGTCGATCCAATGCAAACGTCGACACTGTTAGAGGTGATGCGAGTATCCCCTCTGCCAATCCAATTGGTTGAGATGGATAAGCATGATTTTGAATCGAAACTTTCAGATTCTTATCAGCGCGATTCTTCAGAAGCTAGACAGTTAATGGAAGACATTGGTGCAGACAACGATGACTTCTTCTCGTTGGCGGAAGAAATTCCGCACAATGAGGATTTATTAGAAGCCGAAGATGACGCGCCAATTATCAAGTTGATCAACGCCATGTTGGGTGAAGCAATCAAAGAAGGGGCTTCGGATATTCATATCGAGTCCTTTGAGAAGCACCTTTCCATTCGTTTCCGTGTGGATGGCGTATTGCGTGATGTCTTAGCGCCGAGCCGTAAACTGGCCCCTTTGTTGGTGTCCAGGGTTAAGGTTATGGCAAAACTGGATATCGCCGAGAAGCGTGTACCACAAGATGGTCGTATTTCACTATTGATTGGTGGACGAGCGGTGGATGTGCGTGTGTCTACTATGCCTTCCTCTCATGGTGAGCGTGTGGTTATGCGTCTATTGGATAAAAATGCCACTCAGCTTGATCTTGATAGCTTAGGTATGTCCTCGAACAACCACGTGCGTCTACAAAACTTAATTCAAAAACCGCACGGCATTATCTTAGTAACAGGCCCTACAGGTTCAGGTAAATCCACCACCTTGTATGCAGGCTTGCAGGAACTAAACAGTGCCGAGCGAAATATCCTGACGGTTGAAGACCCGATTGAATTTGATATTGATGGCATTGGTCAAACGCAAGTAAACCCTAAGGTTGATATGACCTTTGCGCGTGGTTTAAGAGCGATTCTGCGTCAAGACCCTGACGTAGTAATGATTGGTGAGATTCGTGACCTTGAGACCGCTCAGATTGCGGTACAAGCGTCTTTAACCGGTCACTTGGTAATGTCTACACTGCACACCAACACCGCCGTCGGTACTATCACACGTTTAAGAGATATGGGCATTGAGCCTTTCTTAATCTCTTCTTCTCTATTGGGTATTTTGGCGCAACGATTGGTGCGTACGCTGTGTAAAGAGTGTCGTGAACCTTATCAGGCCGATGCTGAGCAGAAAAAACTGTTCCACCTTGCTGCTGATGACGACTTAGTGCTTTATCGACCAAAAGGGTGTGAGCATTGTAATAACAAAGGTTACAAAGGCCGTACTGGTATTCATGAATTGCTGGTGGTTGACGAAAGCGTCCAGTCATTGATTCATGGTGAGCAAAGCGAGCAAGAGATTGAACACGTCGTGCGTCAATCTACGCCAAGCATTCGCCAAGACGGTTTGAACAAAGCAAGGGCTGGAAAAACGACCCTAGAAGAAGTTATGCGAGTAACTAGGGAAGAATAATGGCTGCATTTGAATATAAAGCGCTAGATGCGAAAGGTCGCCAAAAGAAAGGCGTAACCGAAGGTGATAACGCCAGACAAGTTAGGCAACGCTTGAAAGAGCAAGGCTTAATGCCGATTGAGATCAGCGAAACTCAGACTAAGAAAAAGTCATCAAAGTCTCGTGGTTTTCAGCGCGGTATCAGCACGCCAGATCTTGCGTTATTGACGCGTCAATTATCGACCCTTGTTCAAGCCGGCATGCCTTTAGAAGAGTGTTTAAGAGCGGTTGCGGAACAATCTGAAAAAGCGCACATTCGCAGTATGTTAGTGAGTGTTCGCTCTAAGGTCGTTGAAGGTTACACTTTAGCTGACAGTATGAGTGAATATCCTACCGTCTTTGATGACCTGTTCTGTGCTATGGTCGCGGCGGGTGAAAAATCTGGACACCTAGACGCGGTTTTAGAACGTCTTGCCGATTATGCCGAAAAACGCCAAAAATTACGTTCAAAACTACAACAAGCCATGATCTACCCAATTATGCTGACCTTGATTGCGGTCGCGGTTATTGGCTTTTTGTTGGCTACCGTTGTGCCAAAAATTGTCGACCAATTTGTTCAAATGGGACAAGAACTACCCACCTCAACTCAGATTTTGATCAATGCCAGTGCCTTTGTACAAGACTATGGTGTGCTATTGGTGGTTAGCGTTGTGGTGTTGGTTGTTGGCGTTAAAATTTTATTGAAAAAGCCAGAGTTAAGGCTGCGCTGGGACGGTCGTGTATTAAACGTTCCTGTGATTGGCCGCGTTGCTCGAGGCTTAAATACCTCTCGTTTTGCTCGTACCTTAGCTATATGCTCGGCAAGTGCTATCCCTCTTTTAGATGGGATGATTGTTGCCGCAGACGTTATGGGTAATAAGTTCTTTAAGAAGCAGGTCCTTGAAGCTTCAGATAAAGTGCGAGAAGGGGGAAGTTTGCGTCACTCTTTGCAACAGAGCAAACTGTTCCCACCTATGATGCTGCATATGATCGCCAGTGGTGAGCAATCGGGTGAACTTGAACAAATGTTGACTCGTGCTGCCGATAACCAAGACCAAGATTTTGAGTCTCAGGTGAATATGGCGCTGGGTGTTTTTGAACCACTGCTGATTGTTTTTATGGCAGGGATTGTATTATTTATTGTAGTTGCCACTATGATGCCACTGCTTGAACTGAATAACTTGGTATCGGGTGCTTAGTCATTAACCCGAGTGTATGGAGAAAAAAATGAAACGAAATAAGAAACAACAAGGCTTTACCTTGCTAGAGGTTATGGTTGTTGTGGTAATCCTAGGTATTTTGGCCAGCTTTGTTGTTCCTAACTTGTTAGGTAACAAAGAGAAAGCTGACCAACAAAAAGCGATCACCGACATTGTAGCGTTGGAAAATGCGCTAGATATGTACAAGCTAGACAACAGTGTTTACCCAACCACAGACCAAGGCTTAGATGCATTGGTAAGCCGTCCTACAGGTTCACCAGAGCCTCGTAACTACCGTGCTGATGGTTATATTCGTCGTCTTCCAAAAGACCCATGGGGTTATGATTACCAATACCTAAGCCCTGGTGATAACGGCAATATCGATATCTTCACGCTTGGTGCGGATGGTCAAGATGGAGGCGAAGGTTCATCAACTGATATTGGTAACTGGAACCTGCAAGACTTCCAGTAGCCTTAACTCGTGGTGAAACAGCATAAAAAACAGCGTGGCTTTACCCTGCTAGAAATCATGTTAGTCATGGTTTTAGTTTCGGTAAGTGCCATTGCTGTTGTCATAAACTTACCTCAAAGTGGTTCTGATGCCGCGCAAACGCGCTCACAACAGCTTTTTCAGCGTCTGACCATGTTGCATCAAGATGCAATTCTTAATGGTTGGGATCTTGGCATTCGCTTTGATCCAGCGGGGAAAAAGTATCGCTTATTGAAACTGACTAAAGACGGTTGGCAAGCGTTAGATCATCGCAGAATTCCCGCAGATACTGAACTTGAGGACGGCCTAACACTCACTTGGGAGTTAGGTGACGGCACTTGGGGTAAGCAAGACTCCTTATTTAAACAAGAATCATTGTTTGATGAAGAGATGTTTGCCAAGGAAGAAAAGAAAAAACAAGAACTGCCTCCGCAAGCCTTTATTCTTTCAAGTGGTGAGTTAACCCCATTTGAGGTGTACATCTATCCAAGCTCAGAAGCGCAAGGGGATGATAATTGGCGAGTTGTGGCGTTAGAGAACGGCAGTGTTAAGTTACTTAAGCCGGGTGAGGAGCTGAAAGATGAAGTCCGCTAAAGGCATGACTTTGTTGGAAGTTCTCATAGCTCTAGCTATTTTTGCTACCGCTTCAATGAGTGTCGTTCGAGCGGTCACTCAGCACATTAATAGCATTGGCTATTTAGAGCAAAAAACCTTTGCCGGTATGGTTGCCGATAATCAAATGACATTGATGATGCTCGCTGAGCCACCGAAAAGCCCGCGTAAGGGCACTTCTGAGTTGGCTGGGCAAGAATGGTTTTGGACGCAAACTCCGGTAGCAACCGGTAATGACTATTTGCGTGCGATTGATATTAGCGTGTCTTTAAATCAAAACGGGGATAACCCTCTAGTAACGGTGAGAAGTTATGTTCCGTTGCAATAGTATGGCTCGTTACAATAAAGCGAAAGGCTTTACCTTAATAGAGGTACTGGTCGCAATTGCGGTTTTTGCCAGTTTAAGTATTGCCGCGTATCAAGTGGTATTTCAGGTTCAATTGAGCAATACCCAGTCTCAAGAAAAATTGGGTCGCTTACAGCAATTGCAAGCCACATTAGTTTATTTAGACAGTGATTTTCGTCAAATTGCCGTGCGCCGCTTCCGTAATGATGGAGAGGAAGCGGGTACAGAAGAATCAGGACAATCCCTGTTGTATTGGAAAGACAATTTACTCGACTCTGATGCCAAAGGCGTATTGTTTACTCGTCTAGGTTGGATTAACCCGCAACAGCAATTTCCCCGTGGTGAAATTACCAAAGTGGGTTATCGAATTCAGGGTGACAAATTAGAGCGTGTCTGGTGGCGATACCCAGATACCCCAGCCGCACAAGAAGGCATAGTGACGCCACTTCTGGATAAGGTCGAGAAGTTCGATATGCGTTTTTACAATGGCGAAGCTTGGGTAAAAGAGTGGGTCGACAGTGATGCGTTGCCAAAAGCTATCGCGGTGGATTTAACACTGGAAGATTATGGCAAGTTAGAGCGTATCTACCTTACTGCAGACGGTAAGTTTGAGAGGATCAATGAAGATACGCCAGAATAATCCATCCCAGCTTATTGGTCGAACATATAAAGGCCACAAGCAACAACAAGGCGTTGCTTTGATCATTGTATTGTTGCTATTAGCTGTAATGACTGCCATTGCTGCCACTATGTCTGAGCGTTTAATGCTCAGTGTGGATAGAGCGGGTAATCAGGTGAATAACCAACAAGCCTACTGGTACGCAATTGGTGTGGAAGCATTGGCAAAATATGGTATTCAGCAGAGTCTGGAAGACGGCGAAACGGTAAACTTGAGTCAGCCTTGGGCTTTAGATGAACAAACATACCCGTTGGAATATGGTGAAGCTCGCGGTGTGATTCGTGACATGCAAGCGTGTTTCAATGTTAATGCTCTGGCCGCTGTTCAGTTGGACGCAACCACCAGTGCTCGCCCTTACTTGCTCGAGGTGTGGCGCACTTTATTAGAAGAAGCAGGCCTAGATAACTATCAGGCTGAAGTGGTTGCTGATTCTACGTGGGAATATCTAGACGAAAACGACGTTGTGACCACTCAATCTGGAGTGGAAGATGCCACCTATGAGGGGCTCTCTCCTGCGTATATGGCACCGAATGGTTTAATTGCCGATCTTAGTGAGCTAAGAAGTGTCTATCAAATGACGGGCCCGGCAATGAAACAAATTTCTTGGCTAGCGTGCGCGTTACCAACCGATGATTTGCGTATTAATGTGAATACCATCAGAGCTTGGCAAGCTAAGTTAATTGTGGCTCTGTTTAACTCTGAAATCAGTGAAGAACAAGCACAAAAAGTTATTGAAGACCGTCCATATGACGGTTGGGAAAGTACGGACGAATTTTTATCTGAACCCGATATTGCTGGCGTTAGTGATGACATCAAAAACAAAGCCAAAGCCTATTTATCGGTAGACAGTAAGTACTTTGAACTGGATACAGAAGTATTTGTGCAGGAAGCTCGAGTTCGCTTGAGAAGCCTGCTTTATAGTGAAAATAAAGACGAATCGCGGGTAGTACGCCGTCGATTTGGAGGAATTAGTGAGCGAAATCCTGACAGTTCGGCTCAGTAGGCAGAATTTAAATACAATCCCATGGCTGGTTTGGTCTTCAACCGAAGACGAAATTATCGCGAGTGGAGAACTCAACGGTTTACATGAGCTAGACGATCTCGCCAGTTATGTAACCGACCGCAACGTTGCCTTACTACTGAATGGGCAAGATATAGCCTTGAAAGAGGTTAATGTTCCTGCGGGCGCAACCCGTCAGTTTGCCACCATGTTGCCTTTTCTTCTTGAAGAAGAGCTAGCACAAGATATTGATGAACTCCATTTTTCTATTCTTAAGCTAGCGGGTGATAAAGCGTGGATTGCGGCGGTAGACAAGAGCTACTTCAAACAATGTATTGCACGTTTTGCGGAAGCGGGCATCGAATTACACAAAGTATTGCCCGATGTGCTATCACTTCCTTTGCAAGAAAATGCCATCAGCATACTTCCTTGGGATGGTCATTACCTGATTCGTCAGAATCAATTTCAAGGTATGACCTTACCAGAGCAACTGGTGCCTTTTGCTGTGACGCAGATGTCATCAGCGACAGAATCAGATGAAGACGCAGAGCAAGAAGCGACTCCTGTTGAGCAAGTGACGATTCAATCTTTTGGCGCGCTTCCTGAAGCACTGCAACAGCAAGTGACGGCAACCATTGATGAGCAACCGGCTGAATTGCCAATGGCATTGCTGGCAAAAAATGCTCAGCTTTCCACGGTGAACTTGCTGAGTGGTGAATTTAAGCGACAAGCGTCTTGGCTAAAGAACATTAAACTATGGCGTGCTCCTGCAATTGCAGCCGTCATTCTATTGGTTGTGTTCAGCGTTAATACTTACATGAATGTCAGTCAGATTGAATCAAAAGCAACCGCCTACCGCGCGGAAAGTGAACGTATTTTCCGAGCTGTATTCCCTGGTAAACGTCGAATTCCAACCGTCAGTTATCTGAAGCGCCAAATGACGGATGAAAAAACACGATTGAGCGGTGGCACAGTTGAGGCGCCATTGATTACGTGGATGCTTGAAGTTCAACAGTCATTGAAAGGCTCTGATAAAGTGAAGATCCAGAGTGTGAAATTTGATAGCAACCGTGAAGAGTTACGAATTCAAGCTCAAGCCAGTGACTTCCAAACGTTTGAAAAACTGCGTGTGGCTTTATCTGACAAATTCTCTGTACAGCAAGGCCAGATAAATCGTGATGGTGATTTGGTCAGCAGTAGCTACGTGCTGAAGGTGAAATAATGCGAAAATTACAAGAATCCATCCTTGGTTATTGGAGTGGCATTAGCCTGCGAGAGCAACGCATGCTCATTATTGCCATTGGTTTTGGCTTAGCGGGTTTGCTTTATTGGGGCGGTTTTGCCCCGTTAAAAGAGAAAAGTGAACTAGCTCAAACACGTTTGGTTCGTGAAACGCAGCTATTAAGCTGGGTGCAAAAAGAAGCCAATGAGATCACGGAATTACGTAAAACCAGTAATGCACCAACCATCTCTAATCAGCCATTAAACCAAGTGCTATCAACTTCGACACGTCGCTTTAATATTGAGTTGATTCGACTGCAACCTCGCGACGATATGGTGCAGGTATGGGTGCAACCGGTTGCCTTTAATCAACTAATGAACTGGCTATTGTTTTTGCGTCAAGAAAGAGGCGTTGATGTAGCCTTTTTAGACATCACTGAGACGGAAAAGCCCGGTGTTGTTGAAGTCAGTCGCTTACAGTTTAAGAGAGTAGGTAGTTAATGTTTGGTATCAGTTTTAAAAAGCTGTTTGGCTACAGCTTTTTGTTGTTAATCGTATTTTTGTGCAGTGTCATCGTGCATTTACCGGCAAAGTTCGCCTTAGAACAAGCGCCGCGTATTAATGGCCTAAGCATCTCTGGTGTGAGTGGGACATTATGGAAAGGTACGGCCAAAGAGGTAACTTGGCAGCAATATGGCCTTGGTGAAGTAAACTGGGATCTGCAAGGGTGGAAGCTGTTGCAAGGAAAGGCTGAGCTAAATGTGCGATTAGGCCGTAATAGTGCGCTTGATTTAACCGGCAGAGGCACGGTGGGATACAGCTTTGATGGCCCTTATGCCAGCAGTTTGATTTTATCGATGCCCGCTAAGCAAGTGCTTAAATACGTTGATGTACCTGCTCCAGTGTCTGTTGATGGACAACTCGACTTAGCGGTGAAAGACTACCAGTATGCAAGCCCGTGGTGTCAATCAGGTTCGGCAAAACTGGTGTGGAATAACAGTAAAGCCAGTTCTCCAATGGGAGATTTAGACCTTGGGAACATCGTTTCTGATGTGACTTGTACGGACAATCAATTAACCGCTAAAGGCAATCAAGAAACGGCTCAGGTATCGAGTCAATTTACCGCGTCGCTGCATTCGGATATGAGCTACGATCTCGATGCATGGTTTAAGCCCGGCGCTGAGTTTCCGCAAAAGTTGGGGCAACAGTTAAAATGGCTAGGTGAACCGAACGGACAAGGTCACTACCCATTTGTTTATTCTGGCCGGTTATAGTCGATTCTTTTATAAGTACGTTTCGCTTCTATAAATGATTTAACTGGTAAGAATATTCAGACATTTGCTTGAGTTGGTGTAAAGTTAATTTCGTGAATTAACGAAGAGGCTAATTAGAATGGCAGGTAATAAAAAGCCACAGATTTTACACAAGGCAGAAGTTGCGCGTTCGCGTTTGTTTTGCATTGAGGCTTTGGATCTCGAGTTTTCGAACGGTGAGCGACGTACTTACGAACGAATGCGTCCTTCTGGTCGCGATGCAGTGATGATGGTCCCCCTGACAGCGGATGGGGATCTGTTATTGGTTAGAGAATACGCGGCAGGCACAGAAAGCTACGAACTAGGCTTTCCGAAAGGCTTAATTGATGCTGGTGAAGCACCAGTAGAAGCGGCCAATCGTGAATTAAAAGAAGAAATTGGCTTTGGTGCGAAGGATTTTGTACCGTTAAAACAAGTCATTCTGGCGCCGTCATACTTTTCTAGCAAAATGACGCTGTTTATTGCTCAAGATCTTTACCCAGAAACTTTAGTCGGCGATGAACCTGAACCTCTGACATTGATTCGTTGGCCTCTGGCTCAAGCCGATGAGTTACTCTCACATATGGATTTTTGTGAGGCACGCAGTATTAGCGCCTTGATGCTAGCACAGCGATACTTTGCTCAATTAAAGGATTAACAGTAATGAGACAAGACTTTTCCCACTTATTGCCTAACGTTATAGAAATCGCCCGTTCCGCTGGTCAGCTCATCCTTGATATTTATCTAAAGCGAGATTACGAAGAGTTTATTAAGTCTGACGATACGCCGGTTACCAGCGCTGACTTAGCGGCTCATAAACTGGTTATGGAACGCTTGTCTGAACTCACTCCTGATATCCCTGTACTCTCCGAAGAAGACTCTGATATTAGCTTAGCTGAGCGTGAACAGTGGGAACGTTACTGGCTAGTCGATCCTTTAGATGGTACTCAAGAGTTTATTGCCCGTAGCGGTGATTTTGCCACCATTATTGCGTTAGTTGAGAACAACAAGCCGATTATGGGGGTGGTTTATGCGCCGGTTTCTGGTGTGGTTTACCATGCTTATCAGGGAAAAGGGGCGTGGAAAATTCCTGATATGGATGAGAATATTCGTATCAACACCCATACTCATGAATTGCCTAAACAAAATATTGCGATTGCCATCAGTCGCCGCCAAGACATCAATCGTATTACTGAGCGAATGAGTAACAAGTGGAATTATGAATTGATTCCGTTGGGCTCGGCTGCGTTAAAAGCGTGTTTGGTTGCTGAAGGTAGCGCCGATTGTTATCTGCGTTTAGGTCCAACAGGTGAGTGGGATACTGCGGCCACACAATGCATTGTGGAAGAGGCGGGCGGTACTATCCTTGATACACAACTTGTGCCTCTTTCTTATAATTTGCGTGAAACCTTGGAGAACCCTAACTTCATTGTTATCGGTGATCGCAACCTTCCTTGGAATGAAATCCTAACCCAAGACTGATTGCTCTATAACTGGGTTATCAAATCACAAAAGGCCTGTCTTTCGCTCATAAAAGGAGCGTGCGATGAGGCCTTAAATATATGTGATTCTGTCTGTAATTGTTTATCCAATACCGCTGCAACCTTAACCGGTACCAGTCCATCGAGACGACCGTATAAACGGTGCAGTGGTACGCTAATCTCATTTAATTGTTGGCGATAATCGACACTGGCTAATAATTCTAGTCCAAGGTGCAATGCATCAGGATTGGGCATAGGACGCGATAAAACGGCGCTCTTTAGCTGTTTTACATCTTGTCTTGCTGATGGGCTTCCCATTGCTTGTAGTGCCATAAATCGCTCTATAGTGCCTTGAAAATCATCGGTAAGTTGACTGGTAAAGTCGTCTAGCACTTTAGGGGCAATACCTCGCCATACTCGACCTTCGGCGGAGAAGCGTGGTGAACTGGCAAGAGTAATGAGTTTAGAGACACGCTGCGGCTGATGGAGAGCAACGTGGGTTGCAACCAATCCACCTAAAGACCAACCTAGCCATATTGCTTGTTGTGGTGCATCTTCTAATACCGCTTGTGCGATATCGGCAATGGAAGCACTCGCAACTTGATGGCTGTGCCCATATCCCGGTAGGTCGACCACATGTACACAAAAATGTTGGCTTAATTGCTCAACGACTTGATGCCAAACTGCGCCGTTCATGCCCCAACCATGGATTAGAATGAGGTTTTCACCTTTCCCAAATACATCCCAATGCAGTTTTGTTTTTAAGCTCATCCATTGTACCTATTTATTGAGTGCTTTTACTTAGCCCGTTGATTGGTCGAGCTAAAGTCATATCGTAGCCATGTCATACTCTTTTCAGCCCTGTAATCAATGTCGGTGAGCTAAAAATAACAGTAAGCACTGCTTAACATTAAGGGGAAGATTATTGGAAATCCGTCATTAACTCAATGCTTGAGTTTGCTTGTTCAGCGACTATCTGGTGTTGCATTTACGCTTTTGGGCTCTTATTGCTACGCTTGTGACAATCTACTCAAGGAAGGTGGGACGAGTAAATGGTGCGATGAATGTCTAGAAAGGCTTAAACCGGTAGCTCGTTGTCAGATGTGCGGGGTGAATACGGTAACCCCAATGGAACGGTGTGGACAATGCATTACCGACCCTCCACCTTGGGATAAGTTGATTTGTGTAGGGGAGTATCAAGCTCCGCTGTCTGGATTTATTCAGAAACTAAAGTATCGTCGACAAGTGTGGCACGCTAAAGAGTTAGCCGCGTTACTGGCAAAGCAAATCGAGTCACCTGCGCCTGTATTACTGTCGATTCCATTGCATTGGCGCAGGCATTTATGGCGCGGATTTAACCAAAGTGATTATCTTGCGGAGTCTTTATATCAGTGCCTCACAGAGCGTACTCAAGTGCCAATTTGCTTCCTACCTAAAGCCATTACGCGCAGTAAAATGACGAAAAATCAGATGGGATTGAATCGTCGGCAACGGCTGATTAATCTAAAAAAAGCATTTCTATTATCACCTAAGTATCTAACTAAATTGCAAGACCAACCTCATGTCGCTTTGCTTGATGATGTGGTGACTACGGGCAGTACCGTGGCCGAAATCTGTGTGCTGCTTAAAGAGAAAGGTGTACAACGGATTGATATTTATTGCATTTGTAGGGCATCTCGGCCTATTTTATAGAAGGATTTTTTGACAGTATCGGTTCAAGTTTGCTTGATGTTGGTGATTATCAACTCAAATTGTCACAATGATCTACAGCTAATACATGTTTGAAAAATAAATCGAACAGAGTAGAATGCCCATAATAACCTACAGAATTACTCAGGTATTTATCGTGTCTAATAAAATCACTATTACAGAATCTGCTCAAGCGCACTTTGCTAACTTGTTGTCGCAGCAAGCAGAGGGAACAAACATTCGAGTATTCGTGGTCAATCCCGGAACTCAAAGCGCAGAGTGTGGCGTATCTTACTGCCCACCAGAAGCCATTGAAGCAACTGATACAGAGCTATCATTTGAGGCTTTCTCTGCATACGTAGACGAATTGAGCTTACCATTCTTAGAGGATGCTGAGATCGATTATGTAACGGATAAAATGGGTTCTCAATTAACGTTGAAAGCACCAAATGCAAAAATGCGTAAAGTATCTGACGATGCACCTTTGCTAGAACGTGTCGAGTACGTGATTCAAACTCAAGTGAACCCGCAGCTTGCCAGCCACGGTGGTCACCTAAGCCTAGTTAAAATCACTGATGATGGCATTGCATTGGTTCAGTTTGGTGGCGGTTGTAACGGCTGTTCTATGGTAGATGTAACGCTAAAAGACGGCATTGAAAAGCAACTACTAGAAGAGTTCTCTGGTGAATTAGTTGCGGTTAAAGATGCGACTGAACATGAACAAGGTGAGCACTCTTACTATCAATAATAGTGAGTAGTTCTAGATAGAATTAGTAAAAAGCGGAGTTCAACATGGTTGAACTCCGCTTTTTTAATGCTTATTTTTCAACAAGCTAGAATGACCAGTTATTTAGTACGATTGGTGTTATTTTTGTGTTTCTTGCTGTAGACATCAAAGGTAAGTCTTACCATCAATCCGCCTTCGCTACGGTTGCTCATGTCTATCGTGCCATTGTGCTCAGCGATGATTCTTTTAACGATAGATAGTCCCAAACCTGTGCCTTCGCTGCCACGCGATGTATCACCACGGGTGAAGGGTTCAAATACTTTCTGCATTTGTTCATCATCAATGCCAGGGCCATTATCTTCGATGGTTACCCATACTTTATTGTGCAAAAAGCCAGTCTTGATACCAATCCAGTTATTGCCATAGCGCTTAGAGTTAACGATTAAGTTGCTCAAAGTCCGTCTTATCGGAATATAACTGGCGTAAATATCCGGCAAATCCGGTTGAAGCTGAACATCAAAGGTGTAATTAACAATGTCTTTATTCAGCTCGCTGTCCAACGTCTCATCTTCAATAGATCCGCCAGATTGGTAGATTTTTAGCGCCCATTCGAGCTCTTCAACCATGTTATTGAGGTTGAGGTTAGTAAAGTCGTTGCGATCAACCGGTTTTAAATAATCGATAAACTGCGCAATGATGTCATTACATTCTTCGATATCTTGAATCATGCCATCGGCTAAATAACTGTCTTGATCGGACATCATTTCAGTGGCAAGACGAATGCGTGTTAACGGCGTGCGAATATCGTGGCTGACACCGGCTAACATTAAGCGTCTATCGGTTTCGAGTTCTTCAATGCCGCGCGCCATTTTATTAAAGGATTTGGTTACAGCGCGAATTTCAGTAGTGCCATTTTCCGGTAACGGGTCGGGGATAACGCCATTACCGACACTGATTGCCGCCGATTCAAGATCTTTGAGAGGTCTATTTTGCCAACGAATAAAGCCCCAACCACCTAATATAAAGAAGATGGTTATAAGTAAGCTGTTGATAAATAGAGGTTTGAATTCATCTTGAGTGAGTTCTGTTAACGGGATTCTTAAAATCCAGTTGGGCATAACATCAAGTTTGATCCACAGTAGGTAACTTTGGCTGTCTCTTGCTAAGCGTGCTTCTGCGGGTGAGCCTATCTCTTCGGTGATTTCATCACTCATAAAATCAAGATAGAAGGCTTTTTGAAACTCTTCTTCAGCCACGCCTGCCATAGGGTGAACACTTACTCCAAGCCTAAGCAAAAGGGCTTGTCTTAGAGGACTAGTGCGCTCACTTTCAGGAATGCCAAGTTCTGATTCTTGACGAATTCGCGCGTACTCTTCGGTAACGAGGTTTATCTCGTACGAGAGTATGCGGTTGAACTGCTTAAGGCTGGGAAGTAATGCGTAATTAAAAATCGCGTAGTAAGAAAAGGCTTGGCTAGCAATCAAAAGAGCAATAAAGCCGATGATTGATTGAGTTATCGAACTACGCGATCGCATTAAATTATCCTAAAAATTATACTTTATTACCGTCTGGTACAAATACATAACCTAGGCCCCATACGGTTTGAATGTAGCGAGGGTGGCTAGGATCTTCTTCAAGGATACGACGTAGACGAGAGATTTGCACATCAATCGAACGCTCCATTGCTGAATATTCGCGTCCGCGAGCAAGGTTCATGAGCTTGTCACGAGACATAGGTTCACGAGCATTGGTCACTAGGATCTTTAATACC
Organism: Vibrio sp. B1Z05; assembly: GCF_052955985.1. Classification (NCBI taxonomy): domain Bacteria; kingdom Pseudomonadati; phylum Pseudomonadota; class Gammaproteobacteria; order Vibrionales; family Vibrionaceae; genus Vibrio; species Vibrio sp. B1Z05. Next base: position 141,310 of record NZ_CP130463.1, read on the forward strand.
GCAAATTCACCAGAGGTAAGAGGGATAAGCTCTTCACCGCGATACATTTCGCGAGTACCTAGGTTGAGTGCAAATTCGCCAAATTCTACAATGGCTTCTTCTGAGCTTGGAGCTCCCGGAGCTTCAACAGATTGACGGCGCAGTACTGCTTTAGCACGTGCGAGCAGTTCTCTTGGGTTAAATGGTTTTGGTAAGTAATCATCGGCACCAACTTCTAGCCCGACAATTCTATCAATCTCATCACCTTTTGCCGTTAGCATTAGGATGGGTAACGTGTTGTTTGCGCTACGCAGACGGCGGCAGATGGATAGACCATCTTCACCCGGCAACATGAGGTCGAGAATCATTAAGTTAAAATTTTCGCGAGTTAACAGACGATCCATTTGATCGGCGTTAGCAACAGAGCGAACTTGGAACCCTTGTTCAGAAAGGTAGCGCTCAAGTAATGAACGAAGGCGAGCGTCGTCATCGACAACTAAAATTTTGAAGTTTTCTTGCATTGTATAGAACCTACTTAATCCAATTTTTAAATTTAAAAGTGGGAGTTGGCGAGTGCGAGCAAGTAGTCCGTCACTTTTGCAAATTCGCTCCTTATCACACCTGAATGATAATACTTTTGGAAATGTAACAAAGCTGAATCGATTATAGAGAGATAAAGTGTTAGATAATATTAACAGTATCTAATAAAAAATATTTTTATTGATGTAACTCATTATTTTTACTTGATTTTGTACCAATCAGGTATTTGGTAATTGATTTTGTTCACAAACCACTCTTTTGTGCCTTCTGGGGTTCTAACTTGTACTTCATCGTCCACTTCTTTTTTTAATAGAGCGCGCGCCATAGGAGAATCAATGGAGATATACTGCTTTACATCGTCGCCATAAATCTCATCGGGCCCGACAATGCGAAAGCGTTTTAGCTCACCTTGCTCGTTTTCTATTTCCACCCAAGCACCAAAAAACACCTTACCATCTTGAGCGCTAGCGTAGTCGACCACTTTAAGGTCGGGTAGTCTTTTGCGTAGATAGCGAACGCGACGATCAATTTGGCGTAATAAACGCTTATTGTACTGATAATCAGCGTTCTCGGAGCGGTCACCTAGGCTTGCTGCCCAGGTGACAATTTTGGTGACTTCTGGACGACGTTCGTGCCAGAGGTAGTCATGTTCTTGTTGTAGCTTGTTAAAGCCTTCTCGAGTGATTAAGTTCGTTTTCATCTAATAGTGTCGTTAATAATAAATACCTTATTTACCTAATAAATAGGTCTGGTCACTGCTGACTACAACCCCATATTTAAGGAAATTTTTACCTAATATCATGCTGTATTCAAAGCGGCTTCTATCTTGCAGGTTAACACGCACGCTTTGATTTACCTCACCAAGTTTGACATTCATGAGTACCACTGGGCGCTCATTGGGTTTTTCTCCTGCTTTGGCGCGAATACGCATTACATCGATCACTTCTTTAGTAAACTTTTGCGTAATCCCGTCTGAATTTTGGTAATCAAAGCTCACCATAGGCTTACCATTTTCTTCAAAGCGTTTGATGTTAAGAGCATTGATTGAACTAATGTCGGCACCGGTATCCAGTTTTACGGGGAAGGTTAGGTTTTCCACTTGCGCGGTTTCGATAAAGCCGGCGTGAAACAGAGGGTGTGGAGTGAGCAAGTCTTCGGTTCGGGTGTTAATCAGTACCCCTTGTTTGTGGAAAGCGCGGCCCATGGCAAAGTAAGGGTCACTGCCTTTATCTGTGGCTTCCAAAGCAAATTCTAATGTCATCTCTTTTCCGCCAATAGTGACAGCCTCTTTAAGTACAGGGCGGACGTTATCGCCAATGCGTATTTTTCGCTCCACTTTTTTGATGACTTTCCGGTCATTACCGTTAGTACTTGGGATGTAGAAACTGGCTTGTTCACCACTTTTGCCTTTGCTTAGCTCAAAGCTGTCCACAAATAATACTGGAGTATTGATGGCAAAAGAGGGTTTTGCATCGACAGGAGTGTTGTCGATATAAATCACTTCGTGCGGGGTCACCATTAATGGATTTTTGCTGTCCAGCAGCGAGCTCAATTTTTTGCTTTGAGTGTGCAGCACATGTTTGTCGCCGGTGTTAATCACAAAATATTTGCTGAGGGTATTTTTACCAAGGCGAAGTTGTGAGCTGTATTTAGAGCGGTCTTTAAGGTAAGCCAAAATTGGCGTTTTAAAATCACCTGCTGTTACTGGCACAAATACTAAAGGACGTTTTTCTCCGCCCACTCGGAGCATACGCTCTAATGGTAGAGTCAGCGTAGTGCTGATTTCTTTATTGCCTGTGTCGAAGGTGACGGTGTGTTTGTCTTGATCGACCTTGATATTAGTCGCGTGTATTTGGCTATAGCTATTGACCAGTGAGAAGCTGGTTTTTAACGAGATATCATCAATAAAAAAGGTTTCGCTGCGCCCGACAATGTGCGCGTCACTTTGTGATTGCAGATAATCATAACCGGCAAATACCCATGCATTTTTTTTAAGGAAAGTCTTACCGATCAGAATAGGAGCGGAGAAGTTACTTCTGTCGGTTAAGTTGACGTCGGTATCAACAGTTACCCCTGCAATTTGCAGAGGAATAGTAATTACGGGGCGATATAAAGGGATTTCACTGGTGCGACTGCGGATAACGCTGGTGCGAGCCAGTGGTCTTTCAAGAGCAATCACTTCCCCTGTGGTGGGGTGGCGAAGATCAAACTTCACAATACCTTGGATATTTCTTTCTGGGGTATCAAAACTTTCTAGCCACCAATTACTTTTAGGGCCGCCAAACTCATCGACGATGGTTTGCATCAACTCGGTATCTTGCAGTCCTTTATATTTGGAGTTGTTGCTGTATACGTGGATATTTTCAGCGTGCATAGAGGTGGTATCGGCACCGGTATCGATTTTGCCAATAAAGGCTTGTCCTTCAAGGGCATCAATATCTTGGTAATACACGTTTTCGACACGCCCTAATACAACCTTATCTTGCCATTTTAAGGCGGGGCTGGCGGTGGTATAAGCCTGCTTATTCTCATTCATCATGATTGAAGTGTCGTCTCCTTCGGCCAGCACAGGCAGGCTCGCTAAAGAGGCAATGAGCAATGACAGCGGCTTGGTTATATTTTTCATTATCAACATCCATGTCTAATCCAGTTTCTAGCAACTGAGTATTTGAAGAGTAACCTTGTTTAATTCTAACCAACAATCAGTAACTTGCAGGCAAATGTTAGGTTAAATCTTTAATTTAACTCGTTGACCACAGTTTATTGGGGCTAATCATTGTTTTGAGATCTGGTTTTTCTGACATTTGCCCCCATAGTTAGTTGCAAACATTAAGGAAATAAGTGAATTAAGATGAGTCAGACGATTTTTCAGATTATTGCCACTGAGCTAAACGTCTCCACCCAACAGGTGACGGCTACGGCCAACCTGATTGATGAGGGAAATACCGTACCGTTTATTGCTCGTTATCGAAAAGAAGTAACCGGTGGGCTTGATGATACCCAATTGCGTACTCTAGACAGCCGTTTGACTTACCTTCGTGAGCTTGCCGATCGCAGACAAGCGATCCTTAAATCTATTTCTGAGCAGGGGAAACTGACGACAGAATTAGAAAAAGAGATCAATCAGGCTGACAATAAGACTCGTCTTGAAGATCTTTACCTGCCGTACAAACCAAAGCGTCGCACTAAAGGTCAAATTGCAATTGAAGCTGGATTGGAGCCGCTAGCGGATGCCATCTGGAATAACGCTTCTTTGGTGCCAGAAACCGTGGCGCAGGATTACTTAAACCCAGAGCAAGGTGTTGTTGATACTAAAGCGGCGCTAGATGGTGCAAGAGCCATAGTGATGGAGCGTATCGCTGAAGATGCCGATCTATTGGAAAAACTAAGAGCGTATCTTAATAAACATGCTCAATTACAATCTCGCGTTGTATCTGGAAAGGAAGCCGCAGGTGAGAAATTTAAAGACTACTTTGAGCATGATGAAGCCATTAGTCGCGTTCCATCGCACCGTGCGCTAGCTATGCTTCGTGGCCGTAATGAGGGCTTTTTACAGCTGTCATTAAATGCCGATCCTGCGCAAGACCCTTCTATTCGCAGTTCATATTGCGAAACAATCATTGCCGATCACTACCGCATTTCATTGAGTGATGCTCCTGCTGATACTTGGCGTAAGCAGGTGATTAGCTTTGCGTGGCGGGTAAAAGTATCCATGCATTTGGAAACAGAGCTGATGTCAGCGATGAAAGAGCGTGCCGAAATTGATGCGATTGAAGTGTTTGCGACTAACTTAAAAGATTTGTTGATGGCGGCACCAGCAGGGCCTCGCGCCACTTTAGGTTTAGATCCTGGTTTAAGAACAGGCTGTAAAATTGCCGTGGTCGATGGCACAGGCAAGGTATTGGCTACAGAGGTGATTTATCCGCACGCACCGCAAAAGCAATACGATAAATCGTTGCAAATCATCGACCGCTTAATCAAACAACATAATGTTGATTTGGTGGCGATTGGTAATGGCACCGCTTCTCGTGAGTCAGATAGCTTTATTGGTGAGCTGATTAAAAATGGCACTAAGGTGCAAAAAATAGTGGTGAGTGAAGCGGGCGCTTCGGTGTATTCAGCTTCTGAGCTCGCTGCCAAAGAATTCCCGAATATGGATGTTTCTTTACGTGGCGCGGTTTCTATCGCCAGACGCCTGCAAGATCCGTTGGCAGAGCTGGTTAAGATTGATCCTAAATCTATCGGTGTGGGCCAATATCAACATGATGTGGGTCAATCCTCACTGGCAAAACGTCTAGATGCTGTTGTTGAAGATTGTGTGAATGCAGTGGGTGTGGATGTGAATACAGCCTCTGCTGCTTTGCTTAATCGTGTGGCGGGATTATCGACGACATTGGCACAAAACATTGTGGCTCATCGTGATGAAAACGGCCGCTTTGAAAGCCGTGCTAGCCTTAAGAAAGTGGCGCGTATGGGGCCAAAAGCCTTCGAACAAAGTGCAGGTTTCTTGCGTATTATGAATGGTCGTAATCCATTAGATGCTTCTTCTGTTCACCCAGAAGCTTACCCAGTAGTCAAAAACATTGCTGAGAAAACCAGTAAGCCAATCTCAAACTTGATTGGCGATAGCGGCTTTTTAGGTAAGCTAAATGCCATCGACTTTATTGATGATAAGTTTGGTTTGCCTACGGTTACCGACATTATTAAAGAGCTAGATAAACCGGGACGCGATCCAAGACCTGAATTTAAAACCGCGACTTTTGCTGAGGGAATCGACAAGGTTTCTGATTTAGAAGTGGGAATGGTGCTCGAAGGTGTGGTTTCCAACGTGGCTAACTTTGGCGCTTTTGTGGATATCGGCGTACACCAAGATGGATTGGTGCATATTTCGGCACTGACCGATAAATACGTTTCTGATCCTCGTGAGGTGGTAAAAGCGGGCGATATTGTGAAGGTTAAGGTAATGGAAGTGGATATTCAGCGTAAGCGTATTGCACTGTCTATGCGCCTAAATGATCAGCCGGGTCAAGATAATCGCACCAGTCGCGGGCAGGCTAATAAAGACAATAAACGTCCAGCGCGCAATGAGCGCCGTGATAACCGTTCGTCTGCAGGCTCTAGTCTGGGTGGCGGTTTAGGCGGCGCGATGGCGGCAGCATTTGCCAATGCAGATAAGAAGCGTCGTTAAAAATCGTTTACTTTTAGAACTTAATAAGAGCCTCAATTGAGGCTCTTATTATTTCGATAGTGATTTGTTCAAGGTTCGCTAAGCTTTCGCATACTCATCGCTATTTACTATCCAACGTTCAATGATCTGCTGGGCATTTTCTGGATATTGCTGGTGAATATAGCGCGCCATTTTTTGCACTTGCGGCACTAAATGTTGGTCGCGCATCAGATCGGCAATTTTAAAGTCGGCGATACCGGTTTGCTTGGTGCCAAGCAGTTCACCCGGACCGCGAATTTCTAAGTCTTTTTGCGCAATCACAAAGCCATCATTACTTTCTCTGAGTACCCCTAACCGCTTTTGAGCGGTTTTAGATAAAGGCGCATGATAGAGAAGCACACAATGACTGGCGACGGTTCCACGTCCAACGCGGCCGCGTAATTGGTGTAATTGTGCTAGTCCGAGACGTTCTGGGTTTTCGATGATCATTAAGCTGGAATTTGGCACATCTACGCCCACTTCAATCACGGTGGTAGCGACCAAAAGTTGTAATTCATTGGCTTTAAACTGCTGCATGATGGCTTGTTTTTCAGCGGGCTTCATTCGCCCATGCACCAGTCCCACCTTTAGCTCCGGTAATTTATCAGTGAGTTCTTCGGCTATTTCAGCAGCGGCTTGAGCTTCTAATACTTCGGACTCGTCAATTAGCGTACACACCCAGTACGCTTGCTTACCTTCATGCGCGCAAGCAACTCGGATACGTTCAATAATATCGGCGCGCTTAGTATCGGGTATGGCAACGGTTTGAATGGGCGTTCTTCCCGGTGGCAGTTCATCAATAATCGAGGTTTCAAGATCGGCATAAGCAGTCATGGCTAAGGTTCTTGGAATTGGTGTGGCAGTCATGATTAATTGATGAGGGTAGAACCCTGCCACCGCACCTTTTTCTCGAAGCTCTAGACGCTGGTGGACGCCAAAACGGTGCTGTTCATCAATGATCACTAAAGAGAGGTTATGGAATTTCACCTGCTCTTGGAATAAAGCATGCGTACCGATCACCATTTGTGCTTCGCCACTGGCAATGGCATTCAGTTGTGCTTGTTTGGCTTTGCCGGTGACTTTACCCGCCAGCCAACCAACCTTTATACCCAGTTGCTCAAACCAAGCGGTAAAGTTGATGGCGTGTTGCTCAGCCAATAGTTCGGTTGGTGCCATCATTGCCACTTGATAGCCTTGTTCGATGGCGGTGACGGCGGCAAGTGCTGCTACCAGTGTTTTGCCTGACCCCACGTCGCCTTGTACTAAACGCATCATTGGATGGGGTTTTAGAAGATCGCCTTCGATCTCGTTAACAACCCTAGTTTGTGCCTTGGTCGGGGAGAAGGGCAGTAAATCCAGCAGTTGCGCTTTTAAGCGATTTGATGCGGGCAGTGCAATTGCATCATCAAGCTGTCCTTTGCTTCTGAGCGCTAGCATCGATAGGTTTTGGGCTAATAGCTCTTCGATGATCAAGCGCAGCTGTGAGGGGTGACGACCTAAATCGAACTGCTCCATGTTTATTTCTGGAGAGGGGCGATGCACAATGTGCAGGGCTTGATTTAGGGATAATTGTGCATCATACAACCCGTCGGGCAGTAACTCGTTCACCGCTGATTTATCTAACAGCTCTAACGCTTGATCAGTGAGGTTGCGTAAAGTGAGTTGGCGCAGACCTTCAGTTGTTGGGTAAACAGGGGTCAAACTGGATTCGGTCGTCACCGTTTTACCTTCATTAAAAAATGAAAAATCAGGATGAACGATCTCTAAACCTTGATTACCGCGTTTGATCTCGCCATAAGCGTGTACCCATTTGCCTTCACTGAAATTATTTTTCATTCCGGCGGTAAAGTTAAAAAATCGCAATGTGATAGTGCCATTTCCATCACTGATTTTTACGGTGAGCATTTTTCTTCGAGCAAAAACAGTATCCGCCGTCATAACTTTGCCTTGCACTCCCGCCCATAGGCCAGCGTGCAAACTTATCATCGGATAAACGCGAGTTCGGTCTTCATAACGGTGCGGAAGATGAAATAAAAGGTCTTGAATAGAGATAAGGCCGACCTTAGCCAGCTTTTCAGCGACCTTTGCCCCAACGCCATTTAAGGAAGTCAGTGGGATTGCAGATAAGAGTTGCGACATTCTGACCTCGGTAAGTAAATGATTTATATCAGTATGATGATGAATTCCAAGCTATATTAGGCTAACAATTTGCGCTAGCCAAACACAAATAGTCGTCAAGCTAAATTAAATATAGGTCTGATAGCTAATTAGTGGTTGTAGGGTGTAGGATTTCTGGTAACATACGCGCACTATTTTTGAACAAAAATCAGCTCTGCTCAAAAAAGATCACCAAATTCTGTAAAAAGGATCTGTTCGGGTCTTGAGCAATTCTCGTCAAGTTAGTATAATACGCGACCTTTGATAGCCTTGTATGGATTTTCCATAATGGTTTTCGGCCTCACTAGAGAGGTTCGGCCACCAAGGTTGATATCGAGCTGAAACGATTTGGAGAAGACATTCATGTCCCGAGTATGCCAAGTAACTGGTAAGCGTCCTGTAACGGGTAACAACCGTTCTCACGCACGCAACGCTACTAAGCGCCGTTTTCTGCCGAACCTACAAACTCATCGTTTCTGGGTAGAGAGCGAAAAACGTTTTGTTAAACTACGTCTAACTGCTAAAGGCATGCGTATTATTGATAAGAAAGGCATCGATGCTGTTCTTGTTGATATCCGTGCACGTGGCGAAAACGTTTAAGAGGAATTGAGCAATGGCTAAAGGCATTCGCGAAAAAATTAAACTTGTTTCTTCTGCTGGTACAGGTCACTTCTATACTACAGATAAAAACAAACGTAACATGCCGGGCAAATTTGAGATCAAGAAATTTGATCCAGTTGTTCGTCAACACGTTATGTACAAAGAAGCTAAAATCAAGTAATTGATTTAACACTTCTTTACGCAGAACATAAAAACCCAGCACTTGTTGCTGGGTTTTTTTATGCCTAGAAAACGTTAGAATGATGATTCCATAAAATGAATTGAGCGATGCATGCCAGAGTTACCAGAAGTTGAAGTATCCCGCATGGGGATTAGCCCGCACATTACAGGTCAAACGATCAAAAAAATTGTAGTGCGTCAGCCAAAACTACGTTGGCCTGTGCCAGAGCAACTGCAACAACTCAGTGGTGTGGTGATTGAAGCGGTCACTCGCCGTGCTAAATATCTTCTACTGCATACCGCCAATGGTTGTATTGTGGTGCATTTAGGTATGTCGGGTTCATTAAGGATTCAAGATGACGGTGTGCAGGCAAGCAAACATGATCACGTTGATCTTATTTTGCAAAATGGCAAGTTATTGCGCTATAACGATCCGAGACGGTTTGGATCTTGGCTGTGGATCGAAGCCGGTGAATCACTGTCTATTTTAGATAACCTTGGGCCGGAACCCCTTAGTGATGACTTCTGCTCTGAACATATCATCGCTCTGGCAGCGAAAAGGCGTATCGCCGTAAAGCAATTCATTATGGATAATAAGGTTGTGGTAGGCGTAGGTAATATTTACGCTAACGAATCTTTGTTTAATGCTAAAATTCATCCATTGAGACCCGCTAACTCATTGACACATAAAGAGTGGGATGACCTGGTTAAAGAAATAAAACAAGTGCTTAGCAACGCCATAAAACAAGGCGGAACCACGCTTAATGATTTTGCTCAGCCAGACGGTAAGCCCGGTTATTTTGCTCAAGAGCTACAAGTTTATGGCAGAGCTGGACAAGAATGCCCGGTCTGCGCAACGAACATTAGCCAAAAGATGGTTGGGCAAAGAAATACATTTTGGTGTGAAACATGCCAACAGAAGGAAACAGCATGAAATATTTAGTCACCGGAGCTGCAGGCTTCATTGGTAGTGCAGTCGTCGAGCGCTTAACGCAAGCAGGACATGATGTTGTCGGTATCGATAATATGAATGACTATTACCAAGTTTCTCTAAAGGAAGATCGCTTAAAGCGTATTGAACATGACAAATTTACCTTTAAGCTGCTTGATTTAGCTGATCGTGAAGGCATTGCTGCGCTATTTGCTGAAGAGCAATTTGATAAAGTGATTCACTTGGCCGCGCAAGCAGGCGTGCGTTATTCCATTGATAATCCGCTAGCGTATGCCGACAGTAACCTTATCGGGCATTTGACTATCTTAGAAGGTTGTCGTCACCATAAGATCAAACACCTTGTGTATGCCTCTTCTAGTTCAGTTTACGGCTTGAACAAAAAAATGCCGTTTGATACTGCAGATTCAGTCGATCACCCGGTATCACTTTACGCAGCAACTAAAAAATCCAATGAGCTGATGGCTCATACTTACTCGCATCTCTATGGCGTACCTACAACAGGATTAAGATTTTTCACTGTTTATGGCCCATGGGGACGTCCTGATATGGCGCTATTTAAGTTCACTAAAGCTATCGTAAATGGTGATGCAATTGACGTGTACAACAACGGCGATATGCAGCGTGATTTCACCTATATTGATGATATTGTTGAAGGTATCCTGCGTATTCAAGACGTAATCCCTGAGGCGAATGCCGACTGGAATGTTGAACAAGGTTCTCCTGCAACCAGCTCTGCGCCATACCGAGTGTATAACATTGGTCACGGCAGCCCAGTGAAGCTGATGGAATATATTGAAGCGCTAGAAGAGGCTTTGGGTATTGAAGCGAAGAAAAACTTCATGCCAATGCAACCAGGTGATGTGTATGCCACTTACGCTGATACAGCAGACTTGTTTAAATCGACCGGTTACAAGCCTGAAGTGAAGGTGAAAGAGGGCGTACAAGCTTTTGTTGATTGGTACAAAGCTTATTACACCCTATAGTCTGGTATTAGGTTTAGTTCTTGCTTCTTGCTTCTTGATTCTTGGTTCTTTTAGTTGGAATAAAAGAATAGAAGAGCTAAACCTTTTCTTTAATGCGTTTAAATACCGAAGACGGCACAAAACCTTCCACATCCCCACCGTGAATCGCAACTTCCCTAACAATGGTTGACGACAGAAAGGCAAACTCTTCAGACGGCGTTAAGAAGATACTTTCTAATGTCGGCATCAGTTTTCGGTACATGCTAGTTAGACCAAACTCATATTCAAAATCCATCGTAGTACGCAAACCTCGAATAAGCAGGTTCGCTTGCTTTTGCTTGGCAAATTCAATTAGTAACCCAGAAAAGCCTTCCACTTTGACATTGTTTAGATGCACGACAGATTCTTGAAGCATGGCTACCCGTTCTTCTAGGGTGAACATTGTATTTTTACTTGGACTGGCGGCAACACATACTGTGACTTGCTCAAAAAGATTGGCTGCGCGGGTGATAATGTCTAAATGACCATTGGTTAAAGGATCAAAAGTGCCAGGGTAAAGGACATGGTTTTTCATAAATTAATTCTTCTCTAATGCTCTATCGAGTAGGTGGCAGACTTGTTCGGTACTAATTGCAATCATTAGATCATCGCCTTTCGCGCGAGTTCCCCAAGGAATGTCCGACAGTGACTTATTAGTTTGCTGTTGAATATGCTCATCATAGGCATTCGCTACCAGTTCCAGACTATTATAGGGGCCAGTGCGTCGCGGATCGCTGTGAGCATAAAGCCCTATCACAGGCGTGCCTTGCGTAGTGGCTAAATGAGCGGGTCCTGAATCGGGTGCGAGTACTACGCTCGCTTCATTAAGTACTGCAGTCAGTTGTTTTAATGAGGTTTTCCCCACCATGTTATTCACATCACCTTGCATCAAGTGAGCAATGTTTTCGGCTAATTTGATTTCCCTGTCAGCAGGTGAGCCACACAGTATGACTTGCATGCCTTTGTCTATTGCATAATCAGCGACGGCAGCATAGCGCTCAGTTAACCAGTTGCGGCTATCTTTACTTGCTGCGGCAGAAATCACTAACGTTGGCTGGTTATTGATAACATTTTTAGCAAATTCAGTGTCGTCATGGCTAACGGGAATGTGCCATTGCGGAGCCCGAAACGGAACCCCAATGTATCGCGCAAAATCAGCAAAATTATCTAAAACATGAAAGCTTTGTGAGTTTGGAATGTGTTTGTTAGTAAACAACCACTGACCTTCTTTGGTTCTATTCTTACCAAAGCCGATTTTATAATCCGCTTTAATGCCAAAGGAGAGGGCGCTTGCTCGAAGTGCGGCTTGCATATGTAGCAAAGCATCAAAGCGAGTCGATGACAGCTGTTTCCACACGGCCTTCATACCTTTAAATCCGAGCTTTTTATCGAACACCACAATTTCAATGTTGGGTAAATCACCGATAAGCTGAGCTTCAATTTTTCCGCAAATCCAAGTGATCTTAGTGCTTGGCCAATAGTTTTGGATTGCCTGTACAACAGCGATAGCATGGCAAACATCACCGATGGCAGAAAGGCGAAGAATACAGAGTGATTTTGGTGGTGATTTAAACAGTGTCATGCAATTGGCTCATAAAGGAGATAGATAAATTATGCAGGTGCTAGAGTTAATTGTAAAATCAGGAAAGAATTGAATTGATTGGGGTTGTAGATTGGAAACATTAAATAATGGGTCAGAAGTCATTTGGTATGAGCCTAGCTTACTCAATGTCCCACCAGAAATGTGTTTTGAAGCCCCATATTGGTTTGTGCAGGACAAAATAACCGGTAGCGCAAAAGGCCGAGGCACCACTTGGTTTGTACAACTTGATGGTTTACAAGCCGCACTGCGTCATTATCGTCGTGGCGGACTGTTTGGCAAATTAGTCAAAGATCAATACTGGTTTTCTGGTTGGCAGAACACCCGTAGCTATCAAGAGTATAAATTGCTACAGCATCTGCGTCAGCAAGGAGTTAACGTCCCCAGACCCATTGCCGCTAAGGCCGATAAATTTGGCCCTTTTTATACTGCGGATTTATTGAGTGAAAGAATACCGAATGCTCAAGACTTAGTGGCACAGCTACAACACTCACCGGTGAGTTCTGAGATATACCAATCCATTGGCAGGCAAATAAGCAAGCTTCATCAAGCACAAGTTAATCACACCGATCTTAATATCCACAATATCTTGCTCGATAGTAGTGATCAGGTATGGATCATAGATTTTGATAAATGCTATCAACAGGCTGGTGATGATTGGAAGCAGGCAAATTTAGAAAGATTAAAGCGCTCATTCCTAAAGGAAGTACAGCGCTTTTCGATTCACTGGCAAGAGAGTGATTGGGAGCAGTTATTGCTTGGTTATCACGCTAGAGAGGGCCTCTAAGGTTTTGGCTACCGCGCCTTGGTTTTGCGCGACCACTTTTAATGCATTTTCGCCCATTTGTTCAGATAACGTAGAGTCACTTAATAAGCGAACGAGCTGATGATTGATCTCGTCAGCAGAGTGACAAATAACTAAAGCTTGCTCTTTGATTAATTGATGTGTGATTTCTTTAAAATTAAAGAAACTAGGGCCATTTAGTATAGGCTTTCCGAGTGCAGCCGGTTCTAGCACATTATGCCCTCCTACTTTATCGCCGATAAGGCTTCCGGCCATAAAGCAAATGTCGGCTGCACTAATGAAGGTGAGCATTTCTCCCATAGTATCGCCAAGATAAACTTGAGTCGTTGAGTCTATTTTATTTTCACTGGTTCGACGTACGACATTGAAGCCATATTCTTCCCCAAATTTAGCGACGCCTTCAAATCTTTCTGGGTGACGAGGAACTAAAATTAGCAATGCTTCGGGATAGGCTTGTAATAGCTTTTGATGAGCATCATAAAGTATCGCATCTTCTCCTTCATGGGTGCTGGCTGCAACCCAGATAGGTCTATTTATCCCTAATTGATGACGAAGTGTTAAGGCATTTTCATGAACAGTGTTCGGTATAGATATGTCAAATTTTAGAGAGCCAGTAACGGATGATTTTTCAGGTAAAATACCTAATGATTTGAATCTCTCTGCATCAGCCTGATGTTGACAAAGAATTTGGTCAAGGTTTTGTGAAATAAGATTAAATACAGATTGGAACTGGCGATACCGTTGACATGAGCGTTCGGACAGGCGAGCGTTGATAACTGAAATTGGAATATTGCTATTCGCTACCGCTTGTAATGTATTTGGCCATAGCTCTGTTTCCATGATTAGCATACATTTTGGATTAGCGGTTTTTAGAAACCGACTGACACACCAGGAAAAATCAATAGGAATAAACCTGTGTTCAGCAATGTCATCGAGTTTAGCCGCTTGTTCTGCACCCGTGGTGGTGGTGGTGGTGATTAATATATCTTGATCAGGGTACTTTGCTTTAATTGCTCTTATTAGTGGGGTAGCTGCAATAGTTTCTCCAACAGAAACGGTATGGATCCAGATTGGTTTTTTTCCGACTAAAGCAGGGCAGGAACCAAAGTATTCAGTCCAGCGACTTCCTACGCTAGGTTTCCCATTCTTCGATTTGAGTAAAGTGTATAATAGCACTGGTGATAATATTATAAGAGCTATGTTGTAGAGTATTCTGATCAAACTAATGGTCTTAATAGAGTAAGCTTAAAGTGTAGTTTGAAAGGTTATGGAGTAAAATCAAGTATTTTTAGCTTTATGGCGGTTTAGAAAGGCATTTGCTCTTTTCAAGCTAGAAAACTTGCTGGATAGTCCTCTTTCTCACTATCAGGGAAGTATGAATACGGTATAAATTTAGCCATTGTAGGCTTACATAAGTCAGTTTAGATGGAGTACAGACTTTGCATATATGTCATGTCAACTTAGCGTCAGGCTTTAGTGGTGGAGAACGACAAACCCTTGAAATGATAAAGCAGCAGTTGAAATTGGGTGTCAAGCTGAGTGTAGTTGCAAACCCCTACAGCCCATTTTTTTCAGAAGTAAAAGCGTTAGGGTGTAAAGTTTTTGTAGCGAAGAAATTTTGGAATGCTCATCTTCAAGTGAAAAGTGAACATTTTGATGTTATCCATGTACATGATGGAAAAGCAGTGCATTGGGCTTATATACAGAATTTGTTAAGTAAAACTCCGTACATAATAACGAGAAGAATTGATAATCCTTTAAAAAGTAAATCATATCGCCAGTATCGTAAAGCCGCAGCCTTAGTTGGCTTAAGCACGGCAATTTGTCAGCAGCTAAAAGAAGTTAGCGCAGAGACTAAAATAGAAAAAATTCCTAGCTCTCCAATTGATTACCCATCGGATACACGCAAGATTCAGGATATAAAAGCTCGTTTTGGCAACAGAGCTTTAGTTATTCAAGCTGCAAATATGTATGAGCACAAAGGTTTTGATGTATCGATTAAAGCAGCTGAAATAGTAGAGAAAATAGCGCCAGAGATTCAATTTGTTTTCCTCGGTGACGGCCGTATGAAAGCAACGTTAGAGCTCCAAGCGAGTCACCTTTCCAATGTCTGTTTTGTGGGAAAGCAATCGAATATGGGAGACTGGTTTTCAGCAGCAGATCTGATGATACATCCAGCTTATAGCGAAGGGTTAGGTTCGGTGATTTTAGAGGCCCTTCATTGCCACTTACCTGTTATCGCAACAAGAGCTGGTGGGATACCTGACATTATTGATGACGGTATTAATGGCTTTCTCGTTGATATTGGTGATGCGAAGTCTTTGGCGGAGAAAGTACAGCTTGTTCTGAATGAAAATGAATTAAAACAACAGCTTATTGATAATATAGAGAGTAGCCTAGAAGAATTTCGCATTGAAAATACAGCCCAAAAATATATGACAATATATAGGGCACTGTAAGAAGGTTATTAGTGCTAAGCGGATGAAGCGTAAATTTAAAATAATTAAATATAGGAGTTTGTCTCATCCCCGTTGGGATTGTTAATATTATATATTTATCCCAAAGAAAAGGGGAATATTGATATATAGTGCGATTAGAAAGTATTTGGGTGAAACCTTTCATGAATTAGCGAAACGTAAAGGTATTGTGATTGAGGAGGGGCATCTGATGAAAGACTATGTTCATTTGTGTATTAGTGTTCCACCAAAATATGCAGTTTCGAACGTGGTCGGGTATCTAAAGGGAAAAAGTGCCATTTCAATAGTAAAGAAGTTTAGAGGCAGACAGTGGAACTTCAATGGAGAGCATTTTTGGGCAAGAGATTACTTCGTCTCAGCAGTAAGTAAGGTTGGATTAGCAGATGGTTCTTGATTACATTAGAAATCACGAACAAGAAGATGAGCATCGTGATCAATTGACGTTCGGAATTTAGCGCCTTGGGCGCTTACCTAAGCTCTTTGAGGGTGTCATATAAGCCTCTGGCTCAGCCGGAGGTCATTCAATACCCCTGTTTTATGTTTATTTTTACCGGGAGAGCCACATCGAACTTTCCCGCAAGGAGGGAAAGTTTGGGATATTATTCATCATGACAATCCGTCAGAACTTAAAGTTACTGAAGTCTTGAGGGTTGCAGGTAAGCTATTGAAGTAATGAAACTATTTTAGCTTATGATTGGGCTTTATCTTTTTTGGACTCTTCTCTGACCCACAAATCAGCGTAACGAGTAAATACGGTGTTTGCGCTTAGTATCGCAAGCAGTAGTCCATGTTTTCCATCTAGGAATCCAAGCTTTAAAATGTACATTTTTATAAACCTAAAAAATGCATGTGATATCGCTTTTCCTAGACTTGAACGCTTTTTACCTTCTCTTTGATCTGCCCATGATTTGATATATAGATTTGTTTTTGAAGTATATTGAGACAAACTATCAATAGTGAAGTGCAATAGATCGCCTTCCAATTCGATAACCTTATGCCCCTTAGGAAGCTCTACTTTTTCATGAACTTGTGCATCATTATAAGTTGTTAATGTTCTTGGATAAAGACGAACAATTCTGTCTGGATACCAGCCTGAATGACGGATAAATTTACCAAATGCCCAAGTAAGTCGATTTATTGAATAGCAGGTATTAAGATCGGATTGCTTGATGACATTTTGAATTGAATTTTTTAGTTGATCACTAACGACTTCATCAGAATCGATCGCTAATACCCAATCAGTTGTGAGGTATGTTTGGGCGACTTGTCGTTGTATACCAAATCCTTCCCAGTCATGCTTACTCTGGATATTGCTAGTATACTCTTTTGCTATGCTAAGGGTGTCGTCGGTACTTCCTGAGTCGAGTATTGCGATATCATCAGTCCATCCAGAAACCGATTCTAGGCATTCTCGTAACGTTTTTCCGGCATTTTTAGTGATTAAAAGTATACCAATTGTCGACATTTCTTATTCGCTCTACTCTTTATGTATACGGTATTATACAATAAAGTTCGATCTTTAGAGTAGTGCTGAGGGAAGTATGTCTCGCCGAAAATTGTTATTTAGTCTAACTGTAATGGGATAATAGCCCGATGGAACGCTTTTTAGAAGCTTAAAGACAGAATGAATAATTGTGGTTGATTAGCGAAACTTTACAATAGCGAAACAAGAGATCATAAAATATATTGTAGGCTACTACAGTCAACTGAGGTCGTATCAGTATAACGATGCTTTAACCCCGAATGAGTCGGAACGGTTGTATTGGAAGACCACTAAGAAAGTGGCCAGTTTTTTGAGAACTACACTTTAATGTGAAGACATCAACCAAAAATGGGCTGCTGACATCACATATTTAGCAACAAGCGAAGGTTGGATGTATTTTCCCTAGACTGCAGTTGATAATAGTAAATGTTATATCATATTATGATATACTACTCTTTAGTATCAAGTTATGTAGTGCACAGTAAACTGAGTCGCAAAAGATATAGAATGAAAACGTTTGTTATTTCACTTAAGAACTCACCTCGTCGAGAACGGGTAAAAACTCTTCTAGGAGAGACTAATCTTAAGTATCAATTTTTTGATGCTATATCAACTAAATCCTCTATCTTTCATATGCATAATCGAGCTAACCCTACCAAGACTTTTTGGAGAAAAGGCTTTATATTAAAAGACACTGAAATTGCTTGCTTTGCTAGTCATTACTTATTGTGGCAAAGGTGTATTGCGTTGGATGAGCCTATAGTCATATTCGAAGATAATTTTGAGTTGATAGAAGGTGCAGTATTGCACACTGAAAATGCATTCAGTCATATTAATAAGTATGGCTATATTAAGCTTTCAACAACAGAAAATATAAATAAGCCACCAATATTCCATAAAATAGAAGATATCGATGACTTAGTTGGTATTGGGTATTACAATCAAGAAACCGCTGGAACAACAGCATATATTATTTCGCCTAAAGTGGCAAAATCTCTAATTGATGGAGCTAGTGAGTTTATTGATCCTGTTGATAATTATATGGAAAAACCATGGTTACATGGTGTCCAAACATTTGCTGTATTCCCTAATGTTTTCTATCGAGCGAATATTCCTTCTGAAATAGGGAAGAGAAAGGATAAAAGCAATCGCTTTATCTTAGCTAGAATTAGTAAAGAAATATATAGAACCTACGAATTATTAAAAAGGAAATTAACTTGGCATAAGTGATAGTTTATTTTTTAAATCTAAGCTTCAACTTTTGCCACTGATATAGTGTACCTATAATTCCGAGATGTTTACTTTTTAAAAAGTATTCATGTTTGGGTTTCTTCCAACTATGTTGGAACCAATGGATTAAATACGTTTCTTTAGGTGTGTTAAATAATGATTTGTCTCCTTTATATGGGTAGAAGAAGGAGGTAGGGAAAATTTCAATATTATTATTTGAAGTGGAATTTAGAATGTTAGTCATTATTTTAGGCCCAAGAAACTCGCTAGATGACATAATTTCATTTTCATAGAATGAAACTAAATCATTTATCATTTTTGAACCTTTAATTGAGTAAATTACCGCTGTTCCAATTTGATTATTATCATTTTCATAACCTACAGCAAAATCAATATTTTCAAATAATTCAAATGGGTTCTTTTCAATCGTTACATCTGTATCTAAATACAAACCACCATATTCTTGAAGTATTTTTAACCTTAAGTAGTCTGTAACAAATGCATATAATTTTCTTTTATGGCATTCTCGAGCAAATTCACAGTTTTTAATCCAACTTTTAATTTTAGGGTCATTTTCTAACCAGAGCTTACTAAAGTAGCCTTGTTTTTTCCAATCATTTATACAGATTAAAGGTAAAGGAGGAATGTTTTTTCCAAGCCAAATTGCATGTATAGTATATTTTTCCATTATCTTTCTCTATTGTATATTATCTCAGTATTCAATATATACGATCATAATTGTATAAAATAATCAATATGATCTAATACGGATTTTTCTAAACTAAAGTTTTTCATCATAATTTCTTTTGATATTTTGCCTAGTTTAACTAAATCTATTTTGCAGGAAATAAATCGTTGTATAGCTAAATGTAATGACTCTGCATCACCAGTTTCTATAACTTGACCGTTTTTGTCACTAATCAGTTCTGATGAACCTCCCGCAGTAGTAACTATTGATGGCTTCGATGCAACCATTGCCTCAATAATTGTTTTTGGAAGCCCCTCCCCACTTATTGATGGTTGAATCTGAAAATCAGCCATAGCCATTAGGTTTGAAATATCTTTTCTAAACCCTAAAAAGTGTATGCGTTGTGCCATTTTTGATTGTTTAGCTTGTTCGGCAAGTGCTTCCATACCATTTCCAGCTAAAACTAGATGAAAATCAGGGTTATCGATATCCTTGACTGCTTCTAGTAAAACATGAACGCCTTTTGAGGGGCGTGAGTTAGCGACACATATTCCTACTTTAGCTCGTTGTGGAATACCTAAAGTTGAGCGATCTGTTGGTGTTGCATTGTACCAATTAATATCATGTCCTTTGTAAATTGTGACGACATTTTGTCTATTTCTCCAAACTTTTTTTAGTACATCCTGTCGGACAGCTTCGCTTACACAGATTACACCATCAATGCGTGGATGGAGAATTGTCAGATATGCGGAAGGATCATGACGATATAATCCCCCAGTTGTCCCCCTGTATGCAATAAGCTTAACTTTCGAGCCTATTGCAGCAAAAGCGGCATTTGGAATAGTTTTTGAGTTAAAGGCGTAACATATTTCAATTTGTTTTTTAGAAATTACATGTTTAAGAGTTCGTATTGTATTTAGGCAAATCTTTTTTGTTGGATAAGCATCAATAACATCAATGCCGTGTTCTTTAAATCGCTGAACATACTCTGCATCACCTTGAGTAGCAATGGTAATATTATGTCCTTGTTTAGCTAACTCAATAAAAACTTCAGCTTCTGGCCTTACTGCATGCCAGCTGTTTTTATATGAGCTACAGATTAATATATTCATACATGTTCCTCTGTATAATGCTGACTATAGGCATAAAATAAAACAGTAAATGCAATGTAAAATAGCATTCCAGACTGATGATTTATGAAGTTCTGGGTGAGGCTATATCCCAGTATTGAAGTAATGTGAACTATACCTAGTAACGAGTATATATTATTATTCACTTGATAACCTTTGATAAATACGAATAAAGGTAAGCAGAAAAACAACAATAAAATAGCTATGCCTATGACTCCCTTTATTGAGGCCTCTTCTATGTAACTATTGTGAAGACGTGAGTGGCGAAGAATAACTTTACTTGCCCAACCATCTTTAATTGCTTCTAGTTTACTTTGATAACGATTTTCATAACCAGTACCAAAGATAGGATTATGGATAAAGGCATGTACTCCTCCTTTCCATAGATCGAAACGGGTGCCAACAGAAGTACTGGGATTATTATTAGCTATATAGTTATCAATATCATTAACAGCTAACTCAACTCTCTTTTCTACCATCGGGTAGCTTAAAAAAACCACAACAGTGATACCTAAAAGAGCTGTAATTTTTAGCTTATTATTTATATGTTTTCTATAGCACCATAAGATAAATAATAGAATAAAAGGACTTAGTACCCAACCACCTCTAGCACCGGAGATAAGGCTAGCGAATATGCCAGAGGCAGCAGCAATAAAAGCCATTAGAGTTACTATATTAGAGCTATTTTTCCGTTTGAGATAAAAAGCAATAACTAAAGAAAATAACCCCATACTCATTGCAATATTTCCTGATTGGATAACCATAAATCGCCAGACGGCTAAGGGTCTTACATGCAAGATTAGGTGATGATAAAGCGCGACGCCGCCAACTACGATTGAGCCTGTAATAATACCGTATATTAATACTTTACGGTTGGGTTTTGCGTGTAATAATAATAGTAAGGTAGGTAAGATCAGAATAGCTCGACTTGGGGCATCGAGGTTTCCAAAGCTTCCTCCTTTTAACAGCAATGATATAAGGGTACATGCGAAGTAAGCAAAAAAACTTAATCCGATTAGTTTTGCATTTCTATCAAATTTACTTTTATCACACCAGTAGGCACATATTAAGCCTATCACCATAAAGGGAAGGATAGCGAAGGAGTAACTTTTTCCATAAGCAAGAAGTGACGCTGGGATTATAAAACAGAAAAAACTATTAATTAAAGATAAATTAAACATGGGCTATTCTTCTGAATATAGTTTCAGGAAGTATCTCTTGTAAGCACTTTAAATGACCTAGCGGGCATTCTCGTTTGAAGCAAGGACGACATTCGATATCGGTGTTAATAATATCGATTTGAGTAGCTAATGGTGGAGTATAGTTTGGTGAGGTTGAGCCATAAATACCTATTACATGGCAACCAGTTGCGGCGGCTACATGCATTAATCCAGAGTCGTTACTGACAACGTGCTGGCACAAGGAAAGTAAGTCTACAGCTTCTTCTAGTGAGGTTTCACCTGCAAGGTTTTTGATATGTATTTTATATTCAGTAGATTGTGACTCTAGAATCTCTGTCGTTGTACTAGAGTCTTTTTCAGAGCCAAATAGCCAGACTTGGAAACCGTTTTCAAGTAATTGCTTTGCTAGAGTTGCATAATGTGCGGTGGGCCATTTTTTTGCTGGGCCAAACTCGGCTCCTGGACATAGACCGACAATAGGCATGTCAGAATTTAGGTTAAACTTTAAAGCTGTGTTACGTACAACCTCTTCATTAAGCGCTAATTTAGGCCATAAAATATTATTTAGTCCTCCTAGGCTAGACGAGTCCAGCATTTTTTCTTTAGGGTAAGCTAATGCTACATACCTTTCTGCCATAAAAGTAAATGACTTCTTATTTTCTCGTAAGTCATTCAGTAGCCCGTAGCGAATTTCCCCTTTCCACCCTATCCGTGAAGGGATTGCAGCGAAGAAGGGTATAAGTGCAGATTTAGCTGAATTTGGTAGTACATAAGCATGGGTATAATGTTTATTTCGTAGTGCTGTACCTATTTTATATCTTTCTATTATCTTTAAGGCACCGTGCCCAAGAGGCATTTCAATAGCCTGATTAACTTCCGGCATGCGAGATAATATTGGTTTACACCATGCGGGTGCGAGTACATCGATAATAGCGTCAGGGTTTTGCTCTTTTAACGTACGATAAAGCGACTGGCTCATCACCATATCACCCACCCAAGAAGGACCAATTATTAGTATTTTTTTCATTGAGATTAATTGCTCACAGGATTGTTGTAGATATATGTCCCATCTTGCTGGGAAAGTAGTAGTTTTAAATTCCACATATACTGTTCAGGCTTATCTTCGCAACACTGTTCAATAAACTTATTCATCGCCAAAGCATCCCCTTCCGGTGAAGTTGTGGGGAAGTTTTCTAGGGCAGGGTATACGTCAATTTCAAATTTACCAGTTTCAGCATTAAATTCAGTCCATAGCGGGACGACTTTAGATTTTGTGGCTTTAGCTAAGAACCCCATGACAGGAAGCGTTGCTTTGGTTGTGGCACAAAAATCAACAAAGACACTTTTATCTGGGCCATGATCTTGGTCAGGTAAAAAATAGCCAGTATAGCCATCATTGATGGCTTTGATGAAAGGTTTTATGCCTCCAGAACGTTCATAAAGGCGACCGCCATAATGCTTGCGCTGCTTAGACATTGCCCATTCGCTAAGCTGATTTTTTTGGCTCTTGACCATGGTACACATAGGGTACCCTTTTGATGCAAGTAGCATTGCGAATACATCAACAGACCAAGTGTGAGGAACCAAGAAAATGACATTTTGCTCGGCTTCTTTTAGCTTAGTGAAATGCTCTATACCATTAACGACTGTATTGCGGTCTAGCCAATTTCGGCTGCGCAATGTTAGTAATGGAAAGCGCATTAAATACGTTCCTGCAGTAGTCAGCATCTTAGAGATAATTTGTTCTCTTTTGCTGCTAGGCATGTCTGGATAGCAATAGCTAAGATTAACTCTTGCTCTTTGTGCTTGCCCACGCGTTTTTGCACTAATCTTTTTAGCCGCATACGAAGCTAACTTGCGATGCAGTGCAATAGGTAAAAAGCTAAATGGAATAGAAAATAGAATCCCTAGCCAGGTCGTCCAGAATTTAGGCGCAAGAAAAGACCATTTAAACTCTGGGTTATAGGCTTTGGGATCAAAATCATTACGAGTTTCTTTCATTGTTCTTCGCAACTACTTATTAATGATATCTAGATACTCAGCAACGCCTTGGGCTACTGATTTAAAGGTGTGGTTGCAACCTGTCGCTCTTAACTTGGTTAGATCGGCTTGGGTATATTCCTGATATGCACCTTTTAAGTGTTCTGGAAAAGGAATAGTTTCAATTTGTCCTTTTTGATGGTGTTTGATGACGGCTTTTGCCACTTCATCAAAAGATTCTGCATGACCTGTACCTAAGTTAAAGATACCAGACACCTCATTTTCTAAGAACCAAAGGTTTACTGCAGCTACATCGCCGACATAAACAAAATCGCGTTTAAAGTGTTCGCTACCGGCAAACAGCTTTGGATTTTCGCCAGCATTTAATTGATTGTTCAAATGAAAGGCAACAGAGGCCATTGAGCCTTTATGTTGCTCTCTAGGGCCGTAGACATTGAAATATCGGAAGCCAGTGATTTGCGACAGGGTTTCATTATGTGCTTTGGCATCTGCAACGAGTCTACGTACATAGTTATCAAACTGTTGTTTTGAGTAACCGTATACATTTAATGCACCTTCATATTGTTTTTCTTCGATAAAGGTGTCGGTTTCGCCATAGGTAGCCGCTGATGAAGCGTATAAAAATGGGATTTGTCGCTCTAGGCAGTAGTGAAGTAGCTCTTTTGAATACTCATAGTTATTCAACATCATATACTTGCCGTCCCATTCGGTAGTTGCTGAGCAAGCACCTTCATGGAAGACCGCATCGATAGGGCCAAAATCGTCGCCGGCCATAATCTGAGTTAGAAAATCATCTCGATCCATATAGTCAGTGATATCAAGATCAACCAGATTGACAAACTTTTTGCCATTCTTCAGGTTATCAACAACCAAAATATCGTTTATGCCTCTATCGTTTAGGGCCTTCACAATATTGCTGCCAATCATTCCAGCACCACCGGTTACTATGATCATTTTGTATTTTCCTTCAAATTCAACTATTCCTGAGTATAACAAGGAACTAAAATCTAGGGAATTAAAGCTCGATTTATGAGAAACTTAAATTCAATGTAGATGATCAATAGCCTAGTTTATTGATGTTGATTATTACTCCCGTAGAAACGATAAGATAAAGTTATAGAGGAATGAACTTGAATCAATCTAACCACCCGACATCATCCAATCAGCAGCCTGCAATGGATGCTTATTACCAAGATGATGAAATCGATCTTCGTGATTTGTTTGTAGCGCTCTGGAAGGGCAAGTTTCTAATTATTATTTCTACCTTTATCTTTGCTTGCGTAGCTGTCGTGTATGCACTGAATGCGCAAGAGTGGTGGAGTTCTAAAGCGAGAATTGTCGAGCCTCAAGTCAATGATTTTGCGATTTATCGCCAACAAGTAAAATCCTTCCAGCCGATTTTTGATACTTATCAAGATGACGGTACTGTGCGCGTTAGTAAGGAGTTGGACAACTTAGTCAATCCAAGTCAGATTTTTGCGCAGTTTGTTCGTTCATTTAATGCCACCGCCAACAAGAAGACTTTTTTTGATAATAATGAAACGTTTTTGGCGTTTAAAAATCAACTTGAGCAAGACGCCGATGCGGATACAGACGCACAACAAAGACGTCTTTATAGTGAGTGGTATCAAAAAATCTCGGCATCACCTGCAGAAAAGGGACGTCGTGATGAATACAGTTTGTCATTGCAAGCAACGACTCAATTAGACAGCTATAAGCTGCTGAATGATTATGTCGCAATGATCGAAAAGAAAGTAAAAGCCGATGCATTTAGAAACTTACAAGCGACATTAGATGCTAAACAAGTGCAGTTGCAACAACAAAAAACCATTTTAGAGTCTCAAGCCAAACAGGTTTTAAGTGTTGAATTGCAACGAGCTAAATATGCTTATGACATTGCTAAAGCGGCATCAGTGAACTCTCCTGTGCAGAATCTAGGTGATAAAGAATTGTTTGCCATAAACTTAGGGGCAAAAGCGATCAAAGCTAAAATAACGGCTTTGGAGAGCGTTAAAAACTTAGCCGTGATTGAGCCAAGGTTGCAACAGATCGATGCCAAATTGGACTTGATGAGTAAGTTGTCTATTGATGACAATATAAACTTTAAATCATATCGTTTTATTCAAGATGTAGAGCAGCCGATTAATCGTGATGCGCCTAAACGAGCACTTATCGCTGTATTAGGTGTTCTATTTGGCGGTATGTTTGGTGTGGGTATTGTTCTAGTTCGTTTTGCCTTTGGCCGCAAAGAAGATAATTAATTTAAGAGAAAAAGCATGAAAATAGCTATCGCAGGAACAGGCTACGTAGGCTTGTCGAACTCAGTGTTGCTAGCGCAGCACAATGAAGTGGTTGCAGTGGATATCATTCCTGAGAAGGTTGAGCTGTTAAACAAGAAAAAATCTCCAATTGCTGATGTAGAGATAGAACAGTTTCTTGCCGAGAAAGAGCTGAATTTTGTGGCGACTTTGGATAAAGAACTGGCATACAAAGACGCTAAGTTTGTCGTGATTGCAACGCCAACTGATTACGACCCGCAAACGAATTATTTCAATACTTCGTCAGTAGAAGCGGTCATTAAAGATGTCATGGCGATTAACCCACAAGCGGTCATGGTGATTAAGTCAACAGTTCCAGTTGGCTATACTGCTCGCATTAAGCAAGAGTTTGGCTGTGACAATATCATCTTCTCACCAGAATTTCTGCGTGAAGGTCGAGCTTTGTACGATAACCTGTACCCATCTCGTATTATCG
Organism: Vibrio sp. B1Z05; assembly: GCF_052955985.1. Classification (NCBI taxonomy): domain Bacteria; kingdom Pseudomonadati; phylum Pseudomonadota; class Gammaproteobacteria; order Vibrionales; family Vibrionaceae; genus Vibrio; species Vibrio sp. B1Z05. The sequence goes on from NZ_CP130463.1 coordinate 167,274, forward strand.
TTGGTGAGCGCAGTGAACGTGCTGAAACCTTTGCTGGCTTATTGGTTGAAGGTGCACAAAAAGAAAATATCGATGTTTTGTTTACTGATTCAACAGAAGCAGAAGCTGTTAAGCTATTTTCTAATACGTATTTAGCACTGCGTGTTGCTTACTTTAATGAGTTGGATTCTTACGCTGAAGCTATTGGTCTAGATTCTCGTCAAATCATTGAAGGTGTAGGCTTAGACCCACGCATTGGTAATCACTACAATAACCCTTCTTTTGGTTACGGCGGTTATTGCTTACCTAAAGATACTAAGCAGTTACTAGCAAACTATCAGGAAGTGCCAAACAATATTATTGGCGCGATCGTTGATGCTAACCGTACTCGTAAAGATTTTATTGCCGATTCCATCATTAAGCGTAGCCCTAAGATTGTTGGGATTTACCGTCTTATCATGAAAGCGGGTTCCGATAATTTCCGTGCTTCTTCTATTCAAGGCATCATGAAACGCTTGAAAGCCAAAGGGATTGAAGTGGTTGTGTATGAGCCTGTGCTGCAAGAAGAGCACTTCTTTAACTCACGCAATATTCGCGACCTAGAAGAGTTTAAAGCGGTGTCTGATGTGATTGTGTCTAACCGTATGGTTGAAGAGATCAAGGACGTAGCCGAGAAAGTTTATACTCGCGATTTATTTGGTAGCGATTAATTGATCTCGATATTAAATACAATGAAAGGCGCTCATTTTTAGCGCCTTTTCTATTTTGGGTAGTCAGTCTTGAGGATTTCGAGCTACAGAATAAAGCGACTCAAATCTTCGTCTTCAACCAGCTTACCTAGTTTACTTTCTACATAGCTAGCATCAATTTTCAGTTCAGAGCCTGATTTTTCCGTGGCGTCATAAGAGATTTCATCCATTAGACGTTCCATCACTGTATATAAGCGACGTGCACCGATATTTTCTGTGGTTTCATTGACTTGCCATGCCGCTTCCGCGATATGCTTGATACCATCTTCGGTAAATTCTACGTTTACATCTTCGGTTTTTAGAAGGGCAACGTATTGCTCAGTCAAAGAGGCTCTAGGCTCGGTTAGAATGCGTTCAAAGTCGTGGCTTGAAAGTGCTTCTAGCTCTACACGGATTGGCAGGCGACCTTGCAACTCAGGGATAAGGTCAGAAGGCTTAGCCACTTGGAATGCGCCTGAGGCGATAAACAAGATATGGTCAGTTTTTACCATGCCGTGTTTGGTCGATACTGTGCTGCCTTCAATCAGTGGCAACAAGTCACGTTGCACGCCTTCACGAGATACGTCAGGGCCAGAGCTTTCACCGCGTTTACAGATTTTATCGAATTCGTCGATGAAAACGATGCCGTTGTTTTCAACGTTGAAGATAGCGTCTTCTTTAAGCTCTTCTTGGTTGACTAACTTAGCCGCTTCTTCTTCAACTAATGCTTTGAATGCTTCTTTAATCTTTAGCTTACGGCTTTTCTTAGTATTACCAGCAAGGTTTTGGAACATTCCTTGTAGCTGGTTAGTCATCTCTTCCATGCCTGGAGGTGACATGATTTCTACGCCCATTTGTGGCGCAGCAACTTCGATATCAATTTCTTTGTCGTCCAATTTACCTTCACGCAGTTTCTTACGGAAGATTTGACGAGTATTTGAGCTGTTATCTTGTGGCTTTTCGTTTTCACCCCATGCATCGCGCGCCGGTGGCAATAATGCATCGAGAATACGTTCTTCGGCTTGCTCTTCAGCGCGGTACTTCACTTTTTCAGTAGCTTGTTGGTGAGTCATTTTCACCGCAACTTCAGTTAAGTCGCGAATGATAGTTTCGACTTCTTTACCTACATAGCCCACTTCAGTGAACTTAGTGGCTTCTACTTTCATGAAAGGTGCGTTGGCCAGTTTTGCTAGGCGACGAGCAATTTCTGTTTTACCTACACCGGTTGGGCCGATCATTAGGATATTTTTTGGTGTCACTTCAGCGCGTAAATCTTCGTCTAATTGCATGCGACGCCAGCGGTTACGCAGGGCAATAGCAACTGAACGTTTGGCGTTATCTTGGCCAATGATGTGACGGTTGAGTTCATGAACAATTTCACGAGGAGTCATCTCAGACATATTAATTCCTTAGTATTCAAGTTCATCAATAGTGTGATGATGGTTGGTAAAGACACAGATATCACCTGCAATATTGAGAGACTTTTCTGCAATTTCTCTGGCGCTTAAATCGGTGTTTTCTAGTAGTGCGGTAGCAGCTGCTTGAGCAAAGTTGCCACCAGAACCAATAGCGACAAGGTCGTGCTCTGGTTGAACTACATCACCATTACCAGTAATGATAAAAGAAGCGGTATCATCGGCGACCACAAGCAGTGCTTCTAAGCGACGCAGAGCGCGGTCGCTACGCCAATCTTTAGCTAGTTCAACAGCGGCGCGAGTAAGGTGGCCTTGATGCATTTGCAGTTTGCTTTCTAGTCGCTCAAATAGGGTAAATGCGTCGGCGGTACCGCCAGCAAAACCGGCAAGAACTTTGTCGTTGTAGAGTCGGCGAACTTTCTGAGCGTTGCCTTTCATTACTGTGTTGCCTAGAGATACTTGTCCATCACCAGCGATGACGACTTTATTATTTCGGCGTACGGATACTATGGTAGTCACGAGGTTTCCTTCTAATTCTAATTTCACCAGTGAGATTAAAATGAAGTGGGGACGGACAGGAGTAAATTCAAGGTGATGACACAGAGGAGTAGCGGCTTACCGCAAATCAAAGTAAATCAGCCTCGGTTAGCATGCTAACCGAGGCTGATAGATTAGTAACCTGGATCTTTTAAGATCATACAAGGTTCAATTTTAGCGCGCTGCAGTTTGTGCTTGTCACGCTCTGCGTTACGTTTGCGAGGGTAAGGCCCTAGAATGACGCGATGATAATGGCTACCAGGCTTCTGTCGTATTTCGCTTTTTATACCTTGAAAAGCAATATCGACTTTGCGTGACTTCGCTTGTGCAAGAGTACGGTAAGCGCCACATTGCATCACGTAAGGTATTTTCGGTAGAACTTCTTCTTTGGCAACGACTTTAATTTCACGTTCAGGCAGTGTTTTAACATATTCCCACTGTTCTTCTGGAGGAGGTGGCAGGTTTTCTTCACCCTTCTTCGCAGTCGATTCCTCTTTTGCCGTTAAGTTCACGTCTACTGGTTGTTGAGGTTCAGGGGTTTTACTTAAGGAATATAACCCGTAGCTAAATACCCCAATCAATGCGCCAGCAAAGACGATCATCTTCCAAGGTTTTTTGGATTGTTTTGATGGGGTTGGCTTACGCGTTTTTTTAGGTTGCGTACGGCCACCCTTTACATAGTCTTTTCTTGCCACTCGAATTAATCTATTCCATTGATCACGTTTTCTATGGTAATGCAGAAAACGTTCAGATAACAGACCCTAATAACTTGGAGGTAGGGTACTTTGTCGAATGATCAGCTCTGTTTCTAATAGTCGTGAGTCAGAACTGATCTCGTTGCCACTGAGTATCTCAAACAACATTTGTGTGGCTTGATAGCCTATATCATAACGGGGTTGAGAGACGGTTGTAAGTGGCGGATCGCAGTATTCTGAGAACTCTATATTATCAAAGCCAATAAATGAAATATCTTGTGGAACTCTAAGCCCCATATTTTTGGCTTCTTTGATTGCACCAATGGCCATCATGTCATTGTGGCAAAAGATAGCGCTAGGTGGAGAACCGGCATTCATGAGTTTACGCAGTGCGGCAGCGCCAGATTCAAAGCTAAAATCACCGCTAGCAGAGTTGCTTAGGTCGATGTTTAATCCGGCGCGGCGTAATGCTTGTTGGAAACCTTGGCTACGGAAACTAGAAAGTGGCGCATTGTCTGGGCCACAGATCTCTCCAATGCGTTTGTGTCCTAATTTAGCAAGATAGTTTACCGCCTGAAAAGACGCAGTCAGGTTATCAATATGTACAGTTGGTAGCTCTAATTCAGGGGCGTATTCACATGCCATGACCATTGGCGGCAGATTTTTTTGCTCCGCGATACTGGCATCGATAGGCAAGTCGGTGCCGAGCAGAATCAGTCCATCCGCTTGTTTTGAGTATATTAAGTTGACCAGTGAATTATCACGGCATTTTTGTTGTGAACTGTCACCATGCAATACAAGGTAGCCTTGCTTTGAAGCCGCTACTTCTATGCCGCGAATAATTTCAGAAAAGTAAGGGTCACAAAGGTCGGGGACGATAACGACGAGAGTTTTTGACTCATTGCGCTTCATGCTGCGCATGATAGTGCTAGGGCAATAGCCAGATTCAATGACCGCATCTTCTACTCGTTTACGAGTGGAAGAGGATACTTTTTCTGGGTTCATTAATGCCCTTGATACTGTCGCTGTTGATACTCCAGCAAGTCCAGCAACATCCTTCATCGTCGCCATAGTACGTCGTCCTCTATGAAATTTAGCGCGTGTTTGATTCAATCCATGACGCAAACTTATTTCAACTACTTAAGCTTAATTGCGAGTGAAAAATAAGTGTAACGAGTTTTTGCCAAACAGTTTAAGGGGCATGTAGCAAAATTGCACAACTTACTGTGAAGTGACTCGCATTTCGCCATATGCATGTGGTTTAACTTAGGTCCATTGGTTCTACATCTATGTTCCAACGAACTTTTTTTGCATTAGGCAGCATATCTAGTGCAGGTTTTGCACTCATAAGTAGTTTTTGCATGGTTGAACGTAGTTGGCATTGTAAAATAAGTTGCCAACGAGATTTTCCTGCTCGTTTCGCCATCGGTGCTGGTGTTGGCCCAAGTACCCAACATTGCTCATCAAACAAAGGGTGCGCTTCTAAGGTTTGCCTTACTTGCCTTAAAAAATCTTCCGCGAGTTGCGAATTATTCGATTCAGCTCGAAACAAAGACAGGCTGGCATAGGGAGGCAATTGCGCCACTCTACGTTCCATTAAGGCGCTTTGGGCAAACTCAGGATAGCCTTTGTGTAATAAAGCTTGTAGCAGTGAATGTTCTGGGTGATGAGTTTGTAGCACCACGTGTCCAGGCTTACTGGCGCGTCCCGCACGTCCTGCCACCTGAATAAACAATTGCGCTAGCTTTTCTGAAGCCCGAAAATCACTGCTATATAATGATGAATCCACATCAAGTAAAGCCACTAACGTCACGTCTGGAAAGTGATGCCCTTTGGCAAGCATTTGCGTACCAATCAGAATTTGATACTCACCATTGCGAATTGACTCTAATGCGCTCTCTAGACTGCCTTTACGACGCGTATTGTCTCGGTCAATGCGAATGGTTTTAAACTCTGGAAATAAGGTTTCTAAGTGCGCTTCAAGCTGTTCTGTGCCAACTCCGACCGTAACTAAATGAGTTGAACCACAGCTATGGCACTGATGAACGACCGGCTTTTGTGAGCCACAGTGATGACAGCGCATCTCACTGCTTCCTTGGTGGAAGGTATAGTAAGCGTCACATCGAGTACACTCAGCAATCCAACCGCACTCGTGGCACATTAATGCGGGAGAGAAACCACGGCGATTTAAAAACAGCATCACCTGATTGCCTTGTTGCAGGTGTTTACGCATTTGTGCAATCAGTGGCGCGCTTAAGCCACTTTCTAGATATAAACCTTTTACATCAATCACGCTGTTTTTGGTTGGGCTAGCACCGCCAGCACGTTCAGTCAGTTTAAGATGCAGGTATTTTCCTGAAAGGGCGTTGTTTAAGGTTTCTAGAGATGGCGTAGCTGAGCCCAATACAACCGGCACACTTTCTGAGTGGGCGCGCATTATGGCTATATCTCTAGCATGATAACGCAGGCTATCTTGCTGTTTATACGAAGAGTCATGCTCTTCATCGACAATGACAATGCCAAGGTTGGCAAAAGGGGTCAGCAGTGCCGAGCGAGTACCAATTAGGATGCCACATTCTTTATTTTTGGCGGCCAGCCATGCATTCAAGCGTTCACTGTCATTAAGACCTGAGTGAATGGTCTCAATAGGCACATTAAAGCGTCGTTTAAATCGGTTGATGGTTTGCGGCGTTAAGCCTATTTCGGGAACTAAGACTAACGCTTGCTTACCTTGCTGGATTACTGACTCTATAAGTTGAAGATAAACCTCGGTTTTACCTGAACCTGTGACTCCATCTAGAAGTGCACATTCATACCCTTCAATGTGGTTGACTGTGACTACTGCCAGCATTTGTTCATGATTGAGTTGACGCTTGTCGTCTTCATTAATGAGCTCAGATGGCCACTGATCATTGATTTCAATGCGTTCAGAGCAAATTACCCATTGTTTCTGCTCTAAAGTTTTTAAAACAGAGCTAGAGATATCTAAAGTGGCAAGCTCATGTTGAGCCAGTGCGCCATATTGCAGAGCATGCATCACCTTAGCTTGCTGAACTGCTCGTCCAAAGCCTTGCATTAACTGGTTACGACCTGCTTCGGTGAGCTGCCATATTTTCTGTGGCTGCTTATGTGCCGGTTTACCTTTACGCAGAGCGCCGGGCATAGCCCCATTTAATGTTTCACCGAGTGGATACTGGTAAAATCGGCTAGCCCAATGAATCAGTTTATAAAGTTTATCTGGCCATATAGGCTCAACGTCAAGCACGGTCATTAAAGGCTTGAGCTTATTAATATCGTATTCTGATTGATGGGTGAGGGCGGTGATCACACCAAGTCGCTTATTTGGTCCAAACGGCACCCATACACGCACACCCACAACAGGAAATAAGTGCGATGGGATGAGGTATTCAAATTCTTTATCTAGAGGTACGGGCAGGGCAACTCTAGCAATTGTTGGGCGCATGGGATCTCTTTGATGTTTCTGCAATCAGATAATTACACAGATGATGATACTAGAAAAAGACCGAGGAGATGATGAAAAATATTGAGCACTTAGCCAAGTGTTGTCTCGCATATGGCTATATATAGGAATATTATGGTGAATGTGGCGAAAAAAGGGACAAATCAGTTGATCCTTAAAGACTAATTCATTACTATACTGCGCCTTGAAGATGCTGTATTACGCGGTGTCACTGTTAGAAACTACGTGTGGTGTCCAACCTTAGATTTGGATAGCGACGCGGCCTATAAATGAGGTTTTCCCATGAAACCAGGTATCCATCCTGAATACAAATCTGTAACAGCTAACTGCTCTTGCGGAAATACTTTTGAGTTCAACTCAACTCTAGCTAAAGAATCTATCCACCTAGACGTATGTGACAAATGTCACCCGTTCTACACTGGTAAGCAACGTATCGTTGATACTGGCGGCCGTGTTGATCGCTTTAACAAGCGTTTCGGTGCTCTTTCTTCTAAGAAATAATCTTAGTCGTAAAGATACAGAAAAAAGGTCGCCTAGGCGGCCTTTTTTGATCCTACAACAAATTGATTATCCAAGTTATTTACCTTCATTTCGATCTGGCAATCCCAAGCATTCTCTTTTTTACTCTGGTTACTTTGTAGTACATTGCCTGTTTTTTATTTACAATCACAAATTATTTACTTTCTCCTAATATCCACGAAGGGATGCTCTTAGATGTCAGATGACCAACCGATAAATGATTTCCGCCAACAAGCTCTCGATTACCACGAGTTTCCTAAGCCAGGAAAAATAGCTGTTGAATTAACAACGCCTGCTGATTCAGTTCATGATCTAGCGCTAGCTTATAGCCCAGGTGTTGCAGAGCCAGTACGTGAAATCGCCCAAAATGCTGATAACGTTTACAAGTACACAGCCAAAGGGAATATGGTTGCGGTTATTTCAAACGGCACCGCTATCTTGGGTTTAGGTAACTTAGGGCCAATGGCTTCTAAGCCGGTTATGGAAGGCAAAGCGTTATTGTTCAAACGCTTTGCCGGTTTGGACTCTATTGATATTGAAGTAAAGCACCGCACTATTGATGAGTTCATCGATACCGTGGCGGCGATTGCCGATACCTTTGGCGGAATTAACCTAGAAGATATCAAAGCGCCAGATTGTTTTGAGATTGAAAGTCGTCTTATCGAACGATGCGATGTGCCGGTATTTCACGATGATCAGCACGGCACTGCGATTGTGACCGCCGCCGGTATGCTTAACGCAATAGAGCTACAAGGAAAGCAACTGTGTGACTCTACTATTGTATGCTTGGGCGCCGGTGCTGCGGCAGTTGCGTGTATGGAGCTACTCATTAAATGCGGCGCACAGCGTGAAAAAATCTACATGTTAGATCGTAAAGGCGTTATTCATACTCGCCGTGACGATCTTAACGAATACAAACAGCTGTTTGCCAACAATACCGACAAACGTACCCTAGAAGATGTGATTGAAGGCGCGGATCTGTTCCTTGGCGTATCTGGTCCTAACTTGTTGTCACCTGAGGCATTGGCCTTGATGGCGGACAAACCAGTGGTGTTTGCCTGTTCTAACCCTGATCCTGAAATTAAACCAGAGCGTGCTCATGAAGTGCGTAGTGATTTGATTATGGGCACGGGACGTTCTGATTATCCAAACCAAGTGAACAACGTTATTTGTTTCCCATTTATCTTCCGTGGCGCTTTAGATGTGAGAGCCAGTGAGATTAATATTGAAATGAAGCTAGCGGCGGTGGAAGCAATTCGCCAGTTAGCAAAAGAACCAGTGCCAGAAGAAGTGATGAAAGCGGCTGGGGTAACGTCATTAGAGTTTGGTAATGGCTATATTATCCCTAAACCAATGGACCCACGCTTGTTACCTCGCGTAGCAAGAGCGGTAGCGGAAGCAGCGGTTGCCTCTGGCGTTGCTCGCATTGAGCTTCCTGAGAATTATATGCAGAGCTAATAGCAGAATGCAGGGTTAATAACCGAAAATTAAAAGGGGCTAGAGTGTGATCACTTTAGCCCCTTTTTTTATGAGTTAAATCTGAGCGTTGTGCTAGTTTAGTACTAGTGTTAGTCGTCGAAGACTTCTAATTCAATACCGAGATCGGACATGATTTTTTTTGCTTCAGTTGGAATTTCATCTGGGCAATCTTTTCTCAGATCTTCGTCGGTAGGGAGTGGTTGGCCAGTATAAGCGTGTAAGAAAGCTTCACATAGAAGCTCACTGTTGGTTGCATGGCGGAGGTTGTTTACCTGACGACGTGTTCGCTCATCAGTTAGAATTTTGAGAACCTTAAGTGGAATAGACACAGTGATCTTTTTTACTTGAGTGCTTTTTTTACCGTGTTCAGCATATGGGCTGATGTATTCGCCATTCCAGTCTGCCATTGGAAACCTTTATTACTTAGTTTTAAGAAGTTAATTTCCAATTCTAGCGATATTTACTGCTATATGTAAAGGCATTTAGACGTCTAGATGTGTTGAAGTCTAATACTGATCACGGTAATCTAGTATTAGATTCAGATTAATTTGATTGGTTACAAACTCCACCAGTCACTGCCAAAGGAAGGACAAGAAAATGAGCAGTAAACATAAGTCATCGACCATTGCCGTACGCACCGGTATAGAGTCTGATACCCAGCACCATGCTGTTGTTCCCCCTATTTACCTGTCCACAAACTATGGTTTTCCTTCATTTGGAGATGTACCAAAGTATGATTACACCCGCTCTGGAAACCCTAATCGTGGGCTTTTAGAGACGGCACTGTTTGAGTTGGAGTCAGGTAAAGGTGCTGTTGTTACCAACTGTGGTACATCAGCACTTAATTTATGGGTTTCGGCATTTTTAAGCCCAGACGATTTAATTATTGCGCCTCATGATTGTTATGGCGGTACTTACCGTTTATTTAACACTCGTGCGCAAAAAGGTGACTTTAAGGTTGAGTTTGTCGATCAATCAGATGATCAAGCCCTTGCTGCAGCGATTGCCAAAAAGCCAAAACTGATTCTTATTGAAACGCCATCGAACCCATTGGTGCGAGTAGTGGATATCGAGAAAGTGTGCCAGCAAGCGGCAGCCGTGGGTGCATTAGTGGGCGTCGACAATACATTTCTAACCCCCATTTACCAAAGACCATTAGAGCTTGGTGCTGATTTTGTCATCCATTCCACCACTAAATACATTAATGGTCATTCGGATGTGATTGGCGGGGTTGTGGTTACCAAAACTGAACAGCATGCTGAAGAACTTGGCTGGTGGGGTAACTGTATTGGTGCAACGGGCACGCCTTTTGATAGCTATATGACATTGCGCGGCATTCGCACTTTAGGTGCACGTATGCGTGTGCATGAAGAAAGCTCACAAGTTATTTTAAACTTTCTACAATCTCAAAAGCGTGTCAAAACCATTTATCACCCAAGCTTGCCAGATCACCCTGGCCATGACATTGCTAAACGTCAGCAGTCTGGTTTTGGTAGCATGCTCAGCTTTGAGTTTGATGGTGATTTAGAGCAACTGAAGACCTTTATTAACAGCTTAACATTGTTCTCTTTAGCGGAGTCTTTAGGTGGGGTAGAGAGTTTGATTTGTCACCCTGCGACTATGACTCATAGAGCTATGGGTGAAAAAGCATTGGCTGAAGCTGGTGTGTCTAATTTCTTATTACGTCTGTCTGTTGGGCTAGAAGATAGTGACGATCTTATTGATGATCTTGCCCAAGCATTTGATTCGGTCGAGGGTTAATTATGAACAACGCAACGCAACTGCATAAGTTTGGTGGTAGTAGTCTGGCAAATGCAGAATGCTTTGATCGCGTAGCCAATATATTAGCTGAGTACTCCAATGAGAGTGACTTAGTGATTGTTTCTGCTGCGGGCTCAACCACTAACAACTTGTTACGCTGGTTAGCGGCTTTAGAAAAAGATGGACGTATTGCGCATGAGATTTTACTTGAGCTAAGAAGCTATCAAAATCAATTGATTACCGATTTGCTTCCTCAGCAAACGGCGAGTGTTTTGCAAGAACAGCTTAACCGAGAATTTACCGCATTAAGTGCGCTAAATGCTCCGTTGACTGAGCAGCAAAAATCAGCGGCATTAGGTCACGGTGAAGTGTGGTCGTCTCGTCTCCTTAGTGCGCTGCTTTGTGATAGAGGTATGCCTAGTGCAGCGCTTGATTCTCGTGACTTCTTGCGCGCAGAAGCGGGCACTCAGCCAGAAATTGATCGCAACCTTTCTTGGCCATTATTGAAATCAGTGTTAGCTCAGCATCCTCAAAAACGCTTGGTTATTACCGGTTTTATGGCGCATAACCAACAAGGTGAAACAGTACTGCTTGGGCGTAATGGTTCCGATTATTCGGCGACCATTGTGGGGGCTTTGGCTGAAGTGGCCAAAGTCACTATTTGGAGTGACGTGGCGGGCGTATATAGCGCAGACCCGCGCATTGTCGAAGATGCCTGTTTACTGCCACTGCTTCGTCTTGATGAAGCCAGTGAATTAGCGCGCCTTGCCGCTCCTGTACTGCACAGCCGTACGCTACAACCTGTCGCACAAAGTGCTATGGATTTAGAGTTGCGTTGCAGTCACCAACCAGAGTCAGGTTCAACGCGTATTGAGCGTGTATTAGCTTCTGGTCGAGGCGCTAAGATAGTGACCTCATTAGATGATGTGAATTTGATTGAGCTGACTTTAAGCCCTGCACATGATTTTGAAAGTTTAGAGCCGCAAGTGTTGGCCTTGCTGAATAAAGCGCAGCTTGCGCCACTGGCCTATGAGTCACAATCGGATCAGCACTGCTTACGTCTGGCTTATACTAGCGAACTATTAGCCGGCGCCTTAGCCTGCATCAAAGCGGCAAACTTTGATGTGTCTGTTGCCGTGAAAACTGACTTATCCATGCTGGCCGCTGTAGGGGCCGGTGTGACTAACAACGCCAATCATTGTTTTGGTTTTTACCAAACACTGAAAAGTGTCAATGTTGAGTTCATGTTTGAAACCGAATCTGAGCTGAGCATTATCGCCATAGTAAGAACGAGTGCGATTCCTTCACTGCTTAAAGTGCTACACAATCAGTTATTCCAAGCACAAAAGCGTGTTGGCATCGTATTGTGTGGTAAAGGTAATATTGGTTCTAATTGGTTGGAGCTATTTGCTACGCAAAAAGACCAGTTAGAAAAGCGTCGCGGCATGAGCTTTGACCTTATCGGGGTAATTGCGAGCCAGAGTTATTGGTTTGATGAAAATGGCATAGATGCCAGCAAGGTCAACAGCCAGTTCTCCGATAATGCGGTTAGTAGCGAAGAAGATTGGCTACCGCTAGTTAAACGTCAATCGAGCTTTGATGAAATTATCGTATTGGATGTAACGGCCAGTCAGCAAGTGTCCGATCGCTACCTAGAGTTTGCCGAACATGGCATGCACTTAATATCAGCGAATAAATTGGCAGGTTCTGCGCCAAGTGAGTTTTACCATCAGGTGCAGGATGTATTTGCTAAAACGGGACGTCATTGGTTGTACAACGCCACTGTGGGCGCTGGATTGCCGGTAAACCATACTGTGAGAGACCTGCGAGAAAGCGGCGATGAAATTGTAGCATTATCAGGAATCTTCTCGGGAACCTTGTCATGGCTGTTCCAGCAGTATGACGGCTCTATTCCATTTAGTGAGTTGGTTGACTTAGCTTGGCAACAAGGGCTAACGGAACCTGATCCTCGAGCTGATTTAGACGGCACTGATGTGATGCGTAAATTAGTGATTTTGGCGCGTGAATCAGGCTTAGATCTAGAGCCTGAAGGGGTGAAGGTTGAATCTTTAGTTCCTGAGAGTTTATTGGCCTTATCTGTGGATGAATTCTTCCAGCAAGCCAGCGTGTTGAATGAAGCACTGGCAGAGCGCTTAGATAAAGCACAGAGCGAAGGAAAGGTTCTGCGATACATTGCACGTCTTTCAAAAGAAGGAGAGGCGACAGTGGGCGTAGAGGCGCTTGAAGCGCACCACTCTTTGGCTAACTTACTACCTTGTGACAATATTTTCGCTATTGAGAGTAAATGGTACAAAGATAACCCATTGGTTATACGCGGCCCTGGTGCGGGTCGAGAAGTCACGGCAGGTGCCTTGCAGTCCGATCTCAATCGTTTATCTAGTCTATTATAATTCTTATCTAAAGCATCCAATGCGTTCGCGTTGGATGCTTCTCCCCCAAAAGACTCAACTTTTGTACGAATTTTTGTTGACATCCCTCTCATAAATTTACATTATCTAGACATATAGACGTCTAAACGTTCAAAATTATGTGATTGTGCTGATGCACAGGGAGAGGAAATATGGGTTATACACACGCGAGCCACATTGATGCACTTAATCAAAACGTTGCTGAGCTTTCTGATAATATCAATGTCTCTTTCGAGTTCTTCCCTCCTAGCAGTGAAAAAATGGAGGAGACTCTGTGGAACTCGGTACATCGCTTAAAAGCATTGAAACCTAAATTTGTCTCTGTGACCTACGGTGCCAACTCTGGTGAGCGCGATCGTACGCACTCAATCATCAAAGAAATCAAAAGCCAAACCAACCTAATTGCGGCGCCGCATTTAACTTGTATTGATGCTTCTCGCGACGAGCTAATCACCATTGCCGATGATTACTGGAAAAACGGTATTGAGAGCATTGTGGCACTGCGTGGTGATATTCCGCCAAACGGTGGTACGCCAGATATGTACGCTTCTGATTTGGTTGAGTTGCTAAAATCTCGCCATGATTTTGATATCTCGGTAGCGGCTTTTCCTGAAGTGCATCCCGAAGCGAAAAGTGCGCAATCTGATTTATTAAATCTAAAGCGTAAAGTTGATGCGGGCGCCAACCGCGCAATCACGCAGTTTTTCTTTGATGTTGAAAGCTACCTTCGCTTTCGTGACCGCTGTGCAGCAACGGGTATCGATGTAGAGATTATTCCGGGTATTTTGCCTGTGTCTAACTTCAAGCAAGCTTCTCGCTTTGCAGCAATGAACAACGTGAAAGTACCTGGATGGATGGCAAAACAGTTTGAAGGGTTGGATGATGATCCAATGACTCGTCAATTGGTTGGGGCTAGTCAGGCTATTGATATGGTGCGTATTTTAAGTCGTGAAGGGGTAAAGGATTTCCACTTCTATACGTTGAACCGCGCTGAAATGACTTATGCCTTGTGCCACACGCTAGGTGTTCGCCCATAGTTCTCATCTGAGAATACTCTGCTAGAGATATAGAGTTTACGGATAAGTATTGCTAACGATAGGGATACGTTTAATAAGAATTTAAGCAGAGTTCAGATTTACAACTAAGCCAAATAAAACAAAGGACCCAGTGCATTACAAGCTAGGTCCTTTTGTTTTTCAGTTAAGCAATCTCGCTTAACACTTCTTCCGCCCACTCATTCCAAGCTTCGCGAGTCAAAAGATTACGACGTAAGGTTAGTCGTTCAATTTTTTCTTTGTGGCTCAAAATGCGAGTATCAGAGTAATGTGTATCTTCGATTTCTTTGTAGAACTGAACCAGTTTACGTGAATCGCTTAGTGCAAGTTGCAGTTGGTCAGAAAAACCTTCAGCAGGCTGAACTTCACATGCATAAAGTTTAGCTGCAAACTCATCTCTCACTGTTGGGTGCGAAATAGGTTGTTCAAACCATTTAGCCAGTGCCTCACGGCCGCGCTCTGTGATTGAGTAAATCTTTTTATCAGGCTTGCCTGATTGAGGGAATAGCTGACAAGTAACGAGCTCGTTTTCTGCCAGTTTATTTAACTCACGGTAAACCTGTTGGTGGCTTGCTTTCCAAAAGTAGCCAATGCTATAAGAAAACTCTTTTGTAATGTCGTAACCGGTAGCATCTTTTGTGCTTAGTACGGTCAATATAACGTGTGGTAATGACATGTTGTTCTTCCAAATTACTGCATATAAAAAACAACGCACAGTTCAGACTCTAGTTGGTCATCATTGAAGAGTGCGAGCCACTCAAGAAGTTCATGAGTGCATGTATTACCTTTTAAGCCATTCTCACCTGACCATAATTTATTTTATTATGTCTAATAAATAGGGAATATTGTGTCTCGTTATTTTTATTGTGAAACCCAAGATCCCCTACCTATAAGCTAACAGTTTACTATCATTTTTTGGCGTTAGATTAACGAAAAATAAGTATTACAAAAACATGTTTACTGCTTTTTGTCTCATATTGCCAACTTGCTCAAAAAGCCTAACAAGTCCTGTTGTCGGTTGGATGAAATGGTGGGTATATCACGGTTTTGTCTTTTGCGATGCGATAAGTCGAGAATATAAAAAAGCCCTAGCTCAATGAGCTAGGGCTTGAATTCTAAGCATCATAAACGCTGCTCGAACTTAACCTGTGTTACGCATTCCGGCTGCAATACCAGCAATGGTAATCATCAGAGCTTCTTCAAGCTCAGGGTTATTCTCTTCTGTTTGTCGAGTACGTTTTAGAAGCTCTACTTGCAACATGTTCAATGGATCAACATAGATGTTGCGTAGACGTATGGACTCTAGACCCCATGGGTCACTTTGCATTAGGTTCTCGTTGTTTTCTACTTTCAGAACCGTTTGGATGTCTTTTTGTAGTTGTCCACGAAGGTTTTCACCTAAACGCCATAGTGATGGGTCTGTGAGCTTCTCATCATACAGTTTAGAGATATCCATGCTGCACTTGTAGTACACCATTTCTAACATACCTAAGCGAGTAGAGAAGAACGGCCATTCACGACACATCTCTTCTAGTAACTCTAGATGACCTTGGTCAATGGAGTATTGAATCGCTTCACCTGCGCCTAACCATGCAGGAAGTACCAGACGGTTTTGGCTCCATGAGAAGATCCATGGAATCGCACGTAGGCTTTCTACGCCACCTTTCGGGTTACGCTTCGAAGGACGAGAACCTAGTGGCAGTTTACCTAGTTCAAGCTCAGGTGTGGCTGCGCGGAAGTAAGGAACAAAGTCTGCTTCGCCACGGACAACATTACGGTAAGACTCACAAGAAACCTGTGATAGCACTTCCATAAGATCACGCCAATCTTGTTTTGGCTCTGGAGGCGGAAGAAGGTTAGCTTCTAAAATGGCGCTAGCGTACAAGTTCAGGCTGTTGACAGCCACTTGTGGTAGACCAAGTTTAAAGCGAATCATCTCACCTTGCTCAGTAACACGTAGGCCACCTTTTAAGCTTTTTGGTGGTTGAGACAACAATGCTGCGTGTGCAGGAGCGCCACCACGGCCGATAGTACCGCCACGACCATGGAACAAGGTCAGGTCGATATTTTCCGCTTCAGAGACTTTAACTAGCTTATCCATTGCGTCGTATTGCGCCCAGCCTGCAGACATTACGCCGGCATCTTTTGCTGAGTCAGAGTAGCCAATCATGACCATCTGTTCGCCTTGGATAAATCCGCGATACCAATCAATGCTATACAGCTGTTGCATGACAGATTCTGAGTTATTCAAATCTTCTAGAGTTTCAAATAATGGACAAACGCCTAAACGGAATTTACAGCCAGCTTCACGCAGCAATAGGTGAACAGCAAGTACGTCAGAAGCGGTACGTGCCATTGAAATAACATAAGAACCAAAGGCTTCTTTAGGGTGAGCAGCAACAGTCTTACAGGTTTCAATCACCTCTTTAACCATTGGTGATGGTTCCCAGTTGTGCGGGATAAGAGGTCGATTATCGCTAAGCTCTTTAACTAGGAATGCAACTTTATCTTGCTCACTCCACTGGTCGTAATCACCTAGACCTAAGAAACGCGTAACTTCAGACAAGGCTTTTGAGTGCTCGGTGCTCTCTTGGCGAATGTCTAGTCGAACAAGGTGCACACCAAAACATTTAATGCGGCGAAGCGTATCAAGCAGCGAGCCTTCGGCAATCACGCCCATGCCACACTCATGTAGAGAGGTGTAGATGGTATGTAGTGGGTGCCAAAGTTGCTCAGCAGTTTCTAGGATGCTGACATTGGGAATAATATCGCCAGCCAGTCTTGCTGAAATCGATTTACGGGTATTGTTAAGCAGAGTGCGCATTTCTTTTAGGATGCCACGATATGGTTCGTGACTGTCACCTGCAAGTTCACGTACCGCTGCATTACACTCGATCATTGATAGCTCAGTGATCAGCTCTTCGATATCGGCGTGATATAGGTCAGCGGCTTTCCAGCGAGATAACCACAGTACTTCTTGAGTAATGTTATGAGTGACAAACGGGTTACCGTCTCGGTCCCCCCCCATCCAAGAAGAGAAATGCACAGGGCGAGCATCGATAGGTAGAGGCTCATCTAGGTGAGTCGATACTCGTTCGTCTAACTCACGTAAGAAATCAGGTACTGCTTCCCAAAGAGAGTTTTCAACAACCGCAAAACCCCATTTTGCTTCATCCAGAGGAGTAGGGCGTTGCTGACGGATAACATCTGAGTGCCAACTTTGAGCAATAAGTTGCTCGAGACGGCGCTCTGTTTTAATTCGTTCAGAGTGACCGATATCGCTAAGCTCTAGTTTAGATAAACAGTCGTTTATCTTAAGTAGCTTGTTGATCATGGTACGACGAGAGATTTCGGTAGGGTGTGCGGTTAGCACTAATTCAATATTGAGGTTCTTGATTGCGTCTGACGCTTCTTTTTTAGAAATCTCTTTAGAGTGAAGCTTACTAAACAGAGTCTGAAGTACATCAGGTTCGCAAACATGCTCTTCGCAATGACGAGAAATTGTATGGTACTGATCGGCTATATTGGTCAGATTCAAAAATTGGTTGAATGCGCGAGCGACGGGGATAAATTGCTCGTCCGGCAGGTTCTCAATCTCATGGATGAGAGCCTCTCTATCTTCTTGATGACCGCTACGAGCCGACTTAGACAACTTACGAAGAGTTTCAACTTTATTAAAAATCTCCTCTCCATGGGCGTCTTTAATGGTTCTGCCAAGTAGATTACCAAGCATCTTCACGTTACTGGTAAGTGCAGAATATTTCTTATTCATTTCATTGAGCCTCGTAATTAAATTACACACCTTTCCTTGAGTTAAGATCCAATCTATCGAAGAAAAGGGGTGAGAGTCAAACTTTGAACAAATTTGATTGAAAAACCAACGTTTGAATTGATTTGAATCATAATAGCTGACTCAAACAATTTTGATGTTGAAACTTTATTTCACTAATCGCTAAAACTAACTCGAAAAACAGTATTGATTGATCGATTTTTGTAAAATATTAATTGTTGGGTTTATAAAATCTAAACTTAAAAATTCATCTGGTTGATGCGCTTGGTCAATAGAGCCCGGTCCCATCACCAAAGTAGGGCATAACTCTTGTAAATAAGGCGCTTCTGTACAGTAGTTAACCGTTTGTGATTCGGTATCGCATATAAGCTGCATCTCTTGCACAAAGTGGTGATCGGCATGACATTCATAACCTGGAATTGGCGGATGCAGTGGTTTGACTTCAATTCGTCCGGGCCATTTTTGCATCACAGTCTGTAGATGCTCGTGCAGTAATTGATCTAGGCTCTCAAGGCTTAAACCTGGAAGCGGTCTAAGATCGTAATGCAATTCACAACAGCCACAAATACGGTTGGCACTGTCACCGCCGTGAATGTGCCCCAAATTCATAGTTGGGTTAGGGATAGCAAATCCAGGATGGTGGTAGTCTTTGATCAACTGTTGTTTTAGGTGCATCAACGAATACATCACTTCATGCATGATTTCTATCGCATTTATTCCTAGCGCAGGATCCGATGAATGCCCTGATTTACCGGTAATACGAATGGCATTTGCCATGTGTCCTTTGTGGCCACGTATCGGCACTAAGTTAGTGGGTTCACCAATGATGCAGTAGTCAGGTTTAAAGGGAGCCTCTTTGGCAAAATGCTTAGCACCGAGCATAGTGGTTTCTTCATCACAAGTGGCAAGAATATATAAAGGCTTGTTTTGCGTGCTCCAATCGGTGCCGTTTTTTTGCATTTGTTTTACTGCATCTAGGATAAAAGCAAAGAAGCCTTTCATATCCGCAGTGCCTAAGCCGTAATAGCGATTATCCGACAGAGTTAACTGGTGAGGGTCAAAATTCCAACGACCTTGATCAAAGGGAACAGTATCCGTGTGTCCCGCAAGTAACAGTCCACCTTCACCACTACCCAATTGAGCCATTAGGTTTAATTTTCCGGGTTCAACTTCTTCTGTGGTCACAGTAAAACCTAGGTCTTCAAACCAAGTGGCAAGTTTGGCAATAACTTGCGCATTTCCTTGGTCCCATTTTGGGTCGGTAGAACTGATGGAAGAAGTACTTATCAAGCCTTGATAAATATCAACAAATTTAGGTATAGGCATATTATCTTTGCATCCACTATTGACAGATAACTAATGAAAGGTTAAAACACATACTAAGTCACAAAGAATGAATAAAAAAGCAAAATAAGCCTTTTTAATTACATTAATAATCAATTTTATAGAGTCGGCTGATGATTAACGAAAAACAACTTAAAGTAGCGATTATTGGAGCTAGCGGTTATACCGGCGCTGAACTTGCCAATATGGTACTTAAACATCCTAGTCTCACGCTATCAGGTTTGTATGTTTCCGCCAACAGTCTAGACGCAAATAAACCTATTAGTCAGTTACATGGCAAATTGCTCGGTAAAATTGATATGCCACTGCTACCACTTAATGATGTGGTAGCGGTAGCCCAAGATGCTGATATTGTGTTCCTTGCTACTGCTCACCAAGTGAGTCACGACCTTGCTCCAGTATTTCTAAGCCATAACTGTCAGGTGTTTGATTTGTCTGGCGCATACCGAGTACAAGGCGATGATTTCTACACTCAATTCTATGGTTTTGAGCATGAACATTTAGCAGAGCTTGAACAAGCGGTGTATGGCCTAGCGGAATGGAATAAAGAGCAGATTGCACAAACTGACCTAGTGGCTGTAGCAGGATGTTACCCAACCGCATCGCAATTGGCGATTAAGCCGATTATTGAGGCGGGTTTACTGGATAGTAAGCAGTGGCCGGTTATCAATGCGGTGAGTGGCGTTTCTGGCGCAGGTATCAAAGCCAGTAAAACAAATAGCTTTTGCGAAGTCAGTTTGCAGGCGTACGGAGTATTTACTCACCGTCATCAACCAGAAATTGCTAATCATTTAGGGCAAGAGGTGGTTTTTACTCCTCACCTAGGCAATTTCAAACGCGGCATTTTAGCGACAATTACGCTTAAACTTGCTGACAACGTGAGCGCAGAACAAGTAGACCAAGCATTCAAAGCAGCCTACAGCCAAGCTGAGTTAGTCAGATTAAAACATCAAGAAATGCCTAAAATACAAGATGTTGAATACACTCCATTCTGTGATATCGGTTGGAGTGTGCAAGGACAGCACTTAATTGTAGTGTCTGCGATTGATAACCTATTAAAAGGTGCGTCAGCACAAGCAATGCAATGTTTGAATATTCGTAATCAATTCCCTGAAACAACGGCGTTGTTTTAAGTCATCGCAAAGGAAGTCATTTATGAGCACATTACCGTTAGTGATTAAATTAGGTGGAGCTGCACTTGAATGTAGCGAAACTTTGTCGAAGTTATTTAAAGCGATTGAGCAAGCGTCTCAACAATCTCAACGCTCAATTGTTGTGGTACACGGAGGCGGTTATTTGGTGGATGAGTTGCTAAATAGCTTACAATTGACTTCCACCAAGAAAGACGGACTGCGCGTGACTCCACAAGAGCAGATTCCTCTAATTACAGGCGCACTAGCAGGTACTGCAAACAAAATGCTACAAGGCGAAGCGATTAAATCGGGTTTAAAAACCGCAGGCTTATGTCTTGCTGATGGCGGATTGTGTCATATCGAACAGCTTGATCCAGAATTGGGCGCAGTCGGTAAAGCAACGCCTGGAGACGCAAGTTTATTACAAGCCATTTTGGCAACCAACACATTACCTATCATTAGCTCAATTGGCTTAACGTCTGCTGGGCAAATGATGAATGTAAATGCCGATCAAGCCGCCGTAGCCGTTGCCGGTGCTTTGGATGCGGAACTGGCATTATTGTCTGACGTGAGTGGTGTGTTAGACGGTAAAGGACATTTGCTCGATAGTTTGAATGAGAAACAAGCGGATGAGTTAATTCATGGACAAGTGATCACGGACGGAATGATCGTAAAAGTTCAAGCTGCACTGCAAGCGGCTAGCGATTTAGGTCGACCTATCCAAGTCGCTTCTTGGCGCTACCCAGAAAAATTAGAACAACTGTTTGCCGGACAAAATGTTGGCACCCTTTTTCAGCCTGAATAGTAGGCAATTACATTTAGTAAATAACAATTATTAGGAATGTTCCACAAGCAACTTTCCTATTTATCGGAGAATTTAGTATGAGCAAAGTTAAAGTAAACAAGGTCGTTGTAGCCTACTCTGGTGGCCTAGATACATCAGTTATCATCCCTTGGCTAAAAGAAAACTATGGCTGTGAAGTTGTGGCGTTTGTGGCTGATGTAGGTCAGGGCGAAGAAGAGCTACAAGGCATCGAAGAAAAAGCGAAAGCATCGGGTGCATCGGCTTGTTACATTGCTGACCTAAAAGAAGAAATGGTAGCGGATTACATCTTCCCAACGCTAAAAACAGGCGCATGCTACGAAGGTAAGTACCTACTAGGCACTTCTATGGCACGTCCTATTATCGCTAAGGCTCAAGTTGAAGTAGCACGTAAAGTAGGTGCAGACGCACTGTGTCACGGCTGTACTGGTAAAGGTAACGACCAAGTTCGTTTTGAAGGTGCATTTGCTGCTCTAGCACCAGACCTACATGTAATTGCGCCTTGGCGTGAGTGGGATCTAGTAAGCCGTGAAGAGTGTCTAGATTACCTAGCTGAGCGTAACATCCCTTGTTCTGCATCACTGACTAAGATCTACTCTCGTGATGCAAACGCATGGCACATCTCAACAGAAGGTGGCGTTCTAGAAGATACATGGAATGCGCCAAACGATGATTGCTGGGCATGGACAGTTGATCCAGAACAAGCGCCAAACGAATCAGAAACAGTGACTGTTAAAGTTGAAAAAGGCGAAGTGACTGAGATCAATGGCGAGAAAATGACGCCATACAACGCGCTAGTATTCTTAAATGAAAAAGGCGTTAAACACGGTGTTGGTCGTATTGATATCGTAGAAAACCGTCTTGTTGGTATGAAATCTCGTGGTTGTTACGAAACTCCAGGGGGCACTATCATCATGGAAGCGCTACGTGCTGTTGAGCAACTTGTGCTTGATAAAGCCGCTTTTGAATTCCGTGAAGAGTTGGGCGTAAAAGCGTCTCATCTTGTCTATGATGGCCGTTGGTTTACTCCACTATGTCGTTCAATCCTTGCTGCTTCAGATGAACTGGCTCAAGATGTGAATGGTGAAGTGGTAATTAAACTGTATAAAGGTCAAGCCACCGTTGTTCAGAAACGTTCTGACAACAGCCTTTACTCTGAAGAGTTTGCTACATTCGGCGAAGACGAAGTGTACGACCAAAGCCATGCTGAAGGCTTTATCCGTTTGTACTCGCTTTCAAGCAGAATCCGCGCTCTTAATGAATTAAAGAAATAGCGTTAAAAATAGAATAAAGTAAGCAGCATTAGACTAAGGAATTTCAGGAGAACACAATGGCATTATGGGGCGGTAGATTTACCCAAGCAGCAGACACTCGGTTTAAACAGTTCAACGATTCACTTCGCTTTGATTACCGATTGGCTGAGCAAGACATTGTTGGCTCGATCGCTTGGTCTAAGGCTCTGCATTCGGTCAATGTTCTAACAGAAGAAGAGCAGCAGAAACTTGAGTTAGCACTTAACGAGCTAAAACTTGAAGTGATGGAGGATCCTGAACAGATCCTTCAATCTGATGCTGAAGATATCCACTCATGGGTAGAGCAACAGTTAATCGGCAAAGTCGGGGATCTGGGTAAGAAGCTACACACCGGTCGTTCACGTAACGATCAGGTAGCAACGGATCTTAAACTGTGGTGTCGTCAGCAAGGCAATCAACTGTTGATTGCTTTAGATAAACTGCAAACCAAAATGGTTTCTGTTGCTGAGCAACATCAAGGTACGGTATTGCCAGGTTACACGCACTTACAGCGTGCTCAGCCGGTAACTTTTGCCCACTGGTGTCTTGCCTACGTTGAAATGCTAGAGCGTGATTACTCAAGATTGAGTGACGCAATCAAGCGTTTGGACACTTGTCCGCTCGGTTCTGGCGCATTGGCGGGTACGGCTTATCCAATGGATAGAGAGCAACTTGCACATTCATTGGGCTTTCGTCGCGCAACTCGCAACAGCCTAGATTCTGTTTCTGATCGTGACCATGTTATGGAGTTGATGTCGATTGCATCACTGTCAATGTTGCACCTTTCTCGTTTGGCAGAAGATATGATCTTCTACAACTCAGGTGAGTCCAACTTCATTGAATTGGCGGATACTGTGACTTCAGGCTCTTCATTGATGCCACAGAAGAAAAATCCAGATGCACTAGAGCTGATTCGTGGTAAGTGCGGCCGTGTATACGGTTCACTGGCTGGCATGATGATGACAGTTAAAGCATTGCCACTAGCGTACAACAAAGACATGCAAGAAGATAAGGAAGGTCTATTTGACGCCTTAGACACTTGGAACGATTGTATGGAAATGGCGGGTCTGTGTTTTGAAGGCATCAAAGTGAACGGTGAACGTACACTTGAAGCGGCGAAACAAGGCTATGCGAACTCTACTGAGCTTGCTGATTACTTAGTAGCGAAAGGTATTCCATTCCGTGAAGCACACCATATTGTTGGGGTTGCGGTTGTGGCGGCCATTGCCAAAGGTTGCGCACTGGAAGAGTTAAGCATTGAAGAGCTGAAACAGTTCTCTGATGTTATTGAGCATGATGTGTACGAGATTCTGACCATAGATTCTTGCCTTGAGAAGCGTTCGGCACTGGGCGGCGTAAGCCCTCAACAAGTGGCGCATGCGGTTGAGCAAGCACAGCAACGTTTAGAGCAAAGAGACACCTCTGGCGTTAAAGTTCGCGCTGCTCGCCTCACTGATATCGATACCTTAGAAGGTATGGTGGCTTACTGGGCTGGCTTAGGTGAAAACTTGCCGCGTAGCCGCAGTGAACTGATCCGTGATATTGGCTCTTTTGCGGTCGCAGAGCATCTTGGTGAAGTGACAGGTTGTGCTTCTCTGTATGTGTATGACTCAGGCTTAGCTGAAATTCGCTCTCTAGGTGTAGAGGCGGGTTGGCAGGGACAAGGTCAAGGCACAGCGGTTGTACAGCACTTGGTAGAACGAGCTCGTCAAATGGCGATTAAGAAAGTCTTTGTACTGACTAGAACGCCAGAGTTCTTTATGAAGCATCACTTCATTCCGACCTCAAAAATGCTACTACCAGAGAAAGTGCTAAAAGACTGTGAACAATGTCCACGTCAACACGCATGTGATGAAGTGGCATTGGAGCTGAACCTTAATGAGCAAATAATAGCTACGGTCAACGTCGCTTAATGTTGCACAGCACTATGCTAAATAACAGCACTATGCTAAATATTAGGAACTAGTTTAAAAAAGCAGTGTCTATAACAATACCACTGCTTTTCTTAGACCATTTCTAAGACGGCCCTTGAGCAAATCTGTTCAGGGGCCCTTTGTTTTTATGCGCGGTAGCGATTTTCTGTCATTTGCTATTCGATCTCATAGACACTTTCTAATCATTCATCTAGCCCCATAAACATGAACTTATTTACAATGCCGTCTCTATTTTAAGGGGATAAAAATACCATGATTGAACGTCAACAAACCAAACAACGAATGAGCCGTATTGTTAAGCACAACGGAACGATTTACCTATGTGGTCAGGTGTGTGCCGATGCCACTAAAGGCATTACTGAGCAAACCCAAACTATGCTGGATAAAGTAGAAGAATTGCTACTCGAAGCGGGCAGTGATAAAGAGCATATGCTGTCTGCCACCATCTACATCAAAGACATGCAAGATTTCCAAGAAATGAATGCCGTTTGGGATGCTTGGGTACCAGAAGGTCATGCACCGGCACGAGCGTGTGTCACTGCTGATATGGCTCGTGAAGCTCTGTTAGTTGAAATCTCAGTGATTGCTGCAGAAAAATAACTCAATCTAATCTTATTTTTGAAGGGTTCCCCACGTTATTAAAAACTATTTTGATAGGTATTAACGTTTGGTGTTACCTTATTGATAGGTAAATATTATTGAGAACAACTTTTGAATATTAGAGATTTTGAATATTTAGTGTCTTTGGCCGAGCACAAACATTTTCGTAAGGCCGCTGAAGCCTGTTTTGTGAGTCAGCCGACGTTAAGTGGTCAAATTCGTAAACTTGAAGATGAATTAGGTACCGCTTTACTTGAAAGAAGCAGTCGTAAAGTGTTGTTTACCGATGCTGGACTGTTACTTGTCGAACAAGCCAAGAAGGTACTTGCTGAAATTAAGCAGTTTACTGAAATGGCCAGCGCACAGGGTGATTCAATGCATGGGCCGATACATATAGGCTTTATCCCTACGGTAGGCCCATACCTGATGCCGCTGATTGTACCTAAGATAAAACATGATTTTCCTGATTTGGAAATGTTCCTGTATGAAGCGCAAACGCATCAGCTGGTTTCACAATTGGAAGAGGGAAAACTGGATTGTCTTATTCTGGCCGCAGTAAAAGAAACCGAACCTTTTAATGAGTTAGATATTTATGAAGAACCATTAGTTCTGGCGGTTCCTGAAAATCATCGATGGGGCGGGTTACAACAACTGGATATGCAGGAGTTGCAAGGCAGTACCGTACTTTCTTTAGGGGATGGGCACTGTTTGCGAGATCAAGCACTAGGGTTTTGCTTTGCTTCTGGCGCAGTGGAAGATCAACGTTTTAAAGCAACTAGCTTAGAAACACTGAGAAATATGGTTTCTGCGGGATCGGGCATTACTCTGTTACCAGAATTAGCGGTGCCACAGGAAAAATCTAAAGATGGCGTAAGCTATATTGAAGCGGTCAACCCTCAACCATGTCGAAAATTGGTTTTGGCTTATCGACCGGGCTCACCATTCAAACCAAGGTTTGAGGCATTAGCAAAGTATATTGCCAATAGCTTGCAAGAGTCTTGATTAAGCGAGATAAAAAAACCCCAGACATTGTCTGGGGATTTTGTGTTTCTAATACTTAGAATAAGCTTCCGCTATCTTCGCCATCCTCACTATCAGAGGAGTCACTGGAGAAAATATCTTCGCCGTAGAATCCATTGCTAGTGTTTTCAGGTTCGTATTCTGTTGGTGCTGTGCCTTCTAGAAAATACTCAAAGCGAGATGTTTCGTCGGCTTTTTGTGTCAGTAGGCTAGAACTACGATCAATACGCGCTTGAATGATGTGTCTAGGCACATGCTTACGTTTAATTGGCTTATCAGCCAATGCCACACGCATAAAGTCAATCCACGCAGGTTGCGCTGTTTTAGCTCCTGCTTCACCGCCAGAGGCTTGTTTAGAGCCTAGGTTAGCGTTTTTGCTGGTACGTCCTAGGTTGCGGTTATGATTATCAAAACCAACCCAAGTAACGGCAACAACATTTGGACCAAAGCCACTGTACCAAGCATCTTTCGATGAGTTAGTGGTACCTGTTTTACCGCCGATATCACGACGTTTTAAGGTTTGCGCACGGAAACCTGTGCCATTCCAGCCAGTACCTTTAGACCAGTTACCACCACCCCAGATGTTGCTGTACATCAACTCTCTAACTAAGAAAGCGGTTTGTGGGGTAATCACTCTTGGTGCGTATCTTGGTTGAGTATGCTCAGCCTGAATACTTTCACCTTTGTCATTGGTTAGCTCTGTTAGCTTCATCTCATGATCTTGAGCGTGCTTAGTCACGTCAGTCACTAAGGTGTTGTCACAGTGAGTTTTACAGATAACCGTTGGGTTAGCTTGGAAACGAACTTCACCATATGGGTTTTCTACACGTTCAATGTAGAAAGGTTCTACATAGTAACCGCCGTTGGCAAATACGGAATAACCTTGCGCCATTTGCACCGGTGTCAAGCTACCGGCACCTAGTGCGATGGTTTCAGAGCGCGGCGTGTTCTCTTTAGCAAAGCCAAAGCGAGTGAGGTAATCACGAGTCTTATCCAGACCCACAGCACGCAATACACGCACCGCCATTACGTTTTTCGATTGAGCAAGCCCGATACGAAGACGCGTTGGACCAAGATAAGTCGGTGGTGAGTTTTTAGGACGCCACGCAGTACCAGCACTCTCATCCCATTGGTTGATAGGGGCATCGTTGATCAAGGTTGCCAAAGTCATGCCATCATCAATCGCAGCCGAATAGATAAATGGTTTAATACTTGAGCCTACCTGACGTAACGATTGAGTGGCACGGTTGAACTTGTTGTGTACAAAGTTAAACCCGCCAACCAATGAGGTAATACGCCCTGAGGTTGGTTCAATTGAAACCATTGCTGTATTCGCACTTGGTATTTGGCTTAGTCGCCAAACAATCAGCGTTGGCTCTTCTGCAGGCTGTTGCTCTGTATCTGCTTTTGTATCGACGACAGGCGTTTCTACAGGAGTCAGTGCGCGAGCTATGTCCGTTGGACGAACCCAAACTTGTTGGCCAACTTCTAGAATGTCAGATGCGCTTTTCGGTGCAGGACCTTGGCTCTTATCGGTTTTATAACGACGAGCCCAACTCATGCCATCCCATTCTATAGTTTGGTAACCATAACTTTTAATGAAAACTTGAGCCGTTTTACCCTCAATGTTAGTGACCACAGCCGGGCGCATAGCACCGTAGCTTGGTTGGGTACGTAGGTATTTCTCTAGAGCAGGTTGATCCATAGCGGTTGCATTGGCTGCCCAAACGACTTTCTCTTCACCGCGGTAACCATGACGTTCGTCGTAGTTCACAAGGTTAGTGACAGCCGCAATATTAGCTGCATTTTGCAGTTTTGAATCTACCGTGGTGTAGATGCGCATACCTGAGGTATAAGCCGCTTCTTCACCAAATTTTTTCACCATCCAAGCACGAGCAATCTCTGCCACGTATGGCGCTCTTACTTGTGGCTGTGCGCCATGAGTTTCACCTAACAGATCTTCTGCTGTCGCATCATCAAATTGCTGTTGAGTGATTTTTTGCTCAGCTAGCATTCGGCCCAGTACCACATTACGTCGCGTAGTGGCGCGATCAATGGAATAGATAGGGTTCATGGTCGACGGCGCTTTGGGTAGGCCGGCAATCACCGCCAACTCACCTAGCGTGAGGTCTTGTAGACTTTTACCAAAGTAAACTTGGGCAGCGGCACCTACACCATAGGAGCGATGTCCTAGATAGATTTTATTGAGGTATAACTCGAGGATCTCTTGTTTACTCAATAACTGCTCAATGTGAACGGCAATAAATATCTCTTTAATTTTACGCATTACTTTCTTCTCATTGGATAAGAAGAAGTTTCGAGCCAACTGCTGAGTAATGGTACTTGCCCCTTGGCTGGCTGAACCTGTTGAGATTACGGCGACAGCGGCGCGAGTAATACCGATAGGGTCAAAACCATAGTGCTCATAGAAGCGGCTATCTTCGGTAGAGATAACAGCATCAATCAGTTCTTGAGGGATTTGATCAAGTTTTAAAGGGATACGACGCTTTTCGCCAAACTGGGCAATTAGCTTACCGTCGTGTGTGTATACCTGCATTGGTGTTTGCAGTTCAACATCTTTCAGCGTTGCCACATCCGGCAATTGAGGCTTTAGATAATAGTAAAAACCAAAAATTGTACCTAGCCCAAGAACTATGCAAATCAGTGCAAGAACTAACGTAATCTTTATGAACTTCACCCAAGTTTCCTTGTTTTTGAAAGATTTAAATTTGCTCATATTAACAATGAGCATAAACAATAACTTAGTGTAACCGCTTTTTTCATTGGCTACCTAAATTTTTGATATTTACTGTATTTAACAGGGATTTGTATGCTTTATTCCATATTTTCCGGCATTTCTATACGTCAAAACAAACTGATTTGTGTTGTGTTGAAGAACAGTAAATTGGGTTGGAAAATACAGGATTGCCTGACTTATCCGATTAAAAGTAAAAATGATTGGAAATCCGTTAGCGCAGAGCTAAATAAGCATTTACCAAAATGGCGGAATTGTGTCGCAATAAGCTTACAATTTGAAGAGGTGTTACGTAAGAGTTCTGTTATAAATTCATCGTTATCCGTAGATGAAGAGTCATCTTATGTGCGTGAACAGTTATCTCAAGTGTTAGGACAAGACCCTCTCGCCTATGATTATAAACGCAGTGCAGAGCAAAGTACGCCAGAGGATATAGACTTATTTATCTGCAAAAAGGAGACATTGGATACTTTGCTAAAGGAAAGTAGCTTAACCATTAATGTGGTGGGGTGGGCGCTGACCGATTTAGCTATCTTGAGCCAGCAATTACTATCTGATAGCCAACTAACGGCTCACTATGCCTTAGAAATCCGCGATGACAAAATCACAGCGGTATCTCTTGACGGGCGACTGACCACACATACATTTGATTCCAATCCCTGCCGTTTTTCTGAACTGGCGCAGAGCTTACAGCAGCATGAATTAGCGGTGAGTTTACAAGCAGAAGGCTCGAGTTTGAGTTTGTTGTTATTTGGCTCTCAGACGCAAGTCAGGAACTTTCAAGATAAAACCGCTACCTACTCAACGGTGTGTTGTATTGATGCCTCACAACTGTTGCAGGATAAAGTTCAAGACACGGAACTGATGGCATTTAGTTCGTATTATCCAGCACTGGCTTGTGCGCTCGGCGCTATGTCGTGGTGTGAGGTCTTCTAATGATTAACTTCCTTCCTTGGCGAGAACAGATAGCACGGCGTAAAAAGTGGGTTTTCTGGCTACGCCTTACTTTGTTGCCCTTATTAGTCTTGATTAGCCTGTTGATTGCTTTGAGGTTAACCACGCAATATCAACAGCAACTGCGTGTTGAGTTACAAGCATTGAACTCTGAAATAAATGCAGCGAAGCGCATTCATATTGAGGCGACTCGTATCGCAGATGAGAAAACTAACTGGCGTGAGCGCCTGCTTCTCGCTCAGAGCTATTATGCGCAAGGCGAGCGTCCTTTACCCATTGATATTTTGCCCCATAAACCTGCGATGCAAGGCATCAGCTTGTTGAGTTTTACTTGCCAATTTTCAGAATGTGAAATCAAAGGAAGGGTGCAATATCTCCATCAACTTAGCCCTTTTATGGATGATTTAGCCAAATCACCTTTTTTAAAGTATCTACAGATTGAACAACTGCTACCAAAGACTAGCAATGATATGCAAACCAGTACTCTGTTCTTAATTTCATTTCAACTGGTCAGTGAAGCGCTGTGAGTTGGTTATTGTTTTACGATTGGAGTCGCTGGCTTTATTTCCCTAAAGCTTGGATTTATGGCGTCAGTGTATTAATGGCAAGCAGTTGCGTGCTTGGTGCATGGGGAGTTTGGATTGCGCTTATTCAACCTAAACAACAAGAACTCATAGAACAGTTGTCATCCAAGCAGCATGAGCATCTTATTTATTTAAAAAAGTTAGAGTTACTGGCCCAGCCACAACCCGATTATCAAGCTCAATATCAACAGCTGACAATGAATCGCCCCTTAACATTGTCGAAAGTGAATCTGTTTAATTATGTCTCTGCTGATTTACAGCGCTCTTCCGTACTTCTTAGTGTGTGGCAATGGCATAAAGCACCTAACAGCCATCGCCTCACGGTGGAGGTACAAGGAGAGTTTTCTGCCGTTAGAAGTTTAGTGCAAAGGGTGATGGAATATTCAGATTTTGTCGCTCTAGAAAGTATGACCTTGGCGCGGGATTCGGTGCAGAGCAACCGGATTGATGGGCAATTTGTGTTCGACTTTTTTGTTGGGGATGAAGTAGGGGAATAATCACATGCAACGTACTTCTTTCATCCTTATTCTATGGTTTTTTTTTAGTTCAGTGCTTGCCGAGGAGCAGCAGTGGTTTTCTGCGCCAGCGATTGAGGTTCGCAATAATTCATCCCAACCCGCCGTGGCAATTGCACCTAGTCAGCCAGAACTCACAATTAATCCATTGGAAGCATTGAACACTCTCACTCTTCATCCACCGTTATCTTCACAACTGTTCGCGATTAAATACGCTAAAGCGTCAGATATTGCCGATATTTTGGATCATCATCGCCGAGTAGGGACGGTTTCAGAATTTGGTTCTATCGCGGTCGATGACAGAACTAACTCATTGCTTATCTATGATCATCCCGACAATTTAGTGCGTATTGTTGAGATTATTGAATCTTTAGATATCCCAGTTAAACAAGTACAAATTGAGGCCAGAATCGTCACTATCAATGAGGGCGAATTGGATGAGCTTGGCGTGCGTTGGGGCTTTAGCAATATTAATACGGATAGCAAAGTCACCCCTAGTATTGAAGCGTCAAAGGGCAGTACGGATTTGGTCGATCATTTAAATGTGAACTTGGGATTAGCTAACCCCAATGCCTCCACGATTGCTTTTCAATTGGCAAAACTAGGTTCAGATACCTTACTTGATTTAGAGCTTTCTGCTCTGCAGGCCGAATCAAGGGCTGAAATTATTTCCAGCCCAAGGTTAGTCACCACCAATAAGCAGGCTGCTTATATTGAGCAAGGTTCAGAAATCCCTTATTTAGAAGCGGCTTCAAGTGGCGCGACATCCATTTCATTTCGTAAAGCGGTGCTGAGTTTGAAGGTGGTTCCGCAGATAACGCCAGACAATCATCTAGTTTTAGACTTGATAGTGACCCAAGACAGACCTGGTCAAGTGGTCAAAACTGGCATCGGTGAATCGGTAGCTATCGACACGCAACGTGTGCAAACGCAAGTTTTGGTTGAAAATGGTGAAACTATTGTACTGGGTGGAATTTATCAGAAAAGCATTATCCGAAATGTTGAGAAAGTACCGTATCTTTCTGATATTCCTTGGTTTGGTCGCTTTTTTAAGCGAACTTCTGACAAGTTTGGACGTAGTGAGTTGTTGATATTTGTCACTCCTTCCATCCTCTTTCCAAAAAAAGATAAAATATAATTTGCATTGTTGATGGCAAATCCAGATAATTTCGGGTCTTATCACGATTCATATGTGAGGAACTTGGCGTCATTTCTCTATACCGACTATTTAGCGGTAAAATGAAGGTGGCGGTGTAATTTGACTTTAACGTTGTAAAATACTGCTTAACATGGCTGAAAAACGTAATATTTTCCTTGTTGGCCCAATGGGCGCCGGCAAAAGCACAATAGGTAGACACCTAGCACAGCAACTTCATATGGAGTTTGTTGATTCTGATACGGTAATCGAAGAGCGCACTGGCGCTGATATCGCTTGGGTATTCGATGTGGAAGGCGAAGAAGGCTTCCGCAAGCGTGAAGAAGGTGTGATCAATGACCTTACCCAAGAACAGGGTATCGTTCTTGCGACCGGTGGTGGCTCAGTAATGAGTAAAGAAAACCGCAACCGTCTATCTGCTCGTGGCGTGGTAGTGTATCTAGAGACCACTATCGAAAAACAACTTGCTCGCACTAATCGCGATAAAAAGCGTCCGCTTTTGCAAACTGATGAACCTCGTGAGGTTCTTGAGGCTTTAGCTGCAGAGCGTAACCCACAGTATGAAGAAGTTTCAGACTATACGGTTAAAACTGACGATCAAAGTGCAAAAATAGTTGCAAATCAAATCGTTAAAATGTTGGAAGAGCGTTAATCTTCCAACGTTAATCTTACTGAGGAGAGCATCCCATGGAACGGATCACGGTAAGTTTAGGGGAGCGAAGCTACCCAATTTCAATTGGTGCTGGGTTATTGGGTAACCCGGCCCTCTTTTCAAGTCTATTCCCATCGTCAAAAGATTTATCACAGCAACAAGTGGTTATTATCACTAACACAACCGTTGGTCCTCTCTACGCTGATAGAGTGAAGCAACAATTTGTTGAGTTAGGGTGCAACACAAAAGTCTTAGAACTGCCTGACGGTGAACAATATAAATCCCTAGAAACCTTTAATGATGTGATGAGCTTTTTGCTTGAGCATAACTACAGCCGCGACGTACTTTTAGTTGCATTAGGCGGTGGTGTCATTGGTGATCTGGTGGGATTTGTGGCTGCGTGTTACCAGCGCGGTGTAGATTTTGTGCAAATTCCGACAACTCTACTGTCTCAAGTCGATTCTTCTGTTGGTGGCAAGACTGCGGTTAACCATCCTTTAGGCAAAAATATGATAGGCGCGTTCTATCAACCTAAAGCTGTGATTATTGATATCAATACTTTAGCCACTTTGCCTGATAAAGAGTTTTCGGCCGGTATGGCTGAGGTAGTGAAATACGGTGTGATTGTAGATAAGCCATTTTTTGAATGGATAGAACAACATATCGAATCACTGACAGAGCTAGAGAGTAGTGCGGTTATCAAAGCGGTGGCTACCTGCTGTCAAATTAAAGCTGATGTTGTTGCTCAAGACGAAAAAGAGTCAGGTATTCGAGCGTTATTGAATCTTGGTCATACTTTTGGTCATGCTATTGAAGCTGAATTGGGCTATGGTAACTGGCTACATGGCGAAGCTGTGTCATCAGGTACCGTAATGGCAGCAAGAACGGCAGCCTATGCTGGAATGCTTGATGCTATTGATGTCGACAGAATTGAATCACTGCTTATTGCCTGCGATTTACCTGTACATACACCAGAGAGCATGTCTGGTGAGGACTTCATGAAGCATATGATGCGCGATAAAAAAGTACTGTCGGGACGTTTACGCTTAGTGTTACCCAATGCAATTGGTAGTGCCAAAGTGATTAGCGAAATCGACCTTACGCATGTTTATCAAGCTATCGAGGACGGACGTAAATAAAAGTAACATACAGGGATAGTGGATGAGTCAGTCTCATAAGGCCAGAACATTGGAGTTACAATCACAGGCGTTGTTGCTAGATAAATTGCGTCTGATGACTCGTTTTGGCTCAAATCTCGTTACTTTGATTGGCTCAAGAGGGGCAGGTAAATCCTGGCTTCTTGAGCGTCATTTCTCACAATGTATTGTCGGTTATAAAGCTAAGCTACTCGGTGAACCTGCGATGTCAGAGCAAGACATGGCTGAATCCTTATTGGCACAACTGACTACTAATCATGCGTATTCTGCGCAGCACTCTATTTTTGAAAATTTAGACCAAGCATTAGGCTTACCGGCGGCTGAATTTACTATTTTGGTGGATGATGCTGGCTTATTCTCCGAAGAAATTCTTTTGTCCTTGTGGAATTTGGTCGAGCGCATTCAAGCTCACCCTACGTGGACTATCAATGTAATCATGGCATGTGGCCCTGACTTATTGTCAAAGAAAATCCTGCCCCTATGTCATCAATTTAATACTCAACCTGTACAACTCATTATTGAGCCTCTGCCAAAAACAGAGGTGGAATTTTTCTTAGAGTTGATGGTACTTAGAAAATTTGAAAGCTTGAACAAGCGCGACAGTATTCGTAAAAAGGCGAATCGTTGCCCTCAGTATCCGGGCGAATTAATGGCATTAGGAAGTAAAGTGAAACCAATGAAAACGGCATTATCTTCTCACAATGGCTCAGCCAAATCCGGCGTTGTTGTGATCATTCTCATTATTGTGATTGCGTTAATCGCTTGGTGGGTATTATCCGCTTCAAACTCTACTTCGCAGCCCGATGCAACCGATC
The DNA here is from genome assembly GCF_052955985.1 of Vibrio sp. B1Z05. Lineage (NCBI taxonomy): Bacteria > Pseudomonadati > Pseudomonadota > Gammaproteobacteria > Vibrionales > Vibrionaceae > Vibrio > Vibrio sp. B1Z05. The sequence goes on from NZ_CP130463.1 coordinate 201,876, forward strand.
AGGCATTAAGTAGCAATGTTGAGAAAGCCACTCCTGAATCTGAAAGCGTACAAAACCAACAGGTTGCTGATTTTTCGGCTAAAGAAGAACAAACTCTGACTGACGATAGCCATCAATTGCCACCACCAGTAACCGGTAAAACCATCACTTTAGATGATAATAGCCGTGGTCAAGAACGAGTCGTTGTTCCTGACAAGGTGGTTGATTCTTTGATTGATACTGAAACGCAAGTGGTGAAGCCGACAGTGAAGCCGTCGACTTCGACAATTGCCACTCCATCGGCATCTGCAGAACAAGACAATAGCACTCAGCCAATAGTCCATTTCTCTTTTGCGCGAGATGAACTGCTGGCTATCAGCAGTAAGCGCTATACCGTACAACTTGGCGCATTACGCAGTATGGGAGAAGTGCAGGCGTTTATTGATGAGCACCAATTGCAAAACCAAGTACGCATTTATCCGACACCTCGTTCGGGTAAAACTTGGTACATTATTACCTATCAAGACTTCCGTTTTGTAAAGCAAGCCAGTGAAGCAATTGAACAGTTACCCGATGCGCTACAAAGTGTCGGCCCTTGGGTTAAGTCGATGTCACAAGTGCACAAAGAGGTTGTGGCAGGAAAATAACACTGAGACATATGTCATTTTGTGATACATTCCGCGTCCTAGAAACTATGGGTAGTGAAGACCAGCAATGAAAAAACAACGAGCCTTTTTAAAGTGGGCAGGTGGTAAATATGGACTCGTTGATGATATTCAGCGTCATCTACCACAAGCAAAAAAGCTAGTTGAACCTTTTGTTGGGGCAGGCTCGGTATTTTTAAATACCGACTATGAACACTACCTACTTGCAGATATCAATCCAGATCTTATCAATCTGTACAATCTGTTAAAGCATGATCCGCAGCCTTATATCAATGAGGCAAAACGCATGTTCACCGCTGAATACAATCAAAAAGAAGTGTATCTAGACGTTCGCAAACAGTTCAACGCCAGCGATGATATTCAGTTTCGCTCGGTGGCCTTTTTGTATATGAATCGCTTTGGTTTTAATGGTTTATGTCGCTATAACAAAAAAGGCGGTTTTAATGTGCCGTTTGGTTCGTATAAAAAGCCTTACTTCCCAGAACAAGAACTGGAGTTTTTTGCTGAAAAAGCCAGTAAAGCGACTTTTGTCTGTGAAGGATATTTAGAGACCTTTAAGCGTGCCAGAAAGGGCAGTGTTATCTACTGCGATCCGCCTTATGCGCCGTTATCGACCACTTCAAACTTTACTACCTACTCAGGTAATGGTTTTTCTCTGGATGACCAAGCCGCATTAGCGGATGTTGCCGAGCGCACTGCCAATAAGCGTGGCATCCCGGTACTGATCTCAAACCATGACACGGTATTAACGCGTCGCTTATATCATGGCGCGCAACTGAATGTGGTGAAAGTGAAGCGCACCATTAGCCGAAATGGCGCAGGACGCAATAAGGTGGACGAATTGTTAGCCTTATTTAATCGTGATGCTTAACACCAGTCGCAACATTGACATTCATTTGTAAATTGTCCTTTTAGTTTATAGTTTGCTTTTGTAGAATTGCGCGCAAATTGAACGCATTATTCTAGGGAACAGCTATGAACGACTTTCTTATTGCACCATCTATTTTATCTGCAGATTTTGCTCGTTTAGGCGAAGATGTTGAGCGTGTATTGGCCGCCGGTGCCGATGTAGTGCATTTTGATGTAATGGATAATCACTATGTGCCAAATCTGACTTTTGGCGCACCTATCTGTAAAGCACTGCGTGATTACGGCATTACCGCACCTATCGATGTTCACCTGATGGTGAAGCCTGTTGATTCTATTGTTCCAGAATTTGCTAAAGCGGGTGCCAGCATGATTACCTTCCATATCGAAGCGTCTGAGCATGTTGACCGCACTTTGCAACTCATCAAGCAACACGGCTGTAAAGCGGGCGTTGTATTAAACCCAGCCACTCCTTTGACTCACTTAGACTACATCATGGATAAGGTTGATATGATCTTATTGATGTCTGTAAACCCAGGTTTCGGCGGTCAGTCATTTATCCCTAACACTTTAGATAAGCTACGCGCGGTGCGTGAACGTATTGACGCAAGCGGTCGTGATATTCGTTTAGAGATCGATGGCGGAGTTAAGGTTGACAACATTCGTGAAATTGCGGAAGCAGGTGCGGATATGTTTGTGGCAGGTTCGGCGATTTTTAATCAACCTGATTATCAACAGGTGATTAATGAAATGCGCGCCGAATTAGCTAAAGTGAAATAATTAAGGTGAAATAACTGTGGCTCTAAATCTAACTAAGTTATTGGCTTTTGATCTCGATGGAACGCTTCTCGACAGTGTTCCAGATCTTGCCATTGCAACGGATCAAGCGGTACAAGCTATGGGGCACCCAAGTGTCTCTGAAGCGCAAGTGCGCGAGTGGGTAGGCAATGGCGCAGATGTATTAGTGGCGCGTGCTTTAAGTCGAAGCATGCACATTGACCCAGCATTGAGTGACGAAACTAAGCAACAAGCGCGCCAGTATTTTGACCGCTTTTATGCCGAGTGTGGACACACGCAAAGCAACTTATATCCTAGCGTTGCAGAATCGCTAAATAAGCTTCATCAAGCCGGTTATCTATTGGCGATTGTGACCAATAAACCTTATCAGTTTGTACCAGAGATCCTATCTCAGCATGGTCTTAGTGACCTCTTCATCGACGTATTAGGTGGCGATGCTCTGGAAAAGAAAAAGCCCGATCCAATGCCACTGAATCACCTGCTTGAAAAGCATCAGCTTTCAACGGCCGAGATGATCATGATTGGAGATTCTAAAAACGACATTCTGGCCGCGAAAAATGCCGGAGTGACATCCGTTGCTTTACCGTATGGTTATAATCACGGTGAGCCTATCGAGTCTTCTCACCCCGATTATCTGATTGACGACTTATCACAGTTAGTTGAACTGCTGCCATCTTGCCACTGATCCCCAATGAATGAGCCTGAATTGTCAACTTAGGCTCGTTTTACTGTTTTTTTTCTTCCAATATATTTGTCGATGAGTACACTGTTTTATCGTATAAAAAATTAATTTTAGAAGTATTGAGGAAGTAATTATCATGACCACTAAACCAATAGTGTTAAGCGGTGTTCAGCCGTCTGGTGAATTAAGCATTGGCAACTATCTTGGTGCTCTGCGTCAATGGAATCAGATGCAAGATGATTACGACTGCCAATACTGTGTTGTTGACCTACATGCCATCACGGTACGTCAAGATGCTAAAGCTCTGCACGAAGCAACTCTAGACGCTCTGGCTATTTGTCTTGCAGTAGGCGTAACCCCAGAAAAGAGCACTTTGTTTGTTCAATCTCACGTACCAGAGCACGCTCAACTAGGCTGGATTCTAAACTGCTACACCCAAATGGGTGAGTTAAATCGTATGACTCAGTTTAAGGATAAGTCGCAACGCTACGCGAATGACGTAAATGTGGGCTTATATGATTACCCAGTATTGATGGCAGCCGATATCTTGCTATACGGCGCGCACCAAGTGCCGGTGGGCAACGATCAGAAGCAACACCTTGAGTTAGCTCGTGATATCGCAAACCGCTTTAACAACATCTACGCAACCCCTGAATCGCCTATCTTCCAAATCCCAGAACCGCACATTCCAACTGTGAATGCTCGTGTGATGAGCTTACAAGATGCGAACAAGAAGATGTCGAAGTCGGATGATAACCGTAAGAACGTGATTACGCTTCTTGAAGATCCTAAATCGATCATCAAGAAAATCAACAAAGCGCAAACGGATCCAGAAAATCCACCGCGCATTGCTTATGATGTAGAAAACAAAGCGGGTATCGCAAACCTTATGGGTCTTTACTCTGCCGCTACCAATAAAACCTTTGCTGAAATTGAAGCTCAATACCAAGGTGTTGAGATGTACGGCCCATTCAAGAAAGATGTGGGCGAAGCCTTAGTTGAAATGCTAGAGCCAATTCAAGCTGAATATCGTCGTGTTCGTCAGGACATGCCTTATCTTAACGAAGTTATGAAAGCGGGCGCTGAAAAAGCATCTGCACGAGCTGCGGTAACATTGGAAAAAGTTTACCAAGCGGTTGGTTTTGTTAAGCGCCCGTTTTAAACCTCTTACTTAAGCACTGCTTTTAATTAAACGCGGGCTCAAATCAGTTGTGATAGAATGCCATCGCCTCAAAGGTGGTGGCATTTTTTATTTGTTTGGATTTTTGTATGCTGTTAATCATTGATAACTATGACTCTTTTACTTACAACCTCTATCAATACTTTTGTAAGTTAGGTTGCGAGACTAAAGTTGTACGCAATGATGCCATTACCCTTGCCCAAATCCATGCCTTACAACCACAAGCCATTGTGATATCGCCCGGGCCTTGTACACCTAACGAAGCGGGTATTTCGCTACAGGTTATTCAAGAGTTCATGGGGAAAGTGCCCTTACTTGGCGTTTGTCTTGGCCATCAAGCGATTGCTCAAGTGCTGGGTGGGAAAGTCATTCGTGCGGATAAAGTCATGCACGGAAAAACCTCTCCAATTCGCCACACCAACCAAGGCGTATTCACTGATTTAAATAATCCACTCACGGTCACTCGTTATCATTCTCTGATCGTAGAAAAAACCTCTTTACCTGATTGCCTTGAAATGACTTCATGGACGGTTGATGAAAATGGACAAGCCAAAGAGATCATGGGCTATCGTCATAAGACCTTGCCTATCGAAGGGGTGCAGTTTCATCCAGAATCGATTAAGACAGAGCAGGGACTAGAGATCTTAGCTAACTTCTTTAAGCATACTGCTTGTCTATAGTTCACAGCTTATAATCAAAAACGCATATCTATTGAGATTGCTTGCATAATATTTATCTAGAATTATTGGTGTTGTGCAGGTGTTTGTTATGCTCAATGATATCTTTTTCTCTTTATTATCCCTATCGAGTCACACTGTGCACGATTTGTTCGGTATACTAGGCCAATAAAACAGATATTTAGCTTGAAATAGTTAATAACTTGTTAATACAATGCCTATATAGACGAAAAGTCTTCTGCAATGCATAAATAACGAATTTTACCGTTGCAGGGAAAATGCATAAAGGAGTGATGGATATGACAGATGTAACGCGTAAAGACTTCGATGAAGTAATGATTCCTTGCTATAACCCAATGGCGGTTATTCCTGTTCGAGGGCAAGGTGCGCGAGTCTGGGATCAGCAGGACAACGAATACATTGATTTTGCGGGTGGGATTGCGGTGAGCTGTTTAGGGCACTGTCATCCAATCATGGTTGAAGCCTTATCTGAGCAAGCCAATAAGTTATGGCACCTAAGTAATGTCATGACCAACGAACCGGCACTTCGATTAGGTAAGAAACTGGTTCAATTGAGCTTTGCTGATAAAGTCTTTTTTGCTAACTCAGGCGCAGAAGCGAACGAAGCCGCTTTAAAATTGGCACGCCGTTACGCTGCCGATGAGTTTGGTAGTCAAAAATCAAAAATCATCGCTTTTAATCAAGGTTTTCATGGTCGAACTTTCTTTACTGTGACCGTGGGTGGACAAGCCGCTTACTCTGATGGTTTTGGTCCTAAGCCTGGTGATATTGAGCATATTCCTTACAACGATATCGAAGCCTTCAAAGCTGCAATATCTGACGAAACTTGTGCGGTGATGATGGAGCCTCTACAAGGCGAAGGTGGCATTATTTCGCCACAGCCAGAGTTTGCACAAACAGTGCGTGAACTGTGTGATAAGCACAATGCACTACTGATTTTTGATGAAGTTCAAACAGGTAATGGTCGTACAGGTGATTTCTATGCTTACCAAGGATTAGGTGTGACACCTGATATCTTGAGTACAGCTAAATCGTTAGGTGGCGGTTTTCCTATCGGCGCTATGTTAACCACCGATAAGCTAGCGCAGCATTTCAAAGTGGGCACTCATGGTTCTACTTATGGCGGTAACCCATTGGCGTGTGCTGTCGCAGAAGCGGTAGTCAATCACATTTCACAGCCTGAAGTTCTGCAAGGTGTGAAAGATCGTGAAGCTATTTTCCGTGCCGAGCTTGAGCGCATCAATGCTAAGTATCCAATGTTTGCTGAATTTAGAGGTAAAGGGCTACTACTGGGCGCTGAACTTAATGACAACTGGAAAGGCCGAGCTCGTGACGTATTAGTTGCGGCAGGTGAAGAGGGACTACTGGTGTTAGTTGCTGGAGCAAATGTGGTTCGCTTTACGCCTTCACTCGTGATCACGACAGAAGAAATTACACAAGGACTTAAACGCTTCGAAGCAGCAGTAGCAAAATTATATAACGCCTAGCTTTCTATCAGGGAGGATAGTCAGATGTTGGTAGTACGCCCAATTTTCAAGGATGATAATGAGGCTCTGTATTTATGTGCAGAAGAGTCTGGTCACGGTTTTACTTCTTTGCCCGTCAATGAAGAGTTATTGCAAAATAGAATCGAGCATTCGGTCAATAGCTTTTCAAAACCAGACGTTACCCAACCGGGTGACGAAGGCTATTTGATGGTTGGGGTTGATTGCGATACCGGTGAAGTAGCAGGTACTACTGCCATTGAAGCGTCTGTTGGTTGGGATGTGCCTTTTTACTCTTACCACATCAGTAAGGTGGTGCATTCCTCGCCAAAGCTAGGGGTCAATAATGTGGTCAAACTCTTAACGTTTGGCAACAACTACACAGGTTGTAGTGAAATCTGCAGCTTGTTTTTACGCCCTAAATTTCGAGGCGGTCTCAACGGCCGCCTAATGTCTAAATCTCGCCTTCTTATGTTAGCAGAGCATCCACATCGCTTCTCTAAAACCATCTTTGCTGAAATGCGCGGAGTCTCTGATGATAAGGGCAACTCGCCATTTTGGGATTGGTTGCAAGAACACTTCTTTTCCATCGACTTTACGATGGCCGATTACCTGACAGGGATAGGTAAAAAGGGCTTTATTGCCGATTTGATGCCTAAGCTGCCCATCTATATCAACCTGTTGAGTAAAGAGGCGCAAGCGGTTATCGGTCAGGTACACGACAATACTCGCCCTGCCTTGAAGCTACTGGAAAATGAAGGGTTCACTTGTCGGGATTATGTCGATATTTTTGATGCGGGACCAACGGTAGAGTGTGACCTGCGTAATATCGATACTGTGCGCCATTCTTTTCGAGCTAAGGTGTCGATTGCCGAACATGGCAGTTCGACTAACTATCTGATTTGTAATACCTCGTTTGAACATTTCCGAGCCGTCGCTCAACAAGCTGCATTTGATGCAGCAAGCCAAACCGTCATCATTAGCCCTAAAGTTGCCAAAGCCCTTCAAGTTGAAGTGGGCGACTGGGTTCGCATGGCCGCTGTATAACTCGAATAACAAGGATGAATCGTATGCAAACGCATTTTATAGCCGGTGAGTGGATTTCAGGACAAGGTGATGAAATTTGCTCTTTATCTCCCTATAACAGTGAAGTGATTTGGCAGGGGCATGCGGCTAGTAAAGGGCAGGTTGAGCTGGCGGTGTCCAGTGCGCGACATGCTTTTATTAGCTGGAAGAAGCGTCCCTATGCTGAGCGAGAACAAATCATGGTGCGATTTGCTGAGTTAGTGAAAGAAAACGCTGAGCTTATTGCTGAAACTGTGGCGAAAGAGACGGGCAAACCTTTATGGGAAACACGCACCGAAGCAGCGGCGATGGCGGGAAAAATTGCCCTGTCAATTAAGTCCTATCATCAAAGAACCGGTACCCAGCATAAACAAGTTGCGGGAAATGATGTCACGCTACAGCATCGCCCGTTAGGTGTATTGGCGGTCTTTGGGCCTTATAATTTCCCTGTTCATCTGCCAAATGGACATATTGTTCCTGCTTTATTGGCAGGGAATAGCGTTGTATTTAAACCGTCCGATCTCACGCCGTTATGTGGCGAATTAGCCATCAAACTTTGGTATCAAGCGGGACTGCCTGCTGGCGTTATCAATTTGGTGCAGGGCGCTAAAGAAACGGGAATAGCGCTGGCGGAGTCGACGCAAATAGATGGTCTACTGTTTACCGGCAGTGCTAATACTGGGCATATTCTGCATCGTCAATTTGCGGGGCAGCCGGATAAAATGTTAGCGCTAGAAATGGGAGGCAATAACCCTCTTATTGTCAGTGAGCAGTTTGGTGAATTAGATGCTGCTGTACACACCATAATCCAATCTGCGTTTATCAGTGCCGGTCAGCGCTGTACCTGTGCAAGGCGTTTGTATATACCCGTAGGTGAGGCTGGAGACGCTCTTATCGCTCGTCTTGTTGAGGTGACTAAGAAGCTGAAAATGGATCAGCCGTTTGCTCAGTCTCAACCTTTTATGGGGACATTGATCTCTCGAACTGCCGCTGGGCAAATTATTGCAGCTAAACAATCTTTAATAGAGCTTGGTGCTAAACCATTACTTGATGGGCAGTTGCTCAATGATGCGTTTATTTCGCCGACGATTTTAGAGGTGAGTGCTATTGCTGACTTACCGGATGAAGAATACTTTGGGCCACTGTTGCAGGTGGCGCGCTTTACTCAGTTTGAAGATGCAGTGGTGCAGGCCAATAACACCCAGTACGGGCTTTCAGCAGGGCTTATCTCGACTCGTGATGAAGAGTGGCAATTCTTCTTAGATGAAATCCGTGCAGGCATTGTGAATCGCAATCGACCTATTACAGGAGCCAGTGGCGATGCACCATTTGGCGGGCCGGGAGCATCGGGTAATTTAAGACCGAGTGCATTCTATGCCGCAGACTATTGTGCGTATCCAATGGCGTCTATCCAAGGTGATGCGCCAATTCTACCGGAAACATTATCTCCGGGAATTGAGTTCGACTAACCGTCGGTTCAACTAACAATCCGTGTGACTAGTAATTGCGTTTGGCTAACTAAGGAGGGGTTATGGGTGTACAAAAGCTATTTGACCTGTTGTGGGATGATTTTAATGGCAGGCTCTGCCCATCATCGCAGGTGATCCACGAATTATTAAAGCAAGATAAAGCTTTGATTAATGATCATATTGCGTTGCGAACTTTTGCTTGTTCGCCCGTTGGCTTAGATGTTTTAGCACAGCCCTTTCTCGATCTTGGTTATCAAGAAGGTGGTGACTATGTATTCAAAGCCAAAAAATTGGTGGCAAAGCACTATCAGCACCCACAGCCTGATTTCCCCAAAGTCTTTATTAGTCAATTACAACTAGAGCAGTGTTCAGACGAATTGCAGGCCATTGTCAGGCAATTGATTGAGCAAATAGATCCACAACAACTTGTGGGCTCTAACTTTTTGCATGGCGGACGCTTATGGGATTTGAGCTTTGAGCAATATCAGCAATTAGCACAAGAGAGTGAATACGCCGCATGGGTTGCCGCACATGGTTATGGAGCCAATCATTTTACCGTCAGCGTTAATCAACTAGCGCAGTTTGCTGAGGTGGGCGAGGTGAATGCCTTTTTGCAAGAAAAGCAGTTTGCCATCAATGCTTCTGGCGGTGAAGTAAAAGGAACACCAGAGGTGTTATTAGAACAATCTTCGACCATGGCCGATAAGGTAGAGGTTAAATTTACCGATGGCATACAAAGCGTGCCGGGTGGTTTTTATGAGTTTGCTAAGCGTTATAAAGATAGCCAAGGCCAGCTTTATCAAGGCTTTGTAGAGGCATCAGCTGATAAGATTTTTGAAAGCACCAATAGTGGTAAATAACACGTTATTCAACGGAATATCGGAAGTGCAGGCAATAAAAAACCGCTGTTGAATAACAGCGGTTTTAGTATTTTAATCTAAAGTTGATTAACGAGTACCGTAAACCACAATAGTTTTACCATGTGCAGAAATCAGGTTTTGCTCTTCAAGCATCTTCAAGATACGACCTACAGTCTCACGAGAACAACCTACGATCTGACCAATTTCTTGACGAGTGATCTTAATTTGCATGCCGTCTGGGTGAGTCATTGCGTCAGGTTGTTTAGCAAGGTTAAGCAGAGTCTGAGCAATACGACCAGTCACGTCTAGGAACGCAAGGTCACCTACTTTTTGACTTGTCACTTGCAGACGATTAGCCATTTGCGAAGAAAGACGCATTAGGATGTCTGGATTAACTTGAATTAGCTGACGGAATTTCTTGAATGAAATTTCAGCAACCTCACATGGAGATTTAGCACGAACCCATGCGGTACGCTCTTGATCGTCTTCAAAAAGACCTAGCTCACCGATGAAATCACCTTGGTTAAGGTAAGAAAGAATCATTTCTTTCCCTTCTTCATCTTTAATCAGTACTGCTACAGAACCTTTTACGATGTAGTAAAGAGTTTCCGCTTTTTCGCCAGCGTGGATCAATGTGCTTTTTGAAGGGTATTTGTGGATGTGGCAATGTGACAAAAACCACTCTAAAGTTGGATCTGTTTGAGGTTTACCTAAAACCATATTCTTATCTTCCTCTCTCAGCGAGTATAATTATGTCCCCAGACATCGCCATCTAAGGGGCGAGGGGTGTAGTTGCTGCTACTACGTTTAATTTTTTGCAGTACGAATAGTAACTTTTTTTCAGCGAAATTTCTTGATTTTGATCGTCATGCATTGTTGAATTTTCACACAAAAGCGTGTCCTTAATCACACTCTTTAATAAGAGTGTGATTAAGGTCGGACCTTAGCCTATCTTTCCTGTCTCTAGCAGTTGTTGCAATATAGGTCGAATAATGAGCTCCATGGCGAAGCTCATCTTGCCGCCGGGTACAACTAAGGTGTTATGTCGAGACATAAATGAGCCATCTATCATGGCTAAAAGATAGGGGAAATCGACGTTTTTAAAGCCGCGCATACGGATCACCACAAAGCTTTCATCTAAGCTTGGAATGCCCTTGGCGTTGAGTGGATTTGAGGTATCCACCGTTGGTACACGTTGAAAGTTAATATGGGTGCGTGAAAACTGAGGGGTGATGAAGTTTAAATAGTCATCCATAGAACGCACGATCGAGTCCATCACTGCTTCTCGTGAGTGCCCTCGGTCGCGAGTATCGCGAACAAACTTTTGAATCCATTCCAAGTTTACTATTGGCACCATACCAATCAGCAAATCAACATGTTTAGCAACGTTGCAAGTGCTATCCACTACGCCACCGTGCAAGCCTTCATAGAATAAAACGTCGCTATTTTCTGGAAGCTCTTGCCACGGGGTAAATGTGCCGGGCATTTGGTTGTAAGGCACCGCTTCATCAAATGTGTGTAGGTAGCGACGTACTTTGCCTTCTCCCTTTTCGCCATACTCCTTGAAGAAGTTTTCTAGGGCGGGAAAGTCATTGGCTTCAGGACCAAAGTAGCTAATGTGGCGCCCTTGCTCTTTAGCTTTACGGATAGCAACATCCATTTCAGGGCGAGTAAAGCGGTGAAAGCTATCTCCTTCAACCCAAGCCGCCTTAGTGTTCATCATATTGAACATTTTACGGAAGGCTTCAGAGGTGGTGGTGGTGCCTGCTCCAGAGGAGCCAGTTACCGCTATGATCGGATGTTTAGCTGACATGACTTTCCTTGTCTGTGATTTGTTGCGAATGAATAGTATACAAATAACACTCGCTTATTTCAGTGTTATAAAGGTTTCGAGTTATGACTTACTTTTATATCGATACTTTCATGTAATTCGGAGTAAACAATAACCGCTGTTCCTTGTTGAAGCTGTTGCTTGATTTGGTCCACTTTATCCGCAAGAGATATTTCAACTTCTCCGTAATCGGTGCCTTCTCGCAGGATATACTCTTTAATCAGGCTTTCTAGTGTTTCTGGGGCAATTTCTTTCCACGGTACAATCATGCTAGATACTTATTTAAGTTATTGTTGAGGCGTAAATTTATCATAAAAGCTAGGTACCGCCATCTCTAACCAAAAATGAGGAGAGCTTAGCGACCCTCCAACAAAGCCAACATGCCCTCCATTATTGACTAAATGATAGTTGAGATTACTGTTTAGCTTAAATGTCGGGATCACGTCATCGGTCATAAACGGGTCATCCTTAGCATGAATAATATGTGTTGGAATTTGAATATCATTTAGCCTTGGCAGTCCAGAGCATCGCGTATAGTAATCTTTCGCGTCGATGTAACCGTGCAGTGGGGCAGTAATTGCGTTATCAAATTGATGTAACAAACGCATATTGTTGATGGTATCAATATCGATGCCGATGGCTTCTTTTAGCAACTCAATTTTTTGTAATGAGTGTTTTTTTAACGAGTTCAGTAAGTAATTTTGATAGAGCTTACTAAAGCCTTGTTCAATGCGTTGCGAGCACACGGCTAAATCCAGTGGCGCACAGATCACGGTCGCTTCATCAACCAAAGGTTGTTCGTTATAACGTGCGAGATAGTTCACTAGCATGTTTCCGCCAAGCGAAATCCCAACCGCGACTTTAGGGTTATTGGGAAAACGCTGATGGATTTGCTGGAGGAAAAAGCGTGCGTCCTCGGTTTCCCCTGAGTGGTAGGCTCGTGCTTGTTTGTTCGGTTTACCGCTGCAACCTCTAAAATGCATCATCACTGATAGCCAGCCTTTGTTGGCAAAGGCATGCATCAGTCCGTGAGCGTAAGGGCTGTTAAAACTTCCTTCTAAACCATGAAAGAGAATAAATATAGGCTTATTCTGCGCAGATGGTGCTTGCCAGTGTTCACTCCATGCCAAATCAAGAAAATCGTCATCAGCGGTGATTAATGTTTCCCAAACTGGAGTAAACAGAGGTTGCCGACGAATAAACCTAGGCATGAGCGTTTGGATATGTGGGTTTTGAATGCTCCAATGCGGAGAAAAGCGATTAATCATGAATTTGCTTATTAAATATCTCGGCGAGTTGCTGCGCACCTAGTTGGCGGCAATAGTCGTTGATTAAGTGGGGCTGAGTCACTGCTGTCAGGGGCAATTGATGAAGTACCGCGACAATATCGGCTTGTTGTTGGCGTTCGAGTTGCAACTCAAATTGTAGAGACTCACGATATAAAGACTCGGGTAAATGCGCTTTGGATTTTCGTCTTAACTCTCTGAAATGCAGCAATAAAGGCTCAGTGCGAGCAAGGCTTTGTATTACCTTAGGCCACTGCGAATCGGCAAAAGAGAGGTGCTGTTCATCAAGCCATTTTACCGTGAGCAGCAGATTTACATTGCCGTGAAAATGGTTTTGCAGGTGCAAGCACGCCTCTTTGATCTCCTGCACACAGTAGTAGCGCAAACTAAATTGCCACAAACTATCTAGGGTCAAAAGACGGTTCGGCGTGCTGTCCATCCGTTGTTATTCGTTATCCAGCTCTTGTTGCATTTCTTCTAGAGTTTCTTGATCTGTCATCCATTCCATTTCCACTTCCTCAAGTTCCGATTTTGCACTGGCTTGCTGGCTGAGCACTTGAGTAAGTTTAGCTTTGTTTTCCGCCTGATACAGGTCGGTATCGCTAAGTTGCTCTTCGCATTGCTCTAACACCTTGTTGAGCTTATCCATTTTCTTTTCTAAAGCGGTGATATTTTTACGAATGGGCGCGGTGAGTTTACGAAACTCAGCTTCTTTGCGTTTTTGATCTTTTTTCGCCGCCGCTGAATGCACAGAAGATTTAGGTTCATCACTCGATTGCGCTTTTTTGATCTCTTTTTGTTGCTCGGTTAGCCACTTGTAGTAGTCGGTTAAGTCACCATCAAAAGGTTCAACTTGTTTGTCGTGAACTAGGTAAAGGTCATCGGTGGTCGCACGCAGTAGATACCTATCGTGACTGACGATAACCATGGCACCTTCAAAGGTTTGCAGAGCCATGGTCAAGGCTTGGCGCATGTCTAAATCAAGGTGGTTGGTTGGCTCATCCAGTAGTAGCAAGTTAGGTTTTTGCCACACCAGTAACGCCAGCACTAAACGGGCTTTTTCACCGCCAGAGAAAGGCGCAACTTTATCAAGCGCTTTATCGCCTTGGAAGCCAAAGCTACCTAGGTAGTCACGCAACTGCTGTTCAGTATGCTTGGGTGCAATTTGCATTAAATGTTGTAGCGGAGTTTCATCAGGATGCAGCGTTTCTAATTGATGCTGAGCAAAGTAACCGATTTTTACCCCTTGCGAGTAGGTAAAATCACCGCTTTTCGAAGCCAGTTCACCAGACAGCAATTTGATTAGTGTTGATTTACCTGCTCCGTTACGGCCAAGCAGGCCAATACGACTACCAGGAACCAAGTTTAAGCGAATCTTTTCTAAGATCAGCGTGTCGTCATAACCCGCTGATACGTGATCCATCATGACAATTGGGTTTGGCAGCGCCGCAGGTTCACGAAACTGGAAGCTAAATGGATTATCAAATTGCGCAGGCAACACTTGCTCCATTTTCTCCAAGGCTTTAATACGGCTTTGTGCTTGGCGCGCTTTTGAGGCTTTATAACGGAAGCGGTCAATATAGCTTTGCATATGAGCCACTTGTTTTTGTTGCTTTTGATACATGGCTTGTTGCAAGACCAGTTTTTGCGCACGCTGGCTTTCAAATGATGAGTAGTTACCTGTGTACTCATTCAATTGTTCGTTTTCAACATGGATGATACGACCCACGACAGGATCGAGAAAATCCCTATCATGGGAAATGAGCACTAGTGTGCCTCGATAGTTTTGCAGCCAACGTTCTAGCCACATTACCGCGTCTAAATCTAAGTGGTTGGTTGGTTCATCAAGTAGCAATAGATCAGAGCGACACAGCAGTGCTTGGGCAAGGTTTAAGCGCATGCGCCAACCCCCCGAAAACTGGGTGAGGTTCCATTGCATTTGCGCTTGAGAAAAACCTAAACCATCCAGTAACTCCGCCGCGCGAGCACGAATTGAATAACCCCCAATGGTTTCAATTTTGCCATGCAGTTCAGCAACCTTGTTGCCATCGTCAGCCAGTTCAGCTTTGGCTAAATCGGCTTCAAGCTGGCGGTATTCTCTATCGCCATCAATGACATATTCGATTGAAGTACGCTCTAAAGCAGGGGTTTCTTGGGCAACCCAAGCCAGTTCCCAGTGTTTGGGCTGTTTAAAGTCGCCGGCATCAATGCTCAATTCACCTTTCATTAAAGCGAATAAGGTGGATTTACCACATCCATTCTTGCCAACAAGGCCCACCTTGTCTCCCGGATGAATAGTGGCAGAAGCATCTTGCAAAAGTGCTTTACCGCCGCGCAATAATTGAATGTCTGAAATCGTAATCATGAAAATGCTAAGCGTTAATCGAATATGTTGCTCGCATATTAGGGGGAATAGGGGTAAAAGTCGATCCCTTGACATGATAGGATGAGGGCAATGTAACAGTTAAGGAAAGTGTCAAGGAATGACAAAGCTGTCTGCTTACCCCTCAAGTGTCCCTCGAGTGTTGGTCATATACGCTCACCCTGAACCGGATAGCTCGGTAGCTAATCGGTGCATGATTGATCAAATCAAAGAATTGCCCAATGTCACTGTTCACGATTTATACGCTGAATATCCCGACTTTTTTATTGATATCGCATTAGAACAGCAACGCTTGCTCCAGCACGATGTCATCGTGTTTCAACACCCTATGTTTTTGTATTCTTGCCCAGCCTTACTCAAAGAATGGATGGATCGCGTGTTGGATAAAGGGTTTGCCTTTGGCTCTCACTGTGCGCTGCAAGGAAAGCATTGGCGTAGCGTGATTACAACCGGAGGGCAAAAGTCAGCCTTCTCTCCCCAAGGCTATAATAAATACCCTCTAGAGCAGATATTACAACCGTTTGAGTTGACCGCTTTGCTGTGTCAGATGCATTGGATTGAACCTATGGTTTTATACTGGTCACGTACGATTCCTGATGCCGAGCGTGCGCAACATGCTTTGCAATATCGACAATGGTTGGTAAATCCTCTGGCTGAGCAAGCAGGTGTGGAAGGGGGCAGTAATGGCGCTAAATAATGAACTCATAGAAAGCAGTGTGTTGTTTTTAGGTGCCGCCGTTATCGCTGTGCCTTTGGCGCAACGACTGGGGCTTGGCTCGGTATTGGGTTATCTGCTGGCGGGGGTGGTGATTGGCCCGTGGGGATTGTCTTTAATTAATGATGTCGATGCCATTTTGCACTTCTCAGAGCTTGGGGTGGTACTGCTGCTGTTTTTAATTGGCTTGGAGCTGAACCCTAAAAAACTGTGGGCGATGCGCATTCCTATTTTAGGCTTAGGCGGAGCTCAAGTGCTTATATCGACACTGTTTATCTCTATGGTGGCATTTTTGCTAGGTCAATCATGGATGAGCAGTATTGCCATTGGCATGGGCTTGGCGTTGTCATCAACCGCCATTGCATTGCGAGTGATTGATGAGCAAGGGTTAGCGGGAAGTGAAACCGGCCAGTCAGGATTTGCGGTATTACTGTTCCAAGATATTGCGGTGATTCCTATGCTGGCTTTGCTGCCGTTATTGGCAGGAGGGGTAGCCGGTAATTGGGCTGATGTAGGGATGACATTGTTAGCTGTGGTTGCTTTATTAGTTGCTGGTCACTTCTTACTTAGGCCTTTGTTTCGATTCGTACTCTCTACTGGAACGCGTGAGTTATTTACCGCCGCTGCATTGCTGGTGGTCTTTGGCATTGCGGTAACCATGCAACATCTTGGCTTGTCGATGGCGTTAGGTACATTTTTAGCGGGAGTGTTGTTGGCTGAAAGTGAATACCGACATGAGCTAGAAATCACTATTGAGCCTTTTAAAGGTCTATTGCTTGGGCTGTTTTTTATCTCGGTGGGGATGTCGGTCAATCTAGGCTTACTATTTGATAGTCCTTTATTGATTCTCGCAACGGTAGTGGGGTTAGTCACCGCCAAGGGGCTCATTTTATATGTACTGGCACGTCTGTTTGGCATCAAGTCTAAATCGCGCAGTCGAATGGCGGCAATTTTAAGTCAAGGTGGCGAGTTTGCTTTTGTTATCTTTACTGCGTCATTAGCGCTGGGTCTGTTATCTAATTCTGTGGCTAGCTTTTTGTTGGTGGTGGTCAGTTTGTCTATGGTGACCACGCCGCTAATATTAAAAGTACAGTCGTGGATTTATTCGCGCAGCATTAATAGCAGTGATGAAGCGGAATCTCACGAACAGGTACGCGATCGAGAACCGCGAGTTATCGTGGCGGGCTTTGGTCGTTTCGGCCAAGTGATTGGTCGTTTGATGTACGCTAATAAAGTAAAGCTGACTATCTTAGAAAGCGACCCAAGCCAGATAAAACTATTACGTAAATTTGGTTATAAAGTCTATTTTGGGGATGTCACTAATATCGACTTATTACGTTCAGCAGGCGCTGAAAATGCAGAAGCGATAGTGCTGTGTACTGATGCCCCTGATGAGATCATTCGCACTGTTGAGTTATGCCAGCAACATTTCCCTAATTTAAAAGTCTTTGCTCGAGCGCGCAGTCGCGTAGAAGCCTATCAATTACTCAATCATGGCGTGCCAGGTTATTCACGAGAAACCTTTTTGGGCGCGTTAGATTTAGGGCGACAATTGTTGGTTGCGTTAGGTATGCACCCTCATCAAGCCACTCGCGCCGCTAAGCATTTTAATAAGTTAGATAATACTATGCTGAAAGAGTTGTTGCCTCAGCATAGTGATGAAAGTGATTTAGCCCTGCGAGCTAAAGAAGCACGTAAAGAGCTAGAAGAGATCTTTGGTCGAGAAATAGAAAACGAACGTCAGTCGAGCAATTACTGGAATAGAAATGATGAAAATTAGAAAACGATTTATTGCGGGTGCTGAATGTCCAGAGTGTCACGATATGGATAGCTTGCGCTGGTGGGAAGTGAATAATATCGAATGGGTAGAATGTGTGAGTTGTGATTATAAACAGCCTCGTTTGCCCGCAGAAAAGCAACAAAAAGCAAAAGATCAGGATATGATTGGGATCTTTAAACCAGAATAGAATTAAGCGCTAGCCATGGCAAAGGTTAGTCTGTATTATTGCGCCTCTTTTTTGAACAGTTGAATAACCAACTTTTTGGAGTGACTATGAAAATCGACAATAACTCAGTAGTAAGTCTTGCATATCAAGTAAAGCTTGAAGAAGGCGTAGTTGTTGATCAAGCCGGTGTGGATGCACCATTGGATTATCTACACGGACACAACAACCTAGTAGTTGGTTTAGAAAAAGCTCTTGCTGGTCGCGCAGTTGGCGACAAGTTCAGCGTGACTGTAAGTCCTGAAGAAGCGTACGGTGAGCACAGCGACGCTATGGTGCAACGTGTTCCTGCCAATGTATTCCAAGGCGTAGATGAACTAGAAGTTGGCATGCGCTTTTTAGCAGATACAGACCAAGGCCAAATTCCTGTAGAAATTACAGAAGTTGACGGTGACGAAGTTGTTGTTGATGGTAACCACATGCTAGCAGGTCAAACTCTAACGTTTGACGTAGAAGTAGTGGCGATTCGTGAAGCAACAGAAGAAGAAGTTGCACACGGCCACATCCACAGAGAAGGCGCTCATGGCCATGACGATCATGAATGCTGTGGTGGTAAAGGTGAGTGTGGTAAAGGCGACGACTGCTGCTCTAACCACTAGACTGCTGCTTTAACTACTAAAAGTTAAATCACTTAGACTTAATTTAGAAAGCCTCCCTAATCGGAGGCTTTTTTCGTTTTACAGGTAGTGCCGTGATGTGCAGCAAATAGAGATTAGTAATGAGGTGGTGGGGTCTCTTCAGATGGATCGGCAAGGTTAGAGGTATCCATGTTTTTCACTTTACCCACTACGTATTTCATTTGTGTTTGCATTCTTGAAATCAGTAATTGTTGCTGACTTAGTGCATCATTAAGTTCATCGATGGTTTGTTCTTGAAATGCCGCTTTACACTCAAGATCATCAATTTTCTGATTAAGCTTTTGGATTAGTGTTGAAATCTCTGTTGTATCTGACATTGCATTGAGCCTATAAAATCGATAACGGGGAGCAGTTTACCTTAGATTACCTGTGCCTTCATCTCTATATCCTACCCTTATAACCGAATACTAGCAGGGAAATAGCCGTAGGGTTGGCGGGAAATGGACTCTTATAGAAGCCAATCAGGCGATTTAACTCGCTTACTAGGGAACTAATCTAAAGAGTAGGGTCTAAGTCCCTATCTCACACATTTTTACTTAGAAATGACAATTAAAGGTTGTGTAGGCGTAATTATAATTCGCACACTGACCTGTAATTTGTTAATTTTAATAAAATATTAACGGAAACAATTTGCACCTAATAGTGCTTAAAGTAATGGCTAAGCCATGATTTGGAGAAATAAATGAAATCAATGCTAAAACTTTCTCTGCTTGCAGCAACAGTTGCCCTAGCAGTTGGTTGTCAAAAAGAAGAAGCACCAAAGACAGACGCAGCAGCCCCAGCCGCAACTGAAGCAGCCGCTCCAGCAGAAGCTAGTGCAATGCAGTTTAAATCTGACGACGATAAAGCGGCATACGCAATCGGTGTTTCATTTGCAACTTACCTAAAAGCAAGTGTAGAGAAACCAAAAGAGATTGGTATTGAGCTTAGCGATGAAATGGTACTGAAAGGTATTACGGATTCATTTGCCGGTAATGCTGGTCTTAAAGAAGATGAAATCCGTACGGTTCTTGAAGGTCTAGACGCTCGCGTTAGCAAGAAAATGGCTGAAAAAGCCGCGGCTAAATCAGCTGCAGCATTGAAAGCTGGCGAAGATTTCCGTGCTGATTTTGCTAAGAAAGATGGCGTAACCAAAACTGATTCTGGCATCCTTTACCAAGTTGAAAAACAAGGTGACGGCGCGACTCCTAAAGCTACCGACGTAGTTAAAGTTCACTATACAGGTACTTTAACGGACGGCACTAAGTTCGATAGCTCTATCGACCGTGGCGAACCAGCAACATTCCCACTTAACCGTGTGATTCCTGGTTGGACTGAAGGTCTGCAACTTATGAAAGTGGGTTCTAAATACAAATTTGTTATCCCACCAGAGCTAGCTTACGGCGACCAAGAGTCTCCAGCTATCCCTGCTAACTCTACTTTAGTGTTTGAAGTTGAGCTGCTAGGTATTGAAGCTCCAGCGGCACAGCCTGCTACTAAGTAATAGCAAATAGGCTTTATAAAACCGAGGCTTGCCTCGGTTTTTTGCATTTTGTTTATGATTTAGATCAGAATATTAATGTGTTAATTCAGGTTGCTCTCTCTTTTTTCAAATAATCTGATAAACTTTAACTTATTATTTGAATTATTAACTGGATAGATACGTGAACACTGAAATTATTGATGCTGAATCGCTATTAGAGCTGGATTCTGTTGATATCAAACCTTTTACAGAGCACGACAAGATCATCCTGCGCTCGTATGAAGCAGTAGTTGATGGTATTGCCAGTTTGATAGGACAGTTTTGTGAGATCGTTCTGCATTCGTTAGAAGATCTTAATACCTCGGCTATACGCATAGCCAATGGCGAAAATACTGGCCGTCAGGTAGGTTCTCCAATTACAGTTCTTGCCCTTAAAATGTTAAAAGACATTGAAGGTTCAGAAAGAAACTTCTCTCGCTCATACTTTACTCGCGCCAAAGGTGGGGTATTAATGAAATCGATCACTGTGGCGATTCGCAATGGCGATAACCGAGTGATTGGGCTTCTTTGTATCAATGTCAATTTAGATGCTCCTTTCTCGCAAGTGCTGACTTCATTTATGCCAACTGAAGAAGCACAAGCTGCGGCTTCGTCAGTGAATTTTGCCAGTGATGTTGAAGAGCTGGTGGATCAAACCGTTGAACGCACCATTGATGAAGTGAATGCGGATAAGATGGTGTCGAATAACACTAAAAACCGTCAAATCGTCATGGAACTGTATGACAAAGGTATCTTTGATATAAAAGATGCTATCAGTAGTGTGGCCGATCGTTTGAATATCTCGAAACATACAGTGTATTTGTATATTCGTCAGCGTAAGACTGAGGACGAGTAATTTGAGCTTAACGTACACCTTAGTGGTGAATGGTGAGGTATATGGTGAGCAGTCAAGTTTGAATGCTTATCAGTTTGCCAAAGCTCTGATCAACAAAGGCCACCGTTTAGTGAATGTTTTCTTTTACCAACAAGGCGTCACAAACGGCAACGGTTTAACTGTGCCTGCTAATGATGAATTTGATTTGGTTTCGGCGTGGCAGCAGTTGGCAGCAGAGCATGGGGTGTTATTGCAAACATGTGTAGCGGCAGCCTTGCGCAGAGGCATGGTCGGGCAACAAGAAGCCGAGCAACACCAATTGGCGCAATCTAATCTTGCCGATGGTTTTGAACAGTCTGGATTAGGCAGTTTAGCCGAATCGTTACTGAGTCAGGATAGGGTAGTGCAGTTTTGAAAAGTATTGCCTTTGTATTTACGACCTCACCACACACTACAGCTGCTGGGCGTGAAGCACTTGATGCGGTTTTAGCAACTTCAGCATACAGCGAAAATCTGTCACTGTTTTTTATTGGTGATGGCGTCAGTCAGCTATTAAAGCATCAACAACCGCAATCGATATTGAGTCGCGACTATATCTCAGCATTTCGACTGCTGGATTTATATGAGGTAGAAGATTTGTTTGTCTGTGACGCTAGCCTTAATGACTTTGGCTTTTCTGCGGATGACTTATTTTTGGATGCGCAGTTACTCAGCGGTACTGAAATCGCCCAAAAACTGGCCGCTTGTGATGTGGTATTAAGGTTTTAAATTATGTTGCACATAGTAACTCGTTTACACTTTGTAGAGACTCTATCTTCGTATGTGCTAGAAAAAGACAGCATATTACTGGTTGAAGAGGCCGTGTATGCCATCAATCCTAAGCACAAATTGCACGCTTGTTTGCCTAAGCAAGTAACGCTTAAGGCTTTGCAGCCTGACGTGAGCGCAAGAGGATTAGAAGCGGTGTGTGCGACACATATTGAATGTGTCGATTTTGCCGGTTTTGTTGACCTTACAGCAGAGCACAGTAAATCCTTAACTTGGTAAATACCCCCTAAAAACTATTCTAGATAGCGAATATAGTATCGATCTGTCGCGGATCGGCTCAGATGTTAAAAAAGATCTGTATATTTCTTGACACCCCTCCCGTCCCCGAATAGAATTTCGCGTCCCTAATTGCACTAGTGTGATAGGGCTTAGATTTTTCACAAAGCTTATTTTAAGTAATCAGGAGCTAGTTAATGGCAACTATTAACCAGTTGGTACGCAAGCCACGTGCAAAGCAAGTTGTTAAAAGCAACGTGCCTGCACTAGAAGCGTGCCCACAAAAACGTGGTGTATGTACTCGTGTTTACACAACTACACCAAAAAAACCTAACTCAGCACTTCGTAAGGTTTGCCGTGTTCGTCTAACGAACGGCTTTGAAGTGACTTCGTACATCGGCGGTGAAGGTCACAACCTTCAAGAGCACAGTGTTGTTCTTATCCGTGGCGGTCGTGTTAAAGACCTTCCTGGTGTACGTTACCACACTGTTCGTGGCGCACTTGACTGTGCAGGCGTAAATGACCGTAAACAAGGTCGTTCTAAGTACGGTGTGAAGCGTCCTAAGTCTTAATGCCCTTCTTGTTATAAAGAAGCGTTAAGTAAGGCCAAACATTAAAATTACATATTAATTTTGAAGAAACTGTAAAGTTTTGGATAACCTGAAGAAGACAACGGAGAAATTCCTATGCCACGTCGTCGCGTTATTGGTCAGCGTAAGATCCTTCCAGATCCTAAGTTCAAATCTGAATTGCTGGCAAAATTCGTTAACATCCTTATGGTTGACGGAAAAAAATCTACTGCAGAAAAAATTGTTTACACTGCACTAGAAGTTATGGCTGAGAAGTCTGGTAAAGACCACTTAGCTGTATTTGAAGAAGCTCTTGAAAATGTTCGCCCAGCGGTAGAAGTTAAATCTCGCCGTGTAGGTGGTTCAACTTACCAAGTACCTGTAGAAGTACGTCCGGTTCGCCGTAACGCACTTGCTATGCGTTGGTTGGTTGAAGCTGCGCGCAAGCGTGGTGAAAAATCTATGGCTCAACGCCTAGCTGCTGAAATGCTAGACGCGTCTGAGAACAAAGGTACTGCGGTTAAGAAACGTGAAGACGTTCACCGCATGGCTGACGCTAACAAAGCGTTTGCTCACTACCGCTGGTAATCCCTCGGTAAGACCTTTAATGCAGCGAGCCTTGCTCGCTGCATTTCTCTATTTTTCAGAAAGGAAAAATAGGGTCTATTCATATTTTAAAAGCCTATATTTTTAAAACATTAATAGTCCCTAATAAGAGGATAGAATCGTGGCTCGTAAAACTCCTATTGAGCGCTACCGTAATATCGGTATCGTAGCTCACGTAGATGCAGGTAAAACAACCACAAGTGAGCGTATTCTATTCTATACCGGTCTCTCTCATAAAATTGGTGAGGTTCATGACGGCGCAGCTATCATGGACTGGATGGAGCAAGAGCAAGAACGTGGTATTACTATCACTTCTGCGGCGACCACCACCTTTTGGCGCGGTATGGAAGCTCAATTCCAAGATCATCGCATCAACATTATCGATACCCCTGGACACGTTGACTTTACTATCGAAGTAGAACGCTCATTGCGTGTACTTGATGGTGCCGTTGTCGTTTTCTGTGGCGCATCGGGTGTTGAGCCTCAATCTGAGACAGTTTGGCGTCAAGCAGATAAGTACCATGTTCCTCGTTTAGTGTTCGTTAACAAAATGGACCGTACAGGCGCTGACTTCCTGCGCGTTGTTGACCAAATTGAAGAGCGTCTTGGTGCAACTCCAGTGCCTATTCAATTGAATATTGGTGCTGAAGATGAATTTGCAGGTGTTGTAGACCTGATCAAGATGAAGCGCATCAGCTGGAATGAAGCTGATCAAGGTATGTCTTTCTCTTATGAAGATGTCCCTGCTGATATGCTTGAAAGCGCAGAAGAATGGCGTACTAACTTAGTGGAAGCAGCTGCTGAAGCTAACGAAGAGCTGATGGATAAGTACCTTGAAGAAGGTGAGTTAACGGAAGCAGAGATCAAACAAGGTCTACGCATTCGTACTCTTAACAACGAAATTGTACTTGCAACTTGTGGTAGTGCCTTTAAAAACAAGGGTGTTCAAGCAGTACTTGATGCAGTTGTTGATTTCTTACCATCACCTGTTGATGTACCCGCAATTCAAGGCGTTGATGAAAACGAAAATGTTGTTGAGCGTCATGCCGATGATAAAGAACCGTTTTCTGCATTAGCATTTAAGATTGCAACAGACCCGTTTGTAGGTACTTTAACCTTCATGCGTGTTTACTCTGGAGTTGTCAAATCGGCTGGAACAGTCTACAACTCAGTTAAAGAGAAAAAAGAACGTCTTGGTCGTATTGTACAAATGCACTCGAACAAGCGTGAAGAAGTGAAAGAAGTGTACGCAGGTGACATCGCGGCCGTTATCGGCTTAAAAGATGTGACGACAGGTGATACATTGTGCGATCAGAATCACAAGGTGATTCTAGAACGTATGGAATTTCCTGACCCTGTAATTCAAATTGTGGTAGAACCTAGATCTCAAGCAGACCAAGATAAAATGGCCATTGCTTTAGAAAAGTTAGCTGCAGAAGATCCTTCTTTCCACGTAGAAATGGACAACGAAACGGGTCAAACCTTGATCTCTGGTATGGGTGAGCTTCACTTAGATATCATCGTTGACCGTATGAAGCGTGAATTTAACGTTGGTTGTAACGTAGGTAACCCTCAGGTTGCTTACCGCGAAGCAATTCGTGGCAAAACCAAGGTTGAAGGTAAATTTATTCGTCAAGGTGAACGTAACCAGTATGGTCACGTATGGCTTGAGCTTGAGCCATCAGAACCGGGCGAAGGTTTTGTTTTTGTGAACGATATTGTGGACGGTGTAGTTCCTAGCGAATACATCAGTTCGGTATCGAAAGGTATCGAAGAGCAAATGATTAATGGTGTGCTTGCTGGCTATCCTATGCAGGATGTCAAAGCGACCTTAGTTGATGGTTCTTACCATGATGTCGACTCAAGTGAGATAGCGTTTAGAATCGCTGCCTCAATGGCGTTCAGGGAAGGTGCACTTGATGCACAACCAGTTCTCCTTGAACCAATGATGAAAGTTGAAATAACCACGCCAGAAGACTGGATGGGTAGTGTAGTAGGTGACTTAAACCGTCGTCGCGGCATTATTGAAGGCATGGAAGACGGAACTGCTGGACTCAAAGTTGTCCGTGCGCAGGTACCATTGTCTGTCATGTTTGGCTATTCAACTGACTTACGTTCAGCGACACAAGGCCGTGCTTCTTACTCTATGGAGTTTAGTGAGTACGCTGAAGTGCCGAAGAATGTGGCTGATGCTATTATTGCCGAGCGTGGTTAATCATTTAGGCGCTAAATAGAACTGATGAATTTTTTCAAATCAGTGCGCCTAAATATTGCGCTAAAGGCGTTTGATGCTTAAAATAGCAAATTCTGGCGCGCCTCGACTATGTTCGGTCGCGGCGAATCATAACTAGGAAGGAACACGATCGTGTCTAAAGAAAAATTTGAACGTACGAAACCGCACGTAAACGTTGGTACTATCGGCCACGTTGACCACGGTAAAACAACTCTAACTGCAGCTATCTGTACTACTCTTTCAAAAGTATACGGTGGTGAAGCTAAAGACTTCGCATCTATCGATAATGCTCCAGAAGAGCGTGAGCGCGGTATCACAATCGCTACTTCTCACGTAGAGTACGATACTCCAGAACGTCACTACGCACACGTAGACTGTCCAGGACACGCCGATTATGTTAAAAACATGATCACTGGTGCTGCTCAAATGGATGGTGGTATCCTAGTTGTTGCTGCAACTGATGGTCCAATGCCTCAAACTCGTGAGCACATCCTACTTGGTCGTCAGGTTGGTATTCCTTACATCATCGTATTCATGAACAAATGTGACATGGTTGATGACGAAGAGCTACTTGAACTAGTAGAAATGGAAGTTCGTGAACTTCTTTCTGAGTACGAATACCCAGGAGATGATCTTCCAGTAATCCAAGGTTCTGCACTTGGCGCACTAAACGGCGAGAAGCAGTGGGAAGACAAGATTGTTGAGCTTGCAGAAGCACTAGATTCTTACATTCCACTTCCAGAGCGTGCTGTTGACCAACCGTTCCTACTACCAATTGAAGATGTATTCTCAATTCAAGGTCGTGGTACTGTTGTTACTGGTCGTATCGAGCGCGGTATCCTACGCGTAGGTGACGAAGTAGAAATCGTTGGTATCAAAGATACTACTCTTACTACTTGTACTGGTGTTGAAATGTTCCGTAAACTGCTTGACGAAGGTCGTGCTGGTGAGAACGTTGGTGCACTACTACGTGGTACTAAGCGTGATGACGTTGAACGTGGCCAAGTACTTGCTGCTAAAGGTTCTATCAACCCACACACTAAATTTGAGTCAGAAGTATACGTTCTTTCTAAAGATGAAGGCGGCCGTCATACTCCTTTCTTCAAAGGTTACCGTCCACAGTTCTACTTCCGTACAACTGACGTAACAGGCGACATCACTCTACCTGAAGGCGTAGAAATGGTAATGCCAGGTGACAACGTTCAAATGACTGTTGAGCTAATCGCTCCAATCGCAATGGACGAAGGTCTACGCTTCGCAATCCGTGAAGGTGGCCGTACTGTTGGTGCTGGTGTTGTTGCTAAGATCTTTGACTAATATTTAGTTAAAATCTTGCACACTTCTTCATAAGAAGAAACTGCATTTAAAAGGGAAGCTTAGGCTTCCCTTTTTTTATGCTAAAAATAGTGAGGGCAGTACAGGGGAGGGTGGATATTAGTGCTAGTCTCTAGTGGCTTTACGTAAATTACGATTAATTTTCGCTCACCTCTTGCATCCCCCTCTACGATCTGTATAATCCTCCGCACTGACTTAAGTCGGTTGTGAACCAATGAGCACTGAGGAGCTAGGGAAACCTAGGTAACGTATACTCAGCTTATGTTCGCGGTTAATACAATTAATAAACTAGCTTTATGCTATAAGTTAATCGAAAATTAGCTGACAATGCTTCCTGATTTTGGAAGCTACGGTTTCACATAAATCAATCGGCATTCCCTTATTAATTTAAGAGTGAGTGGCGATATTGTTTGTGTATTTAATTATTAATTGGAGCTCTGTCTCATGCAGAACCAACGTATTCGTATCCGCCTTAAAGCTTTCGATTATAAACTAATCGATGCTTCAACTGCGGAAATCGTTGAAACAGCAAAACGTACCGGCGCGCAGGTTCGTGGTCCTATTCCACTACCTACTCGTAAAGAACGTTTCACTGTTCTTATCTCTCCACACGTTAACAAAGACGCACGTGACCAGTATGAAATTCGTACACACAAGCGTTTGATCGACATCGTTGAACCAACTGACAAGACTGTAGATGCTCTTATGCGTCTAGACCTTGCTGCTGGTGTTGATGTTCAAATCAGCCTAGGTTAAGGGAGATTAGAAGAATGATTGGTCTAGTCGGACGTAAAGTGGGTATGACCCGCGTATTTACCGAAGAAGGCGTTTCTATCCCAGTAACTGTAGTGGAAGTAGAAAACAACCGTGTATCACAAGTTCGTACTCTTGATACTGATGGTTATTCTGCAATCCAGATTACAGCTGGTGCTAAGAAAGCTAACCGCGTTAATAAAGCCGAAGCTGGTCACTTTGCGAAAGCAGGTGTTGAAGCAGGTCGCGGTCTTTGGGAATTCCGTTTAGAAAACGGTGAAGAGTTTGAAGTTGGCGCTGAGCTAAACGTAGAACTTTTCAATGAAGTAAAAAAAGTAGACGTTACTGGTACTTCTAAAGGTAAAGGCTTCCAAGGCGCTATCAAGCGTTGGAATTTCTCTACTCAAGATATGACTCACGGTAACTCCTTGTCTCACCGCGCACCAGGTTCAATTGGCCAATGTCAAACTCCAGGTCGCGTATTTAAAGGCAAGAAAATGGCTGGTCACATGGGTGCTGAGCGTGTAACGACTCAAAACCTAGAGATCGTACGTGTTGACGCTGAGCGCAATCTGCTTCTTATTAAAGGTGCAGTACCAGGCTCAATCGGCGGCAACGTTATCGTAAAACCAGCTGTTAAAGCATAACGTCTAGGAGTAAGTAATGGAATTGATGGTTAAAGGTGCTGATGCACTAACTGTTTCCGAGACTACTTTCGGACGTGACTTCAACGAAGCTCTTGTACACCAAGTAGTTGTTGCTTATGCAGCAGGTGCTCGTCAAGGTACTCGTGCTCAAAAGACTCGTTCTGAAGTATCTGGCGGTGGCGCTAAGCCATGGCGTCAAAAAGGTACTGGCCGTGCACGTGCTGGTACAATTCGTAGCCCAATCTGGCGATCAGGTGGTGTTACTTTTGCTGCGAAACCACAGGATCACAGCCAAAAAGTAAACAAAAAAATGTATCGCGGTGCTATGAAAAGCATTCTTTCTGAGCTTGTTCGTCAAGAGCGTTTAATCGTTGTTGATAACTTCTCAGTAGAAGCACCAAAAACAAAAGAGCTAGTAGCTAAGCTTAAAGATCTTGAGCTTAACGACGTTCTAATCGTGACTAGTGAAGTAGATGAGAATCTATTCTTAGCTGCTCGTAACCTTTATAAAGTTGATGCACGTGACGTAGCTGGTATTGATCCAGTAAGCCTAATTGCATTCGACAAGGTTCTAATTACTGCTGATGCAGTGAAGCAAGTTGAGGAGATGCTGGCATGATCACTGAAGAGCGTCTACTAAAAGTTCTACGTGCTCCACATATCTCTGAAAAAGCAACTATGGCTGCAGAGAAAGCGAACACTATCGTTTTCAAAGTAGCAAAAGATGCAACTAAAAAAGAGATCAAAGCAGCTGTAGAAAAGCTATTTGAAGTTGAAGTTAAGTCTGTAAATACTCTTGTTCTTAAGGGTAAGACCAAACGTCAAGGTATGCGTGAAGGCCGTCGTTCAGACGTGAAAAAAGCTTACGTTACCTTGAAAGAAGGTCAAGATCTTGACTTCGTTGGCGGTGCGGAATAACAGGAGTAGTTAAGAATGGCTATTGTTAAATGTAAGCCGACTTCCCCTGGTCGTCGTCACGTAGTTAAAGTTGTTAACGCTGACCTGCACAAGGGTAAGCCATACGCTCCACTTCTAGAGAAAAACTCTAAGAATGGTGGTCGTAACAACAACGGTCGTATCACAGTACGTCACATCGGTGGTGGTCACAAACATCACTACCGTCTAGTTGACTTTAAACGTACTAAAGATGGCATCCCAGCGAAAGTTGAGCGTCTAGAATACGATCCAAACCGTAGCGCAAACATTGCTCTAGTTCTGTACGCAGACGGTGAGCGTCGCTACATTATTGCACCAAAAGGCATTTCAGCTGGAGATTCAATCCAGTCTGGTGTTGATGCGCCAATCAAAGCAGGTAACACTCTGCCGATGCGCAACATCCCAGTAGGTTCAACTGTACACTGTGTTGAACTTAAGCCTGGTAAAGGTGCACAAATTGCTCGTTCTGCAGGTGCATACGCACAAATCATCGCTCGCGATGGTGCATATGTAACTCTACGCCTACGTTCAGGTGAAATGCGCAAAGTTCTTTCTGAAGGTCGTGCTACGATCGGTGAAGTTGGTAACTCTGAGCACATGCTACGTGAACTAGGTAAAGCTGGTGCTTCACGCTGGCGCGGCGTACGTCCAACCGTACGTGGTGTTGTAATGAACCCGGTAGATCACCCACACGGTGGTGGTGAAGGTCGTACTTCTGGTGGTCGTCACCCAGTATCACCTTGGGGTCAGCCTACTAAAGGCTTTAAGACTCGTAAGAACAAGCGCACTGACAAGTACATCGTACGTCGTCGTAACAAGTAATCTATAAAGAGGAATCGCCATGCCACGTTCTCTCAAGAAAGGTCCTTTTATTGACCTGCACTTGCTGAAGAAGGTAGAGAAAGCGGTGGAAAGCGGAGACAAAAAGCCTATTAAGACTTGGTCCCGTCGTTCAATGATCATCCCAACAATGATTGGTTTGACCATCGCTGTCCATAATGGTCGTCAGCACGTACCAGTATTCGTAACCGAAGAAATGATCGGTCACAAACTGGGCGAATTTGCGCCAACTCGTACTTATCGCGGCCATGCTGCAGATAAGAAAGCCAAGAAGAAATAAGGAGTAGATAATGGAAGCTTTAGCTAAACATAACTTTGCTCGTATTTCTCCACAGAAAGCTCGCCTTGTTGCGGACCAAATCCGTGGCAAGAATGTTGATCAAGCACTAGAAATCCTAACTTTCAGCAACAAAAAAGCTGCTGTACTAGTTAAGAAAGTTCTTGAATCAGCAATCGCGAACGCTGAGCATAACGAAGGTGCAGATATCGACGATCTAAATGTCGCTAAAATCTTCGTAGATGAAGGTCCTATCATGAAGCGTATTATGCCTCGTGCTAAAGGCCGTGCCGACCGTATCTTGAAGCGTTCTTGCCACATCACAATTGTTGTTGCAGACGCTTAAGACTAGGAGATAAGCAATGGGTCAGAAAGTACATCCTAATGGTATTCGTCTTGGCATCGTCAAGCCTTGGAATGCTACATGGTTTGCTAATACCAAAGATTTCGCTGACAACCTAGACGGCGACTTCAAGGTACGTCAGTTCCTTACTAAGGAACTTTCAAAAGCGTCTCTTTCACGTATCGTTATCGAACGTCCAGCTAAGAGCATTCGTGTGACTATTCACACTGCTCGCCCTGGCGTTGTTATCGGTAAGAAAGGTGAAGACGTTGAGAAGCTACGCACAGCTGTAGCTAAAATCGCAGGTGTACCAGCGCAAATTAACATCGCTGAAGTACGTAAGCCTGAGCTAGATGGTCAATTAGTGGCTGATAGCATCGCGTCTCAGCTAGAGCGTCGTGTTATGTTCCGTCGTGCTATGAAGCGCGCGGTACAAAACGCAATGCGTCTTGGCGCTAAAGGTATCAAAGTAGAAGTAAGCGGCCGTCTTGGCGGTGCTGAAATCGCGCGTACTGAATGGTACCGTGAAGGCCGTGTGCCACTACATACCCTTCGTGCTGACATCGATTACGCAACTTCTTCGGCTCACACCCAATACGGTGTGATCGGCATTAAAGTCTGGATCTTCAAAGGTGAAATCCTAGGCGGTATGCCAGCTGCTAATGCAGTAGAGCCAAAGGCTGACAAGCCTAAGAAGCAGCGTAAAGGCCGTAAGTAAGGAGTCGACAGATGCTACAACCTAAACGTACTAAGTTCCGTAAGGTTCAGACTGGTCGTAACCGTGGCCTAGCTAAAGGTACTGAAGTAAGCTTCGGCGAATTCGGTCTTAAAGCTGTTGGTCGTGGACGTATTACTGCTCGTCAAATCGAAGCGGCACGTCGTGCTATGACACGTCATGTTAAACGTCAAGGTCAAATTTGGATTCGTATCTTCCCAGACAAACCGATTACTGAAAAACCTCTTGAAGTTCGTCAAGGTAAAGGTAAAGGTAACGTTGAGTACTGGGTTGCTCAAATCCAACCTGGCAAGGTTATGTACGAAATGAATGGCGTACCTGAAGAGTTGGCACGTGAAGCGTTCCGCCTAGCGGCACGTAAACTGCCTATCAAAACAACATTTGTAACTAAGCAGGTGATGTAATGAAAGCACAAGAGCTACGTGAAAAGAGCGTTGAAGAACTTAACGCTGAGCTATTGAATTTGCTACGTGAACAGTTCAACTTGCGCATGCAAGCTGCGACTGGTCAACTACAGCAAACACATACTCTTAAAGCTGTACGTCGTGATATCGCACGTGTTAAAACCATATTGACTGAGAAGGCAGGCGCATAATGAGCGACAAAATCCGTACTTCACTTGGTCGTATCGTAAGTGACAAAGGCGATAAGTCTATTGTTGTTGCTATCGAGCGCATGGTTAAACACCCTATTTACGGCAAGTTCGTAAAGCGCACGACTAAGATCCACGCACATGATGAAAACAACGAGTGTAGCCTAGGCGATACCGTTGAAATTCAAGAGTGTCGTCCACTGTCTAAGACTAAATCTTGGACTTTGGTAAAAGTTGTAAAAAAAGCGAAAGTTTAATTTTCGTTAGTTTTTAACAACTTAAAGCGGCTTCCAGGATTTTTTGGGAGCCGCTTATTTTTTGCCTACCCAATTGGGTAAAAGGGTGTTACAATTCGCATCCCTTTAAAGAGGCAGCCCGACCCGAGAGGGTCTAGTTTTTAATATTTAGCGGAGCACTAACAATGATCCAAATGCAAAGTACACTTGACGCTGCAGATAACTCTGGCGCGCGCAAGGTAATGTGTATTAAGGTTCTGGGTGGCTCACACCGTCGTTATGCACATATCGGTGATATCATCAAAGTTACTGTTAAGGAAGCAATTCCTCGCGGTAAAGTAAAAAAAGGTGATGTACTGAAGGCGGTTGTTGTGCGCACTCGTAAAGGCGTACGTCGTCCAGACGGTTCTGTCATTCGCTTCGACCGTAATGCTTGTGTATTGTTGAACGACACTACTGAGCAACCAGTCGGCACTCGTATCTTTGGCCCAGTGACTCGTGAACTTCGTAATGCGAAATTCATGAAGATTGTTTCACTGGCTCCAGAAGTACTATAAGGAGCAGTAAAATGGCAGCTAAAATCCGTCGTGATGACGAAGTAATCGTTCTTGCTGGTAAAGATAAAGGCAAGAAAGGTAAAGTAACTAAGGTTCTGACAACTGGTAAAGTTATCGTTGAAGGTATCAACCTTGTTAAGAAACATCAGAAGCCTGTACCGGCTATGAATGTTCAAGGTGGTATCGTAGAGCAAGAAGCAGCAATTGATGCTTCAAACATTGCAGTCTACAACGCAGCTACAGGTAAAGCAGACCGTATCGGTTTCCGTTTCGAAGATGGCAAGAAGGTTCGCTTCTTCAAGTCTAACGGCGAAACCGTTTCTAACTAAGAATAGAGTAATTTGGAGTGAACTATGGCGAAACTGCATGATTACTACAAGTCGTCTGTAGTCGCTGAACTTACCAAAGAGTTCAGCTACACAAGCGTCATGCAAGTCCCTAGAATCGATAAGATCACCCTTAATATGGGTGTGGGTGAAGCAATCAACGATAAAAAGCTTCTAGAAAACGCAGCTTCTGATATGGCAACGATCTCTGGTCAAAAGCCACTAATCACTAAAGCGCGTAAATCTGTTGCTGGTTTTAAAATCCGCGAAGGCTACCCAATCGGTTGTAAAGTAACCTTGCGTGGCGAACGTATGTGGGATTTCTTGGAGCGTTTGATTAACATCGCTCTACCACGTGTACGTGACTTCCGTGGTGTTAGCGCTAAGTCTTTTGACGGACGCGGTAACTACAGCATGGGCGTTCGCGAGCAAATCATCTTCCCGGAAATCGACTTTGATAAAGTTGATCGCGTTCGTGGTCTTGATATTACTATCACGACTTCTGCGAGCACCGATGAGGAAGGCCGAGCTCTGCTGGCTGCCTTTAACTTCCCATTCCGTAAGTAAGGTGAAGGGTTACTGTTATGGCTAAACAATCTATGAAAGCACGCGAAACTAAACGTGCTAAGCTAGTAGCAAAATTCGCTGAAAAGCGTCGTGCGCTTAAAATCACTATTAGTGATGTTAACGCATCTGAAGAAGAGCGTTGGGATGCAGTTCTAAAACTACAATCTCTACCACGTGATTCAAGTGCATCTCGTCAGCGTAACCGTTGCAACCAAACTGGTCGTCCACACGGTTACCTACGTAAGTTCGGTCTAAGCCGTATTAAGGTTCGTGAAGCTTGCATGAAAGGCGAGATTCCGGGTCTTCGTAAGGCTAGCTGGTAATTGCCACTTAATCATTTGGAGTAAATCGTATGAGCATGCAAGATCCGATTTCGGATATGCTGACCCGCATTCGTAACGGTCAGTCAGCAAATAAAGTTGCTGTAAAAATGCCTTCTTCAAAGCTTAAAGTTGCAATCGCTACTTTGCTAAAAAACGAAGGTTACATCACAGACTTCGCTGTTGAAAGCGGAGCAAAACCAGAGCTAGAAGTTACTCTTAAGTACTTCCAAGCAAAACCAGTAATCGAGCAAATCCAACGTGTTTCTCGTCCAGGTCTGCGTGTCTATAAAAATAAAGACAGCCTTCCTTCAGTGATGGGTGGTTTGGGTATTGCTGTAGTGTCCACTTCCAAAGGTCTTATGTCTGACCGCGCCGCTCGCAAAGCGGGTCTTGGTGGTGAGATCATCTGCTACGTAGCTTAAGGAGTAGAATATGTCTCGTGTTGCTAAAGCACCTGTCGCTATTCCAGCTGGAGTAGAGGTGAAGATTAATGGTCAAGAAGTTACTGTGAAAGGCCCTAAGGGTGAACTTTCTCGCGTTTTCAACAACGCAGTAGTAATTTCTCAGGAAGAGAACAACCTAACTTTCGGTCCACGTGAAGGTGTAGCTGGTGCTTGGGCACAAGCTGGTACTGCGCGTGCACTTGTAAACAACATGGTTGTTGGTGTTACTGAAGGCTTTACTAAGAAACTAGTTCTTAAGGGTGTTGGTTACCGTGCTGCTATCAAAGGCAACGCTGTAAACTTGACTCTAGGTTTCTCTCACCCAGTTGAGCACGAAGTGCCAGCGGGTATTAAAGCCGAATGTCCTAGCCAAACTGAAATTGTTCTAACTGGTGCTGATAAGCAACTAGTTGGTCAAACAGCGGCTAACATTCGTTCTTACCGTGAGCCTGAACCTTATAAAGGTAAAGGTGTTCGTTACGCAGATGAATATGTGCGTACCAAAGAAGCTAAGAAGAAGTAAGGTAACACTATGGATAAGAAAGCATCTCGCATCCGTCGTGCTACACGTGCACGTCGTAAGATTGCTGAACTTCGTGTGAACCGTCTAGTAGTACACCGTACTCCTCGTCATGTGTATGCACAGGTTATTGCACCAAACGGCTCTGAGGTTATCGCAGCTGCTTCTACTGTAGAAAAAGCGATCCGTGAGCAAGTTAAGAACACTGGTAACGTTGACGCTGCTAAAGCTGTAGGTAAAGCTATTGCTGAGCGCGCTATCGAAAAAGGCATTTCAAATGTTGCTTTCGATCGTTCTGGTTTCCAATACCACGGTCGAGTAGCGGCGCTAGCAGATTCTGCTCGCGAAGCTGGTCTGAAATTCTAAGGTAGGGTTGATCGATGGCTAAAGAACAACAACAAGCTTCAGATTTGGCGGAAAAATTAATCGCCGTTAACCGTGTTGCTAAAACGGTTAAAGGTGGTCGAATCTTTAGTTTTACTGCACTAACAGTAGTTGGTGACGGTAACGGTCGCATAGGTTTCGGTTACGGCAAAGCTCGTGAAGTACCTGCAGCGATTCAAAAAGCAATGGAAAAAGCTCGTCGTAACATGGTTACGATCGCGCTTAATGAAGGTACTCTTCACCACGCGGTGAAAGGTCGTCACACTG
This sequence comes from Vibrio sp. B1Z05, assembly GCF_052955985.1. Lineage (NCBI taxonomy): Bacteria > Pseudomonadati > Pseudomonadota > Gammaproteobacteria > Vibrionales > Vibrionaceae > Vibrio > Vibrio sp. B1Z05. The sequence goes on from NZ_CP130463.1 coordinate 237,349, forward strand.
GCTCTAAAGTATACATGCAGCCAGCTGCGGAAGGTACTGGTATCATCGCCGGCGGTGCGATGCGTGCAGTACTAGAAGTTGTAGGTGTTCGAAACGTACTTGCGAAAGCATACGGTTCAACAAACCCTATCAACGTAGTTCGCGCGACTATTGATGGTTTAAGCGGCATGAAATCTCCAGAGATGATTGCAGCTAAACGTGGTCTAACTGTTGAAAATATTTCGGAGTAAGCACCATGGCAACTATCAAAGTAACTCAAACTAAAAGCTCAATCGGTCGTCTACCTAAGCACAAATTGTGCTTACGTGGTCTAGGCCTTCGTCGCATCAACCATACGGTAGAACTTGAAGACACGCCTGCAATTCGCGGCATGATCAACAAGGTTTACTACATGGTTAAAGTTGAGGAGTAATCAGAATGCGTTTGAATACTCTATCACCGGCTGCTGGTTCTAAGCCTTCTAAGAAGCGCGTAGGCCGTGGTATCGGTTCTGGCCTTGGTAAAACAGGTGGCCGTGGCCACAAAGGTCAAAAGTCACGCTCTGGCGGCAGTGTTCGTCCAGGTTTTGAAGGCGGTCAAATGCCTTTGAAACAGCGTCTACCTAAGTTCGGCTTCACTTCTCGTAAGAGCCTAGTGTCTGCTGAAGTTCGTCTAGCTGAGCTAGCGAAAGTAACTGGTGACGTTGTAGATCTAAACAGCCTTAAAGCTGCTAACGTAATCACTAAGAACATCGAATTTGTAAAAGTTGTTCTTTCTGGTGAAATTAACAAAGCTGTGACTGTTAAAGGTCTTCGCGTAACTAAAGGCGCTAAAGCTGCTATTGAAGCTGCCGGCGGTAAAATCGAAGAATAATCTTCGAGGGAAAGGTACAGATGGCTAAAAAACCAGGACAAGATTTTAGTAGTGCAAAAAGTGGCGTATCGGAATTGAAAACACGCCTGTTATTCGTAATAGGTGCCTTGTTGGTGTTTCGTGCGGGTTCTTTTGTGCCGATCCCTGGTATTGACGCGGCTGTACTTGCCCAACTGTTAGACCAGCAACAAGGTACCATCGTTGAAATGTTCAACATGTTCTCCGGTGGTGCACTTTCGCGTGCATCTATCTTGGCCCTTGGTATCATGCCGTATATTTCGGCATCGATTGTGGTCCAATTGCTAACTGTTGTTCACCCTGCTTTAGCTGAGCTAAAGAAAGAGGGTGAGGCTGGCCGTCGTAAGATAAGTCAGTACACACGTTACGGCACGCTCGTACTTGCAACATTCCAAGCTATAGGTATAGCAACAGGCTTACCGAATATGGTCGACAATCTGGTTGTTATCAACCAAACCATGTTCACCCTGATTGCAACCGTAAGTTTAGTAACCGGCACCATGTTCTTAATGTGGTTAGGTGAACAAATTACAGAGCGCGGAATTGGTAACGGTATATCGTTAATCATCTTTGCAGGTATTGTTGCAGGATTGCCTAAAGCAATCGGGTCTACAATTGAGCAGGCGCGTCAAGGTGAATTGCACGTGCTTCTTCTACTGTTAATCGCAGTAATTGCATTTGCTGTTATCTACTTTGTTGTATTCATGGAACGTGGTCAGCGTCGTATCGTCGTTAACTACGCCAAGCGTCAACAAGGTCGTAAGGTATATGCAGCGCAGAGTTCACACCTACCATTGAAAATAAACATGGCTGGTGTAATCCCTGCAATTTTCGCATCAAGTATTATTTTGTTCCCAGGAACATTAGCACAGTGGTTCGGTCAGAACGGCGAAAGTGCGACATTCGGTTGGTTAACTGATGTGTCACTAGCATTAAGCCCAGGTCAGCCGCTATATGTTATGCTTTATGCGTCAGCGATTATCTTTTTCTGTTTCTTCTACACGGCGTTGGTATTCAACCCGCGTGAGACAGCAGATAACTTGAAGAAGTCTGGTGCTTTCGTACCCGGCATCCGCCCAGGAGAGCAGACAGCTAGATACATTGATAAAGTAATGACTAGACTAACCCTTGCAGGTGCTCTATATATTACCTTTATCTGTCTGATTCCCGAGTTCATGATGGTCATGTGGAACGTACGTTTCTACTTTGGCGGTACATCACTACTAATCGTAGTTGTTGTAATCATGGATTTCATGGCACAGGTACAGACTCATCTGATGTCACAACAGTATGATTCTGTGTTGAAGAAAGCAAATCTGAAGGGTTATGGCCGTTAATTCGGTTGTAGTTCCAGATTTCATTTACGGAGTTTAGCAATGAAAGTTCGTGCTTCCGTTAAAAAAATCTGCCGTAACTGTAAGATCATCAAGCGCAACGGTGTTGTGCGTGTGATCTGCAGTGAGCCAAAGCATAAACAACGCCAAGGCTAATTAGCAGAAGTTTTTACTTGAAAAATTGGGTAGGTTCGAGTATATTCCTCGGCCTACCTTTTGCGTGCAAAAGAAGTAGTATGCCGCAGCGTATCCTAGACGGGCTCTGCTGCGGATAATTCTTTACATAAGTACTAGGAGTGAATAGTGGCCCGTATAGCAGGCATTAACATTCCTGATCATAAGCATGCTGTGATTGCATTAACTGCAATCTTCGGCATCGGTAAGACTCGTTCTCAAGCTATTTTAGCTGAAGTGGGTATTGCTGAAAATGTTAAGATCAGTGAACTAACTGAAGATCAGATCAATCAACTGCGTGATGGTGTAGCTAAATACACTGTAGAAGGTGATCTACGCCGTGAAGTATCAATGAACATCAAGCGTCTTATGGACCTTGGCTGTTACCGTGGTCTTCGTCATCGTCGCAGTCTACCACTACGTGGACAGCGTACTAAAACCAACGCTCGCACCCGTAAGGGTCCGCGTAAGCCGATCAAGAAATAGTCGGAAGGGTAGAGTACAATGGCAAAACAACCAACTCGCGCACGTAAACGCGTTCGCAAGCAAGTAGCTGATGGCGTAGCGCACATTCATGCTTCTTTCAACAACACAATCGTGACCATTACTGACCGTCAAGGTAACGCACTAGCTTGGGCTACTGCAGGTGGTTCAGGTTTCCGTGGTTCTCGTAAGTCAACTCCGTTCGCAGCTCAGGTTGCAGCAGAGCGCGCTGGCGAAATGGCTAAAGAATATGGCCTAAAGAACTTGGAAGTTATGGTTAAGGGCCCAGGTCCAGGTCGTGAGTCAACTATCCGTGCACTAAACGCTGCTGGATACCGCATCACTAACATCGTTGATGCAACTCCGATCCCTCATAACGGTTGTCGTCCACCTAAGAAACGTCGCGTTTAAGTTTCGTTTTTAGGAATATTGGAGAAAGAACATGGCTAGATATTTGGGTCCTAAGCTGAAGCTTAGCCGTCGTGAAGGTACTGACTTATTCCTTAAGTCTGGTGTCCGCGCGATCGATACCAAGTGTAAAATTGATAACGCACCAGGTGTACACGGCGCTCGTCGCGGTCGTCTATCTGAATATGGCGTTCAGCTTCGTGAGAAGCAAAAAGTTCGTCGTATCTACGGCGTTTTAGAAAAACAATTCCGTAACTACTACAAAGAAGCTGCACGCCTTAAAGGCAACACAGGTGAAAACCTGCTTCAGCTTCTAGAAGGTCGTTTAGATAACGTAGTTTACCGCATGGGCTTTGGCGCAACTCGCGCAGAAGCACGTCAACTAGTTAGCCACAAAGCTATCCTAGTTAACGGTAAAGTTGTTAACGTTCCTTCATTCAAAGTAGCGGCAAATGACGTTGTTTCAATTCGTGAGAAAGCTAAAACGCAATCTCGCATTAAGGCTGCTCTAGAAGTTGCTGAACAACGTGAAAAGTCAATTTGGATTGAAGTAGATGGCAGCAAAATGGAAGGCACATTCAAACGTTTACCAGAACGTTCTGATCTGTCTGCTGACATCAACGAACACCTGATCGTCGAACTTTACTCTAAGTAAGGTTTAAACTAAAGAGAGGACACAATGCAGGGTTCTGTAACAGAATTTCTTAAGCCACGTCTTGTTGATATCGAACAGATCAATACGACACACGCAAAAGTAACTCTTGAGCCATTAGAGCGTGGTTTTGGCCATACTCTTGGTAATGCACTTCGCCGTATTCTTTTATCTTCTATGCCGGGTTGTGCCGTAACAGAAGTTGAGATTGAAGGTGTGCTACACGAATACAGCACTAAAGAAGGCGTTCAAGAAGACATTCTTGAAATCCTACTGAACCTTAAAGGTTTGGCTGTACGCGTAGCGGAAGGCAAAGATGACGTGTTTATTACACTGAACAAATCAGGCTCAGGCCCTGTGGTTGCAGGTGACATCACCCACGATGGTGATGTAGAGATCGCTAACCCAGAGCACGTTATTTGTCATCTAACCGATGACAACGCTGATATCGCTATGCGTATCAAAGTTGAACGTGGTCGTGGTTATGTTCCAGCTTCATCTCGCATCCATACTGAAGAAGATGAGCGCCCAATCGGTCGTCTACTTGTTGACGCAACTTACAGCCCAGTAGACAAAATTGCCTACGCTGTAGAAGCGGCACGTGTAGAACAACGTACTGACTTGGATAAGCTTGTTATCGATATGGAAACGAATGGCACTCTTGAGCCAGAAGAGGCAATCCGTCGTGCAGCAACTATACTTGCTGAACAATTGGATGCTTTCGTAGATCTTCGTGATGTACGTGTTCAAGAACCAATCGAAGAGAAGCCGGAGTTCGATCCTATCCTACTTCGTCCTGTAGACGATCTTGAGCTAACAGTTCGCTCTGCAAACTGTCTAAAAGCAGAAGCGATTCACTACATCGGTGATCTTGTTCAGCGTACTGAAGTAGAGCTTCTTAAAACCCCTAACCTTGGTAAGAAATCACTTACTGAGATTAAGGACGTGCTTGCTTCTCGCGGCTTGTCTCTAGGCATGCGCCTAGAAAACTGGCCACCAGCGTCAATCGCTGAAGATTAACCGATATTAGTTAGAAGGATTAGGTCATGCGCCATCGTAAGAGTGGTCGTCAACTCAACCGCAACAGCTCACATCGCAAAGCGATGTTCAGCAATATGGCTAGCTCTCTTGTACGTCATGAAGTTATCAAGACTACATTGCCAAAAGCAAAAGAGCTACGTCGCGTAGTTGAGCCTTTGATTACATTAGCTAAGACTGACAGTGTTGCTAACCGTCGTCTTGCATTTGCTCGCACTCGTGATAACGAAGTTGTGGCAAAACTATTTAACGAACTAGGTCCACGTTTTGCTGCCCGTCAAGGCGGTTACACTCGTATCCTAAAAGCTGGTTTCCGTACTGGCGATAAAGCACCAATGGCATTCATTGAGCTTGTAGATCGTCCAGTTGCTGAAGAAGCTGCTGAGTAATAGTTCAGTTAGAACTAAAAAGCCGAGCATTTATGCTCGGCTTTTTTGTGTCTGCTATTTGGCTATTCGATAAATTTTATCTTCTGTTTTAAATTATACCAATCACACTAAGTAAGTGCTCAGAACTAGCGCAGGAAAAATGCTAGAGATGAAAAAGGCACAATTTTTCGATAAGTAGTTATTCTACAATCAAAAATTCTAACGCCGTTATCGAGCATTTTAACAAGCTAGAATGACCAGTTATTTAATACGATTGGTATTACCTTCACGCTGCTTTATCAACTATCCCCATAAACTCGACAACGAACCTAATAAGCCACTACTGGCACCTTCAGAAGTCAGGTATTGCAAAATAACCGGTGCAAACTGAGACACTAATGAAGGATCAAGCCCTAAACTTTCAAAGGTACTCTTCACCGAATCCATATTGGTGATCATTGAGGTCAATCCGGTAGATCCTGTAAAGCTACTTAGCCCCGGAATAAGGGAGCTTAACTCACTGGCATTATCATCAGATAGCTGAGTTTGAGCTAAAGATAATAGTGCGCCGGCACCACCTGCCGCTTGTGTTGGCGTGACGTCCAGTTGGCTACTCAGTAGATCGGTAAGTGGTGTGCTTTGCGCTGAGTTTAGCTGTTGCGAGATTTGTCCGGTAAGCGCAGACATGTCAGTTTTCTTATCTTCATCGTCATCTGAGCCAAAGCCAAAGAATGCATAACTTGGCGTACTTAGCACCAAAGCGCTGATTAAGGTTGATACAGCTATTCCCTTCATTTCCAATCCCTCGTAATTTAAAGTTCTTCATACTGATATGAATTGCTTTAAGTCTAGGAAAGGATTGATAGCTTTGCTCGGAACTGGCAATAAAAAACGGCGCCTAAGCGCCGTCGTATCATTAGTTGAAAACCAATTCGTGGTTATTGATTCAATGCTTGCTCAAGATCGGCAAGAATATCGTCAATGTGCTCAATGCCAACCGACAAGCGAATCATTTCAGGCGCTACGCCCGCATTCTTCTGCTCTTGCTCGGTTAATTGGCGGTGAGTGGTGGAAGCCGGATGACAGGCTAATGACTTAGCATCACCAATGTTTACTAAGCGTTTAAATATTTGTAGCGCATCATAAAACTTCACCCCAGCTTCATAGCCGTCTTTTAAGCCAAACGAAAGGATGCTAGATGGCTTACCTTGCATATATTTTTGTGCGAGTTCATAGAAAGGTGAGTCAGGTAGGCCTGCATAGCTCACCCAGCTAACTTTTGGATGGTTTTGCAAGTAGGTAGCCACCTTAATCGCATTCTCACAGTGACGCTCCATACGCAGTGATAAGGTTTCTAGACCTTGCATCAACATGAAGGCATTCATTGGTGATAATGCCGAACCGGTATTACGCAAAGGTACTGTGCGTGCACGGCCGATGAATGCAGCTTCACCAAAGGCTTCAGCATATACTACGCCATGGTAAGAAGGTTCCGGCTGATTCAATACAGCGAAACGTTCTTTGTGCTCTGCCCAAGGGAATTTACCTGAGTCGATGATCATGCCGCCTAAAGTTGTACCATGTCCGCCTACATATTTAGTCAGCGAGTGCACTACGATATCAGCGCCGTATTGGATTGGCTTACATACCGCGGGTGTGGCAACGGTATTATCCACAATGACAGGTACGCCTTTGGCGTGTGCGGCAGTGGCGATGCCTTCGATATCCACGATATTACCGGCAGGGTTACCAATAGATTCGCAATATACCGCTTTCGTTTTGTCATCAATTAACGCAGCCAGTGTCTCAGGCTTATCGTCAGCGGCAAATTTTACTTGGATACCTAAGCTTGGGAACATATGAGCAAACAGGGTGTAAGTGCCGCCGTATAGTTGAGGTGTCGAAACAATATTGTCACCCGCTTGCGCGAGGGTAAGCACCGCGTAGTGGATTGCAGAGCTGCCTGCACTTACCGCTAGACCTGCAATACCGCCTTCCAGGGCCGCCATACGCTTTTCTAATACATCATTGGTTGGGTTCATGATACGAGTGTAGATATTACCAGGAACGGCTAAATCAAATAAATCAGCGCCATGTTGAGCATCGTCAAATTCATAGGCGACAGTTTGATAGATTGGAGTGGCACATGATTTAGTGGTTGGGTCCGTTTCATAGCCATGATGTATTGCAAGAGTTTCGTCTTTCATTGGTTCTTCCTGTCCTTGTGAGCGAAATTAGAATTAAGATGCCATGTTTTACTATGGGTTCGCAAGGGCAGAGATAACAAGTTTTTGATATTAAGCAGATATAAAAAAAGGCTTTCTCCGAAGAAAAAGCCTTTATAAAACAATAGCTATGCGAGAATTACAGGATGTCCAGTAGTTCTACTTCAAATACTAGAGCTGCGAACGGAGGGATTGCAGCGCCAGCGCCACGCTCACCGTATGCAAGATCTTGTGGGATGTACAGTTTCCACTTAGAACCAACAGGCATTAGTTGCAGTGCTTCAACCCAGCCTTTGATAACGCCAGTTACAGGGAACTCAGCTGGTTGACCGCGAGATACAGAGCTGTCAAATACAGTTCCGTCAGTTAGCTCACCGTGGTAGTGAACACGTACTTGTGCTTCAGATGTTGGAACTTCACCAGTACCTTCAGTCAGTACTTCGTATTGAAGACCAGACTCAAGAACAGTCACTTCTGAACGAAGAGCGTTGTCAGCTAGGAATGCTTCGCCATCAGCAGCAGCAACTTTAGCTTGTTCAGCACGTGCAGCTTCTACGCGAGTGTGAAGTTCTTGAAGAGCGTTGTTGATTTCATCAACTTCGATTGCTGGCATGCCGCCAGTCAATGCTGTTGCGATACCTGCCGCGATTGCGTCAACGTTTAGGCCTTCAAGACCACTGCCAGCCAGTTGCTGACCCATTTGTAGACCGATACCGTAGCTAGCTTTTTGCTCTACAGTTTCTAATTGAACTTCAGACATAGTTGTCTCTCTCAGTTTTTGATATAAAGGCGCAAGCATACCAGTTCTGATTGAAGTTGAAAATTGTTGCTAAGGTCTGATATTCGATAGTGGTCAAATAATGTGGAAAAATTAAACCTAGGCCTAAATTTTGCTCTCAAATTGGTTAATTAAGCCTACTACTCGGTCAAATTAGTGCTCATTTGCAGTTAATTGTGTTTAATTATCTTTCACTGAGACCGAGGGTGTGTTCATTGCACTGTTTTTTTTATATCCTGATAGAAATGGATAAGTCGGAGTGATATAGGATGAATCGACGTACCCGCTCTAAGACACATACAGAAATGTTGACAGACAAGTGGAACCAAATAGAGTGGATGGCGCTACCTTCAAAGATAAAACAAGGGGTTACAGCTTTCCCTAAGTGGCATCGACGTGCGCTAATGATACTGGTACCTGTCACCTTAATACTCATTATTATGCCCGAACCTAAAGTCTCGGTTGATAAAGAAGTGAGCACGCCTGCCAATCAAAGGGTTTCTGTGCCTATTAATACTCGAGGTTTAAGTGAGCAAGGCACAAACACTGTGATTGCCTCTGGTTCTGAAACGAGTAGTCAAGATTCGGTGAATGGGCAGTGGATTGAGTACACAGTAAAATCCGGAGATACGTTAGCGAATGTATTTCGTAACAACGATCTATCGATGACCGATCTCAATGCCCTTGCTAAAATTGAAGGCGTAGACAAACCACTGAGCCAAATCAAGCAAGGTCAATTGGTTCGTTTTAAACGCGATGTGAACGGACGTTTAGATATTCTGCAACTAGAAAGCTCTGAAGAGTCGGTCATGTTTTTCCGCCTTTCAAATGGTGGCTTTGGTCGCAGTAAATAAACGCTATATTGCCTCTCGGCGCATGTCTATATGAGGAATCCCATCTTCCAGATAAGGTTTTGAGAATGCCTCAAAACCATGTCTTTGATAGAAAGCTTGTAAATGAGCTTGCGCACCAATCTCAATAGCTTGATTGGGCCATAGTCGCTGACATTCTGTTACCGCTTTTTCCATCAACTGGTGACCCAGATTGAGCTTTCGCGCTGTAGCGCTGACCACCACGCGCCCTATACTCACAGTAGGATATGAAATCCCCGCAGGAATTAAGCGAGCCACCGCAAGTACCTCATTATCTTGTAAAGCGATTAAATGCTTAACCCCTTGTGCATGATCTTTATTATCCAGTTCTGGATAAGCACAATCTTGTTCTACTACGAATACATCCACCCGCAGTTTAAGAATTTGATAAAGAAGGTGATTGTCGATTTCATCGAATGCGAGTAGTTGCCAATCGAGCATGAGCAGAAGTACCAGTGTCAGTAGAGATTAAGAACAATAGGTTAGCATAAGTAAATGTTGCTGTACTGAGCGGTATAGATGAGTGGTAACCAACTTAAGCTGAACAATGAGTTATCCTTAACATCCTAAGTCATTAGTTTGTTTTTAAGTCGATTAAGGAATAACAGATACAAATATAGAATTTCCAGTTATAAACTGTACACGGCATAATCATTTCACTCTTATAACAAGGATGTGATTATGCTCGACACTGTTGTTCCTATTAGCCCTCGCACTGCGATTGATTCAAAGCTGCCTTATACCGCACTACAACCAGGACAAGTGGCACTTGTTGGCGCAGGACCGGGTGATCCTGAGCTTTTGACCATCAAAGCATTGAACATGCTAAGACAAGCAGAAGTGATTCTGTATGACTACCTAGTGTCGGATGAGATCTTATCTTTGGTTTCAGCCGATGCGATTTTGGTTTGTGTGGGCAAACGAGCAGGAGCGCACAGTGTCCCTCAGCATAAAACCAATCAGTTGTTAGTGGATTTTGCTAAGCAAGGCTACCGAGTAGTGAGAATTAAAGGTGGCGATCCCTTCATATTTGGTCGTGGCGCAGAAGAGTTGGAAGTATTGGTGGATAATGGAGTTAGCTTTCAAGTTATCCCTGGCATTACTGCAGCATCTGGCGCGACAGCGTATGCTGGAATACCGCTGACACATAGAGATTATGCTCAGACGGCAATGTTTGTGACTGGGCATTTAAAAGATGAAGACTCGACAGTGGATTGGTCGACCTTAGCGCGTAAAAATCAAACTCTGGTTATTTATATGGGTTTAATGAAGTCGAGTATTATCGAGCAGCAACTCACCCAGTATGGACGCGCGGCAGACACACCGATAGCGATTATTGAGCGCGGAACTCAAGCAGCGCAAAAGGTCATTTATGGCAATCTATCGCAATTGAGCGAGCTATCTAAACACGCGGCATCTCCAGCCTTAATCGTAGTGGGAGAGGTGGTTGCTTTAGGTAAAAAATTGGCGTGGTTTGATACCGATGGCGTGCAAACAGAGCAGGCTCACGCTCAAGTAAAAGTAAAGTAAATTAAACATAAAAAGCCATACATAGACCCTCTATGTATGGCTCATCTTCCATTTTATCGCACTGTTATGTTAATCACTTAATCATCATACGGTTCCAGCGATGTCCCGTTTAGCAGGTAGCCAGTTTCGGCCAGTTCATGCTCGACGGTTTGCGCTTTTAGCTCACCGACCACATACACCACATCCCACAATTCTTGTACTGGCGCACCACTTGGGAATTTCACATAGATGATTTGGTTTGGTGGCGGTGGCGGAACGTGAATACAAGCACCAAAGTAAGGGACTAAAAGAAACTCAGTCACGTTATTCGCATCGCCTTCCAGTGGAATAACAAAGCCTGGGATTTTTACTTGGCTGCCATCAAGTTCGGTACGCACAGAACCAATTTTAGCTTGCGGTGCTGCGCCACCATCGTGTGATGAAGGCATCGGCATTTGTTGTTGATCAAATTGGGCGCGTTCACTTTCAGGAATCAGATCAATCCAATTCAGCTCTAGTGGTTCAGCGTGGGCTAACAGTGATGACAGGGTTAGTGCCAACATAAAAAAACATTGTGTGAGCTTTTTCATTGATAGTCTCTTAAATTCGAATAGTCATGCCATCAGCGAGTGACTGGCGATATGCTCTAAAGGCTGGAATGAAGCCGATGATAACACCAGCTCCAAGAACTAACCCGATTAAGGTCCATTCATGTGCGGTTAGCATACTTAATTCAATACTAATGCCATAGAGCTTTAGGATGATGGGTTTCAGGATAAATAACATAGCGTAAAGGCCCGCAACCCCCGTCACAATACCAGCCAGAGTTAGAGCGGTCGCTTCACTAATGAGTAAGGCAAAAATGTGTTTAGGGCGTGCACCCATAGCGCGTAATATGGCCATTTCTCGGCGGCGCTCTTGTAGGCTGGTAAGCAAGCTACTGAGCATACCAAGTAAACCTGAAATCACGACAAATCCTGACACAACCAGTAAAGCTTGTTCGGCAATGGACATCATTCCCCACAACTCATGCAGTGCAATACCCGGAAGAATGGCACTTAACGGCTCTTTGTTGTAGGTATTGATTTGTCGTTGCAGAGCAAAAGTCTGAATTTTTGATTTGAGCCCCAACATAAAGGCGGTGATCTGCTTAGGTTGGAAATCCATTTTTTTCAGTGCATCAGCGCCAGGGTTGCCGCCTAAATTGGCTCCAGATTCCCACCCTACGTGAATGGCTTCGATGGCTTTTAGGGAAACGTGCACCGTTTTATCTACCGGTGTGCCTGTTGGCGCTAAGATCCCCACCACTTTAAATGGAAGGTGATCGTGTCGGGCAAACCCTACGTCGGAAATGCCGTGCGCAATAATGATCTCTGTGCCAATTTTATAACCCAGAGTTTCTGCGACTTCTGAGCCAATGACAGTTTCGAATAATCCGGTAAATGGCTTACCTGCGCTCAGTTTTATGTGTTGTTTTTTGCCGTATTTAAAATGGTCAAAATAGGCTTGGGTCGTACCCATGACTCGAAAACCTTTGTGCGAGTCGCCAAGAGAAATAGGGATAGCCCAATCGACAACTGGGCTATGGCTAAACTCTTCAAAGCTTTTCCAGTCAATATTATTAGTAGCATTACCAATACGAAAAACAGAATAAAGAAGCAGGTTTACTTGGCCTGAGCGAGCACCAACAATTAAATCTGTACCAGAAATGGTGTTGGCAAAGCTGTTTTTCGCTTCGGTACGAATGCGCTCAACACCCAGTAATAAAATGACGGAAATAGCGACCGTCAAAATAGTGAGAAAAGCGGTTGTTTTTCGGTTTGAAAGGCTTTTCCAAGCTAAATGTGCAGTGGTGTTCATTTGCTTACTACCTCGGCTTTAACTTGATTGAGTTCTTGAAGGTTGAGGCGAGTATTGAACAGGCCTTCAAGGGTTGGATCATGGCTAACAAAAACCAAGGTCGATTTGGCTTGCTCTGTCTGCTCCATCAATAGCTCTAAAAATGCTGTGCGATTGGCAAAGTCTAATGAGGAAGTGGGTTCGTCAGCAATAATCAGTCGTGGTTTGCCGATTAAGGCGCGCGCTGCAGCGACGCGTTGCTGTTGACCAATACTGAGCTCGATAACGGGTTTATCTAATAACTCTTCTGCAAGGTGGAGGCGCTGTAATAGTTGGCGTGCTTGTTGTTTTAGGTCGCCATCAACTCCGTGTTTTCTTTGCTGTGAAAATTGGCAAGGAAGAATCACATTATCAATAACAGATAAATAAGGCAGTAAATTAAATTGTTGAAAAATATAGCCTATATTGTCAGCGCGAAAACGATCTCTTTGAGTTTGCGAAAGGCTAGATAATTCGGTGTCTAATACTTTAAGGAAGCCACTGTCACTGGTCGCGATACCGGTAAGTAAGCTGAGAAGTGTCGACTTGCCACAGCCACTAGGCCCTTTAATGAAGATGTGCTGACCTTGTTTAACCGTAAGTGTCGGTATATCTAAAGTAGGTTTGGAGTTACCCGGCCATGAGAAACGAACGTCTTTGAGTTCGATTACGGTATCTGTTTGAGAGTGTGTAGTCACTATGTTTCCTATTACAATCTGCCGAAAAGTGACGAGAAATGGTCACTACTTTTAGTTTAGTAGTGACCATAGAGACTAAAGCTTAATAACGCTGTTGCCTTTAGTGAGCTCTGTAGCAAGTTGAGCTGAATCTGTTAGCAAGTTTGCGTGGATAACCTTAGTACCACTAAATAGCTTGAACCAATTTGTGTCAATTTGAGTCAGTTTACTCATATCTTTACATTGATATTGGTATGCAATGTTAAATTGACCATGTCCGTCATGATGCCCGTCGTGGTCGTGGCCTTCATGTGCATGATGATCGTGTCCGTCATGGTCATGCCCGTCGTGATCATGGCCTTCATGTGCATGATGGTCGTGTCCGTCATGGTCGTGCCCATCGTGGTCATGGCCATCATGGTCATGACCGTCGTGGTCGTGACCCTCATGGTCATCATGATCACCCTCAGAAAGAGCAGGAGTCACTTCTTTAGTCGTGAGTGTACAACCTGCTTCATCACTGATTTGCAAAATAGAATCAGCAGAGTTTAAGTGCGCCATTGCTTTATCAAAAATCTTATGTTGCTCTTCCGTTTTTGGCATATGCTCAAAACCGATCACATCAGCGCCTGGAGCACGGATTTCAACTAAAAGATCTTGGCCGTCTTGAGCGATATTTAGCTCAACGCTGCCGTGTACATGAGTACCATGCTGACGGAAATGTTCTTCAGCGTGAGCTGAGATAGATGTTACCGCTAGCGTCAGAGCACTTAGGGAGAAAAGTAGTGGCTTAACAGCTTTTATCATTGTTCTAATTACCTATTGATGCAAAGTCGACGTATTGTAACGTCGGTATTTTTCATTCATATTTCTATATGGCTGTTATTTCTACTCAATTGAACCTCAAAAAGGCGTCAATATCATGACAAACAAGCCAATAGAGCTCATTTAGACAGCGAAGTTTATATGGTTGGGCTTATAGGTTACTTTTTACTAAAGAGATAACATGCTGTATTTCTTTAGGAGTTAATTCACCATCTTTAGCCCAAAGGATCTCTCCGTTTTTACCCTGAACTGCAATCATTGAGCTTTTTGCTTCAAGGTCCCATGCTTTAGCCACCGCACCATGTTCATCTAAGACAATAGAAGAGTATGGGAAATCACGTTTGCTATCTTCAGCACTGGATTTAACAAAAGAGCTGGTACCCCAGATAGCATCATCTTGATTCACAATAGTGGTCGTTTGATACTTATCTTTTGGGAAATCAGCACTAATAATCGCATCTATCATAGGCTTGTTTATTGCCTTGGCTGCAGAGCGCCCAGCTATAGCTTGGATTACGCGAGTTTTTCCTACCATGCTTGCTGAATCCCACTGATGATATGTTATATCATCCTGATTGGCTATTACTTCTCCAAAACTGGAAACATTCACCGCAGGTGCAGTTTTTCCAGTTGGCATATTCAGTGCCCATGAAGAACAAGGCACAGTGATAGCTAATACAGTGAGTAGGGTTTTTATTTGCATGTTTAAATCCATTGTTATGTGAATAGCCACTTATAAGTATGGCAACTACAAGTGATAATTTGCCTTAAGTATATGGTAAGTAGATTTATTTACACCTGTGAAGTTCCATATTAGTTCTGTGGAGGGAAGCAAATTCCTGTTCCGCCGAGGCCACAATAACCGTCTGGATTCTTGGCTAAATACTGTTGGTGGTACTCTTCGGCAAAATAATAAGGACCGGCTAAGGCGATTTCAGTGGTAATTGAAGCCTTGTCTGATTGCGTGAGCAGTTGCTGATAGGCTGTTAATGATGCTTTAGCAATACGCATTTGTTCATCGTCATAGCAATAGATAGCCGAGCGATATTGTGTGCCGGCATCATTGCCTTGACGCATCCCTTGAGTCGGGTCGTGTTTTTCCCAAAACAGTTGCAGTAAAGCGTCTAGGGAGATCTGTTGTGGGTCGAAAATAACACTCACTACTTCGGTATGTCCGGTTTGTCCGGTACAGACTTCTTCATAGCTTGGGTTTGGTGTATATCCACCGCTATAACCCACTGATGTTGAAATTACTCCTGCTGTGTTCCAGAAAAGGCGTTCGGCTCCCCAAAAACAACCCAATCCGAGTAATATGTTTTGGCAACCTTTCGCCGGTGGCGCGGTCAAATCAGTATGATTAACAAAATGATGACCCAGTTTAACGATAGGATTTGTGCGCCCAGACAACGCATCTTCCTTTGAAATCATGGTATGTTTATCAAACATGTGCTCTCCTAGCAAAAGTAAGTGTTTTTTAAATTTTTTATCACGGATCAATCCTTTATACTACTTAGTCGACCCATGGGGAAATTTTCTGCCTACACATCTGTCTCGTTACAGGAAGTACAGTAACCATTAAAAAATGAATCAACGCGTAATACGGATATTTATCGCTTTTGTCCTTTTGGTTGTAAGCCAAATGTGTCGAGCCGAGGCAACTCTCAACATCAACGGCCTTTCTAGTGAGGTCGAAGATAACGTTGAGGCGTATTTGTCTGCCATTCCAGAAGATGAATATTCCACCTCCCTTCGTTTTCAATCTCGTGTTGAAGATAGCATTGTTCAAGCCGTTAGGGCTTTGGGCTACTATCATCCAATCCTTCATTTTACTGTGAATGAGGAAGATCAAAAGCTCACGGTTGATGTCAAACTTGGCGATCCTGTAATGATTGATACTGTTGATATCAAGGTTAGCGGAGAAGCCAAAGACGATCGTGAATTTGCAGCCTTGATTAAGTCGAGTAACTTAAAAGTAGGTAAACGACTCAATCATGGTGAGTATGACGCACTTAAATCAGGCTTGCGTAATCTAGCGTTAAAACGAGGGTATTTTGAAGGCGACTTTAGCACTACTCGTTTAGAGATCTCTCCAGAGCTCAATAAAGCCTTTATTCATCTTCACTATGAAAGTGGCATTCGATATCGCTTTGGTCCAACTAAGATCTTGGGCTCTCAGATAGAAGAGCAACGAGTACAATCTTTAGTTCCATTTGAGCAGGGCGACCCTTATTTAGCCAGTAAGATAGGTTTGCTCAACCAAAACCTGTCCAGTACATCTTGGTTTTCAAGCGTATTTGTTGAGCCAGATTTGAGCCAAGTGGGTGATGGAAATAGAGAGTTGCCGATGACTATTCAGTTGTCACCACAATCACGTCACCAAGTCGAGACCGGTATCGGTTATTCGACCGATGTTGGCGTGCGAGGATCATTAAATTGGCGACGACCTTGGCTAAATCCACAAGGCCACAGTTTCGATAGTAGCTTCTCTCTTTCTAAACCAGAGCAAGAGATTGTGGTGGGTTATAAAATCCCTTTAGAAGATGTGCTGCGTGAGTACTACCGTGTTCAATATGGTATGAAGCATCTTGATAATAACGATACCACCAGTTTTGAATCCAGCTTAGGTCTAGAGCGACATTGGGCTTTGGATAGTGGTTGGCATCGAACCGTATTTATCCGCTTACTCAATGAAGATTTTACTCAGGGTTCTCAAGAAGATAACTTTACTATGCTGTTGCCTGGTGTGTCGTTTTCTAAAACACGTACCCGAGGTGGTCCTATGCCAACATGGGGTGATAAACAATCCATTACCTTTGAGTATGGTGATCCGGCGCTGTTCTCCGAAGCCCGAGTTTTAAGGGTTTTGGGACGAACCACATGGATTCGCAGTTATAAAAAGAATCATCGTGGCATATTTTATGTCGGTGGTGGCGCTAACTTTACTGAGTCGGTATTTGACCTTCCGCCATCGTTACGTTTTTTTGCTGGTGGCGATAATAATCTGCGTGGTTATGAGTATGAATCCATCTCTCCAAAAGACGACGAAGGTAAGCTCACCGGGGCTAAGTTTATGGCCACAACCAGTTTAGAGTATCAGTACCGCGTTTATGGGGATTGGTGGTTAGCGACATTTGTAGATTATGGTGATGCATGGAACGAAACCCCAGAATGGAAAACCGGCACCGGTGTTGGTATTCGCTGGGCTTCTCCAGTAGGCCCTGTAAGGCTTGATTTTGCCTTTGGTTTAGATGCTGATGAAGGAACCGATAAGTTCCAGATTCACTTTGGTTTGGGACCGGAGTTGTAACTATGACAGAGCCAAAACAAAATAACCAAGCCAACGCAGCTGCGCCAACGCCAACTAAGAAAAAACGTCCGTTATGGCGTCGCATTCTATGGACTCTTACCCATATATCGTTAGGTGTATTGGCACTTATTCTGCTTATCCTTATTTTGCTATGGGGACTGCTATTTACTAATCCCGGTTTAAACAGCATTCTTTGGGCTGCGGAAAAATTTGTCCCTGAGCTAAAGGTTGAAAGTACAGAAGGGGCGCTGCTTACTGACTTTGAGTTACACGGCATTGCCTATGATAACCCTGATTTAACCGCTGCCTTAACCGCCGACAAATTAGAGTTGGATATTCAGCTGCGCTGCCTTGCCGAAATGAAAGTGTGCATTAAAACTTTAGGGGTTGAAGGGGCCAATTTCTCATTAGCCCAACTGCCTGTGAGTGAGGATGTCGCCGAAGAACCAAGCGAGCCACTCACCAGCATTTCATTACCCTTTGGCTTAGGTATTGATATTGAGCGTTTATATTTCAACGATATCTCGCTTGACGTGTTAGGCAATAAAGCGGCATGGCGAACGTTTGAAAGTGGCGCAAAAATGCGTTTTGATAACCTTATTTTAAGCCCTACCATTTTTGATGGTGGTAGAGTCACTCTTGCTCCAAGCAAGGCAGAACCGCCCTCAAGCACGCCACCGCCTACCACCAAAGCTTCTGATGCACCGACCGATATTAATATCGTGTTGCCTGAAATATGGATACCACTGAGTGCAACGGTGCAAGACATTACGGTAACAGATTTTAAAATCACCGAACCTGCGGTTGAAATAACTCGAGCGCATCTGGTTGGTGAGGCCCACGGCAATAATGTCACGATTCAACAGTTTGAATTAGTGATGCCACAACTGGATTTAAATTTAGATGCCACCGCTGAGCTCAAGGGCGATTATCCTTTATCGCTAGATCTGGATGCAAAAATAAAACAAACCACCTTAGCAGGGCAATCTTTGTTCTTAAATGCCAAAGGCAGCGCCGCTGATCTGAGTTTAAATGCAGGGTTAAGGGATCTCGTGGTTGCGGATCTCGATGCTAATTTAGCTTTGCTTGATCCTAATATTCCGTTTGATATTGATTTGACCAAAACCAAGGTGCAGTGGCCATTGCGCGGTGAAGCCGATTACAAAGCGCAAATTGCTCGTTTACAAGCCAAAGGCTCATTAACTCAGTATGCACTGGATTTACAAGCGGCGGCTCAAGGTAAGCAGATCCCTGATGTCAATTTAGCTGTGGATGGTGAGGGGAATTTAGAGCAGATAGATCTGAAAAACATCAATGTACAAACACTTAAAGGTGTCATCAAAGGGCAGGTTTTAGCCAATTGGGCCGCTCCAATTAACTGGGATGCGAAGTTGAATTTACAGCATATTCAGCCGGGAAGTTATTGGCCGAATGCTGAGGGTGATATTAGCGGTGATATAGAAACTACCGGACGTTTGCCGACAAAAGGTGGTTGGGAAGTTGAGTTATCTCATCTGGATATTGACGGTATTTTCCGTAACTACCCGTTAAATATTAACGGTGTTTTGCAAGCGAAGGACATTTCCGGAAAAGGTGACTTTAGGGTTAATACTCCCGGTATTGTGGTGGCGCATGGTCAGAACAATATTCGAGTGTCTGGTAACTTAGACCAAAATTGGAATATTGATACTCGGTTAGATATTCCTGAAATCAAAAACACAGTGCCAGATGCCTCAGGTAAGGCGATAGGTTTAATTCAGGTTCGTGGGCCATTTGCGACCCCTGAGATCATTGCTGATGTTACCGCCACTAAAATTGCTTGGCTCGACCAACTCACTGTCGCATCTGTTTCCCTAAAAGGGGATGTCACCCCGCTACCTGCGCCGCAAGGCGATCTCGATGTCGTAGTGGCAGGGCTGCAGCATTTAGAACAAAAAGTGAAACGCAGTGAATTTAGCTTTAGCGGCTCTGAAGAAAATCATCGAGCCTCTTTTAGTATCGATTCTGATGTGTTGCAAGGGGGCTTTAGCGTTCAAGGTTCGTTAGATACTAAGCAAGGTATTCAATGGAAAGGCGAACTGCAAGATGCCAGTTTAACCACAGTGCAAGGTGAGTGGGTTGTCGACCACAGTCCCAAACTGGCCTATGACGGCAACACACAAAGTGTTTTTGTGGAAGCGCATTGCTGGTTACAAGCCGATTCTAAATTGTGCTTAGACAAAGATGTGAATGCTGGTCAGTCAGGGGAGGTTTTTGCCAGTATTCAGAGCTTTAACTTCTCACAGGTTGCCGCTTTGATGCCACAAGATATTTCGGTTGTCGGTACTGTTGATGCCACAGTGCGCACCAAATGGTCGCCAAGCGCATTACCAGAGCTAGAGATGAAAGTGGATCTTCCACAAGGTAGCGTAACCCAGCAACTTGATCGCCCCTTGGTCGTAGGTTGGAATCGCATTGATGTTACCGCTAGTTTGCTCAAAGATGACTTAAAAGCCGATTGGGATATCGACCTAACTGATAATGGTGCGGTGAAAGGGCGTGTTGAACTAGATAAAGTCTCCAAACAAGACAAACAGATTGATGCACAACTGCAATTGCAAAAAATCACTTTAGATATGCTTGCTCCAATGTTCGGTGAGTTCAGTAAGGTGGCGGCTGATATCAATTCTGATATTAAGCTCAAAGGGCCGGTAACTAAGCCTCAAGTGTTTGGTGATTTTAGAGTAGAAAACATTATAGCCACCGGTGACATTAGCCCTGTGGATATCACAGGTGGTCAGGTAGTTGCTACTTTCTCTGGCTATCAAGGCAAACTGGATTCAACCATAGTGACCCAAGACGGTGACTTATTGATGAAGGGTGATGGAGATTGGCAAAATATTGATGATTGGAGAGCTAACCTCAGTTTGTCAGCTAACCAATTATTGGTCGAAGTGCCGCCAATGGTTAAAGCTAAGGTTGAACCCGATATTGATGTTGCAATATCTCCGGGATTAATTGATGTCAAAGGTGAAGTACGTTTGCCGTGGGGACGAATTACGGTTGAAGAACTTCCGCCATCGGCAATTTCAGTCTCTTCTGATGAAGTGATTGTGAATAAAGACCTGCAACCTTTAGAAGAAAGTAGCAAGTTCCCATTTGAAATAAAAACCAATATTAAGGTGGTGATCGGGGATGACTTCTTACTGAGCGCCTTTGGTTTGAAAGGCGGTTTGGTGGGTGAAATGAACGTTTCGCAAAAGAACAATGCACCGTTTATTTTGGGTGAAGTGAATATTGTTGATGGTAAATATCGCTCATTCGGTCAAGACTTACTTATTCAAGAGGGTAAAGTTCAGTTCAATGGTCCGGCCGATTTGCCATACTTATCCATTAAAGCGATTCGTAATCCAGATAACACTGAAGATGATGTTATTGCCGGAATCAAAGTTACTGGCCCTGCTGATGAACCAAGTATTGAAGTGTTCTCAGAGCCATCCATGCCGCAAGCCAATGCCTTATCATATATTTTGCGAGGACAAGATCTGGATAGTGAGTCCGGTGGCAATGCGATGACCACTGCCTTGATTGGGCTGAGTTTAGCTCGTAGTGGACGAGTGGTTGGTGAAATCGGTGAAGCCTTTGGCGTAAGTGATCTGCAACTTGATACCGCAGGTAGCGGAGATGATTCGCAAGTGACTGTGAGTGGCTACATTCTACCGGGGTTACAGGTTAAGTATGGCGTTGGGATTTTTGAATCTATTGGTGAATTTACCTTCCGTTATCGTTTAATGAAAGATCTCTATTTAGAGTTGGTTTCAGGTACCGATAGTGCAGTAGATTTGTTGTATCAGTTTGAATTTGATTAATCATATCAATCACACTAAGTAAGTGAGTATTTTAACAAGCTAGAATGACCCGTTATTTAGTACGATTGGTATCATAGACACAGGATGAGGGTATGCAGCATTTAGTTTTTGTTTACGGAACCTTAAGGCAAGGCGAGTCTAATCATCACCTTTTGCAAGAGAGTGATTTGCTTGGCATCTATGAAACACCCGCACAATATTCTTTGTATGATTTTAGTGCTTACCCTGGCATTGTGGAAGGTCACAACAGCATCACAGGAGAAGTGTATAGAATCAGTGATGAGGTGTTGGCTAAATTAGATATTTTGGAAGATATACCCATTGAATACCGCAGAGAGACTATCGACACCACCTTTGGTGAAGCTTGGATTTATATCTATCAGGGCACTGAATCAGGTAAAGCGATAGAGTCTGGAGACTGGAATCTACGTAATTAGTCATACAAATAACCCTAAAAATTATCTTCATTAAACAAGGAAGTAAGATGAAAAAACCGTTAATAGTATTGGCATGTATCATGCTATTTGGCTGCGTGGGCAAGCCGGAAAAAGTGGCCGCAGTTAAGGATTTTCAATTAGACCGCTATCTAGGTAAGTGGTATGAAATTGCGCGTTTGGACCATTCTTTTGAACGAGGAATGAATCAGGTCACTGCAACTTATTCAATGAAGGAAGACGGCGGAGTTCAGGTATTAAATCGCGGTTATTCTACCCAAGATAAAGAGTGGAAAAGTGCTGAAGGCAAAGCCTATTTTGTCGATTCTAGCGATGAGGGCTATTTAAAAGTGTCCTTCTTTGGCCCATTTTATGGCTCTTATATCGTCTTTGAACTTGAGAAAGAAAACTACGATTACGCTTTCATCTCAGGCCCTAATCATTCCTATCTATGGTTATTGTCTCGAACTCCTGAAGTGAGCGCCGAGATACAGCAGAAATTTAAAAGCCAAGCAGAAGAGCTTGGCTTTGATATCAGTCAATTAATTTGGGTCAAACAGACCGCAGATTAATATTCGTCAGGGTTCTGTGCGATAAACTCATGCAGCGTATCGATCATTGAGTTTGAACCAGTAAAGAACGGAACACGTTGGTGTAGTTCTGTTGGTTTAAGCTCCATGATGCGCTGTGTACCGTCAGTCGCTTTACCGCCTGCTTGTTCCATCAAGAATGCAATTGGGTTGCACTCATAAAGAAGACGCAGTTTACCTTGAGGGTAAGAACGAGTGCTTGGGTACAAGAAGATGCCGCCCATTAGCAAGTTACGGTGGAAGTCTGATACTAGAGAACCGATATAACGAGAGGTATATGGACGTTTAGTTTCAGTGTCTTCTACTTGGCAATACTTGATGTATTTCTTCACACCTAGTGGGAATTTAGCGTAATTACCTTCGTTGATAGAGTAGATGAATCCATCTTGAGGAATCGTCATGTTTTCATGAGATAGGCAGAAAACACCAATTGAAGGGTCATACGTAAAGCCATGAACACCTGCACCTGTTGTGTAAACTAGCATGGTTGAAGAACCGTAGATTACATAACCAGATGCAACTTGCTCTGTACCAGGCTGAAGAAAATCTTCTTCTTGAGCTGGAGAGCCAATTGGCGAGATACGACGGTAGATCGAGAAGATAGTACCAACAGAAACATTCACATCAATGTTGCTTGAGCCATCCAGAGGATCCATCAACACAACATATTTAGCGTTTTGGTTTTGCTCTTTAGTAAAAGAAACCGCTTGGTCTTCTTCTTCACTTGCAATACCACACACTTGGTCACGAGCTTCAAGGGCAGCCTTAAAGTTATCGTTCGCAAATACGTCAAGTTTTTGCTGTGCTTCACCTTGAATATTTTCTGCGCCAGCAGCACCAGTGATATCAACAAGGCCAGCCTTATTGATCTCTCGGTTAACTAGCTTAGCAGCAAGACTGATAGAAGAGAGTAGTGACGATAATTCACCACTTGCAGCAGGAAAGTCATTCTGCTTCTCTACAATAAATTCACCTAGCGTTCTTAAATTGGACATGGGGGATTCCGTTTATTTGTATGACAAGTTCTTTTTTTAGGCAAATATACAGCACAAAACATATTAAGACACGCAAACTAACCGATCTATTTCACAATTTTCTGACTTTAATCACTTGGAATTGTATACGTTCGTGTCCAGAATCTAGTTAGAATCTCTTAATACGGCTTATTGGTGTGCTTAAAAAATAAAGCCACCGCGCAAGGATAACAGGAAAGTTATGCATATTCATATACTTGGCATTTGTGGCACCTTCATGGGAGGTGCTGCGGTATTGGCAAAACAACTGGGTCATAAAGTGACAGGCAGTGATGCCAATGTTTACCCTCCAATGAGCACTCTTTTAGAGTCAGAGGGCGTTGAAATTATTCAAGGCTATGATCCTCAGCAATTAGAACCGCGACCTGATCTTGTGGTTATTGGTAATGCAATGAGCCGTGGCAATCCATGTGTCGAGTATGTTCTAGACAATAATTTGAAATACACATCAGGCCCACAATGGCTACAAGATTTCTTACTGCAAGATCGCTGGGTGTTGGCTGTAGCAGGCACACACGGTAAAACGACCACTTCAAGTATGCTGTCGTGGATTTTAGATGACTGTGGTTACGAGCCGGGATTTTTGGTCGGTGGTGTATTAGGTAACTTTGGTCAGTCAGCGCGCTTAGGTAAGAGTATGTTCTTTGTGGTTGAAGCCGATGAATATGACAGTGCCTTTTTTGATAAGCGCTCTAAATTTGTCCATTACCATCCACGCACTTTGGTGATGAATAACCTTGAGTTTGACCATGCGGATATTTTTGACGATCTGGAAGCGATCAAACGTCAGTTTCATCATCTGGTGAGAACCGTTCCGAGCAATGGGCGTATTTTGGCACCTGCCGATGACTCTGCTCTGAATGATGTGCTCTCTCGCGGCTGTTGGAGTGAGACTGAGTTTACTCATAAAGATTGGCAAGCGAAAAAATTGCATGCTGATGGCAGTCATTTTGAAGTTTACTTTGAACAGAAAAAAGTTGGCGAGGTGCAGTGGGATCTGGTGGGCGACCATAATGTGAATAATGCACTAATGGCTATCGCGGCGGCGCGTCATGTGGGTGTAGTACCTGACTTAGCTTGTGAAGCATTGGCTCGCTTTATTAATACCAAACGTCGCTTAGAGCTGAAAGGCGAAGTGCATGGGATTACGGTTTATGATGATTTTGCTCATCATCCAACCGCCGTTGAACTGACTCTCGATGGTTTACGTAACAAAGTGGGTGAGCAAAGAATCTTAGCGGTATTAGAGCCGAGATCCAGCACCATGAAAATGGGGGTGCACAAAGACACATTAGCCGCTTCATTAGGTTTGGCCGATAAAGTGTACCTCTATCAGCCTGACACCATTCAATGGTCAGTCAAGGATGTGGCGAAGCAGTGTTCACAACCGACTTATACCTCGGACTCTGTCGATGACATTGTTAAAGAGTTAGTGGCTGAGGCTCGCAGTGGCGATCATATTCTGATCATGAGTAATGGTGGCTTTGAAGGCATACACGGCAAACTGCTGGATGCCCTACAAACAGCAGGTCATTCATGCCAATAACACAACCAATAGACGCACAGCAAAAAAGCATCACTTTGGCAATGACCGGAGCATCGGGCGCTCCGTATGGTTTAGCCTTGCTGAAAAAACTATTGGCTGCGGATTATCGAGTTTATTTCTTGATTTCATCAGCGGCGCGGGTGGTATTAGCCACAGAGCACAACCTAAAGCTTCCAAGTGGTCCAGATGCCATTAAATCTGCGCTTGTAAAGCACCTAGAGTGCGATGAAACTCAGCTGGTGGTGTGTGGCAAGGAAGATTGGTTTTCTCCTGTAGCGTCGGGCTCAGCCGCGCCTAAACAAATGATTGTTTGTCCTTGTTCGGCGGGCAGTCTTGCCTCTATCGCGCATGGTATGTCGGATAATCTTATTGAACGCGCTGCGGATGTGGTGCTTAAAGAGCGCGGACAATTGATCTTAGTGGTGCGAGAAACGCCATTTTCGACCTTACATTTAGAGAATATGCTTAAGCTGTCCAAGATGGGGGCC
Source organism: Vibrio sp. B1Z05 (assembly GCF_052955985.1). Lineage (NCBI taxonomy): Bacteria > Pseudomonadati > Pseudomonadota > Gammaproteobacteria > Vibrionales > Vibrionaceae > Vibrio > Vibrio sp. B1Z05. The sequence continues at coordinate 262,687 of NZ_CP130463.1, forward strand.
ACCATTATGCCGGCCGCGCCTGGTTTTTATCATCAGCCACAAACCATAGAAGACTTAGTGAACTTTATGGTGGCACGGGTGCTCGACCATGTTGGGGTTGCGCAAGATTTAGTGCAGCCTTGGGGTTATGATAGACGTCAGTAATATTATTTATCTAGGACTCAGAGCTTGCTCTGAGTCCTAGTTTCTTATGCCTTGCTAAAATTAATAAAAGCGAATGCCTACAAATTTTCTTCTGCAAACTCTGCCAAGCGACTGCGCACTACACCGTTTAAGTGCACATTGGCCGAACCTTCAAAGTTTTTAAAGCGCTCAACCATATAAGTCAGCCCTGATGTCACAGGGGTTAAGTAGGGTGAATCTATTTGCGCTAAGTTTCCTGAGCAGACAATTTTCGTCCCTTCACCACAGCGAGTGATGATGGTTTTGATCTGCGAAGCGGTCAGGTTTTGACACTCATCGAGTAATACAAAGGCGTTTTGAATGGAGCGTCCACGCATAAAGTTGATGGATTTAAACTGAATATTGGCTTTCTCACAAATGTACCTGAGTGAGCCTTCAGTGCAATGATCGTTTTTATGCAGTGCTTCCAAGGTATCGGTGACAGCCGCCAGCCATGGCAACATTTTCTCTTCTTCATTGCCGGGTAAGAAGCCAATCGATTCGCCAATTTCTGGGGTGTTGCGAGTGACGATGATTTTATCAAACATCTTTTGTTCAACGGACTGCTCCAATGCCGCCGCCATCGCCAGTAGAGTTTTACCGCTACCTGCCGCGCCCGTTAGAATAACTAAGTCGATATCTGGGTCGAGTAGCGCATTCAGCGCCATGCCTTGATAGATATTTTTCGGTTTAATGTCCCAAGCGCGACGACTCATTAATTTGTCTCGTCCGAGATCTTTTAAGGTGATGGATTCTTCTTCAATGCGAGTGACGCGAGTGGCAAAGTCACTATCGGTATCCAGCACATACTGATTGATATAAGGCTGTTCTATGGTCGATTGATGCACTAGATGATGGGTTTTTCCGGCTAATGCAATGGAGTTAACCTCATCGACTTTGTCCCAAAAATTGCCCTCGCATTGGACGAAGCCTTTAGTTAAATACTGCACGTCATCAATTAATTGGTCGGTGCGATAATCTTCAACGTAGCGAACTCCTGCTCCCTTGGCTCGCAACCGCATATTGATGTCTTTAGTGACTAGAACCACATCTCGCGAAGCGCTCTTTTTTTGCAGATGGATAACCGCATTTAAAATTCGATTATCACCGGCTTTATCGGCAAATGCTTTGACGGTTTCGTGCAGTTCAAAGTCGGCCAATATGGATAAGGTGCCAGTTGATTTGGCTTCTGTGTTAAAGCAAATACCTTCTGATATTTGTTCAGGAGTGGCTTCTCGGAAAATATCTTCCAATGTGCGAATGGCAATGCGCGCATCACGAGCAACATCTCGTTTACTGTCTTTGATGCGGTCGAGTTCTTCGAGTACCGTCATTGGGATGACGACGTCGTGTTCTTGAAAGGAAAAAATAGCGTGCGGTTCGTGAAGTAGGATGTTGGTGTCGAGTACAAAAATCTTACGTTTTCTATCACCCATAAGCGGCTCCTGTGCTTATTTGATGTTGTGAAACCTAAGTGTTCTCAATATTCAGTTTGATAGACCGATGAAGAGAGCACAACTAGATATCGTTAACCCCTTCTATTTTTAGTCTAGTTTAGTTTCATTTAGTTGACAGTTTGATTGCATGATTTATGCCCAGTATGTGTAAGGTTTTTCGTGCTCCTAATGCCGCAATGTACTATGATTACGCCCTTTTTCTGGCAGGAAACTTAGGTAAATTTGCTTAAATTTCTTCTACTATTGTTAGAGTTAAATTGATAAAGGGTTTTAGCTGAATGGCATTTGCGATTGGTCAACGTTGGATTAGTGATACAGAAAGTGATTTAGGGCTAGGAACGATAGTGGCAATAGATGCCCGAACGGTTACCTTAATGTTTGCCGCCTCGGAAGAAGAGCGACTGTATGCCATCAGCGATGCTCCAATCACGCGCGTTACGTTTGCCGTTGGTGATACCATTGAAGCGCATGAAGGTTGGTCACTGGTGGTGACTGACGTAACCGAAGACAAAGGCGTGCTTTGCTATACAGGTACAAGAGAAGATACCGGTGAGCAAGGCGTTGAGCTTAGAGAAATATTTTTAAGCCACCAAATTCGATTCAATAAACCGCAAGATAAATTGTTCACCGGACAAATTGACCGCATGGACAACTTTGTACTGCGTTATCACGCATTGAACAATCAATATAAGCAGCATAAAAGCCCTCTACGCGGCCTCACAGGTATGCGTGCTGGCTTGATTCCTCATCAGCTATTCATTGCCCAAGAAGTCGGTCGTCGTTACGCTCCGCGTGTATTATTGGCCGATGAAGTTGGTTTAGGTAAAACCATTGAAGCGGGCATGATCATCCATCAGCAAGTGTTGGCCGGTCGCGCTGAGCGAATTTTAATTGTTGTGCCAGAAACCCTGACTCACCAATGGTTGGTTGAGATGATGCGTCGTTTCAACCTGCATTTCTCGGTGTTTGATGAAGAGCGCTGCATTGAAGCTTATGCAGATGCGGCCAATCCTTTTGATACTCAGCAATTAGTCTTATGTTCATTAGACTTCTTAAAAAACAGCGCTAAACGTCATCAACAAGCGCTAGAAGCTGACTGGGATTTGCTGGTGGTTGATGAAGCTCACCACTTAGAGTGGAGTGTCGATGCGCCGAGTGCAGGCTATCTAGCGGTTGAATCTTTGGCTTCAAAAATACCAGCGGTATTACTGCTAACGGCTACCCCTGAGCAATTAGGTCGCGAGAGTCACTTTGCTCGTCTGCGTCTATTAGATTCTGACCGTTTTTATGATTATCAAAGCTTTGTCGATGAAGAAGACAACTATGCCCCCGTTGCAGAGGCTGTGAGCCAACTTCTTTCTGGGCAAGCATTGCCTAACGAGGCTAAAAATCAAATAACCGAATTGCTATCAGAGCAAGATGTTGAGCCAATTTTTAAAGCAATTTCTGATGATCAGCATCCAGAGCAACAAGCATTAGCCAGACAAGAGTTAGTCGATAACTTGATGGATCGTCACGGTACGGGTCGCGTATTGTTCCGCAATACTCGCGCCGCAATTAAAGGTTTTCCTGAGCGCCGCGTACACTTATTGCCAATGACAATGCCTGAGCAATACCTGCGTGCAATTAAGGTATCTAAGATCTTCAACGTCGATTTATCTCTAGAAAAACAAGCGGGCATCATGCTTTACCCAGAAGAGGTATTCCAAGAGCTGGGAGACTCTGGTTCTTGGTGGCAGTTTGATAGCCGCGTAGATTGGTTGATTGAAAAGGTAAAAGAAAAACGTTCCGATAAGATCTTAGTGATCGCATCAAGAGCTGCTACAGCATTACAGCTTGAGCAAGCACTACGTGAGCGAGAAGGTATCCGCGCCACGGTATTCCATGAGGGAATGTCGATCATTGAACGCGATAAAGCAGCAGCCTATTTTGCCCAAGAAGATGGCGGCGCACAGGTGCTAATTTGTTCCGAAATTGGTTCTGAAGGTCGTAACTTCCAGTTCGCTAACCAACTGGTGATGTTTGATTTACCGTTCAACCCTGATCTTTTAGAGCAGCGTATTGGTCGCTTGGATCGCATCGGTCAGAACTCAGATATTGATGTATTTGTGCCTTATCTTGAAGGCAGCTCGCAAAGTGTATTAGCCCGTTGGTACAACGAAGGTTTAAATGCGTTTGCGGAAACTTGTCCAACTGGTCGCACGGTTTACGAGCAATTTGCGTATGAATTAACAGAAATGATTGCGACAGGTGATAGCTCAGCGCTGGATGATGTGATTGCGCAATCAGTGAAAATGAATCAGCAGTTAAAACAAGACCTTGAGCATGGTCGTGACCGTTTGTTAGAGATGCACTCTAATGGTGGTGAGCGCGCGCAAGAGTTAGTAGAAAAAATTGCCGCCAAAGATAACGACACTCAGTTTGTTAGCTTTGCGCTGAGCCTATTTGATTGCATTGGTTTAAACCAAGATGATAAAGGCGAAAATGCACTCGTGGTTACTCCATCAGAGCATATGTTAGTACCTAGTTATCCGGGGCTTCCTTATGACGGCGCGACCATCACCTTTGATCGTGATACTGCACTGTCTCGTGAAGACATGAACTTTATGTCTTGGGAACACCCAATGATCCAAGGTGGCATTGACCTATTATTAAGTGAAGGGGTCGGTGCATCAGCGGTTTCGTTGTTAAAAAACAAAGCACTGCCTGTCGGTACTATGCTGTTAGAGCTGATTTATCTGGTGGATGCCCAAGCGCCTAAACGCAGTGGAATTGCGCGCTTCTTACCGCAAACACCAATTCGATTGATGTTAGATGGCAAAGGGAATGATCTTTCGGCTCAGGTTGAGTTTGATAGCTTTAACCGTCAATTAAGCCCTATCAACCGTCATATGGCGAGTAAGCTAGTGACCTCAGTACAAGCTCAAGTACAAGCGTTAATTGCCAAAGGTGATGAAGCGATATTGCCTAAGCATGAGCAAATTAAACAGCAAGCCAACGCTGAAATGAAAGCCAGCTTAAGTGCTGAGCTTGAAAGATTGTTGGCACTAAAAGCGGTGAATCCAAATATCCGTGATGAAGAAGTTCAAGTTATTGAACAGCAAATCACTGAATTAGAAGGTTTCATCTCTCAAGCTCAAATCCAGTTGGATTCATTGCGCTTGATCGTTGTTTCTCACAATTAGAGTGAAATAGAGCATGGCCATGATTGAGTACAATCCACCCACAGACCCTTGGATTGATATTGTGTACCAAGATGACTATATCTTGGTGGCAAACAAACCGGCAGGTTTACTGTCGGTTCCTGGACGAGAAGCCAAACACTACGACAGCTTATGGAGTCGTCTAGTGGTGGATTATCCAGAAATCCAAGTAGTGCATCGCTTAGACATGGCCACCTCTGGCTTGATGCTGTTTGCTCTGACTAAAGACGCAGAGCGACACATCAAGAAGCAGTTTCAATACCGTTTGACCCATAAAATCTACTACGCTCGCGTGTGGGGTGAGCTAGAAGAAAAAGAAGGCATAGTTGATTTGCCCCTAATCTGTGATTGGCCCAATCGACCAAGACAAAAAGTGTGTACTCAAGATGGAAAACCGTCGCGCACTGACTACCAAAAAGTTCAGCAAGAAGCGCAAACCTGTATTGTACGTTTGTTGCCAATTACCGGACGCTCCCATCAGTTACGTGTGCATATGAGTGAAATGGGGCACGCTATAGTTGGCGATGAATTCTATGCAGAGGGTGAGGCAAGGGCGTTTTCCGAGCGCTTGCAATTGCACTCTACCGAACTGAGTTTTTATCATCCAAAAGACAATAAATTAGTCAGTATGTTTGTGCCATGCGACTTTTATCCTGAGGCAAAACCGTTAGTATTAGAGCTCTATTTAGCTGAACCTGAGTTACCTGATTACAAAACTTTGCCTAAGCATTAAGGATTTTGCATGTCACAGTCGTTACCTAAAGTTGTCTTTCTAGATAGGGCAACTATTCCTGCGCACGTTCCATTTCGCACACTGAATTTTCCGCATCATTGGGTAGAGTACGATTATACTTCGCCGCAGCAGGTTGAGGATCGCCTACAAGACGCTGATATTGTGATTAGTAACAAGGTTGTTTTGAGTGCAGACATTTTAGAGAAACAGCCGCAGATCAAGTTGATCGCAGTGTCAGCAACGGGCACTAATAACGTCGATCTTGATTACTGTCGCGAGCAACAAATCGCAGTGTGCAATATTCAGGGCTACGCCACTCAATCTGTGCCAGAGCATGTGATCGCCATGATCTTTGCGTTAAAGCGCAATTTATTTGCTTATCATCAAGATATTGCTAACGGTGTCTGGCAGCAGGACAAACAATTTTGTTTCTTTACTCATCCCATTTCTGATATTGCTGGCTCAACGATTGCGATTATGGGAAGCGGTAATCTAGGGCAAGGGGTTGCGACTTTAGCGCGCGCTTTAGGCATGCAAGTGATCTTTGCTGGTCGTAAAGGTGAGCAGAAAAGCAAGCAAGGCTACGTGCCTTTTACTGATGCACTACAGCAAGCGGATATCGTTTCTTTACACTGCCCATTAACTGAATCTACCACCAATCTGATTGGGCTTGATGAACTAAAATTGATGAAATCAACCGCAGTGCTGATAAATACGGGACGTGGTGGCTTAGTCAATGAATCTGACTTAGTTGCGGCTTTGAAATCCGGTGAGATTTCTGGCGCAGGGGTGGATGTGTTCACTCAAGAGCCAGCAGATAACTCGAATCCACTATTAGCGAATATCTCATTACCTAACTTGCTGTTAACCCCTCACGTGGCTTGGGGCAGTGATTCTGCTCTTAATCGCTTAGTGAGTATTCTGTTCGATAATATTGAACAATTTATGGCAGGCAAACACAGCAATCGAGTGGTTTAATCTATAGCTGCTTAAAAATACGAGCACCAATTACTGGTGCTTCGTTAATTCTTCTATCAGCCTTGTGGTTTGATCACTAACACGTTTACAGGCGAGTTATGTACGACTTTGGTTGCCACTGAACCTAGCACCACATTATCAATTCTTGAACGTTTGTGGCTTGGCATCACAATTAGGTCGGCACCGAGTTTTTCTGCGTAATCTATGATGGTGGCGTAAGGTTTACCTTCCGCAATATGCACATGATAAACCAACTCTGGGTCGATAAACTTATCTGCAAAATTGCGCAGCTGGATATCAACATCTTTCTTCATATCTTTAATCGCATCTGGTGGGAAATAAGTTGCGACCATGGACATGTGAACCCCTGGTAATACGTTTAGCAGATGCAGTTGTGCATTACTTTGTTTAGCATGCCAAATGGCTGCTTTTAGTGCTTTGTCACAGAAGCCTTTTTCATTTAAGTCAACGGGAACTAAGATCTGTTTATACATGAGAAGTGCTCTTGATATTGTGTCATACCTATTGCCCCATAGTGCAGGCTATGGGGCATTGAGCGAAATCAAATTAAGTGGTGATAGACTCTCTAGTTACGCGTCGTTTTTGATTTAAGCCCATTAATATCACCAAAATAAGCGCAGGTAAGAAAACCCACTCCTTCATCGGGCGCTCGGCTTTTTGGATGATATGTTGAATTTGCCAATCAAAATCGATTCCAGAAGCCTCGGCTGGACTGCCAAACTCCACCATATCAACGATGACATTATCGTCATTGTGAGACAGCATTAAGCCCATTGATGAGATGCGATCTTCAGCAGATACAGCGTCATCGTCAAAAGGCAGGCGCACTGTTTTAGCAATGAACTTTCCTTCAATGTTTTCACCCGCAACACGCATTTCCAGTGTTTGCCCAACAGGCATTTGCTGTACTACTTGCGAGATTTCTGAGGCAGGCACTTCTATCTTGGCTGGGTAGATTTGATCCCACCAAAAACCCGGTCGGAAGAAAGTGAAGGTCAGTAGCAATAAAGCGATGGTTTCCCACCATTTATTCTTAGTAAACCACCATCCTTGTGTGGCAGCAGAAAACAGCAACATAGCGGTGATGGCGGAAAGTACCGTAAGTAATAAGTGCCACCAACTGTCGATCCCCATCATTAATAGTTGAGTATTAAAGATAAACATAAACGGCAAAATTGCGGTACGTATATCGTAGGTAAAGCCCTGAATACCGGTGCGAATAGGATCGGATTTAGCAATCGCGGCTGCAGCAAAAGCGGCTAAACCTACTGGCGGTGTATCATCGGCAAGAATACCAAAGTAGAACACAAACAAGTGCACGGCAATAAGCGGAATGATCAGCCCGTGAGCGGCGCCTAGGGTGACGATAACAGGAGCCATTAAGGTAGAGACCACTATGTAGTTGGCGGTAGTCGGCAATCCCATTCCCAGTATCAGGCTGATAATAGCGGTAAAGAGAAGCATCATAATGATATTGCCACCAGAGATGAACTCGACAAAGTCAGTCATCACTAAGCCAATACCGGTTAGGGTCACTACGCCCACCACAATACCCGCCGCCGCCGTTGCTACGCCAATGCCTATCATATTACGCGCGCCAGATACTAAAGCTTCCAATAGATCGTGTACGCCCAGTTTGAAGGCGGCAAAGGTGTTGTTTTGCTTGTTAAACAGATCCATCAGTGGACGCTGAGTGAGCAATACAAAAATCATAAACACACTGGCCCAAAATGCTGATAAACCCGGAGAAAAGCGTTCTACGGTTAAGCACCAAACAAGCACTACGATAGGCAGTAAAAAATGCAGTCCTGATTTTACCGTAGGGCCAACATCTGGAATTTCTGTTAGCTCTGGGTCCATTTCTGCGTGTTCTTGATAGCGAGATGACACGCGAACAAGAGCAATATAGCTCAGCAATAGAGCTACGGTCACAATCGGTGTTGCAGCAGCGCCAAATACATCTTTGGTCCAGCCAATGCCGTAATAAACCGCAGCACTGATCACACATAAGCCTAAAATGGTGCCAACAAAGGAAGTCAGGCTTTGCAGTTTGGTGGGTGTGTGTCGGCGTGGCAGTCCTTGCATTCCTGCTTTGCAGGCTTCCAGATGCACAATATAGATAAGAGCAATATAAGAGATTAATGCCGGCAAGAGCGCCGCTTTAATCACTTCGACATAGGATATTCCGACGTATTCCACCATCAGAAACGCCGCCGCGCCCATAATGGGTGGCGTCAACTGGCCATTGGTTGAAGCGGCAACCTCTACCGCGCCCGCTTTGGTGCCCGGAAAGCCCACTCGCTTCATCAGTGGAATTGTGAAAGTCCCCGTAGTGACGACGTTTGCAATCGAAGAGCCAGAGACTAAACCGGAAAGCCCAGAGGCGACGACAGCCGCTTTTGCTGGGCCTCCGCGCATATGACCAAGCAATGAGAAGGCCACTTTAATGAAGTAAGCACCTGCTCCTGCGCGCTCTAGCATGGCGCCAAACAATACAAACAGGAAAACAAAGGAGGTAGAAACGCCCAGTGCAATGCCGAAAACCCCTTCGGTTGTCAGCCATAAATGCGACATCGCTTTGTTTAAGCTCGCCCCTTTATGTGCAATAACGTCAGGCATATGTGGGCCGCCAAAGGTGTACAGCAGAAATACTGCGGCAACCACCATCAGTGGTGGACCTAATGCGCGACGTGTTGCTTCAAGTAGCAATACCATTCCTGTTACTGCGGCCACAATATCAAAAGAAGTGGGTGCGCCAGAGCGTCCTGCTAGTTGGGTGTAAAACAGATAAATATAAGCGGCCGATAAACTACCGACTAACGCCAGAACCCAATCAACGACAGGAATTCTGTCACGAGGTGAGCGTTTCATTGCCGGGTAAGCGGTAAAGGCTAAGAAGATAGCGAAGGCTAAGTGAATAGAACGAGCCTCAGTATCATTTAATATGGCGAAGTTAAAAATAAACGGCAGTGGTGATGCATACCAAAGCTGGAATAGTGACCAGCATAAAGGTACAAACCAGAGAATTTTTCCAGCAATTCCGAAGGGATTACGTGCTCCCGTATCGGCTTGCGCGACGATATCTTGAGCTTCTTGGGACGGAGTCGTTGAATGTGTCATTAGTGTATCCTAATTCTGTTGACGCAGATTGGGCTAAGAACTGTGATTGGTATAACCGATACTTCTAGACCAAGCCGAAATACTAGCCAAAAAAAATTACAATATAGAAAGGTGTTGCCAAGTTGTGGCAAACAAAAAGTCCCACCTGAAAGGGGGGCATTGGCTAGTGGGGATGACTTTCCCCAACACTACAAATAGTTTGAAAAGGAGGCCGAAGCCTCCTTCATACCAATCGTAATAATTAAGTGATTGGTAGTATTGTCAGCACTTATTTAAGTAGGCCGACTTCTTTGTAGTACTTCACTGCACCTGGGTGAAGTGGAATGGATAACCCATCTTTTACCATGTTTTCTTTTTTCAAATTAGCGAAAGCAGGGTGTAGACGTTTGAAGGTATCAAAGTTTTCAAATACCGCTTTTGCCACGGTATAAGCAACTTCATCAGAAACGTCAGATGTGGTTACCATAGTTGCCGCAACACCGAAGCTTTTCACGTCGATGTCTGTACCACGATACATGCCAGCCGGAACTGTGCTAAATGCGTAGTATGGGTTGTCAGCAACGATCTTGTCGATCTGTGGGCCTGTCGCTGGAACAAGCTTTGCATTACAAGAGGTTGTTGCTTCTTTGATAGAGCCATTTGGGTGACCTACCATGTAGATGAATGCATCAATCTTGTTATCACAAAGTGCTTGTGAACGCTCAGAACCTTTTAGCTCAGAAGCCAGTTTAAAGCTGTCGTTAGTCCAGCCCATTGCGTCCATTACAACGCTCATCGTTGCACGGTCACCAGAGCCTGGATTACCAATGTTGACACGCTTGCCAGCTAGGTCGGAAACGTTGTTAATACCAGAATCTTCGCGTGCGATAATATTAAAAGGTTCGGTGTGAAGAGAGAACATCGCGCGTAGTTTCTTGTATGGGCCTTGCTCAGAAAACTTGCTAGTACCGTTGTAGCCGTGGAATTGCCAATCAGACTGCACGATACCAAAATCAAGCTCGCCAGAGCGAAGGGTGTTGACGTTGTAAATAGAACCGCCAGTGGATTCAACTGAACAACGAATGCTGTGATCGTTACGATCTTTGTTAACTAATTTACAGATAGCACCGCCAGTTGGGTAATAGACACCCGTTACTGAGCCAGTACCGATAGTGATGAACTCTTGAGCAGAAACAACGCTTGCACCCATAACTGCAGCTGCAATCGCGCCGAACTTAATTGCTTTCTTAAATGCCATGATGTTTTCTTCCTTATGTCCATGATCATACCAACAGCCTTCTATGTGCTGTTGAGGTTTCCTGTATGGAAACGGCACCTTTTTCAACTCCTACAATGCCCATAGCACTTAAAATGACGTTATTTTTATCGATATTGATCGAGTCTTTTAAGCGTAGTTCGCTTTACAGAAACGCTCAACATAACATCAATTGTGGTAAGGGATTTGTTGAAAAAGTGTCTGCATCATATCAAAAAACAACCAGAAATAGGGTGCATAGAGAGATTGACAGTACAAAATCAGTTGCTTATGCGATTAATTTTACGGAGTATTTTAAATAAAAGTCTTTATAAACAATTACTTATGGTTTTTGTGCTCAAGAGGGAGTATTTTATTAGGATGTGATCGTTCTCACAGCCTGAAAATCAGGCTGTGTTAGTAGGACAAATTATATTTTATCCAACATATTCAAAGAGTTCGCAAACAGAATCGAAGAGTTGTTTGGTGTCTATTTCTAGGGTTGGAGTGATGAAGATGGTGTCATCGCCAGCGACTACACCAAGAATGCCTTCCGACTTACCTAGAGAGTCAAGCAGTCGAGCAATCAGTTGCGCACCGGCAGGGCCGGTATGAATAACAACAAGCGCATTGTTGTAGTCGATGCTTAAGACTAATTCACGCAACGAGCTTGATACTGTTGGTACTCCAAGCTCTGCTGGCAAGCAATAAACCATTTCCATTTTGGCATTGCGAGTTCGAACAGCACCAAACTTGGTGAGCATGCGCGAGACTTTAGATTGATTGATATTGTCAAACCCTTCGAGCTTTAGTGCTTCAACAATCTCACTTTGTGAGCCGAAACGTTCTTGTTTCAAAAGGGATTTGAACTCGCGGACTAAATGGTCCTGTTTTTCGCTGTTTCGCATTACTTGTTCCACATATTATTGATTTTATGTTCACTGGAGAGCTTTACCTCAGTTGGTACAGTGTCTCATAGAACGAGATCATTCCCAAGTAATGGGATTGTTACTCGATAAAAACCTCTTATCTTGTGTGTCAATTCGTGATGAAGGACAGGCATTAGCAGGAATAGATGTGCGATGAGTGAGTAAGGTCGCAAAGGTGTAGTTACGTAATTGTAAATGCAAAGTAAATATTATAATTTCAGGCTTAATATATCAGGGAACAAAACGACCTCTAAATTATCCAAGGAGAACACAATGAAAGTCGCTGTTATCGGAGCTGCTGGTGGAATTGGACAAGCACTAGCCTTACTATTGAAAAACAACCTTCCTGCTGGTTCAGATCTAGCTCTTTATGACATTGCACCTGTAACTCCTGGCGTTGCTGCTGATCTTGGTCACATACCAACTCCAGTAACTGTTTCTGGTTTCTCAGGAGAAGATCCAACACCAGCATTAGTTGATGCAGATGTTGTATTAATCTCGGCAGGTGTAGCTCGTAAACCGGGCATGGATCGTGAAGATCTATTCAACGTGAATGCTGGCATTGTTAAATCATTAGCAGAAAAGATCGCAGTGGTTTGCCCAACAGCATGCATTGGTATTATCACCAACCCAGTCAACACCACCGTAGCAATTGCGGCTGACGTACTGAAAAAAGCCGGTGTATACGATAAGCGTCGCTTATTTGGTGTAACGACTTTGGATGTGATTCGCTCTGAAACGTTTGTCGGTCAATTAAAAGGGCTTGATCCAACCAAAATCAATGTACCTGTGATTGGAGGCCACTCTGGGGTGACGATTCTTCCTCTTCTTTCTCAAATCGAAGGCGTGGAATTTACTAGTGAAGAAGTTTCTTGGTTAACTATTCGTATCCAAGATGCGGGCACTGAAGTTGTTGAAGCAAAAGCGGGCGGTGGTAGTGCAACCTTGTCGATGGGACAAGCGGCTTGTCGTTTCGGTCTGTCGCTGGTACGCGCACTGCAAGGTGAAGCCAATATCGTTGAATGTGCTTATGTTGAAGGCAGAGGCGAACATACGCGATTCTTTGCACAGCCTGTTAAATTAGGCAAAGAAGGCGTTGAAGAGATTTTAGGTTACGGTGAGTTGAGTAATTTTGAAAGATCGTCTTTGGACGGCATGTTAGAAACACTGTCTAACGATATCAGCAAAGGTGAAGCATTCGCTAAATAGTGGGTGGCTGACCTGTTTTAGGACAGGACAATTAGATACGAGAAGCGGATCATGATGATCCGCTTTTTATTTGTTAGATATCGTGCTTGCGATCGACGCCAAGCGCAATTAATGCTGAGCGCGATTACTTGCTGCGTTTCACTGCAAGGTGCGCCAGTGCTTCAAGCGCTTGTTTCTCAGGGGAGTCAGCCAGTTTAGCTAACGCGGCAATCGCTTTATCTGCTTCCTGATTTGCGACTTTAGTGGTGTATTCTAGAGCGCCAGTTTGATGCATAGCGGCTAAAATTTCTTCTAGTCGATCCATTCCGTTGGCTTTCTCGATGGCTTCAACAATCATCTCTTTTTGTTCCTGTGAGCCATTTTGCATAGCGTACAGCAACGGAAGGGTAGGTTTACCCTCTGCTAGGTCATCACCCACGTTCTTGCCCATCTCTTTGCCGTCAGCGGTGTAATCTAATACATCATCAATGAGCTGGAATGCGGTGCCAAGGTGGCGACCGTAGGTTTGCATGGCCGTTTCCATCTCAGGGCTCGCTTCTGCCAAAATAGCGGATAACTGAGAGGCTGACTCAAACAGACGAGCCGTTTTAGAGTAAATCACCTGCATGTAGCTTTCTTCTGTTGTAGAAGCATCATTGCAATTCATTAATTGCTGAACTTCCCCTTCGGCGATGACGTTTACCGCTTCACTCATTAGCTCAAGGATCCTTAATGATCCTAAGCTGGTCATCATTTGGAAAGAGCGAGTGTAAATATAATCACCCACCAGTACGCTAGGTGCGTTGCCAAAGGCTGCATTCGCGGTTTCTTTGCCGCGTCGCATGTCTGATTCGTCTACTACATCATCATGTAACAAGGTCGCCGTATGGATAAATTCAATGAACGCAGCTGCCGTAATATGACCTTCACCTTGGTAACCTAACGCACGGGCTGCTAGGAGTGTGATGAGAGGGCGCAGACGCTTTCCACCGCCACTGACAATGTAGTAACCCAGTTGATTAATCAGAGTGACCTCTGAGTTTAATTGAGCTTGGATTGTTTGATCTACTTTTGCCATGTCGTCGGCAGTGAGGTCCTGGATAGCACTAAAGTCCATGATACTTCCGGTTTTGAGTTGCTACAAAGGGGTAGCTAAGATGATAATTAATGTCGAATTTTACACTAAAAAACGTTGCTAAATACAGCTGTAAAAGGCATCATTCTCACACTTTTATGTGGCGATTATCTTTTCGCCGATTTTTTTAAAATATGGCTTGTTTTATGTGATGCGTTCACGTAGAATCTGCGCCCTATTGATAAATTAGTTAGCGCACACCCAAACTGCCCAAAACAGGCAAAGGCTGTGCGGAAAAAGCGGAGTAAAATATGTACGCTGTTTTCCAATCTGGTGGTAAACAACACCGTGTAAGCGAAGGCCAAACTCTTCGTTTAGAGAAATTGGACGTTGAAACTGGTGCAACTGTTGAGTTTGACTCAGTTCTTATGATCGCAAACGGTGAAGAAATCACTGTTGGTGCTCCTCTTGTAGAGGGCGGTAAAGTTGTAGCTGAAGTGGTTAAGCACGGTCGTGGCGATAAAGTAAAAATCGTTAAGTTCCGTCGTCGTAAGCACTCTCGTAAGCAACAAGGTCATCGTCAGTGGTTCACTGAAGTGAAGATCACTGGCATTAACGCTTAAGTTTTAGGAGAGTTAAACAATGGCACACAAAAAAGCTGGCGGTTCTACTCGTAACGGTCGCGATTCAGAAAGCAAACGCCTAGGTGTTAAGCGTTTTGGTGGCGAATCAGTTCTAGCGGGTAACATCATCGTTCGTCAACGTGGTACTAAATTCCACGCTGGTAACAACGTTGGTATCGGTAAAGACCACACTCTTTTCGCTCTTACTGAAGGTAAAGTGAAATTTGAAGTTAAAGGTCCTAAGAACCGTAAATTTGTAAGCATCGATTCTGAGTAATTATTACTTAGAACAAGCTGAATTCAAAAGCCCTGCCAATTAGGCGGGGTTTTTTATTTTATAGGTACTCGGTTTCTTGGTCCTGGGTCCTAGAGATGATATCGGTCTCTTATGATGATTGATAACCCCTAGGGTCTAGCACCCAGATACCTAGAACCAAACACAATTGGATCTGCTACATTTGATCCAGTCGGGTATTCACACCAATACGGAGTGAGAAATGAAATTCGTAGATGAAGCAACAGTAAAGGTAGAAGCGGGTGATGGCGGTAACGGCATCGTAAGTTTCTGGCGTGAAAAGTTTATTACAAAAGGTGGTCCTGATGGGGGCGATGGCGGCGACGGTGGTGATATCTACCTTGAAGCTGACGAAAACCTTAACACACTGATTGATTACCGTTTCCAGCGCTTCTACGCCGCTGATCGTGGTGAGAATGGTCGTGGCGGTAACTGTACCGGTAAACGTGGTAAAGATCTGACTCTTAAAGTGCCTGTGGGTACTCGCGCCGTTGATATTCATACCAATGAAACTGTCGGCGAAGTGGCTGAGCACGGCAAAAAAGTTATGATCGCTAAAGGTGGTTGGCATGGCTTAGGTAACACACGCTTTAAGTCTTCAGTGAACCGCGCACCTCGTCAAAAAACAATGGGTACTAAAGGCGAGGTTCGTGAACTTCGTTTAGAGCTATTGCTGTTGGCTGACGTAGGTATGCTTGGCTTACCAAACGCAGGTAAATCTACTTTTATTCGCTCAGTTTCTGCGGCTAAACCAAAGGTAGCGGATTATCCGTTTACCACTCTTATTCCTAGCTTAGGCGTA
Source organism: Vibrio sp. B1Z05 (assembly GCF_052955985.1). Classification (NCBI taxonomy): domain Bacteria; kingdom Pseudomonadati; phylum Pseudomonadota; class Gammaproteobacteria; order Vibrionales; family Vibrionaceae; genus Vibrio; species Vibrio sp. B1Z05. The sequence goes on from NZ_CP130463.1 coordinate 278,507, forward strand.
GTCAGTGTAGTTCCGGAGAAGAGCTTCGTAGTGGCTGATATTCCTGGACTTATCGAAGGCGCAGCAGATGGTGCGGGCCTTGGTATTCGCTTCTTGAAGCACTTGGAACGTTGTCGCGTGCTGCTGCATATGATCGACATCATGCCGATCGATGAAAGTGATCCAGTACAAAATGCATTGACCATTATTGATGAACTAGAGCAGTACAGTGAGAAGTTGCTGAACAAACCGCGCTGGCTAGTCTTCAATAAAGTGGATCTTATGCCAGAAGATGAAGCGAACGAAAAGATCCAACAGATCTTGGATGCGCTAGGCTGGGAAGATCAATACTTCAAAGTATCTGCGATCAACAAGCAGGGTACTAAAGAGTTGTGTTACAAACTGGCTGACTTCATGGACAATCTACCTCGCGAAGCGGAAGAGATTGAAGAAGAAGACAAAGTTGACTTCATGTGGGATGACTACCACAAAGATGCAATGTCAGGCAGCAATGTCGTGACTGAAGACGACGATGATTGGGATGACGATGAAGAAGATGATGGCCACGTAATCTACGTGCGTGATTAGTATCTTCTGTAGACAATCATTTGATTTATAAACATAATAAAAAGAGCCTTGAATCCTTATTCAGGCTCTTTTTTTATTTGGCTGTACAGTTTCATCTCAAGGATATGAGAGTATGTATCTGAACAAGAAGATTTCTGATCTTGACGCGTTTATTTTCGCTAATTATCGCATTGTGCACGGTATTCGAATTGCGGTAGCCTTTGTTTTTACCCTGTTTGTTACCTCCTACTTTGCGCTACCTGAGCGTTCTTGGATCTTGATTACCTTATTTGTGGTTATTGGTCCTATGTCTTATCTAGGCAACGTATTACCACGAGCATGGCACCGAGTATTAGGTACAACTATCGGTGCGGTTTCAGGGATCTTAGGTCTGGCGATGAGTCAGCACTCTATGTTGTTGATGTACCTGTGGTGCTCGATTGTTATCTTTCTTAGTGGTTACTTTGCGTTAGGAAAGAGACCCTATGTTGGGATCTTAATTGGGATCACCTTAGGGGTGACAGTCGGCTCGTCGAATACCCATATTGATGTGGCGGTTTGGCGCGGCTTAGATGTGACTCTTGGCTGTATTATTGCAGTACTGTTTTGCCTTATTCATCCGCAACGCGCCTTTATACATTGGCGTTTACGTACCGCCAACACACTGACCAATTTCTCTAAGGTTTACCATCTTTCATACTCGCCAAATGTATTAGAAAAACCTAGCCTAGAGCCTTATCAAAGCATCATCATGAAACAAATGACGGTGATTAATACCCTTATTTCCCCCTCGGTAAAAGAAACCAAACTGAAGCGTCAGTTGCTAGATGCCATTAACAACCAAATGCGAAACCTATTGAACACCATAGGGTTACTTAATCACTCGTATTGGAGCGATAGGGAAAGTCATCTGAATATGTTGTGGTCTAAGTCTTTGAATAGTTGCCAGAAGCAGATAGAGCAGGAGTTGCAAGACCTTGCCTATTTAGTAGAAAAGGGTGAAATTCGAGGTGGTTTGAATGTGCAAGATATCGATGAGATCACCCGAGAATTAAAAAGCAATATTGCGGAGCTAGGCGGTGAAGAGTCGAATATCTACGGTTATGTATGGCTTAACTTGAAGTTGATTGAAGATTTAGGGGATTTAAAAAAGCTGCTTGTTTTAGCTTTGAATCTCTCACATGAGCATTAACGGTATCTTTATATGCAATATTGGTTGTTTTCAATCAATTAAAATTCAATTACGGGTATAGTTTTTTAGGCAAACCCAATAGAATATCGGCTTTATTTTAAACGATTTGTAAAGCAAGAATGGAATCAGAACAACGCTCTATCTCCCGCCTCATTGCTCAAGCTGGTCAAATGTTACATGCCCATGGTGCAGAAAGCGCCTTAATTGCTGGCATCATGGAACGTATTGGCCTAGCGTGTGGCATGGACGAGGTTGAAGTCTCTTTGTGTGCCAACTCTTTTGTCGTGACGACTGTGACCAGTGAACACTGTATGACAACAGCTCGTCGTTGTGCCGATAGAGGCATAAATATGCGTGTGGTAACAGAAGTTCAGCGTGTTTGCATCATGCTAGAAAAAGGCATACTCGATCATCATTTGGCGCAGCAGAAGTTAGATAAGATCACCCCTGAGCGTTACAATCGTTGGTTCGTTGTATTCATGATTGGCTTATCGTGTGCCTCCTTTAGCCACCTTGCTGGGGGGGATAAAGCGGTGTTTTGCATGACCTTTATTGCCTCAGCCATCGGTATGGTTGTGCGACAAGAGATTGGTCATCGCCATTTCAACCCTATGCTCAACTTCGCCGTCACCGCCTTTGTGACTACCTTTGTATCCGCGCAAGCGGTTGTATTTGAAATCGGCAACAGCCCAAATGTTGTTATGGCATCGTCGGTGTTGATGCTAGTCCCCGGATTCCCCTTAATAAATGCTGTGGCTGATGTGCTAAAAGGCTATATCAATATGGGTATTGCCCGCTTTGTGATGGGCAGTTTACTGACACTTGCTACTTGCTTAGGAATTGTGGCAGTGAGTGGCGTGCTGGGTATGTTTGGGGTGATGCTATGAATGAGTTCTTTTCATTGTTACTCGCACTAATCGATGACATGTTTTTTGCCGCTATTCCTGCGGTCGGCTTTGCGTTGGTATTCAATGTCCCTAAGAATGCGCTTTTTTATTGTGCCTTAGGTGGCGCTGTTGGGCATGGTTCGCGTTTCTTTATGATGCACTTTGGCATGCCTATAGAATGGGCGACTTTGTTTGCCGCTACCTTAGTAGGTTTTATTGGTGTGATTTGGTCACGTCGTTTTTTGGCGCATCCAAAAGTGTTCACCGTGGCGGCTATGATCCCTATGGTTCCGGGGGTGTATGCCTTTAATGCCATGATAGCGATGGTAGAAATTAACCAAACAGGCTATACCCCAGTATTATTTGCCAGTTTGATAGAGAATTTCCTGACCGCAATGTTTATCATTGCAGGACTTGCAGTTGGGCTCGCTATGCCTGGATTGTTTATTTATCGTCGTCGTCCTATCGTTTAAAGGAACATCAATGATCATTAGTATGATTGCCGCTATGGCTCACAACCGTGTTATCGGTAAAGACAATCAAATGCCGTGGCATTTACCAGCAGATTTTGCTTGGTTTAAAAAGTGCACTATGGGTAAGCCTGTGATTATGGGTCGTAAAACCTATGAGTCTATTGGTCGTCCTTTACCGGGGCGTCATAACTTGGTGATTAGCCGTGATTCGCAGTTACAAATTGACGGTGTCACTACGGTCACTTCGATTGAGCAAGCGTTACAGTTAGTTGCAGACGAAGCCGAGGTGATGATTATTGGCGGCGGCTCTATCTATCAGCACTGCTTACCTTTAGCCAACAAGCTGTATTTAACTCATATCGATTTAGAAGTGGCAGGAGATACGCAATTTCCTGATTGGGGTGAGCATTGGACGCAAAGCTACAGTGAAACCTTCGCCGCTGATGAGAAAAATGCGCATGCTATGGAGTTTGTTGTTTTAGATAAAGTAGAAAAGTAGATAAGCTGAACTTAATCAGCCTATCGATATAAATCTAGATATAAATTCTCAGTTTTAAAGCGCTGCTTGAGTAAAGTAGCGCTTATCTTCCCATCTGAGTAACGTCATATAATTCCCCCACACACAGCCTGTATCCAATCCGATAACTTGTGGCGCGTCGATACCCATCAATGCCGCCCAATGCCCAAAAATGGTTTTTTTCGATAGAGGTTTGCGCTGAGTAAGTTCAAACCAAGGCAGTAACTTGCTCTTATCTTCTTGATCCGGTGGCAACTTACTGGCCATGTCTAAGCGACCATCGTGGTAGCAATAACGCATGCGGGTGAAGGCATTGATGATAAAGCGCAGACGTTCCATTCCTTGCAGGGAAGGGTGCCAAATATCGGGTGAGTTACCGTACATTTGTTGTATTAGTGACTGCCAATTCTCCCCACGCAATTCCGATTCTACTTCGGCGGCGGCGGCTTTGGTTTGCGATAAGTCCCATAGAGGGTATATCCCAGCGTGGCTCATTACAAATTCAGGATGCTCGGCAAGCAAAGGTTGTTGGCGAAGCCACTCGATCAGTTGCTCGCAATCTTCAGCGTCTAAAATAGGTTGGGTTTTGTCTCTTGGCTTCGCGCTATGAATACCGAGTGAAACGGCAATAAGATGTAAGTCATGATTACCCAAAACGACTTTGGCAGCATCGCCTAAATCTCGAATAAAGCGTAATGTTTCTAGTGATTTTGGCCCGCGCGCGACCAGATCACCGGCGACCCACAGTGTGTCTTTCTCTGGGTTAAAGTGAACTTGTTCAAGTAATAAAAGGAGTTCATCCAAGCAGCCTTGGATATCGCCAACGAGATAGTTAGACAAGTTGTGGCCTCAAATTAGTTAATGATATTAGGTACAGAAAGGCTAAATGGGGATATTTGAGCTCGAAAGCGCTTACCCTCTGCGGTTTGCATGACATAGTGGCCTTGCATCACGCCGACAGGGGTTTTTAACGCAGTACTGCTGGTGTAGGAGTAATCGTCATTAGAATCGATGACAGGTTGCTCTCCGACCACGCCATCACCTTCAACCGTTATTTCTTTGCCGTCACCATCGGTGATTAGCCAGTATCGGGAAAGCAGTTGTACAGGGGTGGGGCTGAGGTTTTTTATGGTGATCATGTAAATAAATACATAGTGGCCGCTCTCTGCTTCAGATTGCGCCTCTATGTATTTAGTTTGCACATGACATTTTATACAAGGTTGACTAACGTCCATATTCGGTCTCCTTGCTAAGGTGGTTAAACCTTAGTGATTGTCTGCAAGCCAGTTGGCCATATCGACAAATTGTTTCAGAGTGAGGTTCTCTGGGCGCATGCTTGGGTTGATATCTAACTGCTCCATAACTTCTGCACTAATCAGTGAGCGGTAGCAGTTACGAATGGTTTTGCGACGCTGGTTAAAGCCATCACGACACACTCTATCAAGCCATTTTAGATCTTTTGCTGGGTACGGTAATACTTCGTATGGCATTAGGCGCACGACAGCTGAATCTACTTTCGGTGGTGGTATAAATGCTGTTGGTGGCACTTCCAGTACTGGCATTACTTTACAGTAGTACTGCGCCATAACCGTTAGGCGACCATAGGCTTTAGTGCCTGGGCCTGCTGCTAAGCGATTCACCACTTCTTTTTGCAGCATAAAGTGCATGTCTTGGATGTCTTTGTGAAATTCAAACAAATGGAACATCAAAGGGGTCGAAATGTTGTATGGCAAGTTACCAAAAATACGTAACTTATTGTTTGGCTTTACCAATTGGGTAAAGTCAAAACGCATAGCATCACCTTCATGGATAGTCAGCTTAGAGCTTAAATCCGGGTGATTGCGTAAGCGTTCAGCCAGATCTCTATCTAGCTCAATTACGGTTAACTTATCAACTAATTTACCCACAGGCTCAGTAATTGCGCCTAGGCCTGGACCAATCTCAACCAAGTTTTGGCCTGGTAGTGGGTTAATAGATGAAACGATTCCGTCGATAATGTACGGGTCGTTTAGAAAGTTTTGACCAAAACGTTTACGCGCTTTGTGTCCTAAGTGGACATCATTTCTCATTGTTTTTTCTCAACTAATTCAATCGCGTGGGACAGTGCCGTTTGGAAGCTGCCTGTATCCGCGTTACCTGTGCCGGCCAAATCTAAGGCTGTACCATGATCGACAGAGGTTCTTATAAAGGGTAGACCCAGAGTAATATTAACGGAACTTCCAAAGCCTTTGTATTTTAGCACTGGAAGTACTTGGTCGTGGTACATACCCAAAATCACATCAGCATCTTCTAGATACTTGTGATTAAAAATGGTGTCTGCAGGTAGTGGACCAACAATGTCCATACCTTGTTCTCTTAGCTTATCTAAAGTGGGAGAAATCGTTTCGATTTCTTCTTGCCCTAAACAGCCGTCTTCTCCCGCATGAGGGTTTAATCCACACACATAAATGCGAGGGTTTGGCAGAGCAAACTTAGTGACCATATCCTTATGTAGAATCTGCATAATTTGCTCGATTCTTTCTTCGGTTACTGCTTTTGACACATAAGCCAATGGAATGTGTGTCGTCACCAACGCAACTTTGAGTCCTTCTGTTGCTAGCATCATCACCACCATAGGGGTATCAGATTGCTCAGCGAAAAACTCGGTATGCCCACTAAAGGCAACACCAGCTCGGTTAATGACCCCCTTGTGCACGGGGCCGGTAACTATAGCGGCAAACTCATCATTCATACAGCCTTGTGCGGCTCTTTCTAAGGTTTTTAGAACATAATGGCCGTTAGCTTCGTTGAGTTGACCGATTACGGTCTGTTGCGCCAATGGAATGTGTTCTACCACCAATTGGCCTTTTTGCTGCGGTGTTGGCTTGCTATTGGCATCATAATCAACAATGTCGACCTCAATACCAAGATGCTGTGCGCGCTGTTGTAGCATCTCTTTATCGGCGCACACCACTAATTGGTGCGGATAAGGATTATCGGCTAACGATAAAACAAGATCTGGGCCAATACCGGCAGGTTCACCGGCTGTAATTATGATTCGATTACAATGCATCGTCAGCCTCTTCAGAATCTTGTTTGTCGAGTCTTTCAATGAAAGCACTGGCTCTTAATTCTTGCATCCACGCTGAGGCTTCTTCGTTAAACTTACGATTAAACAGAATGCGATAAGCCTTATTAGTCATAGCGCTGTCGGTGCGATCTTCTTGACGACGATCTAGCACTTCAACAATATGCCAGCCATGCACGGTTTCAAATGGTTCACTGATTTGACCAACAGGCAGTGTTTCTACTTGGTGTTTAAATTCAGGTACATATAGATCCGGTGTTTGGTAGCCAAGTTCACCGTCATTTGCTGCAGAACCTGTATCGGCACTGTATTGTCGTGCTAGCTCACCAAAGGTAGCTTCACCAGATTTGATTTTACGAATGAAATCATACAGCTCACGTTTAGCGCCTTCATCACTCAAAATAACGGAGGTTTTAATCAAGATATGACGTGCATTAACTTCGGTTACGGCAACGGTTTTTAGCCCTCGAACATCATTCACTTTTAAGATGTGAAAACCAATACCGCTACGGAAAGGACCAATAATGGCGTCTTTACCTTGCGAGGTGATTTGGTCTGCAAAGATGGTAGGCATTTCTTCTTTATGCATCCAGCCCCACTCACCGCCTTCTAAGGCTTTTGGGCCTTTTGAATATGCGATAGCGAGATCGGCAAATTTCTCACCATTTTTCAGTCTTTCGACTAGCTTATTGGCTTCTTCTTCCACTTCGGCTTTAGATTGATCATCATTGAAACGCAGTTGGATATGACTGATGTCGTAGTTCACATCTTTATTGGTTTCTTTGGCTAGCATGCCAGCCAATGTTTCGACTTCTGCCGGTAGGATATTGATGCGACGACGCACCAACGCATTACGCGCTTCTGAGATAGCCACTTCGGTGCGAATTTGCTCACGGAACTCAGTGTAGCTAAGACCTTTTGCTTTCACGCTCGCCAACAGTTGAGCTTGGCTTTGATTATTTTTATCCGCAATGCTTTGGATGGCTTGATCAAGGCGATTGTCGTCAATGCGCACGCCAATACGCTTGGCTTCTTGTGATTGCAGTTCATCCATAATCAACTTATCGATGACTTGCTCTTTAAGTACGTCGCCTTCAGGAAGTGCCTGTTTATTTTCTTGGACGTTGAGCTTAAGTGTTTTCATCGCACTATCGATATCGCTTTGTAAAATCACGCCATCGTTAACGATTACTACTACTCGGTCTAATTCAACTGGCGCCGCTACAGTCATAGCAGGTATCAGTATTAGGATCATCGAAGCAATGAGTCGTTTAAACATATTCATTTGTTTTCCAATACATCTTAATGATCACCGGTGTATTCCAGTGAAATTTTAGTTATTCAAATAGAAAGGACGACCGTAACCTAGAGCGTTACCTCCGTCACCATAATCTGTTCCAAAATTAGTGCCAAATCCAATAATGCCGATATTGAAGCTAATATTCTCTTCATATTCAGGCCCTGGAGTATGAATCCCGACATTATCCCATGAGCGCAATTGGTCTGTGTAGGTGATACCCACATACCAACAATCAGAGGTATAAGTGACGCGAGCCAATGCTTCTAGCATGATGTTTTCAGTCGTATCGTAGAAGTACTGACCGTTAACATTCCAGTTTTTATTGATCTTATATCCGCCTAATAAACCCACTTGCGAGATACCATCAGTGGTGATGTTATCTAGGTTGATAGAGCTACCTACGGTCTTATCAAGATAACTTCTGGTGACATAGCGATAGTTTGTTTGTATGTATCCAGCACCTTGACGGTATTCAATGGTGCTATCGGCTAACTGTATTTCTTCTGCGCTAATATCATATTGCAACCCGCCATGATAGAAGAGGTAGTCATTGAAGTTAAAGTCACTTTCAATCGCCCAAGCAGAGTAGTTAGAATCAGCGGTATCTGTATCGCTAGAATCTGTGTTTAAGTAGTAGATCTGGCCAAAGGAGAGGTTCATTCTCTCTTTGTAGCTAGAGTCATAAAAACGAGTCGTGGCACCATAACTAATTTGGTTAGCGGCCGCTATTTTATCTACGCCACTGTATTTACGAGTTCTGAACAAGCCATAGTAGTCCGTTTGCAGCAGGGTAGTATCGTAGTCGTAAATATTGCTTTGGTCTTCATACGGTACATACAAATACTGCACTTTAGGTTCTAGAGTTTGGGTGTAACCATCTATGAAAGTGGTATCTCGCTCAAGAAACAATGTACCGGTACTACGAAACTCTGGGATTGAGCGGAACACTTCCGAGTCGAGGTTTTTAGGATCGGTAATATCATCTAGGTCTTGATGGTAATAAGTGCCTAATAAACGCCCTTCGCTTTCCCAACTGCCCCAAGTGGTGTTCAGTGGCACGGTCAAACCGGGTTCAATATGAACACGGGTAGCATCTTTTGGTTTTACTTTACGCGCATCATCGGTAGAAAACTGTGTGATGTGACTGATCACGTCAAAATCGAGGTTCGGCATCAGCTGAGGATAAAAATAGTGCGCACTCAACTGCGGCAACATCCGATAAGGGAGGTTGGTCGTAGTGGATAACAGCTGAAAATCACGCACTAATAAACTGGTGTCCCAGTGCTCATTACGATAAGAGACTTTACCTTGTTGCAGTAATTGTCCGTCTTCTCGCTCACCTATGTTCGATGAGATGTCTCTAAAGTAATAAATGTCACTGACTTTTGCATAGTCAACTTCCAGTTTCCAGTTGCGATCAAATACACCATAGTGGCTGTAGCCAAAGCCCCAACGATCGCCGAGCTCTGGGTATTTTTGGTCGTCAGCTAGGTATTGAGCGTCAATCTGACCGCGACCCCAGTCACTCAGGTATCTAAACTTAGCGTCAGTTTGTAATCCACGTTCAGACATATATTTGAACGTAGTTTCTAAATCATAATTGGGCGCAAGGTTCCAATAAATCGGGACTTCTAACTCAAAGCCGTCACTGGTGCCATAAGCAACCGTTGGATATAAAAAGCCGGTTTTACGATTATCACCAATAGGCACGGTTAGCCATGGTAGATAAAAAACAGGAACTTTCTGGATTTCAAAGCGCGGGTTATACAGCGTCGCTTCTTCGGCTTCTTGGTCTATTTCAATTGAGGATGAAACCAAGCGCCATGAGTCATCATCTTCTGGACAAGAAGTGATTGAGCCATCTTTCAACTCATAATACAGCTTACCTTCGGCACGAATCACCTTGGCATCACCACGTCCGTTTTGACATAGCAACTGATAGTTGGCCATTTCTAGCGTAGTAACATCGGTATCAAGGTTGGTGGTAGCTGTATCAGAAACCGTTTTGATTTGACCGTTGGCCATTTTTACGTTGCCTTTGGCAACTATGGTGTTTTGCTCTTGATAGAGAGTAACGCTATCGGCATCAAGGCGTTTGTTGCCTTGTGTCACTTCTACATTGCCGCTGTAAGTGGCTTCTTTGCCATTGATTCCATCAAGAGAATCAGCTTCAACATTGGTCGGTAGCGAGTTTGCTTGGTCGGCATCATCAGGAGGTAGGCACTGTGACGTCAGATCAAAGGTTTGGTCTTTGGCTGCAGAAAGCAGTGCGGTCAACTCAGCAGCAGGAGCTGAATCTTGCTCTGGTGTTGAATTGTCTGTGGAGTCATTCTGAGAGTCATTAAGATCAACATTTGCAACCGATCCTTGATCTTCAGGGGAGTTCTCCTGCACACTAGTTTCCGCCTGCGCATTTGTAACCAACAACGCAGTGGTTATAGAAAGAGCTAGCCAGGTGCGGGGAAATTTTGACATCGAATAGAAACTTCCTTGATGATGAATAAGTCCGTAGACTGTAGTTGACCGTTTACTCGGCAGAATGTTCCTTATGATAATAGAATTTGGAGCATCAGGCACTAAAAGAGCACATTACTCTATAAAAATTAGTAGATTGAGAAAAAGCATGCATTTTTTTGGCAAAATATTAGGCGCATTTTTTGGTTTTTTGTTCGGTGGAGCGTTTGGCGCGCTACTCGGGCTGTACATTGGACATAGATTTGATCGAGCAAAAACATTAAGTCGAGCTCGTCAAAGTGGCTTTGGTGGATTCCAAAGAGGCGCAAATCCAGCGCAACAAGCGGAGTTCTTCCAAGCGGCGTTTTCGGTGATGGGGCATGTTGCTAAGGCAAAAGGTCAAGTTACCGAGCAAGAAATTCAACTTGCAAGCATCATGATGCAACGTATGAACTTGGATGAAAACCAAAGACGAACCGCTCAAGAGGCATTTCGTCAAGGTAAGTCGGCCTCGTTCCCGCTGCGTGATGTGCTAAATCGAGTACGCGAAATTAGCCGTGGCAGACATGATTTAACGCAGTTCTTCCTTGAGCTACAAATTTCAGCGGCTTTCGCCGATGGTAGTTTGCATCCTAAAGAGCGCGATGTGTTACACATTGTTGCTGAGGTGCTTGGCTTTAGCGCGGCTCAATTGGAGCGCCGTCTAAAAATGCAAGAAGCGGCGTATCGTTTCCAGCAAAGCGGTGGCTTTGGTGGTCAGCATTCTGGTGGTGGTTATCAGCAGCAAGCGACCACTCAAGACCAATTGGCCGCGGCTTATGAGATCCTTGGTGTCGAAGCCTCGGCGGAACCAAAAGAGATTAAACGAGCTTATCGCAAGCTGATGAATGAACATCACCCAGACAAACTTTCAGCGAAAGGCTTGCCGCCTGAGATGCTGGAAGTGGCAAAAGAAAAAGCACAAGAGATTCAACACGCCTATGATGTAGTTAAGAAAGAGAGAAACTTTAAATAGGTAAATTGATGACATTGAGTCATAGCGACGTCTTACACTATTGGTTTACAGAGTTGGAACCACAAGATTGGTTCCGCTCCAATCCAGATGTTGATCTGCAGATCAAACAGCGTTTTATGTCGCTACATCAGCAAGCTGTGCAATGTGAGCTTGCTGATTGGCGCGCCTCCGCTAGTGGGCGTTTAGCGGAGATTATCGTACTCGATCAATTTTCACGCAATTTATACCGGCAATCAGCGCTCGCTTTTGCTAATGATTCGTTGGCGTTAGCCTTGGCGCAAGAAGCGGTTTCTCTTGGCGTTGATAAAACACTACCTTTGTCACAAAGAAGCTTTCTGTATATGCCTTACATGCATAGTGAGTCTTTACTTATTCATCAGCATGGCTTGCAGTTATTTACCCAAAGTGATCTTAAAAATAACCGAGAATTTCACCTGCAACATACGGCTATTTTACAGCGCTTTGGCCGATATCCTCATCGTAACCAAACCTTAGGCCGAGTCAGTACCCCTGAAGAGCTGACTTTCCTTTCTCAGCCCGGCTCTAGCTTCTAATTTCTATTTAGCTGTCTCATTTAACTGCCAGTCGTAGTCGTAAGTGATTTTGCCATTAAAAGTGGCAAGATTATCTGCGGTGGCTAAGTCATCGTGGTATTGCGCGATGTGCTGCAAAACGCCATCTTTACCGCCAAAGTCCACAGCAAACCAATCGTAAATCGATGAGAGTTGTAGCGCACCGTTACTGACTTTTACCCCTTTATCGCTATTAATAAACACTTTGGCGCTTTGTGTAAGTAGTTGCTCAGTATTTTGCGCTGTAAAGGCTTGAGGTTGCAGGTTCGGACAACCTAAACTGGCACAGTTGACGGCGTAGTGAGTGCGAGGGTCGTTCCAGATAGGGCGTAAAATTCGATGTTCGATATCGTTTAACGTTAAAGATTTTCCTGTCACGCTGATCAGTTTGTCATCCCATGGACCAAAGCTAAATAAACCGCCTAATTTGGTGATGGATTTGACGGGGTAATTATCCAGAATGAGCTGTATGGTTAAGCTATTGTACAAATTAACCCAGTACGCATATTGCTCAGCTTTGGAGTATTGTCGGGGGTCAATACTCGCCAGTGATGAGAGATAGTTTTTTAGGCGCTGTTTGTCAGCCGTGGTAATAGATGCGTAGCGAAATAGCGTCAAGTCCCCTTGGATAACAAGATAAGTATCTAGAATAGACTGCCACTGGCTATGATCAATGCTTTGCTGGCTTTGGCTATGCACATCCCAATATGACCAAAGCTCAGATTTGGGCGCGGCGAAACTGTTGTAGGAAAACAGTGCAAGAATCAGAATCCATACCTTTGACATATCTCTCTCCATCTCGATTGCAAAGAAAAACCCAATAAAAAAGGCCTTGTATCAACAAGACCTTTTAAGCATAGGTTCTATTTCAGCGAATAATGATTAACGCATAAATGCAGGGATATTCTGCTCATATTCTGTGATTTTGTCTGCATGTTGCAGAGTTAGGCCAATGTTATCTAAACCATTTAGTAGGCAGTGACGACGAAACTCATCAATTTCGAAACTGTATTGTTTGCCATTTGCTGTCACTAACATAGCTTCTAAATCAACCGTGACTTCGGCCCCTTCATTGGCTTCTACAAAAGTGAAAATCTCATCCACTTCCGCTTCGGTCAAGCGCACAGGTACCATTTGGTTGTTGATAGAGTTGCCGTAGAAAATATCCGCAAAGCTTGGCGCAATCATGACTTGAATGCCGTAATCCGCCAGTGCCCATGGGGCGTGCTCACGAGAAGAACCACAACCGAAGTTTTCACGTGCAAGCAAGATGCTCGCACCCTGATAGCGTGCTTCGTTCATGACAAACTCAGGGTTAGCTTGCTGACCTGCATCATCAAGAAAACGCCAGTCATGGAACAAGTGCTGACCAAATCCAGTGCGAGTTACTTTTTGTAGAAACTGTTTTGGAATGATGGCATCGGTATCGACGTTGGCAGCGTCAAGAGGGACAACTAAGCCCGTATGTTGTTTAAAACCTGACATGTTATTTCCCCTTACTGCTGCTCAAAAGTGCGGATATCAACAAAATGACCAGCGATAGCTGCCGCTGCCGCCATTGCTGGACTAACTAAGTGTGTACGGCCTTCACGACCCTGACGACCTTCAAAGTTACGGTTACTGGTAGAAGCGCATCGCTCTTGTGGACCAAGGCGGTCATTGTTCATTGCCAAACACATAGAACAGCCCGGTAAGCGCCATTCAAAGCCTGCGGCAATAAAGATCTTATCTAGCCCTTCCGCTTCTGCTTGCGCTTTTACTTGCTCAGAACCAGGAACGATAAGTGCTTGTACGTGCTCAGCGACTTTACGACCTTCGGCAACTTTCGCCGCCGCGCGCATATCTTCGATACGAGAGTTAGTACAAGAGCCAACAAACACTTTATCGACAGGGTATTCAGAAAGAGATTTACCGGCTTCTAGTCCCATGTAAGCCAAGGCTTTTTCCGCAGATGCTTTTTCTACTGGGTCAGTAAAGCTAGTTGGGTTAGGAATTGGCGTATCCACTGAAATTACCTGACCTGGGTTAGTTCCCCAAGTGACTTGAGGTTTGATATCAGCAGCTTCTAGGGTAACGATAGCGTCAAACTCAGCGTCAGCATCCGATTTCAAGCTTGACCAGTATTCAACCGCGTCATCCCAATCTTTACCTGTTGGGGCAAATTTACGACCTTTGATGTAATCAAAGGTGGTTTGGTCTGGAGCAACCAATCCCGCTTTTGCGCCAAGCTCGATAGCCATGTTACATACGGTCATACGGCCTTCCATAGAAAGGTCGGTAATCGCTTCGCCACAGAACTCAACCACGTAGCCCGTACCGCCAGCAGCGGTCGTTTTACCGATGATCGCCAATACGATATCTTTTGCGGTAATGCCGTGTGCAACCTTGCCCTTTACTTCAATCTTCATGGTTTTTGCACGAGATTGTTTTAGGGTTTGAGTAGCCAACACATGCTCAACTTCAGAGGTACCAATACCAAAGGCAATAGAACCAAATGCGCCGTGAGTGGCGGTATGTGAGTCACCACACACAATGGTCATGCCCGGTAGAGTAATACCAAGCTCTGGGCCCATAACATGTACAATGCCTTGATATTTATGGTTTAAGTCATAAAGACGAACCCCAAATTCACCACAGTTTTTCGACAAGGTTTCCATTTGGATGCGCGCCATTTCACCAGAGGCATTGATGTCTTTGGTGGTTGTAGAGACGTTATGATCCATGGTGGCGAAGGTTTTGCTGGTTTGACGTACACGACGACCTTTTTCACGCAGACCATCAAACGCTTGTGGTGAGGTCACTTCGTGCACTAAGTGTCTGTCGATGTACAAGATAGGGTTTTCGCCTTCAGCTTCTACCGCAATATGTGCATCATAGATTTTTTGATATAGAGTTTTAGCCATTGTTACTTCCTTTTTCCTTGGCAATTTACTTGCCAAGGAAACTCATCTATTGGTTAAGAGTTCAAAACATACTCAGCAATTTTATCGCCCATCTCAGAGGTGCTTAGAGCGGGTTTGTCACCGGCAAGGTCGGCAGTAAGTTCGCCTGCGGCTAATGCTTTCGAGACAGCATTTTCAATATCTTTAGCCGCATCTTCTTCGCCTAGGCTGTAACGCAACATCAGTGCCGCAGATAGAATTTGCGCGACTGGGTTAGCGATGTTTTTGCCAGCAATATCAGGTGCACTGCCGCCAGCAGGTTCGTATAAACCAAAGTTGCTCGCGTTTAAGCTTGCAGAAGGAAGCATGCCCATAGAGCCTGTGATCATGGCACATTCATCAGAGATGATATCGCCAAAGATGTTTGAACATAGCATGATGTCAAATTGCGACGGGTCTTTGATAAGCTGCATAGTGGCGTTATCGATGTACATATGCTTAAGCTCAACATCAGGGTATTCCTGAGCCACTTCTTCTACCACTTCACGCCAAAGAATAGAGCTTTGTAGAACGTTAGCTTTATCGATGGAGTAGACATTCTTGTCACGTAGACGAGCCGATTCAAAGGCGATACGCGCAATACGCTCAATCTCGTAGCGGTGGTAAACTTCGGTATCAAACGCTTTTTCATTTGCGCCTTCACCTTCACGACCCTTTGGTTGACCAAAGTAGATGCCACCAGTAAGTTCACGTACCACCACAATATCAAAACCACGATCTGAGATATCAGCACGCAATGGAGAGAAGCTTTCTAAGCCCTTATGAATTTGTGCAGGACGAAGGTTACAGAACAGTTGGAAATGCTTACGCAAAGGAAGTAGAGCACCACGTTCAGGCTGATCGTTTGGGGGTAGGTTTTCCCATTTAGGGCCACCCACAGAGCCAAATAAGATCGCATCAGCGGCTTCACAACCATTTAGTGTTGATTGTGGTAGTGGTGAACCGTGGTTATCGATAGCAATGCCACCCACGTCAAATTCGTCACGCTCAAACTTAAGTGAATGCTTACTTTCAATTGCATTCAATACTTTATGAGCTTGTTGCATTACTTCTGGGCCAATACCGTCACCTGGTAGTACGGCAATCTTGTAAGATTTATCTGCCATGAAATGGTCTTCCTTAAATTTATATGTTGGTTTCCTCCTCTTAGATGCTGCGTAAGAGGAGGTGATAGTGTTTAAACTGTTGCTGTGTGTTTCTTCTGCTTTATTTCTTCAATTTGGTCTGCGCGATGGATGCTGTTAATCACGTGTAGTAATGCTTGTCCTGAGGCTTCAACAATATCCGTTGCCAAACCTGTACCGTGATATTTACGACCTTTGTAGTTAGCGATGATATCGGCTTGACCTAGACCATCTTCACCTTCGCCTTTAGCGGTTAGGTGGAATTTATCTAATACAATATCGTAACCCGTTAGGCGATAAATACACTGATACAAGGCATCAACTGGACCATTACCTACTGCGGCTTCGCATTTTTCTTCATCACCACATAGCAATTTGATACTGGTGGTTGCCATGATGCTGCCGGATTGAACGCTCAAGTAGTTCAACTTGAAGTAGTCATCTTCATCTCGCAAATTAGCGAAGTGCATCAATGCTTCTAGGTCGTAATCAAATACTTGCCCCTTGCTATCAGCCAACTTCAAGAAGTCTGCATATAGGGTATCAAGGTTATATTCTTCTTCCTTGTAACCCATGCTGTCCATATGGCTTTTCACCGCAGCGCGACCAGAGCGACTGGTTAAGTTAAGCGCTTGGTTTTTAAGACCTATGGATTCAGGAGTCATGATTTCATAGGTGTTTTTGTTCTTTAACATGCCGTCTTGGTGAATGCCTGACGAGTGGCTAAAGGCATTCTCGCCGACAATAGCTTTATTGGCTTGTACTGGCATATTACAAAGCTGTGAGACCAGTTTGCTGGTGCGATGAATTTCATCGTGTTTGAAATTAGTTTGTACGCCCAAGAAGGATTCGCGCGTTTTGATGATCATCGCCACTTCTTCTAGTGAACAGTTGCCCGCACGCTCACCAATGCCGTTGATCGTGCCTTCCACCTGACGAGCACCAGCCTGTACAGCGGCAATTGAGTTGGCAACGGACATGCCCAAGTCGTCATGACAATGAACAGAGATAATGGCTTTATCTATGTTAGGTACGCGGTTAAATAGGGTTTCGATAATACCGCCAAATTCGTTTGGCACTGTGTAGCCGACGGTATCGGGAATGTTGATGGTATTCGCGCCAGCATTAATTGCCGCTTCTACCATGCGACATAGATTATCGATTGGCGTACGACCGGCATCTTCACAAGAAAACTCAACATCATCTGTATATTTTCTGGCGTGTTTAACGGCATTGACACCCATCTCAATCACATCGTCGTAGCTACGGCGAAGTTTGTCTTGTACGTGCACAGTCGATGTTGAGATAAAAGTATGAATTCGGAACTGGTCAGCGACTTTCAACGCTTCTGCCGCAGCATCGATATCTTTGGCCATTGCGCGAGATAGGGCACAAATGCGGCTGTTCTTGATGTGTTTGGCAATGGTTTGTACCGATTCAAAATCACCTGGCGAAGAAATAGGAAAGCCAGCTTCAATAACGTCTACGCCCAATCGCTCCAGAGCATAGGCAATTTGCAATTTTTCCTTAACTGTTAGGCTTGCAGAAAGTGCCTGTTCACCATCTCGTAGTGTGGTGTCAAAGATAATGACTTGATCGCTCATATTGGCTTCCTTTTCCAGCGTTATCGTTAAATTTATATACAAAAAAACCCGCATCTAAGTTGCGGGTTTCTGTTCATCTTGGTGGTGTTTTTCGCCCACTAGCAACCCGCGTGTTTATGTCACGATCAGGAGGAGCAGTAGTGAAGTTGAAACAACGAATTTCATTTTAAAAAACAATCCATCAATGAAGTTAACAAATTAATACCGCGATTTGACTACAATCGTCAAGAGGAAAGTTGAAAAAACATTCAATATAGATTGTGAAATTGCAGAAGTATTGCTGGTTATCTTGTTGCAAGTGATTGAATAGCTTGAGCTTATGGGTTTGATGGCTTTGTATTTCTTTTATCTATGTTTCATTGGTCGGCTTACTCTTTTTATATATGCGTACGTATGACTAGCGTGTATAAAAATAGGTTTTTTTGCTGGTTGCGGTACTTTTTCATGCTTTGTTATGCAGTGAAAATTAAGGGCTAGGGCTTGAGTGAGTACACTCCTGTTAGTGAGTTAGATGATGAAATATAACGACTTTTCTCAGTGAACTAAAAAGCATGAGTAAACTCACTAATGTTTCGATATTATTACACTCGTGTCGACCTCAATTAGTAAGCAACATTCGTATTTAAAGAGTGTTGCTTCAGCATACTTTCAGTGTTCTCTCATTTTGGATG
Source organism: Vibrio sp. B1Z05 (assembly GCF_052955985.1). Taxonomy (NCBI): domain Bacteria; kingdom Pseudomonadati; phylum Pseudomonadota; class Gammaproteobacteria; order Vibrionales; family Vibrionaceae; genus Vibrio; species Vibrio sp. B1Z05. Next base: position 296,871 of record NZ_CP130463.1, read on the forward strand.
ATGAAGCAAACTGGCTAGAAACTAGGATTCTAATTCATGAAATTTAATCGCAAGCTACTGTTCTTTCCCGCTGTTATCGTTGGAATTATTATTTTAATCGTGGCCATAGAAACCCGCCCACAAGTTCCAACTAAGCCTGCTGGAGATAGGGCAAAGCCGGTGAAAGTAATGGCGATGAAATTGACGCCAATAGCACCAGAAGCGATTGGTTTTGGGCAAGCGTCTGCCAAATTTGAATGGACTGCCATTGCTGAAGTATCAGGTAAAGTGGTTTATCGAAATCCTAACCTTGAGCGTGGTCGAGTGCTTAAGGCGGGGACTGAAGTGTTGCGAATCGATCCGCTTGATTATGAGTTGAAGCTAGTGCAGGCAAAAGCCGATTTGAGCTCTAGTGAAACCCAGCTTAAAAAATTAGCCATAGAGTTTAGCAACAATAAAAGCAGTTTAGCGATAGAGAAAAATCGTCTTACGTTATCGGAAACCGAATTAAAACGTCTGCAAGATTTGAGAAACAAAAAAGTAGCCTCGCAATCTGATGTGGATACTCAGCAACAAGCGTATCTTGCGCAGCGCAAACTGGTGCAAGACAGTGAAAACAAAGTCACGCTTTATCCAGATGAAAGAAAAGTCGCGCAAGCCTTGGTTGAGGTCAATAAAGCCAAAGTTAAAGAAGCTGAACGCGCTCTGGCAAAAACCAGTATTGTTCTGCCTCGCGATTTACGTATCTCCTCGGTTGATATTGAGCTCAACCAAGTGGTCAACCTGCAACAAAATATGCTGACCGCTCAAGGGTTAGATGTGATGGAAGTCGAAGCGCAAGTGTCGATTCATGATATGCAGTTATTGACGCAGAGCTTAGCGGATAAGCAAGGTGCCGATGCTCGTTTTCCTGACTTGTCTCGCTTACAAGCCTCAGTGAGTGTTTCTAGTGGAAGTTATACTGCGATTTGGCCTGCAAAAGTGACTAGAGTTAGCGACTCCGTTGATCCTACTCACGCCACCATTGGTGTGATCTTGGAGATCCAACAAGGTGCGAAAGGTATGCCAACGCCAACAGCGTCCATGATCAGTGGCATGTTGTTACGCGCTAAAATAGAAGGTGTGCAATCACCACAATGGGTTATCCCGGAAATGGCGTTGCATGGCAATAAAGTGTATCTGTTTGAAGATGGCAAATTGAAGATCTTGCCAGTTTCGGTGCAATATCGCCGCGATCAGAAAGTGATCGTTAGCGGTGATTTTAAAGCAGAAGATCGCTTAATTTTAAATGATCTATTACCGGCGCTCTCTGGAATGCAGCTGAAGCTGGAAAAAGTGGCTGATGAGGCTAAGTCTGCGGAGGATGCGGCGTGATCCGATTTTTTGCAAGGCATCCAACGGCTGCCAATTTATTGATGCTACTGATTTTTTTAGTGGGTGTGCTATCGCTACCTACTATTAAGCGTGAAACGTTTCCTGAATTTTCGCCGCCGTACATCATTGCTTCAATTGCCTATCCGGGCGCTTCGCCTTTAGAGGTTGAAGAGAGCTTGTGTGTGCGTATGGAAGATGCCGTCGATGGTCTATCCAATATTGAAGAAAGTACCTGTGATGCTTTAGAAGGCAGTGCCAGCTTAGTATTAAAGCTTAATGGCTCTGCTGATATCGGACGCATGCTGGTGGATGTACAGACGCAGATCAATGCCATCAATGACTTCCCCGATGAAATTGAATCTCCGGTTGTGCGTGAGCTTGACTGGAATGAACCTGTGGTTGATGTCGCTATCACAGCCGATATGAATTGGCCTGATCTTAAAGCGTATGCTGAGAAGCTAAAGCGGATCATGAAGCTTGATTATGGCGTTTCATTGGTTGATGTATCGGGTTTTTCTGATCATGAATATCGGGTCGAGCTCAATACTTATGCGATGCGTCAGCTGGGTTTAAATGTCAGTGATATCGCTTCTCAAATTGGTAAGCAAAACGTCAAATTGCCGAGCGGTAACATTGAAACGCCGCAGAAGAATTTTTTGATTCGTTTTGATGAAAGACAAGTGACGCCAGAACAGCTGCAAAATATTGTGGTGGGTTCTGGTCCAAATGGCGCGGCGGTACGACTGCGCGATATCGCTAAAATTACCGATCGTTTTGAGTTAGACGAGCAAAAAGTGCTGTTTGATGGCAAACCATCAGCCATTTTAAAAGTCAGTAAGAACAAAGAAGATGATGCGTTAAGAATCAAAGACGATGTCGTGCGTTTTGTTGAGGCGCAAAGGGCTGTTGCACCGCAAGGTGTGACGATTAGCATGACTAATGATCTGTCATCGGTATTGTGGGACAGATTAACCATGATGGTGCGTAATGGCTGGCAAGGTATTGCGCTGGTCTTTGTTACCATGTGGCTGTTTTTTAGTTTACGTTACTCTTTCTGGGTTGCGGCAGGCTTACCCGTTGCCTTCTTAGGTGGGCTGTTCATGATGGCTAACCTAGGCATTTCAATTAACATTATGTCTTTGGTGGGGCTATTAATGGCTATCGGTATCATGATGGATGATGCGATAGTGATTGCCGAGTCGATTGCCGCCCATTTAGACCGGGGGGAGAGTATCGATGATGCGGTGCACTTAGGGGTTAAAAAAGTGCTTCCGGGGGTGGTTTCTTCATTCCTTACCACAGTGTGTATTTTTGGTAGCTTGCTCTTTTTGGACGGAGAGATGGGGGCAGTATTAAAAGCTGTGCCACAAGTCTTAATCTTAGTACTGAGTTTGAGCCTAATCGAAGCCTTCTTGATTTTACCTCATCACTTAGCTCATTCACTGCACAGAGCGAAAAAAGAGCGCCCTGATCTGCGTTTTAAAACCGCTTTTTTAAGAAAGTTTGATGAGTTCCGCAATGGCACCTTGGTGCGCGCAGTGGACAAAGTGGTGGAATATCGCTACCTATTTATGGGCTCAGTTGTGGCAGCGTTACTTATTTCGGTTTCTTTGCTCGCAGGCGGCTTTTTGAAATTTGTACCTTTCCCCGATTTAGATGGGGATATCGCCGAAGCACGTATTATTTTGCCGCCGGGTTCGACATTAAGTCAGACCGAAATCGTCGTCGACCGTTTGGTTAACTCAGCGCAAAAACTGGATAAAGAGTGGACTGAAAAAGTAGAAAATGGCGTGCCACTCATTCAGCATATCACCACTAGTTACAACACCAATGCTGATGCGGATGAATCAGGGCCGCATATTGCGACCGTACGTTTAGACTTGTTAGGCGCAGAAGAGCGAAACACGGTATTAGATGAGTTTATTGATGCGTGGCGCAGTGATGTGGGGGAATTAGCTACACCGATATCCCTAGTCTACAAACAGCCTACTATGGGGCCGGGTGGACGTGCTATCGAGATTCGTTTGCAGCACGACAACTTAGAGTCATTGAAAGCGGCCTCTAACGAAGTACAGTCATACTTGAATGAGTTTGATGGCGTGCACGGCGTGCTTGATGATATGCGTATGGGTAAAGAAGAGGTGCTGGTTAAACTGCGTCCCGGCGCTGAAAGCTACGGCGTTAATGGGCAAATGATTGCCAGCCAATTGCGCGGCGCTTTTTATGGTCAAACTGCTGATGAGATCCAAGTTGGCGTAGAAAATATCAAGATTGAAGTGCGCTTAGATAAAGATGAAGCGGGTAATCTAGAGCATCTAGAAAACTTCCCAATCATTATGCCAAGTGGCGCGCAAATCCCGCTGGGGACTATTGCAAGTTTTGATTTTCAGCGCAGTTACGTGCGTATTCAACGTATTAACGGCATGAGAACGGTGGCGGTATTTAGTGATTTAGATACCTCAAAAGCCAGTTCTGGGGAGATCATCAGCACTTTCAAAACTCAAGAACTGCCTAAACTGCAAAAAGAATACCCCGGTATTCGAGTGGACTTTGACGGTGAATCGAAAGATACCGACAAGACCAGTTCTTCTATGGGTAAAGGATTCTTAGTTGGTTTATTTGGCGTGTTTGCCATCCTCAGTTACCAGTTCCGTAGCTATCTAGAGCCTTTCGTGGTGATGCTAGCAATACCATTGGCATTGATTGGCGTTATCTGGGGCCACTTCTTACTTGGGCATAATATGAGTATGCCAAGCATTATGGGCTTTGTTTCCTTAGCTGGTATCGTGGTCAATGACTCAATCTTGTTAGTGCAATATATACGCTTCCATATTGATGAAGGTGATGAGGTTCGAGATGCGGTAGTAAAAGCGAGTCGTGAGCGTTTTCGCGCCGTGTTTATTACTTCGATGACCACTGCAGCGGGTTTGCTACCTCTATTATTGGAAACTAGCCTACAAGCTCAGGTAATTCAGCCATTAGTTATTTCAATTGTATTTGGTATTTTCACTTCCACGATATTGGTGCTGTTTATGGTTCCTTGTGCTTACACAATTTTGGCTGATTTTGGCAAAATTAAAAAGCATGAAGCAATTGATATTTGACTATAAATCAGTGGCTTACATCGGGTAAGAAAAAACCACTGAAAATGTAATTTCAAAGCAAACAAAACGTCACTTTTCTGTCATTTAACTTCCTTAGTTTAGGTGTTAACTAAATTAAGGGAGTAAGGCAGGGATATGAGTATCTTTGATTTTAACCGTCAAGATGTACAGCACATTAACCCTATTGTTCGTTTCGACCTGACGTTTTCGCTACTTTGTATGGAACACAAATATGCGGATCGAGTTAGCCAAATTAGTAGAGCTGTATCTCACTCTGGTGATGGTCATCTTTATGTATTATTGGCTTTAATTGCTTACGTTGTCGATTCAGCGACGGGAAGTCTATTTTTAGCCTGCGGGCTATTAGCATTTGCCATTGAATTACCGATTTACTGGCTAGTGAAAAATGGCTTTCGTCGTCGTCGTCCTCATGAATTATCACCACGATTCATTAACTATATAGAACCTTCAGATAAGTACAGTTTGCCGTCTGGGCATACTGCTGCTGCCACTATCATGGCAATTAATATTTCTATATTTTTCCCGACTTTAGCGATTATCGCCGTAGTTTGGGCAAGCCTTATTGCGCTATCTAGAATTCTTCTCGGTGTGCACTTCTTTAGCGACATTGTTGCGGGAGTGGCGCTTGGAGCGGCTAGTGCCTTTACTGCTATGGCGATCATAGGTGTGTAACATGAAAATATTATACGGTGTGCAAGGTACAGGAAATGGTCATATTGCACGTGCGCGTGCGATGGCTGAAGCATTCAAAAACCGTGATGGTATCCAAGTCGATTTCGTCTTTTCTGGAAGAGAAAAAGAGAAATACTTCTCGATGGAAGCATTTAATGGTTATCGCGCCTTTTCTGGACTGACCTTTAATTCAAACAGTGGCAAGGTGGATTACCTAAAAACTGCTACCAACAATAACTTGGTTGAGCTGCTGCAAGACATTAATACATTAGACGTAAAGAGCTACGATTTAGTTTTAAATGATTTTGAGCCAATTAGTGCATGGGCGGCCAAACGACATAAAGTGCCGTGTATTGGCATTAGCCACCAAAATGCGTTCCGCTATCAAGTGCCTAAAAAAGGCTATGGTTTGATGGATAAAACCATTATCCATCACTTTGCACCTTCGGATTTTCAACTGGGATTGCACTGGTATCATTTCGACCAACCTATTTTACCGCCTATCGTACACAGTGGCGGAGCTCATAATGGTGTTGAATCTAGAAGTGCAGGAGAGGACTTCATCTTAGTCTATCTTCCTTTTGAAGATTTAAAGCAAGTGGCTGAGTTGCTACAGCGCTTATCTGATTACACATTCTGTTGCTATCACCCTGATATTAAAGAAGTGTATGACTTGGATAACGTGCAATTTCGTCCTTTGTCCTTCACCAATTTCCAACAAGATCTGGTGCGTTGTCAGGGCGTCATTGCTAACGGTGGGTTTGAACTGCCATCTGAAGCGCTTTCTTTGGGGAAAAAACTGCTACTCAAACCATTGAGTGGGCAGTTTGAACAGCAAAGTAACGTAGCGACTCTAGAGTATTTGGGTCTAGGAAGCGCTATGTTTGTGCTAGAGCCTAGTATTATCCGTAAGTGGTTAGAGGAAGAAAAACCAGACCCTATACATTACCCTGATGTGGCGGGTGCTATCTCGGATTGGGTACTGGAAGGTCACTGGGATCAACAAGCTCAGTTGAGTGAACACCTCTGGAAACAAGTGAGTTTTCCAAGCCATATTACACACCTGTTAGATTAAAAATCAGACAAAGTAGTGATGTATGATTAGCTAGGTCAATGATTCAGCCTTGCGTCACTGCTTTGTTTTATATGCTCAACTTATGTATTTGTCATACAAGTTATATGTTTTTTTTATCAAAAATAGTGTTTTTTATTTTTTTATATAGCTCGTAAGTTGCTGTTTTATAGTGGCAATATCTCTGTATAGCTAAAATCTACTCATTCTTTATCAATTTGCTTGTTCTATAGTGATGATATGAAACATATTAGTTTCAATGAATATTCATCCTATTAATGATTTGCTGATTTAACAGTTTATCCATTACAACAATAGATAGAGAGAAGAACGGATGTTGGCGAGTAGCAGTGCACATGATTGGCAACAAGCAGTAGACCAAAAAAGCACCACTTTACGTGGTGTTGATCTTAATTTACTCATCGTATTTGATGCTGTTATGCAAGAGCAGAATATTACTCGTGCAGCGAAAAACTTAAACATGTCTCAACCTGCCGTGAGTAATGCTGTTGCTCGTTTAAAGGTGATGTTTAAAGATGACCTCTTTATGCGTAAAGGACGAGGCATTTCTCCTACATTACGTGCTCGTCAATTATCAACTCCAGTACGTCAAGCTTTGCAATTGGTGAGAAATGAACTGCCGGGAACATCGTTTGATCCGGCGACTTCTAGCCGCATATTCTCTATTGCTATCGGTACGCCAAATGATGTTCGTTTTGCTCCTGAGTTAATTAAAAATACCGCCAAGAAAGCACCGAGCGTGAAATTGAACCTAGATTCTTTGGGTGGCACGTCGCTACAAGAGCGGCTCATTCAGCAAGAGATCGACTACATCATCGGCTACACCTATTTTGATAATGCTGACTTTGTAAGCACAGAGATCTTTAGTGATGAGCTAGTAGTAATTTGTGCCAAAGACCATCCTCGTCTTGGTCAATCGGCCAAAATATCAATGGAACAACTGCTGCACGAACAACATGCCAGTTTATCGCCAACCAGTGATGTGATGGATTTAAACCATATCGTGTATAAAGATTTACAAGTTCAATCTTCATACCGTGGCGCAACGCTTGGTAACTTAATTGCGGTAGCCGCACAGTCTGAATTATTGTGTGTTGTTCCTCGTTGGGTTAAAGAGTTTTTCCCAACCAGTTTAGAGCTGCACTCTATGCCGTTTCCGGGTGAGCAAACTCAGATTAGAGCCTACCTAACTTGGCACGAATCTAGACAAAATGATGCTGCTCATATCTGGATGAGAGACCAGTTAATGGCCGTGTGTGGTGAAGTGGTTGCTAAAGGATAATTAGAATTATTCTGCAAAAATTTATGAAGCATCGATAGCGAACGTTATCGGTGCTTTTTTTATGTGCAATATTGCACTGATACTGCTCTTACCAGTACCCAAAAACAAGATTCATGTCCAATTTTGAAGCAAGAAAACGCGAGTGTAATTGCCTTTTTATTACTCGACTGTAAACTATCTGGCTAACTCAGCTTACAGGTGTAAGCCAAAAGGTAGAGGTGTATGGCCAGTTCAGAGTTTCACATTGTTAAAAAAGTTCGTCAGCAAGTTGTAGACGGAGGAAGCCGCATTGCACTTAAGCACAAAATTAAAGGTGCTTGGCAGGGGATTTCTTGGTCTCAGTTTGGGCAGCAGATGGATGCTGTTTCGATGGCGCTTTTGACTCAAGGATTGAGTGTTCAGGATAAAGTGGGTATTTATTCGAATAATATGCCGAAATGGACAATGGCAGATATTGGTGCGCTACAAGCACGTATCGTTACCGTTCCTATCTATCCAACTAATACTGCAGAACAGTCAGCTTATGTTCTGCAAAATGCAGACGTAAAGGTTTTATTCGTTGGTGAACAAGAGCAATACGATATTGCCGTTTCAATCTTCGATCAGTGTGAGCAGCTAGAATTGATCGTTGCGATGTGTGACAGTATTTCATTGGCGGAAAATAACTTCAGCCAGTCTTGGGATGATTTTGTTAAAACACAAGATCACACAGTAGAAGTAAAAGAAGAGTTTGAGAAGCGCATACAAGATGCCAACTTAGACGATCTAGTGACACTTATTTATACCTCTGGCACCACAGGTCAGCCAAAAGGGGTAATGTTAGATTACGCCAACTTTGCATCACAGTTAGAAGGGCACGTGGCTCGTCTAAATCTAAGTAAAGATGATGTGTCTTTGTGTTTCTTACCGCTATCTCATGTATTTGAACGTGCATGGACTATGTTTGTGCTGTTTACAGGGGCAACGAATGCCTACCTTGTGGATACGATGCAAGTGCGTGATGCGTTAGGTGAAGTGAAGCCAACCGTTATGTGTGCGGTGCCGCGCTTTTATGAGAAGATTTTCTCGGCGATTCATGAAAAAGTATCGCACTCTTCTATAGCCAAAAAAGCCATGTTCACTTGGGCGGTTAATACGGGAGCAAGAATTGCTCTTTGTAAGCAAGAGCAGCGTAAACCATCCTACTTATTAAAGCGTAGCCATGCTTTGGCCGATAAGCTTGTGCTAAGCAAGTTACGCGCTTTATTGGGTGGCAATATCACTATGATGCCATGCGGTGGTGCTAAGCTTGATGAGACAATAGGTCGCTTTTTCCATGCTCTAGGTCTTAACGTTAAGCTTGGCTACGGCATGACTGAAACAACAGCTACAGTATCGTGCTGGGATGAGCCAAAATTTGATCCTGATTCAATTGGTACTTCGATGCCCGGTGCTCAGGTTAAGATTGGCGAAAACAACGAAATTTTAGTTCGCGGGCCTATGGTGATGCGTGGCTATTACAAGTTGCCAGAAGAAACAGCTAACACATTTGATGAAAATGGCTTCTTGAAGACCGGTGATGCAGGGCATTTTGATGAGAATGGTAATTTGTTTATCACTGATCGCATCAAAGAGTTGATGAAAACCTCTGGTGGTAAATACATTGCGCCGCAAGTAGTTGAAGGCACTATAGGTAAAGATCACTTTATCGAGCAAATTGCCGTTATCGCAGATACTCGTAAATTTGTTTCGGCGTTAATCGTACCTAGCTATGAAGCCCTAGAAGTGTATGCCAAAGAGCTGAACATCAAGTATCACGACAAAGTGGAATTATTAAAACACAGCCAAGTTGTTGAAATGCTTGAAGAACGAGTCACTGAGTTACAAAAGAACTTAGCGAAGTTTGAACAGGTTAAGAAGTTTAAATTACTGCCTAAAGCCTTCTCTATGGAAAAAGGCGAACTAACGCCAACTCAAAAGCTACGTCGTAAAGTCATCAATGATCGTTATCAAGACGAAATTGAAGAAATGTACCATGAAAAAGGCAAAGCTAAGGCAAAGCCGAAAAAGTAGTGAGTTAACTTAAATAAAAATGATCCCCGCAGCTTTGATAAGCTCGCGGGGATTTTTATTTGGGTCTATGAAAAACAATGAGTTAGAAGCGGTTAATCATGGGTGATGAGTCTTTAAATATTTCTGTTAATGAAATGTGTTTTTTAGCGTAGACAGAGGCGGGATAAAAACTGTATGGTGGAACGGTAACCCTACATTTGCTATGGCGGAGGTAGGAACATAGTCAGTTATTGTTGAGGCGAAAAACAAGCCGTTTTGACAAGGAATAATAGACTTTAGGCTACGAATAAGCCCTAACTATGTAAACCCAACGAATAGATAACCCAAGTTTATTCGTCAACGGTAAGGAGAGAGTTAATGGAAATGTTATCTGGCGCAGAAATCATCGTCCAGTCATTGATTGAAGAAGAAGTTGAGCAGATTTTTGGTTACCCAGGAGGCTCAGTTCTCGATATTTATGATGCCCTGCATGCAAAAACCGACCAAATTAAGCACGTTTTAGTTCGTCATGAGCAAGCCGCAACCCATATGGCTGATGGCTATGCCAGATCTACGGGTAAACCCGGCGTAGTGCTGGTCTGTTCAGGCCCTGGCGCAACCAATACCGTCACCGGCATCGCAACCGCCTACATGGATTCCATTCCAATGATTGTTATCTCTGGCAACGTGCCAAATAACTTAATTGGTAATGATGCCTTTCAGGAGTGCGATATCGTCGGTGTTTCAAGACCAATAGTGAAGCATAGCTTTTTAGTTAAACGTGCTGAAGATATCGCAGAGACCGTCAAAAAAGCCTTTTTTATCGCCTCAACAGGTCGACCTGGTCCGGTAGTGATTGATGTCCCTAAAGACATCATGAACCCGCAAATTAAGCTCCCTTTCCAATATCCAGACAGCATTAAAATGCGCTCTTACAACCCAACAACAGCTGGGCATAAAGGGCAAATTAAAAAGGCGCTAAAAGCCCTTCTCGAAGCGAAAAAACCCGTATTGTACGTTGGTGGTGGCGCGGTAATTTCTGAATCAGATCAATATCTGCTTAGCCTCGCTGAGAAGCTACGACTGCCAGTAGTCAGCACATTGATGGGCTTAGGCGCTTTTCCTGGAATGCATGCTAACTCGCTAGGCATGCTGGGCATGCATGGCACTTATGAAGCCAATATGGCGATGCATAATGCCGACCTTATTTTTGGTGTTGGGGTTCGATTCGACGACCGCACCACCAACAATTTAGAAAAATACTGTCCAGATGCAAAAGTTATTCATATTGATATCGACCCATCCTCGGTATCGAAAAATGTGCGCGCGGATCTGCCGATTGTCGGTTCTGCCGATAAAGTGCTGGAATGCATGGTGTCATTGTTAGAAAACCAAGATACAAGTAACGATCAACAAGCACTGCAGCTTTGGTGGAATGAGATTCAAACGTGGCGTGAGCGCGATTGTCTAGCCTATGAAAAGTCCGCCGATAAAATCAAGCCTCAGCAGGTGATAGAGACCTTACACAAGCTGACCAATGGCGATGCCTATGTGGCTTCCGATGTGGGTCAACATCAGATGTTTGCGGCCTTATACTACCCATTTAAGCAGTCTCGTCGTTGGATTAACTCCGGTGGTCTTGGCACTATGGGCTTTGGTTTGCCAGCTGGTATGGGCGTGAAGTTTGCTCATCCAGAAGAAGAGGTGGTAGTGGTAACCGGTGACGGCAGTATTCAAATGAATATTCAAGAGCTGTCGACGGCGTTGCAATACGGCATTCCAGTGAAAATCATCAACCTAAATAATCGCTTCTTAGGCATGGTTAAGCAGTGGCAAGATATTATCTATGAAGGACGCCACTCCAACTCATACATGTCATCGGTGCCTGATTTCGCCGCCATTGCAGAAGCTTACGGGCATGTTGGTATGCGCATTTCCTCTCCTGATGAGTTGGAATCAGGGCTGCAAAAAGCGTTAGATATGAAAGATCGTTTGGTATTTGTAGATATTAGTGTTGATGAAACAGAGCATGTTTATCCAATGCAAGTGAAAGGTGAAGGCATGGATAGTATGTGGCTAAGCAAGACGGAGAGAACATAATATGAGACACATTATTTCCCTATTAATGGAAAACCAACCGGGCTCATTATCGCGAGTGGTTGGGTTATTTTCTCAACGTGGTTACAACATTGAATCGCTAACCGTTTCACCGACAGATGATGAAACCTTATCTCGCTTGAACATCACCACTGAAACCGATGAACTGCAACTGGAGCAAATTCAGAAGCAGCTGCACAAACTGATCGATGTACTTAAAGTTCAGGAAGTGACAGAGTCGGACTATATCGAGCGTGAATTGATGATGGTGAAACTTAAAGCTTCTGGTTTTGCTCGCGCTGAAGTAAAACGTACCGCCGATATTTTCCGCGGTCAGATTGTGGATGTCACGGCCTCTCAATATACGGTGCAACTGGCAGGCACAAGCGAAAAACTGGACGCTTTTATTAAAGCTATTTCTGAAATCACCGATGTGATTGAAGTGGCAAGAAGTGGTGTGGTTGGATTAGCTCGTGGTGAACGAGCGTTGAAAGCTTAGTTACCAATACTGCGTCGACTCAAAAGAATAAGTGAACAAACAGCACATACTCTTTTGAAAGTTAACTATTTTTTATTGAGCCATCTCTATTATTGAGGTGGCTTTTTTATGTTGGAATGTTTAGCAAACGTAAATGTGGATCGCAATATGATTGCGTGGTGCTTTTTTGAACGATACACTGGTTACAGTGAGTTTTTAGACACGTTATCGCTGAGTCAGATAGGGATTGCCTAACTTTGTGATCATATAGAGGCACAGTATGTTACGAACTGCATTTGTAAGATTGGTTGTAGGTGGATTATTGGGAATGGCAATGGTATTTAATGCCGTTTATTTCCTTCCGTTAGTTCTGTTAATGAACACTCATCGTCGTGAGCTATTTTCTTTCTAGCAAAATTTATCTTTTAAAAAAGACATAAAAAAAGAGAGCCAAAAGGCTCTCTTTTTTGTATCTGTTAGGTTGCTGTAAATTACAGTACGTGTACAGATGCAGTGTTAGTAGTACCTGAAGCAACTAGAGCGCCAGAAACCATAACTACGATGTCGCCTTTCTTACCAAAACCAGCTTCAAGAACGTATTCTTTACCGTTTTTGTAGAACTCATCAGTGCTGTTGATTGAATCAACAAGAACTGGACGAACACCCTTAGTAAGAACTAGCTGTGCAGCAGTCTTAGAGTTAGTAGTTAGAGCAACGATGCTTGCAGTTGGGAAGTATTTACGTACAGAACGTGCAGACTTGCCGCCTTCAGTAGCAACGATGATTAGAGGGGCTGCTAGTTTCTCAGCTGTGTCTACTGCGCCTTTACATACTGCTTCAGTGATGCGTAGACGAGGGCTGTCTAGACGAGAACCTAGTTCAGCTTTAAGTGCGCCGTCAGTACGGTTAGCGATTTGAGCCATGATAGTAACAGCTTCAACTGGGTACTTACCTTTAGCAGTTTCACCAGAAAGCATTACAGCATCAGTACCATCCATGATTGCGTTTGCAACGTCACCCGCTTCTGCGCGAGTTGGACGTGGGTTTTGAATCATAGAATCAAGCATTTGAGTTGCAGTGATAACCATCTTACGAGCACGGTTACATTTCTCAATCATCATTTTCTGAGCGAAGATTACTTCTTCAGCTGGGATTTCAACACCTAGATCGCCACGAGCAACCATGATGCCGTCAGAAGCTTCAAGAATTGCGTCGAAGTTATCAACACCTTCTTGGTTTTCGATTTTAGAGATGATGTGGATGTTTTCGCCACCGTTAGCATTTAGAAGCTCACGGATTTCTTTAACGTCTTCTTCTTTACGGATGAAAGAAGCAGCAACGAAATCAACGCCTTGCTCACAACCAAATTTAAGGTCAGCTTTATCTTTCTCAGAAAGAGCAGGAAGTTGAACAGAAACGCCAGGAAGGTTAACACCTTTGTTTTCGCCTAGTGCACCGTTGTTAAGAACTTTACACTTAACTTCAGTTTCAGTAGTAGCAAGAACTTCCATTTCGATTAGACCGTCGTCTACTAGGATAGTGTTACCAGCAGTTAGGTCGTTTGCGAAACCAAGGTAAGTTACAGCAACGATGTCTTTGTTACCCACTACAGATGCGTCTGTAGTGAAAGTGAATTCTTGACCAGCTACTAGATCAACGTCATTGCCGTCTTCTAGTTTGATTGTACGGATTTCTGGACCTTTAGTGTCTAGAAGGATAGCCAGTTGCTTACCTACGTTAGACATAACTTCACGGAAGTTTGTGATACGGCCAGCGTGCTCTTCAAAGTTACCGTGAGAGAAGTTCAGGCGCATTACGTTCATGCCTGCATTTACTAGTTCAGTCAGCTTCTCTACAGATTCAGTTTTAGGGCCAATCGTACATACGATTTTGGTCTTTTTCATGGAAAATACTCTCCGGTAAGTATTACATAAGTTTAAATAGGGTACTGGCGGCTATATTACTTCATTTGTAATTAAATTACAAAATTCTACGGAGTCCTTCTATTAGATGACTCGGAAGTTATTATAGGCAACCTTGGCGACTTATCACACAAAATCAATCATTTTTAGCACAGTTTTTGCGTGATTTTTCACCAAATTCATCGCTAGATCACGAATACAGCAACATTAGCTCTGTGACTAACGATATCAATTTTGTAATAAAGTTTCTTTCTGGCGTCGGATTCTAACACCGAAATAGTTCAAATTCACGGTTTAGAATTGTCTTAGAACAAGGTTTTAGCGCAAAAGAATTATTTTTAACAATAAAATAATTCTTTTGCTCAAAAATGGCTTCGATTCAGGGTGTTACCACCCACAGAACTCTGTAAAACATCGACTGAGTTTGCGATATTTTCAGCAGTAATGGATTAAGAAATAGCCTGATCAGTCAAAAATAAGCTGAATATGCAAAGATTGAGTGTGATTGATTACTGCGCAGTAATGATGGTGTTTTTGAGCTTATCTTGGGATACCTCGGTATTTTGTTACATTTTGTATCGGTGCGATAAATTGGCATCGCCTTGCCTGCATTGAAAGGTTGCAAGCTATTGCTGCGTGTTAATTATCTGTTTGCGAGTGTGGTAGTCTAAGACGCATGTTCACTTATTATGGAATGCGCACATGCAGCAAGCACAGTTTTATCCAATTGGTACCCCAGGAATAAAATGGACCTCAAAAGAGGTGCAACAATGGCGTGAAAGTCGCCACATACAACGCTCTTATCAGCAAGAAGTCGTGTTGAAAATGGAGCAAATTGGTGATGACTTTGAGCGCATTCAATATGGTGAACTTGAGTACAAGTCTGGCTCTTATCCATTGTTTGGTTTTAAGTCTAAAGCATGGGATGAACACAAGCCTTGCGTGCTAATTACCGGTGGGGTGCATGGCTACGAAACCAGTGGCGTGCAAGGTGCACTGTTATTTTTAAAAGAAACGGCTTCTGCATATTTAGCGCACTTTAATTTACTGGTTGCGCCATGTGTCTCTCCATGGGGTTATGAGATCATTAACCGCTGGAACCCCGATGCCATCGACCCGAACCGTTCGTTTGTCAAAAATAGCCCTGCACCTGAGTCAGCATTAGTGATGAAGTTTGTGCAAGATTTAGCCGTGGATATTTTCGCGCATATCGATCTGCACGAGACGACCGATAGCGACGAACAAGAGTTTCGTCCTGCCTTGGCGGCTCGTGATGGGAAAGAATATGTCGCAGGTACTATCCCAGATGGGTTTTATACGGTAGGGGATACTGAAAACCCATGTGCGCATATGCAAACGGCTATTATTGAATCAGTACAAAAGGTTACTCACATTGCGCCAGCCGATCCTGATGGCACTATTATTGGCTCGCCAGTGGTGCAACATGGTGTTATTAACTATCCATTACAGGCACTTGGTTTATGTGCTGGCTTTAGCAAGGCTAAATATACCACAACGACAGAAGTGTATCCCGATAGCGCTAAAGCAACACCACAGCAATGTAACCGTGCGCAAGTAGCCGCAATTACGGGTATGCTTGATTACCTTAAAGCTTTATAAGTCTGATGTAATGGTTAAGAGGTGATGATTAAGAGCTAGCGATAACAGGCTCATTAATCACCACCTTTTTATTCATGAGTATTGCTATGTCCTTCCACATCATAGGAACGACAATTAGCGTTAGCACGACATTCGACATAGGCACGGCCAGCCAAACCCCATCAACTCCTAGCCATTGCGGCACCAAGAACAGAAAAGGCAGTTGGACAATCATATTGCCGATAGAAACAAACATGGCCTTAGCCGCTTTTCCTACCGCCATAAAATAGACGGACGCTAAAAATAACACGCCATCGAGAAAGAGTGCGCATAGATGTAATCGCATACCAGAGACTGCGGTAGTAATAAGATCGGGTGAATCAGAAAACCAGCCGATAAAAAATTCAGGAAATAGCGCGAGCAAAACAACGGTGACTACCCCAGAAATTAACACCACTTTCAGCGCCAAGATTAATGTGCCTTTGATGCGATGATAGCGCTGTTCCCCAAAGTCATAACTTATTGGCGGTTGCATACCCGACGCAATCCCTTCCGCAAACAGATAATACATAGTGGCGATATAGCCAATGATAGCGAACGCACCAACGTGCAGCTCACTGCCATATTCCATGAGTAATCGATTATGTAACGCCACCACAAAAGAAAAGTAGGCGAACATCAGCATACTGGATGCCCCTAAGTGACAAATGCGGATTGCCTTTTTGATATCGAATGCAAGGCGAGTCAGGCGAATTTCGGCGTGCTGGGAAAGAAAGTAAATCAGTCCCAATAAGATAACCACTGACTGCGATAGAGCGGTTGCAATGGCAGCACCTTGCAAGCCTTGCTCTAGTACACCGATATAAAGGTAATCCAATACAATATTGAGCAGCGCACCTATGATAGTTAAAGCCGTGGCTATTTTAGGACTGTTGTCATTGCGCACTAGCATTGGTGTGACAGCAGAAGCAATGGCCGCGGGAGCACTAAATATGAAGACCTTTAGGTAGTCATTGCCATGCATGAGCGAATCACCTACTGCTCCTTGCAATATCAACAGGTCTTTGCCCCATATTGCCACTATAGGCATAGAGATCAGTGAGAACACAATCGTTAGGCTGATGGCTGTTTGTAATACCAAGGCTGCTTTTTGGTATTGCTTCTCTCCACGGAACATAGAGATCAGGCTACCTGCCCCCATACCAATTAAAATGCCGAGCCCCATAATAGTGGCAATGATCGGCCACGCCATATTGATCCCAGCAAGACCGGAATAACCAACATAGTGACCGACAAAGATCCCATCAATTATTTGGTATAAGCCTGTGATCAGCATGGCAGTGACAGATGGAATAGCAAATCGCCAAAAAACTCGGCTTACAGACTCATTATTGTTAATTGCTTCGGCGGTCATTCTAGTTATAGAGGTGAGGTAAGTTGGCTCTATTATCTAGCAAAACAGCAGATATGAAAGGGGTTTCCCTATTATAGAGAGGTACAGATTTCCGAGGATTAATATAGCTCCTTCTATTTGTATGATTATTGTAACCACATAGAAAATAAACACTTCATGAAAGTTATTGATTAACTACGGGTTATTTATTGTATCTATATTGGCAATGAATTGAGTATTTATGGTTAACAAGAAGCAAATTAAGGTTGCGAAATTAGCTCTATGAAACATTTTTGATACGGCGTAAATTCTGCGTTCACTTTAATTCAATCAACAATAAGTACAAAAAATGGCTGATCAAAACCCTATACCGTTTGAATCTCTTTTACCTCCACAGATGGCAGAGCGCGCCGCAGAGGTGGGGGAAAGCAAAGTAAATAAAAACCAATTAAAATCTTTTCTACTCGCAGTTGCTGCAGGTATGCACATCGGTATTGCATTCGTCTTTTATACAGTTGTCACTACGGGCGCTGCAGAAATGCCTTATGGCATGGCTAAACTTATGGGGGGATTGGCGTTTAGCTTAGGTCTTATTCTTGTGGTCATTACCGGTGGTGAATTGTTCACCAGTAGCGTATTAACTTTGGTTGCGAAAGCCAGTGGTCGAGTGACATGGCGCGCCCTTTTTAAAAACTGGGCGGTTGTGTATGTGGGCAACTTTGTGGGCGCATCTTTGCTTATCATCATTATGATGATTACTAAAGAGTATATGAGTGACGGTGGGCTGATGGGGTTGAATGCCATGGCTATCTCACAACACAAATTGCATCATACATTTTGGCAAGCTGTAGCTCTTGGGCTTATGTGTAACCTATTAGTATGTCTTGCTATTTGGATGACATTTAGTGCTCGTTCACTAACAGATAAAGTGGTTATTTTGATTCTTCCTGTAGCGATGTTTGTGGCATCCGGTTTTGAGCATAGTATTGCGAATATGTTCCAAGTTCCTATGGCGATTGCGATTAAAACTTTTGCTCCGGCTGAGTTCTGGCAAATGACCGGCGCTAACATTGCGAACTACGCTGACCTTAATGTGGCCGACTTTGTTGTTAATAACCTGATTCCAGTCACCATAGGCAATATCATTGGTGGTGGCCTGTTTGTCGGTATCTACTTCTGGATGATTTATCTTAAAGAATAATCCGTCTGTGGCGAATAAATAGAAAGCCCCTTAATAACTTGTTATTAAGGGGCTTTTGCTTATATTTTGCTTATGGGAAGTTTAGCTAGCGGTTACTGCCGCCGCATCTTCAACATTTGATGAAATTTTTGCTTCCGCTTTATTGGCTTTGGCAATCAAGAATAATCCAATAAGAGGTACAACGATAGCGGTGTACGGAATCATGCTAGCACCAAGGTGTCCATCCAATACCATTCCACCAAGGAAGCCACCAAATGCGTTTGCCAAGTTAAAAGCAGAGATGTTGGCGGTCGCTGCTAGCTCTTGACCTTCACCACCATGGTTCATAACTCGTAATTGCATTGCAGGTACATTGGCAAATGAAGCAATACCAAAGATAAACAATGAGATAACAAACAGCACTTTATTGTCGGTAAATAC
Organism: Vibrio sp. B1Z05; assembly: GCF_052955985.1. Lineage (NCBI taxonomy): Bacteria > Pseudomonadati > Pseudomonadota > Gammaproteobacteria > Vibrionales > Vibrionaceae > Vibrio > Vibrio sp. B1Z05. The sequence continues at coordinate 315,537 of NZ_CP130463.1, forward strand.
GCCAACCAGTAGCAGTGAAGCAATTAATGCAACAGCCCAAAACATCGATGCTTTAGCGAGACTTTTATCTGAAGAGCGTCCGCCTAAGGTGTTACCAATAATTAAACCAACACCAACTAAGACTAATATCCAAGTAACAGAGTCTTGCCCAAAACCAGTCACGTGCATTGCGATAGGAGCAATGTAGCCATACAGAGTCATAAATCCTGACCATGCAAAAGCGGTAATGGCCAAACTGATCAGTAGCATAGGGTTTCTAAAGGCAAGTAGCTGAGTTTTGATGCTTTTGGCTTCACTATGACCTGATGAGTGAATAGCAAGCATGATAAACACAAGTGCTACAGCGCCAAATGCGGCTACGGTGAAGAAGGTGTTGCTCCAGCCGAATGTTAAGCTGATCCAAGTACCAGCAGGTACGCCTAATACGTTAGCCAAGGTGAGGCCAGCAAACATTTGTCCTACCGCTCGACCTGCCATTTTTTCTGACACTAGATTAGTGGCAACAACAGCGCCAATACCATAGAAAGGACCTTGAACTAGGCCTGCAATAACGCGGCTAACCAATAGTAAAGTGTAATTAGGTGCAAGGGCTGAAAGAATATTGCCTAAGATAAACAGTCCCATTAATCCAATGAGAACGTTCTTTTTATTGAACTTAGCAAGGTAGATGGTCAATATTGGACCACCAATGACAATGGCTAATGCGTAAGCACTGATTAGGTAGCCGGCTTGCCCTTCTGTAATGGATAGCGAGGTGGCTATTTGCGGCAATATGCCTGCAATGACAAATTCGGCGGTGCCTATGGCAAAAGCTGCCAGTGTTAATATCCATACCTGCATTGGCATTTTTTGTTGGTTCATTTTCAGCTCCGATAGTTATGCTGACGGGATTATCTGTGGATATTATGGATTGTTATGCATAATTTGATAATTGGGTTAAAAATGAATACATTATTTAGAATGGTTAAATAGTAAAGGGCGGTTATGGGTAAATTCTCGGATATGCAGATGTTCGCTGTCATTGTTAAATTGCAAAGTATGGCAGGGGCTGCGCGTGAGTTAGGAGTATCGCCGGCTTCTATTACTACCCGCTTGAAGACGTTAGAAGATCGCTACGGAGTTAAATTATTAAACCGTACCACTCGACATATTTCATTGACTGATTCTGGTGAGATTTACTATCGCTCGTGTTTGGATATTTTAGACAGTGTCTATGAAGTAGAAAACCTCATTACCAAAGGGGTTCGCTCTTCGCAGGGCCCCATAAAAATCATCGCCCCAAAAGATATAGGTAAACGACTCATTTTACCTATAATCACCAATTTTACAGCCAAGTACCCTAAAGTGACGCCACACCTTTATCTTAATGATCATGTCCACAACGTGACCGAAAGTGGTGTTGATATTGTGATTCGCTATGGGGAGTTGGATGATGTCAACATCATTGGACGACGATTAGGCGAAAGTGAAAGAGTATTGTGCGCCTCACCGCAATACTTAAAACAACAGGGTGTGCCAAATACGCCAAACGATTTAAAAGATCATGCCGCTTTGGTGATGTTGAGCTCTCAACAGGAGCTAAAAACTTGGTATTTTCGAAAGGGTGCCAAATTACAATCTGTGGTCGTCAATCCTAAGTACTTGTCTGATGATGGAGAGATCATTAAGCAACTGGCCTTAAGTGGGCATGGGATTGCGATGAAGTCACGCTTAGATATTCAATCCGATGTTGAGCAAGGTCGCTTGTGTACAGTTCTTGATGACTATGTAAAAAATTTCAGCTCTGCAACCACAGAAAGCAGCACTGATCTTAAAGTGTATTATCTGGATAAAAGGCATCAGCCAAAACGAATTCGTTTGTTCTTAGATTTCCTGTACGAGGCGTTTGCTGAGCACGAAAAAGAAAAGGTCTGATAGTTAACAAATAATAAGTGTTAGCTATCAGACCTTTATTCGAGCTAATAAAAGGTAGCGTTTTTCCTAGAGTTAGGCGTTTGCTTCTTTAGTTTGCTCTTGTTCATCTTTACTACTGTCTTTCGTTTCTTTATCTGAGAATATATCCGCTACTTTCTCTCTTTCTAAAGTGCCTTCTAGCTCACCTTCATCATTAATCACAGGTAATGAGTAATCCGATGAAATCGCTTCAGTCAGAACCTCCTCAATGGCAGATTCACAAGAGATAGTCGGTACATCTTCATACAAGCTAGGTTCGATATTATCGATAGCATCGTCATCGGCCGCTTCTTGCAGCGCTTCTTCGGTAATTAAACCTTGATAACCCTCATCGGTAACATGGTAGCCATAGTCATGGACAGAGTTTCTCATCTGTTTTAGCGCACCTTCTATGGTGCTGTGAGTAATGCGTAACGATGGTTTTTGCATTACCGTTTCCACTGTCAGTGCTCGAGCTCTGTTGACGTCTTTTACAAATGCTTCCACATAAGCGGTAGCAGGGTTAAGTAGAATTTCATCAGGAGTCCCTTGCTGGACCAATTCACCGTCTTTCAAAATGGCAATTTTGTCACCGATGCGCAGTGCTTCATCAAGATCATGAGTGATGAATATAATGGTCTTATGTAGCTTCTCTTGTAGCTCAATCAACTGATCTTGCATTTCACTTCTAATGAGAGGATCAAGTGCAGAAAAAGCCTCATCCATCAATAGAATTTCAGCATCAGTAGATAAGGCTCGCGCTAAACCCACTCGCTGCTGCTGTCCGCCAGAGAGTTGAGAAGGGTATTGATCATCGTAGCCCTTAAGCCCAACAGTCTCTATCCATTGCGACGCTTTATCCAAACGTTGAGCTTTATCCACCCCTTGGATTTCTAAGCCATACGCCACATTGTCGATGACTTTGCGGTGCGGCAATAAAGCAAAACGTTGGAATACCATCGACATTTTATGACGACGAAATGCTTCTAGCTCTTTAGGTCCATATTGCATAACATCTGTCCCTTCCACGTCAATTTGCCCCTCTGTTGGGTCAATTAAACGATTGAAGTGACGAATCAACGTGGATTTCCCTGAACCCGACAAGCCCATGATGACAAAGATTTCACCATTGTTAATTTCAAGGTTGATGTCTTTTAGCCCAACAGTGTGACCGGTTTTAGCTAGCACATCGTCTTTACTCAAGCCTTGTTTGACTAAAGGCAAAACAGACTCAGGTTTAGGACCAAAAATCTTATACAGGCCGGAGATCTTAATTAGAGGTTTAGTCATGTCTTAGATCTCCTAAATGAGCTTGGGTGCGTTTGGCATAAGCCTGGGTTGAGCGGTCAATAAGAATGGCTAACACCACAATGGCCAAGCCATTGAGTAGGCCTAAAGTGAAGTATTGGTTAGTAATGGATCTCAATACCGGCTGGCCTAAGCCTTTCACGCCAATCATAGAAGCAATCACCACCATAGATAGCGCCATCATTACTGTTTGGTTGATACCTGCCATGATAGTGGGCATTGCTAAAGGCAACTGCACCCCAAATAGGCGCTGACTGCGGCTTGCGCCAAAGGCGGTGGCCGCTTCCATTACTTCCTTATCAACCAAGCGGATACCGAGGTTGGTTAGGCGAATTACCGGCGGAATCGCATAGATGACAACGGCAATAAGCCCAGGAATTTTGCCAATACCTAATAGCATGACCACAGGAATCAAATACACAAAAGCGGGCATAGTTTGCATGATGTCGAGAATGGGAGTAACAACACTTTGCACTCGATTAGAGCGTGCCATTGCTATGCCTATCGGGATACCGACAATAATGGCGAGCGCTGTACAAACCGTAATAATACTTAGGGTGCGCATAGTGTCGTCCCACATCCCTAAATAGCCAATAAAGAGCAGTGCGATGACACCACCAATGGTGAGTTTTAATGAGCGACTGGCAAGATAGATAAGGGCGGTGATGACTGCCAGTACGATGAACCAAGGCGTGGCAAGCAATAGCTTTTCAAACCACACCAAAAATGAAAGAAGGGGATCAAATAAGGATTCGATGAAGTCGCCATATTCTCTCGAAAAATCTTTATACGCACCGTCTAATGTTTTACGGATGGTGCGCATGGTTGAGCGATCGATTTCGGGAAAACTGGACAACCAACTGCTATCGAACATATACATTCCTTTATATAGTCGAAAGGGTAACTGATTGAGTTACCCTTTATTTTATGGCTTATGAAGAGATTAGAGGTTGCTAGTGATTTTCTTAGCAATTTCTGGAGAAACCCACTGTTTCCAGATTTCAGGTGAAGTCTCAAAGAAGTGATACATGGTGTCTTCTGAACTGGCTTGTTCGTCTTCCATCCATGCTAACAGCTTGTTCATATCGCTGTTTTTAAAGCCACGTTTCGCTAGGTATTCCATTGCTGCCGGGTTTTTGCTGGCAAAGCTAGAGACGACCACCGTGTTGACAGGAGAGGGTGGATACATAGAAACTGTTTTGGTTTCACAGCCTTCAACCGCAATACAGTTCACAAACTCTTGTTCGTTGACACCGCTACCAAAATCAACTTTCACCATGTCGTACTTACCCAGTACTGCGGTGGGCGCCCAATAGTAACCAAACCAACCTTCTTTACGTTCGTAAGCTTTCGCGATAGAACCTGAAAGACCAGCACTTGATCCAGAATCAATGAGTTCAAAGCCGGCTTTGTCGAGTTCTAAAGCTTTAAATAGATTGCCACCCGAAATCTGACACCCCCAACCTGCAGGGCAACCGTAGAAACCCGCTACATCAGGATCTTCAGGGTGAGTAAATAGTTTCGCGTGCTTTTTGACCCCTTCGATAGTCGCAAGCTCTGGGTACTGTTTAACGAGATAAGATGGCACCCAAAAACCTTCTTCACCACCGTCAATTAGTGCTTTACCTGCATAAGCAAGTCGACCTTCTTCGACGCCTTTTTCAATCGCGTCTTTAACTGAGTTAGTCCAAAGTTCCGGTGCTATATCGGGTTGGCCTTTTTCAATCATGGAAGTGGCGGTAGGCATGGTGTCGCCAGGAGTCAGTTCAGCGTCACAGTCGTAACCGTGTTCAAGGATAAATCGGTCGATATTGGCAATAACACTCGCTGAATTCCAGTTCATGTCAGCGATAGTCACTGTGCCACATTCTGCTGCTTGAGTTTGGCTTGAAACACTAGCAATTATTGCTAGTGAGGCTAGTTTCCATTTCATCATAAGTCCTTTTGTATGATTTGGTCTCTTTTAAAGAGTACATTATATCCGTTGGCTATTACACCCCTAACTCTTTAGAACTAAAATGATGGAAGCACAGTTAATGACACTGGAATTTGCTGTAAATCTATACAAATCAAGGCTTGTAGGACGAAAACTATCCATTTTTAATGAGTGTATATATGCATATTTGAACGTGTGAAATTTTGTTGCTGAGGCAAAGAAAGCACCAATAACCGTGTTTTTGGTGGGAAAAGTAACGGTATATCAATCCTATGTAAGCTGTAATTGTACGTATCGGCTAGTGCATGGAGTTGGTGGTGGCGTATTCACATAGCCATGCAGACATTAAGGTTGATTATTGATGAACAAAAAGGCAAAGTGCACCTGTTTATTGAGGCGCTACTGATTTCCAGTATAACTTTAAGTAATATTACCTATGGGGTTTGTGTATTTTTATGCAAATTAAATTAATAGGTAATGAGTCATTAAATAACAAAATAGCCTTTTAATAGATCATTTTTGGTAACTGAGCCTTATTTTTTTCGTAAAATGGTTTCATTCGGTTCGGACCTGTATATCCTTAAGATTACCAATGAAATTCAAGGATTGAATCTTCATGAGAGCAACCCCTTCACTCAAGCTTAGCACCCGTTTGGTTGCATTTGTGACCATGATAGTTATTGGCGCAGTGTTTATCCTCTTTGTGGGAGGCGCATTATCGCTTAAACAACTTGGCGAAGAGTACACCAAGCATTCAGTGCAAAGCGTGACTAAAGTTATCGATCAGCAACTCCTCGAACACGTCAATACCAGTGAGTTGCGCCGTTGGATACCTAAACTGATTAAAGCCAGTAATATTATTGAGCTCGAAGTCACTACGCCTCATGCGGTTGTTTTCCAGTATAACGACACTGAAACTCGATACGATAAAACGCGATTAATCTCTATTTCGACGCCACTTACGCTCAACCCATCGCACACCGTTAATATTAAATTGTTGCCTCCTTATATTGGTTATCATTACTCCGTTGGGGCACTGTCATCAATTACTCTAGCGTTTGGTTTAATCGTTATTTGTTTAATACAAGGGGTTCGCTGGTTAAAGGTTCAGTTGCATGGTTCTGAATTATTAGAAGAAAGAGCCAGGATGATATTGGCAGGTCGCGTTGAACAATACGCGGTGGGGGATCATCTCGAATGGCCGTATACCGCCAGTGAGGCTCTGGATAAGTTAATTGCAGAGTTACAAGATGCACGACAAGAAAGAAGCCGATTTGATACATTTATTCGCTCTCAAACCTTCCTTGATCAATTAACAGGCGCGGCTAACCGTTTGTCTTTTGATAATAAATTAGAGTCAACCCTCACAGAAAGTAATGCTGCGGGTGGTATTATTATCATTCAGGTTAATGATTGGGCTGAGATTCGAGGTCCAGAAAGTAAGCAGCAGAAAGATCGCTTAATCATTGCTTTAGGCGATGCTCTAACCAATTGTATTAATCGTTTTCCTGATGTGGTTTTTGCGCGTTATTTTGACTCTACGTTTGCGGTACTTATTCCAAACCAGTCGCAAGTTGAAGTGTCTAGCTTAGCCTCTCAAATATTAAAGCAAGCCAGTAAGTTAGCGCCTTTGCCCGAGCATGATCCTGATAATTGGATTCATGCAGGTATGACAGTGTATAAACAAGGTGAGCGTAAGAGCGATATTTTAAATGAAGTTGAAACCGCACTAAAAAGTGCACAATTGGAAGGTTCTAACAATTGGAGTCGCTTTAAAAAACGCAGTATGCCGTCATCAGAAAGAGGCAGTGTGCGTTGGAGAACTCTTTTTGACCAACAATTGGATGCAACGAAATTAACCCTAATAAAACAGCCGTGTTATTTATTGGATGACACAGGGGAAGTTGAGTTAATTCATCATGAACTGTTTAGCAGAATACGTGATGAAAAAGGTGAAATATTAAAAGCATCTAAGTTTAGCCCAGCAATACGACAAGTAGGATATGAGCGACAACTTGATCGGAACGTGTTGATAAATGTAGTTAAATTTTTGAAGCAAGACAGTCTAGATTCATGTTACTCTATCAATCTCTATGCACAACCGTTTAGGTATCGTTCTCATTTTGATTGGTTTAGAAATGAGTTACTGCAATTAACACCTAAACAAAGACAAAGATTAGCATTTGAGTTTATGGAAGGGCCGATGGTGACTTACTTAGACTCTATTCGTCGAGTGTTAAAAATGCTATCTGCTTTAGGTTGTCAGGTCATTGTTAATCAAGCTGGACGCACCATAATTAGTTCGCACTATATTAAGGATTCGACCATTGATTATCTCAAATTGCATAGAAGCCTAGTACGCAATATAGAAAGACGCTCAGAAAACCAATTGTACATTCGTAGCCTTATAGGGGCATGTGCAAATACAGAGACCAAAGTAATAGCGGTTGGTGTAGAGACAAAGCGTGAATGGCAACAATTAGTTGAGCTGGGAATAGACGGTGGTCAAGGCCGTTTCTTTGCAGAAGAAAGTGATTTTATTGCCCCAGTTATATCTCAACCATTGACGGTTAAATCGACTATTCCAGGAAGACGGAATAGGTGGAAAAATAAAGTAACCAATAACTAATCAGTGTTTTTTATTGGCTCTAAAAATACTAAGTGGTAATACAAAATGACATGGTTGTCGAAATTGAAGAACTTAAAATCATCAAAGGATGATGATTTTCAATTAGTCATTGTTATTCAGGCAGATGGAGTTTATCTGTCGGATTTATCCCATCCGCAAAAAACACCAGAACTTTACTCAATAGCACATGGTAATTGGGAGAATGCGCTTAAAGAGGCCCTTTCGAACAAGTCTACTAAAGGTAAGGCTTGTATTGTTCTTGGCACTCAGCATTACCAAAGTTATCAGATAGACAAGCCTCAAATACCAAAAGAAGAGTGGCCGGTTGCGCTGCCTTTCTTACTCAAAGATCTCATCTCCGAAAAATTCTCTGATATTGTGGCCGATGCCAGTTTGATGCCTGATGGACAAAAGGTACAAGCTTACATTATTAGCAAACACACTCTGCAAACCCTACTAGATGTGTGTAATGCGCAACATGTGACTGTCACCAGAGTCATCACTGAAGATGAAGTTTGGGGGCATTCCACTGAAGCACAACAGAGTTTTCTGCTACTAAGACGCAGTGTGAATGACGGCTATAAATTAGCTGCCTATGTGGATGGCACACCTGTTTTTCATCGTAGCTTACGGGGTATTGCTGCTCCCATTACTGGAGAGCATGGCACTCCATCTATGTACGACTCCCTTGCTCTGGATATTCAGCGAAGCGCAGATTACTTAACGGCTTCTTTACCACAAGCATCATTTCGCCATTTATTCGTTTGTTGTGATGAAGACAATGTTGAAGAGTTAGTGGCTAAACTGCAAGATACGGTCAACCCTAAAATTGATGCTTTGTCACAACTACATTTACCTTGTGGAATAGAGTTGTGTAACACTGTCGCGCAATTATCCTCGTATAGCATCAACTTGTATCCTAAGCATCTGCGACCAACGCAAGAGTTACTTACTCTGAATAAAGTGGTGGCATTGTGGGTGGTTACTTTTGTGGTTATTGCAGGCTTGGCTTATTTAGAAAAACAACAAGCACAAAGTATTCAGCAACAATTAACCAGTATTCAAACTCAATCTGAGTTGTTAAATAAAGAAAAATCTAGCCTGCAACAGCAACTTGCAAGTCATACGCCCACTCAAGCAAAATTAAATGCAGCCAAGAGAATTGAGCAAGATATTGATGCGAAGAAGAGCTCACTACAAGCGGTTGGTAAATTTGATGAGTCACAAAAAGTCGGCTATTCAGGAATTATGGATGCTTTAGCTTCGCAAGCAAGAAACGATATTTCACTACAACACATTCTTATTACCAGCACTCGTTTAGACCTTAATGGCGTAGCAAGTAATCCGAAAGCGGTGCCGAGTTGGGTCAATCAGTTTAAAAAAGAGCTCGCATTAGTGGGAAGAACCTTTGAGTCATTACACATTGCTAGAGACAAAGAAAATGTAGTGACATTTGAGCTTAAATCTAAGGCTGGGGTGAAATAATGAAAGAGCAATGGCTATTATTTTGCGAACGATTCTCTAATTTAAGTGAGAGAGAGAAGTGGCTAGTCTCAGCGGGTGGTTGGGTCAGTATTCTTTTAATTTCATTAACCTTCTTATTAGACCCTGCTACTGAGACAAGACAGAGCACGCAAAGAAACTTAGAAAGAGAGCGCAGCGCGGTTCAGTTAACTCAAGCCGATATTAATGTGCTGGTGGCTAAGTTAAAACGAGACCCAGACGCTGAGATTAATAAAAAGCTAAAAAGCCTAACCCTGTCAAACCAGCAGCTTTCTGAAGAGCTTTCTAATGTGGTGGATAGTTTAATCGCTCCTAGCCAGATGGCTGAGTTGTTAGAAACGGTCTTAGGCAGTAGCAACAACCTCAAGTTAGAGTCTTTGCAGTCTCTACCCGCAGAATCGATTACCAAAACCAGCGATAGTGCCGGTTACTTTTTGCATCCAGTCAAAATCACTATCTCCGGTCGATATTTCGATATTAAGGATTTTTTGGCGAAGCTTGAAGGCATGCCTGTGAAATACTTTTGGCGAAGCTTTGATTATAAGGTGCAAAAATATCCTAGAGCGGAGTTAGTTTTAGTGGTTTACACCCTAGGCACGAGACAGGAGTTTATCAGTGGTTAGAGTGATAGCGATTACCCTTTTATTTCTTTTAAGTTCAGTGGCGCATGCGGCTCAAGACCCAACGGCACCACTAGGATGGTATGGCAAGAAATCAAGAAATGTGGTTAAGCGAAAAACAGCGCCTTTGCCAACTTTGCAAAGTATCGTTTGTGATGATGGATCTCAGTGCTTTGCGATGCTCAATGATAAGATTTTATCCAATGGGCAGTTTGTAGCCGGTTATCAGATTAAAGCGATAACTTTTGAACGAGTTACCTTGGTTCGTGCCGGAAAAACTTGGAACTTAGAAATTTTCAACTCAGATATCAGACAATAAGGCTTTATTAAATTTATGCGTATTATTTTCCTAGGGATGGTTATCGCTATTTTATCTGGATGTTCAATGGGCCATAGAGACCCTGTTGAGGTCAAGAAAGCTTTGAATGAAGCAGCGAATCAAGCAAATAGCAAAAGTTTGGACGAACTGCCTGACTCAGTGCAAGCTGATCTGATGCCTGAATTAGAAGGCTTATCCTCTTCTGAACAACCGACGATAAAGCGCTTTAGAGTGCAGGCAAATGGCGTTCCGGCTAAAGCCTTCTTCGCCAACTTAGTCAAAGGTACTGAGTTTAGTGTTGCTATTCATCCTGATGTTACGGGCCGAGTGACAGTAAACTTAACTGACGTCACTATGGATGAAGTGCTCAATGTCGTGCGTGATATCTACGGATACGACGTCGTTAAAAGTGGCAAAGTCATCCAAGTTTACCCTGCAGGACTGCGTACTGAGACTATTCCTGTTGATTACTTACAGCTGAAACGAATTGGACGTTCTTTAACGTCGATTACCAATGGCTCAGTATCATCTAAAGATGATGGTTCTAGTAGCAGTAGTAGTGACTCAAGCTCATCGAGTTCTTCTTCAAGCACATCCACCGAGAAAACCGGTGGTACTGATATTGAAACCTTGAGTGAAAGTGACTTCTGGACTCAATTAGAAAAATCAGTGTCAACTTTAATTGGTGCCAATGGTGGACGCAGTGTTGTGGTGTCGCCACAAGCAAGTGTGATTACTATTCGCGCTATGCCAAATGAAATTCGTGAAGTTCGCCAATTCCTTAACGTGTCTCAAAAACGCTTACAGCGTCAGGTTATTTTAGAAACGAAAATTTTGGAAGTCACTCTAAATGATGGCTACCAACAAGGCATTGAGTGGAGCAACATGAGTGCTTCTCTTGGCGGTGCTGATGTTGTGGTAAACCGCGCGGCTTCTACGCTAGCAGGTTTAGATCCTATCGCCGATCTATTAGGCGGCTCTACCAGTGTTACGGTTTCAGATGGCAATTTCCAAGCGGTACTGAACTTTATGGCAACTCAGGGGGACTTAAACGTTCTTTCTAGCCCAAGAGTGACCGCCGCCAACAACCAAAAAGCGCTGATCAAAGTCGGTGAAGATGAATACTTTGTGACTGACGTCAGCAGTGTAGTGGGCAGTGGTGATAACGCGAATGTTGCACCAGATGTTGAACTAACGCCATTTTTCTCGGGTATTTCTTTGGATGTGACACCGCAAATTGATGACAAAGGCAATGTATTGCTGCATGTGCACCCAGCGGTTATTGATGTGTCGACAGAAGTAAAATCTATCGATCTTGGTGATACCGCAGGCGTGATTCAATTGCCACTGGCTAAAAGCTCTATTCGTGAGTCAGACACGATTATTCGAGCGTCGGATGGCGATGTTGTCGTTATCGGTGGTTTGATGAAGTCATCAAATAAAGATGTCGTTTCAAAAGTTCCTTTCTTAGGTGATATCCCAGGTATTGGACACTTATTCCGTAACACTGTGAATTTAAGTGAAAAAACCGAACTGGTTATCTTACTTAAACCAACGGTTGTTGGCGTGAATACTTGGCCACATGAGATTGAGCGCTCACGAGATTTATTGAACGAATGGTTCCCTGAAGGGCAATAATGTATTTTTCTCGATTTGGTTTTAATCAACCGCCGTTTGGCCTAACGCCAAATACTGAGTTGTTTCACGGATTAGCCCCACATTATGAGGCGATCAATACCGTGATGTCTGCAATCAGTATGGGGGAAGGTGTCATTAAGTTAACTGGAGAAGTGGGCACTGGAAAAACCATGGTGTGTCGCATGCTGATAGAGCAACTAGAGCATGACTACTCATTGGTTTATCTACCCAATCCGGTACTTGATGGCGATGGCATTCGCTTTGCGATAGCGAAAGAGCTGCAAGTTGATACGACAGATCAAAGAGCGATTGTAGACAATATTCAACAAAAATTATTGCTACTTAGAGAAGCTGGAAAACCTGTAGTGGCTTTAATTGACGAGGCGCAAGCATTAAGTGATGAAGCACTGGAAACCATACGTTTGTTTGGCAACCTTGAAACCATCAATAGTAAGCTACTGCAAATTGTGTTGATTGGACAACCAGAGCTTGAAGAAAGGCTCTCTTTGCATCATTTAAGACAATTTCGACAACGCATCACCTTTAGTGCCGAGCTAAGACCGTTAACCTTAGAAGAAACCGCGGCATATATCGATCATAGGATCACCTCTTGCGGTGGCAGTAAAAACTTGTTTAATTTGCGTCAAAAGAAAGCCATTTGGCGGTCGGCGTCAGGGATTCCAAGAATCATTAATCAGCTGTGCCATAAGGCATTGTTATTGGCTTTTACTTGCGACAAACAAACCGTCGCCAATCGACATTTGTTCGATGCAATGAAAGATACCTATGTAATGCAAAAGCCAAAATATAAAACACCATGTTTATGGGGATGGCAACAAGTATGAGTGTAGTGAATAGCGCCCTATCTAAATTAGCGGATAACGATAAACCGCAAGGGCAAACCATAACCAAGGCTGAAGTGCCTAAAATCAAACGCTCAAAACCTTTGGTCTGGTTGATTGCTGGATTTACCATTAGCATGGCTATTGGTGGCTGGGCTGTATCGCAACAAGAAAAAGATCTTGGATACAGCACATCATCAGATGCCATTACCACTAAGCAAGAATCTGCGCCGGAAGCGACGGTGTCTGAAACAGCATCACAGCAAACAAGCCAACCGTCCGCCGAACAAGCTCAGCCAATGAGGCTTTCCCCGACGCACAGTAAAGTGCAACAATCGGTGAAAATTCACAGTGCGCAACCTATCGTGCCCGTCGCTGATCCTGTCAAAAAAGAGGCAACGAAACAAACTGTTGCTAAGGTGAGTGCTAATGAGCCAAAAGCTCAGCCTGTTGTCGCTAAAGCGAAAACTGTACCAGTTAAAGTAAAACCCGCTCCGGCTAAAACAACGACTGCTGCGGCTCAGCCTAAACCTGTGGCTAAAACAGCAAGAGTTAAAGCTGCGCCAATAAAAGCAACGCCAATAAAAGCTCAAGCTAAAGTCGAAGAGCCGATTTTACTGGCAAAAGTGAACACGCCAACGAATCAAGAAAGTATGACGGTTGAACATGTTGAGTTAACCCATAGAGAGCTGGCGGATAAGTCAGTTGCGATAGCCGAGAAGGCAATTGACTCCAATGATGTAAATACAGCGTTTACTGAATACAACAAAGCTTTGCGCTTAGTACCGGGTGATGAAAATATCCGCCAAAAATTAGCGGCACTTTACTACGGAAGAAAAGACCTGAGAAAAGCGGCCACAACGTTGCAAGACGGCATTCGTCTTAATGACCAGAGTGAAGCGCTTCGCTATTCATTGGCTAAATTGTTGATTAAAGAACAGCAACCAGAGGCTGCGCTCAGTGTATTAATTACGGTGCCAAAAACAGCCAGTAATGATTATCTGGCGTTGCGTGCAGGCCTAGCTCAAGAAGTAAAAAATACTGATGTTGCGCTAGAGAGCTATCAAATACTGTCAGAAAAAGATCCTAACAATGCCCGCTGGTGGTTAGGGTTGGGCATTTCCCAAGAGCGCAGTTTAGATTATAAAAATGCGCAGGTTTCTTACACTAAAGCGATAGGCTTAGTCGGTGTTTCTACCAAAACACAGTCCTTTATTCGAGACCGTTTAAAGCTTCTTAAATCATTAGAAGGGGACGATAGTGGCAATTAAACTTGTAAAACGCTTAGGTGATTTGTTAGTTGAAAGCAACATTGTTTCCGAAGAACAAGTACAGCAAGCTCTTGATGCACAAAGACAAACGGGGCGAAAGCTCGGTGATACGCTTATTCAGTTAGGCTTTATTTCCGAAAAGCAGTTACTTGAGTTTTTGTCTCAGCAATTAAACTTGCCACTGATCGATCTTAACCTAGCGCAGGTAGATGTGGATGCCGTGCAGTTGCTTCCCGAAGTGCATGCACGCCGCCTAAGAGCCTTAGTTATCGATTGTCGCGAGCATGTTGTGCGCGTGGCAATGAGTGACCCTGCCGATCTGTTTGCTCAAGAATCGGTACTGCGTCTGCTATCAAATTACGACATTGAATTTGTTATCGCCGCCGAGCATCAATTAGTGTCTGGTTTTGATCGTTATTATCGTCGCACTAAAGATATCGCTTCATTTGCCGAACAGCTGCACGCAGAGCACCAGCCTACCGACAGTTTTAACATTTCGGCAGGCGATGATTCAGACAGCGATGAAGTGACCGTTGTTAAGCTGATTAATTCCTTGTTTGAAGATGCAGTACAAGTTGGCGCATCCGATATTCATATTGAACCAGATGAAAACGTGCTTCGTTTAAGGCAACGTGTCGATGGCGTTTTGCATGAAACCATTTTAAATGAAGTGAATATAGCCTCGGCATTAGTGCTTCGTTTAAAACTGATGGCCGATCTGGATATCTCAGAGAAACGTCTACCACAAGACGGTCGTTTTCATATTAATGCCAAAGGGCAATCCATTGATATTCGTATGTCGACTATGCCAGTAGAGTTTGGCGAGTCGGTGGTAATGCGTTTGCTCAATCAAACCGCAGGTGTGCGTCAGTTGGACGAAACAGGCTTACCTGAACACCTATTACAGCGCATTCGTTATCAATTGAAGCGTCCCCATGGAATGATTTTAGTTACCGGACCGACAGGTTCAGGTAAAACCACCACCTTGTATGGCGCACTGACAGAACTTAACTCTCCGGGTAAGAAAATCATCACAGTGGAAGACCCTGTTGAGTATCGATTACCACGAGTGAATCAGGTGCAGGTTAATAGTAAAATTAACTTGGATTTCTCCACCATATTGCGAACTTTCCTACGTCAAGATCCCGACATTATTCTAGTGGGTGAGATGCGTGATAGAGAAACGGTCGAAATAGGCCTGCGTGCGGCTTTAACCGGTCACTTAGTATTAAGTACTTTGCACACCAACGATGCTGTTGACAGTGCATTGCGTATGATGGATATGGGCGCACCGGGTTATCTCGTTGCAAGTTCGGTTCGCGCTGTATTAGCGCAGCGTCTTATTCGTCGTGTCTGTACCGATTGCGGTGAAACTCACAGTGTTAGTGAGCACCAACAAACTTGGCTGCAAGCGCGCTTCCCAAATCAATCTCATGCGACCTTTAGTAAAGGTCGAGGTTGTCAAAGCTGTAACTTAACAGGCTATAAAGGCCGTGTTGGTGTGTTTGAATTGCTGGAATTTGATCAAGCGCTAATGGATCTGTTGCGAGCCAATGACGCCGTTGGTTTTACCCAGCAAGCCAGACATACCCAAGGGTATAAGCCTTTATTGGTATCCGCAATGGAGTTGGCGCTGCAAGGGGTTGTAAGTTTAGAAGAAGTGATGACTTTAGGTGAGGGTGACAGCTCTGGCCTTATTGAACCGTATATTTTGTAGGGGTTTATGGCTACTTTTAAATATCAAGGACGAAACCTCGAAGGGCAAAAAGTCAATGGCCTCGTCGATGCAGCTACCCAAGAATTAGCGGTAGAAGCATTGATTAGCAAAGGGATCATACCGACTTCACTGCGTTCAGGTAAAGCGAAGGGAACAAGCAACTTCGACTGGAAGGCAATGTTTGTTCCTGCGGTGCCACTTGAAGTGTATGTGATATTTTGCCGCCAAATGTACAGCTTAACCAAAGCGGGTATTCCGCTATTACGCGCCATTCGAGGCTTAACCTCAGATGCGAGTAACAAGCAACTTAAACAAGCATTAGAAGAAGTGGGTAATGAACTGACCAATGGTCGCAGTTTGTCGGCATCCATGCAGCTTCATTCGCATGTGTTTAGCCCTTTATTTGTGTCTATGATTTCCGTCGGTGAAAGTACCGGACGTCTTGACCAAGCGCTATTGCAGTTGAGCCACTATTACGAGCAAGAGTTAGAAACCCGTAAACGAATAAAAACGGCAATGCGTTATCCGATATTTGTGTTGTCCTTCATTGGCATTGCGATGTTTGTGCTTAACGTTAAGGTTATTCCGCAATTTGCCAGTATGTTTGCTCGTTTTGGGGTCGATCTGCCATTGCCGACGCGCATCTTGATTGGTACGTCGAACTTTTTCGTAGAGTATTGGACCTTAATTATCGCAGTCATTGTCGGTTTACTGTTTGCTTTTCAGGCTTGGATCAGTCGCGCCGAAGGGCGGGAAACTTGGGATAAAATTCGACTGCGCTTCCCTGTTGTGGGCGATATTGTCAATCGTGCTCAACTGGCGCGTTTTTCTAGAACATTTTCCTTGATGTTGCAATCGGGCGTTCCGTTAAATAACGCATTGGCATTATCAGCCGAATCCATGGACAACAAATATTTAGAAGCACGCTTATTAGAAATGAAAGCGGCGATTGAGGCGGGCTCTGCAATCTCCAGTGCGGCAAAGAATACTGGAATATTTACCCCATTAGTTCAGCAGATGATTTCGGTCGGGGAAGAAACTGGCCGTATTGATGAGTTGCTGATAGAAGTGGCTGACTTTTATGATCGTGAAGTGGATTACGATCTTAAAACACTGACTGCTCGCATAGAGCCAATCTTATTGGTGATCGTTGCCGGAATGGTATTGATCTTAGCATTGGGTATTTTCCTTCCAATGTGGGGAATGCTGGATGCGATACAAGGATAATTGTGGAAACAAGTTATCGAAATTCTAACTTAGTGCAACTGGCTGCTTGGGGCAGTGTTGTACTGATTTTAATCGCAGTATTGTTGACTGCGATGCATCGAATAAGGACGGAAGCCGAAAGCACATTAGTATCGTTAATCGCCAGCAAAGCACTGTTTAGGGCTAACCATTTGCGTCAGCATTGGGAGATGCATGGCAAGCCTATGCAGGCCAAGATTAACGATAAAACGGTGTCGTTTAATGATAAAGGCTGGGTAAAACCGATATTGGATGAAACACAAAGTTGCGAAGCATGGCAGACATTCATATTGCCAAAATCTAAGCAAGAGTATTCACCTATATCGGTCGAATTGTTTCAGGAGGGTAACGTGTATTCATGTGCCTATACTTTTAGTAACCAAGAGGTGTTAGTGATAAAAATGGTTGGAGGAAGTCTATCTATTCAAAAGGAAAGTTGAAGATATTTCGTACATCTATGTCTATTTATAAGTAGATTATTTAAACAATAAGTATATAATCTGCCGTCCAAATTTATACCCAAGAGGGATTTTTATGAAACGTAACTCCGGTTTTTCTTTGGTTGAACTTGTTATCGTTATCGTGGTGCTTGGTCTGTTAGCTGTTGCTGCATTACCTAGATTCTTAAACGTGACTGACAAAGCAAAAGAAGCAAGTGTAGAAGGTGTGGCTGGCGGATTCGCTACCGCTGTATTATCGGCTCGCGCGCAGTGGGAAGCAGAGCAACGTCCTCGTGCACTACCGAATGACAAAAATAGTAATTTTGTTGATTATGATGGTAGTTATTTTCAATTAACCTCATCAGAAAATGGAACTACTACCGTTCTTCGCGATGGCTACCCTATTGCATTTGCTGGTGACACTGAACCAAAAACTGCATCACCAACGGCTTTGACCGAAGATGCGTGTGTTGATCTGTTTGAAAACCTACTACAAAACCCACCAAAAGTGGGCACAACAGCTGATGTAGCTACTGACAGTACTATCAAATATTCAGCAGAATTAAGTGGCACTAACTGTCGTTATACTCAGTTAGGTGGTAACCAAGCAGCTTCAGCACATTACTTTGATTATGATGTGTCTAAAGGCGCAGTTAACGTAGTCTTAAATTAATGAAAGTGGCATGAACGCTTTGTAAGGTTAACCAGTCAGTAGCAATGATCTTTTGGGTATTGTCTTGCTACTACTGGTGTTTAACGTGGTTTTAGAGCGTTTTTGTCGTGCTTTCATGTAGTAACTGAAAAAGAGCAACACACTCTGATATAATCCTTATCAAAACAAGGGATTATAAAAATAAAAAATGAGTCGATATGTTATAAAAAAGCATGCATATCACTTGTTTATATTATTTTACGAGTTAATATATTTAGTAACAGTTCAAGTATGTTAAATACATAAAAGGTAAAAAATATGAAGAAGCAAGGCGGTTTTACACTTATTGAGCTTGTAGTAGTTATCGTTATTCTAGGTATCCTAGCCGTAACAGCTGCTCCTCGCTTTTTGAATCTACAATCTGATGCACGTGAGTCTTCTCTACAAGGCTTGAAAGGTGCAATGGCGGGTGCAGGCTCTATCGTTTATGGTAAGGCTGCGATTGAAGGTATTGAGACAAAAGCTTCTGGTGCTATTGATACTGGTATTACTGTTGTATACGGTTATCCAGATGCAACTTCAAGTGGTATTGTTAGCGCAGTTCAGGGGCTTGACGATGATTGGACTTATGAGGTCAGTAATAATCAATTATTTGCAACTTTTGCTGGGACCGCGTCAAGTGCAATTCAATCATCAAACTGCTTTGTTACTTACACTGATGCAGCAAGTTCTGTAGCTACTCCATCTATTGTGGTAACTAATAGCGGTTGTTAATTAACTGCGTTAGAGAAAAAGGTCAGCTTTGCTGACCTTTTTTATTTTAATCTCACTAAAATTAGTTTGATATGCACGCACTATTTTCGAATCTGATGCTGAATTAGTTACTAAATTCTATTTAGAACTATTTGATAAAAATAACTTCTAATTTTAATAAATTCAAATAGAGAAAAAGTCGAAACAGGCAACAAGTTAGACAACCCATTTTATAAGTTAATATGCAGTAAAAAAGGTTTTCATATCTTGTTTATCTCCATTCACAAGCTAATATAGTTAGTAACGGTTATCGTGGTACATAAAGGTAAAACATGAAAAAACAAGTTGGCTTTACGCTTATTGAACTTGTCGTAGTTATTGTCATTCTAGGTATCTTAGCCGTAGTAGCAGCTCCTCGCTTTTTGAATCTACAATCTGACGCACGTAAGTCTTCTTTACAAGGCTTAAAAGGTGCAATGACTAGTGCTGCATCTATTGTCTATGGTAAGGCTGTGATAGAAGGTAAAGAGACTTTTGACATGAATGATGTAGAGGTTGAGGGTATCAATATTAAATACGGTTATCCCACAAATAGTGATGTAGGAATAATGAAAGCCGTAGACGGCTTAGATACAGATTGGACTCCTAGATTTTTAAATAACGGTAAAGATATGGTCTTTACATTTAAAGGACAAGACTCGAGTCAGTTTACTGATACCAATGGCTGTTACGTTAGATATGATCAAGCGACAAGTACCGCAGCTAATTTGTCAGCTAAAGCAACCGTTGTTGATAATGATTGCTAACTTAGAATATTAGATTCCAGAAGGCCGACTCTGTCGGTCTTTTTTATGCATCTTATCAAATAACATATTTTATAATGAAATTAATTTCAATTATATATAAGGCATATCATTTCATTGCATATTATGTGCATTATAAACAAAGAATTATATATCCAAATATAACCTTCCATAACGCCATATATTATAAAAAAGAATATCGCTATCTACCGTAAATTTGACCTATAACGCCTATTTATATTTACTTACAAGTTAACATACTTAGCAATAGGTATATTGGGTTATATAAAAGGCGACAAAATGAAAAGGCAAGGTGGTTTTACACTTATTGAGCTTGTAGTGGTAATAGTTATTCTAGGTGTTCTAGCTGTAACAGCGGCTCCTCGCTTTTTGAACTTGCAATCTGATGCACGTAAATCTTCTTTACAAGGCTTGAAAGGCGCAATGACTAGTGCTGCATCTATTGTTTATAGTAAATCAGTTATCGAAGGGAAAGAAACTCGAGTATCAAGTGCTCTAGCAAGTAATATAGAGATTGCTTATGGCTATCCTGTGGCATATCCGACGGGGATTGTGCGTGCTGTTCAAGGCCTAGATGATAAAGGTGATTGGGCTTATGGAACCCATGACTCTTCGCTCTTTGCTACTTTCTCTGGCTCTGTATCGGGAGCTTTAGATATCAGGAATACAAACTGTTATGTGGATTATAAAGGAGCAACGTCAGTTGCTGTTCCATCGATAACCGTTATTGATTCAGGCTGTTAATTATTAACATCAAACTAAGGTCAGCAATCGCTGACCTTTTTTATTCCCAACAATCATGCTATTTCTTAGCGAGATTGCATTCAATTCTATATAATCTAATTACTTACGTTTTCATTGGTTAGGGACAAGCAATGGATCACCAGCCTATTGCAAAGAATATAAAAGGTTTTACCTTGGTCGAGCTGATTATTGTCATAATCGTGGCTGCGATTTTGTCTTTGTATGCCTCAAGTAAATATATTGGTGTATCACAGTTTTCCGCTCAGGCCGCACAGCAGCAAGGCATTGCTGTTATTAGGCAAATTCAGCTAGGCAGAATGCAGTCTAATATTGAAGATAGTAGCTTACTTCATCAACGATTTCGCTTAGTGGTGACGGGGCAATGCTTAGGTTCGCAACAAGCCTGCACCACCAATACCCAACCTCTGAGCAACGTAGTGGTTCTAGAAAATCAAGATATGAGCTTTTCTCCTTCAATGACCATTGATTTTGATTTACTGGGTAACCCCACCTGCAGTTCAGGTTGTACTACACCAGTAGCAGGTCAGTCTATCCATATTTTTGTTGCTAGCACTCAAGATCAGCAAGAGATCTGCATCAATAGTCAGGGGTATGTACATGGCTGTTAAAAAGCAGACAGGCTTTACACTTATTGAAAGCATCATCGCTATTGTTATCTTGGGGATTGCTCTAATCACCTTGACCAGTTTCCTGTTTCCTCAAATCAGCCAATCAGCCAAACCTTTTTACGAAGTACGAGCATCGGCGTTAGGCTCAAGCTTGATGACTGAAATCTTGGCCAGAAACTTTGATGAGCACAGTGATCATGATGGTGGAAGATATCGTTGTGGTGAAAGTGACTATATTGATAGTTCCGCTCAACCTATCCTATGTACCGCAAGTGCCGATTTTGGTCCTGACAACAATGAGCCGCCCGCGTTATTTAATGACGTGGATGATTATATAGGTTGTTGGTACACCACTACTGATTCGCAAAATAGCTGTATTGATAAAACTCATGGCGGGAAATTAACCGATATTTTTGGTAGTGATATCAGTGGTGATTATTTAGGTTTTAGAGCGGAAGTGAGGGTTGAATATGACCATGACACTCGCTTAGGAGATGCCAGTCAGGATTTATTTAAAAAAATCACAGTCACGATTACCGCTAGCCAATATGGGGACTTCAAATTTATCTCATATAGAGGGAACTACTAATGAAACAACGTGGTTTTACTCTTATTGAAATGATCATAACGATCATTATTCTCGCGATTATATTTTTAGGCATTGCAGGTTTTGTGGAGTTTGGTACTAAAGGATATGTACAGTCTGTTGATAGACAGCGATTACAAAACCAAGCTCGTTTTGCTATCGAAAAAATGAGCCGAGAGATACGTTATGCTGTGCCTAATAGCTTTAAAACAGTCAGCGATGACTTAAATAAATGCTTAATTTTTTACCCAATCCAATATTCTGGTTTTTATAAATTTGTAGAGTCCACAAAACATGTAGAGTTCGTGGTTAGCAATGAAGACTATTCACATCCACATACCTTTTCAACAGACACTCGATTAGTCATAAACCCCAGTCGAATAGAAGATTTAGATGAGTCCGGTCCTCAAGCTGTTGGTTTAGGAAGTACCACTACATCAACCTTGGGACACTACTTCTCGGTAGCAATGAATTTAACCAGTCAATCGAGTGCCAAGCGACATTTTATCTATCAAGATAAAACGGTGACTTACTGCGTAGAACGTACCAGTACTAGTGACGAAATAGGAAGAGTAGTGCGTTATTATGGCGATATTGAGCCCAATACCGCCATTACTGATATTAATCATAATATCGGTGTGATAGTGGCAACGGGTCTTGCTTTTAGTGACAGTGATTTCATTTACCAACAAACAGCTCTTCAGCGTGGCGGGTTAGTTCACCTTGATTTATTGTTCAAAAACGGTGACGAGCAGAGTCAATATAAACATGATGTGCAGGTGAGCAATGTACCGTAATAATCAAGCATCAATGAACTCCCAAAAAGGTAATGTGTACATCATTGCGGTTTTTATTATCGTAGTTTTAGGTATGTTGACCTTAAATCTCACCAGAATATCCTGGTCAAACCAAGATACATTAACTCGTGAAGTATTGGGTAAGCAAGCTTCAATGTTAGCCCAATCAGCCAATGAGTGGGCTTTGACTTATTTGTTTCCGTTAGATGGAGACGATGACTATACAACCTTATCCACTCGCTGCGGCACGCTGGAAACTGACGCAGTCAATGCCGCCACTGCTCTGGTTGAAAATAGCGGCGTTTCTTGCAGTGCTCCAACCATTTCTTGTGAAACATCACCATCAAATATACCTGCAGATATGGACAATATCCCCGAAGAATTAAAACACCTCTCTATATCATCCAGAGCTATCTGTAATGATGGCAATACCTTTGAAGTAGAGCGTCAGCAAACGGTTTGGGTTCGAGGAGTTAAAGATGAATAGGTTATATTCTTTTGCTGTCTTTATTTTCTTATTCTTGTTTTCTCATTCTGTTTTTGCAGAAACTTGTTCGGTGGCGGGGAACAAAGATTACGTGGTTCAGTTTCAGGTAGTTGGTTCAAATGATTATCAAGATGTAGCGTTTTCACATGGCAATGGCAATAATCAGAAGAAATTTGTTTTGTGGTATACGCAACAAGAGCGTTCAGGAGATTACTCTTTTAACGAACAAGGTTTAATTCTTGGTCATACATATACTGTTCGAATTGAAGTTGAGCATACGACTGGAAATAGTAACATTGCAAATTATTATTGGGTTGAGAATGGCGTTAAGGTATTCAAAGAGACTCAAAATGATGTTGCTGCGAATGGTGCTCTTGAAGGAACAGGTACTAACATAAGCAATCTTGAGTGTGGGGAGTCAGTTGATCTTCCTGAGCCAGAAGAGCCTGAATTACCAGAGCAGTGTGCTGTATTCCCACATGTTGTGCAATCTTGGGATAGTGCATCTACTTTAGATATTAGTCAGGGTGATCCTTCAATTTTTGGTACTGCTAACGCTGCTGGTTCTGTTGGTTTTGGTTCTATAAATCAACATACCCATTGGCAATTAGCATGTGATTCACTACTTTGTAGTACTGACCCAGCATTACTAATTTCTGAACCTGCCCCAATCCCCTTTTCAAGTGGTGCCTCATTACCTTTTGATCCAAGTCAGTTAGAAATACCTGAAGGTAAATATGACGATATTAGTGATACTTGGAGAACTTATACATTAACGGGGACTTATTATGAAATTTCAAATTTATCTCTTCTTGGATCTGCGACACTTAAAGTCAAGCCAAATACTTTTATAAAAGTAAATAAATTTATCTTAGATGGTAGTGCATCTATTGAGTCAGATACTGGAGGTGATCCCGTAGGATTGGTTATTTGGGCAGAAACTGAATCTAATCAAGCTCCTAAAATAACATTTTCTAGTAGTACTAATTTATATGCTGATTTATTTAGCCGAGATAATGTAACTATCTCCGGAGGAGCAATACTGAAAGGGTCAGTGACTGCTAAGAATATAAATATGGCAGGTAGAAGAATAGAAAGAGTAGCAGACAGTGATGTATGTGACCCAACGACACCACCCACAACAGACTACTCACTATCACTCACCCCAGCCCAAGGCATCCAATTAACTTGCACTGCTCAACAACTTGATTTCCAAGTAAAAGACTCCTCTGGGAATAACACTGGTGCTTACACTGGAGATATCGAAGTTACTGCAACTGGCGGCACCAATACTAGTTTTAATGTACTGCAAGGCTCTCCACAAGGGGGCAATCTCTACAAGGCAAATAGCAATGGATTATTAAGCCTTAGCATGGATGAGAATACCGTTAGTGATGTGGTAGTGACGGGCAGTTTACAAGATGACCCTAGTGCCACATCAGTGACTGGAAACTATAAATTTGTCGCCTATAAGCTAGGTTTTTCGCCTAATCCAACCAACATTGTTGCAGGTAAGCCGTCAGAAAATGTATCGGTGCAACCATTGGAATGTTTGAACGATGCTCCTGTGGTTTCAGCAGATTATAATGGCGCAAAGCAAGTTGAATTATCCGCTACCAATTACATCGCTCCATCATCAACGGTTCGTCCTAGTGAGGTGATTAAAGTAAATGGTTCGACTACGCCTCAAGGTAGTATGAATCTTGATTTTGGAAGCAATAGTACCGCTAATATTCAGGTTGAATATGCTGAGGCAGGTAGTGTCTCTTATACAATGACAGATGAAATCTGTATTGATGATGGGCAAGGCTCGCAAGAGTGTAGAGAGTATTCTGGAGAGCATCAAATCCAGTCTCGTCCATGGACATTTGCTCTTTGTGAACCTAGTGGTGCTGATATTTCAGGTACATCTAACTCTGGTAGTGTCTTTAAACGTTCAGGAGAGCTTTTTGCTTTAAATGTGACCCCAATTCACTGGGTGAGTAACGAAAGTACAGCTCCAAATGTTGCTATTGATGTTAGTAATTATTGTAATCAGCTAGATACATTAGAAACTAAAAACTTCTATGCAGACTCAGCGCCAGCGGTGAGTGTCAATTTATCAGCGGTACTTGATTCACCAAGCGCAGGCGAACTTGGCAGTGGTTTAGAGGGAATCCCACCGAATGGTTTAGCTCACAATACAAACCCTATAGCTTTCTCTTCATTATTCTGGAAAGAGGCGGGGAGTTTGAAAGTGACTGCAGATTTGACCAATCAGGCTGATTATCTGTTTGAGCCTATAAACCCGGGTTATCGCACTGTAGGGCGATTCTCCCCATCGCAGTTGGTCATGCTAGATGAAATTAGTGATCCTAGTAATGTTTGGACGCAGTGGCAGTATGCATCAAACCATGATGGCTTTGCCTATATGAGTCAGCAATTCCCGCATTCGTTTAAAGTTCAAGCACAAGCGAACGATGGTACGCCGACGTTAAATTATGGTTTATTTGGTAATGATTACATCTCAACACTCGATTACATGGCGAATACGACAGGTTTAGCGACTGATGTTAGCTTGTTGAATCGAGTGGCTAATACGCAGACTTGGACAGGAGCGGATTGGCCGAAAACCTTGGCTGAAAATCCATCAATACTTTCAGTGCAAATGGATGATTTTGCATTTATGAAAAAGGTGGATTCAACGGTTGGCAGTTTTATTGCTACAGAGCCAGATGGACCATTTAACAGTAGTAATTCTATTTTTGGCCTTGAAGTCACCACAATTATCGATGATGTAAATTTTTCTGTTCTGGATATGCCAGATGTCAACACTGGAACGAATGTCGGTAGTGCTTTCCCTGAGCAACCAGAGTTTCGTTATGGTCGTATGCACCTAGAAGATGTAGGAGGCAATACAGGCCAAACAATACGAGTGCCGTTACGTGTGGAATACTGGGATGATGGCGAGTTTAAGACTAACGATAAAGATAGTGGCAGTGAGTATGACGCGACTAATCATTATTGTGTGCAGACGATTTGGAATAATCAATCTGCAACCACAAACGCAGCGCTAGTCAGTGGTGGAAATCATAGCGTAGCGCAAGGTTTGTCGGATGAACTGCATGCTGAGCATGTTCCAACGAATACAGCAAATACTGAAAGAGCTCAAGTAAGGCTCTGGTTACGTCAAGCCGATGACTCTCCGCAACGCAGCGAAACCAATATTGACTGCTCAAAAGCTACGTCATTCACCAACCAACCTTGGCTTCAATACAATTGGAGAGACAAAGGTGATGAAGACCCTTCCGCTGTCGTTACTTTTGGTGTCTTTAGAGGCAACGATCGGATCATATTTAAAGGTGAGCGAGCATTAATTGGTAACGAAAACTGACTTTTTTAGTGCCTAAGTCAGGACAGCGTCAGAAAAAGGCACTTTATATCAATCTTTGTTGTCCAATGCCTTGCCCAATAAGTGTGGCATTGGTACATTTAATACAATTTTATCTTCCAAAGATTGTGAGAAGAGCGCTTAGTTATGTTTAAAAAAATTCGCGGAATGTTCTCAAACGACCTGTCTATTGATTTGGGTACAGCGAACACACTCATTTATGTTAAAGGACAAGGCATTGTTCTTGATGAACCGTCGGTAGTGGCTATCCGCCAAGATCGCGCAGGTTCAACTAAAAGCGTTGCGGCCGTTGGCCATGACGCAAAGCAAATGCTAGGACGTACTCCTGGTAATATTTCAGCGATTCGTCCGATGAAAGATGGCGTAATTGCAGACTTCTTTGTTACTGAAAAAATGCTTCAGCATTTTATCAAACAAGTTCATGACAACAGTTTCTTAAAACCAAGCCCACGAGTTTTGGTTTGTGTTCCTTGTGGTTCAACACAAGTAGAGCGCCGTGCGATTCGTGAATCAGCACTAGGTGCAGGTGCTCGTGAAGTGTACTTGATTGATGAGCCAATGGCGGCGGCAATCGGTGCGGGTCTACGCGTATCAGAACCAACCGGTTCTATGGTTGTTGATATCGGTGGTGGTACGACTGAAGTTGCGGTTATCTCACTAAACGGTGTGGTGTACTCTTCTTCTGTGCGCATCGGTGGTGACCGTTTTGATGAAGCTATTATCAACTATGTGCGTCGTAACTACGGCAGCTTGATTGGTGAAGCAACAGCAGAAAAAATCAAACATGTGATCGGTTCAGCTTACCCTGGCGATGAAGTAGAAGAGCTAGAAGTTCGTGGTCGTAACCTTGCAGAAGGCGTGCCGCGCAGCTTTAGCCTAAACTCAAACGAAATCCTTGAAGCACTGCAAGAGCCTCTATCTGGCATCGTTTCTGCAGTTATGGTTGCACTAGAGCAGTGTCCACCTGAACTGGCTTCGGATATTTCTGAAAATGGTATGGTTCTCACCGGTGGCGGCGCGCTACTGAAAGATCTAGATCGTTTGCTAACAGAAGAAACTGGCATCCCTGTTGTTGTGGCAGAAGAGCCGCTAACTTGTGTGGCTCGTGGGGGCGGTAAAGCTCTTGAAATGATTGATATGCACGGCGGTGACTTATTTAGTGAAGAATAAGTCTTCCACTGAATCACACCCACTAGTAACAAAAACGGGTAATGAAGAATGAATCCAATCTTTGGCAGAGGTCCTTCTCTGCAATTGAGACTCTTTTTTGCCGTATTACTATCAGCCAGCTTAATGTTGGCTGATAGTCGTTTAGATACCTTCTCAAATGTACGATACGTGTTAAACAGTTCTGTCGCTCCAATCCAGTACCTTGCTGATCTACCTAGAAGCATGTTTGGCAAGCTTTATGAACAGGTAAGCAGCAAACAACAACTGTTGTCGACCAATAAAGCGCTCCGTGAACAACTACTGAAAATGAACAGCGAACTGTCGCTGCTCTCTCAATATAAAGAAGAAAACCAACGCTTTAGAAAGCTGTTGGGTTCTAGCTTTGTGCGAGATGAAAAAAAGGTAGTGACGGAAGTGATGGCAGTTGATGCCTCTTCATATCACCAACAGATCATGATTGATAAAGGCCGTGTTGATGGTGTTTATCAAGGGCAACCTGTGATTAATGAAAACGGTATTGTTGGGCAGGTCACTGAAGTAGGCGCTCACAATAGCCGAGTGCTACTGCTGACCGATGCTAACGCCGCAATTCCAGTGCAAGTCATTCGTAATGACATTCGAGTGATTGCCGCAGGCAGTGGTGATTTGACGCAAATGCACTTGCAACACATCCCAAGTAATTTTGATATTCAAGAAGGTGATGTACTGGTCTCATCTGGTTTGGGTGGTGTGTATCCTGAAGGGTATCCAGTGGCGACTGTAAATAAAGTTCAAATAGATAACCACCAACCGTTTTCAACCATTACCGCCATACCAGCGGTAGACTTTGGGCGTTTGCGTTATCTGCTGTTGGTTTGGCCTCAGCAAACGTCGGCCAATGAGCAACCAACGCTGATTGAATCCGCACCAGCCACAGCAACCGAACAGAATCCAACAACAGCGCAAGCCGGAGAAAAAGATGGCGAATAGTATCTTTGGTGGCAAGCTTGTTATCTGGACGACTTTTTTAGCCGCTCTGATTCTACAAACTATTCCTTGGCCAGGCACAATGGATATGTTGCGTCCGTCATGGTTGGTATTGGTCACCTGTTATTGGGTGATGGCCGCCCCGCATAGAGTGAATGTGGGAACAGGATTATTTTTAGGTTTATTGTGGGATCTTTTATTGGGTTCCACGCTAGGTATTCACGGCTTGATGATGGCAATAGTGACTTACTTAGTGGCGATTAACTTTCTAGTTATTCGCAACATGGCATTGTGGCAACAAGCGTTGGTGATGGCGCTTTTGAGCATGTTAAGCATTACCATAGAGTTCTTTGGCGAATTTGTTATTCAAGATGTGGTCTTTAACCCTGCATCACTGTGGGTAGCCCTTATTAACGCTATCCTTTGGCCATGGCTATTTTTATTATTACGTCGTGTTCGCCGTATTTGGAGAGTAAGATAAGTGATGCAGAAATCTCTTATTTTAGCGTCAGCGTCGCCAAGAAGACGTGAACTTTTATCTCAACTAGGCTACGAATTTACTATACTTATCAGCAATATAGATGAAGTTCGTAATGCAGGGGAATCCCCTAGCCAATATGTACAGCGATTAGCTGAGAATAAAGCGCAAGCTGTCCTTGAGCAAGCTCGCTCTGAAGGCATAGTTGAACCTATCGTTATTGGCTCAGATACCATTGTAACTCAGGGTGAGTGTGTATTTGAAAAGCCAGGTTCTGTGCAAGAAAGCTTAGAAATGCTCGGTCAACTGTCGAACGCAAAACATCAAGTGATGACGGCAGTCTGCGTTTCTGATCTTCATAAAACAGAGACCATTATTTGTATTACAGACGTATGGTTTAAACCTCTCAGCCGCCAAGAAATAAAAGATTATTGGTTGACTGGTGAACCATGCGATAAAGCAGGAAGCTACGGAATTCAGGGTATAGGCGGAAAGTTTGTTACGCGCATTGAGGGCAGTTATCACTCAGTCGTAGGGCTACCTTTATTTGAAACCGAACAGCTCTTGCACCAATTTTTATAAGTTTTAGAGGTGCGCCATGAGTGCAGAGTTATTGATCAACTCAACACCGAGTGAAACTCGGGTTGCTATGATTGAAGGCGGTGTCCTTCAAGAAGTTCATATAGAAAGGGAAGCGAGACGAGGCATTGTAGGCAATATTTACAAAGGTCGAGTCAGCCGTGTATTACCAGGGATGCAAGCTGCGTTTGTTGATATTGGTTTGGATAAAGCGGCCTTTCTACATGCTTCAGATATTGTGCCTCATACTGAGTGCGTTGCCGAAAACGAAAAACAGCAATTTAAAGTGCGTGATATTTCTGAACTGGTTCGCCAAGGTCAAGATATCGTGGTGCAAGTGGTTAAAGATCCCCTTGGCACGAAAGGCGCCCGTTTAACCACCGATATTACTCTTCCTTCTCGTTATTTAGTCTTCATGCCTGGTGCAAGCCACGTTGGCGTATCACAACGTATCGAATCAGAAAAAGAGCGCAATCGTCTTAAAAAAATCGTCGCCCCTTATTGCAGTGAATCCGGCGGATTTATTATTCGAACGGCTGCTGAAGGCGCGGATGAAAAAGAGCTGGCTCAAGATGCGGCTTTTTTAGAGCGCTTGTGGGAGAAGGTGATGGTTCGCCGCTCCAAATACATTACCCGTTCAACACTATACGGAGAGCTAGGGCTTGCTCCGCGAATTTTACGTGACTTTGTCGGTACTGAATTGTCTTTAATTCAGGTCGATTCACGTATGGTGTTTGAATCATTGCTTGAGTTTACCGAAGAGTTTGTCCCTGAATTAATGGACAAACTGGTGTTGTATGATGGTGATAAACCTATTTTTGATTTATACGATGCCGAGAGCGAAATTCAACGCTCACTTGATCGTCGAGTCAATTTAAAATCAGGTGGCTCGCTGATCATAGATCAGACAGAAGCAATGACGACGGTAGATATTAATACCGGAGCCTTTGTCGGTCGTCGTAATTTAGAAGAAACCATTTTTAATACTAACCTCGAAGCAACCGAAGCTATTGCTCGTCAACTTAGGTTACGTAACTTGGGTGGCATCATCATTATAGATTTCATCGATATGATCAGTGATGAGCACCGCAAGCGTGTGCTTGCTTCACTTGAAGCGGCTTTAAACAATGACCGCGTTAAAACTAATATCAATGGTTTTACTCAATTAGGATTAGTTGAGATGACACGTAAGCGCACTCGAGAAAGTATTGAGCACGTATTGTGTTCAGATTGCCCTAGCTGTGAAGGCCGAGGCGCAGTAAAAACCGTTGAAACTGTATGTTATGAAGTGCTTCGTGAAATCACACGAGTTAATCGTGCTTACGATGCGGACCGATTCTTAGTTTATGCTTCATTGGCGGTTGCGGATGCATTGCAAGGTGAAGAATCTCACGCATTAGCCGAGTTAGAACTGTTTATAGGTAAAGAAGTTAAAATCACAGCCGAACCGCTTTATGTTCAAGAGCAGTTCGATGTTGTAATGATGTAGGGTAGTGATTCATTGGCGTCATTCTCAGTTCGACTAGAGCGACTTTTTCTCTCGCTATTAGTGTTTATATTTGTATCTTTAGCGGTGCTTGTCACCGCTTTACGCATTGCTTTGCCTCGGTTAGATAACTATCAACAAGAAATCGAAACTTGGGTAAACAAAGCGTCTGGCCTTAACTTCACCATTGGTGAGGTACATGGGTATTGGAAAAATACTCATCCTTCTCTTTCTCTATCAGGCTTACAAGCAGACATTCCTAAAGGCGTAAAAGCTTTTTCTGTTGGCGAAGTTACCGCTGAATTTGATCTGGTTGATTCTCTATTAAGCTTGCAACCTAAGATCAGCGAATTAACTGTGAATGGATTGCATATTGATATCAGTGATATCGATCTATTCCACCGCAGTAATACAAATAGTGAGCCGCCAAAAGAGGGTGAGCAACAACTTCTAAAAAATCTAGAAAAGCTAATTCTGCGTCAGTTAAGTGAATTTTCACTCAAAGATTCGACCTTAGTGTTTAAAGATGCTGCGGGAGATGTGCGTGAAGTTGAAATCGAAAACCTTAACTGGCACAACAAAGCCAATCGTCACCGTGCTGACGGGGTGATTAGTGTTAAAGACGTTCAACTGAACAGCGTCAGCGTTATTGCTGATTTTACGGATAACGATGGTATTGCTGACATCAGTGGTGACTTTTATCTGCAAGGAAATAACTTCAATATTACCCCCTGGGTTTCCCCTTATTTAGCCGATGGTATCGTGGTAGAGAAGGGAAGAGTGAGCCTAAACACTTGGGTTTCTCTTAAAAATAACCAACCTATTGATGCTTATCTGGAAATCTCTCCATCGCGTTTAGAGTGGAAAGACAAACATAACAAAAAGAACTCCATTTCCATCCAAGGTGGAGTGATGAAGCTAGATCCCACTGACGATGGCTGGCAAGTGAATGGTCAAGATCTTGCGTTTCGCTCGAATGGCTCGCAGTGGCCAGAGCTTAACTTTGCTTTGCAATGGGCTCCAGAGCAGTGGAAGTTAAATGTTAATCAGATAAAAATCGGTAGCTTAACACCGATATTAGATTTACTGCCGGATATGGAAAAAACACAAGACTGGATCAATACCGTTCAACTTGGCGGTGAAGTGACGGATATGCGTGTTTCCATGGGCAAAGGCATAGAGACACTTCGTTATTCAGCCAAACTTAAAGATGGACGCATGAAGCAATGGGAATTACTTCCGGGTTTCCATACTTTAGAAGCGCAAGTCTTTGGTCGCTCCGATCTGGCGAAAGCCAAAGTCACCATGATTGATGATGTATTGCCTTACGGCGATGTATTTCAAGCACCACTACGCATTCGTCAAGCTGAGCTTGATTTAGTTTGGCAATCCGATGATGACGGCTGGCGACTGTGGTCAGACAAAGTCACCGCTGCGACACCGGATCTACAAGTGCTCGGTGCTTTTAAGCTCGACTTCCCGAAAGATGCACCCACGTTTTTGTCTTTCTACGCAGAAGCCGATTTACTTAACGCTGGTGAAACGTGGCGTTATTTGCCTACCTTAGCCTTAGGCCGTAGCTTGACCGATTACCTTTCTGCAGGCATTCAAGGTGGTACGGTAAAAACCGCTAAATTGCTTTGGTATGGTGAACTGTCCAAGTTCCCATATCGTAAAAATGACGGTGTGTTTCAGGCTTGGGTTCCATTGCGAAAAACCAAATTTAGCTTTAGCACAGCATGGCCAGCATTAACCGATATGCAACTTGATTTGCTGTTTGAAAACGAGACGATGTTCTTAGATTCTAGAGACGCAAAACTGCTGAATATCCATGCCGATCGCATCTCAGGTCAAATTCCTCAAATGCATGGCGATGGGCATATTGAGCTGTTTGCCGCAGCCAAAGCGGAAGGCTCTGATGTGCGAGACTACATGAGTGCTACGCCGTTAGTTGGTTCGGTGGGAGCAGCATTAACTACCATAGATATCAAAGGACAAGTTGACTCACAGTTCCAGCTTTACATTCCATTTAGCGAGGGTGAAGACGCGAGAGCGTGGGGCTATGCTGACTTGAAAAATAACAATATCAATATTACTGCGCCGCCAATGATGCTAGAAAAAGCCACCGGTCGTATAGAGTTTGATAATGATGTGGTTAGCACTTCTGGTTTAAAAGCAAGGGTATTGGATCAACCTATTTCGCTCGACTTTACCGGGCAAAATGCCGAAGCGAGCTACGATACTCGTATTGATCTTATTGGTGACTGGCAAGTTGATCCCTTAGTGCCATACCTTGGTAAAACTTGGCTAGAGCCTATTTCAGGTAGAGCGCCGTGGAATATGGGAATTGATCTACAGATCAATGATGTAGGCTTTACCTATCAGTTGGATGCTAAAGCAAACTTAACGTCAGTGGCGAGTACTTATCCAGCGCCAATGCGGAAAAAGAAAGGCGAAGTGTGGCAAGCTCGCATGCAGGCATCAGGCAACCAAGAGTCAATCTCTGCCAGACTGCAATTGCCAAAAGCGAAGTTCCAAACTGAAATTGATATTACTCAGGGAAGACCGGTACTTAAAGCGACCAATACCATTATTGGTTCGGGCAGTTTTCGAGTTAGCCCGATTGTTGGTCATCACGCCTCTTTGCGTTTACCAGAGTTTGATTTAGACCAATGGATGCAAGCATTAGACCGTTCCACTGTGGGACCTAAGCCGATTGTTAGTGAACTGAATGCCCCAGAGTTTCCAATTCCGCAACGTATACAGGTACAAACTACTAACCTTAAAGCGGGCGGTTTAGATTGGAATGATGTGGATTTGTTGGCTCGTAATCGCGGTAATAAGTGGGATTTCAACGTAGATAGCTCGCAGTTAAAAGGTAAAGCCGATTACGATGGGAAGCACCTAGGTGTACATTTATCTAAACTACAACTGTACTTAGCCGATCCTGAAAACCTTGTTGATGAGTCAATTGTCGATCGAGGCGATCGTAAAGAAACTAAGGCGGGCAAGCCGTTAATTTCAGACTTTGATAAAACCTTCTTTGCCAAAATGCCGAGCTTTGATTTACAAATCGATGATTTTTGGATGCAAGGTTATAAAGTGGGTCAGGTTGATGTGGTGATGAAACACGATGGTGACCGCATTGTGTGGGACAAAGCCAATTTAACCAGTGGTCAATCGAGCTTATTAGCCAGCGGCTGGTGGAAGTTAACCGATAAAGACAGTACTACTCATTTAGACTTTAATGCTAAAGGCGAAGATAACTCGGAAATCATGGCAAGGTTTGGGGTGAACTCAGGCATTCAAAAAGCGCCATTTGAGTTTAACTCCTCTTTAGATTGGAAAGGTTCGCCATGGAATATTCAGATGGATACCCTCAATGGCACGCTAGATGCAGAATTTGGCCGTGGGGTGATTTCTGATGTTGGTGGTGCGGCTAAATTGCTGGGTATGTTTAGCTTAGATTCCTTGATTCGCCGTATGCAGTTAGACTTTAGTGATGTGTTTGATGATGGTTTAGCTTTTGATTCTATCGAAGGTAAAGGCAAAGTCGAAAATGGTATATTTGTCACTAACGATCTACAAATGGATTCGATATCCGGCGATATGACCATTCGTGGTCTAGCAAATTTGAATACTCAAATGGTGGATGCGGAAGTGACCTTTAAACCTGACGTAACGTCAGGTATTCCAATGCTGACCGCTTTTGCCGTAGCGCCACAAACCGCTTTATACGTATTGGCTATCAGCACTGTTGTGGCTCCGGTAATTGAAGTTATTACTCAGGTCACCTATGAAATCAAAGGGCCAATGAACGCTCCGAAAGTGCGAGAGAAATCGCGCCGTAAGGGAGACTACGAAGTACCTAAAAAACTTCGCTCTGAGTCATAGGGAAGCCATATATGCAGCAACAAGTAACCGTCGGTTTAGTGCAGATGACATCAAGTAGTGATGTCATGCAAAACTACCAATACATTGAACGGCAGGTGAGAGAATTAGCCGCGCAGCAGTGTCAGTTAGTTATTACTCCAGAAAATTGCTTGCTGTTCGATAATGCTGAAGGTTATCAAAAACTTGCAGAGGAGTTGGGTGCGGGGCCAATTCAGAGTCAAATAGCTAAACTGGCAAAAGAGTTGGCGGTTTGGATTGTCATCGGCTCTTTTCCTATTCGAGCGCCAAAAGGTAAACTCTACTCCACAAGTTTAGTGTTTAGCGATCAAGGAGAGTTAGTTGCCGACTACGCCAAAATTCATCTATTTGATGTGGAAGTGGCTGATGGACATGGTAGCTATCGCGAATCGGATTGCTTTGCGCACGGCACTGCGCCAAAGATAGTTGAGACGCCTTTCGCGAAACTCGGCTTATCGATTTGTTATGACTTACGATTCGCCAATCTGTATAACGTCTTGCGTGACGGTGGTGCGAACATATTACTAGTACCTGCCGCTTTTACTGCGGTGACGGGAGAGGCACACTGGGAAGCTCTGCTTCGTGCGAGAGCTATCGAAAACCAAGCTTGGGTGATTGGCGTAGGCCAATGTGGGCAACATTCTGCCAGCAGACAAACTTGGGGCCATTCTATGGTGATTGATCCTTGGGGTAAGGTCATTACTACAGCGCAAACCACCCCCTGCAATTTAATTGCTGATATTGAATTACATCAAGTGGAGCAAGTTCGTAAGGCAATGCCTGTTGCTGCACATCAAAAATTTTTTAGCCTCATTATCGATGAGGAAAATGAGTAAATTATGACAATTGAAACAGTAGAACAAGAGCTGTTGGCTTCAAGTGGCCTAACAGACCAAGATGTGGAGCGTACTCTTTCTTTGATTGCCGCTCGTGATATCGATTATGCGGATGTTTACTTTCAAGCGAGCTGGCATGAGACCTTAATTTTAGAAGACAGCATCATCAAGGATGGGTCATTTAATATCGACCGTGGCGTGGGTGTTAGGGCTATCAGTGGTGAGAAAACAGGGTTTGCCTATTCAGACCAGATTCAAGCTGACAGCTTAAAACAATCGGCAATTGCCGCTCGAGGCATTGCAAAGCAAGGGCAAACCGCGCAAGTTCAAACTTTCTCTCGTCACAACTCAAACAAGGTTTATTCAAGTGTTAACCCGCTGCAGAGCCTTGAAAAGCAACAGAAAATTGACCTACTGAAAGAGCTTGATATGTACATTCGTACTAAAGAGCCTTTAGTGAGCGAGGTGAACATCAGTTTAAGTGGTGTGTATGAGCAAGTGCTTGTTGCCGCTACAGACGGTACATATGCTACTGATATTCGTCCATTGGTGCGTTTATCTATTAGTGTACTCGTGCAACGTGGTGATCGCCGTGAGCGCAGTTCTTCAGGCGGTGGTGGTCGTTACGATTACCAACGATTCTTAGCGATGGATGGTAACAAAACAGTGGCTATGCACTTTGCTGATGAAGCGATTCGCCTGGCTTTAGTTAACCTTGAGTCTGATGCAGCTCCTGCCGGTGCTATGCCTGTCGTGCTAGGTGCAGGTTGGCCGGGTGTATTGCTACATGAAGCAGTGGGTCATGGCTTAGAAGGCGATTTTAACCGTAAGCAGTCATCAGTCTTTTCTGGGAAAGTGGGTGACAAAGTTACTTCCGATCTTTGTACTATTGTGGATGACGGCACTATGGTGGATCGCCGTGGTTCGTTAAACATTGACGATGAAGGGGTTGAAGGTCAATACAACACCTTAATTGAGAACGGCGTTCTTAAAGGCTACATGCAAGATAAAATGAATGCGCGTCTTATGGGTGTCGCACCTACAGGTAATGGCCGTCGTGAATCATTTGCGCACTTACCTATGCCTCGTATGACCAATACTTACATGTTGCCGGGTCAACATACACCTGAAGAGATCATTTCAACCGTCAAAAAAGGCATCTATGCGCCAAGTTTTGCCGGCGGTCAGGTTGATATTACTTCGGGTAAGTTTGTATTCTCAACCTCAGAAGCATACCTGATTGAAAACGGCAAAATCACTCGTCCAGTGAAAGATGCAACCTTAATTGGCTCTGGTATTGAAGCGATGCAGCAGGTGTCGATGATAGGTAATGATTTACAAATTGATCAGGGTGTTGGCGTGTGTGGTAAAGCGGGACAAAGCGTTCCTGTCGGCGTAGGTCAACCAACGGTTAAACTTGAAACCATCACAGTTGGTGGCACAGAGTAAGGGACACATACACACTGTAATGATAGGAAAGCCCATCATTATAGTGTGTACAATAAAGCGATTTAAGCTTCGCTGTTCAGATCTTTTAAGATCTGGAAAATCTCACGATATGCTTTAGGCGGCTTACTGGCTGCCTTTTCTTTATTTGCTTGGCGAGCTAATTGGCGTAGACGTTGTCTATCAGCTTCAGGGTACAAGCTAAGCACTTCTTCAATTGCAGAGTCACCTTCAGCAACAACGCGATCACGCAATTCTTCCAGTTTATGCAATTCAGCCGAAGCTTGAGAGTGCTTATTGTGATGTTTATCGAGCGCTGCTTGGATTGGCTCAATCTCAATTTGACGCATCACTTTGCCAATGTATTGTAGTTGACGGCGTTTGGCTTCGTTTTTAAAGCGTTGTGCATCTTTAATGGCATCAGCAAGATCTTCTGGTAACGGGAATTTATCCAGTACACCCGGTTTTAGCGCCACAAGCTCTTCGCCAAGTTTTTGCAAGGCTTCCATGTCTTGCTTCATTTCGGTTTTACTTACCCAAATGATTTCTTCTTCTTCTTCCCAAGGGGCTTTCTGGTTTTTTCTGGCCATAATTTGCTCTTAGTTACTCAATTTTGAATGCGTATTGCGCATAATTTCCGTTATTTTAACAAACAAATTGGGGAGAATGGGAAAAGCTTGGTATTCTAAACACAATTGCCTGCAAATAATTGATTTAACTATGGACGCTAGACAACAAATTGCCCAACAAAAAGTAGAATTAGAAGAAGCGGTTGCCAAAGCCCTAGCATTGGCGTCTGCCAAAGCCGATGGCGCTGAGGTAGCGATCAATAAATCTACTGGTCTGAGTGTATCCACTCGCATGTGTGAAGTAGAGAATGTCGAGTTTAATAGCGACGGCGCTCTAGGCATCACAGTTTACCGTGGCCAAAGAAAGGGAAGTGCATCCACTTCCGATCTCAGTGAAAAAGCAATCGCACAAACGGTTGCGGCTGCCTTAGATATCGCCAAGTACACATCTGAAGATCCTTGCGCAGGCCCTGCACCTGCTGAGTTGATGGTTAAAGAAGTGAAAGATCTGGACCTTTTCCATCCTGATGAGCCAAACCCTGATCATGTTGCGAAAATTGCTATTGAAGCTGAACAAGCGGCTTTGGCGTACAGCGACAAGATCAAACAAAGTGATGGCGCAAGTTATGATTCTCACTATGGCATTCGTGTTTACGGTAACTCACATGGTGTGCTAGCCAGTTATCCGTCAAGCCGTCATAGCGTTAGCTGTAGCGTCATTGGCTCGGGTGCCAATGGTGATATGGAGCGCAACTATAGTTATAGCGTTGCCCGCAGAGCAGAAGATCTTTGGTCTGCTAAAGAAGTCGGTTTAAAAGCGGCACAAAGAACCATACAGAGCTTAGATGCTCGACGTATTGCTACTGGCGAGTATCCCGTGATGTTTGCCGCTGAAGTGGCTACAGGGCTAATGGGACACTTAATTGGTGCTATTAGCGGTGGCAGTCTTTACCGTAAATCCTCTTTCTTACTTGATCATCTTGGAAAACAAATCCTGCCAGATTGGTTCAACGTAAATGAAAAGCCGCATATTCTGCGAGGTTTAGCTTCTACGCCATTTGATAGCGAAGGTGTAGCGACTAAAGATTACGACATCATCACCGATGGCAAGTTGGCAACTTACTTGCTGACCAGTTATGCCGCTCGCAAGTTGGGTATGACGGCCACAGGACACGCTGGTGGTATTCACAACTGGTTTGTTCAATCTACCGGACAAGATTACCAAGCCATGCTTAAAGAGCTGGGTACTGGCTTTTTAGTGACAGAATTAATGGGTCAGGGCGTGAATGGCGTTACCGGTGATTATTCACGTGGCGCAGCTGGGTTTTGGGTGGAAAACGGGGTGATTCAATACCCAGTTTCAGAAGTGACCGTTGCGGGCAATCTCAAAGAGATGTTCCAACGAATTGTGGCGGTAGGCAATGATGTTGAAACTCGCTCACAAATTCAAACCGGTTCTATGCTGATTGAATCGATGAAAGTTGCGGGTGTTTAACCTCTATCCACCTTTGTAGTTATTAAAAAAAACGAGCTGAAAAGCTCGTTTTTTTTATGTTGGTTAGTTCGAATACTTAGCTAGCGAAAAGCACCTAGAGTAAGAAAATCGTCGCCAGCCCCAAAAAGACCGATAAACCAATTACATCTGTAATAGTGGTCAACGCCATACCGCCTGCTAACGCGGGATCTATGTTCATTTTCTTCAATATTATCGGAATGGTAACGCCGGCGACCCCTGCCACAAATAAGTTGGTGAGCATTGCGGCGGAGATAATAAAGCCGAGCATCCAATCGTGTTTCCAGAACACAACAATTGCGCCAATAATTAATGCCCAAAGTACGCCATTTAAGAAGCCGATAGCTGCTTCTTTCATTAGCAGTTCTTTGCGGTTACTGTCACCGATATAGCCAAGTGCTAAGCCACGAATCACCAAGGCAACGGTCTGGTTACCGGCTACGCCGCCCATAGAAGGGACTATGGTCATCAATACAGCGATAGCGGCCATTTGTTCTAAGGTGGCTTCAAACATGTTGGAAACAGAAGCGGCTGCTAGGGCGGCCAGTACATTGACGCCTAACCAGACACTACGGCGACGCGCTGATTTGACTACGGGTGCAAAGGTATCTTCGTCATCATCAAGACCGGCTAAGCTCATCATGGAGTGCTCAGCATCTTCCCTAATGATATCAACCACATCATCAATGGTAATGCGCCCCACCAAATGTTGGTTTTGGTCAACAACCGGCGCGGATACCCAGTTTCTACGTTCAAACAAGCTCGCCACATCCGTATCGCTAAGATCCACCGCAATGGCTTCATCGGCGTGGGTCATGACTTCGACGACGGGGACATCAGGTTGTGTAGTTAGCAGGGTGGTGAGTGACAGGTTACCAATTAAACGGTCATCGTCGTCAATCACATACAGGGTATCAGTGGCTTCAGGCAGTTCGCCTTTCATTCGCATATAACGAAGCACAACATCAATATCAACATCGCCACGTATGGTGGTAACGTCGGTATTCATTATTCCGCCAGCGGTGTCTTCTGGATAGGAAAGGGCGGTTTCGACACGCAATCGATCCGCAGAATCCATTTGGCTTAGGACTTGTTGTGATACGTTATTAGGTAAGCTTCGAAGAACGTAGGCTACGTCATCGGTATCCATGCCTTCGGTTGCTTCTGCCAGCTTACCGGGAGCCATTTTGGATACGAGGTTATCTTTGATGTCTTCACTTAGCTCATCAAGAATTTCACCGTAATCTTCAGGGTCGGTGAGTTGCCATAGTACTTCACGGCTTTTTCTTGGCGACGCTTCAAGAAGGTGGGCAATGTCCTCTGGCTCCATAGATTGGAGCTGGCGCCTAACGAAGACAAAGCGGCCATTATCCAGCGCATCACTCACTTCTTGAAGCGTTTGGTGGGCTTGATCAAACTCGATCTGTTCCGCCATTATTTGCCTCCATTAGGTGTGTACACTAAATAAATTAATAGAAGGATATTA
Organism: Vibrio sp. B1Z05; assembly: GCF_052955985.1. NCBI lineage: Bacteria > Pseudomonadati > Pseudomonadota > Gammaproteobacteria > Vibrionales > Vibrionaceae > Vibrio > Vibrio sp. B1Z05. The sequence continues at coordinate 356,241 of NZ_CP130463.1, forward strand.
GCCTATTTTATTCAAGGGGTTAATAAGTTCTTAAATCTAAAACGAATATTTTAATAGACTGAGTGAAAATTATACCAATCACACTAAACAAGCTAGAGTGAGCAGTTATTTAGTACGAGCGGTATTATTCATCTTCTTCGAATTTTTCTTCGATGAGGGCGCACACCGCTTGTAGAGCCTGCGGTGCTTGGGTGCCGTTGGCGGTCACTGTGACGTATTCTCCCTGCGCAGATTCGAGCATCAGTAGTGCCATTACGCTATCAGCGTCGGCACTATTGCCGTCATTACTGACGGTAACTTTAGCATCAAAGCTTTGGGCTAATTCGACAAGTTTTACCGCAGCGCGAGCATGCAATCCCAGTTTATTAATGATGAGTAAGCGACGAGATTGGATCACTTTTGTTGCTCTAATTGATTGTGACGAATAAGCACTTGTTGCCCTTGTGCAAGAAAGTATTCACCGATTTGCTGAGTAAGGAATACCGAGCGGTGCTTACCGCCAGTACAGCCAATCGCAACCGTAAGGTAGCTACGATTGTTTTTTTCTAGAGCCGGAAGCCAGCGTTCAATAAAAGCTTGGATTTGCTCTTTTAGCTCAACCACATCGTCAAAGCCGTAAAGGTAATCACAAATGGGTTTATCTAAACCGGTTAAAGGTCTTAGCGTGGGTTCCCAGTGTGGGTTCGGCAGGAAGCGAACATCAAAAACATAGTCAACATCAGAGGGTAGTCCATGTTTGAAGCCAAAGGATTGAAAGACCATGACCAACTCTTGGCCATCACGGCCTAGGATACGCTTTCTCACCATTTCGCTGAGTTCGTGAATAGACAGTTTACTGCTATCTATGACCAGATCGGCTCGTTCTTTTAATGCAGACAGTAAGATCTTTTCTTCTACAATGGCTTGCTGAAGGGATCGTGAATCTTTGATTAATGAGAGAGGGTGAATGCGTCGGGTTTCGCTATAGCGCTTAACTAGGGTTTCTTCGTTTGCTTCAAGATAAAGAACCGTCACTTGAACGGAATCATCTAGCGTCGTGAGTACCGCTGTGACTTGCTTTGGGTTACTCGGTAAGTTACGAATATCAATACTCACCGCAACTTTGGTTTGTTTTGGGCTTAGACCGTCGACAAAAGAGCTAAGCAGGGCTACTGGGAGGTTATCGACACAATAGTAGCCTATATCTTCTAAGGCACGTAGAGCGACGCTTTTTCCGCCACCGGAATTACCACTAACAACAACAAGTTGGCGAGATTCAGGCATTCTTTTATCCCTTTGGACACTCAATCGATTCTGCAACCATTATTTCAAACAGCTCTTCATCGGATTTTGCATGACGAAGCTGTTTAAGAATTTTTTTGTCATTCAGGCGTTCCGCCATACAAGACAGTGTTTTTAAATGTTCTTTGCATTGATTTTCTGGAACCAACAGCGCAAATAACAAATCAACCGGACGATTGTCGATAGCATCAAATTCAATGGCTTCATCACATTGTAATAGGACGGCAATCGCCTGGTCTGAATTACTCATTCGTGCATGTGGAATGGCAATACCGTTGCCAATCCCTGTGCTGCCTAGTTTTTCTCTGCCGAGCATACATTCAAATAGATCCGTGGAATCTTGGCCTGAATGGGTTGCTGCAATTTGGCTAATAAGCTCTAGAGCGCGCTTCTTACTAGTACAATGGACTGCACTTTTGGTGCAGTCCAAAGACAATACTTGATTAATTTGCATGGTTAATGGCTACTTAACTTCTCTTTATGCTTGGTCAGCTGGCGAACCAGCTTATCGACTAATGCGTCGATGGCTGCATACATATTTTCTTCTTCAGCGGTGGCGTGAATGTCGCCTTGGCTTACATGGAGCGTAGCTTCCGCAATATGGTTAACTTTTTCAAGTTTTAAAATAACTTGAACGTTATTAATGTGTTCAAAGAAACGCTCGAGTTTCTGAAACTTAGTATCAACGTACTCTTGAAGTGACTCTGTAAGTTCTACATGGTGACCAGTGATATTAATTTGCATAAGCGTTCCTTCTGTTAAGGCCTAAACTAGGCGTTTTCGTTGACTAGAGGGGGCGATACCTAATGATTCGCGGTATTTTGCCACTGTGCGTCTTGCAACTTTTACCTCTTGTTCAGCGAGTAGAGCGGTAATTTTATTATCGCTCAATGGTTTAGCTGTGTTCTCTTCTGCGACCAATTTTTTGATCAGTGCACGAATCGCAGTCGAGGACTTATCTTCTCCATCATTATTACTAACATGACTGGAGAAAAAATATTTTAGTTCAAAAATACCGCGTGGTGTGTGCATATATTTCTGAGTTGTGACGCGTGATATAGTCGATTCATGCATATCAATCGCCTCGGCTACATCATTTAAAATCATTGGTTGCATTGCTTCAGCGCCTTTTTCGAAGAACTCCTGCTGAGTTTCAACAATGCATCTGGCGACTTTAAGCAGGGTATCACTGCGACTTTCAAGGCTTTTGATTAACCATTTTGCTTCTTGCAGTTGGTCTTTAATGTATTGGCTGTCACTGCTGTTTGCCCCTGTAATAGTGGCATACTGCTGGTTGACCTCAAGTTTGGGCATATCGGTATTATTGAGAAAGACCGTCCACTTGCCGTTCACCTTGATCACATTAATATCGGGTACAACGTATTCAATATCACTGTTGCCAATTTGACTACCCGGTCGCGGGTCTAACTGTTGGATAAGCTGCAATATAGCGATTAAATCGCTTTCTTTGAGCTTAGTTTCTTTAATGATTAATTTGTAGTCGCGATTAGCTAAATGTTCGATATGATTTTTTAAAATCTCACAAGCTTGCTGTTTACGTGGCGTGTCATCAGGAAGGGCATACAATTGCAACAATAGACATTCTTGTAAATTGCGAGAGCCAACACCAAGGGGTTCAAATTGCTGAATACGTTTGAGAACCGCAACGGTTTCATCTTCTTCAACATCGGGAAGGGATAAACTGGCGGTAATTTCAGCGGTGGAAAGCGTTAAGAAACCTTGATCGTCAATAGCATCAATGATGGCAATCGCAATCGCATGATCGGTCTCAGAAAACGGAGTGAGTTCTAACTGCCACAGTAAGTGATCAAAGAGACTGGTTTGAGTTTCGCCTTGGTAGATAGGCAATTCATCATCAAGAGCTACACCAGTATTGCCTGAATTGGAGCTGTACACGTCCTCCCAAGAGGTGTCGACAGCAAGTTCGTCACCAATGGAGTTAGAGGCCATTAATTCAGAACTGTCTTGTGCGCTCGGTTCTGTGCTTTCTTGCTGGTTGTTTTCTTTTGGAGATTCGGTTTTTTCTTCCGATTGAGTGCTCTCTTCGGAAACTTGCAACAAGGGATTAGAGTCTAATGCTTGCTGAATCTCTTGTTGAAGCTCAAAACTAGACAACTGCAATAAGCGTATGGCTTGTTGCAGTTGTGGGGTCATGGCAAGGTGTTGACCAAACTTAAGTTGTAATGCTGCTTTCATAATTATGAGTCGCCTGCAGTGGGCCGTCTAGAGACGGAACTGTTCACCGAGGTAAACTTTCTTAACCTGTTCGTTGCTAAGCACTTGCTCGGGCGTACCTTCGGCAATTAAGTGTCCTTGGCTTACGATGTATGCTCGCTCACATACGTCCAGGGTTTCGCGCACATTGTGGTCAGTGATAAGTACCCCTAAACCACGATCTCTTAAATGTTCAATAATCTTTTTGATGTCGATAACGGATATTGGGTCGACGCCCGCAAAAGGTTCATCCAGCAGAATAAACTGCGGATTGGCGGCCAATGCACGTGCGATTTCCACACGGCGACGTTCACCACCGGAGAGAGCCATACCGTTACTTTTACGAATGTGTTGAATGTTGAATTCGTCTAATAGCTCTTCAAGCTTTTCATCACGCTCTTGCTTAGAGATTTCATTGCGAGTTTGCAATACGGCGTAAATGTTATCTTCAACAGAGAGCTTTCTAAATATAGACGCTTCTTGTGGAAGATAGCCAATGCCCATTCGAGAACGACTGTGCATCGGTAGAATACTGATATCCTGATCATCAATCAGAATTCGTCCTTCGTCACGAGCAACTAATCCCACAATCATGTAAAAAGAGGTGGTTTTGCCTGCGCCATTTGGCCCTAGTAGACCTACGATCTGCCCCGATTCTACTTGCAGGCTTACGTCTGCAACCACTTTGCGGTTTTTATAGCTTTTCGCTAGGTGTTCAGCTTTCAATACTGCCATAGGTCGACTATTTATTCTCTTTTGGTTGAGGTTGTAGCACGGTTGATACTCGAGAGCCTTTACCACCCTCAGCGATCATTTTCTCGGTGGTGATATGGTAGATAATTCGTTGGCCGTTGATCGTGCTGTCATCTTGAGCCAGCATTGCCTGTTTGATCATAATTAATTGATCTTGAGACATATCGTAATACAGCTCTTCTGCATGACCGTGAATAGTTTTGCCATCATCGGTTTTTTGAGAGAACTTAGCGAGCTTTCCATAAGCTTCAATTTTTTTTATGGCGCCGTCACTAGGGTTACGATAGACAATGACCTTGTCCCCTTTCACATTGATACTGCCTTGGCGCATTTTTACGTCACCAATAAAAGTAACCTTGTTACTCTTCATATCAAGTTGTTGACTGTCAGAGTCGATGTACACCGGTTGCTCTGAATCGGTAGAGAGCGCATAAACTGAAGGAGACAGTAATATTCCCAGTAAAAGACTAAGGCTTAGCTTTTTCATAGATCCCTTTTACATGATTGAACAAGACGGCTTCATTTTTATCCAAATTTCCCTGCATGGCTTGGCCAATATTGAGAAACTGAGGTCCTTTTAGAGTCACTTGGACGTCGGAACTAAAGTCTTTGCTGTCGAGCTCAATTGTCATTTTATCTGTAGTTAATGTTTCAAAACTGGCGTCAGGAAGTAAATTTGTCGCAATGACATTTCCGGCTAACGTCAGTTGATGATTCTTATCTAAAACGGCGGTATCTGAAACCACTTGCCACTCTTCGACTGTCCCATCACGATACACATACATTATGAGGTTATCAAATAGGGTGTCGCCACTGGTTGCGTAGTGATCCAGTTTTTCGGAACTGATTTTGTAGCTACGAATACCGTCAAGATCGTAAGTGGTGTTGGTCACTTGGCGTCCGGTAAACATAGGTAATTCAGTGCTAGGTTCAACCTGAATAACCTCTTGTTCTTGATTTATCAGTAGATAATAACCGGATACACAGATAATACCGATTAACACTATCTGAAAAATGCGAGAACCCGTCATATACTCAGACCTTTATGTTGCTCTAATTCTCCACGAGCTTGCAAAATAAGGTCGCACACCTCGCGTACTGCGCCATGGCCGCCCTTTATTTTAGTGACATAGTTAGCTCGTTGTACTAGCAATGGGTGCCCATCGTTGACGCACACTTTTAATGCGACTTTTTCCATCACGGGCCAATCGATCAGATCATCACCGATATAACCGGTATGTTCAGGGAAAATATTGAGCTTATCGATAATGTCATTGTAGGCTTTAATTTTGTCGTCTTGCCCTTGATAGATGAGCGTTATGCCCAAACCGCGCATACGATTTTCGACGATTTGTGAGCGACGTCCAGTTACGATAGCGATTTCGATGCCGGCGTTCATCAGTGATTTTATGCCGTAGCCATCACGTGTATGAAAAGTTTTGAGTTCTTCGCCAGCATTGCCCATGTAGACGAGACCGTCAGAGAATACGCCGTCTACATCACAAATAAGCAGCTTAATTTGTTTTGCTATAGCAAAAACAGGCTTTGAAACTGGACCGTATAGAGAATCGACCATTTCATTCATGAATTACATTACTCCAGCTTTTAAAAGGTCGTGCATGTTGAGCGCGCCAACCAGTTTATCATTTTCACATAGCAATAGGGCAGTGATACTGCGCTCTTGCATCATATTCAATCCTTCTACAGCCAACAGAGATGGCGATGCGTAGCTTGGATTTTTTGACATTACATCACCAATAACGGTGCAGTGGATGTCGATTCTTTTATCGAGAAGGCGTCGCAAGTCGCCATCGGTAAATATGCCTAAGATTTTGTCTGCATCATCGACAATAGCGGTCATTCCTAAACCTTTTTCGCTTATCTCAATTAAAGCATCTTTGATTAAAGCATCTGCTTTAACTTTAGGAACATCTGTACCAGTATGCATAATGTTTTCTAGTTTTAGTAGTAACTTGCGCCCCAAGGCGCCGCCAGGGTGAGACAGCGCAAAGTCTTCGGCGGTAAAGCCGCGTGCTTGCATCAAAGCCATTGCTAGCGCATCACCCATCACTAAGGTGGCCGTGGTGCTGCTTGTTGGGGCTAACTCAATTGGGCATGCCTCATGAGGTACAGCGATACATAGGTGGATATCCGCCAGTTTTGCCATGTTTGAATTTGGCTTGCCAGTCATGCTGATGATTTGAATATTAAGGCGCTTTAACACAGGGAAAAGAGAAAGGATCTCTTGTGATTCACCTGAATTAGAGATGGCCAGAACAATATCGCCGGGCGCAATCATACCTAAATCACCGTGAGCGGCTTCACCGGGGTGGACAAAAAAAGCTGACGTACCTGTGCTGGCTAAGGTCGCAGCAATCTTGTTGCCAATATGGCCAGATTTACCCATTCCCATTACCACAACTTTGCCGTGTTTATTGGCAAGGATAGTGTCGCAAGCTTGGTCAAAATCACGATTAAAATATTGAGACAGTTGGGTGAGTCCTGCTATCTCAGTATTGAGTACATTTTGCGCTGCTTTTTGGTAGTCAAATTTTACTGTCATGTGAATCTCCTTATGCACCTACATTGAAAAAGAGATAGCTTTGGTAGGCAACAAATATGGCAAAGAGTATCCCACCTTCTATTCGAGTGATCTTTTTCGATTTACCTAGCGCCATAATGACCAATAAAACGGAAACGCCGAGCATGACCCAAAAGTCACGATTCATGGCATTCTCGTTAAGAAAAGAAGGGTGCAATAAGCCCGGAATGCCCATAACTGCCAGTATATTGAAGACGTTGGAGCCAATAATATTACCCACCGCCATATCATCTTCGCCTTTCATGACCCCAGCTAATGAGGCCGCTAATTCTGGCAAGCTAGTACCGATGGCAATGATGGTCAGTCCAATCACAAGATCGCTCATGCCAAAATACTTGGCAATATAAACGGCATTATTGACTAATAGATTTGCCGCCAGTGGCAGTAAAATAAGGCCTACAACGATCCAGAAAATGGCTTTTTTGTTCTCCACGCCGTCAGGGACTTCAGACTCTTGCTCACTGAGCATGTTATCGCCAACGTGTTTCTCTGTTCGAGAAATGTGTAGCATCGCCAGAATGAACGCAACAAACAGCACAACAAGTAATACACCTTCGGTAAAACCAAGGTAGTGATCCCACATGATGCCACCGGCAATCAAGGTGACACCTATCATCAGTGGCAACTCGCGTCGTAATATACCTGAGCTAACGATTAAAGGCTTAACCAGTGCGGTGATACCTAAAATAAGCGCTATGTTGGCAATGTTTGAACCAAGTACATTACCGACAGCAGTATCCGTTCGACCGTCTAAAGCTGCGGTGGCAGAAACCATCATTTCTGGAGCAGAAGAGCCCATGGCAAGAATGGTCATACCGATGACCAAGGGAGATATTCCAAAATTTCTAGCTAATGCAGCTGAACCGAATACCAGTTTATCGGCACTCCAAACCAGCATGATTAAACCAACGACAAGTAGACAAATCGCTACGATCATTTGTGTGCTCTTTATTAATTGGTACGAGTTAAACAGTGATTTTGACGTTAAGCTGTCAAAAAGGGAAGATTTTAGACGAATTATTTACACACAAGTCTGATAAAATTCCTATGATTAAGTCGACCAACTGTCTGATATATTCAACTTTTTTGATATTGGATGGTTTTCAGGTCACAACAAGGAGTGTTGATGCTCGAAGCTAAAAACAAAATTACATTAGATAAGGTGACATTTTCTCGGGGTTCCAGAGTGGTTTTTGACAACATCAGTTTGTCGATTCCACAAGGTAAAATCACCGCGATAATGGGACCTTCGGGTATAGGTAAAACCACCTTGCTCAAACTTATCGCAGGGCAAATTCCGCCAGATAGCGGTGATATATGGTTTGAGCAACAAAACATTCCCAAGCTTAGCCGTGGTGAGCTTTATCAAGTTCGTAAGAAAATGAGCATGCTATTTCAATCTGGGGCACTGTTTACTGACTTGAATGTTTTCGACAATGTCGCGTTCCCGATTCGTGAGCACACTCAGTTATCGGAATCTTTCATTCGTACTATTGTGCTCCTTAAATTAGAAGCGGTCGGATTGCGAGGCGCTGCCCAGTTAATGCCTAGTGAACTATCCGGAGGCATGACCCGAAGAGTCGCTCTGGCACGCGCCATTGCATTAGACCCTGACGTTGTAATGTATGATGAGCCTTTTGTGGGGCAAGATCCGATCACTATGGGAGTGTTGGTTGAACTGATTAAAAAGTTAAACCAAGCATTAGGCGTAACTTCAATTGTGGTGTCGCATGATGTGCCTGAGTTAATGAGCATTGCAGATTACGTGTATTTGATCGCAGATAAAAAGGTGATTGCAAGCGGTGAGCCAGTTGATATTGAACAAAGCCAAGATCCGCGCGTACAACAGTTTTTACATGGCAGCGCTGATGGCGCTGTGCCGTTTGCATTTCCGTCAGCACCATTAGAAAGGGATTTATTTCAACGATGATATCTTGGGCTATCAATAAAGTTGCCGACATAGGCGCATCAGGGATCAGAGTTACCCGCTCTTTTGGGCGAGCAACCTTGATGCTGTTTGGTGCTCTGGTGGCTAAACCGCAGCCAATGAAAAATATACCGCTATTGTTTAAGCAACTCTATTCTGTAGGCGCTCAATCACTGGTGATTACTTTGGTTTCAGGTTTATTCATCGGTATGGTGCTGAGTTTACAGGGCTATGTTGTGCTGGTGGATTACGGCGCTGAAGGAAGCTTAGGGCAAATGGTCGCGCTTTCCTTATTACGAGAGCTTGGTCCGGTGGTTACCGCATTATTGTTTGCAGGCCGAGCAGGCTCTGCATTGACCGCCGAAATAGGATTGATGAAAGCAACGGAACAACTTTCAAGTCTGGAAATGATGGCGGTCGATCCATTAAAACGCATTATCAGCCCTCGATTTTGGGCCGGCGTTATTTCAATGCCATTGTTGACGATGATTTTTATCGCGGTGGGTATTTTAGGCGGACACATTGTTGGCGTGGATTGGAAAGGAATCGATCACGGCAGTTTTTGGTCTGCAATGCAGTCATCAGTAGAGCTGGGACGAGATATAGGTAATAGCGTAATTAAATCATTGGTGTTTGCTGTAACTATAGTTTGGATAGCGCTGTTTAATGGTTATGATGCTGTCCCTACCTCAGAAGGTATCAGTCAAGCAACGACTCGCACTGTAGTGCATTCTTCTCTAGCTGTATTGGGGCTAGATTTTGTTTTAACCGCATTAATGTTTGGAAGTTAAGTATGAATCAATCAAGGAAGTTAGAATTGTGGGTTGGTAGTTTTATCATCTTAGGCATTGTGGCGGTGATGTTTATGATATTTAAGGTTGCTGATGTAAAGTCGCTGGGAAGCCAAGATAGTTATAAACTTAAAGCATCTTTCGATAATATAGGCAGCCTAAAAGTACGTTCCCCGGTAAAAGTGGGTGGAGTAGTGGTAGGTAGAGTATCGGACATTACACTCGATACTGAATACTTTACGCCAGTGGTCACTTTGACTATTGAAGAGCGTTTTGGTCACTTTCCAGATACTTCAAGTGCCCATATCTTAACGTCAGGTTTAATTGGTGAGCAATATATTAGCTTAATACCGGGCTTTATGGATGATGACGCCGAGATACTCAAGGATGGTGATTTGATCGAAGATACCAAGTCAGCCTTGGTTCTGGAAGATTTGATCGGGCAGTTTATGTACAGCGTAGGCGATAATTCAGGGAAATAATCATGAAAATTATGACAAGACTTATCTTATTGATGGCGATGTTGTCTTCCTCTATTGCATGGGGTGACACAGTGGATAAAACCCAGCCTTATCAGATGATGGAAATAGTGGGCAGTCGTACTTTTGATAGACTTAAAAATGAACAAGCCCAACTTAGAGAGTCTCCAGAGCAATTAAAAGTGGTGGTTGAAGAAGAGCTAATGCCTTACGTCAACGACCGTTATGCTGGACTTAAAGTATTAGGTAATTACTTAAGAAAAGCTGACAAGGGTGAAGTGGCTGACTTTTTGGTCGCATTTAGAGCGTACTTAGTAACGGCTTATGCGCAGGTGTTAACTCAGTATAAAGATCAAGAGATCAAATACACACCGCCTCGCAATCTTCGCGATGATCAACGCATTGTGTCTATCCCTGTTGAAATTATGCAGGCTAATCGACCTGCGATAAAATTAGAGTTTAAGTGGCGTAAAAACAAAAAAACCAATGAGTGGCAAGCGTTTGATATGGTGGCAGAAGGCGTCAGTCTGTTATCAAGTAAGCAATCGGAGTGGGGCGGCAAAATACGTAAAGATGGTCTGCCAGCCGTCACTCATGAGTTAGCCACTTTAGCGAAAACACCAATCCATTATGACTCTGCTAAATGATGAGTGATAAAGCGGTTTGGACCATGATTGATGATCAGCATGCCATGCTAAGTGGTGTGCTCAATCGAAACTATATTCCGCAGCTATGGCAGCAAATAGCACAGTGGCAGCCAAAGGTTGAACGACTAGATCTCGACCTAAGTGCCGTATTAAGTACAGATTCTGCGGCAATGGCGCTGATTCTGCACATAATTGACCATGCAAAAAATTGTGACTGCCATATAATGTTGCGATCTGTACCTAATAAACTGCTTACTTTATTTGAAGTGAGCAATGCAATGCCATTATTGGTAGAGCACATAGAAATCGAAATTGAGGGTGAAAGTGGATAGTACACAAGTTAAAGAACTGCTCGACGAAGCGTTGCAGCTAGCAGAGATTCATGTAAAAGGAGAGGGTAGCCACTTTGAAGTGATTGCTGTTGATGCTTCTTTTGAAGGAATGAGCCGTGTTAAGAAGCAGCAGTTTATTTATGCGCCGCTAACGGATTACATTCAACGCAACGAAATTCACGCACTATCAATAAAAGCTTTTACTCCCGAGGAGTGGCAGCGTGATAAAAAACTAATGTCGCTTTAAGGACTAATAATGGAAAAATTTCGAGTAACTGGCTCTTCAGCGCCTTTAAGCGGTGAAGTGTCAATTTCTGGCGCAAAAAATGCGGCGTTACCTATTTTGTTCTCGGCTATTTTGGCTGAAGAACCTGTTGTTTTACACAACGTACCAAAACTACGTGACATTAATACTAGCCTAGCTTTGTTACAACAATTAGGTGTTAAAGCATCTCGTGATGGAGATACGACCACTTTATTTGTTGATGCTTCAGGTATTAATGAATACTGTGCGCCCTATGAGTTAGTAAAAACCATGCGTGCTTCTATTTGGGCTTTAGGTCCTTTGGTAGCAAGGTTTGGTGAAGGTCAAGTCAGTCTACCTGGCGGCTGTGCTATCGGTGCTCGCCCTGTTGATTTGCACATTCAAGGCCTAGAAAGCCTGGGTGCAAACATCACTATTGAAGATGGCTACGTAAAAGCAAAAGTGGATGGCCGCTTACAAGGCGCTCATATCATCATGGATAAAGTGAGCGTTGGCGCAACGATCACTATCATGAGTGCGGCGGCGTTAGCTGAAGGTACTACGGTTCTTGATAATGCTGCACGTGAACCTGAAATTGTCGATACGGCTGATTTCTTGATTGCGCTTGGTGCGAAAATTACCGGTGCAGGTACTGATACCATCACGATTGAAGGTGTTGAACGTCTTGCCGGTGGTGAGCATACTGTTGTTCCCGATCGCATCGAAACCGGTACTTTCTTAGTCGCAGCTGCTGTGTCTGGTGGTAAAGTGGTATGTCATAACACTCGTGCTAACTTACTGGAAGCGGTATTAGCTAAGCTAGAAGAAGCTGGCGCTAAGATTGAAACGGGCGAAGATTGGATTTCTGCGGATATGACGGGCGACAGAGAGCTAAAAGCGATCACTGTTCGCACGGCGCCATACCCAGGTTTCCCAACGGATATGCAAGCGCAATTTACCCTGCTGAATATGATGGCCAAAGGCGGCGGCGTAATCACAGAAACTATCTTTGAAAACCGCTTCATGCACGTTCCTGAATTGCAACGCATGGGCGCGAAAGCGGAGATTGAAGGTCACACGGTTATCTGTGGTGATAGCGAAGGTTTAAGTGGCACACAAGTTATGGCGACTGACCTACGCGCTTCGGCAAGCCTAGTTATTGCTGGTTGCATTGCTAGCGGTGAGACGATTGTTGATCGCATTTACCATATCGATAGAGGTTATGATCGAATTGAACATAAATTGAGTCTGCTTGGCGCCAATATTGAAAGGTTTAGCGACTAATCACATTTAGATTCTATTTAAGACCGAAACCTTGTGGTTTCGGTTTTTTTATTTGATAGACTGTTAACTTCTCACTTTCTTTGTCCAGCAAGCCTGAGCTATGAAAGAGAAAATAAGAGACTTAGTGAAAAACTAGGCTTTATACAATGATACTCTCGATGTGCATTATACCCATCACTTAATTTTGGCGATGGGAATTACTATTGAGAATAACAATTAAACAGCGAAGGTTATCGCTAGGAATTACATAATGATTGCTTTACTGCGCATGTTTTTGGTCTTGATTTTTGCCATATTGATGTTTGTGTTTGGCTGTGGCTATTGCCTATTTAGCCCAAGAAATCCAAAGCACGTATTTACCTTTGGTCGTTACTTTGGTGCAATGCACCGCGTATTTGGTATCAAGCTAGAGCTTAGACTCCCAGAAGATGCTTATAAGCGAGACCAAGCAACTTATATTGCTAACCATCAAAACTCTTGGGATTTATTTACCGTATCTTCTGCCGTTACGCCAAATGTTGTGACTGTAGGTAAGAAGAGCTTATTGTGGTTGCCTTTATTTGGTCAATTGTACTGGTTAACAGGGAATATCCTGATTGATCGTGCCAACCGTTCTAAAGCTAAAGGCACTATCGATCAAGTGGTCGATAAAATGAAGCAAACGCGTTTATCCGTGTGGATGTTCCCTGAAGGTACTCGTTCTCGTGGTCGAGGCTTATTACCCTTCAAAACGGGTGCTTTTCATACTGCAATTGGTGCTGAAACACCGATTATTCCGATTGTTTGTAGCACCACGCAAGACAAGATAAAACTGAATCGTTGGAATAACGGACATGTAATTATCGAAATGCTACCTGCTGTAGATACTTCTGAATACAGCAAATCAAATGTCCGTAAATTGGCTGAAGTTTGCCGTAACCAAATGGAAGAGAAGCTTAGAAGCTTGGATGAAGAAGTTGATGCAAGAAACGCCGCTGACGGTGTGAAAAACTAAGATTAAGTAACCGCCCAACAGTCGAGCATATAAAACAGCGGACTTGATAGGTTATCTGCTACAGGTTATTGACTATAGGTTATTGATTAAGCTTGGTATCTCGTTCGGAAAATGTGTTACGAAGATAAAATTTAGACATTAAAAAGGCTAGTCAGTGACTAGCCTTTTTACTTACTATTCTAAAACTGATTAAGAGTTTTTAGATTCTACTGGTGCAGGTTTTAAGCCATCGTTGATATCTAAGATATCTTGTTCGCTTAATGTACCCACCGCTTCTTTTAATTGCAGTACGCTGATGATGTAGTTGTAACGAGCATCAGATAGGTTACGTTTTGCTTCAAACACTCGACGAGTGAAATCTAAAACGTCAACCACTGTACGTGAACCAACTTCATAGCCTGTTTCAACAGCAGATAGTGCAGACTCTGCAGAAACTAGAGATTGCTCAAATGCGCGGATAGAACCTATGGTTGCATCAATGTTGTTGTTAGATGCACGTACCGTTTTAACTACTGAACGGTAAGACGCTTCTAAGTCTTCACTCACTGCAACATAGTCATATTCAGCTTGTTTTACCTGAGAGCTAACATTGCCACCCGTATACAATGGTACAGAAAGGTTAATGCCTAGGTTGTATTTAGTGTCATCAACATCAGTACCGCTGATTTCACCATTACCGTAGCCAGCATCAGCATTGAAAGTCAGCGATGGTAGGTGACCAGAGCTTGCTAAACGGATGTTGTCTCTTGCGATATCTTGGTTGATACGAGCTGCCAGTAAGCTAAGGTTTTCTTCCTGAGCTTGTTCAACAAGTGCATCGTTCGTTTTATCTGATTTAGAAGCAGAGAAACGTTTGATATCTAGGATATCTAGATTCTGGTGGCCAGTACCTGTGATTTCACGTAGTGATTCGTAGCTGTTTACTAAAGCGTTTTTTGCGCTTACTTCTTCTGCGAGTACGCTATCGTATTCAGCTTGAGCTTCATGTACGTTAGTGATTGCAGATAGACCAACATCAAAACGTTGTTTTTCTTGATCGAGTTGACGTTCAACTGCGCTTTTCTCGGCTTGAACGAACTCTAAACTGTCTTTTGCTCGTAACACTTCAAAGTAGGCTGTAGCGGTACGCAGAATAAGATCTTGTTGCTTAGCCGCATAAGCAGAGTCTGCTTGGCGTGCTTTCTTCTCTGTAGTTTCAAGAGTAACCCAGCTTGAACGTTGATAAAGCTCTTGGCTTAAGCCAATGCCAGCTTGAACAGCGTTAGTCTTAGTCTTAGTCTTAGTCTTAGTCTTTGCCCCTTTGTAGCCTTCACCATAGTTATAAGAAGCGGTTAGGTTAATTTGAGGAAGCAAGGAACTGCGTGATGAAGTAATCGATTCAAAAGCTGCGTCACGTTGGGCCGCTGAACGTAACAGTTGAGGATCACTCTTTTTCGCTTGATTATAAACATCAGCTAGATTTTCTGCACTGGCTGATACAGACAGACCACACAGAGAAGCTGAGATAAAGATGGACAGCGCTTTCTTCATTGTCGTAACTCTTCCTGCTACTTAAATTTATATTTAATTGATTAGAATATAGGTATTGGTTTGAATTTGAACTGTTTTTACACAATTTTACACAGCATCCTATACAGTATCGTACAGGGTACTACAAAAACCAATAATATGGCTATTGTTACATGTTTTTGTTAAAAAAACACAGTTCATTATCTATTCAGGTAGTATTAATCTTATACATGATAATAGCTAAATATCTTAAAATAGCTTGTCATTCACCCCGTAAAGAGAATGCTTATGTCTAACCCTAGCTCTTACCCGACATTCCACAATAAAGATGTTGAAATTATTGAAAAAAAGACCTTATTTAAGGGTTTTTTCAGCCTGACTCAAGTGACATTTCGTCATCGACTATTTGCCGGGGGGTGGAGTGAAGAGATAGAGCGAGAGCTATTTGAACGCGGACACGCTGTGGCAATGCTGCCTTACGATCCAGTGACAGACCAATTGGTGATGGTGGAACAGATTCGTGTTGGTGCACTTGGTGATGCAAGGCCATGGCAGTTAGAAATTGTGGCAGGAATGTTGGATAAAGAAGGTGAAGACCCAATTGATGTGGCTAAGCGTGAGTCCGTTGAAGAGGCTGGCTTGGCCGTGAAAGCCATTCAACACATCAGCGGTTATTATCCTTCGGCAGGGGGTTGCTCTGAACGTCTAGAATTATATGTTGGGCAGATAGAAGCACCGCTATCCGGTGGTGTTTTTGGTTTAGAGTCGGAAGGTGAAGATATCCGCGTACATGTTCTAAGTAGAGAAGAGGCTTACGAACGAGTGAAAAATGGTACAATTGAGAACGCAGCATCTATCATAACGATTCAGTGGTTGATGTTGAATCATCAACAACTGAGAAAACAATGGTTAATCCAAGAAAAGTAAATTCTGAATATCATGTTGATTTTGCAGGTCTTATGCGTTTGTATGAGACCAATTATGCTAAATTAAATGCCTTGCTTCCTCGCCCTGCAGTGGTGGGAGATAAGCGAACGTATCAAGTGCAAGATCAAGTTTATCAGATTAATATTTTGGAAATTACACGCTATACCACCTTGGTGAACGTTTATCAGTGTGATATACATCCCATTTTTCCACTTCCAAGCATGACGGTACGTCTATATCACGATGCAAGGGTTGCAGAAGTATGTGCAAGTGAAAAAATGAGAATAGTAAATGCACGCCATGATTATCCAAATAAGAAAATGGTGCAAAAAGACGAAAAGCACCAGCTGAATAAATTTCTTGGAGATTGGCTGACATTTTGCTTAAAAATGGGAATTAGTAGAGAGCCCCTGTTATGAGCTCAGCGTATAAATAATATTGGAAAGACTGATTGTGGAACCGCATATAGTTGTGACGGAAGAAACCGTCCAATTACTACAAATTACAGACACACACTTATTCGCTGATGACGAAGGGTGTTTGCTAAGTGTGAATACTGGCTTGAGTTTTCAAGCCGTAGTGGATGATATTGCCGCGCACAACCTACCTTTTGATGCCATTATCGCTACCGGTGACATATCTCAAGATCATTCAGTCGCCTCTTATAAGCGCTTTGCAAACGGCATCAAAAAATTGCTGAAACCTTGTTATTGGTTACCGGGTAATCACGATCTGCAGGCGAATATGGGCAAAGTCTTGCCTTCTGAGCAAATCAATGAAGTCTCGCATGTATTTGCTGGAGACTATTGGCAGTTGATTATGCTCAACAGCCAAGTTGAAGGTTTACCCCATGGCTACCTTGAGCAGCATGAGCTTGATCTGCTTGATGAGAAATTGAGCCAACATCCAGAACGACATACCTTAGTATTGCTACACCATAATTCACTGCCTATTGGTAGTACTTGGCTTGATCAGCATAAACTACAAAAAGCCGACCAATTCTGGAATGTTATAGAAAAACACAGCAATGTACGCGCGGTATTGGGCGGACATGTGCATCAAGATTTTGAACAAGATTGCAATGGCGTCAAAGTCATCGCAACCCCTTCAACTTGTATCCAGTTTAAGGCCAATACCCATGAGTTTGCTTTAGATTCGCTACCTCCGGGTTGGCGTCATCTACAGCTACATAAAGATGGGCGTTTAGAGTCTCAGTTGCATCGTCTTGATGAGGGCTGTTTTGTCCCTGATTTTGATGCGCAAGGCTATTAAATGACAGCGCACAATAAACCCTCTTTATTGCTTTATTTGCACGGCTTTAATAGTTCTCCTCAGTCGCATAAAGCGCAACTAATGAGAGAGTTTTGCCAAAATCACAGACCGGACATTCGCTTTGTAGCTCCGCAGCTGCCTGTGTATCCAGAGCCATGTATTCAAAGCCTGCGCACTTTATGTGATGAACTCAGTGCAGAATATCAAGTGGGCTTAGTCGGAAGCTCGATGGGGGGCTATCTATCCACTTGGCTCAATAAAGAATACGGCTTTAAAGCCGCGTTGATTAATCCTGCGGCAAGACCTTTTGAGTTACTACAAGATTATTTAGGCCCACAGCTAAACCCTTATACCGAAGAAGAGTACATTCTAAAGCAGGAACATGTTGAGCAACTAAGAGCCATTGATGTTCCAGTCATTAGCCAAACTGCAGATTTTTGGCTGTTGCAACAAAAAGGGGATGAAGTCCTCGATTATCGACAAGCTGTAGATAAATTTATAGGGTGCAAACAGACCGTAGAAGAAGACGGCGATCATAGTTTTATAGGGTTTGAGCGCTACCCAAGCGCGATAGTGGAGTTTCTTCAACTCTAATGTAAACCTTACGCTACAATTCATGATGTTTGCTTGATAACTGCACAATTGTCATGCTTTTTTATCTGGAAATCAGTGCAAACTTGACATAACCGCCACTGCGCCAGACTATGTAAAGCATTCAAGTTGTATCACGGTTAATTAACGACCAGAATCAATTCATCTGCCATTGCCGTTTTAACAATTTTAAGCATCTATAAGATTGCCAATTTCTCAATGATGAGAAGCGATGTTTAACAACGCCAAGAGTAAATTTTCAAATTATGACTGAACAATATAACGCTGGGGCGATAGAAGTCTTAAATGGCTTGGAGCCAGTCCGCCGTCGCCCTGGAATGTATACCGATACTGTACGTCCCAACCACCTTGGGCAAGAAGTTATTGATAACAGTGTCGATGAAGCGTTAGCTGGACATGCTTCCAAAATACAGGTCATCTTACATGCCGATCAGTCACTCGAAGTGATTGATGACGGGCGTGGTATGCCTGTGGATATTCACCCTGAAGAGGGGATTTCTGGTGTGGAACTTATTTTATGTAAGCTGCATGCCGGTGGTAAATTCTCCAATAAGAATTACCAATTTTCTGGCGGTTTGCACGGGGTGGGTATTTCGGTTGTAAACGCACTATCGCAACGAGTTGAAGTCAACGTTCGCCGTGATGGACAAGTTTATCAAATCGCTTTTGAAAATGGCGATAAGGTCGAAGAACTCTCCGTTGTTGGTACCTGTGGTAAACGCAACAGCGGTACTAGTGTGCACTTTTGGCCAAACACTAAATATTTTGATTCAGGGAATTTCTCTGTATCAAGGCTGATCAATAACCTGCGTGCCAAAGCCGTACTGTGTCCTGGGCTCGAAATTACCTTGCAAGATAAAGTCAATGGTAAAGAGCACAAGTGGTACTACGAAAGTGGTCTCAAAGACTATCTTGCTGAAGGCGTTAAAGGTTACACAGTTTTACCGGAAACGCCGTTTACCGGTCAGTTTTCTAGTGAGATTGAAGGTGCTGATTGGGCCATTATTTGGCAACCAGAAGGTGGCGAATTAATTACCGAAAGTTACGTGAACTTAATCCCGACCTCACAAGGCGGTACGCACGTAAACGGTTTGCGCCAAGGTTTGCTAGATGCGATGCGTGAGTTTTGTGAATTCCGCAACTTATTACCGCGTGGCGTGAAGCTGACCGGTGATGATATTTTTGATCGCTGCTCTTATGTATTGTCGATCAAAATGCAAGATCCTCAATTTGCCGGACAAACCAAAGAGCGACTCTCTTCTCGTCAATGTGCTTCTTTTGTTTCTGGTGTCATCAAAGATGCCTTTAGCCTGTGGCTGAATGAAACCCCACATATTGCCGAGCAACTGGCAGAGGCGTGTATTGCAAACGCTCATCGCCGTATGCGCGCCAGCAAAAAAGTGGTACGTAAAAAAGTAGCTTCAGGGCCTGCATTGCCAGGTAAATTAACCGATTGTACCGTGCAAGATTTAGCTCGCACCGAACTATTCTTGGTGGAAGGTGACTCGGCGGGAGGCTCAGCTAAACAAGCGAGAGACCGTGAGTTTCAGGCCATCATGCCACTGCGTGGTAAGATTTTGAACACTTGGGAAGTTAGCGCCGATCAAGTGTTAGCTTCACAAGAGGTACATGATATCTCTGTCGCTCTGGGGATAGACCCAGACACTGAAAGCCTAGAAGGCTTACGTTACGGTAAGATCTGTATCCTAGCGGATGCGGACTCGGATGGACTGCATATCGCAACCTTACTTTGTGCTTTGTTTACGCGTCACTTCCGCTCATTGGTAGGGGCAGGTCATGTGTACGTTGCTATGCCGCCACTGTTTAGAATTGATTGCGGTAAAGAGGTTTTTTACGCTCTTGACGAAGAAGAAAAAGATGGTGTTATCGAACGTTTAAGCAGTAAGCGCGCCAAAATCAATGTACAACGATTCAAAGGTCTGGGTGAAATGAACCCATTACAGCTTCGTGAAACCACCATGGATCCCAATACTCGCCGTCTAGTACAGCTCACCATAGATGATGATGAACAGACAATGGAAATGATGGACATGCTATTAGGTAAAAAGCGTGCAGATGATCGCCGTCATTGGTTACAAGACAAAGGCGATATGGCTGAGGTATAAGAATGTCGAACGAGATTACATACGATGGCGTTGAGCAGTTACCGCTGCGCAAATTTACCGAAGACGCCTAT
Organism: Vibrio sp. B1Z05; assembly: GCF_052955985.1. NCBI lineage: Bacteria > Pseudomonadati > Pseudomonadota > Gammaproteobacteria > Vibrionales > Vibrionaceae > Vibrio > Vibrio sp. B1Z05. Next base: position 376,327 of record NZ_CP130463.1, read on the forward strand.
TTAAACTATTCAATGTACGTGATCATGGATCGTGCATTGCCTTACATTGGTGATGGTCTAAAGCCGGTACAGCGCCGCATTATTTATGCGATGTCAGAGCTGGGTTTATCCGCTTCATCTAAATATAAAAAATCAGCTCGTACCGTTGGTGACGTACTTGGTAAGTATCACCCACACGGTGATTCAGCGTGTTATGAAGCTATGGTGCTGATGGCGCAACCATTTACCTACCGTTACCCATTGGTAGACGGTCAAGGTAACTGGGGTGCTCCTGATGATCCTAAGTCTTTTGCTGCAATGCGTTATACCGAATCTAAACTGTCTAAGTTTGCTGAGGTATTGCTGGGCGAATTAGGTCAAGGCACAGTGGAATGGCAACCTAACTTTGATGGTTCGATGAAAGAGCCTCAAATGTTACCGGCGCGTCTGCCTCATATCTTACTAAACGGTATTACTGGTATCGCAGTGGGTATGGCAACGGATATTCCGCCACACAACGTCCGTGAAGTAACCAACGCCACTATTGAGTTAATCGAAAATCCGAAAGCTGAGCTAGCGGATGTGATGCAATATGTGCAAGGCCCAGATTACCCGACCGAAGCGGAAATTATTTCCCCAAAAACGGATATCGAGAAAATTTATCGCACTGGCCGTGGCAGTATTAAACTGCGCGCGGTTTGGCATAAAGAAGGCAGTGATGTGGTCATTACTGCATTACCGCACCAAGTATCAGGTTCTAAGTTATTAGAGCAGATCGCCAACCAAATGCGCGCTAAAAAGTTGCCTATGGTTGATGATTTGCGTGATGAATCCGATCACGAGAACCCAACGCGTATTGTTATCGTACCTCGCTCAAATCGAGTGGATTGCGATCAGTTAATGAACCACCTATTTGCCTCAACCGATCTTGAGAAAAACTATCGTGTGAACTTAAACATGATTGGTTTGGACAAGCGTCCGCAGGTAAAAGGTCTTGTTCAAATACTAAAAGAGTGGATTGAGTTCCGCCGTTCAACGGTTCGCCGTCGCTTGCAGTTCCGCTTAGATAAAATCTTAGCTCGTCTACATATCCTTGAAGGTTTGTTAGCAGCGTATCTCAACATTGATGAAGTGATTGAGATTATTCGTACTGAAGACGACCCGAAAGCGGTGTTAATGTCTCGCTTTGAGCTTTCTGCGATTCAAGCGGATGCCATCTTAGATACCAAATTGCGTCAATTGGCGAAGTTGGAAGAATTTAAGATCCGTGGTGAGCAAGAAGAGCTAGAAAAAGAGCGTAAACAACTTGAGTTGCTACTAGGTTCTGAGCGTCGTTTAAACACCTTGCTGAAGAAAGAACTCAAAGCCGATGCTGAGAAATACGGCGATGATCGTCGCTCACCATTAGTGGAACGTGCTGAAGCGCGAGCGCTAACGGAAAAAGACTTACTACCAAACGAGCCAATTACGGTGGTCTTGTCTGAGAAAGGTTGGATTCGTCATGCTAAAGGGCATGAAGTAGACGCATCAACCCTCAATTATAAGTCCGGTGATAAATACTTAACCTCGGCCAAAGGTAAGAGTAATCAACAAGCAATATTCTTAGGTTCTGATGGACGAAGTTACTCATTAGAGTCGCATTCTCTGCCATCGGCGAGAAGCCAAGGTGAACCGATTACCGGCCGTTTAAACCTATCGACTGGTACCAGTATTCGTCAGGTATTAATGGGTGATGATGAACAACTATGGTTAGTTGGTTCTGATGCAGGTTACGGATTTGTGTGTCGTGGTAGCGATTTACTCTCCAAAAACCGCAATGGTAAAGCGTTAGTGAACTTACCGCAAAGTGCTGAAGTCTTAACGCCAAGCCCTATATCAGAGTTAGACCAAGATGAGATCCTTGCGATCACAAACTTAGGTCGTATGCTGATGTTTGCCATTAAAGACTTACCACAACTGAGCAAAGGTAAAGGGAATAAGATCATCAATATTCCTTCAGCGAAAGCTAAGAGTCGTGAAGAGTTTGTCACGCAATTGCTAGCGGTGCCTGCCAATGCCACAGTGACCTTGTACGCAGGCAAACGTAAGTTAGGCTTGAAACCAAGTGATTTGGATAACTTTAGAGGTGAGCGAGGACGTCGCGGCGCTATGTTGCCACGTGGTCTACAGCGCGTCACTGCTATTGAAGTGCAAAGCAACGAGTAAGTTCAGCTTTGATAAGTTATAAAAACGGCCTGCAAATCATTTGCAGGCCGTTTTATTATATATGAATCATTGTGTTGGGGATATTCTTGTGGCGATTATCGAGCACCCTGATTGTGGGTTAAGTGTCGATTATCTTCTCCGATCTTAATCGTCAGTTGTTTTTGTTTGCCGTCTCTTACGATCATGATATTCACTTTAGAACCAGGGCGAGCATCGGTGATGGCATCCATGACGTTTTGACGGTTATCAGCCACCATATCGCCAATTTTAACTATGATGTCTTGTGGCTTTATTCCGCCAACATCTGCCGGGCCTCCAGGCTCAACGCCTAGCACAATAATGCCACCATTAAAGTTGCCAGCTAAAAGGCGATTGGTCATCGAACTAATATCTTGCCCATCGACCCCGATATAGCCACGAATGACTCGCCCATCAGCAATAATTTTGTTCATGATTTTCCACACCAGTTTTTGTGGAATGGCAAACGAAATGCCGTAGGTTTCTAAATCCGTTGCTTGCTGAAAAGAGGCGGTATTAATACCAACAAGCTCTCCTTTAGAGTTAACTAAAGCTCCCCCAGAGTTCCCTTCATTGATTGCTGCGTCAGTTTGAATGAAGGCCTGACGTCCATCATTACTGATGGAAGAACGTCCCGTTGCCGAGATAATGCCAAAAGTGGTGGTTTGCCCTAGGTTATATGGGTTGCCAATGGCTAATACGACATCACCGACTTTTGCTGAATAGTTAGGGTTGAGTGGAATAACCGGAAGATCCGACATCGATATTTGCAGTACCGCAATATCGGTGCGGCGATCTTGCCCTATCAATTGAGCACTGGCGACGCGACCGTCTTGTAGCGCTACAATAACTTGATCGGCACTTGCCACCACATGGTAATTGGTAATGATGTAGCCTTTATCGCTTACGATCACTCCAGAACCTAAACCTTGTGTTTTTAGCTTGCTGCGATCTTCTTCTGAGTATTGGCGACTGTAGATATTGACCACTGCAGGCGCAGCTCGCCTTACCGCCTTATTGAAAGACATAGGGCTAGGGGAGTTTTCGCTTTGACTTTGCTGAGTTGAAGTCGGAATTACTTTACTACGCAGACTAGGAACCACAACAATAACTAAAGCCGCAGCGAGCAATCCAAGTAGAACAGATCGTAATAAGAATCTCAGCATGATGGTCTCAATAAATGATGTGTTAGCGCAAAGCATAACACTCAATTTTAGTGAAGGAAAAGGGAAGCCCGCTAAGCTTCCCTTAAGGTATTAATGGTTTGCTCTAGCGAACAACCACTACCACTTTTCTATTGCCGCGCTGAATGTGTAGCGCAAGGATACCGTCCTGTTTTTCAGCAATTGCTCGGAACTCTCCAAGGTTCGCTACAGGCTGGCGGTTGACCCCAATAATGATATCGCCTTGCTCTATTTGATAAGAGGCTGCTGGCGAGTTTTCGGCAACCGAAGTGACTTTAACGCCTTGGTAGGCATCCGCTTTAGTGGTATTGGTTAAAGCCGCGCCTTTTAGTCCAGCATGAAGCTGTTCAGCTTTAGTCTGCTGCGTCGGAGACTCACCTAAAGTAACATCAAATTTCTTGGTATCGCCATCGCGAATAACCCCAAGAGTCACTTTTTTGCCTGCGCCTAACGTGGCCACTTTAGCGCGAAGTTCACTAAAGGTATCTATGCGTTTGCCGTTGACACTAACGATAACATCGCCTGCTTGTAGGCCAGCTTTATCCGCTGCGCTATCCGGCATCACTTGATTGACGAATGCACCGTGATTTGACTCGTAACCAAGAGCTTCAGCAAGCTCTGTGGTGATTTCTCCACCTTGTACGCCAAGCATGCCTCGTTTCACCTCACCAAATTCAATGATTTGATCGGTAAGGTTGCGAATCATATTGGATGGAATGGCAAAACCAATACCGATATTGCCCCCATTTGGACCTAAAATGGCAGTGTTGATACCAATGAGCTCACCGTTTAGGTTCACTAAAGCGCCACCAGAGTTACCACTGTTAATAGCGGCATCAGTTTGGATGAAGTTTTCAAGGTTATCTAGGTTTAGTCCACTGCGTCCTAGAGCGGATACAATGCCCGATGTGACGGTTTGACCTAGACCAAATGGATTACCTATGGCAACGGTAAAGTCGCCAACTCGCAGGGTGTCAGAGTCCGCAAAGGTGACTTGTGACAAGCCTTTCACTTTTTTGGTGAGTTTTAACAGCGCAATGTCTGACATTTTGTCGCCGCCGATAAGCTCAGCGTCATATTCACGGCCATCGGTAAGCTGCACTTTAATGGTGTCGGCACCATTGATGACGTGATAGTTAGTGACAATACGTCCTTTATCAGCGTCGATGATTACCCCTGAGCCAAGCCCTCTAAATGGGCGCTCTTGAGCTTGTTCGGCTGGAAGTTGGTCGCCAAAAAAGAAGCGAAAACTATCAGGGATCTGCTGTGTAGAGACTTGAGTACCTTCTACTGCAATGCTCACAACAGCAGGAGACACCTGTTCAAGCATAGGTGCAAGACTAGGCAATTCATGATTATCTACCTTTAAAGGTAGAGCTGCACTGGCGTGCAGCGGTGTGATGATTGAGCTTAAGCTTAAGGCTACAACAGATAAAGCAAGCAAAGGTCTTTTCATCATTAACTCCGTTTAGTTGATACTGAAGTTTGAGACATAAAAAAAACGAGCAAGTTCCATATCTAGAGTGATATCTAGAAATTCGATATAGACTTAAGCTTTTGAAAAGGCTTAATTAAGACGCTCTAATTGCTTCAGGGGCATCTAGAATTTCTTTCTTCTCGTCTTTTAACATCCCAGTAGCTCCGTTAGCGTAGTCTTTCGGTGGTACATTGGTTGATGTGCTGTCATCTTCTTTTTTATCTTTTGCTTCAATGTGTTTTGCAAACGGGTTGTCTTGAGTGGGTAGGTTAGGCAGCAAATCATTTGATGTATTTGCCATGTGTTCATACAACTTACGATACTCTTTCCCCATATTTTCCAGTAGCTGAGCTGACTCTGAAAAGTGGTCATTGATGTCTTGTCGTTGTTGCTCTAATGCAAACTTTGAAGTCTCAAGTGCTTTTTGTAGTTCTTTTTGTTTTTTGTATTGAGGCGTAGTGATACGAGAAATAATCACTCCAATGATGATCCCAACGAATAGACTGATGATCGCATAAATCCAAGGCATAGTATTTCCTTTTGTTAATCTGTTAACAATCTAGTTACTGTGTTCTTACACCGAAACATACCTCATGTTACTATGAGAACCTTATCCAATAAAGAATCTAATTGAGTTCATCACCCAAAATGACGCCTTTAGAAAAATATCAGCACGATATCAAGCACCACGGATTTCAGTTTGACCCTAAACAGCATAGGGCAGTTCAAGAATTTAATGACTTGTACGTACGACTGACAGAATTTACTCAAACTTCAAAGACAGCTCCTATAAAAGGTTGGCGCAGTTGGTTTAATAAAGCCGAGCCGGTGACTTCACCTAAAGGGCTGTATATATGGGGCGGGGTGGGGCGAGGCAAAACTTACCTCATGGACAGCTTTTATGACTTATATCCAAATCAACGCAAGATGCGAATGCACTTTCATCGATTTATGCATCGGGTGCACGATGAGCTTAAACAGTTAGAGCAACAAGCGGACCCATTGCAGTTAGTGGCCGATAAATTTAAGAGCGAAGCGGATGTCATTTGTTTTGATGAGTTTTTTGTGTCGGACATTACCGATGCCATGCTGCTTGGCACCTTGTTTCAGGCGCTGTTTGCTCGCAATATCATTTTAGTGGCCACCTCGAATATTCCGCCGCATCTGTTGTATCGCAATGGCTTGCAACGAGCTCGTTTTTTACCCGCCATTGAGTTGATAGAAACGCACTGCCAAGTGTTTGAGCTCGATAGCGACAATGACTTTAGAATGCGAACGCTGCAACAAGCGGAGCTGTATCATTATCCTTGTGATGCTAAGGCTAAGCAAAATCTAAACCGTTACTTTGAGTCATTAAGTACGGCCACAGCCGAAGGCGCGGAAACGGTGCGATGCATCGAAGTGAATCATAGACAGCTAGATGTGATTAATGCGCACAATGGCGTATTGATGGCCAGCTTTACTCAGTTGTGCCAAACCGCGCGAAGCCAAAATGATTATATTGAGCTATCCCATGAATACCACACCGTCCTATTATCGGATGTGCCACAGATGAATGGTGCTAATGATGATGCTGCCAGACGATTTATTGCATTGGTGGATGAATTTTACGAGAGAAAAGTCTGTCTTATTATTACCGCCGCGGTGGCGTTGACTGAGCTGTATGCGGGAGGACGATTAGAATTTGAGTTCCAGCGTTGTGAATCTCGCCTAACAGAAATGCAAAGCAGTGATTATCTATCACAAGAGCATTTAGCTTAAGTGCCATTGCCTATAACTTGAATGCCCGTAGTAGGCTTATATTAGAGTATCGCCGGTGAAAAAACGCTCAAAAACCTGTCGAATAGGATTGCGTTTTTGCTCCGCTTCGGTATAATCCTGCGACCCACCGTTACTGCTGGTGATTTTTATTATTAAAAATTTGCCAAAGAGTGCCACCACTCGAAGGGGTGATGACTGGGCTCTTAGACAGTGGGAGCAACCGCTCCTTATTAGTTTAATTTCAAATTAACGGGTTATTATTAGCATGAAAACATTCGTTGCTAAACCAGAAACTGTAAAACGTGACTGGTATGTTGTAGACGCTGAAGGTAAAACTCTAGGTCGTCTTGCAAGTGAAATCGCTTCTCGCCTACGCGGTAAGCATAAAGCTGAATACACTCCTCATTGTGACACTGGTGATTACATCATCGTTGTTAACGCTGAGAAAGTTGCTGTAACTGGTAACAAGGCTAAAGGTAAAGTGTATTACCGTCACTCTGAATTCCCAGGTGGTCTTAAATCTATCACTTTTGAAAAGTTGATCGATAAGAAACCAGAAATGGTTATCGAACTAGCTGTTAAAGGTATGTTACCACGTGGTCCTCTAGGCCGCGCAATGTACCGTAAGCTAAAAGTATACGCTGGCGCTGAGCACAACCATGCTGCTCAACAACCACAAGTACTAGACATCTAATCGGGGAATATGGAAATGGCAGAGAATCAATACTACGGCACTGGTCGCCGCAAAAGCTCAGCTGCTCGTGTTTTCATCAAACCGGGTGCTGGTAACATCGTAATCAACAAGCGTAGCCTTGATGTTTACTTTGGTCGTGAAACTTCTCGTATGGTTGTTCGTCAACCACTTGAGCTAGTTGAAATGTTAGACAAGCTAGACCTTTACATCACTGTTTCTGGTGGTGGTATTTCTGGTCAAGCTGGCGCTATCCGTCACGGCATTACTCGTGCTCTTATGGAATACGATGAAACTCTACGTCCTGCTCTACGAGCTGCTGGATACGTTACACGTGACGCACGTCAAGTTGAACGTAAGAAAGTTGGTCTACGTAAAGCACGTCGTAAACCACAGTTCTCGAAGCGTTAATCTTTCTTTTACAGAAAGGGCAATGCTCCAACTTTCGAGTTGGAATTGTGTCAAAAAAGCTCGGTATTATACCGGGCTTTTTGTTTTTCTAGCCCCGCAAAAATTTCATTCCGTTTAGTATCACCTTCGTATCCCGCTAACAAGATGTTTCAACTTTACCTCTTTTGTGACCTATGCTCTGATTTGCTTCAGAGATGTTGTAAAAAGGTAGCTTTATCTTGTCTTAAAGTGGTGTTTTCTTTATCATTTCCCCCACAAAAATAGAATCAAAGTTTTACTTTTTAAAGCCGTGCTCTGTTGCAGGGGTAATTCTATCCAAAGGAGCAAATGGGAGAATGTTGGATGAGCAATGCGCCACTAAATAATGGACGTCGCAAGTTTCTAACCGCCACCACGGCCGTGGTAGGTGGATTAGGAGCCGCAGCTGTCGCTGTACCCTTTATCAAATCCTGGAATCCAAGTGCTAGAGCTAAATCAGCTGGCGCTCCGGTTGAATTCGATATCAGTAAATTAGAAGAAGGGCAAATGGCCCGAGTCATCTGGCGTGGACAACCGGTTTGGGTTGTTAAGCGTGGACAGGCTACATTAGACGAACTTGATCAACTCACCGAACAACTGCGTGATCCTGATTCAGTAGAGGAACAACAACCTTCTTACGCACAAAATATTTATCGTTCCTTGAAGCCTGAAATCTTTATCGCTGTAGGTTTGTGTACGCACTTAGGGTGCTCACCAACTTATCTTCCAAATACGTTTAGCGAGCAAGTTAGTGGTGTTAAATCAGGTTTCTTCTGCCCATGTCACGGTTCAAAATTTGATATGGCAGGACGTGTTTTCCAAGGTGTACCTGCGCCTTATAACCTAGCAGTGCCGCCACATATGTATATGGATGACAATCTAATTATAATCGGCGAAGACGAAGGAGAGGCATAATGGAGGCTTTATTAGGCTGGGTTGAAAAACGCATTCCAGCTATGAATACCTATCGTAAACACATGTCAGAGTACCCTCAACCAAAGAACTCAAACTTTTGGTATATCTTCGGTGCTTTGGCGATGTTGGTGTTGGTTAACCAGATTGTGACTGGCATTTGGCTTACCATGAACTATGTGCCATCAGCAGAAGGCGCGTTTGCTTCTGTTGAATACATCATGCGTGATGTGGAGTATGGTTGGTTGCTTCGCTACATGCACTCAACTGGCGCATCTTTCTTCTTCATTGTCGTTTATCTGCATATGTACCGTGGCCTTATTTATGGGTCTTACCAGAAGCCGCGTGAGCTAGTTTGGCTATTTGGCATGTTGTTGTTTGTGGTGCTGATGGCTGAAGCCTTCATGGGTTACATGCTTCCTTGGGGACAAATGTCATACTGGGGTGCTCAGGTAATCATTGGCTTATTTGGCGCAATTCCAGTGATTGGTGATGATCTAACGCTGTGGATTCGTGGTGACTATGTTATCTCTGGCGCAACCCTAAACCGCTTCTTTGCTCTGCACGTTATTGCGTTGCCTATCGTATTGCTACTGCTAGTAGCACTGCATATTTTGGCGTTGCACGAAGTGGGCTCAAACAACCCAGATGGTATTGATACTAAGTTGCCAAAAGGCACTATGGGTGATGATTACGAGTCGGAATTTAAATTCCACGAAGACTACACCAAGAAATACGACATTATAGATTCAATGCCATTCCACCCTTACGGAACGGTGAAAGATCTATTCTATGTGGGTGTGTTCTTGCTGTTCTTTAGCTATGTCTTGTTCTACGCACCTGCCATGGGAGGTTTCTTCCTTGAGCCGCCTAACTTTGAAGTTGCGAACCCACTTAAAACGCCGGAACATATTGCTCCAGTTTGGTATTTCTCTCCAAACTACGCCATTTTACGTGCAATTCCTGACAAGTTGATCGGTTTTGTCTTCTTTGGTGGTTCGATTGTGGTGCTGTTCTTGTTGCCTTGGATTGACCGTTGTAATGTGCGTTCATTCCGCTATAGAAGCCGTGTGCATTTGATCAACTTGATCCAATTTACGATCTCATTTATCGGTCTTGGTGTGCTAGGTACGCTGCCAGCGACAGAGTTGTATACGAATCTATCTCGTTTGTTCAGTCTGGGTTACTTCATGTTCTTCGTAGTGTTGTTTATCTACAGCAAGAATGAAAAGACTAAGACGCTACCGACAAGGATCACCAAATAATGAAAAAGTTATTCATATTATTATTTGCGCTAGTGCCGGCTCTTGGATTCGCAGCAGGCGGAAACTTTGCTCTCGATAAAGCAAACAATGATATTCGAGACAAAGAGTCTTTGCAGCGCGGTGCTCAGACGTATATGAACTACTGTTTTGCCTGTCATTCAACGCAGTATCAACGTTATGAGCGTGTCGCCACTGATCTGGATATTCCAATTGATCTGATGCGTGAAAACCTGATGTTCGATTCTGAAGCGGTCGTTGGGGACTTAATGGTCAACAACATGCCCGCTGAAGATGCCGCAAAATGGTTTGGCGTAGCACCACCAGATTTGACGCTAACGGCGCGCGTACGCGGTGTGGATTGGTTGTACACTTACTTACGTTCATTCTATGAAGATCCAAGTCGTCCATTTGGCGTAAACAATGTGATCTTCCCGAGCGTGGGTATGCCTCATGTTCTGCAAGAGTTGCAAGGCGTGCCACAACCTGTTTTTGAAACTCATATGATTGATGGTCAAGAGCAGCAAGTAGTTGTGGGTGTGAAAGCGGATGCGACGGGAGAGTTAAGTCAAAGCGAATACGATGATACAGTTCGTGACTTAGTGAACTTCCTTGAGTATGCGGGCGACCCTGTGCAAGTTGAACGTGAAAACTTAGGTATCTGGGTATTACTGTTCTTAACAATTTTCACCGCAGTTGGCTACCTACTATATAAAGAATATTGGCGTGATATTCACTAATTGTGATACGATGTAACGCTGATTTCTGAAATGGAGGCATGTCGCCTCCATTCTTATATTTAAATTTACAATACCGGAGGGCTCATGGCTGTAGCTGCCAATAAACGTTCTGTGATGACTCTATTCTCAAGTGCTACTGATATGGCTAGCCATCAGGTACGTATCGTTTTGGCTGAGAAAGGCGTAGCTGTTGAAGTTGAGCTAGTCGACGAAGCGAATTTACCTGCTGAACTTGTAGAATTGAACCCATACAAATCTGTTCCGACCTTAGTGGATCGTGAACTGACTCTTTATGATTCAAAGATTATTATGGAATATCTAGATGAGCGTTTTCCTCATCCACCTTTGATGCCAGTTTACCCAGTTGATCGTGGTAAAAATCGTCTGATGATGTACCGTATTCAACGTAACTGGTACAGCGTAGCAGAGAAAATTATCTCTACTACAGGTGAAGAACAAGAAAAAGCTCGTCAAAAACTGCGCAACGATCTTCTAATGTTGGGTCCTCTATTTGCTGAAAGCGAGTACTTCATGAGTGAAGACTTTAGCTTGATCGATTGTTACCTTGCTCCACTATTGTGGCGTCTACCGACATTTGGTATCGAGCTAACAGGTCCTGGTTCAAAAGAGCTTAAGATCTACATGAACCGCGTATTTGAACGTGATTCATTCCTAGCTTCTCTTACTGAAGCTGAGCGTGAGATGCGTCTAGTTCGTTAATGGATATTTCAACAATGACTCCACGCCGACCTTATTTGCTTCGTGCATTTTATGATTGGTTGGCAGAAAACGATCTCACTCCTCATTTGGTGGTTGACGCCAATATGCCGGGTGTTCGTGTTCCTGAAGAGTACATTCAAGATGGTCAAATCATCTTAAATGTCGCTCCTCGTGCGGTAGGTAACTTAGAAATTGGTAATGAAGCATTAACGTTTCATGCTCGTTTCGGTGGCCGTCCGCATTCAGTTATCGTTCCGATTTATGCAGTACAAGCTATTTATGCTCGTGAGAATGGCGCAGGGACGATGTTTGAACCTGAAGAAGCTTACGAAAATAGCAATATTGAGGCTGAAGAGACACATCTAGCACCTGCTGATTCGTTTTCTGTAGTAGAAGATACAGAAGAAGTTGTGGTTGATGATGAAACATCACCTGAACCTGATGACGAACCGCCTAGACCGAAAGGGCGTCCAAGCTTACGTGTGGTGAAATAGACCTATCGTTAGCTGTTGATGATTGACTCATCTTCAAGAATAATAAAAAGGAGCCGTTTGGCTCCTTTTGTTTTTTATCCGTCCAGCTTTATTCTGCGACGGGTTCTTCAACGATATCATCAGTCCGATCAATGATCACATCACCGCCCATTACCGCATCATCTTCTGCGATGGTGCCATCTTGAGTTGAACTGTCATCTTGAGCCTTATTCCCTTGAACCTCGTTCTCTTGAGAGCTAGCTTCCGTCGTAGGCGCAGCTATGCTTGAAGTCGGTGCATTTTTCACATCATTAGTCGTGGTTGCCACATCGGCGATTTCAAAGCCGCGAATAACCAATTTTACACCGCTTACATTGCGCGCTGTTTCGGTAGCGATATCAGCACTTTTAGGGTCAACATAGCCAAATAAAAACACTTCGCGATTTTCTGTCACAACCTTAATCGAGATGCCTCTCAGCTTACTTTCACTGAGTAGTGCCGATTTTACCTTGGTCGTGATCCAACTATCTTGGCTCATTTGCGATAAATTAATGGTCGGTTGAATGCGCAGTTGGTTATACACCTTTTTGACACCTGGTATATCAGCAACACGCTTGCCGATCTGTTGTTGCAGTTCTTCGGTAGGGGCTTGTCCTATCAAAACGACTTTGCCTCTAAATGAATTTGCGGCTACGCGAACTTTACCTGCAAAAGGGGCTTTATTGCCTAGGGCGGCTGCTTCAAATTCAATATTGTTATCATCCCACACTTCACGAGCAGAACGATTGTCAGTGACGACTGAGGCATCGCTGACCAACATATTTGAGCAGCCAGCGGTCATCAAACATGCCATCAAAGTGATGGTGTATAAAAAGGGTTTCCGAGTGTACAACATGGATGGAGATCCTCACTGGTATAAAATATTACTCAACGTGTTCGGGGAATAATACTTGATCGATAAGGTCACATAGACAGTGCAATGTCAGCATATGCATTTCATGAATGCGTGCCGTTCTATTGGAAGGGATACGAATTTCTACGTCATGTTCACCAAGTAGGCCTGCCATTTCGCCGCCATCTTTACCGGTAAGGGCAATGATAGTCATGTCTCTTGTTACCGCCGCTTCCATGGCTTTAATGATGTTTTTGCTGTTACCACTGGTGGATAGAGCAAGCAAAATATCGCCTTGTTGACCGATAGCTCGAACTTGCTTTGAAAACACTTCTTGGTAGTGATAGTCGTTGGCAATCGCGGTTAAGGTAGTCATGTCTGCCCCTAATGTCATTGCTGGCAGGCTCGGTCGTTCCGTTTCAAATCGATTTAATAGGCTAGCGGCAAACTGTTGTGAGTTGGCGCTTGAGCCTCCGTTACCACAACAAAGAATTTTCTTACCGTTCAGTAGAGTGCTAACCATAGCTTGCGCAGCATGAGTAATAGCATCAGGCAATTCTTCTGCGGCTGCGATTTGAATTTGTATGCTTTCAGTAAAGCTCGCTTTTATGCTCTCGTGCATATTTATCCTTCAACAATTGCGTTTTGTATCCATTCAACTTTCTCACGGTCGCTACTTAAAGAGATGACATCAAATCGAAAGTAAGTATCACTAGGAGACAAGTTATTTTTTATCAGCCACAACATAGCAGTTTTCTTTAGTTTTGACTGCTTTGAATGAGAAACCGCATCAACGCCGCTTCCATAATATTGTTGCTTTCGGTATTTGACCTCAACAAAGACAAATTCTCGTTTGTCTTGCATGATGAGGTCTATTTCACCACATTTGGCGTGGAAATTTTTCTCAATAAAAGTGAGGCCTTGCTTCGCGAGGTATCGCTGCGCCTTGGCCTCATATTGATGTCCTATTGCCAGCTTATTGAGCAGACTCATATTCAGCCCAGCTTAACTGGCGTTGTACAACACAACGATCATCAATGCTAAGGACACCGGTTTGCCCTTTAATTGAATGACTTGGACTTACCTTCATATTTGGCAGAGCATTGATCAGACTATAAGCGTCCATACCCAGTGCGTGTAGCCTTTTTTGTTGGTTGTTTGATTTGCTCCAAATGCTTTGCATTTGTGCATTCAATTCTGCATTTGGCTCCGTTAGCATCGGAATATCGCTGTAAATAACGCCAGATAAGTTCTGCGAAGCACGCTTCACGCCAGTATTGCTGAGTGAGTTCGCATACAGTTTTGGCGGCGTTGCTTCTGGGTTAATGGCGACATTGATAAATGGTTTAATCAAGTTCAGCTCAGAATCCCCTGCTACGATATACACAGCGTCGATATCTCGGCGAGAACGTTCTTCTGATTCCATTTCTGTGTGCATAAGATTGTTCATTTGTGCAATACGTCGTTGGCTTGCTTGTAGGCCAAACACACTGTTTACAGCACGCTGTAGCTGATTTTTAGAGCTGAAGTAAGAGACGGCACTTTTAGTGTCGTTATTTTTGCTCCACTCGGCTTTAAATGCATCTGCCATGCGTCGACCATAGCTACCGCTTGGTGCGATCAAAAGTGGGTATTTAGCGCCTGTCTCTGCTAAGTGTCTGGCTGCTTCTTCTGCTTCTTGCTCTGGTGATAGAGTGATGTAACAGAAATCGGTACCGTCTAGAATATCTTTAGGGAAATTCAATGCCAGCATAGGGATAGGGCTAGAGCTATTTTGTTGCGCTTCTTGCAACTCTTCAATGGTATTACGCATTAGCGGTCCAACAATGAAATCGACATCTTGCGCTTCGAGTTGTTGCTGGATTTGCGAGGTGTTGTTTTTGTTGCTGTCGATAACCACATATTCGGTCTCAGGAAGACGTGCTTCATCGTGCATCATTGCAAACACAAAGCCATCTCTGATCACGCTTGCTTGCTTAGCAAATTTACCGCTAAGAGGAAGAATTAACGCCGTTTTGTTTGGCTGGACAATTTCTAGAGCCAGAATGTCTTTAATTTCTTGTGGGGTGTATAAAGCCGCTGGGTGGTGAACATTGTTATCAATCCAATCTTGGAATGACTTTTGTAGTTTTGGCAAATTATGATTATACGTTTGGTTAAACATGGCCAGTTCACGCCAACCTAGCAGTTCAGGCTCAGTTTCAGCGATCGGCATTGCTTTAAGCTCATCGGCACTGACGCTGTTCATTAAGGCCCAAATTTGGTCTACGTTTTGTTGCTGTTGATCTTCTGTTAGAAAATCAGCAAGCATCACTTGCTCTCGCGCTGCATTTAAAGGTTGATATAAAGCTTGGTAGATATCAGAACGAAGTTTGTAGTAGTGTTGCCACTGAGATTTATCTAGGCGCCACTCATTACGGAAGTTCAATTGTTTGATAGCATCCGTTGGTTGATTATTATTTAGCAGTAATTGAGCTCGCGCTAATTGCCATTCAGCTTGTTGGGTCTCACTCATGTTTTGTTGAGCCAAACGCTGAATGATTCGGTTTGCTAAGCCGGTATTATTTTCAGATACCGAAGCTTTTAGGGACAGGATAAGCCAATCTATTTGTTCTGAACCATCAGAGCTATCCGCTTTGATCAGGTAGTACTCAGAGGTTTGAGTCGGTTGATTAAGAATATTGGATTGTTGCGCAACTTCTGGATCAGAGGGTGGGCTCGAACAAGCTGCAAGAAGCACAGACAATGCAATGGGAGTAAGAATGCGTGATACACTGTATCCAGATCGATTTTTTTGCGCCATGAGTTCTTTAAATTATTGTGGATTAATTACTTCTATATTAATCCCTCAAGTGACGGTAAACAAATGACAGATAACAATTCTTTTAATTCTTCGCCTGCAATTCTCTATATCGTCCCTACTCCAATAGGAAATTTGGCTGATATTACTCAACGCGCCGTCGAAGTTTTAAGCAGTGTAGACCTTATTGCAGCTGAGGATACACGTCATACGGGGCGATTGCTTTCTCATCTAAATATCGGCACACGTACTTTTGCCTTGCATGATCATAATGAACAACAAAAAGCGCAAGTATTAGTCGAAAAACTATTAGAAGGGCAGTCCATAGCCTTAGTTTCGGATGCTGGAACCCCATTAATTAGCGATCCTGGTTATCATTTGGTCAATCAATGCCGTAAAGCGGGTGTACAGGTTGTGCCTCTGCCGGGTGCTTGTGCGGTAATCACGGCTTTGAGTGCATCTGGCTTGCCGTCTGATCGTTTTAGCTTTGAAGGGTTTTTGCCACCGAAGAGCAAAGGGCGTAAAGATCGCTTTTTAGAGCTAGCGAAAGTAGAACGTACTTGTATTTTTTATGAGTCGCCGCATCGCATCATGGATTCACTAGCAGATATGCTAGATGTACTTGGCGCAGAGCGTCAGGTGGTATTGGCAAGAGAGCTGACGAAAACCTTTGAAACCATTCAAGGCTTGCCGTTAGGTGAACTTATCCCATGGCTTGAAGAAGACGCGAATCGCATTCGTGGTGAAATGGTGATCTTAGTTCACGGTCATCGCGAAGATAGCAATGATGAGTTGCCAGATGAAGCGCGTCGTACTTTGGCTATTTTGACCAAAGAGCTGCCGCTTAAAAAAGCCGCCGCATTAACAGCTGAAATCTACAACCTGAAAAAGAACGCTTTATACAAGTGGGGCTTGGAGCATTTAGACTAAGCGTTATCCCTTAACGACTTTGTTTACGCCGCGTTTTTATTTGAATAGACATCTGTGATCTTTGTCAGTACAATCCGCTCCGGAGCTAACCAGATAGTCGCTGCTTCGTTGATGTCCTTAGGGAGACTGACGGAGGGGAGGAAAGTCCGGGCTTCATAGAGCAGGGTGCCAGGTAACGCCTGGGGGGCGCAAGCCCACGACAAGTGCAGCAGAGAGAAAACCGCCGATGGCCTTCGGGCACAGGTAAGGGTGAAAGGGTGCGGTAAGAGCGCACCGTGCGGTTGGTAACAGTCCGTAGCAAGGTAAACTCCACCCGAAGCAAGACCAAATAGGCTCCCACGCTGCGTTGCTCGCGTAAGGGAGCGGGTAGGTTGCTTGAGCCAGTGAGCGATTGCTGGCCTAGACGAATGGCTATCACCGCGCAAGCGGATACAGAACCCGGCTTATAGGTATGCTCCACCTTTAAAAAGAAGCCCCGCCATTATGGCGGGGCTTTTTGCTTATTTGTACGAGAGATAAATGCTCGAAGTTGCATGTGCTAGAAGATGCGCTCACCTCTTATTCAATAAATTTGTGCAAGTCATTGCACGATTTGTTTAATAATTTGGTGAATTTGTTGACTAACGCTGACTAAACCGGACTATTTCAGTACACTAATTCATAGTTATTTAATTAAATCGAGCCTTTGTAATGAGCGAAGCTTTTAAACACGTCTCCGTCTTGCTAGAAGAATCCATTGATGGTTTAAACATTAAACCGGATGGCACCTATATAGATGGTACTTTTGGTCGCGGTGGTCACAGTCGCACCATACTCTCTCGACTGGGTGAAAATGGTCGCTTGTTTAGCATCGATAGAGATCCGCAAGCCATTGCTGAAGCCGCAAAAATTGATGATCCTCGATTTACTATTATCCATGGTCCATTTTCTGGCATGGAAGAGTACGCCAAACAAAGAGACCTAGTGGGTCAAGTCGATGGTGTTCTGTTAGACCTAGGTGTTTCGTCACCGCAACTTGATGATGCTGAACGTGGTTTTAGCTTCATGAAAGATGGCCCGCTGGATATGCGTATGGACCCAACTTCGGGGATTCCTGTTTCAAAATGGTTGATGGAAGCGGATATCGAAGATATTACTTGGGTTATTCGTGAGTTTGGCGAAGACAAGCACGCTTGGCGCATTGCTAAAGCGATAGTTGCGTATCGTGACAACGAAGAAAACGAACCTTTACTACGTACCGGTCAATTGGCGAAACTTATCTCCGATGCTGCGCCAAAGAGTTTTAAAGAGAAAAAACACCCTGCTACTCGTTCTTTCCAAGCATTTCGTATTTATATTAATAGTGAACTTGATGAAATTGCCACAGCATTAAATGGGGCAAAAAACATCTTAGCGCCTGAAGGCCGCTTGTCAGTTATTAGCTTCCACTCTTTAGAAGATAGAATGGTAAAACAGTTTATCCGCAAAGAGAGTCGTGGACCGCAAGTTCCGCATGGTATTCCGATGACCGAGGAGCAGATCCGCGCACTGGGTAGTGCGGATATGAAGCCTGTCGGTAAAGCGATTAAACCGTCAGTTTCAGAGCTAGATATTAATATTAGAGCCAGAAGCTCAGTGCTAAGGATTGCTGAAAAACTATGAACGAATTAGAGACATCGATTCAGCCTAGCGTACCGCCACTAGGTAAGATCATTGTGCGCGACCTATTTACCGCAGGTCGTGTGCCTTTGCTGTTATTGATTACTCTCTTTTTTAGTGCAATAGCAGTGGTCATGACCACACAGATGACGCGTGATGTTATCTCGCAAAAAGATCAGGCGCTTGAACAGCGAGAAACACTTGATGAAGAGTGGCGCAACCTTATTCTTGAAGAAAATGCGCTTTCTGAACATAGCCGAGTTCAAAAAATTGCCACCTCTGAGCTTGATATGACACGCCCAGACTCCGACAAGGAAGTTATAGTTAAACTGTAATGAAATCGATCAAGAAAAAAACAACCCAAGCCATCAAAAAGCGTATTCCTAAAATTGAACCTGATAAGTTAGCCCCTGCTGATACTCGTATTATCAAGTGGCGTTATCAGGTGGTTCTAGGGTTTATTTTGGCATTGCTGGGTGCACTGCTACTGCGTGTTGCCTACATTCAAGTCATAGAACCGGATTCACTCATCAAACAAGGTGACATGCGTTCGGTTAGGGTGAAAGCCCTCCCTTCTGCTCGTGGTATTATTTCCGATCGCAATGGCGAACAGATTGCAGTCAGTGTGCCAGTGGAAGCTGTGTATGCCGATCCTCGTACCATCTTTGATAAAGGTGACGCACTACAAGATGTACAACGTTGGCATGCACTTGCCGATGTATTGCATCTTGATCGTGAAGCCTTAATTCACCAGATAGATAAAAACAAAAAACGTCGATTTATCTACTTGCAGCGCCAAGTTAGCCCGGCAATGGCTAAATACATTAAAGAGCTAAAGCTAAAAGGTGTTGGCTTACGTGATGAGTCTCGTCGTTATTATCCTACCGGTGAAGTTAGTGCTCATGTGGTGGGTGTGACCGGTATTGATAGCCACGGTTTGGAAGGCGTTGAGAAAAGCTACGACAAATGGCTTTCTGGGCACGATGGTTCACGTAAGGTACGTAAAGATAGAGACGGTCGAGTTGTTGAAAATATTTCAATGACCAAAAGTGAGCAAGGTAGTCCGTTGCAGCTCACTATAGATCAACGTTTACAAGCGATCTCTTACCGCGCGATCAAACAAGCGGTTGCCGATCATAGAGCAACATCGGGCAGTGTCGTGCTGATTGATGTTAAAACGGGTGGCATTTTAGCCATGGTGAACTCGCCGTCCTATAACCCGAATACTCGTGACCAATTGCAGTCCTTTAGAATGCGAAATCGCGCGATTACTGATGCCTTAGAGCCGGGTTCATCGGTGAAACCTTTTGTTGTTTTGGCGGCCCTGGATACTCATACCGCAGATCTGAATACCGTGATTGATACGGGTAATGGCATTATGCGTGTTGGTGGTAGTCGGGTACGCGATAGTGTTCGAGTAGGTAAAGCCAATCTTGCCACCATTTTGAAAAAATCCAGTAACATTGGTGTGACTCATTTGGCATTGAATATGCCGTTAGAATCTTTGTTAGGAATGTACCAATCTGTTGGTTTTGGTTCAGTTTCTGGGATCAATCTCGTGGGTGAAACTCCTGGGTTATTCCCGAGTCGTCGTCGCTGGTCTAAGTTTGAAATCGCTACATTAGCGTTTGGCTATGGCTTATCTATCACACCTGTACAGTTAGCACATGCTTACGCAACTTTGGGAAGTTACGGCAGTTTCAAACCGTTACATATAGTGAAAAATGCCAAAGACCTTCCATCAGCGAAGCAAGTCGCAGATCCGCAGAACGCTCGTGAAGTGTTAAAAATGCTGGAAGGGGTGACTCATAAAGGTGGTACAGCGACCCGAGCTGCAGTTCCTGGTTATCGTGTTGGCGCCAAAACGGGTACTTCGCGTAAAGCGAATGCGGGTGGTTACAGTGATGAATATGTAACAATTACCGCAGGTGTTGCCCCAATTAGTAACCCAAGAGTGGCGTTAGTGGTCGTCGTCAATGAGCCACAAGGTGATGACTACTACGGCGGCTCTGTTGCGGCTCCGGTTTTTTCTGAAGTATTAAAAGGTGCGTTACAGATTTTGAATGTACCGCCTGATGCGAACACGGATTAAGGATTGGTATGAAGGTTCAATGTACTTTACAGCATTTAGTTCAGCCTTGGCTGAGTGAGTTAAGTGATGAGTTGGCGCAAATAACCGTTGCTAACTTAGAGCTGGATAGCCGAAAAATAGAGGCCGGTTCTACCTTTATTGCTATCAAAGGTCATACGGTTGATGGTCGACGTTTTATCGATAATGCGATTGCCTCTGGAGCAAGTTTGGTGATTGCGGAAAGTGACGCCGATACCGCGCACGGCAGTGTGCAGTGGCGAGCGCAAACTCCCGTGTTATGCCTTGATGATTTAGGTGTGAATTTATCCGCATTGGCACATCGTTTGTATCATTTTTCAGGCATGGATTTAATTGCCGTTACGGGTACTAATGGTAAAACCACTATCACGCAAATTATTGCGCAGTGGTTGGGCTGCATTGGTCAGCAAGCAGCGGTGATGGGCACCACAGGTAATGGTTTTCTTGCGAATTTAAAAGAGGCCAAAAACACCACAGGCAGCGCAATTGAAGTGTGCAAAACGCTGGCGCAATTGAAGCAATCTGGTGCACAAGTAACGGCTTTAGAAATCTCATCTCATGGCCTCGTTCAGCATCGTATTAAAGCACTGGCATTTGCAGTAGGGATATTTACTAATCTTAGCCGAGACCACCTTGATTATCACGGCAGTATGGCTGAATACGCTAAGGCTAAATTGAGCTTGTTTACCGAGCATGACTGCAAATATAAAGTCATTAATGTCGACGATGAAGTGGGCAAGCAGTGGTTAACTCAGGTGCCAGATGCGATTGCAGTTTCATTACTAGAAAAGCCAACCACAGAACGTTTTATGTATGCCACTCACATTGCTTATTCAGAGCAGGGTATTGATATTACTTTTGAGAGTTCTTGGGGCGCAGGCGTATTGCGCGCTCCTTTAATTGGCGAGTTTAATGCTTGCAATGTCTTACTGGCTTTTACCGCTTTGCTAAGTCTTGGCATTGACATCAAAGACTTGCAACAAACCTCTACTCAGTTACAACCTGTAATTGGGCGTATGGAACTCTTTCAAACCGCTGACAAAGCTAAAGTTGTAGTCGATTATGCTCATACTCCAGATGCATTAGAAAAAGCATTGTGTGCACTTAAGGTTCACTGCCAAGGGCAGCTGTGGGCTATTTTAGGTTGCGGTGGTGATAGAGACACAGGTAAGAGACCTATGATGGCGAAAGTGGCTGAAGATTTTGCTGATCGAATGATCCTTACTGATGATAACCCTCGCAGTGAAAGCCCGGCGCAGATCATTGCTGACATGCAAAAAGGCGTTTTAAATCAAAAGTCTGTCGTTATTGAGCATGATAGATTTAAGGCTTTGTCCTATGCTATTGAGAACGCGGCAGCCAATGACATTATCTTACTTGCAGGTAAGGGACACGAGGACTATCAAATCTTAGGAGATAAGACTATTCATTATTCTGATCGTGAATCGGCGATGACCTTGTTGGAGTTAGTCAAATGATAGCAACTCAACTATCGGATATCGCGCAGGCTGTTAATGGCCGTGTTATTGGCGATGATCTCACTATAGCGTCCGTTTCTACCGATAGTCGCAATATCCCTGCACAAGGTTTATTTGTGGCTTTAGTGGGGGAGCGTTTTGATGCCCATGACTTTTGTGAACAAGCGGTAGCACAAGGCGCTGTGGCATTGCTGGTGGACAGAGAACTGCCACTATCTATTCCTCAACTGCTTGTGGAAGATACCAAGATTGCTTTAGGGCAATTAGGTGCTTGGAACTTAGCGAAGTTAACTATACCTAAAGTGGCTATTACTGGCAGTTGTGGTAAGACGACCGTTAAAGAAATGCTGACCTCTATTTTATCACTAAGAGGTGAGACGTTAGCTACTGCAGGAAACTTTAACAATGATATCGGTGCTCCTCTCACCTTGTTACGTGCTAATTCAGAACATGAATTTGCGGTGATTGAACTCGGTGCAAACCACGAGCATGAAATCGAATATACCGTCAATTTGGTTCAGCCTGATATTGCTTTAGTCAATAATGTTGCCGCTGCACACCTTGAAGGTTTCGGCTCTATTGAAGGAGTAATGAAAGCCAAAGGCGAGATTTTTTCTACCTTAGATGAAAAAGGGTTAGCTCTGTATAACCTAGACAGTCAAGGTGGCGAGTTATGGCAATCTCTATTACAAAACCGACGTGTTCAAACCTTTTCTTTAGATAATTCGCTAGCGGAATACTATGCCACTGGCATTGTTATTGATGACAACGGCTTAGCGAGCTTCCATTTGCATACGCCTTTTGGCATGGCTAAAGTCAATCTTAGTGTGGTCGGTAAGCACAATGTCGCCAATGCAGTCGCCGCCTCAGCAGTTGCGCTTAATATGGGGACGCCTTTAGCGACTGTTGTTGCAGGTCTAGAAGCGGTAGCGCAAATGAAAGGACGGGTAGCGGTTGAGCAACTCACCGATAACATACGTTTAATTGACGATAGCTATAACGCTAGCGTTCCCGCAATGAAGGCCGCCGCTGATCTCCTTAGCACTTTTAAAGGCAATCGCTGGCTGATTCTGGGCTTTATGGCGGAATTGGGTAAAGAAAGCCTTGAACTTCACCGACAAGTCGGTGAACATGCCGCAACATTTGGATTTGAGTATGTACTTACTTACGGCGATGACACTAAGGTAATTAGTGACGTTACCCATGGACACCATTTTGCGACTCACCAAAGTCTTTTGGATTTTGTCGAGCAACAAATCTCAAATCAACCACACATTCAACACACTTTGCTGGTTAAGGGCGCCAATAGCGCACAAATGAGCAAAGTGGCCGCTGCACTGAAGGAGAAACTTAAATGATTATCTGGCTAGCGGATCTATTACAGCCTTATTTTTCGTTCTTTCGTCTTTTTGATTATCTCTCTTTTCGTTCGATCCTCAGTGTTATTACAGCATTAGGGTTATCGCTATGGATGGGACCTAAATTAATTCGACACCTACAACTACTGCAAATTGGTCAAGTTGTACGTCACGATGGCCCAGAATCTCACCTGAGTAAACACGGTACGCCAACTATGGGCGGGGTCATGATTTTGGCCGCCATTAGTATCACCGTATTGCTATGGTCAGATTTAACTAACCCGTATATTTGGGCTGTACTAACGGTATTGCTTGGCTATGGTGCGGTTGGTTTTGTAGATGATTACCGCAAAGTAGTACGCAAAAATACCGATGGTTTGATTGCTCGTTGGAAATATTTTTGGCAGTCAGCCATTGCTATCGTGGTGGCCTTTGCTTTGTACGCGCACGGTAAAGACACCGCCGCCACTCAGCTTGTAGTGCCTTTTTTCAAAGACATCATGCCGCAACTTGGCCTGTTTTATATTGTACTGACTTACTTTGTGATTGTGGGTACCAGTAATGCGGTTAACTTAACCGATGGCTTGGACGGCTTGGCTATTATGCCGACTATCTTAGTGTCAGCCGGTTTTGCCATTATTGCTTATGCCACAGGTAACGTGAATTTCGCGCAATACTTACACATTCCTTATATCCCAGACAGCAGTGAACTTGTGATCTTCTGTGCGGCGATTGTGGGTGCTGGTTTAGGCTTCTTATGGTTTAACACTTACCCTGCACAAGTCTTTATGGGCGATGTAGGCTCGCTTGCCCTTGGCGGAGCACTTGGCACCATTGCGGTGTTAGTGCGTCAAGAGTTTGTGTTGGTGATTATGGGCGGCGTTTTCGTTATGGAAACTCTTTCGGTCATTCTACAGGTAGGCTCTTATAAGCTACGTGGTCAACGCGTTTTCCGTATGGCACCTATTCACCATCACTACGAACTAAAAGGCTGGCCAGAGCCTCGTGTTATTGTACGTTTTTGGATTATTTCTATCGTACTTGTGCTGATTGGTCTTGCAACATTGAAGGTACGTTAATCCATGCAACAGTGGCAAAAGATACAAAATGTCGTCGTTATCGGGCTTGGTATTACTGGGCTGTCTGTAGTTAATCACTTAAAAAGAGTTTCGTCACAATTGGGGCGCAACCTGAGCATTAAAGTGATAGATACCCGAGAAAACCCCGCCGGGCGAGATAAACTTAGCGATGACGTGCCACTGTTTTGCGGGAGTTTAAATCAGCAATGGCTAGATAACGCCGACCTGATTGTGGCTAGCCCGGGAATTGCTTTAGCAACTGCTGAACTGCAACAAGCAGCTAAACTGGGCGTGCCCATTGTCGGTGATATTGAGCTGTTTGCTTGGGCGACCAACAAACCCGTGTTAGCGATTACCGGCTCTAACGGTAAAAGCACAGTGACGGATTTAACGGGCGTGATGGCGAATGCCGCTGGGGTTAAAACTGCGATCGGCGGCAATATTGGCGTTCCTGCGTTAGATTTGCTCGAATCTGATGCGGATTTGTATGTACTGGAACTGTCCAGCTTTCAACTTGAGACGACGTCTAGTTTAGCGTTGCAAGCGGCGGCTTTTCTCAATCTATCTGAAGACCATATGGATAGATATGAAGGCATGCACGATTATCGAGATGCTAAATTACGAATCTTTGATAACGCTAAAATTAAAATTGTGAATGCAGATGATAACGCCACTTACCCAGACAAGCGCCAAGGCTTGCTAGCGTTTGGTATTGCGCAAGGTGAATATTATCTGTCAGATCATGCTAATCAAACGTGGCTCACCAGTCATGGACAACGCCTGCTAGCGACGGATGAACTGTCTATTGTGGGTCAACACAATATGCTTAACGCCTTAGTGTCAATTGCATTACTTGAAGCGGCTGATATTGATGTTAAGCCTGCTTTAGATGCATTGAAATCTTATGTCGGACTGGCGCATCGTTGTCAGGTAGTCAGTCGTAATGATGGCATTACTTGGGTGAATGACTCAAAAGCCACCAATGTTGCCAGCACCTTAGCCGCACTAAATGGTTTACGTATTACAGGTTGTTTGTACCTATTGCTAGGTGGTGACGGAAAAGGTGCCGATTTTAGCGAATTAAAACCTGCGCTATCTGCACTGCACGCTGAGCTGTATTGCTTTGGCGCAGATGGCAAACAGCTGGCTTTGCTCTCTGAAAACAGTGTTTACTTTGAAAGTATGCAAGAAGCAGTGCAGGCCATTCGACAGAAAGCTAAAGTCGGTGATATGGTGATGCTTTCTCCGGCCTGTGCTAGCTTAGATCAGTTTGCAAACTTTATGCAGCGCGGAGATATCTTTACTCAGCTCGCTCAACACAGTGATGAGCAGCAGGATGCAATTTAAAAATAGAGATCAGGAAAAAGTGAAAAAATTACGTTGGCTGTCTCGATTTCACGGAAAGGAATCGACTCCTACTTTAAGTGATGAAGCGATAGCGCCTTCTGATGAATTGGAAAATGTTCAACAGCCTTCAGCTTTACCTGTTCTTTACGACCGACAGTTAGTATGGCTGACCTTTATACTCATGCTTATCGGCTTAGTGATGGTGACATCAGCGTCATTACCTCTGAGTTATACCCACTTTGGTACTCCCTTCCATTTTGCAATACGCCATGCGTTTTATCTTGTTTTAGCATTGGGCGTTATGGCTGTTGTGGTGCACATTCCAACCAAGCTTTGGTTGAAATACAGTATGGCACTGTTGATATTAAGTCTGTTTTTGCTACTCGTGGTGTTGGTCGGCGGTAAATCGGTGAACGGGGCATCGCGTTGGATTCCTTTAGGACCGATAAACTTCCAGCCAGCAGAGTTGGCAAAACTGTCATTGTTTATTTTTATGTCCAGCTACTTATTCCGTAAGCAGCAAGAAGTAAGAGCCAGCTTTTTTGGTGGCTTCTTAAAACCTTTCCTTGTATTTGGTGCGCTTGCACTCCTTTTATTAGGACAGCCGGACTTAGGTACTGTGGTAGTAATGCTAGTGACTATTTTTGGCATGCTCTTCATTGCGGGCGCTAAACTATGGCAATTCTTGGCGATAGCCTTTGCTGGGGTGCTAGCAGTATGTGGTTTGATCTTGGCTGAGCCGTACCGTATGAAGCGTGTTACGTCATTTCTAGACCCTTGGGAAGACCCATTTGGTAGTGGCTATCAGCTTACTCAATCCTTGATGGCATTTGGTCGTGGCGAATGGTTTGGTCAAGGCTTAGGTAATTCAATTCAAAAACTGGCTTACTTACCTGAGGCGCATACCGACTTTGTATTTGCGGTGATGGGTGAAGAACTTGGCTTCATTGGTGTCACTTGCATCTTGTTCCTCATTTTTGCCTTGGTATTCAAAGCGGTATTCATTGGTAAACGCGCTATTGAATCGGGCGATGTATTTAGTGGCTACCTGTCTATGGGCTTTGGTATTTGGTTTGCCTTCCAAAGTGTGGTCAATGTGGGTGCGGCAGCCGGTATGGTTCCAACCAAAGGTTTGACGTTGCCACTGATCAGTTACGGTGGCTCTAGTTTGATCATCATGTCTATCGCGGTAGGCATAGTGATCAGAATTGATCATGAGTATCGACTGCAGGATTACCAGCAGTCATTAACACAAGATGATGACCTACAAGGTAAAGCGCAAAAATGACCACTGAAAAGAAACGACTTTTAGTCATGGCTGGCGGTACTGGCGGACATGTTTTTCCAGGCCTTGCTGTCGCTAAATATCTACAACAACAAGGTTGGGAGATCCGCTGGCTGGGGACAGAAGATCGTATGGAAGCCGAGCTTGTGCCTAAGCATGGTATCGAGATTGATTTTATTAAGGTCAAAGGACTTCGTGGTCAAGGTTTAGCTAAACTGATTAAAGCGCCATTTCAGATCATTAACGCCATTGCTCAAGCAAAAGCACACATAAAACGTTACCAACCGGATGTGGTATTGGGTATGGGAGGCTATGTTAGCGGCCCAGGTGGTATTGCCGCTCGTCAATGTGGTATTCCATTGGTTTTACATGAACAAAATGCCGTAGCAGGTTTAACGAATAGTTGGCTAGCTAAAGTTGCCAGTAAGGTATTCCAAGCTTTCCCTGGTGCATTTCCAACGGCTGAAGTAGTGGGTAACCCGGTACGTACCGATGTGGTTGCGCTGGAAGATCCTGCGACACGATTGGCTTCTCGCACCGATGATATTCGTATTTTGGTGATGGGTGGCAGTCAAGGTGCTCGAATTTTAAACCATACCCTTCCAGAGACTGTAGCAGAGCTTGGTCAGGGATACAGTGTATGGCATCAGGTGGGTAAAGATAACCAAGCTGATGTAGAAACTCGTTATCAAAATGCGGGTGTCACACAAGTTAAAGTGACTGAATTTATTGATGATGTAGCGGCGGCTTATGCATGGGCAGACGTCATTGTGTGTCGCTCTGGCGCGCTAACGGTATCTGAAATATCAGCGGCAGGTTTAGCGGCTATCTTTGTCCCTTATCCGCACAAAGATAGACAACAAGCACTCAACGGAGACTATTTAGTTGATGTTGGGGCAGCTAAGATGATTGAACAACAAAATTTGTCAGCGATTAAGCTAAAAGACACTATCCAAGAATTAGATAGAACCTCGCTACTAGAGATGGCAATTAATGCACGTCAGGCGGCTAAGCTTGATGCAGATAAAGTAGTGGCTGAAGCCATTATTGCTTTAACTAAATAGCTTTAATTGACGAGCTTTAATTAACTAGATTTGAGCGAGCAGCGTTAAGTGAGCGAGACTAATCTCGAAGAATACTGAGCAAGAGAATATTATGGTAATTGAACACAAACAAGATTTAGCCCACATCCGAGCTATGATTCCAGAAATGCGCCGCGTGCAAAGCATCCACTTTGTCGGTATCGGCGGTGCTGGTATGAGTGGTATTGCTGAGGTATTGCTAAATGAAGGCTATGCTATCTCTGGCTCAGATATTAATCAAAATCTCGTCACTGAACGCTTACAAAGCAAAGGGGCCACAATTTTTATTGGTCACGCTCAAAGCAACATTGAAAATGCCAGTGTAGTGGTAGTCTCTACGGCAATAGACCAAAGAAACCCTGAAATAGTCGCCGCTCAAGCGCTGCGTATTCCTATTGTACGCCGCGCTGAAATGTTGGCAGAAATTATGCGTTATCGCCACGGCATTGCGGTTGCAGGCACCCACGGTAAAACCACGACCACAGCATTAGTGACGCAAATTTATTCAGAAGCTGGTCTTGATCCAACGTTTGTCAATGGTGGCTTAGTAAAAAGCGCAGGCACCAATGCACGTTTAGGTTCAAGTCGTATTTTGATTGCTGAAGCCGATGAAAGCGATGCGTCATTTTTGCATCTGCAACCTATGGTCGCCATTGTTACTAACATCGAAGCTGATCATATGGATACTTATGGCGGCGACTTTGAAGTACTCAAACAAACATTCCGTGATTTCTTACATAAACTGCCTTTCTATGGTCAGGCCATTATGTGTATTGACGATCCTGTGATTCGTGAAATGCTGCCTACCATCAGTCGTCAGGTGATCACCTATGGTTTTGCCGATGATGCTGACGTTAAAATCGTCAACTACCGCCAGCAAGGGCAACAAAGTTACTTTACGGTGAAACGTGAAGGTAAGAGCGATCTTAATATTACGTTGAATATGCCAGGTAAACACAATGCGCTGAATGCATCAGCAGCCATTGCAGTTGCAACAGAAGATAGCATTTCTGATGAAGCTATTTTATCTGCATTACTTGCCACGCAAGGCACAGGTCGTCGATTTGAACACCTTGGCGAATACGAAACAGGTAACGGCACTGCCATGCTGGTGGATGATTACGGTCATCACCCAAGTGAAGTCGATGTTACCATAGATGCGGCTCGCGCTGGATGGCCTGATAAGCGCTTGGTGATGATATTCCAACCTCATCGCTATAGCCGAACTCGCGATCTTTTTGATGACTTTGCTAACGTACTCGACAAAGTCGATGTGCTGTTAATGCTAGATGTTTATTCAGCAGGCGAAGAACCGATTGCAGGGGCTGATAGTCGCTCATTGTGTCGAGCTATTCGTGGTCGCGGACGCATCGATCCTATCTTTGTTAAAAAACAAGATGATTTGCCAAATGTGCTTAGCAACTTGTTGCAAGAAGGGGACCTTGTCCTTACTCAAGGTGCAGGTGATGTTGGAAAGGTTGCCAAAAAACTGGAAAAATTTGCCCTCAATATCAGAGCAATGCAAAAATGTTAGTTTCCTGACCGAAATATCTCTTATTGTTATGGAAAGATCATGTCGGGTAAGTATAATCTAAAAGTAGATATACTTGCCCGTGTAGGCATATGCGCAGTTAATTAGGAAGTCGACGACATTATTAAAATGGAAGCTACATTAGACGTCGAAACCGAATTCAAACAAAAACCGAAGTTTAAATTTTCTTTGGTAGATGCGAGTTTTTTACTATTCGTTGTTATTTTGATTGTTTTTGGTATTTATTCCACCGTTGCATGGATGCGAGATAGTGGACGCTTACCCCTTTCTCAATTTGTCCTTGAAGGTAATTTAGAATACGTTCACAACTCTGACGTACAGAGTGCTTTGTCACGTATTCAGCCATTTGGCACCTTTATGACTCAAGATGTCAATCAACTGCAACACGCGGTTGAAGATCTGCCTTGGGTTGCCAGTGCTGCTATTCGTAAGCAATGGCCAAATACCATCAAGGTTTTTGTAATGGAGCATCAACCTGCTGCTATCTGGAATGGTACTGCACTACTAAACGATAGTGGGCAGATCTTTGATGCAGACCCGGGTACTTTGCACGAAAAAGACCAAGATATTGTTAAGCTTTATGGCCCAGCAGCCAAAAGTGAAGAAGTGCTAAATACTTGGCGTGATTTAAAGCCTAAATTCGAAGATCTCGGATTAGAAATCACTTCTGTTGTTCTCAATGACAGACTGGCTTGGCAGATTATATTAGATAATGGTATTCGCCTTGAATTAGGCAAAGATGCATTAAATGAAAGAATAAAACGCTTTGTTGACCTTTATCATCATATGAACGAGAAGGTTCAGCAAATCAGTTATATAGACTTGAGATACGATACTGGAGCCGCCATTGGCTGGCTTTCCGACGAGCAAAGGCATAGAGAGTAGTAATGACCAAGGGTATGGATGATAATCTGATTGTTGGTCTGGACATCGGTACAGCGACTGTTTCAGCGTTAGTAGGCGAAATTCTTCCAGACGGCCAGATCAATATAATTGGATCTGGCAGTAGCCCATCCCGCGGAATGGACAAAGGTGGGGTTAATGACCTCGAATCTGTAATCAAGTCCGTTGAACGAGCAGTGAATCAAGCTGAGCTAATGGCTGAGCACAAGATTAGCAGCGTATATCTTTCTATCTCTGGTCAGCATATAACCAGCCGTATCGAAAAAGGTATGGGGGCGATTTCTGATGAAGAAGTGTCTCAAGAAGATATGGACCGAGCTATTCATACAGCTCGTTCAATCAAAATTGGTGAAGAAGAGCGTATTTTACACGTAATTCCACAAGAATTTAAAATAGATCATCTTGGCGGAATTAAAAATCCGTTAGGCTTATCTGGTGTGCGTATGGAAGTGAGCGTACACATGATTTCTTGTCACAATGATATGGCAAGAAACGTAATTAAAGCCGTGGAACGTTGTGGCTTAACAGTTGAACAATTAGTCTTCTCTGGTCTTGCAGCAAGTGATGCAGTGATTACCGAAGATGAAAAAGAATTAGGCGTGTGTGTTGTTGATATCGGCGCTGGCACTATGGATGTTGCACTTTGGACCGGTGGCGCACTGCGTCATACAGAAGTGTTCTCCTATGCAGGTAACTCTGTAACCAGTGATATCGCGTTTGCCTTTGGTACGCCAATTAACGACGCAGAAGAAATCAAAGTGAAGTATGGCTGCGCCATGAGCGAGTTGGTCAGCAAAGATGATACCGTGAATGTTCCTAGTGTAGGTGGTCGTCCATCTCGTAGCTTGCAAAGACAAACGTTATCTGAAGTGATAGAACCACGTTATACTGAACTTATGGGTTTAATCAATCGAGCGATTGAAAACGCACAAAATAAAATGCGAGAAAGTGGTGTTAAGCATCACCACATTGCGGCCGGTATTGTATTAACTGGCGGCGCTTCCCAGATAGAAGGTTTAGCTGAATGTGCCGAGCGTGTATTTGGTAACCAAGTTCGAATCGGGAAGCCAACAGAAGTAAAAGGCTTAACAGAATATGTGAAGGAGCCGTACCATTCTACGGCAGTTGGTTTATTGCATTATGGCAAAGACAGCAGTTTTAATGATGATGGTGAGTATTCAGAACCGAAACAAGCCTCATCTATTGCTGGATTTTTTACCAAAATGCGTAATTGGATACAAAAAGAATTTTAACCTGGCTAGACAGGAAACGGAGAAAGCAGATGTTTGAACCGATGACGGAAATGAATGATGAAGCCGTAATTAAGGTCGTTGGTGTTGGCGGTGGCGGTGGTAATGCCGTTGAACATATGGTTCGTGAGTCCATCGAAGGCGTGGAATTCATCAGTGTTAATACCGATGCACAGGCACTTCGCAAGGCAAGCGTAAGTTCCGTAATTCAAATTGGTACTGATATTACTAAAGGCCTAGGTGCTGGCGCTAACCCTCAAGTTGGCCGTGATTCAGCTCTTGAAGATCGCGAAGCGATCAAAGGGGTGCTGGAAGGTGCTGATATGGTATTTATCGCTGCTGGTATGGGCGGTGGTACAGGTACTGGTGCAGCTCCAGTGATTGCAGAAATTGCAAAAGAACTGGGTGTATTAACGGTTGCAGTAGTAACAAAACCATTTGGTTTTGAGGGTAAGAAACGTCTAGCATTTGCTGAGCAAGGCATTGAAGAGCTTTCTAAGCATGTTGATTCCCTAATTACAATTCCTAACGAAAAACTGCTTAAAGTATACGGTCGCAATGTGACACTACTTGAAGCATTCGGCTATGCTAATGATGTATTGAAAGATGCAGTGCAAGGTATCGCAGAATTGATTACTCGTCCTGGCATGATCAACGTCGACTTTGCGGATGTTCGCACCGTAATGTCTGAAATGGGTCAAGCAATGATGGGTAGTGGCGTATCTACTGGTGAAGATCGTGCAGAAGAAGCAGCAGAAGCGGCAATTTCTCACTCTCTACTAGAAGATATCGATTTAGCGGGTGCGCGTGGCGTGCTGGTTAACATCACTGCTGGTATGGACATGCGTCTTGACGAATTTGAAATTGTTGGTAACACAGTTAAAGCATTTGCATCTGACAATGCAACTGTTGTTATTGGTACATCTCTAGACCCGGATATGTCTGATGAGTTCCGTGTAACTGTTGTTGCAACAGGCATTGGTAATGAGAAGAAACCTGAAATCACATTAGTGACAGGTTCAACTTCTAAGCCAAAAGCTACGGTAACTCCTGAGCCTCGCGTTGTTGCGAAAGCGGAATCAGAGTTGAAGGTTCAGACTACGGTTAAACCAAAACCAGAGACTGTGACTTCTCGTCCTGCGACAGGAAGCCAACAGCACGCAACTAAAGCTGGTCAAACAGAAAGCGCATTGCTAGACATTCCAGCTTTCTTACGCAACCAAGCCGACTAATTGCTCATTTTTTGACAATTGGGAAAAAACTGGTAGGATGTGCGACCAAGCTGGAAACAGCGACAGAATTTGCTTTAAATGAGAGGTATTGCATGATTAGGCAGCGTACTTTAAAAGAGATCGTTAAAACAACCGGAGTGGGTTTGCACTCTGGGCGAAAGGTCACACTAACGCTTCGCCCTGCAGCAACAAACACTGGTGTTATATACCGTAGAACGGATTTAGAACCTGCAGTGGATTTCCCTGCGGATGCTAACTCTGTGCGCGACACCATGCTTTGTACCGCTCTTGTAAATGATGACGGTGTGCGCATCTCTACTGTTGAGCACCTTAATGCGGCTCTTTCAGGCATGGGCATTGATAATATTATTATCGAAGTTGATGCACCTGAAATTCCAATTATGGATGGCAGCGCGAGCCCATTTGTATACTTGCTTCAATCAGCAGGTATCGAGGTTCAAAACGCAGCTAAGCGCTTTATTCGCATTAAGAAGCCAGTTCGCGTAGAAGATGGCGACAAATGGGCAGAACTTGTTCCTTATAATGGTTTCCGTCTAGATTTTGAAATTGAATTTGAGCACCCTGCGATTGATTCAGATGAGCAACACATGCTCTTTGATTTCTCGTCTAAATCTTTTGTAAAAGAGATTTCTCGCGCTCGTACTTTTGGTTTCATGCGTGATATCGAATATCTTCAATCACAAAACTTATGCTTGGGTGGCAGTTTTGATTGTGCCATCGTTCTTGATGAATACCGTATTCTTAATGAAGACGGCCTGCGTTTCTCAAACGAGTTTGTTACGCACAAAGTATTGGATGCTATCGGTGATATGTACATGTGTGGTTCACCCATCGTTGGTGAGTTACGTGCATTCAAATCAGGTCACGGTCTAAATAACCAACTTCTTCGCGCAGTACTTGCTGATCAAGAAGCTTGGGAATGGGCAACCTTTGAAGAAGAAGCAGGATCACCTGTTGCTTTTGCTGAACCAAACATGGTGTTGGCATAAGCGTTTAGCAAGCTAAACCAAATACAATTAAAAAAGCAGCCTAGGCTGCTTTTTTTGATCTTGGTGTATCGCTTTATTGTTCTATCTCTTTATTCTTATACCAATCGTACTAAATAACTGGTCATTCTAGCTTGTTAAAATGCTCGATAACGGCGTTAGAATTTTTGATTGTAGAATAACTACTTATCGAAAAATTCTGCCTTGTTCTCGAGCATTTTTCCTGCGCTAGTTCTGATCACTTACTTAGTGTGATTGGTATTACTTATTGGCCAGTTTGGCGATATTACGCAATCTCTGTTTTATGTTGTCCGGTGCTATTTCTGCCAGCATAGTTAAATTGTCGGCCGTGGCTTGCGAAAGCGGTGGACGAGAAGGGACGTCTTTTTCTGCGACAAACAGTTGCTCACTTTTATAAAGCTCAGGGCTTACTTTTATTTCAATATTCACTAGGCGAGCAAATCCATGCTGGCGTAGTTGAGATAAAAGATAGAGGCGATCATAGTTGAGCTTCATCATAATAGAGGCATTCGCCACCTCTAACACCAGTTGGCTATCTCGGCAATTGGCAACGCGGCAATAGCGTCTAATTTCCTTTGGTAGCAACTCTAAGACAGTATTATTGAGTTTATTGATGGTGGCCGCGTGCTCTTGGATAGCGCCTAGCTTGGTATTTTTAATAACCTCTTCGGTTAATGTAGGTCTATGGTCTCGCACAACTCAGCCCCAGAGAAGAATTTCTATGCAATTTTATCATGTTTGAACCCTTGATTCGCTTTATCTTTACCCAGTTAACTAAAAAAAATAGAGGCTTGTTCAAACAAATTTAGTTTCTAATGGTCGGCAAGTTTAAAATTTCATACACTATAGCCCATTAAATCTAATTGAAAGCTTGAAATTGCTTGCTTTGAACTCAATATCACTGAGTACTCGCTGAATAGATATATAGCCGAATAAGTATTTTGGGTCATAACGATCCACAACAAGAGAAACAATAACAATGATAACTAAGCTACTGACAAAGGTAATTGGCAGTCGAAACGAGCGTACTCTTCGCCGTCTTCGTAAGATCGTTAAAGAGATCAATAGTTACGAGCCTGATTATGACAAATTAAGTGACGAAGAACTAAAAGCTAAAACAGTTGAGTTTCGTCAGCGTTTAGAAAAAGGTGAAACACTAGAGCAACTATTGCCTCATGCTTTTGCTACGGTACGTGAAGCCTCAAAACGTGTATATGGCATGCGTCACTTTGACGTGCAGTTAATCGGTGGCATGGTACTGAATGACAGCGAAATTGCAGAGATGCGCACGGGTGAAGGTAAAACTTTAACTGCAACCCTTCCTGTTTACTTGAATGCTTTGACGGGTAAAGGCGTGCACGTCGTAACAGTGAACGACTATCTAGCGAGTCGTGATGCTGAAACTAACCGTCCATTATTTGAATTCTTAGGAATGACAGTGGGCGTGAACATTCCGAACATGGCGCCGCCAGCGAAGAAAGAAGCCTACAAAGCTGACGTTCTTTACGGAACCAACAACGAATTTGGTTTTGACTACCTACGTGACAACATGGCGTTCCGTGCAGAAGACCGCGTGCAACGTGAACGTTTCTTCGCAGTAGTGGATGAGGTGGATTCCATCTTAATCGATGAGGCGCGTACACCGCTTATCATCTCAGGCCCTGCAGAAGACAGCTCAGATCTTTATACCCGCATCAATGTGTTGATCCCTAATCTACAAAAGCAAGATAAAGAAGATAGCGAAGATTACCGTGGTGATGGTCACTACACTTTGGATGAGAAATCTAAACAAGTGTACTTGACTGAAACCGGTCAAGAGTACGTTGAAGAATTGATGATTAAAAATGGCTTGATGGAAGAGGGTGATACTCTTTACTCACCAGCCAATATCAGCCTATTGCATCACGTCAATGCTGCACTACGTGCTCATGTACTGTTTGAACGTAACGTTGACTATATCGTTAATGAAGAAGGCGAAGTGGTTATCGTTGATGAGCACACTGGCCGTACAATGCCAGGTCGTCGTTGGTCTGAAGGTCTTCACCAAGCGGTAGAAGCAAAAGAAGGCGTTAAGATTCAAAACGAAAACCAAACGCTGGCATCAATTACCTTCCAGAACTATTTCCGTCTGTACGACAAACTGTCGGGCATGACAGGTACTGCTGATACTGAAGCGTTTGAGTTTCAGTCTATCTATGGCCTAGAAACTGTGGTTATCCCAACCAACAAACCTATGATTCGTAACGATATGCCAGATGTGGTTTACCGTACTGAAGAAGATAAGTTTGCGGCAATTATCGAAGATATTAAAGATCGCGTAAATGCAGGTCAGCCATCTTTGGTGGGTACAATCTCTATCGAAAAATCAGAGCTGTTATCTAACGCGCTGAAAGAAGCCAAGATCAAGCACAACGTTCTAAACGCAAAATTCCACGAACATGAAGCTGAAATTGTAGCGGGCGCTGGTATGCCAGGTGCGGTAACAATCGCAACCAACATGGCCGGTCGTGGTACCGATATCGTGTTAGGTGGTAACTGGAAAGCGGAAGTTGAAGCATTAGAAAACCCAACAGATGAGCAAGTAGCAGAGATCAAACAAGAATGGCGCAAAGTCCATGATCAAGTTCTAGCATCGGGTGGTCTACACATTATTGGTACTGAACGTCATGAATCTCGCCGTATCGATAACCAGTTACGTGGTCGTTCTGGTCGTCAGGGTGATGCAGGTTCTTCTCGATTCTATCTTTCAATGGAAGATTCTCTACTGCGCATTTTCACTTCAGATCGTATGGCTGGCCTAATTCAGTCTGGTATGGATGAAGGTGAAGCGATTGAAAGTAAGATGCTTTCTCGCTCAATTGAAAAAGCACAGCGTAAAGTGGAAGGTCGTAACTTCGATATTCGTAAACAGCTACTTGAATACGATGATGTTGCCAATGACCAACGTAAAGTTGTTTACGAGTTGCGTGATGAGTTGATGGAAGCTGATGACATCAGTGCAATGATCGAACATAACCGCGCTGACGTTGTTGAAAGCATCATTGACGAATACATTCCGCCACAATCTATTGAAGAAATGTGGGATGTTTCTGGTCTTGAGAAACGTCTAAAAACTGAGTTTGAATTAGAATTGCCTCTGCAAACTTGGTTAGATGAAGACGACAAACTTTATGAAGAAGCATTGCGTGAGAAGATCTTAGCGGCAACAGTTGCTGTATACCAAGAGAAAGAAGAAGCGGTAGGTGCATCTGTACTACGTAACTTCGAAAAATCAGTAATGTTGCAATCTCTTGACGGACTTTGGAAAGAGCACTTGGCGGCAATGGATCATTTGCGTCAAGGTATCCATTTACGTGGTTACGCTCAGAAGAACCCGAAACAGGAATATAAGCGTGAGTCATTTGAATTGTTTGAAGGCCTACTTAATACTCTAAAATCTGACGTAGTGTCTATTTTGAGTAAAGTACGTGTTCAACAGCAAGAAGAAGTTGAGCGTATGGAGCAACAGCGTCAAGCTCAAGCTGAAGCGGCGGCTCGCTTAGCAAAAGCTCAGCACCAAACCGCTGAAAACCAACTTGCTGGTGATGAACAACCGGCTGCGGCAGCGCAAACTCCGGTACGTAACGAGCAAAAAGTGGGTCGTAATGAACCGTGTCCTTGTGGCTCAGGTAAAAAATACAAGCAGTGTCAT
The DNA here is from genome assembly GCF_052955985.1 of Vibrio sp. B1Z05. Lineage (NCBI taxonomy): Bacteria > Pseudomonadati > Pseudomonadota > Gammaproteobacteria > Vibrionales > Vibrionaceae > Vibrio > Vibrio sp. B1Z05. Next base: position 413,833 of record NZ_CP130463.1, read on the forward strand.
GGTAAAATTGCTTAGTTATTCACTTTGTGAGTGATGGAATAAAATAAAAAGAGTCGCTGATGCGGCTCTTTTTTTACGTGTAGAGAGGAATGAATGAAAAGAGTTCATATTGTTGCTGGCATCATCTTCAACCCTGAAAAAAAACAAATCTATATAACAAAGCGTCCAGATCATGCACATAAAGGTGGTTTTTGGGAGTTTCCCGGTGGCAAGGTCGAACAGAATGAATCGGCCGCTGATGCTATCGAAAGGGAGTTGTTTGAAGAGATAGGAATTTGTCAGTTAGAGAGTGAAGTATTTCAACATTTTGACTTTGATTACAGTGATAAAGCCCTGAGCTTTGATTTTTTTGTTGTACATAGTTTTCAGGGCACGCCTTTTGGCAAAGAAGGGCAACAAGGACAGTGGGTTAACCTTGCCGATTTAGCGAATTACGCTTTTCCTGAAGCGAATATTCCGGTGGTAAAATCAGTGATGCAGCACTTTTAAAGCTATCTGTGAATTGGCTGGATTCTAAACTGTGATTCAGATACATTAAGTCATCCCAATTTTTATAATGGAGACTAACGTAGTGGTGCGAATAGCAGTTGCCGGAGCGGCAGGCCGTATGGGCCGTAATTTGGTTAAAGCAACAAACGTCATTGAACAAGCAACTCTTGGCGCAGCCAATGAACGTCCTCAAACCTCTTTAATTGGGGTAGATGTGGGTGAGTTGAGTGGCGAAGGTAAGCTTGATGTCGCACTTGTTGATGACTTTAATAAAGTGATTGATGATTTTGATGTAATTGTGGACTTTACTGCACCAGCAAATACGTTAGCAAACCTAGAGTTATGTAAACAACACGGTAAAGCTATCGTGATTGGTACAACAGGCTTTAGCGAACAACAAAAGCAGCAAATTAGTGAATACGCTAAGTCTGTTTCTATTGTGATGGCGCCTAACTTTAGCGTCGGTGTTAACCTAGTGTTTAAGCTGCTTGAGAAAGCGGCCAAAGTAATGGGTGATTACACGGATATTGAAATTGTCGAAGCGCATCACCGCCATAAGGTCGATGCTCCATCGGGTACTGCCATCGGTATGGGCGAAGCCATTGCCGGCGCAATGGGTAACAACCTAGCCGATGTTGCAGTGTATGCTCGTGAAGGTATTACTGGTGAGCGAACTCGCGATGAGATTGGTTTTGCAACCATCCGAGCTGGCGATATCGTCGGTGAGCATACCGCTATGTTTGCTGATATCGGTGAGCGTGTAGAGATCACTCATAAAGCGACGGATAGAATGACATTTGCCAATGGGGCAGTGCGTGCAGCACAGTGGTTGGGTGATAAACCGGCGGGTTTATACAGCATGACCGATGTTCTCGATCTGAATAACATTTAATAAAACGCCAGCAGATGCTGGCGTTTTTTTTGCATAAAATTATCTAGCAACATTTGTTTGTAAATGAATGACTTTATATGATCTTTTATAGTGTTTGGTGTGATATTTAACTGAAGTTACTTATTTGATCGGTTAAATCTTGAGGGTAACGTTTTCTATTTCTCGAAAACGTATTTTCACTGATGACTGGTGCGCTTTTCCTATCTGTAGTTGAGAATGACTGTTAATTATCATTTTATATACAGGTTAAGTTTTGTTTTTAGGGGTTTCATATTCCAAACAAGCACTGATAGTAAAAAAAACACTTTTTATTGGTCGTTTAATTGACAATATTACACTGCATCATTAGAATGCCGTCAATTTGTCTGAGTTCAGCAAATGTGACCTATCTCTACAATAGAGAAGGCGCTTGAAATTTAATTTATTAATTTCACATATTTATTTGTTTGGAGGTTGTCTTGAATAAGCCAGCAATATTGGTCCTAGAAGATGGGACTGTGTTCCGTGGTATCGCGATTGGAGCTGAAGGCTCTGCAATTGGAGAAGTTGTTTTTAATACCTCGATGACGGGGTATCAAGAAATTCTTACTGATCCATCCTATTCTCAACAAATCGTTACTCTTACTTACCCTCACATTGGCAATACCGGAACTAACTCCGAAGATGAAGAATCTACTTCTATTCATGCTCAAGGCCTTGTGATTCGCGACCTTCCTATCATCGCTTCTAATTTCCGCAGTGAACAAACACTTTCTGAATACCTTAAATCTCAAAACATTGTAGGTATAGCGGATATCGATACACGTAAACTGACTCGTATTTTACGCGAGAAGGGTGCGCAAAACGGTTGTGTTGTTGCGGGTAATAACCTTGACGAAGCTTTGGCACTGGCAAAAGCGAAAGATTTCCCTGGCCTAAAAGGCATGGATCTTGCGAAAGAAGTGACAACCAAAGAAACCTACCAATGGAAACAAGGTTCTTGGACGCTTACAGGTGGTCTTCCTGAAGCGAAAGATGACTCTGAACTGCCATACCATGTTGTCGCTTATGATTTCGGTGCTAAACGTAACATCTTACGTATGCTTGTTGATCGTGGCTGTCGCCTAACTGTTGTTCCTGCTGAAACTTCAGCGGAAGACGTATTAGCGCTGAACCCAGATGGTGTATTCCTATCAAACGGTCCTGGTGACCCTGCTCCTTGTACTTATGCAATTGAAGCAACTAAAACTTTCCTAGATAAAGGCCTACCTATCTTTGGTATTTGTCTTGGTCACCAAATTCTAGCTTTGGCTTCTGGTGCGACAACAGTGAAGATGAAGTTTGGTCATCACGGTGCTAACCACCCGGTTAAAGACATTGATCGCAACGTAGTAATGATTACTTCTCAGAACCACGGTTTTGCGGCTGACGAAGAGACGCTACCTGCTAACTTACGTGCAACGCATAAATCTCTATTTGATGGTTCATTGCAAGGTATTCACCGTACAGATAAGCCAGCGTTTAGCTTCCAGGGTCACCCTGAAGCAAGTCCTGGTCCACATGATGCGGCACCACTATTTGACCATTTCATTGACCTGATTAAAGAACATAAAGCGTAAGTTGGAGTAGAGAGAAAATGCCAAAACGTAATGACATAAAAAGCATTCTAATTTTAGGTGCTGGCCCGATCGTTATCGGTCAGGCGTGTGAGTTTGACTACTCTGGCGCACAAGCGTGTAAAGCTCTTCGTGAAGAAGGCTACCGAGTAATTCTAGTTAACTCAAACCCTGCAACAATCATGACTGACCCAGAGATGGCCGATGCAACTTACATCGAACCAATCCAATGGGAAGTTGTACGCAACATCATTGCTAAAGAACGCCCTGATGCAGTATTGCCTACTATGGGTGGTCAAACAGCACTTAACTGTGCCCTAGACCTAGAAAAGTACGGTGTTCTATCTGAGTTTAATGTTGAGATGATTGGCGCAACTGCTGATGCTATCGACAAAGCCGAAGACCGTTCTCGCTTTGATAAAGCGATGAAATCCATTGGCCTAGAGTGTCCTAATGCGGATACTGCTAAGAGCATGGAAGAAGCGTACAAAGTTCTAGAAATGGTTGGCTTCCCTTGTATCATCCGTCCATCATTCACTATGGGTGGTACTGGTGGCGGTATCGCGTACAACAAAGAAGAATTTGAAGAAATTTGTCGTCGCGGTCTAGATCTTTCACCAACCAATGAGCTTCTAATCGATGAATCTCTAATTGGTTGGAAAGAGTACGAGATGGAAGTGGTTCGTGATAAAGCGGACAACTGCATCATCGTTTGTGCGATTGAAAACTTTGACCCTATGGGTATTCACACTGGTGACTCAATCACAGTGGCTCCAGCACAAACGCTAACTGACAAAGAATACCAATTGATGCGTAACGCATCTCTTGCGGTACTGCGTGAAATCGGCGTAGAAACAGGTGGTTCAAACGTACAGTTTGGTATCAACCCGAAAGATGGCCGTATGGTTATCATCGAGATGAACCCACGTGTATCTCGTTCTTCTGCTCTAGCTTCTAAAGCAACAGGCTTCCCAATCGCTAAGATTGCGGCGAAACTGGCAGTAGGCTTTACCCTAGACGAATTGATGAATGACATCACTGGCGGCGCAACACCAGCCTCATTCGAACCAACTATCGATTACGTAGTTACTAAGATCCCTCGTTTTAACTTCGAGAAATTTGCCGGTGCTAATGACCGTCTAACTACACAGATGAAATCTGTGGGTGAAGTTATGGCGATTGGTCGTAACCAACAAGAGTCTCTACAAAAAGCATTGCGTGGCCTAGAAGTTGGCGCAACAGGTTTTGACGAAATGGTTGACCTCGATGCTCCTGACGCACTGACTAAGATTCGTTACGAGCTTAAAGAAGCAGGCGCAGAGCGTATCTGGTACATCGCTGACGCATTCCGTGCCGGCATGTCAGTTGACGGCGTATTCAACCTAACGGCAATTGACCGTTGGTACCTAGTTCAAATCGAAGAAATCGTTAAGCTTGAACAACAAGTTAAAGCGAACGGTTTTGCGGGTCTAAACAAAGACGCACTAAACCAACTGAAACGTAAAGGCTTCGCAGATGCTCGTCTGTCTAAGATCCTTGGCGTTGCAGAAAGCGAAATTCGTCGTCTACGTGACCAATACGAAATTCACCCTGTTTACAAACGCGTAGATACTTGTGCGGCTGAATTCTCTTCAGATACGGCTTACATGTACTCATCTTACGATGACGAGTGTGAAGCAAACCCAACCGATAAAGACAAGATCATGATCTTAGGTGGCGGTCCAAACCGTATCGGCCAAGGCATCGAATTTGACTACTGTTGTGTACATGCATCACTAGCACTACGTGAAGATGGCTTTGAGACTATCATGGTTAACTGTAACCCTGAGACAGTGTCTACAGACTACGACACATCTGACCGTTTGTACTTCGAACCAGTAACTCTGGAAGATGTACTTGCTATCGCTCGTGTAGAGAAGCCTAAAGGCGTTATCGTACAATACGGTGGTCAAACTCCACTGAAATTGGCTCGTGCTCTAGAAGCCGCTGGCGTACCTATCATTGGTACTAGCCCTGACGCTATCGACCGCGCCGAAGACCGTGAGCGTTTCCAAGTTGCTGTTGACCGTTTAGGTCTTCTACAACCACAAAATGCGACAGTAACCACAATGGAACAAGCGATTGAGAAGTCGCGTGAAATTGGTTACCCGCTAGTTGTACGTCCTTCTTACGTACTTGGTGGTCGTGCGATGGAAATCGTATACGATGAGCAAGACTTACGTCGTTACTTTAACGAAGCAGTTAGCGTTTCAAACGAATCTCCTGTACTACTTGATAGCTTCCTTGATGATGCCGTTGAAGTAGACGTTGATGCCATTTGTGACGGTGAGCGCGTAGTGATTGGCGGTATCATGGAACATATCGAACAAGCGGGCGTTCACTCTGGTGACTCTGCATGTTCACTTCCTGCTTACACGTTAAGCCAAGAAATCCAAGATGTGATGCGTGAGCAAGTTGAGAAACTGGCGTTTGAGCTAGGTGTTCGTGGTCTAATGAACACACAGTTTGCGGTTAAGAACAATGAAGTATACCTAATCGAAGTTAACCCTCGTGCAGCGCGTACTATCCCATTTGTTTCTAAAGCAACTGGCGCTCCAATTGCTAAGATTGCCGCTCGCGTAATGGCAGGTCAATCTCTAGAAGCTCAAGGCTTCACTAAAGAAGTGATTCCACCATACTACTCTGTTAAAGAAGTAGTTCTACCGTTCAACAAATTCCCAGGCGTTGACCCACTATTGGGCCCTGAGATGCGTTCAACTGGTGAAGTTATGGGTGTTGGCGCAACATTTGCTGAAGCGTACGCTAAAGCAGAACTGGGTTGTGGTCATGTATACCCTGAAGGTGGTCGTGCACTGCTTTCTGTTCGTGAAGGTGACAAAGAGCGTGTTGTTGACTTAGCATCGAAGCTAACCAAATTAGGTTACCATTTAGATGCGACTCACGGTACAGCGGTTATCCTTGGTGAAGCAGGTATCAACCCTCGTCTAGTGAACAAAGTACATGAAGGCCGCCCTCATATTCTTGACCGTATCAAGAACAATGAATACACCTACATTGTAAACACTGCTGCAGGTCGTCAAGCGATTGAAGACTCAAAAGTACTACGCCGTGGTGCTCTTGCTGAGAAAGTAAACTACACCACAACGCTAAACGCTGCATTTGCAACCTGTATGGCTCATACTGCGGACGCTAAAACTAGCGTGACTTCAGTACAAGAACTGCACGCAAAAGTGAAAGCAAGCTTAGCGTAACAACAAACTTTAAAAATAATAATCAGGCGGGAGTATTGCTCCCGTCATGACAACCTCATTTGCCCGCTTCTATAGCGGGCTTTTTTGTGTTTATAGTTATTCGATATAGCCACTTGATATAGCTACATCAATTGATGAAAATTAGGAATGAGTTGCTTTCTATTGTTTCGCTATTGTGATTTATCTCTCAGTGCTATCGTAGCGTTTCGATTTTTAGCGGATGGATGATGACCGATGGATGTAAGCATTGAGATACTTACGTTTTTATTTTTTGTAGCGGGCTTAGCCGGTTTTATTGATGCCATGGCAGGTGGCGGTGGGTTATTAACCTTACCGGCATTATTAGCCGCTGGCGTACCTCCTACGCATGCATTGGCCACCAATAAACTGCAAAGTTCGTTTGGTAGTTTCTCAGCCAGCTTTTATTTTGTGCGCAGTGGCTTAGTGAGCCTTAAAGAAATGCGCCTTGCTATTTTGTGTACTTTTATCGGTTCGGCGACTGGCGCAGAAGCGGTGCAGTATATTGATGCCAGTATTTTAACCAGTCTTATTCCCGCATTATTGATACTGATTTCTTTGTACTTTTTATTGTCACCACAAAATCGTGAAGCATCCGGTGAGCGAAAAATATCTGAAGCTATGTTCGCGTTTTTCATCGGTGGCGGTATTGGTTTTTATGATGGCTTCTTTGGGCCGGGAACAGGCTCTATTTTTGCGGTTTGTTTTGTGGTGCTGGCTAATTGTTCTTTGGTGGAAGCAACAGCGCGCACTAAAGTATTGAACTTTACTTCTAATATTGCTGCATTAACCTTCTTTATTATTGCGGGTTTGCCAATTTGGAAAATTGGTTTAGTGATGGCGGTTGGCGGGTTTATTGGTGCTCGTTGCGGCGCAAAAATTGTGGTGACCAAAGGGCAACGTTGGATCCGTCCGTTAGTGATCATTATGTCAATGACTATGGCAATGAAGCTGCTTTGGGAACAACATCAGCAATGGTTTGTATCATTGATTTCACTCTTTCATTCTTAAGCGATTTGGCTCTTACGCAGACATTTATCGGGCGGTTCAGCGGTTTTAGTTGTTCAAAGTGAAATAGATTTTTCGTCGCAATATTAAGTGTCTTAATTGTTGATAGCGGGATAAGTGCTGGGGCTAATCCACCCAGAGCAAGGTTAGCCGCCGCAGTATAGGAGTCCATTTCCATTAGTGGGCTCACGCCAAGCTTTGCTAGCAATTGCAGCTGATAAGTGTTGGCTGGGTTGGCTAAGTCATTACAGATGAGTTTGCTAGGAAGCTGTGACAGGGGCTGCTTGCTGACAATATAAAAAGGCTCATCAAACAAGTGAAATACTTCCAACCCGTGACTTTTTGGTAAGTGACCAGCACAAAAGCCAATGGTCACTCTGCCTGATTGCACGTTTTCAACAATTCTCGGGGTATGGTTGGTAGTGATAGTGAACGCGTTTTCTACCGCATTTATCTTATCTATTTGCGATGAAAGATAGCCTGCAATCAAGGTTTCTGAACAGTCCATTTTAATGACTGCATCTGAAGATAAGCTTTGCTCATCGCTGATCAGGCCTTGTAGTTCAATAAAGGTTGCTGCGACATTTTGGATAAGAGTTTGCGCAGCTGGGGTGAGTCTAATCAAGCGCCCATCGGGCTCAACTAATTTTTTATCGAGCTTTTTTTCTAAGTTTGAAATGCGTTTGCTGACTGCTGACTGGCTAATATAAAGCTGAGAGCCTGTGCGACTCATGGTTTTTTCTTTGTTTAACACTAGCAGTGTTTCGATACCTTCTAAAAGCATACGGCACTCATGAATATATGGAATTGATATTGAGTTAAGCTAGATGATTATAGGCAAAGTTGCTAGAGAAAAGTCATAAACTTAGCAGGAAAATAAAGCAATTATTTGACCTACTAAAGTTGATGACTTTTTCAAACTTGGGTATGGAGTGTTTTTGCCGTGAATATACGGCGTTAAACCTGTGACTACTGTTTGTTTAAGGCAAATGTAGGTAACGACAAATGCCAGCGAATGGCGGCTAAGCGTATGAGCAAGGTAACGGTAATACCTCCTAACATAGCTTGTGTGCTATTTACGCCTAATTCCATGAGCCCTGTATGTGTGCAGCCTCCGGCAATACATGCGGTTGCGTACACTTCACTGCGCAAGATCATCGGGATTTCTCGCGCTAAAATATCGCGTAAGATCCCACCGCCACAGCCTGTGAGTACCCCCATCATGACTGCAATCATGTAAGAGTCTTGATAGCTCAATGCCTTTTCAACACCAATGCCGACAAAAGCCGCTAATCCAATCGCATCACAAACAGGCAGCAAGTACCAAGCAATGCGTTTTGGCCTTCTGACGATCAGCATGGTGATCAAACTGGTTATGATGATCACCCAAACATAGGTGGTATTGCCAATCCAAAATACAGGAGTGGCACCTAGCATCATATCTCGAATAGTTCCCCCACCAATGGCAGTGACTGCAGCCAGTACAATCACGCCAAACGGATCCATTCTTAATCGACCGGCCAGCAATACTCCAGAAATAGCAAAGATGGCGGTACCAAAGAGGTCGATAAAGTACAGCAGGCTCATTACGCAGTTTTCACCAACGCTAGCATGTTCAGCACCATCTCAGATGAGCTCTTCGCTGCAAGAGGCAAGAACTCTTCAAAGCTCATTGGTGATTCTTTATCGGCCACATCAGAGATAGCACGTACGACCACAAAAGGAACCGCAAATTGATGACAAGTTTGAGCGATAGCCGAGGCTTCCATTTCTACTGCGATAACAGAAGGGAAGTCTGTGCGAATGCGTTGTTGCGCTTGTGCGGTGCAAACAAAGGTGTCACCTGTACAAATAAGACCGTGTACTGCGTGTGTATCAGCCATTTTGTCTAGTGCAGATTGCGCAAGATTAATCAGCTTTTCATCAGCTTTAAAAGCTGCTGGCTGACCAGCCATTTGCCCAATTTCATAACCAAAAGCAGTTACATCAGCATCATGGTGACGAACTTCAGTCGACACGATAACATCACCAAGGTTAAGGCTGGAGTCAAAACCGCCTGCAGAGCCAGTGTTGATAATCACGTCAGGTTGGTAATCACTGATCAGTAATGTCGTACCAATAGAAGCGGCAACTTTACCAATGCCAGATTGAAGTAGAACCACTTCAACACCATCAATGTCACCTGCGAAGAAGGTACAACCGCCTTTCTTCTGTTCGGTTAATCCCTTGATAGATTGTTTTAGGATGGCAACTTCTTGTTCCATCGCACCGATAATGCCGACTTTCATAAAAATCTCGCTCTGATCAATGTAGCTATATTAGATAGGGCGAGATTGTAGCATAGGAGTTTTATAGAAGTGAAAGCTAGATTAGACCAGCTTCTAATAACGCCGCACGTAGCGCATCAGCACGTTTACGGTTCACCCCAAAGTCTGAGTGACCTGTACGTGATTCTGAGCGCACGATGAGCTTGTCATCAATGATACGAAGCTCTAGATCGTCGACAAAACGAAATACCTTACTGGTGTATTCAATGCGTAGGTAATTTTCTTGTCTATCTGCGGTTTTTGCTCGGCCTAAGCCAAGTGCCACGCTTTCTATGGCCTCTAAAGTGGTATCAGGTTTTAGGACAAATGGAGCTAAAGCGTATTTCTCTCTGCCGTCTTGAGTTGAGACACAGTTGGGCTTGTCAGCGCAGGGCTGAATACTTCTATCTGACATTGTGCTCTCTCCGTTGCTACATCCTACGGCAAGGGTTGTTGCCATGAGTAATGCGAGTGGTTTAAACATGAGTCTATCAATCCGTTGTTAGTGTGGAATTGCTCAGCACTGTGTCCTTAGTGCATGAAGTTTATATGTTGTGTTTAAATACAATAACTTAACGTTATTTTTACAAGTTAAGTTTAAAACAGACAAAGGTCAAGAGGCTTATGCAAACTCTTTATTAAAAAGAAGACAGGAAGAGGATTTAGGTGGTGGCCTAAAAAAGGCCAGCGGTGTTAAGGCTGGCCAAAGATTGGAATCTTAAGATTTAATTATTCTGAAAGCATTAGCGAGTTAGCTTTTGCTTCTAAGTTAGAGCTTTGCATTAGGTATTTGTCGATAGCGATTGCACACTCACGACCTTCATTGATACAACGAACCACCAAAGATTGGCCAGTACGCATATCACCTGCTGCAAATATACCTTTTTGGTTAGTCGCAAAGCCTTCGGCTGCCACATTACCACGTTCATCAAGTTTGATGTCCAGTTGAGCTAGCACGCCAGTAGGTTCTGGGTGTAAAAAGCCCATAGCCAAGAAAGCAAGATCACAAGGGATCACACGTTCACTGCCGGCAACTTCTTCAAAACTAGGACGTTCGCCAGGCGCAGCATCTTGCCAAACGATGTCAGCAATGCGCAGACCTGTTACTTCACCTTTATCATTCGCGATAAACTCTTTGGTCAGAATGTTCCAGTGACGCTCACAACCTTCTTCGTGAGAAGTGGTTGTTTTCATGATCATTGGATACTGAGGCCAAGGCATATTCGCTGGGCGTTTCTCTGGTGGGATCGGCATGATCTCTACCTGAGTAATGCTAGCGGCTTTATGACGGTTAGAAGTACCCACACAGTCAGAACCTGTATCACCACCACCGATAACCACAACATGTTTACCCGCCGCGTGAATTTCTTCACCCTTAAGATCCATCTCATTAGCACGGCGGTTGTTTTGACCTAGGAATTCCATGGCGAAGTGCACGCCTTTTAATTCACGACCAGGAATTGGCAGATCGCGTGGAACCGTAGAACCACCGGTTAGCAAGACAACATCGAAGTCTTGACGCAGTTGTTGTGCGTTAATGTCGACACCAATGTGCGCATTCACTTCAAACTTAACGCCCGCTTCAGCCATTAGGTTGATCTTACGATCAATGATGTCCATGCCTAGCTTAAAGTCCGGGATACCAAAGCGCAGTAGACCACCCACTTTCTCGTCACGTTCAAATACTGTTACGCAGTGACCAGCACTGTTTAACTGTTCTGCTGCTGATAAACCGGCAGGGCCACTACCGATAATGGCAACACTTTTACCTGAACGAGAACGTGGTTTCTTAGGTTTGGCATAACCTTCTTTGTAGGCACGCTCAACAATAGTCTTCTCAATGTTACAGATGGTAATAGGGTCTTGGTTAATACCTAGTACACAGGCTGTCTCACAAGGAGAAGGGCACACACGACCTGTAAATTCAGGGAAGTTGTTCGTAGAACTTAGGATGTTCCACGCTTCTTCCCAGCTGTCGCGATATACCGCGTCATTGAATTCAGGAATGATGTTACCGATAGGGCAACCGCTGTGGCAGAAAGGTACGCCACAGTCCATACAACGTGATGCCTGAGTATTGATTTTGTCACCAAACTCTTCGTTTAGCACAAATTCTTTGTTGTCTTCGATACGAACAGACGGGTCGCGTTTTTGTGGAAGCTCACGACCGTGCTCCAAAAATCCAGTAGGCTTACCCATGATTAAACTGCCTCCGCTTCGGTTTGTTGCTGCGCTGCTTTGTTCTTTTGCAGAACTGCTTTGTAGTCACGAGGCATTACTTTCGCCAATGACTGCAAGTTCACTTCAAAGTTGTCTAAGAAAGACTGAGCGACTTCACTTCCTGTGAATTGTACGTGTTTAGTTAGCATGTCTTGCAGTAGTGCTTTGTCTTCTGCGTCGATAGGGTCGATATCAACCAACTCGCTATTGAGCTTAGTTTCAAAGTTGCCGTCTTTATCCCAAACATAAGCGATACCGCCACTCATGCCTGCGGCAAAGTTACGACCGGTAGAGCCAAGGATAATCGCGATACCGCCAGTCATGTATTCACAACCGTGATCACCGACACCTTCCACTACAACTTTCGCGCCAGAGTTACGTACACAGAAACGCTCGCCCGCTAGACCGCGGATGAATGACTCACCCGAAGTTGCGCCGTAGAAACATACGTTACCTACAACGATATTGTCTTCAGGAACGATATTCGACTTCGCATCCGGATAAAGCACTAGCGTACCGCCAGATAAACCTTTACCCCAGTAATCGTTCGCGTCGCCCTCAACCTCAAACTTAACGCCCTTGGCAAGGAAAGCACCAAATGATTGGCCTGCGCTACCATTGAACTTAACGTTCATTGGTTGTGGCAATCCTTGGTCTTTGTACACTTTCGAAATTTCGTTAGACAACATTGTGCCCACGCTTCGGTCGGTGTTGATGATTGGGAATTCAGCGCTTACTGCCGTACCTTTTTCTAGTGCTGGAATCGCAGTTTGAATCAGTTTGCGGTCCAAGACATCTTCAAGATTGTGGTTTTGTTCAGTCTGGTTGTATACGCCATCTTCAGCACGCGCAGGTTCAATGTGTAGAACTGGCGATAGGTCGAGGTTTTGGTATTTCCAGTGGCCGATACCGTCACGAACTTTCAGTTTCTGTGATTGACCTACCATCTCTTGAATTGTACGGAAACCTAGCTCAGCCATGATTTCACGTAGACCTTCAGCCATGTATTGGAAGAAAGTCACCACATCATCTACGCGACCATCAAAGCGCTCACGTAGCGTTTTGTTTTGCGTAGCGATACCAACAGGACAGGTGTTCTTATGACACTTACGCATCATGATACAACCTTCAACAACCAGTGCAGCCGTTGCCACGCCCCATTCTTCTGCGCCTAATAGAGTCGCAACAGCAAGGTCACGAGGTGTTTTCATCTGACCATCAGACTGAACAACGATACGGTTACGTAGGCCGTTTTTCAGTAGTGTTTGGTGTGTTTCAGCTAGACCCAATTCCCACGGTAAACCTGTGTGACGAATTGAAGACATAGGTGAAGCACCTGTACCACCATCAAAACCTGCAATCAGAACCACATCGGCTTTAGCTTTTGCAACACCCGAAGCGATAGTACCAACGCCTGCTTCCGATACCAGTTTCACGTTTACGCGACCGTTACGGTTAGCATTTTTCAAGTCGTAGATAAGCTGGGCTAAATCTTCGATTGAGTAAATATCGTGGTGTGGTGGTGGTGAAATTAGACCAACTCCTGGAGTGGAGTGACGAGTTGCACCGATCCAGTCATCAACTTTATCGCCCGGTAGCTGACCGCCTTCACCTGGTTTCGCACCTTGCGCCATCTTGATCTGAATTTCTTCAGAGTTGGTTAGGTAGTATGAGGTTACACCGAAGCGTCCAGAAGCCACCTGTTTGATTGCTGAACGTTCCCAATCACCGTTTTCTTTACGTTCGAAACGAGATGGGTCTTCGCCGCCTTCACCAGAGTTTGATTTAGCGCCAATACGGTTCATCGCAACAGCAAGGGTTGAGTGAGCTTCGTAAGAGATAGAACCAAACGACATTGCACCTGTAGCAAAGCGTTTAAGGATAGCTTCAATTGGCTCAACTTCTTCTAGCGGAATAGAACCGGCTGGGTTCTTAACAAAGTCCAATTGGCTACGCAGTGTGGCTGCATTATCACCTTGGCTATCAACTGCTTGGGTGTATTGCTTAAACTGGTCAAAGTCTTTGTTACGAGTTGATTGCTGTAGCAATGAAATAGTTTCAGGGTTAAACAAGTGTTTTTCACCACGTTGTTTCCACTGATAAACACCGCCAACATCAAGCAATTGCACTGGGATTTCACGGGTTGGGTAACCAATGCGGTGACGCACGATCACTTCTTTAGCGATGTCATCGATAGTCAAACCTTGAATACGAGACACAGTACCAGTGAAGTATTTGTCGACTACCGATTTGCTCACACCAAGTGCTTCAAAGATTTGCGCACCGTGGTAAGACTGCAAGGTAGAGATACCCATCTTAGAGAAGATCTTCAATAAGCCGCCGTTAACGCCTTTACGGTAGTTCTCGAACAAGTCTTTAATGTGCGCTTCAGGGTCTAGTTTCTTAGTACGCTGCAGATCAGCAAGTGTTTCGATGACTAGGTATGGGTTAACTGCGTTCGCACCGTAACCAATTAGCGTTGCAAAGTGGTGTGTTTCGCGAGCATCGCCGGTTTCTACCACGATGTCACATTTAGCACGTAGGCCTTTGCGAATTAGGTGATGGTGAACTGCGCCTACCGCCAGCATAGCTGGAATAGCGGCATGGTTTGAGTTAACCGCACGGTCAGTCAGCAAGATAATAGAGTACCCGTCGATGACAGCATCTTCTGCGTACTGGCAAATACGTTTTAGGGCGCGTTCTAGCTTGCCTTTATCTTCACTGGCTTGGAATACGATATCTAGCGTTTTTGACTGTAAGTGCTCATTATCAATAGCACGTAGCTTCTCAAGTTCAGAGTTAGACAGAACCGGAGACTCTAGTTCTACTTTTTGACAGTGTTCAGGGGTCTCAGTCAGTAAGTTCTGATCTTTACCTAGGTAAGTGTTCAGAGACATAACCATACGTTCACGAATCGGATCGATTGGTGGGTTAGTTACCTGAGCAAACAACTGCTTAAAGTAGTTAGAAAGGTGTTGCGACTGGTGCGACAAAATCGCTAGTGGCCAGTCAGCGCCCATAGCAGAAAGTGGCTCTTTGCCGTCTTTTGACATTGGCACAATAATTTCGTTTACTTCTTCCGAGCTCACGCCAAACGATTGTTGTTTGTGTAGCAAACGCTCTGGAGAAGGTTGGTTGAATTCGTTTTCTGCGTCAGGCAGTTTTTTCAGGCTCAGTAGATTCTCTTCAACCCATGTTTCATATGGCTGAGCATTGGCAATTGAATCTTTTACTTCTTCATCTGAAATGATGCGACCTTGTTCTAGATCGGCAACAAAGATACGACCCGGTTGCAGACGACCACGGAACTCAACGTTTTCTGGTTCAATTTCAACTACGCCAGACTCAGATGCCATCACTAGGAAGTTATCTTTGGTTACTGTGTAGCGAGAAGGACGCAGGCCGTTACGGTCTAGCGTTGCACCTACTTGTACACCATCAGTAAAACATACTGATGCAGGGCCATCCCATGGTTCCATAATATTGGCGTGGTACTGGTAGAAAGCACGACGCTTAGGATCCATGTTTTTGTTCTCTTGCCATGCTTCAGGAATCAGCATCATAAGAGCATGTGGCAGAGTACGGCCAGATAGAACAAGAAGCTCTAGTGCCATATCGAAGTTAGATGAATCTGAGCTGCCTTCTTGACAGATAGGCAGTAGCATATCAATTTCAGCTTGGCTGAAAAGGTCAGACTCAAGGATAGCTTCACGTGCTTTCATCCAGTTCAAGTTACCGCGAACAGTGTTAATTTCACCATTGTGCGCAATGTAACGGAAAGGCTGAGCCAAACGCCATCTTGGGAAGGTGTTGGTTGAGAAACGTGAGTGAACCAAGGCAAGCGCTGTTACCATGGTTGGATTTTGTAGATCAAGGAAGTACTGAGGTACTTGCTCTGTGGTTAGCTGACCTTTATATACCAGTGTCTTATAAGACAAAGAGTTAATGTAGAAGTCATCACCAATGTTAGACACGCTTTCTAGGCATACGCGAACGGTGTAGTTACGTAGAACATACAGCTTTCTTTCTAGCTCTTCAGGCGTTGTGCTTGGGCCACCAGTAATGAATACATGTTCAAACTGTGGTTCAGTACTTAGTGGGTCGGCACCCAGCATAGAGTTATCCGTAGGTAAAACACGGTAACCCAGTACTTCCAAATCAAGACGTTGTGCGTTGCGTTCTAAAATGTCACGACATTGTGCGCGTTTATGCTCATCACGAGGGAAAAGCACCACGCCCACGCCGTACTGTTCAAAGGACGGTAGGCGAACGCCTAACTTAACGGTTTCTTCTAATAGAAACTCATGCGGTTTTTGCAGCAGTATACCTGCGCCATCACCTGAACATGGATCACAGCCTTGACCACCACGGTGTTCCATTCTGGCTAGCATATCTAATGCTTGTGTGACAACTCGATGTGACTTGCGGTTTTTGAGGTGTGCTACAAAACCGATACCACAAGCGTCATGCTCCAGTTCGGGAGTATATAAACCCTGAGCTGATTGCTCTTTATCCAACATAGGTAAATCCTTCCAATCTAATGTGACAAGGGGGAGTGATCCCGCGTCATTGTTCCTTATAATTGTCTCTAAAAGGGCTAATGGGTGTGAAATTAGCCTGCTTCCATTCCGTCTCTCGCTGAAAAGTTCGCGAAAAAAACATTCCTTGGTCATTTCCAGTAGTTAGCTTCTGATTAATAGAATCTTATAAAGGCAGGAGCGGAATATGACCGACTATTCATCTAAAAACGGCATCTTAAATGAGGCGATATTAGGCAATAGTTGTAACTATCCTACAATTTTGTCTAGCTGAATTCCAACGAAAGTTTCATCAAAAGTGGATTTTTTATGAACAAGTGTCTATAGCATCCAGTTAACATTTGTGCATTTATATTTACACGCAAACCTTTGCGTGACCATATTGCCTCAAATACCTCGTTCGATAAAAACTTGCGGAGATGTTAGAATACGCGGCTTATTAATGAAGGGATGTAATTTAGTTTCATGACAGGGTGTCAGGGTACAAAGTCATCATAGGTGAAATTTCATGCAGTTACACGAACTCGTCAATACTCTCGGACAAGATTTACAGCGTCGTTATGGCGAAAAAGTTCATAAACTGACTCTGCATGGTGGATTTAGTTGCCCTAACCGTGATGGAACAATAGGGCGCGGTGGTTGTACTTTCTGTAACGTCTCTTCATTTGTTGACGAAACCACTCAAACTCAGGCAATAGAAGTTCAATTAAGCGACCGATCTAAAGAGATAGCTCGAGCAAAAAAATATTTTGCTTATTTTCAGGCCTACACCAACACCTTCGCTGAAGTGCAAACACTAAGAAAAATGTATGAAGAAGCACTAGAGTCGGCTGATATAGTGGGGCTGTGTGTGGGCACTCGTCCAGACTGCGTTCCTGATGCGGTGATGGACTTGCTGGTGGAGTATAAAGAGAAAGGTTATGAAATCTGGTTAGAGCTAGGTTTACAGACAGCCAACAATGACACCTTAAAGCGTATTAACCGTGGACATGATTTTGAATGTTATGCCGAAATCACAAAAAAGGCGCGCGCCAACGGTATTAAAGTGTGCACGCACTTAATTGTGGGCCTACCAAAAGAAACCAAGCAAGATAATATCGAAACATTACATAAAGTATTAGATGTGGGTACCGACGGCATCAAATTACACAGCTTACATATTGTCGAAGGCAGTACTATGGCTAAAGCATGGAAAGCCGGCAAATTGGAATCTCTAGAACTGGAAGAGTATGTCAGCATTGCTTCTGAGCTAATTAGAATGACCCCTCCAGAGGTGGTGTATCACCGAGTTTCTTCTGCGGCGCGCAGACCAACATTACTTTCCCCGCTATGGTGTGAAAACCGTTGGTTGGCGATGACCGAGATCGGCCGCGCATTAGATAGAGAAGGGGCGCAAGGCTCTCTTTTAAATAATCCGTTTGTATTTACTCAACCAGTGTTAAAGCTAACCTCAGTGAATAACTGAAGATCCCCCTATTAAATAGTTGATGTCTCGACTTTACTTCTAAAATACCTTCTTGCCTTACTTACTTTTACAGTCAGGCAAGATAAACTAATGGCAGTTACAGCAAATGGACTGCTTGATGAAACCATTGAAAACTTACTCTCGATATTATGTCGATCTTCTCGTTCGATTAGGGATCTTCCGATTCTCTTTCCTGCTTGCTCTTGGCCTGATTACTTTAGCTATTTTAGTTCAAGTGGGTATCAGTTGGATTTTAGGAGAAACTTTCGAATATAAACATGCGCTGCGTTCGCTCGCCTTTGGCCTGATTATGACCCCCTGTGCGGTCTATTTTATCTCTATAGTGGTCGATCAATTAGAGGAATCTCGTCGTAAACTCTCTAAGTTGGTCTCTGAGCTCAGTGATATGCGAGAACGCGACCTCGATCTCAATGAAAAGCTCACCCATAACTTAAAACAATTAAACCTTGAGATGAAAGAGCGCCTGTCTGCGGAAGAGTCCCGTGAACAGGCTATGCTCGATCTTGAGCATGAAGTGTTTCAAAGAGAGGCGACTCAGATAGCGCTTGCTGAGAGAACCGCTTTATTACGCTCATTTATCGATGCTTGTCCTGATTTATTTTATTACCGCACCGCCGATGGTGTTTTTTCTGGTTGTAACCATGCGGTTGAGAAACTCACCGGTAAAACGGAAAAAGAGCTGGTTGGATTAACCCCATGGCAGGTTTATAAGAAAGAAATCGCGCAACAGATCGTCGAAACAGATCAAATCGTATTTGAAAACCTCGAAGAGCTTATCTACGAACAGTGGCTTGAGTACCCTGGCGGTCGTAAAGCGTATTATGAATTGCGAAAAGTCCCTTTCTTTAATAAAGAAGGGCGTCATTTAGGTTTAGTTGGGTTTGGGCGTGATATTACCGAGCGCAAATTGAACGAAAAATCCCTAGAAAAAGCCAGTCGCGATAAAACCACCTTTATCTCGACCATTAGTCATGAGTTGCGAACGCCATTAAATGGCATAGTAGGTTTAAGCCGAATGCTGCTAGGTACTAGCTTAGATAAAGAGCAGCGTCAGTATATGCAAACCATCAACATTAGCGCAATTACGCTAGGGCATATCTTTAACGATATTATTGATATAGATAAGTTTGATCGCAATAAGTTAGAGTTAGTTCCTTCTGAACTCAGTTTTAATAGCTTCATTACTGAATTGGACAGTCTGTCTCGCTTAATGGCAGAGCAAAAGAACCTACGTTTTGAACTCGAACGTCTTACCGACATGCCTGACAACATCATTGTGGATGCGACTCGTCTACGACAAGTGTTATGGAACTTAATCAGCAACGCAATCAAGTTCACCTCAGAGGGTGGGGTATTTGTTAATGTAAGTGCAGAACCTTTGCAAAATAACGAAGTTGCCATTCGCTTTGAGATTGAAGACAGCGGTATTGGTATTCCTGAGTCAGAACTTGAGAAAATATTTGCCATGTATTATCAGGTGAAATCTGAAGGGGGCAATCTGCACGCTGTAGGCTCAGGGATTGGCTTAGCGGTATCTCAATCACTTATGAGAAAGATGGGCGGCGATATCTACGCCACCAGTGAAGTGGGGCATGGCAGTACCTTCTATGTTGAATTTACCGCACCTTCTGGCGCACCTATTATAGATAAATTAGAAGAAACGACAGAACCTGTGCAACGTCCACTTTCTATTTTCATGGTTGAAGATATTGAACTCAACGTTACAGTAGCACGCTCTTTATTGACCAGTTTTGGCCACAAAGTCGATGTGGCAATGACAGGTACAGAAGCATTGAGTAAGTTTGAGCCTACCGACTACGACTTGGTGTTATTAGATATACAATTGCCCGATATGACAGGCTTTGAGATCGCTACAGAACTGCAAAGTCGCTATACCAACTTACCGCCAATAGTGGCGCTGACGGCTAACTTAGTAAAAGACAAAACCGCCTATAGAGAAGCGGGTATGCAAGACGCAATAAGCAAACCGTTGTCGGCTAAAGCATTGCGCAAGATTTTAAATAAACTGTGTTATCTCGATGAGCAAATTATCGAAGAGAAAACCCATGCTACTAAAGCGGTACTAGAAGAGCCTACAATCGAAAAAACACCGTTGGATGTGCTAATCGATAAAGAAATGCTACGTTCATATATCGAAATCGTAGGGAAAAAACCGGTACTGGAGAGTGTGCAATTATTTGAAGATATGATGCCAGATTATGTGGCTATTTTAGATTCTAATTTAGCGGCTAAAGACAAAGATGCCATTGTGTCTGAGGCGCATAAAATTAAAGGTGCTGCAGGCTCTGTGGGCCTAAAGCGTATTCAAATGGTCGCTCAGCAAGCTCAATCTCCAGAGCTACCTGCATGGTGGGAAAATATTAATGACTGGATCGACGAGATAAAAGAGAGTTACCTTGGTGATATTGAGGTTGTGAAAGATTGGATTGAGCAAGAGTTTGATAAATAATAAGATCAGCAATGATTACATTCATAGTAATTTGCGAATAGGAATTAGCGATGAAAGTTAAAGTTTTAAGTGCACTATTATTGAGCTCTACGCTCTTATTTGGTTGCGCTTCAATATGTCATGCTCCGTGGGATACCGCGTCAGCAACATCAACAGTCGAGCAGACAAAAGTGACACTGGAAGCGAATATGTGGGGCAATAAAATGCCCACTATTGGCGAGACGGCTTCATCGGCTCCGTTGCATGGTAATTTAGTCTTAACCTCAGATAAAACTATCCCAGCAGATCTGGCGGTAACGGCTATCTGGGTTCGCTATGCAGGTGAAACATTCCTTATTGATGAAGATGCATTTGATGTTGAAGCTATCAACGAGAAACAGTGGAAGATTTCTTTCAAACAAGATGAAGGTTATAACGATAGCGCTACTGCCGCTGATGTTGCGGTTGAGCTAAAAGGTGAAACGCAAAAAGTATGGTTAATTGATCAAGCTGTAGACGTGGATGCAGTTTATTAGTTCGCTTAGCCTAAGCAACAGACCTAAAAAAACCCAGTTTAAAAACTGGGTTTTTTATAATCAATTCAGGATTGATTATGCGTCTAAATCACCACAAAAACGGTAGCCTTCACCGTGAATAGTAGCGATGATTTCAGGAGTGCCCGCAACTGATTCAAAGTGCTTACGAATGCGACGAATCGTAACATCTACAGTACGGTCATGAGGTTTAAGCTCACGTCCTGTCATTTTTTTCAATAATTCTGCGCGAGTTTGGATTTTTCCTGGGTGCTCACAGAAGTGCAGTAATGCACGGAATTCTGAGCGAGGAAGTTTGTAACTTTCGTTATTTGGGTTAACCAAAGAACGGCTGTTAATATCTAGAACCCAACCGTTGAATGTGTATTTCTCAACGTTTTTGCTCTCTTCGCCTTCTTTACTAACGCTCATTGAACGAGATAGAAGGTTACGAGCACGAATAGTCAGTTCACGAGGATTGAAAGGTTTAGTGATGTAATCATCAGCACCGATCTCAAGTCCTAAAATTTTATCGACTTCATTGTCACGGCCAGTTAGGAACATAAGAGCGACATTGGCTTGCTCTCTCAATTCACGAGCTAAAAGTAAACCGTTTTTGCCTGGTAAATTGATGTCCATGATCACTAGGTTTACTGAATTTTCAGAAATCACTTGATGCATAGAATCGCCATCTGTTGCTTCGAATACGCTGTATCCTTCTGCTTCAAATATGCTTTTTAGTGTACTGCGAGTTACTTGTTCGTCTTCAACGATAAGAATGTTAGGGGTTTGCATTGGCTCTACCTAAACTATGTGTAATTGATTTTTATTAATAAATTCTAGGCAAAAAATAACATCAAGGTAATCATTTGTGTGCGTATGTAATGCACTCGATGATTTCATTGCACCTTAACATCCCCCTCCTTGGAAATTTCACAAGGTACTTAAAATCCGATAGTACCTTTCATTCTTGGCCAAATTAATTGCGCATCATACCGACTTAACAGCTTTCTAACAATCAAATGTTGTTCATTTATTTTACTTTATTGATTTAAATCAATCGTTAATTTTAACAAATAAGTGAAAACGACTCTCGATTCTGTGATCAATATCGATATTTTGTGCTAGGCGCTAGTATTCATTAAATAAGAACAAGGTGCAATAGTTGCATTAGTGTGAAATTTGTACATAAATCCCGTTTAAAAGCTAAAACCAAGTCTTACTTCTATTGCACTTTGCCACTCTTCATAGTCTAAAGTTGCCTTCAAATTTAAGCTTTCAGTTAACATATATTTGCCAGACAGTTCTGCCCCCATATAGTCGCTAATGCTTACTGCTTCTACGTCTGGCGAGGCATAGATAGCACTATTCAAAGAGAGTTTGTTACTAAAATGGTAGTTCACACCACTTAAAAAATCGCGACTTGATTGACGATCGACTGAGCCAGAAATTCGTGTTGCAACATAAAGATCGATATTTTCGAAAACTGAGTATGCATAGCCGGTATCGACACGCCACTCATCAAATTGCTCACCCGAGCCAGGAATAGCAGACATAAATAAGCGATGTGGGGATTGGTTATTCAATGCGTGGATGTTTGAGTCCTGCGGGACGGCGTTGTCAAAGTCTGTAGCACTATAGGCGGTGGTAGTGAAAAGAGTAAATAGAATGGGCACGAGCAAAAGCAGTTGATAACGAAAAAATAATCGCATTTTGTCCCCTTATTCATCCTTGAAGAATATCAATTATGGGTGTGGATAAGAGGAATTTCCATGCTAACGCTTATAAATAATTTGTTTACCTTATGTTATTGTGATGAAGACAGTTCCTATTTCAAATTTTTAGCTTTGATGTCTATACTTTCCTCCCATTTTTGTTGATGAAAATGGGAATTTGTCCATTTTTGTTAATTTATCATTGACGGATTAAAGCAAAATAGGTAATTCTAGAGTTAGACATATTTAGAAAACAGATAGAACAGTAATGCAAAACACACGTAGCCTGATTACCCGAATCATTATTACCGACACCACCAGTGTTGGGGCAGGCTGCTGAAAGAAAACTTTTACAAAAAAGGCCTGTATCCCACCAGATACAGGCCTTTTTTATTGCAATTTTTAGCTCAGGGAGAATGGAATGCGAGTATTAAAGTTTGGAGGATCGTCGTTATCGGATGCAAGTAGGTTTTTGCGTGCGGCGAATATTATTGCAAGTAATGCGGATCAAGAGGAGTTGGCGGTTGTCTTATCTGCTCCAGGAAAAACCACCAATAAACTAGTCGCAATTATCAACTCTGCGCTAGAGAAGCAAGATGTAGAACCTCTGATCAATGACTTACGAAGCTCTTTTATAGAATTATCGAACAACATCAAACAAGAGCTGCCTCATATTCAGTTAGACGCTTTCTCGGCTCAAGTTGAAGAATCACTAGGCAACTTAGTTGAGTTTGTGCAAGGTATTAAGCTATTGGGCATGTGCCCAAACAACGTTAATGCGCGCATCATTAGTAAAGGTGAAAAAGTTTCTATTCGCTTAATGAAAGCGGTATTAGAAGCCAAAGGACAAGCCGCGGGTCTGATTGATCCTGTGCAATACCTTTATGCGAAAGGTGATTACCTAGAAGCTATGGTAGACGTTGAAGTCTCGACGCAGAACTTCGTGCAATCACCATTACCAAAAGATGAAGTGCATCTAATGCCGGGCTTTACCGCAGGTAACGCTAAGGGCGAACTGGTTACTCTTGGGCGTAATGGCTCAGATTATTCTGCGGCGGTATTGGCAGCTTGTTTACGTGCCGATTGCTGTGAAATTTGGACTGATGTAGACGGCGTGTATAACTGTGATCCGCGCTTAGTTGAAGACGCACGCCTCCTTAAATCGTTAAGTTACCAAGAAGCGATGGAGCTTTCTTATTTTGGCGCTTCAGTGCTGCATCCAAAAACCATCGCCCCGATTGCACAGTTTAATATTCCTTGTCTGATCAAAAACAGCTTCAACCCACAAGGGCCGGGCACTTTAATCGGCCTAGATACCGGTGAAGATAATTTAGATATCAAAGGCATCACGACCTTAAACGACCTGACTATGGTTAATGTGTCAGGCCCTGGCATGAAAGGTATGGTGGGTATGGCAAGTCGCGTATTTGGCGCGATGTCTTCTGCGGGTATCTCGATTGTACTGATTACTCAATCTTCTTCTGAATACAGCATTAGCTTCTGTATTGAAGCGGTCGATCGCCTGCGTGCTCAAGCGGTATTGGAAGAAGCGTTTGAACTTGAACTAAAAGATAACTTGTTGGAGCAAATCGAGTTCATCAATGATGTGGCGATTTTGACTCTGGTTGGCGACGGTATGCGCACTTCTCGCGGTGTGGCTTCTAAGTTCTTTACCTCGTTAACTCAAGTAAATGTCAACATTGTGGCTATTGCTCAAGGCTCTTCTGAGCGCGCTATTTCAGCGGTAATCCCTGAAAACAAAATTGCTAAAGCGATTAAAGCGTGTCACGAAAACCTATTTAATTCTAAACACTTCATCGACTTATTTGTGGTTGGTATTGGTGGTGTTGGTGGTGAGTTTGTCGATCAGGTCGCTCGTCAGCAGCAAAAACTTGCTAGCAAAGGCATTGTGATGCGCGTGTGTGCCTTAGCCAATAGCCAAGGCATGTTACTTGATGGCGAAGGCTTAGACCTAGATCAATGGCGTGATCGTATGGGAGATGCTAGTGAGAGATTCTGCATTTCATCATTGAGCGCTATGGTGCAGCGCAATCACATCATTAACCCAGTATTAGTTGATTGTACCTCTAGTGAAAACGTAGCCGGTCAGTACGCTGACTTCCTACAAGCTGGCTTCCATGTGGTGACGCCAAACAAGAAAGCAAACACAGCGAGCATGTCGTACTACCATCAATTGCGTCAAGTTGCGCGTGCTTCAAGACGTAAACTTATGTATGAAACTACGGTAGGCGCAGGCTTACCTGTTATCGAGAACCTGCAAAACCTAATTAACGCGGGTGATGAACTGGTTAAGTTTAACGGCATTTTGTCGGGTTCAATGTCCTTTATCTTTGGCAAATTAGATGAAGGTATGACGTTGAGTGAAGCGACAAAAGTAGCCATGGATAACGGCTTTACAGAACCTGATCCTCGCGACGATTTATCGGGCATGGACGTGGCACGTAAGCTGCTGATTTTGGCTCGTGAAACTGGCATGTCGATTGAACTTGAAGATGTCGTGGTTGATCAAGCATTGCCACCGGGTTTTGATGATTCTGGTTCTATTGCTGAGTTTGTAGCGCGTTTGCCTGAGGCGGATGCTTACTTTACGAATTTGTCCCAAGAAGCGGCTAAAGAAGGCAAAGTGCTTCGTTATGTGGGTGAGATTGCCGACGGTAAATGTCGAGTGGCTATCGCGGCGGTAGATGAGAACGATCCTCTATTTAAAGTAAAAGATGGTGAGAATGCTCTGGCATTTTACAGTCGTTACTATCAGCCAATTCCACTGGTTATGCGTGGTTACGGTGCTGGGACAGAGGTAACGGCGGCAGGTGTATTCTCTGATGTAATGCGTACATTGGGTTGGAAGTTAGGAATCTAAACATGAAAGAGAGTGTTTGCGTTTATGCTCCAGCATCAATCGGCAATGTCAGTGTCGGTTTTGATGTACTGGGCGCAGCAGTCTCTCCAATAGATGGCACATTACTTGGAGATCGAGTAATGGTTGCCACTGGAGAGTCAGAGTTTTCATTAAAAACAGCAGGGCGTTTTGTCAGTAAGTTACCTGCTGATGCGAAACAAAATATTGTGTATCGCTGCTGGCAAGTGTTTGCCACAGAAGTGGCGCGTAAAGGTATCGCACTGCGCCACTTAGAGATGACTCTAGAGAAAAACATGCCTATTGGTTCAGGGCTTGGTTCTAGCGCTTGCTCTATTGTGGCGGCATTAGATGCGTTAAACCAATTTCATAATAACCCGCTTAATGAAACCGAGTTGCTGGCCTTGATGGGCAAGATGGAAGGTGAAATTTCTGGTGGTATCCATTATGACAATGTCGCCCCTTGCTATCTTGGCGGCGTACAACTGATGGTAGAAGAACTGGGTATTATTAGCCAAGAAGTGCCTAGCTTTGATGATTGGTATTGGGTGATGGCGTATCCGGGAATCAATGTTTCAACGGCAGCTGCTCGTGAAATATTACCTGCTCAATATCGTAGACAAGACATTATTGCGCACGGTCGTCATTTAGCGGGCTTTATTCATGCCAGTTATTCAGGTCAATCAAAGCTAGCCGCTAAAATGATTAAAGACGTGATTGCTGAACCTTATCGACAGCGTCTGCTTCCTGGCTTCCCTGAAGCGAGAGAATACGCTGAAACAGTGGGCGCACTCACTTCTGGAATTTCTGGAAGTGGCCCCACAATGTTTACTATCTGTGATAGTTTAGAGGTTGCCGAAAGAGTGAAAGCTTGGCTTGAAACCAACTACGTACAAAATGATGAAGGATTCGTGCACATCTGCAAAATAGATCAGCAGGGCTCGAAGGGAACAGGAAGTAAATTATGAAGTTGTATAACATCAAAGAAAACGACGAACAGGTCTCATTTGGACAGGCTGTTCGACAAGGTTTAGGTCGTAACCAAGGACTATTCTTCCCAACGGATATTCCGAAGTTGGATAACATTGACGCTTTACTTGCTGAGGATTTTATCACTCGCAGTAGTAAAATATTGTCAGCATTGATTGGTGATGAACTCTCACAAGCGCAAGTTTCTGAGATGGTGAACTCTGCGTTTGAATTCCCTGCACCTATTAAGCAAGTAAAAGATGGCACTTACGCTTTGGAATTGTTCCACGGTCCAACACTAGCATTTAAAGATTTTGGTGGCCGCTTTATGGCGCAGTCACTGGCAACCGTTTCTGAAGGCGGCCAAATCACGATATTGACCGCGACTTCAGGTGATACTGGCGCGGCGGTAGCGCATGCTTTTTATGGTATGCCGAATATCAACGTTGTTATCTTGTATCCAAAAGGCAAAATCAGCCCACTACAAGAAAAACTCTTTTGTACTTTGGGCAAAAACATTCATACCGTGGCCATTGCTGGTGACTTTGATGATTGCCAATCTTTAGTTAAGAAAGCCTTTGATGACGAAGCACTTCGTCAAGAAATTGGTTTGAATTCAGCAAACTCAATCAATATCAGCCGTTTAATGGCGCAGATTTGTTATTACTTTGAAGCCGCTGCTCAACTGAGCAAAGAACAGCGTGAGAATCTAGTGATCTCTGTTCCAAGTGGTAACTTTGGTAACTTAACCGCAGGTCTGCTAGCCAAGGCTCTAGGCTTACCTATTAAGCGCTTCATTGCTGCCACTAATGCCAACGATACTGTTCCTCGTTACCTAAAAACGGGCAAGTGGGATCCAAAACCTACCGTTGCAACAACTTCAAACGCAATGGACGTTAGTCAACCCAATAACTGGCCGCGTATCGAAGAGCTTTGCCAACGTCAAGGTTGGGGCTTAGATACATTGGGCAGTGCTACTGTGACGGATGAGCAAAGTGCTGCAAGTGTTCGTGAACTCAATGACTTAGGTTACCTATGTGAGCCACATGGCGCGATAGCGTACCGTTCTTTACAAGAGCAACTTAATGATGGCGAAACAGGGCTATTCTTGTGTACAGCTCACCCTGCTAAGTTTAAAGAAGTAGTTGATGACATTTTAGGTAGTGATATTGAATTGCCGGGACCACTGGCGAAGCATGCGGTAATGGATCTATTGTCAGAAGATTTAGACAATGATTTTGAACTACTAAAAGCGGTACTAAGAAAAGTGCAGTAGCACATTTACCGTTATCAGCATAAAAACGACGCTTCGGTGTCGTTTTTTTATATTTTGCTTAGAGCAAAAAAAAGCTTGGCTAGTGCCAAGCTTTTTTCGCAATTTACTTAAAAACTAGTAATTACATAGTCTCAGTAAAAGTACGAGCGATAACGTCACGTTGTTGCTCTGGAGTTAGAGAGTTGAAACGTACAGCGTAGCCAGAAACACGGATAGTTAGCTGTGGGTATTTCTCTGGGTGAGCAACTGCATCTTGAAGAGTTTCACGCTTAAGAACGTTCACGTTTAGGTGCTGACCGCCTTCTACTTTAGGTGCTTTTTCGATAGCTACTTCACGGCTTTCGAAGTCACCTAGATCTGAAGCTGCGATTAGTTGATCTGCTTCATAACCAGACGTTGCAACAACACAACGTGCTTCGTTCTTTTCAGAATCTAGTAGCCAGATAGAGTTTAAAAGCTCATCGTTTGCTGCTTTTGTAATTTGAATACCTTTGATCATGATTTCTCCTCAGCCACATATGTGGGTTAGATTTACGGATAAACTTGGAGCGTTTTTAGTTCGCTCACTGCATGTTTGCCATTTTAATATTGATTTAAGTCAAAAAACAACTAAAAACCGCATTTTTTTTAAGGTATTTTCCATGATTAGGATCAACTTTTAATTAATTCATAGGCTTACGCCATTTAAATTAACAAGCTGTATGGATTTGAAAGCTAATGTGTGGTTTTTTAACAACATTTGTATCAAAATCATTGCTATTCAGATTGAGCATAACAGTTTGAGAGTGATCATTTTTTGAAGTCAGTGAGAGTTTTTATGTCAAATAAAAAATTTATAGGTGCCCATGTTTCTGCTGCTGGTGGTGTGGAGAACGCGCCCATTAGAGCCAAAGAAATTGGTGCCAACGCATTCGCTTTATTCACCAAAAATCAGCGTCAGTGGGTGGCAAAGCCATTAACGCAAAAAAGCATAGATTCATTTAAGAAAAACTGCACGGCTTTAGGCTATTCATCACAGCAAATTTTGCCCCACGATTCTTATCTGATTAACTTAGGTGCGCCAGAAGAAGAGAAGCTAGAAAAATCCCGCGCGGCGTTTATTGATGAAATGGAGCGTTGCGAACAGCTTGGTCTTACTTTGCTAAATTTTCACCCTGGCAGTCATTTGAAAAAAATCTCCGAGAGTGAATGTTTAGCGCGTATTGCTGAGTCCATTAATCTAGCGCATCAAGCCGTGCCAAATGTGATTGCCGTGATAGAAAATACAGCAGGACAAGGCACTAACCTTGGTTGGCGCTTTGAGCATATTGCTGAAATCATCGAGCAAGTTGCAGACAAAAGTCGTGTTGGGGTTTGCCTTGATACTTGCCACACTTTTGTGGCGGGATACGATCTCAGAACTGCTGAAGCTTGTGAGCATACTTTTGCCGAGTTTGATCGCATTGTCGGTATGCACTATTTACGTGCAATGCACATTAATGACTCAAAAATAGCATTGGGTGGAAAGGTCGACAGACACCATTCTTTGGGGGAAGGAGAGATAGGTTGGGAGTGTTTTAAGTATATTTCTCAAGACTCTCGCTTTGATGGAATCCCGCTGATCTTAGAAACGATTGAGCCAGAAAGATGGCAGGATGAAATTCAAGCAATACGGTCATTTTCTGTGTAACTTATTTTGCAAATAAGCGGATTGTTGGCACACTTCTTTCATCTCATAATGCAACGGACGAAGTCACTACGCATTATGGAGTGTGTCATGTTTAACGTAAATTTTGTACTACCTCAAGCCCGGCCAACACAGCGTGGGCAAGGACATCACCGTACTCCTCAGCGAACACCTAAGAAGAAGTGATATCTAATTTGCCAACAATATGCCAATATTTTCTCCAATACCAAACGTAACGGAGTAGATAAGGTTGAGTTGGCAAGATTTCATAAATACAGAGCGTTCAAAAGAGTACTTTTCTTCTTTACAGGCATTTATTGATGCTGAGCGCTCATGTGGCAAAGTCATATACCCAGCACCTGAAGATGTATTTTCTGCATTTGAACAAACGCCTCTAGAAACGGTTAAAGTCGTTATTCTCGGTCAAGACCCATATCATGGGCCAAACCAAGCTCATGGTCTTAGCTTCTCTGTGTTACCCGGTAATAAAATCCCACCTTCATTACGCAATATCTATAAAGAACTGGCTCAAGATATTCCAGAATTTGTCACGCCCGATCACGGCTACCTGCAATCGTGGGCTGAGCAAGGGGTATTACTGCTTAATACTGTACTGACGGTTGAACAAGGTCAGGCTCATTCGCACGCTAAAAGTGGTTGGGAAATCTTTACTCAACACGCTATTGAATACCTTGTTAGCCAGCAGCAACATATCGTGTTTATGTTATGGGGCGCACATGCACAAAAGAAAGGTGCTTGTATTGATCATGCTAAACATTGTGTACTGACTTCAAGCCATCCTTCGCCACTCTCGGCTAGGCGTGGTTTTTTGGGTTGTCAGCATTTTTCATTAGCCAATCAATATCTAGAGCAACAAGGAAAAACAGAGATCAATTGGCAAATACCGAGCTCTCATCCTTCACTCTTTTAAAAAATACTTAAAACACAATCCCGTATAATCGCGTAAACTTTAAACAGTTGTAGGTATGGAGGAATAGATCATGATGATTGAAAGAATCCAGCGTGAACACGATTATATGATTCGTTTGCTGGCGATATTGAAAAGAAAGCTCAAACAAGTGAAAAGGGAGGAGCCCATCAATTATTCTCTACTAAAAGAGATAGTTGATTACCTTTGTGAGCATTCTGAGAGGACGCACCATCCCAAAGAAGATCTTATTTATCATTACTTTAATGAGAACTACGGTAAGGATGAGACAATCAGTAATTTGGAAGCTGAGCACATTGCACTCTCTAAGACCACTCATGAGTTTTTAGATATGGTCGACATGATCTTGCAAGATGCTGTCGTGCCATTAGATATTTTCGCTGAGCAACTAAATACCTTCATTCGCAGTCAAAAGCAGCACCTTGATCTAGAAGAACATGAAATTTTGCCTTTGCTTAATAAAACTCTGACTACCGCAGATTGGCAATATTTGGAAACTAAATGGGGGGATCAGGAAGATGATCCTGTGTTTGGTGAAACCATTGCCGACAAGTACAAGCAGTTGGCCGATCGAGTGAAGCAGGTAGACAAAGAACTCTGTTAAATTTCGCTAGAATATTAAAAAAGGATGGGGGAAGCCCCATCCTTTGCTGTATAGAGAGTATTGAATAGACTTAGCGCATAGGGTTAACTGGCTAGGGCTAAGAGCCTGTTCGTTTATAACTGAATGTCTTCTAATCGATAACTGCTACACACATCCAAATCCATCAATTCCTTTTGAAGTCTTTGACGATCTTTTATCGCTTCAATTTCACGCCATTTACGTTTTACGGGTTTTGAGCGGGTTCTGCGAGGAGTCCGCGCTTCTGATTCATCAAAGATACTATCAAGTTGCAAGCCATCCATAAGCTATCCCTTTTAGTTGTAATTAAGTACTTTCAGTTTGTATTGATGATGGACAATCAGATACTTTGACCATCTAGCAAACTTAACGACATTATTATCATAAACAGCATGATGGTATCTTTGATGTGTTTAGCAAATATGTACAAAAAGTAAAAATAATGTGTCAATGGTGATGATAATTACACTATGAGATAGCGTAATTGTATAAAAAACAAGCATAAAAGGGTGTGATTTGATTTATCAGATTTATATCGGCATGATGCACACGCAAAATTAAATTCCAAGAATGGTATGAAGTGGACGGTTTGCCTTCTACACTACTCAGGTCTGATACCCATCAAAGCAATTAAATGCTCAGAAATAGCCAAGGGAAAATGCTCGGAACAAAGCATTTCAATAAGCTAGGCTGATAAGTTAATGACTGCGATTGGTATAAATATAAAAAACCAAGTAGCAACCATTCATTTGCTCTCATAGAGTCCCTTTGCATACGAGGTTTATGTGGCTGATATAATTTATCTAATGAACGATCTTCTGTGGGGATCGATTCTCGTTTATCTACTTGTTGGTGGTGGTATCTACTTCACCATACGTCTTGGCTTTATCCAATTTAGACATTTTGGGCACATGTTCAGTGTTTTAAAAAATAGTCGTAAAGCAGACAGTGCGGGCATTTCATCTTTCCAAGCACTTTGTACCAGTCTGGCTGCTCGCGTGGGTACCGGCAATATGGCGGGGGTTGCGGTAGCACTGACCGTGGGTGGTCCTGGCGCCATTTTTTGGATGTGGCTTATCGCTATGCTCGGTATGGCAACCTCATTTGCCGAAAGCTCTTTAGCGCAGTTATACAAAACCAAAGATAGCGACGGTAACTACCGTGGCGGCCCTGCATACTATATGGAAAAAGGCCTAGGTATGCGTTGGATGGGGGTACTGTTCTCAGTATTTCTAATCATTGCCTTTGGTTTAGTCTTTAATGCGGTGCAAGCAAACTCGATTGTTGGCGCTGTTATTAATGCTTTTGAAATTCAAGCGCACCCAATGTCGGTTGGTGAATTTTCCTTTGACAGAAATGCATTGATTGGCGGTGTGATCATTGTTGCGATCTCTTCGTTTGTTATTTTTGGTGGTATTCGCAAAATTGCTCGTACCGCTGAACTTGTTGTACCTGTTATGGCGTTGGCCTATTTAGGTTTAGCGCTATTTGTGATGTTCAGTAACTTAGATAAAGTGCCTGATGTTATCTCGCTTATCTTCAAGAGTGCCTTTGGTCTGCAAGAAGCTGCCGCTGGTGGTGTTGGCTATGCAATCGCGCAAGCGATGATCAACGGCATTAAACGTGGTTTGTTTTCTAACGAAGCCGGTATGGGTTCCGCGCCAAATGCGGCAGCGTCAGCAACGCCTTATCCGCCACACCCTGCCTCGCAAGGTTATGTACAAATGCTTGGCGTATTTACCGATACCATTGTGATTTGTTCGGCAACGGTCGCCATTATCTTAGTCTCTGGTGAATATGTACCACATGGTGAGTTTACGGGGATCGAATTGACTCAGCGAGCATTGAGCGCTGAAGTCGGTCAGTGGGGCAGTATCTTTATTGCGGTAGCGATTTTCTTCTTCGCCTTTACCTCTATCATTGCCAACTACTCTTACGCTGAAACTAACCTTATTTTCTTACGACACAGCCATAAAGCGGGTTTGAATATCTTCCGCGTTATTGTATTGGGTATGGTTTTATTTGGCGCAGTGGCAACCCTACCGGTTGTTTGGGCTATGGCCGATGTTTCTATGGGCTTAATGGCGATAGTGAACATGGTCGCGATTTTGTTACTGTCAGGTATAGTGGTGAAATTGGCTAAAGACTATAACCAGCAATTAAAAGCCGGTGTTGTGCCAACCTTTGATGCGAGAAACTACCCTGAGCTTCATTCTCAGCTTGAAGAAGGGATCTGGGATGATTACGAAGAGCTAAAAGCGCAAGTGGAACGCAACAAGTAATCGAATTCTCCGATTAAAACAATAGTGAAAGCCGTGCTGACTTAGCGCGGCTTTTTTTATACTCTAGTGCAATAGGGTAAGCATTTTTAAGTAAAGGATATCGATATGCTGATTTTAGTCTCACCTGCAAAAACGTTAGATTATGAGTCGCCATTGGCAACTGAACGTTATACACAGCCTGAATTCATCTCTGAGTCAGCAAAATTAATTAATATCTGTAAAAAGCTGACACCGACTGATATTTCAAAATTAATGAAAGTCAGCGATAAAATCGCTGGATTGAATGTGGCTCGCTTTCAAGAGTGGAGCACCACTTTTACCCCCGACAACGCTCGCCCTGCCATTTTGGCATTTAAAGGGGATGTGTATACAGGGCTTGAAGCTGAGAGCTTTAGCGAGCAAGACTTTGATTATGCTCAGCAGCATTTTCGCATGTTGTCAGGTTTATATGGCTTATTGAGACCACTAGACTTGATGCAGCCCTACCGCTTAGAAATGGGCACAAGATTAGAAAACGCTAGAGGCAGCAACTTATACCATTTCTGGGGTGACCAAATCACGGATAAGGTGAATGAGACCTTAGCGGCGCAAGGGGATGACCTATTAATTAACCTGGCCTCTAACGAATACTTCAAATCAGTAAAACCGAAAAATGTACAAGGGCGAGTGATTACGCCAGTGTTTAAAGATTTAAAAAATGGTCAGTACAAAGTGATTAGCTTCTTCGCTAAAAAAGCTCGCGGCATGATGGCGAAATACATCATTCAAAATCAGGTAGACAGCCTCGAAGCATTAAAGCTATTTGATAGTGCGGGTTACTATTTTAGTGATACAGACTCAACCGCCAGAGAGTTAGTCTTTAAAAGAGATCAGCAATAAGATAATCTTTTTCGTCTGAGTACGCATTGATATCAATCCCGTACTCAGACAATACCCAATACCTACCTCACTTTCCTTATCTTTAAAATCACTAAGGGGCGCATCTATGATCCTGCAAACAAATAGATTGCGATTAAGACCTTGGAAGCCCAGCGACTTCGATGCATTTGTACAAATGAATGCGAGCCCAAATGTGATGCGATTTTTCCCCAGCACCTTAACTCCACTGCAAAGTATTGAGTCAGCAAGACGTTTATCCGAAGAGTTGCAACAGCAGCAATGGGGTATGTGGGTAGTCGAAGAAAAGTCGACGGAGCAGTTTGTGGGTATATTGGGTTTGCAGCAAAGAACCATTGATGATGGGATTTTAACTAAACCGTTTAAAGAAATCGCATGGCGTCTAAATGAGCGTCATTGGGGCAAAGGCTTTGCCACTGAAGCCGCTACAGCGGTATTGTATTATGCCTTTGAGCGTATGCATGTCGATGTCATTTATAGCCTCACCGCTTTGGTGAATTTGCCTTCTCAAAGGGTAATGCAAAAAGTGGGGATGCAAGATACCCATGCTAATTTTCAGCACCCACGGCTTGATGTGAATTCTAATCTGAGTTGGCACTGTCTGTATAAAATCAGCAAGCAGCGATGGAAGGCACAACTTTAGTCGCTATCCTTACAACACCATTCTTAAATTTAAAAAACCGAGGTAGCTATGGAACCGCGAGTCAGCATTATTACGTTAGGTGTCGCCGATCTGAAGCGTTCTTATGATTTTTATTCTGCGCTTGGTTTTCCTTCGTCTTATACCGAAGATCAAGATATTGTCTTTTTTCAAACCTCTGGTGTTTGTGTAGCACTCTATCCATTAACAAAACTGGCCGAAGAGGTAGGTATCGAGTTAGCGGAAGGTGCAACAATGGCTTCGCCAGTCATGACCTTAGCGCACAATACTAAGCAGCAGCATCAAGTCGATGAGATATTAGAGCAGGCGGTAGCAGCAGGGGGCAGTTTGGTTAAACCTGCTCAGAGAGTGTTTTGGGGCGGTTATAGTGGTTATTTCAAAGACCCTGATGGTCATTATTGGGAAGTGGCGCACGCCGATTCTTGGCAATTTAATGCAGACGGCAGCTTAGTGATTGAGTAGCTCTGTCGTATTGCCATTAGCATTGGTATTGGAGCAAATAGCCAGATAAAAAATCCCCGACGCTAAGGTCGGGGGGTGGGTATTATTTTTTCTTCTTCTTAGCTTTAGTCGCTGCTTTAGCGGCGGGCTTCTTTTTCTTCTTGAACACAGGTTTCTTGTGTTTTGGACGAAGATCTTTAACGAAACGCTCTTTAATGGCTTCTTTTGTGTATCGTTCTACACGTTCAATCATAGGTTGATCGTGCGCTTCAACAAGAGAAACCGCATTTCCTTTTTTACCAGCACGTGCTGTACGACCAATACGGTGTAAGTAGACATCGGCAGTACGAGGTAGATCGTAGTTGATTACATGGCTTACGTCTGGCAGGTCAATACCACGTGCGGCAACATCGGTTGCGAGCAGTACATTCACTTGTCCATCACGGAAACGGGCAATGGCGTTGTTACGGCGATCTTGCGGCATTTCACCCTGAATCCAGCTACATGGAATTTGAGCGCTATCCAGTTGTTGGCGTAACTCAGCAAGACGTTCACGGGTTTTTAAGAAGATGATACTTCTTTCCGCTTGCTCAGTAATAATGTGTTTTAGCAGGGCAAGTTTATGCTCTGCGTTATCAGCGCGGTGATACCACTGCTGAATTTTTTTACGCTCTTTTAGTGATGACTGCGCATCGATTTCTGCAGGATCTTTTAATAGATCTTCTGTGAAACCTGCTACACCTTTACCTTCAAGCGTGGCAGAGAATAATAAGGTTTGTTTACGCCAGCGACATTCGTTAGATAAGCGATCCACAACAGGGCCAAAGCCCATATCTAACATGCGGTCAGCTTCATCCAAAATTAACCATTCGATAGCGCGACAATCAAATCGTTCCGCATTGATGTATTCCATCAAGCGTCCTGGTGTCGCCACTACGATATCTTGAGTAGTGGACAGAATATCAGCGTGATCTTGATACATAACACCACCAGTAATGGTGAAAATGTTCAAGTTGGTATATTTAGCCAGCTGTTTAGCTTGCTCGGTGATTTGCATCGCTAATTCACGGGTTGGCGTTAGAATTAATACGCGAGCTGGGCCGCCACGACGACGTGGGAAATCCAAGAGATATTGTAACGCTGGAAGTACAAAAGCGGCGGTTTTACCTGTTCCTGTTGGTGCAGATGCAAGGATGTCCTTTCCGTCCAATGCTTGAGGAATGGCTTCACTTTGTACTTTTGTTGGTCTCTCAAAGCCTATTTCTTCTATGGCTTTAATAAGGGATTGGTCTAAATCTAACTCAGCAAAAGTTCTTAACACTGCAGTGCTCCGCAAACGGGTGGATGATAAAAGAAAGTATTATAGTTTAATGGTGATGCTGGTCACACTCTTATTTACATCTTTAGGTAAAAACTCTGTGTTAAAGCAACAAATTGAGCGCTGTAGTGCTCGTTTTGATGAATGATCAGCTCACTTTGGTCGGTTTTTGTGTGCTCGCTCCCTTTTAGTTGTAGCTCAAATAAGTAGCGCGAGTGATTTTTTCTGGCAGTAGTTTTTACTTTGCACAGCCGAGTTAATTGCCATTGTTGCGCGACAGCGTGCTCGATAAATTGCTCAGCTTCTAGGCTAGGCAAGATAAAACTGGCCCTTCCTTGGTCTTGCAGAAGCTCCCCACAACAGCGTAATAATTCAGGGTGAGGCAGGGTGGCTGTGTGTCTGGCGGTGGCTCTGCTGGCTAAGGCTGACTGTTCGCCCGAGTTAAAATAAGGGGGATTGCATATGATGCCATCAAACTTAGCTAAGTTATTGCGGCTAAAAGCAATCACATCATGGTGTTGTAAAGTGATGCGATCTGCCCAGGGGCTGGCAGAAAAATTAGTCTGCGCTGCCTCAATGGCATGCGGGTCGATATCAATGCTAGTTAACGTTAGCTTGGGCTGCCTTTGCGCGCACATCAGCGTCAATAACCCTGTACCTGTGCCAATATCTAAAAGATGATGACAGCCAGAGAGTGTGGCCCAAGCGCCTAATAGAACACCATCGGTACTCACGGGCATGCCGCTGTGACCACCCCAAATAGTAAATTGTTTAAACTGAAAATCTTTAGTGCTGGCTTTCATCGATTAAAGGCTTTTGGTTTTGCGAAGGTTAAGGGTATTGGTGATAAAAAGTTATGTGAGCAGAAGTGGCAGTGGCGCGTGGCAAGGAGGCGATTACGGCACCTCCTTACTTATCAATGAGTCTATTGCTTACAAGGTGTCGGCATATTCGGTAAGAATTTGCTCACACCAAGCGGCAATCCGCTCATCGGTTAATTCATATTGCGCTGCATCATCAAGAGCAAGGCCGACAAATTGAGTGCCGTCGGCGGTTAATGCCTTTGATGCTGCAAATTCGTACCCATCGGTAGGCCAGTAGCCGATAAAGTTAGGATTGCTTGGCTGAAGCTGCTGATGAAGTAGTCCCATCGCATCCTGAAACCATTCGCCATATCCTTCTTGATCCCCTAAGCCGAACAATGCGACGTGCTTGTCGGTTAGCGGTATGCCATCGATGTCTTGCCATAATGCGCCCCAGTCCTCTTGAAGTTCACCGAAATCCCATGTGGAAATGCCGAGAATCAAAAAATCATAATCGTTCATTTTGGCAAGTGGCGTATCTTTTACGTTGTGTAGATTTACAATCTCACTTCCAATAATGTCTTGAATTTTTTCCGCAGCCATTTCGGTATAGCAGGTAGTAGAGCCGAAAAATAGTCCTATTTTCATTATTTTTATTACAGCTAATTGTCATACTTTTGATTCTACCCTTATTTTTAATAAGTTTCAGTGTTCCGCTCTAGCAATCACAGTTATGCTTGTATACTTTAGGCTATTATTTTGAGAACCATAGGTCTTTTAGCTTGTTAAATCAGAATCTTATAGAACAATTTTTAGACGCTATATGGATGGAAAAAGGTTTATCAGAAAATACCTTAGCTTCCTATCGTTTAGATTTGAGCAAGCTTTCTCAATGGTTAGATCATAATGATTCAGATCTCACCTCTGTAAACCCTGAAAAGTTATTGGAATATCAGGTGTGGTTGGCTGAGCAGAAGTTTGCTCAATCAAGTCGTGCGCGCATGCTGTCGGCAATGCGTCGTTTATTTCAATATCTGTATCGTGAAAAAGTACGCGCGGATGACCCTAGTGTGTTATTGGTTCGCCCTAAATTACCAAAACGTTTACCGAAAGATATTAGCGAACAACAAGTTGAGAGTTTACTCAGTGCGCCTAATGTCGATGATCCTATCGAGCTTCGTGACAAAGCGATGTTAGAGCTGTTATACGCCACTGGATTGCGCGTCTCTGAGTTGGTGGGTTTGACGATGGAAAACATGAGTTTACGTCAAGGTGTGGTGCGCGTTGTGGGTAAGGGCGGAAAAGAGCGTCTAGTACCTATGGGCGAAAATGCCATTGATTGGATTGAACGTTTTTTGACCCAAGGACGACCTGCGTTAATGGGAGAGCACTCTTCGGATGTGGTTTTTCCCAGTAAACGTGCTCGACAAATGACCCGTCAAACGTTTTGGCACCGCATAAAGTACTATGCTTTGATAGCAGGCATAGATACCGAGACTTTGTCACCACACGTTATGAGGCATGCTTTTGCGACCCATTTATTGAACTATGGGGCTGATTTACGTGTCGTACAGATGTTATTAGGGCATAGTGATCTATCTACTACCCAAATTTATACTCATGTTGCTACCGAACGACTAAAACAGATCCATCAGCAACACCATCCAAGAGCGTGATATTAACAACAACTAATCGCACTCAATATTTTTTATTTAGTAGGAAATTGTATGAAGAGTTTATGTCGAGTTTTTAGCTTACTTATCTGCTCGTTAATTGCATTTAGTGTTAGTGCAGCAAAGTTTGATGAAGCCCAAATTAAAGAGCGATTTGCTAAAATTGGCGTCTCTGTCACCGAAGTGGAATCTCTGGGTATTGATGGTTTAGTGGAAGTGACCACCAATCAAGGTACTTTCTATGCCACGCCAAAAGGCGATTACTTTATTCCGGGCAAGCTGTATTCACTGGATGATGATGGCAATTTTAAAGATGTGACTGCGGCGCGTCTTGGTCCTAAAATTGCAGCTCAATTAGAAAGTCTTAGCGATGAAATGATTGTCTATAAAGCTAAAGATGAGAAGTACGTAGTGACTGTCTTTACTGACACGTCATGCGGCTACTGTTTAAAACTGCATCGCCAAATGGATGAATACAATAAACTAGGTATTACAGTACGTTACCTTGCGTTCCCTCGTTCAGGCCCACAAAGTCAAGTGGCGCAACAAATGGCGAACATTTGGTGTCATGACGACCCTGCTCAAGCCATGAGTGATATGAAGCTACGTGGCAAAAATGCCGAAGTCTCAACGGACAATATCAAGCAGTGCCAATCGATCATTACCAAACATTACCAAGTCGGTAAATCTGTTGGGGTGTCAGGTA
This sequence comes from Vibrio sp. B1Z05, assembly GCF_052955985.1. NCBI lineage: Bacteria > Pseudomonadati > Pseudomonadota > Gammaproteobacteria > Vibrionales > Vibrionaceae > Vibrio > Vibrio sp. B1Z05. Next base: position 453,474 of record NZ_CP130463.1, read on the forward strand.
CTCCTGCGGTGTATACCTCGAAAGGCATTAATGTAGGCGGTTACTTATCGCCAAAAGATTTACTAGCCAGACTGCAATCTCAAAACTAATATGATGTATCGAAGCGCTGTTATTACAGCGCTTTTTTATTACTCCAGAACAATATTGATAGCACATGATCGAAATTAAACGCCGTCCTCTTGCGGATATCTCAAGCCTGCCAACTTCTTTATCTGCATTGATGAGACGCATTTATGCGGCTCGCGGAATTGAATCCATCTCGCAACTAGAGCGAGGCGCAAAGGGTTTGCTAGCCCCACAAAAACTATTTGGTATCGAGTCCGCCGCAGAGCTGTTGTTTACTGCCATTCAAAACAATAAGCGTATTATTGTGGTGGGGGACTTTGATGCCGATGGCGCAACATCTTCGGCGTTATCGGTTATGGCACTGCGCATGCTAGGCTCGAATAACGTTGATTATTTGGTGCCAAACCGTTTTGAAGATGGCTATGGTCTTAGCCCTGAAGTGGTGGAACAAGCGATTGAGATGGGCGTTGATGTGATCATGACGGTCGATAACGGTGTTTCCTCCATTGAAGGGGTACGGTTTGCCAAAGAAAATGGTCTTCAGGTACTGGTGACCGATCACCACTTACCGGGACATGTCTTGCCCAATGCCGACGCTATGGTAAACCCAAATTTAAACGAATGTGGTTTCCCGTCTAAATCATTAGCCGGTGTCGGGGTGGCGTTTTATTTGATGATTGCGCTACGAGCACTGATGCGTAAAAAAGGCTGGTTTGCACAAATGGGCATTGCCGAGCCCAATCTTACCGAATTTCTGGATTTGGTGGCGCTAGGTACGGTGGCTGACGTAGTGGCATTAGATGAGAACAATCGCATATTAGTGCATCAAGGTCTGCAGCGCATTCGCGCCGGACATGGTCGCCCGGGTATACAAGCTTTGATTGAAGTGTCGAAACGAACCCCAGGCCGTTTGGTTGCCTCTGATTTTGGTTTTGCTTTAGGCCCTAGAATCAATGCCGCAGGGCGATTGGATGACATGTCATTTGGGGTTGAGTTGTTAATGAGTAACAACATTCATGCCGCAAGACGCATGGCTACCGAATTAGATGCTCTCAATATTACTCGCCGTGAAATAGAAGATGGCATGAAGCAAGAAGCAATGGCTTTTTGCGAGCGAATTCAGTTTAGTAAAGACCAAGAGATGCCTTATGGCATCACCTTGTTCCAACATGATTGGCACCAAGGGGTGATTGGTATTTTAGCCTCCCGCATTAAAGATCAATTCCATCGTCCTGTGATTGCTTTTGCCGATGGCGGAGATGGCTTAATTAAAGGCTCATGTCGCTCTATTAAAGGGCTGCATATGCGTGATGCACTCGATAAAATCGACGTGCAAAATCCCGGACTTATTTTAAAATTCGGTGGGCACGCCATGGCGGCAGGCTTAACCATTAAAGAGCAAGACTTTAAGCAGTTTAGTGAATTGTTTGATAAAGCCGTACGCGATGAAGTGGGAGAAGATGCCTTAAAAGGTATCGTACTTTCGGATGGTGAATTGACACCAGAAGAGTTTTCTATGCACACCGCAATGGAAATCCGTAATGGTGGTCCATGGGGACAAGCATTTCCTGAGCCTATTTTTGATGGTGAATTTAAAGTTTTACACCAGAAATTGGTCGGTGAAAAACACCTTAAGTTGATGCTTGAGCCACTGCATAAATCGCACGGCACCAACATTATGCTGGATGCGATTGCTTTTAATGTTGACTTGCGCCGCTGGCCGGATCCGGCAACAACCAAAGTACGCATGGCTTATCGCCTTGATATCAATGAGTTTAGAGGCAACCAATCGCTGCAGTTGATGGTGGAGCATATTGATGTTGCTTAATCTAGTGGCTTAAAACTATCCATAATATAATTCACTATCTTTAAAATATTTCTGTATCTTGCTCACATTTTTGAGTAAAATTCCGCGGTTATTTTCTATTCAAAGTATTGGCCAATAATGTTTGAAATCAATCCGATCAAAAACCGCCTACAGGATGTGTCTGAACGCACTAATGTCCTGAGGGGGTACCTTTGACTATGACGCTAAGAAAGAGCGTCTAGAAGAGGTAAATGCAGAACTTGAACAACCGGATGTATGGAACGAACCTGAACGTGCTCAAGCGTTAGGTAAAGAACGTGCATCACTAGAAGCTGTCGTTGAAACCATTGATTTACTAGATCAAGGTGTCGAAGATGTGGATGGCTTGCTAGAGTTAGCGGTTGAAGAAGAAGACCAAGAAACTTTTGATGAAATCGAGCCTGAACTGGCTGAGCTGGAAACTAAACTGAACAAGTTAGAATTCCGCCGCATGTTCTCTGGCGACCACGATGCTTCTGATTGCTACATCGATTTGCAATCAGGCTCTGGTGGTACAGAAGCGCAAGATTGGACTTCAATGATGCTGCGTATGTACTTACGTTGGGCTGAAGCGAAAGGCTTTAAAGTTGAAGTTATCGAAGTGTCTGACGGTGATGTTGCTGGCCTTAAAGGCGCAACAGTGCGCGTTGCGGGCGAATACGCTTATGGTTGGCTGCGTACTGAAACCGGTGTACACCGTTTAGTGCGTAAATCACCATTTGATTCCAGTGGTCGTCGCCATACCTCATTTGCTTCTGCATTTATTTATCCTGAGATTGATGACAACATTAAGATCGATATTAACCCATCTGATCTTCGCATTGACGTATACCGCGCCTCTGGTGCTGGTGGTCAGCACGTTAACACCACTGAGTCTGCGGTACGTATTACGCACGTACCAACCAATATCGTGGTTCAATGTCAGAATGACCGTTCTCAGCATAAAAACAAAGACCAAGCAATGAAGCAGCTACGCGCAAAATTGTTTGAGTTTGAATTGCAAAAACAAAATGCTGAGAAACAAGCAAACGAAGATGCCAAATCCGACATCGGATGGGGCAGCCAAATTCGCTCATACGTACTGGATGATTCTCGTATCAAGGATCTTCGTACTGGTGTAGAAAACAGAAATACGCAAGCCGTTTTAGACGGCGACCTAGACAAATTTATCGAAGCCAGCCTTAAGTCTGGACTGTAATAAGGGTTAAATATGACTGAGCAAGTTCAAATTGATGAAAACAAACTGATTGCAGAGCGCCGCGCGAAACTAGATTCAATCCGCAAGGAGTGCAAGGCAAACGGTCACCCTAACGACTTTCGTCGTGACAGCCTAGCCGGTGACCTTCAAGCACAGTTTGGTGAGAAAACCAAAGAAGAGTTAGAAGAACTGAACCATGTAGTGGCTGTTGCAGGTCGCATCATGGCAAAACGTGGTCCTTTCTTAGTGATCCAAGAAACTTCTGGCCGTATCCAAGGTTACGCAGCTAAAGACGTACAAAAAGCGCTTAAAGCACAGTACCAAGGTCTTGATATCGGCGACATTATCGGTATTAAAGGTGCGTTACATAAATCAGGTAAAGGCGATCTTTACGTGAACATGGAAGAGTACGAATTGCTGACTAAAGCGCTTCGTCCACTACCAGAAAAATTCCACGGCCTAACTGACCAAGAGATGCGTTACCGTCAACGTTACGTTGATTTGATCGTAAACGAAGATTCTCGCCATGCGTTTATTATTCGCTCTAAGCTAGTGTCTGCTATTCGTAACTTTATGAGTGGTAAAGGCTACCTAGAAGTCGAAACGCCAATGATGCACGTGATTCCTGGCGGCGCAACCGCACGTCCATTTATCACTCACCACAACGCACTTGATATCGACATGTACCTACGTGTTGCACCAGAGCTTTACTTGAAGCGTTTGGTTGTGGGTGGCTTTGACCGTGTATTTGAGATCAACCGTAACTTCCGTAACGAAGGTCTTTCTCCACGTCACAACCCTGAATTCACTATGATGGAATTCTACCAAGCTTACTCTGACTACAAAGATCTAATGGATCTGACTGAAGAGATGCTAAGCACAGTAGCGGTTGAAGTTCTTGGTTCAACAGCAATGCCTTACGGCGATGAAACGGTTGAGTTTGGTGGCAAATACGCGCGTATGAGCATGTTTGAAGCGATTAAACAATACAACCCAGATCATGCTGAAATTCAAGCAATGACCGAAGAAGACATTCAAGACCGTGACAAGATGGTGGCGATTGCTAAATCGGTTCACGTTCAAGTAGAAACGTTCTGGACTTGTGGTCAACTTCTTGAAGAGATCTTTGGTGAAACGGCTGAGCCTCAACTGATTCAACCTACCTTCATCACAGGTTACCCAGCGGATATTTCTCCACTGGCACGCCGTAGTGACAGCAACCCATTCTTCACTGACCGTTTTGAGTTCTTTATCGGTGGTCGTGAAGTGGCAAATGGTTTCTCTGAGCTTAATGATGCAGAAGACCAAGATGCGCGCTTTAAAGCGCAAGTTGATGCAAAAGATGCGGGTGATGATGAAGCAATGTACTACGATGCAGACTACATTACTGCACTAGAGCATGGTCTACCACCAACAGCAGGCCAAGGTATTGGTATCGATCGTCTAGCGATGCTATTTACTAACACGCACACTATTCGTGACGTGATTCTATTCCCTGCAATGCGCCCACAACAATAACCGCTGTTGCAGTAGCGCGTTAACATAACAACGATGAAGCCACATCATTACTGATGTGGCTTTTTTTATGTGCCTACTTCAACCGGTTCCACTTCTTCTTGCAGTTCTAATAAGTTAATGGCAATCGTCACAAAGTCACTGTCAGTGATAATGCCTACCAGTTTTCCATTTTCCACTACTGGCAAACAGCCTACTTTGCGTTTTTGGATCATTAAGGCGCTTTCTTTTAGACCCGCATAAGGGCTGACCGTAATGACGTTTTTCGACATTGCTTGGTTAAGGGGCGTATGCAGAGTGTAGTTATTGCTTTCTGCGCCAGCTTGCAAGTTTGAGTCTTGAGCGGCGAGTATGTCTCTGTGTGTGACAAGGCCGAGTAACTTGTCATCCACATCAACCACAGGTACGTGTCTAACTTCGTGTTCGGTCATGAGCTTTTGTGCATCGGCAAGGGTGTTGGAACGCAACAGTGTATAGGGGTTGCGAGTCATAAGATCGACAATTTTTATCATAATGATCTCCTAGCAAGTTCCGAAGTAATACATCTGATTTAACTATAGTAATCAGGGCGTATTTTTACTTTGATTTACTCCTAACATTTGAGCAAATTCGTTGCTTTTCTTTACCGAGCTTAATTAATTCTCTTGTTACACAGCCTTGAATTACGGGTGTTTTTTGTGATCTTGATCGCAACTAACAATTGTTTGCTGAGGATAACTACTTTTTTGTAACAGCCTATTCCATTTTTAAACGGGGTAGTGACGATTTTGTCAGCTAGTTGCAGATGTTTAAAAATGGAATTAATGATGAATAAATGGATTTTATCGACCATAGGCTTATCAATGGTCACCGGAGCCCAAGCGGTTACATTGGGTGATGATGTGTTCGATGCTGAGTATCGAGTCACCATTCGCTCCAGTCATATGGCGGAATTTCCGTTATGTAGCGGTACTTTGATTCGTGATCAATGGATTTTAACCGCAGCGCACTGTGTGGTATTTCCCGGTGAAGATGGTACAAATGCGGGTGATTACTATGTCGCTCGACCCGGAGAGCTCACCATTACGCATAGCGCGGCTAATTTAGAGTCTGATATTAGTGATGACATCACCAACTTTGTGGATGTATCGCATGTGGTGGTGCACAGTGATTATCAAAGGCTAAGTAGTGTCGAAGTAACCAATGGTGATGTTGAACAAATCAATACTGAGCTCTCTAACGATATTGCTTTGTTGAGGATCAAATATCCGTTACCCGATATTACCCCTGCAACCTTAGCCAGTCCTGACGTGATGGCTGCACTTGAACTTGAGTTAATTTCTCAGTGGCCAACAGAAAGTAATGTGGCGAAGCCAGAAAATGTGCAAGTGCACGGCTGGGGCAGTACCGATGTGTATGACCCTTGGGGAGATACCGTAGAGCTGCAACTGCAAACCACATCCCAAGCGTTTTATCCCATTGATGAGTGTTTTACTCGTCTTGAAGAGGGCAAAGATGCCCCTGATTTTATTTCTTCAGCGATAGACCCAACTAAAATCTGTACCAATCCAACTAAGCTTGAAAAATATGATGAGAACGGCAGTGTATATGGCAACTCAGCCTGTATCGGTGACTCCGGCGGTGCGTTACTGTCTAGTTTAGATGGCACTGAGTATCAGATTGGTATTGTCAGTGGCACGCCGTTAATTTTGCCAGTTTGTGGCTCGGTGACTATCCCAAGTTTCCATACCAAAGTGTCTTACTTTTATGATTGGATTAATCAAGTAGTGGACAGTGAAGAGCTGCCATCAGATACAGTGACTCCGCCTAATTTCATTCAAAACGCTCAATCTTCTGAGGATGACGAAGCCTTACCTGAAGAGGGAGGCTGTGATGAAAGCGAAACGGTATTTGTAGATTGTGGTGGTTCGGATTCCGATTCAGGCAGTGTGCACTATATCTGGTTATTGTTGCTATCAGCGGTCGCCTTTAGAAGACATTTCCAACGACGTTAGATTTACCATTTTGCCCTCTATTACTCGCAAATGGCGTGCAATAGAGGGCTTTAATCAACGACTTCTTTATCTTTCCTTGATCTTGTCTGGTGGCAATCTATACTAGCGCCCTGCAAAATATTTAGCCTAGGATCGTTATTCGCCATGCAAGTTTCTGATTTTCATTTTGACCTACCCGATGAATTGATCGCACGTTATCCGACGCCGGATCGTACTTCGAGCCGTTTACTGCAACTGACGGGTAATAGCGGTGAGGTTCAGGATAAACACTTCACTGATATTTTAGATCTTGTTAACGAAGGAGACTTGTTGGTATTCAATAATACCCGAGTGATTCCTGCTCGTGTCTTTGGTCGTAAAGCCAGTGGCGGCAAGATTGAAGTGTTGGTTGAGCGAATGGTCGATGAACACACTGTTTTAGCGCATGTGCGTGCCTCTAAGTCTCCTAAGCCGGGGACTGAGTTGTTGCTTGGCGACAAAGATCAATACTCAGCAGTGATGGTGGCAAGACACGATGCGCTGTTTGAGATTCGTTTTACTTCAGACAAAGCCGTATTGCAGATCCTAGAAGAAGTCGGCCACATGCCACTGCCTCCTTACATTGATCGCCCTGATGAAGATTCCGATCAAGAGCGTTATCAAACTGTGTATAACGCTAAGCCAGGCGCAGTAGCCGCCCCTACGGCTGGGCTGCATTTTGATGATGAAATCTTAGCTAAAATTAAAGCTAAAGGCGCAAAACTTGCATTCGTTACTTTGCATGTTGGCGCAGGCACATTCCAACCCGTCCGCGTTGACAACATTCTTGAACATCACATGCATGCCGAATATGTTGAAGTGACTCAAGAGGTGGTAGATGCCATCAACGAAACTAAAGCGCAAGGTGGTCGAGTCATTGCTGTGGGCACAACTTCTGTTCGCTCACTAGAAAGTGCGGCGCAAGACGCTGTGAAAAAGGGCACAGAACTTAAGCCTTTCTTTGGCGATACCGATATCTTTATCTATCCGGGTTATCAATTTCAGTTAATCGATTGCCTGCTAACTAATTTCCACTTACCTGAATCAACTTTGATCATGTTGGTCAGTGCGTTCGCTGGATATGATAATGTTATGCAAGCCTACCAACATGCGGTTGAGCACAACTATCGTTTCTTTAGTTATGGTGATGCGATGTTTGTGACTCGTTTAGGATTATAAACGAAGATTTGTCGGTAAAGTCCGGCAAGTAAAAAAGCAAAGTTAGATACCGTTCTCGTTTGCTGTGAACGGTTCGATACAATTCATTTTATGAGCGGTGATAGGGTTAAGAGACTTATTGAATAAGGCTTAATCGCTAATGGCCGCTCTTTTTTGGGACAAGGTAAAAGTAAGCGTGTTGTCCTAAACTAACCGTCAGATTGTTTCTCTGGCATATTGGAGTAATTTGTGAAATTTCAACTAAAGAAAACGGACGGCAAAGCTCGTCGTGGTCAATTGGAGTTTGAACGCGGTTCGGTTCAAACCCCAGCATTTATGCCTGTAGGTACTTACGGTACTGTTAAAGGCATGACTCCGGAAGAAGTAAAAGGAACAGGCGCAGAAATCCTGTTGGGTAATACCTTTCACTTGTGGCTAAGACCGGGTCAAGAAGTCATGAAACTGCATGGCGACCTACACGACTTTATGAACTGGCAAGGTCCTATTCTTACTGACTCAGGCGGTTTTCAGGTATTTAGCTTAGGCGACTTACGTAAAATCACTGAAAAAGGTGTGCATTTTCGCAACCCAGTGAATGGCGACAAAATCTTTATGGATGCTGAAAAGTCTATGGAGATCCAAAAAGATCTCGGCTCTGACATCGTAATGATTTTTGACGAATGTACGCCATATCCTGCGACTCATAACGAAGCGAAAAAATCGATGGAAATGTCACTACGCTGGGCACAACGCTCTCGTGACCATTTCAACAAACTAGAAAACCCAAATGCGCTATTTGGTATTGTGCAAGGTGGCGTGTACGAAGATTTACGTGATGTATCCGTTGAAGGTCTGACTAAAATTGACTTTGACGGTTACGCGGTTGGCGGCCTAGCAGTCGGTGAACCTAAAGAAGATATGCACCGCATTCTTGAGCATACTTGCCCACAATTGCCAACAGATAAGCCACGTTACCTAATGGGCGTGGGTAAACCAGAAGACCTAGTAGAAGGTGTTCGTCGTGGTATTGATATGTTCGATTGCGTAATGCCTACTCGAAATGCCCGTAATGGCCACCTATTTGTGACCGGCGGTGTGATCAAGATCCGAAACGCGAAACATAAAATAGATACAACACCTCTAGATCCTGAGTGTGACTGTTACACTTGTCGCAACTATTCTAAATCGTATTTGCATCATCTAGATCGTTGTAATGAAATCTTAGGCGCTCGCCTAAATACCATTCATAACCTTCGTTACTATCAACGTTTAATGGAAAGCATTCGCAAGGCCATTGATGAAGATAGATTCGACGCTTTCGTAGAAGAGTTTTACGCTCGTCGTGATAGAGACGTGCCGCCGATGCTAAAAGCTGACGCACAATAATAAATAATTACAAAAGTCATGTAATAATACAAATTACAACGACCAACATGCGGCTTTGTCGTTCAACCCTTGAAAAAGGGACGATGAGGCCACATTTAGTGTTATAACTTAAATTAACGAATATTTTTAAAGAGGATTTTTAATGAGTTTATTTATTTCTCAAGCTCACGCAGCGACTGAAGGTGCTGCTCAAGGCGGTGGTTTCGAAATGCTGATCATGCTTGGTATGTTTGCAGTTATTTTCTACTTCATGATTTACCGTCCACAGTCTAAGCGTGCAAAAGAGCATAAAAACCTCCTTGCTTCTATGAGTAAAGGCGACGAAGTTCTTACTAGTGGTGGTTTAGTAGGTAAGATCTCTTCTGTTTCAGAAGATAACGATTTTATCTCTATCGAACTAAATGCTAACAATGTAGTTGTTATCAAGAAAGACTTCGTTACTGCAGTGTTGCCTAAAGGTACGCTGAAATCTCTTTAAAAACAGCTAGAGGATCCTCGCTGTGTTAAACCGTTATCCGTTATGGAAGTACTTGATGGTCTTAATGGCCATTCTAGTAGCGGCACTGTATGCCCTTCCGAATCTTTACGGTGAAGATCCAGCCATACAAATCACAGGAGCACGTGGTGCTTCTGTTGATATGGCAACCATGGATACTATCACCAATGCTCTTGATAAAGAGAATCTATCTCACAAGTCTGTTTCGTTAGAAAATGGCTCAATTCTAGTTCGCTTTAATGACACTGACACCCAAATTGGTGCTCGTGATGTTATTTCTGAAGCACTAGGTTCAGATGCAATTGTTGCACTTAACCTTGCCGCTTCAACTCCTGGCTGGTTAGAAAGTATTGGCGCTGCGCCGATGAAGCTTGGTCTTGACTTGCGCGGTGGTGTGCACTTCTTAATGGAAGTGGACATGGACTCTGCAATGAACAAGCTTATCTCACAGCAGGAAGAAGCCTTCCGTAGTGAGCTACGTGAAGAGAAAATTCGTTACCGCGCTATTCATGCAGGTAAAGACTCTGTAGAAATTACACTGCGTAATGCTGAGCAACTGTCTCAAGCAGAAAGCCTTCTAAAATCAAAACACCCTGATATGTTGTTTGTTGATTCAGACAGCAATGGTCGTTTTGTAGTAAGTGCTACTTTCACTGATGCCCGTCTTACTGAAATTCGCAACTACGCCGTTGAGCAAAATATTACGATTTTGCGTAACCGTGTAAACGAACTGGGTGTTGCTGAACCTTTGGTTCAACGTCAAGGTGCAAGCCGCATCGTGGTTGAATTGCCAGGTGTTCAAGACACAGCTCGCGCTAAAGAAATTTTAGGTGCTACTGCAACTCTAGAATTCCGTGAAGTTGATATGCAGGCTGATTTGTCTGCTGCGGCAAACGGTCGTGTTCCTGCGGGCAGTGAAGTTAAGTTTGATCGTGATGGTCGCCCTGCGGTACTGAAAAAACGCGTTATTCTTGGCGGTTCAAGCATCACTGATGCAAGTTCTAGTGCCGATGAATATGGTCGTCCTCAGGTTAACATCTCGCTAGATAGCGAAGGTGGTAGCAAGATGGCTGCTTTCTCTCGCCAAAACATTGGCAAGCTGATGGCAACCGTATTTGCTGAGTACAAAGACAGCGGTAAGCGTACTCCAGAAGGCAAAGTGATTCTTGATAAACACGAAGAAGTGATCAACCAAGCGACCATTCAGTCTGCACTAGGTCGTAGCTTCCGTATTACCGGTATTGACTCTGCTGCTGAAGCTCATAACTTAGCCTTGCTACTTCGTGCTGGTGCCTTGATTGCGCCAATCTCGATTGTAGAAGAACGTACAATTGGTCCATCAATGGGTCAACAGAACATCGATAAAGGTGTTCAAGCTTGTATGTGGGGCATGTTAGCGGTAATGCTATTTACTTTGGTTTACTACCGTAAATTTGGTTTTATTGCCAACATGGCACTAATGGCAAACCTTGTGTTGATCATTGGTATTATGTCGATGATTCCAGGTGCGACAATGACGCTGCCGGGTATTGCCGGTATTGTATTGACCGTTGGTATGGCCGTTGATGCGAACGTACTGATCTTTGAGCGTATACGTGAAGAGCTAAGAGAAGGACGCAGTCCTCAACAAGCGATTCACCAAGGTTACGCCAATGCCTTTAGTACGATTGCGGATGCTAACATCACAACTCTATTAACAGCGATTATTTTGTTTGCTGTGGGTACAGGTGCGATTAAAGGCTTTGCTGTAACACTGTCTATCGGTATTTTAACTTCAATGTTTACTGCGATTATTGGTACACGTTGTGTAGTTAACCTGCTGTATGGCGGTAAACGTGTTACTAAACTGTCGATCTAATTGAAGGTATTTCCATGTTTCAAATATTGAAAAGTGAAGGAACGATCGACTTTATGCGCTGGTCAAAAGGCGCGGTTGTTTTTTCATTACTAATGATTGCAGCTTCAATCTACACCATTTCAACTAACTGGTTGAACTGGGGTCTAGATTTTACCGGCGGTACGCTGATTGAAGTGGGTTTTGAGAACCCTGCCAACCTAGAAGAAATTCGTACTTCATTGAGCGATAGAGGTTTTGGCGATGCAACGGTACAGAACTTTGGTTCTGCCCGTGATGTTATGGTTCGTCTACGTCCTCATGAAGGTCTACAAGGTGAAAAACTAGGCCTACAAATCATCCAAGCATTGGAAGAAGGGACTGGTGAATCTGTAGAGATGCGTCGTGTTGAGTTTGTTGGTCCTAACGTTGGGGATGAACTTGCAGAGGCAGGTGGTCTAGCGATCATCGTATCTCTGATTTGTATCTTGTTGTATGTTTCTATGCGTTTTGAATGGCGTCTAGCAGCGGGTGCGGTACTGGCACTTGCGCACGATGTTATCATTACCATCGGCATCTTCTCTATCATGCAAATCGAGGTAGACTTGACTATCGTAGCGGCATTGCTAACGGTTGTCGGTTACTCGCTCAACGATACCATCGTTGTATTTGACCGGATTCGTGAAAACTTCCGTCGAGTACGTAAAGGTGGCGCAGTTGAGATTATCAATGGCGCGATCACTCAAACTTTGAGCCGTACCTTGATTACTTCTGGTACAACTTTATTCGTAGTTATTGCCCTATTTACTAAGGGTGGTGCAAATATCCACGGCTTCGCAACTGCCTTGCTATTGGGTATCACAGTAGGTACATATTCATCTATCTACGTAGCATCAAACTTAGCATTGAAACTGGGTGTATCTCGTGAGCACTTGATGCCACCTAAAGTTGAGAAGGAAGGCGCAGAATTTGACGAAATGCCTTAAGCCTTTGTCTTATTTCTAGTAGTCTTTTTAAACGGCCAACGATGTGTTGGCCGTTTTTGTTTTTGACTTAAAGTTGTAAGGAAACACTATGTCAGTAATTACAAAAGACAGTGCAGTCACCATGCATTTCGCAATCAAACTTGAAGATGGTTCGGTAGCAGACAGTACCTATCAAATGGGCAAACCAGCAAAACTGGTGATTGGTGACGGTAGCTTGAGTGACAGCTTTGAAGCTTGTTTACTCGGGCTAAAAGCCGGAGACAAAAATAGCGTAGAGCTGAAAGCGATAGATGCCTTTGGTCTGCCCAATCCAGATAATATTCATCATATGGATCGCGCTAAATTTGTCGGTGAAGCTCAAGTTGAAGTGGGCACTATTATGGCATTTAACGGGCCTGATGGCGTCGAAATACCCGGTATTATTACCGAGATTGCAGGGGATTCAGTTACTGTTGACTTCAATCATCCCTTAGCTGGGCGTGATGTTACCTTTGATGTTGAAATAGTTTCAATTGACTGATCTTAAATCGTTTTCTCGAATTTACGGCTTATCTTATTAATAACCATGCATTATTTATGGTCATTACTGTCTTGAGCTTTCGTCAATAATGTCGGTACAATGAGCGCGATTTGAGGTTGCTCATTGACTGAGTAACAAGGCCTTCACTAATGAAAGATATGACAATGGAAATTCTATTAGCTAACCCGCGTGGTTTTTGTGCCGGTGTTGACCGAGCTATCAGCATCGTTGAACGAGCGCTTGAGATGTACCAGCCTCCTATCTATGTTCGACATGAAGTTGTGCATAACCGTTTTGTGGTTGAAGGGCTGAAAGCTCGTGGCGCAATTTTTGTTGAAGAACTGAATGAAGTGCCTGATGACAACATTGTTATCTTTTCCGCGCACGGCGTATCACAAGCGGTGCGTAAAGAAGCCAAGCAGCGTGATTTGACCGTATTTGATGCGACTTGTCCATTGGTGACCAAAGTGCATATGGAAGTGGCTCGTGCAAGCCGCAGACATATCGAAGTTGTATTGATAGGGCATACAGGTCATCCTGAAGTTGAAGGCACTATGGGGCAGTATGCAAGCAGCGAAGGCGGCATGTATTTGGTTGAGAAAGCTGAAGACGTTGACGCATTGCTACCTATCATCAAAGACCCATCAAATTTGCATTATGTGAGCCAAACTACTTTGTCGGTGGATGAAACCGCGGATGTAATCGACCGTCTGCGTCAGGTTTTCCCGAGCATCCAAGGCCCACGTAAAGACGATATTTGCTACGCCACTCAGAACCGCCAAGATGCGGTGCGAACTATGGCAAATGAAGTGGACGTAATGATAGTGGTTGGTTCTAAAAACTCATCTAACTCAACACGATTAAAAGAGTTGGCCGAGAAGTTAGGCACTCCTGCATACTTAACCGATTGTCCAGAAGATCTGAATGCTGATTGGTTTAAGAGCAAGAATAAGGTTGGCATGACCGCTGGCGCATCCGCTCCAGAAGAGTTGGTAAACACTATCTTAGAAAAAATAAAAACCTTGTCTGATTGTAATCAAGTTACTGAACTCTCTGGTCGTGAAGAGAATATGTTCTTTGAAGTGCCAAAAGAGCTGCAGGTTAAAAATCTATAATTTTTATGCTTTACAGTATAAAAAAACGGGCTGCCAATGTATTGGCAGCCCGTTTTTTAGTGGGGGATTCTAAGCAATATGTTATGCGTGTTTAGTTTCCACTTTAGGTTTTTCTTCATCTAGCAAATCGTTTTCACCTTTGCCTTTTGAAATTTTAATGACAGTTGCTGTGATACCTAGCATCGCGATAACACCGATGATGGTAGAGATTTGCATATCTAAACCAAAGCCCAGTTTTGAGTTATTTAGGATGAAAGTAATACAAACCGTAGTCATAAACATCGCTGGAATAGTAGTGATCCAGTGGAATTTGTTGTAACGAAGTAGGTAAGCAGAAGCTGTCCAAAGCATCATTACTGCAGTGGTTTGGTTAGCAAAACCGAAGTAGCGCCAAATCACACCGAAGTCTACTTGAGTTAAGATACCGCCGACAATAAATAGTGGTACAGCCATCAATAAACGGTTACGCATAGTACGTTGTTCTAGATTAAAGTACTCAGCTAAGATCAAACGGCTTGAACGGAATGCGGTATCACCAGAGGTAATTGGCAGAATAACCACACCAAGGAATGCAAGCACACCACCAAAGACACCAAGTAGACCAAATGATGCGTCATAAACCACTTTACCCGGACCGCCGTTAGCCACTACGTCAGATAAAGAGTCAACAGAACCAAAGAATGACAAGGCTAAAGCACACCAGATAAGCGCGATAATACCTTCACCAATCATTGCTCCATAAAATACGAAGCGACCGTTTTTCTCATTTTCAATACAACGAGCCATCAAAGGTGATTGTGTAGCATGGAAACCAGAGATAGCACCACAAGCGATGGTAATAAATAGAGCCGGCCATAGAGGTAAGTCATGTGGGTTCATGTTAGAGAACATATCGCTGACTTGGAAGTTACCCAAAACAGAATAGTCACTTGAAACTGCCACTGCGCCAATTAAGCCCACAGACATGAAGATTAGCAGTGCGCCAAATAGAGGGTAGAAACGACCAATGATTTTATCGACAGGTACGATAGTCGCAATGATGTAGTAAATGAAGATGATAACAACCATAGTTGTCATGCTGACATCTAAACTTGTTTTGTCATTGATTAGGTTAGTGATCATGCCAGCTGGAGCTGAAACAAATACCACACCAACTAGAAGCAATAGGACAATGGCAAAAATGTTCATAAAGTGCTTGGCGCCAGTGCCTAGGTAACGTCCCGTCAATGTTGGTACAGATGCGCCGCCGTTACGTACCGATAGCATTCCTGAGAAGTAATCGTGAACAGCACCTGCAAATACACAACCCAATACAATCCACAGCATAGCCGCAGGACCGTATAGAGCACCCATGATAGGACCAAAGATTGGACCCACACCAGCGATATTTAAAAGCTGTACTAAGTACACTTTTTTCGTTGGCATCGGAACAAAGTCCACGCCATCCGGTTTAGTTATTGCTGGGGTTTGACGATTTTCATTAATACCAAAAATTTTTTCAACTATGGAACCATAGATGAAGTAGCCAGCAACCAGTGCCACTACGCAGGTAAGAAACCACATCATATCTGTATTCTCTTCTATTAAAGGATAATTTATTAAATTTTCTATTTACATAATATTAAATCCTTTTAGCAACAACATTAGGTACGCCGGTCAGTGGTCGAATAGCAAGTTAAGTGGTGAAATACCCAGTTGAATGGTTTGCTGTTTTTTAGGGTTTTCGAAAATGTGATCTAGGTGTGCTAAGCTCATAAAAAACAATATGTTAAGTAGGTCACAATGCAAAGATTTAAGTGGGCTCTGCCTTTGATTATTCCGTTGTTATTTGCCTGTGCTAGTGGTGATGAGGCATTAGTGGCGAAAGGGGATTGGAAAGGTGTGGGATATTCCGATGGTATCAAAGGGAAAACCCAGCGCTCGTACACAGCACTGAGTGAATTGGGTGCTGCTAATATGGGCGCCTATGAAGAGGGATATAGCTTAGGTGTTAAAGAATATTGTAACCCTAACTTTGCCTATCAGATTGGTTTGTCAGGTCAGTATTATGAAGGTGTTTGTGAAGGCACCGAAGATGCGCAGATGTTTCGCATGGAATGGCAACGCGGTTGGGATGAGCAAAAGTAATGTTTTGCTATATAATACCAATCGCACTAAATAACTGGTCATTCTAGCTTGTTAAAATACTCGATAACGGTGTTAGAATTTTTGATTGTAGAATAACTACTTATCAAAAAATCCTACCTTGTTCTCGAGCATTTTTCCTGCGCTATTTCTGATCACTTACTTAGTGTGATTGGTATAACAAATATAAAGTGACTAATAAAAACGGGCAGTTCAAAGAACTGCCCGTTTGCTATCACTTAAAATACAGCTTCTGATTTAGAAGGTGTTAAAGCCAAAGTATTCTACTTGGATACTATTTGCATTACCCCAAGTTAACTTAGGATTACCTAAGTCACTCTTACTGTTTGCATGACATTCGCTATCACCACATAGTGCAGTTAGGTCTTTGTTGTAACCCATGATGAACTGAATGTAGTAAGGGATGTTATTGGGTTTAAGCATAGTTTCATTCACTGGGTCATGAGCATAACCCCAAGTGTGGCTAAATTCATGCGCAACCAATGGTACTTGACCAAAACCAGCATGCAGTAATGTATCTTCTTCAACGGTCATAACTACTTTTTGTTGCGAGCCTTTCGCCGCTGCCATACCGTAGTCAAAACCAGATTTGCTGCCTGATAGCACTACTTTCAGTTTGTGATTTTCAGTGGTTGCTAGAGAATCTGCTTTTAATTGCGCGTAGTTGCCCGGCATTGAAGTGTTAAATGGACCTGGCTGACCTTGCGTCGCTTTATCAAGCATTGCCATGTTATTCCCATTATCAAACTCAGTAGCAAACTCAGGTGTGTTGTATAAGAACATCACTTCACCAAAGATGCGTGTAAAGCGTGCTTTTAGCTCTGGTGTCCAGTTAGCTTGAACATACCCTGGAGTATTGTTTGTCGCAGGAGAAACAAATTCAAATTCAGCAGGGTTCGTGCCGTGGAAGATAAGATCTGTGTCTGCTTTAGCTAGCATGGTTTGAATGTTAGCGGCAATTTTAGGATCTTTGCTGGCTTTCTCAACCACCAGTTTTGCATCTTGTTCATCTAGGTAGAATTTAGCTTCTAGCTGAGATTTTAGATCCGTTGCGGTAACGGTTTTCGTTGTAGCTGCGCCATTGGTCGCGGTTTGCGGAATTGGCGGAATAGCCGATACAGAAGCGTTGATATCGCCAGTGTAATAGTCTTGTAGGTTCTCACGAATGGTTTTCTTAGTACCATTGTCAGAGGTAATCTTAGTATCAAGGTGAGCATTCAGATAGTGAATTTGAACGGCCAATTCATTCCAGTCGTAAGTACCGCCATTTAAGTTTTTGGTGTACGGGAAGTCTGCACCTAATGTAAATACAGAAGTGCCTTTAGCGCTGCTTAGCTCTTGCATGAAATCTTTAACAGAGTTCAGTGTTTCATTGTATTCAGGCCAACCCATAGCGTGTTGAATTGAAGACAGTTCAGCTTGCAATGCAAACGGAATAAGACCTGCAGTAGAACCAGGGAATGCTTTTGCAATATCAGCATGTTGCTCTTGTTCTGCTTTTTCTAAGATATCTTGAGTAGCTTGTGGATCTTTTGCGTAGGCGGATGCCATAGCCGCGTCTAGGCCTGCAATTAACATTAAATCTTGCTTACGAGCAGTCTCTTCTTTATTTAGAGATAGGCTGGCTAGCTCACCATCTTCAGGAGCTTTGACTGATGTTGCTTCGTGATGTTTAGAATCATGACAGCCACTAAGTGCAATAGCACTTGCCACTAATGTTGCCAAAGCCAGTTTTGATGTATTGAATTGCATAGAACCTCTTCAATTTGCTAATTAAATGGCGTCTATTTCAATAATTAAAGTGAGTGCAGCAATGTGCGCTTTTTAATATGAAAAGTCATTCGCCATTGGTATTTGCTTGTTGTGTTGAAGTCTATTTTTGTGAACTAGATCAAGCAATAATTAAAATTGAGAAGTTATTTTTCTTCGCGAATTTACATAATATTAATCTATCCTGACATTAGCGGAACATAGCAGGATAGTTAATCATGTATTCTTTATGGTTCTTTTAGCCGTTATTTAGCGAATAAAGCCTTTTTGTTTGTTCAGTAGTGCTTCAGCTTGCGCTTTCTCTTGCCCTGTCAGTTGCATCATAATAGCTAGCTTTACATTCATTTGCGCTTCTTTTAATACTTCTTCAGCACGACTCTCACTGCATTCCGTTGCCTGCATGACTATGCGAATAGCTCTAGCAACCAACTTTTTATTGGTGGGTTTTACATCCACCATTAGGTTTTGATAAGCCTTGCCGATTTTGACCATGCTGGCAGTGGAGAGCATATTGAGCACCAACTTCTGCGCCGTTCCAGCTTTTAAGCGGGTAGAACCGGTTAATATTTCAGGGCCAACAATCGGTGAGATGGCAATTTGTGCATTTGCTGCGATTTCCGAGTCAGGATTACATGAAACCGATACGCTGGTGGCGTGTATCGCATTGGCATACTGTAAACAGCCGATGACATACGGCGTACGGCCACTTGCCGCAATTCCGACCACCACATCTTGCGCGGTTAGGTTTAGCTCAGTTAAATCTTGCTCTCCTAAAGTGAAGCTATCTTCGG
Source organism: Vibrio sp. B1Z05 (assembly GCF_052955985.1). Classification (NCBI taxonomy): domain Bacteria; kingdom Pseudomonadati; phylum Pseudomonadota; class Gammaproteobacteria; order Vibrionales; family Vibrionaceae; genus Vibrio; species Vibrio sp. B1Z05. The sequence goes on from NZ_CP130463.1 coordinate 472,312, forward strand.
CGCCTTCTTGAGCTTCAAACATCGCTTCTTTGCCACCGGCAATGACCCCGACAACCATTTCTTTATCTACGCTAAAGGTAGGAGGGCATTCAGAAGCATCCAATACGCCAAGTCGCCCACTGGTGCCGGCACCCACATAAATTAAGCGCCCACCTTGGGCAAAGGCTTGGCAAATGGCGTCTACCGCTTTGGCTATTTGAGGCAGTTCTTTTTGTATTGCTACCGGCACTTCAGCATCGGCTTGATTCATTTTTTCGATGATTTCAAGGGTTGTGAGAGTATCCAAATCCATGGTATTCGGATTTCGATTTTCTGAAACCAATTTAGCAAGAGTATCGATTAATGTGCTTTGTGACATGCTGATGCCTATTCTGCGTGGTAGATGATGCCCAGTGACGTTGCTTTGCTTGCCCCTGTGACTTTAGGTAAATTGCTTGGCAGGTTGTGGATACGTCGATAGGCGAGCCATGCAAAAGCCAAAGCTTCCATGTAGTCGCCACTAATACCTTGTGAGTCAGTCGTATTCACTTGCCAGTTAGGTAGCAGGGCTTGTAATCGCTCAAGCAGTGCCTGATTGTGCGCCCCTCCACCACAGACTAATAATTGATCTTGGTGTGAGCTTTGATATAAGTGACACTGTTGGGCAATAGATCGCGCGGTAAATTCCAATAAGCTTGCTTGTATATCTGCTGCGGGTATTGAGTTATCGATTTGCTCGAGTATCTGCTCAAGCCAAGCCAAATTATAATGTTCTCTACCTGTGCTTTTAGGTGGCGCCGCCATTAGATATGGATCTTGCATAAATAGCGCCAGTAGAGCGCTATTTATGTGCCCGCTTTTTGCAAATTGACCATTATGATCAAAAGGCAAATCACAGTTCTTTTTCACCCAAGTATCCATCAACATATTGCCCGGACCGGTATCATAGCCAAGCACTTCACCATTTGCTTGAAGCACGGAAATATTGGCTATTCCTCCAATATTGAGCACTATTTTGCAACAGTTAGAAGCCGGGAACAGTGTTTGATGATAAGCGGGAACCAGTGGCGCACCTTGACCACCAAGTGCCATATCTTTGCGTCTAAAATCGGCAACAGTCGTGATTCCCGTTTTTACTGCGATAAGATTGGCATCGCCGATTTGAGTGGTGAACGGAGTATCACCGGTTGGCTGATGGTAGACCGTTTGCCCATGACAACCTATGGCTTTGATATCCTTGGCTTGAAGATTTAAATGGGCTAAGAAAGCGTTACTGGCTTCGGCATACAGAGTGGCAAATTGATGATCGAGTTCACCGAGCGTTTGCAAAGTAGTGAGTTGTCCCTGACACACTTGCAGGGTTTGTTGTTTAAGTTCATCAGGTAAGGGATATTCAAACGTTTCGAGACAGTGAGTCACCCCTTGCTCAAAGTGGGCTAGGGCAAGATCGACACCATCTAAGCTCGTCCCCGACATAATGCCAATATAGAGTTCTTTTTTGTCCATATTTGAGATGTTTGATCCGTTCTTTGATTGTCAAAATACAATAAACTGAATACTCTGTGAAAGCCACATTAGATATGAGAATAAGGATGAAAAATGGGTCCGTTATGGCTAGATGTTAAAAGCTATGAAATTGATGCCGAAGAAAGAGAAATCCTACAACACCCTACGGTAGGGGGGGTCATTCTATTTACTAGAAACTACCACGATAATCAACAATTGCAGGCACTTACCGATTCAATTCGTGCGGCTGCAAAGCGTCCTATTTTGATTGGTGTTGACCAAGAAGGTGGGAGAGTTCAGCGATTCAAAGAAGGGTTTACGCGTATCCCTGCAGCGCAATCGTTTGCTTCTAAAGCGAACGGTGATGAGTTAGCAAAACAAGCGGGATGGTTGATGGCAGCCGAGGTCATGGCTCACGGAATTGATCTTAGTTTTGCCCCTGTACTCGATCAGGGTCATCAATGCTTGGCAATAGGCTCTAGAGCATTTGGTGAAGATAAAGCCACGATACTTAAGCACAGCTCAGCTTTTATGTTGGGTATGAAGCAAGCGGGTATGGCAACTACAGGGAAGCACTTCCCTGGACATGGCGGTGTGATTGCAGATTCTCACAAAGAGACGCCAATTGATGGAAGAAGCACTATCTTTGATACCGACATGGCTATATTCCGTGCTCAGATTGAAGCGGGTCTTTTAGACGCCATGATGCCTGCGCATGTGGTGTATCCAGAATACGATGATAAGCCTGCCAGTGGATCTCAATATTGGCTGAAAAAGGTATTGCGTGAACAGTTGGCTTTCAAAGGCTTGGTATTTTCCGATGATTTAAACATGGAAGGTGCTGGGATTATGGGCGGGCCAGTAGAGAAAGCGATGCAAAGCTTAAGAGCGGGGTGTGACATGGTATTAATGTGTAATAACCGCAATAGTGCCGTTGAAATTATCGATACATTGCCGATTACACAAGTACTAAATGCGACTCAACTGGTTAAGAAAAATTCATTTAGTTTAGATGAGTTGCATTCGAGTAGAGAGTGGAAAGAGGCAACGGAAGCATTAGCCAAAGCCGAGCTTCTCCTTTAATACTTTTAAATATCGGCGGCTAACAGGAGCGTGATAGCCGCTAATGGTAATAATCTCAGCTAAGCCTTGTTCTAAGAGTTTAATTTCCCTGATGGCTCTTGGGCTAACGAGATATTGACGATGACAGCGCATAAGAGGGGTTTTCTCTTCTAGCACTTTTAGCGTCAATTGGCTGTTAGTGGTGTGTTCAGTTGTTTGAATGTTCACACCGCTAAAGTCACTATAGGCTACTTCAATATTGTCTGTGGGTACCAACATAATACGGTTGTGCCCACAACAAGGTACCTGATCAAGAGAGCAAGGAGTGATATTGGAGTAATCCATTGGCGCTTGCTTGTTTTTGAATCGCTTGTTAAGACGACAAATCGTTTTATTGAGCCTTGCGGGATCGATGGGTTTTAATAGGTAGTCAAAGGCATTCTCTTCAAATGCTTTTAGTGCGTATTGATCATAAGCCGTCACAAACACCACCGCCGGCATCGTCTCGGGATCCAGCATGCTAAGCAATTCTATCCCTGATATTTGTGGCATGTGGATGTCTAAAAAGACGATATCAGGTTTAAGCGTATTGATTTTTTGTAGCCCTTGAATCGCATTTCCCGCCTGACCAATCACTTCGATCTGCTGAGTTTGCTCGATAAGTTCGATGAGATCTTCTCTAGCAAATAGTTCATCATCAATTACAAGGGCTTTAAGCATGGTCGTTCTCATTATAGTTCGGAATTATAAAGCTCATCCGCGTGTAATTTTGCGGATCGCATTCAATTTCCAGTTGATACTGCTCGCCAAAATAATTGGTGAGTCGTTTACCAGCAATATGCATTCCTAGACCAGTTTGATCTTTGCTATCAGGCTTGTAACGACCCGCATTATCTTCCACTGTAATTTTATAACCTTTGCTATCTTCACTGCTATAGATGCGGACAACGCCACCATCTAAAAGATTCGATACGCCATGCTTGATGGCATTTTCAACTAAGGGTTGTAGGGTAAAGCTGGGGACCATTTGTTCTAGTAGGTGCTCTGCAATATCGATATCAACTTCTAAGCGATCAACAAAACGCGATTTTTCAATCGTAAGGTAAGAATTTACGTGTGCGAGTTCTTCTCGGAGAGTAACAAATTCAGTATTTCGCTTCAGATTGCCACGGAAAAACTGTGACAGATGTTGGATTAACTCACGTGCTTTGTCAGGATTGCGACGAGTAATTGCACTGATGGTATTCAATGCATTGAATAGAAAGTGAGGGTTCACTTGTGCATGCAGTAATTTTATCTCAGCTTGAGATAACAGCATTTTTTTCTGTTGATATTCACTATAAAGGATCTGACTAGACAGTAATTCAGCGATACCTTTCGCCATCGTGGTATTGATGGAAGAAAACAGTTTTACGCGCGGTTCATACAGTTTGATGGTGCCAATCACCTTATCGGCGGCAATCAAAGGAATAACTAACGCTGAGCCCAATTTGCAATCTGTAGACAGCGAGCATTGATAAGGCGTTTTTCTGCCATCAAGATAGATGATGCGTTGTTCTTTGATTGAAGTAAGGGTGTATTCAGAGGAAATAGGCGTATTTGGCTTATGATGATCCGATCCCATACCTTCAAAAGCGAGTATCTTTTCTTTGTCTGTTATCGCCACCGCACCAACTTTGGTTTCATCTTGAATGATGTACGCAATTTTTTGCGCACTCACGGCATTGAGTCCTTCAGATAACACACCGACACAGCGCTCGGCAATATTTAAAGCTCGTCGCGAATAGCTAGAGGAGTATTTTTCTAAAATGGCTCGTCTATCTTGCAAAATACTAATAAAGAAAGCCGCGCCTAAGGAGTTCGCCAGAATCATAGGTATCGCGATGGACTCCACTAAAGCCACTGCTTGCGAAGTGGGGGTCGCAACCAAAATAATAATGACCATCTGCGTAATTTCAGCGACTAGGGTGACATTAAAGATGATGGTGGCGTTAAATAGACGGTCACTCTTGCCTCGGCGCAACATATACATACGCACGATTCCGCCAATTAACCCTTCGGTAGTGGTAGAGATGGCGCAAGCAAGGTCGGTAAATCCGCCCATCGAATAACGATGTAACCCCCCGGTTAAACCAACCGCCAAGCCGACAATAGGGCCGCCAAATATTCCACCAAGCACCGCACCAATGGCTCGTGTATTGGCTATCGCATCGCCAATTTGTAATCCAAAGTAGGTGCCAAGAATACAAAATAGGGAAAACATGACATAACAAATGAGTTTATGGCTAAACCTTTCCGAAATATTGAGCAGAGGGATAACCAGAGGTGTTTTACTCAAGGTATAGGCAACCATAAGGTAAACGCACATCTGTTGTAATAAAGAGAGGATAAGTTCCATAGCGGGAGTTATGTCAAAGTATTAATGGGCTAAGTTTATACTGAATTTTATTTAATAATTTGATTACGGTTGTGAAAACTAGCTTTAGGGTCGTTGCTAAGCAGCATACTTAGTTTTTAAAATAGAGACACTCGCATAGTGGTGTAAAATTAAGTTTACATTAAGTGTAATAAATAACGTACAAAAATCTTGCTTTAATCTTATCTTCGGGTATTGTTGAAACATATCTTAAAAATTACGTACAAAATTATTTACGGTGACACTATGCAACGCAGCGAACTTAGCAACGTCAATATCAGCCAAGAGCAGATTCTAATTACTCCGGACGAGTTAAAAGCAAAGATCCCTTTGAGTGAGACTGCTCGTCAGTTTATTCAACAATCTCGTGAAACTATCGCCAATATCGTTGATAAAAAAGATCACCGTCTATTAGTGGTGTGTGGTCCTTGTTCTATCCATGATGTAGAAGCGGCTAAAGAATACGCTAAGCGTTTAAAAGCATTGTCTGAAGTTGTTGGTGACCAAATCCAATTGGTTATGCGTGTTTACTTTGAAAAACCTCGCACAACCGTTGGTTGGAAAGGGCTTATCAATGACCCACATTTGGATGGCTCTTTTGATATCGAACATGGTCTGCACATTGCACGTAAACTATTAGTTGAATTAGCCGATATGGGTATTCCATTGGCTACTGAAGCGCTTGATCCAATCAGCCCTCAGTACCTAGCCGATACCTTTAGCTGGTCTGCAATTGGTGCTCGTACTACTGAATCTCAAACTCACCGTGAAATGGCCAGTGGTCTTTCAATGCCAGTTGGTTTTAAAAACGGTACTGACGGTAGCCTTTCAACTGCAATTAATGCAATGCAAGCGGCGTCTTCTAGCCACCGTTTCATCGGTATTAACCGCGCAGGACAAGTTGCGCTACTGACAACGAAAGGTAACCCTGATGGACACGTAATCTTACGTGGTGGTAAGCAAACTAACTACGATTCAGTGTCTGTTCGTGAGTGTGAAGAAGAACTAGCAAAAGCCGGTCTTGATGCTGCACTAATGATTGATTGTAGCCACGCAAACTCACGCAAAGACTACCGCCGCCAACCTCTTGTTGCTGCTGACGCTATTCAACAAATTCGTGAAGGCAACAAATCGATTATTGGTTTGATGATTGAAAGTAACATCAATGAAGGCAACCAAGGCACTGATATTCCGTTAGATCAACTGCAGTACGGTGTGTCTATTACTGATGCATGTATCAATTGGGACTCAACTGAGGCACTATTGCTGAAAGCTCGCGAAGAGCTAATCCCAATTTTAAAAGATAGAATCAAGTAAGTAGTAGAGAAAAACATGGCAAAGGCACTACAGGGTTTAAGAGATAAGATTGATTTAGTAGACAAGCAAATGCTTGATCTACTTGAGCAACGACTAAAATTGGTCGAAGAAGTTGGCGAGGTCAAGAGTGAACATGGCCTGCCTATCTACGTGCCAGACAGAGAAGCCGCAATGCTGGCATCTCGTCGAGAAGAAGCTCAAAAACGCGGTATACCGCCTCAACTTATTGAAGATATCCTACGCAGAGTGATGCGTGAGTCCTACGCTAGCGAAAAAGACTCAGGGTTTAAATGCTTAAACCCTGACTTAGGCGATGTGGTCATTATCGGTGGTAATGGCCAACTCGGTAGCTTGTTCAGAAAGATGTTTGATCTTTCTGGCTATAGCGTCAAAGTGTTAGGCAGTAAAAATTGGCATGAAGCGGATGAGCTGTTTAAAAACGCTGGCCTTGTGATTGTTACTGTACCAATCAATAAAACAGAAGCGGTGATTGGCAAGTTAAGTAACTTACCACCAGACTGTATTTTGTGTGATTTCACCTCCATCAAAGCAAAACCATTGCAGGCGATGCTAGATGTACATGCCGGGCCAGTGGTTGGTCTGCACCCAATGTTTGGCCCAGACGTACCAAGTTTGGCAAAACAGGTGATTGTACATTGTGATGGGCGAGGCGAAGAGCACTACCTATGGTTGCTGCAGCAGTTTGCTATTTGGGGCGCAAGTTTATGTCCTATGGAAGCTGAGCATCACGATCATGGTATGACGTTGATTCAAGCACTGCGTCACTTTACCTCGTTTGCTTACGGTCTGCATTTGAGCAAAGAAAATCCTAATATTGATACTTTGCTTAAACTGAGCTCGCCTATCTACCGCTTAGAATTGGCGATGGTCGGTCGATTGTTTGCCCAAGACCCAGATCTATACGGTGATATCATTTTGTCTTCCGAAGAAAACATCGAGATGATAAAGCGTTTCCACTCTCGATTTGGTGAAGCACTGACTCTACTCGATAAACACGATAAAACGGCATTTATTGATCAGTTTAATTCGGTATCGGATTGGTTTGGTGATTACTCTCAGCAATTTATGAGTGAGAGTCAAAAGTTGCTTAAACAAGCGAATGATTCCATCCAAAGAGATAGCTAAGCTATTGTTTAGATAAGAAAAAAGTTTAGATATTAAAAAAGGTCGCTTCACAATCAATGTGAAGCGACCTTTTTAGTTTTCTGCGATACGAATTACTTCGCTACGCGCTTGTACTTAATACGATGTGGTTCAGCAGCTTCAGGACCAAGAGTCTTCTTCAACCATTCCATGTATTCGTTGTAGTTACCTTCGTAGAAGTTAACTTGCCCTTCATCACGGTAATCAATGATGTGAGTGGCGATACGGTCAAGGAACCAACGGTCATGCGAGATAACCATGGCACAGCCAGGGAACTCAAGTAGCGCCTCTTCTAGTGCACGCAAGGTTTCAACGTCAAGGTCATTGGTCGGCTCATCGAGAAGCAATACGTTGCCGCCCGTTTTAAGAAGCTTAGCAAGGTGCACACGGTTACGTTCACCACCAGAAAGCTCACCAATAACTTTTTGCTGATCTGAGCCTTTGAAGTTAAAGCGTGAGCAGTAAGCACGTGCTGGAATTTCGAAGTTGTTGATCTTGATGATATCAGCGCCTTCAGAGATCTCTTGGAAGACGGTTTTCTTGTCATCCATGCTGTCACGGAACTGATCAACAGAGGCCAGTTTAACGGTATCACCCATTTCAACAGTACCTGAATCAGGCTGTTCTGTGCCGCTTAGCATCTTAAATAGGGTTGATTTACCCGCGCCGTTAGCACCGATAATACCGACGATTGCACCCTTAGGCATGCTAAATGACAAGTCATCGATAAGCACACGCCCATCAAATGATTTAGTTAGGTTCTTAACCTCGATAACTTTATCACCTAGGCGCTCACCTGGTGGGATGAACAATTCGTTAGTTTCGTTACGTTTTTGACGATCGCCACTTTGCAGTTCTTCAAAGCGAGCCATACGCGCTTTAGATTTAGATTGACGACCTTTAGGGTTTTGACGAACCCATTCCAGCTCTTTCTCGATGGTTTTTTGACGAGCACTTTCTTGAGATGCTTCTTGTTGTAGACGCGCATCTTTTTGCTCAAGCCAAGAAGTGTAGTTGCCTTCCCATGGAATACCTTCACCACGGTCAAGTTCTAGAATCCAGCCAGCAGCGTTATCTAGGAAATAACGGTCGTGGGTAATCGCCACAACAGTTCCCGTATAATCTACTAGGAAGCGCTCAAGCCATGCTACAGATTCTGCATCCAAGTGGTTGGTTGGTTCATCAAGAAGCAACATGTCCGGTTTTTCTAGAAGCAGACGACAAATGGCTACGCGGCGACGTTCACCACCAGAAAGGTGTTCAATTTTTTGGTCCCACTCTGGTAGACGCAATGCATCAGCAGCACGCTCTAGAGAGTTTTCAAGGTTGTGACCGTCTTTGGCTTGAATAAGTGCTTCCAAATCGCCTTGCTCTTTTGCAAGCGCGTCAAAATCAGCGTCAGGTTCAGCATAGGCTGCGTACACTTCATCCAAACGTTTCATAGCACCTGCAACGTCAGAAACGGCTTCTTCAACCACTTCACGTACGGTTTTAGACTCATCTAGTTTTGGTTCCTGTGGCAGGTAACCTACATTCAATCCCGGTTGTGGACGCGCTTCACCGTCGATATCAGTATCGATACCAGCCATGATGCGTAATAGAGTCGATTTACCTGCACCGTTTAAACCCAGTACGCCGATTTTTGCGCCAGGGAAAAAGCTTAGGGAAATATCTTTGAGGATTTGACGTTTTGGTGGCACGACTTTGCTCACCCGAGACATGGTATAGACGTATTCAGCCATTACCTAGAGATCCTTTATTGTATGGGTCTACAGACCGTAGAGACAAAGCGTTATTTTATACTATGCAAACCGTTTTTGTTACCGTGTGGAGCGCAAAATCTTCACTTGTTGAAACCCTAAATAGTTATTTACCTGATTCTTACAAATATCATGATTTGTTGCGTATTATGAATATAAGCAAATAAACCATAAGCATCGCCACAAAGAGAGACGTATGTCAGTATTTATTAAATGGTTAGGAGTTGGAGCTGGAATAGTATCAATCTCTGTTTCAGCAATGACATTAGAGCAACAACGAGAAGCCTACGAGCAGGCTCAAACTCTCATCACTAATAAGGATATTCCTGAATATCAGGTATTAAGAGAGCAACTGAACGATTACCCACTGACACCTTATCTCGATTATCGTATGTATATGCTCGACTTAGACAAACGCACCCCAGTCGAAGTAGAGCAATACATAAAAGAACATCATCAATACCCATTTTCTCAGTCAATCCGAGGCTCATATCTAGATGCCTTAGTTAAAGCTGAAGACTGGAAGGGCTTTTACCGCTTTCAACCACAAAAGCCACGTATGCAGAGCTACCAATGCAGCTATTATTTTGCTCAATATCAAATGGGCAAAACAGTGGATGCCTTTAAAGGGGCTTCTCAGATATGGATGACAGGCTCTAGCATTGCTAAAGAGTGTAATGAGCTATTTAAAGCTTGGGATGAAGCCGGTCTGCGTAAAGATACGGTGATTTTGCAACGTATGGGACTGGCTTTTGTCAGTCGCAATGCACGTTTACTTAATTATTTACAAGATTTACCTGAATCTGATTCCGCTAAGGAAAATGCGCAAGCCATTAACCAATTGTATAAAGACACTTCGCAAATAGAAGCATTTGCCACTTCTCAAGCACAATCTGAGCTGAACAAGAAAGTGACCTTAGCTACCTTAAAGCGCATCACCTATCAACAAGCCAACCCGCAACTGGCGATTAAAGTGATAGATAAGGTCGCCAAAGCACAGAAGTTTACCGATAAAGAGTATCAAGATAGTGCCGATTATATCGCTTATAGCCTGATCAATACCGATGATGCAGAGCTGGCAAAGTGGCGTGATGACACACTACTAAAAAGCACTAATCCAAAATGGTTGCAGCGCAGAGCGCGTTTAGCCATTCAACATCAAGACTGGCATGGACTCAATATTTGGATAGACAAAATGCCAACTAAAGAGAAAGAGTCTAAGCGTTGGCAGTATTGGAAGGCGCGTGCACTGCTTGCTCAAGGTGAGGTCAAAGAGGGCAAAACTCGCATGCAACAATTGCTTGGCTATCGAAGCTTTTATAGCATTGCGGCAGCAGATTACTTAAAACAACCCATTCAATACAACACTTTAATGCCGACTAAATCGGAGGCTTCTATTGAGCCGTTTTCGGAGTCGTTAGCTCGCGTGAAAGAGCTTATCGCGGTAGATAAAATTAGCACGGCTAAACGCGAGTGGCGCTGGCTATTAGCTCGTTCAACTTCCGCACAAAAGAAATTATTAGCGCAATATGCGGCTAAGCATCACTGGAATCATCTTTCGGTGATTGCGACCATTGAAGCAAAAATGTGGGACCATATCAGCCTACGTTTCCCTATTGCCCATCAATGGTGGTTTAACTTTTATGCGAAAAAGCACGATTTAGATCCCATTACTTTAATGGCGTTAGCTCGACAAGAAAGTGGTTTAGATATTGATGCTCAATCGCCAGTAGGCGCACGCGGCTTAATGCAAATTATGCCCAAAACGGCCGCCGCTACTGCCAAGCATTACAACATTGAATACAGCGGTGCTGATGAATTGTTTGATGTGAGTAAAAATATTGAGATTGGCAGTCAGTACTTAGCGGGCTTACTAGACGATTACAATGGCAACCGAGTGCTCGCATTTGGCGCTTATAACGCTGGCCCAAATAGAGTGGAGTTATGGCGAGAAAGAACCGGCGGCAAAGTTGATGTCTATTCCTATATAGAGTCAATTCCGTTTGCTGAAACTCGTGGATACATTAAAAATATTCTGATGTTTGAGGTCTACTATCGCGATATCTTAAATAAAAAGGGGCCATTTTTATCTGACTTAGAGTCTGAAATGAAGTATTAATAAGAGAGTGTTAGAAGACAAGCAGATACGTTATGAACCCAGTAGAGCAAGAGTGGCAAAAGCTACTCGTTACCATAGCTAAAGCGGCAGAGCAGGGTGAGCATCAGGTATTATTATCCATGATGCTTACTCCTGACGAGAAAGAAGCATTAGTCACTAGAGCGAAGATACTGCACAAATTGTTGAACGAAAGTTGTTCACAGCGACAGATCAGTCAAGATCTAGGGGTAGGGATTGCAACGGTAACGCGGGGTTCTAACGAATTAAAAGGGCGTTCAGAGGAGGAGCAACAACTTGTTTCTCGTCTTCTGAAACCCTTTGTCGAATAAAATGCAGACGTTAACTTAAAAAGCGTCTGCATTGTTAAACGGAATAAGAGCCAAGATAAGTGCTTGGTGATAAACACTACTGCGACTCAAACGGTTATTGGTCAGTATTCCAATAGCGCCGCCTTTTTGTTTGATATTGATGGTGCTATACACTTCATCCATCGCATCCCCAAGCTCTTTACCTTGCGTGATCAAATCCAATACCTTGCTAGGTAGCATTAGGCTCGATGAGCGTGATTCACCGTGCTTTTGCTCGGATTCAATAATCATCCACGCAAACGTGGCGTTATCTTCAATGCCCGCTTCTAAGCCTACATAAAATTGCGCATCGCTAATAGCTTGTTTGGCATTATCAACCCGAGTTTGTGCGCCGCGTTTTGTCTCTGCATTGGACATAGGTTGATCGCTAACACCGCTATCCACACTGACGCCGACAAAACTGAATGCTTGCTCAGGAAACACTTCGCTAAAGGCACTTTCTACTGCTTTAATCTTGGCCGGATTTAAAGAGGCCACTACAACCTTGCTGATACCGCTGTTCATCTAAGGCACTTTAACCTGAGTTGGCTTGATATTTTCGCTTGGGTAACAGCCTAGCACTTTCAAGTAACGGGTGATCGTAACCAATTCATTAATGGCCGATTGCGCCGCATGCGAATCTAAGTGCGTTTCAAGATCCATATAGAACATCTCTTCCCATGGATTGCCCATGATAGGACGAGACTCTAGCTTCTTAATATTGATGTTGTGGCGTTGCAGTACCAATAAGGTTTCTACCAAAGAGCCCGCCTCTTGCGAGGTAGACATAATCAAGGTGGTTTTGGCTGGAATTTGATCGGAAACGCTGAACGCCTTACGCGCAACCACAATAAAGCGAGTATGGTTTTCGGTTTGGTTAGCAATATTTCCCTGCACGTTTTGCAAGCCGTATAGCTTACCACTGAGTGCATTACCGATAGCCACGGCGTCAGGGCGATTAAGCTCTTTCACTTTTAACATTGCATCGGCGGTGCTCGCGCAAGTTTCTAATGTAGTGCCTTTTAGGCGGCCTAAGAAGTCACTGCATTGCTGATGAGGCTGAGGGTGAGAATAGATAGTCTTGATGTCTTCTAATCGCACTTCTTCTGGCGAGAGCAAACAATGCTCAATCGGCTGAGAGAGCTCACCGACGATATATAGGGTGGTGTGCTGCAATAGGTCATACACTTCGTTGATAGAGCCAGAGCTGGTGTTCTCGATGGGCAATACGCCATAGTCAGCATGCCCAGACTCAACAGTTTTGGTCACCTCTTTAAAAGACTCACAATTGAGTTCAATAAGGTCAGTGTTACGACGGCTAAAGTAGTCTTGGCTAGCCAAGTGCGAGTATGAACCTTTAGCCCCAAGAAAAGCGACACGCGCTAGAGGCTTACGTTGCAGAGCAGGGTTCACCAAGTTTTGTAGGTAGGCTTGCTGTAGTAATACCGAGTCTTCAATGATGGTGTAGAACACTTTAGTGATGTATTCCGCATCCAGTTGGTATTTCTCTTTGCCGTTATTGATTAGTTTGACCAACAATTGTTGTTCTCTATCCGCATCTCTGACGGGTTTAGAGGTCTCCACTTTGCTTTTCGCGACTTCTAAGCTCAAATTACGGCGTTCGGAGAGCAAACTTAGCAGTTTATCATCAAGAGCATTGAGGCGATTGCGAATATCGTCGAGAGAAAGTGGTGTTTCAGCCATTTCTAATTCCTTTAAATGGTGATTGCGAAAGAGAGTTATAGATCACAATAAGCTATGGCGGGAATTAGGGTCAAGCAAAAACAGCGCCGAAAGGGCGCTGTTTTTATAAGTTAGTTTATAGATTGATCTTAATTAAACTTCTTCAATCGCAGGTTCTTCTGGTTCAAGTGGCGCATCGGAATGGCTTGCGCGTCGTGCGTCAGGTTTGTGACGAAGTTTATTCAGTTGTCGTTCAAGTTTTTGTTCAACTTCATTCACTGCGATATATAAATCGGCATGAACGGCAGAAGCAACTAATTGTCCTTTTGGTACGCTGATGACTGCTTCAAATCGTTTGTTCTTATTTGGCTCTTCTTGGAAGCTCGCATTACAACCAATAATGTCGACTTGCCATTTTTCTAGTTTTTTAAATTTCTCTTCAATATGAGAGCGAATTGCAGAGGTGATTTCAATGTTTTTGCCAGTAATGTTCATTTTCATATAGGTCGTTTCCTCTGTGTCTAACATCTTCCGTTAGGTTCAGATTACGACTTTGATAAAAAATATATGTGATCTAGATCACATTGATAGCCAATCAAAAATGGAGACATAATGTTTGTGATTATTTGCATATGTTTGCAAGAAAACCCTTGCCGAGACTGATATTTAGTGTCAAATTTGAATGGATAAAGGCGCAGTGAGTTTAGGACTTACTGTGCCTTTTTTAGTGAGTAATCACTCTATTTTAATCACTAATGACTCGTTGGCTTAACTTAGTACAGTATTAGCACTGCATGATTTTGTTTAATCTGAGACATCAAAGATCAATTGCACCGGGCTAATCTGTTTATTCAAATCATTATTCAGTTCTTCACGCTCACTTTGGATCTCGCCAAGCTGCTTATAAATAGTGTAATAACGATTAATATTGGCAACATACTGCACAGGCTCACGACCTATGTTTCGTCTTGCCACGATTTCGACATTATTAAACCAGATGTTGTGATCGTATCCCTGCTTTAGCGCTAAGGCTCTCATTCTGCGGATCTTGGCAGGGCCTGCATTGTATGACGCTAAACTAAAGTAAACTTTATTACTTTCATCGATATCAGGGTCACTAAAATACCTGTCGTGGATAAACCTCAGATACTTGGTTCCGGCATGAATATTATTTTCGACCGGCTTAATGTTAGGAATATTGATATACGGGTCTTTAGCGGTAGCGGGCAGTACCTGCATAATGCCCACCGCACCTCGGTGCGAGACTTTACTATTGTCTAGCCCTGACTCTTGAAAGGCTTGCGCCGACAGCATCACCCAATCAATTTGATATTCTTGTCCATAATGCTCAAATAGATTGGATAAGCTCTCAAGTTTAGCCATTTTTTTCGGGTTTAAGGCGCGAGTTAACCAACGCGTATCTTGCAGATACTTCTTATAGATAACATTGCCCAGTAACGTCCCTTGTTTGGCTGTTTTTAAATAACTATTGATGACTTGTTTGAATTCAGGGTTGTTGTGACGCAAAGCCCAAGCAATTTGTGCATTACTGCGCACCGGGAACTCTTCGTGAATTTGAATGTTCTTCATTACGTTTAGCCACAAACTGGCTTTGTGACTATCTATAATGGTGGCAGGTATCAAGCCTTGATTAACCAATTCCACTAATTCCAGATCTTGCAGGCTTTCCTGAACAAAATTCACTCGTACTGGAATATGCCCGCTACTAGACAATTGCTTGTTGAGCGCTTGGATACTTTCAAAGTAGCTAGAACTTGCTCTGATCCACACTTCCATTCCACTGACTTGCTCAGCAGAAGTTATGGGTTCTTTGGAGTTATGGGTAAGGAACAGTTCATTGACCCCGGTAAGGATAGGGGTGCTGAAGTCGACTTCTTGTTTGCGGCGCTCAGTAATGGTGAGATTGGCAATCGCCACATCACCTTGACCATCATTTAGTGCATCAAACAGCGCATCTCGGGTAACAGGGATAATTTTAATCCGCATGTAGGGGTGTTTTTTCTTCAAGCTAAGCTCAAAGTGATGCAATTGTTCGGCGATAATGCCTTTTGGTCTGCCACCTTCTACATAGTAAAAACCAAGATCAGCGGCTACTAAGGCGCGAACCACGCCTTTTTCTTTAATGAGTTTATAGTCACCAATATAGGTATTCTTTTGTATCGGAGAGAGTTCAAGTGCCTGTGCCGGTAAGGACAGCAGGACAGAGGCAAGTAGCCCCAGTATAAGATTTTTCATACAACATTCCGTGTTGGTTTATGAAAAAGTGGCGTGTGTGCCACAGCGAGATGTTAAAAATTTAACATCTCGCCTCTTAAATTTAACACTTAAAGTGGATTTAGCTCAATGAGTTTTTCAGTTCGAGCAACGGCATCATCTAATTTAAGTTCTTGATAGGCGATAAGTTGTAAGCGTAAAGACTTACGAGCCGCTTCAGTATCAGGGTAGCTACGTTGCAATTCTTGACAGCGATTGATGGCTGCAATCCATGCTTTACGACGAATGTAAAAATCTGCAGAAGCATAGTCATAGTCAGCCAGACGCTTTTTCAACGCAATCATGCGTTGTTCTGCATCTTCTGCATATGCGCTGGTTGGGTAACGTTGCAATAAACGTTTGAAGTCAGAAAAAGCTTGTTTGACGGGTTCAGGATCTCGATCTGAACGATCGATGTTAAACACATCATGCAAAAAGTTTCTGTCTTGCGCCATATGCGTTAAACCGCGCATATATAAAATCCAATCAGATCTCTCATGCGTTGGGTTTAAGCGAGTAAAACGTTCGATAGTAGCAAGGGCTAATGGAAGCTCATCATTTTTGTAATACGCATACACAAGATCAAGTTGCACTTGTTCTGAATACGGACCAAATGGATAGCGAGAATCTAAAGCTTCTAGCTTTTCTACAGCAGACGACCAAGAGCCAGCTCGGAGTGAAGTCTGAGCATCTGCATACAATTGTGAAGGTGGTACGTCGGGTACAATTTCATCGCTACTGCTGCATCCGAAAAGCAACATAGCAGACAAAAGGCCGACTAGAGTTTGATGTTTCATATTAAAACGCGAAGCCATGCTCAATTAAATTATTTCCTAGGTTGCCGTTACAATCGGCGAGTAAGCAGATACAATAACGGAAACGCTTATTTTTTCATATAAACAAGCATTAGTCCCACTCTTTTTAAAAAAGTTAGATATGGCCCAGCAGATAGAATTAAAAAGTACCGTAAAAGAGAGTCAACTAGGTCAACGCCTAGATCAGGCCATCGCCGAATTGTTCGATGAGTTCTCCCGTTCCCGTTTAAAAGAATGGTTACTCGCTGGCAAAGTCAGCGTTGATGGTACCGTTGTCACTAAAGCTCGCGTTAGGGTAATGGGCGGTGAGGACATTGTTGTTGTAGCTGAAATCGAAGATGAAGAACGATGGGAAGCTCAAGACATACCTTTAGACATTGTTTATGAAGACGAAGATCTATTAGTGATCAATAAGCCAAGAGGTTTAGTAGTTCACCCAGGAGCAGGTACTCCAGATGGCACGGTATTGAATGCACTATTGCATCATTACCCTCAGATTGCCGAAGTCCCGCGAGCCGGTATTGTGCACCGTCTTGATAAAGACACCACAGGTTTGATGGTAGTGGCAAAAAATGTCCCTACGCAAACTCGCTTAGTGCGTACCTTGCAAAAACGCCGTATTACTCGTGAATACGAAGCGATTGCGATTGGTAAAATGACTGCTGGTGGCGTGATTGATAAAGCTATCGGACGTCACTCAACCAAACGCATCTTAATGGCAGTCAGTGAATTTGGTAAGCCAGCAATCACTCACTATCGTGTTGCTGAGCGTTTCCGTGAGCACACACGTATTCGACTACGCCTAGAAACAGGCCGTACTCACCAAATTCGTGTGCACATGTCTTACTTACAACATCCACTGCTAGGTGATATCGCCTATGGTGGTCGTGCACGTATTCCAAAAGGCGCAACTGAAGAATTGACCACAATGATCCGCAGTTTTGATCGTCAGGCTCTGCACGCAGTTATGTTGAAGTTTGTGCATCCAACAACAGGTGAAGAAATGCAATTTCACGCTCCTGTTCCTGATGACATGATTGAGATGGCTGAAGCGCTGCGCCAAGATATGCGCGACAACTACGAAGACGAATATTAATCATGAGTTACTTGCATCCCAATTGGAACGTAGCAGATTGCGTAAAGTCCATTAGCTCCACTCGCAAAGGTGGTTTTTCTGTGGGCGATTTTGCCAGTCTCAATTTAGGGATGCATGTTAATGATGATCCGGTTACGGTGCAGAAAAACCGCGATCATCTCGCTCAATTAAGCAATATGCCGTTAGCTCCTGTATGGATGAATCAAACTCACTCTACTACAGTAGTTGAGCTAACCGAGCCAACGACCGAAACTATCGAAGCTGACGCACTCGTGACTTCAGTGCCGGGCGTAGTGTGTAGCGTTATGACTGCGGATTGTCTGCCAGTATTGTTTGCCAGTGCTGATGGAACAAAAGTAGCCAGTGCACATGCTGGTTGGCGCGGCTTAGTGGGAGGGATTTTAGAAAATACCTTGAGTCACTTTACAGGTCCCGTAGTGGCTTGGATTGGCCCTGCCATTAGTTTGCATGCTTTTGAAGTGGGCGATGAAGTCCGAGAGCAGTTTATCCAAGTAAATAGCGATGATGCGCTCGCGTTTCATCAACACAAACCGGGTAAGTGGATGGCTGATCTGCCTTTACTGGCTAAACTACGATTACAAAGAGCAGGTTGTGAGCAAGTTTCACTATCTGGCTTATGTACTTATCAAGATCAAGAACGTTTCTTTTCCTATCGCAGACAAGCCTCAACAGGTCGTCAATCTAGCTTTATTTGGATTGAATAGTTTCCCGCATAATTCCTGTAGCACTTGAAATTAGCCTTACAAGCACCCATATAACTAGTATACCAATCACAAAGCGATACGGTTGGTACTCTAGTCATCAATTGCTCTCAGGAGGCCAATATGCGTTATGATCGACTAACCGGCAAATTTCAAGCCGCCCTCTCAGATGCCCAATCCTTGGCTGTAGGTCGAGATCATCAATATATAGAACCTAGCCACCTTTTATTCTCTTTGCTCGATCAAGAGGGTGGTAGTGTAAGACCGCTTCTGACTATGCTAAAAGTTGACCTTGTTCAACTGCGCGCTCAACTTTCCGATAAATTAAATAGTTTTCCCAAAGTCAGTGGTATGGCCGCTGATGTACAGGTTTCTGCCACATTAACTAAATTACTTAACCTGTGTGATAAATTTGCGCAAAAACGCAATGATAGTTACATCTCTTCAGAGCTATTTTTACAAGCCGCAATTAACGATGGCAGTCAACTTGGACCAATGCTGAAAGCGCAAGGGGTTACCGAGAAAAAAATCATCGATGCCATCGAAAAGATCACTGGTGGTCAAAAGGTCGATGATCCTAATGCAGAAGATCAAAGACAAGCACTCAGCAAATACACCATTGATCTGACTGAACGTGCCGAGCAAGGCAAACTCGACCCTGTTATTGGTCGTGATGATGAAATCCGTCGCACCATTCAAGTATTGCAGCGCAGAACCAAAAACAACCCAGTGCTTATTGGTGAACCCGGTGTGGGTAAAACCGCTATCGTTGAAGGTTTAGCACAACGAATTATCAATGACGAAGTCCCTGAAGGACTAAAAGGACGTCGAGTTCTTTCTTTAGATATGGGGGCACTAATTGCAGGTGCTAAATATCGCGGTGAATTTGAAGAACGTTTAAAAGCAGTGCTTAACGAACTAGCCCAAGAAAATGGCAATATCATTTTGTTCATTGATGAAATGCACACCGTAGTGGGCGCAGGTAAAGGCGACGGCGCAATGGATGCCGGTAATATGCTAAAACCAGCTCTAGCGCGTGGTGATTTACACTGCGTGGGCGCAACAACACTGGATGAACATAGACAATACATCGAAAAAGATCCGGCACTGGAACGTCGTTTCCAAAAAGTGCTGGTGGATGAGCCTAGCGTTGAAGATACCATTGCCATTTTACGTGGTTTAAAAGAGAAGTATGAACTTCACCACCATGTTGATATTACCGATCCGGCTATCGTAGCAGCGGCTACCTTGTCACATCGTTATGTGTCTGATCGTCAGCTTCCTGATAAAGCCATCGATTTGATTGATGAAGCGGCGTCTTCTATTCGTATGCAGATCGATTCAAAACCGGAAGCGATGGATAAACTTGATCGGAAAATCATCCAATTGAAAATGGAGCAACAAGCTCTCAATAAAGAAGATGATGATGCCAGTCGTAAACGGGTTGCCTTGATCAACGAAGAGTTGTCAGACAAAGAGCGCCAATATGCTGAGCTAGATGAAGTATGGACAGCAGAAAAAGCCTCACTATCGGGCACGCAAGATATCAAAGCTGAATTAGAGCAAGCTCGTTTAGATATTGAATTTGCGCGTCGAGCAGGCGATCTGAACCGCATGTCTGAATTGCAATACGGTCGTATTCCGGATTTGGAAAAACAGTTGCAGTTAGCTTCTGATGCAGAGCAAAAAGAACTGACCTTACTGAAAAACAAAGTAGGGGATGCTGAAATTGCCGAAGTGCTATCCAAACAAACGGGTATTCCGGTCGCTAAAATGTTGGAAGCAGAAAAATCCAAACTTTTGCGTATGGAAGAAGATCTACACCAAAAAGTGATTGGTCAAAACGAAGCAGTAAGTGCGGTGGCCGATGCCATTCGCCGTAGCCGAGCGGGATTATCCGATCCAAACAAACCGATTGGTTCTTTCTTATTCTTAGGTCCAACAGGGGTAGGTAAAACCGAACTGTGTAAAACATTGGCTCACTTCCTATTTGATAGTGAAGAGGCAATGGTGCGCATTGATATGTCAGAGTTCATGGAAAAACATTCTGTGGCTCGATTAGTGGGCGCACCTCCGGGTTATGTTGGTTATGAAGAAGGCGGTTACCTTACTGAGGCGGTCAGACGTCGTCCATATTCTGTTATCTTGCTTGATGAAGTAGAGAAAGCGCATCCAGATGTATTCAATATTTTATTACAAGTATTGGATGATGGACGCTTAACCGATGGGCAAGGTCGTACTGTTGATTTCAGAAACACCGTATTGATCATGACGTCTAACCTAGGCTCAACAGAAATCCATGCAGGATTTGGTGAAAGCTCATACGCTCAGATGAAAGAACAAGTGATGGACGTGGTGAAAAATCATTTCCGCCCTGAGTTTCTAAACCGAGTGGATGAAAGTGTGGTATTCCATCCATTAGCACAGAAACACATTCGCAATATTGCGTCTATTCAGTTGCAAGCATTGGTAGAACGTTTGGAAGCGAAAGATTACCAAATGTCTATTAGTGATGAAGCATTGGATAAAATTGCGCAAATTGGTTTTGATCCTGTTTATGGGGCAAGACCATTAAAACGTGCAATCCAACAGTATGTTGAAAATCCATTAGCTAAATCACTACTTTCTGGAAAATTTGTACCAGGACAAGTGATTGAGTTAAGTGTTGAAGACGATGCTATCGTAGCGAAACAAAGCTAATAGCGATGATTATTCGCTAATAAAACCTACGAAACCGGTTGCTTTGTCTGAAAAATAAGCAACCAAACGGTTTTATTAAAAAAACTGCATTTTAGGGGTTGTCAGGGGGCGTTTTATTCTTATAATGCGCCTCCGTTGTCACGATAAACTTCGCTGACAACAAGTGGTGCTAAAAAGATGAAATGATTAATAAAAAAGTGGTTGACACTGATAATTATCTCATTAGAATACACCACTCGCTCAAAGGGGTAACCCTTGAAAGCAACGCTCTTTAACAATTTAAACCTATCAATCTGTGTGGGCACTCGTTGATGATAATCGAAAAGATTTATCAATGAACTGAGTGACCAAAATCAAATTGGGATTCAGCCTTGAGCTGTTTTGTTTTACTTTTTTAAAAGTGAAAACCAATAAGAGCACAGTCAATTCATTATCATTCTGTTGGAATGATAATAGCTTTAAAATTACTTCTTTATTTATAAAGAAAGAGTTTTGAAGTCAGTATTCATTGAGCCGTTCTTAGGAACACAAAAACTTTAATTGAAGAGTTTGATCATGGCTCAGATTGAACGCTGGCGGCAGGCCTAACACATGCAAGTCGAGCGGAAACGAGTTGTCTGAACCTTCGGGGAACGATAACGGCGTCGAGCGGCGGACGGGTGAGTAATGCCTGGGAAATTGCCCTGATGTGGGGGATAACTATTGGAAACGATAGCTAATACCGCATAACGTCTACGGACCAAAGAGGGGGACCTTCGGGCCTCTCGCTTCAGGATATGCCCAGGTGGGATTAGCTAGTTGGTGAGGTAATGGCTCACCAAGGCGACGATCCCTAGCTGGTCTGAGAGGATGATCAGCCACACTGGAACTGAGACACGGTCCAGACTCCTACGGGAGGCAGCAGTGGGGAATATTGCACAATGGGCGCAAGCCTGATGCAGCCATGCCGCGTGTATGAAGAAGGCCTTCGGGTTGTAAAGTACTTTCAGTCGTGAGGAAGGCAATATAGTTAATAGCTATATTGTTTGACGTTAGCGACAGAAGAAGCACCGGCTAACTCCGTGCCAGCAGCCGCGGTAATACGGAGGGTGCGAGCGTTAATCGGAATTACTGGGCGTAAAGCGCATGCAGGTGGTTTGTTAAGTCAGATGTGAAAGCCCGGGGCTCAACCTCGGAACCGCATTTGAAACTGGCAGGCTAGAGTACTGTAGAGGGGGGTAGAATTTCAGGTGTAGCGGTGAAATGCGTAGAGATCTGAAGGAATACCAGTGGCGAAGGCGGCCCCCTGGACAGATACTGACACTCAGATGCGAAAGCGTGGGGAGCAAACAGGATTAGATACCCTGGTAGTCCACGCCGTAAACGATGTCTACTTGGAGGTTGTGGCCTTGAGCCGTGGCTTTCGGAGCTAACGCGTTAAGTAGACCGCCTGGGGAGTACGGTCGCAAGATTAAAACTCAAATGAATTGACGGGGGCCCGCACAAGCGGTGGAGCATGTGGTTTAATTCGATGCAACGCGAAGAACCTTACCTACTCTTGACATCCAGAGAACTTTTCAGAGATGAATTGGTGCCTTCGGGAACTCTGAGACAGGTGCTGCATGGCTGTCGTCAGCTCGTGTTGTGAAATGTTGGGTTAAGTCCCGCAACGAGCGCAACCCTTATCCTTGTTTGCCAGCACGTAATGGTGGGAACTCCAGGGAGACTGCCGGTGATAAACCGGAGGAAGGTGGGGACGACGTCAAGTCATCATGGCCCTTACGAGTAGGGCTACACACGTGCTACAATGGCGCATACAGAGGGCGGCCAACCAGCGATGGTGAGCGAATCCCAAAAAGTGCGTCGTAGTCCGGATTGGAGTCTGCAACTCGACTCCATGAAGTCGGAATCGCTAGTAATCGTAGATCAGAATGCTACGGTGAATACGTTCCCGGGCCTTGTACACACCGCCCGTCACACCATGGGAGTGGGCTGCAAAAGAAGTGGGTAGTTTAACCTTCGGGAGGACGCTCACCACTTTGTGGTTCATGACTGGGGTGAAGTCGTAACAAGGTAGCCCTAGGGGAACCTGGGGCTGGATCACCTCCTTATACGATGATTATTCACGATGAGTGTCCACACAGATTGATATGGTTTAGAAAGTAAAGAGATTCGAGATGTCCCCCAAGACATCTCAACAGTTTGTTTTCGCTTTTTAAAAGTGAAAGTAAACCTAGTGTCCCGTTCGTCTAGAGGCCTAGGACACCGCCCTTTCACGGCGGTAACAGGGGTTCGACTCCCCTACGGGATACCATTGGGTCGTTAGCTCAGCTGGTAGAGCAGTTGACTTTTAATCAATTGGTCGCAGGTTCGAATCCTGCACGACCCACCATTTTCTCCTTTTGGCAGAAAATGAATCTAAGATGGGGCTATAGCTCAGCTGGGAGAGCGCCTGCCTTGCACGCAGGAGGTCTGCGGTTCGATCCCGCATAGCTCCACCATTCTTAGAAATGTTCATACCACTGAACAATAAAATGTGGGCGATTAGCTCAGTTGGGAGAGCACCTCCCTTACAAGGAGGGGGTCACTGGTTCGAGCCCAGTATCGCCCACCATTCTCTAACTATTTTTGGAAAGTTATTCCAAACCAGAACAAGAAATTGATACTGGTTGGGATTTTTGTCGCCTTAGCGATTTACCGAAAGTGATTAGAAAATGGTTTTATAGCTGTATGGCTAAAAAATCTCGCTCTTTAACAATTTGGAAAGCTGACGATAAGTAATTGATTTATTACTTATCAAATTTAAAAGTTCTCAAATCCTATATCTTTAAGATGTAGGTACCAACACACATTCAAGTGTTCTTGGGAATAACATCATTGCCTGATGTTATTCAAATTTGAGTCCGGCAAAATCGATGTTTGCTTCTGCTTTTTAAAGCGGAAATGAACAATAGTTATCTCGCTCATAATAAAGAGATAACGCACCTTGGAAACGTCATACTACGTTGTAGCAAACGTATTGCGTTAAGCAAGACCCTTTGGGGTTGTATGGTTAAGTGACTAAGCGTACACGGTGGATGCCTTGGCAGTCAGAGGCGATGAAAGACGTAATAACTTGCGATAAGCCCAGATTAGGTAGTAATAACCATTTGAGTCTGGGATTTCTGAATGGGGAAACCCACGTGCATAAGCACGTATCATTAACTGAATACATAGGTTAATGAGGCAAACCCGGGGAACTGAAACATCTAAGTACCCGGAGGAAGAGAAATCAACCGAGATTCCGAAAGTAGCGGCGAGCGAAATTGGATTAGCCCTTAAGCTTTTAATGACACAGACGAAGGCTCTGGAAAGTGCCGCAATAAAGGGTGATAGCCCCGTAGTCGACATGTTGTTTTAAGTGAAATCGAGTAAGGCGGGACACGTGATATCCTGTTTGAACATGGGGGGACCATCCTCCAAGGCTAAATACTACTGACTGACCGATAGTGAACCAGTACCGTGAGGGAAAGGCGAAAAGAACCCCTGTGAGGGGAGTGAAATAGAACCTGAAACCGTGTACGTACAAGCAGTAGGAGCGCCTCGAAGCGTGACTGCGTACCTTTTGTATAATGGGTCAGCGACTTAATTTTAGTAGCAAGGTTAACCGAATAGGGGAGCCGTAGGGAAACCGAGTCTTAACTGGGCGTCGAGTTGCTAGAATTAGACCCGAAACCAGGTGATCTAGCCATGGGCAGGTTGAAGGTTGAGTAACATCAACTGGAGGACCGAACCGACTAATGTTGAAAAATTAGCGGATGACTTGTGGCTAGGGGTGAAAGGCCAATCAAACCTGGAGATAGCTGGTTCTCCCCGAAAGCTATTTAGGTAGCGCCTCGGACGAATACCAATGGGGGTAGAGCACTGTTAAGGCTAGGGGGTCATCCCGACTTACCAACCCTTTGCAAACTCCGAATACCATTGAGTACTATCCGGGAGACACACGGCGGGTGCTAACGTCCGTCGTGGAGAGGGAAACAACCCAGACCGCCAGCTAAGGTCCCAAAGTATAGCTAAGTGGGAAACGATGTGGGAAGGCTTAGACAGCCAGGATGTTGGCTTAGAAGCAGCCATCATTTAAAGAAAGCGTAATAGCTCACTGGTCGAGTCGGCCTGCGCGGAAGATGTAACGGGGCTAAGCTATACACCGAAGCTGCGGCTGCACACTTTGTGTGCGGGGTAGGGGAGCGTTCTGTAAGCCGTTGAAGGTGGTCTGTAAGGGCTGCTGGAGGTATCAGAAGTGCGAATGCTGACATGAGTAACGATAATGGGGGTGAAAAACCCCCACGCCGGAAGACCAAGGGTTCCTGTCCAACGTTAATCGGGGCAGGGTAAGTCGACCCCTAAGGCGAGGCCGAAAGGCGTAGTCGATGGGAAACGGGTTAATATTCCCGTACTTCTTATAATTGCGATGGGGGGACGGAGAAGGCTAGGTGGGCCTGGCGATGGTTGTCCAGGTTCAAGTATGTAGGCGGAAAGTTTAGGTAAATCCGGACTTTCATAACGCTGAGATACGATGTCGAGCTGCTACGTGCAGTGAAGTCATTGATGCCATGCTTCCAGGAAAAGCCTCTAAGCTTCAGATTATAAGGAATCGTACTCCAAACCGACACAGGTGGTCGGGTAGAGAATACCAAGGCGCTTGAGAGAACTCGGGTGAAGGAACTAGGCAAAATGGTACCGTAACTTCGGGAGAAGGTACGCTCTTGGCGGTGAAGTCCCTTGCGGATGGAGCTACTAGGAGTCGCAGATACCAGGTGGCTGCAACTGTTTATTAAAAACACAGCACTGTGCAAAATCGTAAGATGACGTATACGGTGTGACGCCTGCCCGGTGCCGGAAGGTTAATTGATGGGGTTAGACTTAGGTCGAAGCTCTTGATCGAAGCCCCGGTAAACGGCGGCCGTAACTATAACGGTCCTAAGGTAGCGAAATTCCTTGTCGGGTAAGTTCCGACCTGCACGAATGGCGTAATGATGGCCACGCTGTCTCCACCCGAGACTCAGTGAAATTGAAATCGCTGTGAAGATGCAGTGTACCCGCGGCTAGACGGAAAGACCCCGTGAACCTTTACTACAGCTTGGCACTGAACATTGACCCTACATGTGTAGGATAGGTGGGAGCCTTTGAAGCAAGCACGCCAGTGTTTGTGGAGGCAATCTTGAAATACCACCCTTGTATGCTTGATGTTCTAACGTTGGTCCCTAATCGGGATTGCGGACAGTGCCTGGTGGGTAGTTTGACTGGGGCGGTCTCCTCCCAAAGAGTAACGGAGGAGCACGAAGGTGGGCTAAACACGGTTGGACATCGTGTGGTTAGTGCAATGGCATAAGCCCGCTTGACTGCGAGAATGACAATTCGAGCAGGTGCGAAAGCAGGTCATAGTGATCCGGTGGTTCTGAATGGAAGGGCCATCGCTCAACGGATAAAAGGTACTCCGGGGATAACAGGCTGATACCGCCCAAGAGTTCATATCGACGGCGGTGTTTGGCACCTCGATGTCGGCTCATCACATCCTGGGGCTGAAGTCGGTCCCAAGGGTATGGCTGTTCGCCATTTAAAGTGGTACGCGAGCTGGGTTTAGAACGTCGTGAGACAGTTCGGTCCCTATCTGCCGTGGGCGTTGGAAGATTGAAGGGGGCTGCTCCTAGTACGAGAGGACCGGAGTGGACGAACCTCTGGTGTTCGGGTTGTCATGCCAATGGCATTGCCCGGTAGCTAAGTTCGGAATCGATAAGCGCTGAAAGCATCTAAGCGCGAAGCGAGCCCTGAGATGAGTCTTCCCTGGCACTTTAAGTGTCCTAAAGGGTTGTTCGAGACTAGAACGTTGATAGGCAGGGTGTGTAAGTGCTGTGAGGCATTGAGCTAACCTGTACTAATTGCCCGTGAGGCTTAACCATACAACACCCAAGGGGTTTTGTGGACTCAAAGTAAGAACTTTGAATGTGTAACAGAGACTTTTAAATACAGCTTTCTAGATTATTTTACCTTTAGCTTTTTTAAAAAGCTGAAAGTAAAGCAAAATTTTTCTCGATGACCATAGCATTGTGGACCCACCTGATTCCATGCCGAACTCAGAAGTGAAACATAATAGCGCCGATGGTAGTGTGGGGTTTCCCCATGTGAGAGTAGGACATTATCGGGATTTAATTACGTTTTTAGATTTTATATCTAGAGACAAAAACTGGATAAGGCATTTATAAGACCTTGTTTAGTAACAAATTGGTGCGGAGTGGTAGTTCAGTTGGTTAGAATACCGGCCTGTCACGCCGGGGGTCGCGGGTTCGAGTCCCGTCCACTCCGCCACTAATAAGAAGCCCTAGCAGAAATGCTAGGGCTTTTTTTCGTCTATAGCATTTCATTAATACCATTCTAGGTAATACCAATTCCGTTAATTAACTTATCAAGTTTAACCAGTCTCTAAAGCAGAGTGAGATGACTCTGCTTTTATCTTCACAAAACCGATTCCACGCTCTACATAGTGTCTCTACAATATCGTCATAATTTTCGAAGCACCTATTTGCTACTTCATTTTGATGCAGCCAACTCCATACCTGTTCTATAGGGTTAAGTTCGGGAGAATAGGGTGGGATATGAATGATGGTGAGGTTCTCAAACTCATCTGCAAGATAGCTCTGGTGCCAACTCGCTTGATCCATGATCACAACAGCATGCTTGCCTGCGGGTGTGGCTTGAGAAATTAATCTGAGTTGCTCTTTCATTGCTTCCATATTGCTCAGGGGAGCCACTATTGCTTCGGCTTCTCCTGTCGTGGCACATACTGCTCCGAAAAGGTATGCATACTCAAACTGCTGTTGTTGTACTACTCTAGGGCGCGTACCTTTCTCTGCCCATATTCGCGTTGTTGTATTGCGTTGACCAAATCTAGCTTCGTCTTGAAACCATATTTGAACATCTTTTAAGGCGACATGACCAGGGATCTTAAGGATCGTTTCGATTGGGAATTTTTTTAAAAGCTTCTTGAGCTTCAATTGACTGCTTAGGATGTTTGGAACGAGTAGTAATCCAACTCAAACCTATGTCATGTAATAACTGATAGAGCGCCGACTTTTTATATGATGTACTGAAATTGCTTTCTATATAGAGCCCAATGTCTTTTGCTTGAAGGCGACCGCCACTTTCATTTACGGCATGTTCTATAACATATTCTTTGAGTTGTGATTTTTGCTCGTCTGTTAGGCGGTGAGGTCTACCAGTGTGTGGTTTCTCTTGAAGTCCTTCAAGACCATTGTCGAGATATGCTTTGACCCATTTATTGACGCTTACTCTGCTAACTTTAAGGTACTTAGCTATTTGAGTGCGACTTTTACCGTCAACAAAATGAGAAACGGCTAAATAACGCATTCTAAGTCGAGCGTTGGATGTGGAATTAATCAGACTCGGAAAATCATGCTTCATAAGGACTCCTTTAAGAGCCCATTATTAGATCATAAAATTAAAGGAATTGGTATAAAGAGCAATTTCTTGATGTGACAAGTCGATGTCGGCTACGACTTGAGATGCGAGTTAATGGAGAGTGTGTTGTTGGTCCAAACAGCGAGCAGTGGCTTGAAGTTAAAGATACAGTTATAGGTTAATAGAGTTTAAATAGCCTAAACACTGCGTTGTATCAAAGCTGAGACTAAGCACTAAATCAGTACTTAGCCTCTATATTACTTACTCAGCCACACGCTTAATTCGAGAATGAATAAACAGCGCCAGCAGAATGATTGCGCCGCCTACCACTAAGCGGGTCATGTCTACATCACGGTTCCAGATGGTGACGTTAACGATGAGTCCGGCAGGGATTAGGGCGTTATTCATTATGGCTAGATAGCCGGGATCGACTTGGCTTGCGCCTCTGTTCCATAAGAAATAGCCTAAACCTGATGCGCCAATGCCTAGCCAAACTAATACGCCAATTTGTACTGGATCGGTCGGTAGCTCGGCTTTACCCCATAGTAGCCACGCGATACTAACAACCACCAATGCGCCAATATAGAACCAACCAAAAATGTCTTTTTGTGGCATGTCTTCGCGGCTTTCTTTGAAGTATTTGTAGGCGACCTGTCCAAAGGCAAAACAGAGGTTAGAGCACTGCACCACAAAGAAGCCGATCACGTAGTCTTCGGTTAGGTTATCAAAACGAATCACCAAGGCACCGAGTACCGCTACAAGGGCGCTTAAAAGGTATAGAGGGTTGAATTGCTTCTTTAATGCGTCATATATCAAGGTGACGTAAATCGGCGTAAATACGGTGAACACTAACACTTCGGGTACGGTGAGGAGCAAGAAAGATTGGTAGTAAAAAATGTACATTAAGCCAAGCTGTACACCGCCAATGCCCATTAGTTGTAGTGCTTCTTTTTTCTTAACCGCTTTAAGGCGAATAAAAGGTAAAAATACGATAGCGGCTAACGCAATACGTATCCATACCGATACATAAGCATCCACGTGTCCCGCTAAGTAAACGCCAATTAAGCTAAATGATAACGACCAGATGATCGTGGTAACGATTAGATATATCAAAACTACCTCGTATATCGATAATGTAAATTTTCTTGTTTGCGTGGGCCGGTGATGGTCCAACTAAATTCAACTGCGTCGTCTTGCCATTGCACTGTGCCACTATAAAGATCGTCAGCGCAGACGTGGGCGGCGTCACTGATCCATTGCTGGGTTTGTGCATGGTAGCTAAGGACAAACAGTTCAACCGCATTGTTACGACCAAAGCGGCTGTGGAGCAGTTTTATTTGATGTTCATTTAAGCGCTGCCAAATAAACTCATTTTGGGTATCGACGGTATAGCCATTTTGCTGAAGGGTAAATTGGCCTGCTTCTTTAAAATAGAGTGTTTGCTGATCTTCAAGCTCACAAGTTACATCACCATTACCTGCACCCGCCCAACCCATAACGGAATTAGCTCCCGGTTGTGATTGATAGTGATAGTGATTAATTTTTTGCAGCTCTTGCCAAAGATCAAACATCTTGATTACTCATAATTAAAATCAGTTGCTTACGTTCTATCTCAGTCTAAAAGAGATAACTCATAGATTGCGTTTGTTTTTGCTTCCCATAAATCGCTGTCCATAAAAAATCCGATAATCATGACTGAATATCGGATTTAAAGTAGGTCAACTATTAGGTCTAAGCGATACCTTGGATAATGACGAATTTCTCTAGTAATTCGTCTTCCGTTTCGACTCGTAGTGGGTCGGTAATTATACACTTAGTAATAGGGCAAACAGACTGACACGTGGGAGTATCATAATGACCTTTGCACTCAGTACATAGGTCAGGATCTATT
The DNA here is from genome assembly GCF_052955985.1 of Vibrio sp. B1Z05. NCBI lineage: Bacteria > Pseudomonadati > Pseudomonadota > Gammaproteobacteria > Vibrionales > Vibrionaceae > Vibrio > Vibrio sp. B1Z05. Next base: position 502,597 of record NZ_CP130463.1, read on the forward strand.
TCATAGATTGAGTCGCCCATACTAATTGCGCTATTAGGGCACTCAGGCTCGCACATATCGCAATTAATGCATGTATCTTGTATCAGTAGTGCCATCGATTACTTACCTGATGGGTTACGAGTATCTTGACCTGGGTTTAGGTTACGCATCAATAGAGCGAACTCTAGATCCATATCTTCAGGAACAGGAATAAACACAAAGTGACCGTTACCTTTCGCATCATCGATAGTTTCTGATTTACGGTTTTCCATCACTTCTAGGTTAAATACGACGTTACCTTGTGGAGTCATTAGCTCTAGGCTGTCACCCACCATGAATTTGTTTTTCACTTCAACTTCAACAAGGTCGCCGCGGCGTTTTCCGGTGAATTCACCCACAAATTGCTGAGAATCAGAAACAGAGTAACCGTATTCGTAGTTTTGGTAAGCATCGTGAGTGTGACGACGTAGGAAACCTTCTGTGTAACCACGGTGAGCAAGACTCTCTAGAGTGCCTAGTAGGTTTGGATCAAATGGCTTGCCTTCTACTGCATCATCGATGGCTTTGCGGTAAACCTGAGCGGTACGTGCACAGTAATAGAAAGACTTAGTACGGCCTTCAATTTTCAGTGAATGTACACCCATTTTAGTGAGGCGTTCTACGTGTTGAACAGCACGTAAATCTTTAGAGTTCATGATGTAAGTACCATGCTCATCTTCAAACGCTGCCATTTTTTCTTCTGGGCGATGAGATTCGGATAGTAAGATCACTTCATCCGTTGGTTTACCAAGACCTAGCGTGTTGTCTGGACGCTCTTGGTTTTCGGTAGTTACCGCTTCTTGAATCTCTACGATTTGGCCAGCATCGTCTTCAGTGGCTTTTTCTGCTTTGTATTCCCAGCGACAAGCATTCGTACAAGTGCCTTGGTTAGGATCACGTTTATTCATGTAACCAGACAGTAAGCAGCGACCTGAGTACGCCATGCACAATGCGCCGTGAACAAAGATTTCGAGTTCAGTTTCTGGGCAGTGCTCGCGGATCTCTTCAATTTCTTCCAGTGAAAGCTCACGAGAAAGAATCACACGTTCAACGCCTTGAGTTGACCAGAATTTCACGGTCGCCCAGTTTACGGCGTTGGCTTGTACTGATAGGTGAATAGCAATATCAGGGAAAGCTTCGCGAACCATCATGATGAGACCAGGATCTGACATTATCAATGCGTCAGGGCCCATTTCTACAACCGGTTTAAGATCGCGAATAAAGGTTTTTAGTTTAGAGTTATGAGGTTGAATGTTACAAACCACATACAGTTTCTTGCCTTGGGCGTGAGCTTCGTTGATACCGATTTGCAGGTTTTCGTGGTTGAACTCGTTGTTACGAACACGAAGGCTGTAGCGTGGTTGGCCTGCGTAAACCGCATCTGCACCATAGGCAAAGGCGTAACGCATGTTTTTAAGGCTACCGGCAGGAGAAAGTAATTCTGGTTTGAACATGTTTTTATACTCTATTCTGATTTCAAGTCAGGATCTCGCCACCATGTGCCGAGATATAAGGAGGGCGAATTTTACGGGATTGCCGTAATAATCGCCACTAAAAAAGTATCTATGTCACAAATTGTAGTGCCAAAAGCACTTAATTTTTCTCTAAACCACCTAATTCGGTGTGCAGATTACCCACCAATGCTAATAATTCTCCGCTCATTAAAGAGAAATCCGCATCAAAACGAGCGGCTTTATCTTCGCGTGGAATATCTTCATTTTGGTCTTTTAGCTCTTCACCAAATTTTAAGCGTTTTAAGCTTGCATCATCAGCCAGTACAAATTCGATGCGCTCTTGCCAGTTTAGCGCCAGCTTAGTGACAAATTTATTAGCTTCGATGTGATTTAAAATCTCTTCGCTTTGCAAATCTTGTTGCTTACAACGGATGATGCCACCTTCTTCTAACGGCGATTTGAGTTCGGCTTCATCTAAGATTTCAAAGCCTGTCGGTTGGCTTTCACCTTTGATCCATTCCGTTAAGGTCTGCTCAACTGCTTTTTCTGGAAGTGCAGGAACAACAGGTAAACTACCGATAGTTTTTCTCAGTAGCGCTAATGCATCTTCGGCTTTTTTAGAGCTTGCGGAATCAACAATGATCACGCCATCTTCAATAGAAACAAGCAAATAGGTCAACTGACTACGAGTGAAAGCACGTGGCAGTAAGTCCATTAATACTTCATCTTTAATGGTATCGCGCTCGGTCTTTTTCAGGCGGCGATTTTCTTGTTGCTCAAGTAGATCCACTTTGTTGGCGACAGCGTCATTGATCACTGAGGCAGGCAGCAGCTTCTCTTCTTTTTTCGCACACAGCAAAATACGATTTTGCGCGACATGGCTCAGCAGTTGATCTTGGCCTGGCATTGCGAATGACCAACCAAACTTTTGCTTATCTTGACTACCACAAGGCTTGAATTGAAACTCTTGAAGTTGTTTTTCTAATGTTTCCGTTTCTATCTCTACTTCACGATTGAAGCGGTAGACTAGACAGTTCTTAAACCACATATTGTGTCCCTGAATTGCGATGGGGAAAATCTAATGATAAATGAAGCATTGCAATAGTGCATAGTACAAATTTCATGTTGTTCAATGAATTTATTATGATTTTTTGTTTTCAATCGCCACAAAACTGTCATAATTTAACTGGATAATATGCGGAGTTTACAAACAGTTGAGGTTATGAAACAAGATGTCTAGAAGAATCCTAGTAGTAGAGGATGAGGCTCCGATCCGTGAAATGCTTTGTTTTGTGCTGGAGCAAAAAGGTTATACGACAGTTGAAGCCGAAGACTATGACACCGCTGTCAGTATGCTTAAAGAACCTTTCCCAGATCTTATTCTTTTAGATTGGATGCTGCCTGGCGGTACTGGTATTAATTTCATCAAACATCTCAAACGTGATGAAATGACTCGCAATATACCAGTGGTTATGTTGACCGCTCGTGGTGAAGAAGAAGACAAAGTTAAAGGCCTTGAAGTAGGCGCTGATGATTACATTACTAAGCCGTTTTCACCGAAAGAGTTAATCGCTCGTCTTAAAGCTGTTATCCGTCGTGCATCTCCTACGTCAACGGAAGAAGCGATTGATGTACGTGGCTTACGCTTAGATCCTGTATCACACCGTGTTACCGCTAATGATCAACCCCTAGATATGGGGCCAACCGAATTTAAAATGTTGCACTTTTTCATGACTCACCAAGAGCGTGTGTACAGTCGTGAGCAGCTATTGAATCATGTTTGGGGTACAAACGTTTATGTAGAAGACAGAACAGTTGATGTTCATATTCGTCGCTTACGTAAAGCCCTAGAAGCAAGTGAGCATCATAAATTAGTCCAAACTGTACGTGGTGCAGGTTACCGATTCTCGACTAAAGCCTAACCAGCAGGCTTATCGAACTCTGGAGTTTGCCGTTAGATGGTAGAAAAACTGACATGGAGAAGGCTGGCTTTAGAGCTGGCTTTTTTTTATACCCCTTGGGTATTACTAGGATGGCTCGTAGGTTACATGCCATGGATGCTCTTGATTGCAACTTTGTTGCAGTTAGGATGGCACCTGCATAATCAGATCCGATTCTCACAATGGCTATGGAACGATAAACGTCTTTCGCCACCATCAAGCTCTGGTAATTGGGAGCCGTTGTTCAACGGTATGTACCGATTGCAACAGCGCCAACGTCGCAAGAGAAAAGAACTCACAGGTCTTATCCGCCGTTTTAGAAACGGTGCTGAATCACTGCCGGATGCGGTGGTGGTATTTCGTGATGAAGGCAATATTGTTTGGTGTAACCGATTAGCGCAGCAGTTGCTGGGTTTTCGCTGGCCTGAAGATAGTGAATTGCCAATCACTAACCTATTGCGCACTCCTGATTTTATAAAATATCTCAATAGAAATGACTTCTCCGAGCCGTTAGAAATCCGTTCACCGCTGAATGTGGAACGTATTTTAGAGCTGCGTATTGTGCCGTATACCGATGGTGAACACCTGATGGTAGTCCGTGATGTATCACAGCTTAAAACGCTAGAGGGCATGCGTCGTAACTTCTTTGCTAACGTTTCTCATGAGTTACGTACACCGATGACGGTGCTACAAGGCTACCTAGAAATGACGGCCGATCCCGATATGTTAATAGGACCAATGTGGCCTAAAGCGCATGGCGTGATGACAGAACAGCTTAACCGCATGAACAGCCTTGTTGATCAACTGCTGACTTTATCTAAGATTGAAGCGGCTCCTATGGGGGCAGGCGATGACATTGTTGATGTGCCGAAGATGCTGCAGATCTTAGAAAAAGAAGCGCAAGCATTAAGTGGTAAGAATGAGCATCAATTAACCTTTGATGTGGATACTTCACTGAAAATTACTGGCGATGAAGATCAAATGCGCAGTGCGATTTCTAACTTGGTTTATAACGCCGTGAAGTACACGCCAGCAGGTTCACATATAAATGTCACTTGGGCTGAGACGCCTCTGGGGGCGTCATTACAAGTTTCAGATACTGGTGATGGTATTGAGCCTCAACACCTACACAGACTGACTGAGCGCTTCTACCGCGTTGATAAAGCCCGCTCTAGAGAAACCGGTGGCAGTGGTTTAGGCCTAGCAATCGTTAAACACACTTTGAGTCACCATGATTCACAATTGGAGATCCAAAGTGAGGTCGGTAAAGGGAGTCGATTCTCCTTCGTGCTACCTAAGCGCCTTATCACTAGGGAGTTAATTGAGCAGTGAGAGCGTCACGACTAGTTGTACTTGCCATGCTTATGCTGTCATGGACAGCGCAAGCCGTTCAATTGCCAGACTATCGCCATGTACATGGCGATAGTCTGGCAACTTGTCTTCCGCGGGTTCAGATTCCCTTGCGGGCATAGTAACGGCGTGGGCGGAAGAGTTTTCGGCGTTATACCCAAGCGTAAATGTGCAAGTGCAAGCGTCGGGCAGTTCCACAGCAGTGCCAGCGTTGACCGAAGGCACGGCTCAGTTTGGGCCAATGAGTCGTGAAATGCAGCCAAGTGAAGTGGCTGCATTTGAACGTAACTATGGTTATTCACCGACTGAATTAGTGGTGGCTTTGGATGCGTTAGGCGTTTTTGTTCATCAAGATAACCCGATTCAAGGGCTTAACTTTGTTGAGCTGGATGCGATTTTCTCTGTGACCTATTTTTGCGGTACTAATCGACACATCGAAACGTGGAGTGACCTTGGTATTTTGCAGCCTTGGGGCAAGCTAAAGATTCAAAAATTTGGGCGTAATCCAGTTTCAGGAACGTATGGGGTATTTAAAAGCTCTGTATTGTGTGGTGGTGACTTTAATAGCTCAGTCAATGAATTATTAGGCGGCGCATCTGTAGTACAGGCGGTGGCATCGTCCGTGTCATCGATTGGCTATTCAGGTGTTGCTTCTAAAGCCATGGGCACTCGTTTAGTGCCTATCGCCAAGTATGATGAAAACTATGTACGACCAACATCAGAGAATATTATTTCAGGTAAATACCCTCTGAGTCGCAAGCTGTATGTGTATGTGAATAAGCAACCAAATAAACCGTTGCCGATTAGACAACGTGAATTTATACGATTTATTTATTCTAAGCAGGGACAAAATGCCGTTGCCCGTGAAGGCTACATTCCAATTTCAGCCAGATTTGCCAAGAAAGAGTTAGCTAAAGTCGGTTTAACTCTGGAATAGTGCTTGGATTGCTGTGTTTTTAATCACTTGTCGAGCGTCGATTAGGCTAAGTGCTTGGCTATTATTGCGGTAAGATTCAAAAGGTGTAGCATCTATCGTCGCTCAACTATCAAATGTGAATTTGATATTGGTATCATCAAGATAGCTGATACTTTAGCTACAGTCTCAAGATCAAAGAAGATCACATGAAATGAATAAGGCTACGTCATTGTTAAGAGAGACAAATAGAACTCGTCTACTCAAAGATAAATTGATTGCGGGATTAGTCAGAGCCAGTGGTTTAGGCATGTTGGTTGGTCTGCTCGGTATTCTTATCTATTTTTTCACCGAAACCATTCCAATCTTTAGTACCTCTAGTTACCAGCAAACAGAGTATCAACTGCCGATTGATGGCAGTTCTTTTATCGATACTAAAATCGATAACACGGGTAATAATGGCATTGCGATCAATGACAAAGGTGAGGTGATCTACTTCTCTTTAAAAGATCAGTTTGCGATTCTCAATCAAGCCTTAATCCAAAAAGATCCAGTGGCCATTGCCACTAATACGCCTCGTCCTTGGGTTGCCATGATTGATGCTGGTGGTGATATAGAGGTGGCGATGCCTGAATATATTATCTCGCACTCTAAGATGAGAACCATCTATACGCCTAATTTAAAAGTGAACCAAGAACTGTCGGCTTTAGAGTTTGCTGACTCGGGTTTCAAGACCAAGTATTTAGGCTTTACGGTAATACAAGAAGGGGCGGTAATTGCTAGAGCTAGCGACAGCAAAGTTGAAGTTCTGGATTATGTTATTGGGCCTGAAGAGTCAACGCATCAAATCAAGGAGTTGCCCGCAACCTTTGACCATATCTCAGGTGTGTTCGTAGCAAAAAATGGCTTATATATCGTGGTACTCGATGATGATGCCGTCTCTATCTTCTCCCGCAACATGCGCAGTGAACCTTTCACCTTATTCTCGCAAAATAAAGATAGGCTGAGAAATGGCTTTCATCGTGCATTTAGCTTCTTAAATGGTGACAAAGGGGCAATTGTCTCTAACTCACGTAATGAGCTTGAGTTTTGGTTTGTCACTTTCCAAAATGAGCGCCGCTTAAGATCGGCTCGAAAATACATTAGCAGTGGCGAGGTTGTGTCTGTTATCCCAGAGCATACTACTAAGGGTTTCTGGACGGTTGACAAACAAGGTATGTATAGCCTGTTCTACGCGACTAGACCAACAGCAATTTTAAAGATTGAAGGCCAATCACCGCCGTTATTAAGCTCCTTGTCGCGCGATGATAAACACTTAATCAACATCTATAAAGACAAGATCACTAAATTTGAAATTGAAGCAAGACACCCTGAAATATCACTCAAAGAACTGACCCAAAAGGTGCAGTATGAGGGCTATTCGACACCTGATTATGTTTGGCAAACCTCATCGACCGAAGAGGATGTAGAGCCTAAATTTAGCTTAATTCCATTAGTCTTTGGTACTTTAAAAGCCGCGCTGTATGCGATGTTCTTCTCTATCCCTATTGCGGTGTTAGGCGCGGTTTATACCGCCTACTTTATGTCTACTAGGATGCGCAACACCATCAAGCCTGCGATTGAGTTAATGGAAGCTTTACCGACATTGGTCATCGGTTTTCTTGCCGCTGTTTGGCTGGCGCCCATTATGGAAAGGAACTTACTCGCCTTTATGCTGAGTATTCTAGTCATTCCATTGACGGCATTGGGTTGTGGAGGCGCTTGGGCATTGTTGCCTAATCGAGTGAAGTCGCAAGTTCCTAAAGGGTTACACCTTATGACCTTGTTGCCTGTTATTATTTTGGTGTGGGCAGGCTTATTTTACTTTGCGCCTTACCTAGAAAAAATATTGTTTGAACATGGGCTTATTTACTTCCTTGCAGACAAAGGCTGGGATTATCAGCAGCGCAACACGTTAGTGGTGGGCATTGCGATGGGGTTTGCAGTTATCCCGACTATTTTCACCATCTCAGAAGATGCGATTTATTCGGTGCCGAAACACCTTTCCAACGGTGCCTTGGCATTAGGGGCGACTGAATGGCAAACCCTAACGCGAGTGGTGCTACTCACTGCCAGTCCGGGGATTATCTCTGCCATTATGTTGGGTTTAGGGCGAGCAATGGGCGAAACCATGATAGTGCTAACAGTAACAGGCAACACGCCGATTACTGACTGGAATGTCTTTGAAGGGTTACGCTCATTAACGGCCACCATTGCCACCGAATTGCCGGAATCTAAGGTTGGAAGTTCTCACTATCGCTTACTGTTTTTGTCAGCGTTAATTTTATTTTTGTTTACCTTTATTGTGAACAGTGTTGGCGAAAGTGTTCGCCAGCGACTTCGCGATAAGTATCGATCTTTATAGGCAGGAATAATCGAGTGATTAATTGGTTTAGATCGGGAAAGCCGTGGATTTGGCTAACATCAATGGCCGTAACGATCAGTATTTTATCTATGCTGGCGGTACTGCTGTTTATTGGTTGGAAAGGGATGGGGCATTTTTGGCCACACACTGTGTATGAGTGGAAGAATGAAACGGGCCAATCTTTAATTGGACAGGTGTATCAAAGGCAAGATGTGCCTTGGGAACAACTGTCGATTACTCAACGTCAAGCGATTCCAAGCAAATTACGCCAGCAGTTAGCGGAAGAAACCTTGCCTGAGCTTGAACGCTTAGTCATTAAAGTAGGCAATCGTGATGTGTATGGCCATGGGTTTGTTTCTCAGTTTACTCACGCATGGTCTAAACCTGTTGCTGAGCCAGATTTGTTGGTGATAGAAAGAAAACGCGGTGGGCAGTTTTTTGGGCGAGTTGTTGCCTCTGAAAGTGACGGGAAAACCGAAACGATTCAGTCATCACAAGATCTTAAGCAATTAATGAAACTCACCGAGTCCGAGCATGAAAAGATAGAGGCTCTGTTTGAGAATGCGGTTGAGCCTTTAACAAAAGGCATAAAAAGAAAAGAAATGGTGCTAGGTAGATTGTTGGAAGACGGGTCTAACGATCACCAGCGCATTGCCGAATTAGAAGCTATAGAAGAACAATTACGTGCCAATAGAACACAAGCAGAACTGCATATAGAGCAGATCCGTGAGCATATCGAACAGCGAACGCTACTAGTGAAAGATATGAATAACGATCTGCACCGCATTAGTTTTGGCACCATATTAGATGCTTGGTATCCCAACCAAATGTCGGTAACGGATAAGCTAGGGCATTGGTTTAAACAAGGGATTGATTTTCTGATTTCAGAGCCGAGAGAATCGAACTCTGAAGGTGGGGTTTTCCCTGCCATATTTGGCACTATCTTATTAGTGATTTTAATGTCGGTAGCGGTCATGCCTTTGGGTGTTCTGGCAGGCTTGTATTTACATGAGTATGCACATAAGCATTGGATAACACGTTTAATGCGTATTACGGTGCAAAACTTAGCTGGCGTGCCGTCTATTGTGTATGGGGTATTTGGTTTAGGTTTCTTTGTTTATACCTTAGGTGGCAGCATCGATGATATTTTTTATTCCGATAGCCTACCTGCACCTACCTTTGGTACGCCCGGTTTATTGTGGGCCTCTTTGACCTTAGCTATGTTGACGCTACCTGTAGTGGTAGTGACCATCGAAGATGGCTTATCTCGCATACCAAGATCGGTCAGAGATGGTGCCTTTGCACTTGGCGCGACTAAATCGGAAACCATTTTTAAAGTGGTGTTGCCTATGGCAATGCCAGCGGTATTAACTGCTTTGATTTTAGCGGTAGCGCGAGCGGCCGGTGAAGTTGCGCCATTGATGCTGGTGGGGGTAGTGAAACTGGCTCCAAACTTACCCATTGATGGACAATTTCCGTATATGCACCTAGAGCGTAAGTTCATGCATTTAGGTTTTCATATTTATGATGCGGGTTTCCAGACAACCAATTTAGAAGGGGCAAAGTCGTTGGTGTACGCAACCTCTATGCTACTTGTGACCGTCATTGTCGGATTGAATTTAATCGCAATTCGCATCAGGAACTCTTTACGTAATAGCTACCGAAACTTAGGATTTGATGATCATGTATTCTAGCTCTGCAAACATAAATGTCTTGCGACCTCTTGATGTTGCTAACTTATCTGAAAAAAATACGGCAATAGAGATAGAAAATCTCAACCTCTATTATCGTAAAAAACAGGTATTGCATGATATTTCAATGCGCATACCAAAAGGCAAAGTGACCGCCTTTATAGGGCCGTCGGGTTGTGGTAAATCCACCATTATGCGCTCAATCAATCGTATGAATGATTTGGTTGAGGGGTGTAAGGTTGAAGGTGCTATTCGATTATTGGGGCATGATATTTACGGCGAAGATGTGGATGTTTCTGCGCTGAGACGACGCATTGGTATGGTGTTTCAAAAGCCAAATCCTTTCCCTAAAACAGTATATGAAAACGTTATTTTTGGGCTTAGATTACAAGGCATTCGCAATAGTCGAGTGCTGGATGATTGTTGTGAGCGAGCATTACGTGGCGCAGGATTGTGGGACGAAGTAAAAAATCGTCTGCATGAAAGTGCGGTAAATCTTGCCGCAGGTCAACAGCAGCGTCTGGTGATTGCTAGAGCTATTGCCATTGAACCTGAAGTGCTACTGTTAGATGAACCGACTTCGTCGTTAGACCCGATTTCAACGCTAACCATTGAAGAGTTGATCAACGATTTAAAAACGAAATATACCGTGGTTATCGTGACACATAACATGCAACAGGCGGCAAGGGTCAGTGATTTTACCGCTTTTGTACATATGGGGCGCATTGTCGAATATGCAGATACAGACACTGTATTTACTTCGCCAAAAGAGAAGAAAACTGAAGATTACATCACAGGTCGCATTGGTTAAGGAGTATTGAACTAAATGCACACAGGTCGCCATATATCAGGGCAATATAACGTAGAGCTTGAGGCTATTCGTAGCCATGTTTTAACCATGGGTGGTTTGGTTGAACAGCAATTAGCGTATGCGTTACGTTCTTTGGTTAAACAAGATTATCAATTGGCAAAGAAAGTGGTTGCCGAGGACCATAACGTAAACTCAATGGAAGTGATCATTGATGAAGCCTGTACTCGAATCATTGCCAGACGTCAGCCGACGGCGGGTGATTTAAGGCTGGTTATGAGCATCATCAAAACCATTACCGAGCTTGAACGTATTGGTGATGTAGCTTCTCACCTTGCTCGTACCTCGTTAGAGAACAAAAGCTCTGATCCTCGTTATCAAAACTCTCTAGAGCCTCTGTGTCGCTTAGCGATAGGTATGTTGCATCAGGTGTTAGATGCCTTTGCTCGCCTCGATATTGACGCTGCCGCACACATCTATGATATGGATGATAGGGTCAATGAAGAGTATCAAAATATTATCCGTCAGCTTACGCAAAGCATGATGGATGAGCCGAAAATGATTCCAACCATCTTGCAAGTCATGTGGTCAGCGCGAGCAATTGAACGAGTGGGAGACCGCTGTCAGAATATTTGTGAATACATTATTTACTGCGTTAAAGGCAAAGACGTTCGACACTCAGACAACGAAGAAATTGATAAATACAAAGGCAGTGAATCCGTTTAGCGGATATTGTCTAACGCCTGCTTCATAGCCTGAATGGCATTAAAATCCGTTACTGGGATCTGAAAATCATCGATAGTATTCGCGCCCATTTGCGCTTCATCTTGGATATGGAGCATGTGACTTGGGCGCATACTTTTACCTGATAGGTGTAATTCATTGACGCCGCTTTGCTCAATAATGTACTGGGCATTGCTGGCATTAACGCCTGCTCCCGCCATGATGTTAATGCGCCCTGCCGCTTGTTGATGCATGTTTGCTAGAGTAGCAACGCCTTGTTCTGCTGTGCTTTTTTGCCCTGAAGTTAGCACTCGCTCACATCCTAGCTTGATAATATCTTCCAGTGCCTGTGTGATGTTCTTACACTGGTCGATCGCTCGATGAAAAGTCACACCCATACCGGTCGCCGCATCCATAAGTTTCTGACACGCTTCGTAATTCACCTCAGCTTGCGCCGTTAGAATGCCAATAACTACACCATCTAGCTTGGCACGTTTAGCGGCTTTGATGTCTTCTAGCATGATTGCCACTTCTGCCTCAGAGAATAAAAAGTCTCCCTGACGCGGTCTAATCATGGCATAAATAGGGATGCTAGCGTGTTGCTTGGCTTGTAGCATGAAGCCGTAGCTTGGGGTGAGTCCTCCTAAAGTTAAAGACGAACATAGTTCGAGACGAGTGGCTCCTGCTTTTATTGCAGTGCAGAGTGACTCAATATTGTCGATACAAACTTCAATTTGATACGGCATAAAAACCCCAAATGGTAGAAAAAACAAAGGGCTCTTAGAGCCCTTTATTGTTTTACTTATTCATGCGAAAAAGGAAGGGTTAATGTCCACCCTGCGTTTTTCCAATACAGCTGCTCTTGCTCTAAACCTAATAGAAGTAGGCTGTTTTCAGCAAAGTATTCTGGCGCGGTGTGCGTCAAAATCCATTCGCCATCTTTAATGGTCAATTGCCATAAGTTCGCTTTGGCATCATTTCTAGACACATTGATGACAATGGCTAATCGTAAAATCTTAATCAGGTCGAGAATGTTATTTTTAGCATACAGGCTAAACTCTTGCATCTCGTTCAGCTTTAACGCTTTACGTTGATAACGAGCTAAAGTGGCGATCAGTCGTTGTTGCTCACTATTAAAGCCCGGCATATTAGTGTGCTGTAATAAATAATGAGAGTGACGATGATAACCGCGATAACTTAAGCTAAGACCCACTTCATGCAGCAGTGCCGCCCAGTTGAGCAGTTTTACTAACTCACTGTTTTTCTCTAAATCGGTGTCGCTGATCACTTGTTTAAGGAAGTGCTTAGCATGCGCTCTTACTCGGTTGGCTTGTTCAACATCGATTCGATGTTTTAGTGCCAGATTTTCTGCGGTGCGCATACGAATATCAGAGTGAGTAAACTTTTTCTCCATTTCGTACATTACGCCTTCTCGCAAAGCGCCGGGAGAATAATGCAACTCGTCAATATCTAACGATTCTAATATCGCTTGCAAGATAGCAACGCCGGGAGCAAGAACAGACAATCGCTCTTCTAAAATCCCTTTGATGACAATCTTATCGACTCGTTTAAATTCGCACAGATGAGCTATGAGCTTTTTCAGTCGTTTACAAGTGACGATGCCATCTTCAAAACCAAGTGAAATCAAACATTCGCGGATAGCTTTCACTGTGCCTGATGAGCCGAGTGCGAGCTCCCAGCCACGCTGTTTGTACTGCTTAGCTAAAAACTGCAGCTCACGTTGCGCGGCAAGATTGGCTTTAGTGAAGTTTTTGCTGGTGAGTTTGCCATCGCTAAAATAGCGATGAGCATAGCTAACACACCCCATTTGTTGGCTATTGACTAGTTCAGAGTCAAAACCTTCACCAATAATAAGCTCGGTACTGCCACCGCCGATATCAATCACTAATTTATTCTTTGATACCGGCTGAGTGTGTGCAACGCCAAGATAGATCAAACGCGCTTCTTCTTCCCCTGGAATCAATTCGATAGGGAAGGGCAGCACCTTCTGCGCTCGCTGAATAAACTGGTTGGCGTTTTTGGCAATACGTAAAGTGTGGGTAGCCACAATTCTAACGTTATTGACTTTAAAGCCTTCCAGTCGTTCAGCGAACATGGCTAGGCAATCTAACCCACGTTGCATCGATTCTTCAGATAAGAGGTTGTGCTCATCCAATCCACTGGCAAGTTTAACTCGCTGCTTGTGGCGACTGACAATTTGCAAGTCTTGTCCAACAACCTTGGCAACTACCATATGGAAGCTGTTAGAGCCAAGGTCGATGGCGGCGATATCCTTTTCTTCTAGAGCAGCTTCACTGTTTTGTATTGAGTTAGGCTGTTTCAATTGCTGGCTCACTCAGTTTTCTTACCTGTTTTTCTGTTTGCTTAATGTAATTGTAGGTCGCCACTTGAGATCTAACTTTACGGCGATTACCTCGTGCCACATAAGCATTCGACATTTCTTTATCGATCCATCGAGCTTTAACTGTGTCCGTGAATTGTAGCTCGATAATATCAATAATTCTCTGCTTTAATACTGGATCATTGATTGGGGCAGCAACCTCAATACGGTTCTCGATATTTCGAGTCATCCAGTCAGCAGAAGAGATGTAGACTTTCTGGTCTCCACCATTTTCGGTAATAAGCACTCGTGGGTGTTCAAGGAATCGGTCAATAACACTGATCACCTGAATATTATCACTCACGCCTTCTACGCCAGGGACTAATGAACACATGCCGCGGATAATCATACGCACAGGTACGCCAGCGGTACTTGCTTGGTAGAGTTTGTTGATCAAGCCTTTATCAACCAAGTTGTTCACTTTTAAAGTAATGCCTGATTTGCGACCTTCGTTGGCGTGCTCAATTTCGCCATCGATCAATTCGTATAAACGCTCACGAGAGTTTCTAGGTGAAACAATCAGTTGTTTAAATTTCACTGGGCGATAAGGGTTTTCAATGTAGCCAAACACTTGGCGTACTTCGTCAGTGATTTCTTGCTTAGCCGTGAGTAGTGAGAAATCGGTATAAATACGCGCAGTTTTTTCATGGAAGTTACCTGTACCAATATGCGCGTAGCGTTTGATGATTTCGCCTTCTCTACGGTTAATAAGCAATAACTTAGAGTGAATTTTAAGGCCCGGAGCACCAAAGATAACGTGTACACCTGCGTCAGTTAAACGTTTTGACCATAAGATATTGGCTTTTTCATCAAAGCGAGCTTGCAACTCTACCACTACCGTTACGCTCTTACCGTTGTTGACGGCATCGATAAGCGAGTTCATTAGTCTCGAACCTTTCGCAACACGATAGATATTGATCTTAATGCTAATGACCTTGGGATCAAAAGAGGCTTCACGAACAAGCTCAGAGATATGATCAAAGGTGTGGTACGGATAATGAAGAAGAATATCCTCGGCACGAATCGCATCAAAGCTGTTGCGATAATTCTCAAATACTGCCGCTTTTAGTGGAGGAAGCGGTTTATTTTCTAAGTAATCACGCCCCACATTAGGGAAGCCAATAAAGTCTTTAAAGTTATGGTAACGACCACCGGGAATTAAACTATCGTAGTTAGAGATTTCCAGTTTACGGCATAAAAACTCAAGCATTTCTGCGGGCATGGTTTTTTCATACACAAAACGAACTGGCATAGCCGAAAGACGTTGGCTAAGTCCTTCAGACATTTGTTCTAAGAGACTGTGTTCGACTTCGTAGCTTAAGTCATATTCAGCATCACGAGTCATCTTCATTGAATAACAGTTGATTTCATCGTATTCGAAGAAGTTGCTAAAAATATCATCAAGGCAGTAACGTATAACGTTATCGAGAAAAATAATGGTTTTTCTACGCTTACCTTTTTGCTCAGGAACCATCACAAATCGAGGCAAATGGTCGGTTGGGATTTCTAAAAGTGCATATTGAGAAACATTGTTTTTCACTAGGGAAACACAAAGGTAGGCACACTCATCTTTAAGGAAATCTAATACGTTGATTTCTTCGTGCATCACGATAGGAGTGATATGAGGAAGCACCTCTTTGCGAAAGAACTTCTTGATCCATTGTTGCTGAGTTTGATCAATTTGAGATTCATTTACCAAGAAGATTCGACGGCGTGCCATTTCTAGTAGCAATTCGCCGTAAAGCTCATCAAACTTTTGATTGAGTTTCATAGCTTTACTTTGCATTTTGCTGAGTAGACGTTTGGATTTGTCTTGGCGTTTGTGTTCTTGGTTGATCAAAATCCGGCGTTTTACATCAGAGAAGCGCACTTTGTAGAACTCATCTAGGTTATTAGAGAATATACCTAGGAAGCGGATTCTTTCGATCAATGGTACTGATTTGTCCGCGGCTTCTTGCAGCACGCGCTCATTGAAAGAAAGCCAGCTAAGTTCTTTTTCTACATATATTTTTTCTGTGCTCATCGCTATTCCGTTTTTCTAAATTACAATGCGGGGAAATGTCAAACATTGGATAGCGAAAATATTATTACCGTTGGATTTCATTTGTGTGACAATTACCACATAAGCTGTAAATAAATATGTCTTGCGGTGAAAAAGGAAGCAGGTTGAGTGGAAAGTAAACAAAAAAAGCCAGTCAATGCAAAGCATTGACTGGCTTAGAATTTTTTATTGCTGTGGTAAGACTTAAATTATTTACCTAGGTCTTCAGCGTGTTCAGATAGGAATGCTGCAACGCCTGTTGGAGATGCGTCCATACCTGCTTTACCTTCTTCCCACTGTGCTGGACAAACTTCACCGTTCTTTTGGTGGAAGTTTAGAGCGTCAACCATACGTAGCATTTCATCGATGTTACGGCCTAGTGGAAGGTCGTTAACTACTTGGTGGCGAACTAGGCCATCTTCGTCGATTAGGAAAGAACCACGGAAAGCAACACCAGCTTCTGGATGCTCAACGTCGTATGCTTTGCAGATTTCATGTTTGATATCAGCAACAAGAGGGTATTTAACTTGACCAATACCGCCATCATCGATAGCAGTGTTACGCCATGCGTTGTGAGAGAACTGAGAATCGATAGATACGCCGATTACTTCAACGCCTTTATCTTGGAAGTCTTGGAAACGGTTGTCGAACGCGATCAACTCTGAAGGACATACGAAAGTGAAGTCTAGTGGGTAGAAGAAAACTACCGCTTTCTTACCTTTAGTGAATTCTGCGAAGTTAAAGTTATCGACGATTTCACCGTTGCCTAGTACAGCTGATGCTGTGAAATCTGGTGCTTGACGGCCTACTAATACCATTTTGAGCTCCTAAATATGTAATTGTGCCTGAGTTTCAGGTCGGTTCCATGTTTTACAAGACAAACTATAATACAGAATATACTATTGAAAAAAGCGAATTAAATAGATTGAGTTAATCGAAAAAAGCGATGTATAAAAATTGTTAACTCGCGCACAAACTCATGCATCTATATAGGTAATTTAAAATTTTTCATGAATAAATGGCCCAGCTTAAAACAGCTTCATTATTTGATCACTTTACATGAAACACGCCACTTTGGCGAAGCAGCCCAGCAATGTTTTGTCAGCCAATCCACGTTAAGTAAAGGTATTCAAAATCTTGAAAAACACTTTGGCTGTACCTTATATGAGAAGCAAGATAAAAAAAGCGCGCTAGTGTTTACCCATGTGGGGGACATGGTGGTCAAGCAAGGTCGTGAACTGCTGACCAAAAGCCAAGATCTTACCGCTCTTGGGCAACTGGCTTGTGGCGGCGCAATGAAAGGGCAGTTACGGCTAGGTGCGATCCCTACTATTGCTCCTTTCTTATTGGGAGGCTTAGTACGGGAAGTAAATGAGAGCTTTCCTGATCTCACCTTGCTACTGCGCGAAGATACCACAGCTAATTTATTAACAGCCTTACAAAATGGTCAGCTAGATGTGCTGGTGTTAGCGCTTCCTGTGGATATTGGTAACTTAGCCAGCAAAGTGGTTGGCAGAGATCAATTTAAAATGGTGATCAGTGAGTCGCAAGTAAACAGTATTAAGATACCGCTACATTATGACGATCTTCCTGACGAGTCCGTGTTTCTATTAGAGAGAGAGCATTGCTTAACCGATCATGCGGTATCGGCGTGTAACTTGACTGAGAAAAGTAAGATTAATCCTTTTACCGCCACCAGTTTACACACTTTAGTGCAGATGGTGGCAAATGGACTCGGTACTACCTTTATTCCACAAATGGCGATAGATCACGGCTTACTTGCCAAACACTCTTTAATAGTGATTGATCCTCCTGGACGACAAGCTTATCGCGATATTGGCTTAGTTTGGCGACCAAGCAATACCCGCACTGAAACCTTTATGCAATTGGCTCAAGTGATAAAAAAACTCTTAGACAAGTAATTATTCGCGCCATATCTAATGCTGATATCTCGGCTATTTTTCAGAAAGATCCACTATTTATTTGATCCTATAAAGTGTGTGGTCTTTACTGAAAAAGAGCAGTGGGGGTTTATCATGCAAAAACATCAGTTCGACCAATGGATTCATGCTGATATCGAGCGGCATATGGAAGTGCCAAAAGTGTTCGTTATTGGCTGTGCTGATCTGTCAACTTATCAACTGGCGGTTGAATTTAAACATAAACTTGAACTGATTCGTGAAGACGATAAGCCAATGTCTTTCGCCTCGTTAGAAGTGGTTAAAGAAGAGTTGATCAAGTTGGGATTAGACAGTGCTTATTTACGTTTACACAACGCGTATGACGAGTGCGGTACTTTAGAGGGACAGCCTTACTATGATATTGAATTATCGCTAAAGAGTTACTGAACCTTGTTCTTTATTCACCGACGTTATTGAGTTCTAGCAATATAGAGTGGGTAAAGTTACTGCGAAGATAAAACCCTCTTGGCAATGTTTTTATATGTTTACCACTTGCTCCATAGGCATCCGTTAACGCGTGGCTATTCGCTGCCTTAGGGCGGATTTGCATCACTTGCCCATGTTTAGCACTTATCTCATTGATGCGGCCCGTTGCGATCATTTCCATTAGCTCTTCCCAATCTTCACGCAATAGATCTTCTTGAACTGGCGTTGGTGTCCACAGTTTTGGAAAACCTACGTGGCGCTCACCGAGCGGCAGTTCTCTTTCTCCTTCCACTGGCACCCACAATACCTTGCTCAGCTTTTGTCGAATATGGCTTTGTTGCCAAGTGAGGCCATGGATCCCGGTTAATGGCGCCACGCAGACAAAGGTACTTTCTAAAGGTTTACCTGTATAGCTAAGAGGGATGGTTTTTAGCTCAATGCCAAGATGGGCAAAATCTTGTTCAGGACGACTGCCGGCTTCAGCGCCAAGATGCCTTTCAATTAACTGTCCGACCCAACCTTTATCACGACGAAGATCCTTTGGTACTGCAATACCTGCTTCTTCTGCTAGTTCTGAAAATGAGTATCCAGCCAGTGATTGTGCTCGATTGAGTAACTCTTGCTCGCTTTTAGGAGGTGCTATCTGCACGGGGATCTCCAACTGATGAAAGATCTTAAATGACGAAAGATCATTTGAGGATATTGGAATGCGCAATTATAAACCAAATAGGGGCTTATTTAAAGGTTATCCACAGGCTGTGAAATAATATCTGTAATAAGGTATTATCATGTATAAATAAACAGGCTTTTAGGTCACGTTTTTTGCTTGTTTTAGCCTGCCAATTATGCCTGAATGCGTTGGGTGTGTGGATAAATGCATTTGTGGTTAATATTCACTCGATCTTCAAGGATCAAATAATGAACAATTTTTATAAACGTATTTATCGGTGAAAAAGCATTCTTAATTGTTGTTTTTAAAGGGAATAATTAAAGTGTGACCTATGTCGTTATCTTATCTTTAAGATCGAAAAATAATCCAAATAGCGATTGTTTCAGTTTTTCTCACAAAGTTACTCACAGATATAGTGAATAAACTCACTTAATTTCAATGGGGCTGTTGATAAACCCAGTTTTGATTGTATTTTATCCAAAGTGACGCCTCTGGCTTCATAGTTTCGCAACTTTTACTCAGGTTGCATTTGCTCAACTGGGGGATCTGTGGAAAAATCGACTCATATAAAATTTATCAGTAGAGGTTAGCCAGTGATCGATGGCGATGGTTACCGCTTAAATGTGGGAATCGTAATATGTAACAACCACGGTCAAGTGCTCTGGGCTAAACGATACGGACAACATTCATGGCAATTTCCACAAGGTGGAATAGACGACGGTGAAACCCCTGAACAGGCGATGTACCGAGAATTGTATGAAGAGGTCGGGTTAACCAAAGAAGATGTAAAAATTGTCACTACGAGTCGTCACTGGTTGCGTTATCGCTTGCCAAAACGATTAGTGCGTTGGGATTCCAAACCTGTCTGTATCGGACAAAAACAAAAATGGTTTTTATTGCAGTTAACATGCGATGAGTCGCAAATTAATATGCAAAGAGGACCTACTCCAGAATTTGATGGATGGCGCTGGGTAAGCTTTTGGTATCCAGTGAGACAAGTAGTCTCCTTTAAAAGAGATGTCTACCGTAGAGCAATGAAGGAATTTGCTTCATTTGCGATGCCGTTCAAAGATCGAAAGCAGAACCGAAAACGCAAAAACCGAAAAGGGTAGTAGGGCACTATAATGCTGAATCAACTAAGGGATATAGTTGAGCACGTATCTCGGGTCGAAGACATACATCAAGCACTTGAGGTGTTTGTTAAACGCACCTGTGATGCGATAAATAGCGAATGTTGCACTATCTATCTTTCTAATCATCAAAAGCAGCGCCTTGAGTTAATGGCAACCAAGGGGCTGACTTTTTCTGGTGAGCGCTTACATATTGGTTTTCAAGAAGGCTTAGTGGGTTTAGTTCATAGAACCGCTGAACCTTTAAATATAGCTAAAGCCTCACTGCATCCCGATTTTAAATATTTCCCGCAACTTGGCGAAGAGCTTTATCAAGCCTTTCTCGCCACGCCAATTGTTCACCGCAAACGCATTTTAGGTGTTGTGGTGATTCAACAAAAAAAACCTCGCCTATTTAGTGATATCGAAGAATCTTTCTTAGTGACTCTGGCCGCGCAATTGGCGGTGTTGATTGTCAGTGAGCAGCAACAGGGGAACTGGTTACTGCAAGAGCGCAGAGGTGCCGGCAATATCGTGACTGGCTTATCGGCGTGTAATGGGATTGCGATTGGTCCTATTTGGCGCGGTAACGATGAGCCTTTGCTGAGTGATGTATCACCTGCCTCTGCGGTGGATGTTGAAAAAGACAAAGAATGGCTATTAGTTGCGGTTGAAAGTGCGTTAAAAGAATTTCGCCGCCTCAGAAAACAGCTCGATAGCGATCTCAATAAAGATGCGCTGGCTATTTTTGATTTATTTACCCACTTGCTCAATGATCCCAAATTAAGAGGGGATTTACTCTCGCAAATAGAAAAAGGGGATACCGCAGACTGGGCTTTGCGACAAGTGATTGAGCGTTATTCTAATCACTTTGCTCGCATGAGTGATATCTACTTGCAGCAACGCTCGCAAGATGTGCGTGAGTTAGGTCAGCGTTTGTTGTACTTCCTTAATCATTCTCAGGTTCAGGAAGTAAAACTTGATAAACCGGTGATCTTTGTGGTGAATGAACTCACTACAACTTTGCTCGCTTCTGTGCCACGGGAAATGCTATTAGGCGTGGTTTCAGTACAAGGTGGCGTGAACTCACACGCGGCCATTTTATCGCGCGCTTTAGGTATTCCCTCGGTCATCGGTCCAAATCTGAAAGGGATTGACGATGATAAAGTGATTATCTTAGATGGGTATAACGGTGAGGTGCTGATTCACCCGACCTATCAGGAGATGTCCGAGTACCAACAACTATTGAGTGAAGAGCAAGAAGTTCGTTCTATGGTTGAATCTGAAGTTTGCCTGCCGGCGATTACGTTAGATAAAGCACCGATCACCATCTTGCTCAATACAGGATTAGGCATTGACGTCAGTTATTTCTTAAATGATGTCATTGATGGTATTGGTTTATACCGCACCGAAATCTCCTTCATTGTGAAACAAGCTTTCCCTTCCGAAGATGAGCAAGTGGAAACCTATCAAAAGGTGCTGGCTTACTCACAAGATAAGCCTGTGGTCATGCGCACCTTAGATGTTGGTGGTGATAAATCATTGCCGTATTTTCCGATGGAAGAAGAAAACCCATTTTTAGGCTGGCGGGGCATTCGTTTTACTTTAGATCATCCAGATATCTTTTTAATCCAAGTACGGGCGATGATGAGGGCCAGTATTGGGCAGAAAAATGAGCTCAATATTTTACTGCCTATGGTTTCGGGTACGCCAGAATTAGATTCTTCCCTTTCCTTGATAGCGCAAGCTTACCATGAGGTTGCTTTGACTTATCCGCAGGTGAAAAAGCCTAAAGTGGGAATAATGCTCGAAGTACCGTCCATGATTTACTTATTACCGGCGATTGCGAAGCGAATTGACTTTGTTTCTGTCGGTACCAATGATCTCACTCAATACTTACTTGCTGTTGATCGTAATAATAGTCAGGTATCGGAACTGTACGAAGTAGTTCACCCTGCGGTGTTGTTGGCATTAAAGCAAATACAAGTCGCGTGTGAAGATGCCAATCTACCGGTTTCAGTGTGTGGCGAATTAGCAGGGGACCCGATTGGGGTGCTGATGCTACTAGGATTAGGATTTACACAATTGAGTATGAGCTCTGCAAACGTCGCCAACATAAAGTATGTTATTCGACAATCTAATTTAGAGGATCTAAAGGCCTTGGCTAATGTCGCGACCAGTCAATCTTACGCGTCAGAGGTACACAAGTTGGCCTTTGAATACCTTGAACATCGAGGCTTAGCCGGTTTTGTGCGCCCTGGAAAACATTAATGATTACCATTGAATTAATTGCAGTATTGGTGCTGATTGGTGCATTTGTTGGAGTGTTAGCGGGATTACTTGGCATAGGCGGCGGTTTGATTATCGTGCCTGCTTTGCTGTTTTTGCTGCCGATGTTTGGCATTAAAGCGGCGATTGCGATGCAAATGGCGTTGGCGACCTCTTTGGCTTGTATCATCCTCACCTCTGGCTCATCGGCTCTCAATCATTATCGGGCCAACAACGTTGATATGTTTGTCGCAAAGTTTCTTATTCCCGGCGTCATTGCTGGTGGTTTTGGTGGCAGCTTTATTGCTGAGCGAGTGCCAAGTGATTACTTGCCGCCAATATTTGGCTGTATTGTTTTGTGTTTGTCGATTCGTATGTTTACATCAATCAAAGCCACGGCCGCTAAAGGCCACATTGGCGTAACAAATACCTTTATCTC
The DNA here is from genome assembly GCF_052955985.1 of Vibrio sp. B1Z05. Taxonomy (NCBI): domain Bacteria; kingdom Pseudomonadati; phylum Pseudomonadota; class Gammaproteobacteria; order Vibrionales; family Vibrionaceae; genus Vibrio; species Vibrio sp. B1Z05. The sequence continues at coordinate 525,213 of NZ_CP130463.1, forward strand.
TGGAGCTACGATCGGTACTATCTCAAGCCTTGCTGGTATTGGTGGTGGCTCATTATTAGTGCCGTTTCTAAACCGACGAGGGATAGAAATGCGCAAGGCGGTAGGCACATCATCGTTTTGCAGTATGATATTGGCGGCCTCTGGAATGCTAGGTTTTATCTTGCATGGCTCAGGCTCTGATGTACTGCCAGCGCACAGTGTCGGTTACGTGTATTTGCCTGCATTATTTGCTATTGCCTCTAGCTCTGTGCTAACTAGTAGGATTGGTGTTCGGTTAACCAATGTCTTACCGACACCAACGCTCAAAAAAATATTTTCCGTATTGCTATTAGTGATAGCGATACGAATGCTTTTCTTTTAATGATTAACGCTAAGAAGATTTTATGAATCAAGGATTTCTCACTTACCCTCATATTGATCCTGTGCTACTAGCCATTGGTCCAATTTCGATTCGCTGGTATGGGTTGATGTACCTGATTGGTTTTGCTTTCGCTATGTGGCTTGCCAATCGTCGCGCAGATAAGCCAAACAGTGGCTGGAACCGTGAACAGGTATCCGATTTATTATTCTTAGGTTTTCTAGGGGTAGTGGTTGGTGGACGCATCGGTTACGTTGTGTTCTATAACTTCGGTTTGTTCCTTGATAACCCATTGTATCTATTTGAAGTGTGGACCGGAGGCATGTCCTTCCATGGTGGTCTGCTGGGCGTTATTTCTGCGATGGCTTATTACGCCTATCGCAACAAACGCACTTTCTTTGGTGTGGCTGATTTCATTGCACCGCTGATCCCATTTGGTCTTGGGGTAGGTCGCATTGGTAACTTCATGAATGATGAGCTTTGGGGACGAGTAACAGACGTGCCATGGGCAGTAATGTTCCCATCAGGTGGCTACTTACCAAGACACCCTTCACAGCTTTATGAAGCTTTCCTAGAAGGCTTTGTGCTACTGCTTATCTTGAACTTCTTTATCCGCAAGCCGAGACCGGCAGGCGCAGTGTCGGGATTATTCTTGATGGGGTACGGTACGTTCCGCTTCATTGTTGAATACTTCAGAGAACCTGATGCGCAACTTGGACTGTTTGGTGACTGGATTTCAATGGGGCAGATCTTATCGTCGCCAATGATTCTTATTGGCGCGGCTATGATCTTCTGGGCATACAAGTACAACTCTAAATCTTTGGAGAGCACTTCTGCCAACGAAGCTAAGGATAATAAGTAATGAAACAGTATCTAAACTTATGTCGTCGCATTGTTGATGAAGGTCATTGGATTGAAAATGAACGTACAGGCAAACGCTGCCTTACGGTGATTAATGCTGATTTAACTTATGATGTTGCTAACAATGCGTTTCCTTTGGTGACCACTCGTAAGAGCTTCTGGAAAGCGGCTGTTGCTGAGTTAATCGGTTATATTCGTGGCTACGATAATGCTGAGCAGTTCCGCGCTATTGGCACTAAAACATGGGATGCCAATGCCAATCTTAACCAAGCTTGGTTAGACAATAAATTCCGTAAAGGTGAAGACGACATGGGGCGCGTGTATGGCGTTCAAGGTCGTCAGTGGGCTAAACCAGATGGTGGGCACATTGACCAATTACGTAAAATTGTTGATGACTTAACTAAAGGCGTGGACGACCGAGGAGAGATCCTTAACTTTTACAACCCAGGTGAATTCCACATGGGCTGTTTGCGTCCGTGCATGTACAGCCATCACTTTTCATTGCTTGGTGATACTCTGTATTTAAACAGCACTCAGCGCTCTTGTGATGTCCCTCTAGGGCTGAACTTTAATATGGTTCAGGTATATGCGTTTTTGGCTATCATGGCTCAAATCACGGGCAAGAAAGCCGGTGTGGCGTACCACAAAATAGTGAATGCGCATATTTATGAGGATCAACTGGAGTTGATGCGTGATGTACAATTGCATCGTGAACCTCTTAATGCACCTAAGTTCATCATTAACCCAGAGATCAAAACGTTAGAAGATTTAGAAACTTGGGTGACAATGGATGACTTCTCTGTGGAAGGGTATGAATCACATCCTGCCATCAAGTATCCATTCTCGGTGTAAAAAGAGCATAGATTTGATTTTATCTCTCTGAATTTAAAAAATTATTTCATATAGGGCTAATATTTAGGTATTAGCCCTTTTTTACGTCAATCACTCAGTGGATAGAGTTATTTGAATATGAAATATGGACGTTACATTCCTCTTGCTGTTAGTACATTAGCTTGTTCTGAAACGGCACTCGCTAGCCTCATTGATCCAGATAAATACTTATCTGATATTTACTCAACTACCTTAGTCCTTACCGACAGTGAATTAATTACCATAGGTTTTGGCAATTTCGATCCCAATAAGATATTTGGCACCGATAATCCCGACTTTGGTGGCCAAGAAGCGATAGATACTCGTCGTAGAATCGCCGCGACCTCTCTACCCATTTCATTTTTATTTAAGGGTGACAATAGCCTTTGGTTACATCGTTTAAAGCTACGTGCGGCCTATTTGGAGCTAAGTCGAGATATCTCCTATGAGCGATTCAGCGGGCTGGAGGATTGGGAGACGGATAAAAACAAGGATAAGGTGCTAGCAGGTTATGCTGAGTATTCGTTAGGTTATCAGCTGTCTGAACAATGGCAGCTCTTTGTGGGTTCTGGCTTGCACTTGATGCACTACAACAATGAGTTTACCGCGAATAGCCCAGCCAGTGACTTCATTAGGGAAGAAGGTATTGCCTCAGTGATTAATGGCTCTTCCAATGCGTGGGTAGCCGAGCCACAGCTTGATGTTATTTATACCAAAGCGCTTGGAGGGGGCGAGCTTCGTTTTAATAGTGAATATCACTACTTTTGGGGACGCAGTTTTGGCGGGAGCATAGGCACTGCCAATGCAACACCTGAAGGCTGGCGCATTATGAACGGTTTGCAATATAAGTATCACCTCAGCCCATGGGGAAATCGAAAGCAAGATCTGCTCTTTCGAGCTCGGCGCATCGATGTTGGCGGAGATTTAAGAGATCCTCTAGATACAACACATTATGGGGAATACAGCGTGGGGTGGGTGATTGATACCAGTGACTACTCTTCATTGGTTTATAACGTAGGAATCGGGCTTAGCCTTAACTATGGCAGTTCTTTGAAAGGCGGCGCTTTAGTATTTTTCTACAATGAGTAGTCGTTGATACAAACCAAATAAAAAAACGGCCTACTTCAACTTGATATCAAGAGGAAGTAGGCCGTTTTTAATAGCTGAGTAATCTGTTGTTATGAGGTTAGCGCAATCACTGTACCTGGCATAAGAACAAACACGGCAATTAAGTATCCAGCCACAACGGCTTTGTTTTTAATCGCCATTGTTGAAATCCAATCGGCACCTTTCAAAGGTAGCTCGCGCAAGAATGGAATTCCGAAAATAAATACAGTCGCTGCAATGTTGAATAGCAGGTGTACCAACGCAATTTGCAGAGCAAATATCGCAAACTCACCCGTCACAGCTGTAGCGGCTAGCAGTGCGGTAATACAAGTACCAATGTTAGCCCCTAGAGTAAATGGATAAACATCACGTACTTTCAATACACCAGAGCCCACTAGAGGAACCATCAAACTGGTTGTTGTTGAAGAAGACTGAACAAGGACAGTAACTACAGAGCCAGAGAAAATACCGTGTAGTGGACCACGTCCAATGGCATTTTTAAGAATTTCACGAGCACGACCTACCATTAGGCTCTTCATCAGTTTACCCATGATGGTAATAGAGATGATGATGGTTGCGATACCTAAGATAATCATGCTTACACCAGCCACGATAGGACCGAAAGCTGTCAGAGGCTCTTGAACCATGCCTATAAGAGGTTTGGTTAATGGCTTGATAAAGTTGAATGCACCCATGTTTAGGTCGCCAGTGCCCATTAGAGGCGCTACTAGCCAAGCTGATAGCTTACCAAAGATACCAAACATCATTTCAAGTGGTAGGAAGATAAAGACGGCCAGTAAGTTAAAGAAGTCGTGTACGGTTGCACTAGCAAACGCGCGTTTGAACTCTTCTTTACAACGCAGGTGACCAAGGCTAACTAAAGTATTGGTGACAGTGGTACCGATGTTTGCACCCATAACCATAGGTATTGCGATGCCAACTGGAAGTCCGCCAGCCACTAAGCCAACAATGATGGAGGTTACTGTACTTGATGATTGAATAAGTGCTGTTGCAACTAGACCAATCATTAGACCCGCTACTGGGTGTGAAGCAAAATCAAATAGTGTTTTTGCATGTTCACCAGAAGCCATTTTAAAGCCGCTGCCTACCATGGAAACCGATACAAGAAGTAGGTACAGCATGAAAGCCAAGTTAGCCCAACGTAGCCAACTAGTCTTGCTAGCGGATAGTGCTGAAACTGAAGGTGCTTGGTTGTTCATTTGTTTTCTCCGGGCCTTTATCTAGGCTTTTAATCAACTGTTGGCGAGTTTAGATAACTTATATTTCAGTTATATTACAGCTCAGTAAAAAAATGCTTTTTTGCATTTATGCCTACGCAAGCGTTTGCGTAGCTGTGTTGTTTCATTAAGTTATTGTTTTGTATAGAATTTATTTTAGGGCTAAATAGGGTTATGACACTTTCTTGAACAACTTTAGTGTTAAATATTGATCTGTTCCAAATATTAATGTGACAAGATTGTCATCTTGCTTTAATTTTACTTCGGTATTATCGAAATTTAACGCTTTTTACCCTTAATTATTAATGTAGCTAAAGGATCGGATATGTCGCATCTCAATTACAATCATCTCTATTATTTTTGGATGGTCTGCAAACAAGGCTCGTTAACAAAAGCCGCTGATGCGCTATTTTTGACTCCGCAAACCGTTACTGGGCAAATAAAAGCATTAGAGCAACGTCTTAATGGTAAATTAACCAAACGTAATGGTAGAAGCATTGAGCCCACTGAGTTGGGCCAGTTAGTGTTTAAGTATGCAGATAGAATGTATGACTTGAGTTATGAAATGCTGGATATCGTTAATTATAGTCAAAGAGCGAACTTATTGTTTGAAGTAGGGGTTGCAGATGCGCTTTCTAAAAGCTTAGTCAGCCAAATCCTTTCTACTACCGTCCCTGATGATGGCAATATCCACCTTCGATGTTATGAATCAACTCATGAATTACTGTTGGAGCAGTTATCACAACACAAGTTGGATATGATTCTGTCAGATTGTCCTATCGATTCTTCGCAAAATGCCGGCTTATACAGTAAAAAATTAGGTGAGTGTGGAATGAGCTTTTGTTCAGCAACACCGCTAGATGAAGCTGAGTTTTGGCCAAACTTGGAAAACTATCGGTTACTTATCCCAGGTTCAAGAACTTCAATGGGCAGAAAAGTAACCGAATGGTGCGACAGACAAGGTTTTCAGCCAACCATATTGGGCGAGTTTGATGACTTTGCCTTAATGAAGGCATTTGCTGAAACGCATCCAGAAACGGTATTCATTGCACCAACTCGTTATCCTTACAAAGGTAATCCATCGGGAGTGCCTTTATTTCACCGCATTGCCGAAATAGAAGCCTTAAAAGAAGAGTACTACGTCATATTTGCAGAGAGAATGATTCAACACCCTGCAGTAAAAAGTGTTTGTGATGCTGATTTCTCCAAAATTTTTCATTAATTTCAAGAGTAGAGGTTTAACTTTGCTTGTGTCAGGCGTAGGCTTTATCTATTCGCTAAAATGTATGACTACAAATATCTTATGAATTTGAAAGCAATGGAAAAAAACTCTCCTAAAGCCGTGTTGCTATTAAAAGCGATGGCGAATGAGAGACGTCTTTTTATTTTGTGTATGTTGCACGATAGAGAGTTGTCTGTAGGAGAACTATGCCAACAATTGGATCTTAGCCAGTCTGCATTATCTCAACATTTAGCATGGCTAAGACGCGATGGTTTGGTGGCCACTCGTAAAGAAGCACAAACTGTGTATTACTCGTTAAGCAGTACTGAAGTGAAGCGTATGATTCATCTGCTGCATGAGATGTATTGTTCTGAATAATCAGAATCACCAGAGAGGGTGAGGAAAGGTTGTTTTTGACATGCTCAAAAAAAAGAGACAAAAAAACCGGCAGAAGCCGGTTTTTTATTTCTGAATCGAAGTTCTAATTAAAGAGCTTTGATTGCAGCAGAGAAGCGTGCTTTATGACGTGCAGCTTTATTCTTATGAATAAGGCCTTTAGTCGCTGCGCGATCTAGGATCGGTGCAACAGCTGCTAGTTCAGCAGTTGCAGCTTCTTTATCACCAGCTTCGATAGCTGCGATAGTTTTTTTCATGTAAGTGCGCATCATAGAACGACGGCTAGCATTGTGCTGACGACGTTTCTCAGCCTGGATAGCGCGCTTCTTAGCAGATTTACTGTTTGCCAAGGGTCTAACTCCCAAAACTTGTTCGGTAACAATATAAGGTCGTGGAGAATGCCTTTTTGATAACCGAAAGTCAATTGATTTGTGCGAAAACTCATCTAAAACAATGTAATTTTGTTTAGATAGGTTAACACGGTTAAGATGGCGGGGATTCTAACAGCATTTTGATAGTAGATCTACACTCAACCTAAGTTACTTCAAGTAAACTGCTTTTATCAATGTGTTAGAGTCGATGTGTTAGAGTCTGATTCTGATAGGCTGTGCCTTTGCTAAGCGCACGCTAAAAACATAGTTTTATATAATTAAGGAATAAAAGTGAGTAAAGGCCTTCTCAAGTCAGGTGCTATTGTAAGCGCCATGACATTAGTTTCTCGTGTGTTGGGGTTGGTTCGGGACGTTGTTGTTGCCAACCTTATGGGGGCGGGAGCAAGTGCTGATGTGTTTTTCTTTGCCAACAAGATCCCTAATTTTTTAAGACGTTTATTTGCCGAAGGGGCATTTTCACAAGCCTTCGTTCCTGTACTTACCGAATATCACTCCAAAGGTGATATGGATGAAACTCGACAACTCATCGCCAAAGTATCCGGTACTTTAGGGGTTATCGTCAGCATAGTGACTGTGTGCGGTATCTTGGGCTCTGGTGTAGTGACGGCCATTTTTGGTACAGGTTGGTTTTTAGATTGGTTAAGGGGTGGTCCGTCGGCTGAAAAGTTTGAAATGGCCAGCCTGATGCTAAAAATCACTTTTCCTTATCTTTGGTTCATTACCTTTGTGGCACTGTCAGGTTCCATATTAAATACCTTAGGCAAGTTTGCGGTTTCGTCTTTTACGCCTGTATTTTTGAATGTGATGATCATTTTTGCCGCTACTATGATCGCGCCACGTTTAGCCAATCCAGAAATTGGTTTAGCCATCGGTGTTTTTCTGGGTGGTTTAGTGCAGTTCTTCTTCCAGTTACCTTTCTTAATTAAAGAAGGAGTATTGGTTAAGCCTAAATGGGGATGGCGAGATCCTGGCGTAGTCAGAATCCGCACTTTAATGATCCCTGCATTATTTGGGGTATCGGTCAGTCAAATAAACCTGCTACTGGATACCTTTATTGCCAGTTTCTTGCAAACCGGTTCTATCAGTTGGCTTTATTATTCGGATAGATTACTGGAATTCCCTCTAGGCTTGTTTGGCATTGCTATTGCTACAGTTATCTTGCCGGCTCTGTCACGCAAGCACGTTGATGCTCACAGCCAAGGTTTTGCCGCCACTATGGATTGGGGCATTCGTATGGTGTTATTGCTTGGGCTACCGGCCATGCTTGGCTTAATCGTGCTGGCAAAACCTATGTTGATGGTGCTCTTTATGCGCGGTGAGTTTGGCATTCATGAAGTATTACAATCGTCATACTCTTTGATTGCTTACGCTTCTGGCTTATTGAACTTCATGTTGATTAAGGTACTGGCTCCGGGTTATTACTCTCGCCAAGATACCAAAACTCCTGTGCGCTACGGCATTATCGCAATGACCACCAATATGGTGTTTAACGTTATTTTTGCATGGCATTACGGTTATGTCGGTTTAGCAATGGCGACGGCGCTGTCTGCTCTTATTAATATGGGGCTGTTATATCGCGGTCTGCATAAAGCACAAGTGTATCGACTCACTCGTCAAACTGTGGTCTATATAGTGAAAGTGGCCTTGGCGGGTATCGCTATGGTGTTGGCGATCAGCTATCTACTCAAACCGATAGATGCTTGGCTGGCAATGTCTTTAACGCAAAGAGTGATTGAGTTGGTTAGTATGATTGGTGTCGGTGCATTAGCGTATTTAATCACCGCATTGGTGCTTGGAATACGTCTTAAACACTTGAAAGCCAACATGTAAAAGAATGCAAAATAAATCTACTCTTCGCGTTGCTAGCATATGTAAGAGTTTTCGGTATATAATTTGCCAGTTTAGGGATTTTAGACCCTGTAGACTAAGAAGGTTAGGTTTTAACGCGTTACATGCATCTTATCCGAGGTAGCCATAACATACGTCCCGAACATCAGGGATGTGTCTTGACCATAGGTAACTTTGATGGTGTCCATCTAGGGCATCAGACGGTCTTGAAGCAAGTACAACAAAAAGCTGAAGCGCTTGGTCTTCCGGCTGTGGTGATGACTTTTGAACCACAGCCTTTAGAGCTATTCTTGCAAAGCAAGGCGCCGGCTAGGCTGACTCGTTTGCGCGATAAATATGTGCAGTTGAGTAAGCTCAATCTTGAACGTCTTCTTTGTGTGAATTTTAGTCAACGCTTTGCGGGGCTTCCACCGGAGCAGTTTATTAAAGATCTGCTGGTGGATAAGCTTGGTGTTAAGTTTCTCGTGGTAGGTGATGACTTTCGCTTTGGACGTAAGCGACAAGGTGACTTTTCTATGCTGCAACAAGCAGGAAAAGAGTATGGATTTGAGGTTGTGAGTACTGAAAGTTTCTGTTTGAACACAGAAAGGGTCAGTAGCACAGCAATTCGTGAGGCTTTAGGGCAAGACGAACTAACACAAGCCAAATCCATGCTAGGCCGACATTACAGTATTAGTGGACGTGTTTCGCACGGTCGTAAGCTAGGAAGAACCATAGGTTTTCCTACTGCTAACATCCCATTAAAACGTACCGTGTCACCTGTCTCTGGCGTTTATGTCGTTGAAGCTAACATTGATGGAAAAATGGTTGGTGGCGTTGCCAATGTCGGTCAAAGACCTACGGTAAACGGCGTACGACAACAACTTGAAGTTCATTTTTTTGAACTAGCAAAAGATTTATACGGCAAACAATTAGAAGTTTGCTTATTACACAAGTTGCGAGAAGAAGTGAAATTTCCTTCCTTTGAAGCACTTAAAACTCAAATAGAATTAGATGCTGAGGCAGCTCGGGTGTGGTTGCAGCAGCACAGGGAAGCATTGACTTAACGACGGATGTTACGTTTAACCGCGTAATAGAAAGTACAATAAGTGTATGTTTACCAAAATATCTAACTTCGCCCAATATTACGGAAATAAGAATCGATGACTGACTATAAAGATACCCTGAACCTCCCAGAAACAGGGTTTCCAATGCGCGGTAATCTGGCGAACCGTGAACCAGAAATGCTTAAGCGTTGGTATAAAGAAGATCTTTACGGTGCTATCCGTGAAGCTAAAAAAGGCAACAAGCCTTTTGTTTTGCACGATGGCCCTCCATACGCAAATGGTGACATCCACATTGGTCACGCGCTAAATAAGATTCTTAAAGACATTATTATTAAATCTAAGACCCTTTCTGGCTATGACGCGCCGTATATCCCTGGTTGGGATTGTCACGGTCTTCCAATCGAATTGATGGTTGAGAAGAAAAAAGGCAAGCCGGGTCATAAGATCTCTGCGGCTGAATTCCGTGAAGAGTGTCGTAAGTACGCTGCCGGTCAAGTTGAAGGTCAGAAAGAGAGCTTCAAGCGTCTTGGTATTATGGGCGAGTGGGACAAACCTTATCGCACAATGGATTTTGGCACAGAAGCCAACATCATTCGTGCGCTAGGCAAAATTGCTGACAAAGGCCACTTACTAAAAGGCTTTAAACCTGTTCACTGGTGTACTGACTGTGGAAGTGCATTGGCGGAAGCGGAAGTTGAATACAAAAACAAAGTTTCACCATCAATTGATGTGAAATTTAAAGCGGCTGATGAAGCGGCGGTATTGAGCAAGTTCTCACTGACTGGCGACAACGCTGGTGAAGGTGATATCTCAGTCGTTATCTGGACAACAACTCCTTGGACACTGCCAGCAAACCGCGCGGTTTGTTTGCGTGATGATCTTGAGTATGTTCTTGTTCAAATTGAAGGTGAGCAACCACAACGTTTGATCCTTGCCTCTGATCTTGCAAAAGAAGTGATGGATCGTGTTGGCGTTGAAAACTATCGCAACCTTGGCTTCGCGACAGGTGCCGATTTAGAACTGCTTAACTTCCAACATCCGTTCTACGACTTTACTGTACCGGCTGTATTGGGCGACCACGTAACCACTGAGTCTGGTACTGGTATCGTTCACACCGCACCGGGTCACGGTCAAGAAGATTTCGTGGTAGGCCAAAAATACGACCTAGAAATTGCTAACCCAGTAGGTTCTAATGGCGTGTATCTACCTGATACTGAACTGTTTGCAGGTCAACACGTATTTAAAGCTAATGATGTAGTAGTAGAAACGCTAAAAGAAAAAGGCGCTCTATTACACCATCACGCTTATGAGCACAGCTACCCACATTGCTGGCGTCACAAAACACCGATTATTTTCCGCGCGACTCCACAGTGGTTTATCTCTATGGATCAAGCGGGTCTGCGTGCCAATGCATTGCAAGCAATTAAAGGTGTTGAGTGGATGCCTGAGTGGGGTCAAAGCCGCATCGAAGGTATGGTTGAAGGTCGCCCTGAGTGGTGTATCTCTCGTCAACGTACTTGGGGCGTGCCAATCACTTTGTTTGTACACAAAGAGACAGCTGAGCTGCACCCTAATACTCAAGAGATCATTGAAAAAGTTGCTAAGCTAGTTGAAGAAAAAGGCATTCAAGCATGGTGGGATGTTGATGCAGCTGAGCTACTAGGCGAAGAAGACGCAGCCAACTACGAGAAAACACTCGATACACTTGATGTATGGTTTGACTCTGGTGTAACACACTACTCGGTGGTTGATGCTCGTGAAGAGTTCCACGGCGCAAGTGCTGATCTGTACCTAGAAGGTTCTGACCAACACCGTGGCTGGTTCCAATCATCGCTTATCTCATCCATTGCAATGAAAGATAAAGCCCCGTACAAGCAAGTGCTTACACACGGCTTCGTAGTGGATGGACAAGGCCGTAAAATGTCTAAGTCTATCGGTAACGTAGTGGCGCCTAAAGACGTGACTAATAAGCTGGGTGCTGACATCTTGCGTCTATGGGTATCTTCTACCGATTACACTGGCGAAGTTGCCGTATCGGATGAAATTCTAAAACGCAGTGCTGACGCATACCGTCGTATCCGTAACACCGCTCGTTTCTTCCTAGCTAACCTAAACGGCTTCAACCCTGAAACTGATTTAGTGCCTGCTGACGAAATGGTGGCATTGGATCGTTGGGCTGTAGGTCGTGCACAAGAAGCGCAACAAGAAATTGTGAAAGCATACGAAGAGTACAACACGCATGCGGTTACTCAGCGCTTAATGCAATTCTGTTCAATCGAAATGGGTTCTTTCTACCTAGACGTGATTAAAGACCGTCAGTACACAGCGAAGCAGGGCAGCCATGCTCAACGTAGCTGTCAAACTGCGCTTTACTACATCGTAGAAGGTCTGGTTCGTTGGATGGCTCCTATCATGTCTTTCACAGCCGATGAAATCTGGAACCAAATGCCAGGTAAACGCGATACGTTCGTCTTTACTGGTGAATGGTTCGATGGTCTATTTGGTCTTGCAGAAGGCGAAGAACTGAATAACGAATTCTGGAGTGAAATTCAGCATGTTCGTGCTTCAGTGAACAAACTGCTTGAAGAAGCTCGTAAAGAGAAGTTAATCGGTGGCGCACTACAAGCTGAAGTGACGCTTTATGCTGATGATGCTCTAGCAGCTAAGCTAAATAAACTGGGTGATGAACTGCGTTTCATTATGCTGACGTCTCGCGCGGACGTGGTTGCTCTATCAGAGAAACCAGCCACTGCACACGAGACAGAAATCGACGGTTTGTTTGTTCAAGTTAATGCAACTGAGCTAGAAAAATGTGACCGTTGTTGGCACCACACTGCAGATGTAGGCACTATTGAAGGTCATGAAACTATCTGTGGCCGTTGTGTGTCTAACGTAGAAGGCGAAGGCGAGGTTCGTAAGTTTGCCTAATATGAATCTGTTCAAGCAGACTGGGTTACGCTGGCTATGGCTAGCGGCCCTAATTTTTATTGTTGATATAGCAATAAAATTAGTGGTCATGAACAGCATGGGGTATGGCTGGGCAAACCGTATTGAGGTTTTGCCTTTCTTTAACTTGCTCTATGTACATAACTACGGTGCAGCGTTTAGCTTCCTTGGTGATCAAAGCGGTTGGCAACGATGGCTCTTTACTGGTATTGCAATTGCAGTATGCGGTATGTTGACTCTTTGGATGCGCAAACTGCCGAAAACTGAAAAGTGGAACAACATTGCTTATGCCCTCATTATTGGTGGCGCACTAGGTAATGTATTCGACCGTGTTATTCATGGCTTTGTCGTGGACTATCTTGATTTCTTTGTTGGCAACTACCATTGGCCAGCATTTAACCTAGCGGACAGTGCAATTTGTATTGGTGCTGCAATGGTTATTTTAGATAGCTTTATTAATAATAAATCCAATTCTGTTGAATCTACACAGAAGTAATTGTGGTAAAACCAGTGTTCGATAAGTGAACACTTAGCGGTGGTTGGTGTAATTTTTGCTTGTCACCGCTACAAGGTTTCGCTACTATTGCGTCCGCCCTATAAAGGGCGCGCTAGCTTTGTTGTAATCTAATGAAAATCACGATTATGACGCGCTGGCTCAACAATTTGGAACATAGGTGGAAAGATGTTTGAAACAACTCTACTTGTGATTTACCTGTTGGCTGCGCTTGGTGTGATTGGCCTAGTTCTGATTCAACAAGGTAAAGGCGCAGATATGGGAGCCTCATTCGGTGCAGGTGCATCAAATACAGTATTTGGTGCTGGCGGCTCTGGTAACTTTTTAACCCGAATGACTGCATTTTTTGCATTTATTTTTATCGTTGTTTGTCTGATTCTTGGTCGTATGTCTACACATAAAGCCGATTCACAATGGGTTGCACCTGCAGAAGGTCAAACCATTCAGAAAACTGACGACGTAGTGAAGGAAGTTCCAACCCAAAAGGGTGAAGAAATTCCTGAATAAGTTGTAATGCTTATTTGCCGAGATGGTGAAATTGGTAGACACGCCAGCATGAGGTGCTGGTGCCTTTGGTGTGAGGGTTCGAGTCCCTCTCTCGGCACCATATATTGTTTGAAAATCAATCTATTGAACGTATAATGTTCGATAGTCGGACGCGGGGTGGAGCAGCTTGGTAGCTCGTCGGGCTCATAACCCGAAGGTCGTTGGTTCAAATCCAGCCCCCGCAACCAATTTGCCACTGGTATTGCTTATCGATTTAATTCGATGTTAAACGTCAGTGAGTGAGTCTGAATTTCAAACATCATAACTGAATTTTTTCGGTTATGAGCTAAGCTTTCCTTAGCTTAGTGATATCAGGGTCCAGCAGCATAAAACCCCGACACTATCGGGGTTTTTTGTTATCTGCGGTTTATCACTGCGGATGTGTGCTTGGTAAATGAAATGGGCTTTATGCCCTTTTTTTGTTTCTGGAGTGGTTGAATAATGACTGGTTTAGAAAGACAACTAACTGAGATGCTTGAAGCGCCGGTAGAGGCTTTAGGTTATGAGTTAGTTGGACTTGAGTTTATTCGCGCGGGCGAATATTCGACATTACGCATTTTTATCGACAGTGAGAACGGTATTAATGTTGACGATTGTGCTGAAGTAAGCCACCAAGTGAGTGCAGTAATGGATGTAGAAGATCCAATTTCTGTTGCTTATAACCTTGAAGTGTCTTCACCAGGACTTGAGCGACCGCTTTTCAAAGCCGCACACTATGAGCAGTTTGTGGGCCAAGAGGTCAGTATTGTATTGAAGATGGGTATTGAGAATCGCCGCAAATGGAAAGGCGTTATCAAAGGTGTCGATGGTGAGTTAGTCACTGTTGAGACTGACAACCAAGACAACGAGTTTGCTATTAGCAACATCTCAAAAGCCAATCTGATCCCTAAGTTTTAAGTCTATTTAAAGAGGCTATAAGAATGAATAAAGAAATTTTAGCTGTAGTTGAAGCGGTTTCAAACGAAAAAGCTGTTCCTCGTGAGCGTATTTTTGAAGCGCTAGAAATTGCCCTTGCAACTGCAACAAAGAAAAAGTACGAGATGGAAATCGAAGTACGTGTTGAGATCGATCGCAAGAGCGGTGACTTCGAAACTTTCCGTCGTTGGGAAGTTGTTGCTGAAGTTGAAAATCCAACATTGGAAATGTCAATTGAAGCGGCACAGTTTGACGATGAAACTCTAGATATAGGCGGTTTCGTTGAAGACGAAATCGATTCAGTTAAATTTGACCGTATTACTGTACAAACTGCCAAACAAGTTATCGTACAGAAAGTTCGCGAAGCAGAGCGTGAGCAAATCGTTGAGCAGTTTATTGACAACGAAGGTGAGCTAATCACTGGTGTTGTTAAGAAAGTAAATCGTGAAACAGTGGTTTTAGATCTGGGTAATAACGCTGAAGGTGTTATTCTTCGTGATGACCAGCTTCCTCGTGAGAACTTCCGTCCGGGTGACCGTGTACGTGGTCTTCTTTATTCTGTTCGCCCTGAAGCGCGTGGTTTCCAGCTATTCATTACTCGCTCTAAGCCTGAAATGCTAACTGAACTATTCCGCATCGAAGTGCCAGAAATTGCTGAAGATATCATTGAGCTTAAAGCAGCAGCTCGCGATCCTGGTTCTCGTGCGAAAATCGCAGTAAAAACAAACGATCGCCGCATCGACCCTGTAGGTGCATGTGTAGGTATGCGTGGCGCACGTGTACAAGCTGTTTCTGGCGAGTTAGGTAACGAACGTATTGATATCATCCTGTACGATGATAACCCTGCACAATTTGTTATCAACGCAATGGCTCCTGCTGATGTAGCATCTATCATCGTTGATGAAGATACGCACTCTATGGATATCGCTGTTGAAGCTGATAACCTAGCGCAAGCTATTGGCCGTAGTGGTCAAAACGTACGTTTAGCATCACAACTGACAGGTTGGGAGCTGAACGTAATGACTGTAGAAGATCTACAGAAAAAGCACGAAGCAGAATCAACTGAAGCAATTGAAAGCTTCAAAAAGCATCTAGATCTAGAGCAAGATTTTGCAGAAATGCTAGTAGAAGAAGGCTTCTCTACTCTTGAAGAAGTGGCATACGTGCCAATGAACGAGTTGTTAGAAATTGATGGCCTTGATGAAGACCTAGTTGAAGAATTACGTAGTCGAGCTAAAAATGCACTTACTACTCTTGCCCTAGCGCAAGAAGAGACATTTGAAGGCTTACAGCCAGCTGATGATTTATTAGCATTAGAAGGCTTAGAGCGCGAAATGGCGTTCAAACTAGCGGCTAAAGGTGTTGTGACGCTAGAAGATCTTGCTGACCAAGGCACAGATGATATTGAAGGAATCGACGATTTAACAGAAGAACGTGCTGGTGAACTTATCATGGCTGCACGTAACATTTGTTGGTTCGGTGACGAAGAATAATCCGGCACGGAGGTAGCGGCATGACAAAACTTACAGTTAAAGCCCTGAGTGAAGAAATTGGTACGCCGGTTGAGCGCTTAATTGAACAATTAACAGATGCGGGTTTTAAAAAGAACCCTAACGACAATGTATCTGACGAAGAAAAGCAGACATTGTTGTCACACCTGAAAAAAGAACATGGTGATACGTCTGGCGAGTCTGAACCAACCCGCCTAACTTTACAACGTAAGAAACGTAGCACACTAAGTGTTGCAGCAGGCGGCGGTAAGAGCAAGGATGTAACCGTAGAAGTACGTAAAAAGCGTACCTACGTGAAACGTAGCTCTGTTGAAGAGCAAGCTCGTCTTGAAGCTGAGGAAAAGGCACGCCTAGAAGCAGAAGCTGCAGCGAAACAGGAAGCGGAAGAAAAAGCGAAACGTGATGCTGAAGAAAAAGCACAACGTGAAGCGGAAGCAAAAGCAAAACGCGAAGCTGAAGAAGCTGCCAAGCGTGAAGCTGCTGCTAAAGCAAAAGCTGAATCAAAAGA
The DNA here is from genome assembly GCF_052955985.1 of Vibrio sp. B1Z05. NCBI lineage: Bacteria > Pseudomonadati > Pseudomonadota > Gammaproteobacteria > Vibrionales > Vibrionaceae > Vibrio > Vibrio sp. B1Z05. Next base: position 541,491 of record NZ_CP130463.1, read on the forward strand.
AGCTCCACAACCAGACTCTGAAGAGCGTAAAGTGAAAGATCAAGCAGCGAAAGATGCGGCTGACTTAAAACGTCGCCAAGAAGAAGAAGCCAAACGTAAAGCAGAACAAGAAGCGGAAAAACTTCTTGAAGAAGCTCGTAAGCTTGCAGAAGAAAATGCAGAACGTTGGGCAAAAGAAGAACAAAGCAAGAAAACTGAAACCACAGATTATCACGTAACAACTTCAACTTACGCTCGTGAAGCTGAAGATGCTGCTGACCGTCGTGCAGATGGTGGCGGTGCTCGTAAGAAGAAAAAGAAAAAGCCAGCTGATGCTAACGCTAATGCAAACGCTCGCGGTGGTCGTAACCAACGAGGTCGTGGTCGTAAAGGCAAGCTAGCTAAACCAACTTCTATGCAGCAAGGCTTTGATAAAACAGCTACTGTCGCTAAAGCAGACGTTGTTATCGGCGAAACGGTTGTTGTTTCTGAACTGGCTAGCAAAATGTCAGTGAAAGCAACAGAAGTTATCAAGGTAATGATGAAGATGGGCGCTATGGCGACTATCAACCAAGTTATCGACCAAGAAACTGCAGCTCTAGTTGCAGAAGAAATGGGTCACAAAGTCGTTCTTCGTAAAGAGAACGAACTTGAAGAAGCAGTACTATCTGATCGTGATAGCTCACTTGAAGCTGTGCCTCGTGCTCCTGTTGTGACTATCATGGGTCACGTCGACCACGGTAAAACATCAACACTGGATTACATTCGTAAAGCGCACGTTGCTGACGCTGAAGCGGGTGGTATTACTCAGCATATCGGTGCTTACCACGTTGAAACTGACAACGGTATGATCACTTTCCTTGATACTCCTGGACACGCCGCGTTTACCGCAATGCGTGCTCGTGGTGCTCAAGCGACAGATATCGTAGTACTAGTCGTAGCAGCAGACGATGGTGTAATGCCACAAACAATCGAAGCTATCCAGCACGCGAAAGCGGCTGAAGTACCATTGATTGTTGCTGTGAACAAGATCGATAAAGAGGGTGCAAACCCAGACAACGTTAAGAATGAGCTAGCTCAATACGATGTTATTCCTGAAGAGTGGGGCGGTGAGAACATGTTTGTTCACATCTCTGCAAAACAAGGTACTAACATTGACGCTCTACTAGAAACTATCCTTCTACAATCTGAAGTTCTTGAACTTACAGCAGTAGCAGAAGGCATGGCATCTGGTGTAGTTGTAGAATCTCGCCTAGATAAAGGTCGTGGTCCTGTTGCAACTGTTCTGGTTCGTTCTGGTACTCTTCACAAAGGTGATATCCTTCTTTGTGGTCAAGAATACGGTCGTGTTCGTGCAATGCGCGATGAAAACGGTAAAGAAATCACAGAAGCGGGTCCTTCTATCCCTGTAGAAATCATCGGTCTATCTGGTGTTCCTGCGTCAGGTGATGAAGCAACAGTAGTACGTGATGAGCGTAAAGCGCGTGAAGTTGCGAACTACCGTCAAGGTAAATTCCGTGAAGTTAAACTGGCTCGTCAGCAGAAATCTAAACTAGAGAACATGTTCTCTAACATGACTGCTGGTGAAGTTGCTGAGCTTAACGTTGTGCTTAAAGCTGACGTACAGGGTTCTGTTGAAGCTATCGCTGATTCACTACGTAAACTGTCTACTGACGAAGTTAAAGTTAACATCGTAGGTTCAGGCGTAGGTGGTATCACTGAAACTGACGCAGTACTTGCAGCAGCATCTAACGCTATCATTCTTGGCTTTAACGTTCGTGCTGATGCCTCTGCACGTCGCGCTATCGAGAATGAAAACCTAGACCTTCGTTACTACTCAATCATTTACCAATTGATTGACGAAGTGAAACAAGCGATGGGCGGTATGCTTGCTCCTGAATTCAAGCAAGAGATCATTGGTCTTGCTGAAGTTCGTGACGTATTTAAGTCTCCTAAACTTGGCGCTATCGCAGGTTGTATGGTTACTGAAGGCGTGATTAAGCGTAGCAACCCAATCCGCGTACTTCGTGAAAACGTTGTAATCTACGAAGGTGAGCTAGAATCTCTACGCCGCTTCAAAGATGACGTACAAGAAGTTAAGAATGGCTACGAATGTGGTATCGGCGTTAAGAACTACAATGATGTTCGCGTTGGTGACCAAATCGAAGTATTCGAAATTGTTGAAATCCAGCGTACGCTAGACTAATCAACATGTTGACTAAAATCACCTTCGAATCTAGCTTTGAAGGTGATGGTTGTTGAATACACCATGAGGGGCTTATGCCCCTCATTATTTTTTCTAAAGTGAGAAAAGAAATGTCAAAAGAATTTAGCCGCACACAACGTGTGTCGCAACAACTACAAAAAGAACTGGCTGTTCTACTACAGCGTGAAGTTCGTGATTCTCGTATCGGAATGGTGACCATTTCTGATGTGGAAGTGTCGCGTGATTTAGCCGTTGCAAAAGTATTTGTAACCTTTTTCTGTGTGGGCGATCAAACTCCTGAATCTAGCCTAGAAGCGCTTAAAGAGCACGAAGTTGAAATCCGCATGATGCTAGGTAAGCGCATTCGCCTTCGCCTAACTCCAGAAGTTCGCTTTGTGTATGACAACACGCTTGTTGAAGGTATGCGCATGTCTAACCTTGTCAGTGAAGTTGTGTCTAAAGATGAGCAGAAAAAAGCACAGTCAGGTCGCGAGGACGAAGAGTAATGGCAAGACGTCGTAAAGGTCGTCCAGTCAACGGCGTCGTTCTGCTGGATAAGCCTACGGGCATCTCTTCTAATAGCGCATTACAACGAGTAAAGCGTATCTTTTTTGCTGAAAAAGCAGGTCATACTGGTGCGCTTGATCCTCTAGCAACCGGTATGCTGCCTATTTGTTTAGGTGAAGCGACCAAGTTTTCGCAGTTTTTATTAGATTCTGATAAACGCTATCGCACCATCGCAAAACTGGGTCTGCGTACCAACACCTCTGATTCAGACGGTGAAGTGGTTGAGACTCGCCCTGTTGCGGTGACCAAAGAGCAAATCCTTGACGCTATCGCCTCTTTCCGTGGCACAACCGATCAAGTGCCATCCATGTTCTCTGCCTTAAAATATCAAGGCAAACCTTTATACGAATACGCTCGCGCAGGTGTGGAAGTACCGCGTGAATCTCGTCGCATTACTGTGTTTGAGATTGAGCTTATCCGTTTTGAGGGTGACGAAGTAGAATTAGAAGTACACTGTTCTAAAGGTACTTATATTCGTACAATCGTTGATGATCTTGGCGAAATGCTCGGTTGTGGAGCGCATGTGAGCTATCTTCGTCGTACTGGCGTCGCAAAATACCCGTACGAAAAAATGGTGACATTAGAACAACTGCAAGAGTTGCTCGATAAAGCCAATGCCGAAGAGATCGCACCTAAAGAATTGCTCGATGAGTTGTTACTCCCAATGGATACCGCGGTAGAAGACTTACCGGAAGTGAACTTGCTTCCTGAGTTGACCGATATGGTTCAGCATGGTCAGCCTGTGCAGGTGTTTGGCGCGCCAACCGAAGGTATTGTACGCATGACTTCGGGTGAAGAAAGAACCTTTATCGGCATTGCCGACATCGATGATGATGGCCGCATTGCTCCTAAGCGTTTAGTGGTCTTTAGAGACGAAGAGCTGAATTGATACCAAGGATAAAGTAGACGTTGAGCTTTCATTAACTTGGCTCTTGCTTTACGGATATCTTATCCGTATAATTCGCGCTTCGCGTAGCGGCTGAATCAGAGATTGGCGCTACAACTTTTAAACTTACTCTTATCAGGAGAGAATTATGTCTCTGAATGCAGAAACTAAAGCAGCAATCGTTGCAGAATACGCACAAGCTGAAGGCGATACAGGTTCACCAGAAGTTCAAGTAGCTCTACTTACAGCTTCTATCAACCACCTTCAAGGTCACTTTGCTAACCACAAACACGATCACCACAGCCGTCGTGGTCTTCTACGTATGGTTTCTCGTCGTCGTAAGCTTCTAGATTACCTTAAAGGTAAAAACCTAGCTCGCTACCAAGACCTAATCAAACGTCTAGGCCTACGTCGCTAATTAAGCGACTGCGCTAAGCAGTTTGAATGAAAAGGAGCCTATGGCTCCTTTTTTTGTATTTTAAATGGCTGAAAAAAGCCAAAAATCTATCCCAATCTATGGGATTACATAGCTTTTTCTTCTCTAGATTACAAAATCTAACCCAAGTAGTTTATACTACGCCTCGTTATTTGTTTTTTCACAAATAATACCAATCACACTAAGCAAGTGATCAGATCTAGCGCAGGAAAAGTGCTCGAGAACAAGGCAGAATTTTTTGATAAGTCGTTATTCTACAATCAAAAATTCTAACGCCGTTATCGAGTATTTTAACAAGCTAGAATGACCAGCTATTTAGTACGATTGGTATAACTATCGATCCAAATCATTACAGTCACAGATGTCGGCCACTAGGTCGCGACTATTACAAGTAGATTAAGGTGAAACCTCAGTCTATTTTTACTAGTCGCGATTGGTAATGTTTTGGATTTTCACTAGATAATTCTATGGCGTAACGTCATGGAACAAGGAAACAAGAATGTTCGAAAAACCAGTTGTTAAGACTTTCCAGTACGGTAACCACACCGTTACTTTAGAAACAGGCGTAATCGCACGTCAAGCTACTGCAGCAGTAATGGCAACAATGAACGATACTTCTGTATTCGTATCAGTTGTCGCTAAGAAAGAAGCAGTAGAAGGCCAAGATTTCTTCCCGCTAACAGTAAACTACCAAGAGCGTACTTACGCTGCAGGTAAAATCCCTGGTGGTTTCTTCAAGCGTGAAGGTCGTCCTTCAGAAGGCGAAACACTAACGGCTCGTCTAATCGACCGTCCAATCCGTCCTCTATTCCCAGACGCGTTTAAAAACGAAGTTCAGGTTATCGCGACAGTAATGTCTGTAAACCCTGACGTTCAACCAGACATGGTGACTATGCTTGCAACTTCTGCAGCACTGTCTATCTCTGGTGTTCCTTTTAACGGTCCTATCGGTGCGGCACGTGTTGGTCATATTGATGGTGAGCTAGTGCTTAACCCTTCAATGACTGAACTTGAATCTTCTAAGCTAGATCTTGTTGTATCTGGTACTGAAGGCGCTGTTCTTATGGTTGAATCTCAAGCAGACAACCTAACAGAAGAAGAAATGCTAGCGGCTGTTGTTTACGGTCACGACCAACAACAAGTTGCTATCCAAGCAATCAACGAATTTGCAGCTGAAGTGGCTACTCCGTCTTGGAACTGGGAAGCACCTGCTGAAAACACTGAACTTAAAGCAAAAATTGCTGAGCTAGCGGAAGCTAAATTGACTGAAGCTTACCAAATCACTGAGAAAATGGCGCGCTATGACCGCATCCATGTTATCGCTGATGAAGTAAACGCTGCGCTACTTGCTGAAGACGCTGAACTGAATCCAAAAGAGATTCACACTATTTTCCACGACCTAGAAAAAACAGTAGTACGTGGCCGCATCATTGCTGGCAACCCACGTATCGATGGCCGTGAAAAAGACATGGTTCGTGCGCTAGACGTACGCACTGGCGTTCTTCCACGTACACACGGTTCTGCATTGTTCACTCGTGGTGAAACTCAGGCGATCGTTACTGCAACTCTTGGTACTCAACGTGATGCACAAATCATCGATGAGCTAACAGGCGAGCGTAAAGACAACTTCCTACTGCACTACAACTTCCCTCCATACTGTGTAGGTGAAACTGGTTTTGTTGGTTCACCTAAGCGTCGTGAAATCGGCCACGGTAAACTGGCTAAGCGTGGTATTGCAGCGGTAATGCCTTCTGTTGAAGAATTCCCATACACAGTTCGCGTAGTATCAGAAATCACAGAATCTAACGGTTCTTCTTCTATGGCTTCTGTATGTGGTACTTCTCTTGCTCTTATGGATGCAGGTGTGCCAATCAAAGCGTCTGTTGCGGGTATCGCAATGGGTCTAGTTAAAGAAGGCGACGACTTCGTTGTTCTTTCTGACATCCTAGGCGACGAAGATCACCTTGGCGACATGGACTTTAAAGTAGCCGGTACTAACGACGGTATCACTGCACTGCAGATGGATATCAAAATCGAAGGTATCACTAAAGAGATCATGCAAATTGCTCTTAACCAAGCGCAAGGTGCACGTAAGCACATCCTATCTGTAATGGATAACGCTATCTCTGGTGCTCGTGAAGAGATTTCTCAATTCGCTCCACGTATCCACCAAATGAAGATCAACCCTGAGAAGATCCGTGACGTTATCGGTAAAGGCGGCGCAGTAATTCGTTCACTTTGTGAAGAAACTGGCACAACTATCGAAATCGAAGACGACGGTACAGTGAAAATTGCTGCAACTTCTGGTGAGCAAGCGCAAGATGCAATCGACCGCATCAAAGCACTGACTGCTGAAGTTGAAGTAGGTACTATCTACATGGGTAAAGTTGCTCGTCTAGCTGACTTCGGTGCATTCGTTACTATCCTTCCTGGTAAAGATGGTCTAGTACACATCTCTCAAATCGCTGACAAGCGTGTTGAGAAAGTATCTGACTACCTAACTGAAGGCCAAGAAGTTAAAGTTAAGGTTCTAGAAATCGACCGTCAAGGTCGTGTACGTCTAAGCATGAAGGAAGCGGTTGAAGCTCCTGCAGCAGATGACGCAGCACCAGCAGCTGAATAATATTGATTTTTAAGAAAAAATCGATAAATGCATAAATAAAGAGGAGCTTTTTAGCTCCTCTTTTTCTATGCTAAAGGAATCCCCATCGAATTCGATGGCTCACAGGGAGGTAGTATTTAGTGAAATGGTTTAGTGTGCTAATAGCAGGGCTAGTGCTGGTTATGTCTGGCTGTTCAAGCATGGGCGGTAAAGATAAAGAATGGGCACCGCCACCAATGGCCGTTCCCTTACAGCCATCAATTCAACAAGAAGTGCAAATTGCTCGCGCTTCACAATTACTGCTGCGCAGTGATATTACCGACGAGCAAAGGGCGGAACTGCACTTACAACGCGGTGTGTATTACGACAGCTTAGGCTTACGTGAACTGGCTCGTTATGACTTTAATCAGAGCTTATCCATTAACCCCGCACAAGCTGAAATATTCAATCTGCTTGGTGTGTACTTTACCCAAATAGGGCAGTACGACGCCGCTTACGAAGCATTTGATTCTACATTGGAGTTAGATCCTGGAAACCAATACGCAGAGCGCAACAGAGCGATTGCACTCTACTATGGCGACAGAATTGATTTAGCACTGGATGATATGACCAAGCACTATGAGGACGATCCTAGCGATCCTTTCCGCGCTATGTGGTTGTACATCATTGAGATGAAGTCTAACCAACCGGATGCAGTAGCAAAACTAGAACAACGTTATGCTAAAAGAGACCAACAATGGGGTTGGGCTTTAGTGGCAATGATGCTAAATAAAATCTCTAACGATGAAGCTATTTTAGAAATTGCCTCTGGTGCAAAAGACAACTTGATGTTGGCACAGCGCCTAACGGAAACTTATTTCTATATGGCGAAGCGCTATCAATTAGCGGGCGAATACAACGAAGCCGTTAGTTTGTATAAATTGTCTTTGAGCTTTAACGTGTATGAATACGTTGAACACAGATACGCCTTCTTAGAACTGGGCCGCATCTTTTCAGAGGTACGTGCTGAAAGGCAAGAGCAATTAAAAGAAGAAAGCGAGAAAGAATAGTTTTAGCTTAAAGAATTAAGCTTAAAAACTAGCTTAAAAAACTGAGCTCAATATGAAAATACCGCCCTCAATTAATGAGGGCGGTATTTTTCATTTAAGCATTTTATTCGCTATTGAAGCTTAATATTAGCGCAGTTCAAGCCCTGCAATTTGATGCCAGTAGCCGTTACATTGACGGTCTTGAATTTGCAAAGGTTTAGTTCCTTGCTCATTGGCTCTAAAGGCTTCGACATTATCGAAGGTGTCTATGCCTAGAGGGCTCAAACGCACCACATCGACCAAACCGTGCATTGATGGAATGTCATTGCCTAAATTGTAGCAATAGCCTGACTGAGTCTGGATGCCGTTTAAATTAAACACGGTTTGACCCTCTTGGCTATCCACCTTAAGACCGGTTGGGTATTTTATACAGCAAGTCAGACAATCATCTTTCGCTTTGTTTTCGGCGCGAGCGGTAAAGCAGCGAGCGGAATACGCTAGTGGTAGATAGCCGTGACTGAAGACTTCCACTTCAAACTTATTACGAATACCAAGTTCATCGCATTGCAACAAGGTGTTGTTTAGCCAATCACGAGATAACTCTACCGGCATACACCAACGAATCATGCCTTGTTTTAGGAATAGATTAAGGGTGCGCGCATTGTAAGTGTTAACCGCTGGGCCAACGACAAAAGGTACGCCTTTTTCCTGCGCTAGCTGGATGCCTGATACATCGTTGGCTTCAATGGCAAAGTCGCCATTGTCGATGTACTTTTTCATGATATTGACTTCGCTCGGCGCTTCTAGCAATGCCATGGTTGATAGCACTACCTGCTTACCTGAGTTAGAAAGATCTTTAGCAATATCAAACCAATGCTGTGGTTTGAGTTCGCGGCGTTTTGAACACACCGATTCACCTAAATAAATGATATCCGCGCTAGATTGCTTTGCTTGCTCATAAAAGCTTTCAACGTCTTGTTTTGGCCAAAAATAGAGTAGTGGCCCTAATGAATATTTCATATTAATTCTCCAACTACTGCCATTTACGATGGTAGGCACCAAGGGTGGTTTGTGTTCCTTCAGATACATTGGCTAATGCTCTGTCCCACTCAGGTTGCACTTGATAGTTTTCTGGGTTTCTTTGGTAAGCATCAATTGCCGCGCGCCAAGTGCGAGTAACTTGCTCAACATAAGCGGGGCTACGTTGACGACCTTCAATTTTCACCGAGGCCACTTTTGCAGCAAACAGCTCTGGCAATAGCGATAACGTGTTCAGGCTAGTAGGCTCTTCTAAGGCGTGATACAGCTTATTTTCACCGTCGATTTCAGTATTAAAACGGCCTTTACATAAGGTCGGATAACCTGCGTTTTCGCCCGCTGCATAACGATCAATTAAGATCTCATTAAGGCGAGATTCTAGACCTGAGTCAGTTTCTTGCCAGCGTACGTATTTGGCTGGGGAGCAAGCGCCCACTGTGTTAGGAGATTCACCGGTTAAATAAGAAGAGAGATAACAGCGACCTTCGGACATGATGCAAAGGCTACCAAAGGCAAACACCTCTAGCTCTACATCTGAGGTTAGGTTTCGAGAAAGTTGTTTAACTTGATGAATTGACAATACGCGAGGCAATACCACGCGTTTCACGTTGAAGTTGCTGTGATAGTAATCAACAGCTGCTACATTGGTGGCAGAGGCTTGTACAGAGAGGTGCAGCTCCAATTCCGGATAGTGAGTCGCGGCATATTCCAATACGGCGATATCCGCAACAATTAAAGCATCAATGCCGTTTTGCGCTGCCATATCAACGGCATTAGTCCAACGCTCAAAACCAGCAGGTTGAGCAAAGGTATTTAAAGCAACATGAATTTTTTTGTTGGCGTTATGCACATATTGAACAGCTTTTTCAAACTTTTTTCCGTTGAAATTGAGTCCGGCAAAGTGGCGAGCGTTAGTGTCATCTTTAAAGCCGACATAAACCGCATCAGCACCGCAATCAATAGCAGTTTTCAGTGCAGGTAAGTTACCGGCAGGGCAGAGTAGTTCCATAATTCTGAGTAGTTCACTGAGCAAATAGTAAGGAAGTTTAACGATTGATGGCGTAATGAGAATTGATATGGGGCAGTTTTAATAGCCAGTTGACTATTTTTTGAACGGCATATCTTGGAGTTTGACTAAACTCAGTTCATTTCTGTCATTTATTCAGTATCATGAGCGACATTATACGGATGAGAGACATAACTGTGCTTGAGAAAGTAAGACAACAATTAGTAGTGAATGCCGCGAATATTTTTCGTATTCCTGCCAAGTTAATGCCCGCTAAACTGCAGAGCTTTACCTTACTAGAAGGTTTGAAGCTAGTATTCAAGGAAGCATTAGAAGACGGCGACTTTGAGTTTCTTGAAGGTAAATGGCTTAAAGTTTCTGTCAATGATATGGATCTAAGTTGGTTTATTAGCTGTGAAGAGGGTCAGTTATTGGTCAGCACTGAGCCAAAAGAACATCAAGTGAGCTTTAGTGGTTCATTAAATGATCTTGTTCTCATTGCGGGCAGAAAAGAGGATCCGGACACGCTATTTTTCCAACGTCGTTTAAGCATTGAAGGTGATACTGAACTAGGGTTAGAGGTTAAGAACTTAATGGACAGTGTTGATCTTGATGCACTACCAAAAGCGGTGAAAACAGCCTTAGAGCAATTAGCTACTTTTGTGGCAAAAGGAGTTCAGACTTCTTCTAACGTTACCACTTCGGTAAGAGAGACTGAAAATGCTTATTAGAACAGAAGCACCGGCAGACAATTTAGGGATCTTAGCATTGCTAAAGCATGCATTTCCTACTGATGCGGAAGCCAATTTAGTCAACACATTACGTGAGAACGGCAATATTACTTTAAGTATTGTGGCTAGTGATGACGAAGGCCGTGTGATTGGTTGTGCGCAATTTTCGCCTGTTACTTTGTCAGGTAATGATTATGGCTGGCAAGGGCTTGCCCCAGTCGCTGTGCATGAAGATTATCGCAATCAAGGCATTGCTGAGCGCATGATTAAAGAAGGCTTAGACTCGTTACTAGAGTTTGGTTATAGCGCTTGCGTCGTGTTAGGCGATCCGGCTTATTACTCTCGTTTTGGTTTTGCTCATTCGGAAGGAAAGCGTTTTCGCTGTCAGTGGGATTTACCCGAAGATGTTTTCCAAGTGCTCGATTTAACTGGAGAAAGCTTTGCAGGCTTATCTGGCCTTATCGAATACTGCCAAGAGTTTGATCAGTTCTAAGACCATGCCAAATTTGAACTCAAGAGAAAAACTACTGGCTGAAATGGATATTGAGCAGTGGCAATTGCAGCATGCTGAGCGCCTTGAAGGTTATCAGCAACCTGCCATCTCTTTGCCCGATTCGGTGAAACTGCTGTTTGTCTCACCATTGATTCCAGCAGGCCAAGACGCCGAATTCTTACAAAAGGTGTTAAAGGCAATGCAGTTGCAATTGAGTGATTGTCGCCATCTTTATCCTAATCAAGTGTCCCAACTTAGCCAGCACCAATTACAGTGGGTGTGGTTTAGTGCCTGTGCCCCTATCGCTGTTGAAGGTGTAAAGGAGATCCATTCTCCGGCCTTATCAGAGATTGATGGTCACAACCAAAACCGTCGCCAACTATGGAATCAAATACAAAATAATGCCTAATCTTATTCCGTTAGCTTCAAAGCACTTAGACAGTGTATGGCAGATAGAATCCACAGCGCACACTCATCCGTGGAAGCGCTCAATGATCGATGATCTTGCCAGTCGTGGCGCAATGCATTTTGCTTTTGAAGACGATGAGCAGTTGGTTGGCTACTTTTATGCACAGAATATTGTCGGTGAAGTGACATTGCTCAATATTGCGGTCGCCCCAGAAAAACAAGGGCAGGGCATTGGTACCCAGTTGATAGAGTCTTTTATTGAATTATGCGAAAGCCAAGATGTAGAAAGTATTTGGCTAGAAGTGCGAGATTCTAATAAAACAGCGCAAACACTGTACCTCAATGCGGGCTTTAACGAAGTTGATAGACGCACCAATTACTACCCAACAGCCAGTGGTCGAGAAGATGCCATTATTATGAGCTACCTCTGCTTGTAGTTGAGCTTTTATATTTCTCGAAACGACATAAAACAGGTGAATATATTCACCTGTTTTTTCTTATATTGAACCACAAATTCCTTTTCTAAAATTCATCAATAAATAACGGCTTTAACGTTGCTCTCATCGCTGAAAAATCCGCCACTGTTTTATCGCACATTTCTATTTTTTGTAAGTAAATGCAAACACTTATCATCTACTGCTGAATTTATTTGATCCAGATCAAGCGATCTTTAAGTTGCAATTTAAATGCTTCTTTTGAGTGGCGCTTACGACTAACATTTTGCGCCTGTAAACATATATTTTAAATATTACTTAAGGAAGGTTAAATGTTCTGTATTCAGTGCGAGCAAACAATGCAAACTCCTGTTGCTAGTGGTTGTCAGTATGCAATGGGCATGTGTGGTAAAACATCAGAGATTTCTGACTTGCAAGACGTGTTGATTTATATTCTTCAAGGTGTCAGCGCATACGCAAATGCAGCTCGTAGCTTAGGTGTGGTTGATGTAGAAGCCGATGCTTACGTACCTCAAGCATTCTTTGCAACACTCACAAACGTGAACTTTGATGATGCACGTTTAATCGAATACACAGAACAAGCGCTTTCTTACAAAGCACGCCTAAAAGCGGCTTATGAAGCAGCATGTCTAACGCAAAACGTAGAACCTAAAGTTCTAGAAGGTGCGGCTCAATTTACTATTGAAGCAGAAAAAGTAACGCTACTAAACAAAGCCGCTGACGCCGCGCTAAACCACGACGTAACTGAAGTGGGTGAAGACATTCTTGGTCTACGTCTACTTGCACTATACGGCCTTAAAGGTGTAGCTGCGTACATGGAACACGCACGTATTCTTGGTCAACAAAAAGAAGACGTTTCGGCTGAATTCCACCGCATCATGGCTCGTCTGGGTGAGAACCCAACTGAAATGAACGAGCTACTTGAACTTGCTATGGCATGTGGTCACTTGAACTACAGTGTTATGCAAATGCTAGATCAAGGTGAGACAGAAGCATTTGGTCACCCTGTACCGACTAAAGTCAACATGAAGCCAATCGCAGGTAAAGCGATTCTAGTTTCAGGTCACGACCTAATCGACCTTAAATACATCCTTGAGCAAACTGCGGGTAAAGGCATCAATGTTTATACTCACGGTGAAATGCTTCCTGCACACGCATACCCAGAACTTGGTGGTAAACACCCTCACCTAGTAGGTAACTACGGTAGCGCATGGCAGAACCAACAAAAAGAATTTGCTAACTTCCCTGGCGCAATCGTAATGACATCTAACTGTCTGATTAACCCAGAAACAAATGGTTATGCGGATCGCATGTTCACTCGTAACATCGTAGGCTGGCCTGGTGTTGAGCACCACACTGGTCATGACTTCTCTGCAGTTATCGAGAAAGCACTTGAGTGTGAAGGCTTCAAGTTTGATGAGATCCCTCTTTACACAACCACTGGTTTCGCACGTAACGCTCTAATGGAAGCAGCACCTGCAGTAATCGAGCAAGTGAAAGCAGGCAACATTCGTCACTTCTTCCTTGTTGGCGGTTGTGATGGTGACAAAAAAGAGCGCAACTACTTTACTGAATTCACTAAAGCAGCACCTCAAGACACACTAATCCTGACTTTAGCATGTGGTAAATTTAAGTTTAACGACCTAGATTTCGGCGATGTGAACGGCATTCCTCGTCTATTAGATGTGGGTCAATGTAACGATGCATACTCTGCAATTCAGCTAGCTCTTGCACTGGCTGATACATTTGAGTGTGGTGTAAACGAACTACCTCTATCTCTGATCCTATCTTGGTTTGAGCAAAAAGCGATTGCTGTACTGCTTACTCTGCTTGCTCTAGGCATTAAAGATATCCGCGTAGGTCCTACGGCTCCAGCGTTCTTAACTGAGAACCTTCTGAACCACCTACACGAGCAAACAGGTCTACGTTTGATCACAACTGTTGAACAAGATCTTGCTGACATCCTAGGTTAATTCCTAAATAAACCAATCACACAGAGGAGCCATTGGCTCCTCTTCTTTGACTGCAAATAATGAGTTTTAAAGATGCAACTGACCTGCACTGATATTCGACACGACACTTCTGATGTAACCACCTACTGGTTTGAAACTGACAATGCGTTTGATTTTATCCCCGGACAATTTCTGCCTTTGGAAGTGGATATTGAAGGTACCACACACCAGCGATGCTACTCTCTAGCGTCTTTGCCGGGTGAAAAAAAGTGCAGTTTGACCATTAAGCGTGTGGCGGGTGGACTGGTATCTAACTACCTTGCAGACAGCTTTGCGGTAGGTGATTCACTGAGTTGTAGCAATGCGGCAGGTGACTTCCACCTTAACCTTGTCGATCAGCAACCTTTGCTGATGTTAAGTGCAGGTTCTGGTGTGACTCCAGTTTACTCTATGCTGCAAGCTCGTTTAGCTGCTGATGCAGACGCTGATATCGTGTTCATTCACAGTGCAAGCACTCCAAGTGATCGCATTTACGTGCAAGAACTTGAAGCACTGGCGGAAAAGCACAGCAATTTAAAACTGGTTTGGGCGGTAAGCCGTGAGCATGACCAAACTCTTTATCATGGACGTTTGAGCCAAGCGCTTTTGCAGTCTGTCGTGCCTGATGTGGCTTCTAGAACGGTACTTATGTGCGGTCCTGAAGCATATATGGAATCAGCAAAGACATGGTTTTCAGCGCTAGGTATTGCACCTACTCAGGTTCATAACGAGCAGTTTCAAGCTGCAATTGATTTAGCGACGAATGCTTCGGATGCACAATCGCACACTTTGACAGTGAATGGCTCAGAGGTGTCTATTACCGGTGATGAATCAGTGCTTGATGCGCTAGAAAAAGAAGGGTTACCTATTTTTGCCGCTTGTCGCGCAGGTGTGTGTGGCAGCTGTCGCTGTAAAGGTGATAAAGATAAGTTGGTGAGCGCGACAACTGGCCCGCTTAGCGAAGAAGACATAGAGCAAGGTTACTTCCTTGCCTGTGCCAGCCAAGTTAAAGATGATATGTTTGTCGAAATCGGCTAGTTTTTAGACTGATTTAACGAAGGCTCAACCTAAGGTTGGGCCTTTATTTTATAGATAGATTGTGAAATGGCGCAGAATCAGCGAAAATAGCGCCAATTTTCGCCAGTGCACCAACCTAAAGAATTCGAATATGACCAATAGTCCATTTCAGCAAGAAGTGAGCAAGCGCCGTACGTTTGCGATTATCTCTCACCCGGATGCGGGTAAGACAACCATTACCGAAAAAGTATTGCTTTTCGGCAACGCGATCCAAAAAGCAGGTACGGTAAAAGGTCGTGGCTCGAACCAGCATGCAAAATCTGACTGGATGGAGATGGAAAAAGAACGTGGTATCTCGGTGACTACCTCCGTAATGCAGTTCCCATACAATGAGTGTTTGGTAAACCTACTCGATACTCCGGGACACGAAGATTTCTCGGAAGATACCTACCGTACGCTAACCGCAGTTGACTCTTGTTTGATGGTGATCGATGCCGCGAAAGGTGTCGAAGATCGTACTCGTAAATTGATGGAAGTGACTCGTCTGCGCGATACGCCTATCGTAACCTTTATGAACAAATTGGACCGTGATGTTCGCGACCCAATGGAAGTGCTTGATGAGGTGGAAAGTGAATTGAGCATGGCATGTGCGCCAATCACTTGGCCTATCGGTTGTGGTAAAGAGTTTAAAGGTGTTTACCACATTCATCGTGATGAAACTATCTTGTACGAATCAGGCCACGGCCATGAAATCCAAGAAGTACGCATTATCAAAGGTCTGGATAACCCAGAGCTAGATGCTGCGGTAGGTGAAGACCTAGCGGAAAGCGTTCGTGAAGAGCTTGAGCTTGTGATTGGTGCTTGCCCTGAGTTTGATCAAGAGTTGTTCCTAGCGGGCGAACTGACGCCAGTGTACTTTGGTACCGCATTGGGCAACTTTGGTGTTGACCATATGCTTGATGGTTTGACTAAGTGGGCACCAGGCCCGCAAGATCGCGAAGCCAACGAGCGTAAAGTGGTGGCAACAGAAGAAAAATTCTCGGGTTTTGTGTTTAAAATCCAAGCCAATATGGACCCTAAACACCGTGACCGTATCGCATTTATGCGCATCGTGTCAGGGACGTACACGCAAGGCATGAAAATGAACCATGTGCGTACGGGTAAAAACGTCAGCATTTCTGACGCAGTTACCTTTATGGCTGGCGATCGTGCTCGCGCTGAAAAAGCGTATGCGGGTGACATTATCGGTCTACACAACCACGGCACCATCCAAATTGGTGACACCTTCACCCAAGGTGAAGGGCTGAAATTTGCCGGTATTCCTAACTTTGCGCCAGAATTGTTCCGTCGTATTCGCTTAAAAGATCCATTGAAGCAAAAACAACTGCTTAAAGGTCTAGTACAGCTTTCTGAAGAGGGTGCCGTGCAGGTATTCCGTCCACTGCAAAACAACGATTTAATCGTTGGCGCGGTAGGTGTACTACAGTTTGATGTGGTAGTAGCGCGTCTGAAAGCTGAATACAACGTAGAAGCTATCTATGAAGGCGTTAACGTTGCAACTGCTCGCTGGGTTGAGTGTGACGACGCTAAGAAGCTAGAAGAGTTTAAACGTAAGAACCAAACTAACCTAGCCTTGGATGGTGGTGACAACCTTTCTTATGTTGCGCCAACTATGGTTAACCTAAACCTAGCCAAAGAGCGTTTCCCTGAAGTTGAATTCCGCGCCACTCGCGAGCACTAATTCACTTTACAGCACAATGAATACCCGTAATTAAGAGAAGCCAGTTGCATACAACTGGCTTTTTTGTTGTCTATTCTATGGCATAGAGTAGAGCTATCGTTAGATATAGTATTTCTTATTTTCTAACGATAAGTAGTGAGGAATACAATTAATGTGGTTTGATACGCACTGTCATTTAGATTTTGCAGAATTTACTTCTCATCGTCAGGCATACAACGCACTGTTTTCTGAGCATGAGGTTGCACGTTTTTTTATACCTAGTGTTGGGCCTGATAATTGGCAGGATGTGCTGCAACTTAAAAAACAGCGCAATCACCAAGTAGGGCTTGGTATACACCCTTGTTTTTTACAGCCTCTTATTGATGAGAATATTTTACAGCGAAGTATGGATGAGTTGCATGCGTTAGCTTTGCAAAATCAAAACTCTCTTTCTGCTATCGGCGAGTGTGGATTAGATAAGCGTATTGATGTCCCAATAGCCACCCAACTATCAGCCTTTCATTTTCAGATAGAGTTAGCTGAGCAATTACAACTTCCCTTAGTTATCCATTCTGTTCAGCAACATCATAATATTCATGCATCGTTACAAATGAGGACTCGAGACAATCTTGGGGTAGTGCATGCATTTAGTGGTAACTATCAACAAGCAAAATCATTGCTCGATCTAGGGTTAAAAATTGGTGTTGGAGGGGTGATTACTTGGCCAACAGCACAAAAAACGCGTGAAGCAATAGCAAAGTTACCTTTAGATTGTATTGTGCTAGAAACTGATGCTCCTGATATGAGAATCACAGGCTTTTCTCAACTACCTAATTCCCCTCATTTTTTACCTAAAATATTTAATCAGTTAGTTTTACTAAGAGAAGAAAGTGCTTCTATACTGGCTGATAGGATATGGGAAAATAGTGTTAACTTGTTTAGTAGATAATTTCATTTATCTATGATAAATGAAGGTTTTTACGTATAAATGTGACGGTTATCACTAATAAAATGAATGTTTGCATTGAAAATTACTTCAAACGTGATCATTAACTAGTTTTACAAAGGGATGGACTGTATAATCCATTTCGTTATGAACATTTTCTACAACATTTTTACACTTTTTTTTAAACATTTTAAAATAAGGAAGCCATAAACTATGAGCCTGTTTATGAGCATAGTAGGTATGCTGGTACTGATTCTTATCGCAGTACTATTATCAGATAACCGTAAAGCAATTAACATCCGTACAGTGGCGGGTGCTTTTGCTATTCAGTTTATATTGGGTGCATTTGTACTTTACGTACCTTGGGGTAAAGATCTTCTGAAAAGTATTTCAGATGGTGTTTCGAGTGTAATTAGCTACGGTGCCGACGGTACTGGCTTTTTATTCGGTAGCCTAGTTAACTTTTCAGTAGATGGCATTGGATTTATCTTTGCTTTCCAAGTGCTACCAACATTGATCTTCTTCTCTGCGTTAATCTCTGTACTTTACTACTTGGGTGTAATGCAGTGGGTTATCCGCATTCTTGGTGGTGGCCTACAAAAGGCACTAGGTACTTCTCGCGCAGAATCAATGTCTGCAGCAGCTAACATCTTTGTTGGTCAAACAGAAGCACCTTTAGTGGTTCGTCCTTTTGTACCGCGCATGACTCAATCTGAACTATTCGCAATCATGTGTGGTGGTTTGGCTTCTATCGCTGGTGGTGTACTAGCGGGTTACGCATCAATGGGTGTGCCTATTGAGTACCTAGTTGCGGCATCATTCATGGCAGCTCCTGGTGGTCTATTGTTCGCTAAGATCATGAAACCTGAAACAGATGAGCCTATTGAACAACTTCCTGATATACATGGCGAAGGTGAAGATAAGCCTGCTAACGTTATTGATGCAGCAGCAACAGGTGCATCTGCGGGTCTAAGCCTAGCACTAAACGTTGGTGCGATGCTTATCGCTTTCATCGGTCTTATTGCACTTATCAACGGTCTTCTAGCTGGCGTTGGTGGCTGGTTTGGTTTTGAACACCTAACTCTAGAAATGATCTTAGGTTGGTTGTTTGCACCACTAGCATTCCTAATCGGTGTGCCATGGAACGAAGCACAAGTTGCTGGTGAGTTCATTGGTATGAAGACGGTAGCGAACGAATTTGTCGCTTACGCTAACTTTGCACCTTACCTAGGCGATGCTGCTCCGGTTATTCTAAGTGAGAAGACGAAAGCAATTATCTCATTCGCATTGTGTGGATTTGCTAACCTTTCTTCTATCGCAATCCTATTAGGCGGCTTAGGTGGTATTGCTCCTAAACGTCGTGGTGATATTGCTCGCATGGGTATTAAAGCGGTTATTGCTGGTACGCTTTCAAACCTAATGGCGGCGACAATCGCTGGCTTCTTCCTTTCTTTCTAAGCAATTAGAAACAAAGTAATTAAACGCTCTAGTGATATTCACTAGAGCGTTTTTTTCTTTCTACTCTCGGGTTTGCTGAATATCACTTTTTTTGAGATGCAAACCGTTTGCGTTCATTGTTAATGCTACGTAGATCTAACTTCCGACTATACTATTCAACGAAGTTAATAGGATGGACAATGATTATGAGTGAGGTTTTGTTAGCCGTATTTGCCGGTTTTATCGTCGGAGTATTATTTTCAGCAATAAAACTGCCAATTCCAGCGCCTCCGGTGTTGTCTGGAGTGATGGGGATTGTTGGTGTGTACTTAGGTGGGCATTGCTATCACTGGTTAGTAGAGAGATTTTTTTAATAATATCTGTGTGGGTAAGTATGAGGTGCTGGGGAATACCTAGAGTTCAATACTTATCGATATGAATATAAAGATGTACTTCCGTTGCAAAAAACAACGGTCTGCGGTTTAGGATTTATAACCGCGCGGTGACAAGGAAAGCAATTGGTTATTTCACCAAGTCTTCATGGAACCAAGTCCGTTCATTGAGTCTGGATGAGCAATAACAAAAGCCCTATCTATAACGAAAGTGCTTTGTAAATTGCCTCCAAAACTATTCAAACTTTTCGGAGAAAAAAATGAGCGATTTGAAAGCTGCCGCTTTGCGTGCACTTAAATTAATGGATCTTACCACTCTTAACGATGACGACACCGATCAAAAGGTAATTGATCTTTGTCATGCAGCTAAGTCAGCTGTGGGCAATACGGCTGCTGTTTGTATTTACCCTCGCTTTGTTCCTATTGCTAAGAAAACATTGCGTGAGCAAGGCACACCAGACGTTAGAGTTGCGACTGTAACTAACTTCCCTCACGGTAATGATGATATTGATATCGCTGTTGCAGAAACTAAAGCTGCGGTTGCTTATGGCACCGACGAAGTGGATGTTGTATTCCCTTATCGAGCACTGATGGCGGGCAATGCCGAAGTGGGTTTTGAGTTGGTGAAACAGTGTAAAGCGGCGTGTGGTGATACCTTACTTAAAGTGATCATCGAAACTGGTGAGCTAAAAGAAGAAGCACTAATTAAACAAGCCTCTGAAATCTGCATCAAAGCGGGTGCGGACTTTATCAAAACCTCTACCGGTAAAGTGCCAGAAAACGCAACACCAGAGTACGCGCGTATGATGCTAGAAGTGATTCGCGATATGGGTGTTGCAGATAGCGTTGGTTTTAAACCTGCTGGTGGCGTACGTACTGCGGAAGATGCTGCGTTGTACCTTGCTATGGCCGATGAGATCTTAGGTGATTCTTGGGTGGATAACCGTCACTACCGTTTTGGCGCGTCAAGCTTACTAACAAACCTACTAAATACGTTAGAAGTGACTGACGAAAAAGCAGACCCTGCTGCATATTAATAGTCTGAAAGAAGGCTTACTTAACGGTAAGCCTTTATTTTTAAATATTAAATTTTAGGGTAGGGCTTATGTATTTACCTCAAGAAATCATTCGTAAAAAACGTGATGGTGAAATTCTCACGACGGATGAAATCAACTTCTTTATTCAAGGTGTGGCGAACGATACTGTCTCTGAAGGGCAGATAGCCGCATTTGCGATGACTATCTTTTTCAATGAAATGACCATGCCGGAACGTATCGCGCTCACTTGTGCAATGCGTGATTCTGGGATGGTGATTGATTGGAGCCATATGAATTTTGATGGTCCGATTGTAGATAAACATTCGACGGGCGGAGTCGGCGACGTTACCTCTTTAATGCTGGGGCCTATGGTGGCGGCATGTGGCGGGTATGTTCCTATGATTTCAGGCCGTGGCTTAGGTCATACTGGCGGAACATTAGACAAACTTGAATCTATTCCTGGTTACAACATTACTCCAGATAATGATGTTTTTGGTCGAGTGACTAAAGACGCTGGTGTGGCCATTATTGGTCAAACTGGAGACTTAGCACCTGCCGATAAACGCGTGTATGCCACGCGAGATATTACCGCAACAGTAGACAATATCTCTTTGATTACCGCATCAATCCTCTCTAAGAAATTGGCCGCCGGCCTAGATTCGTTAGTCATGGACGTAAAGGTGGGTTCTGGCGCCTTTATGCCAACATACGAAGCATCAGAAGAGTTAGCACGTTCTATCGTGGCTGTTGCTAATGGCGCTGGCACAAAAACCACCGCAATACTGACGGATATGAACCAAGTGTTAGCTTCTTCGGCAGGTAATGCGCTTGAAGTGCGAGAAGCGGTGCGCTTTTTAACGGGCGAATATCGAAACCCTCGTTTACTTGAAGTTACCATGGCTTCTTGCTGTGAAATGTTAGTGCTTGGCAAGTTGGCAGATTCCACTGAGCAAGCTCGCGAAAAACTAATGACAGTGCTTGATAATGGCAAAGCGGCTGAGTGCTTTAATAAAATGGTGGCAGGCCTTGGCGGGCCATCAGATTTTGTGAGCAACTATACTCAATATTTACCCGAGGCTGAGATTATTAAGCCTGTGTTTGCTAAACAAATCGGCGTTATTACTCACATGGATACCCGAGCCATTGGTATGGCGGTTGTGGGCATGGGCGGTGGTCGTCGCGTGGCGACAGATACTATCGACTACGCCGTTGGCTTTGATAAGTTTGCACAACTTGGTGACGCCGTGGATGCTGAAAAGCCGCTGGCTTTCATTCATGCGCGTAACGAGCAGCAGTGGCAAGAGGCTGCAAATGCTTTGCAAGCCGCTATCCATATTGGTGACCCATCTCAGTATCAAGCAACACCTGTGGTGTATGCCCAGATAAGAGCCGAAGATTTATAGGCTAAGGATACAATAATGAAACGAGCCATAATTTTAGTTTTAGATTCATTTGGTATTGGCGCAACACAAGACGCCGATAAATTTGGTGATGTGGGTTCTGATACTTTGGGTCACATTGCTGAGCAATGTGCAAAAGGGTTAGCGGACAATGACACTCGCAGTGGTCCTTTAACACTACCTAACTTGTCTCGCTTAGGTTTAGGGTTAGCCGCTCAAGAATCAACGGGAACATTTCCTATTGGTTTAGATAGCAATGCCGACATCATTGGTGCTTACGGGCATGCTGCGGAAATTTCATCAGGCAAAGATACTCCTTCAGGTCACTGGGAAATCGCTGGTGTTCCTGTGTTATTTGATTGGGGATATTTCACTGATCTGGAAAATAGCTTCCCGCAACCATTGCTTGATCGAATCGTTGAACGAGCCGGTCTTAAAGGTTACTTAGGTAATTGCCATGCATCAGGAACTCAAGTGCTTGATGAGCTTGGTGAAGAACATATGCAGACAGGAAAGCCTATTTTTTATACCTCTGCTGATTCGGTTTTCCAGATCGCCTGTCATGAAGAAACCTACGGCTTAGATAACCTGCTACAACTTTGTCAGATTGTTCGCGAAGAGCTTGAGGACTACAACATTGGTCGAGTAATTGCGCGTCCATTTATTGGTGAAAAAGCCGGTGAATTTAAGCGTACCGGTAATCGTCGCGATCTATCGGTTGAGCCGCCAGCGGCAACTGTGCTGCAAAAGCTGGTTGATGAGAAGCAAGGCGAAGTGA
Source organism: Vibrio sp. B1Z05 (assembly GCF_052955985.1). NCBI lineage: Bacteria > Pseudomonadati > Pseudomonadota > Gammaproteobacteria > Vibrionales > Vibrionaceae > Vibrio > Vibrio sp. B1Z05. The sequence goes on from NZ_CP130463.1 coordinate 564,044, forward strand.
TCTCGATTGGTAAAATCGCGGATATCTATGCCAACTGCGGTATTACCAAAAAAGAGAAAGCTACCGGTCTTGAAGATCTGTTCAATTTAACTCTTGAGCAAGTTAAACAAGCACCAGACAACAGTATTGTGTTCACTAACTTTGTGGATTTTGACTCTTCATTCGGTCATCGCCGTGACGTGGCAGGTTATGCGGGAGCACTAGAATATTTTGATCAACGCTTACCTGAAATTTTGGCGATATTAGAGCCAAATGATGTGCTGATTTTAACCGCCGATCATGGCTGTGATCCAACGTGGCAAGGTACTGATCATACCCGTGAACATATTCCTGTATTGGTGTATGGGGATAAAATAGAAGCGGGTTCATTAGGTCGCCGCTCAACATTTGCCGATATAGGTCAGAGCTTGGCTCACTATTTTGGTACTTCAAAAATGGATTATGGAACTAGCTTCTTGAAATAAAAGAAGTCAATAGATTAATGCGCTAATAGGGCTTAGACCCTCATTAAAACAGAAAAGGAAAGATAAAATGGCTACTCCTCATATTAATGCAGAAATGGGTGATTTTGCTGACGTGGTATTAATGCCAGGTGACCCAATCCGAGCTAAGTACATTGCGGATACCTTTCTAGAAAACGTAGTTCAAGTGTGTGATGTACGTAACATGTATGGTTTCACTGGGACTTATAAAGGCCGTAAAATCTCAGTAATGGGACACGGCATGGGTATTCCGTCTTGCTCTATTTATGTCACTGAGCTAATCAAAGACTTTGGCGTTAAAAAAGTGATTCGTGTCGGCAGTTGTGGCGCGGTTCGCAGCGACGTTAAACTGCGTGACGTTGTGATTGGTATGGGCGCATGTACAGATTCAAAAGTGAACCGCATCCGTTTTAAAGATCATGATTTTGCAGCGATTGCTGATTACGGCATGGTGCGCAATGCAGAGCGTGCGGCAGAGAAACTGGGTATTGCAGCTAAAGTGGGCAACTTATTCTCTGCTGAGCTTTTCTATACTCCAGATCCAGAGATGTTTGACGTGATGGATAAATACGGCATTTTGGGCGTAGAGATGGAAGCGGCGGGCATTTATGGTGTGGCAGCGGAATACGGCGTAAAAGCATTAGCGATTTGTACTGTATCGGATCACATTAAAACGGGTGACCAAACAACATCTGATGAGCGTGCGACCACATTTAATGAAATGATGGAAATTGCATTAGAATCTGTTTTGTTGGGTGATGCAGAATAAGAACATATTTCCTTACAGAATAGTTTGTTACGTTCGGATCTCTATTTAATAAAGAAGCTTGGCTCTTAATGTAAGAACCAAGCTTTTTTTATGGGAGTTATACCAATCGTACTAAATAACTGATCACTTACTTAGTGTGATTGGTATTATTTTCTTCTCAGAACCAATGTAAGCAATACACCAGAGAGAAAACTCATCAATATCATCAGGTACATAGTGCGATCGCTATTGCGATAATGATGATCAGAAAAGGCAACGACACGCCCTTTTTCAAAGGTGATTCTGACATAACCAATAATGGCATCTTGGGAGAAAATAGGCTCAATAAGTTGTTGTTTACCTATTCCTGCTGAGGCCAGTGGTGTATCCATACCAAGGGATTCACGTACTGTCTTAGCGTTGGTACTAGAGGCTATTTTTATCCCACTATTATCATAGACAGTCGCATCTGCAACTAAGGTGTCGCGGGCTAATTGGTTTGCAAGATGACGTAGCTTTTCTTGATCTTCTGTCACAAGAAAGTCACTGGCACTCAACGCAGCTTGTGATATGAGAAGCTTGGTTAGAGTTTGCAGTTGCTTAGTTTGAATCTGTTGATTGCCTTGGCTTATGTTGACGCTATTGCGCACTATGGTCAGAAGCATAAGTACCAGTAACCCAATAAAGGTTACTTTAATAAACAGACGTAGAGAAAATAAAGATTCTTTCATTTCACCAAACGTAATTAATGTATGCCATTGCATAGTGATACTTGCGCAATCAAATTGCAATAGGGTAAGTTTAGGGGAATGTTTTCTTCGAAACGGATTTGAATTTTCATGGAAGTTAAAGAATTACAACGCATCAGTGCTTTAGGCAATGCATCTCAGCAGCAGTTAGCGGTTGTTTTTGCTGAGCAAAGCAATGAGCAATTAAGCCAAGTATTTAATAATGAAGAGTTATTTGCTAGCTGGACTGTGGGGCGTTATCAGGTATTGCTCACCAGTAGTGTAAGTATAGAAAAGCACATTACAGCATTGGCGAATGCTAATATCGATTTTGCGCACCTTAAAGATTTGCCAAATATGGCGGAACCGGGTTTGGCTCTTTTTGATATGGATTCAACCTTAATTGAGATTGAATGTATTGATGAAATAGCAAAACTGGCGGGTGTGGGTGAAGAAGTTTCCGAGGTGACTGAGCGCGCGATGCAAGGTGAACTCGACTTTGAACAAAGCCTAAGACAAAGAGTGTCAAAGCTCGCTGATGCTGATGAATCTATTTTGATGGAAGTGCGTAGTGAACTGCCTTTGATGGCAGAAGCAAAGCTGTTAATCGATGGCTTAAAACAAGCTGGCTGGAAAGTTGCAGTGGCATCGGGCGGTTTTACTTATTTTTCTAATCATCTGAAAGAGCTGTTAGATTTAGATTTTGCTCGCTCAAATCGACTTGAAATAGAGTCGGGTAAATTAACCGGTGCCGTGTTGGGCGAAGTTGTCTCAGCGCAAACTAAGGCGGATATTTTAGAGCAGCTTCGAGTGGAGTATCAGCTAGAGCGCAGTAATTGTATTGCCGTGGGTGATGGTGCCAATGATTTAGTTATGATGGCGGTGGCGGGATTGGGCATTGCCTATCATGCTAAGCCTAAGGTAGTCGAGCAAGCCCAAGCTGCGGTAAACTATGCCGATCTTGGTGGCGTGCTATGTATCTTATCGGCAAGCCACGTATTACACACTTTAAATAAAGAATAATTAATGGCAAAAGTAAAAACGGCTTACGTATGTAACGATTGCGGTGCGGATTTTCCTCGTTGGCAAGGGCAATGTAGCGCATGTGGTGCATGGAACACAGTGACAGAAGTTCGTTTAGCCGCTTCTCCGCAAGTGGCTCGTAACGAGCGTTTGACGGGATATGCAGGCAACGCCGAACAGTCAAAAGTACAAGTGCTGGCCGATATCGACTTACAAGATGTCCCAAGATTTAGCAGTACGTTTAAAGAGTTTGACCGTGTGCTTGGTGGCGGTATTGTGCCGGGAGCGGCTATTTTAATTGGTGGCAGTCCTGGCGCGGGTAAATCAACGGTATTGCTACAAACCATGTGCCGACTTGCCGCAGATATGCCAACGCTTTATGTCACGGGCGAAGAGTCGTTACAACAAGTGGCAATGAGGGCATCTCGTTTAGGTTTGCCGAAAGATAACCTGAAAATGCTATCTGAGACGAATGTCGATAAAATTTGTCAGGTTGCCGAAAAAGAGCAGCCTAAAATCATGGTTATCGACTCCATTCAGGTAATGCATGTGTCTGATGTGCAATCCTCACCGGGCACAGTGGCGCAAGTAAGAGAATCAGCCACTACGCTAACCCGTTATGCCAAACAAAATAATGTCGCCATCTTTATTGTCGGCCACGTAACTAAAGACGGTTCTTTAGCGGGACCAAAAGTGCTAGAGCATATTATCGATTGTTCAGTATTGCTCGATGGTGGCGCGGACAGCCGTTTTAGAACGTTACGTAGTCATAAAAACCGCTTTGGCGCAGTCAATGAGCTTGGCGTTTTTGCCATGACAGGACAGGGACTAAAAGAAGTCTCTAACCCTTCTGCTATTTTCCTCTCTCGCGGTGAAGAGCAAACTTCAGGCAGCTCTGTAATGGTGATTTGGGAGGGGACAAGACCATTGCTTGTCGAAATTCAGGCCTTGGTGGATTACTCACAATTGGCTAATCCTCGACGCGTGGCTGTTGGGCTAGAGCAAAACCGTTTATCTATGTTATTGGCCGTATTGCACAAGCACGGCGGCATGCAAATGGCTGATCAAGATGTCTTTGTCAATGTGGTCGGCGGCGTAAAAGTCACCGAGACCAGTGCTGACCTTGCATTGTTGATGGCACTGCTCTCTAGTTTTAGAGACCGACCACTGCCAAAAGATGTTGTAGTGTTTGGTGAAGTAGGGCTTGCAGGGGAGATTCGCCCTGTTCCTAGTGGTCAAGAGCGTCTTAACGAAGCTTTTAAGCATGGTTTCACAAAAGCTATCGTACCAAGTGCAAATATGCCTAAGGGCGGTATCGCTGGCATGCAGATACATGCCGTGAAAAATTTATCCGAAGCAATTCAGGCATTTGATGAGATGTAATCATTAGTTGTAAAAATATATTCGCAACAGGTGATTAAAGGCTCTTTTCACGGGCTTGATTCTCATCTATAGTTCTTGGATTGAAAATAAAAGGCGAAATTTTCGCTCAACAAGCACACAGAGCTATCAGTCTATGCAGATTGTGATATACTCTGCGCGCATTTTATATCCTATTGATAGAGTAAAACGATGACTGATTTATCAAAATACAGAAATATTGGTATTTTCGCGCACGTTGATGCGGGTAAAACCACGACAACTGAGCGTATCCTAAAGCTTACCGGCCAGATCCATAAAACTGGTGAAGTTCATGATGGTGAATCAACTACTGACTTCATGGAACAGGAAGCTGAGCGCGGTATTACAATTCAATCAGCAGCAGTAAGCTGTTTTTGGAAAGGCCACCGCCTAAACGTTATCGATACTCCTGGACACGTTGACTTCACAGTTGAAGTTTATCGTTCTCTTAAAGTTCTTGATGGCGGCGTCGGCGTATTCTGTGGTTCTGGTGGTGTTGAGCCACAATCAGAAACTAACTGGCGTTACGCTAACGAATCAGAAGTATCTCGTCTGATCTTCGTTAACAAACTAGACCGTATGGGTGCAGACTTCTACAACGTTGTTGACCAAGTTAAAAACGTTCTAGGTGCGACTCCTCTAGTTATGGTTCTACCAATCGGCCGCGAAGATGACTTCGTGGGTGTTGTAGACCTTCTAAGCCGTAAAGCATACGTTTGGGATGACACTGGTCTTCCTGAAAACTACGAAATCAAAGATGTTCCAGCGGACATGGTTGATGACGTAGAACAATACCGTGAAGAACTAATCGAGACTGCTGTAGAGCAAGACGATGAACTAATGATGGCATACATGGATGGCGAAGAGCCTTCTATCGAAGACATCAAACGTTGTATCCGTAAAGGTACTCGTGACCTAGCGTTCTTCCCTACTTTCTGTGGTTCTGCATTTAAGAACAAGGGCGTACAAATCGTTCTTGACGCAGTAGTTGATTACCTACCTTCTCCAACAGAAGTTGATCCTCAACCTCTAATGGACGAAGAAGGCAACGAAACTGGCGAACACGCTATCGTTTCTGCAGATGAAACATTTAAAGCGCTTGCATTCAAAATTATGGATGACCGCTTCGGTGCACTAACTTTCGTTCGTATTTACTCTGGTAAATTGAACAAAGGTGACACCATCATGAACTCATTCACTGGTAAAACAGAGCGTGTTGGCCGTATGGTTGAGATGCAAGCTGATGACCGTAACGAACTAACTAGCGCACAAGCTGGTGACATCATTGCGATCGTTGGTATGAAGAATGTTCAAACTGGTCACACTCTATGTGATCCTAAGCATCCTGTTACTTTGGAGCCAATGGTATTCCCAACTCCAGTAATCTCAATTGCTGTATCTCCTAAAGATAAAGGCGGTTCTGAGAAAATGGGTATCGCAATCGGTAAAATGGTTGCAGAAGATCCATCTTTCCAAGTTGAGACTGACGAAGAGACTGGCGAAACTATCCTGAAAGGTATGGGTGAGCTTCACCTAGACATTAAAGTTGACATCCTTAAGCGTACTTACGGTGTTGACCTAACAGTTGGTGCTCCTCAGGTTGCTTACCGTGAAACTATCACTCAAGCAATTGAAGATAGCTACACGCATAAGAAACAGTCTGGTGGTTCTGGTCAGTTTGGTAAAATCGACTACCGTATCAAACCAGGTGAACCAGGTTCTGGCTTCAGCTTCAAATCAACAGTTGTTGGTGGTAACGTTCCTAAGGAATTCTGGCCTGCAGTTGAGAAAGGTTTTGCATCTATGATGGAAAACGGTGTTCTTGCTGGCTTCCCAACTCTAGACGTTGAAGTTGAACTATTCGACGGTGGCTTCCACGCAGTGGATTCATCTGCAATCGCATTTGAAATCGCAGCGAAAGGCGCATTCCGTCAATCAATGCCTAAAGCTGGTGCGCAACTGCTTGAACCTATCATGCACGTTGACGTATTTACTCCAGACGATCACGTTGGTGATGTTATCGGTGACCTTAACCGTCGTCGTGGCATGATCAAAGATCAACAAGCTGGCGTAACTGGTGTTCGTATTAAAGCTGACGTACCTCTTTCTGAGATGTTCGGCTACATCGGTCACCTACGTACAATCACTTCTGGTCGTGGTCAGTTCTCTATGGAGTTCTCACACTACGCAGCATGTCCAATGAACGTTGCTGAAGAAGTTATTGCTAAAGCTAAAGCTGAGAAAGACAACAAGTAATTGTTTGTTCTTAAATAGCTAAAAAAGCCCCGATAGTGCAAACTATCGGGGCTTTTTGTTATGTAGTGTAGCCTGTTATTTAGCGTTGCTTGCCATGTACTGCAAACTAGGTACTGCAAACTAGCTTGTTACTCCTCCCACACCACGAATTGATCTTTTGGCCAATTAGCGCCAGTGTCATGATATTTCTTTTCTAGAATATGACGTTTGATCTTTAGGGTTGGGGTCAGTATCTGGTTCTCTATGCTCCAAGGCTCTTTTATGAGTAGCACACCTTTGATTTTCTCATGTCCTTCAAGAGTTTCATTAATACCTTGGATGGATCTATGAATACTTTTTTCATAGCGTTTTTTGTCAAAGTTAGGGAAGTTATGTGGAACTATTAGTAGTATAGGTCCCGGCATGCCCAATCCTACTAAACAAAGCATTTCGACACGTGCAACTTCTATAATCGATTTTTCGATAGGAACAGGCGCAACGAATTTTCCTTTGGCTGTTTTAAAGGTATCTTTTTTACGCCCTTGAATGGTGAGATAACCTTCAGAATCTATCGAACCTATGTCGCCAGTGTGTAGCCAACCCTGCTCATTAAAGGTACGAGCGGTCGCTTCATCATTTTTGTAGTACCCTGAAAACATCCCCTTACTGCGAACCAGTATTTCTTCATCGTCGGCAATTTTTAACTCGATTCCTGGCCCTACTTTACCGACAGAACCAATTTTAGATGGGTTAAATGGGTAGTTTAGGGTGCTATAGGCGAATGTTTCAGTCATTCCCCATGCTTCGGTTATATCAATGCCAACCTTGTGATACCACTCAAGTATTGCAGGGCTAATAGGCGCAGAACCACAGCCAAGAACTCGTCCTTGATCTAAGCCTAAGCCATCGATGATTTTCTTTTTAATGATGGAGTTTAGAATTGGGATTTTTAACAGTAAGTTAAGTTTCTTCGGTGGTAGCTTATCTTGAATTCGTTGCTGGAATAAGGTCCATAAACGCGGCACTGAAATAAATAAGGTTGGTCGATGCATTTTGACATCGTCAATGAAGGTATCCAGAGACTCCGGAAAGGCAGTCTCAAGTCCAGCCTGAATTGAGGAACCAAAAATGTATACTCGTTCAGTAATGTGTGCCAGTGGTAAATAAGAAAACATCCTATCGCCAGGCTGTATGCCTATATGATCAACAAGGTTCTTCACTGACCAACTAAAAGCCCCGTAGGTGAGCATAGCGCCTTTTGGCACGCCTGATGTCCCAGAAGTATAGACGATCGACATTAGCTTATCATCGTGGTGCTGTGGACGCTCCTCCGTATTAGGTGCATCATGAATCAGCTGTGCAAACTTGTATTGACACTCCGGTGCTGAATCATAAGGAAAAGAGATGGTAATCAGAGTGGGAAGGCGTTGCATGACCTCTGCAGTAGCTGCCGCATCATCAAGTTTACCTGCTATCAGCACAGTGCTTTCGCTGTGAGTTAAACAGTATTCGATGGTATCTGCACCAGCCGTTGGGAAAATAGGTACACTAATAAAGTCACCAAGCATGAGCGCAAGATCTGTGATAAACCATTCCACACAGTTTTTAGAAATGAAGGCGACTTTATCACGAGGTTTCAAGCCTAACTCTTTCAATGCCCCTGCAAATTTTAACGCCATATCAGCAACTTCAGCGTAGGTATAGCTGACAAACTCTCGGTCAATGATCTGTTTGAGGTAGATCTCGTCTGGTCGTTCCTGAGCCCATTTTAAAATCAACTCATTGGGTGGTGGGAGGGTACAAGGTGGGTTAGTGTAAACGTATTCTTGCGCTCCGTTCCCTGAAGCTATTTCCATAAACTGCCTTCCATTGGTTGCTTGACATTTATCAGAAGCTTAGCAGGTTTTTTATTTTGTATAGAAAAATTCCATTTATTATTGAATTAATAACAGCATATAACTTTAGGTTATTAAATAATGCTAAAAATAATATTAAATTGTGCAAATATTTTATTCTATAAAATAAGTGCGCAGATTATATATTTAACTTTCTATATTGAGTGGGTGTCATTGCAGTGTGTTTTTTGAAAACTCGATTAAAGTAAGAAACGTCAGAATAACCCGCTTGATAAGCGACAGAAGAAACTTTTTCCGCCGGAGAGTCGATTAGAATCTGCTGAGCTATATTGACCCTTTTCAAAGTAATATAATCTTGAAAGCTGACTTTGCGGTGTTTTCTGAAAAATCTTGAAAAATAGTTAATGGATAAGTTGGAAAGCTCTGCGACCTCTTCTTCTCTAATATCTCGGTTAATATTTACTGAGATATATTCTTCAATTTTTTTCATCCTAGTATCTAAGACAGGAGAAGTGAACGTATCGTCTTCGTCATAAAATAGGCTTGGTAGCAATGCGTCTTTTTCAAATTCAGAATCACTGCAAACGAAGGTCACATGGGATGTGTCGTAATAATTAGCCAATGACTTTTCTTTGTCGTAGATAGCGATGATCTTTTTGCCAAGGTTTTGACAGATCTTAAGCGACAACTCAAATAAAAATTTAAATTCTTCAGAGTAATAAAAATGGGCAACCTTGACCTCTCTTCGACTAAGAATAGAGATGTCAGAACCAAATTCGGAGAAGTTTGAGTCTATTCCAACCTGCTCAGCGGTGAATGCTGGCAATTGTTGCATAGATTTCCCGAGCCAATATCCTTTTGACTGCATGTTAAATCCTTACACTACTATATTAACTTTAGCTAATAAATGATTAGCTACTAAAGTTTATAGTCATATGACATAAAAGTGCAACATTTAATTAACTTTCTTGGGGCGTCTATTGAGCTCATAGACTAGAATGTATAGGTTAATTCTAAGGAGGTACGCAGATGAGCACTCAATGGATACCGACTACGATTGAATTCCTTTCTGATGAAGAAGCATTGACTGTTGTAGAGTATGTCATTGCTGCCGCGCTATTAGTTGCTGTTATCTCAACTGTTTTCTTTGGCTTACAAGTTGGTTTGAGCAACAAATTCAATAGTGCCATAGAGGGTGTTGGATAGAATAAGCCCACCTAATGTAAGGTAAAGATAATGCAATGTCTGGGTAAAATAATCCTAACACTACTCTTAACATTAAGTTACCTTTACTTGTGCAACCTAATTTATAGGTATAGGCGCTTACATTTTTGGAGAGTTAATTTATGGACAAATTTATTTCAAGTATCAAAAGTTTCGCACAAGACGAAGAAGGATTGACCGTTGTTGAGTATGTAATTGGTGCCGCGCTTTTAGTTGCAGCTATTTCTGTTGTCTTTAGTAATCTAGGTAACGACCTTAACAACAAACTAACTAACACAATCAGTAGTGTCGGTTCTTAATTAAAATTAATAATTAACTAAACCGCATTAGGTTTTCTTGGTGCGGTTTTATGGTTTTTATGAATAGTTATATAGTGTTTTGGTCATTACTTTTTTTAATCTCAATTAATGATTTAAAGTTTCATCGAATTCCAAATAAGTTGTTACTTATATTGTTATCTTTTCAAGCCCTCAATATACATATTTATGAATTACCTTTAGGTAATTTCCTCTTAGGTGGAACTCTTTTATTTTTTATTTCATTGATCATGTTTCTTTTGAAAGTGATGTCTCCTGGTGATGTGAAACTATTAGGAGTAGTTGGTTTTTGTGTAGGGTTAAATGATGTTGGAGGTTGTATCACATGGATTGTCTTAGCATCAGGCATCATTGGAACATTATTTACAGTATATAACTTTAGCTTCTTAGGAATAAAAAACCCGTTGCTGTTAATCAATGAACCAAAGCTATACACCAGAATCAATACTAACGCACAAAACTCAAATCCATGGAGATATGGAGATAAGTTAACCATGCCATTTGCACCATCGGTCATGGTTGGACTCGCACTGTTCTATTATTTTAATTAGAGGGATTTAAAATGAGCGCGACAGAACTAAAGGATGAAATTTGTAAGCTAACCCCTCAGGTCAGTGCTCCTCCTATTATTTCATCATTTGATGAGTTAGAAATACCTCAGGTAATTGTTGAAAACCTCATATTGAAGCATCTTGCTGCCTACCCTAAATCCGATGTTTTAGAGCTCGCTAAGTATCTGGGGATCGTGACCCATTTAATCGAAGATATTTTGGCAGATTTAAGAAAGAAAGCGTTTGTAGAGGTGTTCCAACCCTCTTCAACGTCATTGTTTTCTGAATCAGCAAAAAGTCATGTTCGATATGCATTATCGGAGCAAGGGCAAAATAAAGCAGATTTAGCATTTAAAAAAGATGCTTATATTGGTCCTGTGCCGGTGTCTTTAAAGACATACAACAGCATGGTTGAAGCTCAGGACTTACGTGCGCAATTGGTGACTAGGCCTGATGTCGAGCGTGCATTAAATGATGTCTATGGTGCTGAAAGATTAGTGCCGGTATTAGGTCCTGCGATAAACTCTGGAAGAGCTTTATTGCTTTATGGACATGCTGGTACAGGGAAAAGCTTTGTTGCGGCTAGAATACTCAATTCACTCAATACCTCTGTATATGTCCCTCATTCTGTTTATGCTGCTGGTAATATCATAAAAGTCTTTTCAGAACAGCATCATACTCCCGTTAATAATAGCCATAACCGAGATGTGATCAGTTTAAAGAGCCACTATGACAAACGTTGGGTATTGTGTGAGAGACCTAATGTTCAAGTTGGTGGTGAACTGACAATGGATATGTTGGAGGTTAACCATACAGAGCATAACCGAATTTGGATTGCACCCTTACAAATGATTGCAAATAACGGCATTCTCGTTATTGATGATTTGGGGCGCCAACCTATGCCAGTGGCGACCTTGCTCAATAGATGGATTGTGCCTATGGAATATAACTATGACCATTTATCTCTACCGAATGGTCAGCAAATTACCATTCCATTTGTGTTAACAATGGCATTTTCAACTAACTTAGACCCACAAACCATTGCCGATCCTGCTTTTTTAAGACGCTTAGGCTATAAAATTCAGTTCCAACCACTTATTGAAAGCGACTATTTAAATTTATGGTCCGATCTGTCAAAGAGTAAGAAATTAGAAATATTACCGAGTGCGGTAGAGACCTTATTAAATCTGCATAGTTTACATAAAGTTGGTTATTTTCCTTGTCTTCCAAAAGATATATTAGGAATCAGCCTCGATATTATTCAGTTTGAAGAAATTGCACCTCAGGTAGACTCGACTATATTACAAAGGGCATGGGATCTTTATTTCACTGCTGACGAACAGGGAGAATCAGTATTATGAGTAAAGGAACGGTAATATTTTTATTAATTCTGTCAGTAGTCTTTGGCCTTGGTGCCGTCATGGTCGCTAAGCAGTGGATGGAAGGCCAAACTAAGCCTCAGGTTAAAGTTGAGACGGTAGAACGACGTCCGACCGTTATCGCCGCAGTAGATATACCAGAAGGTACTGTCATTGAAGAAAAACACCTGACTAAAAAGCAACTTGAATCAGCATGGCAAAATGCGAATCAAGTACAAAACTATTCTGAATTAGTGGGAATGGTCGCTAAATCGCCTGTCTTTGAAGGTGAATTGATACATAAATCGCACTTTGGTGGCCCTAACGAAGGTGCCAGTTTGGCGGTATTGATTCCTGAGAATAAACGCGCAGTAACGATACGTGTAAATGACGTTGTGGGTGTTGCTGGTTTTCTACTTCCTGGAAATAAAGTCGATATTTTAAATACCGTTAATAATCGCACTAAAACGGTTCTTAAAAATATTAAGGTGCTTGCGGTCGATCAGACAGCTAAAACCAGTGAAAACAAACCTATTATTGTGCGCGCAGTGACTTTAGAAGTGACTCCTCGTGAAGCAGAAAAACTGTTATCGGAAAACAGTAGAGGAGCGATACAACTTGCGCTTCGTAACCCTCAAGCTATAGATCCACCAGTTAGACGGTACGTTGCTCCTCCAAGCGTCACTATTATCAAAGGCACAACCCAATCTAACGTTCGCGTAAATAATTGAGGCTTATCATGAAACGGATTTTTGCAATATTTGCTTTGATTGCCTTGCTAGTACCTTCGGTTCAAGCAACCACGCAGTCGGGGAACACCATTACTATTCCTCATCACAAGTCAACTCATGTGAAGATTTCTGGTAAGGCTAAAAAAGTCTCACTAGGCGATCCTGAGGTTCTGGATATCGTGATGCTAAAAGCTGATGAGCTTTTTCTGATTGGTAAAAAATTAGGTTCTACTAATTTATCGGCATGGGATGCTCAAGGTCGATTGATTGAGTCTTTAAATATTGAGGTTACGCATGACCTTAATAATTTAAAATCTAAGTTATATGACTTCTTACCTGACGAAGAAATAAAAGTTCATAGCGCTCAAGATAAGTTGATACTCAGCGGTTTAGTGAGCAGCCAAGAAAATATGAATATAGCGGTGAAGGTTGCTCAAACCTTCTCTGGTGGTCAAGCCGTTAATGCTTCTGATGGTGACGCAGGACAAGCCGAGTCAGGCGTGATTAACCTTATGACTATTGGTGGAGCACAACAGGTAATGCTAGAGGTTACTGTTGCTGAGGTGCAACGTTCATTAGTACGTCGTTTTGATTCTAACTTTCGTTTTTTCCAACAAAGTGGTGATTTCACTTGGGGGTTAACGAGTGCGGGTGGCGGTATTGGTGAAGCTGGCGGTAGTATTTTACCTATCGTGGACAGTGTAGGGGTAAATGATTTCGGTATACTTGGCGGGTTAGTTGATAGTAATACGCTGTTTACTTTTGCTTTGGATATCGCCAAAGAAAATGGCGTCGCTAAAGTGCTTGCAGAACCAAACTTAACAACCCTAAGCGGCTCCGAGGCTAAGTTTTTAGCCGGTGGTGAATTTCCAATTCCTATCCCTAGTGATGATGGCATTGGTATCGAATATAAAGAATACGGTGTCAGTGTTCACTTCACTCCTATTGTTCTAAGCGATAAGAAAATAAACCTAGAGTTAGCAGTGGATGTCAGTGAGGTGGCAACCTCGGGTGCTCTTGCCTATAACCCTGGTGATATTAACGCAGCTTATATAGTGCCACCTTTAACAAAGCGTAGCGCTTCATCAACCATAGAATTGGCTGACGGGCAAACAATTGGTATTGCGGGTTTATTGAACGAGAACAGTCGTGATGTAGCCAACGAAGTCCCAGGTGTTGGTGACATTCCGGTACTGGGCAATCTTTTCAAAAGTAAGCAGTACGTATCAGGTGAAACAGAACTGGTTATTTTAGTTACTCCTCGTTTGGCAAAACCTGTGGATAGAGACAAGATTGCTCTGCCTACCGATGCGTTTGTGGAACCTACCGATATAGAGTTTTACTTACTGGGTAAAGGTGCTTATTTAGATAATGAAAGAGTAAAACCAAAACAACAGGAGCAATCAACAGAACGCGTTCAAGCCTCAACGGCAAGCGGTGGCTCAGAAGGTCAATTTGGACATTCCTTATAACAGCAAGGAGCAAGTTATGAATTTTAAGCCCGTTTTTGTGATGTTGTTTATCTTAGGTTTAACCGCCTGTTCAAATAACCCAAAGTTAGGAACAGCAGTAAATTTAGTGAAAAACGAACAAATTTATAATCCACAAGCAACCGAAGAGAATAAAGGGATAGTACCGGACGGCAGTGGTGAAAGAGCCCAATCAACAATTGAAGGCTATAATAAAGGTAGTAGTAAGGATATCTCGATCACAGGATTCAACCTCTAGCCTGTGAGGGTAAGGTGGCGTGTATGCAAGGATGCAATATGAATAGAAATAATCAATCAGGGTTAGTCATGATTATTTTTACCCTAGCACTAACAGTATTGTTAGGGTTTGCTGCTCTTGCTATCGATATGAATCATGTGGTGTTGAATAAAGCAAGAGTACAAAATAGTGTCGATGCAGCAGCATTGGCTGCTGCTGTAGTCGCTGATTCAGGTAAAACAACTCAAGAGATAGCAAACGCTGCGTTAGACTCAGTCAAAAATTACTCATCATCAGCTGGAAATTCAGAAATAACAGTGACGCAGAATGCAGTTTTTGGTGCAGGAGGCTCATCTCTTTCTTTACCTTTGTCCGATAGTGCAATCATCCTTATCCAATTTTCCAATGATCCTACGGTTTTTCCTTCATCAAGCTTTCAACGAAAAAATGCAAGTGGTGAGTTTAATGATGTCTATGTACGAGTTCAGGTGACAGGCGTTGCCTTAGAGGGTTTTTTTGTTGGTTTATTTAACGCCAGTAAATCTGTTTCAGCCAGTGCGGTGGCCGGGCCAAGTTCTTCGGTGTCTAGCTCATCAGAGCTTTGTAATTTAGTACCTATGGCTGTATGTGCTAAAGATAGTTCAGATGATGAGTTTGGTGGGTACAGTGAAGGTGATTATCAAGTATTAAAAGAATCAAGCTGGAAAGATTCGGATTTTGATACCCCTGGGAACTTTCAGCTATTAGATTTTACCGGTAAAGGTGAAGTTGATGAGCAATTAGCGGGTGGCTATGACGGTTGTCTATCTGGTGGCTCTGTTAACGTTGCGACGGGTAATAGTGTTGGATTAGTAAAAAAAGGTCTGAATACTCGTTTTGGTAGCTATCAAGGTATGTCAGCGAGTGATTATCCACCTGATATTTATGTTAAAGAAGCGAATATTACCACTGATGATGATGGCAATATCACCTCTGATTTTACCTATGCTGATTATCAACAAGATATTGCAGATGGTAACTACACCGAACAAGCTGGTGGAGTTCCTGGTCGCCGTTTGTTATCTGTGCCAATTATAGATTGTTCAAATAATACCGGTGGGAATGGTGCAAATGCAGAGTTTAATGTTGTTTCAGTAGGATGCTTCTTTCTTTCTCAGCAAGCGCCTACAAGCAATGGTAATAGTGAACCACAAAAAGTATACGGAGAGTTTAATACTGACTGTCTGGTAAATAATGCCACCTTTCCTACCACGCCAAGTACATCAGGAGCTTATAAGATCCAACTATACAAAGATCCTAACAGTTCAGGAGCGTAGCTATGATTTTTACGAGAACGAATAGCAAGGAACATGGATTAGCGGCTATTGAAATGATGGTGATTTTACCCATTTTATTATTATTGCTATGTGCCATATTCGAGGTGGGGCGCATTTTTATGCACTATACAATGTTGAATAAAGCCTTACAGAACGGGGCTAGATACGCGGTTATTGATGTTTACGGGACTGATAGAGCATCACTGATTGCAGATAATAGTGAAATCAAAAATATGGTTGTTTTTGGCAATAAAACGGGTACGTCAAATAATCAAAATATGGAATCAATCTTACCTGGATTATCGGCATCAAATATATCAGTAGATGATTCATCAGCCAATTACGTCACTGTTTCCGCCAACTATGCATATGCGCCTATTTTTACTTCAGTACCAATTATCGGCGGGGTATTTAGTCTGAATATGAATGCTTCTTCTATAATGAGGGTATCACCATGAAGTTAGGCTCTTTCTCATGCTTTTATAAAAAGAATAGAGGATTAGCTGTTATCGAGTTTACGATTGTCTCGACGGTATTACTCATCGCTCTTTTTGCCATCATGGAATTTGCACGGTTTGTTTTTTCGCTGCAAATGCTAAATGAAGTAACTCGAAAATCAGCTAGATTGGCATCAGTGTGTTACGTAACAGAACAAGGGAATATTCCTGGCTTGGCAAGTATTACTGCAGTTGCCCCATCTGGTTATGAACCGTCAATGCTCAGTATTGATTACTTAGATGGCAGTGGGCAACTCATTGATACCGCTATTTTTAATAGCGGTAGCGCTACAGTTGAACAAGTTGATGAGCAGTTTGAAAAAATACGTTTTGTGCGTACGAAGATTGAGAATTTCAGTTTTGGATTTTCGTTATTATCTAATCTGTTGGGCAGTGTAGTAACACCTAATTTTGAAACGATTGTGCCAGCAGAGAGTTTAGGGATTTATAGACCTATAGGTGAAATGGAATCAGTGCCATCGGGCAGTACCAGTTGTTTGTAAGTATTATTAATAATACTAAGGTCAAGGAAGATGAGTGAAGTAGTGCAAATGAATGCAAATGATGAATTTAGACTGGCATTGAAAAGTCAAATATCTATATGGGTTGTGTATAGCACGACTGCATTCAAAGAACATATAGAAATCGAATTAAACAAGTGCACCAATGCATTTGTTAGTTTTATTACTTTAAATGAATTTAATTCTCAACAAATTAAAGACCAAAGTAGCCCCGACTTAATTTTTATTCAATCCAGCGGTGATTGGGCGCAAAAACTTACTGAGTTATATGCCAATAGCTTAGTGCTACAAAACAGTAACTCGTCTTTAGTGGTATTTGGAGATGAAGGGAATAGTTTTGATTTAAAAGTAGCATTAAGAATTGGCGCATCAGACTTTCTATCAGAAGCGACCACAATTGAAGGGCTCGCCTCGATTCTTACTGCGGTTGCAGATGAAAAGTTTACCAGTAAAGAGTTAGCTGAACTGCATGTTTTTGTGAATAGCAAAGGGGGAAGTGGCGCTTCGACAGTATCAATGAATACCGCTATTGAACTGGCTAAAAATGAACAAAATCGAGTGTTATTTTTAGACCTAGATATACAGTTTGGTGCGATACAAGATTATTTAGACTTGAAACCACAATACGGTATTCATGACATTATTGATGCTGCAAATGACATAGATGAAACGGCTTTACAAACATTAGTTTCCAAACACAGTTGTAATTTAAGCTTTCTTAATTTTCAGCAAATGCATCCGATTGAAAATGAATTAAAAGCACGAAGTTTGCATACGGTTATACCTGTTCTTCGTGAGTATTACACGCATATTGTGGCTGATTTATCTCGTGGAATTGAAGCCAATTATAGTTCGTTAATCTCTCAATCAACAAAGGTCTATTTTGTCGCTCAACAGAGTTATGTATCAATAAAAAATACCAATGACATGCTCGGTGTTCTTGAAGTCGAATACGGATTACCTAAAGAGCATGTTGAGGTTGTGGTGAATCGATACGATAAAAAACAAGCACTTAAAATCACAGATATCGAAGATGCATTAGGAGATATAAGGGTTCATGTTCTTCCTAATGATTACAAGGTGGTCAATGAAAGCTCTAACCTAGGTAAGCCTTTTTGCTTAAGCAAAAAAAAGTCAACAGTCTCAGAAGCCATCACTCGTTTAGCTTCGTCTATAGCACCTGTCAAAGAAGAGAAGACAGGTTGGTTAGGGAAAATCTTTAGCTGAAAAATTAGGATGATATATGTTGTTTAAGCGAAAAAATATAAACCCAGACTTTGAAAAAAAAGTCAGCTCGTTGTCCTCAACTGAGAATAACTCTGATGCATCAGCTAAAGAGAACACAGTTAATACTCCCGCTGCACCTGCACCTACTGCCAAGAGAGAGCCCTTACCTAGCGATATTCCCGCTGAAATGGATAAGCACCTTAAGCAAGAGTTAGATGTAAAACACTACTTTCATAAGAAACTATTAGAGACTCTCGATTTGGGTGTTTTGGCTAATTTAGAAGAAAACAGAGCGAAAAAAGAGCTACAAGAAGCGATTCATCAATTAATGAATGATGATAAAACGCACCCTGTTAGTTTGGAAGGTAGAAAAAGAGTGATTAAGCAAATCGAAGACGAAGTCTTCGGTTTAGGGCCGTTAGAACCGTTACTGCATGATAAATCTGTATCGGATATCTTAGTTAATGGGCCTAAAAATGTTTATGTTGAGAGATTTGGTCGATTAGAGCGAACGCCACACACTTTTTTAGATGAAAAGCATTTAAGGAATATTATTGACCGTATTGTAAGTCAAGTCGGTCGTCGTATTGATGAAGCCTCACCTATGGTAGATGCCCGTTTAAAAGATGGCTCGCGTGTGAATGCCATAATACAACCTCTGGCGATTGATGGAGCGTCGGTTTCCATTCGACGATTTGCCGTTGATCGCTTGAATATGGATAACATGTTGGGCTTTAACTCTCTGTCTCCTGAAATGGCAAAGTTTATTGAAGCTGCTGTCAAAGGGGAACTCAATATATTGATTTCAGGTGGTACAGGCTCAGGGAAAACCACAACATTAAATATATTTTCATCATTTATCCCAAGCGATAAACGCATTGTCACTATAGAAGACTCCGCAGAATTACAATTGCAACAACCGCATATTATTCGTCTTGAAACTCGCCCGGCTAACTTGGAAGGTAAAGGTGAAATAACACAGCGAGATCTCGTTAAAAACTCACTTCGTATGCGTCCAGACCGAATTGTTATAGGTGAGGTGCGTGGTTCTGAAGCCGTAGATATGTTGGCTGCGATGAATACCGGTCATGATGGTTCATTGGCAACTATTCACGCCAATACCCCAAGAGATGCGTTAAGTCGTGTAGAAAATATGTTTGCGATGGCGGGTTGGAATATGTCCGCTAAGAACCTCAGATCGCAAATTGCATCAGCGATTCATATGGTCGTGCAAATGGAGCGTCAAGAAGACGGTAAACGTCGCATGGTGAGTATTTGTGAAATAAACGGCATGGAAGGTGATGTTATTACCATGTCTGAAATTTTTAAATTTCAGCGTCAAGGTATTGATGAAGAAGGCAATATTCTTGGTGATTATATCGCGACGGGCATTGTGCCGGGATGTCATGATGCACTTGTTAAGCGTGGCTTAGACATACCATTCGAACTTTTTAAAGCTACTGAGCGTGGGTAGGAGGATAAGACATGGGTGATCTCGGCTTATTTCTCATATTACTTTTTTTTGCGGTGTTGTTTATTTCGCAAGCATTGCTTCTTCCTGTTGCAGGGCAAAAGGCAAGGCATGGTGAATTAACTAAGCGCTTGAAGCATGCGCAAAAGAAACTAGACGAAGAAAGTCTCTCTTTGCTTCATGAGTACTATTTAAAAGAGATGACGCCATTTGAACGAAAAATGATAAAAATCCCCATCTTCGCTAAATTAAAGAAGATGTTGGAATTATCCGGTACTCATATCACCTTAGGTAAGCTTATCGGATGGACTGTTTTTGCCAGTTTTGTGGTTGCGGGAATCTCCATTTATCTTGGACAACTGTGGTATATCAGCCTTGCTTTATTTATTGCTGTGTATGTCATTGTGCACATGGTTATTCAAAAGAAAATCAGTCATCGCTTACAAAAATTTGAAGAGCAGTTACCGGAAGGTCTAGATATGATTAAGCGTGTCTTGCAGGCAGGGCAACCGATTAATCAAGCCTTCAAAGAAGTAGGTGAAGAGATGCCTGAACCTATAGGCACAGAATTTAAGAAAACCTTTAATCTGCTTAATTTTGGCTATGACATGCGATTAGCCATACTGCAAATGGTCGATAGGACACCTACTATATCGATGTTGGCATTTTCCAGTGCGGTTATTTTACAAGCAGAAACCGGTGGTAATTTGACAGAAAACTTGGATAAAGTCTCTAAAGTACTGCGAGCACGTTTTAAGTTATCAAGAAAAATCAGAACTTTGTCAGCAGAAGCACGGCTTTCTTCTTGGATTTTAGTTTTATCTCCATTTGCTTTGTATGTCGTGACCATGTTCATTAATCCAGAACACGCAGATTTGTTGATATCAGATCCTAGGGGAATAACGGCCGTCAGTTTCGGTATCGTTAGCTTGGCGATAGGGTCGTTATGGATTAGACGAATAATCAATATCAAGGTGTGATCATGAACTTTAATGAGTTAGCGTCACAGATGGGAATCTCAGGGCTTTTGACCCGAGATAATTTATTTTTGTTGATGGTGTTAATCGGCACTATTTTGGCCGTATTAGCGGTAGGCATGTTGATTCTAGGTATCAACTCACCTATTCGACGTAAATTGAAAGCGATGGGAGGCGATACAGCGTCTACCCATAAACCTGATAAGTTAGGTGCGGCTTTAGGTAACATGGCTCCGATGATGGTGCCAAATAGTAAAAAAGAACGCGAGAGTATTCAGTTACAACTTATCCAAGCGGGTTATCATGATACCAATGCTCTGTCGTTATTCTATGCGATTAAATTAGTCACAGTATTAGTGGGGTTATTCCTCGCCGCTGCAACTTACCTTTTAATGCATGAATCTAGTTATATGCCGTTAGTGATTATTGTCGCTCTTTGGTGTGGGTTGTTTGCTCCAAACATGTTCTTAGCTAAATTAGTCTCCGAACGAAAAGATAAAGTCAAAGCCGCAGTACCTGATGCTCTAGATCTTTTAGTGGTATGTACTGAATCTGGATTAGGTTTTAATGCTGCGCTTAAGCGTATCAGTACCGAGCTTATGATTAGTCACCCTGAACTCGCAGAGGAGTTAGATACTGTATGTGCCAAAATCCAAGCGGGCGTAGAAATGCCAACCGCTTTTAAAGAGTTGGTAGATAGAACGGGTGTAGAAGAACTTACCGGTTTAGTCAGCATGTTATCCCATGCTGCTAAGGTCGGTGGCAGTATCGCTCAGACATTACGCGATTATACGGAAGATTATCGTGATAAAAGAAAGCAAGCCGCAGAAGAGGTGGCTGCAAAAATCCCCACTAAAATGCTTTTCCCTATGGTGTTATTCATTTGGCCGTGTTTTTTCATTGTTGCGTTAGGGCCGGGTTTGATGACGCTATTTGATGCGCTTAAATAATTAAGGAAGATTATAATGAAGAAAAATATTAAGGAAAAAGCGCTAGCCACATTGGTTTGTATTGCGTTAGTTGGATGTGCATCATCAGAGAATGAACCAAAGGAATTTGACGGTTCTTTATATGCGGGTAAACCTGTTGAATCGCTGACCAACGAAGCACCACCCAAAACAGAGATTGAAGCTATTACTCGAGGTGACGCTGCATTAAGTACCAAGAATTATGACTTGGCCTTATATGAATATCTACGTTCATTGTCATTTACAGACGCAACCCACCAGAATAAAACCTTATATACCGTAGGCCGAATTCATTCGGCAAAAGGCAACTATCTGTTAGCTGAAAAAGCTTATATACAGGCTCTTGATTACGATGAGTTCGACGTTCAATCACTAGAAGAGTTAGGTTTGCTTTATACAAAGCAAGGTTTAACCGAAGAAGGACGCTCTTACTTTTTTAGGGCGGTCAATGCCGACCAAGTGAGATTGAATAACCCTGATGTACTGACTAGTTATTCAGAAGTAACGGATGAAATCTTACAAAGTTTGCCTTACGATTCAAAAAGCCCATTTAGAAGCTATATGGGATTAGGAATTCTTGCTGATGTAGACAGTAAGCATGATATCGCCAAAAGGTACTACGAACGTGCTTTAGAGGTAAACCCAAGGTCGACTCAAGCTATGATTAACCTAGGTTATTCTCATTATATGAGTGGCAGCTATTATTTGGCCCAGAGGATCACTAATAGGGCATTGAAAACGGATCCTGATAATGAGAAAGCATTGAATAATCTGGCTTTAATCTACATTTCTTTAGGGGACAATCGACAAGCGTTAAATATCTTCAAACGTCATATGAGCACGCCAGAGGCTTTAAACAATGTCGGGTACTTTTTAATGCTAAAAGGGAAACCAGACGAGGCAATTCCTTACTTGCAGCAAGCGATAGATAAAAATCCGTCTTACTACAAGATTGCTAATGAGAACTTAGAAAGAGCACTATCTGAAGTAAGGCTTAATGAGGTTGAAGAGGTCGATAAAGAACAGACAGGTGCGTAATCCTACTAGGCAGAAGAGTTCTTCTTCTGCCAAAAACTATCTCTTACGTAGTTGAGTTTATATACAGGCTCTTGTTAGCTTATCTTGAATTTTTATCTCATTTGCTTGCTTAATAATCAACGTGATCTAAGTCACGATTTACTGTGCGCTTTTTCCTATATGATAAATGCCACTAAAGGCGCTATAAGTGTGATTGTTGTTGCCTATTTGAGATGAATTTTTGCAATCTAATTACTGTAGATCTTATATGAACTCTATTTATACGGAAGTTAACTACAGTTCAAAGTCTATCCATCACTCACTATTCTAGATAGAAGCAAAAGAGGCATGTTTTGTCATCGCTCACTTTGTCTCTATCAAAGATCAACTCAAGTTAACGTACTTCACTATCACCATTAAGGTATATACAGCGTTATACAGCCTACTGTCAGAGTTCATAATAGAGGCTTATAAAGGTTAGATATTAAGATTTTTTAGTGAGGAATTTGACACACTAGAATGATCAATTAGTGACTCAATCGTTAGACTTGGCGCTTAAAAAACAAACGTGTTTGTGTGACGCATTACTTGTGACTATCATCTATTCTATCTAATACCATTAACAATCTAGAACTTAGTCACTAATGTTGGATTATTATTCAAAGATAAACAAGGTTTAATATTGTTATCTGTTTAATAGTGATAAGAAACTCATTGTGTAACTTAGACTTAGAGAAAGTATCAGATGATATTTCTCTTATCTGATGTGTGTCTATTTTGTAAAAATTAGGTGTGTTAATTTAGAAAATAGGAGTCAAAATCGTGATCTTTATCACGTTTCGGCTGTTTTAAATACAGATGATAATAACTATCACCTATTCGCCTGCTAACCTGCTTCGCGACTTTGAGCCGTTCAAAGCGAAATTATAAGATTAATAGGAGTGTTCAAAGATGAATACTGATAAAAAGAAGAAGTCACTGACCACCCGAGTCTTGCTCGGTATGGGATTAGGTGTATTGACAGGCTTTATCATTCGATTAGCGTTTAGCGATAACCAATTTATTAACGAATACCTCGTCAATGGTTTTTTTGATGTTGGTGGTTCCATTTTCATCGCTAGTTTAAAAATGTTAGTTGTACCTTTGGTATTTGTGTCACTGGTATGTGGTACAAGTTCTTTAAAGGATATAGCAACTTTAGGTCGTTTAGGTGGCAAAACTATTGGTTTTTATCTGGTAACGACCATGATTGCTATCTCTATGGCGATCTTTATGGGTACGGTATTTCAACCTGGAGCAGGGGCCGATTTAGCAGCCGCTACGACCTTCTCTACCAGTGAAGCACCATCACTCGGACAAGTTATTGTAGGCATGTTTCCTACTAACCCAATTAACTCTATGGCACAGGGTAATACCCTGCAAATCATTGTCTTTGCTGTATTATTTGGGATAGCAATCAGTGCGTGTGGCGAAACAGGCGAGCGTGTTGCTGCTGCTTTCCAAGATTTAAACGAAGTGATCATGAAGCTGGTGGCTTTATTAATGAATGTTGCGCCTTATGGTGTCTTCTTCTTAATGGCGAAGTTATTTAGCACCATTGGTCTAAGTGCGATCATGAATTTAGGCGAGTACTTCTTGGTACTCTCTGCCGCATTGTTGATTCAAGGCCTCATTGTTTATCCATTGATTTTGAAAGCCACTACAGGTCTAAATCCAATTCATTTCTTGAAGAAGATGGAAGATGCTGTGATGTTTGCTTTTTCTACGGCGTCTTCAAATGCCACTATTCCTGTAACAATGGAAACTGCTACGCATCGTTTAGGTGTTAAAAACCGTGTTGCATCTTTCACTATTCCACTGGGTGCAACCATCAACATGGATGGTACTGCCATCATGCAGGGTGTCGCGACAGCGTTTATTGCGCAGGCGTTTAATGTCCATCTAGGCATGGGTGATTACCTAACGGTTATCCTAACCGCAACACTCGCATCTATCGGTACAGCAGGTGTTCCAGGTGTTGGTCTTATCATGCTAGCAATGGTATTGAACCAAGTAGGCCTACCTTTAGAAGGTATTGCGCTTATCATGGGTGTGGATCGTCTATTAGATATGATTCGTACTGCGGTTAACATTACCGGTGATAGTGCGGTAACTGTGATTGTAGGTAAATCAGAAGGTGCTTTGGATATTGATACTTTCAATGATCCGGACGCAGGAAAGAAGGTCGAAGAGGTCAAACTGGCTAAATAATTGCTGACCTAACAGATTGTTATCCCCTAGCTAGCCCAGACTCAGTTTGGTTAGGGGAAATTAAACTTCGGTATTAATGCCGCTCATCTTAGGTGAGCGGCATTTTTTTTGAGCAGACTAATTATCTAAATGTCTAATTATCTAAATGGATATGAGTCTGTTGTTTGTTTAGCTCGGTTGCATTTTGAGTTTTATCCGTGAAGTAGTTCACTGCTATGGTGTTCGTGGCAGGGAAGTGCTTAAACCAAGAGGTGTTGATGTCATTTAGCTGCTGCGGATTTTGGCAGTTAAATTGGTATTTGATATCAAAGCTAGCATGTGCGCTATGTTCAACAAAAGGATTATGTATATCTTGCGCTGCGGGCTGTTCAAATGATGATTTAACTAGGCTTACTGCACTATCTGTTATTGAGCATTGCGCTTCTGTATTTATGTTTATTATCGAGAGAGAATCATTCAAAAGTTGATTCGCTCTGCTCATTGCACTCTTTTCTTGCTCTGTATTGGCTGTATGCTCAAAACCCACCACATCCATTCCTGGCGCATAGATTTCAATTAATAGCCCTGTACCATCTTGAGCAATATCATAGGTGACAAAGCCATGTACATGAGCTCCATGCTGCCTAAAGGTAGAGGCAAGGCTTGGTACTGCGATAAAAGTACAAAGGAGTGCAGGGAGAATACGCATAGTATGAGGTTTTGTGTTCATGATAAGGGTAACAAATAATAAAGAGCCTAAAGCATACTCGCTAGGCGCAAGATAGTGATGTTGACAAAGTTATATTGAATGAATGGTTATTGCCCAGTTTAGCCTAGTATCGCCTTTGAAATTCTTTTAAATAGATATAAAAAGACCCGCACATTTAGGTGCAGGTCTATGCTGTCAGTCTTGTTATAATTGCAGTGATTAGTTATTGCTGTGCAATTCGCTGTTTAGCTCAACTGCAGATTTATTGGTAAGACACTCAATAATACCGGTTTGAGAATTACGGCGGAATAGTAGGTCAGATTTGCCTGCAAGATCGCGCGCCTTAACAACTTCAACTTCTTTGCCGCTGTTGTCTAGCATGCGCACTTTAGTACCTGCTGTTACGTACAAACCAGACTCAATCGTACAACGATCACCTAGTGGGAAGCCAAGACCGGCATTAGCACCGAGTAGGCTATTTTCACCGATAGAGATAACAACTTTACCGCCACCAGATAATGTCCCCATGATAGAAGCGCCACCACCGATATCAGAACCGTTGCCAACCATAACACCAGCAGAGATACGGCCTTCAACCATGCTCACGCCTGTAGTACCAGCGTTGAAGTTAATGAAGCCTTCATGCATAACTGTTGTGCCGTTACCCACATGTGCGCCAAGGCGAACACGAGAAGTATCTGCAATGCGAACACCTGTTGGAACAATGTAGTCGACCATTTTAGGGAACTTATCCACGCAATCTACGCTCAGTGCGCGACCAGCAAGACGAGCTTCGATTTGGCGATCGGCAAGTTCAGGGAGATCAATCGGGCCTTCGTTTGTCCATGCAATGTTGTGTAGCAGACCAAAAATACCATCAAGTACAATGCCGTGAGGCTGAGCCAGACGGTGAGAGATCAGTTGCAGCTTCAAGAAACCTTCAGCAACAGTTTGAGGTTTTTCATCACTGGCTAAGATAACAACAACAAGAGGTTGGCTAGATTGCGCCGCTTTTGCTGCAAAGTCAGCACTTGCTGCTTGGCCATTGCTTTCAAATACGCCAGCAAGCTCAGAGCATTGCTCTGGAGTAATCTCGATGCTTTGATTACCTTCGGTGTAACCCACCACTTGTTTAACTGCAGCAACCAGCTCAGTTGCTGGTGACAGTAGTGGGGTTGGGAAGAAAGCTTCAATAATTTTGTTATCTCGGTTTTTAGTTGCGCTACCGAGTGCCAGTGCGAAGAAAGACATCAATTAATCTCCATATATTGTGTTTTTAGCACGAACTACCACCTATTTTTATGCGTTAAGGTGAGTAGACGTACCTCTCAAGTTTTGTTGATAGCCTTACACTATAATAAGCACAAGCAGGCGTGAAAAGAGCTAAATGACGAAAACTGATAATAAAGCGCCTTGCCAACGCTCGGGTATTGAGCAAGCAAGGCGATATTTGGTCAAGTAAGCAGTGTAATTAGACAAACAACGCGATGTAAGCTTGATGGATACCTTCAATCAACATCTGCATGCCAATAACCGCCAGTATTAAACCCATCATACGAGTAATTACGTTTAGCGCGCTCGGTCCAATAGCTCGAACAAACTGCTCTCCAGAGACAAACAGTGCGTAGGTCAGTCCACAAAGCAGTCCAAAGGAGATAATGGTAATAATAACTTCAAAGTTGCCACCAACCGCTGCAAAGTTCATTGCGGTAGCAATGGTTCCGGGGCCTGCAAGGATAGGCATAGCAAGAGGGGATACGCCAATACTCAGCGCCGCTTCTTTTTGCGCTATGGTGTGACTGGCCGATTTTTCTGGCTTATGGTGTTCGTTATTACCGCGCAACATGTTCAGACCAATCATAAATACCAAAATACCGCCGGTAATTCTGAGGGCGTATAAAGTGATACCAAACAGGTCAAAGATGAGCTTTCCTGAAATAGCGAATATGGTGACGATAATAAAAGCAATAATGCAAGAGCGCAGTGCTATAGACTTTACTGTTTGATGATCGTTGCCACGAGTCAAACCGATGAAGATAGGTGTATTAGCGATTGGGTTCATGATAGCAAAAAAGCCCATGAACACAGCTAGGGCATGTACGATAAGGTCTTTCATATAGTCCTTTGTAAGGTAATTAGCAATCTATCTTGCAGTTTGGAAGTAGAGATACCCTATATGATAAAGGACTATATTAGTTACGGCTACTTATGCAGCGTCAGAAGTTGCTGAGTTGACATCATCCTGACTAACAACCTTTGGTTTTTTCGGTGTTGGCTTACGTTTTGCGCCCAAAGCGTACAAAACTTCTTCTTTGTGCTTAGCTAAGTACATAGAAAGCTCTTCTTGTTGGGCTTCATCGGTGATGATTTCGCTATTTCCTAATAGAGTAAATAGTTCATCAGCCATATCCAGCATCTTGTCATATGCGTCCGCTTCGGCTTTTGAGGTAAAAGTCATCTTTTCTTCTCCGTTGCGTTCTACCACGTACTTGACGATAACAGCCATGGTCCATCCTCATAAATTGATTGTTAATAATTGAATACTGGTTATTTATACATTAAATCACGCGCTACAGTCTAGCTGAGTTGCTTATTTTGTGCAGTGAGCGCTCAATCGCCACTCAAGACTGTATTGTAAAAATGCCGCCAGCAGTGGATTTAAATACTTATCTTTATGCAGCACAATTTGCATGGTTCTATCTAAGGGTAAATCAATATCGAGCTTGCTGATTTTTCCAGCTTTGAGTGCGCTATCAATTGAAAGCTCAGATAAACAGGCTAACCCTAACCCTGCTGCAACACCATTGATGATCGCTTCACTATTACTTAGCTCAAACTCCCCTTGCCACTGGGTTAAATTTTGCGCGATGTGTTGAATAAAATAATCTCTAGAGCCAGAGCCTTGCTCTCTTAACAGCCAGTTATTGGCTTCCAGTTCATGAATGGATAGCTTGCTATTTTTCGCTAAAGGGTTGTCTGGCTTACAAATAATGCACATTCGGTCAAAACCAAATGGATGATGGGTCAGCTTATCTGAGTCTTCATTGCTTTCGATGAGGGCAATATCAATACGGTAATCAATGATTTTTTGACTAAGCAGGGATGAATTTTCTAGTAAGGTGGTAAAACGCACTGCCGGATGTTGCTGCCTAAAATCTCGAATTAGGTAGGGAAGTAGTTGGTTACCTATTGTATTACTGGCCCCTACATTCAGTTCACCACTCAATGTATTTGAATCATTAAACAAAGAGGGAATAGCGCGAGCTCGATCCAATAGCTCATCCGCAACGGGCAGTAGAGTAGAGCCTTCCTTGTTCAAGACAAGGCGATTATTCACCCTATCAAATAATGTATGTCCAAGTTGGTTTTCTAGCTCATTAAGAGATAGACTCACCGCCGCTTTCGATAGGCATAGTGTTTGTGCGGCGCTGGACATAGAGCTTGCTTTGGCAATAGAGGTAAATACTTCGAGTTGTCTTAGGGTAAAAGAAATCATAAGTGTTTATTTTTACTTAACGCTAGTTTTAAATATTTAAATTTTAATAAACATAACTTAAGAATACACTCTTTGCATCAACTTAATGAACAGCGGTTAATAATCTGCGGAGCAATCACATGCAAACACAATCTCGTTTAGCCAATGCACCCACGCCAATGGCGGGTTTGGCCTTAGGTATTGCCAGTTTAGGCTGGAGCCTAGAAAATTTAGGCATGTTTGGTGGATATGCACAAATGATAGGCGCGGTAATTGCGGCAACATTATTGCTGATTTTGAGCGGTAAATTCTTACTTCATTCACATCTATTAAAGCAAGATTTATCTCATCCAGTAGTGGGGAGTGTTGTGCCCACTTTTGCTATGGCGAGTATGGTAGTGTCGTATGCTATTGGTCAGCATTGGGCGCTATTCGGCAACATGTTATGGCTCATCTCGGTAATTTTGCACATTATCTTTTTAACGAGCTTTACCTTTCATCGCAGTCAAAATTTTGAGCTTAGCCATATGCTGCCGAGTTGGTTTGTACCACCGGTAGGGATTATTGTGGCCGCTTTAACTTACTCAGGCAGTGCCTCTTTACACTGGATTGGCGCGGCGACCTTATATTTTGGCATGATTGCCTACGCTATCATGTTGCCGATAATGATTTATCGTTTGATGTTTTCAGAACTCGTGCAAGATGCCGCTAAGCCTACATTGGCAATTTTAGCAGCGCCAGCCAGTTTATCATTAGCCGGTTACTTATCATTTGTTGCGTCGCCATCACCACTGATTGTTGCGCTACTGTTTGGTATCGCAATTCTTATGACAGCCATTATCTACATGGCGTTTTACCGCCTGTTAAAACTGCCGTTTAGCCCAGGTTATGCTGCTTTTACTTTCCCACTGGTGATCAGTGCAACCGCTATGTTTAAGGTGGCGGCATGGATGACAAATATGAATATCGCAACAGAGTATGTTCAGCAGGTTCACACTCTAGCGGTACTGGAGTTAGGCGTTGCATTTATCATTGTGAGTTACGTGGCAATACAATATTTCAATAATTTATTGATTCAACCAAGGTTGGCAATTAGCAGTAAATAACCTCACATAGCGACATCAATTGCACTAGTGTGTGGTAACATTATTGCAATTGATTCAATGGATTGTGAGCCTGCCTTGTTTACTGTTTATCATTCAAACCAAATCGATCTTCTTAAGTCTTTATTGATTGCACTAATTCGCCAGCAACCTCTTGCTTCTCCTTTTGAGCAAGAGCAAATTTTGGTGCAAAGTCCGGGCATGTCGCAATGGCTAAAAATGGAATTAGCTAAAGAGATGGGGATTGCTGCTAATCTTAATTTCCCGCTACCTGCAACGTTTATTTGGCAGATGTTCATTGAAGTATTGCCGGACGTTCCTCAGCGCAGCGCATTTAACAAAGAAGCGATGACTTGGAAGTTAATGCAAGTTTTACCCAACAAGCTTGCTGAGCCTGAATTCTCCCCATTAGCTTCTTATCTAGAGCAAGATGATGACGACTCTAAGCTATTCCAATTAGCGGGAAAAATTGCTGATATCTTCGATGGTTACTTAGTGTACCGCCCCGACTACATTAACGCTTGGGAGCAAAATGAGCATCCTGATGAGTTACAAGGGCAAGGTCTTTGGCAGGGAATACTGTGGCGAGAGTTATATCAATTTACTCTAGATTTAGAGCAATCGGAGTACCATCGTGCCAACCTCTATCAAGATTTTATTGATGCTTTAGCAAATAGCTCTGAGATCAGCAGTAATAATGTGCTCAAACGATTATTTGTGTTTGGTATTAGCTCATTACCACCTAAATACCTAGAAGCGCTCAAAGCACTGGGGGAGCATATCGATGTGCACCTTATGTTTCACAACCCATGTCGTTACTATTGGGGTGATATTAAAGATCCGCGCACATTGTCGAAGATGGCTAACCTAGTCAGACCGAGAATTCGCTGGAATGAACAAGGGATGGAAACCGAGCAAGGCGTTGCGGTACTTAAAGGCGATATCGAACATAACGCATTACCTGAGTTTCATCATGATGCAATCAGCAACAACTTGTTAGCCTCAATGGGTAAGCAGGGGCGCGACAATCTGTATTTGTTATCCGATCTTGGCAGTAATGAAGTCGAAGCTTTTGTCGATATTGAGCCAACGTCACTGCTGCATAAAATACAGCAAAACATTTTGCAATTAGAGCAGCATCAAGACGATTCACAATTGGATCAAAGCACACACAAAGGTTGTGTTTCTGCGCAAGATACTTCGCTCTCTATTCATAGTTGTCATAGCGCCACTCGAGAAGTAGAAGTGCTACATGACCAACTTTTGGCGATGTTTAATCAAGATCCCACGCTCAAGCCGCGCGATATCATAGTGATGGTGGCGGATATCAATGCCTATTCCCCAGCCATCAAAGCTATTTTTGGCAATGCAACCGCAGACAGGCGCATACCGTACTCCATCTCTGATAGAAGTGTTGCTGAAGAAACCCCAATCTTAAATGCGTTTTTGCAGCTACTGGCACTTCCGAATAGTCGCTGTGGTCGTAGTGAAATGATGGAGATCCTTGAGACGCCTGCTATTTTGCAACGATTTGGCATGTCAGAAACTGACTTTGATTTGATTAATCTATGGACGCAAGAAGCAGGAATCCGCTGGGGGCTCGATGACTCCACCGCAACTGAATTTGAACTGCCAATCTTAAATCAAAATACGTGGCTGTTTGGCTTACAACGTATTTTGCTTGGCTACAGTATGTCTTCTACCAACCAAGCTTTTGAGTTGAGCGAGGGTATTTTAGCCCCGTATGAACAAATAGAAGGTATGCAAGGAGAGCTTGCCGGAAAACTGGCCGCGTTTATCGACAAAGTCTTGCACTATCGTAACGCGCTGCAAACCCCTTTGCATAGCGCAGATTGGCAAACGCAATTAAACCAGTTAGCCAATGATTTCTTTGAGTTAGACATTGAAAACGAAATTGCCTTAACCAGTATTCGCGATGCACTATCTTCACTGACTCAGCAAACCTCTGAAGCGGCGTTAACCTCCGAGCTAAGCCATCAAATTATCTGTGAGTATCTGCAAGATAAATTAGA
Source organism: Vibrio sp. B1Z05 (assembly GCF_052955985.1). Lineage (NCBI taxonomy): Bacteria > Pseudomonadati > Pseudomonadota > Gammaproteobacteria > Vibrionales > Vibrionaceae > Vibrio > Vibrio sp. B1Z05. The sequence goes on from NZ_CP130463.1 coordinate 595,948, forward strand.
TAACTCGCGCATTAGTCAGCGCTTTTTAGCAGGACAAGTGAATTTTTGTACCTTAATGCCAATGCGCTCTATTCCTTTTAAAGTGGTGTGTTTATTGGGCATGAATGATGGCGTATATCCGCGCTCAGTTCCTCTTGAAGGTTTTGATTTAATGTCAGTGAAAACGCGCATAGGGGATAGAAGTCGTAGAGATGACGATCGTTACCTGTTTTTAGAAGCGCTACTTTCTGCTCAGCAAACTCTATACATTAGCTATATTGGGCAATCGATTTTAGATAATAGTGAGTGCTTACCTTCGGTGTTATTAACCGAATTACAAGAGTATTGCGCACAAAACTATTGTCTGGTCGGTGACCAAGATTTGTCGGTTGATGACTCAGGTGACCTGCTTGTGAGTTATTTAACCTCATCCCATGCCATGACGCCATTTAGTAAAGACGCGTTTTTGAATAACGCCAGCTTTGCCTCTGAATGGCTACCTATTGCCAATGGCATTTCTTCTATTGAGCAAACTTCGCCCACGCCACTTACCGATTATTTCTTAGAAAGAGGTAGCGTTACCGAGATTGAATTAGATCAGCTACTCGCTTTTTGGTCACTGCCGATAAAATATTTCTTCAATCATCGTCTGCAAGTTTGGTTTAACCGCGATAGCGAAATAGTGGAAGATGATGAACCTTTTGCTTTAGGTGGCTTGGAGCGTTATTTATTACGCGATGAAATCGTCGCCGCTATGCTCGATGGCGGAGAGGCGCAAGTAGAACAAGTATCTCAATATTATCGCAGCTCTGGGCAACTGCCGATTGGCGAATTTGGCGATTTGGAAGTGGCAGAAAATAAAGCGGCAATGATGGGTTTGGTCTCTGAAATTGAGTTTTACACCAATAGTAAGAAGCCTTCAATTCCGTTGTCTGTCAGTGTTCCTTTTGGCGAACATAATCTTACTATCACAGGGTGGCTAGACAATCACTTCGCTTCTGGTTTGGTGAATTATCGTGTCGGTCGCATTCGCTCAAAAGATATTTTACAGGCGTGGATCAAGCACTTGTGTGCTTGTGCATCCAACCAATCGCTAACCAGTCACCTTATTGGTATCACCAATAGCAAAGAGGTGGAGTATTTTTCTATTGCCGCGATATCTGCGCAAGATGCGTTGGATTTTTTGCAAGATCTGCTAGCACTGTTCTTTGAAGGTATGACTCAACCTCTTGCTTATTTCCCTTATTCAGCGCAAAGCGCGATGCAAGAAATGAGTAAGAAATTACAAAAAAATGATAGTGATGTGGCTCGCGAAGCGGCTCAAGCTAAGTTCAACTCAAGCTTTTTAGGCGATGACTATAACGCGGGAGAGTCGCAAGACATTTACATACAAAGAGCTTGGCCACAATGGGATGACGCATTGGCAGAGTCAGGGTATCGTTTAGCACAAAGAGTCTTCTTGCCGGTACAAGAAAGGTTAATGACTAAGTAAAGGCGATTAGCTGCAGATAAGAGAGAGGGGGGGGCCGTCAGGAATATTATATGTAGGGGTTTTTATACTGACGGCCCAAGGGTCACAGAGACCTCTTATTTCTTATATTTATAGATGGCAAATCCCTCACCATTCGAGCGCAAGCCTACTTGGAACGAAACACGATAACAGTGAGTGGGATCGCAAACTTTGAGCGCAAGTATCCAGCCCTTTCAAGGCGATAGCTCATTTCATAACATTGGTCACATATTTAGATAGGGTTCACCATGACAGAGGTCACGAACATAATTCCTGCGCCACTTGAGACAATGACATTCCCTTTGCATGGGGCACGTCTTATTGAAGCTTCGGCTGGCACCGGCAAAACATTTACGATTGCAGGGCTTTATCTGCGACTATTGTTAGGTCATGGCGACAATGGTCAGGCCCACAACAAGCCACTTAATGTTGAACAAATTCTGGTCGTGACCTTTACCGAAGCGGCGACCGCCGAATTAAAAGATCGTATTCGCGCACGTATACACCAAGCAAGAGTCGCGTTTAGCCGAGGGGTGAGTGATGATCCTGTGATCAAACCGCTACTTGAACAAACTCAAGATAGAGACAGAGCTTGTGAGTTATTACTGGCCGCAGAAAGGCAAATGGATGAAGCCGCCGTATTTACCATTCATGGCTTTTGTCAGCGCATGCTTACGCAAAATGCCTTTGAATCAGGCAGTCGATTTAAAAATCAATTTATCCAAGATGAAAGTCAGCTGAAAGCGCAAGTGGTATCAGACTACTGGCGACGCCATTTTTATCAAATGAATGAAGCTATGGTAGCGGAAATTCGCAGTCACTGGCGTCACCCTCACGACCTACTTGCCGAGCTTGACCGCTTTATTAGTGGTAATGAAGTGTATATTCACTCTCAAGCGCAAAGCGGTGATTTAGAAGCCTTGTACGCACAAAGAGTCGCGCTGATTGATGAGTTAAAGCGTGATTGGCTTGCGGTAAGCTCAGAGCTAGAAAAATTAATTGCAGATTCTGGAATTACCAAAAATCCTTATAACAAAAGAAACGTACCAAATTGGATTTCACAAGGGGACAGTTGGGCAGAGGTTACGCCTAGCACTCTTGGCATGCCAGATTGTTTAGAGCGCTTTTGTAGCAGTGTTTTGCAAGCTAAAACCAAAGAAGGCAAACAAGCGCCAGAACATGCGATATTTGATCAGCTAGAGGCATTTTATCAACTGCCTAAATTAGAGGTTAAACTGGCTATTCTAGGCAATGCGATCCCTGAATGCCGAGCAGAGTTACAAAAAGCCAAACGCCAGCAGCAAAAGCTCTCTTTTGATGATCTTCTCAGTCAGTTAGATCATGCTTTGCAAGCCGACGAAGAAGATTTGTTATCCGAGCGAATTCGCCAGCTTTATCCGATTGCTATGATCGATGAGTTTCAAGATACCGATCCTCAGCAATACAACATATTTAGTCATTTGTACTTAGATCACCCGGAGTGCGGGTTATTTATGATTGGCGATCCTAAACAGGCAATTTACGCCTTTCGCGGCGCGGATATCTTTACCTATATTCGCGCTCGTAATGAAGTGACTTCGCACTTTAATCTTACGACAAACTGGCGCTCAAGTGAGCAGATGGTTGAAGCCAGTAATGCGCTGTTTGTCGAGTCAGAAGCGCCATTTATTTACAACGATGATATTCCGTTTACCTCAGTGCTACCTAGCCCAGGTGCGGACAAAAAATCGTGGTCTTTGCATGGTGAAACTCAGCCGGCGATGACAGTTTGGCATCAACAGCAAGAAGAGGGCGGCGTAGCCAAAGGCAGTTATAACCACACTATGGCGCAGTCGACCGCCACTCAAATACAGCGACTATTAAGCGCTTCAGATCAAGGCAATGCACTGCTACACAGCGCAAAAGATAAGGCGATTCAAGCTGGAAATATCGCGGTATTGGTGCGCACAGGTAGAGAGGCAAGCCTAGTGCGACAAGCGTTGTCGGAAAAAGGCGTAGCCAGCGTTTATTTGTCTAACCGAGAAAGCGTTTTTGCCAGTCCTGTGGCCTGCGATGTGATGCTATTTTTGCAAGGCGCTTTAAATTACGAAAATGACCGAGCATTGCGCACTGCGGCGGCCAGTTCCCTGTTTGATCTTTCCTTATTTGATTTAGAACGATTAAACCAAGATGAGCAATATTGGGAATTGCTTAGCCAAGAGTTCAGTGACTATCGTCAGCTATGGCTAAAGTCTGGGATCATGCCAATGATCCGCAAGCTTATTCAGCACCGAGAATTAGCTCAGCGATTGCAAAAACAGGCACACGGTGAGCGAGTGCTGACTGATTTAATGCACCTTGCCGAGTTATTGCAACAAGCCTCAGCAGAGCTAGAAAGTGATCATGCATTACTGCGTTGGTTTTCTGAATCTATTGATGAGGCATACGATGGTGAGTCAGGTGATGAGCAGAAACAGCGCTTAGAGTCCGAGCGCAACTTAGTGCAAGTAGTCACTATTCATAAATCGAAAGGGCTAGAATACGACATTATTTTTGTGCCCTTTGTCAGTGCCTGTCGCAAGAGCGATAAAGCCTTGTATTACGATGCCGAGCAACAATGCACCCGCTTTGATCTCGACAATAATGAAGAGGGAATTGCGTTATCGGATAAAGAGCGTCTAGCGGAAGATCTGCGCCTTATTTATGTAGCGGTGACTCGCGCTGTGTACTCTTGTTATCTTGGCGTGGCGGCGCTCAAAGACGGTCGCAGTAAAAAGGTGATGACCCATTTGAGCTCCATTGGCTATTTGCTACAAGGAGGCGAAGAGCAAGATGCCTCGGCGCTGAGCGCTGCATTAAGTCAGTTGGAAGATAAATACCCATCCATTACCGTATGTGACCCCATTGCCCCTGATGACGCTTGTTACATTCCAATTGAACAAGATGCGCCTTTGCTTGAAGCCAATAAAATGCAACAACAAATTGATTGGCGCTGGCGGATGACCAGTTATTCAGGCTTGGTTAAGCAAGGGCATGGTCATGCGCATAAAGACGACAGTATTTGGCTGGATACGACCTTAGATGTGGACGCCTCGCAGGATCAAGCCCCAATGCTCGACCTTATGCAAAAGAGCATGTTTAATTTTCCGCGTGGCGCCCGTCCGGGCACGTTTTTACATACCTTGTTTGAAGAAGTGGAATATACCCAGTCGGCATTTAGCGACAAAAACAGTGAAGTGATCCGTCAGCTTATAATCAAAGAGCAGTTAGAAGAAGAATGGCTACCCGTATTGCAAGATATGGTCGATAAAGTGCTCTCGACCGACCTTGATGGTCAGGGCATGAGATTGTGCGATAAAAACCCTCAGCAAAGGTTGGTAGAAATGGAGTTTTTATTGCCGATAGAGCTTCTCTCTGCGCCGCGATTTAATGCCATTACCCATCAGCATGACCCGCTAACGGCTCAAGCAGGCGATCTTGGTTTTGCTCCTGTGGAAGGGATGCTAAAAGGCTTTATTGATTTGGTGTTTGAGCATCAAGGTAAATATTACGTCCTTGATTGGAAATCCAACCATTTAGGCGATTTGGCGCAAGATTACCATCAAAGTAATTTGCACAAAGCGATGTTAGATCATCGCTATGATGCCCAGTATCAAATCTATGCATTGGCACTGCATCGCTTTTTAAGTAGTCGTATTGCAGACTACGACTATGAAACGCATTTTGGTGGTGTGTTCTATTTGTTTTTACGTGGCATGGATGGCAGTGGTGAATACGGGGTATTTTCCGCGAAACCATCGTTACCTATGCTCAATGAATTAGATGCTCATATTCGTGGTGAGGAGGCAATAAAATGATAGCGTCGAATGAAAGCCTTCCAGAAGTGCTCAATGTGGCCGAGATTGCGCCAGAGCAATTGAGTAAATACCGCCAGAAAAGCTGGCTAGATTGGTTACACGTCATGGCTGGTGTGGGCATGGTGCGCGACATTGATTTTCAGTTGGCTAAGTTTTTTGCCGAGCAAGAAAAAACCGCATCAGCGGCGCATGTTGCGGTGATGGTATGCGCGGTGAGCTACGAGCTCAGCAAAGGTAATTCATGCTTACCGATTAGCAATGCTTGGAATCCATTAAAATCCTTTGGCGTGACACAACTTGAGTCACTTTTTGACCCGCAATTACTTGTCTGTGATTGGGCGGATGAACTCACTAAATCAAGCTTAGTCGCACAAGATTTTCAACAAGCTATGCGCTTACCGTTAGTGTTTGAATTTGGCAGTTTGTATTTGCAAAAATATTGGCACTTTGAAGGGGCTCTGGCACAAAAGCTATTGGAATACGCAGAGCCTATCGCGATGGATGTGCAGCAATTATCTGTGCTGAGATTGCAGTTAGATCAATTGTTCACATGGCAGTTAAGTTATCTGTTTAAAGATATTCAAACGCTTAAAAAAGCTAATGCCAGTGATGCGCAAATTCATCGAGCTATTTGCGAGTCTTTGGATGTGGTGGACACCGCTGACATTGCATTGGACAAACTGGTGGCGATTGCCAGCAGTGCTAAGTCAGCCAGCGACCTTGAAGTATTAAATGAATATATACCGTTAAGTGCGTGTTTAAACCATCAGAAAGTGGCCGCCGCTACTGCGCTTACGCGCCGCTTTTGTGTAATTTCAGGGGGCCCGGGTACGGGCAAAACCACCACTGTCTCTAAATTGTTAGCCGCGCTGGTGGCCTCAAGTGAAGTGGAACTTGATATCAAGCTTGCTGCGCCAACGGGAAAAGCAGCGGCGCGCTTGACTGAATCTATCGGACAAGCCATTGATTCCTTGCCCGTATCACCGGAGATAAAAGAAAAAATCCCCACCTCTGCCAGCACATTACACCGCTTGCTTGGCGCTATTCCTAATCGCACTGAATTTAAACACAATGCCAAGAATCCGTTGCATTTAGATTTATTGATTCTCGATGAAGCTTCCATGGTCGATTTGCCTATGATGTTCAAATTGCTCAACGCACTGCCAGCGAACGCGCGTTTGATATTACTGGGTGATAGAGATCAGCTTTCATCTGTAGAGGCTGGGGCGGTATTAGGTGATATTTGTCAACTTGGCGGACAAGGTTACAGCGCGGCGCATAGCGAACTTCTAAATAAGTTAACCGGCTATCAACTGCCAGCATCGCCTTATGTGGGCACGGCTATTAGTGATAGCTTGTGTGTATTGCAAAAGAGCTTTCGTTTTCACAGTCGCTCTGGCGTAGGTCAGTTAGCGCGAGCAATCAACTCAGGTAGCAGCAGTAAAGCGACAGAGGTGTTTGCCAGTCAATATCAAGATATCGAGCACTTTGAGGTTAATAGTGAGCGTTACGCGCAATTGATTGATACTTTAGCGACTCGCTATAAAGAGTACTTAAACCTTAGATTTGAGCAAAATGGCACGTTAAGTATGTCTGCATTTGCGCGCACTGTGTTGCAAAGTTTCGCTCAAACCCGCTTGCTGTGCGCGGTCAGAGAAGGTGAGTTTGGAGTAGAAGGCACCAATGCTAATATCGAAAAAGTATTAGCACGGAAAGCCTTAATTGCTGCGGATAGAGATACTTGGTACATAGGAAGGCCTGTGATGGTCAATAGTAACGATCACAGTCAGCATTTGTATAATGGTGATATTGGCATTTGTTTGTTGGATGAAAGCTTACAAGAGCCGAGATTGAAAGTGTATTTTGAACTGCCTGATGGCAGCGTAAAAGGCGTGCTTCCAAGTCGCGTACCGCCACATGAAACCGCATATTCAATGACTATTCATAAATCGCAAGGCAGTGAGTTTGACTATACGTTATTGTTACTGCCGAAAACGATGACACCGATACTGACCAGAGAGTTATTTTATACCGGTGTGACGCGCGCCAAGAATCGTCTGAGTGTGTATGCTGATGTTGGTATTATGCAGCGCGCTATCAAGCAAAAAACCGCAAGAAGTAGCCATCTGTCGCAACGTTTGCAAACAGATAGCTAGTGGGTGCGAGATGTCTTAGTTGATATCCAGCGCTAAGATTTTTGATTTTCGTTGGAAGTTATAGAGGTCCTGCTTTTTAATCGGCAGTGCCTCTAGATCAATTTCAGCAAAACCTTGCTCTCTAAACCAATGCAAACTGCGGGTGGTCAAAATAAACAGCTGTTTGATTCCGAGCGCATAGGCTTGATGCTTCATGTGCTCTAATAAATGCACGCCGCGGTTGCCATCTCTATAGTCAGAGTGAATAGCTACGCAGGCCATTTCGGCCATTTGATCTTCAACGTAAGGATAGAGCGCAGCGCAACCAATGATGAGCTGATCTTTGACTATGATAGTAAATCGCTCAATTTCTCGCTCTAACTGTTCGCGAGAGCGACGCACTAAAATGCCTTCACTTTCTAGCGGTTCAATCAAGTCTAAAATACCGCCAATGTCGTCAATGGTGGCAATGCGCACTTGCTCGGCGCTGTCCATCACAACTTGTGTACCGATACCATCACGAGAGAATAGCTCTTGTATTAAAGCACCATCATCAAGGTAGCTCACAAGGTGACTGCGCTGTACGCCTTTTTCACAGGCTTTTACCGCTGCTTGCAAGAAGCGTTCAGTGATAGGGGCATTGCCTGGCATGCCTTGTTGTAGGATGCTTTCTAGCTCGTGTGGGAACAGCTCTGCGGCCACTTCACCATTCGGTTTGATGTAACCTTGATCTGAGCTAAAGCCAATCAGTTTGTCCGCTTTTAGTTTTATCGCCACTTGAGTGGCAATTTGTTCTGATACTAAGTTAAAACACTCGCCTGTAACGGAGCCTGCCACTGGGCCAATTAATACTATCGACTCTTGCTCAAGCGCGCGGTTGATACCTTCAACATCAATGCGGCGTACTCGTCCACTGTGTTGATAATCCACTCCGTTATCCACACCTAATGGCTGCGCAATCACAAAGTTACCGCTGACCACGTTGAGTTGGTTTCCCGCCATAGGCGTGTTGTTGAGACTCATAGAGAGGTGAGCGGTAATGGCGAGCTGCAATTGCCCTGATGCCTGCATGACATGCGGTAAGGTCGTTGACTCAGTGATCCTAACCCCTTTGTGATAAGGGGAAGATAAGGACTGTAAGCTGAGGCGTTGGTCTATTTGCGGGCGAGCGCCATGCACCAATACCAGCTTCACGCCAAGGCTATGCAGTAGCGCAATATCGCTGACGATATTAGGAAAATTATCATGGCTTAACGCATCACCACAGAGATAGATAACCATAGTGCTATCACGGTGAGCATTTACATATGGGGTGGATTGCCGAAATCCTTTGACCAGTTCAGTACTACGAGACATAACCAACTCTGATGTGAATTTTTATACAATAATAATGCGTATTTATATGATTGCAACTGTTTAAATGACTCTATATTAAAAGAATGCAATAACACTTCTAGATTTAATGTGTGTGTTTTCTTTAACAAGCATTGCGTAAAGCATGTGAGTTTGTCATTCTGACTTTCTAAGGTTTAATTAAGGATATAAAACCCATCCTATGCACAAATTTATTCCATTCTTTGCCGTTGCGATCCTATTAACGGGCTGTGCCCAGAATACTGATAATGGTCAGCAATATTTTGACCAAGAATTTACTCAGCCTCTTACGCAAACTAAAACCATAAATAGTAATGCATTTCGAGATTTAAACTCGTTTGATGCGCAGGCTAAGCAGGTGCTAGATAACTCACCTTCCATGGCGGCTAAGTATCAAGAGTTGTACCAACACCTTTCTGAGTGGGCATTGCAAAGTGGAGATCCTGCCGACCTTGAACGTTTTGGCGTACAAAGTGCGCAGATGCGTGGCGGAGACAATAAAGGGAATGTGCTATTTACCGGATATTTTTCTCCGGTCATCGAATTACGTCATGTTCCTGATCAAACCTATAAATACCCTGTTTACGGTAAGCCAAGTTGCAGCAGCCAATGTCCTACGCGTGCTCAAATCTATGATGGGGCATTAACGGGCAAAGGGTTAGAACTTGGTTATGCGGCCAATATGATTGACCCATTTTTAATGGAAGTGCAGGGCAGTGGCTTTGTTCATTTTGGCGATGACAACAGCATGCAGTATTTTGCTTATGCGGGGAAAAACAATCGCTCTTACGTCAGTATCGGACGCATCTTAATTGAGCGCGGTTTAGTCGAGCGCAAAGACATGTCTTTAAAAGCGATTAAACAGTGGGTGTCGGAAAACGATGAAGAGACAGTAAAAGAGCTATTAGAGCAAAACCCTTCTTATGTGTTCTTCGCCCCGAAAGATGATTTAGCGGTGCGCGGTTCGGCAGGCATTCCTTTATTGCCAATGGCAGCAGTGGCAGGGGACAGATCTTGGCTACCTATGGGCACGCCAATTTTAGCTGAAGTGCCTTTGCTCAATGCCGATGGCACATGGTCTGGTACGCACGCACTACGTTTATTACTGGTGTTAGATACCGGTGGTGCAGTGAAGCAAAATCATCTCGACCTCTATCATGGAATGGGCGCGCGAGCAGGCGTACAGTCAGGGCACTACAAGCACTTTGGCCGTGTCTGGAAATTAGGCTTAGAAAACTCAGTCACCGCCAACCCTTGGCAATTGCCAAAAGGGAAAGAGTGATTCGATTTTACAAGTCAGCCTAAACACGGCAAAGACTAGACATTAAACACAAGAGTGCGTATAAAACGCACTCTTGTTGTTTACAGTTCAGAGATAAAGCTCATGCGAGAATTAACCACCCCAGCATCCGAATCCTATGACCAACGTTTTGGCGGTACGCGTCGCCTGTATGGAAATAGCGAAGTGGAAATCTTACGTGCCGCGCACGTATGTGTGATTGGTATTGGTGGTGTGGGCTCTTGGGCAGTAGAAGCGCTGGCGCGCAGTGGCGTGGGTGAGCTAACCCTAATTGATATGGACGATGTGTGCGTGACTAACATCAACCGTCAAATTCACGCTATGAGTGGCACTGTGGGCAAGAGCAAAATTGAAGTGATGGCAGAGCGTGTCGCGCTGATTAACCCTGAGTGTAAAGTGAATCTGATAGATGACTTTATTGGCCCAGAAAATCAATCTGAATATCTGAGTAAAGAATACGACTACGTATTAGATGCCATTGATAGCGTTAAAGCGAAGACTTCATTGTTGGCCTATTGTCGTAGCAACAAAATTAAAGTGATCACTATCGGTGGCGCGGGTGGTCAGGTCGACCCAACACAAATCAGTGTGGCGGATCTGAGCAAGACAGTGCAAGACCCGCTCGCGAAGAAAATCAAAGATCAATTGCGCCGTTTTCATAACTTTAGCAAGAATCCAAAGCGCAAGTTTGGCATCGATTGCGTCTTTTCTACAGAACACCTTAAATACCCGCAAGCCGATGGTAGCGTCTGCGCGGTGAAAGCTACAGCCGAAGGCCCTAAGCGAATGGATTGTGCGACTGGCTTTGGCGCGGCTACCGTTGTGACGGCCACCTTTGGTTTTGTCGCAGTGTCGCGTATCATTGCCAAATTGATTGAAAAACACAGCGCGTAATTAAGGTCTACTTATCATGACATACCCAGAAAACCCGTTTGGCAGCACCATTCTTGAACAGGATATCCTTGCGCAGATGCAACAATGCCAAGGTTGGGAGCAGCGTTATCGACAGGTGATCTTGTGGGGTAAGCAATTACCAGCAATGCCCGATGAGCTAAAAGCTGAGCAAGTGTTAGTGGCAGGTTGTGAAAGCCAAGTATGGTTGGTAGGTAAGCAAGTTGACGGAGTTTGGCAGTTTTGTGCTGACTCTGACGCGCGCATTGTGCGCGGCTTGATTGCCTTGGTACTGACGGTATGTAATGGCAAAAACAGTCAACAAATTCAGCAATTTGATATCGATGACTATTTTGAAAAACTGGGTTTGATCCAACATTTAAGCCCATCGCGAGGCAATGGGCTTAAAGCAATTGTTGAGCAAATTAAAACACTCAGCGCATAGGTTTAACTTTAGCGATTATTGACAAGCCGCTACAGCATATCAACGGCCTTAGTTAGAGCCGCAATGAGCGCATCCACTTCTTGCTCATTGTTATACACAGCAAAAGAGATGCGCACCGTTCCCTTTATACCTAAGCTATCCATCAGTGGATGAGCGCAGTGGTGTCCCGCGCGTAGCGCAATGCCTTGTTGATCGAGTAAGGTCGCAATATCTTCATGATGCACTCCCGGCATAATAAAGCTCAAAATACTGGCCCCTGCTTGATAACCGACAACCTCAATATCTTCAATTTTTGAAATGGCTTGGTAAGCTTTGTGTTGCAACGCCTGCACATGTTGCTCTGCCTCGGCATGATTGATGCTGGTTAACCAATCAATCGCGCTAGAGAGGGCTAAAGCGCCGGCTACATTAGGCGTACCCGCCTCAAACTTTCCGGGAAGCTCACTAAATGAAGTGCCAGAGAAGCTAACCTTTTGCACCATTTTGCCGCCGCCATGCCAAGGTGGCATCGCCTCAAGTAAAGCCAGTTTGCCGTATAACACGCCAATACCCGTTGGCGCATACAGTTTGTGACCAGAAAAGACGTAAAAATCACAATCCAGCGCCTGCACATCAACCGCCTCGTGAACAATACCTTGCGCGCCATCAAGTACGACAACCGTATTAAATTGGCGAGCCAGTTTGATCATCTGTTTTACAGGGTGATGAGTCCCAGTGACATTAGAAACTTGGCCAATGGCTAAGATCTTGGTGTTGTGATTAAGGCGTGCTTGAAAAGCTTCAAGATCTAAAGTGCAATCGTCCAACATCGGGATCTTTACGACTTTAGCGCCAGTTTGCTCCGCCACAATTTGCCAAGGAACAATATTGGCGTGGTGCTCCATTTCACTGACCAGAATTTCATCACCCGCTTGTAGCGTGTTTCTGGCATACGTTTGTGCAATCAAATTGATGGCTTCGGTGGCGCCGCGCGTCCATACAATCTCTTTATGAGAGCTGGCATTAATGAAAGTGCGCACATTCTCACGAGCTTGTTCAAAGGCGCTGGTGGCACTGGCTGTTAAGCTGTGCGTGCCTCTGTGTACATTGGCATTGTGCTGTGAATAGTAGAGGCTAATCGTATCGATAACCTGCAACGGTTTTTGGGTGGTGGCAGCGCTATCAAGATACACCAAAGGTTGTTGGTTTACTTGTTGCTGCAATGCAGGAAATTGGGCTCGAATTGCTTGAATATCAAACACCTTTAGCTCCTAAATCGAAGTAATGAAGATTTGGCAGTGGCACCATAGGTTCGGCAACACTCCAAGCAAAGGGCTTACCTGACAGTAAAATAACGAGCTCGATTGCAAACTCAAAGGCACTTGCGGGTCCTTGGCTAGTTAGCAGCTTATTCAGTTGATCGTAGGTGACGCGTTTATCTCGCCAATTATTTTTCGGGATGTGCGATTTAAAATGTGGATGACACGTCATCAAGGCTTTTGGATACAGCTGATGGTGCTGTAATACCAGAGCTGGTGTCGCGCAAATAGCGGCATTGAGTCTGCCATCATATTGTTGCTGTTTGATCATTTCGACCAACAGTATGCTTTGTTGGAAAACCTCAGCGCCGCCAACGCCGCCGGGCATCGCAATAACATCAAACTCTTCATCGGCTACATCTACAAGTTTCACCTCTGCGGTGAGCACAATGCCACGCGAACCTTTAAAGGTCAGTGCACCTTCAGGATCAACGCTGGCTACCGTTACTTGGTAGTTAGCACGAATTAAAACATCAATGATGGTAATGGCTTCCATCTCTTCAGTGCCCGGAGCTATGGGTACTAAGGCCTTAATGGTCATTGCTGAGCCTCTTTTTGTTTGATCTGTTGATAAAGCGTTTGATTGTACGGCGTTAAAATCTGCTGTGCTTTGGCACGCTGGAGTAAGTATCCGGTAATATAGTCGATCTCGGTACGACGCTGATGTTGAATGTCTTGATGCATTGACGAGAAATTTGCGCTGGTGGCTTGGATAACCTGCTGACTTTTGGCAAACAGTGCATCGCTATCGCAAGTCAGTCCTTCAGCGGTCATCACTTCACTAATTTCCACACAAAGTGCTTGTATGAGAGCCAAAGTCTCACTTTGCGCAAGCTCGCCGTTACGGCAATTATGGATGGCGGTTAATGGGTTGATACAGCAATTAATCGCCAGTTTGTTCCACAGAGCTTGTTGAATATTATCGTCCCAAGATACTGGTGCAAGGGCACGATCTAACATAGGGACTATTTGTGCTGATAGCAATGTGCCACTCTCGTTGAGAGCGCCGACGATTGTTTGTCCCTGTCCCGTATGTTGAATTTTAGACTGATTATCTATGAGTGCGCCGTGAGTGGTGGTAGCAAATAACACGGGGTGCTCAGACAGTTGCGCTAACAGTGGATCGACAGCGCCCATACCATTGTGGGTAAAAAGCACGCAACAGCCTTTTTTGAGATGCGGAATAATGGGCAATAGAGCTTGCTCTACCTGCCATGCTTTGACTGCCACAATTACTAAATCGGCATTATTCATATCCGAGATTTGGTTGGCGCGAAATTGAATAGGGGCTTGCTGCGCAAATGACAGCGATATGCTAGGCGCTGTGTCTCTGCTCCACAAAGAGATATTGTGACCCGCATTGTGTAGATAACACGCCCACAGCGAACCAATGGCACCAACGCCAAGGATACTAATATTCAAACCATTCTCCAGTCTAAATGCCCATAGTCATGTGTATTTCAAGGAGTAAATACACAGATAAGAACCAAGGACACAAATTCATGGCTAGGATACTCGGAAATGCATTTATTGGCGAATTCACGACATTAAAAAAGGCGCAAAGTGAACTGACCCCCAATAGTTGGACACCGATTATTGGGGGTCTTTTTATGTCCAAATATAGCCGAGCATTCAAGTGTGCGGTCGCTAAACAATTTTTACTGGGTGAGTGTTCATCTCACGATCTTTCTCACACCTACTCCATTGCACCACCCATAATACGTTACTGGGGAAAAGTGTTTGAGATTCATGGTTCTGATTCGTTTAAGCCTCATGATTTTGCTAAAAATGCTCAAACCAAGTTGCATGCGTTAAAAAAAATGTGGACGAATGGCTGGTCTATTAACCACACTAGTGCGGTATTAAATTTTTCCTCCCCTGGAACACTCTCCGTTTGGCTTAAACAGTACAAACAATATGGTATTCAGGGGCTTGAACGTAGCAGAGGACAACCACCAATGAGTAAGCACCCTTTTATCAAACAAAAAAGTGATGATGAAAAGACGCTAGAGGAGCTAAAAGAGGAATTAGCCTACTTACGAGCCGAGAATGCTGTTCTAAAAAAGTTAGAGGAGCTGGAGCAGGAAAAGCATCGCCGAACAAAGAAAAAGCGAACGTAGCTCTAGCTCTTAAAAGCCGTTATCCACTAAAATACCTCTTGCATGCCTTAAAATTAGCGAGAAGTATTTTCTATTATCATGCTAAGGCAGATAACGACACCGAACAGTATCAAGATGAAAAGGATCTAATAGGGCAAATTTACCATGAGCATAAAGGCAGGTATGGGTATCGTCGTATTCACTTAGAGCTACGAAGACAGGGTGTTATGCTTAACCACAAAACGGTTCAACGGCTCATGGGTCAACTAGGCTTGAAGTCTACCGTCAGACCAAAACGGTACAGCTCTTACAAAGGAGAAGTGGGGACTGTGGCCCCTAATGTTCTTGAACGAGACTTTGAAGCGACGAAGCCAGATGAGAAGTGGGTAACGGATGTCACTGAGTTTAAAGTTAAACAGCAGAAAGTCTATCTATCACCCATCGTTGATCTGTTCACACAGGAAGTTGTGGCTTATAAGGTCGCAAAAAATGTACGTCTACCTCTGGTAACTGACATGTTGACAGATGCGGTTGCGACTTTAGATGAAAACGCTAAACCAATCGTTCATAGCGATCAAGGGTGGCAATATAGGCATAAGAAATATCAGAAAAAACTATCTGAAAGTGGCTTAACGCAGAGCATGTCACGGAAAGGAAACTGTCTAGATAATGCAGTTGCAGAGAATTTCTTTGCCTTGCTGAAAACAGAAATGTACCACAACCAGTACTTTGAAGATGCCGATGATCTGATAGCTCATATTGACGAATACATCGAGTACTACAATACCAAACGAATTAAAGTGAAATTAAAAGGCCTGACTCCGATAGAGTATCGAAATCAGGCCTTGAAAGCAGCTTAACAGAAATGTCCAACTTTAAGGGGTCACTTCAAAATGCGCCTTTTTTACCACTTTAAGTTCTATTAGAACTTGTAAGTGACAGCAACGTAGTGGCTTACGCCTGAGCTTACCAAACCGTTGTTACCGTCTTTAATACCGTACACATCTTTATAAAGTTTAAGGCCGTAACCCACTGCGTAGCGATCTGAGTGCCAGTATAGACCGTTGAACATTGCGCCGCCGTTGCTCGCTGAAGAGTATTTCTCTTTCATGCCGAATTGGTAATCAATGTAACCTTGGTATGAAAGGAATGTACCATTTTCAAAGAAGAAGAAAGGTTTAAACCAGTTCGTCGACACTTGATAACCGTTCCAATCTTTAAGGTTTGAATCGTAGTTGCCGTAGAAGTTTAGGCCAATTTTACCAAGCCAAGGCACCATTACATCAGAACCTAAACCGATTTTTTGTTGGTTTACCGCATATGGGTCAACTGTGTTTGTTGCGCCATCCCACGTAATTAGTGACGCAACGTATAACTCTTGAACTGGACCAAATGATAGGTCTTTATGAGTCAATGCATCTAAAGACATACGCGGAGCAAATTTCATAAATACTTTGCTACTTGCATCGGCTTTATCAGAGCTAGGGCTAGTTAAAAGGTTGAATACATCAACATAGCCGTAAAGATCGAAGATCCCAGAGCGACCGCCAAATTCCATTTCTAGGTAATCATGGCTTGAATTACCAGGCTTCTCATCAAAAGCGCCCATTAAGTTGAATTGCATCCACTTATAGTCGTTCTTGTGGATGTCACCGTCTGTGTAATCAGCTGCAAGAACTGGAGCTGAGGTAGCCGCTAGTAGGCCAAGAGTTAAAAGTGATTTACGCATAATAATGGGTACTCTAAAAAGTGTGCGGTAAATGGATTTTGCTATTCCATAGCGTGGGTTTCCTTCGACAGAATAATAGAGATCTCACGCACAAATAAAAGTGCAATACGGCAAAAAAACGACACAAGTCAGTGATCAAGATCACATAAATGCAATTTTAACGATCGTTTCTTATTCATATGGCATTTTTAAGGGAACTTTTTCAAGTTACTTGTTTTTACGGTTTTTGATCTAATTAGTCTCTCTTACGTATTAGTTTAGGATATAAAACCAGAGAGTAAACTATGCCCTGTATAAAGTTATTTCCTTTAAGTTCTATGGTGTTACCTGAGGGAAAAATGAATTTAAGAATCTTTGAGCCTCGCTATAAACGTATGATCAGTGATTGCTGTCGCGCGGGTGAGGGGTTTGGTGTTTGCGTGATTAATGAGAGTAGCGCCTCATCGCCGAAAAATATCTCACAAGTCGGTACATTGGCTCAAATTGTCGATTTTGAACAATTAGCGGATGGTTTTCTTGGGATCACTATCGTCGGCACTCGCCGTTTTAGAGTGAAGAGGGTTTGGAGTGAGTTTGATGGTTTGCGTTGTGGCGAGGTTGAATACCTTGATAACTGGCAAAGCCAGCAACTTTCACAAGATAACACTTACATTAGTGAACAATTGCAAAGAGTCTATCAACGCTTTCCTGAAATAAAAAACCTCTACTCACACTGCTTCTTTGATGATGCGACATGGGTCAGTCAACGCTGGTTAGAGCTGTTGCCTATGGAGCAAGATCAGTTTGAGCACCTGATCTCTCAAACTGATTGTGAGGAAGCAGTAAAGTTTCTTTGCCAAGCCATTGAGGCTCAGTAAGCCAAAAAGCTCAATAACCCAAAAGCTCAATAACTAAAGAAACTCACGAGGATATGCTCTTTCACCTACCTTTATTGGTTGGTGGCATATACTTATACCTATCGAACTCATCAATAGAGCAGTTGTTGTCAATTATTGTTGGGTACTAAGTTGCTGTGATGGGCATTGAATGAATTTATGTTTAATCAATAGTGATCCAATGAGGACAAACTTGCGTAGATAAACTGTGACGTATAGAAACCAATAGACAAATAGGTCATTTAGGTTCTCGAACAAATTTGAGAGAGGGGGTCTTTAGTTACCACTCTCTAACTGTGAAAGGTGAACCATGGAATCGTTAACCGTATCATTACAAACCAAGGTCTCAAACCCTACTCGGGCAGAGTGGAATGAATGCATGGATAAGGTACAGCAAGGCGATAAAGCTGCGTTTGCGAAAGTGTTTAAACATTTTTCGCCGCGGTTAAAGCAATTTGCGTATAAGCATGTAGGAAATGAACAAGTGGCTATGGAGTTAGTGCAAGAAGCACTGGCAACAGTTTGGCAAAAATCACACTTGTTTGATGGCAGTAAAAGTGCCTTATCAACATGGATTTACACCATTGCCAGAAACCTTTGTTTTGATCTGCTGCGTAAGCAAAAAGGTCGAGAGCTGCATATCCATTCAGAAGATATTTGGCCTGATGATTATTGCCCGCCAGACTTAGTTGACCAGTATTCACCTGAAAGAGACATGCTACGAGAGCAGATAGTTCGTTATCTAGATACGTTACCGATCAAACAAAAAGAAGTGATTAAAGCGATTTATCTGGATGAATTACCTCATCAAGATGTGGCTGATAAATTTGATATTCCTCTCGGTACGGTAAAGTCTCGTCTGAGACTGGCCGTTGAGAAGCTTAAGGATACGATAAGGGCGGAACAAGTATGAAACATCATCCAAGTAACGAGTTGTTGAAAGCCTATGCCAGCGGCACTATCGATGCTTGTAATGGCGTCACTCTAGCCGCGCATCTGGAAATGTGTCCTCACTGCCAAAGCAAGGTGCAAGAATTTGAAGAACTTGCCTCGCAATCTTTGATAGATGTAGAGCCTGAGGTTGAATTAGAGCTAGCCGATATGGAAGCCATGTTTAACGATATTATTTCGCTAGACAGAAAGCCTGATATGAAAGTGGCTAAGCCTGCGGTGACTATCGAGGTAAATGGTAAGCAGTTTTCCTTGCCTCAATCTTTGCAGAATGTGAGTCAAAGATTAAGTGAATGGAAGAGCTATGGTGGCAAGGTGTACACCGCACAGCTTGATATTGGTGAGCAAGAGCGTTTGAGTTTGCTGTATATCACTGGTGGAGTTCAAGTTCCTCAGCACACGCACAAGGGTATTGAAACCACACTGGTATTGCATGGGCGGTTTCATGATGAGATAGGTCAGTATAAGGAAGGCGACTTTACGGTGGCGGATGCCTCTATAAAGCACGCGCCGCGCACCGATGAAGGGCAAGATTGTTTATGCCTAACGCTATTAAGCGATACAATGATATTTACTCAAGGTGCCGCTCGCATATTCAATATGTTTGGGCGTGGTATGTACCCTTAACCTGCGCACTGTACATAGTCGGTATGCATAACAGCAAGTAATAATAAAACAGGCCACACATCTAACGATCGTGTGGCCTGTTGTTATGTGAGCGTTTTATTTAACGACACCTAACCGGATTACTGGTTTTGAGAGTCATTATATTGCTGCTCATCATCTAAACCCCGCTGGTGAGCCTTTTCTAATACCTTATTAAAATAACCTCGTAGCGAATAAAGCATAATTAAGCTTGGAATCACCATGGCAGCGGTGATGATAAAGAACATCGACCAATCATTTAAGTAATCAACCAGTTCACCACTAAAAGAGGCTAAGGTGGTTCTGCCTAAGTTACCGAGTGAGGCAAGCAGGGCATATTGGGTTGCTGAGAATGCTTGTCCAGTCAGCACGGTCAAAAATGACACAAAGGCTACCGTTGAGAATGCGGTGGTAAAGTTATCGACAATGATAGTGGCCAAAAATAGCGTTTCATTTGGGCCTGATTGAGCAATCCAAGCAAACATTAGGTTGCTCGATGCCATCGCCACACCGCCAATCATTAAGCCTTTTACAATGCCAAACTTAACGTTAAACATACTGCCAATAAAGGTGAACAGTATGGTTGCTCCCCAACCAATCAGTTTGGAATAGTCGCCAATTTGTTCGTTACTAAAGCCGATTTCTTTATAGAAAGGAATCGACATACGACCAAGGAAGGCTTCCCCAATTTTAAATAGAAAGACAAACAGCAATAAGGTGATTGCAACTCGAACGCCATTGCGTCGGAAAAAATCAGCAAAAGGTTCAATCAAGGTCACACTAAACCATGCTACAACTGGCGAACCTACCACTTTGCTGTGGCGTTGTTCTGCTTCCGATTGCAGTTGGCTACGTGCGGTTTTTGGCTCTTTGGTAAACAGAGTGAACACCATCAGCAGTGCCACAATTGCGGTCATTCCCAAATAGACGCCGTTCCATCCTATGCTGTCGGCATTGACGAACGCCAAGTAACCAGGAAGAGAATAACCTGTCCACCATCCCACAACGGCCATTGCCGATGCTTGAGGAAGTTTTGAGGCTTCACTTTTAGAAAAGCTATCAATACGGTAGGCATCAATTGCCACATCTTGAGTGGAGGATGCAATCGCGATACCTAAGGCGAGCATTGAGGTAAACATCAGACTTTTAGCGGGATCAACCCCAGAAATAGCCAGTGTACAAACCAACATAATGGCTTGGCATAAGAAGATCCAAGAGCGGCGCTGACCTAATAGGCGATGCAAAATAGGCAGTTTTACCCTATCAACCAAAGGGGCCCACATAAAGTTAATGGCATACACCACAAACACTGAGCCAAAATAGCCAATAGCGGCGCGACTGAGCCCAGCATCCTTTAGCCATCCTGACATATTAGAGCCAATCAGCACCCAAGGGAAACCACTTGAGCAACCCAACATAAACACCCAAAGCAAGCGCTTATCAAGGTAACTTTTAAAGGTCTCACCCCAAGACATCTTATCCGTCATTTTCTTTCCTTTTACTCATACGTAACGCAGAGCCACTCGCTCTGCGTTCACCTTAGGATAACTATATAGGGGATTTATTTTTGAATTGTCACTTTAGTGACAACGATAGGCGTTGCTGGGATATCTTTCATGAAACCATTGCTTTTGGTTGGCAGACTCGCCATTTTTTTCACAACATCGAAGCCTTCAACCACTTGACCAAATACCGCATAGCCTGGGTTAGATGATGAGTAGTTTAAAAATTCATTGTCAGAGTAGTTAATGAAAAACTGACGGGTTGCTGAGTCAGGGTTATTGGTGCGAGCCATTGCCACACTAGCGGTTTTATTTTTTAGACCATTGCTAGCTTCGTTTTTGATAGGGCCGTAGGTTTTAATTTGAGTCATATTCTCATCAAAACCACCACCTTGAGCCATAAAGCCAGGAATAACGCGATGGAAAATAGTGCCTTCATAGCTGCCATCTTTTACATAACGAAGGAAGTTAGCGCTACTTAGAGGGGCTTTTTCTTCATTGAGCTGAATAGTAAAGTGACCTAAGGTTGTTTCAAATACCACCTTGGTATTGGCAAATACTGACGCACTAAATAGCGCACAGATTACAAGTAGTAATCGGCTCATTGAAATTTCTCCTGCATGTAATTGATAAGTTCAACATCGTTGGCAATGTCATTTAACACTAGCTTAGATACGTGATTAAGCATATGTTCGATTTGTTCGTTAGAAGCGCCCATTGAGTTATCACCTTTGGCACTGCCAGAATAGGTTTTAACAAATTTTCCTGTTGGGGTTTCTGCGGTCACTTTTAAGGTGACTTTGGCATCCATTTGGTTGCTAAAAGTAGACGATTTTACGCGAACCAAAGCTTCTTGCAGTTCAACTTGTACGCTGTTGTCACTATTGTTGGCAATCACGAAGCCTTGCGACTGTAAAATAGACTGCATGGCATTGTTTAATGCGATTCTTGCATTTTGTTTGGCATGAATAGGCATCGCCTTATCATGATCTTTTGTTACTAATGCTAAGTATTGAGCTGTGCGCACGTCAGTCGTGCTCAGGCTTAACGTTTTTGGTTCGTTGATAGTCACTTGACTGCTATCAGCTTGCGGGGTGAAATTCAGTTGTTGGTCAGTTGGGCTAGCACAACCGCTCAATATAAGGGCTGAAAAAGCAATAATCAGCAAATGTTTCATTGATAGTTCCCTTAATAACATAGTGAAAAATAAAGTACTTCACCGAGGGTAGCATAAGCCTCGGTGTTATAACGTTAGTTGATTGATTTTCAAGAGGCTTTCTTTGCCGAAAGAATCACAAACTTCTTATTACTGGCTACCACGCTAACTCGGCCTTTGCCAAATAAGCGTGTCAGTTTAGCCAAATAACCTAAGTGACCATTACCTACAACCAATAATTCTCCAGCAGGTTCTAGGACATTATGCGCATCACAAAACATTTGCCATGCAATGTGATCCGTTACGGTGTTTTGTTGGTGGAAGGGTGGGTTACACACCACCAGATCGTAGCTGTCCTTTGTAAAGTCATCGAGACAATTATTGGCAATAAAGGTGTAGCGTTCTGGATGCTCTACATTGGCGGTGACGTTCATTCGCGCCGATTCCACCGCCATGAAACTTTCATCAACACTGGTAATGGTAGAAAGAGGGTTGTTTCGACCTAATTTGATCGATAACACGCCATTCCCGCAGCCTAAGTCGATAATGTTTTTATGCTTTGAATCTTGTGGAAGGTGCTCAAGTATAAAGCGTGCTCCCAAATCTAAACTCTCTCCTGAATAGACATTGGCTAAGTTGTTTAGCTGCATCTTATGCTCAGGTACATCCCAGGTGGTTTTTTCGTCCACTGCCGGCGCTGCTTGATGACCTACTTGACTAAAGACTAAGCGATGCTTTTTCCATGCCAGAGAGGTGCGGGTTTCCCCAAGGTGTTTTTCAAATAACTTTAGCGTTGAGGTATGAATGGCATTGGCTTTATTGACCGCAACCACAGGAGTATCGACGTTTAAGCGCGTTTTAAGTTGATGCAGTTGCCATGTAAGAAATCGATTACTTTTAGGCAATTGCATGATGACAGCGTCAATATCGCTAGGTATTGCCTCTGTTGAGCGTAACAAAGTAATAGCATTGCATTGATTTAGCAGCAGATTTTGCTGTGCACCTTTTTGACTGATGAGTGAGTCGGTTTGCAGGTATACCTGATGCTCACGAGAAAACCAGCAGCTTAAAGCACCAAAATTGTCATTTAAAATTAAAACTTTAGAGCCTAATGGTAAGGGTGTTTCAATAAAATGCTTAATGACATATTCATCTCCTGCATCCCAAGCTTGCAGTGTTTCACTAGCCCTTTTGGGGTACCTGTGAAGAGTAAATAGTTGGTCGTGCAGTACGAGCTCTGTTTTCATGATTATTAATGTTAAAAAAGTGATCCTAAACTTGGTCTATTGTCGCAAATTAGCGCTATTTTTGCGAATTAACTTATTGTTCTGTTTTAGAATAGAGGGAGTGTTCTAGTTTAATTTGGTTTGTTTTTCGTAGTAAATTGTACAGGATGATAAAAGCACTATACGTTTAGTATCTATATTCATAAACGTATCAACATAGAGAGATAGCATGCGACAGCAGAAAATTGAGAAAAAATTGGATTTTTACTTCTCTCCGTATCACTTACAAGTTATCAACGAGAGCTACAAACATAATGTACCGGAAGGTTCTGAAAGTCATTTTAAGGTCGTTATTGTCAGTGATAAATTTGCGGGTCTAAGATTAGTTGCCCGCCATCGTCTAGTGAATGAAGCTCTTACCGATGAGTTTGGTGAGGGGTTACATGCACTTTCAATGCATACACTGACAAAAGAAGAATGGAAGCAACAAGCATTCCCTAGCTCCCCAGATTGTATGGGAGGAGGCCATTAAAGGGGCAATGCTCTATCTTAAAGCTCACTAAAAAAACAGTAACAATTGTTACATTTCACCGATCGTTCACAAAGTAGCCTTTAATTCATAAAATTAATGTTACTGCCGTGTTTTAGATCAATTTTCATGATGCTTATAGCAAGAAATTTGTAATTTCTTGCTAATCATCACGGCTCAGCGTGGCATGTAGACAAGTGTTAATGTTAGAATTGCGAGCCCTGAAGGAACCCTATCAAGGGTTTATTTGGTAGTTAACAAGGATATGTTAGAAAAACTGACCTATCTGTTATAAATGAGAGTGTATTAAGTACACTTTTGTTATGAAAGTCTTTTTCCTTAAAATAGTGCAAGTGCGTATGATTACAATTAAAAAGGGTTTGGACCTGCCTATATCAGGTGCTCCTACCCAGGTGATTAATGACGGGAATCCCGTTTCAAAAGTCGCCTTGCTGGGCGAAGAGTACGTGGGCATGCGACCAACAATGCATGTTCGCGAAGGGGATGTAGTAAAGAAGGGACAGGTTCTTTTTGCTGACAAGAAGAATCCTGGCGTGGTTTTTACTGCACCTCAAAGCGGAACGGTTACTCAGGTAAACCGTGGTGCAAAGCGTGTTTTGCAATCAGTTGTTATTGAAATAGCTGGTAACGAGCAAGTCACCTTTGATAAATATGAGCAACAAGAACTGGCTAAGTTAGATGCGGATGTAATTCGCAAGCAACTGGTTGATTCTGGTTCATGGACCGCTTTAAAAACTCGTCCGTTCAGTAAGGTTCCCGCAGTCGATTCTTCGACTGATGCCATCTTTGTTACGGCAATAGATACCAACCCATTAGCAGGAAATCCTGACGTTATTATTAACGAGCAGGATGAAGCATTTGTAGCAGGTTTAGACCTTCTCTCAGTGCTTACTAATGGCAAGGTTTATGTGTGTAAAAGTGGTGGTTCTCTTCCTCGTTCAGAACAAAGTAATGTTGAGGAGCATGTATTCTCTGGCCCACACCCTGCGGGCCTAGTGGGCACTCACATGCACTTTTTGTATCCCGTCAACGAACAGCATGTCGCTTGGAACATCAATTACCAAGACGTTATTGCTTTCGGTAAGTTATTTTTAACGGGTGAAATCTATACAGATCGTGTCGTGGCTCTTGGTGGTCCTGTCGTGAGCAACCCGCGTTTGGTTCGCACTACATTAGGTGCATACCTTCCTGAATTAGTCGACAAAGAATTGATGCCAGGAGAAGTACGTATTATCTCTGGTTCTGTGCTTTGGGGTACAAACGCAACGGGTCCTCATGCTTTCCTAGGTCGTTATCACATGCAGGTTTCTGCATTGCGCGAAGGAAGAGATAAAGAGTTCTTAGGCTGGGCTATGCCTGGTAAAAACAAGTTCTCTGTGACGCGTTCATTCCTTGGTCATTTATTTAAAGGCCAATTATACAACTTAACTACATCGCTAAATGGCGGTGAGCGTGCGATGGTTCCAATTGGTAATTACGAAAAAGTAATGCCATTGGATATTGAGCCTACGCTGCTTCTGCGCGATTTGTGTGCTGGAGATGTAGACAGTGCGCAACGCTTAGGTGTGTTAGAGCTATCCGAAGAAGATGTCGCCCTTTGTACTTATGTTTGTTCTGGCAAATATGAGTTTGGTGAATTACTTCGTGAGTGTCTAGACACTATCGAGAAGGAAGGTTAAGTCATGTTGAAGAAATTTATTGAGGATCTCGAACCGCATTTCGAAGCCAACGGTAAATGGGAAAAATGGTATCCACTATATGAAGCGACCGCGACGCTTTTTTATACTCCGGGTACAATAACAAAAACCAAATCACATGTGCGTGATAGCGTTGATCTAAAGCGCATCATGATCATGGTGTGGTTTGCAGTTTTCCCTGCGATGTTCTGGGGTATGTACAATACCGGTAACCAAGCAATCACAGCGCTATCTACGTTACATTCTGGTGCTGAATTAGCCACTTTAGTTTCAGGTAACTGGCACTACTGGCTAACAGAAATGCTGGGAGGTGCTATCAGTGCCGATGCTGGGTGGGGCAGTAAGATGTTGCTTGGTGCAACCTACTTCTTGCCTATCTATGCCACAGTATTCCTAGTCGGTGGTTTCTGGGAAGTCTTGTTCTGTATCGTGCGTAAACACGAAGTCAACGAAGGCTTTTTTGTTACCTCTATCCTGTTTGCATTGATTGTTCCACCTACATTACCTCTATGGCAAGCTGCACTAGGTATAACCTTTGGTGTTGTTGTCGCAAAAGAGATTTTTGGTGGTACAGGTCGAAACTTCTTAAACCCTGCGTTGGCGGGCCGTGCATTTTTGTTCTTTGCATATCCGGCACAAATCTCAGGTGATTTAGTTTGGACTGCAGCTGATGGTTTCTCTGGTGCTACGGCGCTAAGCCAGTGGGCACAAGGTGGTAACTCTAACCTAATCAACAATGTAACAGGCCAATCTATTACTTGGATGGACGCCTTTATCGGTAATATCCCTGGTTCTATCGGTGAGGTTTCGACCTTATTCTTGATGCTAGGTGCACTGATGATTGTTTACATGGGAATTGCATCTTGGCGCATTATCGCCGGTGTAATGATTGGTATGATCGCAACCGCGACCCTATTCAACCTTATTGGTTCTGATTCCAATGCGATGTTTAGTATGCCGTGGCACTGGCACCTAGTTTTGGGTGGTTTTGCGTTTGGTATGTTCTTCATGGCAACCGATCCTGTCTCTGCCTCTTTTACCAATAAAGGTAAGTGGTGGTACGGTATTTTAATTGGTTTGATGTGTGTGTTGATTCGAGTAGTTAACCCGGCATACCCAGAAGGTATGATGCTGGCAATTCTATTTGCGAACCTATTCGCACCACTATTCGACCACGTTGTTATCGAGAAGAACATTAAGCGGAGACTAGCACGCTATGGCAAATAAAAACGATAGCATTAAAAAGACGCTAGGTGTCGTTATTGGTTTAAGCCTGATTTGTTCTATTGTCGTTTCGACGGCAGCAGTAGGGCTACGTGATAAGCAACAAGCCAATGCGGTGCTAGATGAACAAACAAAAATTGTAGAAGTTGCGAAGATCTCTAAGCAAGGAACAATCCAAGAATTATTTGGAAACTATATTGAACCTCGTTTAGTTGACCTTAAAACCGGTGAGTTCGTTGATGGTGATGCTGCGGCATACGACCAACGAGCAGCGGCAAAAGATCCAGCACAATCTATTCGATTGGACGCAGCGGATGACACGGCTAAAATTATTCGTCGTGCCAACATTGCTACTGTGTATCTAGTGAAAGACGGTGATAGTTACTCTAAAGTGATTATCCCTATTCACGGTACGGGTCTGTGGTCAATGATGTACGCTTTTGTTGCGGTTGAAACAGACGGCAATACAGTGTCAGGTATTACTTACTACGAGCAAGGTGAAACTCCTGGGCTAGGTGGTGAAGTAGAAAACCCGAACTGGGTCGGTCAATTCGAAGGCAAACAACTGTTCGATGAGAACTTTAAGCCTGCATTAAAGATTGTTAAGGGCGGCGCAGCACCAAATGATATTCATGGTGTTGATGGCCTTTCTGGCGCAACTTTGACGGGTAACGGCGTGCAACATACTTTCGATTTCTGGTTAGGCGATATGGGCTTCGGACCATTCCTTGCTAAAGTACGCGAAGGAGAGCTGAACTAATGGCTATGTCTAAAGAAATGAAGCAAAACCTTTGGGCTCCTGTTTTAGATAACAACCCAATTGCTTTGCAGGTTCTTGGTGTGTGTTCTGCGCTTGCGGTAACCACTAAGCTTGAAACAGCATTTGTTATGACGCTGGCGGTAATCTTTGTAACCGCTTTGTCTAACTTCTTCGTGTCTGTTATTCGTAACCACATTCCAAACAGCGTGCGTATCATCGTGCAGATGGCGATTATCGCTTCATTGGTAATCGTGGTAGACCAAATCCTAAAAGCTTACCTTTACGATATCTCTAAGCAGTTATCGGTATTTGTTGGCTTGATCATTACTAACTGTATCGTAATGGGTCGTGCAGAAGCATACGCAATGAAGTCTGCGCCAATCCCATCGCTACTTGATGGTATCGGTAATGGTTTAGGTTATGGTTTCGTACTGATTACTGTGGCATTTTTCCGTGAACTGATTGGTTCTGGCAAATTGTTTGGTATGGAAGTACTTCCTCTAGTGTCTGACGGTGGTTGGTATCAGCCTAACGGTATGTTCTTGCTTGCGCCGTCTGCATTCTTCTTGATTGGCTTCATGATTTGGGTGATTCGTATCTTCAAGCCTGAACAAATAGAAGCGAAGGAGTAGTAGCACGATGGAACATTATATTAGCTTGTTGGTTAAATCGATTTTTATCGAAAACCTAGCATTATCCTTCTTCTTGGGCATGTGTACATTCCTTGCTGTATCTAAGAAGGTGAAAACCTCTTTCGGTCTTGGTGTTGCAGTAGTGGTGGTATTAACCATCGCTGTTCCTGTGAACAACTTACTGTACAACCTAGTGTTGAAAGAGAATGCGTTAGTCTCGGGTGTGGATTTAAGTTTCCTTAACTTCATCACCTTCATCGGTGTTATTGCAGCTCTAGTACAGATTTTGGAAATGGTGTTAGACCGCTTCTTCCCACCTTTGTACAACGCGCTAGGTATTTTCCTACCGCTGATTACGGTGAACTGTGCAATCTTCGGTGGCGTATCTTTCATGGTACAGCGTGACTACAACTTTGCTGAATCGGTCGTGTATGGCTTTGGTTCTGGCGTAGGTTGGATGCTAGCAATCGTTGCTCTTGCAGGTCTACGTGAAAAGATGAAGTACTCTGATGTACCTCCAGGTCTACGCGGCCTTGGTATTACGTTCATCACTGTAGGCCTAATGGCGTTGGGCTTTATGTCTTTCTCCGGTGTTCAACTGTAAGAGTAAATTATAAGGATTAGTCAATGAATACGATCGTTCTTGGCGTTGTGATGTTTACTCTGATTGTATTGGTGTTAGTGCTAGTGATTTTATTCGCTAAATCTAAGCTGGTACCAACGGGTGACGTCAATATTTTAGTTAATGGTGATCCAGAGAAAGGTTTTACCGTTTCTCCGGGTGACAAACTGCTGAGTGCACTTGCAGGCAACGGTATCTTTGTATCGTCAGCTTGTGGTGGCGGTGGCTCTTGTGGTCAGTGTCGCGTTAAAGTGAAATCCGGTGGTGGTGATATCTTACCAACTGAGCTTGACCATATTAGTAAAGGTGAAGCACGTGAAGGTGAGCGTTTAGCCTGTCAGGTTGCTATAAAAACTGACATGGAAATCGAACTTC
The DNA here is from genome assembly GCF_052955985.1 of Vibrio sp. B1Z05. Taxonomy (NCBI): domain Bacteria; kingdom Pseudomonadati; phylum Pseudomonadota; class Gammaproteobacteria; order Vibrionales; family Vibrionaceae; genus Vibrio; species Vibrio sp. B1Z05. The sequence goes on from NZ_CP130463.1 coordinate 624,759, forward strand.
CTGAAGAGATCTTCGGTGTTAAAAAGTGGGAATGTACGGTTCTTTCTAATGACAACGAAGCGACTTTCATCAAAGAGCTTGTACTGCAAATTCCTGATGGTGAAGAAGTACCGTTCCGTGCGGGTGGTTACATTCAGATTGAAGCTGAACCTCATCACATTAAATATGCTGACTTTGATATTCCAGATGAGTACCGTGAAGATTGGGATAAATTCAATCTATTCCGTTACGAATCTATCGTAAAAGAAGAGTCTATCCGTGCATACTCAATGGCGTCTTACCCAGAAGAAAAAGGCCTTATTAAGCTGAACGTGCGTATTGCTACGCCGCCGCCTAATAATCCTGACGTTCCACCGGGCATTATGTCTTCGTACATTTGGTCTCTAAAAGCAGGCGACAAGTGTACTATTTCAGGTCCATTTGGTGAGTTCTTCGCTAAAGATACTGACAACGAAATGGTGTTTGTTGGTGGTGGTGCTGGTATGGCTCCAATGCGCTCTCATATCTTTGATCAGCTGCTACGTTTGCAATCTAAGCGTAAGATGACTTTCTGGTATGGTGCTCGTTCGAAACGTGAAATGTTCTACATTGAAGATTTCGATAAACTAGCCGAAGAAAACGACAACTTTGTATGGCATTGTGCGTTATCTGATCCTCTTCCAGAGGATAACTGGGATGGCTACACAGGCTTCATACACAACGTATTATACGAAAACTATCTGAAGGATCACGAAGCTCCAGAAGATTGTGAGTACTACATGTGTGGTCCACCTATGATGAATGCAGCTGTAATCGGCATGCTAAAAGACCTAGGTGTAGAGGATGAAAACATCCTACTTGATGACTTCGGTGGCTAAGCCGTAATCAGATAAAACAATGGCTGGCTCTTTGAGTCAGCCATTTTGTTTTATCGTCTATCGCGATAGTAGGCTTGCCCTGTATTGGTATAAGGAAAACAAGATGAAGTTTGTAAATCATCTTATTCAAGGTTCAAAATGGCTAACAGCAATACTGGTTTCAGTAGTGGTGCTAAGTGGCTGTGAGCAAGCGCCAGAGCAAGTTGCATTGGCGGGTAAAACGATGGGTACGACCTATCACATTAAATATATCGCTGATAGTAAAGTGGCTGATTCAGAAGCGATGCAGAGCAAAATTGATCAACTGCTAGAGAAGGTCAACGACCAAATGTCGACCTATCGCCCTAAATCTGAACTAAGCCAATTTAACCAATATAAAAAAGCGCAGCCTTTCCCATTATCTAAAGATATGGAAACGGTAGTGCGCGAATCAATTCGTTTAAACAAACTCACTGAAGGTGCGCTTGACGTTACCGTTGGTCCTTTGGTGAATCTTTGGGGATTTGGCCCAGAAGCTCGCCCTGATACCGTGCCAACTGATGAAGAATTAGCAGCGCGTCGTAAAATGATAGGTATTGAACACCTTTCTTTAACTGATCAAGGCTTAGCAAAAGACTTACCAGATCTGTACGTTGATCTCTCCACGATAGCCAAAGGTTGGGGCGTGGATGTGGTAGCGAATTATCTTGAATCACTCGGCATTCAACGTTATCTAGTTGAAGTTGGTGGTGAGTTAAGATCGAAAGGACAGAACAATCAAGGGATCCCTTGGCGAATCGCCATTGAAAAACCCACTGTAGATGTCAGAGAAGTTGAACTGATTATTCAACCAGGCAATATGGCGATGGCAACATCGGGTGATTACCGCAATTATTTTGAACGTGATGGCATTCGTTATTCACACATCATCAATCCAAAAACTGGAAAACCGATTGCACACAAGGTAGTCTCTGTAACAGCAATTCATCCTTCTTGCATGACAGCTGATGGTCTAGCGACTGGCTTGATGGTGCTAGGAGAGAAAGAAGGTATTCGAGTAGCCAATCAAAACGGTCTAGCGGTGTTTATGGTTATAAAAACCGAAGATGGGTTTAAAGAGGTGTATTCGGATGCCTTTGCTCAGTATTTAAATAAGTAAGGTTGAGCTATGACAACGTTCTTAGTGACTTTTGGTATTTTCCTTGGCTTCATCGTATTGATGTCCATAGGCTACATTATCCAAAAGAAAGTAGTAAAAGGAAGCTGTGGTGGCTTGGATGCAATGGGCATAGATAAAGTGTGCAGTTGCCCAGAACCTTGTGATGCGCGTAAACGTCGCGAAGCTAAAGCGGCACAACGTGCAGAGAAAATAGCGGCTTGGGAAAAAGACCGAATCGCTTAACTTTTTTGAACGAAATACCTTGTACTGCAATCGATATTAACAGGCAGTACCCATAAAAAATGCCAAGCTTACGCTTGGCACTTTTGTATCACAAAGAATAATAAGGCTTGGTATTACTTACTCAGGCTTATCTTCGATTTGAGCATTATCAACGATAGTGGTTTCACCCAATTGCTTTGGTAAAACAAGGTTTAGGATGATAGCTACGATACCGCAAAGGCTAATGCCTTGTAGGCTGAACTCGCCAATCCCAAATGCCATACCACCGATACCAAACACTAAAGTCACACCCACAATCACTAAGTTACGTGAGTTATGTAGATCAACGCGGTTTTGGATAAGGGTGTTTAGGCCCACAGTTGCAATTGAACCAAATAGCAACATCATGATGCCGCCCATTACCGGTGTTGGAATGGTTTGTAGAACGCCACCTAATTTACCGACTAGAGCAAGAACAATCGCAGTCAGTGCCGCATAGGTCATGATTTTAGGATTGTATGATTTGGTCAACATTACCGCACCGGTCACTTCACTATAAGTGGTATTTGGTGGAGCGCCCATCATACTTGCTGCCATAGTTGCCAGTCCGTCACCCGCCATAGTGCGGTGTAGGCCCGGCTTTTTCAGGTAATCTTTACCCGTTACGTTTGAAATAGCCAACATATCACCAACGTGTTCTACCGCAGGAGCAATCGCTACAGGAAGCATGAACAAAATTGCGTTGATATTAAACTCTGGCGCAGTGAAGTTTGGAATCGCAAACCAAGAAGCGGTCGCAACTGGCGTGAAATCGACAATATCCGCAAACAAGCTCAAGATATAACCGACAGCAATACCACCAAAAATAGGCAGCAGCTTCAAAAAGCCTTTTGCGTAAACACTGATAATGATAGTGGTAAACAGAGACGCTAATGAAATCCAAATGGCAATTTGACCGTCGACCAACTGCATAGAACCATCACTGGTTTTACCTAGTGCCATATTCACAGCAACAGGGGCAAGGCCAAGACCAATTACCATAATCACAGGCCCTACAACGACAGGAGGAAGAAGCTTATGAATAATAGCAATGCCACGAACACGGATAATAGCGCTTAAAATGATGTATACAAAACCAGCTGCCATTAGGCCGCCCATTGTTGCAGGAACACCCCAAGTTTGAACGCCGTATAAGATTGGTGCAATAAAAGCAAAAGAAGAAGCTAAAAAGATTGGTACCGAACGCTTGGTGACCAGTTGAAAGAGTAGTGTACCAACACCAGCACCAAATAGTGCCACGTTGGCGTCCAGTCCCGTCAGTAACGGTACTAGAACAAGAGCACCAAACGCTACGAACAGCATTTGCATACCCTGCAAGATAGAAGCCATGATTTTTTCTCCATTTTTGGAAATCGACGAATCTTATCATCTACATAGAGGCTATGATATTCACTAGATCAATTTTTATTTAATCAATTCGATTCAGTAAGAAAATATTTTTGTAGTCAGTGCTTAATATCGGTAATATTAACTGTGTATTTAACCAGTATTTTAGGTGTTAATGTGTGTCGGAAAATCATCCATATTGATATGGATTGTTTCTATGCTGCGGTCGAAATGCGAGACTTTCCTGAATATCGTGGACGTCCGCTAGCCGTTGGCGGCAAAGAGCGGCAGCGAGGTGTATTGAGCACTTGCAACTATGAAGCGCGCCGTTTTGGTGTGCATTCTGCTATGCCTACTGCTCAAGCGCTAAAACTGTGCCCACATTTGTTAGTGGTGCCCGGTCGAATGCACGTCTATAAAGAAGTTTCGATACAAATTAGGCAAATATTTCAACGTTACACGCAAATTATTGAGCCACTGTCTTTAGATGAAGCCTACCTTGATGTTACCGATAGCCCTTTATGTAATGGTTCAGCTACGTTAATTGCTCAAGCGATTCGTGCTGATATAGAAAGAGAGTTGAACTTAACCGCTTCGGCGGGAATTGCTCCAATAAAATTTTTGGCTAAAGTGGCATCCGATATGAATAAGCCTAATGGGCAATACGTCATCGCGCCGCAGCAAGTACAAGAGTTTATCAATAACATGCCTTTGCAAAAGATCCCAGGTGTGGGCAAGGTGGCGTTGCAAAAACTGCATCGTTCGGGATTGTATCTAGGCGAAGACGTTTGTAAGGCCGATTATAGAGAGTTGTTAATTCGGCATGGAAGGTTAGGGGCGTCGCTTTGGAAACGCTGTCATGGCATTGATAACCGAAGTATTCAGGTTTCAAGAGAAAGAAAGTCTATTGGTGTTGAGCGCACCTTTACCCAAAATATAGTGACGCTAGCACAGTGTTGGGAGGTAATTGAGAGTCGCTTATATCCTGAGATAGAAGGCCGATTTAATAAAGTGGAAGCGCTGCGCAGTAGAGGCATCACTAAGCAAGGGATTAAGGTTAAGTTTGCTGACTTTCAAGTTACCACCATAGAAACAGGTTCAGCAGAGTTGAGCTTAGCGGCTTTTTATCCATTATTAGAAGAAGTGCTGCATCGTCAACAAGGTCGGGAGATTCGACTATTGGGTTTGAATGTTATGTTACAGCCAGAAGAATCAGCAAAACAATTAAGCCTATTGGATCACTGACTGATTGGCGTTACAGTAATCCCCATATTAGGTTACAAGGAATTTTGAATGTTTAAGCGTCTTACTTATGGTTTGTTAGTGGGTTCTCTGTTAGTGACTTCTGTGTCTCAAGCCCAATCAATAGAGGGCTATCAGGCTTGTAATGTCGACTTGCACAATGAGCTTCATTTAGATGGTCAAGCGGTGCAGATAATTGACGCGAATGGGCATAAAGCCGTTATTGAGCAAAACAAAGGCTTATCCATTAACGGTCAGTCCGTGGAACTTAATGTGAAACAGCAACAACTGCTAGAGCATTACCGTCAACAACTGAATGAAAGCATCCCTAAAATAAGAGAAGTCGGTCAGTCTGGTGTGGCGTTAGCCAACGAAGTTTTGGATGATGTGTCGGCTAAGTTCAATAATACCGATGCATTTAATAACGTACGCACATCTATTTCTGACTACTATGCCAAACTTGAGAAGCGTTATTATCATGACGGTGAATGGGTGTTAAAACCCAATGCATTTAGCAATATGCACGACAATTGGCAGAAAGATTTTGCTGATGCTCGACGGGTATTTAATAGTGAGTTTTTTGCCAGTGCCTTTGTGGTTTTACAGGAAAAATTTGCTTCTGAAGACGGGGTGAATTTTACTGAATTGCAAAAACAATTGGGCGAATTGAAAGTGTCAATTCAGAAAAAACTAAAAGAACATTCGCCAGAAATTACTGAAAAGGCTCAGAATTACTGCGACTCAATGGACAAATTAGCCAAAGACGAAAAGACATTAGTGGAAAGTATTCCGCAATTGAAAAATTATCAATTGTTTGAAATTTAAACAAATGTTGAATGGGGTCAGTAGCTTGCAAAAGTTCACTTTGTTGGCTTAATAAATATCTAACGATTTTATAAGAAAAACGTTTACAAAGGCGCAAACTGCTGTAGCATATAAATCGCTTCGTAAGGCAAAGTTGTTAGACAAAAGTAAGCAAAAGCAAGTTTCAAATTTTATTGTAAAAAGTAAAGTAGTGTTTTCTGTTTTTCCCTTAACTTAATGGCTAGGACTTACGAACGTGTCGCACAAGCGACGTTTAATCAATCTTAAAAAATACTAAGGGACATAACATGTCAAAGACTACTGGTACAGTAAAATGGTTTAACGAAGAAAAAGGTTTCGGTTTCATTTCTCAAGACAACGGCGGTGCTGACGTATTCGTACACTTCCGTGCAATCGTTTCTGACGGCTTCAAAACTCTTGCTGAAGGCCAAAAAGTATCTTTCGAAGTTGAACAAGGTCAAAAAGGCCCTCAAGCTTCTAACGTTACTGTAATCTAAGTAAACCTTTAGATTAAAAGTTTCTAAAAGCCCGCTGTTTTCAGCGGGCTTTTTTCTTGCCTAACGATTAGTCACGAGAGGCTCGTTCTTCTTTTATCCAGCTCAATACGGCATTGATTTTTTGATGCTTTTGCATGCCGTCTGGGCAGAGTAAATAGTATTTATTATTGCTATTTAACGTTGGAAACGGTACCACTAACTCCCCATCTTCAATCATCTTAGCCACAAAGCTCAGCCTGCCAATAGCGACACCTAAAGAGTGTTTTGCCGCTTGGATATTCATCCCTCTTTGGCTAAAGGTATAGGCTTTCTCATACGGGTCGACATCAATATTAAAGTGCTTTAACCAGCGAGACCATGCGTTTGATTCTTGGGCATGGATAAAGTTGATGTTGTATAAGTCTTCATAATTTTGCTTAAACAGACCGTGATTCACGGCGTATTCATGAGTACAAACCGGCACGATTCTTTCATCAAACAAAGGGTGAATATGAGTATCTTTGAGTGAGGGCTTACCGTAGTAAATGGCGATATCAATATTGTTGAGACGTAGATCGATCTGATCTTCCTCAATACGAATGGTCAAATTAAAGCCCGGATACTTCTGTTTGAAGTTTTTTAGGCGCGGAATCAACCAACCACTAGCAAAAGCTGGGGTCGTTGCAATCACTATCTCGCCTTTTAACTCATCTGAAGTGATATCTTCTATTTCATTGTAAATAGAGGATAGAGATTCTGTTAAAGTCTCCCTCAGGCGTTTGCCTTCTTTAGTTAACTCAAGTTTTCGAGGAAGTCGTATGAATAGCTTAAATCCGAGATCGTCTTCCAGACCTCGTATTCTATGGCTGACAGCGCCTTGGGTTAAATTGAGTTCTTCCCCTGCTTTGGTAAAACTTAGATGTTGCGATGCAACCTCAAAAGTATGCAGGTTTCGAAGCAAAAAAGGTTTATTCTTCAATGGCTAACCCCTTTAGCATTAAAATTATTAATTCATTATATGAGTTAATTCGTTTGTTGGGACTTTTTTTTTGCTGTTAAATAAGATTTTAGACACAAATAATTTTAAATATTCATTTTGAGAGGGTGTATGAATGTATTAGGTTACATGCAGAAGGTAGGTAAGGCACTGATGGTTCCAGTTGCTACATTACCAGCTGCTGCAATTTTAATGGGTATCGGTTATTGGCTCGACCCTGTGGGTTGGGGCGCAGATAATGTATTTGCTTCCTTCTTAATTAAATCTGGCGGCGCGATTATCGATAACATGGCACTGCTATTTGCTATCGGTGTTTCATTTGGTTTAAGCCGCGACAAAAATGGTTCAGCAGCACTGGCTGGATTTATCTGTTTTATGGTAGTCACAACACTGCTTTCTCCTGATAGTGTTGCTCAACTGCTGCATGTGACTAAAGAAAACGTCCCCACTGCCTTTAACAAAATTGGTAACCAATTTGTCGGTATCATTGTGGGTATTATTTCAGCTGAAATTTACAACAAGTACTCCACCGTTGAGTTGCCAAAAGCACTGGCTTTCTTTAGTGGTAAACGCCTAGTTCCTATCCTGACTTCGATTGCAGGTATGGTATTAGCTGCGGTACTACTTTACGTATGGCCTGTAATTTATGATGCACTGATCATCTTCGGTACTAAGCTACAAGCGATGGGCCCAGTGGGTGCTGGCTTATTTGGTTTCTTCAACCGTATCTTACTGACTATTGGTATGCACCATGCTCTATACCCAGTATTTTGGTTTGACGTTGTGGGTATCAATGACATCCCTAACTTCCTAGGTGGCGCACAATCTATTGCTAACGGTACGGCTGTGATTGGTCAAACGGGTATGTATCAAGCGGGTTTCTTCCCAATCATGATGTTTGGTCTTCCTGGTGCGGCTCTGGCGATTTACCACAGTGCAGAATCTAAAAACAAAGCAGCTGTGTTCTCTATTATGCTAGCGGCGGCGATGGCTTCATTCTTCACTGGTATTACTGAACCACTTGAATTTAGCTTCATGTTTGTGGCTCCGCTACTTTACTTGCTACACGCAGTATTAACCGGTATTTCTCTATTCATTGCCGCAGAAATGCACTGGATGGCAGGTTTTGGTTTCTCAGCAGGTTTAGTGGATTTCGTTCTATCAAGTCAGAACCCACTTGCTGTTAAATGGTACATGCTGATTGTACAAGGCCTTGCTTTCTTTGGTATCTACTACGCAGGTTTCCGTTTCTTCATTCTTAAGTTCAACCTACGCACTCCGGGTCGTGGTGAAGATCTTTCAGAATCAGATGAAGAACAAACCCCAGCCGACGATCTTGGTCTAGCACAGAACTACATTGATGCTGTAGGCGGCGCGGAAAATATTCTAGAAGTTGATAACTGTATTACACGTTTACGTTTAACAGTGGTTGACTCAGGAAAAGCCGATGAAAAACGACTAAAACAGCTTGGAGCGGCAGGCGTTGTTAAAATCGGTAAAGGTGGCTTACAGGTTATTATCGGTATCGGTAAAGTCGACAAAGTTGCTGACAGTGTTAAAAAGTGCTTGAGTAAATAACGCCAATTGCTGCGATTGGTATAAGTACTAACAACTGTTTTAAATTGGAAGGTAGCGTTTTTGGCGCTACCTTTTTTTATGCACTGGATTTTTGTGCTCTGAATTTTTATGTGCTGATTTTTATGGATTAGCGAAACGTGGGGGAATTAACGAAATTGCTTTGCTTCGTCTAGCCAGTCAAACCCAGCACTTGCCAGTTTAGTTATCAAGCTATCTTTATCAATATCGTAGGTCTTTACTAGCTCATCTAAATTGCCGTTGAAGTCATCACGGAGTTTCATGTTAACTATGCTCATCAGCATGACAGGATCCATAGCCGCAAAATTACTTAGGTTCATTCGCTAGTCCTCAAAGTCAGAAATTAACAGATTAGCGGCGGCAAACGCGGCGCGTTCTCGGGCTTCTTTTGGGAGGTTAGTATCCGCTGCAATGTCATTTAATGTTTTTATGGCGCAGGTGATCGCTTGCGGAATATAGCCTTGATCACCACTACCAATTTGAGCATACAGCTCGCGAATGAGTTCACAACAATCATAGATTTTCATCATCTTCTCCAGAAATGAATAAGGCAGCCGAAGCTGCCTTTATTAGAATTTGCTTCTTCCCCAAACAAGGAGAGCAATAGCGCAAAGGCTTACTTTAGTAGACCTTGTAGATGAGCAACCATGTTGTCCATTTCTACAGGTACTTTTTCGCCATCACGACGGTTTTTATATTCAAAGTGGCCGTTGTCCATACTACGATCACCGATAACCACCGTGTGCGGAATACCGATAAGCTCGATATCTTTAAACATAACGCCTGGGCGCTCTTTACGATCATCAAATAGCACTTCGATACCTTGCGCCGTTAAGTCTGCGTAAAGTTTTTCAGCGGCTTCTTTTACTCGCTCAGATTTGTGCATGTTCATTGGCACAATCGCCACTTGGAACGGTGCAATAGCTTCTGGCCAGATGATGCCGTTTTGGTCATGGTTTTGTTCGATAGCCGCTGCTACTACGCGAGTACAGCCAATGCCGTAACAACCCATTTCAACGATAGCACTCTTACCATTAGCATCCAGAACTGTCGCGTTCATAGATTTAGAGTAGTTGTTACCAAGCTGGAAGATATGACCCACTTCGATACCGCGTTTTAGTTGGATAACACCTTTACCACATGGGCTTGGATCGCCTTCCACTACGTTACGTAAGTCTTCAACTTGAGCAAGCTCAACATCACGTCCCCAGTTGATGCCAAAGTAGTGTTGACCATCTACGTTTGCACCTGCGCCAAAGTCGCTCATTACCGCTACGCTACGGTCAACGATGAATGGCAGTTTTAGACCTACTGGACCTAGAGAACCAGGACCTGCACCAATGGCTGCGCGAATTTCTTCTTCGCCGGCCATTTCTAGTGGTTCAGCCACTTGTGGCAGTTTCTCAGCTTTGATTTCGTTGAGTTCGTGATCGCCACGGATAATCAGTGCGATGATCTCAAACTCAGACTCTTCAGAGGCTTTAACGAATAAAGTCTTCACTGTTTTTTCGATTGGCAGTTCAAATTGCTCAACTAACTCAGCGATGGTTTTCGCGTTTGGCGTATCTACCAAAGTCATTTCTTGAGTTGGCGCAGCCAGTTCAGTGGTTGGTGCAATAGCTTCTGCTTTTTCGATGTTAGCCGCAAAATCAGATTCAGTTGAGAAGGCAATTAAATCTTCGCCACTTTCAGCCAGTACATGGAACTCATGTGAAGCGCTACCGCCGATAGAACCTGTGTCAGCCAGTACTGGACGGAAGTCCAATCCCATACGGTTGAAGACATTGCAGTATGCTTGGTGCATTTCTGCGTATGTTTCATCTAGGCTGGCTTGGTCTAGGTGGAAAGAGTAGGCATCTTTCATGATGAACTCACGAGAGCGCATTACACCAAAACGTGGGCGAACTTCGTCACGGAACTTAGTTTGGATCTGGTACAGATTTAGAGGCAGTTGCTTATAAGACTTCACCTCGTTACGAATCATATCCGTGATTACTTCTTCGTGAGTTGGACCTAATACGAATGAACGTTGGTTACGGTCTTTAATACGAAGTAGCTCTGGTCCAAATTTTTCCCAACGTCCTGTTTCTTCCCACAAGTCAGAGGGTTGTACAACGGGCATTAGGGTTTCAACTGACCCTGCATTGTCCATTTCTTCTCGAACAATGTTTTCCACTTTACGCAATACGCGTAAGCCTGTGGGCAACCAAGTGTAAAGGCCTGAGGCCAATTTACGAATCATACCTGCACGAAGCATTAGCTGGTGGCTAACTACTTCTGCGTCGTTAGGCGTTTCTTTCAATGTAGAAACTAGGTATTTACTGGTACGCATTGATGCTTTCCGTTGTAGATTTATAGAGATGTTAGGGAGTTATTTCCCTAAAAATAGCCTCTATAATAACAGTCAATCGCCTTGTGCTAAAGGGGCAATGTTCTGCACTGCAATGCAATTATCAGTAGCGATAAAGCTAACGTTCCATTCAAATAAGCTCACTGCATACGTTTTGGGATCGGGTTTGCCTTTTTTATAAGCAGGTCTGGGATCTTGCGCCAAAATTTCACTCAACGCTTGTCTGCGATAGCGGCCGTCGTGGTGCTGTTGTAAAACCGCTTCTGCCGCAGTAGAAAAATGCACATCGACTGGGTTTGGCGCTGAATCGGCATAGCCTCCGATGGCATCAGGAATGCTATCTGAGTACGGAATATAGGGTTTGATGTCGATAATCGGGGTGCCGTCTACAAGGTCAACATTACCGAGTTTGATGACCACTTGTCCTTGTTGCAGTTCCACATCGATGAGCTCCACTGCAGACATGCCAATCGCGTTCGGTCTGAATGTTGAGCGACTGGCAAACACACCCACTCGTTCATTTCCCCCTAAGCGAGGTGGTCGCACGGTCGGCTTCCAACCGGATTCTATATTTTGGTCAAATAGAAACAGCAGCCATAAATGTGAAAATTGCTTTAACTCACGCACTGAGGCTTCGGTATTGGCTTCTCCGATAAGATGCAGCTCAGTGGTTACTGTTGGCGCAAGGTTTGGCTGTCTAGGAATCGCAAATTTCTCTTTATATGGGGTACGTATGGTGCCGATAGGCGAAATAGTGTGCATTGTTATTCATTCCTAGTCTTAATTTTATGCGCCAACAATGGCTTCTTTTGAGCGTTATTTTCCGCACAAGCACTGAGCTAGCACGACGTTCATATCTCGCAATGTAAGCTCTGCATCACTTTATTACAAACATATACTTTAAATGCTTCGTTAGTTTGTAACTTAATATAAATGGAGCTTACTCGTTAATTATTAAAGTTTTTTTGGCAATTAATCCCTTTGGATATTGTGATAAAAGCCACTGTTTAGTGGCTTAATGTAACTTGTCATAACTGCGTCATCTTTTCAATTTATAGCCACTCATGTATGTTTCCGCCTCCTTTTTGTCGCGCTCTAGGAATAACGCGTCATACGCTGCGTATAACAATATAAAGCAGCGCTTGAGAGCAAAAAGGGATATAAAAATAATTAAAGGAGAACTCAGGTGAATACATCTGCTTCACAGACACAACAACCGCCAAAAAAGCCGTTGTTTACCCGTTTTTTAGATACCGTTGAATACCTAGGAAACTTACTACCACACCCAATCACTTTATTTGCTCTTTTTTGTGTGGGTATTTTAGTCCTATCGGGCATTGCTGGATATTTTGATGTCTCGGTTATTGACCCTCGCCCAGAAGGAGCAGCAGGTCGTAGTGCCGATGGCATTATCGAAGTGGTTAGCTTGCTTAATGGTGAAGGGCTGCGCTTGATTGTGACTAACCTTGTCACTAACTTTACTGGGTTTGCCCCACTAGGCACCGTGTTGGTGGCAATGCTAGGTGTTGCTATTGCTGAGCACTCTGGCATGTTATCTGCGGCAATGCGTGGCTTGGTGATGAACGCATCACAGCGCATGGTGACCGTGACGGTTGTTTTTGCCGGTATCATCTCAAATACCGCCTCTGAGCTGGGCTATGTAGTCTTAATCCCACTTGCGGCAATGCTCTTTCACTCTTTAGGTCGTCACCCATTAGCCGGACTAGCAGCCGCATTTGCTGGTGTTTCTGGCGGTTATTCTGCCAATCTGCTGATCGGTACGGTTGATCCACTGCTGTCGGGGATTACCGAAACAGCGGCGCAGATGATTGATCCTAACTATTCGGTAGGCCCTGAATCAAACTGGTACTTTATGTTTGTTTCAACCTTCTTTATCTCGATCACAGGTGCATTTGTGACTGAGAAAATCGTTGAGCCTAAATTGGGCAAATACAATGATGAAGAAGCATCAGAAGATCTCTCCAATGACAGCATGGGCGCCCTAAAGCCAGAAGAGAAGCGCGGTCTTAAATTTGCCGCCGTTGCTGTGCTCGCCGTTAGTGGTTTGATAGCGCTGACCGTAGTACCTGAATGGGGCGCATTACGTCACCCTGAGACAGGCCTTGTGGCAGGCTCTCCATTTTTGAAGAGTATCGTAGCATTTATCTTTGTGTTCTTTGCCATCCCAGGTTTTGTATATGGGCGCGTAGTGGGCACGATGAAAAACGATCGTGATGTGATTGATGCGATGGCGAAGTCGATGTCGTCAATGGGGCTGTATATCGTACTGGTGTTTTTTGCCGCGCAATTTGTTGCCTTCTTTAAGTGGACCAATTTCGGGCAAGTGTTTGCCGTTGCTGGCGCGGACTTTTTACAAACCATTGGCTTAACAGGCCCAATGTTGTTCTTTGCGTTCATTTTGATGTGCGGCTTTATTAACTTAATGATTGGCTCAGCATCGGCGCAATGGGCGGTAACCGCGCCTATTTTTGTACCTATGTTAATGCTAGTTGGCTACGCTCCAGAGACCATTCAAGCGGCATATCGTATTGGTGATTCCACAACGAACATCATTACGCCTATGATGAGTTACTTTGGCTTAATATTGGCTGTGGCGACGCGTTATATGAAAAACTTAGGGATAGGCACTTTGATATCGACCATGTTGCCGTATTCGATTTGCTTCTTGTTTGGCTGGTCTATTTTATTCTACGTGTGGGTATTTGTATTTGGCCTACCGGTAGGGCCGGGAGCTGCCACTTTCTACACGCCTTAGGGTAGAGAGTGTCGAGATATTTAAACAGAAAGTCTAAACGAAAAAATGGTCAGCGATAGCTGACCATTTTCTTCTGGAGTTTAGCAACGAGCAACTACCAACATTCCTTATTGATTCCTTGTCGCAGCATTGCCCCAATAGATTATCCTATCTCGTATTCGCTGTGTTCCTTGCAAGATTAGATTTATCAATGTCTATTAAATTCAGTGCGTAAGCATTTGGTTTTATAGACATTTAACTATACTTAATTACCAACAGTTAGGGCGAAAACGAAAAAAGCGCCATTCAAAGAATGGCGCTTAAAAGGGGAGGCTTAAAGTAATTCTATTATTTCAAGAAAGATCTTATTTCAAGAAAAGGTATTACTTTAAAAAAGGTCTTACCAACCTTTAACTAGGCCACCTTTAAAGATTTCGTCAGCAGCTTTGTAAACTTCGTCAGTTTGGTACGCTTTAACGAAGTTTTTAACGTTTTCATCATTTACGTTTTCTTCACGAGCAACGATAAGGTTTACGTATGGAGATTCTTTGCTTTCTACAAAGATACCGTCACGTTGTGGAGTAAGGTCGATAGAGCTTGCGAATGTGTTGTTGATGATAGCAAGAGTCATATCGTCTAGAGAACGAGTTAGTTGCGCTGCTTCTAGCTCAACAATTTCGATTTTCTTAGGGTTTGCTGTGATATCACGAACTGTTGCTAGAAGACCTGCGCCTTCACGTAGCTCAATAATGCCTTGTTTTTGTAGAAGAAGAAGTGAACGACCTAGGTTAGTTGGATCGTTTGGTACTGCGATGCGATCGCCTTCTTTCAACTCATCAATAGATTTGATTTTTTTAGAGTAACCCGCGATTGGGTAAACAAATGTAGTACCTGCGATAGCTAGTTTGTAACCACGATCAGCAATTTGTTGGTCTAGGTATGGTTTGTGTTGGAATGCATTGATATCAACAGAACCATCATCAAGAGCAGCGTTTGGTGTAACGTAATCTGTGAAAGTTACTAGCTCAACATCTAGGCCGTATTTTTCTTTTGCTACTTTAGCTGCAATCTCAGCAACTTGTGCTTCAGCACCAGCCATAACACCAAGTTTGATTTTGTTGCTGTCTTGTTCTTTATCACCACAGCCTGCAAGGATTAGCGCTGAAGCCGCTACTGCAACCGTGAAAATTTGCTTTAGATTAAATTTCATGAGTTTCTCCGTGTAATATTTTGTTTCTTATCTGTGGTCAACTTTACTAACCAGTGCGTCACCCACAGATTGAATGATTTGCACTAATATAATGAGCATAACAATAGTCACAGCCATGATGATGATATCGTAGCGGTAGAAACCGTAACGAATGGCAACATCACCTAGACCGCCACCGCCAACAGTGCCTGCCATTGCCGAGTAGCTAACCAAGGTAACTAACGTAATGGTGACAGAGTTAATGATGGTTGGTAGCGCTTCTGGAAGCAGTACCTTAGTAATAATTTGCAGTGGCGTAGCGCCCATAGATTGCGCCGCTTCTACCAGTCCACTTGGAACTTCTAACAGTGCGCCTTCAATTAAGCGTGCCACAAATGGGATTGCGCCAATGGTCAAAGGAACGATTGCCGCTGTGGTACCGATAAAAGTACCAATTAGTAGTTTCGTTAATGGGATTATAGCTACCATCAATACAATAAATGGAACACTTCGACCAATATTGATGATTGCGCCTAATACAGAGTTAAGGCGCGGGCTTTCTAATAGACCACCACGTTTGGTGGTGTGCAGAATAACCCCTAGCGGGATGCCAACTAAAAAGCCAACAATGCCTGAAAACGCCACCATATAAAGTGTTTGCCATGTTGCCTTGAGCAAAAGGCTGTTATTTGCGCTGAACCAGTCAGCAAATACATCATAAGACATAGCCTAGAACCTCGACTTTAATTTTTTGTTCTTGAAGATAGTTAATCGCCGCATCGTAGGATTCTTCATCGCCATACACTTCTGCGACCATCATGCCGAACTTAACGCCGCCAGCATAATCAAGATCTGAACTTAGAATAGAAATATCAATATTGAATTTACGTGCAATTTGGCTGATAACCGGCGCATTCACACTGGCACCTGTAAACTCTAGGCGAACTAAAGCGTAGCTTCCTTCGCAGCGCTCTTTTTGCAGGCGTAACTCGTAATCTTCTGGGATAGAGAGATCTAAAGTGGATCGTATAAATTGGTGAGCCAGTTCTGTTTTAGGGTGCGCAAAAATAGTGCCTACAGTGCCTTTTTCGACCAGTTCGCCACCACCAATAATCGCCACTTCGTGACAGATGTTTTTCACTACATCCATTTCGTGGGTGATGATTAAAATGGTAATCCCCAGTTGACGGTTGATGGTTTTTAATAGCGCAAGGATAGATTGCGTAGTCGCAGGGTCAAGTGCGCTGGTGGCTTCATCACAAAGCAACACTTTAGGGTCACTGGAAAGCGCTCTCGCTATCGCTACACGTTGTTTTTGACCGCCACTTAGGTTGGCAGGGTAGGTATTACGTTTGTCAGCCAGTCCGACAAGACCTAATAGCTCAACCACTTTGTTTTCGATGTATTGTTTGTCTTTACCCGCAAGCTCTAATGGCAATGCGATGTTTTCGAACACAGTACGAGAAGAGAGCAAATTAAAGTGTTGAAAAATCATACCTATGTTGCGGCGTGCTTCTGACAATTCTTTTTTAGATAGCTTAGTCAGATCGATACCATCAACGATAACTTCGCCACTGGTCGGTGCTTCAAGCATGTTTACACAACGAATTAGAGTACTTTTACCAGCACCAGACGAACCAATAACACCAAAGATATTGCCTTTGGCGATGGTCAAATTGATATCTTTCAAGGCATTGATTGCGGTTTTGCCTTGGTAGAATACCTTGTTAACTTGCTTAATCTCTATCATCAAAAAGCCTGCTTGATTAGGGAGAGGATCTAAAATCTTTCAGAGATGCTAGATAGTTCACAGAATGAAGTCAATAGATATTTTTACGTCTAGACGTCTAAAGCTGAAAACGTAGGTGCGAGTGACCCCAAAGCGTGCGATAATTATCCCCATATCAAGCAAACAATGCAGAGTAATTTACCGTGTCTAAACCCGCTGTTTTTTTGGATCGTGATGGTGTCATTAATGTCGATCATGGTTATGTCCATGATGAGCATGATTTTGAATATATCCCTGGAGTTTTTGAAGCGACAGAGCAGCTACAAAAAATGGGTTATATGTTAGTGCTAGTGACCAATCAATCGGGCATTGCACGCGGTAAGTTCACCGAAGAGCGATTTGAATCGTTAACGCAGTGGATGGATTGGAATTTTTCTGATCATGGTGTGGAGTTTGATGGTATCTATTATTGCCCGCACCATCCTGAGCACGGTATCGGTGAATACAAACAAGATTGTGATTGTCGCAAACCTAAGCCGGGCATGTTTATTTCGGCGCGAGATTTTCTGAAAATTGATATGGAAAATTCGGTTATGGTTGGCGATAAAGCCGAAGATCTTATGGCAGCAGAAGCCGCTGGCGTTAAAACTAAGATTTTAGTGCGTACTGGTAAACCTGTTACCGACAGAGGCGAAGCGATTGCAACAGTTGTACTCGATAGCATTAAAGATGTACCCGCTTATTTATCGCAGCAATAAGGGGTAATTGGCGATTTAGTCGCTGAGCTTTTAAGTTGAAACTATGCTTCACAGGCTTTGACTATGTCAAAGCCTGTTTTGTATGTGCTTATATCTGACTACAGGTGTAAATCTTTCGCTGAGCGGTGAGTGCTTACCGTGAACGAAATACTATTGATAATGAACGGTATAGCGAGTGGGCTTATGGTTCATCCATAAAATCATATTGATAAAGACGGCGGCAACAATCGACCAAGCAATTAGCGTTAACGGAATAAAATACAGTGAGCAGATAAGGATAGTGATATCAAACAATAACTGACTCTTTCCAACCGACACGCCAAATTTATCCTGAATGACTAGGCACAATACGTTTGATCCCCCCAAACTCGCTCGATGACGAAATAGCACCAATAAGCCGAGCCCAATACACATCCCGCCCGCAATAGCCGCAAAAATTGGGGATAGAAATTCAAACTTAACCAAGTGATGCAGATTATCGGCCATTATTGAGACCAAAGAAACGCATATGACACTATTAATGGTGAAGCGTTTGCCTAATCGAAACCAAGCTAGAAAATAAAAAGGGATATTGACCAAAAAGTACATAGTACCGAAGCTGAGGTCGATAAACTGGGTAAACAGTAAGCCTAACCCTGCTGTGCCTCCCACGATCATTGATGATGACTTTAAAAAAAAGATCCCAATGGCAACCAACAAGGTGCCGGTAAAGATAGCTGCGCAATCTTCAAGAAAACTGTGTTTATTCATTGGAGTTAACCTCACAAAACCAGTCGCGAATAGTATAGGAAAAGTGCGCTTTATCGAATTGTTTCGGCAAAATTGTCGTTAACATCGTGTAATTTTTGATTTACACGGTGTAAAGTTGAAGGCCTCAAATAAGATAATCCCATATTAGACCTTTATTCTGTAGGAAAATTAGGTAAATATACCTATAAGAAACAGGGACAAAAAGAATTTGTGATACAAATTTATTTCGGTAAAATGCCGCCAATGCCGTGACGAAAACGTTTGCGTTTAGTCATTGTATGGCTTTTTTAGCTATTTACAGTTTAATCTGAGTCAGGAGATACAGATGCTAAAGCGTGATATGAACATCGCTGATTACGATGCGGATCTATTTGCCGCTATTCAAGAAGAGACAGTGCGCCAAGAAGAGCACATTGAGCTTATCGCTTCAGAAAACTATACAAGCCCACGGGTAATGGAAGCACAGGGTTCACAGTTAACTAACAAATACGCCGAAGGTTATCCGGGCAAGCGTTACTACGGTGGCTGTGAGTATGTTGATAAAGTTGAAACTTTAGCTATCGAACGTGCATGTGAATTGTTTGGTGCAGATTACGCGAACGTTCAGCCACACTCAGGCTCACAAGCCAACAATGCTGTTTATATGGCGCTGCTAAATGCTGGTGATACTGTTCTAGGTATGAGCCTTGCACACGGCGGTCACTTAACTCACGGTTCTCCAGTTAACTTCTCTGGCAAGCTATACAACATCATCCCTTACGGTATTGATGAGAATGGTCAAATTGACTACGAAGAAATGGAAGCACTGGCTGTTGAACACAAGCCTAAGATGATCATCGGTGGCTTCTCTGCTTACTCACAAGTGTGTGATTGGGCGCGTATGCGTGAAATCGCTGACAAAGTGGACGCGTACTTCTTCGTTGATATGGCGCACGTTGCAGGTCTTATTGCAGCAGGTGTTTACCCTAACCCAGTTCCACATGCGCACGTTGTAACAACTACAACGCATAAAACTCTGGCAGGTCCTCGTGGCGGCTTAATCCTTTCTAACGAAGGTGAAGCGCTGTACAAGAAACTGAATTCAGCGGTATTCCCTGGCGGTCAAGGTGGCCCTCTAATGCACGTTATCGCGGGTAAAGCGGTAGCCTTTAAAGAAGCACTAGAGCCAGAATTTAAAGATTACCAAGCTCGCGTTGTTGTTAACGCAAAAGCAATGGTTGCTGAATTCTTAGCGCGTGGATACAACATCGTATCTGGCTCTACTGAGAACCACTTATTCCTTGTTGATCTTATTGATAAAGACATCACAGGTAAAGAAGCTGATGCTGCTCTAGGCTCTGCGAACATTACTGTGAACAAAAACTCGGTACCGAATGATCCTCGCAGCCCATTTGTAACATCGGGTATTCGTGTAGGTTCACCTTCAATTACTCGTCGTGGCTTCACTGAAGAAGACGCGAAAAACCTTGCGGGCTGGATGTGTGACATCCTAGACAACCTAGGTGATGAGTCAGTTATTGAAGCAACTAAAGCTAAAGTACTAGAGATTTGTAAGCGTAAACCTGTTTACGCATAACGGGCAAAACAATAGTGAAAATGAAAGCGAGCCTTTAACGGTTCGCTTTTTTATTGCCAGCAAGATAGCGACTTAGCTTTCTAGATAGATCATAAACAAGCGCGCATCGAGCTCAAGTTGGTGATAGTTCGGTTCCATATGACAGCACAAAGCGTAAAACGCTTTGTTGTGCTCTTTTTCTTTGAGGTGTGCCAGTTCGTGCACGATCAACATACGCAATAAAGGCTCAGGCGCATTTTTAAATACGCTAGCGATACGAATTTCGTTCTTAGATTTTACTTTACTGCCTTGAACTCGTTGTACATAAGAGTGCAAACCCAGCGCATTGTTGATGAGATGAATTTTGTTGTCATAGATAACTTTACTCAGCGGCGCTGTTTTCTTTAAAAAACGGTTTTTAATTTGCATCGTGTACTCAAACAGGGCTTTTTCATGTTTGATACTATGTTGGGTAGGGTAGCGCTGCTCAAACCATTTTTTGAGATTGCCTGACTCGATTAGTTGGCTAACAGGCGTCACTATATGTTCGGGATAACCTTGAACATATCGAAGTAAAGGGTTCATCGTATTCCAATTGAAAGGCTAGAAGCGCTTTATTTTACCTGATTTTGTTACATGGCAAATAAAAAAAGTATCCACTTCATGCAAGGCATTGCGCATTTGTGGTGCTTTAACCGAGTAATTGCGCTCAAAACGCCTTAATGTATAGTCATCAGACTCATTGAGGCGTTGCTTTCTCGGACAGATATTTGTTCTAAGTCCCACTCTTTGGCACAGCTTTCTAATACATTATTGGACATAAATAATTTTGCTTAAAGACCAGTCAAGCCTAACGGCATTAGATTTAATTATGAATATTGCAGCGATAAGCACAGACTTTGAATGAAAACATGCATAGACATTCAAAAGGTAAGATATTCAGTTCAAAGAATTTCGCAGAAAACAAAGCCCCCTTAACTTAACTAAAAAATGTGGAATAAAAGGCCAGTATTGCCAAACCAAGCACAGAACTACCCAGAGCAAAAAATAGCCAAAGTAAACTAGATTTGAACGCCAACATTTTAGTGTTACAAATTTCAGCGCAGATCCAGTAGTTTTCTAGCAAATCTTTATCTAGATCAAAATTATCCTTCTTTAAGGATTCATAAGAACAAAAACAATCTAACATATCGTCGTGGTTATTAATCATTGAAGCGTATGAGATCACGGACTTACCCCCAGAAGATTTAAGTCGGGGTGTGAAAACAGTTTTTATTTTATAAAACCATACTGACCATATCACTAATAAAACACCAATAACCGATAATGTTAATTCATTTGGTATGGCTAAACTTTCATCTGAGAGAAATCCATAAAATAGTGAAGTATATATTCCAAGATAAGTCACCCCTGCTACTAATAAAAACGAAGCTTTTTGGTCTGCTGAAACAATGTATGAATCCGTTCTTTTTAAGGCTTCAAACAAAACCTGTTGGTCACTATTCATTTTATCATTACCCCAATCCAATCCCTAAAAACAAGGTCATTATTTTTATCATAAACCTCGCATTTCATCGTATGTAAGCCTCGATAGCTAGTTGACTCTGTCTCTTCAATTTTTACATATGGTGGAGTTATATGGCTAAATTTCTCACGACTAACAGTCAAATATTGAGGGCTCTTTATTTGCTCTTTACCATCTTCTAAATCAGGAACATCTGGCCCGAAATTAGTTTTTACAAGTTGAACCATTAAAGGGAACTGCAACCGAGTTCGTGTTGATGCTTTGATTTCAAACGTGAGGCCTAAATGTTTATCTAAATATCTTGATGCAGATATATATTTATTTTTAATACCATCCTCAATCACAAAGCATTCGAAATCTATATCTGGATTATGCCTTATGTTATTGTTCACCAATGCTCTGGATTGCCTAGGTAACGCACTTACTTCAATAAAATGCTCAAAGTTTAGTTCTTTCATGCGATAGTTGAGCGGTTGACCTTCAGCAGTAGTAATATTCGGTACTACAACTGGCTCATTTTGAAGGTTGCCAGAGACAGCCCTTTGCTTGAGTTTAGAATAATAATCTGGCCAAAAAACGTGATCTAATAAACCTTGCCCTAACATTGTACTATTTTTGCTAGCTCGACTTTGAAGTTTTGAGGCCATATCAACAGATAAACCAGTGGCAGAGACTTCACCAACAGAAGAATAACCAAAGCTTCCCCAGAGGACGTCCTTTTCTTTACCAAAGTCAATTCCGACACGAAACCCAAAATCTTTCGCATCAAAGCCATGACTTTCCATCCAAGGCTTAATTCCCTGTTCAAGCAATATCTTTAACGTTGCCGCACAATTAACCGCATCTGCAATAGAATCTTCTGTTGATTTACCTTTGCTCCCAAAGAAAGACATCACAGCATCACCCATTAGACGGTGCACATATCCATCAAAAGAGCGAACAACTTCAACACATGTTTGAATTACAGCATTTTTAAATCGAAAGACATCATCGAGGTCGTAAAGGAGAGAGAGCCTTGTGGACCCTTTTATATCCATAAACATCGTACAAGAATAATGACGAATTAAATCATTTGTTCCCTGCAAAGACAAAAAATCAGGATGTGTACCTATTTGAGATGTATTTAAATGCTGTTTACCGTAAATGGGGCGAATATATTTCTGTAATATATATTCTTCTTGAGGGCCTATTAGCGAAGTTGAAGCTGACTCTTGCGACCACGAGTCTTGAAATGATTCATTGCCAACTCTGCTTTCAGCATTTTTTTGAATGACAGAACTTGAAGGGGGCTGATTATAAACATCCTCGAATAAATCTTTAAAATTCATATAACCTCAGATACTGGGTACCAATAAGAAAGTGCCAAAACAATCATAATCAATTAGAATCAAACCATCAACGGCAAGTTATTGATACTATTGTTAATTCACTATAATAAAGAAGCTATTTGCAAAGGAAAGAACGAATCGATTAGGTTGAGAACACCAAGGTGCATTGGATATAAATTCATTTTATTCACATAAAGAGCATGCATTAGCATGAAGAATATTTGAGTGAAAATCACCACTAATCACGAGCTAGTTTGTTGCCCGAAAATGATAATGAGGCAAAGATGAGTTAGCGCTAGTCACCCCAACATGTCTCTGAATAAAAGTGAGCTTGCTAACATCCCCTATCTGTAGTTAAAAAGTACAAACTTAAAAACCTACAGAGCACTAAAAAGGAACTCCTACGAGTTCCTTTTGGTATGAGCACCACCAAAGCGCAATACCTTGCACTTCATAGTCTTTCTTATAGCTGTTAAACCAAGCTAATTATTGGTTTTTATTGATACTCAGTTGAGTTCCTGATTTGCAACGGAAAGTATAGTATCGGCGGCTTTCATTGAACTTTGACAGCCCTTCACCGGAACAATAATCCACGTTAATGTCGCGCATTATTTCTAATGTTTGCTGGTTATTTAAAGCAAACTTGGAGCCATCGGCGCAGATGATGCGCACTTTACCATCATCACTGACAGAGTAGAGTGAAACTTCGGTGTTACATAATTCAAATGAAGCATCTAAATAATTGTCTTCTTGTGTGTTTTTATCGGCACAACCCCAAACAAACAGAGTTAACACGGCGCATACTATGAGTCGCATGAAACGACCTCCCTTATAAAATTAAGCATTCCTTTACTGTATCTTAGTCCTTAATTGACCATCCTAGCGTGGTAAAACGCGCACTAATGGCGTTTTTCTGCCGCTATTTCTGTTCAGTTAATGACTGTGATTGTTATAAGCATAATTGGGATACTCCAGAAAGCAAAAAAGCACTCAAATTGAGTGCTTTTGTCACTTGTTGCCTGAGAAGTCATAGACGTAATCGTTCGGGCAATAGTTTGCGCAATAGAAAAGAGTTACTTAACTTCTTCGCCTTTTGCTTGCATATCAGCATGGTACGATGAACGTACAAATGGGCCACAAGCGGCGTGGGTAAAGCCTAGTTCAAGCGCAATTTCTTTTAGCTCATCAAACTCTGCTGGTGGCACGTAACGCTCAACCGGAAGGTGATGGCGGCTTGGTGCAAGATATTGACCTAGAGTAAGCATAGTCACGCCGTGCGCTCTAAGATCTTTAAGCACTTCAACGATCTCTTCTTTGGTTTCACCCAGTCCCATCATCAGCCCTGACTTAGTAGGAACATCTGGATGCTGCTGTTTGAATTTTTGCAGTAATTCTAAAGACCACTTGTAGTTAGCACCAGGGCGAACTCGACGATACAGGCGTGGCGCTGTTTCAAGGTTGTGGTTGAACACATCAGGTGGGTTCAGTTTTAGCTCATCCAGTGCCTTATCCATACGGCCACGGAAATCAGGAACCAGCGTTTCAATGCGAATGTTCGGGCTAAGTTTGCGGATTTCGGCATTACAGTCAGCAAAGTGTTTTGCGCCGCCGTCACGTAGATCATCACGATCAACAGAGGTGATCACCACATATTTTAGCTTCATGTCTTTGATTGTTTGTGCCAGTTTTTGCGGCTCATCGGCTTCTGGTGTTACAGGACGGCCATGGGCAACATCACAGAATGGGCAACGACGAGTACAGATGGCACCCAAAATCATAAAGGTAGCCGTGCCGTGATTAAAACATTCCGCCAAGTTAGGGCAAGAAGCCTCTTCACAGACTGAGTTTAAATTGTTTTTACGCATTGCAGACTTAATGTCTTGGATACGTTGACTATCGGCAGGTAGTTTGATCTTCATCCATTCAGGTTTGCGGAGCACTTCACTGCGCTCAACAGGTACTGTCTTGGTTGGGATCAGTGCCATTTTGTCTGCGTCACGGTATTTAACGCCTTTTTCCATTTGAATTGGTTTACTCATCGCTTTCTGCCATTTCTATTACGTCTGTGTACCCTAGTAGGACGCTGAGTTCCTTTACTAGAATACTTTGAATATTTGTACGTTGCTCTTCGGTGGTGAAGTCAGCAACCTGAGCCATTTCCAAGCCCGCATAACCACATGGATTAATGCGTAGGAAAGGAGAGAGATCCATATCGATATTTAAAGCAAGCCCATGGAAGGAGCAACCTTTACGGATCCTCAGTCCAAGTGAACAGATTTTCTTGCCGTCAACATAGACACCCGGCGCATCAGGACGAGCCGCAGACTGTATACCTAGCTTAGCTAGGGTCTGTATCACGATATCTTCAATATGTGTAACGAGTTTCCTCACACCTAAATTACGTCGACGTAGATTGAGTAGGAAATACACCACCATTTGACCGGGACCATGGTAGGTCACTTGTCCGCCACGATCACTTTTTACTACAGGGATGTCACCAGTATTGAGGAGGTGCTCCTCTTTACCTGCTTGACCTTGTGTAAAGACTGGGTTGTGTTCAACAATCCAAACCTGATCAACCGTATTTTCGTCACGTTCATCGGTAAATTGGTGCATTCGATCAAATACTGGCTCGTAGTCTTGAAGGCCAAGATGATGAATTTCCAATCGGTTTACCAATGAGAATGGCGTGGTAGTTTCTTGTTTTGCTATGTCGCTAGGCAATTCGTTATTTCCCTGAACCATCTATATCGATGTAGGCACATTACTAGCAAGTTGCTGCTATTTCTACTAGAAAAAGAGGATCTTGCTATATTTGTATGATTAAAGACCTAGCTAAGACAAGCATCACTTAAAGATCAATAGCTTAGACGTCGGTCGATAATAAGCTGTTAACTACTACTAAAGAACTACACGTACGATTTCGATATCGCTCAGCTCTTTATATAGGATTTCAACTTGTTCAATTGAAGTAGCGGTGATCGTTACAGAAATAGCGTTGTAAGTACCTTTGCCACTTGGCGTGATTGAAGGGCTGTAGTTGCCAGGAGCATGACGTTGGATAACTTCCAGCACTAGGTCTGGCAGTTCTGGTTTAGCATAACCCATTACTTTATAGGTAAATGTACACGGAAATTCCAACAGGTCTTTCAGTTTTGGCTGCTCTTGCATGGTTGCGACTCCAAATGAAAATGGTGTGAAAGGGTCATTCAAGGCGCGCATGTTACTTTGAATGAGCTAAAAACTCAATATGAGGTCGGGTTGGCTACATATCAAGCTAGCATCCAATAAAAAAGGAAGCCACTGATGCAGTAGCTTCCTTTTGTGTCTCTTAGTGCTTTATATTAGAACCAGCTGTTAAACAGCAGTACTAGGTAGTCAATCAGACGGCTAAATAGACCACCTTCATTGACGTCTTCTAAAGAAAGTAATGGGTATTGTGCAATGTCCTGACCATCAACTTGGTAGAATACGCGTCCAACTACATCGCCTTTCTTGATCGGTGCTTTAAGCTCTTTATCCAGTACGAAGCTTGCTTTTAGGTTTTTAGCTACGCCACGAGGAAGAGTCACGTATGTGTCTTCAGCTAGACCCAGTTTGACTGTGTCTTGGCTACCCATCCAGATTTTCTCTTCAGCGAACACTTCACCTTTTTTGTGAGGAGCAACAGTTTCAAAGAAACGGAATCCGTAGTTGAGTAGTTTTTTACTTTCTGCTTTACGAGCATTAGAGCTCTTAGTTCCCATCACTACGGCAACCAGACGCATTTGCCCTTCTGTACCTGAGCTGACTAAGTTGTACCCTGCGCCACTAGTGTGGCCAGTTTTGATACCATCAACGTGCATGCTCTTATCCCAAAGCAAACCGTTACGGTTGTATTGGGTAATGCCGTTGTAAGTGAATTGTTTTTGCGAGTAAATTGCGTATTCGTCTGGCACGTCACGAATCAATGCTTGGCCTAGTAGCGCCATATCGTAAGGTGTTGAGAATAAGCCATCGTTATCCAGACCATGAACATTCGCAAAGTGTGAATTTTTCATGCCGATAGATTTAGCCCATGCATTCATCAGATCAACAAATGCATCTTCTGAACCCGCAACGTGCTCAGCCATAGCCACACATGCATCGTTACCCGATTGGATGATAATGCCGTGGTTTAGTTTATCAACAGTAACCGTAGTGCCTACTTCGATGAACATTTTTGATGAATCAGGAAAGTTCTTCGCCCATGCATTCTTGCTGACAACAACTTCATCATCTTTAGAGATGTTACCGCGTTTTAGCTCTTGGCCGATAACGTAACTGGTCATCATCTTAGTTAAGCTCGCAGGGTGAAGCTTAGTGTTGGCTTCTTTTTGAGCGATGACTTTACCTGAGTTGAAATCCATCAGCACGTAGCCCTTAGCTGCAATTTGCGGTGCATCAGGTAGTACTATTGGTGCTGCTTGCGAAACTGCACTAAATGCAATTGACGCTAAAGCACTCGTTACAGCAAGAGATTTGAGTGATTGGGTTATTTTTTTCATCTGTATTGTGTAATGTCCAAAGTGAAGGCAAAACTGTTTATATAGTAGCCAAATCAATAGTCTAAACCTAAACCAGAGATACGGCTACTATGCTCGCCAAAGAGTGATTTTTAATCCGTTTCTGAATTATATCAATCATAGTAATTAACGTATCATGCGAGTAGGGTAAACGCTGGATAACGGCGTTTTTCCTACTCTGTGTCTGATCACTTAATTACTGTGATTGGCATTATTCAGCTTTGTGCTTTTTAATAAAAGCGCTCGGATGTCCATTTTTTTGTATTTTCTTTAGAATTTCTTGTGCCGTCATTGCGTTATCAATCGGGCCGATAAAAATTCTATTGATGCTATTGTTCTTTTCTACATAGCTAGGTTGCTTATACTCACTAGCAAGTTGATCGGATAACTTCTTCGACGAAGTGGCATTCCCAAGGCTCGCCACTTGAATGATATAGCGAGGATGAGTATTCGACGTTTTGTTTCCATTCGGTTCTGGTTTAGTGGAGATGTATTCAATCTCTACGTTTGCCACGCCGGTTTGTATTACTCCAAGCTTAGTCGCTGCAGCGTAACTCAGGTCAATAATTCGACCTTCATGGAAAGGGCCTCTATCGTTGACGCGCACGATAGCTGTCTTGCCGTTATCTAAATTTTTTACTTTGACGTAACTAGGAATAGGCAGGTTTTTATGCGCTGCACTCATTGAGTACATGTCATAAGTTTCGCCGTTAGAGGTTAAATGGCCATGAAATTTCTTGCCATACCACGACGCTTTACCTTTCTCCTTAAAACCCTGCGGATTATTTATCACAGAATAGGATTTGCCACGTACAGTGTAATCTTTGTTTCCACCTAAACTGTAAGGTTCATAGCGCGGAGTTGCATCTTCAATATGCTGTAAAGTGATCGGTGAATCCGGTGCCACATCTTGTGATATAGCATATCTATCTTCATTTGAACCTGAACATCCAGCAAGGATCATCAGGGGAATAGCCAGTATTAAACTTTTAAATAATTGCATTAATTTGCCTTTGAAAGCATTTTTCTATGGGTTTGAATAGACATCAAGATGCCAAAGCCGGCCATCAAGGTCACCATGGAAGTACCACCATAGCTGATTAAAGGCAGTGGAACGCCAACAACAGGTAAAATTCCGCTTACCATCCCCATGTTTACGAAAATATACACGAAGAAGCTTAGTACAATACTGCCTGCCATCATGCGACCAAAAGCGGTTTGTGCTTGGCTAGCAAGGTAAAGCCCGCGCCCAATAACAAAGAGATAGATACAAAGTAGAGCACTTACACCAATTAGGCCCCATTCTTCGGCAATAACGGCAAAGATAAAGTCAGTATGGCGCTCGGGTAGAAATTCTAGCTGTGACTGAGTGCCATGCAGCCAGCCTTTGCCCATCAAACCACCTGAACCAATGGCGATTTTACTTTGAATAATATGGTAGCCCGCGCCAAGGGGATCGGACTCAGGATTAAAAAGAGTCCGTACCCGAACTTTTTGATATTCCCGCATCAAGAAAAACCACAATATAGGGACAAATGCCCCGACCGCCAACGCCGCCGATAAAATGATTTTCCAGCTGATACCGGCTAGGAAAATAACAAAAATCCCTGAGGCTGCGATTAATATCGAGGTGCCTAAGTCCGGTTGTTTTGCAATTAAAATGGTCGGCAACATCACTAACACTAGTGAGGTGACTAACACTCTAAAACTAGGAGGCAGTGGGCGATTACCAATATAGCGCGCCACCATCAGTGGCACGGCAAGTTTCATTAATTCCGATGGCTGAAAGCGGATAAAGCCAAGGTTAAGCCAGCGCTGAGCCCCTTTGGATGCTTCACCAAAGAAGATAACGCCTAATAGCAGAATCAAACCTCCAGTAAAGAGCAGTGGAGCAAGTGTTTCATAGGTTCTGGGCGTAATTTGCGCCATTACCACCATCACACTCAGAGCCAATAACATACGCATCATCTGGCGTTCCATCATGGCAAGGTTTTGACCGCTGGCGCTATACATGATGACAAGAGCACATCCCATCAAGACTAAGATGCCCAAGATTAAGGGGAGATCTAAGTGCATGCGCTCAAATAGGGAGCGGTTTTTGCCTGTTTCTGGATCTAGTTTCATTTGTCAGGCCCAATATAGTGAGAGTTTTTATCTAATAACATATGGTCAAATATCTGTCTTACTACAGGGGCGCCGTGACTTGAACCGCCACCGGCATTTTCCAGTACTACTGTTACCACAACTTTTGGATTTTCATACGGAGCAAACCCTGTAAATAAGGCGTGATCGCGCAAGTGCTCGGCAATTTCATCAGCGTTGTATTTTTGGTCTTCGGCAAGACCAAATACTTGAGCAGTACCCGATTTTCCCGCGCTTTTATATTGCAAACCGTAGAAGGCGCGACGTGCGGTGCCTCGTTTACCGTGGTTAACCAAATACATGCCGTGTTTAGCGATAGTCCAAAACTCTTTTTTAACCCCAGTAATTGGTGGATAAAGCTCTGGCTGTTTAAACTCTTCGACGGTTTTATTATCGTCTGTGCGATGAATGGTCGAGCGCAGTAACTGCGGCGCCATTACCTTGCCTTCATTGACCAACACTGAGGTTGCTTTCGCAATTTGCAAAGGCGTTGCCGTCCAATACCCTTGACCGATACCAACAGGGATGGTGTCACCTTGATACCAAGGGGTTTTGTGGCGAGATCTTTTCCATTCACGAGTCGGCATATTCGCTTTACTCTCTTCAAAGATATCGATGCCAGTGTAGTCACCAAATCCAAACTCTTGCATCCAAGTAGATATGCGGTCGATACCTAAATCATAGGCAACTTGGTAGAAGAAAGTATCCACTGATTCTTCAAGTGCTTTATTGACATCCACTACGCCGTGTCCCCAACGCAACCAATCCCTAAATGGGCGGGTTTTAGAATTAGGAATACGCCAGTATCCTGGATCATTACGAGTGGTTTTAGGGGTGATGACTTTTTCTTGTAATGCCGCCACAGCCATAAATGGTTTCACCGTAGAAGCGGGCGGATAAATACCAAGAGTCGCTCTATTTACTAGAGGGCGATTAATGTCATTCAGTAGGGCGCGATAATCGTTACCTGATATGCCATTAACAAAAGCATTCGGGTCGTAACTCGGACTAG
The DNA here is from genome assembly GCF_052955985.1 of Vibrio sp. B1Z05. NCBI lineage: Bacteria > Pseudomonadati > Pseudomonadota > Gammaproteobacteria > Vibrionales > Vibrionaceae > Vibrio > Vibrio sp. B1Z05. The sequence goes on from NZ_CP130463.1 coordinate 655,135, forward strand.
AAACCATCGCCAGCACACCCTCTGTGTGAGGGTCGAGGATGACGGCGCTGCCACGACGTTTATCCAATAACTTGAATAAATAGCTTTGCAATTTGATATCGATATTTAGAACAATGTCATTGCCAGGGATCGGTGGTTCATATTTTAAGGTGCGGATCACGCGACCTCGGCTGTTGACTTCCACTTCCTGATAACCGGGTTTACCGTGCAGGGTATCTTCGTAATAACGTTCAATACCTAACTTACCAATATCGTGTGTGGCGCGATATTCTTGCAGTTTTTCAGCGCGCGCGAGACGACGTAAATCACGGTCATTAATCCGAGATACGTAACCGAGTACATGCGTTAAAATTTCGCCGTAAGGATAAAAGCGTTTTAGGGTCGCATTGACTTCTACACCAGGGAAATCTTGCTGATGCACTGAAAATATCGCCACTTGCTGTTCGGTTAGCTGGTTGAGTAGCGGTACAGATTTAAAGCGTCGCGTACGTTTACGATCGCGTTCAAAGCGATGTATGGAATCTTCTGAAATAGGAAATAGCTTTTGCAGGCGTTGAATGGTTTCATCCAGATCAGAGACTTTTTCAGGAGTGATCTCAAGGGAGAAAACAGGTCTGTTCTCGGCCAGTACAATGCCGTTTCTGTCGTAAATTAAACCGCGGTTTGGCGCAATAGGCACAATCTTGATGCGGTTGTCATTAGAGCGGGTTTGATAATCTTTAAACTGGTTTACCTGAATGTGGTAAAGGTTGCCGATAAGTACGCCAATCAGTATTAAAATACCGATGAAAGCGACTAAAGCTCGATTACCAAATAATCGAGCTTCAAATTTATGATCTCTAAAATGAGAGCGTTTACGCATCATGCTGGATTACTCACGATGATAAGGGTGGTTCGCGTTAACGCTCCAAGCTCGGTATAGGCTTTCGGCCATTACCACTCGCACCAGAGGGTGAGGGAGTGTTAAAGGGGAAAGTGACCAACTTTGTTCTGCGGCTGCTTTACACGCTGGTGCTAAACCTTCTGGCCCACCGATAAGAATAGAAACATCACGAGCATCGAGTTTCCAACGCTCCAACTGTTGTGCGAGTTGCGGAGTATCCCAAGGTTTGCCTGGAATATCTAAGGTCACAATTCGGTTTCCTTTAGGTACTGCCGCCAACATGGCTTCGCCTTCTTTTTGTAAGATGCGCGCAATGTCAGCGTTTTTACCTCGTTTACCAGCAGTGATCTCAATCAGTTCCAGAGGCATATCGTTGGGAAAACGACGCTTGTACTCATTAAAGCCTTCTTCTACCCATTTTGGCATTTTAGTGCCAACGGCAACGAGTTGGATTTTCACAGATTAACCCCAAAGTTTTTCTAGTTGATAAAGTTCGCGGTGTTCTTCTTGCATCACATGAATCATGGTAGATCCCATATCTACGACAACCCATTCGCCTTCAAGTTCACCATCCATACCTAAAGGTTCGACGCCGATCTTTTTCGCTTCACTGGCAACATGCTCTGCAATGGAGGAAACGTGGCGCTTAGAGGTGCCTGTGCAGATAATCATGTAATCGGTCACGCTAGATTTTCCTTGAACGTCTAGGGTTACGATTTGTTGTGCTTTTATATCGTCTGCTTTATCAGCCAAAAAGTCTTTTAATTCCTTGCCTTGCAATGCAGGCTCCTTATCAAATTGTCATAGGTGGAAAGTATATCGCGTTGATCTTAAGCGTTTTGCGACATACTCATGTCGAGTGTTAATTGGGTCAGCATTGGCCATACGCTGGTGTCATAATCGGTTTTTGCTGTGTACTCGGCTTCTGCTAGAGTGCAGACCATCGAATACAAAGAGCGTGCAGTATGGCGATTAAGCGCTGCGGTATACAGTGGGCGCTTGTTGTTCCAAACGCGATATTGGTCAAATACTTGCTGTAAACTTTTTTGATTCAATTGTTGCTTGTAGCTCATTAAAGTATTGAGCTCTTTTTGCAATGTGCGCAGTAAGATAACCGCTTCGATACCTTCACCGTGCAATTCACGCAAAATACGCTGGCTACGCTTGGCTTTTCCTTCAAGCATAGCGTCAATCCAGTTAAACGCCGTAAAGTGGTTATGTCTACTCAGGGCTGATTCTATACGAATTAGCGTCAAGACTCCGTCAGGATAGAGTAAACAAAGCTTCTCTAAGCTCTGACTTAGGGCTAAAAGGTTCCCTTCATGCCATTGCGCCAGCATTTGCACCGCTTCTGCGTCGGGTTTTAGCCCTAATTTACGGCAGCGCTGCATAACAAATTGCGGTAAACGTTGTGCATCAGGGGTTAAGCAACTGACCCATAAGCCGTTCGCATTGAGTGCTTTGAACCACTTGGTGTTTTCTTGCGCTTTGGTGAGCTTGCTTCCGATGACAATCAATATTACGTCAGGGTTGAGCATTTGCTGTAAATTCAGCAACTCTTTACTGATGGTTTGATTGGTGCCTGATTCTGGTAACTCGAGTTGCAGGATCTTTTTTTCAGCAAAAAGACTCATTGAGTTACAGGCATTAAAGATCTCATTCCAATCGGTTTGCGCGCTAATGGCAAAGCGGAAGGTTTCACTAAAACCTTGTGCTTTGGCACTTTGTTCGATTTGATTTTGAGACTCTTGCACTAAAAGAGCTTCACCACCAAACACAAGATACACAGGGTGTAACTCTCTTTGTAAAGTGTTCTCTAGTTTGTCAGCAAAGATACGCATGATAACTGTCTACTCCGCAGCAGGCGTTTCAGCCTCTGTGGTTGTCGTATCCGTGGTTGCTGTTTCTGTTGTGTCACTCTCAGTAGTTGAAGAGGAATCATCCGTTTCACTTTCGTCAGTTGCGCTTGCTTGCGGTTTAACCGGTGCAGGATCAGATTTTTCAAATTCAGCTTCTAATGAAATTTGATCTTTTTTCTGCAAAGAAGGGTCAACGACCATACCTTCTTCATTCACTTCTAGTTGTTGTGAATCTTCATTATCAAGGCTATTACGCAGACGTGCTAGCTGTCGAATGATTTGTCGAGAGGCTTGCTTACGCATTTCATTTTCTAGCATTTCTTGCTCTACCGACTTCGCCAAAGCGGTGAGTGGGTTATCTAGATAGCTGCGGCTTACTTGAGTAGTAAAGGTTCGAGAATAAACTTCAGGTACGATAACTCGGTAAGTGACCACCAGTTTGATCTCTTTTTCGGCCGCGCGGCTGTTTTGATAGAGAGAAAGTGTGCGATCACTGATGCTTTCTGATAACAGGTGCAGGTTAGTGACATTAGCCGCAGGAGTCACAAGATCAATGTCGTTGTTTCTGAGCTCAGTGGTGACATCTCGGGTTAATCGAGAATAATCATCGTAACTGGTAAGGGACATCGAGCCTACTTCTTCAGGAACTAGGTAATTGCCACGTAAATGAAAACCACACCCACTGAGTAGTGATGCAAACAGTAGAGCAATAGTGAGACGTAAATAGGGTAGGCGTGCAATTTGAATCAAAAGAATACTCTCTACAGGAAGTTCGGTTTTTATGGTGCTTCTCTAAATAAAAAGTGAGTTAAAAAGCACTATAAAAAACGAAGTGTGAAGGCGAAATTTTTCGCCCTCACACTAAGGTTAGATTAGTTTGCTACAATATTCAGCAACTTACCTGGTACGTAGATCACTTTACGCACAGTTTTATCTTCAATGAATTTAACCACGTTTTCATCGTTTAGACCCAGTTCTTCAACTTGCTCTTTTGATGCGTCTGCAGCAACGGTTAGTTTGGCGCGAAGTTTACCGTTTACTTGAACAACGATAAGTTTTTCGTCTTCTACTAACGCTTTTTCATCAAAGGTTGGCCATTGCGCGTGATCGATGTCGCTGCCACCTAATGCTGTCCACATTTCAAAGCTGATGTGCGGAGTGATTGGGTAAAGCATAGTCACAACCGCTTTAAGTGCTTCGTCTAGGATGGCGCGATCTTGAGCTGATGCTTGTGGCGCTTTCGCCAGTTTGTTCATCAGTTCCATGATAGCGGCAATCGCTGTGTTGAAGGTTTGACGACGTGCAACGTCATCGGTCACTTTAGCAATGGTTTTGTGTACGTCACGACGCAGTGCTTTTTGCTCAGAAGAAAGCGCTTTAGCATCTACTGCTTCGGCTGCGCCTTGTGCAGAGTGCTCACGGACCAGTTTCCAAACACGCTTCAAGAAGCGGTTAGCCCCTTCAACGCCAGATTCTTGCCACTCAAGAGTCATGTCAGCAGGAGAGGCAAACATCATGAATAGACGTACTGTATCTGCGCCGTATTTGTTGACCATCTCTTGTGGGTCGATACCGTTGTTTTTCGACTTAGACATTTTGATCATGCCTGAGTGTTCAACGTCGCGGCCTTGGGTATCTACAGCTTTTTCAATGCGGCCTTTACCGTCACGTTCAACAGTCACATCAGTGGGTGCGATCCACTCTTTAGTGCCTTTTTCATTAGTGTGGTAGAAAGCATCTGCTAGTACCATACCTTGACAAAGCAGTTGCTTGAACGGTTCGTCTGAAGTGACGTAGCCCGCATCACGCAATAGTTTGTGGAAGAAGCGCGAGTACAATAGGTGCATACAAGCGTGTTCGATACCACCAACGTATTGATCAACAGGTAGCCAGTAGTTGGCTTTTTCTGGATCTAGAATATCGTCAGCTTGTGGTGAACAGTAACGCGCGTAATACCAAGATGATTCCATGAAGGTATCAAAAGTATCCGTTTCACGCAGTGCAGGTTCGCCATTGAATGTGGTTTTAGCCCATTCTAAATCGGCTTTAATTGGGCTAGTTACGCCGTCCATTACTACATCTTCTGGCAGGATAACTGGCAGTTGATCAGCAGGAACTGGGTGAACTTCACCGTCTTGTGTAGTGACCATTGGGATTGGCGCACCCCAGTAACGTTGACGAGATACGCCCCAGTCACGTAGACGGAAGTTAACGGTTTTAGTGCCTTTACCTTCTGACTCTAGTTTGGCTGCGATAGCATCAAACGCGGCTTGGAATTCAAGACCGTCAAATTCGCCTGAATCAAACAGTACACCTTTTTCAGTGTAAGCTTCTTCAGAGACATTAAGCTCAGAACCATCGGCTGGTTTGATCACAGGGATGATGTCTAGGCCGTATTTAGTAGCAAATTCGTAGTCACGTTGATCGTGTGCAGGAACTGCCATTACAGCGCCTGTGCCGTAATCCATCAGTACGAAGTTAGCCACGTAAACTGGAACTTCACGGCCGTTCAATGGGTGAATAGCAGTAAGGCCTGTCGCCATACCTTTCTTCTCCATTGTCGCCAGTTCAGCTTCGGCTACTTTCGTGTTGCGACACTCATCAATGAAAGCCGCAAGCTCAGGGTTAGTTTGAGCGGCGATATCAGCCAGAGGGTGACCTGCTGCGATGCCCACGTACGTTACACCCATAAGAGTGTCAGGACGAGTGGTGTACACTTCTAAGTCTTGTTGACCTTTAACTTCAAATTTAAGTTCAACACCTTCAGAGCGACCAATCCAGTTGCGTTGCATGGTTTTTACCATGTCAGGCCAACCGTCAAGGTTGTCTAGATCATCAAGTAGCTCTTGTGCGTACTCAGTGATTTTAATAAACCATTGTGGGATTTTTTTCTGTTCAACAGGGGTGTCACAACGCCAGCAGCAGCCGTCTTCAACTTGTTCGTTTGCTAGAACAGTTTTATCGTTTGGACACCAGTTAACAGATGAAGTCTTTTTGTACACTAGGCCTTTTTCGTACAGCTTAGTGAAGAACTCTTGTTCCCAGCGGTAGTATTCTGGAGTACAAGTGGCAAATTCACGGTTCCAGTCATAACCAAAGCCAAGTAGCTTAAGTTGGTTTTTCATGTACTCAATGTTTTCGTAAGTCCATGGTGCTGGAGCTGTGTTGTTCTTAACAGCAGCGTTTTCTGCTGGTAGACCAAAAGCATCCCAACCAATCGGCTGCATCACGTTTTTACCTTGCAGGCGTTGGAAACGAGATACTACATCACCAATGGTGTAGTTGCGCACATGGCCCATGTGGAGACGACCACTTGGGTAAGGGAACATTGAAAGACAGTAAAATTTTTCTTTGCTTGAGTCTTCAGTTACAACAAACGTTTTGTTGCTGTCCCAGTGCTGTTGAACTTTCTGTTCAATATCTTGCGGGTTGTATTGTTCTTGCATGGACGCTATCCGTTTTCTAGGAAACTATTAGAACGATTAAATCAGTTCATTAGAGATCCGCTTAGAATACCTAATGCAGCTAAAAGCAACAACCACAAAGCTAGCTTTAAACGAGGATATTTGCGTTTATGCGTCTCGATGACTGACTGTAATGACAATTTTAGTCGCTGAAATAGACGTTAGGTTAAGTTCTGTTAAAAGAGCAGGCAGCCCAATGAAAAGTTATAGAGAATAACTGAGCGTGGATTTCACAGATAACTTGACGATGCTATGCGAGAACCTTTTTTGTAAATTGTTTTAAATAATAATGACATAGCCGTTTATTTTTGAAAATTGTGAGTGGCACGACCTTTGTCTGAATCTACAGAGACTAAAATAATGGTATTCAAAAGGTATTTTTAGTGGTTATCTATTGTCATTAGATCGTCATAGAAAAGGAGTTGGTATGCCAAAACGCCAATCAGGATATGAAAAGTTATTGTCGAACGTTGTTGAATCTCTAAAAAATAGCCCAGAAGAAATTAACAACGTGATTGCCACTTCAGAGAAAGTTGTGGAAGCGGCCAATGACATGACAAAAGACGAACTGGCACTTGTTTCTGCCTATGTGAAATCGGATTTGCAAGAATTTGCCAACAGCTTTGAAAAAAGTAAATCAGGGCCTTTTTATCTCACCATCGCCAATACTCTTTGGCAATCGCTTTCAGATATTACCGATAAAACCAAAGTTGAGTGGGTCGAGTTCTTTAAAGACTTGGATCATCAAGGTGTGTACAAAAGCGGTGAGTTGATTGGACTTGGTGTGCTTGTGTGTGAAAAATGCGGGCATAAAACAACTTACAATCACCCCACTGAAATTATTGCATGTACTCAGTGTGGGCACGATGAGTTCACTCGTTTGCCTCTAAAACCTTAGATTCGAGTGTTTAAGTGCTAAGTACTAAGTGCTAGGTCAGCATTTCAAATTAAAAAGGCTAAGCGGATCATACCACTTAGCCTTTATTTTTAACCCTGTTCTTACTTGGATTGCCGCTATTTCAACTTACTGCGTTTCATTCTAAATAGTGCAATCAGCATAATCACTAATACCAATACTTTCAGTGGTAGACCACCAAATAGAACATATGGCGTTTTGCCATTTGTTGGCACGACGCTAGTGCGCAATACGTCTTCTTTAAACTGCGGAAGCTCAGCGGTTATCTTGCCTTTGTAATTCACAACTGCAGTCACGCCATTGTTGGTCGAGCGAATGACTGGCATGCCAAATTCTAGGGCTCTCATACGCGCTATTGCCATATGTTGCAGTGGGCCAATAGAGTCACCAAACCAAGCGTCATTTGATAGAGTTAGGATGTAATCCGTATCATTGGTGATGTTGTCTCGCAGCTGCTGACCAAAGATGATTTCATAACACAGCGCAACCACCATATGTGCACCATGCGCTACGATATTATTTTGAATGTAATCGCCACGATTAAAAGAAGACATTGGCAGATTAAAAAACGGTGCCAGTGGTCTTAGCAAATCTTCAAAAGGTACAAACTCACCAAACGGCAACAAGTGGTGCTTGTAGTAGTGTGGCTGAGTCACGTAGTCATAATCACCAGATGGGGTTACGCCTAAGGTGGTGACACTGTTGTAATAGGTTTGCTGACCTTCTTGAGTTAACACCCCAGTAATTACCGCCGAATCATTCATGCGCGCGGCTTTATCTAGGCTCTTCATAAACTCAGTCACTTCCCCTTCAAAAGCAGGAATTGCCGCTTCTGGCCAAATGATAATATCGGCATCCCAGTTTTGACGGGTATGATCCATATACATCATGATGGTTGGCCAGCGATGACTAGGAAGCCATTTAGTTTCTTGCTGAACATTGCCTTGGATAAGCGCCACGGTTTGTGTGCGGCTGTTATCAGGAGTGACCCAATGCGCAAAATAACTCAGAGTACAAACTGCAAATAATGCCACTGGCACCCATAGCTGTTTCCAGTCTTTGCGGATAATGGCCAGTGCCGCGCTGCTGGATATGGCAACAATGATCATGCTAACAAAATCAACTCCGGCGATAGGCGCAAGCCCCGCAATCGGTGCGTCGATTTGGCTATAGCCTAACAGTAGCCATGGGAAACCAGTAAAGACCCAACCACGTAACCAATCACAAATCAGCCAAAGGGCAGGGGCCACCAATAACGCGCCAAACCAACTTTTGTTGGCTTTAAGGCGAGTAAATAGTGCGCCGAACAGTGCTGAGTAGATAGCCAAATAGCCGACCAGCATACTCATAAGGAATACACTGGCAATCTTTGGCATGCCGCCAAAGGTATCTATGCTGACGTGAACCCAACTGATGCCTGTGGCAAAAAGGCCAAGTCCCCATAAATAGCTAAGTAGGGCAGAGTAGCGCCATGATTGACCGCTGAGTAATAAAAACAGCAGTAATGGGCTAATGTATGCCAAAGGCCACATGTTATAAGGGGCAAAGGAAAGCGTGGTGCTAGCGCCAACAAAAACGGCCGCAAGCGGCCGCATTAGGCGATGAGTCATCAATGATTTCATCTTAATATTTGAGTCTGTTCCCTAGAGGTTACAGCTTGTCCAAGAGTCGGCGATTATTCGCCGTGATCTTTTTCAGACACTTTGTCTGGGACAGTAACCTGGAGTTGAATAATACGACGGTTGTCAGCAGCAGTAACCTTAAAGGTGTACTCATCGATTTCGACAATTTCGCCTCGGCTTGGTAAATGACCAAATTGGGTCATAATCAAGCCACCTACAGTATCCACTTCTTCATCGCTGAAGGTAGTGCCAAAGGTATCATTGAATTCTTCGATAGTAGTCAGGGCTTTGACAGCAAAAGTGTGTTTACTTAGCTGACGGATTTCTAGCTCTTCTTCATCGTCAAATTCATCTTCAATCTCACCGACTATCTCTTCAAGAATATCTTCGATAGTCAGTAATCCTGATACGCCACCAAATTCGTCCACTACAATCGCCATATGATAGCGCTCTTCACGGAATTCTTTGAGTAAGCGGTCAACACGTTTACTTTCAGGGACAACAACCGCAGTACGGATAACCTGCTCAATGTCGAAAGGTGCACTGTCAGATCCAAGATATTTCAATAGATCTTTAGCCAGTAAAATGCCTTCAACATGGTCTTTGTCTTCGCTGATTACTGGGTAGCGTGAGTGCTGTGCGTCAGTAATAAGATTGACTAAGGTATCAAGATCATCGGTGCGTTCAACGGTCACCATTTGTGAACGAGGGATCATAATATCTCGAACTCTTTGTTCAGATATTTCCATAACACCTTCGAGCATATCTCTAGTGTCATGATCGATCAGATCGTTTTCTTCGGAGTCACGGATGACATCGACGAGTTCTTGACGGTCTTTAGGATCCACTTGAAAAAGATGGATTAGACGTTCAAAGAAGGATTTCCTACTCGGACCTTCTGATTTTTCCTTTGAACCCTCTTTAGAGGGCGAATTGTCTTCGCTGTTCATTGTCTCTCAACGGTTGGCGCTATCAGATGTGTAATAGCTCACTGTAACTTAGCTAAAAGTTACTCTTTTTCTGCTAGATAAGGGTCTTCAAACCCCAATCCTTGCATAATTTCAGTCTCTAAAGACTCCATTTCCTCTGCTTCATCATCTTGGATATGGTCGTAGCCTAGTAGGTGCAAACTACCATGTACCGCCATATGAGCCCAGTGTGCAAGCAGTGGCTTTTGCTGTTGAACAGCTTCATCTTCAACCACTTGCTTGCAAATGACAAGATCTCCAAGCAAATTAATTTCAACTTCTGGAGGTGCTTCAAATGGGAAAGATAACACGTTTGTTGGTTTATCTTTGCCACGATAATCGTGGTTAAGCTGGTGGCTTTCTTCCACTTCGACAATACGGATGGTTAGCTCAGCATCTGGTTGAAACTGGGTAATCGTGTATTCGAGCCAAGATTGAAAATCTTGCTCTGAGGGTAATTGACTGTCGTCTTCGACAGCCAATTGTAGATCCAGATAAATGGCCATTTATTTATTTACCAATTGTGATTGTTGCTGAGAATGAACGGCCGCTTCAGCGACGAGTTTAGCTTCTCGTTCTTCACGCTCTTGGCGGCGACGTTGTTCGATTGCCTTTTTCTCTTTTTGATCTTGAACTTCCCATTTTTCATAGGCGTTCACAATGCGAGCCACAACAGGGTGACGAACCACATCATCGGCAATGAAGAAATTAAAGCTAATGTCGTTCACATCCGAAAGCACTTCGATAGCATGACGCAGGCCTGATTTAGCCCCGCGAGGCAAATCGATTTGCGTCACATCTCCGGTAATGACGGCGCGAGAATTAAAGCCGATACGGGTCAAAAACATCTTCATTTGTTCAATGGTGGTGTTTTGGCTTTCATCCAAGATAATAAACGCATCATTTAATGTACGACCACGCATATACGCCAGTGGTGCCACTTCAATAACATTACGCTCAATCAGCTTTTCTACACGCTCAAAACCGAGCATTTCAAATAAAGCATCGTAAAGAGGGCGCAGGTATGGGTCGACCTTTTGGCTTAAATCACCTGGCAGGAAGCCCAGTTTTTCACCGGCTTCTACCGCAGGGCGAGTCAGCAAAATACGTCGAATTTCTTGACGCTCAAGAGCATCTACTGCTGCAGCAACGGCTAGGTAAGTTTTACCTGTACCGGCAGGGCCAACACCAAAGGTGATGTCGTGAGTGACCATGTTCATTAAATATTGTGCCTGATTTGGCGTGCGAGGTTTAATCACCCCTTTTTTCGTTTTAATGAACACTTCTTTACCGTGGGCAAATTCGGCTTCGGCCGCTTGCTCCAACACGCCACTTTCTTTTACTTCAAGGTGGATTTGCTCTGGTTCAATATCAGGGATATTGCCGCGAACAGGTGCCGTTTGAACATAAAGTCTTTTGACGATATCAAGCGCCGCAGAGGCGGTATGAGGCTGGCCGACGATAGAAAAGTGGTTGCCACGATAGTTGATTTCAACGCCAAGACGACGTTCTAGATGTTTGATGTTGTCATCAAAAGGGCCACAAAGGCTAGAAAGACGGTGGTTGTTTACTGGTTCTAGATCGATCTCTAGGGTAACAATTTTATTGCTCAATTGTGCCTCACATTCGCTGAACTAAAAGAGCCTAAATAGGCCCTTTTAGTATAGCTTGAGTGCTTTACCAACCGAAATAAAAATCTGTCATTGTTTTGAGTTGATCAACTCGAAACTCGAATCAGGGTGATTATTTCGTTTAGTCTTGCTCTAAGGTGTAAAGGTCGCTACACCTAGCTCATCTTCTTTACGAGTCTTAGTCATCATCTCTGTTGGAGAGACAGCGCTACGAAGATCCATTTCCGCTTCTGTGCGAACGAGCTCACCACGTAAAGAGTTAGCAAATACGTCCGTGATTTTCACATCAACGAATTGACCAATTAGGTCTGCACTGCCTTCAAAGTTAACAACGCGGTTGTTTTCGGTACGTGCACGAAGCTCCATAAGATCTTTCTTAGAAGGACCTTCGACGAGAACACGTTGCTCTGTGCCTAGCATTTGGCGAGAGTAACGCATTGCTTGAGCATTAACGGTTTGCTGTAGCTCGTACAAACGCTCTTTCTTCTCTTGCTCAGTCAGATCGCAAGGGTAATCCGCTGCAGGTGTACCTGGGCGTGGAGAGAAGACAAAGCTAAAGCTCATATCAAAATCAACGTCGCGAATAAGCTTCATCGTTGCTTGGAAGTCTTGGTCAGACTCACCAGGGAAGCCTACGATAAAGTCAGAGCTGATTTGAATATCAGGGCGAGCTTTACGCAGCTTACGAATAATTGATTTGTATTCGATAGCCGTATGTGGACGCTTCATCATAGTCAAAATACGGTCTGAACCGCTTTGAACTGGCAAGTGTAGGAAGCTCACAAGCTCAGGAGTGTCTTCGTAGACTGCAATAATGTCGTCAGTAAACTCAAGTGGGTGGCTAGTGGTAAAACGAATACGGTCGATACCATCAATGCTTGCCACTAAACGCAGTAAGTTAGCAAAGGAGCAGATTTCTCCGTCAAATGTTGGTCCACGGTATGCGTTTACGTTTTGACCCAATAGGTTAACTTCACGCACGCCTTGCTCTGCTAGTTGGGCGATTTCATAAAGTACGTCATCCATTGGACGACTGACTTCTTCACCGCGAGTGTATGGCACTACGCAGTAAGTACAGTATTTAGAACAGCCTTCCATGATAGAAACGAACGCGGTTGCGCCTTCTGCGCGAGGTTCTGGAAGACGGTCAAATTTTTCGATCTCTGGGAATGAAATATCCATAACCGGAGCATCGTTGCTTTGTGATTGTTTGATCATCTCAGGAAGACGATGCAAGGTTTGAGGGCCAAAAATCACATCAACATAAGGAGCGCGTTGACGGATATGATCGCCTTCTTGGGTTGCTACACAGCCGCCCACACCAATCACAACGTTAGGTTTGTTGTCTTTTAAAGTTTTCCAACGGCCAAGCTGGTGGAACACTTTTTCTTGTGCTTTTTCACGAATTGAGCAGGTGTTTAGTAGTAATACATCCGCTTCTTTCGGATCTTCTGTTAGCTCAAATCCATTAGCAGCATTAAGCAGGTCAGCCATTTTTGACGAATCATATTCGTTCATCTGGCAGCCCCAGGTTTTGATCAGAAGTTTCTTACTCATTGCATTCACACTCGTGTTAATTAATCACTTTTATACTGGCTAGGTTGCTCAGTATTTCGCCACTTACTGTTATGGCAAGCCGCGTATTGTACTGGCTAAATGACGCTGTGACTAGGGTTCAAGCTTAAATTCCGTACATTGTCAGTTAAGGCATTGTTTGTATTGAGCCGCCTTTTGCTACCTTATTCATCAATATGTGGACAATGTGATTAATAAACGCACTTATAGGCTGGCAAATTAAGCTCAGATGCAGGCATTAACGAGCACTTTTCAGTACAATCATTTGATTAGCGAACGATGTAATAGCGAACGATGTAATACAGCAAAGGATGACACGAATGCATTTTGATGTAGCTGTGATAGGTGGCGGTATGGTTGGGGCTGCAACAGCTCTTGGCTTGGCAAAACAAGGTAAGCGAGTTGCGGTGGTTGAGGGATATAAACCTGAGCCATTTTCTGCATCACAAGCACTGGATATTCGAATCTCTGCAATATCAAAGAGCTCGGTGGATCTACTGCAGCAGCTAGGCGCGTGGTCACATGTTCAGAGTAAGCGAGTTTTCCCTTATATGGGGCTAGAAACTTGGGAGTTGGATAACTGCCGAACTCGCTTTGATGCATCGTCCTTACAGCTACCTTTACTAGGTTACATGGTCGAAAATCGCGTGTTGCAACTGGGTATTTGGCAAGCGCTGCAGGCCTATTCTAACGTGAGCTTTTATTGCCCTGACGCTTTAGTGGATATGAAGACAAGTGAACTGGGTAAGCAAATTGAGTTGTCATCGGGCGAGCAGATTAGCACCAGTTTAGTCGTGGGCGCGGATGGGGCAAATTCAAAAGTAAGGCACATTGCAGGGATTGGCGTGACGGCGTGGGATTATCGTCAAGACTGCATGTTGATTAACGTAGAAACAGATTGCGCTGATACCGACGTCACTTGGCAATGGTTTACTCCGCAAGGGCCAAGATCGTATCTTCCTATGGGAGCAGGGCAAGGTTGTTTAGTGTGGTATGACTCCCCTAAACGAATTAAACAATTGAGCCAACTGACACCCGAAGCCCTAAAACTGGAAATAGAAGCGTGTTTCCCTGAGCGTGTTGGCACAGTCAGTGTGAATAACTTTGCTTCTTTTCCCTTAAAACGTCGTCACGCACAGCATTACTGTAAAGAGTCTGTGGTGCTAGTAGGAGATTCTGCGCATACCATTAACCCTTTAGCGGGGCAGGGCGTTAATTTAGGCTTTAAAGACGTGCAGGGCTTACTTGAGGTGTTAGAAGAGGGTGATTACTCACTCGATAACCTTAAGCGATATCAAAAACTAAGAAGAACCGATAACTTACTGATGCAAACAGCGATGGATGCGTTTTACTTGGGGTTTAGCAATAACATAGGCCCTGTAAAGCTATTGAGAAATATGGGATTAAAGTTGGCTGATCGTGCAGGGCCAATAAAAGACCAAGCATTGAAGTATGCGTTAGGGCTTTAGAGCTTAGTTTTTAAAGAAAGTGAAGGTCGCTTGGCAAGGGGCGGCCTTTTTAATGTCCATTTTCTATAGGCAATAAAAAACCCGCCTAAAAGACGGGTTTCTTGAATGATGGTGCGGAAGGAGAGACTTGAACTCTCACACCTTGCGGCGCCAGAACCTAAATCTGGTGCGTCTACCAATTCCGCCACTTCCGCATCAAATCTGTAGTTAGAGAGATGATTGGTTAATCTCAATAACGTTGTAATGTGACTGAGCTACTTAGAGCTGAACCAGGGAAAATAACGAGGCATCAAATGCTTTTATCTCACCCATTTGTAATGTGGCTGAGCTACTTAGAGCTGAACCTGGGGAAATAACGAGGCATCAAGTGCTTTTATCTCACCCATTTGTAATGTGGCTGGGCTACCTGGATTTGAACCAGGGAATGCCGGCATCAAAAGCCGGTGCCTTACCGCTTGGCGATAGCCCAATAGAAACAGTTCTAAGAACTATATCTTTAAATAATGGTGCGGAAGGAGAGACTTGAACTCTCACACCTTGCGGCGCCAGAACCTAAATCTGGTGCGTCTACCAATTCCGCCACTTCCGCAACAAATCTGTAGTTAGAGAGATGATTGGTTAATCTCAATAACGTTGTAATGTGGCTGAGCTACTTAGAGCTGAACCAGGGGAAATAACGAGGCATCAAATGCTTTTGTCTCACCCTTTGTAAAGTGGCTGGGCTACCTGGATTTGAACCAGGGAATGCCGGCATCAAAAGCCGGTGCCTTACCGCTTGGCGATAGCCCAACAGAGAAAGTTCTATGAACTCAATCTTTAAATAATGGTGCGGAAGGAGAGACTTGAACTCTCACACCTTGCGGCGCCAGAACCTAAATCTGGTGCGTCTACCAATTCCGCCACTTCCGCAACAAATCTGTAGTCGTAACTGATAATTGGTTAATCAATTAGACGTTGTATATATGGTGGCTACTGCGGGATTTGAACCTGCGACCCCATCATTATGAGTGATGTGCTCTAACCAGCTGAGCTAAGTAGCCACTCTGTTTTAGAGACAATCTAATCTCTAAATTAAATATGGTGCGGAAGGAGAGACTTGAACTCTCACACCTTGCGGCGCCAGAACCTAAATCTGGTGCGTCTACCAATTCCGCCACTTCCGCATTGCTTGTTTAATCTCTAAGCCAGAGTGTAGTTAAAGAGACGATTGGATAATCTCTAAAACGTTGTAATGTGGTTGAGCTACTTAGAGCTGAACCAGGGAAATAACGAGGCATCAAATGCTTTTGTCTCACCCTTTGTAAAGTGGCTGGGCTACCTGGATTTGAACCAGGGAATGCCGGCATCAAAAGCCGGTGCCTTACCGCTTGGCGATAGCCCAACAGAGAAAGTTCTATGAACTCAATCTTTAAATAATGGTGCGGAAGGAGAGACTTGAACTCTCACACCTTGCGGCGCCAGAACCTAAATCTGGTGCGTCTACCAATTCCGCCACTTCCGCATTGCTTGTTTAATCTCTAAGCCAGAGTGTAGTTAAAGAGACGATTGGATAATCTCATTAACGTTGTAATGTGGTTGAGCTACTTAGAGCTGAACCAGGGGGATAACGAGGCATCAAATGCTTTTGTCTCACCCTTTGTAAAGTGGCTGGGCTACCTGGATTTGAACCAGGGAATGCCGGCATCAAAAGCCGGTGCCTTACCGCTTGGCGATAGCCCAACAGAGAAAGTTCTATGAACTCAATCTTTAAATAATGGTGCGGAAGGAGAGACTTGAACTCTCACACCTTGCGGCGCCAGAACCTAAATCTGGTGCGTCTACCAATTCCGCCACTTCCGCATCGCTTTGTTTAATCTCTAAGCTAGAGTGTAGTCTTAGCTGACGATTGGATAATCAACCAGACGTTGTAAATGGTGGCTACTGCGGGATTTGAACCTGCGACCCCATCATTATGAGTGATGTGCTCTAACCAGCTGAGCTAAGTAGCCACTTTAATTTTGAGCGAGAGAGGATAAACCAATCTTGCTCTTATTCCAATGATTTTTTAATAAAATCATGAAATAAATAGTTGGCTGGGCTACCTGGATTCGAACCAGGGAATGCCGGCATCAAAAGCCGGTGCCTTACCGCTTGGCGATAGCCCAACTTAATATGGTGCGGAAGGAGAGACTTGAACTCTCACACCTTGCGGCGCCAGAACCTAAATCTGGTGCGTCTACCAATTCCGCCACTTCCGCATATTTCCTAATAACTCTCAAAAGAAAGCATTTAGGAAATGGTGGCTACTGCGGGATTTGAACCTGCGACCCCATCATTATGAGTGATGTGCTCTAACCAGCTGAGCTAAGTAGCCATTACCATATTGTCATTTCTCAACCCTGTTAGACAGTGTCGAGAACGGAGCGCATTATGCGTATATCACAGGAAAGCGTCAATAGTTTTTTTAAAGATTTCGCCAGTTATAGCCTGTTCGAACTTTTTTTAAACAAAGCGCCCTGTTTTTATGCAGAAAACATCTAATAATTCACAAAATTAGACAGTATGGAAATAGGTTTGATTAGCATTTAATCGTAGAGGGTTTTGTGCCGGGCGAGATTAAAAAAATTGTTTTAATAATATTGAGCTGATAAAGAGCGGGGATTGAAATGTGTATGAATAAGGTAATTGTAACGCCAATAAAAAAGATCGCCGAAGCGATCTTTTTTTGCACAATCTTACCTGCTATCGAAGCGTAGAATTATACGTTGAAGCGGAAGTGGATAACGTCACCATCTTTAACGACGTAATCTTTACCTTCTAGACGCCATTTACCGGCATCTTTAGCGCCACTTTCACCTTTGAACTGGATGAAATCATCGTAGCCTACAACTTCAGCGCGAATGAAGCCTTTTTCGAAGTCAGTATGGATCTTACCTGCTGATTGTGGCGCAGTAGCGCCTACAGGGATCGTCCATGCACGTACTTCTTTCACACCAGCGGTGAAGTAAGTTTGTAGGGTAAGTAGATCGTAACCTGAACGAATCACGCGGTTTAGACCGGGTTCTTCAATGCCCATATCGGCTAAGAACTCAGCGCGATCTTCATCGTCTAGTTCTGCCATTTCTGATTCGATAGCCGCACATACAGGTACAACAACGTTGTTTTCTTTGGCTGCGTATTCACGAACAGCGTCTAAAAATGGGTTGTTTTCGAAGCCGTCTTCAGCCACGTTAGCAATGTACATGGTTGGCTTAAGCGTTAGGAAGTTTAAGTAACCTACCGCAAGTAGCTCTTCTTTGCTTAGCTCAACAGTACGAGCCATGCCGCCTTCAGTAAGAATTGGTAGCAGTTTTTCTAAAACAGCCAGTTCAAATTTAGCGTCTTTATCGCCACCTTTTGCTTTTTTAGCATTACGGTGCATTGCGCGTTCACAGCTATCAAGATCGGCCATTGCTAGCTCAAGGTTAATCACCTCGATGTCTTCGATAGGCGATACTTTACCTGATACGTGAACGATGTTTTCGTTCTCGAAACAGCGAACAACGTGTCCGATAGCGTCAGTTTCGCGGATGTTAGCTAGGAATTTGTTACCTAGACCTTCACCACGAGATGCGCCCGCAACCAGACCTGCAATGTCTACAAATTCCATTGTAGTTGGCAGAATTTTTTGTGGATTTACGATTTCAGCAAGAGCGTCTAAACGTAGATCTGGCACAGGAACAACGCCTGTGTTTGGTTCGATAGTACAAAACGGGAAGTTTGCCGCCTCGATACCTGCTTTGGTAAGCGCATTGAAAAGAGTTGATTTACCAACGTTTGGAAGACCAACGATGCCACATTTAAAACCCATGATTAAAACCTTATTCTGCTTTGAACGTGTGTAAGCGATTTTGTGCTTTAGTTAAACCGTCTTTTAGCAATATGTCTAAACTGCGGACGGATTCGTCGACTACGGCATCTAGGCATTCTTGCTCTTTGGCCGGGGCTTTGCCTAATACATAGCCCGCCACACGGTCTTTATGACCAGGGTGTCCGATGCCGATGCGTAGTCGGTAAAAATCTTTATTGTTGCCTAATTTGCTTATGCTGTCTTTTAGTCCGTTATGCCCACCATGACCACCACCTTTTTTGAACTTGCCGACACCTGGAGGTAAGTCTAGTTCATCGTGCGCAATCATTATCTCCTCGGGTTTTATTTGATAAAACTTAGCCAGAGCAGAGACTGATTTGCCTGAAAGGTTCATGAAAGTGGTTGGGATAAGCAAGCGAAGATCTTGGCCGTGGACCAAAATTCTGCCAGTTAAACCAAAAAACTTAGGCTCATTTTTTAGTGTCACATTATGTACTCGAGCTAATTCTTCGATTACCCAAGCGCCTGCGTTATGACGTGTTCTAGCATATTCAGGACCTGGGTTAGCCAGGCCAACAAGTAATTTAATTTCTTGGCTCAAGATTTAACTCTCGTAAATGTAGGTGACAACAAAAAGCGCGATATGATAGCACGCAATATTGGTAAGAGTAAAAAGTAAGTAACAGTAAAAAATCCCGGTGCTTAATAATAAGTACCGGGATTCTTGGAATTATTCTGGTTCTTAAGAACCCCATTCATACTCAAACAATCAGATGTTGAATATTGAATGACTTAACTTTTAGCGGCTATTGCTTAGCTTAGAAACTAAAAATTAGTTACTAAACATCGCAGAGATAGACTCTTCGTTGCTGATGCGACGAATCGCTTCAGCTAGCATGCTAGATAGAGTTAACTGAGATACTTTACCTGTTGCTGCCATTTCTTTGCTTAGTGTAATTGAGTCAGTGATGATCACTTGGTCAAGTACTGAGCTCTTAATGTTTTTCGCAGCAGTGCCAGAGAATACAGCGTGTGTTGCGTAAGCAAATACACGTTTAGCGCCACGCTCTTTTAGAGCTTCAGCTGCTTTACATAGTGTGCCACCAGTATCGATCATGTCATCAACGATCACACAGTCACGACCTTCAACGTCACCAATAAGGTTCATTACTTCAGAAACGTTAGCGCGTGGACGACGTTTGTCTACGATAGCGATATCAACATCACCAAGAGCTTTTGCTGTAGCGCGAGCACGTACAACGCCGCCTAGGTCAGGAGATACAACAACAGGATCTTCTAGGCCACGGTTTTTCATATCTTCAAGAAGAACTGGAGTACCGAAGATGTTATCTACTGGTACGTCGAAGAATCCTTGAATTTGCTCTGCGTGTAGGTCGATAGTTAGAACGCGGTCAACACCAACGTTAGATAAGAAGTCAGCGACTACTTTTGCCGTAATTGGCACACGAGCAGAACGCACGCGGCGATCTTGGCGAGCATAGCCGAAGTAAGGGATTACAGCTGTAATACGGCCGGCAGAAGCACGACGCATTGCGTCAATCATTACTACCAACTCCATCAGGTTGTCATTGGTAGGAGCACAGGTAGATTGAATGATAAATACATCGCTACCGCGAACGTTTTCATTAATTTGTACAGCGACTTCGCCATCAGAAAAACGGTCAACGACAGCATCACCTAGAGAAATATATAGGCGGTCAGCAATGCGTTGGGCTAGTTCAGGTGTAGCGTTACCAGCAAATAGCTTCATATCAGGCACGGTGGAAACCTCGAGGTTGCGTCCAGTTAATTGGGTAGTGTTTGGGCAGATAACTGCGCCAATGTCAGGTGCAAAGGAGAAATGTTGTTTCCTTGTGCAACAAATGCTGTTGTATTTTCGGGAAGTTGTCTTAATATGTTTTGTGCTTCTAATTGAGTATCAAACTCAGCAAAAACGCAAGACCCTGTTCCCGTCAATCTTGACGGCGCATATTGTAACAGCCAAGAAAGTTGCTTATCAACCTCTGGGTACAGTAAACGCACTATTTTTTCGCAATCGTTTTCGTAGGGGCTACTTTTTAGCTCTTCCCAACTGCGTTTTTGTGTATCTCTTGTTAGATTTGGGTGACAAAATATCTCAGCTGTGGAAATACTTTGGTTTGGTCTGACGACTAAATACCACTTTTCTTCTGGTTCAACTTTAGTCAAAGACTCCCCAACACCTTCGGCAAATGCTGCAAAGCCTTGCACAAATACAGGAACATCTGCCCCTAAACTTAGTCCTATCTTGGCTAAGTCTGGCAAAGATATATCAAGTTGCCATAAATAATTGAGCGCGACCAAGGTAGTAGCGGCGTTAGATGAACCGCCACCAATGCCGCCGCCCATAGGCAAGACTTTATTGATATGAATGTCAGCGCCTAATGAATGATTGGCAGCAGCTTCGGAGTTTTTAAGTACCGCTTCTTTTAATGCAACTGCCGCTTTCCAGATAAGGTTTTGTTGGACAGGAACACCTTCAAGTTCAGGGGTAACGGTGATTTTTCCACTATTGTTAGCGGTAATAGTGAGCTCATCACCAAAGTTAATAAACTGAAAAAGTGTTTGTAGATCGTGGTAGCCATTGTCTCGGCGTCCAGTGATGTACAAAAACAGATTTAGCTTGGCTGGCGATGGCCAGGTTGTGGTGCTGGTTATCATTGTATATTCCACTTACTGATAACAATGTTCAGTTTGATTGGGTCTCTCGAAAGGGTCATTTTGTTTGGTAAAATGAGGTCATTGGTTTCTTGATAGCTTTTATAATCCATCAACCAAGTCTGCCCACCGCGAGTTTGTTGTAAAGAGGCCAAAGTGCCATTCTCTGCAACTTCAAAGTGATCGGCTGCGGTTGGCTGTCCTTTGATCCAGTCTTGCATATAAACAATCGGTAAGCGCATGCCGGTTAATTGGTAAAACAAAAGATCGGCATCTTTATCAAAATAACGTTTTCCATGGATATCGGTTACTGTAGCGCCTTGCTCATCAATACTTAAATTGAGCACAGTCTTGCCTAAAAAAGTCGACAGTCGTAACTGGCTTTGTTGTGGCGATTGCTTCCAATGGAAGTTTAAACTTTGGCGTTGGGTAGGGTCGATATAACCGAGTTTTCCTGAAAGACTAAAATTGGTCAGTGTGGCAAGTTTTGCTTGATGGGTTTGATATTCGACACTGTGAGTCGGAACATGTTGCGTAGTCTCACAACCAAACAACAATAAAATAAGAAAGAAGGGTGTAAACCTAAGCAAGCATTTCAAAATAGAAGATGTTTGAGTGATTTGCATGTCAAGAATTAGAGCTCTGATTCAAGGTTTGAGCTAATGATACAATAAAGCCTCTTTTATTGCTGTAGTGCTTCAAGTAAAATTGCGTTTTTATTTTGTATGTCTAAGTAGTAAATGCCTTTATTGACCATAGGAATCAATCACAATACCGCTTCGGTGGAACTGAGAGAGAAAGTCGCGTTTTCTCCAGATAAGATGAGCGATGCCTTGCAGCAGTTACATTCTATGTCTGAGGTCAAAGGTAGCGTTATTCTATCTACCTGCAATCGTACTGAACTTTATATTGATGCTCCGTCGGCAAATAATATTGTCGATTGGCTTATCGATTTCCATCAAGTTAAAGATGATGACTTAAAACCTAGCCTCTATCATTACAGTGACGAAGAAACGATTCAGCATTTAATGAGAGTCTCATGTGGTTTAGACTCTTTGGTGTTGGGTGAGCCTCAAATATTAGGCCAAGTAAAACAAGCCTATGCCGACGCTAAAGAAAGAGGCGTGGTAAAAGGTAATTTAGATAAGTTATTTCAAAAAGCCTTCTCTGTTGCTAAGCGAGTACGTACCGAAACGGATATTGGCGGGAATGCGGTTTCCGTTGCTTATGCGGCTTGTACTTTAGCTAAACATATTTTTGAATCACTAGAGCGCTCTAAAGTATTATTGGTTGGTGCGGGCGAAACCATTGAGTTGGTTGCGAAACATTTATCCGATACTGGCTGTCATAATATGACGGTGGCCAACCGTACCCGCGAACGTGCGGCAGGTTTGGCGGCGCAGTTTAATGGGCAAGTAATCAGTTTAAGTGAGATTCCACAAACTTTAGTCGATACCGACATTGTAATAAGCTCTACCGCTAGTCCGTTACCCATTATAGGTAAAGGCATGGTAGAAAGTGCGCTAAAAACGCGTAAACATAAACCTATCTTGTTTATTGATATTGCCGTGCCTAGAGATATAGAGTCAGAAGTCTCTGAACTCAGTGACGCTTATCTTTATACTGTGGATGATCTGCAAACCATTATTGATAAAAATATTGAACAGCGCCGAGCCGAAGCGGTTCAAGCTGAAAAAATCATTGCCATTGAGAACAAAGAGTTTAAAAGCTGGCTACGTTCTCGAAAGGCTGTGGAAAGCATTAGGGATTATCGCCGCGCCTCAGATTGCGTTCGTCGCGAGCTGTTAGAAAAAAGCTTACAAGCGTTAAGCGTTGGTGGTGATCCAGAAAAAGTATTACTAGAGTTAAGCAATAAATTGACCAATAAACTCATCCATATCCCCACCAAATCGCTTCAAGAAGCGGCTGAGCAGGGCGCATTGGATGATTTAGCTGTAATAAGAAAAAGCCTTGGTCTTGAAGACCTATAACTATTTTTAAGAAGAATATGAAAGCATCGATATTAGTGAAATTGGAGACGTTAGTTGAGCGTTATGAAGAAGTGCAACACCTACTTGGTGATCCGGGCGTTATCGGCGATCAAAACAAGTTCCGTGCACTATCAAAAGAGTACTCTCAACTAGAGGAAGTCACCAAGTGCTTCCAAGCTTATCAGCAAGCTCAAGAAGATCTTGAAGCTGCACAAGATATGGCTAACGAAGACGATCCTGAGATGAAAGAAATGGCTCAGGAAGAAATTAAAGATGCAAAAGCGAACATTGAGTCTTTGACCGATGAGCTACAAATTCTATTGCTACCAAAAGATCCTAACGATGAACGTAACTGTTTCTTAGAGATCCGCGCCGGTGCTGGTGGTGATGAAGCCGGTATCTTTGCGGGCAACCTTTTCCGCATGTACTCAAAATTTGCTGAGAAGAAAGGTTGGCGCGTAGAAGTCATGAGCGCCAATGAATCAGAGCAAGGTGGTTACAAAGAAGTGATCGCTAAAGTGTCGGGCGATGGCGTATACGGCACCATGAAGTTTGAGTCTGGCGGTCACCGCGTACAACGTGTTCCTGAGACTGAATCTCAAGGTCGCGTACATACTTCGGCGTGTACCGTGGCGATTATGCCTGAGATCCCAGAAGCTGAGCTTCCACAAATCAAAGCCAGCGATCTAAAAATTGATACTTTCCGTTCATCGGGCGCAGGTGGTCAGCATGTTAACACCACTGACTCTGCTATTCGTATTACTCACTTACCAACCGGCACAGTTGTTGAGTGTCAGGATGAGCGTTCACAGCATAAAAACAAAGCCAAAGCGATGTCTGTGCTGGCAGCTCGTATTACCCAAGCTGAAGAAGCTAAGCGTGCGGCTGAAGTGTCAGATACTCGTCGTAACCTGCTAGGTTCTGGTGATCGTAGTGACCGTATCCGTACTTACAACTACCCGCAAGGGCGTGTATCGGATCACCGCATCAATCTGACCTTATACCGTCTAAATGAAATTTTAGAAGGTGATATGCAGTCACTGATCGACCCTGTGATGGCAGAACATCAAGCTGATCAGCTTGCCGCTCTATCTGAAAATAACTAAGTCGTGTCTTTACCTAGTGTACAAGAGTCGCTGAATGCAGCGACTCTGCGTTTACTTGAATTAGGCATTGATTCCGCAAAGCTTGATGCGTCGGTATTGCTGTGTCACGTACTACAAAAGCCACGCAGTTATTTGCTAACTTGGCCTGAGAAACTACTGACAGATCAGCAGCACCAAGATTTTAATGCCCTTATGCAGCGCCGCATTAATGGTGAACCCATCGCTTATATTACTGGCGAGCGTGAGTTTTGGTCATTACCTCTTAATGTATCGCCAACCACCTTAATCCCACGCCCTGACACTGAGCGTTTAGTCGAATTGGCTTTGGATAAAATCGGTACAGCTCCCGGTAAAGGGCTTGACTTGGGGACAGGTACAGGTGCAATTGCTTTGGCTTTAGCTTCTGAATGTCCGCATTTTGAGTTTATTGGTGTTGATATCCAAGATGATGCGCGCATTTTAGCGACTGGCAACGCCAACAAGTTGGGCATTAAAAATGCACAATTCTTACAAGGCAGCTGGTTTGAACCTGTGGTCAATGCAGGGCATTTTCAGATCATTGTCTCAAACCCGCCTTATATCGATGAGCAGGATCCTCATTTGGTGATTGGCGATGTTCGCTTTGAACCTGATTCGGCGCTGGTGGCGGCGGAGAATGGATTAGCAGACTTACGGCACATTGCTAAACATGCCAGAGATCACCTTGCCGATGGTGGCTGGTTATTGATGGAGCATGGCTTTGAGCAAGGCGAACAAACTCGACAAATATTATTGGATATGGGCTATCAGCTAGTATCTACCGAGCAAGACTACGCAGGTCAAGACAGAGTGACCTTAGGTCAATTTAAAGGAAGAAATGAATGTACGTAGCATTAAAAAATATCCACCTGATCTTAATTGCATTGAGTGCAGGATTATTCATCACTCAATACATTTTGATGGTGAGTAAATCACCATTACAGAACAAGAAGTTTATAAAAGTGACACCGCATGCCGTGAATGGTTTGCTCATTTTATCCGGCATCCTGCTGCTACTTGTGACTGGTTGGGTTCCATTTAAACCGGGCTCTGAGTGGTTAACAGAAAAATTCACCTGCGTTTTAGCGTATATCGCATTGGGTGTATTTGCTCTAAAAATGGGTAAAAACCAGCTTCTACGCGGTTTTGCTTTCTTAGGTGCTTTAGGTTGGTTGTTAATGGCAGCTAAGATCGGCATGACAAAAATGCCAATACTTATGGGGTAAAAGATGTCAGATCTGTGGTTTAAAGGTCTCGATGATTTGGAATTAGTCGAAGGTGCTTTGCGTCTTTGTGCTCAAGTCGACCCTAGTGTTAATGCGACATGGGTAGAGTTACAGTTAGAAAAAATGCTTGATGAAGCGGAACAAGTTTTATCAAGAGAAACAAACGAAAAAGCGCGCTTTGATGCCTTATTGCGTCTTTTTTACCAGCAATGGGGCTTTAAGGGTGACTACGAGAATTACTTCTCGTCTGAAAACGCCTTTATAGAAAAAGTCCTAGAACGTAAAAAAGGCATTCCGGTTAGCCTTGGCGCTCTATTATTATTCTTAGGGCGTAAGTTAGGTTTTCCGATCAAAGGAGTGAGTTTTCCCACTCAATTCTTGTTGGTAGTTGAATGGACAAACGCACAACACGACTATGTAAACCCTTTTAATGGTGAGTATGTAGCGAAACATACTTTGCTATCTTGGCTTAAAGGCGCGGAAGGCAACTCAGCGATGCTAAAGCCAGAGCACTTAAAAGTGGCGGATACCTCGACCATTATTGGACGCTGGTTAGGCGTACTCAAAGGCGCATTGATGCGAGAGGAACGCTATACTCAAGCTCTAGCATGCAGTGATTTAGCATTGAGTTTGGTGCCAGAAGATCCGTACGAGATCCGCGACCGAGGCTTTATTTATCAGCAATTAGATTGTTTTCAAATTGCGCGTAAAGACTATGAGTTCTTTATTGAGAACTGCCCTGAAGATCCTGCGGCTGAGATACTTAAGCTACAGCTAAAAGCAATTAATGACGAGCCAGTGGTTTTACACTAGCGCTCAATAAAAAGAGAGATGGATATGGAACAAAAAGTCGTTCAGGTTGGTGATATTTCAGTTGCTAATGACAAGCCTTTTACGCTATTTGGTGGGATCAACGTTCTTGAATCTCGCGATCTGGCAATGCGTGCTTGTGAACAGTACGTAGAAGTGACCGATCGCTTAGGGATCCCTTACGTATTTAAAGCGTCATTTGATAAAGCAAACCGCAGCTCAGTACACTCTTATCGTGGTCCTGGCCTTGAAGAAGGGATGCGCATCTTTGAAGAATTGAAGTCTACTTTTGGCGTTAAGATCATCACTGATGTACACACAGAAGCGCAAGCTCAACCTGTATCGGAAGTGGTTGATGTGATTCAATTACCTGCTTTCTTAGCACGCCAAACTGATCTTGTTGAAGCGATGGCAAAAACAGGCGCCGTGATCAACGTTAAAAAACCTCAGTTTATGAGCCCAAATCAAGTGGGTAATATCGTTGATAAATTTGCTGAGTGTGGCAACGACAAGATCATCTTATGTGAGCGTGGCGCTTGCATGGGTTATGACAACTTAGTGGTTGATATGCTAGGTTTTGGCGTGATGAAAAAAGTGTCTAACGGCAGTCCTATCATCTTTGATGTGACTCACTCACTGCAAATGCGAGATCCAAGTGGCGCAGCCTCTGGTGGTCGTCGTGAGCAAACAGTAGAGCTTGCTAAAGCAGGTCTGGCTACTGGCATTGCAGGTTTGTTTATCGAAGCGCATCCAGATCCGGATAAAGCGCGTTGTGACGGCCCTTCAGCGTTGCCACTGGATAAACTTGAGCCGTTCTTGGCGCAGATGAAATCTTTGGATGATTTAATCAAAAGTTTTGCACAGATAGATATTAAATAGAGTTTCTACTCACAACTCTGTGATACTTTTAATAAAAACGGGCTTTGCATTCGCAAGCCCGTTTTTTTGTTGCTATTTTTTGCATACACATCTAATTGAATAGTAATGGTTGCAAATGAAATCACTCGTATTAGCAATAGCAGTAGGGACACTAGTCGTAGGTTGCGCCTCAGACGATATCGTGGTCAGTAATAATGATGACGTGCAAAAACTGACCATCCTACATACCAATGATCACCACGGTCGTTTTTGGCCAAACAAATACGGTGAATTGGGTATGGCAGCCAGAAAAACGCTGATTGATCAAATTCGTCAAGAAGTTGAATCTGAAGGTGGCGCGGTGTTGCTACTCTCTGGTGGTGACATCAATACGGGTGTACCAGAGTCGGATCTTCTGGATGCGGAACCTGATTTCAAAGGCATGACCTTACTGGGCTACGATGCGATGGCGATTGGCAACCATGAATTCGATAACCCATTATCGGTATTAGAAAAACAGCAACAATGGGCTAAGTTCCCGATGCTGTCGGCCAATATTTACGAAAAACAGAGCCAACAGCGAAAATTTCAGCCTTATCAAATGTTTGATAAAGACGGTTTAAAAATTGCTGTTATAGGCTTAACCACCGAAGACACCGCCAAAATAGGTAATCCCGAATATATCCAAGGCTTAGAATTTAGAGATCCTAAATCTGAAGCAAGACAACTGCTAAAAGAGATAGAAACTCGCGAACAACCGGATATTACCATTGCTGTCACGCACATGGGGCACTACCAAAACGGTCAACATGGTGGCAATGCGCCGGGCGATGTAGCCCTTGCTCGTTACTTGCCTGAGGGCGCACTTGATATGGTGATTGGCGGTCACTCACAAGAGCCTGTGTGTATGGAAGGCCCAAACTTGGTGAAAAAGAACTTTAAGCCGGGAGATGCTTGTCAACCAGACCAACAAAATGGCACTTGGATCATGCAAGCCTTCGAATGGGGTAAATACGTTGGGCGTGCTGATTATGAATATTCTGATGGTGAGCTAGAGCTTGTTCATTATGCGTTAGTGCCGATTAACCTGACGAAAAAAGTGGAAGTGGATGGCAAAAAACAGCGCGTAATTGTTGGTGAAAAAATCGAAGCTGATTCAGATGTAGAAGACTTTTTAACGCCATACCAAGAGCAAGGGCAAGCCAAACTGAATGTGAAAATTGCGCAGTCCAACGGCAAGCTGGAAGGAGACCGTAATAAGGTTAGGTTTGAACAAACTAACTTAGGTCGCTTAATTGCTACCGCGCACATGCAACGTGCTAAAGCGGACTTTGGCGTCATGAACTCAGGTGGCGTGCGTGACTCTATCGCCGAAGGGGATATAACTTACAAAGACGTACTGACAGTACAGCCATTTGGCAACATCATTACTTATGTCGATATGAAAGGATCTGAGATTTTAGATTACCTAAATGTAGTCGCGACTAAGCCAACCGACTCAGGTGCGTATGCGCAGTTCTCTGGTATTTCGATGACAGTGGCAAAAGATGGGGTGAAAAACGTCAAAATTGGCGGGAAAGTGCTAGAAGAAGATAAAATGTATCGCTTCAGTGTACCAAGCTTTAATGCCGCTGGTGGAGACGGTTATCCTGTCATCAAAGATCACAGCGGTTTTGTCAACACCGGCTTTGTTGATGCCGAGGTATTGAAGGAGTATCTTGAGACGAATAGCCCCATTGATATTAGAAGTTATGAATCTCGTGGGGAAATGACTTACGAATAGGACGAAGAAGATTATGACACCTGCGGTACGTTTATTGAAAAAGAACAAGGTTCCCTTTGAACTTCATCAATACAAGCATGACCCTAACCAACACAGCTTCGGACAAGAAGCCGTTGAAGCTACGGGAAAGCCTGCAGAACAGGTGTTTAAAACCCTTCTTTTCTCAGTGGATGGCACAGCCAACGGCCTAGGGGTTGCTGTCATCCCAGTAAATACTAAGCTCAATCTAAAATGGGCTGCTAAAGCCAACAAACTGAAAAAAGCCGCTATGGCAAATCCCGATCTTGCGCAAAAAGTCACAGGCTATTTGGTGGGGGGGATCAGCCCTCTAGCGCAGAAAAAACGCTTGCCGACCTTTATTGACCAAAGCGCCGAAAACCTTGCCTCTATGTGTATTAGTGGCGGTAAACGTGGGCTGGAAATTGAGATTTGTCCTAAGCATCTGGCAGAGCAGGTGCAGGGGAGTTTTGTGAATCTTGGGGAGTAGGTAGAACTCACCCAATAAAGGTCAATTTTGCTTAACTGATGTATCTGCAAAAATAGTGACTTTCTATAACAACAATGCCCGAATGTTGAGTTCGGGCATTGTTGTTTTTATTGCATGCTAGGTTTAATTACTTCTTTAAACTCAACTTACCTTTGATGCGAGTCTTGCTCGGTTGCTCAGCAGAAGCAGGCTTTGTTTTTGGCATGACGTAGTGTTTGTTGCCTGATGGTTTGCCGCCTGAGGATTTTTGGCTTGCCGGCTTGCCATTTGGACGGTGCCTGCTTGGGGTGAACTTGCCATCAAACACTTGTTTTTGCTCATCACGGTTACGGCGCGCTCTAGAGGCTTGGTTTTCTTCTCGACTGTCGTAGAGTTTAGCGTCGGTGGCTTTTCTGATGCGTCGGCCTTTTACGTCTTTGGTGGACGCTTCTTCGGTGCCCACAGAGTCGCCACTTAGCTCAAGCAGTACTTTTACTTCATCATCGGTTAAGTAGCGCCATTTGCCGTTAGGGATGCCGTCAATGGTGATGTTCATGATGCGCACGCGGCGCAGTTTGAATACGCGGTAATCCAAAGCTTCACACATACGTCTTATCTGGCGGTTTAAGCCTTGAGTCAATACGATACGAAAGCTGTATTCTGATTCTTTAGTAATTTTACACGGCAGAGTGACGGTATCTAAAATGGATACGCCATTGGCCATCTTTTGCAAAAATTCAGGAGTGATGGCTCTGTCGACGCGCACTACATATTCTTTTTCGTGGTTGTTGCCTGCGCGTAAGATCTTATTCACGATGTCACCATCGTTGGTCAAGAAAATCAGTCCATCAGAGGGCTTATCTAAGCGGCCAATTGGGAAGATGCGCTCTTTGTGTCCAATAAAGTCAACAATGTTACCTTGTATGTCTCGCTCAGTTGTACACGTGATACCGGTTGGTTTGTTGAGTGCTATATAGATCGGCTTTTGTTTGGTTCGAAGTGATTTACCATCCACTAGAACTTCGTCCCCAGAGGTGACTTTGGTGCCCATTTCTGGGATTTGACCATTAATAGTCACTCGGCCTTGTTCAATCAGTCGGTCTGCTTCTCTGCGAGAGCAAAAACCCGTTTCACTGATGAATTTATTTAATCGCTTTGCGTTGTCGGACATAGTTCTCTCTGTTTGAGTTAACCAAGACGCTTTTGATGTCGTTCTCGATTCTCTAGTTTTTTTTCTGTGTTTTTTTTCAGCATTACATACACGGCGCCACTTCCGCCATGAAAGGTTTGAGCTGAATGCACACAGAGCACTTCATTAATTTGTTGTAGCCAAAAAGCTACGTAGCTTTTCATTAATGCCGGTGGCGTTGATTTATGACCTTTGCCATGCACAATGATTATAGTTCTGGCATCGAGCTTTAAGCACTGCTTGAGAAAGTGTACAACCTCGTCTCTGGCTTGAGTCAGGGTTCTGCGGTGCAAATCTAACTTAGCTTGGATTGGGTACTTACCCAGTCTTAACTTACGGTAGACACCGTCTTGTACGCCACTACGTTTAAACTCAATAATATCGTCAGGCTTTAGCATTGGCGCATTATCAAGTGTTAGGTATTCTGGTAATTCTTCTTCAATACTCACTGCCGCTTTTTGTCTCAACAGATGATTTTCATCAACAGTGTGAGATTTTTTATGTACCGCAGTATCTTGAGGGAGAGGTTTTACATCGCCCATCATCTCCTGGAAGGAAAAATCGTTTTCAAATTCTTCAGACATAGACATCAAGAAATTGTTTGAGATAGGGAGATTATAATTGGAAAAAACGGAACGTCACTTAAAAAAGAAAAAACCGAGGCAATTCAAATTGACTCGGCGCAACAAATTAGCTGCAATGATCTAGTGAGGAGATACATCATTCATTGCTGAACGATTTCCCTATGTTAGATTGCTACAAAAATGCTGTAATGATCTAAATCAATTGTTGCTCGTATGTAATAAAAATATATATATTTTTAATGTGTGCATGTGTATTGATGTGTGATAGGACGAATAATCGCCACTTGAAACCAACAAATGACAAATTATAAAATTAGGTGTTGCACAGGGAAAAAATATCCGTATTATACGCCTTCTCAGCAGGAAACAGTTCTTGCGGAGTAGTCATGAAGTGAAAACTTTATTGATGAAATCTCGGTGAATAGCGCAGCTTGGTAGCGCATCTGGTTTGGGACCAGAGGGTCGGGGGTTCGAATCCCTCTTCACCGACCATCTTTAGAAACCCCGCAACTTTGTTGCGGGGTTTCGTCGTTTCTGGCTACTTAAAACCCTACCTAAATATGATCTCTTTGTGATTCATTGACTTTCTCTTTCTAAGATTGGCCTGTTTTAACCGACTTTACTAGCATGATTTGCTCAATATGCTAGGGTGCCTTATCTGCTTATTTTTTGTGCAAT
The DNA here is from genome assembly GCF_052955985.1 of Vibrio sp. B1Z05. Classification (NCBI taxonomy): domain Bacteria; kingdom Pseudomonadati; phylum Pseudomonadota; class Gammaproteobacteria; order Vibrionales; family Vibrionaceae; genus Vibrio; species Vibrio sp. B1Z05. The sequence continues at coordinate 686,757 of NZ_CP130463.1, forward strand.
AGTTGCTATATAGAGAAAACTTGTCTAAAAATTATACACCGTACGTAAGTAAGGATCTTGTAATGTTAGGCAAACTAAATCTTTGGTGTGGTGCTGCTTTACTGTGTGTAGGACCCAATATCTATGCTCAAGAGAGCGCAGAAGAGAAGAGTGATGTGACGTTAACTGTAGGTGATGTCATTGATAAGCCAGGGGTCTTGTCTCCTAAAGGAACGTGGTCATTAGAAGGTTCTTTAAGTTTTACGCAAAACTCATCCAACAGAGTTTCGGTAGTGGGTTACACCGTATTGCCCACGTTAATCGTAGGCCGCATAGAAGTCAGTGATGCGGATTTTGTTACCACTACCTTTGGTTTAACCGCTAGGCTTGGTTTGACCAATGCCACTGAGTTTGAAATTCGTTTACCGTATGTATACCGAAATGATCAGGTGGTTGTAAGGCCGATACAAGACGGATCGCCCGACGTGATCAATCGCTCAACAAGTGGCGGTGCGATTGGGGATCTTGAGGTGGGGTTGCGTCATCAATTTAATTTTAACACTACGCCATATTGGATAGGCGGATTACGCGTTAAAACTCGAACGGGGCGTTCTCCCTATGATATTGAGATAGATGAAAGCACCAATACCCTAAAAGAGGTTTCTACAGGCTCTGGGTTTTGGAGTATCGAGCCAAGTCTAACAATGCTTTATCCTTCCGATCCTGCAGTATTGTACGCCAATGTTGGGTATATCTTTAATATAGAAGACACAGTACAAATCGGCTCTGAAGAGCAGAAGATTGAGCTAGGGGATACGATTTCTATCGGCGGAGGAATGGGTTTTGCAGTAAATCCAGACTTGTCATTCTCTTTAGGTGTTAGCCACAAAACCATTTTAAAAAGTAAGGTCAACGGACAACAATCTGACGATGCCAAACTTCTTCATCTAGATTCTTTGACTATGGGCGTTAACCTTAAAATGAATGATCGCTCGTCAGTGAATATCAGTGCTCAAGCTGGATTAACGGAAGATACGCCAGACTTCCAACTTTCTTTAAGAGTGCCTTATTACTTCTAGGCTGATAGGCTGATAGGCTGATAGGCTGATAGCTTGGTTCTAATCCACTGAGTTAAACCACAAATACAGGCAAACAAAATCTTTGTATCTTCTGCCCTAAAACGCGTTGAAGTAACGAGTTGGTTCCCGCATAAATTGTGCTGTGAGCATAGGGATTAGTGCGAACACACATGATAGAACTACAGTGAGGCATCAGTCGAGTAACTGATTCATTGGAAGGAAAAAGGCTTTATATTGATCTGCTGTGGTTACCGGATTTTTAAAACATGACTATAAAGGCTGCTTTTGAAAGTAGCTTTCACAACATTATTTTTATGCACGGTTAACCGTTAGTAGTGATGGTTGAGTAATGCCCCTTTAAGGCGAATATCGTCTCTTATTTGTTTGTTTACCCCTTCTACTCGAGCATCAATATCCACGACTGTATCTAACCCCAGCACACTATTATCGAGTGTATTCTGAATAATGTTAATCAGGCTAGGTGTAGAAATTGTTTGGCTTACGTAAGGTTGATCTGGCTGGCTATTTACATCTTCAACAATGTTTCCATCACCTGCTTTTACGATATTAATTAACCCAGAGTTACCTTGGGGAATAGCAGTGTTCGGTTTTGTTTCAGCGGTGAGTGTGCCATTTCTAAACACTAAATTAGCAATGGTGGTACGGTAGAATTTCTCTCCATTAACAGCAGCACTAATGCTAATGCCAATATCAACAATGTAGTCGTTTGCAAGTTGAAAACCACCGCGTAGCTCTGACAGTGCCGCATTATCTAAAATATATGCATTAGGCAGGTCTATTTCATCGGCGAGTGTTGGGGCGCTGTGCATCAAGCATAAGGCGCAAGCTAAAGCTAATTTCTGGCTTGTCATAGGTGCTCCTAGTAGTCTCCAGAAACCGGTAAGGTAATACTAAATATCCCTAGAGAGTCTCTTGATATCCCCGTATCTAAAGGGGAGGACTGATAGATGGAAAAATTATCATTTTGAATAAAGCTTTCTCTTCCTATATTGGCTTCACTACGAACTAATAAGATTAACCCTGAGTAGTAAGGTTGAAACTCTTCAATAGACATAATGAGTGTGCCTCGTGAAGGATCACCTAAAATAACCTTGTCTTTGGTTATTCCCTTGATTACAACAAAATGCATGTACCCCTCGAAGTTGACCAAGGTAATTCCAGGTACACCTATATCTCGTATTTTATTTAAGCTTAATTTAAAACCATCAGACTTTAAGCCAATAGATTGTAGATAGAACTTCATATCAAGGAGGGAAAACCCTTTTTTGTTGATCACCTCTTTATTGCCCTTGTCATACATGACTTTGAAAATCTGTTGTTCTTTTATCGGGCGTTGATAGTGGAAGTGTAAAAGTGATGCCAGTGCGGCAGAGCCACAACTGAAGTCATACTGTTGAAGATAGACATCGCCAAACAGAGTCTCTTTATAACTTTTTACAGGGACAGAGTAATTGGCTCTGTGGGGTAAAAAGTCAATAGCAAAAGTTGATGCTGAATAAATCAGCACCAACCCAACTAGACATTGTCGTATTATCTTTAACATGACATTTGCTACTTAATACTTAGGTTTATAACAGTTGAGTTCTGTATGAGCACGTTATTGCCGGTGTTTTGTATAACACTTGAAATACCAGAACTGTCTGCAAATGCACCTGAAGCCATTATGTTACTCCCACTTACTGTATTGTCGGCTACGTTACCATCTATAGCACCATCGATATCTGAAGTTAAACTAGTGACATCAAGCTCAACATGCTTTTGTCCCCTAGATTGCTCCATGATATCAATGGCGACTGCGGAGCTAGGTAGCGCGATTTCTTCAGCCTGTATAGAGAAGGTTAATATCAAACTTATTGTACACAGTGCCGAGCGCATCTTTACCTCCTAGCTAGTAAGGCTTAGTTGCCGTGAATACTGGCGTTGGTATTTACAGATTGTTGCACTAGTGAGTTTGCACCCGCATTTTGCGCAACCGTTGTGATACCCGCAATATCAGACATACCGTCAATGCTGTTTACAGCACGTATATTCAGTGCACCAGCTGTACCGTTGTGTCCTTTACGGCCTTGATGACCACTGCTGCCACTACCACCAAGCTCGACATCATTATCGTCGACTTCACCTTTTAGCTCAGAGTTTGCTACAACAAAGTTGGCTTCGATTTTTAACTCATAATTGGTGTCAGTGTTGAAACTGTCGTCAATTTTCATTGTTCTACTAGAGTCAGAATCGATATTGAAACTATCAGCAACGTCTAGGCTTTGACTAGAGTCTTGATTGTGGCTATCGGTATAGTCATTTTCGGTACTTGAATCAGAGTCAACCTTAAAGCTATCAGTCACACTCGCAGTGGTTCTGCTGCTATTATCTTCTGTTGATCTGGTGCTGTTATCTTCTGTGGTGCTACTGTTATTCGCACTGTCCGACCATTGACGATTACCATTACCATCTTCAACATAGTTTTCAACTTCGTGAGAGGCTGATGTTGAAGGTACTACGTCATCGGCTGGATCTTCAGCACCGCCACCACCACTACCGCCGCCACCGTGTCGAGCTAAAGCACTACCACTAAGTAACATTGCCGCAAGCGCTATTGCGATATTCGTTTTGTAGAAATTCATAATTAAGTTCCCCGTTTCCTTTCTTTTTCAGTTAAGGGTTATTGCAAAATACTGAACTACTCCCACCGCTCCTCGAGAGTTCTGAGATTATAGGTAAAGAAAAAAACTCTGGGAGTAGGTCTATGAGGTGAAGAGTGTTGAGTGTCGTTAAAAGCAAAAAAAAGCGTTTTATATCAGTCTCTTATTGACTAATTCTGTTAAGGTTGCTTTGAGTATGAATAAAAGTGTTAAAAAAGGCTGAATAAAGATGAGTGCTATTAAAAGTAGTCGCTGTGTTTAAAAATAAGGTCTGACATTAGTTTGAAATTTACTCTAATAAAAACAGATTCTTAAAATTTAAATGATGAAAGTTTGCATAATAATTTAAGGTGCTAGGTACTACATTTGCAGGAGAATATGAGTAGGTAACTCAGCCTTAGGTAGGCATTTCATCTTTCTAAATTACCACCTGTAGACTATATTTCTGTATGAATAATCATCAACAAGGGATGGTGGCATCGCTAGTTATTTATTGAAGCCACTACAAATAGCACTACAGATGAGCTCTCGAAATGTAATGATCCTTGCGGAGAAGAGTCTCCAAACAAGCCTATTAGAAAAACAACTCACAGCTAGCCTTAATCTCAATGTTTTTACTTATCTTCCTGACGAGGCAATATCAAAAAGCCACAATTTAGTGGCTGATCTTGTTTTGATTGAATATGACTATTTACGCAAAATTAAGGACGAACGTGTATTGCCTGATTTTGACATGTTGAATTGGCCTTTAATGGTTCATGATGTACCGCCCGACGAGGTCGACGAAGATATTTTGCGTTGGAAGTTCTTAAAAGGGGTACTTTTAAAAAATGCATTAGTAAAACATATTCATGAAAGTATCGATTATATCTTTAGTGGTGGTTTGTGGTTGCCCCGTATTTATATGGAACGCTTAGTGCGTAGCTACCGCACCACCGACCTTTCCATAGAGCAACAAGATTCAGGGCTGACTTCTAGGGAAAAACAAATACTAGAGTTGCTGGCGTACGGAATTTCAAATCAACAGATTGCCTCTCGCTTATTTTTGTCAGAAAGCACGGTAAAAAGCCATATCTATAAGCTGTATAAAAAACTGAATGTGCATTCAAGACATGATGCGGTGAGATACGCTCGAATGAATGACTATTCGTTGACCAAATCCTAAATAATTAAAGCAATAAGAGAGGGTACCTTTGAAAGTGCCTTTGCGTAGTTTGAGGGGATGCGTACGCTTGACAGTAATCTTGATCACATTTTTTACTCAAAGATCGTTTTGCGACTACAATTAAATCAATGTTTTACGGTTTGATAGATAGCAAGGTCTAATATTAAATCAGATCTGGATGAAGCTTAAATAAGGATATGAAGCTAATGAATAAACGTTTTCTCACCGTCCCATTGATCTTGGCGTTTTCCTCGACAGCATTTGCCGCCGAGTCAGACAAGATCACTTTTTCTCATTTTTATGGCGGTATTAAGCTAGGCACAGCAAATTATGGAGATTTAGGTCCAGCGGTCACTGACGTTACTGGAGTCGATGACTCACCTTTTTCTTGGGGAGCTTATTTTGGTATCCAAGCGTTACCTTGGTTGGCGTTTGAACTTGGGTATCATGATTTAGGAGAGGCAGATTTAAAAGATGTTTCTGGTAGTTATGATGCGAAAACTTTGGATCTAACCGCCAAAGCTTCTTATGAATTTGCTGAGAAATTCTCCGTTTTCGGTAAAGTTGGTTTTCAAGCTTATGAATGGAATGCCAATGGTGAGAATGTTTATGAAGATGATCAAGGTTGGACGCCTCACTTAGGCGCAGGAGTTGAGTACCAATTCCATAAAAATTGGTCTGGAGCAATTGAGTACACTTGGTACAACGATATTGGCGGTCCTGATATTAATTACTATGGTGTCTCGGCTACTTATCATTGGTTCTAGCTTCTTTATCGAAGCTTGACTATCAACATAAATCTATAAAGTTTCTATTAGCACGCATTGGTTATTTACGATCAATGCGTGCTTTATTTTGTCTGTTTTTTGCTGCTTAAAGCCTCTTATCAAAGCGAAATGCTCAGTTTGTTTTATTTTTACGTGTTTTCTAGCGACCAAATAGCATGGTTATTTTTTGATGTGAATTTAGTATTGTTGTGAAATGGTGCGTTCAATGACCACTATTTTAAAAAGGTTATTAAAGTTAGAGAGTTAATGGTTGTCTTGCTTTCCAATATCTACCTGAGGATGAGCTGAAGATTTATTCTATATTTTATAGAGAGTTACATTTATTAAGGTTTACTCTTTCGCTCAAAGATTTCTCTGAACCGTAATTGTGATCTCATCGCTATTTGTTGTTGATATCGATAAAAAGCACTTTTAACGTTTTTAACGTAGCCGTGTTGTTAATCACATTTTTGATATAAAAAAGTTGCATATAAGTCATGAAAAGTAACATTCAATAACAGTCCTGTTTTATTTTTACTTTTAAAAACAATAAGTTAAAATGATTTCGTTAATAAAAATCAGGTTTTTTGGCTCTAGCCACTAAATTTGCAATGAAAATTAACTCCCTTTAGATTGTAAAGAGTCCAATTTAAATCAACTTAAAAATTAAAATATAACAAGGGATTTACAATGCTGAAAAAGAGTCTTATTGCTACCTCTGTAATAACCGTGCTCGCTGGGTGTGTATCTATGAAGGATTCTCCTCAGGATACCGTTGATAAACTAGCGAATAATCTTGATATCAAATACGAAGTATTGACTAACCATGGAGCAAACGATGGTCTGAAGTGTCAAGACCTAGGTGCTGAATGGGCATCATGTAATCAAGTTAAGATGACGCTGACCAATGATGGTGAAGCAGTAGATTCAAAAGACTGGGCTATTTATTTCCATAGCATTCGTTTGATTCTAGATGTCGATAGCGATCAATTTAAGATCACTCGTATTACCGGTGACCTACATAAACTAGAACCAACCGATAAATTTGCTGGCTTTAAAGCGGGCGAAAGTGTGGATGTTGTCTTTACTGGCGAATACTGGCAGTTATTTGAAACTGACTTCTTCCCAGGCGCATTTGTTGCAGCCGACGATGCAACGCCAAAACAGTTAGTGTCTCTAAGCAACGTAGACATGACGGACTTTGTTAGCGGTCTTGAAGGCGATAATCTAAAACGTACTCCTGGCGATAATAATGTCTTTGCTACTGCAGCAACACGTTTTGATAAAAACAGCGACGTGAAAAAAGAAGATGTTTCAGCAGCTATCATTCCTGCACCTGCATACACTAAAGTAAAAGAAGGCACTTTAGATATCGCTGGTGGTTTGAAGCTAGATACAGCGGCATTCTCTGCTGATCAGGTACAAGCATTACAAACTCGCGCTGACCTATTAGGTGTGAACTTACAAGGTAAAACGCCACTTAAAGTGGCTATTGCGCCAGCTGAATTTAAAGGCGAATTCGCTAAAACAGGTGCATACACTTTAGATATCGATAAAGATCATGTTGAAATTAAAGCATTCGATGAAGCCGGTGCTTTCTACGCAATGCAATCTATCTTTGCTTTAGTGAACCTTGATGCACCAACGCAGCTTCCTCTACTTGATATCAAAGATGCTCCACGCTTTGATTACCGTGGTGTGATGGTTGATGTTGCACGTAACTTCCACTCTAAAGACGCTATTTTGGCAACGCTTGATCAACTTGCGGCGTACAAAATGAATAAACTTCACCTTCACTTATCTGATGATGAAGGCTGGCGTTTAGAAATTCCTGGTCTACCAGAACTAACGGATATCGGTTCTAAGCGTTGTTTCGACCTAGAAGAGAAAACGTGTTTGTTGCCACAGCTAGCATCTGGTTCTACGACAGACAACTTTGGCTCAGGACACTTTAGCCGTGCGGACTACCTAGATATCTTGAAGTATGCGAAAGCGCGTAACATCGAAGTTATCCCAGAAATCGACATGCCAGCACACGCACGAGCAGCTGTTGTTTCTATGGAAGCACGTTACGACCGTCTAATGGCAGAAGGCAAAGAAGAAGCCGCTAACGAATATCGCCTAATGGACCCGCAAGATACGTCTAACGTTACTACGGTTCAGTTCTACGATAAGAGAAGTTTCATTAACCCATGTTTAGATTCATCATCTCGCTTTGTAGACAAAGTAATTACTGAAGTTGCTGCTATGCATAAAGAAGCTGGCATGCCACTAACAACTTGGCACTTCGGTGGTGATGAAGCTAAAAACATCAAGCTAGGCGCTGGATTCCAAGACATTACTGCAGAAGAAAAAGTGGGCTGGAAAGGTAATATTGACCTAACAGTACAAGACAAGCCATTTGCTAAGTCTCCACAGTGTCAGGCGCTCATTAACAGCGGCGCAGTTAACGACTTCGAACATATCCCAAGTCACTTTGCGGAAGAAGTATCAAAACTGGTTGCTAAGCACGGTATTCCAAACTTCCAAGCTTGGGAAGATGGCTTGAAATACAGTGAAGGTCCAGAGTCATTCGCGACTGAAAACACTCGCGTAAACTTCTGGGAAACACTGTACTGGGGCGGCGCAACTAACGTTTATCAGTGGGCAGACAAAGGCTATCAAGTAATCGCTTCTAACCCTGATTACGTATACATGGACTTCCCATACGAAGTTGATGCAAAAGAGCGTGGTTACTACTGGGCGACACGTGCAACTGACACTCGTAAGATGTTCACATTTGCACCTGAAAACATGCCACAAAATGCTGAAACTTCAGTAGACCGTGATGGTAATGGCTTTGCTGCGAAGGGCGAAGTTGAAGCGAAACCTTTCTTTGGTTTATCAGCGCAACTTTGGTCTGAAACCGTTCGTACCGACGAGCAATATGAATACATGGTATTCCCTCGCGTACTGGCAGCTGCAGAGCGTGCATGGCATGCCGCTAGCTGGGAAAATGAGTACAAAGCAGGCGTTGAATATTCACAAGAAACTAACCTTGTAAATAAAGATGCATTGCTAACTGATTGGACTCGTTTTGCCAACGTTATGGGACAGCGTGAATTAGCTAAGCTTGAAAAAGCAGGCATCGATTACCGTTTACCTGTACCGGGTGCTGCGATTGTTGATGGCAAACTGGCTATGAACATTCAATTCCCAGGCGTTGCACTACAGTACTCAACCGATGGTGAGAACTGGGTAACGTACCAAGACGATCAACGTCCTGCTGTTTCTGGAGATGTTTGGATTAAGAGTATTTCAGCAAGTGGAGATAAAGAAAGTCGAGTTACACTAGTGAAGTAATAGAAATGTAGGGTGTTTACTTCCTTTTTTTGGCCAGCACATGTTGCTGGCCTTTTTTGTGTCTGTCGTTTGGGAATATATTTGGTTTGAATTCAGATAGAAATAGCCAATAGGTTTGCTAGCAAACAAGTCGATAACACTGTTAGATAAGTCCTATTGTTAGTGTTTTTCAAGTCAGCGTCTTTTTTAATGTATTGTCTCATAAGAACATTGTTATTTGTGCTGCGCTTCCAAGAACTATAAGGATGTGCAAAGTGGACTTTCGCATCTAGTGCTTCAGCTATATTTTGATGACCAGCGAACTATCTTCCGTTGTCTACTGTTATAGTATCTAGTTGATTTTTTTAGAAGGCATAAGCATTTCTATCGTTGCTTTAGTCATATCTGATGCTGATATCGATACTACTTTCTTTGCCAAATAAAATAGGGTTTTTCGTTCTAAAGTAGTAACGATAACACATGTTCCGTGCTTTCCGAAGACAGTATCAATCATCAATAGTTCTCGATCATCAACAATAGTAAGCCTGACTTTTATTGAACCGAATTTTTGATAGTGAGAGTCTTATCCCTCTTACCTCGGCGATACCTTTTATGACCTTACCTCAAGTGGCAATATAGTTTGCCACCTAAGCATTTGTTCTAATTACTTCGACGTCAGACTGACGACTGATGTGCCTCTTTAGTTTAGGGGGTATAGCAATCTTTGCTATTTTCTCTTTTAAGTTCACAATATATCGTAGAACGATGATATTTTATCTTTTTCTCTCGTTCAACTGCTGATAACTCATAGTAGTACTGCTTGTTTCTTTGGCGAGAAGAGCGTACCACTTTCAGTAGTTGGCTTCCTCTTCTACGTCTTTCTATGAGTGTCGTACTTATTATCTATATTCGGGATCGGGATTCATAACGATTTGTGGTATTACTCTGATAATACATAGTGATATCCATTTTTGATATAGATAATATTCTTATCGTTTTAAGTTAAATATTAAATATTATGGTTTATTACCTTTACTTATCTTAAAAATTTAATTTAGCTATATGTTTTCGTTTACTATTGTTGTTAAAAATGAAATTGACGAGAGTTCTGTTATTAAATTGAGCTAACAAATAAAAAAAGATATTCGATTTACATCACATTTTCTTAATCTATAGGGAACTTCATCAAACTAAAAATCTAAATTTAGTTTGATGAAGTTCATGTTTTTTGTGGGCATGACACTTAATTTGTACGTTTTTGACGTTTTTGACGTTTTTGACGTAAGCTAACTTGTTGATTTTTAAGGGTTTAATTCTATAGTCTTTACTGGGAGTGAACCAGATCATAAAAAATCAACATTCTTATTTCGTGAATCAAAAAATCTGCAAAAATGAAGTTGAAACAAAACAGTACCGGAAGTACTGATCATATAAACAAATATAACAGTACCTTAAGTACTGGTCTTATAAATATAAATACAAGGGGTTTTCCATGTCTCGATTAAAGAAGTCTTTATTAGCAGTTGCAATATCTACTTTGTCATTTAGTGGTATAAGCGTTGCTGCTGGTATCCAAGGTGAGAATGCTGCAGAAAAATTTTTAACAAAGAGTGATTTTTCATACCAAGTTTACGGCATCATCGCTTTGCAAGCAGCATACCGTGATTATGATTCTGGTAATTCAGCTACAGACGATGACTTGAGTGGCATGCAGTTGAATAACGAATCTCGTATTGGTTTTCGTGGTAAGAAACAATTTAAGAATTTTAGCCCTACCTTCTTATGGCAAATTGAAGGTGGTTACGTAGATCCAAGCTTTGGTGGCTCAGGTGCTGGTCTTGGTGAACGAGATACTTTCGTTGGTTTTGAAAGTGATAATATGGGGCAGGTTCGTCTAGGTCGTGTTTTGACTCCTATCTACGAACTGATTGATTGGCCAGCATCTAACCCTGGCTTGGGTGATGTTTATGACTGGGGTGGGTCAATAGGCGGTGCAAAATATCAAGATCGTCAATCAAATACAATTCGCTGGGATACGCCTAAATATTTTGATGCACTATCTTTTGACCTAGCGATGGGTGCTGGTGATGATGCCGCTTTGGGTCAAGGCGATTCCTACTGGTTTGGTGGTGCGGCACATTATAATGTAGGTCCTTTTCAGTTTGATTTAGCTTATGAGCGAAATGATAACTTTGAATCAGAGAGTACAACTTGGACCAATGACACGTATTTAGCTGGTATCCAGGCTTGGTTTGATAATGGCGTTTCATTCTTTGCTCAGTATAAGCACATGGAAGCATCAACGACTTCCGGCATTGATGAAACTCAGGGCGCTATGTCAACCGGTCTTATCTACACTACAGGTGACTGGCAGTACAAATTAGCGTATGCGATGAACTTCGAGTTAGAGCGTGACGGTCAAACAATTGATAACTCGGATGACAATGTGATCTCTGGTCAGATTCTTTACTTTGTCGACCCATCAGCAGTTCTATATGCTCGTGCACGTACTTTAGATTTTGGTGACAAAGTTAACTTTAGCGATGGCTCACTAGATGATGATGGAAATATTAATCAACGTTGGAAATCAGCCGACTTTATGGAGTTTTCTGTAGGTGTTGAATACTACTTCTAATTAAGTCAGTTTAATAAGGGCGCTTTGCGCCCTTATTATCATTAGAATTTTAGGAATTATTTTTATGAAAAAGTCATGTCTAGTCCTAGTTACTAGTATCTTCATTAGTTTTAATGCATTTGCAGATAGTTTGTTGTCTTTTCAAACTGAGATAGTTCCTCAAGTTGTTAATAGTATGGCTGTGGACAGTGGTATCTTTACAAATGTTGATCAGATAAAAATAATTGAAGGAAGTAACCAAATTGGTGTAACAATTGGTCAAATTGTCTTTGAAGACAGTAAGCGGCGCAAATTTGATTCAAGCTTAATGTTGATAACATTTAAAGCAGCAGATGAAGACAGCTATCAACTTTCGTACAAAAAAATGCGGACGATTGAAGAAGCAAACAAGTTTGATAAATCGCCAACATTTACGTTGACTGATGGCTCGGGTGAACCTGTAGATTTTGATTTAGTAGTATTACCAAAAAGTGGTTTTCAAGGCTTTAATGACTATGAAAAACAGGTCGTTTCATATAATAAACTAGTTGATTCTGGAACGGCGCTGACAGTGGCTCCAGTATCTGCTGATAGCATGACTTCAGCCATAAAGAGTCAATTCTCAAAGCTTTCTCGAGAAAAACAACAACAATTTATGCAATGGGCGATGCAGAATCTTAAGTAAAAAGTTTTTTTCGTCTGAAATTTAATCTTCGGTTTCTCTTTCTACCGTATAGATAGTGGTCAATGGGTAGAGATCATTTCTGTGATTGAGAGAGGACCTTATGAGATTATTTGTTATTACTGTGTTTGCTTGTCTGCTTGTTGCATGTGCTGAGACGCCATCGAATTCTTCTTGGCAAGAGATAGGTTATAAGCAAGGTGCAAAGGGCCTGCAAATGCAAACCACTAGCGATCTACAGCAGCGCTTTGACCGTGAGATGGTCCAAGAGGAGGAGTATGCAGAATACGTTGTTGGCTTCGAGCAAGGAAAGAAGAAATTCTGTAATCCAGTACAAGCGTATGAATATGGTACTTGGGGTAATAGATACAAAGGCCAATGTAGTGGACTTCCTGATGAAGCGAGAATTGCTGAACAAATGAAGTTAGGTTATGAAAGATACATCTTTAGTGACAGTGAGGGACGTTATCCTTAATATAATTGTATTAAGAAATTATTAATAGTAGTTATGGTAAAGGCATTATTTTCAGCGGACATATTTAATATATCCAGAACGTAATCCAATAATGCTTTGCTATGTTGAACCCGTATGTTTCGTGCGCACATTGATGCCACAGATTTAGATGCTGATACTGATTACCGCATGGATAACCGCATCGCTTATGATTTTGCGGATATGGATCTGGCTTTAAGCTATAACAACGTTTATATGATTGAAGCGGAAACTATGGATCACGAGATCCGTGCGACGTGGACACGTAAAGGGGTTCAACCTTATTTCGAGTTCCGTAGCCAAGCAAATGGGCTTGAAAATGCAGCGGGAAGCAGCTTAGTGAATAACGCCTTCGTCTTTGGTGCATCTTACGGTTTCTAATGGCGTATTCATTGTAACGAGCGCAAATAGCTCGAAGCAAGAGTAAGTACTAACATAGTGCCGGACTCACAATAGAAATGTGTAGTCCGGCTTTTTATGCTTAAAATTCAGCGTAAATCTCGTAAGAGGTGAATTTACGCATATTGATCACTCCAGTATCAAAGTACAAGTATTGCCCCTTGATACCTAACAGCACGCCACCAAGCTCAGGTGTTTTATCAAAATTTAAAGAGGTAATTTTGGTTGGGTATTGAGTGACGGGGTAATCAATCTCTACCACCTCAGCATTGAGCTTTTCAATAGCATCTTCACCAAAACGTAATTGAAGCTCAGAGAGTTTCTCTTCAATTAATGGGACCAGCTCATTTGCCTTTTGCTGTAAATCGATAGGTTGCGCTTTGCCTTTTAGCATGTTGCGCCAGTTGGTTTTATCCGAAATGAACTCTGCTAACGCAATTTCAACTAACCCAGATTGTAGACGCGAACTGACTTTAAAAAGAGGCAGTGCTTGGTTAGCACCTTGGTCAATCCAGCGGGTCGGGATTTGTGTATGACGGGTGATACCTACTTTTATGGCTGTGGTATTAGCCAAATAGACATAATGAGGTACAAAGCAGTTCTCTTCCCCCCATTGCGGTTCACGGCAAGTACCATTATCAAAATGGCAGGTTTCTGGCTTCATTATGCACATATCGCACTTGGCAAGCTTCGTCATACATGGATAACAAAAACCTTGTGAATAACTTTTCTTTGTCTTCTTACCACACTCTTGGCAATGAATATGACCAGTATGTTTGAGGATCAGTTTTTGCCCAATAAGGGGCATAAGATCTAACTGCTGATCATCTAATGGTAAACGATAGCTAACTTGCCCATTTTCTAGGGAAGACGTCATTTTTCGAATATGACCTAAAAGTTGAGTCATTCTTTGTGAGTTCCTTTTGTATCCAGTTTATTGCACGTTTCCCTCTAGTATACCGAGTTAATTTTTACTGTAGCGAGAAAGTTTTTATAAAATGTAGGCTGCGGTGAGTTATTGAATTGATTGAATATTAATCGAAACGAATGTAAATCATCACTGTATTTATGTGATCTATATCACATAAATACAGTGAATAGCGTCTAGTGTCATAATATTGAAATATTTACATTGTAACGCGGCGCAATGTGAACGATATTAGGGGTGGTTGTTAAATACTTATTAAAAAAAGGAAAGCCTATGCACCATAACACTACAATGATCGAACACTCTGAATTTGGCCTAATTGGTCGTATCGCTCTATTTTCTCTAGCTTCTCTAGTGGGTATTGTTAGCTTCGTTATGTAATAACGGTTGAATGAGAATGAGAATGAGATTCTCATGGCTTAACTCACTTTAAATGCTCACTTCATTACTATTGAATGCATTTAATGTTGTTCGCTTCTGCGAAAATGTCATTAATCTAAAGGTCTTTACCTAGATCCAGTCCCTTTCCGTTGTACATTTGCACTTCGGTGCTAAAATAGCGGCAAATTACACGCTTATTCAAGCGACTGGACTGTTAAAGGTAAATTCAATGACGGTAAAAACTCGTTTTGCCCCAAGCCCGACTGGCTATCTACACGTAGGTGGTGCGCGTACAGCACTGTATTCTTGGCTTTTTGCTAAAAACCAAGGTGGTCAATTTGTACTGCGTATCGAAGATACTGACCTAGAGCGCAACTCACAAGAAGCGGTAGACGCAATTCTTGAAGGGATGAAGTGGATGGGGTTAGATTGGGATGAAGGTCCATATTACCAATCTAAACGTTTTGACCGTTACAACGAATGTATTGATGTCCTGCTCGCAGAAGACAAAGCATACAAATGTTACGCTTCTAAAGAACTGCTTGAAGAAATTCGTGAAGAGCAAGAAGCGAACAAAGAAATGCCTCGTTACGATGCTAATCATCCTAAAATTGTTGCTGCAAACGCGGCGGCAAAAGAAGGCGATGATTACGTGGTACGTTTCCGCAACCCTAAAGAGGGTAGCGTAATTTTTGATGACCAAATCCGTGGTCATATCGAAATTAGCAACAGCCAACTTGATGACCTTATCATTCGTCGTACTGACGGCGCACCAACTTACAACTTTGTGGTTGTGGTTGATGACTGGGATATGGGCATTACTCAAGTGGTTCGTGGTGAAGACCATATCAACAACACCCCTCGTCAAATCAACATTTACAAAGCACTAGGCGCACCAGTACCTACTTTTGCTCACTGTGCAATGATTTTGGGTGATGATGGCGCAAAACTGTCTAAGCGTCATGGCGCTGTATCAGTGATGCAATATCGCGACGAAGGTTACTTGCCAAATGCTCTAAATAACTACTTAGTACGTCTAGGTTGGTCTCATGGCGACCAAGAAATCTTCTCTGAAGAAGAAATGATTAAACTATTTAGCCTAGACGCCGTTTCTAAGTCTGCATCAGCTTTTAACACTGACAAATTGTTGTGGCTAAACAACCACTACATCAAGACTTCTGAGCCTGAATATGTAGCGAAATACCTACAATGGCACTTAGATCAACAAAACCTAAACACTGACAATGGTCCTGCAATCACCGACGTTATTCAGCTTGTAGGTGAGCGTTGTCATACATTGGTTGAACTGGCTCAGCAAATCCGCTACTTCTACGAAGACTTTAGTGAATTTGAAGCAGGCGCAGCTAAGAAACACCTTCGCGGCGTAGCAAGAGGTCCACTTGAGCTAGCACTAGCAAAAGTAGAGGCACTGTCTGATTGGTCTACTGAGTCAATTAAAGAGGGTGTTATTGCTGCCGTTTGTGAAGAGCTTGAAATTGGCATGGGTAAAATCGGTATGCCACTTCGCGTTGCGGTAACTGGCGGCGGTCAATCTCCATCTGTTGATGCAGTAATGGCATTAATTGGCAAAGAGCGCGTTATCGCTCGCATTAAGCTGGCTCTAGAGTTTATTACAGCTCGTGAAGCAAACGCTTAACGCTGGGTTCATCACTTTGCAATTTAAATGATTTATAAACCGTTAACCTTGCCGTTAGCGGTTTTTTTTATTTGAACAAGATCTCGTTTTTCAAACTTGAAAATCAATTTTGATGATTACCGTTGATTTTGCCGAACATGCCCCCATTGTATTGCTACGAGATATTCCTATTACAGGACTCTATCTACAATAATTGAAGAGGGTTTAGGCTCATCTCTCGACAGGGCAAGCCTATGTCGGTAGAATGTCGCGTCAATTTATTACTCTGAGGTCAATTGGAGATGTCTTAAATAAGGTATCGCTAATTGATTCGTTGTTACCTGATTAGCTTAATTATGTAACAGCGGCACTCTTTTTGTATTTAGGTGCCTCTTTGGGGCACACACTAGGATGTTGTCACCTGTATTAAAACGGTGACGCTATGCTCAGGAAACTGAGCTTTTGTTGAGGTTTATAAAATAATGCAAGCTACTGTTGAAACTCTAGAAGGTCTTGAGCGCCGTCTAACTATCACTGTTCCTGCTGCTAACATTGAAGATGCAGTGACAGCTGAACTACGTAACATCGCTAAAAATCGTCGTTTCGACGGTTTCCGTAAAGGCAAGGTGCCTTTGAAAATGGTAGCGAAAATGTACGGTAACGCGGTACGTAACGACGTTATGGGTGAAGTGATGCAGCGTCACTACATCGAAACTATCGTTAAAGAAAAGATCAACCCAGCAGGTGCACCAACTTTCGCACCAGTAGACACTACTGCGGGTCAAGATCTTGTATTTACTGCAACTCTAGAAGTTTTCCCTGAGATCGAACTTAAAGGTCTTGAAAACATCGCTGTTGAGAAAGCAGTAGTTGAAGTTAAAGATGCAGACGTAGACAACATGATTGAAACTCTACGTAAGCAACAAGCGACTTGGACTGAAGTTGATTCAGCAGTTGAAGAAGGTTCTCGCGCAACTATCGACTTCGTTGGTTCTATCGACGGTGAAGAATTTGAAGGCGGTAAAGCTGAAAACTTCCCTCTAGAAATGGGCCAAGGTCGCATGATCCCTGGTTTCGAAGACGGTATCGCTGGTAAAACAGCAGGTATGGAATTTGAAATCGACGTAGCTTTCCCAGAAGACTACCACGCTGAAAACCTAAAAGGTAAAGAAGCTAAGTTCGCAATCAAAGTGAACAAAGTTGAAGCGCGTGAACTTCCTGAGCTAACTGACGAGTTCGTTGCTAAATTCGGCGTAGTTGAGGGCGGCATCGACGCACTTAAAGCTGAAGTTCGTAAGAACATGGAACGTGAACTTAAGCAAGCGCTTAAGAGCCGTATCAAAGAGCAAGCGATTGACGGTCTAGCTAAAGAGAACGACATCACTGTTCCTGCAGCACTTATCGAGCAAGAAATTGGCGTTCTTCGTCAACAAGCTGCTCAACGTTTCGGTGGCAACACTGACGCTGCTGACCAACTACCTCGTGAGTTGTTCGAAGAGCAAGCTCGCAAACGCGTAGTTGTTGGTCTTCTACTTGGTGAAGTTATCAAAGCAGAAGAGCTAAAAGCAGACGATGAGAAAGTGAAAGCACTTATCACTGAAATGGCTACAGCATACGAAGATCCTTCAGAAGTTATCGCTTACTACGAAAGCAATGAAGAAATGATGAACAACATGCGCAACGTTGCTCTAGAAGAGCAAGCTATCGACGCTATCATCGCTAAAGCACAAGTGACTGAGAAAGAAGAGTCATTTGATGCAATTATGAACCAACAACCAGCTTAATGGCGTTTGGTCTGCGTAGAGGGTTGACTTTTTAGTCACTCTTCTACTAATAATGGTCCGTATGAGATAATCATTCGGGCCATTTGTTTTTAGGGATA
Organism: Vibrio sp. B1Z05; assembly: GCF_052955985.1. Classification (NCBI taxonomy): domain Bacteria; kingdom Pseudomonadati; phylum Pseudomonadota; class Gammaproteobacteria; order Vibrionales; family Vibrionaceae; genus Vibrio; species Vibrio sp. B1Z05. The sequence goes on from NZ_CP130463.1 coordinate 704,743, forward strand.
GGGATATAACACTATGAGCTACCAAGAAAAAAATGTAATGTCGCCAATTATGGATGCACTAGTACCTATGGTGGTAGAGCAATCATCACGAGGTGAGCGTTCTTACGATATCTATTCTCGCTTGCTGAAGGAGCGAATCATCTTCTTGACTGGACAAGTTGAAGATCACATGGCCAACCTTGTAGTGGCCCAATTATTGTTCCTAGAATCAGAGAATCCAGAAAAAGATATTTTCCTATACATCAACTCACCGGGCGGTAGTGTTACTGCGGGCATGTCAATTTATGACACTATGCAGTACATCAAACCAAACGTAAGTACAGTATGTATGGGACAAGCATGTTCTATGGGCGCGTTTTTACTAGCGGGCGGCGCTAAAGGTAAGCGTTTTGCGCTACCAAGCTCTCGCGTAATGATTCACCAACCATTAGGTGGATTCCAAGGACAAGCGTCTGATATTCAAATTCATGCTCAAGAGATTTTGACTATCAAGAAAAAACTCAACACGCTTCTTGCTGAACATACTGGTCAGCCAATGGAAGTGATTGAGCGCGATACCGATCGTGACAACTTTATGTCTGCTGAACAGTCTGTTGCATATGGCTTGGTAGATTCAGTATTGTCTCGCGACAATTAAGTCGTCGGTTCAAGTTTTTTTGATGTAAACTTTAATAGATAAATTAAAGTTTAAAGCTAAGAGGTTAGCGAATGACAGATAAAAGCAAAGAGAGTGGCAAGCTTTTGTACTGCTCTTTCTGCGGTAAAAGTCAGCATGAAGTTCGCAAATTGATCGCGGGCCCGTCCGTATACATCTGTGACGAGTGTGTTGATCTTTGTAACGATATTATTCGTGAAGAGATCAAAGAGGCGCTTCCGAAGAAAGAGTCTGAGGATTTGCCGACTCCGCGAGATATTCGTGAACACCTTGACGAATATGTAATTGGTCAAGAATTTGCGAAAAAAGTGCTTTCCGTAGCAGTATATAACCACTACAAACGTCTGCGTAACGGCGATAAAACCGCTGATGGCGTTGAACTTGGTAAGAGTAATATTTTACTTATTGGCCCTACGGGCAGTGGTAAAACATTACTAGCTGAAACGCTGGCTCGTCTTCTAGACGTACCGTTTACCATGGCAGATGCTACCACATTAACTGAAGCCGGTTATGTGGGTGAAGATGTTGAAAACATCATTCAAAAACTTCTGCAAAAATGTGATTACGACGTAGCGAAAGCTGAGCGCGGTATTGTTTACATCGATGAGATTGACAAGATCTCTCGTAAAGCAGAAAACCCATCAATTACTCGTGATGTTTCTGGTGAAGGTGTGCAGCAAGCACTACTTAAACTGGTTGAAGGTACCATTGCTTCTGTACCACCTCAAGGTGGTCGTAAGCACCCTCAACAAGAGTTCTTGCAGGTTGATACTTCGAAGATCCTATTTATCTGTGGCGGTGCATTTGCCGGCCTAGATAAAGTGATCGAACAACGAGTAGAAACAGGCTCTGGTATTGGTTTTGGCGCTGAAATTCACGCTAAAGACGAACAGAAGAGCGTCAGTGAAATGTTCAAACAGGTTGAGCCTGAGGATCTAGTCAAATATGGCTTAATTCCTGAGTTTATCGGTCGTCTTCCTGTAACAACAACACTGACAGAGCTTGATGAAGCGGCATTAATTCAGATTCTTAGCCAGCCTAAGAATGCGCTGACTAAGCAATACGCTGCTTTGTTTGACCTGGAAGATGTAGAGCTAGAGTTCCGCGAAGATGCACTTAAAGCAATCGCTAAACGTGCAATGGAGCGTAAAACAGGTGCTCGTGGTTTACGTTCTATTCTTGAGAACGTACTCCTTGAAACTATGTATGAACTGCCTTCAAAAACAGACGTCAGCAAAGTGGTTATTGATGAGTCTGTTATCAATGGCGAGTCTGAACCACTGATGATTTATGATGGTGGTGACAATCAGGCTGCGATTGCTGAATCATAATCGTTAACTCGATATAACAAAAAGCGAGCTTTGCTCGCTTTTTTTGTTTCTGATGATCTAAGCTAACTAATCAAGCGTAGTAACGATAGCCATCACTTAATGGTTTTTTGTGTTTAATTTTAATTAAATACAGTAAAACGAACACTATTTGACTAAGTTAAGTGATTCTTATTGTTACAGGTATTGATTCTATTTAAAGTGACCTTATATAAAGACCATAAGCCGAAAACGGAAGAGAGATAATTATGAACTTGGAGCGTTCCGAGCGTATTGAAATACCCGTGCTGCCATTACGAGATGTGGTCGTTTACCCACATATGGTCATTCCTCTGTTCGTTGGTCGTGAGAAGTCGATCAACTGCCTTCAATCTGCAATGGACAATGATAAGCAAGTTCTCTTGATTGCCCAAAAAGAAGCGGATACAGAAGAGCCGACCAAAGAAGATTTATTCCAAGTAGGTACTGTTGCGACCATTCTTCAATTGTTGAAGCTACCCGACGGCACTGTAAAAGTGCTGGTTGAAGGTCAACAGCGCGCAAAAGTTCACTCGATTCGCGAAGATGACTTCTTTGTGGCAGATGCTGAATTTCTGACTACCCCACAAATTGATGATAAAGAAGAAGAGGTGGTAGTACGCAGTGCTATTAACCAATTTGAAGGCTTTATTAAGCTCAACAAAAAGATCCCACCAGAGGTATTAACCTCATTAAACGGTATCGATGATGCACCGCGCCTAGCGGATTCAATCGCAGCTCATATGCCATTGAAATTGGCTGAAAAACAGCGCGTGCTAGAAATTATCGACGTCAACGAACGCCTAGAATTTTTAATGGGAAGCATGGAGTCAGAAATTGACATCCTGCAAGTTGAAAAGCGCATTCGTGGCCGTGTTAAAAAACAGATGGAGAAATCCCAGCGCGAGTACTATCTGAATGAGCAAATGAAAGCGATTCAGAAAGAACTGGGTGATATGGACGATGCTCCGGATGAGTTTGAAGCACTGAAGATCAAGATTGAAGAATCTAAAATGCCAAAAGATGCTCGTGAAAAAACCGAGCAAGAACTGCAAAAGCTAAAAATGATGTCTCCGATGTCAGCAGAAGCGACCGTGGTTCGTAGCTACATCGATTGGATGGTAGGCGTGCCTTGGACTAAGCGTTCAAAAGTGAAAAAGAACTTAGCTAAAGCCGAAGAAGTTCTAAATGCCGATCACTACGGTCTTGAGCGCGTTAAAGAACGTATTTTAGAGTATTTGGCGGTGCAAACTCGCATCAATAAACTGAAAGGCCCTATCTTATGTTTGGTTGGTCCTCCTGGTGTGGGTAAAACCTCGCTGGGTCAGTCTATTGCGGCAGCAACCGGTCGTCAGTACACTCGTATGGCGCTAGGTGGCGTACGTGATGAGGCTGAGATTCGTGGTCACCGTCGTACTTACATTGGTTCTATGCCGGGTAAACTTATTCAGAAGATGTCTAAAGTTGGGGTTAAAAACCCACTGTTCTTGCTCGATGAAATCGACAAAATGTCTTCAGACATGCGTGGCGATCCGTCATCAGCACTGCTAGAAGTACTGGATCCTGAGCAAAATAATGCCTTTAACGATCATTATCTGGAAGTCGATTACGATCTGTCAGATGTTATGTTCGTGGCAACATCGAACTCAATGAATATTCCGGGTCCATTACTTGATCGTATGGAAGTGATTCGTCTATCGGGTTATACCGAAGATGAAAAACTGAACATCGCCAAGAATCACTTGCTTGAAAAACAAATCAAGCGCAACGGTCTAAAAGCGCATGAGATTGAAATCGACGACTCCGCGATTATCGGTATTATCCGTTACTACACTCGTGAAGCGGGCGTGCGTAGCTTAGAGCGTGAAATTTCGAAGATTTGTCGTAAAGCGGTGAAAAATATCTTACTGGATAGTTCACTGAAACAAGTGGTGGTTAACCAAGATAACCTTAAAGAGTACTTGGGCGTGCAACGTTGTGATTACGGCAAAGCTGACGATCATAATCGCGTTGGTCAAGTGACAGGTCTGGCGTGGACTGAAGTGGGTGGCGATCTATTAACCATCGAAACTGAGTCTATGCTAGGTAAAGGTAAGTTGACTCAAACTGGTTCGCTAGGCGATGTTATGCAAGAGTCTATCCAAGCAGCAATGACGGTAGTAAGAAGCCGTGCTGACAAGCTAGGCATTGCACCAAACTTCTACGAGAAACGTGATATTCACGTTCACGTACCAGAAGGTGCCACACCTAAAGATGGCCCAAGTGCGGGTATCGCAATGTGTACTGCGCTTGTCTCTAGCTTGACGGGTAATCCAGTTAAAGCAGAAGTTGCTATGACAGGTGAAATTACCCTGCGTGGTGAAGTACTGCCTATTGGCGGTCTTAAAGAGAAGCTATTAGCGGCGCACCGTGGCGGCATCAAAACGGTACTTATCCCTAAAGATAACGAACGTGATTTGGAAGAAATTCCTGAAAACGTGAAGAAAGATATCACGGTGAAACCGGTACAATGGATCGATGAAGTGCTAGCAATTGCATTGCAAAATGACCCAAGTGGGGTCACTTTCCAAGCGGAACAGTGATAAATAGCAAAAAATAGCATGTAAATTAAGCTGATAGGTATAAATTACTTGTCAGCTTTTTTATTGGACGCTACTTTAACAGTTGAGGCTATATCCCTTTCATACCAAGGGCATGGCTAGATTCATACAATAATGGAATTGACTTACTCTAAACTTCACATGAGTAGTAATAGGGGAATACATAGTGAACAAAACTCAGCTTATCGAAAAAATCGCAGACAACGCAGACCTATCTAAAGCTTCTGCTGGCCGTGCGTTAGATGCAGTGGTTGAAACAATTAGTGAAACTTTGCAAAGTGGCGACCAAGTTGCTCTAGTGGGCTTTGGTACCTTTAGTGTCCGTACTCGTGCAGCTCGTACTGGTCGTAATCCAAAGACTGGTGATGAGATTCAAATTGCAGAGGCAAAAGTACCTGCATTTAAACCAGGTAAAGCTTTGAAAGACGCAGTTAACGAATAATCTGTCTTCAAATCGTATCAGATAGCAAATTATCGCTATCAAACCCTGTATTTATGCGCATCCTACTGGTGCGCATTTCTTTTTCTGATATTATCGAGGCAAAGATTTTTAGAGCCTGAATAGTATACAGGCCACATTTCGGAGTTTCGCACTATTATGATGGAAAGATTACGCGAAGGCGTAAATAGCATAGCCGTTAAGATCATTCTAGGTCTGATCATTCTCTCTTTCGTTTTCACTGGCGTAAGTGGCTATTTAGGTGGCGGACACAGTTCTGCTGCAAAAGTGGGAAATACTGAGATTTCTCGTCCTGAGTTTGAACAAGCGTATCAAAATGAACGCAACCGAGCTCAACAACAAATGGGTGATTACTTTACAAGCCAACTGGGCGACCCTGCATTCGTGCAATCGTTCCGTCAGCGCGTATTGGATCAAATGGTCAACCAAATTTTGCTAGAGCAATACGCTGAATCTTTGGGCCTACGTGTTAGTGACCAAAAGGTACGTGAAGTGCTATTGAGCATGCCTCAGTTCCAAACTGACGGTAAGTTTGACCAACAAGTTTACCAAGCGGCACTTCGTCGTGGTGGTTATGACGCAGATAGCTTTGCGGAATACCTACGTAGTGACCTTGTTCGCCAAAAGATTTTGGGCGCTGTTGAACAAAGTGAATTTGTACTTCCACAAGAAGTGGCTCACGCTTCTGGTCTTTTAACTCAGACTCGTGACATTCGCACTATCACTATTCAACCGAGTGAAATGGCGAAAACAGTGGCTCCAACCACTGAACAGCTACAAGAATTCTATAAGAACAACCCAGCTAACTTTACTCGTCCTGAACAGTTCAAGATTTCTTATATTGAACTTTCTGCAGAGCAGATGAAGAAAAGCGATTCTGTATCGGATAAAGACGCGAAAGACTTCTATGAGAAGAACATCGATCGTTATTCTACTCATGAGCAACGTAGCCTTAGCCACATCCTGATTCAAGATGAAGCGAAAGCAAAAGATATTCTTAGCCAACTTAAAGCGGGTGCAGACTTTGCAACGCTAGCTAAAGAAAACTCTGAAGATATTGGTTCTGCAGAAAACGGTGGTTCTTTAGGTCTGGTTGAGAAGGGTGTTATGGACCCTAAATTTGAAGCAGCAGCATTTGCTCTACAAAACGTAGGCGATTACAGTGATGTTGTTAAATCAGATTTTGGTTACCACATCATCAAGCTAGACGGACTGAAGAGTGCGCAAGCTAAACCATTTGCTGAAGTTGCGGCTGAAATTAAAACAGAAGTGGCTGAGCAAGATGCGGTTAACCGTTTCTACGAACTGCAAAACAAACTTGAAACAGTGGCATTCGAATACCCTGATTCTCTAGATGATGCTGCAGAAGCCGTAGGCCAAAAAGTGGTGACAACTGATTTCATCTCAAATGCAGATGCTCCAGCGATTCTTAAGTCGCCAGCGGTAATGCAAGAGCTACAAACCCCTGAAGTAAGCGAAGATGGTTTGAACTCTGCAGTAGTTGAAGTTGATCCTGAACATATTGTTGTTGTTCGTATCGATGATTCTCGCCCACAAACTGTACTTCCTTACGAAGAAGTTGCAGCGCAAGTTAAAGACCAATACCAACAAGTTGAAGGTCGTAAACTGGCGACTGAATTAGCGGATAAAGTAGTCACTACTCTTGAAGCTGGTGATGATTCAATCCTTGCGGCTAACAAGTTGAGCTTTAGCGATATTGAAACAGTGAACCGTAGTTCTGAACTATCACACACTGTGTATGCTATCCCTCATCCTAGCAAAGAAGCGCTGCACTACGCTAAATCTGTTGATGCCTCAGGTAACATTGTGGTTATCGAATTAGCGAAAGTGAACACTGCTATTGATCCTCAGTACAATAACCAAATTGGTCAGCAACTGAAGAGCGCTAACGTTCAACAAGATCTGATGGGCGTATTGCAAACACTGCGTAACAAGACTGATATCGAGTACTACATCTCTGAAGGTGCACAGTAGTTGATCATTCGTTGATACATAGTTTCACGGGCCGCATTTAGCGGCCCGTTCTAGTTTTAGTCCTGTCACATTTTCATTAAAACCGTTTTCTTCTAGGTTAGTCGATGAGGCTATGAGTTTGGCTCGTAGCAAATTTGATTGAAACAAAGGAGATAGGGATGACTTTTGCAAACTTAAAACGATATGTCAGCATCGTACTTTTAGCGTTACTGCCTTTTGCTGTGTATTCTGCGGAAGAAACAAAAAAAGCTGACCACTATGAAGGGATTGAGATAGAGGTAAACATCAATACCGCTTCTAGCCATGAGCTTGCGACTTTGTTACTGGGCGTGGGAGAAAAGAAAGCACAACAGATAGTAGCGTACAGAGAAGTGCACGGTGAGTTTAAACATGCTGATGATTTACAGCAAGTAAAAGGGATAGGGCAGGCGACCGTTGATAAAAATCGTTCGCGTATCAGATTATAGTTTTCTGAGTTTCAGTATCTTAGGGGCTAGCAATGCGATGGCTAGCCCTGTTATTGAACCAATCAGGTGTGATTCGGTAGACACCCTTGCATTTATCAACTCCGCGGTAGAAATCGATACCAGTCCGCTATTTTCCGCGGTGAGTTTTATGGCTAAACCGGCCAACAAAAACCAACTGCTACGCTTACCGGCGGCGATTTCTTGATAAGCATACATAGCAAACAGTCCATGTAGCACGCCGGAAAGTCCGTAATAGATATTGGTATCGGTAAAGAGTAGCCCAACCCCAATGGCTATTGATAGAATTACGATGGCGCTAGCCAGTGGTTTCACTTTAGCTTGAAACAGGTGACAAATAACCCATAATCCAGCTAGATTCATTCCTAGATGATAAGTATTAGTGTGGGTGAAGTTTCCAGTAAGCAAACGCCACCACTGATGAGAGGCCATTAAGTCCTGCTGCCAACGCAATGCTTCGGCAAGCGAAGGAATCATAAACACAGCTAAGATTAAGCTAAAAGCAATGAGGAATTTATACACGTTTTATGTCCCGATACTGTGAGCGATGTGGTCGCGCTAAGAAAGCCTGTCTATGCCAATGGATAGAAACGGTTGAAAGCTCTGTTGAAGTTGTCATTTTGCAGCACCCAAGTGAGGTGAATCAAGCGAAAGGTACCGCTAAAATCATTGAGTTATCTGTTTCACCCAGTCAGTTACTCGTCGGTGAAGATTTTTCGGATCACCCCAAGGTTAATCAATGGGTTTCTGAGCCTAACACATTGAATCTCCTTATGTACCCTTCTCCCGACTCTGTAGAGCTCAATGCTGACTATTTATCTGCGAATCTCGCTTTGCATATGCCAAATCAAGGTAGCCAAAGTTTGGATGTGAAGACGCAGTGTAAAACTCGCTTGTTTCTTATTGATGGCACTTGGAAAAAAGCGTTTAAAATCTTTCAGCTTTCACAAAATCTGCATGCGCTTAATCAGGTACATTTACCCACTCACTTGCAAGGCCGATACACCATTCGCAAAGCGCCTAAAGAAAACGCCTTATCGACCTTAGAGGCGGCCTATCATGCGCTAACGTTATTAAAAGCCTGCGATGCAACGCCTTTAATTACCGCTTTTGATAAAATGATTGAATTCCAAATAGCGCAATTACCCAGTGGCAGTTATGACAAGTATCTCGGCGGTCGTAATCGTTAACTGGCAAACATCTTGGAATGCAGTTTTTGCGCATAGCCATCAGTCATAGCAGAGATATAATCACACAGCACTCTAAAGCCCTGATCTTGTTGATCTCTAGCCAGTTGCCATTTCTTCTTAGTAGCATCAGGAAGCAGACGCTCAGGGTCGCCGCTAAAGGCTTCAAACAAATCAATGATCACTTGCTGGCCTTTATATTCGATTAACTGTACCTCGGTGGCTTGAATCACATAGTTACTGACAAAGTCTTTAAACACTTTCAGTATCTCTAACATAGGCTCGTGTAAGGTGGCGTTATATCTAAGGAGTGGCTGGGCAAAGTTCGGCGTGGTGATTTCTTTGATCTCAGCGCTGGTGAGCAATGCATTGACTATGCTGCCAATGGCATCTTTACGTAGGTAGTGCTCACCGGAGAACAGTTTTTCGGTGAGTTGTTGTATTTCGCTCTCCATCCATGCATGTCCACTATGGGCAAGTTGATGTGCTGCAGACTCTAGCCACTGCGGCTTTGACACCAAGCCGAGTACGATGGCATCTTCCAGATCGTGCACCCCATAGGCAATATCGTCAGCCAGTTCCATGATGGAGCAGTCTAAGGATTTAAACTGTGTTTTCTTAGTCATAGAGCGCTGACCTGAATGGGGCTGTAATTGGCAAAATGCTTGTTTATCTTGCTCTGATAGTGGCTGTAGCACCCAATCAAAATAGCTTTGGTCAACATCAAATACGCCTTTAGCTGGCATCCAGCGACTGGCTTTAAGCTGTCTAGGGTTGTCAACGCCATCTGGAATCGAATCTCGTTCAACTCGGCTGAGTAAAGAGGGGTATTTTAATAGCCCAAGTAAGGTGCGGCGGCACAAATTCATACCGTGGTGTTGTGTGTATGGTTCTAACTGGCTGACGATGCGAAAGGTTTGTGCGTTGCCTTCAAATCCGCCATGTTCACGCATCATATAATTAAGCGCAACTTCGCCACCATGCCCATACGGAGGGTGTCCAATATCATGGGCAAGGCAGAGCGTTTCTATCAAGCTGGTGGTGGGCAGTATTGAATGCAGGTCAGCGTGTTTTGATTGCAGCTGCGCCAGTATTCCTGAGCCAATTTGCGCCGCTTCTAATGAGTGAGTTAATCGAGTTCGATGAAAGTCGTTACCTCCAGTGCCATGCACTTGGGTTTTAGCTTGTAAACGCCGAAATGCCGCCGAATGTAGAACACGCGCCCGATCCCTTTGGTAAGGGTCACGGTGATCATTTAGACGTACTTTTTGTTCGTTATTAATGCGTTGTTGCCAGAGATTATCGACTTCCATGTGATTTAACTATTCGTCCTCGTTGTTTTAATTAAAACGATTAACTGATCTCGTCCAATGTTAACTCAAAACTGGCAGAAAAAGTTTTGAGGAAATAGCACATTTCAGGAGAATCTCTGTCTTGTAGTGTCTGCTCTAAACGTCGTTTAGCGGCGGCAAATTCGTGGTTGCCTGCTGACAGTTCTTCTAAACATTTAAGGTAGGCACAGATGCAATCTGCTTGCTTGACCAAGCAGTGCTCTTCTTCTGTAGCCTCACCGCTAATCAGAAAAGGTTTAAAATCTTCTACTAGCTCTTCTGGCACCATAGACAGTAGTTTTTCTTCCGCGGCGGCTTCGATTTTTTTGTATTCTTTCGCAATATAAGGATTGTAATATTTGACTGGGGTTGGCAGATCGCCCGTAAGCACTTCGCTGCTATCGTGGTACATCCCCAATACAGCGATACGCTCAGGGTTTAATGTACCGTTGAATTTTTTATTCTTAATGATGGCTAAAGCATGCGCCACAAACGCCACTTGCAGGCTGTGTTCAGAAATATTCTCATTCGAAACCGAACGCATTAATGGCCAGCGTTGGATAAGCTTCATTCGGGCTAAGTGTGCGAAAAAATGGCTTTCTTTGTGCATGCTAATCATCCTTAAAGGTGTAAAAAAAGAGGCGCTAGGCCTCTTTAATATAAATTATTGTGTGTATTGAGTAATGAAACGCTCAAAGCGACTGATGGCAATTTCGAGGTCCTCTGCATAAGGCAGTGTCACTATTCTAAAGTGATCCGGTTTTGGCCAATTAAACCCTGAACCCTGCACCAGCAACACTTTTTCTTGTTGTAAAAAGTCTAGCACCATTTTTTGGTCGTCATGGATCTTATAGATTTTAGGATCTAGTTTAGGGAAAAGGTATAACGCGCCCTTAGGTTTAACACACGAAACCCCAGGTATTGAGGTGATCATGTCATAGGCTTTATCACGCTGTTCGAGCAGGCGTCCGCCCGGTAAAATCAGCTCATTAATACTTTGATAGCCACCGAGCGCTGTTTGCACCGCATGTTGCATCGGCACGTTAGCACACAAGCGCATTGAGGCGAGCATATCTAAACCATCCACATAGCCTTTGGCGATATGTTTTGGTCCACTAATAAACATCCATCCGCTGCGGAAGCCACAAATACGATACGCTTTCGATAGACCGTTAAATGTCACCATAACTACGTCATCGGCTAATGTCGCAATAGAGGTGTGCGTTGCACCATCGTAAAGGATCTTGTCGTAGATTTCGTCGGCAAAGATAATCAACTTATGTTGGCGCGCAATCTCAACGATTTGTAATAGAAAATCTCGGCTGTACACCGCCCCAGTAGGGTTGTTTGGGTTAATCAGTACAATGCCGCGAGTCTTAGGGGTGATCTTGGCTTTAATATCTTCAAGGTCTGGAAACCAATCGGATTCTTCATCACAAATATAGTGAACAGGGGTTCCGCCGGATAGGGATACCGCTGCACTCCATAAAGGATAATCTGGAGCAGGAACCAACATTTGGTCACCGTTGTCGAGCAATGCTTGCATCGCCATAACAATCAACTCAGACACACCGTTACCCATATAGACATCTTCAACATCTAACGACAATAAGCCTTTCTTTTGATAATGCTGAACAACGGCTTTACGGGCAGAGTAAATCCCTTTTGAATCGCAGTAGCCTTGAGAGGTGGGTAGGTGTCTAAGTACATCAACTAAGATTTCTTCTGGCGTATCAAAGCCAAATGGGGCGGGGTTACCAATGTTGAGCTTAATTATTTTCTGCCCTTCTTCTTCCATACGCTTAGCATGTTTCAGTATCGGACCACGAATGTCATAGCATACATTATCGAGTTTTGAAGACATCTCGATATTTTTCATTGTCAACCCCTAGATTCAATCGGTGAGAATAGTATCAAATTACACTAAATTGATGTTTTTGAGTAGAAAAATCTATGCTTAAACAATTGAGTTATCAAGAATTACGAGCTTAAATTTATGTTTACTCTACAATTGTAGTTGTCTCGCTTGATTTGGCTAATCACTCGCTCTAGAGTAAGCCAATTATTCGGTAATCATAAGAGAAATAGAGGGTTAGAGGTCACATTGTCTTATTTTGCAAATGCTATAAAACAGCTCGCCCAGCATGTTGAAACTGCGCCGATTGACGCTTGTCGTATTGAGGTGCCAGTAGAGGAAGTGTGCGTTGATTCCGTTCTTCCTTGGATGGAAAATCAGCCTATTTTTCCAAAGTTTTATTGGCAGTCTAGAGATACCACAGAAGAGGTGGTCGCTTTAGGTCAAGCCCGAACGTTTAATGAAATTAATCCTGCTTATTCAATGCTTAACGAAAATCAACGCATTTGGGGTGGGTATGCTTTCCCCTATAAGAATAAGAAAGGACGTTGCTTAAAATCGTTCTTCTTTTTACCGCATATAGAATTGGTTCGCCGTAATCAAGATTGGTTCTTGGCGGTTAATTTAATGCAAGATAGAGACGCGGTGCGTCGTGCGGTACATCTGCTTAATAACGATACCTTATCTTTTTCAACCCCACTGCCTGCCGTTACAAAAGTGACGCATACCCCAGATCAAGCGTTGTGGACACGCAATGTTGATTTAGCGTTAGAATCGATAAGCAGCAGCGAATTGAAAAAAGTGGTATTGGCTCGCAAAACTACTGTCAAACTTGATTCGACTTTAAAAGGGGTTGAATTATTAGCCCTAAGTCGTGAGCAAAATCGTCACAGTTTTCACTTTTTATTGCAGCTAGAAGAAGGTCATTCTTTTATTGGTTCTACACCAGAAAGATTGTACAGCCGTCGCGGACAACTTATTGAAACAGAAGCGTTGGCAGGTACTATCGGCCGACACAGCAAACCGTCTCAGGATCTAGAGTTAGCCAATTGGTTGATTCATGACAAAAAGAACCTACAAGAAAATCAATATGTTGTAGATGATATTGTCGATAGCTTAGCCCCATTTTGCTCCAATGTTGAAGTTGAAGATGAAGCTCGTTTAGTTAAGTTACGTCGTGTACAGCATTTAAAAAGACATATTCAAGCCGAGCTATCTAAACACGCGGATAAAAGCAAGCTGTTACAAGCACTGCAACCTACCGCTGCTATCGCTGGGTTACCGCGTCATCTAGCTCTTGAATTTATTGAACAAAACGAACCTTTTTCTCGATCATGGTACAGCGGTTCAGTGGGTTACATTAGCGATCAAAGTGCTGAGTTTTGCGTTGCAATTCGCAGTGCCATGGTGCAAGGCGACGATCTACACTTATTTGCCGGTGCAGGCATTGTGCCGGGCTCTGAAGCTGAACATGAGTGGCAAGAGCTGGATAAAAAAATGTCGACTTTATTAAGCCTAATTACCGAGCAAAGCGTGTTGGAACAAGCTTCATGAGCAAGCGACCATCACAGCAAATCTCTTTAAAACAACTTTCTCAAGCACAGATTAATCGAGTTTGGTCATCGGTATTGTTAGAAGAAGCGAGCCGATTTGGTGCTAAACACGTGTGTATTGCACCGGGATCTCGTTCTACGCCATTGGCATTAGAAGCCATAGAGCATAATGAGCTTGTGCTACACACTCATTTTGATGAACGCGGGCTTGGTTTTTTTGCGTTAGGTATTGCGAAATCGACGCAGCAACCTGTGATTGTTATCGTCACCTCCGGCACTGCGGTCGCTAATTTACTTCCTGCAGTAGTTGAAGCCAATCTCACGGGCGAAAAACTGATATTACTCACTGCCGACAGACCGGTTGAGTTAGTCGGTGTGGGTGCCAATCAAGCGATTGTTCAACAAGGGATATTTTCTACTCATGTCAGTAAAGCCCTAGCGCTGCCAAGCCCTAGTGCTGAGATTGATGTTGGTTGGTTATTATCTAAGTTTGATGAAGCACTAGCCACGCAAGCTCAATTAAAAGGGCCTATTCATATTAATTGCCCCTTTCCAGAGCCTTTGTATGTTGCCGAGAGCCCGCGATTAGCTGAAGTGAAAGAGCTTGCTGAATATTGGCTTTGTTCAAAAAAAACATACTTAACACAAACCGTAAATGCGATCGATGATAGCGACACATTATTTCACTTTGTGCAGAAACATCGCCATGTTAAAGGGTTGATTATTGTAGGCAGGTTAGCATTTGAGAAAGCTCAGCAAGTTAAAGCCCTTGCTGAGCAATTAGGCTGGCCGATTTTGTGTGACCCTCAGTCAGGCATAAGCTCAGATTGGAGCTGTTATGATGTTTGGTTGCAAAACCAAACTAACCTACAACAACTTGCGCAGTGCGAAGCCGTGCTGCAGTTTGGCGCTAGACTGGTGTCAAAACGCTTACTCAGCTTTATAAAGCAAAAAGCAGTTGACGTTGATTTTAAACAATACGCATTAGTGTGTGATGAACCAGGGGAATTAAACCCCGATCATTTGCCAATGCAACGTTTTTCCGGAAAGTGGTCACTGCCTTTAAGTTTTGTTGAATCATCAGACAATGGTGGATGGGCTGACGGACTTAAAGCGGCACGTGTGATGGTGGTTGAAGAGACTCACAGTTTAATTTCAGAAACGCTTACCGAGCTTGAAGTTGCCACTAAATTACATGAGATCACCCAAGGCTATCCGCTATTTTTAGGTAACAGCTTAGGAGTGCGTTTAGTTGATATGGCCTGCGCCAACTTACACTGTGAGGTGTTTTCCAACCGCGGTGCATCAGGCATTGATGGCATCGTGGCAACTAGCGCCGGTGTTGGCGCCGGTTTGAATAAACCTACGTTGACATTTATTGGTGATACCTCATTACTACACGATTTAAATTCATTGTCACTACTAGCAAATAGTGGCGGTATTGTGCTGCTATTAAACAATGATGGCGGAGCCATTTTTGATATGTTACCCGTGGATGAAAACCATAAGCAGCGCCTATACCAAATGCCACATGCTTATCAATTTGCCCATGCCGCTCAGCAATTTAATATGGACTATCAGCGCCCAACAACATGGCAGAAATTAAAGCAAGCCATGACTGACTTTGAAGCAAATTCATCTCGTTCATTATTGATTGAGGTGGTCACTCCTGCAGGGCAAGCCTCAGCACATATTAAATCGCTCTGTTCAACAATTCAGGGGCTATAAATGCCCCTAAATATCCACTCAGGCAAGTCACTAAACTCTTCGCAACTGAATGCGCTTCGTCCCGTACAAAATAAGCCTGCATTACGTCTGTTATTTGTGCACGGCTTTTTAGGCAGCAGTCAAGATTGGCTGTCGCTGGTGGAGTATTTGCCTGCCACGTGGGATCTGTATGCCCTAGACCTTCCCGGACATGGCCGTGCTAGCGATATGCCTATCCCGAGTGATTTTGATGGTTTTGTTGAAAATATCTGCCAACAATTGCAGCGACTGCCCGATAGCCAAGCATTAGAAAATCCAGTGCCTGATGAGCAAGTGCCGGTGTTTTTAGTCGGTTATTCGCTAGGCGCTCGTTTACTCATGCACTTAGCACTTCAAATTCAGCAACGTAATATTGCCATTGCAGGATTTGTGTTGGAAGGAGGAAACTTTGGCCTACAACTAGGGTCAGAGAAACAGGAGCGTTGGCAAAATGATTGTCGCTGGATTGATCGTTTTGCACAACAAGCGCTTCCTGATGTATTGCATGATTGGTATCAACAGCCGGTGTTTTCTTCTTTAACCAGTGAGCAAAAATCTCGGTTGGTCGAGGAGCGCTCACGCAATGATGGTAAAGCGTTAGCGAAAGTCATGGCTGTGACGTCATTGGCTAAGCAGGAATATTTATTGCCCGAGCTACACTCTGCAGGGCAAAGCACCCAATACAAGATTTACTATGTTGTGGGAGAGCATGATGCAAAGTTTTCTCACTTGTACGCACAAAACAAAGTGCCTTATGAAGTGATATCAGGGGCTGGACATAACACACATAAAGAACAACCTCACATATATGCACAAAAATTGACACAGCTCTTATCCATTGCACAGACAAACTAGATATTATGCCCCTCGCATGATGCCGTCATTAACGTTGGGTTAAATGTTGGCTTAAATGTTGGCTTAGGAAATTATAATTATGAGAAAGGCAAGTTTATATCGTTATCAGCTTGAGATGGATAGCGGTGTTATTTTACGTGAACAAAAACTGACGAGTCGAGAAGGCTGGATAGTCGAGTTATCTGAAAACGATCGCATTGGTTATGGCGAGGTGGCACCTTTGATAGGGTTTAGCCACGAAACGATGGACCAAGCATTTGTAGAAGTGGTTGCTCGACTAAAGAAATGGACGCAGGGAGAAGAGTTAGACTGCCATTCTCCTTACCCTTCGGTTGCTTTTGGTTTATCCATGGCGCAATACGAATTAAATGGATTATTGGGCGCAGAAGGAAACTATCAAGCAGCTCCTTTTTGCCACGGCGATCCAGACGATCTATTGCCTGCATTAAATGCCATGCAGGGTGATAAAGTGGCAAAAATCAAGGTTGGCTTGTATGAGCCGATCCGTGATGGGATTTTAGTTAACCTATTTTTAGAAGCGACTCCAGACATACAGTTAAGACTGGATGCAAACCGAGTTTGGAACTTAGAGAAAGCCAAAAAATTTGCCAGTAAAATTAATCCTTCTTTGCGCTCCCGTATTCAATATATTGAAGAGCCGTGCAGTGCACCGGGTGACAGCTTAACGTTCGCCATAGAAACCGGCATTGCCATTGGTTGGGATGAAACCCTACAAAATGGTGTGATGAACCCAGACTTTGATCTTGAGTTTCTTACTGGCGCAAAAGCGATTGTGATTAAACCCATGTTAATTGGTAATCTGCAGCGCTGTATTCAATTGATAGAAAAGGCTCAAGCATTAGGGCTTATCGCTGTAATCAGCTCGAGTATCGAATCCAGTTTAGGGCTGTCTCAGTTAGCTCGTCTAGCGCATCAATTCACCCCAATGACCACGCCGGGTTTAGATACCTTACAGCTGTATAAAGAGCAGCTGCATACGCCGTGGCCGGGGAGTGAATTACCCGTCAGAAGTCTAAGCTCTCAAACCTTAGTTTGGCAGCAGAGCTCGGAATAAACTTTGCCGCTTAACACGCCTTTTTCTCATCAATCCCCACTTTGTTATTGGAGCGAATGCTCTGATAACAAAGCTACTGCAACTTCAACTTCAACTGCAACTTTAACGTCAACTTCAAGGCCAACTCTAACAACAGCGGTAAATGGCTGTGCTCTAGAATGTAATGATGGGCGCTATTCATGGTCAGAATTGACGAGTTATGTCACTAGTGTACGACAGCAATTGTCAGCGATGGGGTTAGGTGATAATGATGTGCTCATGTTGGTGACTGCGCACAGCTCATTGCAAAGTATTATCGTGTATCTTGCGGCACTAGAGGCCGGAATAGTGGTTTCGATAGTGCCTCTATTACCTGAATCTGAGCTTGTGAAGCGCCAAGCATTACTCGGTTGTTCACATTGTTATTTATGCCCAAGTGTGGAGCCAGAATTAACGGGTTCAATTGATACTATCTATTTAGAATTTACAACTTCTGACTATAGCTCAGAGGATTGTTCATCCTCTCATTCACATTTTTCAGTGTCGAATATCGCGAGTCTAATTTTTACATCAGGCTCAACGGGCGACCCCAAGGCAGTTGCGCACAGCGTGACAAATCATTTGGCTTCTGCCATTGGGTTACAGCAGCAATTTAGTTTTGATGCTTCTAGCACTTGGCTTTTGTCATTACCGCTGTTTCATGTTTCAGGTTTAGCGATAGTGTGGCGTTGGCTACTCTGTGGCTGTTGCCTGCGCTTAAAACAGGGCAAGGGATTAAACTTGCAAGGGGTAAGCCATACTTCGATGGTGCCAACCCAACTGCAACACGCATTACAACAAATAGAAGAAGGAACACTGCAAACGCCTTTAACATTACAACGGGTGTTGTTGGGGGGCGCTATTATTCCTCATCCGTTGGCAAATGCGGCGCGCAAGTATGGCATCGATACTTGGGCGGGATACGGGTTGACCGAAATGGCATCCACAGTGACGGCTAAAAGAGTGGATGAGGCGGATAGTGCAGGGCAAGTACTGGCTAAGCGTGCGATAAAAATTGACAATCAAACCATCTTAGTTGCGGGTGAGACCTTAGCGGTTGGCTATTGGCAGAAAGGAATATTATCGCCGTTAGCAATGCATGATGGCTGGTTTGATACTAAAGATCTTGGTCGTTGGCAAAATGATGAACTGGTCATTATGGGGCGAGCGGATAACCTGTTTATTTCTGGCGGTGAGAATATCCACTGTGAAGAAATTGAGCGGGTACTAATCAAACATTCATCGATTATGCAGGCATTTATTGTACCTGTTGTTGACCCAACATTTGGCCATAGACCAGTGGCGCTATTGACATTGTCGCAAGGCGCACTTAACGGCGAGTTAAAGCGAGAGCTCAACGAGCTTTGCTTATCCCATCTACAAAAATTCAAATGTCCTATCGATTACCTACCGATACCGAGCACCTTATTAAATCAAGGAATTAAGGTTTCTCGAGCTAAACTCAAAAACTGGTTATCAGAGCAACACATCGAACGTTTCTAGCGCATCTATTATAACGAAAATTCACAGTTTCAATTTTTATAGAATCATTTAGTTATGATATAGAGCAAAACGGTTTTTCTCAAAGCACAACGATAGCGTCATAATCCTAGCCAATGAACAGGGTAATTAATTTACCAATTAATATAACGGAATGGACTATGTATTTTCTTTGGGCGTTGGTTGCAGCATGTTTAGGCGTAGCGATAGCGGATCATGGCTTGCTAGGATCAATTGCGCAGGCGCTGGGTTTTGCGTTAGTGGTGGGAATAGCATTTAACCAAAGTGGTAAGTCGGTAAAGAAAAGCAGTGACTGGCTACTGTCGAGAGTAAAGCCAAGTCACTATGATAAGGTGTTATAGGAAATAAGCGGTCTATTTGCCTATCAATGTAGAAGCCACAATAAAGTCCCGACAGAAATTGTTAACCATAAGCCGACACCAAATAATAAGGGTTTAACCCCAGCCTCTTTCACTTGCTCTAATGAAATAGCAGAACCAATCAAAAATAAACAAGCCACCAAGGTTTGTTTTGCCACCGAAAAGGTCATGTGATAAAACGCATCAAATTGTGGCAATAAATCACTAATAACCACTGCCGCAATATATAAGAAGATAAAAGTCGGTACTTTTATTTTGTGTTCTTTTCCTCTACCAAAATACCAAGCACTGCCAATGGTTACAGGAATAATCCACAAAGCACGAGCCAGTTTCAGTGTGGTTGCAGTACGCAGTGCTTCTTCACCGTAAGCACTGGCAGCGCCTACCACTGATGATGTATCGTGAATCGCAATTGCCGCCCAAACCCCAAAAGTGTGCTGATCTAAATTTAAAGCATGCCCAATCACCGGAAAGACAAACAGCGCAATGGAGTTAAGAATAAAGACAGTAGCAAGCGCTAAACCCGTTTGATTGGCGTTAGCATTAATAGCAGGCGATACGGCTGCGATGGCGCTTCCGCCACAAATAGCGGTGCCACTTGAAATGAGATAACCGGTTTTCTTATCTATGCCCAGTTTAATCGCTACCCATGTACCGAGCAGTAAGGTAACGAAAATCGTGGTCATGATCAGACCTATGCCACTGGACGTTGCTTTAAAGGCTTCTGCTAGAGAGATGCCAAAGCCTAAACCGATAATAGAATAGCTCAGTAATTTTTTGGTCCATTTTGCGATAGGTAAGTGAGTAGGCACTAATCCTAGTTGAGACAAAATTAAACCTAAAATTAATGCAGATGGAGACTGCAATAAAGGTGTAAAGCAAAGGACGAGCACAATAAAAAATGGGATGTGCTTTTTAGTAAATAACGACATAGGATTAGTAATCTTTAAATTTGCGCTTATGATAACTATCTCAAGCTAAATACACATAATTAATGTAGGGTTTAGCACTGATTGTTCTATTGAAAACACTGTATATGCTATCTGGTGATTAAAAAGAGTGTGATGCAGTGCTAGATTGCAATAAACTTTAACAACTCTATGTGCAAACTCTGTTCATTTATTCGATGCTAATAGGTAGTATTGCACTGACTCATAAAAATCAAAGAGAGATTATGAAACGCATTTTTTCGATTATGGCTGTATTGCTAGTATCAGTAGCTATGGTGTATGCACCTGTTACTGAAGCAAAGCGATTTGGTGGTGGTAAATCTTTTGGTAAGAGCTTTAAAACGGCTCCGGCACCGAAAGCAAAACCAACAAACACTAATTCTTTAAACAATAAAGGCACGCAAAATCCAACTAGAAAAGGCGGATTAATGGGCGGTCTTATGGGAGGCTTACTTGCGGGTGGTCTGCTAGCGGCGTTTTTTGGCGGGGCGTTTGAAGGTATCCAGTTTATGGATATTCTTATTATCGGTTTGATTGCGTTTTTTGCCTTTAAATTCTTGCGCGGTATGCTGGGAGCAAAAGCAGGCAGTATGAATCAGCAGCGTCCTGCGTATTCAAATGGCCCTCAAGCAAGCAATACTCAATTTAGACAGCAAGAGTCACAATCGTTTACTGAGCCAACATCAGGCGCAGCTGCGTCAAATACTGGCTTTGGTAGCTCTGCACATTCAGATGTGCCACATAACTATCCACCGGGTTTCGACCATGCCGCTTTCGTTAACGGTTCACGTGAACATTACCGTATTTTGCAAGGCGCATGGAATCACAATGAGTTAGAAACGATTCGTGAATACGTATCGACAAGCTTGTTTGATGATCTACAATCGGAGCGTGCTTCACTACAAGGTGAACAGCATACTGACGTTATGTATGTAGACGCTGAAATTGTACGTGCCGATTACGACGCGAGCAAAGCGCAACTTAGCTTACAGTTTACGGGTCGCTACCGTGACACAGTAGAAAATGTAGAAGAAGACATCAGCGATATCTGGCACCTTGAGCGCGATCTTACTCAGCCAAATGCACCTTGGTTGATCGTAGGTATTCAAGTGTAATCTCTTTTGCAAAGCAAATATGAATGTAAGGTCGGAACTGAGTTCCGGCCTTTTTTTTGCTTGCTCGATAACTTTGATTGATATGAATAATTAGAATTCAATAAACAGAAATGCTTATCAGCACGTATACTTTATTGCACTCAGTGGGCAGAGGAATAGCGATGTTTTCCTTCGCACATATTTAAAAAAAGTAAGAGGTACAAAGTATATGAACATTATCCTATTTTTGTTGATCGGTGCGGTTGCAGGTTGGTTAGCCGGTAACTTTATGAAAGGCGGTGGCTTTGGCGTGGTTGGCAATATTGTGGTTGGTGTTTTAGGTGCTGTCGTTGGTGGAACGGTATTTAACGCTATTGGCTTAGCCGCAGGTGGCATTATTGGTTCTTTGGTTGTGTCGACTGTTGGCGCAATACTGCTACTGTACATTGTTGGCTTTATTAAGAGACTTTAATCCCCATATATCAATTATTACGATTGGTATTTCGCGTCTTCTAGTGAGCGTATATTGTTTAGTGTAAATGACGTACTATATGCTCACTTATCTTGATATAGACCCTTATGACTAACATCCCAATCAAACAAATCTCTGAAAAACAGGTGAACGAACCTGAAGTGGCGTGCAGTACTTGCTGCGCCAGTTGTTGCCGTTTAGAGGTGATGATCATTACCGATACGGGAGTTCCAGAAGAGCATATTGCTACCGATAAATGGGGCGGGGAAACCATGTTACGTCTAGAGGACGGGTGGTGCTCAGCGGTAGATAGAGACACTATGTTGTGCACTATTTATGAAAATCGTCCTTGGATCTGTCGAGAGTTTGAAATGGGTTCTTATGAGTGTCGTAACGAATGGGAGACTCGTAATTAGACGTTATTGACGCTCTTATAATTTGCTTAGCGCAACAGACAAAAAAAGGCCGGTATTTAAAAATACCGGCCTTTGTTATTTTAGTCAGTGAGCAACGATTATTGAGTTGCTTGAATTGCTGTTAGAGCAACTGTGTAAACGATATCGTCTACTAGTGCACCACGAGACAAGTCATTTACAGGTTTGCGCATGCCTTGCAGCATTGGACCGATAGATACTAGGTCTGCTGAACGCTGTACCGCTTTGTAAGTTGTGTTACCAGTGTTTAGGTCTGGGAATACAAATACAGTTGCTTTACCTGCTACAGGAGAGTTAGGTGCTTTAGAAGCTGCTACGTTCTCCATGATTGCTGCGTCGTACTGTAGAGGACCGTCGATCACTAGATCAGGACGTTTCTCTTGAGCAAGTTTAGTTGCTTCACGTACTTTATCTACGTCTGCACCTTTACCTGACTCACCAGTAGAGTAAGAAATCATTGCAACGCGAGGGTCGATGCCGAATGCCGCTGCAGAATCTGCAGATTGGATAGCGATTTCAGCCAATTGCTCTGCTGTTGGATCTGGGTTGATTGCACAGTCACCGTATACCAATACTTGATCAGGCAGAAGCATGAAGAAGATTGAAGAAACGATAGATGCATCAGGTGCAGTCTTGATGATTTGGAACGGAGGAACGATAGTGTTTGCTGTGGTGTGAACCGCACCAGAAACAAGACCGTCAACTTCGCCATTCTCAAGCATCATAGTACCTAGGAATACTGAATCTTGTAGCTTCTCACGAGCAACAACTTCAGTCATGCCTTTCTTAGAGCGAAGTTCTACAAGACGAGCAACGTAGTTTTCACGTACTGCATCAGAATCGATGATTTCAACGCCGGCGCCTAGCTCAACACCTTGTTGTGCTGCAACGCGACGGATTTCGTCAGGGTTACCAAGAAGTACACAGTTAGCGATACCGCGCTCAGCACAGATAGCCGCAGCTTTAACTGTACGTGGCTCATCACCTTCTGGAAGAACGATACGCTTGTTAGCACGACGAGCAAATTCAGTTAGTTGGTAACGGAACGCTGGTGGGCTTAGACGACGAGATGCAACAACACCTTCAGTTAGAGTATCAATCCAAGGACCATCGATGTGGCTTGCAACGTGTTCGTTAACGAACTCGATACGCTCTTTATCATCTGCTGGTACTTCAACGCTGAAGCTTTGAAGGTTTAGAGATGTCTGCCAAGTATTACCTTGTGCTTTGAAGATAGGTAGACCTGAGTCAAATGCTGGCTGACATAGACCACGAATTTCTTCAGGGATGTCGTAACCGCCAGTCAATAGGATTGCACCGATTTCAACGCCGTTCATTGATGCAAGAGCGGCTGCTACGATTACATCTGGACGGTCTGCTGAAGTTACAAGCAGTGAACCTGGTTTGAAGTGCTCAATCATGTTTGGTAGAGAGCGTGCACAGAAAGTGATGCTCTTAATACGACGGCTAGAGATTTCGCCTTCGTTGATGATATCAGCGTTTAGGTGTTTAGCCATATCGATAGCACGAGTAGCGATAAGCTCTACACTCCAAGGCACACAACCTAGTACGCGTACTGGGCTAGTGTTGAAGATTTCCATTGACTGGATATTCGCTTGTTGAGCTGCATCAGAATCATCAAAGATTTCAGATAGGTCAGGGCGAGTACGGCCAGCTTCATCCACAGGAGCGTTAAGTTTGTTGATGATAACGCCTGAGATGTTTTTGTTTTTCTTGCCACCGAAGTTAGATACTGCAACTTCGATACGCTCTTTAAGTTGAGATGGGTTGTAAGTGCCTGGAGTAGCAACGAACACGATCTCAGCGCCAAGAGTTTTAGCAATTTCTTCGTTCACTTGGTTAGCAAACGGGTGCTTACGAGTAGGAACAAGACCTTCAATCAGGGTCACATCTGCGTCGTTAATTTGGTTGAAACGCTCAACGATTGTTTCTAGCAAAACGTCAGTTTGCTCGTTACGGATAAGCGATTGCGCTTCGTCCATTGGCGTTGGAGTACCAATCTTAATATCATTGTTTGATTTAAGAATAGTAGATGTTAGATCTGGTTGGTTGCCGCCTGTACGTGGCTGAGCGATAGGCTTGTAAAACGAAACGTTTACACCTTTGCGCTCCATGGCACGAATAACGCCCATGCTAACACTAGTAAGACCAACACCGGCGCTAATTGGGACAAGCATAATGGTACGAGACATAGTCTGAAGACCTCGAAATGTATGAAAAAGTCTCAGCTGGGGGAGCAGCTGAACCAAAACTAAACAGGTGAGGAAATCCTCACCTGTTTAAAGTAATTAAAGACCAGCTAAACGTGCTGTGTCTTCTGCAATAACTAACTCTTCGTTAGTAGAGATAACCATTGCTGGGATACGGCTGCTAGCAGCAGTGATAGTACCTTCGCCGCCGAAACGTGCT
Organism: Vibrio sp. B1Z05; assembly: GCF_052955985.1. Taxonomy (NCBI): domain Bacteria; kingdom Pseudomonadati; phylum Pseudomonadota; class Gammaproteobacteria; order Vibrionales; family Vibrionaceae; genus Vibrio; species Vibrio sp. B1Z05. Next base: position 729,164 of record NZ_CP130463.1, read on the forward strand.
TTAAGGTTAGCTTCACCATCTACTTCGATGCCGAATACGCCAAGACGATTTAGAACCATCTCACGAATAGGAGCAGAGTTTTCACCGATACCACCGGTGAATACGATAGCGTCTAGACGACCTTCTAGTGTTGCTGTGTAACCTGCAACGTATTTCGCTAGACGGTGACAGAATACGTCCATCGCACGAGTCGCTTCTTCTTTCTTACCGTAGTTGTCTTCAACAAAACGACAATCAGAAGTCACTTCTGTTAGACCTTGTAGGCCAGACTCTTTAGTTAGCATAGTGTTGATTTGATCCACTGTGTAACCTAGAGAGTCGTGTAGGTGGAAGATGATAGCTGGGTCGATGTCACCACAACGAGTACCCATTACTAGACCTTCTAGAGGAGTAAGACCCATAGAAGTATCTACACACTTACCGTTTTTAATTGCACAAACAGAAGCACCGTTACCTAAGTGACAGTTGATGATGTTTAGTTCGCTTTCTGGCTTACCTAGTTGCTCAGCTGTTTCACGAGCGATAAATAGGTGAGAAGTACCGTGCATGCCGTAACGACGGATGCTGTGCTCTTTGTATAGGCTGTATGGAAGAGCGTATAGGTACGCTTCTTCAGGCATTGTTTGGTGGAAAGCAGTATCAAATACAGCTGACATTGGTAGAGCAGGGAATGCTTTTTGCGCTGCTTTAATACCAACGATAGCGGCAGGGTTGTGAAGAGGAGCTAGTGCTGCACAGTCTTCAATACCTTTAACTACGTCATCAGTAATCAATGCTGATTCAGTGAATTTTTCACCGCCGTGAACAACACGGTGGCCAACAGCACCAAGCTGCTCTGATAGTTCAGGTTTAGAAGCTAGGATAGTGTCTACGATAAAAGTTAAAGCTTCATCGTGAGCTGCACCATTACCTAGTGCTGCTTCGTGTTTGCCGTCCAATTTCCACTTAATACGTGCTTCAGGAAGGTGCAGGCACTCTGCAAGACCAGTAAGATGCTCTTCACCGTTGTCCGCGTCAACGATGGCGAATTTAAGAGAAGAACTACCGCAGTTTAAAACTAAAACTAGCTTTGACATGTTTGTTTCCTGTATTTCATCTGATTTCTTCAGAAAGAATGAATTTAGTCATTATGAGTAGTCACATATTCGATGTAGGATGCTACTCAGTTTCAATTGCAACAATTTCCCTTTGTTGACCGTATTACCTTTCAGGATACGTTTTCAATCCTTGCTAACTGGCCTCTCTCTCGCCTAATATGTAGTTAAAGGCGAAGCTATAGATGAGACGCTGACAAGGATAGCGATAATAGGCAAATATAACAAAAAAAATTGAAATTACTTTATCATTTATCAATTTTTTATGTTTATTTTTTAATTTTTAAAATAATTTTTAGCGATTTAGTCATGGTTGGAAAGATTGGAATGTTTCATAGATTGAGAGATGGGCAGATGTACATGGATCTGTGGCCGATGAGAAAAGAACTCTCGCCTATGTTCCCAGAGCATCGCGTAATTACGGCGACTCGATTTGGTATTCGAGTGATGCCTGCAGTTGCGGCTATCAGCGTATTAACTCAATTTACTTTTCATAATGGATCCGGCTTACCGCAAGCTATTGTGGTGGCACTGTTTGCGATTAGTTTACCTATTCAAGGCTTTTGGTGGTTAGGCACGCGTTCAAACACACTTTTGCCGCCGAGTTTAGCCAATTGGTATCGTGAAATTCATCAAAAAATCTTAGATTCTGGCACCTTGCTTGAACCGCCTAAAGCTAAGCCTCGCTATAAAGAGCTCGCACAACTGTTAAATAGAGCCTTTAGACAGTTAGACAAAACCGTTCTAGAACGCTGGTTTTAATTCCTTTTACTCCTCGCTCCTACCATTTTGTTAAATGAACGTAATCCCTCGAGGTTACGTTCAATGATTTCCCTCGCACTAAATCTTTAATCTGCCGTTACATCCCCTTTTGTGACATTTATTTAACATCCTGATGAGTGCGAGAGATAAATCACATTCTTTACTTTTATTTTACATCTCATACTGGTAATAATGGATCTCTAGAGTTTTAAGTGAAACCAGTTTCACTTTTTAGTCTGTCATGGAATTGAATGATGGATATGACTTAAGTACAGAAATGGATGTCAAACTCAGCTTTGTTTGCTGAATCAAGGAGTGAATATGAAAGTAAATAAGATGATTGTTACCGCCTGTCTGGTGGGTGCAACCTTGCTATCAAGTGCCAGTGTCATGGCAAAAACAGCCAAAGTAGCCGTATCGCAAATTGTTGAGCACCCAGCTTTGGATGCCACGCGTCAAGGTCTGCTGGACGGTCTAAAAGCAAAAGGCTACGAAGAAGGTAAAAATCTAGAGTTTGATTATAAAACCGCGCAAGGTAACCCTGCGATTGCGGTGCAAATAGCGCGCCAGTTTGTCGGTGAAAACCCAGATGTATTAGTGGGTATTGCAACGCCAACGGCGCAAGCTTTGGTGTCTGCCACTCGTGATATTCCAGTGGTGTTTACGGCAGTGACTGACCCTGTTGGCGCAAAACTGGTTTCTCAGTTAGAAAAGCCGGGCAAAAACGTAACGGGTTTATCTGACTTATCGCCTGTCGCTCAGCACGTCGATCTGATTAAAGAAATTCTACCAAACGCCAAAACCATTGGTGTGGTGTACAACCCAGGTGAAGCCAACGCGGTGAGCCTTGTTGAGCTATTAAAAGTGGCAGCCAAAGAAAAAGGCTTAATGGTGGTTGAGTCTACAGCGCTAAAAAGTGCGGATGTACTCTCGGCAACTCAAGCTATCGTGTCTAAGGCTGATGTGATTTACGCACCTACCGACAATACCGTAGCCAGTGCTATAGAAGGCATGTTAGTTGCGGCAAATCAGGCGAAGAAACCGGTATTTGGCGGCGCAACTTCCTATGTGAAAAAAGGCGCAATTGCTAGCCTAGGGTTTGACTACTACCAAGTCGGCGTGCAAACTGCAGATTATGTAGCGGCTATTTTAGACGGTAAGCAACCGGGTTCTCTGGACGTTAAAATCGCTCAAGGTTCTGATCTGGCCATTAGTGAAACGGCGGCGAAAAAGCTTGGCATTACTATCCCTCAATCTGTCGTGGCACGTGCGACCGAAGTTAATTAAATAAATGGGCCAGCCTTAATCGGCTGGCTTTTAGTTTTACGGTATGTATTTGTAAGAACATTTATTTTTGGTATTTGGCAGAGGAGTATGTATGTCTGCTTTTGCATTTTTTGGGGCGCTAGAGTTGGGCTTAGTCTATGGCCTTGTCGCACTGGGCGTTTACCTGACTTTCCGCGTTTTAGATTTCCCTGATCTGAGTGTTGATGGCTCTTTTCCAATGGGAGCTGCGGTGGCGGCAACCGCTATTGTTGCTGGAGTAAACCCTTGGCTAGCAACCGGTATGGCCATTGTTGCGGGCGGTGTTACTGGGTGGGTGACGGCTTTTCTAGCGGTGCGTTGCGGTATTTTACACTTGCTGGCGTCCATTCTTACTATGATTGCCGCTTTCTCTATTAATATCCGCATTATGGGCAGACCTAACATCGCTTTGCTCGGTGAAGAGACTATTTTGACGCCATTTGAGAGCGTTGGTGACCCTATGCTAGTGCGCCCTATAGTAGTGGGCATCTTAGTATTGCTAGCGGCGTTTTTTATTGTGCGTTTACTCAATAGTGATTTTGGGCTTGGATTACGAGCAACTGGCGTAAATGCGCGTATGGTGCGAGCTCAAGGTGGAAGCACTTCGTTTTATACTTATTTTGGTTTGGCATTATCCAATGGTTTGGTTGGCTTTGCCGGCGCTTTGTTTGCGCAAACCAATAGCTTTGCTGATGTGACATCCGGCGTAGGTACCATAGTCGTAGGTTTAGCAGCGGTAATCTTAGGGCAAACATTAATCCCTGGACGTAAAATCTGGGTGGCAGTGGCGGCGGTAATTGTTGGCTCTGTGCTATATCGATTGGCGGTGGCGTTTGCGTTAAGTTCAGGAATGTTTGGTCTGCAAGCGTCCGATCTGAACTTAGTGACTGCTATTTTGGTGGCAGTGGCATTAATTGCTCCTAAGATGAAAGCCAAATACAAAGCTAAGCAACAACTTCAACAAGCACGCAGTGATAAGGAAGTGGCATGATTGAGTTAAAAAATATTCAGGTCACTTTTAATCCGGGCACTATCTTAGAAAATAGAGCTCTGCGCGGCGTGGATCTTGTGGTGCCAGAACATGAGTTTTTGACCGTAATTGGCTCTAATGGGGCCGGTAAATCAACCCTTTTGGGAGCGGTGACGGGGGAGACACCTATGGTTGGCGGTAGCGTTATTATCGACAACCTTGATGTCACTCGTCGCAGTGTCGATCAAAGAGCCAGTTTATGTGCGCGCGTGTTTCAAGACCCTTTAGCTGGCACTTGTGGCGATCTGACTATCGAAGAAAATATGGCATTGGCGTATCGCCGTGGGCATCGTCGAGGTTGGAATTTAGCGCTGTCGAGTAAACGCCGAAAACTCTTTCAAGATCGCATCGCCATTTTGGGCTTAGGTTTAGAGGACAGGCTTGGTGATAGCATTGGGCTACTTTCAGGCGGTCAAAGGCAGGCAGTGAGCTTGGTTATGGCAACTCTATCGGACAGTAAACTGCTACTGCTTGATGAGCATACTGCCGCGCTTGATCCGCGCATGGCGGCATTTGTGATTGATTTGACTAAGACGGTAGTCAAAGAGTTTAATCTCACCGCAATGATGGTGACGCACTCAATGAAGGACGCTTTAGCCTGTGGCGATCGCACTGTGATGTTGCACCAAGGAGAGATAGTCTTGGATGTGGCAGGAGAGCAACGAGCAAATATGGGAGTGCCTGACTTGCTTGAAATGTTTAGTAAGGTTCGAGGTGAAGAGCTTTCAGATGATGGCTTACTGCTTAGTTAACCCATTGCCTAGTAAACCCATTGCTTAGGTAACCAATAATTCGTCTTTACATCGCTACAAAGCGTGATCTTACTTATATATGCAGTGGGTCACGCTTTTTTATCGACGAATAATTCTCTAACTTTGTGGGCAATTGGTTCCGTTTCGGAGTTCGTATGCAAAGCCCATTTCTTTTCCATCCTCAATCCGGCTGTCACCTCAAGTTTGATGGCACTCATTTAACCGCTACTTTGTATGTTGAACCATTTAATGATGTTCAACAGATCGTGGTTAGGCATGAGCCTGATAACGAGCAGGCTTATGTCCCTATGTTTCAAATAAAAGAAACGTTATTGGGGCGACTTCAAGTATGGCAAGCTCGCTTCCCGATCAATGAAGACAGAGATGTTACTCACTACGTATTTAAGGTTCAAACTCGCACAGCGCAATATTGGCTTGATGCTAGAGGGGTTTCTAAGCGAATTCCAGCAAAGGAATACCATTTCAAATTTAATGCCCGTCATCGTCCGGCGCCGTGGGTACAAAGCCAAGTGTTCTATCAAGTGTTTCCTGACCGATTTTGCAATGGTAACCCTAAAATAGGGGTGGAGAGTGGTGAGTACAGCATTAAAGATGGCACTATTCCAACCATTAAATCGGATTGGGGTGATGCTATTGAAAATAACGATTCAATGTCAGTGCAGTTTTTCAATGGCGATATAGCAGGGATCCATTCCAAGCTCGATTACTTACAAGATTTAGGCGTGACCACTTTGTATCTTAATCCTGTATTTAGCTCCTTGAGCAATCATAAGTACGACACGACGGATTATTTTAATGTCGATCCACATATTGGTAATAACGAAGAACTTGCAGAGTTATGCCAAGAGGTGCATCGCCGTGGCATGCGCATCGTGTTAGATGCGGTATTTAATCATACGTCTGCGGAACATCCTTGGTTTGATAAGCGTGGTAAAGGGGAGTGCGGGGCTTACCATAACCTAGATTCGAAATATCGTGAGTATTATTTTTTTGATGGTCAGTCGCATGCTTACGAAGCATGGAATGGCGTCCAAAACCTGCCAGTTTTGAATTTTGAACATCCTGAAGTACGCGACTATATCTATGATTCTGACTCCGCGGTGATCAAGCATTGGTTACGTCCACCGTACAGTATTGATGGTTGGCGATTTGATGTGATTCATATGCTAGGAGAGGGCAAGGGTGCTTACCACAATGCACACTATGTGCAGGCATTTCGCAGCGCAACTAAACAAGAGAACCAAGAGGCATTGGTTCTTGGTGAACACTTCTTTGAAGCAACATCATGGCTGCAAGGAGATCAAGAAGACGGTGCAATGAATTACTATGGGTTTGCCCATCCAGTACGTGCGTTTTTTGTTAATCAAGATATCGCTTATGATCCTATCTCTTTGACCAGTGGCGAATTTCAACAGTGGCTATTAGAAGCGAAAGCTAAGCTTCCTTGGCACAATCAATTGGCGCAGTTAAATCAATTAGATAGCCATGATACGGCACGTTTTATCACTTTGTTGAAAGGTAATGAAGATAAAATGCGCCAAGCCGCCTTATTCTTGATGGCTTATATCGGTGTTCCTTGTCTCTACTATGGAACGGAAGTCGGTCTTGAAGGTGAAAACGATCCTGATAATCGACGTTGCTTTCCATGGGAGCGTGTTGAAAGCTCTCAATGGGTACCGTTCTTTAAGCAGATGTTGGCTTTAAGACACCAATATAAAGCGTTGCAAAGTGGAGACTTGCTGTTTTTTGAAAGTCGAGATGAGCAAATAGCTTTTGCACGATGTTATGGCGAAGAACGCCTATTGGCTGTGTTCAATACGGGTGATAAAACCGGTGAGATTCGAGTGCCTGTGTGGCAATTAGGCATAGAGAAGGGGGGGGCCAAAAGCGTACTTTCTCATCAAAAAACACGAATAGAAAAGGGCGAATTGGTTCTTTCTCTTACAAGCCGAGGCTGCGATTTGCTCAAGTTATAATTGACGATGTGACAGAATAAAAACGACCTTTAATCGCAATGAATAAAGGTCGTAAGATGATTGTCATACTGCTGGCTAAGAAACCTAGTAGTTAAGAAACCTAGTAGTTAAGAAACCTAGTGGTGAAGAAATCTAGGCGCTGATGAGTAATTCTTGTTGATAACGCTGGATATAATCCACGATAGGTTCAGCGGTATTGAACTTGCGAATATTGTGAAATAACTCTTTTGCTTCAGGGTATTGCTGACGCAGGTACGAGAACCATTGTTTAACACGATTTGGGTAATAGAGCCCTTTATCGCCTTTCATTTCGTATTCAGAGTATTTCAATAGTAAAGCGACTACTTCCACCCATGGCATGACCGCATGGTTGTGTTTGACTACATTACCAAGGTTGGGCACATTGAAAGAGCCACGACAGACCATCAAAGAGTCAATGCCCGTGGTTTCTTGGCAACGTTGACCATCGGCGTAGTTCCAAATTTCACCATTGGCAATTAATGGCATTTTGGTGTGTTGGCGAATTTTTTGTAAATAGTCCCAACGAATTTGGTCGGCTTTATAACCGCCTACTTTAGTACGAGCATGAATGGTGAGTTCACTGGCGCCGGCATTTTCAACAGCGTCCACAATTTCAAAGCAATCATCAGGGTTTTCCCAACCCAGACGAATTTTTGCGGTCACTGGGATCTCACTGGGCACTGCGGCTCGACAAGCATTGATGATTTGATACATCAGCTCAGGCTCTTTTAATAAAACCGCGCCACCTTTACTTTTATTGACCAAACGAGCCGGACAACCAAAATTAAGGTCGATACCCGCCGCACCTAGGTTATAGGCCTTAAAGGCATTTTCCGCCATCCACTGTGGATGCTGACCTAAAAGTTGCAGATGCACGGGCGTGCCCGATTTAGTTTTTGAGCCTTGCAGCAGTTCAGGGCACAGCTTGTAGAAGGAGCGATCCGGTAACACTTGGTCGCTGACACGAACGAATTCGGTGACACATAAGTCAAAGTCGTTGATATCAGTAAGGATTTCTCGCATTAGATGATCGAGAACACCCTCCATAGGGCCAAGTACAAGACGCATTATTGATTCTACCTTTGTGTGCAAGAGGCGGGATTTTAGTGGGTTTTGAGTAAAATGTCACCGACAAATATAGCGAACCGGCAGTAGTGTAGAAGCTGAAGTCATTTTCACTCATACTATAGAAAAATTAGTAGAGTACATTTTATGAGTGATTTAATTAATCTCCCACCACAGATACAAGAAAGTCGCTATTTTTGGGAAGGGGCAATACTGGCCGCAAACCTGACTGTCAAACCTTTAGAGCCGGAAGCATGGGCACAGGAATTGTGTGGCGAGGGATTTATTGAGGCAAGACCGACGATTGTTGAACACATCAATGCTCAGTATGCGCACTTAAAAGCCAATCAATATTCAGCACTTGAGCTGACCGAAAACAATACAGAGCATTTAGCGGACTTAGCAGAAGGTTTTCTGTCTGTTTGGCCTATTGTTGAGCAAGAGTGGCAACCTCTTGAACTGAACGACGGCACAGCCAGAATGTTATCGGCATTGCTGACCACCTTGTCATTGCTGGTGGACGAAGAGCAAACGCATGCGCAGATGAAGCAAGCAGGCTATACTGACCTTCCACAACGAGCTGATTTACAACCGCAACTGGATTTAATGATCAATGAAGTCGCACAAGCGGCCGATGAGTTGATGGTGGGTAACAAAAGCCAAACGCTAAACCCTTATAAAGACGTAGGGCGCAATGACATTTGTCCTTGTGGCAGTGGAAAAAAGTTTAAAAAATGTTGTGGCGCTTAATGGTGGGAAGAGATTCGGGTAATATCATTGATTGAGTTTCGGTAATGGTTATGAGGTTTCCCATATCCATTACCGATATCCGTATTATCTATATGCCGAGTTAGTAGCTTTGAAGTTCGTTAAGAATTTGCACTAAATCTGGGTTATCTTTCTTGAATTTATCGTAAACGCTAGAGACTTTGCCTTGAAACGCAGCAACGTCAACGTTCACAATTTCACCACCATTTTTGGTGATTTCACCTTTTGCGTAATCAGAGTATTCATCCCACGCTTTATCTTGAACCGCTAAGGTTTCTTTGGCTATTTGGCGAATTGTTGCCTGGTCTTCTTTAGAAAGGCCGTTCCAAATTTCACTAGAAACCACAAGTAAGTCAGGGATCATTGTGTGCTGATCTAAAGTATAATATTTGGCAACTTCATACTGACGAGTTGAGAAGTATGTTGGAATATTATTTTCTGCGCCGTCCACTACACCTTGTTGTAATGCTGAGTAAACTTCACCAGATGAGATAGGTACAGGACTCACTCCAAGTGCTTTCATTGTATCGATATCGATAGGAGAGTTTTGCACACGGATTTTTAAGCCCTTAAGATCTTCTGGTTTAGTTATTTTTGTTTTGGTATAAAAGCCGCGAGAGCCACTAGACAAAAAAGCTAAACCAATAAATCCATCTTTTTCTGATGATTGCAGGATCTCTTGCCCAACTGGGCCGCGTAAAATGCGTTTTGAGTCGGCTTCATCTTTATATAAGTAAGGCAAAGACAACACTTTATACTCAGGCGAAAATGATGCGGCTAAACCACCACCCACTTTAGCAAATGCTAAGGTGCCATTTTGAACCATCTGCAAAGTAGACTCTTTATTCCCTAGTGTTAGGTTTGGGTAGACTTTAACTCGCATACTTGTTCGTTTTGTCACTTCTTTAGCAAACCAACTTAATGATTTATGTACTGGGTGATCCAGTGGCATAGCGTGAGCCAGTTTCTGCGTTCTGGCGGATGCATTAAACGACATGGATAACAACACTAATCCAGCGCATGATAATAAGGTACTTAATTTTATTATTTTCATTTTACTTTCCTAATTAAATTTAAAGGTTTAATAACCAGCTAGTCGAGGAAGCCACATAGTTAAATTTGGAAACGCGGTAACTATGATTAAGGCTAAGATGATCAGACAATATATAGGTAATAGTTTTGGTACAACATCACCTATTTTTCTATTAGAAACACTACATCCAACAAATAAAGCTGTTCCAACTGGTGGAGTACAAATACCAATAGATAAGTTAAATACCATCATGATACCGAAGTGAATAGGATCCATACCTAAATGAATACCAATAGGTAAAAGAATTGGTGTGAATATCAATATAGCAGGAGACATATCCATAAATGTGCCTACAACTAAAAATATAATATTCATTGAAATTAAAATTATGATTGGGTTGTCAGACAGATTAAGAATAAAGTCAGCGATATATTGAGGAATATCAGCATTTGACATTGCCCAAGACATAGAGCTAGACGTTGCTATCATTAATAAAACAATAGAAGTAATAATGACACTGTCGATCACGATAGGTGTTAATTTCTTGAATTTTAGTTCTTTGTATATGAAACCAAGAACCAAACTATATACAACAGCAATTGCGGATGCTTCTGTTGCAGTGAAAATACCACCAACAATGCCACCCATGATTAAAACAACCATGAACAAGCTAGGAATTGCTTCTAAAATCACTTTATGTGCGCTTTTAGTCGATGTTACTTTATCTTGTGGAACATTGTACTTTTTACCGAACAGTAGTACCCCAGCCATTACCGCTAGACCCATTAGTATCCCAGGGAAATAACCCGCTAAGAATAAGTACTGAACAGAGGTGCCACTTACCAATGCATATAAGATCAATACATTTGAAGGTGGGATCAGCAAGCCTGAAGGACAAGAAGCAATGTTGACAGCGGTAGAAAAATCTTTTGGGTATTTTTTTTCATTTTGTAACTCACCCATAAGGCCACCTACAGCCGCAGCGGACGCTGTAGCAGAGCCAGATAGAGAGCCGAACATCATATTAGCAATTACGTTAACATGACATAGCGCGCCGGGTAGACGACCACCAAGTAGCATAGCAAAATTAATAAGTCTTTTAGCTATGCCTCCTGAATTCATGAGATTCCCTGCAAATATAAAAAAGGGCAGAGCTAATAGTCCAAAATTATCTAGCCCTCCTAGCAACTGTTGCGAAGCTAAGCTAGCAGATTTCTCTATTGGAAAATCAATGAATATTGTCAATAAAGAGGCTAAACCAATACCAAATGCTATTGGCATTCCTATGACAAGAAAAACAAATAAAGAAGCAAATAAAACTATAATCGGTAGTAGATCATAAATAGCATCGGGCATTACAGCAAGATAATGGTCTGTGAAAATTAAATTTAGCAGTGTCATAACTAATTACCCATTCTTTGACTATACATATCATGTGATAGTTTCATAATGTCGTTTACAGCAAATAGATTTATTAGTACACCAGCGATAGGAGCAACTAAATAAATATATCCCATTGGTAGATTTGAACCAAATACACTTAATGTTGGAGATACTTGATTATATTGAAGAGTTCTCATTACGACGCTAGAGCCGCCATAGATTAAAACTAAGCTTGAAAATACAATAACCATTAGGCTGATCATAATCGTTAACAAGTTTTTGTTTTTTACTTTGGTAATCAATAACTCGATAGCAAGGTGGCGCTTTAACGAATAAGTATATGCTCCCCCTAGGATACCAATCCAAATTAATAGGTATCTAGATAGTTCATCGGTAAAGGTTGATGGAGAATTTGTGAAAAAACGAGTGAACACCTGCCAAACAACAGTTGCTACTATTAACCACATTAAAACTACTAGGAGCCTACCTAGTATCTTTGTTATTTTATCAATGATGTATGAAAATAAAGACACCCACATATTCCTTTTGATAATTTACAGGTTAATTCAATATTTATCGCCATATAGTTACAGCGTATTGTCCAATGGAGAATTTGTTACAAAATGCTTCCAATGAGCTTATGTTATGCGTAACACTGTTGCGAGAAAAGCTTATTTTGTGAAAAGTGAGGCACAAGTCATGAAATTTATATAGATATTGAAATGTATTGCTTAGTCTATTTTTTAATTACGAAAGCAGCTAAATAGATATATTATTTATATGTTTAAAAATAATATGAAATCAGTCGGATAATACATGGTTATCTTCTGCTATATATGAAATTATTAATTCCACATATATACTTTTAAAATTATTAACTTTTATTTTTAGAGTATTTACTCAAATGCATTGTTTACGTCTTTAATTTCTTTTTAGAGGGGTAGAACGGATTTATTACAGTGTGTCTGGAGGTAAGGTGTTGATTTTATTGGTTTTTTTCGCGCGATTAGCATAGGATGTGGTGAGGAGATAGATTATCTGACTTAATGATTATTGGTTGGAAATTAAGCCAGATATGACATGATAAACGGTGGTTTTTATTTTACAGCACCGACGGTCAGCATTAGATTTGCAAAGCGACGAGTCTCACCTGTAGCAATAACTAATAAAGTGTTTGGTGATTTAGCTGTCGAATAAAAATCTTCTCTTTCCTGAAACTTCATCTCTGTTCCTTGCGGAAGAATACGGACATATTCAGAGTGGATAGTGTTATCAAAATCATCAGGCCATGCCATCATGGATGTAGATTCAACATTAATTAATTGAATAACGCCGTTGAGCACATCGGTAGCATTTAGCATATCTGGTGCAAAATTTAGATATATAATTTCAGATCTCGGGTTTGAATTTATTACGAATGAATGATTGCTATCAGCAATTAGAATTTGAGTTTTGTGTCCACATCTCGCGAGTATAGACAGTAACTCAGGATGGATGATGCTCGATTTTATCATAGAGAGATTCCTAAAAAATGGCGCAGATAATAGCTGCGCCATTTGCTTTAAATTACATGCGGTATACGCCACCATTAATGTCTAGCGTAGCGCCAGAAACAAAACCGTTATACTCAGAAGCCAAATAGGTGATTGCTTTCGCAACATCTTCTGATGTACCAGCGCGACCTAGAGGAATACCACGAACAGTCTCTTCTGCAGATTCTTTTGTTGTGTGTTGGTCGTGGAAGCGCGTACCTAAAATAAGGCCAGGAGCAACGGCATTCACACGAATACCAAATTCACCAAGTTCAGCCGCAAGTGAACGAGTCCAAGTAAGAACAGCACCTTTGGTCATAGAGTAAGTCAATGAACCTGAGTGACCACCAGAACGACCTGCAAGGGAGGCTAGGTTTACGATACTAGCGCCTTCGGTGTTTTCTTTTAAGTAAGGAAGAGCGGATTGAGTCACGTTTTTCATGGTGGTCATGTTTACGTCAAACACGGTTTGCCAGTAGTCAGATTCGATTTCACCAAGCCATTTGCGCGCAATAATGCCACCCACATTGTTGATAACAATATCGATACCACCAAGAAATTTAGCCGCTTCATTAACACAAGCAATAGTGTCATCTTCATTGATGAGGTTGGCAAATCCAAAACTGGCTCTTTGTCCACGAGATTCAGCGAGTTTAACTAACGCTTCAACGCCTTCAGTACCACTAAAGTAATGAGCAAAAACGTCACATCCAGACTCAATCAGTGCTTTGGCTGTTTCATAACCAATCCCTTGCTCAGCACCTGTAATGAACACTTTCTTGTTTTTTAAACTTCCCATTTTAGATCCTTAATAGAGTTATTCGCGGTATTAGATACCTGCAAGTTAAAGGGCTAACTCTAACTTGCTGTAAACCGGTCCCAATATGCGCTTTAAAAGAAGAGCAACTAATACCAATCGTACTAAATAACTGGTCATTCTAGCTTGTTAAAATACTCGATAACGGCGTTAGAATTTTTGATTGTAGAATAACTACTTATCGAAAAATTCTGCCTTGTTCTCGAGCATTTTTCCTGCGCTAGTTCTGATCACTTACTTAGTGTGATTGGTATAACTAGTGCTCTTTTCTTTTTGTTTAGTCATAGGTTCGCGTGATTAGCTATTTCTATGATTTATATGGTTCTTTTTGCTTATTTTGGTTTTGAAGTTACTTGATGTTATCGGTAACTATTTGCGCCTAGTATAAATAATCAACGACATAATACAAACACTCATTGTAAAAACGTGAGCATGATCAAAGTACTAAAGTAAAGTATCAATAAACATTAGCTTACATTTTATGGGTATTTCCTATGACTAACGCTATGTTTTTGGGAAATAAGAAAGGGTTTAACTCGATCTTTTCTTGAATTTCACAACCCAATGAGTTGGATTATTTTTAGTTATGTATCCATTAATATTGTGCGTTGCCTCTACTATTGTAGAGTTAACTTAAACTACTTTTTATGTTACTGTAACAACAGTTTTTTATGTAGGCATTAGATAATGAGTGACAATAAGCGGAAGCCTCGAGCGACACTACAAGATATTGCAGATCGTGTAGGCGTGACCAAAATGACGGTGAGTCGTTTTATGCGTAATGAAGAATCAGTATCAGTAAAGACCCGAGCCAGAATCAAGAAAGTGGCCGAAGAACTGGGGTATATTCACAACCGTGCCCCAGCTTTGTTATCGAAGTCTTCCAGTCGGTCGATTGGCGTATTGCTTCCTTCATTATCTAACCAAGTATTTGCAAAGGTCGCTCAGGGTATTGAATCAGTGACAAACAGACGTGGCTATGAGGTGTTATTAGGGCACTATAGCTATGAAAGTGAAATCGAAGAAAGAAAAATAGCGACACTGTTATCTTATCAAGTTGATGGCTTAATTTTGACGGGTACAAGTCATACTAAAAAGACATTGAAGATGCTAGAAACTGCAGGTGTTCCAGTGGTTGAAGCGATGGAACTCCCTGAATCACCTATTAACATTGCCGTTGGGCTTGATCATAGAATGGCAGCTTATGATGCAGTTAACTTGATGATAAATAAGGGCAAAAATAATATTGCTTACTTTGGTGCTCGACTAGACAGCCGTACTAAGTTGCGTATGGAAGGTTATGATGAGGCCATGGTTGAAGCGGGTCTTGAAAAAAATCATTTCTTAACGTCAAGTCGTTCTAGCTTTACGATTGCGCGTGATCTATTAACTCGAGCTTTAGATGATTGTCAGTATCTTGATGGCATATTTTGTACCAATGATGATATTGCAATTGGTGCTATTTTAGCTTGCCATGAGATGGGAATTGCCGTTCCAGAACAAATCAGTGTTGTTGGCTATAATGCCTTTGATATTGGTCAAGCTATTACCCCAAAATTAACCAGTGTGTATACACCAAGGTATGAAATTGGTGAGCTCTCCGCTGAACTATTGCTAAATGCAATCGAAGGTAAAGAGCCTGAAAAACGTGTTCACGATCTCGGATATACCATCACTAATGGTAAGAGTTCCTAATATCCTATGAGTGATTTTGCCCCGTAAATTGTGCTCGAAATCACTCTTTTCACCTCAAAGCCTCACTTCTTCCCTATAATATATTCACAAATAACAAAGTTACATGTACCATGTTACCCATAACATAAATAATGTTACCGATAACACTTAATATTGCTTATTGAGTCCATGACCAAAAGCTTACTGAAGAGGTTTAAATGGAAGGTAAAAGCATTGTAATTATGGGCGTTTCCGGCTCAGGTAAATCAACCATTGGTGAGCTTCTTGCTGCTAGATTGTCAGCCAAGTTTATTGATGGCGATGATCTACATCCAAAATCCAACGTTATCAAAATGTCCTCAGGAATCCCACTCAACGATGATGATCGTACTCCATGGTTAGAAAGAATTAACGACGCTATTTTTAGCATTTACTCTAAAAATGAAAGCTGTGTCTTTGTTTGTTCTGCATTAAAGAAAAATTATCGTGATGCGATTCGTTGTGGAAATGAGAAAGTACGATTTATTTTTTTAGATGGTTCTCAAGAGTTAGTCCTTAAACGAATTCGTATGCGAAATAGTCATTTCATGAAATCTGACATGCTAGCCAGTCAATTTGCCATTTTGGAACAACCAGTGGATGAGGATGACGTAATTACTATTGATATCTCTATGTCGATAGAGGAGATGTTAGATGATATTTGTATTCGCTTAGGGGTATAGAATGAACAAGGTAGTTAAACAAGTAACGGAAAATCTTATCGAAAGAAGTCGCCAGACTCGTAGCGAATTCTTAAACCGAAGCCGCTCTCAAGCAGCGCATGGTAAAAATCGCGCCGGTCTTTCTTGCGGTAATTTAGCGCACGCTGTTGCGGCTAGTTGCAATAAAGAAACCATACTCAATTTGGTTAATTCAAATGTGGCAATAGTAAGTGCCTATAACGATATGGTTTCAGCTCATGAACCTTATCGTCATTTCCCCGATATCATTAAAGGTGCACTGACTAAGTTAGGTCATTCTGCGCAAGTGGCTGGTGGGGTTCCTGCTATGTGTGATGGCATCACACAGGGGCAAGATGGCATGGATATCTCATTGTTTTCCCGAGACTTAATTGCTCAAGCGACGGCAGTATCTCTGAGTCACAATGTGTATGATTCAACTTTGCTATTGGGTGTGTGTGATAAAATCGCCCCTGCAATGCTAATGGGCGCAATGTCGTTTGCGCACTTGCCAACCGCATTTGTCCCGGTAGGACTTATGTCGACAGGTATTAGCAACGAAGAGAAAACCAGTGTTCGTCAGAAGTATCTGGCGAAGGAAGTGGGTATTGAAACGCTGCAGAAAATGGAGTGCAGTGCTTACCATTCTCACGGAACATGCACCTTCTACGGAACCGCCAATACAAACCAACTCGTTTTCGAAGCTATGGGTTTGATGCTACCGGGTTCTGCGTTCGTACCGCCGGATAGTCAGCTTCGACAGTTATTAACCGAAGAAGTCGCAGTAAAAGTGGCTTCCTCTACACTAGGTTCATCAAACTATCGTCCTTTGTATGATGTGGTGACTGAGAAAAATATCATCAATGGTATCGTTGCGCTGCTCGCCTCTGGAGGGAGCACCAACCATACTATTCACATGGTGGCGATTGCGCGTTCGGCGGGGATTTTACTTAACTGGGATGACATTAGTCAGCTTTCAGGCGCAGTACCTTTATTGGTGAACGTCTATCCAAATGGCTCAGAGGACATGAACGCATTTCATCGATCTGGAGGCGTACCTGCATTGCTGAAACGCTTAAATGAAGGTGACTTCTTAAATCGAGATGTGCTGACCTCTTTTGGTCAGTTTAATGATCAGTTTAAAACGCCGTATATTGAAAATGACCGCTTATGTTGGAATGACAGTCAAGGCAGTAATAATGGTAGTGTCATCGCGTTAAGTGGCGAGTGTTTTCAAGAGACTGGGGGCATTAAAGTCTTAGATGGCAATATTGGTCGCTGCGTGATCAAGGTTTCTGCCATTGCAAAAGAGTGTAGAAAAGTGAAAGCGCCAGCCAAAGTCTTTACTTCGCAACACGATGTCGAAAAAGCTTATCAAGCAGGAGAGCTTAATCAAGATTGTGTTGTCGTGGTCTCGCATAATGGCGCTGCGTCTAATGGTATGCCTGAGCTGCATAAGTTGATGCCTATTCTAGCCAATGTGCAAAAGGCAGGCTTTAATGTCGCCTTGATTACCGATGGTCGATTGTCAGGCGCGTCGGGTAAAGTGCCTTCGGCTATTCATATGTCTCCAGATGCGGCTAGAGGCGGTGCTATCGCACTTATTCGTGATGGCGATATAGTGAGTTTAGACTGCGAAACAGGAAGCGTGAATAACCTATCGGATGTGACAGGTCGTGAGCCGCTGAAAGTGGATACAGAGAGTCAACAGTTTACTTTTGGGCGTAACTTATTTGTACTGGCGAGAAATAATGTTTCTTCGGCGGAGGAGGGCGCAAGCTTTATTGTTTAGCTGGCCCACTGAGTCTGATTCATGCATAAAAAACGGGAACTGATGATGTCAGTTCCCGTTTTTATTTTCTTAATACTATTAGTGCCTAAATACGATTTTTCTTTAAGCCAACCACTTGTAGTAAGGTAAATAGAGTAGCAACCACAAGACTTGCTCCAAAAATAATCACCAGCCATTGTGGCATGGATAAGTCTAAAAATGTCCAAACGATTTTGCTACAAGTACCAGTCGGTAGGAACATCCACGGAACCCATTGATCAAGGGGTGCCCAATTTGGGAAATTGACAAAAATATCGCAGGTATTAAAAGGAGACGGATCAAATTGGTAGCTCACATGCTCTAGAGCCAGTGATAAACCTTTGGCACTGGCCGCAATCCAACCGACTAATCCTAAGCCGCGCAGAACGGAGTTTTTAGGTTGGCATAGGCCGACCACACCCGAGACTGCAATTCCCAGCATTGCTACGCGCTCATAGATACACATCACACAAGGTGAAAGTAGCATCACGTGTTGGAAGTAAAGAGCGCAAAGCTCGAAGGCGACCATGGCAATAATTAATAACAGCCATGAAGTGCGAGAGCGAGAAAATTGGTATAAGTTCTCGAGCATGAATCTATTTCCTTATGTGTACATCTATATATGCGCAAAAAAGCCAGCGAGGACTGTCGTTCGCGCTGGCTAATAACAGTAAGTTCTTTTTACCCCTTTAAAGGTGGCAAATCAATAGAGTGTTAATAAGGGAATAAGTTCCCTAATGATGCACTACAGAACTTGATACATCGATAAGTTGCATGGGTGGATCGGTAATCCAGCCGTAGTCCATAAAAGTTGCAGTCATCGGTTCTAAGAAGAACATAATACCGATCATTCCCACTAGAGCTAAAACAACGGTATATGGAAACGCCATAATAACCATTCGGCCATAAGAAAGGCGAATTAATGGTGCAAGAGTTGACGTAAGTAGGAATAAAAATGCCGCTTGACCGTTTGGTGTTGCCACTGACGGTAAATTGGTACCGGTATTAATAGCTACCGCAAGAAGGTCAAATTGTTCACGGTTAATTACCCCGTGCAGTAAGGCCTCTTTAACCTCATTGATGTATACCGTACCGACAAAGACATTATCGGAAATCATGGACAGTACACCGTTGGCGAGATAGAACAGAACTAACTGTGTTCCTTGATCTTCTACGGCCAATACTGCGTCGATTATAGGTTCAAAAAGGTCTTGCTGAATGATAACGGCAACAATGGCAAAAAAGACGGCTAACAATGCAGTAAAGGGTAGGGCTTCTTCAAACGCTTTGCCTAATGCATGCTCTTCAATGATGCCGGTAAAAGAGGTGGCTAAAATAATCACAGATAACCCGACTAAACCTACCGCGGCTACATGGAAAGCGAGGCCAACAATAAGCCATAGCGCAATTGCGCCTTGAATCCAAAGTTTGGCGATATCTTGTTTAGTTCGACTCTTTTTCTCTTCTTCGTTGTAATCTTCGAGAATTTTTCGTACTTGAGTTGGCAACTCTGATCCGTAGCCAAATATTTTCAGTTTTTCGACCGCGACAGTGGTGAGCAATCCCATAACCAAAACGGGTAAGGTAACCGGCAACATGCGGATGATAAACTCGCCAAATAACCATCCGGCTTGATCGGCTATGATCAGGTTTTGAGGTTCACCAACCATTGTCATAACGCCACCAAGCGCCGTACCTACGCCAGCGTGCATAAGCAGTGAACGTAAGAACGAACGGTATTCGTCTAGATCATCACGAGTAAGCTCGGTTAAATGCCCATCTTGAGTATGGTCGTGTTGAGTACCATGACCTTTTCCTGAAACAACTTTATGGTAAATTGCATAGAATCCAACCGCCACACTGATCACTACCGCGATAACGGTTAAAGCATCTAAAAATGCAGATAAGAAAGCGGCTGCGGCACAAAAAGCAACGGATAACAGTGCTTTAGATCTAATGCCTAATAGGATTTTGGTAAAAATAACCAGTAGTAGCTGCTTCATAAAGTAAATGCCCGCCACCATAAAGATCAGCAGTAACATTACTTCTATATTGGCCACCAATTCATGTTTCACCATTTCAGGAGTGGTCATGCCAATTGCCACAGCCTCAATCGCCAGTAGTCCTCCGGGTTGCAATGGATAGCACTTGAGAGCCATTGCCAGAGTAAATATGAATTCAATGACGAGTAGCCAACCAGCAACAAACGGGTCAACTAGAAAGAAGACAAATGGGTTAATGATTAAAAAGGCCACTATGGCTAGTTTGTACCAGTCTGGGGCTTTTCCGAGAAAGTTTTTGACGAAGGCGTTTCCTTGGCTCAAAGGCATGGTGCTTCTCTCTTAAAAGTATTTAAATCTGATCGAGTCGGTTCTATACGACCTATCCATGTGACAATCGGATTTAGCAGGTGGATAAGCTTACGGTATATTTTTGGGTGAGATATAGATTGAAATTTAGCGTGTAGAACGTGTTTCGTTCTCAGTTTACATTCTGTAACACTCACTTTGTTGGCGCAATATTTACTCTAATCACTTGGATAGTCAATCAATTAGTGTGATTTACATCGTGTTTACAGTAAAAAACCATATAAAGTGCAGTTCATATGTAAGTTGCGTGTTTTTAGTGATGCTTTGGTTATATAAGGCCAATATTATTGTATGAGAAATAATATCGGTGCATAAGTTGATGTTTTTAAAGTGCTAATCAGAAAGCTAACACTAACCCACAATAAGAAAATGGTGGCATATGTATGGGTTGTTGATTTAGTTCATAGGATGTTGAGCTTAGTTTCATTAAAAAAAGGGCATTTATTATTTTTTCAGGCAATGCAGAGTCTGCAAGGTGAATTCAACACAGAATGAGTAATATTTCATAGCGAACGGTTCACTGGTTTTTGTAATTTTAGATTAGGTGGTATGATGAGTTATATTTAGTGAATTTTAAGTTGGAACTTCCAATCTATGGTTATTAAGGCTAAAAGCCCAGCAGGCTTCGCAGAAAAGTACATTATTGAAAGCATTTGGAACGGACGATTTGCTCCAGGTTCTATTTTACCCGCTGAGCGTGAGCTATCTGAACTGATTGGTGTAACACGAACCACCCTCAGAGAAGTTCTACAAAGACTGGCGCGTGATGGTTGGTTAACCATTCAACATGGTAAGCCGACCAAAGTGAATCAATTTATGGAAACCTCTGGTTTGCATATTTTAGATACATTAATGACATTAGATGCTGACAATGCCACTAGTATTGTAGAAGATCTACTTGCCGCTCGAACTAGCATCAGCCCTATCTTTATGCGTTATGCATTTAAAGTGAACAAAGAGCAATCTGAAGCGACCTTGCGACGTGTTATCGAATCATGTGAGGCTTTGATGCAAGCGGATTCGTATAGTAGCTTTATGGACTCTTTCCCATACGCTGGGAAAATCGCGCAAAACATCAAAGAAGACAATGAAAAAGATGAACAAAAGCGTGATGCGATCTTAGTGGCGAAAACGTTTAATTTCTATGATTACATGTTGTTCCAACATTTAGCTTTCCATTCTGGAAACCAGATTTATGGTCTGATCTTTAACGGTTTAAAAAAGCTGTACGATCGAGTGGGTGCTTTCTATTTCTCAAGCCCTGTTTCACGAAATCTTGCGCTTAATTTTTATAAAGACTTATTGTCAGTATGTGAAGACGGCAATCGTGACCGTATCGCCGCTATCGTGCGTCAATACGGTATTGAAAGTGGTCAGCACTGGAATGAAATGAAGGTGAGTTTGCCAACCAATTTCACTGAAGATGACAGTTAGATAACGATTTATTAACGCGTATATTGTTTGTTAGGACAGATATTACTAGCAAGTACTCGTTGTGATTTCCTAAAAGCCCTGCATTATTTGTAGGGCTTTTTGCTGTAAGCGTGATTGAATGTTTTAGTGATCCATTTTTGAATGTGCTTGGTATAAACAATGACATGAAAGAATTTTTGCATCGGCAAGGTCTGTTTAGTTATCTCTGGCACACTCATCTTTTTAAGGTGGTTGTCGGTTGAGATGTTGCTAGCGATAGTTGTTTGATTTTTGTGAAGATTTTCCTAGCGTGCGTACATCCTTAGATGAATATTTGCTAAAAAGAAGTAGAAACAATAATCACTCTACGTTTATTTATTGTTAACTTGCAACTAAAATCTAAGGGCGTTCCTAGCTTTAATAAGTTAACTGAGGGCGTTTATATGAACCTTAAAACTGGCTTTATAACCATTTCTATAGTGGCGTTTTCACCGTTTGTTTTTGCTCAAGATAAGGTGTTTAACGATTTTTCTAACGACAGTCAGGCGATTTCTATTGCAGAAAATCGCAGTGGCACAAGTACAGATAGAGGAGTTCAACAACTTGAGCCTAAGAGTATGCAAGACCAAGGTATGCTCGAAGCTTATGAAAATAAATCAATGGATAGTCATATGGAAGGAGTCATGGATGGCAAAAAACAGCGTACACGAATTCATCATAAACGGGCTTAATAGCTCATTGTATCGAGTTCTTATTTAAGCCGCTTTGTGACCATAAAGCGGCTTTCTGTCTTTTGATGAAATGTATTGTGTAAAATAAAGATTATTCTAATGAAAATCACGAGAACGACTGGCTAGTTGTGATAACTGATCACTGATGTCAATTAACTGACCTGCAATAACGTGTATGACGTCTCCCTCTTTTTCTATGATTCCTTTTACTTTTAGTATCTTAGCCGTTAAATAGCTTTTCTTTTGTGCTCTGGCGGTTGCTTGCCACACCACCACATTTATGTTGCCAGTATCATCTTCTAAAGTGAAAAAGGTAATCCCTCCAGCGGTATGAGGTGATTGTCTGCCAGTGACCACACCGACTACCGTGACCATTGATTGATGAGGTTGGTGGATCAATTGATTTTGTCGAATGAACTTACCTAACTTATTCTCTTTTTCGAGCAGGGTAATGGGGTGTTGGTTTAGGGATAGTCCAGTGGCGGAATAGTCCTCGATTAATGCTTCGTAATCATTGGTTTGAAAGGTATAGCCATGTTTAATTGACTCGTCTTGTCTTCGGTTAAATGATGGCTGGTTAAACAGTGGTAGATCTTCAACGGAATCCATTAATTGCCAACGAGTGGAATAGCGATCACCAGTAAGCGCATACAGTGCATTAGCGGAGGTAAGAGCATGCAACTGTTGCCGATTGATGCCAATATTTTTGATTTGCTGGATATGAGTAAACCCTTTGCTCGGACGTGCTGCCAGCAGTTGCTCTCGGCTGTTTTGAGAGAGTCCTTTGATCAGTTTTAAACCCAATTGAATACTACTTATATTATTGTTTCTGACTATGCTGTGCTCGTCATTAGATTGGTTGATACTGATGGGGTGCACATTAACGCCATGTCGTTTGGCATCTTGTAATAGCTGGTTAGATGAATAAAACCCCATTGGCTGACTATTGAGTAGGGCTGTGTAAAACTCGGCAGGATAGTAGCATTTGAGCCAAGCAGAGCAATAAGCAAGCACAGCAAAAGAGGCGGAGTGACTTTCCGGAAACCCATACTCACCAAAACCACAAATCTGTGCAAATATTTGCTCGGCAAAGCTCTGCTCATAACCACGACAGAGCATCCCTGAAATTAACTTATCGCGAAACTTAAATAAATCGCCATTTTTTTTCCAAGCAGCCATAGCGCGGCGCAGTTGGTCGGCTTCACCACCACTAAATCCTGCCGCCACCATCGCCAGTTTAATGACTTGTTCTTGAAATATAGGTACGCCTAAGGTTCTTGAGAGGACACTTTCGACCTCTTTAGAAGGGTACGAAATGGCTTGTTCGCCATTTCTGCGCTTTAAGTAAGGGTGAATCATATCGCCTTGTATCGGGCCCGGTCTGACAATGGCAATTTGAATGACTAAGTCATAATAACAACGTGGTTTAAGGCGCGGTAACATGCTCATTTGAGCTCGTGATTCTATTTGAAAAACACCTATAGTGTCGGCCTTTTGTAGCATGGCATACACATTTGGATCGTCTTGTAGGCGTGTGATATCAGCAATACTAAGTTGTCGTTGATGATGACGTTCAATTAACTGAAAACAACGTCTGATGGCACTTAGCATTCCTAAAGCAAGTACATCAACTTTTAGTAACCCTAAACTCTCTAAATCATCTTTATCCCACTGGATAATAGTACGCTCAGGCATAGCAGCGTTTTCTACTGGTACTAATTCATATAAGGGACCAGCTGAAATAACAAAACCGCCCACGTGTTGCGATAAATGGCGAGGAAAGCCGATGATTTCATCGACCAATTGTATAAAGAGCTGTCCTTTTAAAGAATCGGGCTTTAATCCCAGCTCATAAATTTGTGCTTGCCAATTTAAACCGACATCACGACGGTTAATGTTCTTTATGAAAAAGTCGAGCTGAGTTTCATCTATGGCTAATGCTTTACCTACTTCTCTAATGGCACTTTTTAGCCGATAGCTAATGACGGTAGCGGCAAGAGCTGCTCGCTCACGTCCATATTTTTGATAAATATATTGAATCACTTCTTCACGACGGTGATGTTCAAAATCTACATCAATATCGGGCGGCTCATTGCGCTCTTTACTAATAAAACGCTCAAACAGTACTGAGATTTGTCTAGGATCGACTGAGGTGATTTCTAAGCAATAACACACCACAGAGTTTGCTGCAGAGCCTCTACCTTGATACAAAATCTTCTTTTGTTTGGCAAACATCACCACATCATGAATGGTTAAGAAAAAATGGGCGTAATTAAGCTCATCAATGAGTTTGAGTTCTTTATCTATGGTGATCTGAACGTTTTCAGGAACTCCATGAGGAAACCGCAGTTGTTTACCTTGATTGACCAAGTGACATAAATGGGCAAATGGCGTTACAGAGTCAGGGACGATTTCGGCAGGATATTGATAGCCTAAACTGGCCAAATTAAAACAACAGCGACTGGCGATATTGTGGGCTTCTTCTAGCCACTCCTTACGGAAGAGTTTGCTCAATTTAGGTTTATTACGCAGGGTTCGCTCTGCATTGGTCAGTAGGTGCTCACTTATGCTTGTTACCGTGGAATTATGTTTGATTGCGACAAGAGTGTGTTGCAGTGGAAGACGAGTGGCGTTATGCATCAATACCCCGCCACAGGCAGTGATAGGAATGGCGTACTGATGGGCTAGCTTTTGATTATATTGTAAGTATTGCTTATCTGTATTGGTGAGGTGTCTTTGTAACCCCAACCACACTCGCGCGCTGTGTTGTTTAGTTAACCACTTTGCCCATTGGTGGTCATATTCTTTCATCTGTGGCACCCAGATAATAAAGCAGTGCTTAATAGATAAAACATCCCATTGTGATAGTGAATACTTACCTTTATCACTACGCCTGCGCGCGTTAGTGATGATACGAGCCAACTCAGCATAGGCTTGTTGGTTTGGACACAACAGTACGATCTGACACTTTTGATCTAACCAAAACATACTACCGACGATAAGCTTGATGTTAAGTTGCTTATTCTTAATTGTGGTATGCGCTCTAACAACGCCAGCTAAAGAGCACTCATCGGTTATAGCCAGCGCTGAATAGCCCAGAAAGTCAGCTTGTGTAATGAGTTCTTCGGGGTGCGAGGCTCCGGTTAAAAATGAAAAATTACTCTGGCAAAAAAGCTCAGCATATTTAACTGTAGACATGTTCATTTTAAATACACACTACCGTTGAATGGCTCAATATGTATGGATAAGACATTAGCTAAACACTCCTTGAATAAACCATTCCTTGGCTGGGTTTTTGTATATCCATAACCAGCGACCAGTGTGTTCTCTTGCCACAAAGTAATCTCGATTAATCGAATTGCCATCCCACCATCCGCTATGAATACGCTCTGGACCTTGGATGATTTCAACTTTGCTATGAAGAGGTTTAGGTTTGGAGTAGATAAAGCTAGGGCGGCTGAGCTTTGTTTGTGTGGTGTGTTTTTCTGGCTTTGAAAAAGCAGGGATATAAGTGCTACTTATTTCAGGTCTAGGATCGTGATTAGAGGCAATACCTTGTACAGCGTCTTTGCCTAGCTTGGCTTGTAATAAGGAAAGTAGCTCTAAAGGTGATGTTTCCCCCGTGTGCTGATCAAATAGATCAGTGTTGGTCGCCGGTGTTTCTCCCATACGTATCACTTGTAAGCGAATCGACAAAATAGGTGAACTGATCTGAGTCGATTCAAGTGTTAGTGTAGACAGTGCTAGCCACTTATCAGAAAGATAATCACCAATGGCGGAATAGAAGGTGATTTCCTGTAGTGATTGATCCCTTTGGTAAAGGCTAAGCTGAATTTCGTAAGCCACTTTATCTCTGAGCTTTAAAAAGCTTTCCATTTGTCCTAATAAGCGGGTTAATGGTGCGATTAAGCAATGTGTATGTTCGATTTCATATAATAAATTAAGGTGCTGATTAAAGTGAGCGGGCGGATGATAATACTGTACCGGGTGCTTAAATTGACCGAGTAGTCGCCCCACATAGTTGACGACTTGGATATCAAAGCGGCGTGCAATGTCCGTCATATTGAGAGCAGTAAGTTGCGTTAAATTATGTACACCAATACGAGCGAGCTTCTCGATATTTGCTGCGCTAAGTTCGGTGGCAATAAGTGGGCGCTGTAAAATGGACTGCTCAATTACATCTGGGTCATCAGTGATACGATCACAGTGAGTTTCGGCTAACAATTTGGCTGCAAGTGGCGAGAATGCGGTCGCATAATGATAGTGCAGATGCAGTTGATTAAGGTGTTGTGAGATAGTTTTCCAGTAACTATCGAGGTTACGATATAGGGTTAACATATTGGAGACTTTCAGTAGCAAGCCTTGCTCTGTGAATAGCGTAATGTCAGAGGTATACACATATAGCCATTGTGCAATTTGCTGTAATGTATCCATTTCTATTTGTTGTTGATAAGGAAATACTTGCAGCTCAGCGCACAGTGAAGCGGCGCTACCTAACCCCATTCCTAATTTTATGCCTTTATCAGAAGCGGCTTGATTGAGTTGTATGATCTTGTGCTGATCAACTATACAAATAGCGGGGCTGTGCTTTGGCTGGCTGTGTATAAGTTGATGGTGTAAAGGTTGATTGTTAAGCTCATTTTTTGCTTGAGGATCGAACGCAACTTTAGAGCTTGTAGCGGAATCTAAAGTCGAGTCAGCAAACAGCGTATCTAATTGCAGTTTTGGAAAATGGATATACAACCAAAGATTCATGCGTGCTGCCTCTTGTGTCGAGGGAAAGGAATGACTTGGTGTAAAGGTTTTTGAGTACAAAGTTGTGGCCAGCGATGGCTTAAATCGACAGTAAAGGCTTGTTGTTGCCATCCTCCGCGGCGTTTAATGACATTCACTTTAATGCCGTTTTCTGTTGCGTTGAGTTGTACGCTAAGAGGAATAGGTAATGAACAACTATTTTGGCGGTCGAGATTAAAATGTACATTTAATGCTCGGCCTTTTTCAGCCGCAATTTGTAAACGCCTTGCTTGATGCACTTCAAGTTGTGGGTGCCATAAGCACACACAGGCGCAACTGCCGCTTTTTAAGCATTGCTCGGCGGCCCATAAGTCGTGTTTTGTGCTATTTATAACTAAGACATTGTGAGGCGCGATGCCTTCGGCTTCAAAATAATGAGCACATGGTAGTGCAGGTGGGTTAATCAATACTAAAGTGCGATCTTGAACAGTAGATTGCAACATAGGTGTTAGTAAACGCAACTCACCAATACCAAATTCAGATTGGATCTCCATGAGCCCCATTTTGGGAAAACCTTCTAGCTGTTTATCCCATTCACTAAAGTAAGAAGCTTGGTTAATTAAAGGGATACTTTGCTCTGAACCCTTCCAAATCAATTGCTTACGTTGTAATAAATCAATAATATTTTGCATAATAAATACCTGTATATATATACAGTATATTTAACTTTGCTTGAGACGCAAGTTACAAAATAGATCTACGTATAAATCGCACTGACAAAACTATATAAATGCATGAGCGCAAAGAGTGAGAGTGGCATTAGAAGAGGAGGAGAATCGAGAGCTTGAAAGTGAAGATACTGCAGGCATTAGGTAAAACACCTAATGCCTAACAGATAAGGACGAACACCTTAGGTAACGTTTGGATTATGTTGTAATAAGAGCGCCTCAAAGTCTTCTTTAGAGAGTGCTTTACTGTAGTAATATCCTTGGGCAAATTCACAATGCTGTGTTTTTAAGTAGTTTTGATCCCATTGAGTTTCAACACCCTCTGCAACCACTTTAAGTCCAAGAGCTTTTGCCATAGCAATAATGGCGTTGACCAGTTCTTGCGAAGAAGGGTTGGTTTCCATATCCTGCAGGAACGAACGATCGATCTTTAACTTACTGAATGGAAATTTCTGCAGATAACTCAACGCTGAATATCCAGTACCAAAATCATCAATAGAAAAGTGCGCGCCAATTCGTTTGATTTCTTCTAATATCTGCACAGTTTCGATGTTGTTGTTAAAGAGTAAGCTTTCCGTAATTTCAATATCGAGTAAGTTGGCATCTAAGCCTGAATTACTCAGTGCAGTTAAGATAGTTTCAATTAATGAGTCTTGTTGCCTAAATTGAGCCGCAGAAAAGTTTACAGCAATGGAAAGCGGTTGAATGGCTTGCCATTGTTGAGCTTGGTGACAGGCTGTATGTAGCGCCATATGCCCTAACTTATGGATAAGCCCATTTCTCTCTGCAATGGGAATAAATTCATCTGGCGGTACAAAGCCAAGTTTGTCATCCCACCATCGCATTAAGGCTTCAGCGCCGGTGATTTTTTTACTTTCTAGATCAATAATCGGCTGATAGTAGATCTCTAATTTATTATCGTTAATTGCTTGACGTAGCCTAGCATCAATATCCAAGCTTCTTTGTACATCGGTATTCATGCTTGCTTCGTAGAAGCTAAAGCCATTTCGACCTTCTTTTTTTACTCGATACATCGCAATATCGGCATGTGCCATTAGCTCTTCTGTCGTTTTACCATCTTGAGGGTAAATGGACATACCAATGCTGGTGGAGATAAAAAATTGACTTCCGTTAAGCTGAAAAGGTTGTTCAAAGATAGTTAACAGCTTAGAAGCTAAAGTTTGAGCTTCTTTTTCAGAGTCTAAGTTAGGGATAACCAGTAAAAATTCATCCCCCCCAATGCGAGCCACAACATCTGTTTTTCGTACCGATTGGCGCAAACGCTTGGCTGTTTGTACTAGCAGTTTATCGCCCGCTAAGTGTCCTAACGTGTCGTTGATTTGCTTAAAGTCATCAAGGTCAATGAACATGACTAAAACATTCACATCATCTCGCTTGGCTTGTAACAAGGCATGCTTCAGTTTTTCATCGCCTGATTTTCGGTTAGATAAGCCAGTTAAAATATCGTGACTGGCTTGATAAGCCAGTTCCTTTTCAAACATTTTACGTCTGTCTATCTCTGTTTTAAGGCGGTGGTTCTGTCGTGTTAATACTGCTTGTTGGCTATGGGTTTCTTCAATTTTAGTGGTGAGTACTAAGTTGGTATTGTTAATACGCAAAGAGTAATACAGGCCAAAAATAACAGGTACTGCCAAGAAAGAGAGTGCGATGGTAAACCAAGTTGAAGTTATGATCTGGCTTTCTGATATTGGTGCAAACCATGCATGTATATTAAAAGGGGTATTAGCCACTTTCTTATTAAAGTACAAAGTATTTGAGCGGTAACTTGCTGAGGAATCAAAAGTGTCCCAAATAGGTAATGAGCCTGCATCTGTTGATAGTGAGAGTCGGCTATTACTGAGTTGGTATTCTTGAGTGGTTAGCAGATTAATAATGGCCGTTGTTTTTATATCACCGACGACAATTCCGACCAGTTCACCGTTTAAGTAAACGTTTTGCAGTGCTCGAATAGTGATATGACCATCTTTTGCCACAATATCGATTTTATGGTCGATGGTTTGCATTGTTTGAAAGGGAATACTGTCTATATCAAACGGAATTTTGGGATTGGAGTCTGCAATAATGTTTGAATTGAAACCTACCAATAGCATGCGATCGAATTTAGCATTTTCATGTAGATGCTGGTTTGGTGTGGTATGGCGAATCAAATTACGACGTAACTGAAGCAAGCTTGATCCTAGTCCATATTGCATGGACATACCGGAAGCGAGGTTCGCAAAAAACGTATACGTGGTTTTATGTTGAGATACTTCACGAATTTCTTTACTTGCTGTCTCAAAGAAGTAACCAATTGATTCTGAATAAATTTTAACATTCAAATTCAATTCGTTTAGCTGTGACTCTTTGAGACGATTTTGCCCTGCGTTAGTGACTATAATCATTAAAAGCAAGTAAGCGCCTAGAAGAAATCCTCCCATAAGAATTGCATTTCGGCGATTTAATCTAGGCTTCATGTTCATGAATCGTTACTTTTGTGAGCCTCAAAGTAGTCACTGTAATAATAAAAGACGGAAGGATAATATTTTTCAACTAATTGATTGTAAGTACCGTTACGTCGAATCTCTCTTAAGTAGTCATTAAAAGCTTCGCGTAATTTTGGTGAGTCTTTTCTAAATCCTGCAGCCATAAACTGTTCTTCAGAAATTGGACCGATAACTTTAATTTCGCCAGGCCATTTTTCTAACGCAATAAGAGTATCCGGAACATCGAGCAGTGTGTTATCTGCATCATTATTTAGTATTGCTGGCACCATCTCATTTAATTTATGCGCCTTCTCTGGAAGAATGATATTGGCCCCAGTTTTGTATAGATCGTACAAGTTAGGGTCTAGGCATGTCTGCTCCATAGCTAACACATTTTGACCTTTGAGTAATGCTTTCACGGTATTAATGTCTTTATCTACACTATTACTCGGAGAAATGGGCTGTAGTTTTGAATCAACGCGAGAAATTAACCATACAGCAGAAGGGAAGTAGTCATCAGAGAAATCCAACAACTGCTTTCGCCATGGAAGAATGGTTGCACCATTGGCTATGACATCACCTGTAATCGGCACTGTTTTACCGTACTGTATGACGTTATTTTTATAAATCGCTTCTTTTCCTGTGAGATCACCAAAAGCGCTGTTCCAAGTGCTTGGAACAAATTGGTATTCAACGCCTAAGTATTTAGCAAAGCCTTGTATAAGCTCAACATCTAAGCCTTGAGCCGTATAGAGACCATCGGTATTGATATAATTAACAAAGTTGGCGTAAGGGATGCCAATGTGGCGAATTACACCTGCTTTTTTGACATCCGCTAAGTCATAAGCATAACTTGGCTTGATAACAAATAATAAAGCGATGCAAAGACTCTTTATAATGCTGAATATGGTCTTTGTTTTGATCATTGCCTTCGTCCTTGAGATATAAAGTAGGGCTTACATTAGCAAGTAAGCCCTAGGCTGTTAAGCAAATATTAAGCCATTCGTTTGTATAAATGTGCCATTGCTTTCACTAGACCCGTTACATCATCTTCATCATGGAATAAGTGAGTAGAAATACGTAATGCATAAGTAGCAGTAGTATCGTCTAGACGCAATGAGAAGTTAGTGGTGCGGATAGTGTATCCGTATTCTTCGCGAAGTAGATCACGGAATTCAGTCAGACGAGTGCCGTTAGACAAGTCATCAGAGAACGGGTTGAATGCAGTTAAACCACTTGATAGTTCACGCTCTGGCGGGCAGAAAAGAGTACCGTGTGGCAATTCTTTGCTTAGCTCTTCTTTACACAAAGCACTAAGATCTAGAATACGTTCTTCGATTTTATCACGACCAATTTCATCCCATAGCTTACAAGTATCAGCTAGAGCTTGTTTGGCAGGGTAGTTGTCGTTGCCGATGTACTGCATTCTGGTCACAAAGTTCATTGTTTGATAACCATCTTCACCAAGTGATGAGTTAACAAAGTAGAAAGGACGGCGGTCTGCAGGCCAGAAACGAATCAAACGTTCAGCTTCTTGACGAACATAAAGGATACCCGTTGCGCCTGGACCACACTGCCACTTGTGGCCAGAACCTGCGTAAAAATCACAATCCATGTCATGCAGGTTAACATTCATCATGCCAATGGTATGAGCGGCATCAACTAAAGTAGGGATACCGTTATCACGTGCTAGTGCACAAATTTCTTTTGCTGGTAGTAAAGTACCAGTTAAGTAAGTAATGTGAGAGAACATTACTAAGCGCACATTGCCGTTTGCATTATGCTCTTTGATCGCATCAGCAAATACATCAACGAAGTCTTTTTTCTTGAGTTTTTTCTCGCCGGTGTAAACCGGAATTTCAACAACAACAACTTTAGCGCCTACGCGATCGGCTGCTGTAAATAGTGGAGATTTACCACCGATATGCTCATGGTGGGTAGTGATGATGATATCGTCTTCTTTGAAATCAAGACCGCTAAGAATAGAAACCATACCGTCGGTAGTATTTCTATTTAGAACGATTTCGTTTTCATCTGCACCAAAACCAGGTGCAATATCTGCAGCCATTTGGCTCATGTAAGGCCAGCTACCGAATTTGTTTTGCATATCCCAAGGGTAGCTCGCAACAAGCTCATGATTCTCCGCTAAGGTTTTTTGCACACTGGTTGGCATGGAACCAGTTGTACCTACGTTCATGTAGACATTGCCTTTAGCTAAAGAGAACTGCTGTTGAACCTTCTTCCAGAAATGTTTGTCTGAAGAGTTGCCGTGAGAGAAGGTTGAGTGCGGGTGGTGTGGATGGTGATGCTGGTGTCTCGCTAAAGCATTTGTTGAGAAAAGAGAAGTACCTATTCCTGCAACAGCAACACCTGCGCTACCTTTCAAGAAATCCCTACGGTTAAACTTAGACGTTTTTTCACTCATTATGTCATTTCCTTTAATTGAGTTTAGATAAATCTTTATAGTACTTAAAGAACGATATTAGATACTTCTAATGTCGTATTTTAAAGACTAAAATTCACAAAAAGAACATAGATTAAAAATCTTATCTAATTAGTGTGAACTCCATATTTCTCAATATTATGTTTTTGTTACAGCGACTTATTTTTGAAAACAGTGATACGCACCTGCTGACATATAAATTCTATTTTATGCATGTTATTCCAAGAGTCGTATTATATTACTGCAATTTATAATTGATATATTTAAGCGGTTACATGTTGGTAAATCGTGATCATTGTCGATAAATAATATTAAAAATCATATCTATCAGTAATTTAGTTGATTTCTTCTTGAGTGAGGTTTGCAGTCTGAGTATGTTTTTTTGTGCGTTGGATATTTATCGATATTTTTCTTTAGTCACCGGTTATGCATTAGTAAGCCTTACTTATTAAATAAGTTTTTATGCGAATAGCTGTGATTTTATGCATTTTATATATAGGTTTAATATTGATTTTTGACTGCGTAAAACAGATATGAAATAACGATAAAGTAGATTGGTTTTTTGTGTATTAAAGTGAAATATAAAAATTTTTTACGCCATGGATTCTACAAGGTGCAGTATTCATGGCTGGAGTTATTTTTTAATGACAGTGGTTAGCACTGCATGCAGTCTTTTAAATTCGTAGCCTTGTAACCCATCCAGAGTTAAAACCAAAGAAGGATTTTCTTTTCTGTACTTGTCATAAATACTAGAGACTTTCTTTTGAAATGCAGAAACTGCAACTGCAACTATTTCACCACCATCTTTGATGATTTCAGCTTTTGCATAGTCAGAGTTGAATTCGGGTGAACATCTAAAGCTTCTCTCACCACTTAGCGAATGATCGCTTGCTCTTCTTTTGATAGGCCCGCCAAATCTCAGACATTAAATCACCTTAATACATTAACTATAAAATAAGACTAGAGGTGGCGAATTATGTAGATATTCTTCAAATTGATGTATTCCTAAGTTATCAAGATACACATTCAATTAAATATTCACAAATATGAATATAATTCCCGTTACTTCATATTTGAAATAAAATCAAATACCGTGCAAACACTGTAATTACTTGCGTCTATTAGAAAGCATGCTTATTTCCCAGAAGAATAAATAGTGAGGTTCGTCATGCTTTCGGTTATTCATAAAATCAATATATAAGTAAATTGTTATTTTGTAAGTTGTTGTTTTTTAAGGGTTTAATTGTAGTGTTACATCATGTAAATTAGCGTCATATAATATTCATGTATGACAAATGCGATCCCGATCGCTTGGCGTTTCTGAAATATCTAATAACATGTACTCACAAAATATAACTACTCCAAGATGAGAGAGACGCATGAACAAGAATATTTTAGCCATGTTAATAGGGCTTGCATTGGTCGGTTGTAACGACTCAACTACAGACAACGACACTGCTGATACCCCTGATAATTCAATTCCAGCTACACCAATTGAACCTGCTAATCCAGTGACTCCTCCTGGAGATGAAAACCCAGGTGACGAAAACCCGGGCGAAGAGAACCCTGGTGAAGAAAATCCTGGTGAAGGAACTCCTGAAGAGCCACCTGTAGAAGTAGAATCAGATGTTCCTTCTGTATCAGCTATGCCTGAAGGTGTTAAAACGCTACTGACTTCTGATCCTGCTGAGTGTACAGAAACTGTTTCAGAAATTGATATGAATGAAACCGCACTAGCTGCTGGTACTGTAATTTGTATCGAAGATGGCACTTACACCGAAGCAAACCTTAAGTTTGGTGGTATTGGTACTGAAGAAGCGCCAATCAAAGTTCGTGCTGTGACTCCTGGTGAAGTAATTATTACTGGTGAAGCTAAAGTGGTTATGGGCGGTGAGCACGTTCAACTACACGGCCTTGTTTTCGATGGTCCTGAAAGCTCAAGCAGTAAGCTACTAGAAACACGCTTTGGTTCAACTGAGATGTGTAACCATTGTCGTATTTCAGAAAACGTATTCCTTAATGTTGATGGCGACCAAAACCTAACTAGCGATAGCTCAGACAATGGTGTTTGGATTGCACTATACGGTCAACATAACTGGCTTGATCACAACATTTTTAGTGGTAAAACAACGGGTAACCCAATGGTTTCCTTACTACGTGAAAGTGGACTAATGGATGAAGGCAATGGTGGCCTAGCTGAGTACACCACTGTTTATGCGAACTACTTTGCTAACCGTCCACCAACAAACGGTAAATTGTACGCAGGTAGCAGTGACAATGACTACGAAGCAATTCGTACTGGTCTAAGTGAAACTCACCACTACGCAGGTAACTCATTTATCGTGGGTAACTTATTTGAGCGTATTCAAGGTGAAGCGGAAGTTATTTCAAACAAAGCATCAAACAACGTCATCGCACAAAACACAGTACGTAACAGCTACGGTTCAATCACCAACCGTCACGGTAACCACAACAACGTTTCAAACAACTTTGTTTTCGGTGATGGTAACCCTTACGCAGGCGGTTTAAGACTGGTAGATGATGGTCATATCGTGGCTAACAACTACATTGAAGGTGCACGTTACAAATCATCAACTCACCACGGCGGTATTGTTTTACTAGGTGGTGACGGTTCTGGTGATGGTGGTAATGGCTACCAGCAATTAGAAAATGTACACGTTGCATTTAACACAGTGGTAGACAGTGTTAACAGTATCAATATTGATGGTGGCGGTAAGTCTGACCAACCTAATCAAATTTACTTTGCCAACAACATCGTTGATCAAGCTATCGGTCCAGTATACGTTGGCACTGACCGCGGTTGGGCAAGTGACTCTGTTGTTGTAGGTAACATCGTAAATGGTGATTCATTTGCTGATACTGACAACGTTTCAGGTACCACAGCTAGCGTTGATCTAGCAAAAGGTATTGATGGTCTATACCGTCCTTCAGAGTCTTCAAGCATCGATGCAACTGAATACGATAAAGGTGAGTTTGCAGCAATTTCTATCGATATGGATGGCCTTGCTCGTAACGAAGCGACTCTAGCGGGTGCGGATGATGTGACCAATGGTACTCCACTACTTGAGCCACTAACTTATGCTGATGTTGGTCCTAAATCTTACGACTTTGAGAAGCCTGCAGCTATCATCAACGAAGTAGCAATTGAAAACTACGCATTTGCTGAAGGTACTGAAGGTTGGTCTGGTAATGCAAACACAACAAACGTTGATACATTCAGCTACGGTTCAAGCATAGTCGTTGAAGGTAGCGATGAAAGTTTGTCTCAAACAGTGACTCTATTACCTAATATTCCACATGCAGTAACAGCTTTTGTTAAAGGTCAATATAACATCACAGTAGGACAGCACACATTTAATGGTGAAGCTTCTGATAGTGATTATCAATTGGTTACTCATGAGTTTACTACTGAATCAGATGAAGCAGAAAGCCAATTATCATTAGCATTAGCGACAGAGGTGACTGTAGAAACTGTTCAGGATGGTAATTTTACAGATGGAATCTCTAGTGATTGGGATACAGTAGAAAATGATTCAGCTGGTTTTGGTGATGTAGGGTCTTCAAGTGACTCTGCGATTTCAGGAAAGTCTGCACGTATTCGCTTTAAAGATAATAAAGATGACGATTTGAATGATTTGAATGAATACACTGCAACACCAGGTATTTCTCAGAAAATCACAGATATCCCTGTGAATAAAGATATGACATTTGGCCTTTATTATAGTGATCAAAAAGGTGATGACTCAGTAACAACATTACATATTGGTCTGAAAGATAGCCTTGGTAATATTCTAAAAGAGGAACGTGTACATGTACGTGATCTTGATGATGCAGCTCAAGGAACAAATAAATCTCACTTTAAACAAGTTTCTCTAGACTTTAATAACGGTGATAATACTGAAGTTGAAATTTTTGCTTACATGGAAATTGATACAACAGACATGACAGCTGTTACTGCTCAGCAAGAAGGAGATGAGCTAGAAGTTCGAGTGGATGAGTTTACTTTATCTTATAAAGGAACTCCTGACTCTGACGGAAAAGCATACTTTGATGAAGTTCGCATCATCAACCGTGTAAATGCAAAATAAGTAACTCTGCTTAGTAAAAATTAATTTACGCTAGCTTAGCCCCTTCGATTACCGAAGGGGCTTTTTTTGATTTGGGGTATCCCCTTGAAATGTGTTTACATATTAAGGATAACATTAGGTAGATAAGTGCTATAAACATGTACTGACTACGATGGATTGACGCTATCCTATTTCATGAACTGTTTTCAGGAGCAGTTTTCATGATCCACTATCCAGTTAGCACTTTTCAGCCACTCTCACCCCTTAAGTTTAAGCCTTTTTCCTTGGCTATTTATAACCACTTCAACGCAGTGCTTGGTATAATGATCTTTTTATTCGAGAAAAGATCTTGGCCAAACGCACACCTATCGTCGAAATAACCTCATACGGCACCTATTCACATTGGGATGCCAGTGCCAAAGAACTGCCTAAAATTACTCAGTTCACTCATACAGTGACTGCCGAAGAAGGGGTGGAGTTTGGTTTTATTGTTAACATCAAAAAAGCCAAAGGAAGCTTGCTGAATTACTGCATTTATCATCCAGGTATCATCAATAAGAAAGGCGTAGTATTAGCCCCGTTTGACGGAGAGATTTATGTGCGCAGTAACGATTGGGACTTCTATTTAGGAGACACAGTACAACTTCTACATCCAGAGGACGGTTTGGAAAGTAATTTAGGTGAATGGCGTATGGAGTTGCAAATGCAAGGTAAGACCATCGCCGAGAAAACCTTTAACGTTGTGGGTCGTGATCAAGCTCAGTTTTGGAAGCAACGAGGTTACTAATTAGAGTGATAAAAAACGCTGTGCATTAGGTACAAGGAAGTGGCTCTGAATTTTGAGTACTGGCAGTTGGCTGAGATCTAAATACCAAGTGGTTTTGCTTTATTAATAAGCGTACATAATAAAAAAGCCCAGCGCTTCAAAGAAGCTCTGGGCTAAATTATGTAAAACCGTTAAGGTTTTATCTTCTAATTACTTCTTAAGGTTAGTGAAGTAGTCGAAGATTACTGGTACGTCGTTGTTACCCATGCCTGCATCAACAGCAGCTTGTAGGCTAGTAGAAGTACCTTGAGCGATTAGAGACTCAGTACCAAGCTCTTCACAAAGTGCTAGGAAGTAACCAAGATCTTTGTTTGCGTTAGCAACAGAGAAACCTAGTTTTTCTTCGCCATCTACAGCGTAGAATTTACAGAACTGCATGAATGGAGAGTTAGATGGACCCGCTGACATGATGTCAAACAGTTGTTGGCCATCAACACCAGCAAGTTTAGCTACTGCGAATGCTTGAGACATAGTCGCAACAGTAGTCATGCCCATGAAGTTGTTAACTAGTTTAGTTACGTGACCTGAACCTAGAGTACCTAGGTGGAATACGTTTTCACCTTGCTCGTCTAGAAGAGGCTTAACTTTGTTGAAAGTATCGATGTCGCCAGCAGCCATGATGTTTAGTAGACCATCTTTAGCGTGTGCAGGAGTACGACCTAGAGGAGCATCGATCATGCCAGCGCCTTTAGCAGCTAGATCAGCACCGATTTTCTTAGTAGAAGCAGGGATAGAAGTACCGAAGTCGATAAGAGTAGCGCCTTCTTTGATACCTGCTAGAAGACCGTCTTCACCGTAAACGATTTTCTCAACAACTGCAGAAGTTGTAAGACAAAGCTCTACAACGTCACTTGCTGCTGCTAGTTCTTTAGCTGAAGTAAATTGTGTTGCGTTACCACGAGCAAGAACAGCATCAACTGCGTCTTGGTTAAGATCCATTACGTTTACTTGGTAACCGCGTGTTTGTAGGTTTTCAACCATGTTGCCGCCCATAAGGCCAAGGCCGATGAAACCAATTACAGGTTTAGTCATGTCTAACTCCGAAATATACTATTGTATGATTATATAGACTGAGAGGATATACGTCTGACCCAATTTAATCAATCCTAGATTTGTAAGAAATGCCGTCTAAGTTCAAAGTTTTTAAAAAATGATTGAAAATGCCCGGCAGACTAATGAAAATCACTCATTTATAGAGTAATCAAACTAAAAAAACCTAGCGATTTATCCTGCAATCCAGTGCGTTGTGACTGAACTTAACTCACTCTATATCCATGCTATTAACCATACTAAAGGATCAGCATTTTTGCTGTACCTGATCACAAAGGCGTTAAAGGATAGCGGCACTATCTAGCATATTTTTAGCGACGAGATCCTCTAATACGGTGTGTGTTTTTTGTCTAAAGTAGTCACGAAGTAAACGGACTGTGGGAGTAATTGACTGTCTACTTGGGCATACTAGCCACAATTCAGTGGGAGTGGGCTTATAATCAGGCAGTACATTGATGACGTTTCCTTGTATAAGATCATCAGCCATATCAAGACAAGATTTAATAGCAAAACCGTGCCCTGATACGCACCAACGTCGCACTAAATCGCCATCGTTAGAGGCGCGATTACCCGCCAGTTTTATTTTAATGCTCTGTTCATTTTGGGTAAATTGCCATTCATTTTGCAGCATATCGCCAAGTTGGTAGAAAAGCCCATTATGCTGTTTCAAATCCTCTAAGGTGTTTGGCGTACCATGCTTAGAAAGGTAGCTTGGAGCCGCGCACAAAATACGTGGCACAGTGCAGATTTTAAAACCATACATGCTGGCATCTGTAGGGTGACCGTAACGCAGCGCTATATCCACTGAATCTCGATAAAAATCGATATTACTGTCACTAATATTACTGCGTAATTTCACTTGTGGATGTTCTAAGAGAAGTTCATCAATCCAAGGAGTAACAACATTGCGTCCTAAGTCTGAGGATAGGGCTATGCGAATCTCACCAGTTAAGACTTCATGGTCTTCTTGTACATTTAATTTGGCGTTTTCTAGCAGGTTTAAGGCTTGCTGACATTGCGGCATATAACGCTCGCCTGCAGGTGATAACCTAAGTTGGCGAGTGGTTCGAATAAACAACTCTATTCCAAGAGATTTTTCTACTCGTTTGATTGCCGCACTGGCGGTGGCTATTTGCATATCTAAGCTATTTGCTGCCGCAGTGATGCTACGTAGCTCAGCCACTTTTAAGATAACGTGTAGATCGTTAAGAAGCATATATTCAACCAAGGATAGTAAATGTCATCTCTATTATAGAGTGATTGATTGAATCAACAATATCAGTCGAGTTGTACACCCATTGCTGGCTATTTGTTTTGTAGAAGCGGATTATACCAATCGTACTAAATAACTGGTCATTCTAGCTTGTTAAAATACTCGATAACGGCGTTAGAATTTTTGATTGTAGAATAACTACTTATCGAAAAATTCTGCCTTGTTCTCGAGCATTTTTCCTGCGCTAGTTCTGATCACTTACTTAGTGTGATTGGTATTATTCTTGCGCTTCACTTAATGCGAACTTGATCTCTTCACTGGAAAAGCCTTTGCGCATCAACATGGCATAGGCTTTGCTTCTTTGTTTAAAATCATTCAGGTCGTACGATTTTTTTTGCAGCTGCTCTAAACACGAACCATAGAAATCAATAGTGCCGTCAAGGCAGGCTTTCTCAACAAATGTATCTAGGTCGCTAATGTCTATTTTTCGTAATTTAAGCTCTTGGCGAATCACTGTTAGCCCTTTGCCTTTTCGCACATATTTAAGCACTTCTTTTTCTAAATCGGCTTTGGCCGCTTTGATCTCTAAATTGCTTTGCAGCTGATGGCTCTGTGGGTGTTGATTGATTGCCACTTGAATATGTTGATAGGAAAAGCCGCGTTTTTGTAGCGTCGCCACCAGTTTTTCTCGGCTGATGGTAAAGTCATGATATTGGCTGTTGATGCGTTCGATAGCCAGTGTTTGCTCGTCGATATTACGTTGCTGCTTAACCTTATCGATGGCCTCTAAAATGACATTTTCAGGTACACCTTTCTTTTTTAGTTTCTCGATAATGTATTTAGAGGCGTATTCATTGCTAAATGATTGTTCGGCAAACTGTTCGGCAAATACCGCATCCGATTTTAGATAACCAAAACCCCGCAAACTTTCTATTGTGTTATCAATCCACTCTTGATTGTCAGTCTTGATGCGCAGTTTTGCCAGCAATTCGCTTTCGGTCATATCACGCTGGGTAAGATGCCACATAGCCGAATTCATTACGCTCTCTTGGCGCGTGGCTTTTCTTATGCCGTTACCGTTTTTTTCATGATTCACAATCTTATTCCTATTGGTACTACTGGCGATATCATAGTGCATCTTGGGGTGAGTTGCAGATGGTTTAAAGTGTGTTTTTTGGCTGATGAGGAAATGAGCAAAATAAAAGGGGAACCGATTGGTTCCCCTGATGATTTGAATCTAGTTGAGCACTAAAAGTGAATTAAAGTTTTGCTTCAATCATTGTTTCTAGTTTGCCTTGGTCTACCGCAAAGTTGCGAATGCCTTCCGCTAGTTTTTCTACTGCCATTGGATCTTGGTTGTGCTCCCAAAGGAACTCAGAATGGGTCATAGCTGCAGGACGCTCTTTCGTGCCGTTAGAGTCGATCAGTTTCTCAACAACATCACCTTGCGCATCTTCTAAGTCTTGTAGCAAGTTAGGGCTAATCGTTAGACGATCACAGCCAGCGAGTTCAAGAATCTCGCCGATATTGCGGAAGCTTGCGCCCATGACTACAGTTTTGTAGCCATGTTCTTTGTAGTAGTTGTAGATAGTAGAAACAGACAGTACGCCAGGATCTTCAGAAGGTTCAAAGTCACGGCCTTCTTTTGCTTTATACCAATCCATAATACGGCCAACGAAAGGCGAGATTAGGAAGACATTTGCTTCAGCACATGCACGCGCCTGAGCAAAAGAGAACAATAGCGTTAGGTTACAGTTGATGCCTTCTTTTTCTAGGATTTCCGCCGCGCGGATACCTTGCCAAGTTGAAGCCAGTTTGATCAAAATACGGTCATTGCTGATACCCGCATCGTTGTACATTTTGATCAGTTGACGCGCTTTTGCCACGCTGCCTTCTGTATCGTAAGAAAGACGAGCATCCACTTCTGTTGAAATGCGCCCTGGAACCACTTTTAGGATTTCTTTACCAATGTTAACCGCAAGCATGTCGCAAGTATCTTGTACTTGTTGTGCTTTATCCGTGCTTTGATTTTTCGCGTATTCGATAGAAGCGTCAATCAAAGGAGCATATTCTGCAATTTGCGCCGCTTTAAGGATAAGAGAAGGGTTCGTTGTTGCGTCTTCAGGGGTGTATTTGCTGATCGCTTCAATATCACCAGTATCTGCAACAACTGTGGTTAGTTTACGAAGTTGCTCTAACTTATTGCTCATAATCGAATGTCCTTTAAATGGGCTCTATTACGCCAGTGGCAGTCTTAAAAATTGAATTATTGTTCATCAGTTGCTCAGTCTATTATCGCTACAATTGATAGCATTTGCTCAACTAACTAAGAAACTTAACTCTAAGAGCATATGTCGTATGCTTGAGTATTTGATAGGAATTATACTTATCTGTTCTCGATCTAAAGTCAACGCCTCAGATAAAGATATACCCAGTTAACGACACCTTTATCTTTTATTAGGTGTAAAAACATGAGTTGTAGCGTGATTCTGTACGTTATTTGAACCAAATTGAATTTTCTTGTTAATTTTGCTGGGTCGATCATTTGTAATGGCTATGAGTAAATGTACCATAGGAAACCGCTGCAGATAGAGATCTGCCTGCGCTTATTATCCATTCATCTTAGGGGGGTATTTATGAATCGTCCAAATTCCGAGATTTCAAAACAAGATAGCGATCTATTAACCGAGATCTCGGTGGCGTACTATCAAGACGGTGCCACCCAAGAAGAAATATCTAAAAAGTTTTCCATTTCACGAGCAAAAGTAGGGCGGATGCTCAAACAAGCTCGAGATGAGGGCATTGTAGAGATCACGGTGAAATACCACCCTGTGTTTAGTGCCAAGATAGAGCAGCGCCTTATGCAGCGCTTTGGTATAAAAAGAGCCTTGATCTCTCTTGATCAGTCCGATGAAGAAGCACAGCGTCAGTTGATTGCAGGCTTGGTGTCCAATTATCTTACGCAAACGTTAAAAAGTGGCATGGTGATCAGTGTCGGGCAGGGACGTAATGTCTCTTCGGTGGCGCATTATGTGGGAGTGGTGAGCCCGAGAGATTGTAAGTTTGTCTGTAGCATTGGCGGCATTCACCCAAGAGGCGGGATGTTTAATGCCGATCATATCTGTCGGCAATTAGCCAAGAAATATGGCGGTACATCCGAAACCTTATACGCACCTGCCTATGCAGAAAACCGTGAGCAAAAGCTCGCCTTTATGCAAAATGCCACCATCAAGCAAACCTTAGATTTAGCTCGAAAATCGGATGTTGCGTTAGTGGGCATTGGGGACATGAGTGAAAATAGCTATATGGTCGACTTAGGTTGGTTCACCGCCAATGAAGTAGCACAAGCAAGGTTAGAGCAAGGCGTTGTGGGCGACTTTGCCGGTTATGATTTTTTTGATATCAACGGCAAAGTGGCGCACACAGTAATGAGCGATCGCGTAATCGGTTTAGGGATGGAAGAGTTCAGATTGATCTCTGAGGTCATCGCCATTGCCTCAGAAAACAGCAAACCGTTAGCTCTATTGGGTGCTTTACGCAGTGGTGCGATAGATGTCATCGCCACGAATGTCAGCAATGCACTTACGCTGTTAAATCTGGATGAGCAGATGACGCGCTCAGCGCAAGCTATCCGATAACAGGCCTAGCTGTTATGAGTTTTACTGTGGTGCGCCTTACTATGCGGGTGCACAATCCATTCAACCGTACTGGTTAAATACCATTTATTACCTGCTTGATCACACCAAGTTTTGGATAATTTTCTGCGGTTAAATTCACTGCCGATTGCCGCCAGAGTTTGGTTGGTGTGGCGACCGTAAAATAAGGTGTCACACAGCTGAATATTGGTCATGTTTTGTGGATAGACATTTACCGAAGAGGTATTAATTGCTAGGGCTTTGGCTTGGTTGTGAGTACAGCCAGCTAATAGTGCAACCAACAAAACAATAAAGTATTTTTTTATCATCTGAGTGAACAATCGTGTTAATGAATAGATACGGCATTATAAACGCGAATCTTGGTTTTGTTTATTAAATTTTCTATGGCGTAGCCTGTAAGGAGACGGAAGAGGAAAGATTGATTTCTGTACCCTTGTTTATGCTTGAGATTATGCGAAATGTCACTGTGTGTAAGTGATTGTTTCCGATGGCTAAATAGGAGTACATAAAAGTACATATGACAAGGTAATATTCAAGGTGCATATTCAATCGTGAATAGATTTTTATTTTAAAGTCTGTGTTGGCGTATCGAATATGAGATAAAAATAATGACATATAAACATCTCAATATGCGAACTATCCCTTGAACTCAATGTTACTTTGGAACTTATGAATAAAAGACTGAATCGATCCACTCTTATGCTGCTTGCCGCTTTCTCATTTTCAGCGATGGCCTCCCCAGTTGCGGTGCCAAACCCACCATCATTGCCTGCGAAAGGGTATGTGCTGTTGGACTATCATTCTGGTGAAGTGATTGCGGAGCACGGTGCTCATGTCGCTTTAAAACCGGCCAGTTTAACTAAGCTAATGACCAGCTATACCGCGGGACAAGAGCTTAACCGTGGCAATATCTCGCAAACAGACAATGTGAGAATTAGCCGCGAAGCTTGGGCGAAAAACTTCCCTGATTCATCGAAAATGTTTATTGAAGTGGGCACCAATGTCCAGTTTAGTGATTTACTGCGCGGCTTGATTATTCAATCGGGCAACGATGCATCGGTGGCGATTGCCGAGCACGTTGCAGGCTCTCACAGTGCGTTTGTCGATTTGATGAATAACTGGGCGAATCGTTTACAGCTGAATAATACCTACTTTTCGAATGCGCATGGTTTAGACGATCCTGATCAGGTGACCACACCTTACGATATGGCGAAGTTAGGGCAAGCTTTGATTCGCGATGTGCCGACACTCTTCCCTCTTTAT
Organism: Vibrio sp. B1Z05; assembly: GCF_052955985.1. Lineage (NCBI taxonomy): Bacteria > Pseudomonadati > Pseudomonadota > Gammaproteobacteria > Vibrionales > Vibrionaceae > Vibrio > Vibrio sp. B1Z05. Next base: position 773,923 of record NZ_CP130463.1, read on the forward strand.
AGCGAAACTTCATTTACCTACAACGGTATTACTCAGCATAACCGTAATGCACTGCTTCGTGACCGCAGTATTGATGTAGATGGCATGAAAACAGGCTACACCAAAGAGGCAGGCTACAGCTTAGTGAGCACAGCCACTCAAGGTGACATGCGTTTGATCTCTGTGGTCATGGGCACATCCAGTGCGAATTCTCGTACATCGGCTAGCAAAAGTTTACTAAACTACGGTTTCCGTTTCTTTGAAACCATTAAGCCACATGAAGTGAATTCTGAGGTTGCCTCGCATAGGATCTGGATGGGACAAGAAAACCATCTTAGCGTTGGCGTAGCAGAAGATGTGTATATGTCAGTGCGCCGTGGTAGTGGTGACAAGATCAGTGCTGTGGTGGATCTGCCAAGCAAGTTAAAAGCGCCTATTTCGAAAGGCGATGAAATTGGCACAGTGAGCTATTTGGATGCTAACGACAAACTGCTAAAACGTGTGTCTTTGGTTGCGCTACAAGATGTTGAGCAAGGTAGCTTGTTCAAAAGGCTGATTGATTACATCAAATTATTCTTTGTTTGATAACAAAACTGAGTAAAAACAATAGTTTTCACATACTCTTAATGTAAAATACAATCATTATCATTTAAGGGTGTATGAAGATGCAAAAAATTGTTATTTGGGGTGCTGCTAGCGGGCTAGGTGCGGCTATGGTCGAGCATTTTGTTGCTTTAGGTTATGACGTTACTGGCGTTGCGCGAAATCCAAGCAAAAATCCATTTTTGGCTCAGGTTGCTACATTGGTGTGTGACGCTACTGATCCGCAACAAGTGGTAAGTGCGGTAGAGCAGATCCCTAGCGATGCATGGGTGATTTCTAGTATGGGCAGTTTTCAAGCGCAGGTGGCGGTGGACTATATTGGACATCGTCATTTGATTGATGCCTTGCAAGCAAAACAGGTCAAACGTTTCTTGATGGTGACCTCTTTAGGCTGTGGTGATACTTGGCCGTTTTTGTCAGATAAAGCCAAAGCGGTATTTGGTGGCGCGGTACGTGAAAAGTCACTGGCTGAGTCTTGGTTGCAAAGCAGTGCTTTGGATTACACTATTTTACGTCCTGGCGGTTTAAAAGATGGCGCGAGTAACGGGCTAGGTGTTTTGTCGCAAAGTGGCGAAGTACACGGCTCTATTGCACGCGGTGAAGTGGCGGCTCTGGTCGCGCAATTGCTGGAATCAGAGGATAGTATTAATCAAATTTATCAATGCGTTGAGAAATGTGTTGAGTAATGCCTTGAGTCGTAAATGACTCTTTAATGAATAAAAAAATCACCGCAGAGGTATGCGGTGATTTTTTGTTGAAGCAATAATATGAATGGGGATTATTTGAATAGAGACTATTCGACAGTCTTCTTAAAAATAAGCGAAGTATTAATACCGCCAAAAGCAAAGTTATTGCTCATCATAGTTTCCACATCCAACGCTCGGCCAGTACCTGTAATGTAATCTAGGTCGCCACATTGCTCATCGATATTTTCTAAATTTAGGGTTGGATTAAACCATCCGCTATGCATCATTTGAATGCCTAGCCAAGCTTCGATAGCGCCACAGGCACCTAGAGTATGTCCAAAATAACTTTTCAGAGAGCTGATAGGCACTTTACCTATTGCGCTTTGTGTTGCGTTACTTTCGGCAATATCACCGCGATCGGTTGCGGTGCCGTGCGCAGATACATAGTCGATGACTTTCGGGTCTAGTTCGGCATCTTGCAGCGCCATTTCCATACAAATTTGCATGGTTTCTTTTTGCGGTTGCGTCACATGAGCCGCATCGCAGTTGCTGGCAAAACCTATGACTTCCGCGTAGATTTTTGCGCCGCGCGCTTTGGCATGCTCGTATTCTTCAAGCACTAAAGTGCCTGCACCTTCACCGATAACCAGACCGTCACGGTCGGAATCGTAAGGACGAGGACTGCTTTTCGGTGCATCATTTTTTAAGCTGGTGGCGAATAAGGTATCAAATACCGCAGACTCCGTAGGGCAAAGTTCTTCTGCGCCGCCGGCCACCATCACTGTTTGATAGCCGTGTTTGATGGCTTCATAAGCGTAACCAATGGCTTGGCTACCTGAAGTACAAGCGCTACTAGTAGGAATTACGCGACCTTTTAAGCCAAAAAATAATCCCACATTGACTGCGGCAGTATGTGGCATCATTTGAACATAAGTGGTTGCTGTGATGGCTTTGGTGGTTTTGTCATTTAGCATTACGCCAAAAGCGCCGATGGCATCGGTGCTACCTGTAGACGAGCCATAGGCAATACCGGTTTGGCCGTTGGTCAGTATTTCTGCGCCAAGCAATCCTGCTGATTGAAGTGCATTTTCAGTTGCTACTGTCGCAAGCTTTGATACTCGACCCATGCCACGGACTTGTTTGCGTTTGTAGTGCTTTGGCAACTCAAAATCGTCAATAGGAGCGGCAAGCTTGGTATTTAGGCCGTCATATTGCTCAAAAGAGGGCATATATTGAGTGGCGTTTTCACAAGCGCGCAGTTTAGGTTCAATCGTGTCCCAGTCGTTACCAAATGCGGTAACGCCAGACATACCAGTTACAACAACTCTGCGCTTCATATTAAGCCTCCGTTGACAGAAATGACTTGGCGGGTGACATATTGTGCAATGTCAGACATTAAGTAGCTGACTAATCCTGCCACTTCTTCTGGTTGGCCCATGCGGCGTAGCGGAATTTGTGGGAGTGCGTGCTCTTTTACATGCTCTTCAACCATGCCAGTATCAATGAGACCAGGAGCGACGCAGTTGGCGGTGATTTTACGTTTACCTAGCTCAAGTGCCAGTGATTTAGTGGCACCAATAATGCCTGCTTTTGCGGCGCTATAGTTGGTTTGTCCACGGTTGCCCATCAGCCCAGAAACAGACGTTAGGCACACAATGCGGCCACCTTTACGCTTTTGCACCATAGGCATGATGCAAGGGTGCAACACATTGTAAAAGCTATCTAGGTTGGTATGGATAACCCCGTCCCACTCTTCTTCTGTCATGGCAGGAAAAGCGGTGTCACGAGTAATACCGGCATTGTTGACCACACCGTAATACGCACCATGCGCTTCAATATCCGCTTCAAGTTCGGTGCGACATTGCTGGCGGTCACTGATATCAAACTGGATCAGACGCCCATGACCACCGTTCTCTTCAATCACGTTTAGAGTATCTTGGGCACCTTGACGATCTCCCATGTAGTGGACGGCAATGGTAAATCCATCGCTTGCCAATTGAATGGCAATTGCCTTACCTATACCTTTGCTTGCGCCTGTCACCAACACATGTCGGGTCATTGTTGACTCCTAGTCTTCATTTCTTTTAATTTGTCTTCTGATGGTACGTACACATTCAGTTGGCAACTTGCCAAGACTTTTTGTTCAAATTCAATGCGAGCGGTAAAGACCGCCATGCCATTATCTTCCATCAATTTCTCAGCGTAAACATCCAGTGTCTGGCCTTTCTCGAACGCGTCACAATGGGAAATGTAACGTCGGCTTCCCAGTAAAAAGCCAATCGCGGGTTGCTCACCTTTTTGCAGTGAGTGATACCCCGACCACGCTGCCAATGATTGAGCCATAAACTCAATACCGACATAAGCGGGGATACTATTTTGCTCAAGGTTGAAAAACAGATTGTTTTCGCCAATATCTACCTGACAGTGCACGCTATCTTGTTGGATATCCAAAGCACGGTCGATAAAAATCATCGGCTCATCATGAGGCACTAGTTGTGCAATTGATGGGTAGTCAGTCATTTATAAAACCAAAAATTAGGCTGATGTTATTTCCACCAAACGCAAAAGAGTTACTTAAGATAGCTTTGCCGTGCAATTTTGTCGGCGTTTCCAGTAATGAAACCTCGATATCTTCAGCTTTATCTTTGCAGTGTTGTAGGGGGAGTTCTAAGTCGTATTTTAAAATATGCCAAGCAATTGCCGCTTCTGTCGCACTGGCGGCGCCAAGTGTATGCCCGGTTAAGGGCTTGGTCGAGCTAACCGCAACATGATTGGCAAACAATCGATAGATGGCTTTACTCTCCATACTATCGTTAAGTGGGGTGGCAGTGCCATGTGCATTGACGTAACCAATATTTTCAGCATTTAACCCTGCATCGTCTAGGGCTTTTTGCATCGCTTGCTCTGCGCCCAATCCGTCTGGGTGTGGCGCCGAAATATGATGCGCATCTGAGCTATCGCCAGCACCTAAGAGCGCAATGTTTGGCTGGTTATTATGGGTTGTAGCTTGCCCAGTCAACAGCATTAACGCCGCTGATTCACCAATGTTAATGCCATCGCGTGTGGCATCAAATGGCTTACACAAAGTGTTTGATAATGCTTCTAAGCCATTAAAACCATTTAACGTTAAGCGGCAAATTGAGTCTACGCCGCCCACGAGCACTGCATCAACAATGCCGCTGTGCAATAATCGCTGTGCGGTGATAAATACCCGTCCACTAGAAGAGCAAGCTGTCGAGATAGAGTAACAAGGCCCAGTGATAGCAAAATAAGTGGCAATGAAATCACTGCTGTTGCCCAATTCTTGTTTGCGGTAGTGAAAGTCATCGGGAAAATCACCATCTTGTAATTTGTGTTGGTAAGCCGTTTCTCCATCGGCAATCCCAGAGGTACTCGTCCCAATAATTACCGCAATGCGCTGCTCACCATATTGCGCAATAGCCTTCTTCACCGAGGTTTCAATTTGCTGCATTGCAGATAGGGCAAGCTGATTATTGCGCGTATCAAACTCGGCAAGATGTGCGGGGATCTCAGGTAAGGTTTCTTGTACGCGGCCAATGACCGTTGAGGTGTCAGTATTGAGAATATCATCGTCTTGCCGCATATTTGAGGCGCGCTGACCTGACAGACATTCATGTATCTGGGTATGGCTTGCTCCCATCGCAGAGTGAAAACCACAGTCTTGGATGAAAATAGGTTGAGATTTTTGTGTCGTCATTATGGCTATCAGTGCTAGTCAGTTTTTTGGGATTGAAGCGTAGTAATAGTTATAGTGTAATCATCAATTAGATGATGGAAAATAATTTTCCCACTCAGTTTGTCTTTATTGCTGTATTGAATATGGATGACTTCTTTACCGTCACTGTTATAAATGCTGCGGCTATTGTCAGTATCTAGTATTCGCCACTGCACTGCATTTAATGGTGCTTCCCAAGCCGAAGCCGGCCACAAGGTAATCATTAAATTAAACAGCACTTGCTCTGGTGCCGGTAACACGCCATCTAGTCCAGTCAGCACCTCGCTCGATATATTATCCCCTTGATACTCAAGAGATAATATTCTTGTTCCCCAAGATGAAAACCCTGCTAAAACCAGCTTGTCGTGAGTGACTTGTAGCTGAACTGGAAGCTGCTCTGTGCGATCTTTTTTACCATTGTGCCAAGTGGCTTCAATAAGCTGACTGGCACTGAGCGAATAGCCAAGAGAGTCCGGTGTAGGCAAATACACTTGCTGCTCAGCAGTGATATTGACCGCAGGAGTGTGCGCGGTAGGCGTAGTGGTTACACAAGCGCTTAGCATTAGGCTCAATAGTAACGTCAGCAGTGATTTCGGGTAGAGACAAAGCCTCATTATTTATCCTTTTGAGTAATGGCTAATGGTGATAATAACCAAGCGACAAAAATGCCACACAATACCGTAATACCAAAGCTGTGAATGGCATGGGTTTGACTCAGAGACAGCAAGCCAAACGAAAGCAAAGTGGTCAATGCTGATAAGGTAATCGCAAGTAATGTACTTGGACTACGAGATTTTTCAGCAAAAAATAAAGTGTAGTCAATGCCGATACCAATGATCAGAATCAGCGCCAGCAGGTTAAACAAGTTTAGTGACGCACCTGTTGCTAAAGCGGCGGCAAGCCCGGCCAAACACGCAATAATCGAAGGCAGTAAAATCTTCACTGTGTGCCTAAACCCGTAACGCTTAATGAGCACTAGGGCGATAACGCTAAGGGCGGCAAGCAATAACTCAACCACTTTTACGCGATATTTAGCGAACAACGAAGAGATCTCTTCAGCCTTATTTAAGTAGTTAATATCGGGTTGCGAAGCAACAAAGGCTTTAACTTGTTCGGGATTATTCAGCTCATTTAACATGACCACGCTGGCCACTTTATCGTCTATTTTTCCCACATACAAAAAACGTGTTGGCTCGGAGACCACCTGCGTTAAATAGTCAGCCAGAGAAATCGGCGTAAATTGCTCTGGGATGCTGGGTGTATCGGTAAGAGACAGCGCTTTTGTTAAGGTATTAGCCTGGGTGTGATACAAGTTTTCAATTAACTGATAGCTTTGTTTTTGACGCGAGGCAGAGCTTACGTATTGAGACAGAGCTTGATAGCCCTTAATGGTACCGCTGTGTTGCCAATCATTTAAGGTCAGCTCTAGCGATTCTAGCCGTTGTAGCAACGCTTCATCGCTAGAGGCGGTCACCACTAGCATCTGTTGTGACGACTGCCTGCCACTGAGCTCAGAAATGAATTGCTCTTGCTGTTTTAGCTGCTCTGGCATCGCTTGTAGTTGGCGGATGTCATCGTTGTATTGCAGATGCATTAATGGAGCTAGCGATGCAAGCAAGCAAATAATTGGCAGTCCATATTTGACGCTTTTCTTTGACCATAAGGTCAACCATTGTTGCCATAGCCATATGCCGGGCAAAGTGCGGTTAACGCTGGGTTTAGCCGCTAACATGGGATACCAAGCTACCACAGTAATGTAGGCGGCAATCAGACCAATCGATGAGAATAGCGCCAGTTGTTGCAAGCCAGGGAATGGCGCAATTAACATGCCCAAATAGCCAATTAAGCTGGTGGCAAGCCCCATAGTAATGGCGACAAATATGTGTTTTAAACCTAATCGGCTGTCCCATTGCTGTCCGCTAGCAAGGCGCTCGGTCAGGTAGTGAAAAGCATAGTCAATGGATACTCCAATTAAACTGGCGCCAAAGACTAGACTAAATAGATGGATACGGCCAAAGATCATGGTGGTCAGTGCCAAAGCAGACAACAACCCCACACTGATGGATAAAATAGCCAGCAGTAGCGGTGTGGCGCTGCGAAACACGCCAATGACTAGCACAATCACGCCAAGCAATGAAAATAAGCCTATGGTGCTTATTTCTGATTTGGCGCTTTGGGTGCCAAACTCCGCATAAAAAAGCACACCTGTGTGCACCGTTTGCGCGTCAAATTGCTCTGAAAGTGACTGTTCAATGGCCTGTATTTCCGGCACACCTTTTTGCGCTTGCAAACTGTATGGCGAGTCTTTTAAGGTGGCGGTGACTAATAGATATTTCTTGCCATCATGCACCGCAGAGAGAAAACCATTGTCGATAGTAAATGCTGAGCTGTTTTGGGTTAACTGCGACAAATAGTCGCGAAACAGTAAAAATGGGTCGTTACTAAGTTCAGTGCCAGTGACACCAGAAAAAGGGTTGTAAACCGACTGCACGACTAACTGCACCTGATCTTGAGGGGCGTGTTGCAGTCGTTCTCTTTGTTGGGGCGTTAACTGCTGAAAGCGGTGCTTAAAATAATACGAAGCCCATAATTTTTGCTGATCGGCGCTGACTTTGCCGACCACGTCATTAAATAGCCCAGTATGTGTGAGGGATTGTTGTAATTGGCTTGCCGCCGTAAAAACTGTGTCTTGGTCTTTTTCTTTATTATTTAGTGAAATGGCAAAAACCACTTTGTTGCTTAGGTTTCCTGATAGGGATTCAAAAGCTTGCTCTACCACTGGGTTTTGTTGATTGACCGGCAACAATTTTAGGATGTTAGTCTCAATAGGAGAGTGCGCTGACCATAGCCACTGTTTTGCCAGCATAGCCATAAACAGCAACACCAATATCAGCCATGCATAGGCAATGTTGCGACTTTTTCGGTGTGAATTATTTGAAGCTGAATTGAGCTTGTTCAGCATCATTTAGATTCTCTGGTTGATGAGTTTGATTGGAGAATACGATTTCGGTTTTATCGCCACGGATTTCTTGTAGCGTTAGGCTATCAATCGCTTGCGTGCCGACTAACACAATTGAGCTAAATACTGAGTTCAGTGGCGCTTGTGTTGGGGTTAAGGTAATCGTCCAAGTGCCTGCTTTAACGCTAAAGTCGATGTTAAATTGCTCTTTTAACGCTTGTGTATCACCATGGAATACCGCTAAGAACACATGGCTAAAATAAAACGCCATTGGGTTTTCTTTGGCAGTGATCACTTGCGGGTCTTGATTGGCAAATGTTTGGCGCAGCTTATCTTTGGTTAATACCAGATTGACCGGAAATGGCGTATTTTGTTGCCACAATAAACCATTGGTTTTGCTTAGGGTAAATGTGCCTTGTGAGCGCAGAGGCTGGGCAAACATTTCAATACTACGCAACTGAGTAAAGTCGCCACGCACAATGTCGTGCTGAGCCAATTGCGTTTGCAAAGAAGCCAGATCGGTCACTTGAGCGTATGACAATGGTGACATCACCATTAAGGCCATTGTTAGCCACTTAACTGACCACTTAGTTAGCCACTTAGCTAGGTTATGGTTTTTCATGCTGCGGTTTCTCGCTCTGTCAACGTCACTAATACAAGGTTTCATGACGGGCTATTGCTGCCATGACTGTGCCAATATTCCACCTTATCGGTAAATACTTTGGGCGATACAAAACACATTTCTTGGCTGTCTATGGATACGGCAACCTGCATCGTATGCGCTTTACACATGCGTTGCTTGGTTGCTGCATCATAGATTACGTAGTCAACGCGCAATCGATTTTCCCACTCCGTCAATTTGGCGGTTACTTTTATCTCATGACAAAAGGGAATCGCTTTAACGTAGCGTACTCGAGTATCAATAATTGGCCACATGTACCCAGATTTTTGCATGGCTAAATAACCATAGCCAATCTTATCCATTAAGATTCGACGGGCTTCTTCAAAAAAACGGAAGTAGTTACCGTGGTAGATGACTCCCATAGGGTCGGCATCTTGAAATGAGGTGACTAAAGTCACCTCAGATTCGAGTGAAAATCGACTGTCGTTTGCCATTATTTCTCCGAGTATAGAGGCCAGTGGCGCTGTTGAATACGAGCCATAAAGTGGCGTAAGTCATGCTCAAGAGGGCGATCCTCTTCGACAAATTCAAACTCACTTAATACCGCATCACGAATTGATTTTAGGTTTGAGCTTAGGTGCTCATCATCCAATTCATTGTGACGACGGCGAATTTCTAGCGCTTGTACACTGGCGAGCAATGAAGCCGAAGCCACTTGTTCGGTAAGCTCAAGTACGCGTACACAATCGCGCGCCGAAATAGTCCCCATGCTCACTTTATCTTGGTTGTGACACTCAGTAGAGCGAGAGAATACGCTCGCTGGCATGGTGTGTTTCAATGCTTCAGCCGTCCAAGCCGAAATACCAATTTGTACTGCTTTAAAGCCGTGGTTAATAGGTTTTCTTTCGCCTTCAGAGCCGGTTAGGTTAAATGGCAGGCCGTTGTTAAATTTGTAATCCATTAGCTGAGCCATTTGGCGGTCAAGTAGATCCGCTAGGTTAGCAATACCGGTTTTTAGCGTGTCCATTGCCATAGCAATGTGACCACCGTAGAAGTGACCACCGTGCAGTACGCGCTCGTTATCACCATCGATGATAGGGTTGTCGTTGGCACTGTTTAGTTCGTTTTCAATTAAAGAACGAATCCAAGGTAGAGAGTCTTGAACCGCGCCGATAACGTGCGGTGCACAACGTAGCGAGTAACGGTCTTGAAGACGATCACTGTTGCGTGGTGGACGTTCTGCTTTTAGATCGTCACGAATCCATGCTGCAATTTGTTGCTGACCTGGATGAGGTTTTACCGCAAATAATGCTTCATCAAAGTGGAACTGGTTACCGTTCATGCCCACAGAAACTAAGGCTGTGATCTTAGAACACAGCTGAGCTAGGTATTCTGCGCGTTTGTAGGCTAGACAAGCGATAGCGGTCATTACCGCAGTACCGTTCATCAGTGCTAGCCCTTCTTTTGGCTTAAGACGAATGGGGTCTATGCCAAGCTCTGCAAATACTTCTTCGGTAGGGCGAGTTTCGCCTTTATAGATCACATCACGTTCGCCAATCAGCGCCGCAGCAAGATAAGAAAGAGGCGTTAAGTCGCCACTTGCGCCCACAGAACCCTCTTCAGGAATGCGCGGAGTAATGTCTTTGTTGATCAGAGTGATGATTTGGTTTAGTAGTTCATGCGAAACACCCGATACACCTTGCGCTAGAGAGCAAAGGCGAGTTGCCAGAACCGCTCTTGCTTGTTCATGCGTTAAAATGTCACCCAGACCACAGCCGTGGAAACGAGTAAGGTGCAGTGGCAGTTCATCAATCAAGTTAGGTGGAATTGCCACAGTACATGAGTCACCATAGCCGGTAGTCACACCGTAAACCACGCCATCTTCTTTTAAAAGACGTTCTAAAAACGCCACACCACGGTCAATTTTGCTAGTGAACTCTGGCGCATTATTTAGCTTGGCATCTGCACCTTGTGCAATGGCAACAACGTCTTCGATAGAAAGCGCCTGAGCGCCGAAGGTAATGGTGTTAGTGTTTTTTTCTGTCATCTTTCTGATCACTTAATGTCCAAAAATTAAAAAAGTTATACCACTGCAAAGGAGCTTGCAATGTATAGTGCTGCAAACGGTCGGCATAGCTTTGCACGACATTTTGCAGAGCTTGTTGACGTTCTTTTCGAGGAAGAATGATCTTGTCACTAAACGGCTCAAAATAAACGTCAAACAGCGGCTTATCACTAGAGTCATCTCGTAATCCAAATAGCAGATATACCGGTGCTTTTAGCACCGATGCCAGCAAAAATGGACCTTGCGGAAATGGCGCAGGTTTACCTAAAAAGTCCGCCCATACTGAGCGACTTTCTTTACTGGTGGAGGTGCGATCGCCGACGATCACTACCCATTCACCAGCTTCAATTTTTTGTTGTAATAAAATCGCGGTATCAGGCCCAATGCTACTCACTTGAATCAAGTTTAGGTCTGAATTTGCGTTGACCGCTTTCATTACGGTATTAAATCGCTCTGCATGTTCGGTAAACACCAAAGCATTAATTTTTACATGTGAGTACTTACGCGCTAATGCTCGGCACAGTTCAATATTGCCCAAATGTGAGCCAATCAAGATAACGCCACGTTGGCTTTGGGCAATTTTAGGGAAGTGCTCTTTGCCGTGTATGGTCAGGTTGTCACTATTAAAATCGCCTTTCCACGCCGCCAGTTTGTCGAGCATAGTGTGCCCAAAAGAGAGTAGGTGATGATAACTGTCGATGGGTTTAGGCAGTGCAATGCCTTGTGCTGTGGCATAGCTTTGCAGCTGTTGTAAAAATTGTTCTGAGGCCAATTTGGCGTCTTTGCCTGTTAAGTGGTAATAGCGGATCACCACTTTTAGGATCAGGTTAAACACTTTTCGTCCCAGTAGGGTGTAAATCGCCAACATCAGTTTAATGCCAAGCACAGTGCCTTGCTCTTGACGTTTTGACCAATGGGTTTTATCTGTGTTGGTAGGCTTTTGCCAGTGACGCGCTAACAGCTTAGGGATTCTTGGTAACATGCCAAAAAACAGACGGGTATGCATCCAACTGATTTTGACGTTATCCCACAAAGCGTCAAAGTGGGAAATGCCACCTTCTGGGTAAATTACGCGGGTTTCAACAAAGTCGATATCAACGCCTTCCCAGTACATGCGTACTAAGATTTCGATATCAAAATCCATGCGTTGACCAATGCGGTATTTATCCAGCACAGCCACAGTTTTTGCGACTGGATAGGCTCTAAAGCCGCACATGCTGTCTTTAATAGACAATGACAGTGTCTCTATCCATACCCAAATATGGGTGGCATAGCGACCGTACAAACGAGATTTTGGCACGCTCGCATCGTAAATAGGTTGCCCCGAAATAAGACGAGTAGGGTGCGCTTTTGAGCTAGCAATCAGCTTAGGCAGAGCGTCAACGTCATGCTGACCATCGGCATCAATTTGGATAACGTGACTGTAACCAAGTTGATGAGCTTTGCGAATACCGGCCATCACCGCGCCGCCTTTACCTGAGTTTTCAGCTAAAGTTTCTAAAATTACCTCACGGCTGTTGGCTAATTCTTGCAAGGCTTGCTTAGTGGCACTATCGCTACCGTCATCAACTACGATACAAGGTAGAGCAAACGCTTCTAGCGAAGCCACTACAGCATCAATAGTACTGCCATGGTTATAGCAAGGAATTAAAAAGCACGGCTGGTAAGTCTGCACATTATTTCCCTAGTTTCATTTTTCCAGAGGAATGAATCACCAACAATTCGCCCTGTTGCGAGCGAAACTTGAAGGAGAGTTTTTGCTTATCGCTATCCCAGTTCAAATCCAAAGTGACTTGTGCATCAGGCAAAATAGGCTCTTGAAACTTAATCACTTCCATCCCTTTAAATACAGCGGGTGTATTTAGGTATTCAACCGCATAAAACAGCGCCCAATCAATTTGACTGACTCCAGGCAATAAAGGGAAATGAGAAAAATGGCCGCAAAAATCCAAGATGTCAGCGTCGACTTTAAGCTGCAGTGTGGCTTGCGTATCAGCGCAATTCACATCAATGATGGTTGGTTTTCTTTTGTGCATCTGCTTTATCTTACTCATTTCGTTATCTGCGTCTTTTTTGCGTAATTGTTAGTTGTGTGCCTTTGCCCAGTTTGACATTACTCATGCTTGAAACAGCTTCTTAATTTCGTTTACTTGTCGTTTGCCTTGGCTATTTAGCGGAATGTCGTCGACTATGCGGTACTTACGCGGAATCGCTACCGGCTCTAACCAATCTCGCAATGCTTTACGTAGAGCAATCCAAAACGGCCCTTTACCAATACGCTGCACTTCTTTATGCCCAGCTTCGGTGAGCACGATGACTGCGCAAATTGTTAGACGCTGGTCATCTTGCATTGGAATCGTGGCGCTTTCTTCAATCCAGTCTAGTTGATCTAAGCGCTTTTCGAGTTCGACTAAAGAGATGCGTTTTTCTTCTATTTTGATGACGCGATCGGTTCGCCCTTTGAGATCAAAACTGCGCTGATCATGGAACTGACATTCGTCTGCGGTTTGATACCAATCGTCACCGGCAATATGTGGCGCACGTAAGCGTAAGCAGTTTTCACTATTGAGCTCAGCTTCTACAGTTGGAAATAACTGCCAAGCTGTACTTGGAGTGTGTTGCTGACGAAATGCAATGCCACCGGTTTCGGTACTACCAAACACTTCCATAGGCAGAGAGCCCAATAGCGTTTGGCTCAGTTTGGCGGCTGCTTGCGGTAAAGGCCCGCCAGAGGACACTATGCGGCGATATGGCGCACTCTTTTTGTCATCCGTTAGACGTTTAAGCAGGGCTGGGCTACTGATCAGCACCGAGTCTTTATCCGCGTGTTGGATAACTTGTTCTGGAAACTCTAAATTGTGCGCTGCAAAAGGTCGGCCAGCGCAGAGCGGCCATAACAGGCGGAAGAGCAATCCATAAATATGTAGATGAGAGACAGTGCTTTCGATGCGTGTGTTGGCTATATCTGCGCCCCAAAGGGACTCCAAAATAACCACTTCATTATCCAGTTGCGTCAGTTTTTTTACGATGGCTTTTGCTGTGCCACTGGAGCCAGATGTAAACAAAGTTACTTTGATTGAATCGAGATCCAGAGGCGCAAATGCGATTGGCTTAGTGGCTGTACTTTCTGAAGCTCGAGTCACTTCAAGCGCGTTCAAATCATTACTGACGGTGATATCGCTATCATGCAATAACAAGTCAAAGTGTTGACTCAATTCTTTAAGCGCTTGGGTTTGATAGTTGCCCGGTAATACCAATGATTTTTGGCTGTAACAAGCCGCAAAAAAGCCCACAGCAAACAGGTAGCTATTGCCAAAGCACAAAGCGACGTTTTGTTCACGGTGTTGCGCTAATCGCTCAGCATAGAGCGCTACATCATGTTGAAACTCGCGCCACGTGATATGGGTGTGTCTATCGAAAGCCACTATATTATTACTAGCACGATTATTAGTAGCACGCTCTGTACAAAACAGGTGTGTAAGAGAAGAAAAGCTAGCTTGCTCTAGGTTCATTTTATCTTACGATCCTTCAGGAGAAACTGGCGAACAATCCACTCAATGGCGAATAATGATCCGGCAAGAATATAACTAATTAGCCCGTTGTAGAGCGTCCAAAGTTGCAGTGAATGAAAGCAGGTATAAAGTGCGAATAGTCCATTTGCAATAAAGAACAAACACCAAATTACAGTGACTTTTCGCGTGTAGTCCACCCCACTTTGAGGTAAGTCGGGGTCTTGCAGTCTGGCTAAGCGTTCAATAATGGTTTGTGGCTGTTTTAAGCTAGAAGCAAACACCACCAACATGCATAGATTGACTACAACGGGATAAAACGTTAGCCAACCGTGCTGCTTAAAAATGAGTCCTAACCCCACTAGAGTGATGCCGGTGACCGCACTAATTTGCGCCACGTATTTCAACTCTTTGAGCTTGGTTTTTTGAACACTGAGTAAACGCACTGCCAAAGCGAGGATCAATAAAATCCCCACGATGGAAAATCCAAACCTATCAATGCCAAAATACACGGCAAATGGATAGGCAAGTAACACCACAGCGGACAGAATTGTCAGCAATTGGCGCATTAGGCTTCCTTAAGAAGCTCAGCAACAGCGTTTACTACATCATCAACCGTACGTACTGCGCTAAATTCAGCCGGTTTGATTTTCTTGCCTGTTACATTTTGTAGGTGAACAACAAGATCAACCGCGTCGATGCTATCCAAATCGAGATCTGTGTATAAATGAGCGTCAGATACGATATCTGCTTCATCCAGTTCAAATAGCTCGACTAGGGCTTCTTTAACTTGATTAAATACCTGATCTTTACTTACGTCTGTCATGAGAGTCTATACCTACGGATTATTCGCTGATCTGTGAAGAGATGTAAGTGGCGAGATTGCTAACAGAAGCAAAGTGCTCGCGAGTATTAGTGTCATCTGCATCAATAATAATGTTGTATTTCTTTTTAATCGCAAGACCCAGTTCTAGGGCATCGATTGAATCTAAACCTAATCCATCACCAAAAAGCGGCGCTTCAGTTTCAATATCATCAATGGTTAAATCTTCAAGATTAAGAGCATCAATGATGAGTTGTTTAATTTCGTTATGTAATTTTTCCACTGGGACCTACTTTATGGCTAATGATTATTAGGAAATATTATCTCAGTTAAATGCCGTTGCAAACGGCGGGCCGCAATTGTTGGCGACTCTGTTTGTTCGATAAAAGGTTGAACTTTAACTTTGTCTTTTACTTCAATACGAAAAAAAGGCTTATTTAACGGTACGTTATACCATTTTCCTTGTTTAGTAAGGAAGCTAGAAGAAACGGAAATATGCACTACACGCAAATCTCTTTGGGTGCGAATGGCAATTTGCGCCGCTCCTCTTTGTAATTTTGACGGAACTCCCGGTGTTGTTCTGGTCCCTTCAGGGAAGATAAGCAACACGTTGCCCTTATCAAATCGTTGTGTGCATCGTACCAGAAGATCGTCGGCGGTTTCATTTGGAATATAACCTGCCGCTTTTACTATGTGCTTCATAAAAGGGTTAGCCCAAATAGAAGACTTAACCAAACAATCACAACGTTTGAGCTGCGATGCAATGAGCACATAATCAATAAGGCTAGGGTGGTTTGCAATAATCAGACAGTCTGAGTCCTGTTCTAATATATCCGCACCGATAATTTGATAATCAATAACGCCAGTAAACTTCATGAGTTTACAAAAGCCATTGAAAGAGCGCTGAATAACGCCCTGAACCTTATACTCTCTACGGGTTTGATTTTTAATAAATAAATGAATAACGGGGATGACTAAAAAGCTCAGCACTAGGCCGCCTAGTCCAAAGACCACAAAGCAGAATCCGGTAGCAAAAACACGCCAATAGCGGTCAAGTGTCTTCATGGTTTTTGATACCATTCCCATATTTGCTTCGATGATGTTATCGCCCAGTTATTGCTACTACCAAGAAAATGCTGAAGAAAGGTTAATGCTTGGGGCATTGATTGCTCTTCGGTGTCATTGCTCATTTGCTTGGTGATTGTGAATCTATCGCCATATGATACCACTAGCCCAAGCCCATAACCGTTGTAAACTTGGTTTTCATATTTGGAGTATGCATCGGGTAGAGGCTCATCGAAATCGACGATCAGTACTTTATGGGTCGGGTGACAAGTTAAATATAACCAAGCTTCAGTAAGGGCGCTGTGAAAGGTATTGCTTGAAGCGGCAATAGAGGTCAGTGGAATGGGCTTTTTAATGGCAATGGTGGCAAGCCCTGCTGCGGTATTGTGCACCGACTGTGAAAAAGCCATAGGTGAGGCTTCTTCGCCGCAGACGATATCATTAATCAGTTTTGCACTGCGATGCAGCTCTCCGTGACGGCTGGCAAACACGAGATATTGCACGTCATGCTCTTTGAGTAATTCAATGCTGGTTTGCACTGCAAGCTTACTTAAACTACTCATTCTGCGGCGCATCATTGGCGGTATTGCGGACGATACTATCGTACTGTCTTGTGGCCAAATGCCGTCATCTGCCCATTCTTGCCACTGGCTTTGCGTCGATATACCTGGCGCATAAGCATTCCATGCATCAATGTTGAATTGTAGTGTTAGGTTATTCTTGAGCATATTTTTGTGCAGACTCTTGTATATAAAATCTTGATATGTAACGTTTAATATCGAGATCGTTGTTGCTGAAATGACTTAGAAAAGCGCACCAATAAAGAAATAAAAACCCTAAAAGTTTATTCCTGATTATTTTTGCAATAAGTATTTTCACTTAATGCTATACATTAACCCAATAAACTTGAAAGCAAAAGATGCTAATATCGCTCATAATTGTAATCGTTGAATGTAAGCTCAACGTCGACATCTAGAGAAAACTCTCTGCAACAGAACCTGCTCAGCGGGCACTCTAATTACATATAAAGGTTTATCTGTGTTAAATAAAGAACAAGACCCATATACCGCGCTAGAAGCGAAAACTGAAGCGCAAAAGTTATCCTTTGCTCCCATCGTATTTCATACTGCGAGAACATTGCGTGATTTAGGCATTTTGGCCGTGTTAGATAATGCAGGTGAACAAGGACTCAATGCTGAGCAAATTAGCCAACAGTCTGATGTCTCAGAATATGGTGTTAAAGTTCTGCTTGATATGGCGGTTAGTGCCAATATCGTTACCTATAACAAGCCTAACTATATTATCGCGAACCTTGGTTTCTTCCTGCTACACGATGGCATGACCAAAGCGAATATGGATTTTACCGCTGACGTTTGTTACGCGGCGATGATGCATTTAACCGAAGCGATTGTAGAAGGCAAACCGGCAGGGCTTAAAGAGCTAGGTGATTGGGAAACCATCTATGAGGGATTATCTCGTCTACCAGAGCAAGCCAAGCAAAGCTGGTTTAACTTTGATCACTTCTACTCGGATCGTTCATTCCCGAAATTACTTGAAACGGTATTTGGCAATAAACCACAGAAAATTGCGGATATCGGTGGCAACACAGGTAAGTGGGCGTTGCAGTGCTGTAACTACGATCAAGACGTGAACGTTACTATTGTCGATTTGCCTCAACAACTTGAGATGGCAAAAATCAATGCCGAAAAGAATGGCTTTGCCGATCGCATTAATTTTTACCCGGCCAACATGCTCAACAAAGAGCAGACTCTGCCAGACAACATTGATACATGGTGGATGAGCCAGTTCTTAGATTGTTTCTCGCCTATGGAAATTCTGAGTATTTTGAAGCGCGTGAAAAAGCAGCTTCGACCTGGTGATTCAATCTACATTCTGGAACTGTTCTGGGATGCACAAAAATACGAAGCAGCCGCATACAGCCTAAATGCCACTTCACTGTATTTCACCTGTTTAGCCAACGGTAATAGCCGTTTCTACCGCAGTGATGACTTCCTAGAAATTATCGAAGAAGCCGGCCTTGCGGTGGATGAGCGCATCGATAACATTGGCTTAGGTCATACACTGTTAAAATTGCAGGCGAAATAACCCGTTAATTTGCTCACAGTAATAGACAAAAGCCCCGCTGATTGTGATAAATCAGCGGGGCTTTTTTATTATTAGCGGGTAATTCTTATCAAAGATAAAAGTTAACTAGGATAAAAGATTATCCAGCCACCACCTTTAGGGTTTGGCGTTTTGCATCCACAATTTTATTGGCTAATTCAGCAAAGCCAAATCCGCCATTTTCAGTCAGTAGGTGACTTGGTTTGCTGGTCAACTGATCTAACACCTTGTGAATATTGTTGACGCCAAATGTCGTTGGAAGCCATTGAAACATAGCTTCATCGTTTTGTGAGTCGCCCACATAACTGATGCGCTGTAGCGGTAAATCTTCAAAGATGCTGTTTGCTCTCAGATAAGCTTCACCAGTGACACGCTTGCTATGCTCTCCTAACCACACATTGAGATGGATAGAGCTTAACGTAGCGTGCACCGCTTGTCCGTCAATGCTTAGCCCGCGACATTTCATCATTAACTGTTGCGCAATCTCATCACTGACAGGCTCTCGGTCTTGACTAAGATTGATCGCTATATCGCAGTAGCGAAACGGCTGATCAGAGGCAAAGCCAATATCATCATACTGCGCTAAAAGCTGTTCTAGCTCGTGCTTTAGTTTAGCTTGTTGCTGCTGCATTTCCTGCATGGGCAGCGCAGAGTGAACACTAAAGTCAGTGGCATTTTTTTGCATCCAAAATGCGCCATTTTCGCCGATCACGCCATGTACAGGCCATAATTTTGCAATTTGGTCACACCAACCAGCGCAAGCGCCAGTTACCGCAACAACCTTAACCCCAACTTGCTGTAAGTCGTACAGGGCCTTTAGGGTGACATCAGGAAGTTTACCTTCCCATGTCAGAGTATCGTCTACGTCGGTTAACAACCATTCAATATCGCGGAGGCGATTAAGGTCAATGGTGTTGATTGGGTCAAGCATTTACAGCCTCTTTTTGTTGCGAAGCGACACATTCAAAATCAAAACGTGCTTCGCTTTGGGTATCAAATAGGTGGATGGATTCATTATCAAAGTCTAGGCCAATGATGTCATCAGGCTGAATCGCCTCATGACCATCAACGCGAACAACCAGATTTTGTGGATGCGCATCAAGAGTGTGGCAGTACAATAATAAATCAGCGCCAAGCGCTTCAATTAATTCCACTTTTACGCTAAATCTTGGGTTGTGTTTTTCTAGCAACAAATGCTCAGGACGCAGCCCAACTTTAATCACTCCGTAAGGAAGGCCTTGGCTGTTGATGGGTAAAATAGTCTCGCCAATATGAATGCCGAGCTCACTAATATTCGCGTTTAAGATATTCATCGCCGGAGAGCCCATAAAGGTGGCCACAAACAGTGATGCAGGTTTTTGATAGATCTCAAGCGGTGAACCTACTTGCTCTACATTACCTTGGTTTAGCACCACTAGCTTATCGGCCAGTGTCATGGCTTCAACCTGATCGTGGGTAACGTACACAGAGGTAGTATTTAGGTTACGTTGCAGTCGTTTGATCTCTAGGCGCATCTGTACGCGTAATTTAGCGTCAAGGTTTGATAGCGGCTCATCAAATAAAAATACTTTTGGCTTACGCACAATGGCGCGCCCCATTGCCACGCGCTGACGTTGACCACCAGAGAGTTGCTTAGGCTTACGGTCTAATAGATGAGACAGCTCAAGCATTTCAGCGGCTTGATTGACCAGTTTTTCAATCTCAGCTTTTGGCGTTTTACGGTTACGTAGGCCATACGCCATGTTATTAAATACCGACATATGTGGATACAGAGCGTAGTTCTGGAACACCATCGCAATATCACGTTCGCTTGGTTCGTGATCGTTGACGATTTTGTCATCAATTTTTAGCTCGCCACTGGAGATCTCTTCTAGACCCGCAATCATACGCAGCAGCGTTGATTTACCACAGCCACTTGGGCCAACTAAGACCACCATTTCGCCGTCTTGGATGTTTAAATTAAGTTTTTGAATCGCTTGGTATCCATTTGGGTAGCACTTAGCGATATTTGAAAGAGTTAAGGTAGACATAAATTATTTCTCCGAATCCACAAGGCCTTTGACGAATGCTTTTTGCATCCCGATAACCACGATGACAGGGGGTAACATGGCAATAATGGTGGTCGCCATGATCTTGTTCCATTCAATCACGCCATCGACAACGCCAAGCATCTGCTTGATGCCCATTACAATGGTGTAATAGCTAGTGTCTGTGGTGATGAGCAAAGGCCAAAGGTATTGATTCCACCCATAAATAAAGGTGATCACAAAAAGAGCCGCAATGTTGGTGCGCGATAGCGGCAATAAAATATCAAAAAAGAACTTCATTGGGCCTGCGCCATCAATGCGCGCCGCTTCGACCAGTTCTTTAGGGACAGTTAAGAAAAACTGCCTAAATAAGAAAGTCGCGGTCGCACTGGCAATCAAAGGAATAGTCAAACCATAGAATGAGTTCAACATATTGAGGTTAGTGATTACCTCAAAGGTAGGCATGATGCGCACTTCGACTGGCAGCATTAAGGTGAAAAAGATCATCCAAAATGCCAGCATACGGCCGCGAAATTCAAAAAATACCACCGCATAAGCAGACAAAATTGAAATGGTCAGCTTGCCGATAGTGATACATATCGCCATGATAAATGAGTTGAGTAGCATCTGCGGAATAGGCAGGGCGCTGTTGTTGTGTACGCCGGTACCCGACAGTAAATCTACAAACACGCTCAAACCAAGATCGCCAAACCACAGTGGTGTGCCGGTCGCAAATGCCGTATTGGGGTGAGTGGTTGCCACTAAAGCAATCCACACCGGTAACGCGATGGCCAAAATACCGAGAATCAGTACCAAATGACAAACGAGTTTAAATAAAGGGCGTCGTTCTACCATTAGTAAGCCACCTTCTTTTCTACGTATTTAAATTGAATGACAGTCAGTAGCGCCACTAAGATCATCAACACCACGGACTGGGCGGCCGATGAACCAAGATCAAGGCCGATAAAGCCGTCGTTATACACTTTGTACACTAGCGTTGAGGTACTGTTGCTTGGACCGCCTTGGGTCATGGCATGGATAACCGCAAAAGTATCAAAGAAGGCGTATACAAAGTTCACTACCAATAGGAAGAAGCTAGTGGGCGAAATCAGTGGGAAACTGATGGTGAGAAAACGCTTAATTGGGCCACTACCATCAATAGCGGCAGCTTCATGCAATGACTTAGGAACCGATTGTAAGGCAGCTAAGAAAAACAAAAAGTTGTAGCTGATTTGCTTCCAAGTAGAGGTAATCACCACCATCCACATGGCGTGAGTGCCGTTCAGGGTTGGATTCCAATTCACATTAAATAAATTCAGTATTTCGCTGACTACGCCAATAGTGGGATCAAACAGAAATAGCCACAAAGAACCTGCGACTACAGGGGCAACCGCATACGGCCAAATCAAAAAAGTGCGATAAAACGTCGCGCCGCGCATGATTTGTTCGGCAAAAGCGGCCAACACTAATGCACTGACAAGGGCGAGTACCGCAACGCTGATGCTGAACTGCATAGTGGTAAGAAAAGAGTTTAAATAGAGCTTATCGCTAAATAAATTCAAGAAGTTTTCCAATCCCACGAACTCACGACTGATGCCAAAAGCATCTTCTAACAGAGTAGATTGGAAAACTGCCTGACCTGCTGGCCAGATAAAAAACACCAGAGTGATGATTAATTGCGGCGCAATAAGCGCAACGGGTAACCATTTGTGTTTAAAAACAACTTGTGAAGACATATAAAAATCCAGTGAACGCCACCTGATCTTTAATTAAGATCAGGTGGCGAGATAGGTTACTTTTGCGTACGTTCGAAGCGACGTAGTTGTTGGTCACCACGTTGCACAGCAGTGTTTAGTGCTGTAGTCGCTGATTTACGACCTGCCCAAACTGCTTCTAGTTCTTCGTTGATGATGTCACGAGTTTGTAGGAAGTTACCAAAGCGGATACCTTTAGAGTTTTCCGTTGGCGCAGTTTCTGTCATTTGGATAACAGCGGTATCTGTACCAGGGTGAGACTTGTAGAAGCCTTCTTTCTTAGTCAACTCGTAAGCGTCTTGAGTGATTGGCAAATAGCCTGTGCCTTTGTGCCACTCTGACTGTACTTCAGGGCTAGATAGGTAAGTAAAGAACTTAGCTACGCCTTTGTATTCTTCGCTTGAGTGACCACGAAGAACCCAAAGAGATGCGCCACCGATGATGGTATTTTGTGGTGTTTTTACTAGAGTGTCGTCGTAAGGAAGTTGTGCAACACCTACGTTAATACCTTGCATGTTTTCTTGAATGCCGGCTAGGCCAGCAGAAGAGCCCATTGTCATCGCACATTCGCCAGTGTAGAACAATGGCATACCGTCAGATTGGCGACCGCCGTACTTAAATACGCCTTCTTTAGACCATTTCGCCATTTGATCGATGTGTTTAACAAATGGTTCAGAGTTAAAGGTGTACTCAGTGTCAAAGCCATCAAATCCATTTTGCTTAGTAGCAACAGGAACGTTGTTACGTGCACCAAAGTTCTCGATTTGAACCCATGATTGCCACGTGGTTGTGAAACCACATTTAGCGCCAGACTTCATCAGTTTAAGAGACGTCTCTTCCATCTCTTTCCATGTTTTCGGAGCTTCTTTGATGCCCGCTTTAGCAAACATGTCTTGGTTGTAGTACATCACAGGAGTTGAGCTGTTAAACGGCATTGATAACATTTTGCCGTCTTTAGTGGTGTAGTAACCTGTTACTGCTGGTAGGTAGTCACTAGAGTCGAACTGCTCTTTAGTGTCTTGCATCAATTGGTAAACAGGGTAAATTGCCTGCTCTGCACCCATCATTGTCGCAGTGCCCACTTCGAATACCTGAACGATAGCTGGCTGCTCTTTAGCACGGAACGCAGCAATTGCGCTGGTCATCGTTTCTGCGTAGCTACCTTTAAATACAGGTTTGATTTCATACTCAGACTGGCTGGCATTAAAGTCAGTAGCAATTGCGTTAACTTTCTCACCAAGAGCACCACCCATCGCGTGCCACCATTCAACTTCCGTCTTTGCGTGAGCTTGGGCACTAAGAAGCGCTGTTGCTAGTACTGCGCCAGTAAAGCGTGTAATCGACATATTCGTTCCTTTAAATTTAAGTTTGGGTAATAGAAAATGAACTCGATGGTCCATGTTCATTTGTATTCATATTTCTTTGTTTGCGTTCAAGTGAAAGTTAAATGAGAAAGATGACGTTTGGATTACAGATAAATGAACTTAATTGAACATTTGATTTGTATAAGTGGTGACATTTATTTGTCATATTTGCCTGACATTCTTTAGGTAATTCAGGTGGATATGGAATGAGAGTGAATGTCTAGTATTTTGAAGACAGAGGGTAATTTGAAGGCCAACGCTATTCTAAAAACAATGGCGCATCGTGGCATTTCAAGCCAAGCACCAGAGAATACGTTAGCTGCGTTTATACTTGCGGTAGATGCAGGCTGTCAGTGGATAGAAATTGATGTGCAGTTGTCCAGTGATGGCGTACCTATGGTCATCCATGATGATACGGTTAACCGATGCACTAATGGTTGTGGCAAAGTGGCTGAAATGACTTTATCGCAATTGAAAAAGTTGGATGCAGGTCTGTGGTTTAATGATAAATATATGGATGAGCCTATTCCGACTTTGTTGGAAACATTAGACTTTGTGCAGCGCACTCAAACAAAGCTGAACATTGAACTTAAAGTATATCCGCAAGACGATATTGCACTGTTGTGCGCTAAAGTGGCGCAAGTCATTATTGCCTCAGGTATTGCTGCAGATCAGATCTTATTTTCCAGTTTTTCTACTCAAGCATTAGTTGAGATGCAGGATTTATTGCCACAGGTACGCCGAGGGCAACTATGGCAGAAAATCCCTCTCAATGCGTTTGATATTCTACGTGATATCAATGCCTACAGCGTACATTGTGACTATCGCTTTTTGACCTCAGCCACAGCGCAACAGATCAAGCAGTTTGATTATCAGTTGTATTGTTACACGCCTAACTTCCCTGAGCTGGTGGAAGATTATTGGCATTGGGGCGTGGATATGATGATCACTGATATTCCGCAAGCGTACGTCGCCTTAGAAAATGTTTGAGCGTAATGCCATGCACAATATAAGTCTTCGTCAGCAACAAGTCATCGATCTGATCTCAGCACAAGAATATTGCAGCATTGATGAACTTTCAGAACATTTTGGCGTAACCACTCAAACAATACGCCGTGATATTAATAAGCTGTGTAGCCTACGCTTAGCACAGCGCCATCACGGCGGTGTGAGCTTGCCAAGCACCTTGGTTAATCGCAGCTTTCTATCACGAAGCACGACCAATCAAGATGAAAAGCGAGCGGTAGCCGCCGAGGTAGTCAAACAGATCCCTGACGGATGTACTTTGTTTTTAGGCATTGGCACCACAATTGCTTTAATTGCAGAGCAATTGGTCAACCATAATCAATTACGAGTCGTCACCAATAACTTTCAAGCGGCGCATATTTTGTCACAGTACGATCATATCGAAATATGGTTGGCGGGTGGCAAATTGCGTACTCGCGATGGCGATATTATTGGTGATGGAGTGGGACAGTTTTTTGATAAATTCAGCGCCGATATTGGCATTATTAGCTGTGCGGCCATTAGTGAAATTCAGCAATTAGATGGTCATCAAGACTTGTGTGCATCTAGCAATGATGAAGCAGTGCTCAATGAGTACGCAATGGAACATGAGCTGGGTGAAGCGCAGACCAGTCAAGCTATTCTCATCGGTTCTAAACAGAAATGGCTAGTGGCAAATTCCAGTAAATGGCATAGAAAAGCCAATGCAAAAGTGGCGAACTTAACTCAATTTGATCGAGTCTTTGGGGGAAAAACACTTAGCTCGAATTGAGTCATCGAAATCGATAATCTCTATTGAGATCTCATCTATATCGTTTCATTTTCACCAGCATTTTTGGCACTAAAAATGCTGGTTTTTTTATTTAAGACCTTCCTTACTTCGTCTCATATTTACCTTTGTTAGTCCCTCTGTTGTGCCTGTCACAAGCGCTTAAATAAGCATAACTAAAAGCCCACTTATATCTTGTGGTTATTACTGTACGTGAAAATTATGTAAAAAAATGTTTGTAACAAAAGGTGAAAATCACGTACATTATGTGAATGAAAACGATTATCAAACGCAACCGCATTAACACCAGGTAAGGGATTTACAACATTATGCAACAGAAACCTATTTTTTCAGCTGTGGCCGCATTGGCTTTATTGAGCAGTCCATTGTCAGCAAAAGAAGTGACAGAACAACAAGTTGTTACTCATTATGCGGATGTAGCGCACTCGGTTTATTTTGATTCACTGGCAACGGCGAAAATCCTAAATAATAGCATTGAGCAATTTATTGCTAAGCCGTCAGAGGCCAGTTTTAAGCAAGTAAAACAAGCCTGGCTAAATGCGCGAGTGCCATACCAACAATCAGAAGTATTCCGTTTTGGTAATCCGGTAGTGGATGACTGGGAAGGGCAACTTAATGCATGGCCGCTAGATGAAGGCTTAATTGACTACGTTGCTGCAGGTTACCAATTTGAAATGGGTAACGATGGCGCAACGGCAAATATTGTCGCGAACAGCGAGCTGATTATCGGCAATACAAAGGTGGATACGGCAACCATCACTCCACAATTAATCGCCAGTCTTAATGAACTTGGTGGTTCAGAGGCTAACGTGGCTTCGGGTTATCACGCAATTGAGTTCTTGTTGTGGGGCCAAGATTTAAATGGCACCAATAGCGGTGCAGGTGAACGCAGTTATACCGATTATGTGGTGGGTGAGGGTTGTACAAATAATAACTGTGACCGTCGCGGGCAGTACTTACAAGCAACGGCGCAACTATTGGTTGAAGATTTACAGTGGATGGAAAAACAGTGGTCTGCGGATAGCAAAGATAATTATCGCCAAACCTTGCTTAGTGAGCCATCTGAAAACGGTTTACGCCGAATGCTGTTTGGCATGGGGTCGCTTTCTTTAGGTGAGTTAGCGGGAGAAAGAATGAAAGTGGCATTAGAAGCGGGTTCAACAGAAGATGAACACGACTGTTTTTCTGATAACACGCACAACTCTCATTACTACAACGAGCAAGGGATCTACAACGTATACACGGGGACTTACACTCGTAGCGACGGTAAAAAAATTGCAGGACCAAGTATTGCCGATTTGGTGCAACAAAAAGATGCCAAAGCAGCGCAGCAGATTCAGCAACAGTTTGATAGCTCCATTGCCCAAGTCGGTAAGCTGGTGGATTCTGCTGAAAATAAAGGTCAGCACTTTGATCAACTGATTGCTTCTAACAACAAAGCAGGTCAACAGCTGGTGCAAGACACGATTCAATCTCTGGTTGAGCAAACCAAAGCCATTGAAAAAAGCGCCACTATCATTGGCATTACAAGTTTGAATCCAGATACAGCTGATCATCAGTTTTAAGTAAAAGGAAAATAAAAGGAGGCGAATGCTCGCCTCCTTTTGCCGTTTTTCACGTTTGTGTTTGTAAAATCGATAATGGAATATCATGTTTAAAAGCTTTCGTCGTATTTTGGTTGTTATTAGTTGTTTCGCTAGCTTATTTATCTTTACCTTTGGCGCTGCGGCCTATGATGTGCGAACCGGTGGCGGTACTACTGTCAAAAAAGAAGGAGCGAATGCTTTTTCTTTACCTGCCGCTAATTTGCCTATCTCTAAGCGTCTTGATTTTAGTGTCGGGAACAGTTTTTTTCGTAACCCTTGGATTCCGGCTCCCGCCACAACCGAAGCCCGTGATGGTTTAGGGCCGCTTTTTAATACGAACGGCTGTCAAAATTGTCATGTCAAAGATGGTCGCGGACATCCGCCAGAAGAAAACGATTTGCATGCGGTTTCTATGCTCATCAGGCTGAGTATTCCTGCGGTAACGGACAAGCAAAAACAGCTGTTGCTGACTCAGGGTTCAATTCCAGAGCCAACTTATGGCGGACAACTGCAAGACTTTGCAGTAACCGGTCATCCTGCCGAAGGCAAAATCAACATACATTATCAAACCCAAGCGGTGAGTTTTGCTGATGGCACTGTGGTGAATTTACGTAAGCCCACAGTCTCGATTTCAAACCTAAACTATGGCCCTATGGCAAAGGACACCATGTTGTCTGCGCGCGTTGCCCCGCCAATGATAGGGTTAGGTTTGCTCGAAGCGATCCCTGAATCGACCATTCTTGCTTGGCAAGATATTAATGATGATGATGGTGATGGCGTTTCAGGTAAAGCCAATCTGGTGTGGAGTGTAGAACAGCAACAAACCGTGTTAGGTCGCTTTGGTTGGAAGGCGGGACAGCCCAGTTTAATGCAGCAAAATGCGGCCGCTTTTAATGGCGATCTAGGCATTACCAGCCGACTTTTTCCTAGCGAGAACTGCACTGCAAAGCAATCTATTTGTGATGAACTGCCTAATGGCAATGGTAATAGCGGTGAGTTTGAAGTCAGCGATAAAATTCTCGATTTTGTGGAGTTCTATTCTCAGCATCTTGCCGTGCCATCGCGTCGAAATTTAGATAGCTTGCAAGTTCAGCAAGGTGAGGCGTTGTTTGCTAAAGCAGGCTGTGACTCTTGCCATAAACCGAGCGTGATTACCGCTGATGTGCCAGAGTTTCCTGCATTGTCAAAGCAGCGTATTAGCCCCTATACCGATTTACTGTTGCACGACATGGGCGAAGGGTTAGCCGATAACCGAGGCGAATTTACAGCCAATGGCCAAGAGTGGCGCACACCACCTTTGTGGGGAATTGGTTATACCCAAGAGGTCAATGGACACACTTATTTCTTACATGATGGCCGAGCACGAAATCTGTTAGAGGCGGTGCTGTGGCATGGCGGCGAAGCAAAGTCTGCTCAGCAATATGTGTTGAATTTAGATAAGCCGCAAAGAGAAGCGTTATTAGCTTTTTTAAATTCGCTGTAACGGATAAGTGGTAATGCAGTAAGGAACACTTCAATGACTTTATTTTCATACAAACACCTACTTTATATGACGCCACTGCTGTGGGGGTGTCAAATGATGCCCAACTCAGTACAAAGCCCAGTAGAAAAATCGACAGATACGAATTGGGATTCAAAAAATGCCGTGTATGAGATAGAAAAAGCATCAGCCGCTAGGTTTTATCGCTATACGCAGAGCTTATCGCAGTCTCTAACAGACTATTGTGCATCAGAGCAAGATTCAAAGGCTGAAGTGAAGCAGGCTTGGTCGACAGTTATGCATTCTTGGATGGCACTGCAAGGGCAAGAGCGCGGTCCGCAACAAGCGTTGGATTTAAACTGGAATATTCAGTTTTGGCCGGATAAGAAAAACACCCTTGGCCGAAAAATGTCTGAACTGCTCGGCGATTCACAAGTGTGGGATAGCCAAGGGATTGCTGAACAAAGCGTGACAGTGCAAGGGGTGGGCGCCATTGAGTGGCTACTCTATGATGAGGCTTCTGATCTGGCGACAAACTCGGCTACGTGTCAAACCGCTATCGCCATTGGGCAAACTTTGCAAGGTAATGCGCTGGCGATAAATGAGGCTTGGCAAAGCAATCCTTGGCTTGAGCTAAGCGCGCAGCAATGGCGCTCTGAATACGTATCATTACTGTCCAATCAACTTGATTATTCGATGAAAAAGCTAAGCCGACCTTTGGCTAAAATTGGTCAGCCTAAGCCCTATTTCGCGGAATCGTGGCGGGCAAAACAGTCGATGACTCAGCTTAAATACAATGTTCAAGCACTGCAAAAGCTGTATTTTGCCGATGGACGAGGCTTAGATAAACTGCTTCGCGACAACGGCAGTACGCAGGTTGCTGACAGTATTGGTCAGCAGTTTTCTAATGTGCTTGCGAGTTGGCCGCAACAGCAAAGTGTGTTTGATTTATTGCAAACTAAACAGGGCTATCGGGTCGTGCTCAATCAGTACCATAAATTGGAGCACCTAAAATATCTATTGGATGAAATCGCCGCGGTAGAGCTTGGCATTGTAATAGGATTTAACGCAACCGATGGCGATTAATAACTCACGCCGCACTTTGCTCAAAGGCATACTCTGCGCTGGAGTGACGCCCTATTTTGCTTCTGGCTGCTCAACAGCAGGTAACTCATCAGCATCTAAGCCTACTTTTATTGGTTGTGCGATGAACCATCGTCATCATTTTATGGCGGTGATCGCGGATCAGTATGGGCAACCTATTCATCAATTCCCCCTTGCTGAGCGCGGGCATGGTAGCGCGGTGAATACAGCGCGCCAGCACGTGACGGTGTTTTCACGGCGTCCGGGACAGTATTTTCAGGTATACAACTACCTAACGGGTGAGAGCATTCAGATAAAATTAGCCTCTAACAACCGTTACTTTTATGGGCATGGCGTGTATTCGCCTGATTCTCGTTGGCTGTACGCTACTGAAGGAGAAGTGGCGAGTAGTCGCGGGATCATCGGTGTCTATGACGCAGAGCATCAATATCAAAAAGTGGCCGAATTTAGTGGCTTTGGTATTGGGCCCCATGAAATCATACAGCTAGATAACGATGTGTTGGTTGTGGCGGTAGGTGGCATTCAAACCAATGGGCGAGAGCCGATAAATCTTGCCAGTATGCAGCCATCTCTGTGTTATTTATCAGCCAAGGGCGAACTGTTAGAACAGGTGTTTTTGGCGGATCATCAGCTGAGTATTCGTCATTTAAGTAAAGGGAAAGATTCGGTGTATTGCGCCCTGCAAAATAAAGGCGATCTTAGTGAGCATCCGGCGCTTATTTATAGGCACTCTTTAGGGCAATATGATGCAACTAAAAGAGCCGAAAATCTGACACCATTACAGGCCACGCCTGAGCAATGGGCAAGGTTTAACAACTATATTGGTAGCATTGCCACTACCGATGAATGGGTCATTGCCACCTCACCTAGAGGTAATTGTTATGGCGTTTGGGCGCAAAAAAGTGGAAAGTTGTTACAGTTATCCAGTTTATCCGATGCCTCTGGCGTTAGCGCTAATAGTGATTCTTTTGCGGTCAGTTCTGGTTCAGGCTCCGCTGTTATGCAGTTGCTACATGATGGAAAAATGATTATTAATCAAATGGTTACGCCACTATTTTGGGATAATCATTGGAGTCGAATATAATTTAAAATCGTTTTTGAAAAATCACACAATATTAATTGCCTAGCACAAAAGCCGCCGATTAAAAAGGAACATCTAATAACTTATCGTCCTCTTTGATGCCTTAAAAGTCCCTAAAATAGATATCTCACACTTTTATTCTGTTCATTGGAATAGTGATTCAGTTCGAATATGCGGGTATGCATGCTCTTCAATTGGAGCGATCGAACGAATAGCGAGAACTAAAATAGGGAAGAATGTGATAATTAAGAACATAATAAAAATTACAGCAGTAGCGCTATGCGTTTCTTTTTCGGTACATGCTGAAACATCAAGCAGTGTAAGAACCCTTGGTCATAAAAATAAAATTGATCATGAAAAAATGGTTCAACTCGGTGTCGGCCTTGGGCACTCATCTTATTCTGATGGCTTTGCTTTGAATGTCTATGCACAACGTAATACTCGAAATAGTATTGGTTGGCGCGGACAGTTGGGCTTTAGCGGTGGTGTTGAAGATACGAAAAACTACAGCAATATAATGGATAAGCCATTTGGTTGGCATCAACGCACACCAGGAAATGATGTTAATAGTGCGATTACGCTTTCTATTGCTCCAACCTATACATTAGATATGTCACAACCTATTAGTGTTTGGGTTGGGCCTGAATATGCGTATACCAAAAAATATCTCTCGTATCACTCAGATTATTCAATGGGTGATTATTTCTTAGAGGGTGAAACCCATTCATTGTTTGGCGTTGCTGCCGGTATTAATGCCACCACATCAAGTGGTTGGAACCTTGGTATCGCTTATTCATCGACAACCAAAGCGGTGTTTAGTGATATAGGGACAACCTTTTAGAAACTAGGAAGATTAATAGACTTCGATGTTTTTATATTAAAAAAACCAGCTATAAAAGCTCATAGAGTATTCCATACTGTATGAGCTTTTTTGTTAGATCTGCCTTTATTTCCCCCATCAACCACGTGCATCAAATTTTTGCTGTTTTTTAACTACCTTGTTGGGTAAAAATAGCTACAAATAAGCTAAAAATCCCCAAGAATTTATATCTATTTATTGAGTGTTATCTGTATGTTATTGAACTAAATGGTATTTTTTCTGTGTGATCTTCGTAGCATTTATTTACATTTAGTTACGTTTTTATTATTGGTTATGACTTAGTTAAAAGTTTTTGCACTCTGTGTAGGAGTATAAAGCGGGGGTCGATAACATTTGTATTAAAATATGATTAGCACCGAGCGGAGCAATAAAACAAGATGTTTATCATATGGTTATCGCGTCTTTATAATGTATTAAGGATAATAATCATGAGTTACAAAACAAAAGTAAGATATATTACCGTTGCGGTTACTGCCGCACTGTCCCTATCTGTAATGTATACGGCAAATGCTGCTTCAATTAACATTAACAATGCTAGCTTTGAAAATGGCTTCTCTCACTGGAGTGATACGGATCCATCGGCAATTTCTGGGGATGCACACAGCGGTAAAAAATCGGCTAAAATCACTGGCTCTCACGGTATGTTCGAGCAACAAGTCACTGTGCAACGTAATCACAATTATGAACTGACGGCTTATATTCAAGGGGATGGTGAAGTGGGTGTTATCGTCAATGGACACCACTATTCAAGCACCAGCAGTAGTCATCACGATTATAAAAAAGTGACTGTGCCGTTTAATTCTGGTTCAGCGAACAAGATAACTGTTTTCGGTGCGTATCATAATGATGAAGGCCGTTTTGACGATTTCAGTCTTACTGAGGTTAGCACTTCAACAGCACCTCAACACTCTACTCAGCAGCCTAGCCAACAAAAGGCAACGCCTACTTCTTCTCAGCACGCACAGCATAATGCTCACTCACAACAGCAGCAGTTATTGCTGATCCAATCGGCGATGGACGATGGCAGCAATGACGGTCACTCTCCAAAAAATACCATTGACGGTGATACTTCTGGTGATTCCCGCTGGTCTTCTGAGGGGGTAGGTAAGAGCATCACTTATGATTTAGGTCAGCAAGAACAAGTGCAAAAAGTGGCGATTAAATGGTTTAAAGGCGACTCTCGCAGCTCATATTTCCATATTGATACTTCTAAAGATAATCACCATTGGACTCCAGTGCTTGAAGGTGGCATGTCATCAGGTGATAGCTCTGGCTATGAGAATGTCGACGTTGATGATAGCAACGCCCGTTATGTCCGTATTACTGGTGAAGGTAACTCTGATAGCTCAGAATGGAACTCAATTGTTGAGACCAAAATCTATGGCGTAGAGACTCATGCGGTATCAGGGCCGAAACAGCATGTTGATAATTCGATTGCCGCTTCATTGCTGACGCCAGCCAATACCATTAAGCAAGCAAGCCACAATCACGCCGAGCAATCTCATCAATCGCAACAAGCACAACACGCGAGCCACAGCGTAGCAGCACGTAATGCTCAGTATCCATCTGATCTTATGGGCAATTACAAACAATGGAAAATCACCTTCCCAACGGGCGCTGAGCAGAAACAGCTATACCATGTGACCAATGAGTATTTCCACGTCAATGATCAAGGCAATGGTATCGTATTTAAGGCGCCAATCCGTCACAACAACGGTACAACACCGAATACACACAACATCCGTTCTGAACTAAGAGAACGTACAGTCGATGGTAGCTCAGATATTTTTTGGACTACGGAAGGTACTCATGTTGTCTATTCAAAACAAGCCATTACCCACTTACCGATAGTGAAAAATGAGCTAGTCGCAACCCAAATTCATGGTGACAAAACCGCCGGCATCGACGATGCTATGGTAATGCGCCTTGAAGGTCAGCATCTATTCTTATCTTTCAACGGCGGTAAGTTGCATCATGACGTCACCATTGAAAACAATTACAAACTAGGCACTGAACAAGAAGTTATCTTTAAAGTGGTTGATGGTAAACACTACGTCTACTACAGCGAAGACGGCAACTTGCAACAAGCCTACGAAAACGGCAACGCCGATAAATACTTAGTGAAAGACGGCGCAAATGACTACGTGATGAACCGTAGCTACAAAGATGCCTATTTCAAAATCGGTAACTACACCCAATCCAACGCCAAATCTGAAGGGGACTACACCGACAACCCTAAAGACTATGGTGAAGTAGTCGTCTACGACTTCTGGGCAAGCCACGAATAATCCAACTCTTTAAAATCAAAGGCTGGCACTATTGTCAGCCTTCTTAACCTCAATTGCGGGGTCAGGTCTTGAAATTTGCACGGCACGATGAATCAGAGAGGGGTCAGGTCTTGAAATTTGCATGGCACTATCAATCACAGGGTTTATTAGAAAACAGTTCACACAGATCGTTGATAGAAAATATTTGAATTGGGCGGGAAGAAGGGAGAAGTAAGGTGAATGATCAACATCCACCTTTCGATAGAAGATTATTTATTAGAAGCGGTAACCAACACCTGCGTATAGGGTTGCGATAGACCAGTTGTAGTTGTCTTCGATAAATGCACCTTGAGAGCCCTCTAGCTCAACATTGGCAATATCACCTTCAACACCTGTTCTAAATAATACGTTGCCATGGTTTTCGCCAAGATCTAAAGCATATTCAACACCGGCACCAATATGGATACCGCCATGTCCATTAATGTCTTTGAATGACGAGTTGCCAGCATCTTCAACGCCAAAATCAATATAAGAAATACCAATTTTTGCAAATGGACGTAAGCCATTGTGGAATGAGTAACCTAAGTTAGCCGATACTGAGAAAGACTCAGGAGCAAAAACTTGGCTCGAACCAGTACTTACACCCGCTGATTTTTGGTTAAGATTAATACGGCCGTAGTCCATGTAAGTCGCTTCAACGCCCACAATACGGTTAATTTGGTAACCCATGCTATAGGTTTTAGTAGACCCTTTGGTTTCTAGCTCAGAATCAAAAGATGGCTGACTGATATTTACGTTGTCATTAAAATCATCAGTATAACCCCCGTCATCAATACCCGTAGTACCTACAGCACCTAACACGTAAAAGCCAGAAGGATCAGAGCTTGCAAAAGCTGAAGATGAAAGTAGCGCAATGCCACATAAAGCAACTAAATTATATTTTTTCACATTCAATCCAAATAGAGAGTAACAATTTCATGCAACGTATCATATTCGATATTACTGTGTGTGAGTGCAGTGTAAGCATTATTCCCATTAATCCATACATAGAAAACAGGCTGTCGAAATAAATGGTCTGATATTGGTTTTTTGGTTATTAAGCGTTTGATGCGGGGTCAGGTCTTGAAATTTGCACTTAAACCACAGTGCAAATTTAAGACCTGATATTTTTTATCGCTTGGTTCTAAGCCGCTTGTTGGTCAAGTCTACCGCTAAATCGAGTAAGCGCTAACGCAACAAGTACAACTAAAGCGCCAATCCAAGGAGTGTTCATTAATCCAGATTGATCAACAATCAAACCTCCGCCCCATGCACCTAGTGCGATACCAACATTAAAGGCTGCAAT
Organism: Vibrio sp. B1Z05; assembly: GCF_052955985.1. Taxonomy (NCBI): domain Bacteria; kingdom Pseudomonadati; phylum Pseudomonadota; class Gammaproteobacteria; order Vibrionales; family Vibrionaceae; genus Vibrio; species Vibrio sp. B1Z05. The sequence continues at coordinate 808,777 of NZ_CP130463.1, forward strand.
ATTAAGACCTGAAGCGACATCAACCGCATCTGGAGTATATTTTTCTGCTAACTTCACGGCATAGACTTGTAAACCAGGGACGTTACCAAAGGCAAAGGCGCCCCAAATTAAGATGGTGATTACCGCAGTAATTGGGTTAATCGCAGTAAAACTAAATGCAATCAATACAATAGCCAAGCCTGAGAAAATAACAGTCAGTGCTTTAATGGGTCCCATCTTATCTGACATCTTGCCACCCCAGATGTTACCAATCGCCACCGATACGCCGTATACCAGCATGATTAAGCTAATAGCTTTTGAGTGAAACCCTGATACTTGCTCTAGGATTGGTGCTAAAAAAGTAAACGCTGTAAATGTGCCGCCATACCCAAGAGCAGTAATTGCGTAAACAAGTAACAAACGCGGTTGTGTTAACACAGTGAGTTGTGCAGAAAGTTTGGCGATAGAAGGTTGTTTCAGATTGTTTGGAACTAAAAACGCACTACTGACTAGCGCAATCACCCCTAACAAAGCAACAGTTAAAAAGGTTGCCTGCCAGCCAAAAACTTGCCCAATATAAGTACCTAGTGGCACGCCAGTTACTAAAGCTACGGTTAAACCAGTAAACATAATTGCGATGGCACTTGCCGCTTTTTCTTTAGGTACCAAGCTAGTCGCAATAGTAGAGCCGATAGAGAAAAATACGCCATGAGCCAAGCCGGTAAGAATACGCGCAAGGATTAAGGTGCTGTAGGTTGGTGCTTGCCAAGCCAGTAAGTTACCAACGACAAATAAAGACATGACAAAAAGCAGTACATGCTTACGGTTCCACTTACCCGTTAATGCGGTAAGTACTGGAGCGCCAATGGCAACACCTAGTGCATAAAGGCTGACTAGCAGTCCTGCTGATGGTAATGACACATGCAAATCGGCGGCCATAGTAGGGATAAGTCCTACTATGACAAATTCGGTGGTTCCAATGGCAAAGGCGCTAAGCGTCAATGCAAATAGTGCTAAAGGCATAATCGTTCCCATTAGTTAGTGATTGTGTGTTTAGGGTCGACATTCATTTGGGTCGGCCTTGTTTCGATGGGGAGGATTATGTCGGAATTGATAATTGTGAAAAACAGTGCCTTTAACAAATAACTTTTGCTATAAATAACAGTAATAGAATATTGCTTGAGGACACCCAATGCTGACTCGTTCCGATGATTTAGACATTTTATTAGCTGTCGTGGATTGTGGGGGCTTCTCAGCTGCGGCACTTGCGCTAGATATTCAGGTGGCAAGAGTATCAAGAGCGGTAAATAAAATAGAGACGCAGCTTAATGTCACTATTTTGCATCGCACTACACGACGAGTTGAGCTCACAGATGAAGGTCGTCAATTTATTGATGCAATACGTGCGGGTCTAACACAAATTCAGCAAGCCGAAGAAGAGATTATTTTACGAGGTGAATTACCAAAAGGACGTTTGCGCGTAGACGCAGCGAGTCCCTTTGTTTTCCATCAATTAATCCCTTTGATCAAGCCTTTCAAGCAAGCTTATCCGGATATAAAACTAGAATTAACCGCAAATGAAGGGATAGTTGATTTACTAGAAAAGAAAACTGATCTTGCCATTCGTATCGGTCAACTCAGTGATTCCACTCTTCACGCCAGAGCGTTAGGTAAAAGCCAATTATTTATCGTAGCATCACCAGAATATCTATCAAAACGAGGCGTACCTACAACAGTGAGCGAACTGCCGAGCTTCGATATTATCGGATTCTCAGGAGTAAAATCATTAAATGATTGGCCTCTGAAAGGGTTTCAACCACTTGAACCTTGTTTAACCTCCAGTAATGGTGAAACTGTTCGACAATTGGTATTGGCTGGCAATGGTATTGCCTGTTTGTCTGGGTTTATGGTTAAAAAGGATCTTCAAGAAGGTCGACTAGTACAACTGTTAGAATCAGAGACACTTACCGATACCGCAAGAGAGCAAATCAGCGCCGTATTCTACAAATCCTCCTCTGTTTCCAAACGAATATCTGCGTTTATCGACTTTATCCAACCTAAACTGATGCTCTAGCGGGGTCAGGTCTTGAAATTTGCAGGTTACTTTGCCACTTGAACTTTGGTGTTTAGTGTAGTTTCTGTCATATTTTTTTATTACTTGGTTCCACTTTGTCAGAGGTGATTATTGTAATTTGTTAACTATACAGGTGCATATCTGGATAGTCTTATTATATTAATAATGATTATTTAATCTGATTTATTGTTGTGGTCACTTATTTATAATTAATGTTAATTACATTGTGTGATTTGTTTTATATGAATAACCAAATAAAAAAATAATAGAACATTAGTAACTATATATATGGAATTTAACATTTCACATATATATAGTCACTGATATTTATATTAATTAATGAGATTTTTAATATTTAAACTTGAGCATGATCGTCTTTTTTTAAATTTGAAGCATGGTACTTATGAAGTTAAATAAACGGGGTCAGGTCTTGTTTTTTGCTTTATAAAACATCGATTAATGTAGATATACATTATATAAGTGATATGTAATTTAATAATACAAATAATAAAACCTAACTCCGGACCTTACATAACAATCAAATGGTCTGGATTAGAATCATGCAACAATATTTATTTAAACTGACAAATATCATTCAAAATTACCCATGGGGAAGTAAGACTTCTATCCATGAACTTTTTGGTTTTGAGAACCCTCTTCACGAGCCACAAGCGGAAATTTGGATGGGAGCCCACCCTAATGGATGCTCAAAGATAACTCAAAATGGCAAGGAGGTTTTGTTATCTTCCTTTATCGAAACCAACAAACACACCATACTTTCTCGCAATACCGCAGAGAAGTTTGGTGAGCTTCCGTATCTTTTTAAGGTGTTAGCAGCAGGAAAAGGTCTTTCGATACAAGTGCACCCAAGTAAGTCTGAAGCTGAAGCCGGTTTTGAACGAGAAAATGTACAAGGCATTGATATAAAAAGTGCAAAACGAAATTATCGAGATGCGAATCATAAGCCCGAATTGGTATATGCGTTAACTCCTTATCAAGCGATGGATGGATTTCGTGCATTTAATGAGATCATAGACTTATTTTCTGATGTAGTGACAAAGGTTTCGATGCCAAACGTGGAAGCATTACTAAATGATTTTAAAGTCAATAAAACCGCAGCTGGGATAGAAGGATTTTTCACCGGTATCTTATCGTTAGAAAGTGAAGCTAAACGCCAATCTATTGAAGCATTGATGAGCTATTGTTCTGTTCAACAGCACTCTGAGATAGAAGATGATCTACCTGCTTTAGTGATTGAGTTATCTCAGAGCTATCCAGGAGATATTGGGTTATTTGCTCCGTTTATATTGAATGTTCTTACTCTACAACCTGGGGATGCTATGTATTTAGACGCTAGAACCCCACATGCTTATTTAAAAGGGACAGCATTAGAAATTATGGCTAATTCTGATAATGTTCTTCGTGCGGGTTTAACGCCTAAAAATATAGATATACAAGAGCTTGCACGTTGTACCTTATTTGAAGAAAAGCCAAGAAACACCTTGTTATTAACTCCGAAACTTGAAGGTAATAAGCAAAGTTATCCCGTCCCTGTTCCCGATTTTAAATTTGATTGCTTTATTAAAGCTGAAAACGAAACTGTAAAGGTTAATAGTGCCGAAATTTTATTTGCCATTGATAGTGAGGTTTCTATCACTCATACGTCGGGTGAAATGATTACGCTACGCAAAGGTGAATCGGTATTTATCCCAGCATATACGCGATCTTACTTATTGAACTCTAAAGGCCGAATAGCCAGAGCGTTTAATTAATGTGCGGGGTCAGGTCTTGAAATTTGCATAAATGCAAGATTCAAGACCTGACCCCGAAAAAGCTTCGAAAGCTTCGAGGTAGATCGTAAAATAGAGCCGTTTATTTGTCAGTTTGTGCAGTTTGATACCAGAGTATTTTTACTGTGGTGTTAGAGAGGAATAAACGGATGAGTAGACCACTTCGATTGGAATTTGCAGGAGCTTTGTATCACATCACCTCGCGGGGTGATCAAAAGCAGGTGATCTATTTTCAAGACAGTGATTTTCAGCTATTCCTTAATGTGTTAGGCGATGTTTGCGAAACTTATAATTGGGTTGTGCATGCCTATTGTCTGATGCCTAACCATTACCATTTACTGATAGAGACCCCAGAGGGGAATCTAAGTCGTGGTATGCGTCAGCTAAATGGGGTGTTCACCCAAGCTATTAATCGCAAATACGAACGAGTAGGGCATCTATTTCAAGGGCGCTATAAAGCTATTTTGGTAGAGAAAGAAAGTTATTTGACAGAGTTATGCCGTTATATCGTTCTGAACCCAGTACGGGCTGGCTTGGTAAAAGATGTGAATATGTGGCGATGGTCTAGTTGGCATAACATATTAGGCAATATCACCTCACCGAAGTGGCTATTCACTGACACCTTATTACAGCAGTTTTCTATGGAAAGAGAACACGCTATACAAGCGTATATCAAATTTGTAGCTAAGGGGAATAATGTAAAGATTTGGGAGCACTTACAGCATCAAGTTTTCTTAGGCAGTAAGACTTTTGTTGAAGAGCATCAGTATCGACTTTCGGCAAAGCAAGGCGATGTAATGGAAATACCTAGCCATCAAAGACGAGCCCCAGCTAAATCCCTAAAACAATATGATGCACGGTCGAAAAATCAAGCAGAAGCAATGTGCCAAGCCTACCATTCTGGAGCGTACACATTAAAGCAAATTGCTGAGTATTTTGGCGTGCATTACTCCACTGTTAGTCGCACCTTAGCTAAAAGCGGGGTCAGGTCTTGAAATTTGCAGGCTTACCTATTTCTGAACACTTATTTAGTGTGATTGGTATAAGTCGTCATTCTAAAAGCAAAAATTATAATTTTATGGTCAAGAATGTTGATTCACTAGGATAATCACTTTAATGACTACACTTGCTATTAGACTAAGCATTTAACAAAGTATTTTGATACCGTGCAAAATTCAAGACCTGACCCCAAAGAGCTCGGGTGTCAGGCCTTTATACATATCAAACAAATGCTAAATGCAGGGGTAGGCGTAATTTACAAAAGTCGTTTATGACTCCATGTGCAAATTTCAAGACCTGACCCCGCAAGTTCCGCAAGTTATTGGGCGCGGTCTTGTTGTTTGGCGGATAGGCTTACTTGGGTGACGCCGGGTAGGGATTGCAGGGTTTGCTGCACGTCTAGTAAGTCTTTGTCGCCGGCGTTGATAACCACCATTTTTGTGTCTGAACTACGGTCAATGGATAGGACAAGTTGAACGTCAAGTTGTTTGACGGTATCGAACACTTCAGAAGCGTGAGCACTTTCTACGCTAACAATGATTTCACCGTTGGTTTGGAAGCTGTTGATGCTGCCTACTTCACGGATAGTATCGCCAGTATAGATATGTGAAGTTTGCTCAAAGCCTTTTGCGGTTTGGATTTCGTAGGCTGCGTGTGCAGGGCCCGCTAAAAGCAAAGCAACGGCCAGCCATGTTAAATTCAACTTCATCTTAAGCTCCTTTATGTTCAGCGGTTTTTTTCGCATGACCATTTACTTGAATAGACCAATTATGAATAACGCCAGGCACTGTATTGTTTGGTACTGTGATTTTCTTAGCGTTTGTGTAGTCAAGAGAGTTGGCACTGACGTTTTGGGAGTAGTCTTGATCGTTGGCATCAAAGACTCTTAGCGTCCATTTACCCTGCATATCTTCACCCCAGAAGGTGTTGATATCAAATGTGAAATTTAAGGTGTGCATTCTGTTGGCTGGGTTGGTGTCAACCAATGGAATACCATTGTATGGGTTTAGCGCAATAGCATGAGTACCACTTGGTGAAATCAGCTCAACTTGTAAATCGTTAAGGCGTTCATGATCAATATTCACATGCAGTGAAACCGTTTCAATGATGCCTGAATCATCAACAGTCACTTCATCCTTTATTCCTTTTGCGCTAGCTTCAGGAATGTCTTGATCCAGTGTACTAGAGTCGACTTTAGGATACTGAATGTATTGACCTAGCGTATCGACCTTATAGGTTTTCGCCATCGCGATGGCCTTGTCTATATCGACCAGTCCAAAGCCATATTTATTGTTGAAGTTAAGCCCTGCGCCGTTGGTTACCCAAGCATATTGCGCTGTTAAATCTCCGTCTTTTAACGGCAATACTACGGCTTTGTCTTGAGGATCCACTTTTTGCGCAGTGTGCGCCAGTATGTCACGCACATCACGCCATGACAGCGCATCATTTGCCGAAAGAATATCCGCAACCGCGCCTGATACTACAGGAGCTGCAGCTGAGGTTCCGTCCATTGAGGCGTTGTAATCACAATGTTGGTTGTCAGCGCTTTGGCCTTGGTCAAACGCTTGAACGTAGGTATTAAATACGTTTAAGCTTGAAAAACCAGTGAACTCATTACAACCAACAATGTCTGTAGTAATGATACGACCGTACGGTTTTTCTCCTCCAAGACCTGAAATAAACATATTGGCGCCAGAGCCTGAATAGCTGGCCTGTTTACCTTGTGCTGTCACTGAACCGACAATTGTTAGGTATGGTGAGTTTTGATAAATACTCATCATAGCCCCTCTAAAAGGAAGACCGTGGTTGACCACTGTTGGTTCGGCTTGAGGATCGAATCCAAAGAACTCTATAGGCTTTTTATCGATAGGTTCATAGTACTTAGAGTTTCTCCAAGCATAACCTTGCTCATTGTTGGCCGCAGATTTGATGTAAATAATGCCTTTGCCATCAAAGCCTAGCGATGCACCTTTGTGACTTATTTCTACGCGAATAGCGTCGATAGTACACCAAGGGTCATTTTCTTGCGCACAAAAGCTCAAGGTAGCCCAGCTTTCGTTGTATATACGCGCAAGTCCATCGAGTGATGACTTCTCTGCGATTGGTACGCCATTTTGATCGGTTGCGGCTATTTTAGCAAAGCCATGGCTACGAGCAAAATCCAAAGCAGTACCATTCACATCGAGATAGTTAAAGCTGATAATTTTCGCTTCTGGGGCAACCCCACGTCCGCCAATATTGTTCCATCCTTTTTCAGCGATAATACCGGCTACAGACGTGCCATGACCATTTTTGATCGGGATATAGCTGCTGCCAGTCGCTAGGTTCATAGAACCTTCACCCACATTTAAGTCTGGATGACTCAATTGCGCGCCATGATCGACCACCGCGACAGTGACGCCTTTACCAAGATAGCCGGACGCAACCGCATTGCTCATATCAACATCAGTGGTTCCATCCGCTGCAAGATCATAGTCGGTATAGCTAGTTTGCCCTAAGTTGTGCAGGTGCCACTGCTCTGGATACAAAGGATCGCTATTGATTTGGATAGTGATGGTTTTCTCTACATCGTCTTCTTTGTAGACTAATTTATCACTGGATTTCGTTTCTCCTGACGCAGTTTGCGGTATGTACAGCAACGCATCATCATCTTGGCGAATAGCGCCGTTTTTTACGCCTTTAGTGTCTACTAAAGAGAGCGTATGACCGCTGTTTTCAAAGCGGACTAAACGACCTGCATCAGTGTAAACAACATTATTCGAGTTAGGTTGCAGAGCTTTTACTTGAAACTGTGCCTCTTGCGGCACAGCTTCAAATAGCTGTTTATTGTGCGCGGTTTGCTGTACAGCGCTTGTGCCAGAGCTTTCACCGCCACAGCCGGAAAGTAAACCAAGACCTGCTAGGCATACAATAAAAGTGTTCTTTTTCATTAGTCTATTCCCTTAGTCAAGTTCTGGCAGAATGTTAAACAGCACTTGCTTATCGCGTTCTAGTTGCAGTTTAAGGTTTTCACTCATATGAGTATCTGGAATCGGAACCAAGCTTGGGGTATGACTCGCTTTATTCAATTGCCATAGTTTCACAACAGTATTTTGGATCCTTTTTCTTAGTTTTTGAGCTAAGGCATTTTTAGGACCAATGTAGACACTTTTACCGGTATCTGGGTTGTAAACTTCGTTAGATGTCATCCAACTTTGGTCTACTGTGTACTCTTGCTTAACCGTATCGTAAGTGTAAATAGGGCTACCTTGGAACAGACCTGAATCTTTATGTACTGACACATATTCGCGCCAGTTTTCACTGTGGCCATAAGAGCCTTGCACACCATCTTCAGTGGCTAAAACCACTTGTTTTAGTAATGCTTTCAGGTAATTAGTTCTTGAAGTCATTCCTTCTTCTGCCGCGCTAGAGTACGACAAACCAAAGTGTCTATATAAGTGCTTATTCGACTCTGACTTAGTGACAGGTTCAATGTACTTATTGGCAGGATCGTTACCTTTACCACTTAATAAGTTGTATGTCAGATATTGCTTGATGTAGTTCTCATAGTAGAAACCTGGCGCCGGAGATGAGATATACGGAGCGTATGGCTGAGCGGCTACGATGGCACCTTCGTCAGTAATGTCACTATGTTGAATAATATCTTGAACACAAGTGTTATTTAGCACAGGTTCAGTGGGTATTGCTGTCGTGTAAGACAGAGGTTCTTTTGCCGTACTTGAGTGGAATTGTGCATAGTCGGTGTGCATTACCGAGTTACACAAGAACATTTCAACAGTACGTCCCATTTTATGATCGTAATCCACCATCGCTAGATTAGAGAAGTGGTCCATTGAATCAAGATCAGAGGTACGCAACAGATCTTGCATTAGCTCAAGTTTAGTCGGCCATTGTGGCGCAATTTTCTTATATAGGTTTCCGTCTTGAGGGTGAATATCGCTAGGCAGATTAATGCCATTCAGCGGTGTCACTACAGACGCTGTTGGTGACGGAGTGACTTCAACTCGATAGTTTCTGGCATCAATAGGTACGGGTTGAGTCATGCTAAAGGCATTGATAACCGCAGGATTATTTTCTATCAATACTTTAAACAACAACTCTTGATGCTGTTCATCTGTAAAGTTCTTATGCAGATCATTTGATGATGTCATTGGTGACTTGCTCCCATCATAAGAGATGTGCAAGTCCGTTACTGCGTTATACAGGTCATTTAAATTGACATCAGTTGCGTAAACAGGAGTGGATAGATTTACGCTAATACCTGGTTTTGGTCTTTGGTATATTCTTACGCGAGCGTCAACGTCATTGACGTTCAGCGCTGACAAAGAATACAACAACACCGAATCTAAACTAAATCGCAATGAGGTGCACTGCTCTAGCCCTTTAACTGAATAGGGTGATGGTTGAGAGCCAAAGTTATATGGGCAAGTTTGGTCATTTAAATAATCGTCCGCATCATAAACACCCGCTGAGTTGGCTGCGCGTGCAATGTTATGACGAATTTTAATCAAGGCACTCGTAGAGGTGTAGTAGTCGCCGTTATCAAAGATTTTACCGAGAGCAGAGAGATCCGATAGACCGTTTCCGCCGACACTTTGATTATAAAAAGAGACATAAACACCATCTAATAATTGGCGGCTGATACTTTTGAATGTGTCCGCGCCCCCTGGGTTCATTGCCGAAGACTCAAGAGCAACGTCTGATTTATTACAGTAGAAATCCGTTTCGATATCTGAATCACTACAGAACTGATAGCGAACAGTATCCATCTTATAGGATTTTTCTAAAGTAGAGATAGTACCATTGCCTAAGGTTGGGGTAGTCGGCTGCTCTTTTTTCCATGAGCCTAGAATACTGTTATCTCGAGTCTTAACACTTATCCAAGGTCCATCAGCATCAAAGATAGTGTCATCTGACATCTTAGGTTGTATTTCACGAGCATAACCAAAACGCAGTGCGGCTAAATCGTAAGCGCCATAAATATTATTATAGAAGCTTGAATCTGCCATGTACTCCATTACTGAACTATAACTGGTAATGATTTGCATGGATTTATCGCCAGCTACACCTAACGCTTTATCAATTTTTGGTTGTACTTTTTTGTAGAATGGCGAATTTTTGGTGAAGTGATGCGCAAGATCTACACTAGAACGGAAGTTATGACGAAGACCGAATGAGTGGCCCAGTTCGTGAGTTAAAATAGCTGAGTAGAAACCATTGCCGGTAATTTCCTGCATAAGCAATTGATTTTTTGGAGATAACTCAGAGAAACTCAACATGTCAGAATGTCTTGGTTCACCGGTCCATAAATCAGGGTCATCCCAAATCGTTGAGTCTGGCCCATAAATTGGAGATAAGTTTTCTGTCCAGAACGTTTGGATATATGGCGGTAATTGATCCCCTGAAACTTCAGGTGTTTTAGGTATCGGTGGTACCTTCATAGATGTAGATGCATGGACACCGTTGTCTATATCATAAGTGCCTACACCTACCCTTTTGTTCGCACCAAACGTCTCTAAGCCATGCAGGGCATTATAGTATTGGGTTGATTTAGCCAGGTTTGAACGTTCAGCATCAGATAGCGCTTCATCATCACTGGATGTGTTATACGCGGTATCATCTGCGGTTGCAGTGGATTGTGACGTGCTAGTATCACTCGCATTCATATCACCGCTAGTGAGTTTTGCACTGATTTCATCGGCATTGAGTTTGCCGTCTAAATATTTAAACGTATCACGAATAGTGTCATAACGACCTTCTGTGCCCGTTGAGCGAGACATTGGTAGGTTCATAACAATATGGCTTGCTACGATTTCACCCGTTTGGGTATCAGTAATAGACTCTGTTAGCCCGCTGTAATTAAAGTTATCAGCGAAGTTATCTAGCGTGATATAGCTATAGCGCAAGTCGCCGAATCTTTTATCCCCTTGTTTTTTAAGAATAATAGTCGGAACGCCCGTTTTCGCTTCTTTAAGCTCAATGTTAATGGCTTTGATGGCATTCTTAGCCGAATCTAAATACGGTTTGTTCTCTGGAAGATAATAATTATTGTCTAAATAATAAGTGATGTTTTCTCTGTTTGGATTCCAGCGATATAGATAGTCATGGTAACGATGACCATTTTGTACTTTGCTTCTATCTCGAAGCGAAATATACGCTAAATTTTCTGTTTCACTGTCAAAAAAGCCAAATCGAGCAAAGTCTTCATGGCTATACGGAACAGGGGTGTACTCTTTTTTACTCAGATTATCTTTAGCAACAATCGAGTAAAATTCATGGGTAGCGAAGCTGTTTGAGCTTGTGCCTGTGCCTGATTCACTACCGGCAATATTGCGATAAACAACCTGACAAGAGTTACTGTTACTTAGCGTATAGCGTTTTTGCAGTTCAAAGTTGATGATGCCATTTTTTAGGTCAATCTCAGAACCGTTCCAGCTACCATCGTGCACTAAGGTTGCGCCACCTTGCTGCTGCATACAGTTGTTAAACTGTTGGCCTATACCTTCCTCACCATCTGAGAATTGCTCAACATTGGCGAGATCTGGAATGAAGTAACGTTTTTTATCCCACGGCACATCAGCATCAGAATTAACGGTTTCTTTGTTGATACATTTGTCGTAGCTGTCTTCCTGACATTTATAGTCGATATAGCTACCCGGTATAAACAACACCATCGGCCAATTAGTAATATTACTTTGGTTGTCACTCGTATAAATATCACGAGGAAGCGCTCTCACTTCTATACCATCTGAGACTAGGTTAATTTTTACCGATGCATGACGACGAATATCGTAGGCAACCGCATTATTCAGAAAAGACGGTAATTGAGTGACGGTATGGCTATATATGAATTTAGTGTCATTTAAGCTGCTAATGTCAGATGTTGTCATCTGATTAATATCTTTAGCCACTTCTTTATATTCTTCATCTTTCGGGCCGCATCCCACTATTGCTAGTGAACACAACAAAGACACTACAGTTCCTTTGTAGCCCATACTATTCGAGTTTTTATTCATTTATCTATTACTACTATGCCGATGAATATTAATTTGTAAGAAAATATGTCGAACTTCGCACTATATAATGCAGATCAAATTGATACAACGGGGTCAGGTCTTGAATTTTGCATATCTATTCGGGGGTCAGGTCTTGAAATTTGCAAGGTTCCCCATTTTAAGGGCTGTGTGGGAGAGTCCTTGCTGTAACGGGCGTGGCTATGCAATCTGATGTTGCAAAATTGGAATTTTCAGTTTTCAACCTAGATTAAAAACTTGAGTAAAGAGAATAGCTACGTCTATATTTTCTATAGCTACCTACATAACTATTCATTGATGATGAGATGTTGATATTTTTAGCCCTTTATAGATGCGGCTAAATATGGAAGTGACTCAGGGTGATGCAAATTTCAAGACCTGACCCCGCAAGTTGCTATTTTTTGTAACTAAGTTTGTGAGTCATTCTCATTTAAGGGGGTGACTATATGCGTTTGGCTGATTATTATCAGGCGCATTTCTTCTTTGGTAAGCGATGCTATGACGATTTCAAGACGCAACTTCCTCAAAGGCTCTCTGGCTACGGCAATTGTCACTGGTAGCGGTCTTACTCTTTTCTCTATCGATAAAGTGTTTGATGAGGATACTCAAATTATCCCTCATGCCAGCCACTTTGGGCCTTTTAATGCGATCGTCAAAGATGGGGTTGTGATTGGTATTCAGCCAATTTCTGAGTTGGATGCTATGCCTACGGAGATGTTGACCAAAGGTATCTTGAGCCGTTTATACGATGACACTCGAGTGCAATATCCTATGGTGCGCGCGTCTTATCTTGCTGATCCTACTGGAGATACTAAACCTCATTTACGCGGTAAAGAATCGTTTGTGCAAGTGAGTTGGGAGACGGCGTTATCTTTGGTTGCTAATGCCATAAACCACACGGTTGAGCAACACGGTAACGAAGCCATATTTAGCAGCTCTTACGGCGGATGGGCGCATCCGGGGTTGATGAAACCGCATGTATTACAAGGTCGTTTCTTTAATCTTATTGGCGGCCAGAGTGCAACTACTGGTGATTACTCTGGCGGCGCATCGCAAATTATTTTGCCGCACGTGATTGGCGATATGGAAGTGTACTCTCCGCAAACTGCGTGGCCTGTTATAAAGGAATATACGCAAACCTTTGTGCTGATTGGTTGCGACCCTTGGAAGAACAACCGCATCGAAGCTCGTGTTGCTGACCATCAAATGTACCCGCATTGGAAAGAGTTTGTGCAAGCAGGGGTTAAGTTCATTTCAATCAACCCGCAACGCACCCATACCGATGTGGAGCTCGATGCCGAGTGGGTTAAAATTGTGCCCAACACAGATACCGCGCTATTTTTAGCTATGGCGCAATACGTGCATAGCCAAGGCATGCACGATGCTAAATATCTTGAGCGTTATACCGTTGGCTCGGATAAATACATCGATCATCTACAAGGTAAAGACGACGGTATAGTGAAATCACCGGAGTGGGCTGAAAAAATTACTGGCATTAGCGCCGATGAGATCAAATCTCTGGCGATTCGCTTTGTCACTACCCGCACGCAATTTGCCGCTTCTTGGTCGCTACAACGAGCTGATCACGGTGAAATGGTGCATTGGGCTATCATCAACTTTGCCGCCATGATAGGCAAAATTGGTAAGCCGGGCGAGGGGGTTGGCTTTAGCTGGCACTATGGCAATGGCGGCATGCCACAATCAGGTAAAACTGCGCCGATTGGCTTGTCACAAGGTCGAAACCCAGTGAAATCGATCTGTCCTGCTTCGCGCATCTCAGAGATGTTGAACAACCCGGGCAAATCCTTTACCCGAGATGGCCTCGAATACACTTATCCTGACGTGAAAATGATTTATAACGCCGGTAATAATGTGGTGTCTCATCAGCAAAACACTAATGAGTTCCTTAAAGCCTTAAACGAAAAAGTGGAAACCTTTGTTTGCCAAGACCCTTGGTGGTGCGCATCGTCTCGCTTCGCCGATATTGTTCTGCCAGCAACCAGCACATTAGAACGCAATGATGTAACCTCTGGCGGCACTTACAGCACAGATAAAGTGTATGCAATGCGCCAAGTGATAGAACCTTATGGAGAAAGTCTTGATGACTTTGAGATTTTCCGTAGATTATCCGCCATCTTCGGTGTTGAAAAGCAGTTTACTCAAGATTCCAGCGCTGACGATATAGTGAAAAAAGGCTACCAAGCCTCATCGGCTACCATGCCATTTGATGACTTTTGGCGATTAGGCGTTGCGCCTATGCCCGTCCCAGAAAAAGCCAAGCAGTGGGTGAGACACGGTGATTTTTACAATGATCCAGAAAGCAACCCATTACACACACGTTCAGGGAAAATAGAACTTTATTGTCAAGATATCGCCGATTTTAATGTTAGTGATTGCCCGCCAATGCCAAGCTTTATGACGCCTAGTGAGTACTTAGGTAACGCCGATTCTGAGCAGGTGCATGTGGTTAGCCCGCACCCTTATATGCGAGTGCACTCGCAGTTAGCAAACGCTGACATTCGAAACATTGAAAATGTTCAGGGCCGTCAATATGTTCTCATTAATCAGCAAGATGCCGACAAGCGAGGCATTAAAGCGGGCAGTTTAGTCGAGATTTATAACGAACGTGGACATGTGATTGCGGGCGCGAAAGTGTCGGATCAAATCATGCCGGGCGTGATCAGTTTAGAAGAAGGCGCATGGTTACAATTTGACCAAAGGGGACGTTGTAACGGCGGCGCAATTAATGTGCTGACCTCAAGTAAAGCAAGCAGCGGTCTTAGTCAGGCGACGATCGCCAATACTTGCTTAGCCTACATGAAGCCTTGCCATGATCCTGAATCTGATAATCGCGCTTTTGAGCCACCAGTTGTTGAAACCAACAAACAGGGGCATACCGTAACTGCCGCGCCTATTTCAGCCCGTGCAAAAGCTAATAGTGCCGAGACGCAAAAAGCGGCTAAGCCGAGCGTGCACAGCGCCGGTGAGGCGCTATTTTATGAGCGCTGCACTATGTGTCACTCAGCCAAAGATCCTAAGCAGTACACCAAAGCACAATGGCACAGTATTACTCAAAGTATGTTCCCTCGTGCCGGGCTTGATCCTGAGCAGCGAAAACTGGTGATGTCATTTTTAGAAGCTCACGCAAAAGATGCTAAGTAATTAATTAGCAGTAAAAGAGTATCGGTTACTGCGCTGTTGGAAATAGAAAATAGCTCAACAAGAAAGGCCTATTCATTTAAAATTGAATAGGCCTTATTTTTTGGGTTTACCTTTGATATCAGTGCGTTATGCGTTCGTTTTACTAACCCGATAAAAAGTTGCGTATAACAAAGGCACCACCACCAAAGTCAACACAGTCGCAAAGCCAAGACCTGCCATTATGGTGACTGCCATAGAGCCAAAAAACGGATCTGCGACTAATGGTATTAAGCCTAAAATCGTGGTCAATGCCGCCATACTCACAGGTTTAACACGGCTTAGCGCACTGTCGATAAGTGCCACATACGGAGGCTTACCACTGCCAAGGTCGGTATTAATTTGATCCATCAATACGATGCCATTTTTAATGACCATCCCACTTAAACTAAGCAGACCTAGAAGGGCGGTGAAACTAAATGGCAAACCAGTTGCTAGCAAACCAAAACTGACCCCAATAATGGACAATGGTACGGTAAACCAAATAACTAAAGGCTTGCGTAGGGAATTGAACAAAAATACCGTAATCACAAACATCAGCAAATAACCTAGTGGCATTGCCGCGCCAAGTGCTTGTTGCGCCTGTTGCTCGGATTCATATTCACCCCCCCAATTTAGCTGATATCCCGCAGGAAGATGATACGCCTCGACAAGCGGTCGAATACGGTTAAACAGTACAGCTGGTGTTTCACTACTGAGAATATCATGGTCGGCTAAGACTGAAATTTCACGTTTTCTGTCACGGCGCATAATGATGGAATCTTCCCAATCTAGACTCAAACCATCCACAACTTGCTCAATCGGCACATAGCCTTGGAGCACTGGGCTCCAAATTTGTAAGCGTTTCAATGTTTGAATATCTTCTCGCTCCACTTTAGGCAGACGAGAAATGATTGGTAGCTGTTTAGTGCCGTCTCGAAGGACACCAATCGGCACACCGCCAAACGCCATTTCCAGAGTTTGTGACAAATCTTGTTTAGAGATTCCAAGGCGACGCGCTTTCGATTCATTAAACGCAGGCACGAGAATCTTACTCTTTTCGCGCAGGTTATTTCGCACATTACGCGCGCCAGGATCACTGGCAATAATACGTTCAATATCATTGGAGATATGACGTAGTACTTGCATGTCAGGCCCTGTGATACGTGCTTCAATTTTTGACGCAGGAGAAGGACCAAATTCCACCACTTGCAACCTAAAATCTACTTGCGGAAATTGCTGGGGAAGCGTGGTATTTAGATTTTCTAATAGTGCGAACATGCTATCCAAATCATGCGCTCGCACCAAAAGTTGCGCATAAGAAGGGTAAGACATCTCAGGCTGATAGGTCAGAGAGTAGCGCTGCCAACCTTGCCCTATCGTTGTTGCAACATAATCGACTTTGTCATTTTGCTGAATAAATTCATTGATTTGCTTGGTTATTTGGGTGGTTTGTCGAATATCCGCACCTTGCGGAAGCCACGCATTGACATAAAAAATTGGTGTATTTGAAGCTGGGAAAAACTGTTGTTTGACTGAGCCAAAGCCAATGACGGCGCTTACCAGTAATAGTAGAAGCGTCACCAAAGATAACTTTTTATAATGAAGGACAAATATCAGAGCGCGTTTAAATAGGGTAAATATGACGCCTTGGTATAAGTCATCGTTGTCCGTGGTTGGCTCAATGTCTCCTAAAAAGCGCTCAGCTAAAAACGGGGTTAAAGTTAATGCCGTCACCCAACTCAAAAACAGCGAAAAACATAACACCCAAAATAGCGATGCCATGAATTCGCCCGTGGCATCTTGCGATAAGCCAATCGGTGCAAATGCAGTAATGGCAATTATAGTGGCGCCTAATAGTGGCCATTGGGTTTGTTTGACTATTGCCATAGCCGCTTGAGCTTTTGAAAGCCCACGCTTCATGCCAACTTGGATACCTTCCACCACCACGATGGCATTATCCACTAACATGCCAAGGGCAATAACCAAGGCGCCAAGGGAGATGCGGTGCAGTTCGATATTTTGATAGTCCATCAAAATAAAGGTGCCAAACACAGTTAACAGTAACACTAAGCCGATAATCAGGCCGCTGCGCAGTCCCATGGCAAACAGCAATACGACGATAACAATACCTATTGCTTGTGCAAGGCTGACTAGAAAGCTGTTTACTGAATGAGCCACTTCATGAGACTGGTCATAAAAGACATTCAGCTTCATACCTACAGGAGTTTCATTGTCTAGTTGTTGGATGCGCTGTGAAATAGCCTGACCTATATCGACCACATTCACGCCTGATGCAAACGAGATGCCGATGTTTAAGGCAGGTTGCCCGTTAAATAGCACTAGATTCTGCGGCTGCTCTGAAATGCCTTGTTTAACGGTGGCAATGTCTTTAAGGCGAATAAGTTTGCCAGTATCTCGGCCGTGAATAATAAGGTTTTCTAAGCTCTCAATGGAAGACATATTGCCAGTAGGGCGCAGGCGTAAATTATCGCCAGATACCATCACTTGCCCAGCATTTTGCACCGAGTTTTGTTGGTTAATGAGTCCAACTACAGTATTAGAGTCAAGGTTCAACGCCGCCAGTCGCTCGGTGGACATTTCGATATAGATTTGCTCTGGCTGATCGCCTGTGATCAAGACTTTGCCAACGCCATCAATTAATTCTAGCTCCCGCGACAGATAATCAGCGTAGCGTTTTAATTCAGGATAACTGTAGGCTTTGCCGGTTAAGGTGAGCGACATGCCGTACACATCACCAAAATCATCAAGTACTGAAATCCCTTGTACCCCTTGTGGCAAGCTTGGTTTCAGATCATTGATTTTGCGGCGCATTTCATCCCATATTTGCGCTAATTGATCCGAAGCATAGATAGATTTCATGCGCACTAAAATTTGGGTTTTACCTGCGGTTGTGGTCGAAGTAATGTGATCCACATACGGCAACTGGCGAATGGCTTTTTCTAGAGGGTAGGCTAACTCTTCTTCCACTTCGTGAGGAGTCGCGCCCGGGTAGGTGGCAACCACCATGGCATCTTTGATGGTAAATTCTGGGTCTTCTAAGCGACCTAGATCGTTAAAGGTGATGATGCCACCGATGAGTAAGATCAGGATAAACATCCAGCTGATGACGCTGTTTTTTATAGAGTAGTGTGCGATGTTCATTATTGAGATACCTTGCCCACAATGGTAAATGGACGGTGATGAGTTAACTTAGAGAGTTGGTTGGTGATGAGCAAATCGCCTTGCTGTAAGCCTTTGCTGATCACGGCGCCATCTTTTGTAATGGAATTTACTGTGACGTCTTGTTGGGTCAATTGTTGGTTTTTATACAGCCACACACTAAATTCACTTGGATTGTTGCCCGCCACCAGTGTGTTGGCCGGAATAAGATACGCAAGTGTCTGCGAGGCTTTATTGGTTATCATAACGACTTGCGCCGCGGTGCCCGGCAATACTTTGGTAGGGGTTTGGTTTACCTCAAAGCGCATCAGATAATTACCGTGATTAGCGGTAGGTTCAGCCGACCATAGCAACAATCTACCATTGACAGGTTGTTGCAAACTTTCAAACTGGATTTGCACCTGAGTGCCGAGTTTAGGCCGTAAGCTGAGCAGCATTTCTTCGGTGACATTGATATCCACTTGCACGCGGTCGTGTCGATACAGGGTTAATATTGGCTCTGCTGAGGTGACATTTTCCGCGACTTCTTTTTCCACGGTGGCGATGGTTGCGTCAAAAGGAGCAAGCAATCGAGTTTGTGATAAACGACGTTGCAGTGATTGATACTGAATATCCGCCAACTGTTGTTTGCCGTTAATGGCATCAAATTCAGCGCGAGATATCATTTTCTTGGCTTTTAGTTGTTGCGCTCGGGCGCGTTGTTTATTGGCAAGATCTAGCGCCACTTTCGCTTGCTTTAATTGCTGATTAATACGGGTATCGTCAAGAGTAGCAAGCACTTGACCTTTAACGACAGTGTCACCCGATTTGACGGATAAGTGAGTCATTTCACCGGCATTAACAAAGGCAAGTGGCGTAATATCTGCGGGCACACTGACCCCATTGAATTCACGGTTGCCAAGGGTGATCTGCTGTTTTACCTCAAAGGTTTTAAGGTGTAATGTAGGGGGTGTTAGCGCTGCTTGCTCGCTAAAACAGCCGCTTAATAGCGTACACATTATCGCGACTAAGGGGGTAGTTAAGGTGCGTTTCATCAAATGCCTCGTTCTCTGATCCATGGGCGTACAATTTGGTTTTCTACTAATGTTTGCACGCCGCTTTCTACCAGTATTTCTCCTGATTTCACGCCAAATACCACGCCAGTATCAAGATTGACCGATACCAGTCGTCGATGCACCTTTGAACTGCTTGGGTCATAGATCCAAACATGGCCTTTTTGCATATGATTCACTTCTGCCATATCAATCCATGCACTGCTTTGAATAGGATTTGGGGCAGATTGATCACTTTGGATAAACACCTGCAATTGACCGCTGTGTCCGGGCATGAGTGGGATTGTTGAATTAAATGCCACCTTCACTAAATAGCTATTGGTGTCTAAATCGGGTTGGCTAGATATTTCGATGATCTGCGCAGGGAAAGGGTGATCAGGTAAAGTATCACTGACAAATTGCAACTTAGGCTGTCTTCCCATAAGGCGATGCGCAACTATAACCGGCACCGACACCGATACGTTGTAACTGCTGTTATCTATGATATTGACGATAGGTTGCAAAGGCGCAACCACTTGGTGGGCATTGCTATGACGCATGGAGACCACACCAGAAAAAGGCGCATAGATTTTGCCATAGGAAAGGTCAGTTTTGGCCTGCTCTAACGCCGCTTCGGTGGTTTTGTATTGGGTATAGGCTTGGTCCAATGCATCTTTACTGATCAGTTTTTTTGCCTGCAGTTGCTTAGCACGTTGATACTCACTTTTCGCCAGTACAAATTCTGTGGTTGCCGATTTTACGGCTAATTTTAAGTCTGCATCATCTAATGAGGCCAACAGTTGTCCTTTCGACACTTTTTGCCCCATTTCGACTGATATTGATTGTATTTCTCCTCCAACACGAAAAGAGATGGGTGAGTTCTTTACTGGAACAATCTCACCTAAAAATTGATAGGAGGGGTCCATATGCTGCAACTGCAGTCGGGTTGTTTTAATGGGTTTAATACTGCTAGGAGTTATTTCATCGGAGTGAGATAGGTCACAACCGACTAATAAAACACCTAGCAAGAGGCTGATAATTAAGGGAAATAGCTTCATGTTACACACCTTTACTGTACGTGCGTGTAGTATAAATGTGTTGAATAAGTTAAATCAATATATTTTACACTTGTGTAGTAAATAAAAAGAGTTATTGTATTCATGTCATTATTTAGTACCTTAACGTTAGGCAACAAAATACGCAGAGGATTGTGGTGCAGAGAAAACAAGGTCGAAGAAGCGCAGAAGAAGCTGAAAAAACAAAGCTGATGATTCTTAGTAGCGCGGCGTTTTTATTTTGTGAGAAGGGATACAACCAAGTCTCAGTACGTGACATCAGTGAGCGAGCAGGTGTTACCCACAGTTTGATTCGCCACTACTTTGGTAGCAAAGTGCAGATCTGGCGAGCAATCATCGATAAGATGCACGATTATGTTGATATTTATGGCAAAGGATTAGAAGAGTACATAGAGGTTGATGTCGCAGATAAATCGTTTATTTATCATTATTTGTGTCACTTTATGGCCTATATGCTGAGATGTCCGCAGTTATGCCAAATTATGCTCGATTATATCCATCACCCGGATAATGGTGCACAGGATGATGGGGAATATAGCCCACATATTCAAAGTGTTGTTGAGCGAGCTTACGACAATATTCCCGATGTGATTGCCAGACTATCAAACAACCCCAATTTGACCATGTGGCGCTTTTTAACTCACGCTGGTGGCGCTGTAGCGTTTAAGCCGTTTATGACAGCTGCGTGGCCGGGAAAAACCTATCAACAAGGTTTGCTAGAACATTGGAAGCTCTACGAACAAGAGATTGCTCGGGAATATGATATTGCTCAATCTCAGCGTTTAATCGCCTCTAGTATTGATGAGTTGGTGATTGATGTTGAGTGCCATGATGCTGATTTACAAAAGATATATCAGCAGCAACTTGAGCTGTTAAAGCAAGATCGACAGTAACGCTTGGGTTATGAGATATTGCGTTAAAACGGCGCTTTATCTACCGAAAAGAAAGCTGAAAAAGCAAGCTGAAAAAAGAAATGCACACCCTCTATAAGGTGTGCATTTTTGTTTAGAAGTGACTCGCAGTTAGGGCTTTATGCTTTATGTCCCTTTGCTAAGATAGCGTGAGATTTCTAGTTTCCTCTACCGAAATACACCGTGCATCCATAGAAAACAAACCCAGCCACAATTACCCCAATTATCCATACGTCGGTCTGATTCATTTTTTGTCCTCGTCTGAGTAAATACCTATTAATTTAGCGATAACCACAGAGATAATAGTTATCGAAAAAATCATCGTTAGTGCCTGTAAAAAAATTTCAAATGCAAGATTCATCTGCGATTCCTTCTAGTGGGAGCTTGCTTGTGTCATCGTTTTTGAACGAAATTTTGCCGGCTTAGATTCACCAGCAAACATAAGCAATACAATAGTTAAGATAAAGGCAACCGATGCCGTGATATGAGCATTTTCTAGACGTGCCGTCATTGGCAGTACTTCGATGATGGCATGTTTCAGCGGACGGATAGTCCAAATCATGTTACACGCCCAAGATACTAGCAATACAGTAACTGCCACATTGGTGTTTCGTTTCCAGAATAGTCCTGCAACTGTGACGAAGAATAACGGAGCCAACCATGCAAATAGCCAGTTGATAGCCGGTACGATAGCCGGTTGGTTAAAGAAGGTCAGTACTGCAGCAACAGAGCCGAACGCAATGATCAGGCGCTGAATGGTTCTCTTCTCTTCGATCGGCGTCATTGGCGTTTTGCGGTTTGCTTGAATGATGTCTTTGGTGAAGATAGTAGCAGGAGCCAATACGGTCATTGCGTAAGTAGACAGTAGTGCACCCACAAAACCGGCTTGTAGCATGACGACTAACCATGTTGGTAGCAGTTTCACCACTAAGGTTGCGCCCGCAAGTTTAGGACCCAGTTCCGCAAATTCAGGGATAGTAAATGCCGCTAGACCAACGAGTACAGGGAATACACCAAAGATGCCGTTGATAGGAGCAGCAATCCAGATTGAACGACGGATAACAGATTCGTCTTTTGCAGACATGGCCGCAGCCATACCTTGCTGGTTAACAGATTGAGAGAATACTACGGAGAAAACAGTGGCAATACCAAAACCAAATAGTAGGTCTGGCGTACCGAAAATGCTCAGTTTAAATTCTTGACCATTGTCGATATAGAATTGGCGAACACCATCCCAACCTTCAGGTAGAACGAAGCCTAAGTAAACGGCAGCAATAATAATCGAGCTATACATTACCACAGCGTTGACAAGGTTTACCCACATGGTTTGCTTAATGCCACCCATAGTGACATAGGCTAGACCAAGGAATGCACCAACAATGATTGAGAAAGGAAGTGACCACCCACTGGTCGCAGACAGTGCAATACCAATCGCTTGAGTTTCAAGAGAAACTAGACCAAATACCACCATCGCACTAATACATGCAGTTAGGTTACGCATTTGCTTGCCAAATAAATTGCCTTGTAGCTCAGGAATGGTTGAACATCCTAAACGACGAACCCAGCGTCCAGTACCCATACAAATAACACACATTAGTATGGTGTGGGCGAAACAGAACCAAAGTGCTACCGCACCCATTCCGTAGGACATTTCCATCAGTCCATATACGTGCGCCGAACCTAAGTAGGTAATGGCGAGCGTAACAGAAAACATTGCGATATTTGCATCAGCACCACCACGTGCCATGTCGGTGACACGCCCCGATGCTTTATCTTGTTGATTTAAGTACCACCCAATCCCGCCAATAACGACGAGATTATAAAGAAGTACCATTATTAAAACTGAGTTCATATTTAAGACCTCTTATTGATATTATCCGTAAATTCAGTATTTATAATGAGATAAATATCAATATAAAAAATCGAACCGCATCACTATTCATATTAATTATTTTGCATGAATAAGAATCGCGATTTCATAAAAGAAATATAATTTTCATTATTAGATATATCAATGCGATGAATAATATCGACTAGGTCACTAAATAGTATTTTTTAAATTAAAAATATATGAGCTAAATCTATGTTATTTAATAAATATAGAGAATAAGTGTGATGTGCTTAATTATCACTTTACGACATATGGTACAAGTATTCCCATCAATGAAGCGTATGAACTTGAATTCCTAGTTTTTTGATACGGCTTCTCAGCGTATGTGGATTGATGTCTAATATTTCAGCAGCGCCGTTTGCACCTTGTATCTTTCCTTTGGTAAACAGAAGCACCTTCTCTATATGGCTCTTGTTGATTTCATCTAAGGTATAGAACATGGTCTCTGGATCTTGCTGTGCAGACAAAAGATACGGGGTTGCTGCAGGCTCTGCGGTACAAAAAGTCAGTTCCGCACCCTGACAACTGATGACAGACCGTTCGATGATATTGGCAAGCTCGCGCACATTGCCCGGCCAGTGGTAGCTTTGCAGGTTAGCAATCTCACCCAGTGCAATTTCCGGCTGTGGAATGTGTAACTTATTACAGCACTGCGAGATAAAATGATTAGCAAATAGAGGGATGTCTTCTAAGCGCTGTCTCAGTGGTGGCACAGTGATAGGGAATAGACACAAGCGATAGTATAAGTCGGCGCGAAAAGTGTTGTTCTCTACCATCTTATCTAAAGAGCGATTAGTCGCGGCAATAATACGTACATCGACCTTAATGGTTGAGTTACTGCCAATGCGTTCCATCTCTCCATTTTGCAAGACGCGCAGCAGTCTTACTTGAGCTTGTTTAGAGAGTTCGCCAATTTCATCTAAGAAGAGGGTGCCTTTGTTGGCTCGCTCAAAGCGACCTATCTGACGCTCAATCGCCCCAGTAAAGGCACCTTTTTCATGGCCAAATAGTTCACTGTCTATCAGACTTTCAGGGATGGCGCCGCAGTTTACTCGAATAAATGGCTCGTCTTTACGGGTGGATAGAGCTTGAATTTCATTAGCAATAACGTCTTTGCCTACCCCTGTTTCTCCAAGAATAAGCACAGGTGCATCGGTGAGCGCAATGGCTTCAACCTGCTGCATGGTTTGCTTTAAGCCACTATCGCTACCAATGACATCGATACGATGAATACCGGCTATCTTATGCTTTAGATCTTGGTTTTCTTTAAGTAGGTTTTCATGCATCTGTTTAATTTCTAGATGCTTAATGCTATTTGAGACCGCAATACCAAACGGCGAGTTTAAGGACGAAAACAGTTCGGTATGTAGGGAGGTAAAGCGGTTTTCCCCTCTTGCCAATAGTGCAATGTCACAAATACGTTCATCACCAATCTTTATTCTTGAGATCATATGTGAGTAGGTATGATTGCCATAAATGGACTTGAGATGCTCTTGAACTTTGGCGCTAATCGGGTCGTCTTGATAATCATTGACCGCTTTTACATCATTGGTCTGCTCCCAGCGCGGTATATAGCGAAAGTCTTCTTCTATAGGGATAATAATGTTGCAAGCGCGACTGCTGGTCATATCTGCAGAGGCGATGATTCTTAGTGAGCACAGGTTTTCATCCCAAAGATGCACGGACAACACATCACCGGGGATGACTTCGGTCATAAATTTAAGGCAGTTTTGTAGCCCATGATGCAAGCTTAGGCTTCCAGTTAGGGCTTCTACCGCTTGTTTGTAAAAACTGTCTTTATCCATAGGGTCTGCTTCACTTGTTGTTCTTATCAATCGGAAATAAATGGGAAATATCGTTATGATATTTCATAACGCTGTGATATTTCCTATTTTATATCGAGGGTGCTAAGTGAAAAACTGATTAAGATCATTATTTAGTTTTGACTTATGGTGATAGAGATCCACTAATTAATAATTAAAAATGTTGGCTTGCATTTTGCAGTATGGAAATAACTATTAAAGTTGTTAGTGGAGTAATTGGATGAAGATTCCTAATATCGCAGCAGATAAACAATTAAAAGTAATTTTATTTGGTTTAACCCATACAATAAATGTATTAACTAAAAAAGACCGAAAGTTTAAAGCCCTTGTTTCTCAAAAAGATTTTACGGCGTGTATTTGTATTCGAACGTCAGATGTTGGGCGAGTTTTTAAATTTAATAACGGTAAAGTAAGATCACAATCAAAAAAAGATATTAATTGTGATGTGGTCATGACATTTGAATCAGCAGAAGATGCGATGAAGATGATGGTGCCGTGGCGCGATTATCAAGATGTGATTGATCTAGCAAAACTATTTAAAGTTGATATTTGTGGCAAGAAAGATGACACCGTAGTGGTGCATTTCACCGATATTCTTGGCGCTATTATGGACAACCAAGTGAAATACGGTACGCCAATGCCAGATGGCACGATGCGTTATGTAAACAATACCAATGGCGGTCCGGTTTTTGTTTTTGTAAAAGACGATAAAATCATTCGTATTACGCCAATTGATTTGGCTGAGGATGATGCTAAACCATGGACAATCAAAGCCCGTGGTCAAGAGTTTACGCCAACCAACAAAGTGACGGTAAGTCCGCACACGCAAGGCATCAAATCTACCATCTATTCAAAAGATCGTATTTTGTATCCAATGAAGCGTGTCGACTTTGATCCAGATGGCGAGCGTAACCCGCAAAACCGTGGCATTTCAGGCTACGAACGCATTAGTTGGGAAGAAGCTACCGACATAGTGGCAAAAGAAATTGTGCGCGTGAAAAAAGAATTTGGACCGGGTGCGATTATGAACGGTTCTGGCTCGCACCATACTTGGGGTAACTTAGGCTACTGGCTATCGGCTCGTCCACGCTTCTTTAATACTATTGGTACTTCTTATGTGGCGCATAACCCAGACAGTTGGGAAGGCTTCTATTGGGGCGCAATGCACCACTGGGGAAATTCAATTCGTCTTGGCGCGCCAGATACCTATTCAACGGTAGAAGATGCTCTGCAACATACGGATATGATCGTATTTTGGTCAGCAGATCCTGAATCGACCAGTGGCGTATATGGCGCTATGGAAGGGACGCAGCGTCGCCTGTGGGCAAAACAGCTCGGTATTGAGTTTGTGCATATCGACCCATTCTACAACCACACCGCAGCCCTGCTTGGCGGTAAATGGTTTGGCACTAAGCCTTCTACGAGTAATGCCATGGCGCTTGCGATTGCTTATGTATGGATGAAAGAAGGTCTATACGATAAAGACTTTGTCGCTGATAAAACCGAAGGCTTTGCCGAGTGGCAAGAGTACGTGTTGGGTAACGAAGATGGCATTCCGAAAACGCCAGAGTGGCAGGAAGACGAAACGGGAATTCCAGCACATGATGTACGTGCACTCGCAAGAAAATGGGGTTCAAAACGCGTTTATCTAGCTGCTGGTGGTATTCAAGGCTTTGGCTCTGCGTGTCGCAGTGCAACGGGCGCTGAGTGGGCACGTTCTATGGTGTGCTTGATGGCGATGCAAGGCATTGGTAAGCCGGGCGTAAACATGGGTTGTTTGCAACAAGGTACGCCAGTGGATACGCGCTTCTTCTTCCCTGGTTACTCAGAAGGCGGTTTGTCCGGTGACTATGAAGGCACAGGCGTTGGCGTGAACATGTATCAGCGTATGCCACAAGTGATGACCATGAATACGGTTAAACAAGTGGTGCCAAGACTGAAGATCCCAGAGGCGATCTTAGAGGGTAAAACAACCGGTTACCCAACGGATACTAAGTCGATTGAAGGGCAGTTCTTTGAGTTTAAATACCCAGCTCCAGGGCACGCTCCGATTAAGATGTACTACAAATACGGTGGCTCTCACTTTGGCACCATGAACGATTCAAACCGCTACGCGCACATGTATCGCAGCCCGAATCTAGAAACGGTCGTCAACCAATCTATTTGGTTAGAAGGTGAAGCGAAATTTGCGGACGTGATTCTTCCTGCTTGTACTAACTTTGAGCGTTGGGATATTGGTGAGTTTGCGAACTGTGGCGGTTATATCCATCACTGTTATACGCAGGTAAACCACCGCGTTGTGACTATTCAGCATAAGTGTATAGAACCGTTAGGTGAGTCTAAATCTGACTACGAAATCTTCCGCATGATTGCTTCTAAGCTAGGTCTAGGGGCTTACTACAGTGAAGGTACTTCGGAGCTTGAGTGGGTACGTCGTTTATTTAATGGTACGGATTTACCAAGCAAGATCTCTTGGAAGCAATTCTTAAAACGCGGTTACTACGTGGTGCCACCACCGAAAGAAGAGCACCGAGATCCTGTGTCATGGCGCTGGTATTACGAAGGGCGTAAGAAAGATGTGCCAGAGATGAACCCGCTTCCTTCTGAATATAAAGAAGGCTTTAAAGAGGGGCTACAAACTCAAAGTGGCAAGATTGAATTTGTCTGTAACAGCTTAAAACGCTTTGCTCCTGATGATCCTGAGCGTCCAATCATGACCAAGTACATTCCGTCTTGGGAAGGGCCACACTCGGGTGAGTTATACGAGAAATATCCATTACAGATGATTTCTCCGCATAGCCGATACAGCTTCCACACCATGATGGACGGCAAGGATTCTTATATCAATGATATCCATGATCACCGCGTTGAGATTGATGGGTACTTCTATTGGATCATTCGTCTCAATGACGCTGATGCGAAGAGCCGTGGTATTAAGCATAACCAAATCGTTGAAGTATTTAATGATCGTGGTTCTGTGTTATGTGCCGCCCATATTACCAGTCGCGTACCAGCAGGTACGGTGCACTCTTATGAATCTTCGGCGCTCTATGAGCCAATTGGCGAACCAGGACGCTCACCAGATCGCGGCGGTTCGGTAAATACATTAACCCCAAGCCGTCCAATTATTAAAAAGTCACACTCAACTGCATGTAACTCTTGCTTAGTGAATATCCGTGTATGGGAGGGAGAGTAATTATGGAAAATCAACAAGTAATCCAAACTTGGAACCTGATCGTAGACGTAGAGCGCTGCGAAAACTGTAACAACTGTTTCATGGCCGACAAAGATGAATATTGTGGTAACAGCTTCCCAGGTTACACCGAAGAGCAACCTCGTCACGGACATCGCTGGATTGACATTAAACGCAGAGAAAGAGGCAGCGGCTCATTAGTAGACGTTGCTTACCTACCGACAATGTGTAACCAGTGTAAAGATGCGCCTTGTGTGAAAGCGGCGAAAAATGGTGAGATTTACCAACGTGATGACGGGATTGTGATCATCGATCCTATTAAAGCGAAAGGGCAAGAGCGCTTAGTGAAAACCTGTCCTTACGGGCACATTTGGTGGAACGAAGAGTTATCGCTACCGCAAAAATGGTTCTTTGATGCGCACTTACTAGATAACGGCTGGAAAGAGCCACGTTGCGTGCAGTCTTGTGCAACAGGCGCATTGCAGTCAGTGAAAACCAGTGACCAAGAAATGGAAGAAACCGCCAAGCGTGATAACTTGCAAGTGCTTCATCCAGAGCACGGTACGCGCCCTCGAATTTGGTATAAAAACCTACATCGCTTCAATAAGCAGCACATCGCAGGTTCGGTCATTATGACCGTTGATGGAGTGTCTGATTGTGTAGAGTCTGCGATTGTGAGTCTAAGCCAAAACGGTAACAAGATTGCTGATCTTAATACCGATTACTTTGGTGACTTTAAGTTTGATGACTTAACTGAAAGCCCTGATCCATACACGATTAAGGTCTCTCATCCGAAAGGCCAGTATGAAACGTCACTGGTGCTAGAAGACAGTATCAACTTAGGTGTTCTTGTCTTAGAGTAACAAGATAGATAGACAGTGAACCAATAAATAAAACCCCAAATGCTAAATTAGCCTTTGGGGTTTTTCTTTGGAAGAGTATTTAATTACTAAGTGATTACAGTCTGAACTTAAATATTAAAAAACAGGCTTATCCCATTAAGCCAGAATGTAATAATTTAGCGCCAGAAAGTAGCAGTAGGAAATAACAAATACGATACACTTGTTGTTGTGAAGCAATATTTAATAAATATACGCCAAGTTTCACACCGATTGGTGCAAGAGGAAGAAGCACCAGTGAAGTCAGCAGATTTTGTGAGTCAAATTGACCAAAGTAAGCGTAAGGAATCAGCTTAATCAGATTCATAATGGCAAATAACACCGCCATAGTGCCCACTAACACCATCTTATTCAGGTTTTTAGGCAGCAAATAAATGCTAATTGGCCCGCCACCGGCATGAATCATAGTGCTAGAAATCCCTGATAATGTACTCCAGATACCGCAAGAGATTTTGCCCGAACTTTTGGCAGGACCCATTAAGTAATATTGCACGCAAAATAGCAGTGACACCGCGCCGATACTGATTTCTACCACTTTGTCCGATACCACTCCCATGATCACCGAGCCAATCAAAATGCCAATAAATGCGTACGGGAAAATCATCTTCAGCTCTTTGTAGTCACAGTTTCTGTGATGATGTTTTACGGCAAAGATATCCATGACACACAAAATAGGCAACAAAATGGAAGCCGCCTGAAAGGGAGGAATAGTCAGAGCGATAAGAGGCACGGCGATCACCCCCAATCCGCCACCAAATCCTCCTTTGCCAATGCCGTAGACCAGAACCGCTGGAATAGCAGTCAAATAAAAGTAGTAGTCGTCAATCATAATAATATCTCAATAATAAGCAGAGAATAAATGAGCTAATCAAAGACGTCATAATAATCTATTTAATATATGCATCACGACGTTGATGAAGAACTTTGAATTTATATAGAAGGGAAATTAAATAAACCAGATCTTATATTAATAGAACCCAAAAAATATAAAGCGAACCCAAGTCATAAAAACCAAAAACATCCTTTCACACACGAAAACCCCCGTTTCACCAGCGGGAAAGTGCGGGGTCAGGTCTTGAAATTTGCAGGCGGTTTAAATGCTCGCCATGCCTCAATGCTTGATCTACTGGGCATTCGATAAGTTTGAATGAAAGAAAACTTTCATATGGGTGCAATCGTTTTTTGTTGCATCACTGATAGATTCATCACAACTTTGATATTCATCATATGAATCAATTAGCATTAAATGCTGAAATAATAGTATTTTGAATAACAGACAAAGAAATTAATTCATAATTAAAATTATAGGGATATCAATGAAATACATAACTAAAGTTGGCGTAGGACTCGGTGCGCTTTTTGCCATTTCTAACCTAGCGCATGCCAGCAATTATTATGCAGATGGACGTACAACCGCTATGGGTGGCACAGGAGTGGCCTCTGGTAACTATTTATCGGCGAGTTTTATTAACCCAGCTTTACTGGCAAATAGTAAAGAAAGCGATAGCTTTGGTATTTTGCTTCCTTCTATTGGCGTGAGAGCCTTGGATCAAGATGATACCTTGTCTGATATTAACGACTTGCAAGATAACGTAGATAACTTGAATGAAAACAGTAACCAAGAGGATATCGACAAGTTCGCCGATACTTTTAATGCCGTTGCTGAAAATGCACCAGTGTTTGCAGAAGCAAGTGTTGGGATTGCGGTGGCGATTCCTTTTGAGGCGGTATCTGTGGCTTTGTTTAGTCAAAACTACGTGAACGTGGTTTCCATGGTGGATGCAGAACCAATAAACAGCTCAGATTGGGCTACCATTGAGCAAGCTTACCGTAGCGCCGAAGCATCAGTAATTGGCGTGGGCGTTATGGATATTGGCGTGACGTTAGCAAAACAATTCTCGTTTGACGAGCATCGCGTGTCGGTTGGTTTCTCACCAAAGTTTCAGCAGCTACATAGTTACTATTCAAAAAGCAGCTTAGATGATTTTGAATTGAGTGATTACGATGACTCAAAGAACACAGAGAACGTGTTTAATTTAGATGTTGGCTTTTTATATCAGTGGCATGCGCTGTCTGTCGGTCTTAGTGCTAAGAACTTGATCAGCAATGAGATTGAAACTGCGCCAATATCAGGCACTTCACACACCTATCAAGTTGACCCAAACATTGCGATGGGTGTGGCTTACCAACTTGAGTATTTCACGGTTGCGGTTGATGGTGATTTGAATAAGCAAACAAGGTTTAAACACATTACCACCGATGATACTCAGTTTGTACGCGCTGGCGTAGAAGGGAACCTATTTAATTGGGCTCAGCTTCGCGTAGGTTATGAGCATGATTTGGAAGGAAACTTTAAAGACAGCATTACCGCTGGTATTGGTCTAAGTCCGTTTGATGTTGTGCATATTGATATTGCAGGCTCTTATGCAGATGAAACTCAGGCGGGTATTGGTCTGAACTTATCGTTAACGCTGTAATAAAAGCCGCATCCCCAGTGATGATTTGTCACTGGGGATGAATTAGGGCTGTTTAATTTAAATTAGCTTTTGGCTGCAAATTTCAAGACCTGACCCCAGGGTGGTAGAGTTCGGAGCCGGAGTCTAGGAACTCTTGGGATTTTTGGCGCATTCCTTCGAGCGGGTTGTCTAGCATTTTGATTTCTAGAGCGGAATCTAGGGCAACTTGTTTAGAGTCTTTGGCATATTCTCGCACTTCTTGTGAAATCTTCATTGAGCAGAATTTAGGGCCGCACATTGAGCAGAAATGAGCGACTTTTCCAGATTCTTGTGGAAGCGTTTCATCGTGAAAAGAGCGGGCTGTTTCAGGATCTAATGAAAGATTAAATTGGTCTTCCCAGCGGAATTCAAAGCGTGCTTTTGACAAGGCATTATCACGAATTTGCGCGCCCGGATGACCTTTGGCAAGGTCGGCTGCGTGCGCGGCTAATTTGTAGGTAATAAGCCCCGTTTTTACGTCTTCTTTATTCGGTAAGCCTAAATGCTCTTTGGGCGTGACATAGCAAAGCATTGCGCAGCCATACCAACCAATTAATGCCGCTCCAATGCCCGATGTAATGTGGTCATAACCCGGTGCAATATCGGTGGTTAAAGGGCCAAGCGTATAAAATGGCGCTTCGTGGCAATGCTCTAATTGCTCTTGCATGTTTTCTTTGATCATATGCATCGGGATATGTCCCGGACCTTCGATGATCACCTGCACGTCATATTCCCACGCCACTTTGGTGAGCTCGCCTAGTGTGCGCAGTTCGGCAAATTGCGCTTCATCATTGGCATCGGCGATTGAACCTGGGCGAAGTCCGTCTCCTAAAGATAAGCTAACATCATATTTGGCGCAGATTTCACAGATTTCACGAAAATGAGTATATAAGAAGCTTTCTTGATGATGGGCCAGACACCACTTAGCAATAATAGAACCGCCGCGCGAAACAATGCCGGTGACACGTTTGGCGGTCATCGGCACGTGGCGTAGCAACAAACCGGCATGAATCGTAAAGTAATCAACGCCTTGTTCTGCTTGCTCAATCAAAGTATCGCGCATCACTTCCCAGTTGAGGTTTTCGGCGACGCCGTTTACTTTTTCCAACGCTTGATACATAGGAACGGTACCTATCGGCACTGGGCTATTACGCAAAATCCATTCGCGCGTTTCATGGATATTTCGGCCTGTGGACAAATCCATCACTGTATCTGCGCCCCAGCGGGTAGACCACACCAGCTTCTCAACTTCTTCCTCGATAGATGAACTTACCGAAGAGTTACCGATATTAGCATTAACCTTAACCAAGAAGTTACGACCAATGATCATAGGCTCTGCTTCTGGGTGGTTGATGTTGGACGGAATAATAGCGCGTCCTTCTGCTACTTCTCGGCGCACAAACTCGGGGGTGATTTCTTTAGGCAAGTTTGCCCCAAAATGTTGCCCTGCATGTTGATGATTTAGCTGCTCGTCAGCAAATTTTTGACGCCCCATATTTTCCCTAATCGCAATATACTCCATTTCTGGTGTGATAATGCCTTGACGAGCGTAGTGCAGCTGGGTGACGCAATTGCCCGCTTTTGCTTGGCGGACTTTAGGTAGGTTTCCATAGCGAAGCTCATCTAAGGTGTCATCTTCTAAACGAGTTTTGGTGTAACTGGAGCTTACACCATCAAGATATTCGGTATCTTGACGTTGGGTTATCCATTGCTCTCTTAGTTTTGGTAAGCCGTTATATAAATCAATAGTGTGCTCAGGGTCGGTGTACACCCCCGAGGTATCATAAACGTGAATAGGCTCGTTGGTTTGATAGATAGGGGATTCTTTACTTCCGCCTACCAAACTATCGGCTAGGGAAATTTCACGCACTGGCACTTGTATCGCCGGGTGTGAACCTTGAATGTAGCGTTTATTTGAATTGGGGTAGGGCTGGACAGACAGTGAATCAATAAATCGTTTCGCTTCTAGCCTAGTTTGTTTACGGTTCGACATAGCATTTTCCAATAATTAAAGGTAATAACACCAATTGCAGTCGTTAACTAATCAGTCTAGCGGGTCAAAACTCATGACGGTGACACTGTGAATTTTGATTTTAGAACAACGAGTTACTCAAAAATCTAGCGTTACTATCAAGCGTTTACTCTGCGCTATTTCTGATCATTTAATCATAGTGATTGGTATAAAATGCTTGGCGGATTTGACGCAACAAGAAAGAACACAGCTTAGATAAAGTTGTGATCTGGGGATAGAGATCTGTGTTGATAAAATCTCTACTCTTGTTCCCTTCGCAGGTATTAGCCTGATCAGGTTCAACGGATCCCGAGTTAACGGTCTCAGCCTTATGGCACTCCGACAAGTGATTTGTAGTATACGAGTCTTATTGAGTGAATGAAAGATGCACCATTAAAAGAAATCAAGTGCATATAGATTGTGTGAGAAGAGAGTTAATTAGAATAGGAAAACGCAGATAAGCTCTTGTAAAGACAACGAGAAATCACTCAGTGCTCTAATAATACATAAAAAACCCGAGAGCTTAGTTAGCTCTCGGGTTTTCTTGTTATGGAGTATCCGTTTTGCTGTGTCTCGCACTAGTTAAGTGCGTTTTTTAATGCATCGCTATTACGCTAGCTCCAATGTTTTTGAGCTAAGACGATTCATATAACCGTTTACCGCAAAAGCAAGTCCGCCAACCACTATCGCCCACAACCAAAGAGGCAAAATGCCGATGGATAATGCATAGCCAATAGCGGTTGCACTAATCACACCAATGAAGCCTGGAATTAAAAAGCTATGGTTGAGAATATATTTACCTATCTGAGTTGTCCCTGAACGGTCAAAGGTGATGGCCGCCAGATCGGATGGGTAAAATGGGAAAAAGTAGTAAGCGTAACAAGCGGGTAGCACGCCAATAAGCACTTCGGCTGGGATCCCTAACGCAAAGCCAAGCGGCAACATGATGGTGAGCACGGCCGCTTGACTCTTCAAAAACACAGATGATGCATACATCGCAATGGCAAAGGTCCACGGATGTGTTTGCACGATATCTTCAACCAAACCAATGATATATGGTTTATTGTGCGCAATGATGGTGTCACTCATCCAGGCAATACCAAAGATGATGATGACCGCACTCATTCCTGCGATAAAGACGTTAGTTTTTACGATTTTTTTCGGGTCAACATTGGTGGTAAGCAAAATGATAGCGCCTACTGACAACATCAAAAATTGGAGCGCAGTTGAGGTGCTGACCCCTTTTGGTAGCAAGCCAATATCTTTACCAAACATCGCAATACAAATTACAGTGAGGATACCAAGCAAGAATACGGTTAAGCCTCGTTTTGCTTGTTTGTCTTCGTGTGCCCCTTTTGTGTGGGTGCTTGTTTCACTGGTATCGATAAGTTGCGCTTTAAATTGAGGATCTTTACAACGCTCTAAAAACTCAGGGTCTTCGCTAAGATCTTTACCGCGCTTAAGGCTCCAAGTGGCGGCTAAAAGAACGCCTGTAAGCGTTGCAGGAATAGTGACTAGCAATACCTGACCTAAGGTAATATCCAGATTATTACTTGCCGCTGTTGCCATAACTACCGCCGCTGCCGCCGCAATAGGGCTAGCGGTAATACCCATTTGAGAGGCGACGGTTGAGATAGCCATCGGTCTTTCAGGGCGAATACCACGCTTTATACTGACATCGTATATTACTGG
This sequence comes from Vibrio sp. B1Z05, assembly GCF_052955985.1. NCBI lineage: Bacteria > Pseudomonadati > Pseudomonadota > Gammaproteobacteria > Vibrionales > Vibrionaceae > Vibrio > Vibrio sp. B1Z05. The sequence goes on from NZ_CP130463.1 coordinate 844,035, forward strand.
TAATAGAGGGTAGACGGAGTGACCTGTGCCGACCAATACCGTTAAGAAATAGGTACATAACGGCCCTAAAAAGACCACTTTTGAAGGGTGTTTCCTTAGCAGGATCTCAGCATATTTAACCAATAATTTGAGGCCTCCAGTGGCTTCAAGTGTGGCGGATGCGGCAACTACAGCAAGGATGATCAGCATGACCCCGATAGGCGGTTGACCCGGCGCAATACCAAATACAAAACTGAGAACAGAAACGCCCAATCCGCCAAGCAAGCCAAACGCAATACCGCCATAGCGGATCCCGACAAATATAACGGCTAAAAGTAACAACATGTGCACATAAAACATAACCACTCCTTTATGCTAATGACTGCCCTCATAGTACGTTTGTTGCTATGTACTTTTTATGATCTGTATAGGAAATAAATTGCACAACAGGGCAGATTTGCAAATATCGGAGGTTAGTCACCTTGTTGCATTTGTGGGGTCTTAGTGTAATTGGTTTGTAGCTTGTTTTGTGGGGTTTTAATCGGTGGTAATCATGGTTAGGTATTACTAGTCGCCAGAGTTTAACCGCTCAACCTCCAAGCTTAACAACCTTCGACAATGGAACCAGAATAATAAACGCCTTTAGTTGCTTCATTAATATAAAACGCGTAGCAACCATTGGATTTCAGCACATAGCCTCTTGGCCAAATATAAGAGGCACGATCTTGTCCGCCATTTTGCGTCAGAGGATAATCTGGCACCGCAACATAACCATTCTTGCCGGGAAACATATTCCCTAAAATGCAAAATTCAGGTTCACTACAAGGAACGGTTTGCCAATTGCGCGTCCATGAAGGGGGAACTTCAATATTAAGCAGTGCACGCAGTGTTCCTGCGCTGGCAGCTGGCATTCCACCGGTCAGTGAAATGGTTTGACCTTGGTAGTCAATGGAGGTGTCTGCATTGTCGATGGCAATTTTTGCATCGGCAAAAGAAAGTGAGGATGCTAGAGCGGCTTCAACCCCTTTGATACTGGCTTCAAAGGCATTGTTTGAGAAGTTAAGAAAGCGCGGTGCAGCCACTACCGCCAGTGTTGCGACAATGACAAGTGCCACTATTAACTCTATTAAGGTAAAGCCTTGCTGTTGTTTTCGTCGCAGTTGTTTTGGCCACTGTTGATTTCGCACGTCCCATCCTTAGGATTTGTTACCAATCTACGTGCATATTAACATATCAATACATTTTATTGTGATTCAAATTTTCAGTGTAGGAAAATAGTAAAGCCACAGCATAAGCAGTGGCTTTGGTCGTAGCATTGTGTTGGATCATAGGTGCGACGGGGCGATTAAAACAGGTAACCAAGTGTCCAAGAGACAGTGTAATACTCGTTATCATCGTAGCGCGAGAAATCAAATCGAAAGTCCGAGTACAGGTGTTGATTGAGATCTGCTCTGAGGCCTGCGCCAGTCACAAAACTAATTTCATTGAAGCGATATTTCGTACTGTTTAGTGTTCGAGTTTCAGATTGTCGAGCCAACCCTAAAATTCCGTAAGGCTTAATGGCAAAGCCATTCATATGGATTTTATAACCAATATCGGTATCGATTTTAATATTGTAGCCGTCAAGATCTGTAGTGTGCTCAGCAAGTAAAAAGGTGTCTTTGTTTTGCGAGTAAGAAAGGTTAATGCCAAGTATCTCGTTAAGCTCATAACCGTATTCTAGTCGAATGCCATCCCCCCATTTGTCGGATTTTGTTAACCATTCCGAGGTGTTAGTACTGTTGTAACCCACGCCAACACGATGAGCTGGCTCAGACATGTTCGCCTGAACAGCGGTCGATAGTAATGAGAATGCAATAACGGTGGTAACAGTAGTGATTAAATTTTTCATGCTTAGCCTTAACTGGGGAAAACCAATCCTTTCTTCTCAATAGCTCCTTGCTTTGCTGCGCTATTGTGTTTTTATTCCCGTTATTAGGCTAATTAGCAGTGCTAATGTGGCTGATAGTTGCAGCTTATTAGTATATAGAATTACTCGAACTGCCTTGTTGTAAAAATAGAAATGACTTACTGTGAAATGAGAGAGGGATGACATCGCACACAGTCCATTGAGAGGGAAAACTAATGGCAAAAGATCGTTTTAATACGCTGGATCTTAATCTGCTCAAAACATTTTTAGTATTGAGCCAAGAGCTCAATATGCGTAAAGCATCAGAGCGACTGTTTGTTTCCCAGCCCGCCATTAGTCAGGCTCTGCAAAAGTTAAGGTTTCATTTTCAAGATGAGCTGTTTGTCAAAGCGCCGCAAGGCCTAACCGCCACTCCATTTACGGTCGATTTGGCGCAAAAGATAGCGCCATTTTTAGATGGCTTAGCTACAGTATTAAATGAAAAAACCGAGTTTGCCGCAGCAGAGCTAAGCGGCGCATTAAAAATAGCAGTAGCGCCAATTGTGTTGACCTCTTTATCTGGCGCGCTATTTCAACATCTAAAACTGGTTGCTCCCAATGCCACCATAGAGCTCGTCGGGTGGAACAAAGAAACATTAAATGATATCCGCAGCGGCGAGATTTTGTTTGGTATCAGTATGGAGCAAAAGCTAATTCAAAGCGTCAGCGCCAGAGCGTTAGTAGAGCTTAATAGCCGGGTTATCGTCAGAAAAGATCATCCTCTAACTCACAGCGAAGTAACGCCAAAAGTGCTAGAGCCATTTGCGATAGCATCCATTCATACTGCGGGGTGGAATGACAATAAAACACTGGCCGCAGATGTAATGAAAGAACAAGGGTTAACACCAACGGTAGGTTTTCGCTCTGAGTTTGTGATGGCCGTGGTCGATGTAATAGAGCATACCGACTTCTTTATGCCGCACTCCGATTTGTTCCCTCTAAAACGCTTCCCAAATTTAAAAGCGCTTACCCCTATAGTAAACGGAGAGCAAATGTCTTTTACGGTGTTTTGTTATTTTCATACCAAGTACACGAATTCAGCATTGATTTCGTGGCTTGAGCGACAAGTGAGGCTGGTTATTGAACAAGAGCGTATGGAGTAGGGATGAGGAACATAGGCCTGCTTGTTTTAATTTACGCAGACATCAGCGATAAGCGAATAAGGCGATTATGACACTACGAGTTGTACCAGAATTGTATTGCTTCGATATGAGCATCAGTAAATCTTATTTTATCGACGTATTAGGCTTCTCGGTGAAGTACGAGCGTCCTGAAGAAGACTTTGCCTACCTTACCTGTGAGGGTGTTGATTTGATGCTAGAAGGTCTCAAAGGAAATAGCCGCAAATGGACTTCGGGCCGTTTAGATTTTCCACTAGGACGAGGCATAAACTTTCAGTGGGATGTGACTGATATAGAGGCACTGTATGGCAACGTTAGAGCAAGGGCCGCGGATTCAATCTATTTGGCTATGGAGTCAAAGGAATATCAATGTGGCCATGCTGTGATCACGCAAAAACAGTTTATTGTTCAAACACCTGACGGTTATTTATTTCGATTTTGTCAGGATGTGGATTAAAGCTTTTCATTATGGTTATCGATGAAACAATGCAGGAGCATAAAGGCATTTTGTACTATTGCTGTTTACCTTATTCATATCCCCTAAATTCTTTACTTCTGAACTCCTATCAAATTACCTGAACACATAACAGGTATGCATATTCGATCTTTGATTGCAGGGTATGGCATAGGTATCTTGTGCTCAACAACAAGACCCTAAGCTCTGATTTTGCAAAGAATCTGTATGAGGAAAGATCAAATGAAAACAATCTCTAACATTGTATCTGTTCTAGCATTACTTACTTCAACCAGCGTATTGGCCAATACCGATTGGTACGTTGGTGGCGGCACCTCGCATGGCAGTAACGTTCAAGGTGATACCGCAATTGTTGAGCTCGGATACAATGGTGAGATATTTGGTGGTTCTCTATATGGAGGTAAAGGTGACTCTGTTATCGAGCAAGATACGCCACAATATAACAGTGATGACGGTTACTTTGTCGGTACTGAACTTGAAGCCGGTTGGAAGTTTCACTTAGGCCAAGATTTCACAATCAAACCGTATGCACTAATAGGCTACGAGCTGCAAATTATCGACGAGCAAGCCGCCAAAGATCTACTGGCTAGCGGAACAGCCAGATACGGCGCAGGCGTACATTCAACATGGAAAATGTTTTACCTAGACGTTGAAGTGGCAGAGCACCGATGGGAAGCAGATAAATTTGAAGACCGTTTTGGTGAATATGATGAGAGTGTGGCGACTGTGACTGTAGGTTTTACGTGGTGATGTAGATGCAAATGAAAATGCACTTTAGATAGTGATTCGTCCAGTCTTCTAGAGCGGCGACTCCTCTTATTAGAGAGGCGCCGTACAAAACCTTTATCTGAAATGGAAGTTATCAAATATCAACATGTTGATTTACTTGCAAATAATGTTCACGACTATCAATCCATTCCAAGACTTTATCTACATCTGCTTTCGGCATAAGGCTATCTTGATAGATACATTTGATTTTATTCTTTTGTTTTAACAAAGTCGTAATCAACTTCTGAGCCAACTTTCGGCTCAATCCAATCTTTTCACCAAAATTCAAAAAATCATAACCGGTATAAGTGCAGTGAGAATGTTGGCCACTTGACGTATTGTTGTTGCCTTCTTCCTCAGCCAGTAACGGTAGCGCTAAGCTATTTTCATTTGCGATATAACCTTTGTAAGGCGCAACTGAAACATAATCATACACTGGTGCGAGCGTAGCCTTTTGGCCTAGCGGGTGTAACAAGCCGAAATTACGAAGATGTAGATCGTTATTACCTAGAAAATAGGCCGCTAAAACACGGTTGAAAAGCTCACGCTTAAACGCAAGGCTTGAATCTATATTTCTAATCATAAACAGACAAGCTTGTTCGTAGCTAATATAGCCTTCGTCATCATTTTTAATCTTGCCGTATTTTTCTGCTACTCCCATAGCACCATCAAGTTGTTCTTGATGAATCACATCTTTATCAAATAGCTGACGATCATAACGACGAATTAAAAATGCAACTTCACCGCCGGATAATTCACTTTTAAAGCGCACCAAACCAAATGGTGGTAGATCAAAGCCTAATTGCTTCATAGCGAGCATGGTAGCGTGCTCATTAGCCGCGAGATTTGGGAAATTTTGTGGCGAAGGTTTAAGGATAAATTGCGCTTGATGCTCAACCATGTTTAACAAACCATCTGCATCAAGTGCTAACGATAACTTCGGTTGATAGCCCGATATACTCATGCCTTTCTGTTTTATTGGGCCTTTGATTAAAAAGTCTTCACGAGTAAAGGGAAGTTGCATTTTGTTTCGGCTAGAACCCAATAGTTCTTTTACTTCTGATCGTAAATATTCATCTTGATAGCGAGTATTGCTATCAAGTAGCGCAAGACTTATTAAGCTTCTATCACTAGGATACATCATCCAGCCTCATTAATTGTACAGCTCCAAGCAGATCATAACCATTGGCGATTAACATACCCAATATGTCACGCTCATCAATTTTCTGTTGCTCAGAGAAACTCCTCTTAAGCCAGCCTTCAGGTGCCAGACTCTTAAAATACGGATGTAGTTGTTCAGTTTCAAATCGGCGTGTACTCACTGGTAAGCTAAGCGATAGAGATTGACCTCGATAGTTTTTGTCATACTCGAACACATAACCATTTGCACTTTGAGTTAAAACACCACAAAACTCACCGTAAAGCAGCACTTTTACTTTTCGATCCAAATTTTCATTCCTAATTCGTTCGCGACAACTAAAAAATTCTCTAGTGAAGTATTTGCTGGATCTTTCATTATCCTCATCAATGTAGAACGAGATATATCTGTCTGTAATTCTAGATCTTCATAAGAGATGCCTTTCTTTCTCTCACGTAAATCATTGATAAGTAGTTCTTTATCAAATATTGAATAGGAGGGAACAGGTGAATTTGATGCATCTTCTATATCAGAGAGTATTTCTTCCATATTAGCTGATATATGCTGTAGTTCTTTACGAAGTTGGAAGAGTTTGGGATTCATATTTTACCTGATGTGTCATATTTGAAAGTAAATACCATTAATATGCACTTTAGTACCATATATAACCAAAGTAAAGCGATGCATGTTTCTTTATGATACTTTTGGTTGCTATTCTGTATTTTTGTTCCATATATGAATGGTGATGATTTTCAAACCGATGCCGTTCTTTTTGGTTCAATAAATTCGGTTTGTAGTGGCATAGTGAATTTAGCCACCTTTATGTCTGCTGAATTACCCAAGGCAGTCTGAAAAATCAGAATGTGTTTTGATTTGTAATTCGTTTTACCCAAAACTTCTCAGCGCGATCACCTAAACGATCCGCACTCTCTCAACTCTGGTCGCAACAGGCCTCTAAATAACTCACCAACCAAACTATCAACTATCGGAAGCCGTCCCAGTTTGAATTGCTAGGGCTTCTGGGTAGCCTCTGTCTCTCGCCAATGCTTTAGCTCGCAGCTCTATCTTCTCTAAGGATAAAGCTGATAAGTATGGATGGGCCTGCTCGATAGTGATTCCAGAACTCATCTCAGGTGCCGTTAAAGTTTGTTCAGCACTACTTAAATCTTGCAACTGTTGCTTAATCTTACGTGCTGCCTGATAGGCCGATGAGGCCTTTACTAGCTCAATCCGTGCATAGTTATTTTGGGTGAATGAGACATCAGCGACGCGCAGACTTGGGTCTTCCCCTGGGATTTGCTGAGCACCAAAAAGGGGTTTTCCGCCCACGGTTGCCTTTGAAAAGGTGGGGATATGCTGACTCATATGTCCAATGGCATTTTGGGTACGCTGTTGAATCGCCGTTTCAGGCCATCCATGAGTGATTTTGGCCTCAAGCTCTGATGGCAATCGAGGTTGTGAGCTTGGTTCTTCACTTGCTACCAAGCCCTTTTCAAACAAGGTGATAGATTCGGTCATACCGTGGACTTGAAAGTACCCATTACTATACGGGGTTAGCTGCGCCATGCCTTGAGGTGTGCCTCTCTCACCATGGAAAATTACCTCAGGCCAGTGTATGCCACTGCTTTCCCAGTGCGTTATGAATGCAGACTTAAACTCCACGAATCGCTTTTGTGACTGCTTGGTCAGGTCATCTATAGTGCCTGTTTTATACCCTGTGGCATTCACCAGATAATCCACAACGACGTGTTGCTTCTCGCCCTGTTTTGGTTGGTAGGTTAAATGCCATTGGTTATTTTCATAGCGCGCCTCTTCCAAGCGACATCCCATCTTCAAATGAGCATGAGGATGATGCTCTAGAGTGAGGGTGACACTGGCTGCAAGACGAAAAACGCTCAGGCCAAACTCTTGAACAACCACAACGGGATACTTGAGCTTATCTAGGTCAACGAATTGAGCAAAGGGAATCATCCAGTCGTCATGACTCGATGGATTGTTGGGTTGCTTGTGGTCACGAAGCGCCTCTAATTGTTTACGGCTGTATTGCGAGTAATACTGGTCCGGCTCGCCTAATACGGCATTTAGAGGGTCTTGTGAGACCAAGGATTGATAGCTTTGTTTGATAACAGAAAGGCGAGGCAGTAGGGCCTCTGGCTCATTACTATCAGTAAGTGGTGTTGCAATAACCGTAGGTCGTGCGTTCACGGCATACGGGAAAAGACGCACTGTCTCAATCGACTGCTTAAGTAACGCTGTACATTGCTGTTGAGAGATCTCTCGATAAAGATTACCACCAGCATGAAGATGACAAATGGGTGGACCATTAACTAAGCCATCACTTTGCTCAATCAAAGTGACGTCTATACGCTGTTCAGCAAGATGTAGCGCAGTCGTAGAGCCCGCGATTCCACCACCAATAACCGCAACACGGAGCGAAGTTTGCACTTGTTCAGCCACGACCTATCTATCCTTTATTCTTAATACACACTAACTTTGCTTTTAACCAATTAGCTGTTGATCAAACTGTGCATACTCTACAGGCGATAGCCGTTTATTGGAACCATGTCAGGGCGTTACATGGTAAACATCTCTATGTAGTCGCAGACTTTGGGCGCGATCTCTATAGATACCAGTCTTTATCGTTTGGAATACGGCTTTCCCTGATTACAGGAGAGCCAATATGATGCTGCGTATACTGAATAAATTCGCTGATAAGTAAGGCCTGTTTTCGGTGCGGATAGATAGCGTAGCAGATGCCTGTATCCATAGCGGAAAGCTTATGATCCGTCAGCAGAGGCACTAGCCTTGTTTCAGAGATCGGCTGATCGAGATTAAACCAGTCGATCAGCGCATAATCTGAGCCTCCTTTTAGCGCTCCCGCAATAGTGCGCACATCACTGATCTTATAGTTGCTCTGCATTCTAAAGGTGACCATATTGCTTTTAAGATCTCTCCTATGCAAAAAACAAGACCTGACCCCGTTTACTTTTCAGTTAACAACTTTATAAATAGTCATGTTGTGGTTCGCTCAACCAACAACTTTCGCAACTTACGGCAGTTCCCATTCGCTTCTGGTGTTGTTACCGTACATTTTTTCAAACTCGGGGATATTTGACTCCCAACATGGCGTTCCTTCACCAATATGTTCTTTCACTGCATCAAGGAACAAGCGTGTACGCATTGGCATTTCACGATGTGGGTAGACTGCGTAGAACGAGCTATAAGAGGCCAACTTGATATCAGTCATTATGGGAACCAATTTACCTGACAATACTTCATCTTGGATATGAACCGAAGGGATCTTACAGTAAAGTCGACCTGCTAGTGCCATTTGAACAACAAAATCAATATCACTTCCAAAATAAATACAATTCATTGGTATTGTTTGTATATGCTTTTGATTATCAATATATTTTATTTGAGTGACCCGAAAAGTTTCTGTTGCAAATCCCCCTGCAGGTAATCGTTCTAAATCTTCAAGAGATTGGGGGTCACCGTATTTACTCAGAAAATCAGGTGAAGCAACTAATACCGAGCGGTTTCTAGCTAAGTGGCGAGCAACCATTGACGAATCTTGAAGTTGGCCTGCTCTAAAAGCAATATCAAAGCCTTCTCCAATAACATCGACAATGCGGTTGTTTGTGTGAAGCTCAATAATCACTTCAGGGTAGCGTTCTTGAAATTCTGCAATCACAGGTTGCAGTATATTTTTAGCTAATGAGGTGATAGCTGTTATTTTTATGAGCCCTTTGGGCTCCGTATGATAATTTTGCGCGACCTGAATGGTATTTCTTAAACTGTCACGTAATACTTCAGCTCTTCGTTTTACTTCCACACCAGCAACAGTCAGCGAAAGTGTTCTAGGCGAACGATTTAATAATCTGACTTCAAGTTCTTTTTCAAGCTTTGAGAGCTGCTTTGAAACCACTGAGCGATCAATATTACGAAGTTCGGCAGCTTTTCCGTAAGAACCTTGCTCTGCAACATCAAGAAATAAGAGTAGTCGACTTGTGATATCCATTTTATTCCTCTCAAAATCTACGATGCCAATTTGGCACTATAATAGTGCCATTCTATGTCTATTTAAGCATCAATAGTATCCGTATTATTATCGATACACAACGGCATAAAGAGTGAGATCAATTATGGAATCAGTAACACCAAAGAACGAATTTACTTCCTCTGTAGGTACTGCAAGCAATGCGCATGAAAAAAGTATTTTGCCATCTAATCCTGAAGGTTACGAAGGAAACATAGCGGTTTGTACTGTATTAACTGTCATAAGTGCAATGGAGGTTGAAACCGATAATATGTGGGATAGGCACAAACAATGGCTAAAAACCACACATGGTCCTTGGGGTTTGATTTCATATACGGTTGCAAAGCATAAAGAACTAAAACATCCTTTAGATCCTAAAAATAATGACACTACAGATCGAATCGTATATGTGATCCACGAAATATATAAGAACATCGACGGGCTTAAAAAACACTACGCCGAGTGTATGCAGGGTCACTATGTGGAAGATTTTATTAGAATCTGCTCTGCTGAGGGTAATTCCTTAACCGTGCTCCAAGGTTCAGCCATTACTCATTCACTGCTTCCAAAAGATTGCGATTTTCCGATCATGTTTAATTCATAAAGATTGATAGTTGCTCAGTGAGTGACCGGTTGTGATGAAAAAGAGTGAAGATCAACCCCAGAGTCGTTAAATGAATTTCGGAGTGAGTCTACAGAACTCAGTATTGCTTGTTTGGTTTCTTTAGGTGAATCCCTAGATATATCCACATTATCTAGGGATTTTAGAATTTGAGAAATAATGGGCGCACTTCGCCTGATGGCAATAGGACGAGACTTGGTTTTTAGACTGAATTTAAAGTCGAACGGATAGCCTTGTTGTACAAGTGCTTTGGGGGTACAAACGCGGACGAAATAGACGCAATGACGACTTTTATATAGATACATTGACTCACCTGATTGACTCACCAGAGCGTTTTCAGGGACTCAGAAACGAAAAAAGCCCTGATAAATCAGGGCTTTAAATGTGGCGGAGAGATAGGGATTTGAAAATTAACTATCTTTAAGCCTTATCTATAACCCCTTGTTTAGGTTGGGATTAAGACTTGAGAAACCTTAGAGTCAACTTCAGTTGACTACTGTAATTGACAATAGTTGTATTTTTGAAAAGTGTCAAATCTTAATTTAAGGGTAAAAATGAATTTTGGAAATATGTATCGTGGTTTACTTTTCTATTGGCTTTGATGCCTGTAGGTATTAAAAACATTAATTCTATACGTTCCTTATCTTAACAATTCACAAGTAAATAACTAGATTTTACAGGCTATCTTTGCCGTTGAGTTTGAAGATACGGAAAGATTTATTTTATGGCGATCTAGCATTGAAGTATCACTTATAAATTGAGCATTTTGATAGCTTGTTGACCCAACTGTACTTTTTATTTTTGCACGAAACTCATAGTCAACAATCACGATATTGTCGACAACTTCACGGTTAATTATATCACCAGGTTCTATGTAAACCTTTTCCACCACGTTAACAATATCTGCATCCTTTAGTAATTTTTTAAGGCGGATTTCATCATCTCTTACACATTTTTTTATTATATCTCTGTTCTGAACAAGTATTTTTTGATCATGCGACCTCTTTTGATTATATTTAGCTTCACGCTCTGCTTGGAATTCCATTTGTTGCAATAGTAAATTAGCTTCACGTCGCTTAGCCGCTTGCCTTGCTAAAGAATCTAACTCTATTTTTCTTTGCCTATCAGCTTCTCGCTTGTTTTGAATTTTATCTAATTCATCATTTTTAGCTTGAGCTTCTTTTAGTTTTTTATGGTGAGATTCTTGTTTTTCATCTTCATTTCTAAGATCACACTGAACAGAACCAGCATAAGACCACTTATCAATAAGAAATACAGCAGTACTCATTGAATAGATTTTTTCTGGAAGAATAGAAACGCTGTTTGTCACCATAATCTTATGGTTTTTTGCTAGGTAGTTAATATTGCTCTGGAAAGCAGGATCATTGTTGTAGCACACATTAATGCGTTTTCTTTCTTTTTCTGTGATATTGTCAGAAATAACTAGGTTTTCTAAATTTGCATTAGCTACCTGTGATACTAAAAGCATCAAAGGTGCTAAATAAATGACTTTCATTTTCAGATAATTCCTATGTAGCTAGTTTAATATTTATTAAACAACATATTCAAATAAAGTGTATTAGTCAATGTCATTCATATCAGAATGAGATCGTGAGCAATGTTAAATCAATATTACGATCGATTTGACGGTTATATTTAGCTGTGCTTTGTACTGTTAATCTCAACAGAACACTTTTTGTAGATAATTTTCGTAATTAATTGAGGACATAATGTCGTTCATCGAAAGTGATCTACACTAGCACTTTCAACAAAATTACAAAAAATTTCCTTTCCTTTAGTTTAGGGTTTACTTCATAAAGCTCTAAGTTGAAATTTCTATCAACATCTTCCCACGCTTTAAATGAATATTCTAAAGCATATAAATCTAGAGGGATTTTATATGGGTTATACTAGCAACCTGCTGCGCCCGCTATTTAATCAGCGCTATACCTTCGGTATGCATATCATGTAGAAGATCCCAATCACTAATTTTATCCACATATATTTAAAGAAGCGCTAAACAGATGATTTTATATTGGCCATAAATAATATTAATTGTGTTGAATAAGTTAGGTGACAGTTTTATTTTATGGTTTATTGAGCTTGATGACTTAAACAAAGTGTTAGGGAAAAAATTTTTATCCGATCTACTTACGCATCGAACTGCAAGCTCAAAATAAACTGAAAAGCAAATAGCAAAAAGAGGTCATGATGACCTCTTGAGTTCTTCCTAGAGTAATGAATCTCATTTTTTACAACGATATTTACGGTTTCATAGTTGACTCTGGCGAAGGAGACCGTTTATTGGTGCCAGGCTTGGGTGTCTGCATTGTTTTAAGCTCCTTAGTCAGCGTGTAGTCTTTGATTTCGTCTTCACGCACTTTGAGGTATTTCATCACGCTAGATTCTGCAATCCAGCTGTTAAGTGTTTTGAATATGGAGGTAACTTGTTTCCGAAAGCTTTCATAGTGACGATTACCTTTTTTAGCATCGATGTAGCGGTCGATTGCGGCAATTGCAATGGCGATGCCTTTGCTGAGATCAAGAGTGGCTTCTTTACTTTCAAGTTCTTTTACGCGCTTGTGCAATTGAATAGCCTCTTGCTCTAAAGCCTTGTTCTGTTCAATTATCTGACGTTGTTTGTGCCTCTTATCTTCAATGTCCAATGTATGCTGTTTAAGATCTTCCTCTGCTTGCTGCTGTTGTAGGTATAATTTTTGTATGCTTAGCTCAGATTGTTGCATCGCCTGTCTGAGCTCGTCTATTTCTTCCTTGTGCTCTACGATGTTCGATTGAGCGATTTTCAGTTCATCATCAATTATTGCTTTTCTCTCTTTATGCTCTTTCTCAAGAAGCGCTCTTTGCTCTAGCAGTTTTTGTTGCTCTTCCAATGAGCGAGAGTGGAAGTTATAGCTACGTTTAGCCTTGGGAAGCCTTGCTTCTCGGCGCATTTCTTTATTTTTCTCTAGTTGTTCCTGAGTTTTTTCTACTCTGGTAGCTTCAAGCTCGATCCCGTTTTTTTCAAAGTAGTAATTGGTATAGAGCAAAAACATCGCCTGCCAGTATTCACCGCGCAACTTTGAGTAGTAATAGCTTTTCTTGATCTTACTTTCTTCCCAGAAACTCTGGTCTTTCTCTGAGAGTGTATTGGTGACATATCGTTGAATCGCTAGTTCTTCGCATTCTCGTAGATCGAATTCTTTCGTATGCCTATTTTGTCCATCGATAAAGCAATGAATATGGCTACAAAGGTCTTCATGTTCGAGTCGCTCGTCGCCATGAATGACGGATAGTTTTATTTCATGATTGGGAAGAATTCGATTTAGAAAGCCATGTACTAGCTCAACATTATGCTCTGGTGTGACATCGATATTGCTAACTTGCCATTGTAAAGGGATTTTAAAAATGACTTCTTGAAAGCGTGTATGTTGCCCAGAGCGTTCTGATTGCGTCAAAGCGTTATGTGCATTGATATACTTGCTAAGCATATTCAGGCGCTGTTTAGCGCGTTGTTTTAATAGCGGCTTAATATCTTCAAGGACTTTAGTGCGCAGCGGATGATTACGAGGAGTCTCCAGCAGCTCTTGAAGGGCATTCGCAGCCAAAGGGTTATCCGCTTTCCTTTCGGAGTTGATAGCCGATTTCAACTTAGCTGTATAGTTAGCTAATTGGGTTTGCTTTTGTTTCTTGTTTTGGATGTTGGGTGGGTTGAAGCTCTCAATTAGCTCAATTCTATCACTCTCTGATAAATCGTTGAGTGGCTTTAGTTCACCATCTAAATAGAGATAATTACACTGACTGAGATTTTCGTTCCACTCGATTGACTTCAATTCGTCTTCAGTTAAACGAGAAAGGCAACGGAGTGTGTGCGCTAATGAACGGCACATTTTGGCTTTGGAAATAGGTGCTGCTGTATAGTTCTTCTGAGCAGCAAATGTAGCGATTTTTTTTCTCATTTGGTCACCTGTGGGACAAGCGATCAAACTGCTAAGTTTGCCAAGAGCTGATATGCATCTTTTCCTTTAGAAAAGTGTAATATCAGCATACTTGGTTACACCAGCATGACCTCTACCTGAATAAAGTGCCATGTTGGTATTATTCAATTGAGCGATAACAGTTTGCGCGCTGGTTTTCTTTGTGTGAATTACTGGGTTTAGGCTGCGCGCTTAAACAGGTTTGAGACATGAGTGATGAGCTTAACATGCCATGAGGTAGGCTCTTTTACGGCCTCTTTTGGGAAGCTTTTTGTTAAAGCGGCTGATATTGGTGTTGAAGATAACCGTTGGGTCAGCTGCTCTTCAGGGGCGATCTCGTTATCTGATTTAATCCACTTAGCATAATGCTCCTCGAAGACTTTGATATCAGTATGACCCAGTTGCTCCGTGATCCATTTAATAGGTAAATTGGTACTGGCAGCATGGCAAGCAAAAGTCTTACGACATTGGTGCAGACCGCGAGTACGAATATTCAGTTTCTTGAGGAAGTGGCGATAGTAAGACTGGTCTAAGTCTTTAGTGTGCTTATAGTGCGCTCCCGATTCGCTATGTCTTGCCAAGATAGGAGTAAAGTTACGTTTTTCGACGGAGTTGTTGTCTTGTAAAACGACATCTATGGAGTGTGTTGTTAATGTACCTACTGAAATATGTTGTTGCAGTAAGGACAGTACTTCGGTTGATAGATTAATAGTGCGCTGAGATGATGGAGTTTTCGTGCACTTATATTTATCTTTTGGCTTAGCCAGACTTACAGTATAAGTTTTATCATCAAAATTCAGTGACTCTAAATTGAACATGATGACTTCGCAGGGACGAAGCCCTGTAAGGCACATTAGAATGACGGCAAGAGCACCACTGTCTCCTGGCTCAAAGCTATCCATCATGCGTCTGACTTCTTCAACACTAAATGGGTCAATATTTTCCTTGGCACGAGCCTTGATCACCTGCTTAGGCGATTTAAGATTTGAAATACCTTTCATAGGATCTGTAGCAAAGACTCCATCTTGATATGCCAAGCTGAATAATTTACGCATCGGCGCGAGACGGTTATTGATGGTCTTGTTACTTGAACCTTTACCTTGCCATAGAGTAATAATGTTGACGATATCACTGTGTTTGATGTCTTCAAACTCATACTCAATCAGTGCTTGTTGAATGATGTTTAGGCATGAGATTTTAGCTATAGCCGTTGTTTCTGAGTCATTAGCTTTCGAAGCGTTAGATATAGTATCGATGTATTTATTTAACGTTGATGGAATTGCTTTCATAGCGACCTTTTTTTATTTTTATTAGTGTCTATGAATGTGTTTCGACCGTTTTTTTTAAATTCTTCGATTTAAAACGGAATTAATTTTGACTTACGCTTCAAATGTGAGTTGGATCGTGTATTTGGTCGGTTTCGCTGAATAAATATATAGTCAATATCACGTAGATATACAGAAAGTGACTAGATGCTTTTTCCAGACAAAAGCATCTAGCCACTCATTATTTTCCTAGCTTAAGCCCAATAAAATACACATGTTCTGTTTTTTGTACTTTAAATGCTTGAGCTCAAATTGAAATTGCCGATCATGCTTACGCACCCAAATCCTACCTGTATGCTTGTTAATCCGTTTAATCACATAACCTTGCTGAGAGAGAAATAGCATAGCAATGGATAAATTAGTATGACAGGTAGGCTCACTGTGCTCTGGTGGCAACGACAGATTGAGTAATGCGAGTACTTCTTGAGTCCAAGTATGAGGAAATCCTTGCTCAACCAAGTGTTCTATAGAAGAGTTTGGCGTAGATAAAAGAGTACGAAATAGTGCAACGCATCGTTTTATCTCATAGTCAGGCCATCCCATATTCATGTATGAGGTCAGGTGTAGGAGCTCATTAATCGGCTCTTCTTCCACGAGTTCAAATAGAGACTGAACCGCTTGTTGAGTACGATATGTCATAATGCTTCCTCCGATAGGTTGAGCGAAAAAGCTTCTACCACGTCAAGCTTGGACTTAAGGTTTAAGCGCTTGCCATAACGACCAAAGGTCATATTGCTATTGGTGTGACCAACAATTTCAGCAACTTGGGTTTCCGCTATTCCTTGTTGCTTTAAGGTGTCAATAAAGGTGTGCCTCAGTCCATATGCTGTTGGCCGTATATGTGGCTTCATACCCATCTTTGATTGAAGTTTTCCAAATTGAGTACGGTATTTTTTTGACCAATCTTGGTTAATATTTAATGGTTCATAGTCAAAGAGCTGTTTTTCTCTGCGTCCGTTAACGTAGTGAGTGAAACCTAGCTGAAGGAGCATTGAGTGAATTGGTATTGTGCGGATGGCATGTTTGTTCTTCACATGCTGTTTTTCACCAGCATCAGTGATTTTTATATATGGAATTGTGCTTGAAAGACTGACATCGTGAGTTTCGAGCTGACAAGCTTCAGAAGGCCTTAACCCCATATAGAGTTGCATCATCGTTACCCACTTAAGTGAGTCAGTGGCCGATTGGAAATAGCTACTCTGCGTCAATTGTTGTAGCTCTGCGGCTGACCACCTTATTCTTTCATCGGAGGCATGTTGTTTGGACTTAAATTTGTATTGAATCTGCTGGGCAGGGTTGGTCTCAATTTTTTCCATTACATGCAGCCATTTAAAAAACTGCTTAATAGAAGCGAAGAACTCTTTATTCGTCTTCGCACTTCGGTGTTCTGCATTTAAATGAGCGATGTATTTCATGAACAAAGCTGTATTGAAATTGGCGTCTTTTAGGGAACGATAGAATTGAATGAAATGAGTAATTCGTTGTTTTAATTGGTGAACAGTTAGAGGGGTAATACTTTCATTAGCTTTATGGGCAGAAAACTCAGCTAACCATGTGTCGAGAGGAAGGCGTGTCGGTGGCGTCATCTTTTTATTAATTACTGTTGAGCTAAAAGACAAAGCTGTTGTAGTGTTATGTGGTAAGGGTGAGCTTTCCCATTGTTTCCACGATGTTGTGATTAATTTGTGAAGCTCTAATTTAAAAGTGTCTAAACAATCCCTAGTTAATGGCTGATTGCATGTGAAATTATCTAGGGACTTAATGACAATAGGGGCTGTGATTAAGTTTCTACGAAGAGCTTCTCGACGCTCTTTAGTATGAAGACTTATCTTGAAATCGAACGGAAAGCCTAGTTTTACTAGCTTCTTGGGGGTACAGATTCGGGTGTAGTACACCGAATTGGGATGTTTGTATAGGTACAATTGACTCACCTCATTGGTATTGAAGTGATTCTCTAGTTCCTTAAATGCAAAAAGCCCCTGATAAATCAGGGGCTTAGATATGGCGGAGAGATAGGGATTTGAACCCTAGAACCGCTATTAACGGTTGCCGGTTTTCAAGACCGGTGCTTTCGACCACTCAGCCATCTCTCCGTGTGGCGCTAATATTATAAAGCTTGAGAAAGGTTGTAAAGTACTAAGTTGTTCGTTTGCTTGGTTTTTAAGCATATTTAGTTATTTAATTTGGGGTGGGTCGTATTTAATGTGATTTGGGGTATTTCTGAGTGTATTTCGCTGTTCTTTGTAGACTTAAACTTATGTAACGACAACAAAAAAGAGAGCCGAAGCTCTCTTTTAAATACTCTCTTTTAAATAGTAGCGTTGTTAGGTTTGCAACCTGCTTACACCTTTACAGAATTAATCTTGAGCATAGAAACGTTTGGTTTCTGATAAGCCTTGCATAATCACAGAAAGTTTTGGTTTGGCGTCACGTTCACGGCGATAGTCGTGGTTGTACACTTTGTAGTTTCCGTATCGGTCTAGCACTGTGATTTCGTTGCTGGAAATCAAAGCGAACTCGCGGGCGTCACCTGCCATTGTCCAGCGGCGTTTGCTTGGGTCAAATAAGTTCTTACCGCTGCTAAAGTCGACAGGGTTCGAGGTAACGCCGAGTAAGTCTTGCATTAAGGTCACTGATAAATCGAAGTGACTGGTTACGTGCGTGTACTCATGTGCGGGTTTATTCGGCCAATGGATTACCATAGGGACTTGCAACTGGTATTTACTGTAGTTGCTGTTCGCGCCCCAGCTGTTGGTCTTGGTTTCGTTGAACTCCCAACCGTGATCTGAGGTGATGACAACGATTGTGTTATCCAACAATTGCTGTTCTTTTAAGGTATCGAGAATTTGTGAAATAGACTGATCTATTTTACTGGTCGATGTGACGTAGGCTTTTTGCAGAACCGATTTGGCATCTTTATTAGAGATGTTGTCCACATGGTCTTCAAATTGCTGCATCTGCATTAGGTGAACCACGCTAAACCAACTTTTATTGGTTTCGTTTGTGAGCCACTGCTGCCAACTTTTAACGGCTCCACGGTCCGATTTGCTTTCTACATCGGTTTGGCCTTCATCTCTATTATGAAAAATAGTGTCATTGTAGATGCTGGCAGAGAAGTCATTGCCACTAAATAAGCCTAGATCGTAATTACGGTACATTAACTGTTGTATAAACAGAGGCTCAGTTTCAAAATGACGAACGCTTGCAGAGTAGGTGGCAGGGATGCCATAAAACAAGCCAAATGCTGCGCTGTTATCGTTACCAGAACTTAGGTGTTGGCTAAAGTTTTGGTTTTGCTCAGCAAATTCATGCAAGGTTGGCATGGCATCAGGAGTCATGCTATCAGCACGCAAGTTTTCAACCATAACCACCAGTAAGTTATAGTTTTTACTTTTGTTTTTGTTGATTTGCAATACTTCTAGTGGATAGGCCAGCACTTCACTGTTGGCATCACCACGCTCAATACGTTGCTGGTATTCAGCTCTATCAAACCACCCTTGACGCTCCAAGAAGGTTTTCGCCGTCATAGGATAAGAGAGAGGGAAGTTAGCTCTTTGATTGGTGATTGGATTATAGAAAGTGGCATCTGCCCAGATATAGATCAGATGGCTAAAGATAAATCCAATAAAGAAAACCGCGGCAATCGGGCGACCGATACGCTTGTGCGACAGTTTTCTTTGCTTGCGCCAAACCCACTCGGCAAGAGCGAGTTGGACGAAGAAAATAATAGGAACAAGAACGAATAACGTCTGCCACTTGGCATTTATGGCGTTTTTGTCGTCGCTTAACAGTAACTCCCAAACAATAGGGTTAAGGTGTAAGTTGAGCTCTTGATACGCTTGGGTATCTAATAGTAATACGGTGAGACCTATGGTACTTGCCAGTACACCTAAGATCCTAAACAGTTTAAAGTTAGGGACAACAAAGGTGAGAGGGAAAAGGCATAGGATATACAAGCCAAATACTAAAAAGCCGAAATGCCCCACCCATGAAGAGGCGAGGTAAAGCTGACCAAGAAAAGTCTCTGGCCAAGGAGATTCGGCTATGTAACGCGTCCCGATAAGCATTGCGATGATGACATTGAAAAAACTGAACCAATGTCCCCAACTGACAAGCCTTGATACCCGTTCCGCGTAGGAATTACCGCTATTTACCATGAATAATCGTTCTTGTAATTAATTATTAGTCATCAACTGATGCAATCAGTGCATCTGCAAAAGTTTTAGCAATGACTTTACGTTGTCCCTTCGCCACGTTCTGATTTAGAACGTTTGTGGCGATATTACCAACCAACATCAAGCTGAGTTCTGGAGTAGACTCGTGTCTCTCTAAAACGGTAGCAATCTCAGCTAACATGGTTTCAACTTTCTCGTCACTGTATTTTGATGTAATAGGCATAGTTACTCTGCTAATGATAGTGTAAACGGCTTATGATAACCTACTCTCAATAACAACTGAAAGCACAAGAGATAGAAATATCCTATGAGTTTACAATTATCCAATGTCATTTTGCATCAATTAGTTAAAGATTCTGAGCAACAGCTTGCGGTTAACTACCGAGAATCGGCTTTATCGAACGATGCTTCTACTGAAAGTTTAGTCGCAGAACTGCACCGAGTGTTCAATGCCAAGGCGGGAAAGGGCTTCGGCACCTTTGCTGAAGAGAGCGAATTTAAAGTCTGGTTGGATGAGTCACTTGCTGAGCAGCAAGACTTTTACACTTTCTCACAAAATAGCGCCAAGCGTTTAATCTCTGAAATCAGTAAATACTCATTTGCTGAAGAAGGTTTTTTAGTGTTGGCTCGTTATCAGTCGTTAGCGACCGATTATTTGTTCATTGCCTTAGTGCCATCAAATGAAAGCCTTAAAGTAACCGAAGGGCTAGAGATCAGTGCCACGGATTACCTAGATATCTCGAAAATGGATATTGCGGCACGCATCGATTTATCGACCTATCAAACGGACAGCGACTCAAATCGTTACTTAACCTTTATCAAAGGGCGAGTAGGGCGCAAAGTGGCGGATTTCTTCCTTGATTTCTTGCAAGCTGAAACAGGCTTAGATACCAAGCAGCAAAACCTTGTGCTGATGCAGGCGGTGGACGATTTTGTTGCCGATGCCAAGTTGGAAAAAGAAGAAGCCAATTCTTATCGCAAGCAAGTAGCCGATTACTGCAACGACCAAATCAAAAGTGGTGATGACGTTGAAGTAAAAGAACTCTCTCAAGAGCTGCCAAAAAGTGACGATGGCACCAGCTTTGTGGAGTTTACTCAAGAGCAAGGCTATCAGCTTGAAGAGAGCTTCCCTGGTGACAGAACCGCCGTGCGCAAATTGACTAAATTTGTTGGCGCCGGTGGCGGCTTGAATATTAGCTTTGATGCCATGTTGCTTGAAGAGCGCGTATTTTATGATGCAGAGACCGATACGCTGACTATTAAGGGCACACCACCCAATTTACGCGATCAATTGGTGCGAAAAGGCTAGTTGTGCAAAGTAAAAATAGAGAAGCGTAACGAAATGGTGAGGTTTTTTGATCTTTGTTGATAAATCTCTTGTCATTCGCTTCAACTTTTTTAAATATGTCAGGAACAATAAATTTTGATTGAGCGCGAATAATTGTATTTGTCGCTCAATCTACTTAATTACATGGAGTAATAGATGATGCGAGTAGGTTTAGTCGGCTGGCGCGGTATGGTTGGTTCGGTTTTAATGCAGCGAATGGTAGAAGAGCGTGATTTTGATCTGATAGAGCCTGTCTTTTACAGCACCTCTCAGGTTGGTATTCCGGCTCCGGTCTACATGGGTAAAGATGCGGGCATGTTACAAGACGCTTTTGATATTGAAAGTCTCAAGCAACTTGATGCTATCGTCACCTGTCAAGGTGGTAGCTACACCGAGAAAGTGTACCCTGCACTAAAACAAGCTGGCTGGAAAGGCTACTGGATTGATGCAGCTTCTACGCTGCGTATGGCTAACGACTCCATTATTACTTTAGACCCTGTTAACTTAGCTCAAATCCAACAAGGCATTCATTCTGGCACTTCTACCTTTGTTGGTGGTAACTGTACTGTAAGCTTAATGCTGATGGCACTTGGTGGCCTGTACGAGAAAGGCATGGTTGAGTGGATGAGCGCCATGACGTATCAAGCCGCTTCTGGCGCAGGTGCCAAGAATATGCGTGAGCTTATCGCGCAAATGGGCACAGTGCAGCAGTCAGTGGCGGCTGAGCTTGCCGATCCTGCTTCTTCTATCTTAGATATTGACCGTAAAGTGGCGGAGACGATTCGTTCAGACGCATTCCCAACCGATCAGTTCGGTGCGCCTCTGGCAGGCTCTTTGATCCCTTGGATTGATGTGAAGCGTGATAATGGCCAAAGTAAAGAAGAATGGAAAGCAGGCGTTGAAGCGAACAAGATTCTTGGTTTAGGCGGCAACCCAATTGCGATTGATGGTACTTGTGTACGTATCGGCGCAATGCGCTGTCACGCACAAGCGCTGACCATCAAGCTAAAACAAAATGTGCCTATGGATGAAATCGAAGAGATCATCGGTACGCATAATGACTGGGTTAAAGTGGTGCCAAACGAGCGCGATATTACCGCTCAAGAGCTAACGCCAGCTAAAGTGACTGGTACTATGTCTGTGCCTGTCGGTCGCTTGCGTAAAATGGCGATGGGCGATGACTTCCTAAATGCTTTCACTGTAGGTGATCAGCTTTTATGGGGCGCAGCAGAACCACTACGTCGTACTCTACGCATCATCTTAGAAGCGAAGTCGTAATTTAGAACTCCAGTTTTTACGTGTTTAAAAAGTAAATGTTTAAAAAGCGCCGTTTGGCGCTTTTTTTGTGGCTGTTATTTGTGAGCGCTTATTTACTGAGATTAGCAGTACAGTGATTACTACCAAGGTGACAGGCATTAGTCATAATCGCTAGGCGTGTCATTTACCTTGACCACTCTCTCTTCATGCGAGGGCAACTCACTGCCGCAATGCTTGCAATGAAAGGCATCCGGTTCATGATCGTTTTTCATGCAGTTCGGGCACATCACTAATAGCCGGTGGTTTTGATAGGTTTTCTTTTGCTGTTTTACTTCTTGGCTCATTTCCGCCGTAATAATGCCAGTAGGCACGGCTAAGATTGAGTAACCCAGTAACATGGTTAGAGATGCGACGGCTCTACCTAGTGTCGTGACTGGGGATATATCGCCATAGCCGACAGTGGTGATGGTTACAATGGCCCAATAAATGCTGGTGGGGATGCTAGTAAAGCCATTGTCTGGCCCTTCAATTACATACAAAAGTGAGCCAAATATCGTCACCAGAATGGCGACCATACTAAAGAAGACAAATATCTTACGTCTTGAGTTCAATAGTGAACGCATGATGATGTTTGAGTCTTGAATGTACTGTACAAGTTTCAAAATTCTAAAGATGCGCATAATTCTAAGGAGGCGTACCACCCCAAGGAAGTGAGCATTTGGAATGAGTAACGCCAAGTAGAAAGGTAAGATGGCGATTAAATCAACAAAACCATAGAAGCTTTTGGCGTACGCCCAAGGTTTGGGTGAACAATATAAACGCAATAGATACTCGATAGTAAATAAAACGGTAAACAAAATTTCCAGAACCTGTAAAACATTGGCGTGTTTTTGGTTTATTGATTCAACTGAGCCCATAATCAAAACGAGCAAAGAACCTAAAATTGACAGAATTAATGTGATATCAAACCAACGCCCAGATGGTGTGTCTGTGCGAAAAATGATCACATAAAGTTTATGTTTGAGACTGTATTCATTTTGAGGCATATCATTTCAACTTAAATCAGTAATAACAATAGGATAGCATGTAGATTTAGATTGATTTGAATAAAGCAAAGGTCGATTATCGCTTGCCATAGACGAAAAAAGCACCACTAGGGTGCTTTTTATGTGTTCATTATGTATGCAAATGTAACTGCTATAGCATTAAACCTGGGAATAATGCGCCAATTCCACCGGCAATAAACTCAATTCCGAGTGCGCCAAGTATCAAACCCATAATACGAGTGATTACGTTGATACCTGTTTGCCCTAGAAAACGTACGATGAAGGGTGCAGAGCGAAACAGTATCCAACAACAAAATGCAAAAACTAAAACCGTCAGTGTGACTGCAATATAGTCGACAGGTCCGGAATGGTTAGAGCCAAATACAATTGTTGAGCTGATTGCACCAGGTCCGGCCATTAGTGGCATTGCAAGCGGTACCACACCTACTTGTTCTTTGCTGATACTTTCCGCTTTTTCTTGTTTATTCTGTTTCTGTTCACCAAGTTGCCCGTTCATCATCGAAAAAGCAATACTCACCAAAAGAAGACCACCCGCGATACGAAACGAATCTAAAGAGATACTGAACACGTCAAGCAGGAACTGACCTGCAAACAAAGAAACAATCAAAATAACTGCAACGGCAATGTTAGCTGTCGAAGCGGTTTTTATGCGTTCTTCAGGCGATAAATGATTCGTTAACGTCACAAATATCGGCATGATTCCAACCGGATTTACAATGGCAAATAAGCCAACAAAAAACTGTAAATAAACAGCGATATCGATACCTTGCATCACTAAACCTTTAACAAAAAGAGAGGGGGAGAAAAAAGTGTCGCTACTTTAATAAAGGATGCTGTTTTACGCTAGTAAAACTTGCAATTTCATACCTGAATTAAATTAAATCAACATTGATTTTGCATTAGAAAAACTAATGAATTGGCTTGTTCCATTAATGGTAGTTGAACAACTCATTTTTGATTGTCAAGGGGAGGGCGGAAACCATGGCTTTGAACTTACTTTTTGGAGCAAATTAATAATTGTCGTATGCGAAACAATGGTTATACTAGGGTCTGGCACGTTTATTACGGCCTACAGAAAAAATAAATTACTACTTAAGATAACGGTGTTTTCGTAGTAAAGCGGTACTTTCATGGATGATATCAGTGTCGTAGAAAGCCTTATTTGTCATACAATATGGCATTTAGGCCTAACTTAGCTAATAACTATTTTGCGTATAGTTCTTTCAAACTAAGTGATCTGAATCAATTTTATTCGGAGAGTGAAATAATATACTCGTCTGTGAAAGCTATTTACTAAGTTGTGTTGTTTGGTTAACAAACCTTACTAAAAAGTTTTTAATTTTAAATATCTAGGAGACAATTATGCCTGTAACTAATATGGCTGAGCTAGACGCTCTGGTAGCACGTGTTAAAGCAGCTCAAGAAGAGTTCTCAACTTTTTCTCAAGAGAAAGTGGATGCAATCTTCCGTGCAGCTTCTTTAGCAGCTAACCAAGCTCGTATTCCTCTAGCACAGCAAGCTGTTGCTGAATCTGGCATGGGCATCGTGGAAGATAAGGTTATCAAAAACCACTTTGCATCAGAGTTTATCTACAACAAATACAAGGACGAGAAGACTTGTGGCATCTTAGAAGAAGATGACAACTTGGGTACAATGACTATCGCAGAACCTGTAGGTATCATCTGTGGTATCGTTCCAACAACAAACCCAACTTCAACTGCAATTTTCAAATCTTTAATCTCTCTTAAAACACGTAACGGCATCATCTTCTCGCCACACCCACGCGCTAAAAACTCAACTAACGACGCAGCTAAGCTTGTTCTTGAAGCAGCAGTAGCAGCAGGCGCACCAAAAGACATCATTGGTTGGATTGACCAACCTTCAGTAGAATTGTCTAACGGCCTAATGAAGCATGAAGGCATTGCACTTATCCTTGCAACTGGTGGTCCAGGCATGGTTAAAGCGGCTTACTCTTCAGGTAAACCAGCAATCGGTGTTGGCGCGGGTAACGTTCCAGTAGTTATCGATGAAACTGCAGACATCAAACGTGCGGTAGCTTCTATCCTTATGTCTAAAACCTTCGATAACGGCGTAGTTTGTGCTTCTGAGCAAGCGGCTATCGTAGTAAGCGAAGTGTATGACGAAGTTAAAGAGCGTTTCGCTTCTCACAAAGCGCACGTACTAAGCAAAGCTGACGCAAACAAAGTACGTAAAGTACTGCTAATTGACGGTAACCTAAACGCTAAAATCGTAGGTCAACCTGCTCCAGCAATCGCTGAAATGGCCGGTGTTAAAGTTCCTGCTGATACTAAAGTTCTAGTGGGTGAAGGTCTGGGTAAAGTTTCTTACGATGATGAGTTCGCTCATGAGAAACTATCTCCAACTCTAGGTCTATTCCGCGCGGATAACTTTGAAGATGCGGTTGCTCAAGCTGAAACTATGGTTGAGATTGGCGGTATCGGTCACACATCTGGTCTATACACTGACCAAGATACTAACGCTGACCGTA
Source organism: Vibrio sp. B1Z05 (assembly GCF_052955985.1). Classification (NCBI taxonomy): domain Bacteria; kingdom Pseudomonadati; phylum Pseudomonadota; class Gammaproteobacteria; order Vibrionales; family Vibrionaceae; genus Vibrio; species Vibrio sp. B1Z05. The sequence continues at coordinate 869,759 of NZ_CP130463.1, forward strand.
TCCGTTACTTCGGTGACAAACTAAAAACAGCTCGTATTCTAATCAACATCCCATCGACTCACGGTGGTATTGGTGACTTGTACAACTTTAACGTTGCACCTTCTCTAACTCTAGGTTGTGGTTCTTGGGGTGGTAACTCTATCTCTGAGAACGTGGGTCCTAAGCACCTTATCAACAAGAAAACTGTAGCGAAGCGAGCTGAAAATATGTTGTGGCACAAACTACCTAAGTCTATTTACTTCCGTCGTGGCAGCCTGCCAATCGCACTTGGCGATCTAGAAGGTAAAAAACGCGCATTCCTAGTAACTGACCGTTTCCTATTTAACAACGGTTATGCAGATAGCGTAGTAAGCATTCTTAAAGCTCAAGGCATCGAAGTGCAAACTTTCTTTGATGTAGAAGCGGATCCAACATTGTCTGTTGTTGAAAAAGGCGCTGCAGCAATGCAAAGCTTCCAACCAGATGTAATCCTAGCACTTGGTGGTGGTTCACCAATGGATGCGGCTAAGATCATGTGGGTTATGTACGAGCACCCAGAAACGCACTTTGAAGAGCTAGCAATGCGCTTTATGGATATCCGTAAACGTATTTACAAGTTCCCTAAAATGGGCGCGAAAGCTGAGCTAGTATGTATCACTACTACTTCAGGTACAGGTTCTGAAGTAACACCATTTGCGGTTGTTACTGACGATGAAACTGGTGCTAAGTACCCTCTAGCGGATTACGAACTAACGCCAAACATGGCAATCGTTGATGCTAACTTAGTTATGAACATGCCTAAGTCTCTAACAGCATTTGGTGGCTACGATGCAGTGACTCACGCACTTGAAGCGTACGTTTCAGTTCTAGCGAACGAGTACTCAGATGGTCAAGCTCTACAAGCACTTAAGATGCTTAAAGAGTACCTACCATCAAGCTACAAAAATGGCGCAGCTGACCCAATCGCTCGTGAGAAAGTACACAATGCGGCAACGATTGCTGGTATCGCATTTGCACAGTCTTTCCTAGGTGTGTGTCACTCAATCGCTCACAAAATCGGTGCTGAGTTCCACTTGCCACACGGTCTTGCAAACGCATTGATGATCTCTAACGTTGTTCGTTACAACGCAAACGACAACCCAACTAAACAAACTGCATTCTCTCAATACGACCGTCCGCAAGCACGTCGTCGTTACGCTGAAGTTGCTGACCACCTAGACCTAAGTCAACCAGGTGACCGCACTGCACAGAAAATTGAGCGTCTACTGACTTGGTTGGAAGAGCTTAAGAAAGAACTGGATATCCCACTGTCTATTCAAGAAGCGGGTGTTAACGAAGCAGACTTCACGGCTAAACTTGAAGAGCTATCTGTGGAAGCGTTCGATGACCAATGTACTGGTGCGAACCCACGTTACCCTCTAATCTCTGAGCTAAAAGAAGTTCTAACAACGTCTTACTACGGTAAGCCTTACGTTGAAGGTGAAACTTTTGAAGGCACTACAGTAATCAAGAAAAAAGCAGACCAAAAGCCTGCTAAAGCGAAGTAATTCGACTCTTGAAAAGTGGGCTTAGATAATAAGCCCACCGTAAATAATAAAACCCCAGTGCCGTTGTGCTCTGGGGTTTTTTGTTTATTGCGACTTTTTTCCTGTGCTATTTCTGATCACTGACTTAGTGTAATTGGCATAAGACTACAACACTACCAAGACATCACCCGCCCATTAAAAGAATCGTTTGACACTATGTATTCGGTGTTTCTAATTAAATCTTCTCGGATAGTGGCAAAGCTATGTTGATGATCATCCGTGGCCAAATGGTGCACGCTGGGTAAAATACCGCCGACACGGATATCAAAAGGATGAAGTTCCTTTGCCCAGCTCTTAGTCAAGCCACTGACCATGGAGCAGATGCTTTCTGTGCCGAGTATAACGTGCGCATTTTCATTAGTTAGGATGTTTATAATGACGCCACGATTGTCATTTTTACGCATTTGTTCAGCACAAGCGTGCCCGCAACTGAACAGTGATTGAACTATGTTGGAAAATTTTGCACTGAACTCTTCTGCAGGAGAGGTACTGACTAAAGTTGGCAGCGGGCGGTTTTCCCAGTGATTGATCAACACATCCACACCTTGATTGTAAAACTTCTCTATGTAGTAAAACATGGCGTCAACATGCTCTTGGGTGTCATCGGGCAGAGTGTAAGTACATACGTTGTAACCCGCAGCGAGACAATCTCGATAGGTTTCCTTTAACTGTGCAGCGCTTTTATCAGTAATGACCACTCTGGCACCTAAGGAGGCAAAGTGTAGGGCAAGTGTTTTACCCAATATGGTTCCTGCTGAGGTGATCAGCACTACTGAGTTATGTATAACCATATATTTACCTCCCCCCAATTTTTAAATTGCCACTTACCCTGTTTACCACATCAATCGTAGTAACTAACAGATCACTTAATCACTGCAATGGTATAACTGTTTAGCTTGGTATTTAGGGTACGCTTAACTAATAAGCTATCAATCAATATAGTGTTTAAAAAGTAAACAGGTTGAGTCATTTGTTACAATTGTGATATGCAACAGCTTGAGTTAAGGGGTAGGTCACATATTGTGCTGAGATAGTGCGATGAATTTCGTGGTTTTCGTCAGCTTAGTCATGATTGGTGGGATGTTATGAGCTGGCGCTAGAGAAATGAAGTGATGATATTGAGCAAAAAAATAGGCCACCAAATTGGCAGCCTATTTATCGCATTTTTAGCTTATTATTTAGCTAAGTTTTCTGCAACGAAGTCCCAGTTAACAAGAGCCCAGAAGCCATTCATGTATTCTGGACGAACGTTACGGTAATCGATGTAGTAAGCGTGTTCCCACAGATCAACAGTAAGAAGCGGAGTTACGCCAGCTTCTGTTAGAGGAGTTGCTGCGTTTGAAGTGTTTACGATTGCTAGTGAACCGTCTGCATTTTTAACAAGCCAAGTCCAAGAAGAACCGAAGTTGTTGATTGCAGAATCAGTGAATTTAGCTTTGAACTCTTCAAAAGAACCAAATGCAGCGTTGATAGCATCCGCTACCGCACCTGTTGGTTCGCCACCTGCTTTAGGTGCTAGACAATGCCAGTAGAAAGTGTGGTTCCAAATTTGAGCCGCGTTGTTGAATACGCCACCAGTAGAAGTTTTAACGATTTCTTCTAGTGTTTTGCCTTCAAACTCAGTGCCTGGAATTAGGCCGTTTAGCTTTACAACGTAAGTGTTGTGGTGCTTGCCGTGGTGAAAATCTAGAGTTTCAGCTGAGATATGTGGTTCTAGTGCATCTTTTGCATAAGGAAGAGCTGGTAATTCAAATGCCATTTGCTCGGTTCTCCATTTATTTGGGCTAAGCCCTAAGCTTCCCATGTAGTAAGAATATGTATTTAATAAGAAAAAGGCTCATTAAGTACATGCTACAGCGTCGTTTTGAACACGAACCACTGTACTAATACCAATCGTAGCAATCAACAGTCATTGGTATAATTCGTTGGCATTCTATCAATTTTTGGTGCTAATAAAAGGTTAGGTTGCAAAATTATAACATTTACTGGTGAGTAAATCGGGAGAATTCTTTTAAAGAATATTGTCTCAGGCCAGTAATTATGGGGCTTGCAGAGGAATATGCCCTGTTATGAAAATCGCATTAACAGTAATTTTGTTTCTGCATCAATTGATATACTATGTGGGCACTGCAACAAGATTTGTTCAAATACGTAACAATAACCTTATTTAGTTTATGGTTTTTATTCTAAACTAGTAAGGTAAAATGGCGAGATATTATCAAGAGCACACCGACTCAGAGGTCCTTAATGGAAACCCTAGACAAAATTAAACAGCAAATCGAACAAAACACTATTCTTCTATACATGAAGGGTTCACCTAAGCTTCCAAGCTGTGGGTTTTCTTCACAAGCGTCTCAAGCTTTGATGGCGTGTGGTGAGAAGTTTGCTTACGTTGATATTCTGCAAAACCCAGATATCCGCGCAGAGCTTCCAGCTTACGCGCAATGGCCTACATTCCCTCAACTTTGGGTTGAAGGCGAGCTTGTTGGTGGCTGTGACATCATTATCGAGATGTTCCAAAAAGGCGAACTACAACCGCTAGTTAAAGAAGCGGCTGAACGCGCTGCTGGCGAATAAGTGTTTTTGTAACCTATTTTTTAGGTCAATAACTAAAAAAGGCTTCCGTTTGGAAGCCTTTTGTTTATCAGTCAGCTACAAATGTAGTCACTTTTCTAAATCATTCCCCTAAAGAACCATATCCCCTAAAGAACCATATCCCCTAAAGAACCATAGCGGCAATCCAGCCGAAGATGATCAAAGGAATGTTGTAGTGAATAAAGGTAGGCACAACGGTTTGCCAAATATGCTCGTGTTGACCATCAGCATTCAAACCTGAGGTTGGGCCCAAGGTTGAGTCCGAAGCAGGAGAGCCTGCATCACCTAACGCTGCAGCCGTACCGACTAGGGCCACCACTGCCATTGGTGAGAAACCAAAAGCCAGCGCCAGCGGAACGTAGATAGTCGCAATAATTGGGATAGTGGAGAACGAAGAACCAATCCCCATCGTGACCAAAAGACCGACGATTAGCATCAACAAAGCCGCCAGTGGCTTGTTGTCACCAATAGAGGTCGAAAGTGACTGCACTAGCATTTCAACACCGCCTGTGGCTTTCATTACCGCGGCAAAGCCCGCTGCGGCAATCATAATAAAGCCAATCATCGCCATCATGTGTACGCCACGGGTAAATACGTCGTGAGTCTCTTTCCATGCGATAACGCCACCAAAGGTGAACACCATGAAACCGGCTAGCGCACCGATAATCATAGAGCCTGTGTACAGCTGTACAGAAAGTGCCGCCACAATACCTAGCACAGCAACAAGAATGTGTTTTTTGTTGATGTGGTTTGGCTCAGTGTCTACATGAGTGATTTCTGTCTCTTGATAGGTTCTTGGCTTGCGATAGCTGATGAAAATAGCAATCAATAAACCAGTGACCATACCTAAGGCAGGGAATAGCATCGCCATAGGAACATCAGAAGCGGTAATATTTGTTAGACCGTTGTCTCTTAGGTTCTTGAGCAAGATGTTATTAAGGAATATGCCACCAAAACCAATTGGCAGGACCATATATGGCGTAACAAGACCAAAGGTTAGCACACAGGCAATCATGCGGCGGTCTAGTTTTAGTTTGGCAAACACAGCAAGCAAAGGTGGGATCAGAATGGGGATAAATGCTATGTGTACAGGAATAACGTTTTGCGATGACATGGTAATAAGTACCAAAATTGCCAAAACGCCATATTTTAAAGCGGTAGACGCTGAGTCATTTTTTTGACCATTGATGCGTTTTATCGCGCTTTGAGCTAGCAAATCAGTAATACCTGATTTAGAAATGGCCACAGCAAAGGTGCCTAACATGGCGTAACTTAATGCAATGGTTGCACCGCCACCTAATCCACCTTCGAAAGCAGAAATAGTATCAGTGATGCTCATACCTGCGGTAAGTCCACCGACGATGGCACTAAATGTTAACGCAACGACAACGTTAACGCGCATCAATGCCAACAATAGCATGATGCAAACGGATATAATTATGGGATTCATTAATCTTCTCTGATTGTGTGTTTATACCAACAATTAGGGTTGGTATTAATCTTGGTCCATCAACGGCCAGCCGCCAAGGGCTTTCCACTTATTAACAATTTTACAAAACAGTTCAGCGGTTTTTTGCGTATCGTAAAGTGCTGAATGAGCTTCTTTATTATCGAACTCTATTTGTGCAGCTTTGCACGCTTTTGCCAATACCGTTTGCCCAAAAGCCAGACCACTTAAGGTGGCAGTATCAAATGTCGCAAACGGGTGAAAAGGTACGCGTTTTAGCTTAGAGCGTTCACTCGCTTCAGAGACAAAGCCATGATCAAAGGCGGCGTTGTGGGCAACAATAATGGCGCGGCTGCATTCTGCTTGTTTTTGTTCTTTACGAACTAACTTATAAATTTCTTTGAGTGCTTCTGATTCCGGAATAGCCCCACGTAATGGGCTAAAAGGGTCAGGCATGCCTATAAAATCAAGAGCTTCTTTTTCTAAATTAGCGCCTTCAAAAGGTTCAACCTGAAAATGAATGGTACTTGCAGGATGCAGATCTCCATTTTCATCCATAGCCAGAGTCACTGCGCAAATTTCCAGCAGCGCGTCAGTTTTGGAATTAAACCCAGCTGTTTCTACATCAATAACAACAGGGAAATACCCTCTGAATCGTTTTTTTAGCGTCAAAGCTTCATTTTCTACAGTCATAACAAACAAAACATATAAATAAGGGTGAGCATTATTGCAGATTCATAACTTTTTCTAAACCTAAACATGTATTTAGCTAATGGGAAAGGTGAGAATGCTCTTAAATAGCGGTGCGCAATTAATCCACACTTGCATAAAATGGGTGTGCGGAACGAGCTTTATTGGGCTGAGAAAATGTCTATGAAACTAAGGTTGGTATTATTAAAGAGACACAAAAAAGCGATAGTTATCAGCTAACTATCGCCTTAAATATGGCATATTTTGCGTTTAAACAGAATTATCCGTTTAGACCTGCAGATGCGTTATCACGTTGGATAAGTTCAATTTTGTAGCCGTCTGGGTCAGTCACAAATGCGATATGTGTTGAGCCACCTTTTACCGGGCCGGGTTCGCGAGTGACATTGCCGCCTGCGGCTTTAATAGCATCACATGTGGCGTAAATATCTTCGTAACCGATCGCAACGTGACCGAAGGCATCACCTAGGTCGTATTGAGTTGTGCCCCAGTTGTAAGTCAATTCAATCACGGCACCTTGAGACTCATCACCAAAGCCAACAAAGGCAAGAGTGTATTCATACTCTTTGTTTTCGTTTTTACGTAGCAATTCCATACCCATAACCTTGGTATAGAATTCGATAGATTTGTCTAAATCACCCACGCGAAGCATGGTGTGTAATACGCGACCTTGAGACATGCTGTTTCCTTGATTATTTTTGGTTGAGGATAATGGCGCTAATCTATGACTTTATCTTTAAATTCACAAAGATCTTCTATGATACAGCTCGCGCAGCGCGGTTTACGTGCAATGCAAGTGTAGCGGCCATGCAAAATGAGCCAGTGATGTACATCGAGTTTAAATTCTTTCGGCACAACTTTAAGCAGTTTTTGCTCTACATCGTCGACGGTTTTACCCATGGCAAACTTAGTACGGTTTGATACACGATAGATATGGGTATCGACCGCAATGGTCGGCCAGCCAAAGGCGGTGTTAAGTACAACATTGGCTGTTTTACGTCCGACGCCGGGCAGCGCCTCTAAGGCTTCTCGGTTTTCTGGCACTTCACCATTGTGCTTTTCTAATAAGATTTTGCACGTTTTAATGGTGTTTTCTGCTTTCGAGTTAAACAAGCCAATGGTTTTTATATATTGCTTGAGTTCATCAACGCCAAGATCAAACAGTGCTTGCGGTGTATTGGCCACGGGAAATAGCTTATCCGTGGCTTTGTTAACACTGACGTCTGTTGCTTGCGCTGAAAGCAAAACGGCAATTAATAATTCAAAAGGGGAGTTCCAGTTGAGCTCCGTTTCTGGATGAGGGTTTTCCTCACGCAGTTTTTCCAATATGAGCCGACGCTTATCTTTATTCATTGAGTCCGTTTAAATATAAGATTAATTGTTAGTAACACGAGCACGTTGGATTTCTTTTTTCTCTTGCTTAGGTGCTTTCTTGGCTTGATAGCTGTCTATCCAGTTTTTTGCCGCAATTAAAAAGCCCACGCCGATAAAGGCACCCGGCGGCAACATAGCCAGCAAGAAATTACTATCGACATGATAAATTTGAATTCGCAATACGCTTGCCCAATCACCGAGTAGTAAATCAGCGCCATCAAATAAGGTGCCGTTGCCTAATATCTCACGCATTGCGCCAAGCACAACCAATACCGCAGTCATACCTAAGCCCATCCACAACCCATCTAACACAGCCAGTAGTGGTGAATTTTTTGAAGCGTATGCTTCTGCGCGCCCGATGATGATACAGTTTGTCACAATCAGCGGAATAAAAATGCCCAGTGACAGGTAAAGTCCATACGCGTATGCATTTATGAGAAGCTGCACACAGGTGACGAGTGCGGCAATGATCATAACGAAAATCGGTAAACGGATTTCTTGTGGCACATGATGACGAATTAAAGAGATGGTCAGGTTTGAGCTAACCAGTACCATGAGAGTCGCAATGCCAAGTCCCATTGCATTGGTCACCGTTGCCGAAACTGCCAATAACGGACACAAGCCGAGCAGTTGCACGAGTGCGGGGTTGTTGTCCCACAGTCCGTTTTTTAATAGGAGTTTTTTCTCTGACATTATTTCACCTCACATTGTGGTGACTGGTTCAAGATCTGATCTTGGTTTTGAGAAAAGTATAAACCAGTTTTGTATACCGCTTTTACCACAGCGCGCGGGGTGATGGTTGCGCCAGTAAATTGGTCAAATTGGCCGCCATCTTTACGTACGTGCCAACTGTCGTGGTTATCTGGAGTAATGATTTTATTAGCAAAAGATAAAATCCAATCAGAGACACGCAAGTCGATTCTGTCGCCAAGCCCTGGGGTTTCATTTTGCGATAACACGCGCGTACCCAACACTTTACCTTGTAAGTCTATACCCACTAACAGCTTGATAGCGCCGTTGTAGCCATCTGGGGCGATGGTTTCAATCGCCACCGCTGTTGGTTTACCGTCTAAGGTTGCCACATACGCAGGCATGCTTTCTTGCGTGCCTAACGCTGGGTTATTTAAGTGTAGACAATTTGCGTATAGCTCATTGTCGTGCATGCTCATTGGGATAACTTGGTTGAGTTGTCCTTGTAGCTGCGCAATTTGTTGAGCCTGTATGGTGTCCTTGGTCAATAGGTGCGTTACTGAAACGACACCTGTTGTAATGCAAGCGAACATGGCAAGGATCAAACCGTTTTTCTGTATGGTTTTAAACATGATATTACTTGTGACCGTAGGTTCTTGGTTGAGTGTAGTAATCAATAAGTGGCACACACATATTGGCAATAATCACGGCAAACGCAATCCCGTCTGGGAAGCCGCCAAAGGTGCGAATAATCACCACCAGTGCCCCGATGAGCGCGCCAAAAATCAATCGACCTTTGACTGTGGTGGCCGCAGACACCGGATCGGTGGCAATAAAGAACGCCCCTAGCATGGTTGCTCCAGAGAACAGCTGAAATAGGGGAGAGCCTTGTGCTCCCGGTGTAATAATAAATAGCAATACGCTCATGCCCAATACACCAGCCAATACGCCAGCAGGGATATACCACTGAATGACGCGCAGCTTCACCATCACTAAACCGCCAATCAGGAACATGATATTAATCCATTCCCAACCAAATCCAGCAATCCCAGAAAACAGTGGGCTATTGGTGATTTCAGACAGTGTTTGACCGTGGCCAAGTCCGGTTTTTACGGTATCTAATGGGGTGGCCATAGTTATGCCATCTACGCCGGTGCGTATTTGCTGTAGCGACATACCATCAATATTAAAACCGCTGAAGATTAAGGATAGCGCATCGGTTGCCCCTACCGGAGTCGATGAAATTTGTGCTGGCGTTAACCAACTGGTCATCTGTACCGGAAAAGAGATCAGCAAGACAACGTAAGCGACCATTGCCGGGTTAAAGAGGTTTTGCCCAATACCACCGTATAGGTGCTTGGCGACCACAATCGCAAAAAATAGACCGATTACCGTGATCCACCAAGGCGAGAGTGGAGGAATGGCAATCGCAAGCAATAATCCGGTTAATAGCGCACTGTTATCACGCAGAGCGCCAAACGGTGAGCGGCCACGTAATAACATGATGACGGACTCAAAAGACCATGCCACCAAAATGGCAAACAGCACTTGTATTATCGTGCCAAAACCAAAAAAGTAGGTTTGCGCCAAAATGCCCGGAATGGCACAAATGGCAACTAACAGCATCATATTCGACAGTGAGCGACGCTTTTGAGTGTGTGGTGAACTGGCGATAAAAAATGCCACTAGTTTTTCTCCTTAGAGTCACTGCTATCGGCTTGTTGAGCCGCTTTTCTTGCTTTTGCCCGTGCAATCGCCGCGGCTACTGCGGCTTTCTTCGGGTCGTTTTCTGGTGCAGGTTCACTGGGTTGTGATGCTGCGTTATCTGTTGCTTGTTGCTCCGCTTTACGTGCTTTAGCTCGGGCAATAGCAGCGGCCACAGCGGCTTTTTTCGGGTCATCGCTTGGCGCAGGTTTGCCAGTTTCTGACTCTGTATTGTTTGCTGAGGCTTGCTCTGCTTTACGTGCTTTAGCGCGAGCAATGGCGGCGGCCACAGCGGCTTCTTTCGGGCCATCGCTTGGCGCAGGTTCGCCAGTTTCTGACTTGGTGTTGTTTGCCGAAGCTTGTTCTGCTTTACGTGCTTTAGCGCGAGCAATGGCAGCGGCCACGGCGGCTTTTTTCGGGTCATCGTTTGGCGTAGGTTCGCCAGTTTCTGACTTGGTGTTGTTTGCCGAAGCTTGCTCAGCTTTACGTGCTTTAGCACGAGCAATGGCAGCGGCCACAGCGGCTTTTTTCGGGTCATCGCTTGGCTCAGGTTTGCCAGTGTCTGACTCTGTGTAGTTTGCCGAAGCTTGCTCTGCTTTGCGTGCTTTAGCACGAGCAATGGCAGCGGCCACAGCGGCTTTTTTCGGGTCATCGCTTGGCGCAGGTTCACCAGTGTCTGACTCGGTGTTACTTGCTGAGGCTTGCTCTGCTTTGCGTGCTTTAGCTCGGGCAATGGCGGCAGCTACTGCTGATTTCTTAGAATCAGTTTCGCTGTCAGTTGTACCAGCCGTGGCGTTTGTCGTTACACTCGCTTGAGCGGCTTTCTTAGCTTTAGCTCTTTCTACAGCCGCTTTAATTGCATCGTGCTTCGCTGATTTATCATCGTTTGCATCAGCATTAGTCGTTTCACTGTTAGCTGAACCGTTTGCCGATGCGGCAAGCTGTTCTTTTTTCGCTTTAGCACGCGCAATTGCCGCAGCTACTGCATCGGTTTTAGAGCCTGCTTTAGCATCTGTGTCTGAATCACCATCGGCTTGTGATTGCTGCGCTTTACGTGCGCGAGCTTCTTGTTTGCGTTGCTCGCGAAGTTTGCGCATTTCAGAGTTATCAGGTTCAGCCGTTTCACTTGGTTGAACTTGTGCTTGCTTAGCTTTAGCACGCGCAATGGCGGCTGCAACCGCAGATTTTGGCCCTTCAGCTTTTTGCTGTTTAACTCGCTCGATAGCAGCGGCAATAGCATCACCACCGTCAGCGGTTTTCATTTGGCTGCGACGCTTATCGGCAGCTTGTTTGTATTTTTGTTCGCGTTCAAGTTTGTCACGCTCTAGACGCTCTTTACGCTGTTCAAAACGCACTTTAGCGCGCTCTGCGGCTTCTTGCTCTGCGTTGCGAGTTTTGATCTCCGCTTTAGACTGGCGGTAGTATTGCACCAATGGAATATTACTCGGGCACACATACGCGCACGCGCCACATTCAATGCAGTCTTTAAGGTTGTATTCTTCTAATTTATCCAGATCTTGATCTTTGGAATACCACAGCATTTGCTGAGGCAGTAGCGATGCTGGGCATACCTCGGCGCATTGACCACAGCGGATACACGCCATTTCGTGATCATCAAAAGAAATCTCACGTTTTCCCGGCGCTAATACGCAGTTACTGATTTTAGTCAGCGGGGCTTCGATTTGTGGCAGGGCAAAGCCCATCATAGGGCCACCAATAATCACGGCTTGCTTTTTGGTTGGCGTAAATTCGCCTTGTTCTAACAAGTGCGCCACTGGAGTACCGATAGGCACCCAGTAGTTTTTCGCCGATTTAATGCTTTTACCGGTTAAGGTAATGACGCGCTCAATAAGAGGCTCACCATCAATCACCGCACGTTTTACCGCAAACGCTGAACCTACGTTGAACATCGTCATGCCGATATCAGCCGAGTAGCCGTTACTTGGTATCTCTTTGTTAGTCAGGATTTTGATCAGCTGTTTAGAAGCGCCCGATGGGTATTTGGTTGGCACTGCGCGAATCACTACGTCGTGATCAGCTCCGGCCTTATTTAATGCTTCGATTGCTTCAGGTTTGTTGTCTTCAACACCAATGACCGTCAGTTTAGGTTTTAGAATATGCTTTAAAATCTCAATGCCTTGCATGATTTCATCAGCATATTCACGCATCAAAGTGTCATCAGCGGTAATGTAAGGTTCACATTCAGCCGCATTGATAATTAAAATTTCAACTCGACCAAGGCCGGATTGCAATTTACGTGCTGTGGGAAAACCTGCACCGCCTAACCCCGAAATACCCGCTTGGCGAATAATATCCAGCAGTTGTTCAGGATTACATTGGGTGTAATCAGGCACACCTTGATGCGAAATCCATGTGTCTTGATGATCGGCTTTGATTACGATCGACATCTCTGGAATAGCAGAAGGGTGGCAACTTGGGCGAGGCTCAATGGCAATAACTTCCCCTGAGGTGGCCGCATGCACAGGCAGGCTTAAACTGGAGTTGTATTGCGTTAGAGCTTGTCCTTTTAGGACTTTGTCGCCAACACGGACAATCACATCACCTTTTTTACCTATATGTTGCTTGATAGGTATGATTAATTCATCAGCGATACTCGAGCGCGCAATCTTTGAGGATTGAGATTGAGATTTGTTCTCTGGTGGATGAACACCCCCTGGGAATTCCCATAGGTGACCAGAGCGAATTTTTTCGATTAAAGAGAGCATGTTCGCTACGAGTTTCCGTTAGTGCTAGAGGTGGTATCAATGTTAACCACAGGTATAGTGTTAAGCTGCCATTGCCAGTTGTCGGTCGTGGTTTTTACTGGAACCATTTCAATGCAGTCGGTTGGGCACGGTGAAACACATAAATCACAACCTGTGCATTGATCTGAAATGACCGTATGCAATGCTTTAGTGCCGCCAACAATGGCATCCACTGGGCAAGCCTGAATACATTTGGTACAGCCAATGCACATGTCTTCGTGAATAAAGGCGACTTTTTTAACATTGTCAGAAAGATCGTGCGCAGAATCTGGCACATCTACGCCCAGTAAATCGGCCAGTTTTTGAATCGTGGCTTCACCGCCGGGAGGGCATTTGTTGATGTCATCGCCGTTAGCAATAGCTTCTGCATAAGGTTTACAGCCAGGGTAGCCACATTGACCGCATTGAGTTTGCGGTAAAATGGCATCGATTTGTTCAACAATTGGGTCAGATTCGACTTTGAAACGGATTGAAGCGAAGCCCAGTAACCCGCCAAAGAATGCCGCTAAAATCACTAGGGCAACAATTGCGATAATAATAGCGCTCATTATATTTTCACCAATCCAGTAAAGCCCATAAACGCCAAAGCCATTAAGCCTGCGGTGATCATGGCAATGGATGCGCCTTTAAATGGAGTGGGTACATCAGAGGCGGCAATACGCTCACGCATCGAAGCGAACAAAATGAGCACCATTGAAAAGCCTACAGCCGCGCCAAAGCCGTAGATGATAGATTCGATAAAGCTATGGTTTTCATTGACGTTGAGTAGCGCAACACCTAATACCGCACAGTTAGTGGTAATCAGCGGGATAAAGATACCGAGTAAGCGATACAGAGTCGGGCTGGTTTTGTGCACCACCATTTCGGTAAATTGCACCACGACCGCAATCACCAAGATAAAACTCATGGTTCTTAGGTATTCAATGCCCAGTGGCTCTAATAAATAGGTTTCAACTAAGTAGGCACAGACAGAGGCCAAGGTTAAAACAAAGGTTGTAGCAAGGCCCATGCCTATCGCCGCCTCTAATTTTTTAGAGACGCCCATGAAAGGACATAAGCCTAAGAATTTAACTAGCACAAAGTTATTGACCAGCACTGTACCAATCAACAACAAAATATATTCGGTCATACCAATTTTTTACTCACCCAGATCGAGTTGAACATTATCCTAATTTGTTAGGTATATAACAACATAACATCTGTAGGGATTTAGAAAATATAGCTCTTAATACGCAGTTCTTTTTGATTACAGTACATAAAATTACGTCATAAAGTGGAAAAAGACGCTTATTTCATCATTTTGGCTATGAATTATGGGGACTAAGGTTTCACTTCTTTTTAGTGGAAGAAGAGGGCTAGCCGTGTTTTGGTCACTCAAAAATACACAATTTGCAGGGCAATATGAGCCAAATGAGGATAGAGATAGAATTTGCAGTGCGATGTTGTTGAGGTGACGGCAAGGCATAAAAAAAGCCGTATCCTAAGATACGGCTTTTTCTAAAAATTTGGCTCCCCCTGCAAGACTTGAACTTGCGACATACGGATTAACAGTCCGCCGTTCTACCAACTGAACTAAGGGGGAATCGCTGTAAAGCGAGCGGAATATTACTGATATGGTAAATATCTGTCAATACAAAATCATCAGAAATATTAAAAAAAGTATTTTAGTGGCTTTTACACAAATAGCCAGCCCAGAGCCAATAAGGCTTTCGACTACTTATCCACTGTTTTTGTGGATAAGTGTGTTAATTACTCATGGGTAACTTTTTTCTGTTAACAAGTCAGTAACGTTAACTTGCGCGTAGACAAAATAAGGAAATTCAATTAAGACAAGGTGTTGTACGAGAATTACGTGCTATAAAGGCACTAAAAAGAGGCATATTTCAAAAGCTTAGAAAATGAACACAAATGTAACGATTGCCGAATTTTGGGGAAAAGCTGTGAGTTAAATTGATGTTACGAAAGAGGGGGTTTTTCTGTAGGGTTGAAGAATATAGCAAATGTTAAAATCGAGTGCTAGCACTATTCGTGATAAAATTGATATAACTAACCATAAAGAACTGTCAGGTGAAGGTAACTCATTGTGGAAGAAGAAAAAAACACAAAAACGTTTGATTTAGTCTCAAGCTATCAACCTGCAGGAGATCAGCCCACAGCGATTAAGCAACTGTTAGAAGGGCTCGACAATGGCTTAGCGCATCAAACTTTACTGGGCGTAACCGGCTCAGGTAAAACCTTTTCATTGGCAAATGTGATTGCTAAAGCGCAGCGCCCTGCGATTATTTTGGCACCGAACAAAACCCTAGCCGCTCAGCTGTACGGTGAGATGAAGGCCTTTTTCCCTAACAATGCCGTTGAATACTTTGTCTCTTACTATGATTACTATCAGCCGGAAGCCTATGTTCCGACGACCGATACCTTTATAGAGAAAGATTCGTCGGTGAATGCGCACATCGAGCAAATGAGACTGTCAGCCACTAAAGCGCTCCTTGAAAGAAAGGACGCCATTATAGTGGCCTCGGTGTCGGCAATCTATGGTTTGGGCGATCCTGAATCCTATTTGAAAATGATGCTGCACGTCACCCGTGGTGATGTGGTGAATCAACGCGATATCTTGCGCCGTTTGGCCGAATTACAATATTCGCGTAATGATGTGGCGTTTGAGCGTGGTCAGTTTCGTGTTCGCGGAGAAGTGATTGATATTTATCCTGCCGAATCGGAACACGATGCAGTGCGCATTGAAATGTTCGATGATGAGATAGATTGTATTAGCGTGTTTGATCCTTTGACAGGCTCGGTGACTCAACGCGATTTGCCTCGCTATACCATTTATCCAAAAACGCACTATGTGACGCCTCGCGATCGCATGTTAGAAGCGATTGAGAAAATCAAAGCAGAGTTGGTGGATCGCAAACAATATCTGCTAGAAAACAACAAGCTATTGGAAGAGCAGCGCATTAGTCAGCGTACACAGTTCGATATTGAAATGATGAACGAACTGGGCTTTTGTTCTGGGGTAGAGAACTATTCTAGGCATTTAAGTGGGCGTGATGAGGGTGAGCCGCCACCGACTTTGTTTGATTATCTTCCGCACGATGGTTTGTTGGTGATTGATGAATCCCACGTCACCGTGCCCCAAATCGGCGCTATGTATAAAGGCGACCGTTCTCGTAAAGAGACCTTGGTAGAGTTTGGCTTTCGTTTACCATCGGCATTGGATAATAGACCGCTTAAATTTGATGAGTTTGAGGCACTAGCGCCGCAAACCATTTTTGTGTCGGCAACGCCGGGTGACTACGAAAAAGAAACCTCTGGTGGAGACATCGCCGAACAAGTGGTGCGTCCGACGGGTTTGCTTGATCCTGAGTTAGAAGTGCGCCCAGTGGCCACCCAAGTCGATGATCTCTTATCTGAAATACGCATTCGTAGCGTAAAAGATGAAAGGGTGTTGGTTACGACCTTAACCAAGCGCATGGCAGAAGATTTAACCGAGTATCTGACAGAGCATGATGTGAAGGTGCGCTATTTACACTCTGATGTGGATACGGTGGAACGTGTTGAGATCATTCGTGATTTACGTTTGGGCGAATTTGATGTGTTAGTAGGCATTAACTTACTTCGAGAAGGTTTGGATATGCCTGAGGTATCGTTAGTGGCTATCTTAGATGCAGATAAAGAAGGCTTTTTGCGCTCTGAGCGTTCATTGATACAGAGCATAGGTCGCGCGGCACGAAACTTAGAAGGTAAAGCCATCTTATATGCAGACCGTATTACTAAATCGATGGCGAAAGCGATGGGCGAAACTGAGCGTCGCCGTTTAAAGCAGCAACAATACAATGAAGAGCACGGCATAGTGCCGCAAGCGCTGAAGAAAAGTATCAAAGACATTATGGAGCTTGGTAACGCCACCAAATCCAGTAGCAATAGGAAGTCTAAGGCTGTACCTTTGTCGAAAGTGGCTGAAAATGATGAACAATATAAGAGTTTAACCCCGCAACAGCTTGAGAAACTGATCCTTAAACTGGAAAATGAGATGTATCAGCATGCACAAAATCTTGAGTTTGAAGAAGCTGCGGCTAAACGCGATCAGATGGAAGAGTATCGTCGTCAATTCATCGCCAATAGTTAATTTATTTTAATAGCGCCTTATCAGGTTTAGGTTCAATGCCAAAAAACAAAGCAGAAAATCAACAGCTAAAACTATTAATGGTTGAAGATACGTTATCGGTTGCCACTTTGTACCAAACGTATCTCGCGACACTTAATTTAGATATTTGTATTGTTTCCAGTGGTGAGGCGGCGCTTGCGCACCTTACCCAGCATTCGATTGATCTTATGCTGCTTGATTTACATCTGCCAGATATGACCGGCATGGATGTACTGAAAAAGGTGCGCACTCAAGCGCCGAAAGTGCCCGTGATATTTATGACTGCTTATGGCTCGATTGAAGTGGCGGTTGAGGCAATGCGCGCAGGAGCGCATGATTTTTTGATTAAACCGTGCGAAGCCGATCAGCTGCGTATCACTGTTTCTAAAGCCATTCACCAAACGCAAAATGCGCAGCACGATGTGCTAGGAGATGTCAGTCAATATCAAGGCTTTATTGGCTCCAGCTCTAGCATGCAGCAGGTGTACAAAACCATAGATTCAGCGGCATCCAGCAAAGCGAGTATTTTTATTACTGGCGAAAGTGGCACGGGTAAAGAGGTGTGTGCAGAGGCGATTCACTCCGTCAGCAACCGTAGCACGCAACCTTTTATTGCGCTTAACTGTGCCGCAATTCCTAAAGATTTGATTGAAAGTGAGTTATTTGGTCACGTTAAAGGGGCATTTACCGGAGCGGCGACGGATCGTAAAGGGGCGGCAGAGCTTGCCGATGGTGGCACCTTATTTTTAGATGAATTGTGCGAAATGGATTTAGAGTTGCAGACAAAATTACTGCGCTTTATTCAAACCAGTACTTATCAAAAAGTAGGCTCTTCAAAATTGAGCCGAGTGGATGTGCGCTTTGTGTGCGCGACCAACAAAGACCCTTGGGATGAGGTGCGTAAAGGTCGTTTTCGTGAAGACTTATACTATCGCTTGTATGTTATTCCCTTGCATCTTCCGCCTTTGAGAGAAAGGGGGGACGATATTGTTGAAATCGCTTATTCGTTGCTCGGTTTTACTTCTTTAGAAGAAAACAAAAATTTTGGTAAATTCCAAGAGGAGGTGTTGCGTCATTTTGTCAGCTATCCTTGGCCGGGAAACGTGCGTCAACTACAAAACGTCATTCGGAATATCGTGGTATTAAATGAAGGCGAAGAGGTGACCTTAGACATGTTACCGTCGCCACTGGATCGCTTCAAAGTGGCTTCTTTTTCAGAAGATGCCATTGATACCTTTTTAGATCCTGAACACAGTGATGACAGTCGAAAAATCATTCCTTTAGCGCAAGTTGAGCGTCGGGTGATTGAAAGAGCTATTCAACTATGTGGTGGCAGTATTCCTTCTGCGGCTGCGGAGTTGGATGTGAGTGCATCAACACTGTATCGAAAATTAGAAAAGTGGGAGAAAGGACGTGGATGAGTTTAATCTTCTACAAAACGACAAGATCGTCAGTTTGAGTGCCCAAGTCGGTGAGGAAATGATGCCCGCCTTACTCGACCTGTTTAAACAAGAGTTACAAGACTATATCGGGCAGATAGATGGCGTAGAAATTAATGAGCAAAGCCGAGAGCTGATAGCACGTACTTGTCATGCGATTAAAGGTAGCGCACCAAGTTTTGGCGCTATTTTAGTCACCGAAAAAGCCACCGAGATGGATGCATTTTATAAACAACAACGCTTAGCTGAATTTGATCAGCAGTGCGCAGAGCTAGTATCGATATTAAGACGTACTGTGTATAAATTAGAGCAGTTGCAAGCGCAACTGCATTAATTGTTTATCATAATCATGCGGTTATCATATTTATGTGGCTATGATAATTGCTCTAGAATAGCTAAGCTGAGTTTATCGCGGTCGTGACGCCATTCTCTGTTCATCGAGGCAAGATCGCGAGTGACAATGTTCCACTTATCTTCTAAATCCGGATGAGGCTGACCGCCAAGTACCACATCAATTTTTCGACCTTGGCAGGCACGTTCAATCCATACCAATTTTTGCGCTAATTCCATGCGTCCTGCAGGTCCGTATTCAGGGCTTAGGTTTTCTACTACGATCACTTTTGCTTGCTGATTACTGTTTATGGCACGGCCAATCTCTGGCAGTAACAGCGGAGGCATGATGCTAGTGAGAAAGCTTCCCGGACCTAAGATAATGGCATTGGCTTGCTTTAGTGCCTCAATGGCTTCACTGATGGCCGGCACTTCGGGGTCAAGATCCAATCGCAATAGGTCTTCTTCCATTTCATCGACGCTGGTTTCACCTTTTACCCAATGACCTTTGGTTGATAAGGCGCGCAGATCCGATGGGTGTTCAGTCATAGGTAAAATATTCACCTCAACTTTTAGCATTTCACGAACTAAATTGATTGCTTGCAGAGGGCGAATAGAAAGGTTGTCCATTGCGGTTAAAATCAGATTCCCCAGATTGTGACCGTCTAACTCACCCAGTCCACGAAAACGATATTCAAATATCATCGAGCTAATTGAAGGTTCGGTGATCAGCTGATTAATGCAGTTACGAGTATCTCCCCAAGCAATTCCGCCTTGGCAATGTCGAATGCGCCCCGTAGAACCACCATTATCTGTGGTGGTGACAATGCCTGTAGCATTTTCACCAAAGTCTTTAAGTGCCGCTAACATGCGCCCTAAACCATGTCCGCCGCCAACGGCGACGACTTTGTTTTCTGAGAATATATCCACGCTGGTAACTCATTATTCTTAGAGGATTTTTAGTAAATGTATCTGAAATTGAGAAATAGACCAAATAAATTGATTATGAAGTTGATTGAACCCGCTTTTTGGTAGATTCATCTTGGTAAACATTCAATCATTCCATTAGGCTTTATTCTCGCCTGCGAAAAATGGTTTATACTGTAGGTGAAAAACTCCGAGTCTTCTCCACTAAGTTTGTCGTTATTGCCCTTAAAACGGGGCGTTTAATTTACATAATATGTGGTTTTGGCCGTGACATTTTGTCACCAGGGCTACTCTAGAAATGGCGTTGCCTCCCGTATTTAGGAAAGGTGTTTTGTGACGCAACAATTTGAAGATAGTTTCCAACGCAAGTTTTATTACTTGCGCCTTTCTGTTACCGATGTATGTAACTTTAAGTGTAATTACTGCTTACCGGACGGCTATCGTCCTGAAGCGAGTAAGCGCCCCCCATTTATCACTCTACCCGAGATACAGCGTGTAGTGAGAGCCTTCGCGCATTGCGGAACCACGAAAGTGCGCATTACTGGTGGAGAGCCAACACTGCGTCGAGATTTTACTGATATCGTGCACAGCGTAGCGCAAACTCCAGGTATCGAAAAAATAGCCACCACCACCAATGGCTATCGCATGCAAAAGCAAGTCTCTGACTGGCAGCAAGCGGGCTTAACTCATATCAATGTCAGCTTAGATAGCCTAGACCCTAAACAATTTTATCAGATCACCGGACAAAATCGTTTTCACGATGTGATGTCGGGAATCGACCGCGCTTTTGAAATAGGGTATGAGCAAATCAAAGTGAATGTGGTGCTGCTAAAAGATTTAAACAGCCAGCAATTGCCGCAGTTTTTGAATTGGATTAAAGATAGGCCAATACAGCTGCGTTTTATTGAGTTAATGAAAACCGGTGAAATGGATGAGCTGTTTGATAAACGCCATGTGTCAGGAGTGTCGATACGCAATCACTTGATTGCTAATGGCTGGCTGTTAAAGCTTAGAGAAGCCAACGATGGACCTGCTCAAGTATTTATCCATCCAGACTATGAAGGTGAGATAGGGTTAATCATGCCTTATGAAAAAGGCTTTTGCTCTACTTGTAACCGACTGCGCGTTTCGGCAATGGGTAAACTGCATTTGTGTCTTTTTGGAGAAGAAGGTTTAGAACTTCGCGACCTCATGCAAGAAGACCAGCAAGAAGAAGAGCTGATTGCTCGCATTTCAGAAGGTTTAAAAATAAAAGACGTCAGTCACCATCTCGACCAGAACAATCCAGGATCAACTCCTCATCTGGCATCAATTGGCGGTTAATTTATTTACCTCGTTTAATTTAAATTATTATAAATAGTACAAAGGAATTGAGACTTATGGGACACGCTCATGACGATTTTACGCCGGCTAGCATTGCGGTATTAACAGTATCTGACACTCGCACAGAAGAGACAGACACCAGTGGTGGCTATTTAGTGGATCAGGTTAAAGCAACCGGACACCGATTAGCGGATAAAAAAATTGTAATTGATGATGTTTATAAGATTCGCGCCATCGTCTCACAGTGGATTGCCGATGAGTCTGTAGACGCCATCTTGCTAACGGGCGGTACAGGTTTTACGGCACGTGATTTTACTCCAGAAGCACTGACGCCATTGTTTGATAAACAAGTAGAAGGTTTTGGTGAATTGTTCCGCGCGGTTTCGTATGAAGAAATTGGCACTTCAACCATCCAATCGCGTGCTATTGGTGGTTTTGCTAATCGTACGGTTATTTTAGCGATGCCAGGCTCAACAGGTGCATGTCGCACAGCTTGGACTCGTATTATCAAGGATCAGTTAGATTCACGTCATAAGCCGTGTAACTTCATGCCACATATCGGGAAGTAACGTCGAATGAGCGAATTAACCCATATCAATCAAAATGGCGAAGCGAACATGGTGGATGTGTCGGCAAAAGCGGATACGGTCCGTGAAGCACGCGCTGAAGCTATTGTGACTATGTCTGAGCAAACGTTATCACTGATATTAAGTGGTGATCACCACAAAGGTGATGTGTTTGCTACTGCGCGCATTGCGGGCATTCAAGCGGCCAAGAAAACGTGGGACTTAATTCCCCTTTGCCATCCCTTGTTGCTGTCTAAAGTGGAAGTGCAACTGACACCACTACTAGAAAGCAATCAAGTGAGAATTGAATCTGTCTGTAAGCTGGCCGGTAAAACAGGCGTTGAGATGGAAGCTCTGACGGCAGCCTCTGTGGCGGCGTTGACCATTTA
Source organism: Vibrio sp. B1Z05 (assembly GCF_052955985.1). Lineage (NCBI taxonomy): Bacteria > Pseudomonadati > Pseudomonadota > Gammaproteobacteria > Vibrionales > Vibrionaceae > Vibrio > Vibrio sp. B1Z05. Next base: position 891,728 of record NZ_CP130463.1, read on the forward strand.
TGACATGTGCAAAGCGGTACAAAAAGATATCGTTATTTCTCAAGTTAGACTGCTAGAGAAAAGCGGTGGTAAATCAGGACACTTTGAGGCAAGCCTATGATTAAAGTGGTATTTTTTGCGCAAGTGCGTGAGTTGGTGGGGCAGGATGAGGTGCTTATTGATAAACAAAGCGCTTCGGTAAATGAGATTCGCCAACAATTAATCACTCGCGGTGATAAATGGGCATTAGCGCTTGAGTCAGGCAAGTTATTAGCCGCGGTTAACCATACCATGTCACCATTAGACACTTTAGTTAAAGCTGGCGATGAAGTGGCGTTCTTCCCTCCGGTAACTGGGGGTTAATATGGATAGAGTGCTGGTTCAAGAACAAGATTTCGACCTTGCTAAAGAATACGCTCTATTAGGCGAATCTTCGTCTATTGGCGCCGTGGTTACGTTTGTAGGAAAAGTACGAGATTTTAATCTTGGTGATAATGTTATTGGCCTGCACCTGCAACATTACCCGCAGATGACAGAAAAAGCATTGCACGAAATTTGCAATGAAGCTCGAGCGAGATGGCCTTTAGATAAGGTGACAGTGATACATAGAGTAGGGGATTTAGATATTGCCGACCAAATCGTGTTGGTTGGTGTTTCTAGTGCGCATCGAGATGCCGCATTCTCAGCTTGTGAATTTATTATGGATTACTTGAAAACCAAGGCACCTTTCTGGAAAAAAGAGCGTCTAACCAATGCATCTCGTTGGATAGAGTCTCGTGAATCCGATCAGGAATCAATGCAGCGTTGGTAGTTATATAAGTTCACGCTAATGTGATCTATGTCACAGATTTTTTAAATATTATAAAGCCCCAATAAATTTGTGGCTTTTTTGATCTTGCGCATAAAACTTGATTAAAATTTACATTTTGTTTCTAAAATTTACCTTTTCTTTATGTAATGATATTTATGGTTTAGTTCTTATTGTATGACTTATTGGTTAAATGAATGTTAGCTGTGGTGGTCTAAATGGTGATCTGTATCACGGTTTGATGAATATCTATGCAGTGTAAATAATGTTTTTTGGTTTTTGTTATTTAGATCACTGAATTTTACGCTTGAGATGGAATTAAGTTCTGAAATATTGACCTATGCAGGAGTTTAAGTACTGCAAGGTGACATTTTTATGGCAAAAACTTTCAAGGATTGGTAACTTTGTTTCCATTCTTTATGTCTTATAGCCTTTTATATAATTTTACGGACACAAAATAGATAACAACAATGGCTATAGGTCCGCATAAGGGATTCATGGATGCAACATTAAAAAACTGGAGTTTATTTGCATGTATAAAAACAAAATCACCCAAGGACTTCTTCTTGGAGCTAGCCTAGCCGTGGCAGCTACTTCTTTCTCCTCTATTGCAGCACAAGTACCAGAAGGTACTAAACTTGCTAAAGTTCAAGAATTGGTTCGAGGTAATGGTACAGAAGTCGCTTCAATCGACCCTCACAAAACTGAAGGTGTACCAGAGTCACACGTTATTCGTGATTTGCTAGAAGGTCTAGTAAACCAAGATGCAGACGGTAATACCGTTCCTGGCGTAGCAACAAGCTGGGAAACGACAGACAATAAAACATTTACATTCCACCTACGTAAAGAAGCGACATGGTCAAATGGCGACCCTGTAACGGCACAAGATTTTGTGTACAGCTGGCAGCGTGCGGTAGATCCGGCAACAGCATCGCCGTACTCATGGTATTTAGAAATGACTACTATGACTAACGCAGCTGACATCGTTGCTGGAAAGAAAGACAAATCAACTTTGGGTGTTAAGGCAATTGATGACCATACACTTGAAGTTCACTTAGATACACCACTGCCATACTTCGTAATGATGACTGGCCATACAACGATGAAGCCGGTTAATAAAGCGGTTGTTGAAAAGTATGGTGATCAGTGGACTCGCCCTGCAAACTTTGTAGGTAACGGCGCATTTGTGGTAAACAAATGGGTAGTCAACGAGCGTCTAGAGCTGACTCGTAACGAGAAATACTGGGACAACGCACATACTGTTCTTAATAAGGTGACTTACTTGCCGATTGAGAACCAAGTATCAGAAATGAACCGTTTCTTGTCTGGCGAAATTCAGATCACCAACGAATTGCCAACAGAGCACTTCCGTCGTCTACAGAAAGAGCATCCTGAAGCGGTGAACGTGAAAGGTAACTTGTGTTCTTACTACTACGGATTTAACAACGCTAAAGCCCCATTTGATGACGTTCGTGTTCGTAAAGCGCTTTCTTACGCTATCGACCGTGACGTAATTGCAAAAGCGATTCTTGGTCAAGGTCAAAAGCCAGCTTACTTCCTAACGCCTGAGATCACAGCGGGTTTCCACCCTGATCTACCGGCTTACGGCAAGATGACGCAAAAAGAGCGTATTGCAGCGGCGAAAGAGCTACTTGCAGAAGCAGGCTTTGATAAAGGTCACCCACTAGAGTTCACTTTGTTGTACAACACCTCTGAAAACCACAAGAAGATTGCAACTGCAATCCAATCTATGTGGAGAAAAGAACTGGGTGTAAACATCAAACTTGAAAACCAAGAGTGGAAAACGTATCTAGATACGCGTCGTGAAGGTAACTTCGATGTGACTCGTGCCGGTTGGTGTGGTGACTACAACGAAGCGTCTAGCTTCTTGTCACTCATGCAATCTAACAACAGCTCAAATGATCCTAAGTACCACAGCGATACTTACGATGCATTAATGGCGAAAGCTATGCTAGCTACTAGCGATGCACAGCGTGAAGATATCTACAACCAAGCGGAGCAACAATTGGCAACCGATATGCCAATCGCACCGATTTATCAGTACGTTACTTCTCGTCTTGTCTCTCCTACAGTAGGCGGTTACCCAGCCAATAATGCTGAAGACAAGATGTTCTCTAAAGATATGTACATCATCGCTAAGTAATCACTTACTTTTAAAAACAATAATATGACCGACCTGCATGTGCGCAAGCGCATGCAGAGTCTTTTTACTTTTTTTATTTTTGTCACAGACTGGAAGAATCATGTTTAAATTTATTGCTAAACGGATATTCGAAGCAATCCCAACATTACTGGTTCTCATTACGATATCCTTTTTCTTGATGCGCTTCGCGCCAGGTAACCCTTTCTCAAGTGAACGACCATTACCCCCTGAGGTTATGGCAAACATTAACGCTAAGTACGGCCTAGATAAGCCTGTGCTACAGCAGTACACCACTTACCTGACTAACATCCTACAGGGTGATTTTGGACCATCATTTAAATATAAAGATTACACAGTAAATGAGTTGGTAGCTGACGCTTTACCTGTTTCTGCTAAGATTGGCTTCTTCGCATTTATTTTCACCGTTATCATGGGGGTCACGGTCGGCACCATAGCCGCACTGCGGCAAAATACGTGGCTCGACTACTCGATAATGGCGACCGCCATGCTCGGGGTGGTGATGCCCTCATTTGTACTCGCGCCGGTATTGATTTATCTATTCTCAATTAACCTTGGTTGGTTCCCAGCCGGTGGCTGGCACAGTGGAGGCTGGGAGTACATTGTATTGCCAGTGATTGGCATGTCACTGTTATACGTTGCCACTTTTGCACGTATTACCCGTGGCTCAATGATTGAAACTCTAAACAGTAACTTTATCCGCACCGCTCGCGCGAAAGGATTGAGCTACCGTTACATCGTCTTTAAACATGCACTAAAACCTGCACTGCTTCCGGTTGTTTCTTACATGGGGCCTGCGTTTGTCGGCATCATTACCGGTTCAGTTGTTATTGAAACCATCTTTGGTTTACCGGGCATTGGTAAACTGTTCGTTAACGCCGCCTTTAACCGAGATTACTCATTGGTTATGGGGATCACCATCTTAATCGGGTTCTTGTTTATCCTGTTTAACGCTGTGGTGGATATTCTTCTGGCCGCTATCGATCCTAAGATTCGCTTCTAAGAAAGGAATTATGCATGTTATCTAAAAAAGAAAATCTAGAAGCGATTGAGAAGTTCTCAGAGAACCTTGAAATTGAAGGTCGCTCGTTATGGCAAGACGCCCGCATTCGTTTTATGCGTAATAAAGCGGCGATGGTGAGTTTGTTCATTCTAACCTTAATCACCTTGGCAGTTATCTTCCTGCCTTTGGTGTCACAGTATGCGTATGACGATACTGACTGGTATGCCATGCATGCCGCACCTTCTATGGAACATTGGTTTGGTACTGATAGCCTGGGGCGCGATTTGTTTGTACGTACCTTAGTTGGTGGCCGAATCTCATTAATGGTGGGTGTACTGGGCGCACTGGTTGCGGTATTGATTGGTACTTTGTACGGCGCGGCGTCGGGCTTCATTGGCGGACGTACTGACCGTATTATGATGCGTATTCTGGAAATCCTATACGCGGTTCCTTTCATGTTCTTGGTTATCGTATTGGTGACCTTCTTTGGCCGAAATATCGTGTTGATATTCGTGGCTATCGGCGCGATTGCTTGGCTTGATATGGCACGTATTGTGCGTGGTCAAACCTTGAGCTTGCGCAGTAAAGAATTCATCGAAGCGGCGCACGTTTGTGGCGTAAGTAAGTGGCGCATTATTACTCGTCACATTGTGCCAAACGTACTGGGTATTGTAGCGGTTTACTCGACCCTGCTTGTACCAAGTATGATTTTGACTGAATCATTCCTATCTTTCCTTGGTCTAGGCGTTCAAGAGCCAATGACAAGTTGGGGGGCATTGCTACAAGAAGGTGCTCAAACGATGGAAGTGGCTATTTGGCAGCTGACATTCCCGGCCTTGTTTATGGTCGTAACCCTATTTTGTTTCAACTACGTGGGCGATGGCTTACGTGATGCACTTGATCCAAAAGACAGATAAGAACAATAAGGAATTCAGTGATGAGCAATTTATTAGATGTAAAAGACCTGCGAGTAGAGTTTTCTACTCAAGATGGCACAGTAACTGCGGTAAACGATTTAAACTTCTCGCTTAAAGCGGGCGAGACTTTGGGTATCGTGGGTGAGTCAGGCTCTGGTAAATCACAAACCGTGTTTGCGATTATGGGTCTGCTGGCAAAAAACGGCATTATCAAAGGCAGTGCGAAGTTTGAAGGTAAGGAAATCCTAAACCTTCCAGAAAAAGAGCTAAATAAGGTTCGCGCAGAACAAATTGCTATGATCTTCCAAGATCCAATGACCTCACTTAACCCTTACATGAAGGTGAGTGATCAGTTGATGGAAGTGTTGATGCTGCATAAAAACATGGGTAAGTCAGAAGCGTTTGAAGAATCTGTACGCATGTTAGAAGCGGTAAAAATCCCTGAGGCGCGTAAGCGTATTACCATGTATCCGCATGAGTTCTCAGGTGGCATGCGTCAGCGTGTGATGATTGCGATGGCACTGTTATGTCGTCCAAAACTTTTGATTGCCGATGAGCCAACAACGGCACTAGATGTTACCGTTCAGGCGCAGATCATGGATTTGCTGAACGAGCTAAAATCAGAGTTCAACACCTCAATTATCATGATCACGCACGATCTGGGCGTGGTAGCGGGTTCTTGTGACAAAGTATTGGTGATGTACGCAGGCCGAACTATGGAATATGGCACAGTAGATGAAATCTTCTACTCGCCAAGCCACCCATACGCAGAAGGTCTATTAAGAGCGATTCCTCGTTTGGATTCGGAAGGTGAAATTTTGCCAACGATCCCGGGTAACCCGCCAAACTTACTGCGTTTGCCACCCGGTTGTCCTTATCAAGAGCGCTGTCACCGCGTAACTGATCGCTGTAAGAGCGAGTCACCGATCCTCACGCCATTTGGCGAGGGACGTCAACGCGCATGTTTTTCTGATCACGAGGCTTGGACACGATGAGCACATCACCAATGAATGATAAAAATTTACTACTGGATGTGAAATCACTAAAGGTTCATTTTCAGATTGCGTCTAAATCGGCTTGGCCTTGGAGCAAACCGACACCACTTAAAGCGGTTGATGGCGTTAATGTTCGCCTTTACGAAGGGGAAACTCTGGGTGTGGTCGGTGAGTCTGGTTGTGGTAAGTCTACTTTTGCTCGCGCAATTGTCGGCTTAGTGGAAGCGACCGAAGGTGAGATTGTTTGGCTTGGTCAAGACTTGGCTAAGATGAAAGAAGTCCAGCGCCGTGAAACGCGCAAAGACATTCAAATGATCTTCCAAGACCCGCTAGCATCACTTAACCCGCGTATGACCGTAGGGGATATCATTGCTGAGCCATTGCAAACCTTTTATCCAAAGCTAAGCAAGGATGAAGTGAAGCAAGAAGTGAAAAAGATGATGGATAGAGTGGGCCTGCTGCCTAACGTTATCAACCGTTATCCGCACGAGTTCTCTGGTGGTCAGTGTCAACGTATCGGTATTGCCCGTGCATTGATTTTAAAGCCTAAGATGATCATCTGTGATGAACCGGTATCGGCACTAGACGTATCGATTCAGGCGCAGGTAGTTAACCTTCTTAAAGAGCTACAAAAAGAATTTGGTTTAAGCCTAGTGTTTATTGCTCACGATTTGTCAGTGGTTAAACACATTTCAGATCGCGTGTTGGTGATGTATTTAGGCAATGCGGTAGAGCTTGGCGAGTCAGACAAACTGTTTGCTCATCCTAAACACCCATACACTCGCGCTTTAATGTCAGCTGTACCCATTCCTGATCCTAAGCTTGAGCGCGCGAAGAAGATTGAGATGCTAGAAGGGGATTTACCTTCACCAATGAATCCACCTTCTGGTTGTGTGTTTAGAACTCGCTGTCCGGTGGCAACCGAAGCGTGTGCGAAAGACAAGCCAGTCCTTGAAGGGGATGATATGCACGCGGTATCTTGCTTCCACTCCTATTAATCTTTTTCGGCTGTGACAAGCCAGAGCGTGTTGTGTATGCAGCACGCTCTTTTTTGTTTATGCAAATGCAATGCTAATTCCGCTCTCTTATACCAATCGTTGCTATAAGTCGTTATTCTATAATCAAAAATTACAATTACTGCTTATACTGAATAAAGGTCAATTTAGGGAGTAAGTAATGGGTAAGTTAGTCGAAGGAAAATGGCAGGACATCTGGTACGACACTAAAGCAAGCCGTGGGAAATTTGTGCGCGAAGATGCGGGGTTTCGTGATTGGATACAAAATGCTGAGGATGCGCCGTTTAAGCCAGAATCAGGTCGATACCATTTATACGTCTCGTTAGCTTGTCCTTGGGCGCACAGAACATTGATCTTTCGAGCCATAAAAGGGTTAGAAGAGCACATTTCCGCCAGTATCGTCAGCCCAGATATGCTCAGTGAGGGCTGGGAGTTTGATGTGCCTGATCCTCTGTATGGCTTTGATAAACTTCATCAAATCTACACTAAAGCTAAATCTGATTATACCGGACGTGTGACTGTACCTGTATTGTGGGATAAACAGCAACACACCATCGTTAGCAACGAATCCTCTGAAATCATCCGTATGTTTAACAGCGAATTTAATGCGCTGACAGGCAACACGCTGGATTTTTATCCTCAAGCATTACGCCAGCAGATAGATGAGTGGAATGAGTACATCTATCCGCATATCAACAATGGCGTTTATCGCTGCGGCTTTGCCACCACGCAACAAGCGTATGTCGAAGCTTATGACGCATTATTTGCCGCATTAGATAAAATTGACGAGCATCTCGCTACGCATCGTTATTTAACCGGTAGTCAACTCACTGAAGCCGATTGGCGTTTGTTTACCACATTGGTGCGCTTTGATGCGGTGTATGTGGGGCACTTTAAGTGCAATAAAAAACGCATTAGCGATTACCGCCGCTTGCAAGGTTATTTAAAAGAGTTGTATCAAGTGAGTGGGGTGGCAAAAACCACCAATATTGCCGAGATCAAACGTCACTATTACTTCAGCCATACCGGGATAAACCCAACTCAAGTGATACCGCAAGGGCCAGACTTAGATTTTGAATCAGAGCATAATCGAGATTTGGTTTAGTCGATTTTTGATATTATTATAGAAGCACATACAAAAACACCCGCTCAGTGAGCGGGTGTTTTCATTGAAGTGGTGGTGGGAGATGGATTCGAACCATCGAAGGCAGTGCCGTCAGATTTACAGTCTGATCCCTTTGGCCGCTCGGGAACCCCACCAGGGTATTTTTATACTTAATTAATGGTTTCCCAACCCGCTTAATCAAGTGTTCCTAACAGATTTTCTCAATAGAGATAATCAATCAAGAGAATGTGGTGGTGGGAGATGGATTCGAACCATCGAAGGCAGTGCCGTCAGATTTACAGTCTGATCCCTTTGGCCGCTCGGGAACCCCACCAGGGTATTTTTATACTTAACTAATGGTTTCCCAACCCGCTTAATCAAGTGTTCCTAACTGATATTCTCAATAGAGATAATCAATCAAGAGAATGTGGTGGTGGGAGATGGATTCGAACCATCGAAGGCAGTGCCGTCAGATTTACAGTCTGATCCCTTTGGCCGCTCGGGAACCCCACCAGGGTATTTTTATACTTAATTAATGGTTTCCCAACCCGCTTAATCAAGTGTTCTTAACAGATGTTCTCAATAGAGATAATCAATCAAGAGAATGTGGTGGTGGGAGATGGATTCGAACCATCGAAGGCAGTGCCGTCAGATTTACAGTCTGATCCCTTTGGCCGCTCGGGAACCCCACCAGGGTGTTTTTATACTTAACTAATGGTTTCCCAACCCGCTTAATCAAGTGTTCCTAACTGATGTTCTCATTAGAGATGATCAATCAAGAGAATGTGGTGGTGGGAGATGGATTCGAACCATCGAAGGCAGTGCCGTCAGATTTACAGTCTGATCCCTTTGGCCGCTCGGGAACCCCACCAGGGTATTTTTATACTTAAGAATCGTTTTCCCAACTCTCTCCTCAAGTTCGGTGCGAATGATATCCAGAGGGAGTTTTTCTGTAAAGGATTTTCTTAAAAAAACAGTTCATATGCCCGAATTTTGCTCGGAATGGCTAAAAACCGTCTCTTTCTCATCTGTTTGAGGGGGCAGTTGCATATTATTTTTGGTTGAAATGAGTCGGATGGCGAGTTAAACGAGAAATAATTTACATTGATTGACGTTACTGTCATGGAGAGCTGATAAAATGGCGCGCAGATGAGGACAATAATAATATGAATATGAAAAAAATCTCGCAGCCATTCTCCAAAAAGTTTTCTCCAACCGCTGTTCTTTTAATTGGGGCTCTATTTTGTGCTCCTTCTTTTGCAAAGGGCCCAACTAAAGCACCATCTTACGTTGCCGTGGTCACTCAAGATGTTGGTGTCCATCATATTTCACAAACTTTGGCGTTAGTGGGCAAACTGCAAGCGTCTCAATCAGTGATTATTACTCCTGAGGTAAGTGGTACTATCGAGCGTATTTTTGTAAAAACGAATCAAAGCGTGAGAAAAGGGCAAGTATTAGTCGAATTGAGTAAAGATAAGACGACGGCCACAGTAGCTGAAGCGCAGGCTTATTTAAATGATGAACAACGCAAACTCAACGAGTTTGAACGTTTAAGAAAAAGTGCGGCAATTACGTTGACCGAAATCGAAGGTCAAAAAGCCAGTGTCGATATCGCTAAAGCAAGATTGAGCGCCGCTAAAGCCGAACTTAATGAACGTACACTTACCGCCCCATTTTCTGGCCATATTGGCTTTGTTGATTTCAGTTTAGGTAAATTCGTTAATTCAGGCACAGAATTATTAACCTTAGATAACACCTCAAAAATGGAATTGGATTTACAAGTTCCAGAAAACTACCTACCTATGTTGCGTACTGGCATGTCGGTTTCCGCTATTTCTAGTGCTTGGGGTGATGAAGTGTTTACCGGTACCTTGCAGGGTATTGATTCTAGAGTAAATCCAGACACGTTAAACTTACGTGTTCGTATTGCGCTTGATAATAAACATCAAAAACTTAAACCGGGCATGTTGGTTAAAGCTACCCTAAAATTCCCTGAAATTGAAGCGGCGATTATTCCGGTACAAGCATTACAGTACTTAGGAACTAAACGTTTTGTTTATGTGGTTGGAAAAGACAACCGCGTTGAACGTCGTGAGGTTTTCCTTGGTACTCGTGTTGAAAATGAAGTGGTCATTGACAAAGGTCTCGACCTTGGTGAAACCATTGTGGTGCAAGGCGTTGTTAATATGCGTGATGGCATCGAAGTGAAAGATGTGAATGCGACACAAGAGGTCAAGGCGAAAGAGGCATCGAAGAAAAAGGGTAGCGAGGTAGGTAAGTAATGTTGTTATCCGATATTTCAGTAAAACGCCCCGTTGCGGCGGTAGTACTGAGCTTGTTGTTGTGCGTTTTTGGCATAGTGTCATTTTCGAAGCTCGCCGTGCGAGAGATGCCCGATATTGAAAGTTCAGTCGTGTCCATCAGTACGCGCTATGAAGGTGCATCGGCGACAATTATTGAAAACCAAATCACCTCTGTTATTGAAGACCAATTGGCAGGTATTAGTGGCATTGATGAAATTACGTCGACGACTCGTAATAGTATGTCACGTATTTCTGTAACCTTTGATATAGGTTATGACTTGAATACAGGGGTAAGTGACGTGCGTGATGCAGTAGCTCGCGCAACAAACCGCTTGCCTGATGAAGCTGATTCACCAACCGTTTATAAAAATAACGGTAGCGGTGAGGCATCCATGTACGTCAACTTGAGTTCTGATTACCTAGATAGAACCGAATTGACAGATTATGTAGACCGAGTGTTACTTGACCGTTTCAGCCTATTGTCTGGTGTGAGTTCGGTACAAGTTTCTGGCGGCTTATATAAGGTTATGTACGTCAAACTCAAACCTACTCTCATGGCTGGCAGAGGGGTAACAACATCAGATATTACCGCGGCATTAAAATCTGAAAATATTGAGAGCCCAGGTGGGGAAGTACGAAACGACGCTATCGTAATGTCAGTACGTACCGATCGTACTTATAACAATGAAAAAGATTTTAATTATCTCGTTGTGAGAACGACTGCAAGTGGAACGCCCATTTATCTAAAAGATGTGGCTGATGTTTATCTAGGAGCTAAAAACGAAGACTCAACCTTTAGAAGCGATGGTGTCGTCAACGTGAGCTTGGGTATCATTCCACAATCGGATGCTAACCCACTAAACGTGGCGACCGCCGTTCATAAACAAGTCGATGATATTCAAAAATTCTTACCAAAAGGTACACGTTTAGCGGTAGATTACGATTCAACCGTCTTCATCGACCGTTCTATTTCTGAAGTTTATAACACACTATTTATTACCGGCGGCCTTGTGATCTTAGTGCTCTATATCTTTATAGGGCAGGCGAGAGCGACTTTGATACCAGCGGTTACTGTGCCAGTGTCACTGATTTCGTCCTTTATCGCTGCTTATTACTTTGGCTTTAGTATCAACTTGATTACGTTAATGGCGTTGATCCTTTCCATTGGTTTGGTGGTTGATGATGCCATTGTGGTGGTGGAAAACATATTCCACCATATTGAGCGGGGTGAGTCTCCACTATTGGCGGCTTATAAAGGGACGCGTGAAGTAGGATTTGCGGTAGTGGCGACTACTCTGGTATTGGTGATGGTATTCCTGCCTATTTCCTTTATGGATGGCATGGTCGGTTTGCTGTTTACTGAATTTTCAGTATTGTTGGCAATGTCAGTCTTATTCTCTTCCCTCATCGCTCTGACTTTAACGCCAGTGTTAGGCAGCAAAATATTAAAAGCGAACGTCAAACCAAACCGTTTCAACAAAGGTGTTGAGTGCTTATTCGGCAAGTTAGATCGTGTCTATCGTCGCTTACTCACTATTGCCCTAAGATTTAAGTGGGTTGCACCTATCGTGATCGTGAGCTGTTTTGCAGGCTCATATTATTTGATGAAATCGGTACCCGCGCAACTTACACCGCAAGAAGACCGTGGAGTCTTATTTGCCTTTGCTAGGGGCGCAGATGCCACCAGTTATAACCGCATGGCGGTTAATATGGATGTCATCGAATCACGTTTGAAGCCATTGCTTGGTAAAGGGCTGTTAAAATCCTTCTCTATTCAGTCTCCGGCATTTGGTGGTAACGCAGGGGATCAAACTGGCTTTGTTATCATGATCTTAGAAGATTGGGCGGTTCGAGATATGTCAGCAGGCCAAGCTTTGGGTGTGATTCGCAAAACTCTGGCGGATATACCTGATGTGAAGGTGTTCCCTATGCTACCCGGTTTTAGAGGGCGTTCCAGTGAACCGGTGCAGTTTGTGCTTGGTGGTACTGACTATAAAGAGCTAGAAAAGTGGGCTGATATTCTTAAAAATGAAGCCGATGCTAGCCCATTTATGGATGGTGCAAGTACCGATTATTCAGAAAAAACACCTGAGTTGGTGCTGTCTATTGATAAGGAGCGCGCCGCAGAGCTGGGCATCAAGCAAAGTGATATTTCAGACACTCTGGAAGTCATGTTAGGGGGCAAAAGCGAAACCACCTATGTAGACAGAGGTCAAGAGTATGATGTTTATCTGCGTGGTGATGAGAATAGTTTTAATAACAGTGCCGACCTGAGCCAAATCTACTTACGAACCGCGAAGGGTGATCTTGTCACACTGGATTCGGTGACCAAGGTGAACGAAGTAGCCTCTGCTATACGTCTTTCTCACTACAATAAACAGAAATCGATTACGGTCAAAGCCAACTTAGTTGAAGGCGCGACACTCAGTGACGCACTGGATTACTTAGACCAAAAAGCTATTGAGGTGCTACCAAGCGATATCTCAGTGTACTATTCTGGCGAATCAAAAGACTTTAAAGAAAACCAATCTTCGATTGTGATGGTGTTTGGCCTAGCATTGCTGGTGGCGTACTTAGTACTCGCAGCGCAGTTTGAGAGCTTCATTAACCCACTGGTGGTTATGTTTACCGTACCTATGGGGATATTTGGCGGTTTCTTAGGCTTAGTGATTATGTCGCAAGGGCTGAATGTGTATAGCCAGATAGGGATGATCATGCTCATTGGTATGGTGACCAAAAACGGCATCTTGATTGTTGAGTTTGCCAACCAGTTGCGTGATAGAGGCGTTGAGTTTGAACAAGCCATTATCGATGCAGCGGCAAGGCGTCTACGACCAATCATGATGACAGCGTTTACTACCTTAGCAGGCTCAATCCCGCTGATCTTCTCAACCGGTGCCGGTTATGAAAGCCGAGTTGCAGTAGGTACAGTGATCTTCTTCGGTATGGCATTTGCAAGCTTTGTCACGCTATTTGTTATCCCTGCTATGTACCGACTACTGTCGTTTAACACCAAAGCGCCAGGGCATGTAGAAGAGTTACTAAACCAAGCTATCGACCAAGATACTAAAGGGCGTATTAGCCACTAGGTGAAGTGCTAAGCTTCGCTAATAAGCGATAAACGCACTAAAAAATGCCGTTCACTGTGAGTGAATGGCATTTTTTTGAAGAATAGGTTATTGATTCCACAAATGAAAAGTCGCGTAACTTCCATAGGGGCTAACATTGTCAGCGGTGAGGTGGGGAAACTTAGCCAGCGCTTTTTTAACCACTAAATCATTGCTTAAAAAGCAGTTCTTTTCTGATAGACCTCTTAATTGCGCGTATTGAATTGTCCATGGGCCGATACCTTTGATGGCTAGCCATTGGCTTGGGTGTGCTTGCGGGTATTCAATAATAAATTCTGCCAGTCTGTTTAGTGTTTCTTTACGTCGCTGGGGCATTTTTAAGAAGGAAAGATCGGCTGTAGCGACCTGTTGCGGGCTAGGAAAGTGCTGGTGGTTGGTTAATTGTTTGGTGAAGTGATTTAAATGATTAATTGCCGCTGTCACTGATATTTGCTGTCCTAGCACGGCGCGTACGCCGGCTTCCCAAGTGCTCCATACCCCGGGAATGCGAATGCCGGTGCGTTTGATTAATGTGGGTGATAGGGCGTGCAGGTGCTTTTGTATAGCCTCTAAGTCTGAGTCGAGATCAAACATTCTGCGCACTGCATTAATTAGTGGGTTAAGCTGCGAATCACTACTTAATTGATACTCTAAAGTGAGGGATTGAGGGTGATTTTTTGATAGCCGAAACCATATCGGCATCTTGTCTATTTGTGCATGTCGCGTGTATTGGAGGTTATCTATTCGCTCTAGATGCGAAATGGCGCGCCGCTGATAAAAATCCAGCATGTATTGCCAATCTAGCGCGCCTTTATAGTTAAGCTCAATAGTATTCGTTTCTATAGGATTAGGTTCGATGATATTAGGTGTGATGCTATCAGACTGAATGACCATCATTGATATACCTAGATTATGAGCGGGCTATCTTAAAAATCTAAACCAATACTCATTTGCAGTCCATCATAGTCTGCATCATAGCGGCCGACTCCAGACGTCGCGTACCCATAAATGTATTCAGCACGAAGCCAGTAATCGGCGTTGATATTCCATTGCAAGCCTGCACCAACGGTAAATATCGAGCCTGTGGTATCACCCACATCGACTCTAGACCCTGAACTAATATCGTGGCCTTTAATATGGGTGGCGATGGCACTGGTGCGGCCAAAGATCTCAAGGGGGGTATCACCGAGCTCTCCGGTAGTCGCGATAAGAGATAAGCCTAATTCGTAATAGTTGATTTCAAAGGTTTTAGCATCGTCTGAAGACTCTGAATAACGGAAAAATCCTTCCATACTGAGGTGTTCGTTAAAGGATTGACCCCCTCCAATAATAAAACTAGGGCTAGCAAAAGTGTCCGTTGAATCTCCCTCCGGGGAGAAACCAACATCACCAACACCAAGATAAAAAGAGTTGTTGCCCGCGGCTGCCGCTGACAAGGAAAGCAGAGCAGTAGAAAGTAAGCTAAAGTGGCGAAGCTTGTTCATTGTCATCCTTTATTACGTGTTAGTATTAACAATATTGATACCAAAAGCAGGTAAACATGAAACGATTGATTAAGTGTTTATCTTATTAAGAGTAACAATAATATTACATGAAGCTATTGATTATTATTAAAAACATGGCTTAAAACGCTAGATAGTGACGCAATTAACAAGGAGAGGGACATTGACTCAAGCTAAGTACCTACAATTATCACAACAAGAGCAAGACCAACTAGACGCTGCAGTCTTTCGTCGTTTGCTGGCGCATTTAGACAATAACAAAGATGTGCAAAATATTGATTTAATGATTTTGGCGGGGTTTTGCCGCAACTGCTTTAGCAAGTGGTACACCGCTGAAGCACAAGATAAGGGGCTAGATCTGGATATTGATGATGCTCGTTTGCGTGTTTATGGCATGGCGTACGATGAGTGGAAGCAAAATCATCAACTGCCAGCAACACCAGAGCAACTGGCCGCTTTTGAAGCAAAGCATAAGAAGTAAAAACTTATAGTGTTATTTGCCGATGCTCTTTCAAGACATTACGGCAGCGCAATAAAAAAGTCCCTCAGCAATACTGAGGGACTTTGAAAAGACGCGTTACTTAATAAAGCCTAACTATCGGTTAGTATTTACAAGTAGAAGAGCCTAGGTTAACCCATACATCTTCAACACCAGGTTCATCACCTTGTGTCCACCATTTAGCCTGCCAGCGCGAACCGTTGTGGTTAGTTTGCTCTGTACCTGCATATGCAATAGCTGCAGACCATGGTAGTTCGATTTCTGAAATCAGTTCCCAGCCTTCAGCCGTTGCGCTTGGTTCTGCTTGAGTCCACCATTTAGCTTTGTAAACAAGGCCTTTGTGGCTCACTGTTTCGTTAGTGTAGGTGTTACCTGCTTCCCATGCAGGGTAGTTTGGTGCTGCTGGATCAGTTGATGAACATTGGTTGCCGCCATCGGTATCGCCGTCACCAGAGTCGCCGCCGTCGCCTTCACCGCCATCAGTATCACCGTCACCGCCACCGTTGTCTTCTTCGATGTTTGCAACGTGAACACGTGTTGTAGCACTTGCTGACTCTTCGCCATCAGTGACTGTAACATCAATAGAGAACTGCGTATCAGCCGTCACTTCAGGAGCGGTTAGTACGATGCTGTTCTCATGTCCGCCATCAATAATAACGAAATCAGAAGGCACGTTCCAAGTGTATGCCAGTGAGTCACCATCTGCGTCAGATGCATTTGCTAGCAGAGTAAACTGTGCATTTTCATCAACGTAAACAGTTGGGGTAATAGCAATTGTTGGTGGTTGGTTTGTTACTTCAGCTGTGTTGGTAATCACAACGCTATCAGAAGACGATGCGCCATCTGGATCAGCAACGGTTAATGTGAAGGTGTAAGACACATCAGCTTCTGTGAAAGGGACATCCACAGTTGGCTTAGCGCTGGTGTTATTAATAATAGTCACCGCGTTGCCGCCAGTTTGTTGCCAGCTAAAGGTAAGAGCTTCACCTTCAGGATCTGATGATAAAGAACCATCAAGAGTGACTGAAGTAGGGCCCGTTACTGTCTTATCAACACCAGCACGTGCGATAGGTGCACGGTTTGGTTGTTCAGGATCCGTGATAGAATCACCGTGACCTAAACCTTCATGCATTGCATTAACTAGGTCGCCGTTATCGCCATCCATTTCCCAATGGAAAATACCCGCCATGCCAGTTGATAATGCGTACTGTGCTTTCGCTTTAATAGAACGAGCATTGTCATAGGTGATTAACTCACCGGTTGATTCCTTGAATAGGTATGGTGCTTCTGCTGCCTCATCATAGCCGTATACAAAGCCCTGCTCAGGACCGTGGTTATCAGCAATATCACGGTAATCTAGAACACCATTTTCCCAAGTACCGTTGATAGGACCTGTTGCATTACCGGTAAATGGATTGCCGTCGGTAAAACCGTGTACGCCAGACCAGCCACGACCGAATGCCGCTGCACCGATAACCATTTTCTCGATAGGAACACCTTGCTCAAGGAGGATCTCTACGCCGCGAGAAGTGTAGTACTCCGACTCATCAGGAACGGTATTGACGCTCGACTTATGCAACGCTGTTTGGTGGTTTAGAATATTGTTGTTCCATGCACCATAGTAGTCGTAAGACATTAGGAAGATATGGTCTAAGTATTTAGACGCTTCACCATAGTCAACAACAGCCAGCTTGTCATGGCCAATGTTGATTGCTGAACCTAGCTCGTAATGACGGCCGTTTTTCTCGCCCAACTCGTCTAGCATTTCACGTAAGTCTTTCATCAAGGTTACGTAAGTTTGGCCATCGATATCTTTGTTACCTAGGTTAGGGTTTGCACCGCCGCCACCAGGGAATTCATAATCGATATCAACACCATCGAAGAATTTCCATGTTTCTAGATATTCACGTACTGATTCAACAAATGTATGACGGATTTCATCATCATGCATGAAGAAGAATGGGTCAGATAGAGTCCAGCCACCGATAGAAGGTAGGATTCGTAGATCTGGGTTGGCTTTCTTAGCCGCCATCATTTGCGCAAAGTTACCTTTGTATGGTGCAGACCACTCTTCTGAACCTTTTAGAGGTATTTGTACCGCTGCCCATGGGTCATGAATCGCAACTTTAAAGTCATCGCGGCCAGCACAGGCATTTTGTAGCGCTTCAAACGAACCTTCGATAGTTTTGACCGAATCGTTAAGGCCATGACCACCACAAATTGGCACAAAGCCGTAAATCATACGGTTTAAGTTTGGTATTGGCGCTTTGTCGATAGGGTAATCACGACCGTAGACCGCCCACTCAACCACGTAAGTACCGACAATCTTGTCTGTTGTGTTTTCGTATGGCTTATTGTTTTCAGTCCAAACTGTTTCTAGAGGTTCAATGTGGCTGCCGTCAGTATCTGCAATGGTCAATAGAGTTGTTTTCGAGCGGCTTACACCGTCTGCGTTTTCAAGCTCAATAGCCATGTCATAAAGACCGCCTTTGTTCATCTTAAAGACAGCTTTGTTTGCAGAAGCGTCGCCTTCCCACACTACGTTACCGTCAAGAAGTACACGAGCCGTATCAGCAGGATCGCCTGCCCATACATCCCAAGTGACTTCAATGTCTAGCTCAGTATGTACAGCCTTAACGACTTTTTCGTAGGCAACAGCTTCTGGATCAACCTCAACCATTGCGTATGTGTGATCACCCCACGATAAAACGGGTTCACCAGGGGCAGCTGCAAATGATGGTGCAGCAAATATGGAGCCTATAATGGATAAAGATAAAAATGATTTGTTAAACATAAACGCTAACCTTAATAAAATAAAAGCATTTTCAATTGGGGGATGTCAGTTCGAACATCAAGATAAATTAGAGAATGTTCTTATTTTTATCCTGACTTTACTTATTCTTTAAAAGGAAAATAAAAGGTAAATCTCAAGTAACTTTTAAATGTAAGTGTTCGAAAGACATTTTGATTATGTATTCAAAATTATCATTATCAAATGAATAACTATTATTTGAATCAATATATGCAACACAGGGCGCAACTTAATAATAAATATTGCATGAAAAGGCATTCTGTTTCGAAAATAGTTTATTTTCGTCACAAAATAATGATATGGGCGCGTTGATAAAGACATGTGATCTATGTCTTTTTGGCAGGTGTTACTTGTGTTAGGTCACGTTATGTACGATGGTGTCTTTTATTTTCAATGGGTTAGGTGTGAGCTTTATCGGTGCTTATTTTTTAGTGTGAATCTAAGTGGGCAGCTAAAATATCAATAAAAGATGGCTAATAAGAGAATGGATATTTTTGTTAATGATTATATTGCCAATGATTTAATAATATTGAATAACATCGGTATTGTAAGTTTTTTAAGAATATTAAATATAAATACAGTTAGCTCTTGGTTGCACGAATTAGGATTGCTAATGAAGTTAATATATATTATTTTAATCGGTAACAATTTATTAATTATAATATCTATTTAATTAGAGCTTTTAATTTATAAAGATGGCGTCGTCTTATAGAAGACGCCATCTTTAAATTAACAGTATTACTGCAAATAGTGATCTGGGTACTGTTCTTGAACAAATAGTGATTTTTTAACAAACAACTATGCTTGAACAAACTACTATAGTTAAAGCTTTGCTATGCCATCAACGTTTGTAAATGGTCGTAGCTCGCTTGTACATCACCAATAGTTTGAGCGATCCATTGTGGGTTGTAGTAAGTATCTAAGTATCGCTCGCCACTATCACACAACAAGGTAACGATAGAGCCTGTCTCTCCTTGGTCACGCATTCTGCGAGCCAACTGAAATACGCCGTATAAATTAGTCCCAGTAGAAGGGCCTACTTTTCTGCCTAGTTTGTTGTGTAGCCATTGCATGGTAGCAATAGCGTGTGCATCTGGCACTTTAATCATTTCATCGACTACGCCCGGAATGAAGCTAGGCTCCACTCTTGGCCTGCCAATACCTTCGATGTTACTGCCACGGCTTAAGGTAATTGTCGCGTCCTTATTGTGGTAGTAGTCGTAAAATACCGAGTGAGTAGGGTCAACAACACACAGTTGTGTATTACAGCGCTGATAGCGAATGAAACGACCAATCGTTGCAGACGTGCCGCCGGTGCCTGGGCTCATCACTATCCACGTAGGAACAGGATGTTGCTCTAATTTCATTTGCTCAAAAATAGAGTTGGCGATGTTGTTGTTGCCACGCCAGTCTGTAGCGCGCTCTGCGTAGGTAAACTGATCCATATAATGACCATTTAACTCTTGCGCTAAACGGTGAGATTCTGCGTAAATTTCATCAGAGTGATCAACTAAGTGTGCTGTGCCGCCGTAAAACTCAATTTGTTGTATTTTTTTCTTCGCCGTACTTTTTGGCATTACCGCAATGAAAGGCAAACCCAATAGTCGGGCAAAATACGCTTCAGACACCGCAGTGCTACCTGAAGATGATTCAATGATTGGTGTTTTAGGACCTATGTGGCCATTACACAGTGCATAAAGAAACAAAGAGCGTGCTAAGCGATGTTTTAACGAACCGGTTGGATGGGTGCTTTCATCTTTAAGATAAATATCAATACCAGGAAAAGCTTCAACGTCTAACTTGATAAGATGTGTATCAGCTGAACGCTGATAATCAGATTCAATAATTTGGATCGCACGGTTGGTCCAGCTACGAGTGCAAGTATCTTCAGTGTTCATCTTCGGCTTCCTACATATCATTGACGGTATGCATATAATTTAGCCTTAAATGTAGAGAAAAGCTTACCTAATGATGTGCTTAATAGATTAAAATAGAGAAAATTTTTCTACAATAGTAAGGTTTTGTGAAATGAATATTGATAAAACAGACAAGAAATTACTCGCCTTGCTGCAAAAAGATGCCACCTTATCATTAAGTGATTTATCAGAAGCGGTAAATTTGACCACCACACCTTGTTGGAAGCGCTTAAAACGATTAGAAGAGGCGGGGGTCATTCAAGGCCGAGTAGCGTTGTTAGATCCGGAAAAGCTGGGTTTGGCGTTTACCTCTTTTGTGTTGATTAAAACCAGTGACCATTCCCATGAGTGGTATCAAATGTTTGTCGATAAAGTTTCAGAACTAGAACAGGTGATGGAATTCTATCGAATGGCAGGGGATTACGATTACATGTTAAAGGTGCTGGTCAAAGACATGCAAAGTTTTGATGCCTTTTATAAAACGTTGGTCAATGTGGTGCCGGGTATTTCCAATGTAACATCTACCTTTGCTATGGAATCTATCAAATACACCACCGAATTACCTTTAGAGGGTGTATGAATAACATAAAAAAGGCGAGGCATTTGCCTCGCCTGTATCCATCATTATTTAACTAGATTTGCAGTTGAGTAAGCGTATTTTGCGATGGAGCTTTAGTCACTTTACTGACCGCCACAATTGAGATGAACGACAAAATAAACGCAGGTAGTAATTCATAGAAGTATTCACCTTCAATAGAAACGTAATTCTTCACCACAAAGATACTGACTGCACCCACAATCATGCCTGTCACTGCGCCGGCTTTGGTGGTGCCTTTCCAGCATAGCGACAAGATCATCAATGGACCAAAGGCTGCGCCGAATCCACCCCATGCATAACCGACCATCGACAAGATAGAGCCATCGTCGTTTGAGGCAATAATCAGTGCAAACACCGCAAAACCAACCACACCTAAACGGCTGATCCACGCTTTTTTGTTTTCATCAAGTTTGCTGATAAAACCAATGTCTTCAGTAAGTGAAGAGGTGAGAACCAACAGTTGAGAATCGGCTGTGGACATCACCGCTGCCAATACTGCGGCTAAAATAAAGCCAGCAAATACAGGGTGGAACAGAGCATCGGTTAATGCGAGGAAGATGCGTTCTTTATTGCCATCTACGCCAGAAACAGTCTCTAATGGATGAATCGCATCGTAACCAATACCTATTAAGGCAATGGAGATAGACAACACTAAAGTGAGTACCATCCATGAGATGCCAATGCGACGTGCTTTAGCGATGTTTTCAACTTTATCGATACCGACAAAGCGCGCCAGAATATGTGGCTGACCAAAATAGCCTAATCCCCATGCTAATAATGATGCGGCAGTGATAAAGCCTGTTGAGAACTTAAAGGCTTCTGGTTTCACTTCGCTGATCACTACGTTTGATTCTGCGATGGCTGAATAGCCAAGTAGCATACAAAATGCCAGTGCAGCTAACATAAGAATACCTTGTACTAAGTCAGTCCAACACACCGCCATGTATCCGCCAAGGAAGGTATAAGAAATCACCACAAATGCGGTGACATACAGAGCAACTTCTTCTGTTGTGCCAAAGCTGTGCGCAAAGAGTAATGTGCCGCCTTTTAGTCCTGATGCTACATATAAAGTGAAGAAGAAAAGGATAACAATAGTAGAAACCGTTTTGATTAGACCGGTATTATCTTCAAATCGTTTAGATAAGAAGCTAGGTAGAGTGACCGTATTGCTTGCTTCGGTTGCAACGCGCAGGCGTGGCGCAACAATCAGCCAGTTCAGGTAAGCACCTAAGGTTAAACCGACGCCAATCCAAACGCCTTCAACTAGCCCGCTTGCGAATACAGCGCCAGGTAAGCCTAACAATAACCAGCCACTCATATCAGAAGCACCGGCACTGACCGCTGATGTCACTGGGCCAAGAGTGCGTCCACCAATAATAAAGTCTTGGTTATTGTGTGTTTTCTTCATGGAATAGTAGCCAATACCTAGCATTGCTGCGAGATAAAGACCAAATTGTAAATAAATCATATACTGCCTTTACGTCCGTGGTTTAAAAGGTGTGAGTTATAAAAAGATAAACTGCTAAGTTAGTGTTACATGTTGTGTCTCGATTGTTAATTAATTTATTTCACCAAGTAACTAACTATCACAGAATTAAGTGTTAACAATTGTTTGTTATATAAAATAATTTCTCGATGGCATTCAAATTTCGCAATGTAAAATTGGGTAAAGGTGCAAGTAAAATTGGCAATAACTCGCAATAATTTCATTCTTGATTAAAAAAGGATGTGATAATGAAAAGGATTTTAACCGTCGTAACAACGGCATTAATGTTATCTGCTTGTAACGATTCTTCTGGTGATGAGGCGTCATTACCTGTGAAGGGGGATGAGGAGAGCAGCATCGATATTTCCGATGCACTGTTAAGTAATCAATCGACAAGCTGTGATGATTATGTAGGTTTGTATGTTTCATCGGCTAACGATATTCAGCGAGACATGCTTTTTTCTGGAAATGTCACTATTAAGTCGCAAGAAAGTGAGTGTTCGCTCACTTCAAACAGTATTCCTAATCACGATTTCAATGATCAAAGTGCTTCTTTTGCCACGGATGTAGAAGCCGTGAGCAGTGAATATTCATTTGCTGCCTTTCCTAGCAAAAACGCCACGCCGACCGGATTAAGCTTGGCTACTTCGGAAGCGATTTTGCTCAATGGTGTTAAAGTCGATCTGTTAGCGGCGGCTTGTTATAACGTTGCCGATGAAAGAGTGGGCTGCGGACAAGAACAAATCGATAATCCTTGGCGATATGATCCTATGTCACCGCTTAATCATTTTGGTACCGATGAGCATCATGCTCATGTACAGCCTAATGGGCAATATCACTATCATGGAAATCCCATGGCATTGTTTTCTCAAGATTGCGAAGGGGAACAGGGCTCTCCGGTCATTGGTTTTGCCGCAGACGGTTTTCCTCTTTATGGACGCTGCTTTACCGATCCCGGAACTGGCGAGATCAGAGCGGCGCGTTCTAGCTATCAGCTAAAACAAGGCACGCGTGTGAATAGCAATGGATATGCAGCCCCTATCGCTGGAGTAGGGCTAGTGATTAGCGATAATTACGACGGTCAGTTTCGTGGCGATTATGAATTTGTTGCGGACACAGGCGATTTAGATGAGTGCAATGGTATGACTGTTAATGGTCAATACGGTTATTATGTGACAGATAGCTTCCCCTGGGTAATGAACTGCTTTGCAGGAACGCCAAACGCAAGCTTTGGTAGCCAAGCTGAATCGCGTTCCCATTCTCATTTTTAGCTTTGGCGCATCACACCTTCTTGAACTGCGCTTGCCACTAGATGGCCAGCGCGGTTATACAGCTCACCACGCACCAATCCGCGAGAGTTGCTCGCCGTTGGGCTATCTATTACATACAACAACCAGTCATCCATTTTAAATGGACGGTGGAACCACATAGAATGATCTATGGTGGCAACCTGAAACTTAGGCGTTAGCAAACTGACCTGATGTGGATGTAGCGCCGTAACCAAAAACCCCCAATCAGAGGCATACGCCAACAGATATTGATGGATCAGTTGATCATCAGGCAGTTGACCGTTGGCTTTGATCCATAGGTACTGTTTTGGCTCTTCTTTGTGCGGTTTAAGTGGGTTAACCACTTTTACTGGACGTACTTCAATCGGTTTCTCACCACAAAAGACTTTTTGGATCTGCTCTGGTAAAAACTGCGCAATTTGTTGAGCAAGCTCTGTTTCAGAGGCAAAATTCTCAGGTCCAGGAATTTCAGGCATAGTATTTTGATGTTCAAACCCAGGCTGATCGCCGTGATAAGACGCGGTGAGATAGAAAATAGGGCGTCCATTTTGAATTGCTTTTACTCGGCGAGTGCTAAAGGTTCTACCGTCACGTAGATGTTCAACATCATAAATGATCGCTTTTTCAGGATCGCCCGGACGTAAAAAGTAGCTATGAAATGAGTGCACACTTCTATCATTAGGAACGGTGTAACGGGACGCAGAAAGTGCTTGCCCTAACACTTGGCCGCCATATACCTGAGGCAATCCAAGGTGTTCACTTTCACCGCGGAACAATCCCAGTTCCAGTTGCTCTAACTGTAAAAGTGTCAATAGTTTATTAAGTGGTTTACTCATCTGACCTCCGAGTTAATTCCAATCGAAAATACTCGTTAACGCCCGTTTAGACAAGTGCTAATTGTGATGAACTCGAAAGAATTATTACGGCAACAGTGTTACGAAAAATAAGCGGGTCTCAATATGTATCGTGATTAAATGCAGTCGAGGAAGCGAAATAGAGGGCGGTGAAGGGTAGGAGCCTTACTTCGCAGAAGTATTGCAAAGCATCAAATGCAACATATAAGTAACATCCAATAAAAAGTGATGCTACTTACGCTTTTGGTTATGGCTGCCAGCGAAACTCCTTTAATTTCACTTTTCCTGCGCGAGTAAACACAATACCTTCCTCCATCAACCGTGATTGTTGACGTTGTAAATCCGCCCCTTTTAAAGAAATCTCACCTTTACTATTGATGACCCTATGCCATGGCAAGGCTGAGTCTTCAGGTAAATTGCCTAAAATAGCGCCTACCTGCCTAGCGTAGCCTGGAAAGCCTGAAAATTTAGCTATATCTCCGTAGGTACTTACCATACCTAAAGGAATTTGATTAATTAAAGCAAAGACATTGTGTTTAAAATGATGCATAATTGTAGGCGACTGTTAAATAAATTGAGGAATAAAAACAGTAATCGCAAGGAGGCGAATATGATGTTTTCTACAGTTCAGTTCTTTATCACCACATTATTGGCGATAATATGTGCGCAATCCATTGATGTAAGCCAAGGCAATGTCCCTGTTTTGGCTCTAGCTATTCCCGCACTTTGGATTATGTCGCGCTCACGCGCTTCGGGTATTTTTCTGCTAGTCGGACTGTGCCTATTTGGTTCTACGCTTGCCTATCAGCCCACTGCGCTTTCTATTTCCATGTGGATCTTGTTCCCGCTGTTAATGGTAGCATTTTCTAAGCGATGCACGAGCAATGCACGATGGAGTGTATTTAGTTTCTTTGTGTTTATGCAATCTGGGATTATTTATTCGCAGATGCAAGGCATATTAAGTGGCGAACCTATTTTTACCTTACTACAGATCGCCAGTGTTTCAATGATTTGGCTAGCGGCGGTGTCATGGAAGACATCCTCTAAGCATGGCTGGTGGGCCTTGTTTCTGGTATTGCCACTACTGATGGCAGGTATGGCTCACGCCGCACTTATCTCACTCACCATAGTGGGTATTATGGCGTCAATGGAAAACATGGCAATAAGCAAATCCAAACTTCTAAAGCTGCAATGCTGGACACTGCCGACAGCGGCTTTTGCATCGCTCGTGGCAATGCCAAGCGGTAATGTACAAGGAATCGTACTATTGGTTTGGTTATTAATATTAGCCGCAATTTGGATGACTGATTACATCTTGCGCATAAACGAAGAGTTCAGCGATTAAAGTTTCAACGCTTAGCGCTAAGTTATTAGAAAAGCCATAAAAAGCACTTGTATAAAGTCTAAGGATGATGAATAATCCAAGCACTTCTTTAGCAAAAGCATTTGTTGAAGTCGCTCTATGGGGGTTGGTCCTCTCGCAACAATAGTTCGTGAACTCGGTCAGATCCGGAAGGAAGCAGCCGCAGCGAATGACTTGTGTGCCGGGATGTGGCTGGCCCCCACCCAATTCAAATCATATTAGAAATCATATCCTTTAAAATCAATAACCTATGTGTAGCCACATACGGTCATTCTTGCGTTGTTCTACTAATTTAGGCTTTGGCCTGAAAATAGGTACTAAACAATGCGATACCTTTCAGCAAATGCAAATGGAACTTGGCAGTTCCGATTTCAAATTCCGAAAGCTTCTCGATACCTTTTTGATGGAAAAACTGAGTTAAAACGTTCTTTAGGAAAGTGCAGCTCGAAGAGTGCAAAACTTCAGGCTCTTAAGCTTGAATCCTTTGTGAGACGGGTGCTCATTAAAGATCATACCCCTGAAAAACATGATGATTCAGACTTAATTATTAAAGAGATTGAGATTTTAATTAACTCTGGCTCGCTTTCCCTTTCTCGCGCTGTGTTGACACTTAAGAACCATTTTAATCACCAAGATCTTGCCAATTCTCGTTCCCTAACGACCCATAGTGAAGATCAGTTAAAGTCAGTGGGAAATGTATCCCCTGACCTTGTGGTACTTAACGATATATATAGGGGTGATAAGTCCCCACTTAAGAGGGCTGATGAGTGGATTACTAGATTTGATACTCAGATAGAAGCCAGCTTATTAGTTCGAGTTGTTAATTATTACCAGCTAATGTTTTGTGCTAAACAAGCCCTTCAAGCTCAGAATTGGCCGGAAGTTGAATTAATTTCACACAAACTGAAAACGTTAGCACAAACAAATGAGTTGTTAGCGCTAGTGCAACTCTCCTCAGATAGCGCACAGGCTCAGTCGAATAAACAGCAATCATCTAATCGGTATAGCCTTGAAACTGTATTAAAGTCTTATGCAAAAGATAAGCGCATAGTGAAAGGGATCAATACTGAGAAAAAACAGCACACAAAGATTGAGAGTGAGTTACGCAGAGAGGTTAACCGCTGTAGGTTAGTGCATAAACTGATCGGTGTTGATGATATTTCTAAGATCACAAGAGAGAAGGTAGTTAATGCAATAGCCTTAATTTCAGAGCTTCCCATCGTACCTGTACAAAGTAAACATAAGGCGCTTTTTGATAAAACGCCTGTAAAAGAGTGGGCAGAGCTAGGAAAGAAGCTTGGATTACGAACTTTTTCCCATCGAACTGTATTTTCTTATGTTTCCGCCGCCTCCGCATTATATGAATGGTCTAACCGACATGTTGATAGCCTGATTGGGAACCCATGGAGAGGGGTTATAAAAAAACGTAAATCGGGTCAAAGTCAGTTAAATGAGCGAAATCCATTTTCTAATGAGCATCTGAAATTGATTTTTTCTCAAAAGCATTTTGCCAATGGCATATCGGCACTACCAACGAGGAAGGGAAGAAAGCTCTATTATCAGTATTGGTTGCCCGTTATTGCACTTTATAGTGGGATGAGGCCCAACGAGATAGCTCAGCTACATAGGAAGGATATAAAGTGTAGAAATGGTATTTATTATTTTGATATTAATGAGCTAAGAGAAGATCAATCCCTAAAAAATAGTGGTGCTAATCGTATCGTTCCTATCCATTCTAAGCTTATAGAGTTAGGTTTTTTAGATTTTGTTGCACAGTTTAATAATGATCATCACCTGTTCCCTGAATTGAAATATTACGATAGAGACGGGTATTTCAAGAATGCTGGTGAATGGTTTAGACGCTTCATCAAGGAGATTCTCCCTGATAGTGAAAAGCTAAGTTTTTATAGCTTTAGGCATACCTTTGCTGACTGCTTTAAGCAGCACCAAGTTAATCCTACGATCCCAGGTACGTTACTAGGCCACAAAACCAACACTATTACATTTGATGTGTATGGGGGTAAAGTAGAACTAAATACCTTAAAAGAGAACATTGAGATGGTCGAATTTGAAGGTGTACTAGAAATGGTGATCTAGGGAGGCATCGCTTGATTAATTGATGGTTTTATCATCGATTTTAAGAAAAAAAATATTTTTTTGCGTAGCTCCTCGGAGAAATTAATACTTTTAGTCATCCATTTTTCTTCGTGATGTATGGTTTGTTTTGTCCAAATGCTGAAATATTCAACTAATTCAGCTTCATAAAACAAAGGAAAATCATGCAAAAATCCGTGACAAATACTGTAGGGGCATTCTCCGTAATTCTCAGGTCCACAGTCGAAAAAATAGTAGCTAAAGCTAAGAATTTACGTGAACGTAATGCTCCGTTAGAGAGCATGCTAAGCTCATATTCGCAAAGAAGCATAGAGCTCTCAGCCGTGAATATTAAAGATCATCATGATGAGAGAAAGAATGCAGAGCGACGCGCTAATACTTTCAGTAGAGCAAAGTCTAATGCGAACAGAAAAATAAACAGAGTTAGGATATTGTGTCATCTCGCTGGCATTAAGGATCCTTCGCAGCTTAATGAAAAGAAAGCGATAGCAGCAATAATACTATTTGGGGAATTACCAAGAGTTATTACACAATCTAAGTATCGAGACTACTACACTTGCTCTCGTGAAAATTTGCTGCAATCAATAGAGGATTTTCCTAACGAACCGCGTTTTTGTCATAAAACGAAATTTGCATATGCACAGGCAGCTAGCTCAGTATTTGGCTGGGCTGAAAACAATTATGATACGAAGATCAAAAATAGCTGGAGAAGTATAGTTCGCAGGCACGCTATAGGGGAAAGCATCAAAGGAAAACGACTTCCCTTTACCGAAGATGAATTAATACTTATTTTTAACGATGCTCTTTTTACAAAAGGCAAAATTAGCTTCAGTAATCGCACTGGAAAATTCTGTAACTATCAATACTGGCTACCAATTATTGCCTTAGAGCTTGGACTACGGGGTAATGAAATAGCACAGCTTCGCCGCTCAAACATTGTTAAAGTTGGTGAGGATTACCTAATCAAAATCAATAGCAATGAACCTGATCAATGGACAAAAAATCAGACTTCAGAGCGTGAAGTACCTGTAACAAAAACAATGGTGCGATTAGGGTTCATAGAATTTATTGAGCTACTTTCTCAAGATGAACGCCTGTTTTCTGAGCTTAAATATTACCCCAAAGACGGCTACTACAAAAATGCAGGCGAGTGGTTTAGACGTAAGTTTCAAGGAATATTAAAAGAAAATAAGGGCTTTCATAGCTTTCGCCATAACTTTGCCCAAGCCATGTTTGAATCAAATGTAGTGAAACATAAGGCTTCATCATTTATGGGGCATAGTAACAAGTCAATCACTATTGATTTATATGGCGGTGATTGGCGGATTGAAGATCTCAAAGCAGTACAAGAAAGTACCGATTTCGAAGGGGTTTTAAAGGCTGTACTCCCCTATACGGAAACTAAAGCTTATAGGGCTCTATTGAATAGGTAATTGTCAGATCAAGTCTGAACTACTACAAGTTAGACCTTGTAGGTCAACCTCGAACGCCCCATAAAATTATGGGGCGTTTAACATTTTGTATCTGGTAGTGCAATCATCTCCGCCCTCTACATCATCGTAGACAGGTCTAGTGATACGCACCAGATAGGCAGTATATTGAGATGTGTGCAGTAAAATGAAGGTAAACTTTCCGTCAGTAACCACTTTAACGCTGACTTATTATCTGGCATGTGACTTCAGTAATGGGGTATCTGTTCAAATTGTGATATGTATAGCAATGGCTCATTAGTTCCAAAGTTAGTTTCCTTTACACACTAAACCATGTCCTTTCATAACGTTAGTCGCACTGTATCGACTTAATTTAGTACTAGTTCGAATAATTTTATTGGCAATGTCTTCAGTATGCCAACCTGCACCATCCATAATGACAACCGCATGCCGTCCTTTCTTGGTTGCAGATGAGATCTGCTCCAAGTGAACTATCATTATCTCTTTATTGGCCCAAGGCACTACTATCGCTTCACCGATACCTCTGCTTGGGCAGACGGAACCAAATAGATACGGATAGTTAAACTGCTGCGATAACATCGATATTTAAAAACATTAGGGGGTGGAACACATATGATTCTGGAATTTAAATTCATTACTTTAATTTATTTATAAATATCTAAACCAACTAACATTAGACTAAGTTTTTAATATTTATACCATTATGAGTGCTATGTGACATATTGTGTATTAGCTGTGTCACATTTGAGAAAAGAAATAGAAGTGAGCATGATTTTTGTTTAGGATGTCATTTCTATGACTAGGTAGTCCCCAATAAAAAGCTATTGTTTATGTATAATCTTTTATTGTGAAACTAGTATCATTGTTGGGTTTAAATAGTTCCTTTTAGTAGCATATGCATAAAGAAGAATATTAAACAAATGTTGGATTTGATACTAGAATAGTAGGCGATCCGAGTATTTCTTGGTTATGTAAAAATTGGTATGATTATAATTACCCGAATAAGCAACTGAATTAATCATATGTTAAATGTTATGTCATCAACAGAATACAGCACTATTGCTGATTTGAAAGAAGCCTTCAGAGAGTTATTAGATACCCCTTTTTTTTCCGGCCCTCTATTAGAAAAAGCTGCAAAAAAGGAGTTTTTAATAAATCATAAGACTATTCACCCGATGCTAGTTTTCCTTTGTGAAGAGCAATATTTCTTCGTATACCCTTAGGATTAATCGAGAATAAACATGAATTCAAATTTTTCTCAATTGATAAATATTGCGCCAGGGCTTTATGAGTCAATTAGTGCGGCAGAACGCCTGTACGTTGAAGAGCACTATCATTTTGTTCCTACTGCAATTAGAACATATTGTGAAGGGATTATGTTTACTGTTCTCGATATTGACCAGAACGTACGACCTCTTCCATCACTTAAGGAAATGATTGAGAAATTCTCGTGTCAATTTAATAAACCTCATATTACTTCCGCTGCCGACCGAATTCGAAAGTTAGGAAACAAAGCTAGTCATTACAAGCCTCATCAATGGCCTCGGAATGATCTTAATAAGGCATTTCAAGATGCGAAGCATCTATACAACTTTCTTATTATCGATTTTCATGGCATTGATATTGAACCAGAGGTATTCCGTTTAGAGGATATAGATAATCCTTTAGTGATACGTAACCTTGAGCAGAAACAAAGGCTAAGAGAACTTGTAGCTCAGATTGAGATGAACGGAAAGTTGGTAGCAAAGCTTGAACAATCTGAAAAAACCAACAGAGAGCTCAGCCAAAAAGTGTCGTTGTATGCATCCGACTACAAAAGTCGTCAACAAGAGCTTCAGAAGTTGCTGGCAAAAGAGTCAGGACTAAAGATTGAATTAAGAACTGCTGTTGCAACCGAGCAGACTGCGATTCGAAGTGAAGTAGAAGATCTTCAATCTCAAAAACAAAAACTACACCACGAGGTTGAGTTCTATGAACGAAAGCTTTTGGAGCTAAGAGATGAAGAAAAGACGCTTCTTTTACAAAATCAGAACTTTGAATATGCATTACTGGAAGGTATGTCAAATTCTGAAGCAGAAGTTGAACGACGTGCACTTCCACCGCTCAGTGATCAACAAGAACAACTGGTCACAATTGATTCAGGAAAACACTTTTTAGAAGCTCCGCCTGGAGCAGGAAAGACCACGATACTTACGCATCGTTTGAAATATGCATTAGATAAGTTCTCAGATGATAGAGATATTGTTTGTTTAACCTTTACTACTCGTGCGGCCGAAGAGATGCAGAACAGAGCAAAGCGAGTATTAAAAGGGCGACAACCTTTTATCGGAAACTTTCATATTTTTTGCTTGGATGCCATCAGACAAAGCCAAAGATTAAGCCATAAAGAGAAAGACTTTGGAATTTTGGATGACGATTACCGAGAAGTGCTACTTAACTTAGCGAAAGAGTCTCGAATCGATTTATCAAAAGAAATCAATCCTCGATTTGAAGCGGTGGCTCTCCAAGGTGTTGATTTTATGAGGGTTTCTTCGTCAAAAAACTTTAATAGAGCATTTTTCAGTTCCTATATGCTTATGTTGGCTTTGGAAGAAATTGAGGATGTCGAGGTTCTTGATGTTTTTTCTAATTTACTCAAGCAAAACATTGCACAACTTCTTTCTGAAGCAACCTATGCATTTGATAAAGAAAGGCAGGATGTGGACGAATTGGTCGAGTATCTCTGGACGGTTTTTTTACGTTTTCGAGAGCTTAAAAAGCAAACTGGTACATATGACTTTGATGATATTCTGTGCATAGGGTTACGAGAGATCATCGCAAATGGTGAAAAGAAGAAATATATCCAAATTGATGAAGTTCAGGATTTATCTCCAATGCAATGGGAGATCATAAATGCTATTAGTGATGATACGAGCCATATATTCTGTGTTGGTGATAGTTATCAATCGATTTATGGGTTCCTAGGCGCAGATTTAAATAAGCTTCAAGAACGAACTGCAACATATGCTAGGCATGAATTAACGAACAATTTTCGTTCAGATAAAAATATAGTGAACCTGCTTAGTGCTTATAGACAATTCAACTGGAATCTTCCTGAGTTGAGAGGAACCAGTGAAGTTGACAATAAGCAATCAACATTGTTGTTGGGTTATCCTGATAATCATGCTGAAAATCATAACGTAATACAGATGATCGAGAAGATATTGAAGGACTCGAATCGACGAGTTGGACTTTTATGCTCGACTAACAAATTAGCTGAATTTTACTGTGATTTTCTGAATTCACGTAAAGTTAACTTTTTTAGAGTAAGTAAACATGACTTAATGCAGAGGGATGAAATTCAGGATTGGATGAGTTGCCTTAGGGCCTACCAAGGAAACGCAACGAATAGAGATTGGTGGCGATTAACTTATCGCTTTTCAAAAAGCCTTGATAAGAATATTAATAAGTCACGCTGCATTCAGTTCATTAATGACTTAAAAGCACAAGGTATTTCAGTATACGATATTTTGCAAAGTGGCAATCTCGGCAACCGCATAGCTCGTGACGATGGTGGAGACGTGCTTTTTAACTATAACTTGAAGGAACTTGTTGCCAAGTACGATAACGAAGGAGTAGTTATTTATGACACTGAGACAACGGGTTTAGATTTAGAGTCGGATAAAATTGTTCAGATCGCAGCTATAAAAGTTGTGAATGGAGTCATAGTGGATGAATTTGATCGTTATATCCACTTAGATTTTGAGGCTGATCCTGCGTTAAAAGCACAGTTTGAAGAAAGCCAGAAAATCCATGAAATAGAAATTAGTCAGGTTAAAAATGGACAACAGCTGAATCATGCTTTGATGGAATTCTTCTCATTTGTTGGAGAATGCGCAGTGGTCGCTCATAATCTTACGTTTGATGAGACTATGCTCAAAATGAACATCAATAGCATAGAGAATAACTATAAAGCTCTGGATGCTTACCATAAGTTTAAGCAAAATGTACAGATGGATAGTTTGCAGTTGGCTAGACAGCACTTCCCAAATCAAAAGAATTACAAGCTTGAGAACCTTCTAAAAGACTTTGAATTAAAAGGGGTGAACAGTCACAATGCATTGGATGACGTAAAAGCTACCGCATCGTTGCTATCGTATTTAATTCACACTATTAAACCAAAATTATCTCACATAGACTCTTTTCTTGATAGAGAAACTATATTGGTTCGTTCATTAAGGTTAAATTGGAACAATATTGAGCGTTTTATGAGTGTTCAAACAATTAGTGGCAGATCATCACTTTCTTCCATGTTGGAAGAATGGTTAGCTTTCATAGCGGATAAAAAAGAATTGTATAACAATGCTAGCTTAGTAGATAAAGAAGCAAGAGAGAAGCTGATACCTTGGTTGGATAAGAATGGAGAGTATGAAGGATTATTGAGCAATCTTGTTGATGATACGAACCCATCGGTAGCAAAATTACTTACATTAAAAGAAGTTGATCTCATTGACGAAAAGAAACACCGTCTTATTGTCAGTACAATTCATCGAGCAAAAGGGTTAGAGTTTGAGACTGTGATTGTTCCACAAGTGATCGGAGATTCATTTCCACCTTGGATGCCACGCACAGCTTCAGAACAGGAAAGAGAAAGGCACGCGAAAGAGAGTCAACGTTTACTCTACGTTGCTTTAAGTCGACCAAGGAGTAAGTTAATAGTCACTTATCACGAGCGCAAACAGCCGGAGGGATGGCCTAAATATATGAGTCCTTATATTGAAGGTATACGCGATAGCTTCGGTTTTTTTAGGGCCTAGAAGAGTTGTTATAGTGGCTGAGTTATTATGTTAAAGGTTTTTGTAGTATTCAATGTGATGCAATAATACTATTTCCGATTTAGGAGTTGCTATGAAGTACTTTTGTACTCTTTTTCTACTTGTTTCTTTTTTCTCCCACAGTTCAACATTTGTTGGCTCTGAACTTTTTCAAGGAAAATGGAGTGAAAAAAATATTGTGTATAGTGATTTAAGTGCCGACTTTGATAGTTGCACTGTGATGAATAGAAACTTATTGGTTTGGGGGACATGTACAAAAATATCAGATAATCTAATTTTAGTTACTACAAAGATGTCCGTACAAGCATTTACAAGAGACCACAGTGGAAAAATTATTACGATGTTATTAAGAGATAACTCCGATATGAAAGTGAATAATACGTGGGCTACTGCGGTAGTTGGTGTTGAGAGGTAAAGAAAAATGTAGTTTGAAAAGTGGGTTACACAGAATCTGTTACAGCCTCTGGAAAGCAGAAACCTTGAGGTTTTTTAATTCCTTTAGCAAAAGCTTCAAGTGCTTTTTTATCCATGCAGTCATTACGGCGTTAAGTGTAGACTGCTATACAAAAAACTATTGGTGTAAACCTTTACCCCCTCCCTTAGTTTGGGAATATGCATGGGCAGTATCATTTCCATATTTTTTCCAGCGATTACCTTTAGATAGTACTGAGGGACCAGAGGGGCCACAAAGTTTTGCTTTACGTTTAAATTTTCTGTGCATTTCATCATTAGAGCGACGTCTTGCCTCTTTGAGGCTTTTGTGGTCATCGTACTTTTTAGCTAGGGATTTAATGACAAAGACCCCATTGAAATATTCATCTATGAAGGCGGAAGATTTGAAGGTTCTAATCTCACCATTTATATCCACATCAAGATAAACTAAATCTTTGGCTTCACGTACGTTTACCACTGAACCACAGCCAAAAGTTTTATGTGAAACAATAATATTGTGCTCGCTATCATATACCTCAAGAAAATCTTTACCGAGTACATTTAGTGCTAACATACAATCTACTTTATCTAAAGTCTTGCAATTAACAATGTCTTCTGAAGTATTGCTAAAAAACACATTATTTTCATTAGTTAAGTTTACGTTACCTTGAATAGATCTTAACGAGTTGTGCATTGAATCTGGATTTTTAATCGAATTAGTTATACCGTGTTTTTTTCTTAAAAATTGAGAACGCTCTATATTCTTTGCTATCAGTTGGTTTTGTCTTACTAAAAACTCAGATTTTGGTTCCAATTTTATATCTGATATTGAATTTGTAGGTTGAATGGGCGTCTCTGGTTTAGAATGAGGCCAAACTTCTTTATTAACCCAAAATCTACTTAGCTTTACCTGTAAACTTAGCCACAATTGGGTAATAATATTTCTTCTTTGTATCCACATACCAAGTAAAATGCCAATAGATAAAGTAATAATGTAAAACATAAATGTAAGCATCCCTTTTTTGAACTGCTCCAGATTGACTGGACACTTAGCTAAGCGATATTTTTCTTTTCAAAGTTAATTGGGCTTAGGTTCTCAAGAACACAGTGCCTTCTTGTTCGATTATAATCAACTTCAATGTATTCAAAGAGTGCTTGACGCATCTCTTTTTGCGTCATTTTCGGCTCGTATTGGACGGCTTCTACTTTCATTGAGTGGAAAAAGCTTTCAACACAGGCTGTAACCATCCCCTAAAATAGGTGTATTCCGATTTAGAGTTCTTCCGTTTAAACTAAATAAAACGGAGAATGATCATGAAAAAATCACGCTATACAGAATCACAGATTGTTAAAATCTTGAAGGAAGTTGAAGCAGGCCGAAAGGTCTCTGATGCCTGTCGTGAATATGGTATATCAGATGCAACGTACTATAACTGGCGAGCTAAATATGGCGGTATGGATAGTTCGGACATCAAACGACTGAAAGAGCTTGAAGAAGAAAACCGACGATTAAAACAAATGTACGCTGATTTAAGCTTGGATCACTCCATTCTTAAAGACGTTATCGAAAAAAAGCTGTAAAGCCATCGGTTCGCCGTGAGTTGGTTGATTATGTGAAATGCAAACATAACATCAGCCAACGTCGAGCGTGCCGTGTTGTTGGCATCAGTGACTCAGTTTATCGATATCAACCAGATCTTCATCGAGATGATGAGGTCATTGATGCACTTAAAAAAGCGGTTGAACGTTATCCAGCATACGGCTTTAGCAAACTATTTAAGACTCTAAAACGATGGGGTTACAAATGGAATCATAAACGAGTTCATCGCATCTATCGTTCACTCAATCTGAATATGCGACGACGTAAAAAGAAACGCCTTCCAACCCGTAACCCTATGCCGCTATGTGTACCAGAGAAAGTAAATATATGCTGGTCCATGGATTTTATGAGTGATTCATTACAGTGCGGAAGACGTTTTCGTACGTTCAATCTTTTAGACGATTTTAATCGCGAAATATTAGCAGTAGAGATCGACTTAAGTTTACCCACAGTACGTGTTCTTCGAGTACTTGAGCAAGTTGTCGCATGGCGTGGCTATCCACAAAAGATACGAATGGATAATGGCCCTGAATTTATCTCGTTAAAACTGGCTGAATGGGCGGAAGAAAATCAGGTTGAGCTGGAATTTATTAAACCAGGAAAGCCTACACAGAACTCATATATTGAACGTTTTAACAGAACCTATCGCGATGCCATTTTGAATATGTACATGTTTAAAACACTGCGTGAGGTTCGTGAACTCACAAAAAGTTGGATAAATGAATACAACAGTGAGCGGCCACATGACTCGCTTGGAGATCTTACTCCATGGGAATATTTGGCTAAATCACAGCAGGGAGAAGACTCTAATTTCGAGTGCCACTAAAAAAGGGATGTTTACAAGGCGTTATCCCAGCAACTCCCCTTCCTACTCATATTTTGTTTTAGATTATGGGCTGAGATTAAGTCTCTGTAGTCTTTTGAACAATATTGACTACCTCTATCACTATGGATAATCACCCCTTCGGGCATGCATCTACGGAACAATGCCATTGATACTGCATCACAGACCAGAGTCGCGGTCATTCTGGTGCTCATTGACCAACCAACTACTTGCCGTGAGTACAAGTCGATAACAACCGCTAAATACATCCAACCTTCGCTTGTCGCTAGATAGGTAATATCTCCAGCCCATTTTTGGTTTGGTGCTGTCGCATTAAAGTCTTGCTCAAGCAAGTTCGAGGTAAGAGGAAGCCTATGCTTACTGTCTGTCGTACATTTGAACTTACGGGCGGCCTTCGCGATTAAGCTCTGGCGTTTCATGCTCGCGGCAATGGTTTTTACATCGTGCTTATTACCATTTGCCTCAAGTTCTTTTTGAATACGCCTTGCACCGTCGCGTTCTTTTTTATCATCAAAGACTTCTCTAACTTTGCTATCAACTTTGCTATCAAGCTGCTTTCGGTGCGTTGAGTGACTTTATGGCGATTATCAATCCAATAATAAAACCCACTTCGAGAAACCCCAAACACCTTGGCCATACGGACTTAGCCATACGGACAATTCTATACTGCACAAGGTGTTCGAGCATATACTCATAACAATCTACTTTAGATTTTTCGCGAAGTAGGTGGCGGCCTTTTTTACGATATCTAGCTCTTCAGCTTGCTCAGCCAGTAATCGTTTGAGTTTGGCATTTTCAGTGGCGAGTTCTCTTTCTCTATCGCTGATTTTCGCGTCTTTTTTGACGGCTTTACGCCATCCATAGATTTGAGATTCATGTAACGATAGTTGTCGTGCGGCAGCAGCGACACCGACTTTATCTGCTAACTTAAGCGCTTCGGCTTTGAATTCAGGAGCATGTTTGATTCGTGTTTTTTTAGTTGTCATTGTTCACCTCGTTAGTGATTGTACTCACTTAACTCAGTGTCCAAAACTTCTGGAGCAGATCATTCATTAGTTTCCTCTAAACATCGTCATTTATTTTCACATAAGCTATTAGATTAAATGTCTCCGTATGGATACACTGTCCCATGAATTTTTAACCGAATCAATAATCATGATTTCTTTATCTTTAACAAAATTACAGGCAGACTTGCTAGCAAGTAGATTGGAAAAATCCGGATACACTTCATCGGAAAGGAAAATGTACGTCCGTTATTCTACATCCATTCGAGGGGACTCAGTATTCATACATCACAGTCTAGATGTCATTCGATGCAGAGTTAATACAGCTGCGAGTGGAGTGATAGAGTCAATGTTTGGAAAGCCCAATGGTAAAACCCCAGAGAGTCAGGATGACGGTAGGATGTTGAGTTGGTTTTTTAATGGGTATATGGGTAAGTCGACGACAACTCTTTAATACTTATAGGGTGAGTTTGTTTGTATCGCCCCACAGTCTAGACTGATGCTACTGTTTGGGATTAATCGCCTTAAATTGAGAGTAGAGCAGGGAGACCCCAAAGGATTTCATCGCAAAAATTTTCAACGATAATTTTGTTTTCAGAGTCTCTCTTTGATGACAGAAACATGCCTTGGTCAGGAATTGTTGAAATTGGAGGTAGTTGCTTATATAAGACTTTCATTACAGCTGATTCTATTCGCTCATGAACTCTGCTTTCGTCCCCTAAGTTGACGATAAAAATTCTAAAGCTAGCGAGTTGATGTTGAATCAGAGGGGTTAAGTCTGATCGGCGATTTTCATACTCATCTCTGTGAGTACGGGCATATTCCCACCCATGCCAATGTTCATTTCGAATTCCATTTTGGACGGAGGGGATGTCTAGCACGTTGTACTCTCCATTTAAATAAGCGCGAGAGTGTTCTTTAAAGCGTGCTTTGAACAAACGCCTAGTTATTCCAGCGGCATAAATCAGATAGCCATCATGGTATTCAAAAGCCTGTAGATAAACGCCTTTTTGTTTGGGAAGTCGTGGAAGATCATTGATATTTTCGTAATCGGGCCAACTATATGGGCCTGTCCAATTAAGAGTTCTAAGCATAAACACCTCTCACCCAACACTTAGCTCCGACCAAGTGAGAAGTCATGGTTAGTTGCGGGTCTGAATCAATTAGTACCTGATGTATCAAATATAGCTACCTTTGGGACAAAAGCGACTTAGCAATCTTGACACTTAATTGACGGCAATTAAGCAAATATCGTAAAATTCCTTTTTGTAGCTATTTCTCGTGGATTTATGAAGTTTTTAGCACTGATATTGTTAATCTTGTTGTTTTTTGGTTGGGTGGCGCAATTCGTCATAATGCCTCTTTTAGGGTATAAGAGAAAAGTAGTACGAACACCTCGCTATACGACAGTTAGATCACATAACAGAGTTGGCACTAGAGGCGTCAGAAGTCACAATAGACGGCTTGCTGATGATGTAAGTTATGAGTGGGTTAAAGAGGCATCTAACAAAGAGCAAGTCCGTGAACCTTTAACTACTAAGCATTCGATAAGTTTAATTGGCAATCATAGGAAGAGTTCTCAGAACGCAAAGCAAGCACATCAAAAATCATATCAAAGCAGAGAGTTAAATTCGGCAATCGATTATTTTGGACTTTCCAAGTCGGATGGGCATCGTTTAATCTTGTTTTCTATTGATGGGAAATTGCGAATATTTGATCGTAGCGTGCGTTCACATCAGGTGGAATCGGTTTTACTATTTGGCAACCAATGGCATGAGAAATTAATATTTAAGTTATCTGATATTACACCGAGTAACACTG
Organism: Vibrio sp. B1Z05; assembly: GCF_052955985.1. Lineage (NCBI taxonomy): Bacteria > Pseudomonadati > Pseudomonadota > Gammaproteobacteria > Vibrionales > Vibrionaceae > Vibrio > Vibrio sp. B1Z05. The sequence goes on from NZ_CP130463.1 coordinate 931,543, forward strand.
TTATTCGCTCCACAGATACTTGCAATAGAAGCTTGGCTAGATACATAAAAGAAACCTCTTGTGTCTTAATCGAGCCTACACAAACAACTGAAGTTGAAAAGTCAGATAAGACGTTGCTTTTTACATTCTCTATAGGAAATATTGATACTAGAGATAAACTATCGAATATTCACAGACCTTCTGTTTTGCGTAAACTGACAGTTGGAACTGTTCTTAATAGGCTTTCACAAAGAAGCGACGGCCTTGGGTTAATGTACAATCATAAAAGTATTGGGGTTGTACCTGTATGCCTAGAGGTATTTTTATTTAAACACTTAGGTCAACTACGTTTAGAAATTGACAACATTAGTAGTGCTGGAGAAGAGTTTTTTTGTGATATAGGTGTCTATGGTTGTGAAACTAGATTTAAAAACAATGTCTTTTCTAAACATATTGAATTTGCTTCTTATTCTTCTGGAAGTAGCATGAGAATAAATGATTATTCCAATATGCCGGTTGAAGGTGATTTGGGCTACATAAATACTAAGTTTTGGAACGGGAATTAAATGGTCACGAATTTTTCATGTCTGTTTGGGACAAAAGCAAGGTACGTGTCAGACAGTTAGTCTCGTCTGTTTCGTAGAGTTCGTCGTGCATCGTAACAGATTCTAGCCACCATTAATGATTGCTATTTAAAATAGATAATCAATTAATTTTATAGAATACTCTTTGAGTATGGTATTGATCGTATTTAGGGTAAACATCCTTACATTGTTTTTCTACGTAGTCGTACTTAGCAGCAAAACCCGACAAAGTCAATCTAGATGATGCTTTGTTATCCATTGATACTAAAATGGTATTACCTGTTTTCATTTCATTTACAAGTAAATCAGCAATGTCTTTCATTCTCTGCCCTTCATTTCCGTAGTTGGGACCATAAAAACCGCTATCAAGATGCCAGTAATTACCTCTAACCCCTTGTTTATCATCAATCTTCCAAGCAATAGGCTTAGGATTACCGCCATTAACTAACTTAGACTTAAAAACAACTCTAGGCGTATAATATGATCCACGAGGCCCCCAACCACATGCAAGAGCGATAGCATACTGATTATCTTCTACAAGAGTAACTTCCTGTTTTTGCCCTGTAAATTCATCCTCTAAATGAATAGTATTCCAAGTATTTGCAAGTGCAAACGGACTTGACAGTATCAATGAGGGGAATAGTATCATACTGGACATTTTAAACATCTTAGGGAAGCTCTATGGGTTATATTTGGACTAATTTTGGGATGATATCAGATGTAGCTCAAGGTGAAAAGTTTATCATTGTAACGAATAGTCAGCATCAATTTAGAAAAATGGCTATTTACACTTACAAAGAAAATGCGGTAGAAGTTCACAGAAAAGCGAAGCTTTTAATTGGTAAACAAGTAAAACTACGGACTAGTCAAAATACCGACAAATGGCCACCTGAAATATGGTTCAGTGATATCGAAGAAGTTTAGAGACAAAAAAACCGTCAATTCCGGTGTAGAAATGAATGAACTTGAGCTATACAAAAAGCATTTAACACTTTTGCTTGCATATCAAACATCAATTTTTTCTAATGTGAGCTTTTTTAAGAGTGATGCTTTCGAACCTGACTTATTACACCCTGATATATTAGATTTGATTTGCGCTTCTAACGTTGGATGTAGTAATGGTCAAACCGTAATGTACGATAAGACCAAGGCTATCCAGCAACAGCTGACGTTCAAACTTGAGTATCAAGTGAGTACATTTAAACAATTCCTTTCGGCTGTTGAATCCAAAGTTAACTTAGATCTTTCGCAACTTGATTTGGAACTGACTATCTCTGACCTAATAGTGTTGATTTATAGGTACTATTTTATGGGCGATTACAAAACTAGGGTACTACCTTATGTTGTGGCTCGAGTGTCCTATGACACAGTTATTCACTCGAATATATCATCGCTCATTAAGTACTTTCACAATCCGGATGAAATTCCCAAGAAATATAGGGCGTATATTGCTGCTAGTTTTAAACCAACAGTTTCAGGTAGTTATAGGTGGGTATACAATAAGAAAAAGTCTATCGAAATCCAAGAAATCTATGGTGTGGAGCGCAGGTGTACGGAATTCGAATCATTTCTGGCTACACTATTTCCAGATCTGCAATCTTCCAAAATCAAAGCTGCAATGTCATATGCTCATGTTAGTGGCAAATATAAACAAGAGAAAGTACCGCTAATCGAAACAAGTACCCCTGAAGTTGAAAGGTTTAAGGTTATCGGCTTGGGAGTTGAGCCTACCTTCAAACCACAAAAGATATCACGATACGATGTAATCATTGATGATGTTACCTCGAGTGAAAAAAGCATCGCTGAAAATCATGTTTTGTATACAGCAGGTTGGAGTTTAAAGCGTGACAATGAATAGACCACAGTAAGGCAAAAGGTTGATACACACAGACATAAACTACAAAGGGACAAGAGCGCCTTAGTGCTACAGCTAACGCGTGGCATTTTTGGTTCAAATAAGTTTGGTGTTTACGGTGGCTTTGCTTGAGTGACGTGGTAATGGGGTTGCGTCAAACCATTTGAATTGATCTGATATTAAAGTACACTATTTGTTTTTGTTGAGTATTAAGTGTTATGTCGAATTATATAGATCTTGAAGTTTTAGATGCTACTTATGTTTACTTGAATTTTACTTCACATAACGGTGAATCTGGGACATATGAACAGATTTCTCAACTTGATATTTCAGTACCAGTGTTCTCAATTGATAATGAAGTTGTTAATAAGATATCGCTAAAATTCTTTCGTTCAGGAACAGAAAGAAGAGAAAATAATTTTGTTGTTGGCAATACTTTGTACCATCAATTGAGTTCACAACAAATAGATCATTGGCTGAATGCAATAAAGCTTAAAGAAGTACGGCTTTTAGTACCGAAAGTTCTAAAAGATAGATGGACTAGCGACTCTATTGGTATATATGGAGATCCCCGCTAGCACCTAACAATCAATTGAAGTCAGATAGCTAATCTTTGGCACTTTTGGTTCTGGTTGGCAGCGGTGTTTACGGTGGCAGGGCTTGAGTTTAGTGGTGTTAGCTGCCGCTTAATTGGGCGTTACTTTTCCATACCTCAGCTAATCCGTTACATCCTAATTTAGTAATATAACTGACTCACTTTTGTCCAAATCCTTCCTACGAAACCGGGTTTTCTGATTCGGATAGGGACAAGAGCGAATTGCTCTTAGTTCCTTGAGTTGATCGAATTAGAGATTAGAGATTAGAGATAGGTTACAGCTCTAGTATTTGGAACCAAAATGAAGTTCTCTATGGCAATTTGGGCAAAGTGCTAGCGCATTTTCAACGCTATCGATTCCACCATCTGCAAGCCTGATTATATGATGCACTTCAAGGTACGGTGTTTCGTCCTTGCGCCTTTTAAATGGAGCGTCTTTTTTACAGTGCTCACATATACCATTTGCTCTTAGTAGAACTTCGACAATAACATCAGGATTCCTTCGATATGCTGTTGAAACCGTTTGGATTTTCTCAGGATTATTAGGAGCTGACTTTAACCTTCTGCGACGATTTTCAGAAGTGTCTTTCATCGACTCCGAGATTTCTTTGTCTAAATCATACTGCACTTTATCGGCGGAGTGCATACCACCTAAATCATTTTCACGATTGGAGTACATTGGAAGGTCGTGCAGGTTGTTAGCAAGGGTGCGAATGGTGTTAGCAAGTGGTATCACATTTTGTTTTTTAGCTTGAAAGTTCGCCGTTGTGTTGTCGCTTATAATAAGTTTTTGAAAAGTAGAGTCTGATATTGGAGCAATTGATAGACGATTTAAAAAGCTAATAAAATTAACACGTTTACCATTGATAAAGTCATTATCGGTCAGGTCAATCCCTCGATAACAGTAGATTTCGCTGTAGTGAATCGCATTCAAACATTGCATTATAGGAAGATAGTGTCTGTGCTCATGCCTACGAACATTTTCGCTTGAGTTCTCCATAATAAACCTAAATTCTTCTCGCGAAACGGGACCTGAACGGAATAGGTCTATGAAAGGTTCGTTTACAGCGCCTCCTTTATAATGACTCCACCTTAAAACGTCTGAACGCATTTTAATTTCCCACAAATATGCTCATCAAGATGAAAGATAGATTACTACCTGATTTTATGTGTCGCAACAATACTCAGGACAAAAGCAATATAGTGTTAGGAATCTTACTGCCTTGCCTACTGCAAAGGAGACTCTGCAACTGTCATTTCGATTTGGAGTGAAAGCTAGTAGCAAAAACTATTAAGGTGACCGCATTGTAGCGTCAGATTACTTATCGTTGTAAAACTTCCAGCCGTCTTTTTTCAGAACTTCGACCCATTTGTCACAGCCAACCAGTTTATCGATTGAGTCAGAGGTTTCATTAATCATTTCAAAGAGGTATCCCTTATTACCGTTGTGAACAAGGTATCTTTTACTTCTCCCCAACTTATCTGTGACGTTACCAATGAAGTGACTTCTGTCGTCAGAAGAAATAGAAAATGTTTTAAATTCATCTGACGCTACCAGCAATGCCTTGTATGCAAATGCTGGAAGCTTTGTGCTGTATTTTTCGTTGTTGAAATCGAAAACAAGCATCGCATCCCGGTATTCGGCGAATTCTTTTAAACCATCTATGTCGGACAAAGATTTAGGGTATGTTCGCATCGGATTCTTAACACTGTCCCAAACAGCCGTAACTTTTGTGATAGTGTTTATTTTGAAAAGAAGTTTATATACATCCAGTTGACAGCGTGAAACACGGATACTGATGATTTCCGGTGCATAAACAGGTAGATAGTTTTTATACTGAGCATAGGAGACGGGATAGGATTTAACTCTACAGTAGTTCCCCAAAGCTTTTCCATTTTGTTCGAGTACACAGGCAACTACATTGTCTTTTTCAAATTCGGTAGGCCATGAATATAAGCTTTTTGCTTTTTCTCCAGATGAGAACGAATAGGTTTTCACACAACGTACCTTACTTAGCAATGAAAGTGCTTGTGCACCACTTTGTATAGTTTTTAGTATGTTATCAGTCATTATACCTTCCTTATTATCCTGTTTTTGTTAATAGAAAATGCTAAGCAAGGTTTTGTTTCTCTTGCTCAGAAGGTATTCTCTCTCAGTACAGACATGTAAAAAGGGACATTTCACTGAAATATGTTTACCGCACTTTCTGACAAAGGGATTCTATTTAACTGTCTTTCCGGGTTCTTTCGGGTATCAACTAAAGATATAAAGTCAGATTCCGACGCATTCGTCAAACTAATGAGAATGCTGAAAAAAGATCCCTACATTACTCATGATCAGCAGATGTTCAGGGACTATCGTAACGGAGATTCAGAGAAACTCATTCGGGAGCTGAAGGAAGAATGTCGCCTAACGGGATTTGACCTCGATAGTTATTTAAATGAAGTTGAGGGCTATGAACCTAAGCACTACGGTGCGTGGTCTTCGATGAAGGTGGCGATCGCATCATTCAGAAAGGTCCATCATGAATACGGCAGGTTTGAGCTTGATGAGTTTTTTAGTTTCCTTCTGGCTCATTGCGAAATTGAGTATTTGTGTCTCAAAGGTACCGATGAAAAAAATGACTATGAGGTAATTCAAACATTTGTAAGAGACTGGCTATATATAGATAGGCTACAACTCCCAGAGTTGCCAACTGAACAGGCTACGGAATATGTAATTAAGCTTGTGATGTACTGGGCTGCCCTGTTTGACTTAATGATGGAGCTATCGCATCAACCATCTCCTACATTGAGTAATTATCTGCCAGAGCTAACTCAAAAACAGGGTAAAACTGTCGTTGTTCCTTCTGTAGCTGTGTTTCTTGAACGTTTTAAAAATAACTGGGCCAAGGATAAGTACCAAAAGGATCGTATAACGTGGACACAGTTATACAGAGATATTCTGGCTGCTCAGCGTACAGATGAAAGTTACTGTTGTTATCAACAGGAGACTTTCTTAAACGAGAAGGAACTCAAACTTTGGATGGTTGATCCTGATACCAACGCCATAAAAGCAAGATTTAAGCGCCGTAAGGAAGGGGGATTATTATCAGCAGGTGATTTTAAAAGTGATATCGCTATCTTGTATGTACCATTTTCAGAAGCTGATTGTCTTGTAGATGAAATCAGCCTTGTAAGGTTTATAAACATCTTTACCTATGTACAGCGTGAACTATGTCACTCAGGGAGAGACGCAGAGGAAATTGTGCGCTACTTCAGTGAGTATCCGGTATACCGCAACTTGGTAAAGGATCGTTTCGAACGATTCAGGAAGTCTGGAGAGCTAACCTGCTGACACTCTGCTTTTCAGCTCAATCAGGGACAAAAAGCGAGATATTATTATTGACGCTTATTTGATAGCCATTAAGCCGGTGTTGTAGCCTGCTAGTTTTATAGCAATTTTAACGCTGACCTATGAAGTTTTTAGCTCTGATATTATCAGCCTAAATCTAAAGGGGGGCGTGCACACCGTAGTCAGGTTAAGTTAGTTGAACTGTTCGTGTTAGCTCGAGCCTTTCGTCGTAGACATAAGCGGTTCGCGTTGGAATATCTTTCCCAATCTCACTATTTTTGACCACGCAATATTTGATCTTTCGTTCCATGCATTTTCTCGGCGAGAGCTTGATTTGCTGCCATGCTTGTTGGTTACCAAAGCTCTCAAGTCGGCGATAGATTTTTCCATCTAAAAGTGCCAACTCGCCAGTTAATAAGTGGGTGTAGCGAGTTTTCATACCTTGCTTCCAATTATCTAAATGTCTGCTCATTCTTCACCTAAATTGCATAATTGATATCTAGTTTCTTTGCCAAAAATCTTAAATCCTAAATGTATGGGAATCTCGGGGTTAAATTTGACAACTTTAGATACAGCAAAACCCTTCTGAATCAATTTTTTCTGCTTCTGAACCAATTGATAGACTCCTTTGGCTTTTTTTACTTGCACTCTTTCTTCTTTGTCTAGTTCGTAAAAATAGAAGAAGAAAACTATTTTAGTGTGCCTCGTTACAGTCTTTCTTGGTTTATTGGTGGTTTTGCTTGTTTTTTTATCACGACTAGTTAACCCGCTGTATGCTTCCCAACCCTGTAGCATGATTACCTCTCCTTTTCACTAAGTGCCAGAAAGAAAGCATCAGCTAAGGCTGAGTTGCCACCTTTCTGTTGCTTATCTTTAGCTAGTTGTTTAGCTCTTTGGGATGGCGCAAAAAACTTGTATTTCTCTTTTTCAGAGCGAATAACGAGTTGAATTAGTTCATTAGAGTTCAACAAAAGTGTAGTTTTCTTGTGCCATGGAATCTCAGCGGCTTCAGTTTGGATTGAAAGCTCAACTTCTTTCGCACTAGTGATTTGTTCGAGTGCATCTGAGTGAGAAGGGTTGTTTGTATCAAAGATATACATAATGGTGTGTTTGAGATAAGTACCAAAAAGTAATGCCAAGTTTCCATCTTCGTTTGGTACTTGGAGTCGCACTTTGCTGAGATTAAATTCGTTATAGCTATAGGGCATTCGGTCAACTAAATGACTGTGATGGTGATGATGAGAGTGAGTAGTTAGTGTTCCTCTAATCTCGGTCTCAGCTACCCCAGTATGTATTGCAACAGTGCAACCTCTATCCTCTTTTTTAACTAATAGAAGAGCTTGTTTGATAGAGCTTTTGTTTATTTTTAGCTTGCGTTAAGTGGAGTAACCTAGTTGAAACTTTGCAGCATCTCTACTAGCAATACATGAAGCATCAACCGCCAATGACTTCGGTAGGCCTACGCCAGCAGTTTTTTCACTAACCTTTGTGATTTGAATTGGCACCCAGTCTCGATTGGCCCAGTCACTTTTTTGTTCTTTTGAACTAGTGGGATCAGTAGGTGATTTTCGTAATTTAGGTGGCGCTGACAAGTGAATAGGGTTATCAGTGCAGGGATGCTTTGGCCATGGTGGTCCCAGAACATCAAAGTAGACTTTTGCACCGTTGCTGTGTTCGTAGTAAAACATCATTGCACCACACACTGGGCACTGGGCATTGGGCATTTGGAACAGTATACGACTGAGCTGTTGAATAATATTCTTTACCGATTTGAGATAGTGAAAATTTCGGTAGTGGTGCGCTTTTTTGTCTTGGTACAGAACCTGCAAAATCACCTACAGATAAAGGCACAACTCTTCCATTAATCGTTCTAAAAATCGTTATAGACATCGGTATAGTTCATTGTCATTAGTCGTGTGATAAACATACTAGATAATGCCATCGACTTCTTACCATATCATGCCATCAATCAAAAATTCCATTCTAGTTTGAACTAACACCCCGTTTTATGTCTCTTAGGGTGTTATTATGTAACAAGTTTTTGACCTGAAGAATGAATCACGAATGAATCAAACTGAGCAACAATTCCTTAAGGATCTAGAGAGCAAACTCTGGACAGCAGCAGACAAACTTCGCTCAACGCTAGACGCGGCGCAGTACAAACACGCAGTGTTAGGTCTAATCTTCGTTAAATACGTCTCTGATGCGTTTAAGTTGCGTCAGGATGAAATTAAAGCTGACCTTGCTAATCCTGAGCACGAATACTACTTAGATCCGGCTGATTTCTCTGAAGAAGAGTTAGCAGAAGAGATTGCTATCGAGCTTGAGCAACGTGACTTCTACACCGAGAAAAACGTGTTCTGGCTACCAACGGAATCACGTTGGCAGTTCCTGCAAGACAATGGTCCATTGGTTATTGGCGGTGCTGAACTCGATATTAATGGTAAACTTAAGAAAATCACTTCTGTTGGTCACTTAATTGATAACGCACTTGAAGGTATCGAACGTGACAATCCGAAACTGAAAGGTGTGCTTAACAAATCATACGCTTCATTGAAGATTGACCAAGCGAAGCTGAATGAGCTTATCAATCTGATCGCTACCATCCCGTTTGTTCATGCTGATCTAAACAGTAAAGACATCCTAGGTCATGTATACGAATACATGCTTGGTCAGTTTGCACTGGCTGAAGGCAAAAAAGGTGGCCAGTTCTACACGCCAGCCTCTATCGTAACGCTGATTGTTGAAATGATTGAACCGTTTGAAGGTCGAGTGTACGACCCTGCAATGGGTTCTGGTGGTTTCTTCGTACAATCAGAAAAGTTCATTGAGCGAAAAGCAAATCAAAAAGAAATTGATGCATTAACTCAGAAACAAAAGATTTCTATCTACGGTCAGGAATATAACCACACAACTTGGCAACTAGCGGCGATGAATATGGCGATCCGTGGTCTTGATTACGACTTCGGTAAAGAGCCTGCAAGTACCTACACTAACGTGCAGCACCCTGATCTTCGTGCTGATTTCATCATGGCTAACCCTCCATTCAACATGAAAGAGTGGAACACTGGTGTTGATGATAACGATCCTCGCTTCAAATACGGCCAACCGCCATCAGGTAACGCTAACTTCGCATGGATGCAGCATATGCTTCATCACCTAGCTCCTGAAGGCTCTCAGGCGCTTCTGTTGGCAAATGGTTCAATGAGTTCAACGACCAACAACGAGGGCACTATTCGTCAGGCGTTAATCGAGAATGACTTGATTGAATGTATGGTTGCACTTCCCGGTCAACTGTTTACTAATACACAGATCCCTGCTTGTATCTGGTTCTTAACTAAGAACAAGAACCCTCGTGTTGATAAGGCAGGTCGTAAGCTGCGTGGCCGTAAAGGTGAAGTGTTATTTATTGATACGCGTAACCTTGGCTTCATGAAAGACCGTGTACTTCGTGATTTCAGTTTTGATGACATTAAGAAAGTTGCAGACCTATTCCACGCTTGGAAAACGGGTGAAGAAGTTCATGGTGTCGCTTATGAAGATCAGGCAGGTTTCTGTAAATCAGCAACATTGGAAGAAATCACCAAGCATGACTTTGTGTTAACTCCGGGTCGTTACGTTGGTGCTGCTAAAGAAGAGGATGATGGCATTCCTTTTGCTGAGAAGATGGCAACGCTAACTTCTAAGTTGAGTGAGCAGTTTGCAGAATCAGCAACGCTAGAAGCTGAAATCAAGAAAAACCTAGCGGGGTTAGGTTATGAACTGGATTGATTCAACCGTAGGTGAATACTGCCCGTTTGTGTATGGCAAAGGGTTACCCAAAACAAAGCGACAAGTTGGTGAGCACCCAGTATATGGTTCAAATGGTTGTGTAGATTATCACAATGACTTTTTTATAGATGGCCCCGGACTTATTATTGGTCGAAAAGGTAGTGTCGGTGCCGTTCATTTATCAGAGGTTCCATTTTGGCCTATAGATACAGCCTTCTATGTTAAGAAAGAAACTCTAGGAGAGCTAAGGTTTACTTTTTACCTACTTCGTTCATTAGGTTTGGAAAAAATGAACTCTGATAGCGCTGTGCCGGGGCTAAATAGAGATAATGCTCACGCACTTTTAATCAGAATTCCTGCTACTGAATCAGAAAGAGAAGCATTAGGAAATAAGCTTGCACTACTTGATCAAAAAATAGGTTTGAACAATAAAACCAACCAAACCTTAGAAGAAATGGCGCAAGCCATCTTCAAATCATGGTTTGTCGATTTTGATCCTGTGAAAGCTAAGATGAATGGCGAAGAACCAGAGGGTATGGATGCCGCTACTGCCTCGCTATTCCCAGAAAAGCTCGTTGAGTCTGAGCTTGGGTTGATACCTGAAGGCTGGGACGTTGGAACATTAGATAGTCATACATCGATGATTATCGACCATCGAGGAAAAACACCTAAAAAACTCGGTAGTGATTGGGTTGAACAAGGCTATCCAGCAATCTCGGCAAAAAACATTAAATCTAAGAAGATTGTTCGACCAGATACAATCCGCTTTCTTGATGAAACTACATATAAAAAATGGATGAAAGAGCCTCTTGTCAAAGGCGACATCATCATGACATCTGAAGCACCGATGGGTGAACTGTACTTCTTTGATGGGTCACAAGACTTTTGCTTAAGCCAAAGATTATATGGGCTTAGAGCAAACTCTGATGTTTGCAACCCAGTATTTTTATTTGACTGGCTACAAACAATCCAAGCAAAGGCGGATATGGAAGGCCGAGCTTCAGGTTCTACAGTCTTAGGCATCAAGCAGGCAGAATTACGCAAGGTTAAAATCTTAACACCACCTAAAGACATTCTAGATAAATATAGCTCTATTGTGAGCAACCTAATTGATATGACAGCAAAGAATAATGCACAAAATATCAGTCTAGAAAAGTTGCGTGACACCTTGCTTCCTAAATTGCTTTCGGGCGAAATCGAGTTAGCCGAAATTATAGTTATGGAGTAAAAATGGCCATCTCAAACTTCTCATTCTTACAGCAAGATTATGCCAAGCTTGCAGAATTAGGCAAGCAAGCAGAGTCTTACCTATTTAATGACCCACAAACAACAGCATTCAAGCTCAGAGCATTCACTGAGTTGCTCGTTGAATACATCTGTAATCATTTGGATATTGATCTTGACGCAAGATCGAGTCAACTTGATCGACTAAAAGATTGGAAGCTTAAGCAAGCCGTTTCAGAAGATATCCTAGGTAAACTACATAGTGTCCGTAAACTGGGGAATAAAGCGGTTCATAACGAGCTAGATGTATCTGTGTACCATGCAACTTGGTTAATCGAAGAGTGTTATCTTATTGGGCGCTGGTTTATCCAAACCATGCAATCAAACTATGTGTTTGTGCCTGAGTTCCAAACGCTAGCTAGGCAAGAGCCAGCTGTGGCTTCACTAAAAAAAGATAACCAAAAGCTCCAACAAGAGGTCGAAAGCAGGGCGAAAGCTATTCAACAAACACAAGACGAACTGGATGCTATTAAAGTTGAATTGCATAAAGCAAAAACTGCTCAGCTATCGGCTGAAGCTCAAGCAGAGAAACTGAGAGTATTTAAGCAAGCAAGTGTTGAAGCGGCGAGAAGCTTTGACTTAAAAATGGAAGAGACCCGTAAGCGTGTCTCTATCTTCGATAGCTTTGAAAATGTTGAGCTGACGAAAGGTCAGCGCATTGCACTGGAACAGATGCAAGCATATTTGGAGTCGGATCAGCTTGATAGCTTTATCCTTCATGGTTATGCAGGTACAGGTAAAACCTTCATTACCAAGGGACTAGTTGAGTACCTGAAAGCGTATGGCCGAAACTGTGTGTTATTAGCACCAACAGGAAAAGCGGCTAAAGTGATCTCAGAAAAAACGGGCACGAGTGCAGCTACCATTCATAGTGCCATTTATAGCTTTAAAAATGCTAAATTGTTGTCTGAAGACGAGATGGAGATACCGCTAGCGCAGCTCAAACGAAACCTTGATAGTGACGAGACCGTATATATTATCGATGAAGCCTCAATGCTATCGAATGCATTTACGCAATCGGATTCAATTCAATTTGGATCAGGCCACTTGCTCGATGACCTCATCAAGTACACTAAGGATTCTCTAGAAAAAGTAGCGCTAGCTTCACCAAGAAAGATCATTTTTATAGGTGATCATGCTCAACTCCCTCCAGTCTCCATGAGCTTTTCGCCAGCGTTGCAAGCACAGTATTTAAATGATAAATATGAGCTTAGAGTTTCTGAAGCACACCTAAACGAAGTGGTGCGACAAAAAGTTGGTAGTGGAGTCATGGATAACGCTGTCATGTTGCGCTCATCAATTGATGAAGGAGTGTTTAACCAACTTAACTTTGATACCGACAAGCCAGATATTGAGTCGATTACGGCAGATGGAGCTATTGATCAATATATGGCGTTGTGTCGTTCAACCATTGCACAAACCAAAGAGGTTATGTTAGTTGCGTCTTCAAACTCACAAGTAAAAGTTTACAATGATCTTTGTCGTCAGCACTTCTTCCCTAATAAATACGAGCTGTGTCCACGAGACAAAGTGATTTCGGTAGCAAACCATTATCGAGAAGATATTACTGTGACTAACGGCGAGTTTGGAATGGTGAAGCAAGTCCTATCTGCGCCAGAGAAGAAGAGCGTCTACTTTAAGAAAAAAGTGGATGGAAAAACAGAATCGGTCAATGTGGACTTGTACTTTCGCGATGTTGAATTGGTGTTTCGAGATGAGACGCTACAGCCGAAAGTGATAAAAGCTAAGATTTTAGAAAACTTGTTATACAACTCAGAGCCATCGCTTACGCCTGATGAAAATAGGGCACTTACTATTGAGTTTATGCAGCGTCATAGAGGGCTCAACCGTGATGAGCTTGAAATTCGTCGCGAAAAAGATCCTTATTTTAATGCGTTTAAGTTGAAGTTTGGTTATGCGATCACCTGTCATAAAGCGCAGGGTAGTGAATGGAAGCATGTGATTGTTAAGTGTTCATCACACCTAAAAATATTGACCAAAGAGTATTTTCGTTGGCTCTATACGGCAATCACTCGTACTTCTTCAATGCTTTATGTGGTTGATGAGCCCAAAATCCGTTTGGGTGGGAATACTCAAATCGTAGGTGGTCAAGATTTGGTATTTGAGCAATCAGCAGCGAACTTGTCAGTAGTTAACTCGGTGAACCCAGAGCAAGCGCATCAGTTTGGAATTAGTGATAACCAGCCAATATTGAAAGATCTGCTGAGAAAAGTTCAAGCTTGTATTCAAGATTCCGGTATCGAAGTATGTAACATTCGCCACTACCAATACCAAGAGTTATATCGTTTTAAGCACGCGGATGCAGTAGCAGAGGTACAGTTTAATTATAACGGTAAAAACAAGGTTTCATCGTTTAATGTCCGTGAAACAGGTCTTCTTCAAACGCTGTTACAGCAACTATTAACAGAGGTTAAAGGCGTTACTTTATCAACTATCAGTACCGATACTATACAAGAGCAATATAGCTTTACTGAACCCTTTTTAGAGCAGTTTCACTCTCGCATTAGCGAGGTATTCTCGCGCCACGATATTAAGGTGTCTAACTTAGACCAAATTGCATGGACACAACGCTACACATTAACAAAATATGGCGATACGGCGGTAATTGACTTTTTCTATAACGGAAAGAAGCAGTTTACCAAGGTATACCCGAAACAAGATTTAAGCAGTTCCTCCCACTTACTTGCTGAGTCATTGAAGATTTGGAGCAATTCGTGACGCGATGGAATGAAAAGATCCTTTACAGGAAAGAAAGATGACAGAACAACCATTTCGTACCGTAACTAACCTACGTAAATCTGGTCAACTTCAAGAGGCTTGGAATGTTGGCTTTTCAGCGTTAGAAGTAAATCCACAAGATGTATACCTTAAAAGTGCATTATTCTGGGTGTGTTACGAGTTTATCAAGCAGCAGCAAGAGAAAATTGTAAATCGAGCAGCTTCATCAAATAACTATCGACCAAGTGACTATGAATTTGAACAGCTCGAAAATTTACTACAAACCATCATTAATTTAGAGATCCCAATGGGTGGTTTGGAATACAAGATGCTGTTGGTTCAGTTCAAGAAAAACCTTGAGTGGTTTCCCTCATTAGTAAATTTGGTCCTGCGCCACCAAGGTGATCTGTTTGATGATGAAGCAAAGAAGCCTTTTCAAGCAGAGAAAGGAGAAGTGCCTAGCTTAATGCTATCTACTGCTCGCCGAGTTGCCAGCGCTTGGTTACGCGCTCGTGAGTTTTGGCAACTCGACCTTAATCAAGTGTTGGGGTTCATCAATCTAGCGCGTCAGCAAGTCGCAGATTCGAGACACTTGATTTGGCTCGACTATGATCAATCAAAGTGTTTGATTGTGGCTGGTCAATATGAACAAGCTCGCGAGTTATTACTACCAATCTTGCGAAAAAAACAGAAAGAAGCTTGGGCTTGGGGAGCATTAGCTGCTACCTATCAAAAGCAAGACCATAGCTTAGCACTGAAGTTTTTCGCAAAGGGAATTGTCTCTGCACATGATGCTACATTCAGTTTAAAGTTACTTCAGGGGGCGATCCCGCTGTTGCTGGCTAATCAGCAATCTACAGAAGCATCAATGTGCTTAAAGACAGCATTGCAGGCATATCAAAGTAATGGCTGGAAAGTAAAGCCAGAGCTTGAAGAGTTGGTGAGTAAACCATGGTACGACGCCAGTGTAGATGAAAATGAACTGAAAGCGTTTTTAAAATCACTTTGTCGAGATGCTATAGAATACCTTCATGGACCGACTGAGAAAGTCATTGGCGTTATCGAGAATATTCATAAGTCCGAGAAAGGTTTTCAAGTCTTTGTGAATAAATCTACCACATGGTCAGTCCGCATGGGGATACACAAAAGTAACCAGAAACCTCAAGCGGGTGACTATGTTGAGTTGTCTTTGTCAATGAGTGGCAATGAAAAAGAGGTGGTAGCGTCAGTGCCGACCCAAGCTATTGAGTTAACCAATGTGAGCACCATTGAAGGTGAACTTCGCATTGTTCCGAAAGGTTTTGGATTCGTAGAAGATACGTTTGTTCCGCCTTTTGTAATTGGTGATATCGCTAATGAGTCACGTGTGTCTGTATTGCGTATTATGGCGTGGGATAAAACAAAAGCTCGTCACAACTGGAAAGCAATCAAACTTAAACAGGTCGAAGTTGTATCAACACTAATGCCTGATGTTGATGATATTCCATTCTGAGTGGTATGTATTGGATGAAAATTACAGAAGACCAACTAGAACAACAGTGCCTTGATTGGTTTATCGACCAAGGTTATCTCTACAAAAATGGCTATGACATCGCACCAGATGGCGATACACCTGAGCGTGATGACTACCATCAGGTTGTGCTTAAAAAACGTTTACTTAATCAGTTAGAGATCCTAAATCCTGAATTATCAGAAGATACTCTCAATCAGATAGTGAACACCGTAAGCACGCCTGAGACTCCAATGCTTATCAAAAACAACAGTGCCTTCCACAAGCTTCTTATCGAAGGTGTACCTGTCGAATATACCGTTATTGAAGACGGCCAGCCAACATCAAAGCACACCCATGCTCGTTTGATGGATTTCACCCACTCAAGTAACAATGAATTTTTGGTCGTCAATCAGTTTACGATTACAGGCTCTAAGGGTAATCGACGTCCGGACATCGTGGTATTCATTAATGGTCTTCCAATTTCTGTTGTCGAACTTAAAAACCCAGCGGATGAGCATGCTGATATTTGGAATGCTTATAACCAACTGCAAACCTATAAAGATGAAATCGCTGCGTTATTTGTGTTTAACGAGGCTTTAATTGTCAGTGATGGCTGGACAGCTCGCGTTGGTTCATTGACTGCGAGTAAAGAGCGTTTTTTACCGTGGAAGACGGTGTCGGGTGAAGATGATAAACCGTTACTTAATTTTCAACTAGAGACTATGGTAAGGGGCTTCTTTAAGCCTGAATTGCTGTTGGACTATATCCGTTATTTTATTTTGTTTGAAAAAGATAATGACAAAATTATCAAGAAAATTGCTGGATATCATCAATTTCATGCTGTGCGAGCGGCAGTGGAGGCTACGGTAAAAGCCAAGCAAGTTGATACAGATTTCCCCTTGGTGGCTGATAACGTAGCTAAATATCAAGTTCAAGCCACAAAAGGGTTAGATAAGATCAAACCTGGAAGTGGTAAGGCTGGGGTTGTTTGGCATACGCAGGGCAGTGGTAAAAGTATCTCAATGGTCTGCTATGCCAGTAAGTTGCTTCAGCAACCGACGATGAACAACCCGACAATTGTGGTCGTAACAGATCGAAATGATCTCGATGGTCAGCTTTATAATACATTTGGTATGGCACAAGAAACACTTAAACAGCTCCCGCAGCAAGCTGATGATCGTGATGCACTTCGTGAATTACTGCTTAACCGTCAGTCGGGTGGCATTATATTCACGACCATACAAAAATTTGCTTTGTTAGCTGATGAGACTGAGCATCCAGTTTTATCTAAGCGCGCTAATATTGTCGTGGTTTCTGATGAGGCCCATCGAAGTCAATACGGTAATAAGTCAAAACTGGTTGAAGTTAAAGACGAAAATGGAGTGGTAAAAGCCCATAAATACGTTTTTGGATATTCCAAGTATATGCATGACGCATTACCGAATGCCTCCTTTATTGGCTTCACTGGAACGCCAATTGCAATGGATGACAAAGACACGCGTGGTGTATTTGGTGAGTATGTCTCTATTTATGATATTCAAGATGCCGTTGATGATGGTGCTACGGTTCCTATCTATTATGAGTCTAGACTTGCTAAACTTGATATCAACCAAGATAAAATCGAGATACTCAACGATGAGGTTGAAGATGAAATTGGTGAAGATGAAGAGACGGAAAATCGTGAAAAGATCAAGTCACAGTGGGCGGCACTAGAGAAGTTGGTAGGTGCAGAACCTCGCATTCAGCAAGTGTCAAAGGATCTGGTTCATCACTTTACGACTCGTACTGCTACATTTCCGGGCAAGGCAATGGTTGTGGCGATGAGTCGTGAGATTTGCGTGGATCTCTATAATGCGATTGTCACGATTAAACCTGAGTGGCATAACGATGATCCAGAGAAAGGTGCTATCAAAATCGTGATGACAGGCAGTGCATCTGATAAAGAGAAGATGCAGCCTCATATCCACGATAAAAAAACCAAAAAGCTATTTGAAAAGCGTTTTAAAGATACTAATGATGAACTTCAATTAGTGATTGTGCGTGATATGTGGTTAACCGGCTTTGATGCCCCTTGTTGCCATACTATGTATATCGATAAGCCGATGAAAGGGCATAACCTGATGCAGGCAATTGCTCGTGTAAACCGCGTATTCAAAGACAAACCGGGCGGCTTGGTTGTTGATTATATTGGTATCGCTAGTGAGTTAAAAAGTGCACTTAAAACTTATACCAACAGCCAAGGTAAAGGGCAACCAACTATTGATACTGCTGAAGCATTTTCCGTTTTGATGGAAAAAATCGATATCATTAGAGGAATGTTTGCTACGCAAGTTGATGGAGAAGCTTTCAATTACAGACCTGATTTTGAAAGTGATGCACTACGTTTACTCCCAGGAGCGGTAAATCATTTATCTGGTTTGTCGCATCAAGATAACTCTGGTAAAGAGGTTCGAGATGGTAAACGTCGCTTCCTTGATGTGATGGCGGCATTAACGAAAGCTTATTCATTATGTAATACCATGGATGAAACTAAGGGATATAAGAACGAGATTGCTTTTTATTCTGCGATAAAAACAGCTTTTATTAAGCACTCGACAGTTGATAAAAAGCGCACTGATGAAGAGCGTAATACTGCACTTAAACAGATTCTCGATAATGCTGTGATTGCTGATGGTGTTGATGACATATTTACAATGGTCGGTCTTGATAAACCCAATATTGGCCTTCTTTCTGAAGAGTTCTTAGAAGATGTAAAGAGCATGAAGGAAAAAAATCTAGCGGTAGAGTTATTAGAGAAATTACTGCGTGATGAGGTTAAAGCCCGTATGAAAAATGATGTTGTGCAGGAGAAGAAATACTCCGAACGCATTATGGCAACGCTGCAAAAATATCATAACCGTAGCATTGAAACAGCGCAGGTTATCGAAGAGCTGATTCAGTGGGCAAAAGAGATGCAAGAGGATGCCGAATTACTTGATAAGCTAAATTTATCAGTAGATGAAATAGCATTTTATCGAGCTTTGGTTGAAAACGAAGCCTCAGTACGAGAACTTGGTGATGATAACTTGCGTAAATTGGCTATCGAGCTTACTCAACAACTTCGCAAATCGGCTACGGTCGATTGGCAAAAAAGAGAAAGTGTCCGTGCACGAATGCGCAATCTGGTTCGTCGTTTATTACGTCGTTGGAAATACCCACCAGATGCTGCAGAGGACGCAATTAAGCTTGTGTTAGAACAAGCAGAAGTACTTGCTGATGGTTGGTATGCCGCTTAAATTGAAGATAGGCAAGAGGTTAAAATCTTGCCTTTTGTGTGCTTATTCAACTTCAAATGGGAGCTATGTATCCTCTACGGACTAAGTCTAAGTATTTACAAATTTCCCAAGCAATTAAAAAGCACAACATCATAATCCCATACGATTTCTTGCCCTACTACAATCACATGCGGAGGGGGCATATACGAGGATCACTCACAATGCTTAACCCCGTAGGACCATCCTTTTTGCATGTTCATGAGCTTTCATGATGGTACGTGTCACTTTGTCTGCTTTGGCAGACGTTACGTTAAAACGCCACAACCTTTCTTAGGTTGTGGCGTTTTTCGTGTGCGAAGAAAAAACATAACCCATTAATTTTTATTGGGAACTTGGCATATAGAGTATGTCAGCGCAAAAGCGCTTAGAGATTGCCAATAGGCACAGCATCGACCGATGATTTAGGAGTATTCATGGATAATAGCAGTGAGCCATTGCGCTCCATGAGTGATACGTAGATTGAATGAAGACAAGCCACACATGAGTCCTGAGGGACACCATGATGTCACGCTTAATAGCGCACGGATTGCCGCTTCGTCTAATTTCGAAAGAAATTAGACGAAGCCCAATTATCACTGCGAGCCCTTTGTGAGTGGGCACTTCAACAAGATACGTCAGGAAGTTTTCGGAAGTTGCGAGATGTTTTAGTACTTGGCACGGTAATAAGCAGCGTAAAGCTTGGCGTTATTACCCTAATGCCCACCAGGTAGTCTCAACGCTTCACATTACATAGCACACAAGTAGAGGATGCAATAAGCCGCCCGTTGATGCCAACAACGCTACTTGTTTGACAGAGGATGCAACACGCCCTCCGCCCTTAAGTTAGAAGGGAGCTGTCACCCCAACTTGATATGAGGATGCAATAAGCCCATAGGCTCCTACTGGAGCAACATATCATGATTAAAAAAGGCGTAATCATTTATCGATACGAAAGTGAAAGTCTTTCGCGCATGTAAACGCTATGTAGAGTCATCATCCAGCATAAAAAACTAACTGAATCTGTGTGGGTGAATTGAGTGACTAACTAAGGGAAACCTTGGGAGTCATGATATGAAAAAACAAAAGTACAAAGGCCACCAATCGTGTGGACTGAGAGATTTCACGAAGCCTAATTTTGGGCTGAGGTCTCGCCAGATAGATAAAGCGCTCATTAATGCTTCACTTGAGCAAGTGGGCGGGCTTAAGAACAACACACATTTAGCGAGGCTTCCCGCCTGTCGAGAGTTCGCTCTGTTTCTTAAACAGCACACAGCCGTTAAACGTCTTAATCATATTGATAAATCTCATGTTCAGATGTTTGGTGAGTACTTAAGAGAACGATTTGAAGCGCAGCAAGATTTGACGTCCAGTACTGCTCGGGACTATCTCAGCCACATTAATGTGTGCTTAAAACAAGCTAGAGGGGATGAGAAGCTTAAAGTGCTTGCTACGAAAGAATTGGACTATCCACCTAAATCTGGGATTGCCACCCAAGACGGGGCCATTTCTGATGATGTACACCATCAAATCGTGACAAAAGGCAGTGTACCAGTCTCAGTAATGGCTAGCTTACAACGCAGTTTTGGCTTAAGGATGAGGGAGGCCGCACTGCTTGATTGTCAAAAAGCGTTTAAAGAGTGCATTGAAAAAGGTTACATCACCGTAAAGCGCGGAACGAAGGGAGGTCAAGCCAGAGAAGTCCCTAGTTTATCAGAATCGCAAAAGGAAGCATTGGTACGAGGGTGTGAACTGCAATCTCAGACGGGGCACGACAACTTAGTCCCTGCTTCGATGAGTTTTAAATCCTTTCAATACCGATCTTGGCGAGAGCATAAGCGCATCAACCCAAATTATTTATCTCATGGTGAGCGTAAACATTTTGCCTGCCAGTTCTACCAAAGCACTATTGATGCGTTACCACCAATAAAAATCCCTATTGCTCATGGCCGAGCACATCATGCTTATTTAGCGAATGAGTTAGGACTATCTGTTCCGGAAGCCAGAGCATTAGACAATGAGGTTCGAATGGCTCTGTCAAAGTTGCTTGGGCACCATCGCATCACCATCACCGCCGCATATATAGGATGAGGGTGTCACTTCAAAAAAGAAAATGGACCCATTTTTCTTTCTCTTAAATCTGACTTACTACCTACACAGTAAAGTTAAACAACTGGAGTTAAAAAAATGAATCCACATAGTCTGAGAAGGATTAATGGCGTGATGAGCTCATACAAAAAGCCTGGTATTGAGTACAGAAAAAAACAGGTCCAACGTTTAATTAATATCTTTGAAGATATTTTTGAGCACGAAGGGAGTGTCGCTGAAGACATTTTACGAGTCGGCCGAAAACACATTATTGGTTATTGGCGCCGTACTGAGAATGAGACCGCGGTTGTTAGGCAGGAGAAATTCCGTATCCTTCAATACTTTTTTGAAATGGCGAACACAAAAGTGCGAGTGCCACCACCAAAGAAGATTGAATAAAGAGGTGAGAGACAGAGTAGCACCAAAAAAATAGTGTGACCCATTATTGGGATTAAGGTCAATGTCCTATTAAAGGTGAGGAGGAGAGCGCCTCATGCTAACGATGATAGGTTTTTTCAGCTCTATTTATTAATTAACGAGGTACAAATTATGTTTAAAATAAACATTTCCAATAATCTCATTCAACTAGAGGAAGACTTGCAACAAGCGGTCGATACTCTGGTCGATGTGATTTCAATCATCAAAGAAGACCTAGAAGATTTACATGACGGTCTGGATGAGAACGATGAAGCTGACGCTCAGTAAATTAAGGTTAATGGATGAGAAATCTCAATAAGGTGATGTGTAGAAACAGAGCAATCTGTATTAAGTAGCCCCTCAATGTTGAGGGGCTTTTTATTAATAAGTCATTAAAAAGTATCTAAAATTCAATAGTGATATATCAAAGGGCTCCAAGTAAATAGGGCAGCCTTGGAGCATAATGATGTTAACTATAGTCGCCATCCATCAGGTCGATTATCTTGGTCAATATCTTGAATGCCATCATAACCATCAGGATTAGATTGATTTAAGTTACCAGATTGATTTAGTAAATTACTATCACGACTTAAGGGATTTTGCCCAAGTGCAAGTTCTTTTGAATCTGAAACGCCATCGCCATCAGTATCCCATTTACCAGGATCTAAGCATGGTGTTTTATTACCTAATATTGAATAATCACAAGATGCGAGCTCAAATTCATCTGTTAGTCCATCGCCATCAGTGTCTTTATTTGGATTAGGAACATAAGTTGCAAAGGTTGGAGAAAAATATGGTTTACCATACAAGTTTGTTCCCCATGTAACGACTTCACCATTATTTTTTAGAGCAGCAAACCCATCTTGTGATGAACTTCGTGACATTGGTGTAATGGAAATAATATGATTCAGTTTCACCGAATTACTATTCTCTCCACTTCTACTATCTCCCCATGTAATAACCGTGCCATCTTGTTTTAATGCCGCAAAGGCCGCTTTAGTAGAATATATAGCCCTGACTCCGGAAGACAAAGCAAGTGATACCTTAGAGCTATCACCACCATAATTAATGCCCCCCCAAGTAATCACTGAGCCATCATTTTTTAAAGCAGCAAAAGCGTAATCTGTTGAAAATATTGAAATTACACCACTGCTGATGTCCATTGATACGGTATCACTATCGCCACCTGCGCTCTTTGCGCCCCATGTAACTACTGAACCATCTTTTTTTAAAGCAGCAAAAGCTGTTTTTGTATGATAAACGGAAATTATATCGGATTTTAAGCTCCCCGAAACAGCAGAACTGTCGCCCCCTTCAGAGGGTTCCCCAAAGGTAACCACAGAGCCATCTTTTTTAAGAACAGCGATTGCTGCGCTATTATTAGCGCGTTGATAGTCGTGGGAGTAAATTGCAACGGCATTTTTGGCTATTATTGTATGAAAGGTGGGTGGAGATTGTGATTTAAAAGTTGCCTTCACAACTGAACCATCACTTTTTAAAAATGCTATACCTCCACCTACGGATGCAACGACATTATTAACATTAGGGACATGTGGGTTTTGCAAACTGTAATAAGCACTTCTGGAAAAAATGGTCAAAGAATGATCCTTACTAAGACCTGTAATTCCACTTTCACCTATATCGATAGAAAGAACATTATTTGAAGTATAGGTAGCATCACAACCCCATTCTTCCCCCCAAATCCTTGCCCTGCCATCCTTTTTTAATACCACTACATAATTGGCCTTAGTTGAAATCTGTACGGCATCTTTCACTCGAATAGCTACGGTTCTATCATTCCCAGATAACCCTGCGTATTCGCTAAAACATGGGCTTGCAATATCTCCACCACCGCGAGAGTAAACATCGCCAGTTTTAGTTAACATAACCAAGGCATTGCCTACTGGATACACAGCAATAATACCGCTATCAGCATACGAATACATGGTGCTATGATCTCCATACGTGCTCCAAGATTCAACGGAACCATTATGTTTTAAAACAACAAATTGGCCTTTTGCAGTATAGATTTCTTGAACTTGATCGGGTATTCGATAGTCGGCAGTAGGGAAACCGGTTTTGCTTGATTTAGTTAACTCTGTCATTGGCAGGGTTTCTTTGGCTGGTATCAAGTTAACTATAGGTAGAGTTTCTTTGGCAGGTGTTAAGTTAGCCATAGGCAGGGTTTCTTTGGCAGGTGTTAAGTTAGCCATAGGCAGGGTTTCTTTGGCAGGTGTTAAGTTAGCCATAGGCAGGGTTTCTTTGGCAGGTGTTAAGTTAGCCATAGGTAGAGTTTCTTTGGCTGGTGTTAAGTTAGCCATAGGTAGAGTTTCTTTGGCTGGTGTTACGTTAGCCATAGGTAGAGTTTCTTTGGCTGGTGTTAAGTTAGCCATAGGCAGAATTTCTTTGGCTGAAGTTAAGTTAGCCATAGATTCACTTGGTTTTATCGTTACTTTAGGTGGTGTATCGCTAGAGTTATCACAGCCAAAAAGCGAGATACCGAACAATGACAACATTAATAATCTATACAAGTGAATGACCTCTGCGAATATATTGAGCAAATTTAGAGTTATCTAATTTAATTGTTCATTATACACTTGCGTTGGTCATCTAAATTAGCGTGATCTAATTCTTACTTTTTGGTGGTACTAGGTTATCGCTACAATCTAATCCCTGCTTCGATGAGTTTTAAATCCTTTCAATACCGAGCTTGGCGAGAGCATAGGCGCATCAACCCAAATTA
The DNA here is from genome assembly GCF_052955985.1 of Vibrio sp. B1Z05. Taxonomy (NCBI): domain Bacteria; kingdom Pseudomonadati; phylum Pseudomonadota; class Gammaproteobacteria; order Vibrionales; family Vibrionaceae; genus Vibrio; species Vibrio sp. B1Z05. The sequence continues at coordinate 955,714 of NZ_CP130463.1, forward strand.
TTTATCTCATGGTGAGCGTAAACATTTTGCCTGTCAGTTCTAGCAAAGCACTATTGATGCGTTATCACCAATAAAAATCCCTATTGCTCATGACCGAGCACATCATGCTTATTTAGCTAAAGAGTTAGGGCTTGATGAAATCGTGTTTAACAAAGGACCTTTGGGAGATCTTTTATTTTAGTTGTGTATTGTGGCGACAAGAAATTTTGCTTCATTTTAAATTCATGAGTCGTTCCTTGGGCGGCTAAAAATACTGATTCACGGCCAAATTGAAGATTGAGGTTATCCAATGTCTTCATCAATGCAGGGTTTTCAGGCTCAGCAAACAAATCACCTTGGCGTTGATTATCTGAGACTAAATCCACTAAACCAACGCCAATTTTGTAGTATTGAACACCGGGCCTAAATAAACGAGTTGCTAGTAAGGTGACGGCCTGTGTGATTCGAGAAGTATCATTAGTAGGAAATTCGAATTGATAGGTACATTTAAAGCTTTGCGGTACATCGTCAAAAGGCGAGGTATTAGCAAACACCATTAACACTGAACACGAGCTGTTTTGCTGACGGGCTTTTCTTGCGACCGTTGCAGCATGAAAAGCCAATGCTTGCTTGAGCACTTCAATCGCTGTTATTCGACTACCCACGCTTCGCGTACTGAAAATTTGCTGTTTATCGGCTCGACAATCATCCCACATCTTACATGACAGACCATTGAGTTCACGAACAGTTCTTTCTACCTCTACATTAAAAGACCGTCTTGCTTGCTCAGGGGAGAGGTTGGCTAAATCTAAGGCTGTTGTTATGCCCATCCAGTTCATTTTATGCGTTAATCGTCTGCCAATCCCCCATACTTCTGAAATGGGTTGGGTTGCCAGATAAGTTTGACGCTTTATTTCAGAGTCGATGATACAAACACCGTTCAAATCTCGTTGAACTTTTGCCGCTCTGTTTGCCATTTTGGCCAGTGTTAAAGTATCTCCAGCCCCGAAACAAACCGGTAAGCGGCACTCTTTCCATGCTGTTTGCCGAACTTTCTGACCAAATTTAATTAAGTCTGGTTCCATTTGAGATAAATGGCTGATGTCCAGAAAGCACTCATCAATGCTGTAAATATGGCTCCTTGGTGAGAAGGCCGTGACAGTGGCCATCATCTTGGCTGACAAATCAGCATACAGGGCATAATTGGACGAAAAAACGTGAATATTCTTCTGTTTTATCAGTGATTTTTGTTTAAAGAAGGGCTGAAATTTTTTGATTCCGGCTTCTTTTGCTAGTCGATTAGCGGCAACAATTGCTCCATCATTATTTGATAATACGATGCAGGGTTGCTGACGTAAATCTGGCCGAAATACTTGCTCACAAGCGACATACATAGCGTTGCAATCAATTAAGGCAAACATTACATAAACTCAGGTAAGGGTTTATGTAATCGAATTGAACGTATGACGATCCCTTCTATGGCAAAGGCATCTTCAGGGTGAATCTCAACAGGCGCATGATTGGGGTTTGCAGACAAAAGCAGACGATTCTTAACATCAATAATTTTACACATAAAAGCACCATTAAAACTGACTATCACCGTGTCGAGATGCTGCGCTTGAGGCTTTCTATCGATAACCAATAAATCACCGTTGTATATGCCAATTTGCTCCATTGAATCACCGTTCGCATAAGCGAGATAGGTGGCATTAGGGTTGTTAACTAAGATAGCGTCTAGTGATATTCCTAGCTGCACATATTCTGCTGCTGGTGATTCCCATGAGGTTAGAGAGCAAGAAATACTAGAGGGGGAAAGAGGCAGAATGTTCATTAACGACACCAAGAATAAATAGCAAACGACTGTATAAATATACAGTCGTTCTGTTGGGTTCGTCAATTTTTAGTCGTTCGCCCACAGATTGTAGGGGCTTTATTCGTTACTGCTTGTTCTAAAGATTAATGAGACGCAGAAGTCTATTGGCGCAACTCTCATTAACATTAAAGCGAGCAACCAATACGGGTTCATACAGGCTATTTCTACTGTGTATCACATAGTGTTGCGAGTCGTGGGGAATCAGTTGTAACTGGTCAATACTGAAGTCTAACGTGTCATATCGGTACCAATGAGAAATGTACTCCACCTTCCCTAAATCAACATGAGTATCACGATATATTGCAATGGTATTTGTTAACCAGTTGATGAGTGCTTTTTGGTACATTTCTCTATCTAAGACCAAGACAGGGAAATGGTCTTCCTCACTTTCTAGATAACAAAAGTGCTCATAACAGGACATATAAAACCCGTTACGAAAGCAATCCGAAGAAAGAAAAGCTTGATGAATTTCAGCTTCATTAATAGTGTCGAAAACGAGGGCATCACTATGATAGTGAGTCTCTTGTGAGCTGATGAAAATGGCTCGACCCTGAAACCAAATCATTAAGTATTTCTCTGTAATCATAAATAGTCCTTTATTAGTTGGGCTAGATAAGGTTATCAGATGAGGTTGCGCGCCAAAGCGTTTATGGAGTGAAATATCCAATTAAAAATAATTATGTGCAGATTATCTTACTCAAGATCAAAAATGCGATTAACTCGATGTTTTTCCACTAAAGTCGAAGAGCCGACACAGTCGACTATAAATCCACGAATATGGTGTCGTGCCAGCTCCGAAAACAGAGTGAATGAATTATATCGATGGGCTTTATTTTTCAAAAATGTAAATGTAGTCTACATAACTAGCTAAACGTACTATTGATAAATCTATTATGTGATAACCATCATTCAATATTGATGATGGTAAATTATCCCCTGATGTTGATACATATACATCTGTTGTAAGTAAATCATAGCACCCCATATCCATTTGATTTACAGGTTTGCTACCACCCAAACTATTCTTACGTATAGAACACTGTAGTGTACTTTTAGGCCCTTCATTTTTTAATGAATACTGCTGTTTTAGTTGAGTTAACTCATCATTTAACTGTTTATTTTTAGTTTCTAAATCGGTGATCTTTTTCTGGCTCTGTTGATTTTGTGTTTCAAGTGCTTGAAAGTTATCATTCATATCACTCGCAGAGGCTACATCGCCGTCATGAAATACATACGGAACAGACGCTAAGGCTGAAAAAGGCAATATTAGCCCCATTATAAATAGTATTTTTCGCATCATTGATTCAATTAATTATTTGTAATGAAAAGAACATCTGTAAATAGCATGCAGATATAAAATATGCCTATATCAGAATAGGTATATTAAGATCGTAGCATGGGGGTGGTATGCATAAGGATAATGAAATCTTAAATTTAGCTTATCACTGTTTTTTAATAATGGTTACACTACAGGTTTTATATGTAAGCTATTAACGATAAGCATGATGAATAAACTTATATTTCTATCACTTATACCATGTTTGGCATTTGCATCTGTGCCTCATATATTTCATGAAGGTGATGTAGCAACAGCAGAGCAAGTTAATGATAACTTTGATGCTTTACAGCAAAATAACAATGAAAATACGACTCAAATTAATCAGCTTAAAAGTAAACTTGCTGATGTTGAGGGTAAGTATTCAGCGCTTCTTGTAAAGGAGCAGGTTAATAAAAACTCGAAAACCTTGCTTCATCATGATGCCAATCCGCCGTCTAATTTAGAAATGTATCATACTTACGGGCAGTGTAATACATGGCGGCATGGCCTTGTGAAATTCAAATTTACATATCCGATTCTACGTGATGATAGGAATTATGCCAGTCGTACCTGGCAAGTTAGATACGATGTATTAGGTTGGAGTTTAGGTGAGCTAAATGTTGAAGTTGATGGTGCTGATGTAAATAAAGAAACAGCCTATTATGCAGCGGTTGGTATTCCTTTAATGCGCGGGCTTAGTCTCGGAAATGGCTATCCTAGTTATATATATATAGCGATCCAAGTTTCACCAAAGTATCCTAAATGCTATATAATGATTGGCAATAGTATGTCATGGAAAACAAGTGAAAATGATTCTAACTTAGCGCTTCCAACTAGAAAAAGTATTACAACTATGCTTGAAAACTTCACTATAGATAGTATAGAGGAAGAAGAATGAGAACTTTATGGTTACTACTTTTAAGTACTATTCTTTTTGGATGTGGAGGCGGTGATTCAAGTTCTTCTAACTCAGAAGCAAACCACACAGACACATCAGAAGCTAGTTTGTTAGATAAACCTGTTTCCCACTCAATCTCGTCAAATAACCCCAAGAGACAAGTAGAAAAAACGGAATCAGTGGATAAGTCCAAAATTGTTAAGCGAGATAAGTTCACACCATCTGTGCATCAAAAAAATAAGAATGCCCCTAAATTGAATACTCATTTAAATGGTTTTATTTTTGGTCAAAGTAAGTGGGGTGAGGCTACATGGTAACATTCGTTACCTTGTTCTTCTGTTAAAAATAAAATTCATGGTAGTGGCCTTAGTGGGGGAGGCTACTACCTACTATGTCTAGGTTATCGCCGATTCAAGATAAAAAGTGCGATTAACTCGATATATTTCATCTAAAACCACTCAAGTGGGATGTCTCTCTTCATAAAATAATCTATTATAAAAAGTACGGGGTAATGGTACTCAATTTATGAGTGGTAATAAAATACAAACAGCGCAAGCTCTTGTTTTTAAATAGGTTATTCTTTCTCAATGTTGATCGGGCTGGCCCCCACCCAATTCTGCCTAGTTTTATTCTAAGTTCTTCATACTTAAAAATTTCCTTACCAAATATTTCGTATTCCTCGATCGCATTTAAATTATTTTATCTCTTTTTTTCAATGCCGTTGTCGTTAACAAATAACTGCAATTTTCGAACCTTGTTTAATTCTTGATGCAAAATCAGGCTTTTTCTACCGCAACCGTCAGAATCGACTGCTTTCGAATCACGCGATTAGATTACCGCAATAGAGAAAGGTTTAACTGCGTCAATTCAACCCTGTTCCTTTATATTGAGTGATTAGTTCTCGCTTGAGCTTAACCCTTTAAACAGCGCAAAGACCATCTTGATGTCATTTCGACTCTATATGGCGACATTTCACTATAAATAACTGTCTTTTCGACACCCTATCCAAAGTTCATGTTGTTTCATAACCTTAGAAAAGAGTGCGCCTTGCAGATAGCCATTTAGCCAATTTCGCAGCTTAGGATGGGGGCTTTGACGGAAATGAGACTTTTCAACTTTGGCGAATTTACGTATGAAAGGGAATAATGCAATATCCACTAGACTTTCGTTGTCTGAGAACAAATAAGTGTGCTTGCTGAGCCTTTCCTCAAGAGAATGCAAATAGTGTTCACACGCTTGGCGGCATTCATTCAGACTGTCGTCGTGGTAGCGTTTAGCGCAGCTGTACGACTCCAATAAAGGGATAAAATTGTGTTCAAAATCGGCAATGAAAGAGAGCATCAAAGGTAATGCCTGCGGGTCTTCTTGATGTAATAGGTCATCGGGATCATCTTGTTGCAACGCCCAGAGCATAATATCTAGGCTCTCCTCTAAGATGAGGGGGTGGTTTGTCTCTTCTTGTTGTAAAACCAACACAGGCACACTCCCTTTAGGGGAAGCGATTAGCATTTCCTGTGGCTTGTTATCGAGTTTAATTGCTCGGATGAACACCTTTTGCCGGGCTTTGATAAGCGCTGTTCTTGCTCTCATAGCATAGGGGCAATGTTGTAAAGAATAGAGTATTGGTATGTTTTTCATATAGTTAAGTTTAGTGAATAAATTGCTCAAGCGACCTTTTAATTGCAATTTTTCTTACTATGAACACAACTAGCATTTTGTGAGTCAGTCCTTGGGGTCAGGTCTTTCATTTTGTGTCCACGGGGTCAGGTCTTTCATTTTGCATTTAAAGGTCTATTTTATGCAAAACGCAATACCTGCCACCATTATTTCTGCACTATTGAGAAGAAGACATTGCTTGAGAAGAAGACATTGCACAGGCGACAGAGAAACTCTGCAAGAGGATGTTGTTACAGACGGGATGTGAATCTATCGACTTCTTTTAGCCGAAATAAGTGAGATAGCAAAAGGGCAGCCATGCGTGGCTGCCCTTCGTTTAGTACATGTCTTGCTCGAGAACGTTTGGATTATCGTTAAACCATTCCCATTTCGTTTGGGTGGTTTGTATTCCATTGTCATTACTGTCTTTAATGACGGGTAGCTCCATAGAAATGATACCGATGCCGGGATGGATCAGTACATCAGCAGAGAACATCTCATCTGAGTCAGTACCATGTACTTCAATAATCTGTATAAATTTATAGGCTTCGTATACATCACCGCTATTGGTTTTGTAATAAAAAGGCTTACCTTCTTCGCCTGTTTGTTGTTCGAGCGTTATCGTCGTTTTCTCATTAAACACGCTAAGCTGCGCCGGTATAGTGCATGACATGCCTAAATCTCCACTAGGGAGAGGCGAACAAAGGGGCTGGCCGTTGTTATCAGGTATAGGTTCACTGGTTAATTTGTTGAAGCTTCTGTATGCACCAAATTCATTCGCTCCTAGTGCCATAGGTAGTGCAAAATTCTTGTATACGGCTTTTCTAATTTGATCTTCTTGAGATAGGTTTTCTTTACTTAGCAAATCTTTAAGCTTGCCTTGTGCGGTCGCTAAACCGGGGATACCAACCTCTAGTGTATGGGTTTCATCCTCTTTTGAGTATTTATCGTCGCCGATTGGTTCAAATGTGTGCCACTCATACGTGAAAATCTTATGCGTTTCTGTAGTGAAGTCGGCTTCAACGCGATCAATGTTGAATGGTTTATCCATACTGAATTTAACAGCAGACACAATATCATCAGCGTCAGCCTTGTTCTCACTACTAGAAGTTGCTTTCCAGTCGTAATCTCGGTTTACGCCACTGGCTAGTGCGTTTATTGCTTTTATTTCACCGGGCTTGAGCGTTGGAGCCTTAATGTTAGAATCCGTTCCTCCATCACAAGCGGTAAGTCCAAGCGATACTGCGGCTAGCAATAGACACTTATACATAATCATTTCCCCTCTACAAGATGTTACGCAATCGGTTATATGGGGCTAAGTCTATGTCTATATTTGCATATATGGAAAGCGTAAAACTGAAAATATAGATTTACTGCAGATAAATGACGCGTCAGATTGTTGGAAAGTTTCTTGTAAAACAATGGTTTAGATTGATACGTGTGTAGGTGTGTTTTGTGTCCTCAGTAATCACATGGTTTAAAATAAAACCTCATTTAGAAACAAAATCCGGTTAGATTGGCTGTAAGGATACAACCTCATTTAATGCGCACATTTCAATTTACAGAATCATCTTCAATCCAATCGAGTAATAAAGGTTTGCTCATCATCCACAAAAGCCACAAAGCCACCGTGATAAATAAACACCCGACCACGCCCCTCAACCAAGCAGGCAAGCTGTGGGTTCAAATCTTCTTCATTATTTCGACTTTGAAAAGTACCCGTATCAGTGATTACGCCGTTAAGTGCAGGTAAATACCCATAACGGCGCTTAGCTTGATCAATCAAGCTCAACTCACTGGTGGTAGAGAAGCAAGAGGGGATTGTGCCTGCATCTTCGATAAATAGAGTTTTCAGTTCTTCAAAAGCTGTAATCACCAGCCAGTCGATGTCGTTAACGCGATGGATAAACATTGTTGATAATACCTAGTTGAACGGTCATTCTAATGTGGGAATTCTATCATTATCTGGGGTGGGACGTGGTAGAGATTTTGGTGTTGAAGGTGGTGATGTAACTAGGCCCTTATGTTCTAAACCAAGCTTGGAATGTTATTTTCATTAAACCTAAGATGCGAATACGCAGAGGTGTATGGTAATTTACTTGAATGTACTTTTGATAAATACGGTTAGATGAAAGAGTTTCAAGAAAAGAATATTGGATATGTTTATATCCTTGAGGTAGCGGATATTGAATTACCGGTATGCAAAATTGGAATGACGACGAGAACTCCGTATGAACGTTGTGATGAAATTAATTGCAGTTCCACGGGAGATTTTATTTGGTCAGTAGCACACTATATTGCCGTAGATGACTGTAGAAAATTAGAGTCCCTTGTTCATACTAAATTGGCTCCGTTACGTCAAAAAAAGAGAGAGTTTTTTAACTTAAGTGCTGAAGATGCAAATACAGCATTACTCTCAATATTTGACAAACAAAGTGAAATTAAACGACTAACACTTGAAGAAGTCAAGCCATTGAGTAAAGAAAAAACGGGTAGAAAAAAGCATAAGAAAAGATCGTTCAAGTGTGCTGACTTTGAATATGCTGAGCTCTTACAGCTATTTAATTCTTTGCTGAATGTTAAGGGAAGACCGTTTGGACAATTAAACAAGCCATATTTTGGTATAAGTGACGGTCATCAAGGAGTTCAGTGGAACTTGTCGGTATCAGCAGATACTGGTGTCGCTGCTCTTGGTGTCAACCTAGAAGGTCTCAAATATAAAGACTGGCCGATATCAAAGTTTATCTTAACGGAACTAAATAAGCATAGAATCTTCGAAATAATAGACAAGGTAGAAAATCCCAGCAGTGTATTTGTTAGGTTTTCTAGAGATGCATGGCAAGTCACATCAAGACCTAATATCGTTGAAAAATACTTAGGGGGACAGGAATTTATGTGCTCTGCATTAGACGAAGGAAAATGGGAAGAAACGCTTCGGGAAGCTTTAGAATGTTTGAATGAAAAGAACAACTTTCAAGGCAGAACAAAGCAAATAGTCACCCTTGAAAACCCTCCTCGGAATGGGGAACAAATTCGTTTAATGGAAGTTTCGCCTCATTTAACAATATGGTCTCCATTGAAGTTGACTGAAAATATTGAAAGCCACCTTAGAAACAAGATTGAAGAGTTACAACCTTTTTACGATTGGGTTAAAGGTGCTTGCGAATAAGGTAGCGATTAGATCCTCATTTTTGTCCATCATAGAGCGAGTAGATGTTGCTAACTCTATGATCTGCCTCTTTTCTATCCATGATAAATATTAAATTCCAACCTGACCTTGATATTCGTCGAATCCATAAGCTAACGTCATTAGCCTTGCGAAGTGATATGTTGAGTTCATGATCATGTTAGGCATATACAGAAATTTTTAATAATTTAGGTATAATAATCAGTCAAATACCTAGATAAAGTGTTTCTCAATGGTCACAAGCATTAACAAAGCTAAATTATCTGAAACTGACATCATCACCAAGTTCATACTCCCTGCCATTAAAGGGTCTGGATGGGATGATATGACTCAGATTCGTCAGGAAGTAAAACTTCGTGACGGAAAGGTTATTGTGCGTGGTCAAGCAGCAGCTCGTAAGAAGGTCAAATCCGCAGACATTGTTCTTTATCACAAGCCAAGTATGCCGCTTGCCGTTATCGAAGCAAAAGCCAATAAGCATGAAATAGGTAAAGGCATGCAACAAGGCTTAGATTATGCGAGCCTATTGGAAGTGCCATTTATCTTTGCTTCTAATGGTGATGGTTTTGTTTTTCATGACAAAACCAACCCTAATCAACTTGAAAGTGAAATTCGTTTAGAAGATTTTCCTACACCTCAACAGCTTTGGGACAAATACTGTATCTGGAAAGGTTACAAAGCTGAGCACTTACCTGTAATTACACAGGATTATCACGATGATGGTAGTGGAAAGTCTCCACGTTATTACCAACTCCAAGCTATTAATAAAACCGTAGAAGCCGTCGCTGCTGGACAAGACCGTATTTTGTTGGTTATGGCAACGGGTACTGGTAAAACCTACACTGCTTTTCAAATTATTTGGCGACTATGGAAAGCTAAAGCAAAGAAACGCATTTTATTTTTAGCGGATAGAAATATTCTGGTCGATCAGACCAAAACCAATGATTTTCAACCCTTTGGTACGGCAATGACTAAGATAACGGGGCGTAATGTCGACCCTGCTTATGAGGTTCACCTTGCTCTGTATCAGGCGTTAACAGGCCCTGAAGAATACCAAAAGGCGTACAAACAAGTAGCACCGGACTTTTTTGATCTTATCATCATTGATGAATGTCACCGAGGCAGTGCGTCAGAAGACAGTGCATGGCGCGAGATCTTAGAATACTTTAGCTCTGCAACGCAGGTTGGTTTAACGGCTACCCCAAAAGAAACAGATGAAGTCTCGAATATCGAATACTTTGGCGACCCGGTATATACCTACTCACTCAAAGAAGGCATAGAGGATGGTTTCTTAGCCCCATACAAGGTTGTGCGCGTCGATATTGACGTCGATGTGCAAGGCTGGCGACCAACCAAAGGGCAGGTAGATAAGAACGGGGAAGTAATAGAAGACCGAATCTATAACCAGAAAGACTTTGATCGAACTATGGTAATTGATGAGCGCACAAACTTAGTGGCACAAACGATTACCAATTATCTAAAACGTACTGATCCAATGGCTAAAACCATCGTATTTTGTAATGACATCGATCATGCCGAACGCATGCGTCGGGCATTAGTCAACTTAAACCCAGAGCAGGTTAAGAAAAACGAAAAATACGTAATGAAGATCACTGGCGATGATGAAATAGGCAAAGCTCAGCTTGATAACTTCATTAACCCCAAGAAAGCGTACCCTGTAATAGCAACTACCTCAGAGTTAATGACCACAGGTGTTGATGCTAAAACATGTAAGTTAGTAGTGTTGGATCAGGGTATCCAATCTATGACTAAGTTTAAGCAAATCATTGGTAGGGGCACCCGTATTGATGATCGTTACGGCAAGCTATGGTTTACCATTCTAGATTTTAAAAAAGCAACTGAGCTGTTTGCTGATGAGCGTTTTGATGGAACGCCAGAACGAGTCAAAGTTGCAACCCCTGAAGATTTCGAGAATGACGATCATATAATCGACATTATTAACGGGATTGATAGTGCGGATCCTGACAGTCCGTTTGACGGCGAGGATATAGATCCTGATACAGTTCAAGAACCAGAAGCTCCTTATAACCATGACTCAGCAACTAGCGGCTCAGCGGATGGTAAGGGAGCAAACGCTGACGACTGGAATGACGAAAATAAAGTTCGTAAGTTTCATGTCAACGGTGTCTCAGTAAAAGCACTCGCGGAACGAGTTCAGTATTATGACTCTGATGGTAAATTGGTCACGGAATCATTTAAAGATTACACCCGTAAAACAATGGCAAAGCAGTTCACCTCAATGGATGAGTTTGTAAAGCGTTGGAATGAAGCAGATCGAAAAGACGTAATCATAGAAGAGCTTGCCCAAGAGGGGATATTGTGGGAAGCACTTGAGGATGAAGTGGGCAAAGAGTTGGACCCATTCGATATGATTTGTCATGTTGTTTATGATCAACCACCACTAACTCGTAAAGAGCGGGCTGAAAGCGTTAAAAAACGAAATTATTTCACCAAGTATGGGGAAACAGCTCAGCAAGTACTACATAACCTGCTGGATAAGTATGCCGATGAAGGTGTTTCTGAAATTGAGAATATTCATGTACTCAAAGTAAAGCCATTTGATGAAATGGGTAGACCGCTGGAAATCATTAAGAAAGGATTTGGCGGTAAATCACAGTACTTAGAAGCGGTTAATGAATTAGAAGCAGCTATCTACCAATCAGCGTAACAGCGCACAAATATGAAAAAATAAACATATACAATATGTGGTGGCACACACCTTATCCATAACTACATATTGTTTGTTTACGGGGAAATTCGGTCGTATTAGGTAGTTTTAAGGTTCGGTGCTTATTTGACTATTAAATCATTTTCTATAATACTTCACCGCAATAGTGCCCAGTCCCCTGTTTTTGAAGTTATCTTACGAGATAACTTTGAAATCAAGTCTGGGCGTTCTCGTTTTTGGAGCAAAGTAAATAAAGGATTGCAATGGCTCTTATTCCATCCAAAGAGTTTAAACATTACGAAGAGCTTGTTGAGACTTTGCTTAAGCGAGGAATGAGCATTGATGATCAGAGTCGAGCCAAACGTAAGCTGGCTCAGGTAGGCTATTACCGTCTCAGTGGTTTTTGGTATCCAGCAAGAGCGATTGAACGAGATGTGAAGGGCATAGCTATTGAATGTCCTCACTTAAAGCGTCCTAAGCGGTTGGATGAATTTTTGCCAAACACCCATTTTGATGATGTGTTTAACCTTTATCTGCTTGATAAAAAACTTCGTATTGCCATGTTGGATGGGCTTGAGCGCATTGAAGTGTTCGTTCGCAGTGTGATTGCCCATGAACTTGGACGTGGCAAAAGAAAAGAAGCGGGTACAGGTGAAGATATTCCAGATCCATTAGCATGGACGGACTCAGACTACATTAACGGTAAATTTTTAAAAAGACGTCGCGGCCAAAAAGTAAGTTCGTGGGATGAGTGGCAGGACAAACACCGTAAATTGATTGCTCGAAGCCATGAAGATTGCATTATTTGGCACAGAAGCAACCATAAAGAAATGCCTTTCTGGGTGGTTATAGAAGCATGGGACTTTGGCACAATGTCTAAGTATTATGGCATGCTTAAAGACAAATACCGTCAGCGTATTTGTGCTCGTTTGGGCATAACCGACAAAACAGAAACAGCGGTTCTTCAAGCTTGGCTGATGGGGATGAATATTCTTCGTAACCGATGTGCTCACCACACACGAATTTGGAATCAACAATCTTCAAAACAACTCCCTTTGCCTTCAGATGAAACATTCGATGACATTAGAGATAACCACAATACACTGACCCGCCTATACGGTGTGATTCGAGCCATGTGGTTTTTGATTGAGCAGATAGGCCCAAGCTCTTGTTGGATGAAAGAAGTTGATGCGTTAATCGCGACCTTACCCGCTGTACCAGGATGTCATTCGTCATCAATAGGGTTACCTTCTTAATTTTTAAATAGACATGTACCACTGAATATTGCGGCGGTTTTGAGTTATAATCCGCGACAATTTTCAGTGTTCTCAAAGTAGAAAAATCATGTCAGTCAGTTCAGTTATCAAATCTATTCAAGACATTATGCGCAAAGATGCAGGTGTTGACGGCGACGCACAGCGCCTTGGTCAAATGTCTTGGCTGCTATTCCTAAAAGTATTCGATGCCCAAGAAGAAGAGCTAGAATTAGAGCTTGATGATTATCGTGAGCCAATCCCTACCGAATATCTATGGCGTAATTGGGCTGCTGATGCTGAAGGGATGACAGGAGACGATTTACTAGGGTTTGTTAACGATGATTTATTTCCCACATTAAAGCATCTATCAGCCCCCAAAGATCTAAATCCGCGTGGTTTTGTAGTGAAAAATGCCTTTAGTGATGCGTTTAACTACATGAAAAACGGAACGTTGTTACGTCAGGTCATCAACAAGCTCAATGAAATCGACTTTACAGATTCTACCGAGCGTCATCTGTTTGGTGATATTTATGAGCAAATTTTAAAAGATCTGCAAAGCGCAGGTAATTCGGGCGAATTTTATACGCCGCGTTCAGTCACCAAATTTATTGTTGATCGCCTAGATCCGCAATTAGGCGAGTCCATAATGGACCCTGCAACGGGAACGGGCGGCTTCCTCGCATGTGCTTTTGATCACGTTAAAGAGCATTACGTGAAAACTGCCTCTGATCACCAATTGCTACAAACGCAGATCCACGGCGTAGAGAAAAAGCAATTACCGCATTTATTGTGTATCACCAACATGATGTTGCACGGCATTGAAGTACCAGTACAAATTAAGCATGGCAACACCCTAAACAAGCCCCTTTCTAGTTGGGACAGGAACATCAATGTGATTGCGACTAACCCGCCGTTTGGTGGCACAGAAGAAGATGGTATTGAAAAGAACTTCCCTGCGGAGATGCAAACCCGTGAAACTGCCGACCTATTTTTACAACTGATTGTTGAAGTGTTGGATGAAGGCTCTGATACCAAGAGTGGCGGCCGTGCAGGTGTAGTACTGCCAGACGGCACTTTGTTTGGTGAAGGCGTAAAAACCAAAATCAAGAAGATGCTGACAGAAGAGTGTAACTTGCACACCATAGTGCGTTTACCCAATGGGGTATTTAACCCTTATACAGGTATTAAAACGAACATTCTGTTTTTCACTAAAGGCAAACCAACTAAAGACGTATGGTTTTATGAGCATCCTTACCCTGAAGGCGTGAAGAACTACAGCAAAACCAAACCAATGAAGTTTGAAGAGTTCCAACAAGAAATTGATTGGTGGGGTAATGAAGATGACGACTTTGCAAGCCGTGTAGAGAACAAGCAAGCATGGAAAGTATCTATTGCTGAGATCATCGAGCGCAACTTTAACCTTGATATTAAAAACCCATATCAAGAAGAAGTGGTGAAGCTTGATCCTAATGAATTACTAGATAGCTACCAACAGCAGCAGCAAGAGATCTCGCAACTTCGTGATCAGTTGAAAGACATTCTAGGCACTGCGCTTAAATCTTCAGTTGGTAAGGGGTAATCATGAGCGTAGAACAAGCCTCTGTGAATCAGTTGATTACAGACAATATCGATATTTGGACTTCAACGGTTAAAACTAAGTCAGCGTCAGGTCGTGGAAGTAGCAAAAAGCGTGAGCTTTATGGTGTGAAGAAGCTGCGTGAGCTGATTTTGGAATTGGCGGTTCGTGGTAAGCTAGTGCCTCAAGACCCAACTGATGAACCTGCTTCTGTTCTACTTGAACGAATTGCGGAAGAAAAAGCGGAGTTGGTGAAAGAGAAGAAGATTAAGAAACAAAAAACTCTTCCCGAAGTTACTGAACAAGAAGCTCCATATAGTGTGCCGAAAGGTTGGGAATGGACAAGGCTTGGTAATTTAAGCAGTGATATTCATTACGGGTATACAGCTTCAGCGAAGCCCGACTCGGAAGGGGTTAGACTTCTTAGAATTACTGATATTCAGAATGATAAGGTTAATTGGAGGACTGTTCCAGCTTGTGATATTACTGATGAAAAAGCTAAATCTTACTTACTGGAAAATGATGATATTTTAATTGCTAGGACTGGTGGAACTATTGGTAAGTCGTATCTTGTTGAGAATATTGACTTACAAGCCGTCTTTGCATCATATTTGATTCGTGTAAAAAGAATTCGAGCAGTCTATGCACCATTTACTAAGGTATTTTTAGGAAGCCAGTTGTACTGGAAGCAACTGATTGAGCGTTCTGCGGGAACAGGGCAACCTAACGTAAACGCAACAGCTTTAAAGCATTTGTTATTTATAATGCCACCATTCGAACAACAAAAGCGCATCGTTGCCAAAGTCGATGAACTCATGACACTTTGTGAGCAACTAGAGCAACAAACCGAAGCCAGTATTGAAGCGCACCAAGTGTTAGTCACCACGTTATTGGATACGTTAATTAACTCAGTCGATGCTGACGAGCTAATGCAAAACTGGGCACGAATCAGTGAGCACTTTGATACTTTGTTCACCACCGAAGCCAGCATTGACCAGCTAAAACAAACCATCCTGCAACTGGCAGTAATGGGTAAACTTGTCCCACAAGACCCAACCGATGAACCTGCTGCAAAGCTACTTGAGCGCATCGCAGAAGAAAAAGCCCAGTTAATCAAAGACAAGAAAATCAAAAAGCAGAAAGCACTGTCAGCGATATCTGACGATGAAAAGCCGTTTGAACTACCGATAGGATGGGAGTGGTGTCGTTTGGGGAGCTTGATGAACCTAATTTCAGGGCAGCACTTAAAGCCAAAAGAATATAGTGAAGTGCCTTTGGAAAATGGAAACCCATATATTACTGGACCAGCAGAATTTGGACCTGTTCATCCCTCGTTCTCTAAGTACACTAATGAAAAACGAGCATTAGCAGAGGTTGGGGATATTTTAATTACTTGTAAGGGTGCAGGATTGGGTAAGTTAAATAAAGTAAATCAAACGTTAGCAATAAGCCGTCAATTGATGGCAATACAATCAATTTGTGTCATTCGAGAATTTATCTTCGCAGTTCTAGATTCTAAGTATGACTATTTTCAATCAAAAGGGGTTGGTATAGCTATACCCGGAATATCTCGGGAAGATGTGACCAACATGATCGTAGCGCTACCACCTATTACGGAACAAGACCAAATAGTTGTTAGGATGAATGAGTTATCAAATTTATGTGAGCAACTTAAAAGGCGGTTTAAAGATTCTCAAACTACACAATTACACCTTACTGACGCTATCGTTAAAAAGGCAGTCTAACCATGGCAATTATCTTCAATCAACCTCAAGCTCAAATTCAAACCATCTCACAGTTGTTGACCCAAAAACTCACTATTCCTGATTACCAACGCCCATATAAATGGCAACCTAAACACGTTAATCAGCTAGTGGATGACATCTTTAACCATTGCACTAAGAGGTGTTATCGGCTTGGTACGGTGGTACTGCATCAAGTCAAAAATTCAGAAACTGAAGAAGAAAATGGCACACTCAACATTGTAGATGGTCAGCAGCGCCTCTTCACCTTAACGCTATTTTGCACCATTCTTGATGGAAAAGAGGAAACCGTCTCATCAACGCTTCTTGAGCATGAATTTAAATCCTCCGTTAGTATCGAGAACCTCAAGAACAACGCTCAGATTATCTCTGAACGTGTAGTGAGTCTGTCAGACACAGAAAAGCAAGAACTACTCGATTTTGTCCTTAACAAGTGCGAGCTTATTCAAGTTACGCTAGATGACCTAAGTGAAGCCTTCCAGTTCTTCGATTCACAAAATGCTCGTGGTAAAGCACTTGCCCCTCATGATCTGCTAAAGGCTTACCATCTGCGTGAAATGATGGGCTCCACAGATCAAACCGAGCGCCTACACCACGTAAATTTGTGGGAGCAAGGCGTTAACCCTGATAATGAGATAGCAAACTTGCATACAATTATGGGGGAATTCTTGTTCCGTATGCGCCGCTGGATTGATGGTGACTATGGCATACAGTTCAGTCGCCATAATATTGATGTATTCAAAGGCATTAACCTAGATAGCACTCAGTACGCTTATGTGGATTCATTGCTTGCGCTAGATTATGCAGTTGAAACTTTTAATGCCGATCTTTCTCGTAAATGGGACAAGCAAACCAAGGGTTATCCATTCCAAGTTGATCAGGTGATGATCAATGGTAAGCGTTTCTTTGAGTACATTCAGCACTACATGGGTATTTATTCAACGTTATTTGTTGGCAAAGATGCAAGGCTTTCCTCATTTGTAGATCAGTACACAATTTACGATGGAAGTTATCGCAAAGGGGATAGTTATGTACGAAACCTATTCTTGTGCGCCGTGATGTACTACTACGATAAGTTTGGTGAAGTGGAGTTAGATAAAGCCGCTCAAATCTGTTATCGCTGGGCGTATTACTTACGAGTTTACCTAATGCGTATTGGTATGGAGTCCGTGGATAACCATGCAAAAGCACGTAACGGACTGTTCAGAGCAATCAACAAAGCCGTTCATCCTCAGCAGGTATTGAGTTATCAACCTCCATATATTGAGTCTCCTAATTTTGATAACGCTAAACACGTTAATAACTCCATTAAAGCTATGAAGTCGGGAAAGCTAAATGATTCAAACTAATCAAGTAGAACAATTATCGGTTCAAGCACTGTTCGACAGCAAAACTGAATATGTTATCCCTATCTATCAGCGTAACTATGCTTGGGGTGCGACAGAGATTGAGCAACTTATTCAAGATATTAGTGATGCAGCTGGGCTGATAACTCAATCAGATGAATCGGAGCCCGTTCAAGCAACTAATTATTATTTAGGTAGCCTGGTTGTTTATCAACGAACCAATCAATCAAATGGTGTTAATGTGGTGTACGAAACCATTGATGGGCAACAGAGACATACAACGCTTTCAATCTTATTAGCTTATCTAAAGCATCAAGAAGGTTTGGATAAGGAAAAGTTAGAAGTGTTAAAAATTAATCTAGCTTTTGATAGTCGTCCAAAATCATCCAGAGCTCTTGATAGTATTTATACAAATAAAACCAATAGTGAGTCAGAAGAGCCTAACATTCATGCAGCCTTCAAGATTATTAAGCGCTACTTCAAAACCAAAGGGCTAGATTCAGAGGATAAAACTCAGCAGTTTCTCGATTATCTATTAGAAAGTGTCATCATACTGAGAGTGGTTGTTCCACCAGAAACCGATCTCAACCACTACTTTGAGATTATGAATAACCGTGGTGAACAGCTAGAAAAGCATGAAGTATTGAAAGCAAAATTCATGGCTACGCTTGAGAGTGATGAAGAAAGAAACTGCTTTTCTACAATCTGGGATGCTTGTTCGAATATGAAGCGTTATACCCAGATGGGCTTTCAATCGGATCTACGAAAAGAGATATTCGGAACAACTTGGCAGACGATGCCAACAAGCTTTGAAGCGATTCAAGAAAAGCACACGAGCAAGCAGCAAAAGCAAAATGGCATGACGCTACGAGAAATTATCAAGAACAAGGTCTCCAGTTCAAATACCTATGATGAAGAGTACGAGAAGGAAGAACGTTTTGGTAGTGTTATCGACTTCTCAAATTTTTTACTTCACGTCTTAAAACTGATGAAACCGGAAGATAGTATTTCGTTAGATGATAAGAAGTTGCTCGATGCGTTTATTTCTAAAGATGATTTGAAGGTTAAGGTTACTGCTAAAGCTTTTGTCTATGAGTTACTGAAGTATCGAATTCTTTTTGATAGCTACATAATTAAACCTGACCAATATGATGAGAAACGTAAGTGGAGTTTATTAAGGCTTAATGCGTATCAAAGTGGCACTAATAGTTTAAGTCCTGAGTATCCGAATGCCTTAAGTGGCGCTAACAATGAAAATATTCGCATGATATTAGCAATGTTTCATGTATCTAATCCGGCGCAGGTCTATAAACGTTGGCTAAATGATGTTTTAAATATTTTGAATAAGAATATAACACAGGAACTAAATTTAGCTGTTGATGGTGCGGCATACTTAGCTGAACTTGAAAATTTAAGTGATCGCTACTTCCAAGAAATTACGGGTGATGAAGAAGATCTTGCGTTTAATGAAGAGAAGTCAGGAGTATTGCACAAAGGAACAGGCGTGCAAAACTTTGTTTTTAATCGATTAGATTACCTATTGTGGCGAGAACTTTCAGATGGAAAATCTGTCGGTAAAGTGGATAAAGGTGAATTAGGTGGGCATTTTTCAAATTTTCAATTTACTTTCAGAACATCCGTTGAGCATCACTTTCCGCAAACCGACCCATCTGGCGCGAGCAAAATGAAGGATGTTGATCGTTTTGGGAATCTTTGTCTAATATCCCCAAGCAGCAACTCTCGATTAAGTAATTATTCTCCACAAGATAAGAAAAAGTTTTATCAAGAGAACAATCGTGCAGAGAGTTTAAAACAAGCAATTATGATGACGTATGATGATTGGGGACCGGACGGAAAAGGTCGAGAGAATATTGAAAAACATGAACAAATAATGATATCAATCTTGTCTAAATAGACTTCGTTTTTCTATATAATGTTTTTGAGGGAAGGGGGGCCTCCCTCAATTACTGTGATGCAAGCATAAAATTACCCTATCACATTAAAATCATCTCATTTGTTTTTAAAAGTCCCTAGCTATCTTGCACTCGATGCCACAACTTTATTCCCATAATGATCAGACAAATTAGCACACCTAAGCATTAAAAATCTGTCCTTAGTCGCAATTCATATCAACCTATAGCCTATTTTTTATCCAAGTGTTCGCGGGTTATCTACTGACATCCACTCCATTTTTCAAGACCAAATTACCGCCGCATTACTTGTAGTATTAAAATACATGATCTAGTCGACAAAATGACGAAAAAGAGCGGTCTTTGATAGCAATAATGGCTCTATGCAATTGCTTGAGTGTGATTGTTGTTGCTAATGTTCGCCTCAGAATAAATCCCTACAAAAGAGATAGTCATGAAAAAGACACCCATTTTATTAATCGCAGGTTCTTTACTACTAGCGGGTTGTGCCGCTAACCAAGGTCAAACTGAGTTGGTAACAAAACCGACTTTGGTGATGGTAGATCAAGGCGTTAGCATCGCGTCAATGCAGCAAGTTCTAGAGCTTCGTGAAAGCATCGTAAACGCTAAAGATGGCGACGTGATCAGCATTAAAGCAGGTCACTACCGTGATTTGGGTAGCGTTACGCTAACGGCTAACAACGTCACTATTAAACCTGAAGTTGCGGGTAGTGTTATTTTTAATGGCTCAACTCAGTTCATCATTAAAGGTGATAACAACCTAATTGAAAGCTTGGTATTTACAGATGGCGGCGCGACACTTAGCACAGTAAGCCATGATGCAAACATCATGGGTGTGTTCGGTATCTTCGGCAAAAACAACACACTGAATAACTCTGTAATCTACAAGTTCAACGATTATCCTTACGTGCCAGATGCGAAAGGCAAATACCCTAACATCCGTTGGGTAACTGTTGGCGGCGAAAACAACAAAATTACTAACAACACTTTTGAAGGTAAGTACAAGCGTGGTGCAATGCTTGTTGTTCAAACTTCAGCTAAGTTAGAAAAGACTTTGATTGAAGGTAATATCTTCAAAGATCTGACCGCTTTGGATATCGAGTTGATTGAAAACTCTAATCCGAAAATGGTTCGAACAAACCGTAATGACCGCCAAGCAATCCGTGTAGGCGATAGCCACAACTCATTGTTTGATTCTCAAAGTGTGGTTAAGAACAACTACTTTGACAACATCAGTGGTTATGTCGGTAAAAAAGGTTCAGGTGAAATCGAGCTAATCTCTATTAAGGCGAGTGGCGTTACGTTTGACAGCAATACTATTCGCAACAGTACTTCTATGATTTCACTGCGCCACGGTCACAATAACGTTGTAACGAACAATGTTATCTTGCCGGGCACGACAGTTAACTCTGGTGGTATCCGTATTTATGATGAAAATCACCTGATTGAAAACAACTACATCGAAGGGACTTTAGGCAAGGGCACGTATCGTGGCGGTCTTGTGCTAAATACTGGCATCATCGATGTGGCGAATGGCGAAGTGTTAAGCAAAGACTCTGTGGGTAAAACGCTACAGAAGCAGTGGACGCCAAAAGATGTTGTAGTGAAAAACAACACCTTAGTGAACAACACACAAGGTATTTTTGGTAGTAACGCTATCCACCGTGTGAGCCTAACAGACAACACTCGCGCTGAGACAATCTTCCCAGCGGTTGACACTGTATTTGAAAACAACCTATCTATTGCAGCTGAGCCTGGCACAAACGCATTTAGACAGTTTGAAGGTGAGAAATTCAAGATGGTAGGTTCTAAATTCAAGAACAACATCTTCTACGGCCAAATCGAAGGACTAGATCCTTTACCAAAAGGCATCTCAACTGACAAACCAGCAATGGAGCGAGATGAGCAAGGTCTAGTTAAAGCTGTCGGTTCGGTGGGTGCATCTAACCTAACGGTACTGACTGAAGAGATGGTTGGTTCTAACATCGTATTTAAATAATACGGTTATATAACTCACTATTGACGGGGCAGGTCGCTGTTTTGTACTAACGTGCAAAATGAGGGGTCTGCCCCGTTTTTCTTTATTGGTATTGTTGTTTGCTAGAAGTTGGAAGGCACTGCCTTGGACAGACGAGCAAGGTGTTGAGTTAGCTGCACAGTTTTCATCTGGTAAACAAGTTAAGGTATTAGCTGCAATTCACTGTCGAACAGTTGGTGCGATTACATCTGAACTGAAAAAGTAAGGTCTTATAGAAGAGTAACAGTGGAGCACTACAACGTGCACTTGTCCTGTTACTTTAGATTCCGTAAAACATCCGTACAAATTGAAGGTGCTGTTTATTTATACTATAATCCAGATTGTTACGGCAAGTATCCGTACATAGGAGAGGTTATGGCATCTGCACGTTTAGATATTCGTCTTGATGAAGAGATCAAGGCTAGAGCTGAAAAAGCATCCGCGTTACTTGGTCTAAAAAGTTTAACTGAATATGTTGTTAGGCTTATGGATGAAGATGCTACTCAGGTAATTGAGCAACATGAAAGTATCGTAGTTAAGGATAGTGTGTTTGATGAATTTATGGTCGCTTGCGATAAGGCCAATGCGCCAAATCAGGCGTTACTTGAAGCGGTTAGGTTCACTGATGAGAGCGGCATTAAGTGAGTTGGGGTAATGAGTTCGTAGAACTTAATAAATCTAAGCATGATCGCACTTCATTTGATTGCGGTGAGCGAGAATTAAATACATTTATCAGGACTCAAGCAGTAAAACACATGCAAGCAGGTATTAGCCGAACTATGGTTCTACCTAGCTCTCAACCACTGTTAAATCAAAAATATGCAATTTGTGCTTTTTACAGTGTAGCGCCTAGTTCTATTAGCCGAGAAACATTGCCAGCGCAACATGCCAAGAAACTGCCTCGATATCCCATTCCTGTTTTTCTTTTGGCTCAGCTAGGAGTGCATAAGGAGTTTCATGGCTCTGGGTTAGGTAAAGTCAGTCTAATCCGTGCTCTAAAGTACCTATGGCAAGTTAACCACCATATGCGGGCATACGCCATTGTCGTGGATTGCCTTACTGACTCAGCGCAAGCGTTCTATACCAAGTTTGGTTTTCAAGTGTTGTGTGAACATAATGGAAGTATTCGTATGTTCCTGCCAATGAACACAGTCGCACAGCTTTTTAACCAAGGGTAAGTTATCGCTTAGATAGCTAGATAAGCGGAACCAAAGCCTCAACGCCAAATCAGTATCTTCCACAATTAATACTTGCCAATATTCAGCTCTTTGCATAGGTTAGATCTAAGGGAATTAAGAGCGGTTAAACATGGACTTAAACTTATTTACGACTTTTCTGTCAGTCTATAAACACAAATCAATTACGTTGGCGTCGGAAGAGCTCGACCTGTCACAGCCGGCGGTGAGTGCGGCTTTAAAGCGTCTTGAGCTGGTGGTTGGCAAAGCGCTGTTTGTGCGTGAAGGGCGCGGCATTGTGCCAACGGGTGCGGCGGTGACTTTGGCTAATAAAATTGAATCACCGATGTCCGTGTTAGAAACGGTTGAAGGTCAGCAAGAGCATCTCAATATTTATTGCAGTGAAGCGGTGCTGTTTAAAGTGGCGCATATCGACAATATCACTATTGGTGAAACACCGCTCAACGAAGAGAGCATCATTGATGACTTGTACACGCAAAAAGTAGATTTAGTGATTGATGGCATGTCGAGCAAGCAGCAGAGCTTAATTGTTGAAGAATTTCATGCCGAGGATGCGGTGTGTCTTACTCGAATGGACCACCCAAGAATCACCGAACAAATATCGTTAGAGCAGTATTATCAAGAGCAACATATTGCCCTTCGAGTGCGAAGAAATAAGCTTAGCACCATTGAATTTTTAAGCGACAAGCCCATTACGGCAAGAAAAGTAAAAATCGAAACGGGTTCGATTACTAGCATGTTGACCATCGCATCGCGTTCTGATTTTATTGCTTCTTCATCACGCGCTATAGCTGAAGAATTTGCTCTGGATATGCGACTGCGCATCCATGAGATCCCAATCCCTCTGAACAAAATCAAATTTAATATGATTTATCATCGCCGTTATCTCAACGACCCTTTTCACAAAACCAAAAGAGAAGCCTTGCGCAAAGCAATCACCGGTGATGCTAACCAAGCGTAGTGGCTAGCATAAATTGAGGTGAGGTTTTGTCTTAACTTCAGTTTATATATTCAAGTTCATGCTTTCAGGATAATCCGTGTATTCAACTTAATACACGTGGAGAACATCATGAAATTACGAGCTTTAGCACTTATTTGCGCCACTTCATTTACTGCAACCGCCTTTGCAAATTCAACGTCTGTTTATCTAGAACAAAATGTCGCCTCCAATGCGGCTGATAATGGAGAGTATGCCACTGAAGCGGGCGCAAATATCGCGGTGTCTGAAAACGGCAGTGTTTATATTGGTTTTGACGATCAAGGTTGGCTTGCCGCAGGTTATGGGCATAACTTTAGCTTAACGGACAATGTTGATTTTAATGTTTATACCGAACTGGGTAAGTGGGAAACGGGCGAAGAAGTGCTCATTGAAGGTATTATTAATTACGACCTAAATGACAATATCAGCCTGTTTACCGGCGTAGGTTATAACCGCTCAGGGCAAGTGCTAGAAAACCTGACCGATACGGGAATCAATACTAATAAATTCATAGCGGGTACCAATTTAAATTGGGGCGGCTTTAATTTGGCTTACCAATATACGCATGAGAATAGAGACGGTTCAGGTTACACCCATGAAAACAACCAGGCGTTTTTCTCTCAAGACGATTATCGTACCAATGAACATGAAGTCGTGTTTTCTAAAACCATCAATGATTTCACGCCTTATATAAAGTACACCTACTTCAACACCAATGAAGGTGAAGTGAGGACTAGCGGTGATAGTTTCGGTGGGCCAATCGACAACGACAATATCCTAACCCTAGGTATCTCTTACCAGTTCTAATCTTTATTAGTCTATCAATGTATCGGCAAATGGAGTTGCCCTTAGCCAGAGGACAGTTCATGAATTTCTCACGCTTTCCATTCCGAGTTAAATCACCCTATATGTTGTTATTTTTCAGCATATTGACTGCATTTCCTGCGATGTCCCACAACTTGATTTTTGACCAACAACAATACGATGAGCATGAGTTTGCCACCGATTTAAGACAATGTGAGGCGCTGATTAATGACGTGGGCAACCATCAAGGAAGCGGCGCTGTAGAGCAAGGCGTAAAACGTGGCGCAAGAGGCGCAGCGGCAGGTGCAGCAGCGGGTGCAATTTCTGGAAATTCAGGCTCTGAGGCGGCAAAAAAGGGGGCAGCAATAGGAACGACGATGGGGATATTGTCAGGTCGGGGATCGAAAAATGCCGCCGAGCAAAAGAACCAACAAGAAAGAGAACAAGTGATGCGTAACTGTATGACTGGGCGAGGGTATCAGCCGTTAAATTAACCTATCGAGTACGACAATACATAAACAGAGGTGAGGTTAGAACTAAAGCCACCTTTATAGTTATGCGGCAAATAGTAGGTAAATATAGGGGTATTCAAACAAACGAGGGCACTCATATGACCATAAATAAAACAGTGAACAAGACGATCAGCACAATCGCATTTATTGCTTTTTCATCCTCTTCATTCGCTCATGACTCAGACATTTCCTTAGAATCAGAGTTTGATGATTATGCTTATGAAGTCTTCCTCGATTCGCCAGATCCCTCACTCACTATGGTGTTTAATGAAGACGGCTTACAACACATTGAGCTGGATGATCAGCGGTGGGATATGAGCAATGACTTTCGTCTTTGATGACGCATAACCTCTCTACTTTCGATTTATTTTACGACCTTGCAAAAGCCACCACTTGGTGGTTTTTTTGTGCCTGTCACCTCAAGGCTAAAGATACTAACGATAGCGACTGATTATTGTGGCAGTGATACAAGCGATAAGCCGTAATACATAAATCAAAGTGAGGTTTTAAGCAAAGTTTGGCTAATTTATCGTGGTCAGATTTGGATATAAGATTTGCCACATCGGAGTGAGGAGGGAACTTCATTTCACAAACTTATTACTCAAACCGATAGGTAACACTATGAGAACTTTTGCGAAATTATCTTTGATTGCAACGGCGATGGTCGTATCAACCATGGCATTTGCGAATGACCCAATGCTGCAATACAACACTAAAAAAACGCATTCAGAAATTAAAAATCTTGAAAAGTTTGAATACCACGATGGTCAAACGCTTGAAGAATATCTTGCTGAACAACCAGAAGGCAAACTCTACTCATCAGAAGAAGATGTTCTTGCTGTTCTTATGGGCGGCGTAAACACCGGTGATTACCGAAAAGAAACCAATACCGGTTGGAAAGAAGGCCTGATGTTTGAAGGTATCGCACCGTATGGCGATCACATGGTATCAGGGGCAAACTGGTTCCCTCGCACCGAAGAAGTTCAGCCGGATGAAATGCGAGTCACCTTCATGGGTACATCGCCAATGATTCGTCCAGGACAAGCTAATACTTCTATTTATGTTGAGCTAGGTAATGGTTCAAATTTTGTCTTCGATTTGGGTGAAGCTTCTATTGCAAACTATGTTGCAGCGGGCGTGGCACTGAACGAGCTGGATCATATCTTCATCACTCACTTGCACGTCGACCATTATGGTTCTTTACCTTATCTGTATCAGTTTGGCGGCTGGAATGGGCGCTGGGAAAAACCACTTAATGTGTACGGGCCAAGTGGCGCATCTCCTGAGTATGGCACGCGCCATATGATTGAAGGTATGCAGCAAATGCTGAACTGGCACACTGATGCGTTTGATGTATTCCCTGCCGGCAACGACATTGTGGTGCATGAATTTGATTTCCGTGACGATGGCGGCGTGATTTATGACCAAGATAATGTGCAGGTGATTCACTGGCGCAGAAGTCACGCTAAAGATGGCGCATCGGGTTATCGCTTAAATTGGACTCAAGATGACGGCCGCGTACTGAGCTTTGTTTGGACCGGTGATGGCAGACCTACAGAGCTGGATTTGAAATACGCAAAAGGCGCGGATCTCTTTATTACTGAGTTGCAAACCGAGACCTTTGGCGTGTCATCCATTATTCAGGGCGTGCCACCATTTTTAGCTCGCTATACCGTTGACACGCACCATACACCCGCTTATGCCGCAGGTTATGTTGCCAATGAAGTTCAGCCTCGTTTGTTTATGACCACGCACATGACATTTGACCCGTATCTAAACGAAGAAACGGTTGCCGAAGTTCGCCACCACTGGAAAGGCCCTTACCACTTTGGCGCGCCAGATGGGATTGTCGTGAACATGACCAAAGACAATGCGTGGGTACGTGAAGGTATTTTGCCGAACTTCCCGAATGCCAGAGCGCCGCAGTTTGATTTGGCAGACGGTCAAGATTTCCGAATCCCATTACCAAAGAATCGTCGTGAAGACATTCAAGAACAGGAAATTCGTGACTTAGAAATTGATCCAAAACTGTACTATCCAGAAGGGTATATGCCTGAACTAATGACCGAATGGCCAGTGGACTCAGACATCATTATACCGGCAGAGTCTGTTCCAGAGTCAATGAAAGAAGGCATGAACACCAAGCAAGAGTATTTAGATAGAGTGCGAGAGCACCATGGTTTAGACCGTAAATCAGTCACGCGACCAACGCAGCCAACTGAGGGCGCAGATAAAGAATAATTGGCGCACGCAGAGGGTGTATGAGCACCCTCTTACCAAGCATTCATTTTAAACCATTTTATTTGTTCACTGTTATTTACTCATTATTTGGAGTTCATTATGAAGAAATCTTTAATCGCCGCTGTGGTTTTGACCTTAGTTTCAGGAACGGCTTTTGCCAACAACCAATCCAATGCACATGACTATCACCCAGGTGCGACTGACAACCAACAACGTTTAGCGCCAATAGACCCAAACTACGAGCTTACGCTACCTTCCGAGAAAAAGGGTTACACCATGTACGACAACCAATACATGTCAGAAGGGGGCACATATTCAACGTATGAAAAGCCTAACCCAACTGATGACATTCATGTTGCCGATGCTGGTTCGCTAAAAGTGACTCATGGGCAAGGCGGAGTAATCCAAACCCAATACACCACGAAAAATGGACAAAATACATTTTCTGTCATGTGCGGTTATACCTCTGGGCCGGCATATTGGGCCGATGGCAAGCCGGTGAATGTTTGTAAAGAGGCGCAGGCATTGGCGCAAGCATTAGAAGCCAAAGGTGAATGGAAACAAAACAAGATGACTTATACCTTGCCACCACAGCGAATCGTTATCGACTAGCAAGGTTTCATCATTTAGGAAGATTACAAGGGAGTGAGTTCGGGGAATCCAATTAGATTCCCCATCTAATACCAATTAAATAGCAAAGGCTAATCCCATGAAAAATATCGTTAATCCTATGAAAAAAGCAGTCAAACCTTTCATTATCATCTGTTCATTACTTGTCCCTACATTTGCATTGGCTGATGGGCACAATCACAGTCACAACTTTTTTAATCCAAAGCTCGAACAGCTTGGCAATGACATCATTGGATTAACTGTTTGCTATAAAAATGGCTATTTGTCTGATGCCGAGCAAGAGCCTGTGTTTGAAAACCTCATCGAGTATGCGCAGGTATCGGGAGAAGAGCTTGGGCTGTTTTATATGGATAGATTAGGCCAAAAAGCCGAAGAGATAATGAGTGATGAGCAAGGAAGGCAGATCTGGGACCAGACTTACTGCGCTGAGTTAACCGATAGCTTTCTAGATACAGATAAGTTGGCGCAAAAATCAATGCATAATGAAGCGCACCACCATCATCATGATGATCATCACAGTCATTCCCACGATCATGGTCATTCTCATGGGCATCACAATGAAAACATTGACCCAGAAACGGCGCAGCAAGATCTAGAACGAGGTCGATTGCTGAGTATTCAATAGCTTAGATAGCCAGTTTATGGCTCGCAAATTTAAGGTTCTTGGCTTGGAATGGGATTTCTTTTTGGTCTTGATATTCGCCATTTGGAGCCAGAACCTTAAATCCCCACTTTATCTAAAAAGGGTTTGGGCTATGCCCGTGCATAGCTTCGCCCGTAGTGGGGTGGGTAAAATAAATATCGCTGGCATGCAGCATTAAGCGCTGGCTTTGGCTTTGATGAGAGTTAGAAAGGTCGAGATTGTTATAAAGATCGCAACCGATAATAGGGTGACCAAATTCAAGGCTATGGATACGCAATTGATGAGTCCGCCCAGTAACAGGGCTGTACTGCACTAAAGTTCTGGCTGGATTATCTAAACGTTGTATAACCTGATAATCACTTGTCGCACTCTTGCCCGTTTCGTGACAGATTTTTACCCGAGGGAATAAGGTTTTATCTTTGGCAATCGGCGCACAGATTTGTCCACTATCGGCCTCAACCCAGCCAGATAGCATTGCTAGGTAACATTTTTGAACTGTGCGGGTTTGAAACTGTTGATTGAGGCTTTTTGATGCCTCGCGATTTAGCCCTACCACCATAATGCCAGAGGTGCCTAAATCGAGTCGATGTGGCAGTTTTGCCTCGGCAAATACAGGCGTTGCCTGTTGTCCATCGACTCCAATTTGACCGTTCACTAAACGATAATGCACCGAATCCCAATTTAGCGGATTTTTCCCTGACAAACTCAGCAAGCCACTGGGTTTATTAATCAATAAAATATCGCGGTCTTGATAGATGATTTCTACAAGGGCTTTGCACTCTGGCGCCACAAAGTTATCGATGATTTCTATGGCGGTAGAAGAGCCGGATTGAGACATGTAACGATCCTGAGGTAATAATACTCATCCCTTAATTACGATGCGGGGTGTAAAAAAGCAAACTGAGCGATGGATGCAAAAGAGCTTACCAGAAATTGCTTAGTGAGAGGTATTAGACAACAGCCATGCGGCTCCAAATCTTCTCTTTAGCTCCTCTTTTCTAGTATTCATCTGCTGTTAGATCTCACTTTCAAATAATTATCCCTATGATTTGTATGTGTATATGGATTAGCGACACTCTACGTCGCTATGCAAGTTATGCTTTTCCTCTATCTGAATATAGAAGGAAACTTACATGTTTTTACCTGAGCATTTGCATCGAATCGCTGTCGTTGGCGTAGGGTGCTGTGGTCACAATACGATTAACTACATCAAAAAAGAGTTGGATGACAATGTCGATCTGTTTGTCTTTGATACCGACTCACGAGGCCTAGAAAGTGATGAGCGAGTCACTCGTATGGCGATTGGTCAACAGGTAACGGATGGGCGCAGTGCTGGGGCGATCCCTAGTGTGGGTGAAAAAGCCGCTCATGCTTCATTTGATGAGATAAAGCAGCACCTTACTGGCTATGACATGATCTTTATCGCTGGTGGACTTGGCGGTGGCACAGCAACCGGCGTTATCCCCGTGTTGACGAAAATGCTCAGTGAAGAGGAGTGTCTTTGCGTCACCATAGTCACCACGCCCTTTGGCTTTGAAGGCAAGAAAAAGCAATTTTTTGCCCAAGAGGCGATAACAAAAATTAACGCCACATCAGATTCGTGTGTGACGGTTTCCAACCAAAAACTGCTGCACACTATGCCCAAAAGTAGCACCTTGATTGAAGCGTTTGAATCTTCCAATCAGGTTCTCAAACGTTCACTACTGGGCATTTACTCTCTAATTTCGACCACAGGCTACATCAACTTAGATTTTGCTGATGTAAGAACCGTTATCAGCGGTGCGGGTGCTACTGTGATCGGTTATGGGCAAGGTGTGGGCGAATATCGAATCAAACAGGCAGTGGAAACCGCACTGATCAATCCTTTATTGGAAGATTATGATTTAGAAAAAGCTAAAGCGGTGCTGATTAACATTACTGCTGACCATTCATTAAGGTTGGATGAAATC
This sequence comes from Vibrio sp. B1Z05, assembly GCF_052955985.1. Lineage (NCBI taxonomy): Bacteria > Pseudomonadati > Pseudomonadota > Gammaproteobacteria > Vibrionales > Vibrionaceae > Vibrio > Vibrio sp. B1Z05. The sequence continues at coordinate 986,157 of NZ_CP130463.1, forward strand.
CATCTCGCCGGTGAGTTGCTTACTGAGAAGATTGAATCAGAAATCCCCATTATTATCGGCACGGTGATCAGTGATTTTCCTCAAGATGATATAAAAATCTATGCCATTTTTAGTGGCGTGGAGAAGAAAGTGAGTAACTTACTCAAGCCAAAAGGGATTGAGTGATAATGAGCATAGAGAGTGAGGCAGTGGCGACTGAGACGGTAATCCAAGACCCGCGGCTTTTACCCGTGGCATACAGTGAACAGTGTGCCGATTTCTTAATTATATCTAATCGGTCGCATGTGTTATCAGTGGCTCTATTATCAGCCATCGGGCGTACTTGCTTTGCCTCTGCAAAGCAGGTGAGTAGTGCGTGTTTAACCCCGTTTGATCTGATTGTGATTGTCGATGACGGAATGGATCAAAGTGAGGTGCGTCGTTTGCAAAGTAAATTGCAGCAGGGCAAGGCGTATTTTACTGTGGTAGTCGCTGACAATGAAGCCACTAGGCAACGTTGGCTTGGTCAGGTCGATAGTGCATTTTGCATCGAGAGTCAGCATCAGCAAGGCAATTTCATCAATCGAATACTAGAAAGTATCGAGCTAAAGGGGTTTGTTTGTATTGATTATGCCGATATTTATTCTGTGTTCTGCAACATGGGAAAAGGGTATTTCTTTCAAGGAAGCGCGAAAGGAAAATTTCGGGTGTTCAATGCTATTGATAACGCACTAGGAGATTTTGCACGTGGCAGTAACAGTAGCGGTGATATCAAACCCGACACAGCATTGATAGTGCTGAGCGGTGGATTAAACATTACGTTAGACGAGTGGGAGTCAGCTTTAAGGTATCTCGACTCAAAGTTGCCAGAACATTGCTGCACAGTAGGCGCGACAAAACTACTGGCCGATGGACTGATTGATGAAACGCTAATGGTGTCCATTTTTTTGAACCAAGCAAGGTGATTTCGTTTTTTTAGGCTTTTCATATGTTCGAAAAGCCTAAATGCCGCCATTTTACTGAGGCTTACACTCTTTGTATTTCTTGTGATAATCCACCAGATTACCTTTTGTATCCATCTCAAAATCACAGCACTGCTTAAAGGCGGCGTGTAACGTATTGCGACTTTTCTTAACCCTAGATTTTAGGGTGGAGTATTTGATGCCGTGTTGCTCGGCATAATCCTTTTGTGAAATGCCTTCAATTTCAATCGCATTCAGTAGTTGTTTGTCGTCTTCATCTAATGCATTGATAAAGGGTAATACGCACTCAGCAAGTTGGTCATACAACTGCTGATTAGGTTGCTCGTGCCATAAGTCTTCATTTTCTAGAGGCTGATTTTTGCTTTGTGTACGATAAAAATCGATGATGCTACGCTGCGCAATCTGAAACAGCCAAGGCTTGATCTTGGTGAGATCTTTTACAGTATTCAAACTGCGATAGGTTTTGATTAAGATTTCTTGCAAGAGATCATCTACATCGTCAGGGTTACTGATGTTTTTATGCAGAAAGGCTTTTAGGCTAGTTTGGTATTCTGCCCAAATGGTTTCAATATTCATCAAATAGGATCTCTAGTTTTGTCAGGGTGCGTGCCACAACAGTATCGCATGCAAAAAGCGTTGTTATTTCGGCAATATCATCTCATAGAGTTTACGAGAACCAAAATAAGCAACCAAGCGATAAAAGATTACAAAAAGATAGGCGACTATGTTTTAATGACGCCCTACTAATAGATAGGGTTATTAATGAATGCTATCTGTCACTTTTTTAACCAATAAAGCTTATGTCTAAAATGCAGTTTGGCAAGGTGTGCAACCGAACCTGAGTGTGTTGCATTGAAGCTTTTTTAGGGAAACAACTATGTCTGATCATAAAAAATTTACTGTACGCACTGTTGAAAAACGTAACGGTTGGTGCGGTGAAATCGTACGTCAAATCTCATCACGCAGAACGACGGTTTCTAAGCGCGAAATGGGTTTTGCAACTGAAGCTGAAGCACAAGCTTGGGGCGAGAAAGAGCTAGAAGTTTTTGTACAACACCAAGCTGAACGCAACAAACGTAAAGCTGCTGAGCGTAAAGCTAAAGAGCAATAAGCTGTCGTTATAAGCTCAAGTAGAACAAGACTTTACATGGAAAATAGATTTATCAAATAGTACAAGTTGATAGAGCCCTAACGCTTTTAAAATGGACAGTAAATGAGTGTAGGGGCTTGGCTAATAAGTTCTTTATTTTGCCATTATTCGTTTAATCATCCCGCTTTAGTTATCGATAAACCTCGTCATTATTAGCACTAAAAATATCGGCAAAAAGCGTGAACTAATTTTGCTTTAGTCGGGTCAAAATACCTATATTCCTCTGCAAATTCTCGATGCTTTTATGAAATTACTCAAAACATATTGGTTAGGGTTAACACTGCTTTGTTTATCCTTGTTCAGTGCGATGGCTTTTTGGGTGGGTGACCCAACGGTAGCCGACGACGGTCGTTTACGTGAATCATTTGCATTTATTCCTTTAGCTTGGTTGTTTTTAGCGGGTGGGTTGGTTAGTCTCATCTGCGCTTTCCTTTGGGGGAAAAAGCACAAGTAATCGAGCATTTCTTAGAAAATTCTGCCTTTTCGTAATATTTTTTAAAAAATTTTCGTCTTTTCTTCTTTGGTTGCGTCTTATGTGAGTGATTTAAATGTTTACTTGCAAAAGGCGGAAGGAGAATGCGATTTCTTCCCTAAAGTAAGGTTTATTCGTCTAGAGTAAGCAGGTTGCGGCTAAATTTAGTGATAGAAGAAATTGGGTAATTATGAAAATTCTTTGGAAATTAAAAGGCTATCTGAAACGATTTCGCCGACAATATTTGATAGCGTTTGCGGCATTGCAGTTAGTCGCATTAGTCAATTTGCTTCCTTCTTGGCTTATTGGTCGAATTATCGATGGCATTAGCGCCGATACTTTAGATACTCGAACCCTGATTATCCACATTTTGGGTATCGTGGTGTCGGGCGCTGCTATGTATGGCCTGCGATTTGTTTGGCAGAGTAAATTGTACGGCTCATCTATCGCCATTACGCGCATTATACGTAGCGAGCTATTTCACAAGTTCTCTTTGTTATCACCTGCTTTTTATTCTCGTCGCAGTACCGGAGATTTGATGGCGCATGCCACTAATGATCTGAATGCGGTAGAAGAAACCTTAGGCATGGGCATCATGACCTTAGTGGATTCTTTTATCGCTGGCATTACGGTCATCTTAGGCATGATCTTTGTAGTGAGTGGTCAACTAACCGCAATTGCTTTACTGCCTTTTCCTTTATTAGTGCTGATTACCCGACGTTACGGCATCACGTTGCACAAGGCGTTTGGTAAAGCGCAATCGGCATTTTCAGATTTAACCGAAGAGACAAGAGAAACAGTATCGGGCATACGTGCGGTACGCTCACACGGCATTAGTGCGCGCCAAGAGCAACGCTTTGCCGACAACTTAGACGATACGGTAGAAACTAACTTAGCCGTGGCGAAAGTCGATTCCGCATTTGGCCCGACAATTCAGTTGGTGTACGGATTATCATTCGTTATTTCATTAGGCTACGGAGCATGGTTAATACAGCAAGGCAGTATTACCGTCGGTTTATTTACCACCTTTACTTTGTATTTAGGGCAATTACTTGGCCCATTTTTGCAGTTTGGTTGGCAGTTTAATGTGTTCCAACGGGGCAGCACCTCGTGGTCGCGCTTAGAGAAATTGTTTGCGGAAAATATCGAAGTGCAGGAAGGGGATAAAACGCTACCTAGCAATACAACCGATTCAAGTATGAGCTTTGATATTGCCTCTTTTACTTATCAAAATGCCAATCGTAACGCTCTAGAGCAGATCAAATTTGATTTACCATCTGGTGGTCTAGTGGGAATTACTGGCCCTACAGGCAGTGGTAAAAGCACCCTCATACATTTGGCATTGCGTCAGTTTCAGCTTGATAACGACTCGGTGATTCACTTAGCAGGAATGCCAACACAAAACCTCACTTTTGAATCTTTGCGTAGCAAATTAGCGTGGGTACCGCAAAAACCACATTTATTCTCTGGAAGCATCGCTGAAAACATCGCGCTAGCAAACCCTACTGCGACTCAATCTGAAATAGAACATGCTGCGGATATGGCGGGCATTAAACAAGAGATAGAGGCAATGCCAGAAGGTTTTGCTACGCCTTTACGAGAGGGTGGTAGCAATTTATCCGGTGGTCAAAAGCAGCGTCTAACCCTTGCTAGAGCCTTATTATCTGGCGCCGACGTACTGCTATTAGACGACCCATACAGTGCGCTAGATATGAAGACTGAAGTGCAAGTGCGTAAAAACTTAAAAGCACATTATTCTCATAAAACTGTGTTATTGGTGACACAACGTCTGACGAACCTTATCGAAGCAGACCATATTTTGGTGCTGAAAGACGGTCAAATTGAAGAGCGCGGATCACATCATCAGCTAGTTGCTAATCAAGGTTGGTACTCAACGGTGTATCAGCGTCAAAGCCAATTGGGTAAGGCGGTTAGCGCAGAAAAATCAGGTCTAGAGGGAGCAACTCATGAATAATTCTCAAGCGAACGCTAGCCTTTATCGCAGACTACTGGCTTTTTCATTACCGCACAAAGCTCGTTTTGGGTTTGCCTTTGCTATGTTGGCGTTATCGGTATGTGCCGAAATGGCGATTCCATGGCTGGCAAAAGTTATCTTAGATGAGGTGATAGTCCCTGGGCAGTTTGAATGGCAACAACTGCTGATGCTAACTGGTTTGGTGTTGCTGTTTTATATCTTTGCCGCAGTGTTTGGCTATTTACAGGCCATAACCTTTAAACACGGTGCTCTGCTGGTGGTTAAAGATGTGCGCACTAAGCTGTTTCATCACGTATTGAATTTTCCTATTGCGACCTTTGATAAATTGCCAACGGGTAAGCTAGTGTCATACATCACCAACGACACGGAATCGCTACGTAATATGTATGTATCGACTATCCCAACGGTGATCCAAGGCGCATTGCGCATAGTGGCCATTTTTATCGCGATAGCGCTTCTAGATTGGCACTTAATGTTGATTAGCTTAGTGCTGATTCCCATTTTGCTGATGACGATGCACTTGTATCGAAAAATATCTATGACAGTGTTTGATGGTATTCGCGTACAAGTGAGCAACATTAATGGTCAAATTAACGAATCTTTAGAAGGAATGGCGTTAATTCAGGCATTTCGTCAGCAAAAAGCCTTTCAAGCTAAATTTGAGAAAGAAAACCAAACTTGGTTTAACTTTCGCACCAAATCCGTTGCCATTGATAGCTTAATGCTTTTGCCATTGACTCGCTTAATTGCAACCTTAACTGCCGCTGGCATTGTGGCGTGGTTTGCGGGCGCTTCGTTATCGACCGTGGTTGAAATTGGTACGTTATATGCGTTTTTGAATTACATCGAACGCTTTTTTGACCCGTTCCGACAGCTATCGATGGAGCTGCGTAAGTTGCAAGTGGCAACCGTATCTTCAAAACGCATTTTTGAACTGCTTGATGATAAAGCAGATTTAGAGCATAACCTACCAGAAGTGAACATTGATGCCGCTCACGACATAGAGTTTCGTAATGTGACCATGGAGTACGAAGAGGGCAAGCCCGTTCTAAAAAACGTCAGTTTCACCGCAAAAGGCGGCAAGTTTACCGCCATTGTTGGACATACCGGTAGCGGTAAAAGCTCGGTGATTAACCTTTTGATGCGTTTTTATCAGCAAAAAGAAGGGGAGATCTTAATTGGTGGACAACCTTTACAGGCGCTACCTGAGTGGCAATTGCGTCAGTTGTTTGGTCTAGTTTCTCAAGACCCAACCATTTTCAGTGGCACTATTGCTGACAATATCGATCTCTCATTAAGTGATAAAGAAAAACCGCTGGATGCCGATATTAACAACCATAGCCAGCAAGCCATTCGCGCCGCGCAGACAGTGAAAGCAGATCGTTTTATTGAGCGATTGCCGGACGGGTTTGAGCACATTATTGCCAATGGCGGTGCGTCGCTGTCAGTGGGTGAGCGCCAACTATTAGCATTGGCTCGTGCTATTTCGCACGATCCTAAGATATTTTTATTGGATGAAGCCACGGCCAATATTGACTCAGAATCTGAAGAAACGGTCAAACAAGCATTAGAAAATATCCAAGATGGCAGAACCGTTATTACTGTTGCGCACCGTTTATCGACCATTAAAAACGCCGATCAAATATTGGTGATGGATAAAGGTAAAGTCGTGCAAAGTGGCACTCACCAAACCCTTATCGAGCAGCAGGGCGACTATCGCGATTTATACCTTGCGCAAAAAGCGCAAGAAGAACAAGAACATCAAAACAGCACGCTTGGCCTAACAGCTGAAAGCGTGGCATAACAGATTATTAAATGAGCTATACAGTATGAATGATTACACAAAAAATGAGCAGGCAATAAATAATCGCACTGCGAATAGTGACACGTTGGATACACATTCACAGACTCAAAACTCGAATGCTTTATTGCCTCAAGAGATCATCGACGATCTTTTAGAGTGGGAAATAATGCATGGCGTGGCGTTTCGTCAAACAGACAATACGGCAAGACATGTGCCGTTTAGTATTGCGCCGATGAGCATGCAAAAGCCGATTTATGAGCATTTATTGGCAGTAACCCCTTTAATTGCCAAATTGATCAGTAATGTGTCGGAAGACCATCCATTTTTACAACAATCACTGACTGATATGGCAAAAGCCGATCCGTTTTTTGGCCGTTTAATGGAATTGCATCAACAAGCACATGGTGATGCAAACCAGCCATTAAATCCTGCTCGTCAACCGTTGCTATTGATGCGCACCGACTTTATGGACGATCGCAAGCACGGTGCAAAAGTGATTGAATTTAATGGCATAGCAGCAGGAATGGGGCCATTTGGTCAAAGAGCCGCTGAACTGCATAGTTATGTTAATAATCAGTGGAGCTCGGTATATCGTAACTGGTTAGAAGATGAAACTGCGCTTCCCGCTGAAAATAACGGCATGCAGCAACTGGCGCACGGCATTGCTGTTGCAACGAAAAAGGTGAGTGCTCATTTTGCCTCATTGGGTGAAGACAGCGCGACGCAAAAGCCGACATTTTTGATGGTGGTACAAAAAGACGAAGACAACGTTTATGACCAGCACTTATTGGAAGTGGCACTGCAGAACTTAGGCATTCGTACGGTGCGCCGCACCTTTGAACAGCTCAATAACCAACTTTCTAGCGGAAAAAATCAGCGTTTACTACTCGAGAATGTCGGCGCTATTGATACGGTATATTTGCGAGCGGGTTACCAATATACCGACTATTGGGCGCCCGAGCTTCACGAAGATATCTGCTGTCATACGCTAAGCCAAACTCGTTTGTTTATCGAAAAACACTACGTGGCAATGAACGCCACAATCAGTCAGCAACTGGCGACCAGTAAATCGATGCAGATGCTACTGACTACTATGCCCGCGCAAGAGTACGCTCGTTGGGGATTGACCGAACAAGAAGCGGCACTTGTGAAGAGTGTTCTTGCAGATATGAAGCCTATTTCGACACAAACTATCGATTGGTTTAACACCTCGGCAGACAAACAGGCATGGGTGTTAAAAAACCAAGGCGAAGGTGGTGGTCACTGCGTATTTGGCGAAGATATTAGTGCAACACTGGCAAATTTAAAGCCAGAAGAGTACGACGCTTGGGCACTGATGCAGCGCCTATACCCACACGAGCGCGACACGCCAACGATTGCCGTTCGTGATGGCAAGCAGAGCCTTGTAAGCGATTTAGTCAGTGAAATTGGCTTATTTACCGCCCACTACCGAGGCGAACCCGTCACCGAACATAAGGGGTATGCTGGCTACTTAATTCGTAGCAAACCCGCGAGTGAAAATGAGGGTGGCATTCATAGTGGGCAGGGGATTTTGGATTCTTTGGCGTTGGTTTAAAGGCAGGCGCTACTCTAGTTTTATAAACAAACGCCAGGGCTGTACGCTCTGGCGTTTACTTTTGTGCTCAAATCATAGAACACTAGGATATGACTTATTCAACATCAAATCGTAAATTTTCAGTAAACTGATATTGACGATTATTGCCTGCTAAGTCTCTTACCGTCATTTCAGTTAATCCCCATGTTCCTGGGGCTGAACCAACGGGTAGTATAGTTTCAAATACGTACTGGATTGGCGTGGTAGCATCGCAATTAGGGTCATCTTTTAAAGCCTGACTATTACATTTGAAATAACCACCTTCCTGATCGGGGGCTGTGGTTTTATCCGCGCTGTCATGTTTTGAATGCCAGAAGTGAAACTCTTGGCCTTGAGGATTTCTCAATCTGATCCCGGTGATATTTAATCCTGAAGCCGTTGCTAGAGGTTGCTCTTCGTATGCCCAATAGTAAATCTTAACTATTGTTTCACCATTTGGGTTGTCTGGATTTGATGGGGCAGCAGTTACTCGAAGGCATGTTTCATCCTCATCTTCAGATTGACATACCTGTTGATTAATCAAAGGCGAATTAGTATCAGGAGTACTTCCCGATACTACGAGTGTGATTGGATCTTCATGAGTCGGATGGTTTGCGGTAAAGCTTGTTTTTCCTATATTCAATGCTTTGTCCTTCATAGTTATATATCTAGGGCCATAGTTTCCCAATGGAATAAAGCGAGTGACTAGCCAGTCTATCGTACAAATATTTGTAGCATCACTACGGCTAGATACTTCAGGAATATAATGACTATGTAGTTCGTGACTATATTGACCCCATCCGAAGTCAGCGGATTGATTACTTATAGTTGCATAGCAGTAACCTTGATCCATCGACTTATTCTCATTTAGTAGCCATTGTAATTGCAACAATTGCTCATCTTCTTTTAATTCAACAGGAGAATCAGTAGAGTCAGAGTTAAATAAGTTCAAAGTCATGCTGTCTTTGACATATTGGGGCGCAACAATATCTGAATTTGCATTATTGATATAGAGACGCCAACCATAGTCCGAGCTTGCTAGTTTTTCGATTCTACGATTGCCAACTTGATCGAAAACGACTATTTCAGCGGGCACCCACCAACCTTTAGCTGCTTCTGCTGGAAGATCGAATCTTGCGATTAATTTAGAGTCGAGTTGTGCTCCATTAGCAGGTTTAAAGTATTGATCTTTATATGTTCCAATTGGGCTTAGTAAGCGCATATACGCACCGGATGCACCGTCAAAACAATTGTCTTGGTTACTGCAGTTATCACTTGTGTGTAATCCAAGAGTCACTTCTACACTTTTCTTTTGTTCTGGCGCGCCATATACAGAGATATCGACACTATTGATTTTTCCTGGATATATATAATCTGGGTATAAATTAAGCACTTCAAAAGTGAGATCAGGACGAATTACACTGAGATAGATACTACCTTGCATAATATAGTCTCGGATGAATTCGTATTTTGGCAATGCTCTTGAACGCAATAAATCAGGATTGGTTAAAAAGTAAGAAATACTTTCTGCCATATCTTCATTAGGGTTCAACTTAGCGGCATACGCTGTCACAAATTGAGTGGTGCTACATGATGCCCATTGTCCGTCAAAAACAAGTTCACCATCAAATTTGGGATGATCATGTACTTCAGTTAAAACATTTAATGTTTCTGGGTCTACGTTTGGTGGTGTCCAATTATCAGGGTCTTCTGCCCATTGTTTACAGTTCCCGTCGGTATCTCCTGGAATATACCACCCAGATTTTTTTAACCATTCATATTTGAGGTCATTTGAGAATGCGTAGTCCCATAAGAAGTGAGACTTTTCGTGAATAATTAAACGTTGAATATCACCAATAAAGTTTTGCGTAAAGGCTGATTCCATAAATTCAACATAATTAGCTGATGTCCAAGCTACAGCCGGTGCGGCAGAATATAACGGGTGAGGAAGTCCATTCGCACGTCTTAAGAAGTAACGCAGGCCGCCTTTTTCATTAGGCAGACTGAGATCTTTCATTCCTTGAGGGAATTCTTCTAAAATAGCAATGATTGCAATTAATTCTTTTGGTTGAAATATTTGCCATATATTTGCATTACGATCGTCGTCTATTACTGGAATAGTCTTGTAGAGCCCGTTAAAGTTACGAGTAGTCGCTATAATTACGCCGTAACGCTGTTTGAGTATATGAGCCGCTACATCAATTTTTTGGCCATTGTCTGTAACAAAGCGAATAGCTGCGTTATATAAACGGTTAGAGAAGAATCGTCCACGCTTACCATCAACAGTCACGATTGTTGGTGATGCATATTTGAATGTTTGAGTAGAAATTTTAACTTGAGTGCTAGCATCTGTTAAATTGGTGACTTCAATATCGTCTGTCAAAAGTTCGTCAGTTAATACCCAGTGACTTGCATACGGATGCTCAGCAGCCGACCCTCCTGAGAGTTGATTTGGAAAACTTTCAAGGCCCGTTCTTTTTAGCATTTCAAGTAGACGGTACGCATGTTCCTGACTCCAAGGGACATCTGAATCATCTAAAATAATACCAAACAGAGACTGTAGGGTTGCACTTGCATGGGAATCTACATCGCTATAATCTTGGACTATAATTTCTATCGGTAAGTCTTTGTTTATATATGATGAATACTCTCGTCCCGCCGTGTTGATATCTTCAGACCAGTGATATTGGAAGTGATCTTGTTCTAACCCATCAATGCGTTCGGCATTAAATTGAGCAAAAGTACCGGCATTAATTTTGATGACATTACCATTAACTTCTGACAAAGAAGTTTTAGCTCTTGGGCTATCATTTTCTTCGACACTATCATCGGCATCTGCAATTTTATATCCTGCTTGGCTAACAGTTAAAATATAATCTTGTTGCTTATTTAATCCTTCAAACTTCAGTTCACCATCTTTGGATGTGGTTGTAATGAGTACACTTTTGTCATCTGAAGTTAAGGTTCCGATAATTGGACGGTCATTACTTGCACCTGAAACATCGACGATAATTTCCTGGTCGCCAACCGTACGTTCAAATTGAGCGTTTATCGTGCAATCGTTCGATACATTAGTGATGTAGTATTTATTGTCTTTTAAGCTACCACCACATCCACTAATTGACTCTAAGGTATATTTATCCTCTGTGGAAACATCAAATTGAGCATTCTCTCCATAAGCTATGCTCATTGAGCTCGGTGATACGTTACCACCTTCCGATGAGTGTGCAGTTATGTGATATATAACGGGGGCAAAGGTTGCGATTACCTCACAGTTATCTTTCAATACTCCAGTCTTATATGTATTTCCGTTTAATGTGCCATCACAGCCTTCAATATGTTTGAGTTGATATCCATCATTAGCATTTAAATCAAAACTTGATGTCTCTCCATAATTAACACTTTGCTCTTTTGGTGAGATAGTTCCACCAGTATTTGCATGAGATAGAGCTTTTATTATTATTGGTGTAAATTCGGCGGCAATACTACAATCATTTGTGATTAGTCCAGTATTGTATTGAGAGCCGGCAAGAGCCCCTTTACATCCAGTTACTTCACTAATCTCATAGCCATCATCAGCATTTAAATTAAAAGTATATGTTGAACCATGTTGTGCATCTTGAGTTTTAGGAGTAATACTTCCTCCTAATGATGTTGTGCTTGTTATTGTATAATGTTGGGGAGGGGTTGGGTTATTATTGGAATTAAATTGAGCGGTTATCGTGCAATCGCTCGATACATTAGTGATGTAGTATTTATTGTCTTTTAAGCTACCACCACATCCACTAATTGACTCTAAGGTATATTTATCCTCTGTGGAAACATCAAATTGAGCATTCTCTCCATAAGCTATGCTCATTGAGCTCGGTGATACGTTACCACCTTCTGATGAGTGTGCAGTTATGTGATATATAACGGGGGCAAAGGTTGCGATTACCTCACAGTTTTCTTTCAATACTCCGGTCTTATATGTATTCCCGTTTAACGTGCCATCACAGCCTTCAATATGTTTGAGTTGATATCCGTCATTAGCATTTAAATCAAAGCTTGATGTCTCTCCATAATTAACACTTTGCTCCTTTGGTGAGATAGTTCCCCCGCTACTTGCATGAGATAACGCTGTTACTATTATTGGTGTGAATTCGGCGGCAATATTACAGTCATTTGTAATTAATCCTGTATTGTATTGAGAGCCTTTAAGGGCCCCCTCACATCCAGTTACTTCACTAATCTCAAAGCCATCCTCAGCATTTAAATTAAAAGTATATGTTGAACCATATTGTGCATCTTGAGTTTTAGGAGTAATACTTCCTCCTAATGATGTTGTGCTTGTTATTGTATAATGTTGGGGAGGGGCTGGGTTATTATTGGAATTATCATCACCGCCACAGGAGACGACACTGATCGCTAAGCCTAATATCACTAGGCTATTATTTAAATTCATGAAACCTACCACTATTGTTGACCAAGATTCACATTGTTATTTATTTTATATGCATGAAATAAATAGCAATACTCTTCTATTTGCTAAAATTAATGTCAGAAAAAGTAGTATATTTGAAATGTTATTTTTTATCTTTGATACAATTCATATTTTATTAATGTCAGACATATAGATTAATATGCAACTATATTTACATGGCTGGTTTTTATAATACTTGGTAGAACAACCATTAATGGTTGTTCGATTTAATAGAACTTAAAATGATTCCAGTTGCTTAAAACATGTATGAACTCCGTCATATTTGGCGAATACCAATATCCAACAACACAGATAGCGACTAAGCTAACGCTTAATAGGATATGATTTTCGGGAAGCAGTTTAAGCGCTGTGCCGAACGAGTTTTTAAGTTTAAATCGGCTAAATTCCACGCTATTTATCTCATCCATCAAGAGATGCAATAAAAACCCAACCAAGAAGAAAAAGCCTGTGAGCCATGCAGTCATAGCGGGCTTTATCACTAAGTGTCCTGCAAGATAGAAAGTGACGTTAACCAAAACTAGCGTATTTGCGATGCCGAAAATAATAGAGTGGCAGGCGCCGCGGTGGGCGGTGATCTTCTTGAAAATTCGTAATAGCACTTGGTGTAAAAATAGGTAGATGGCTAACGGAATGAGCAGTAAGCGCAGTAACCCGGTTGGGGTATGAGCATCACCTATGACGTAATGCATGGCACCAAAGCACAGGGCTATGGACATGGCGCCATAAATGACTTCAAGAGAGGTGGAACTATCTGAGTCAATATCGGGATATAGGCTACCTATTGAGCCAATAAACCATAGCCATAGTGCGGTCTGAATAGTGATGTCACCTTTTGCCACTAGGGTCGCGGCAGCAATGCCTGTGACGGCGACACCGGCTTTAAGGTGCGTTTCAAAGTTTGCCATTTGAGGTATTTTCGTGATTGATGAGGTTTAGTTTATGAAAATTAACCTTATGCTTGGTAACTGGCAAGTTAGAGGTTTGTCAGGTTTAAAGCATAGTCATTTTTAAATTTTCTTTTGTAATCAGTAATTAATCCATGATGTTAGGGCACTGTAGTGTTTTGGTTATCATTAATGGTTGTAGTGACTAGAATTAATCAATTTGATTATTGGCACGACATCTTTTAACGCAAACTCTAAGCTTTGCATTGCTTCACTACCTAGTATTTGAGTTTCAATCTGGGGCTAGAAAGTGATGCTTTTTACGGGCAATAGCGTGAATAGTTGCTCTAGATTAGACAAGTTACTCGTTGATTCGTTATTCAATTTAATTTCTTTGAGATAGTTATTTACACCTTAACTATATTTTTCACAGGATCATTTTTAATCCAGTTCACGGATATAAGTAATCGTTCATCGTTAGCAGATGACATAGCCGTTCATGACACGTTTAATTATACCAATCGTACTAAATAACTGGTCATTCTAGCTTGTTAAAATGCTCGATAACGGCGTTAGAATTTTTGATTGTAGAATAACGACTTATCAAAATTCTGCCTTGTTCTCGAGCATTTTTCTTGCACTAGTTCTGATCACTTACTTAGTGTGGTTGGTATTAGATATTTGCGATTGCCAATACTGATACAGCGCTTGAATATCGTTCGAGCACAAATAGGGCACAGCTTGTTTAAGAACGCCTTGCGGCCAATCCCACCACTGCATCTCTAGTAGCATAGTGATTTCAGTGTCAGAAAAACGAAATTTAATGTGCTTAGCCGGGTTTGACCCTACTATTTCATAAGGGGAAACGTCTTTGGTAACAACAGCGCGACTTGAAATCACAGCGCCATGCCCAATGTTTACTCCGGGCATAATCATCGCTTCCGTCCCAATCCAAACATCATTACCTATTATGGTATCTCCGACGCGCTCAAAACCATCTTTGGCTTGTGCAAAAGTATCATCATCTTGATAGAAAAACGGAAAAGTACTTATCCAGTCATGCCTGTGCCCTTGATTCCCCGCCATAATAAATGCCGCACCAGAACCAATAGAGCAAAAACTGCCAATAATAAGCCTATCAACATCATCTCTATCAGGTGCAAGATACCGAGCACAATCATCAAAACTGTGTCCATGATAGTACCCAGAGTAATAACTGTGCTTACCTACAATGATATTTGGGTTAGTCACTTGCTGCTGCAACGGCACACCAGCGAAAGGGGATTCAAAGTAGTTCATGTTTATTCTCTAGGTTTTAGGGGCGCTGTTGCGGGGTCAGGTCTTGAAATTTGCATAAATACTATTTATGCAAATTTCAAGACCTGACCCCGCTTTATCGAATAGTAGATCGGGAGCACAGAAGTTTCAAACACTTGATAAGCTAGATAGCAGGGGCAATGTTGATGGCGCATTCTGATTTGATAAATGAATAAAATTTTCGTAGGGTTGTTATTTTATTCTTTCGGTTTATTCTTATGAGTTTGAGAATCTTAACTCGAACAGAAGGCAGTAACAGATGAGAAGATCATGCTAAAAGAACTGGTACTTTTTAAATATGTTTATGAGGGAGATAATTTTAGAGATATTGCAAAGAAAGCAAATACTTCTATTTCATCTCTATCTAGAGCTATTACTAATCTTGAGCAAGATTGTGGGAAGAAACTTTTTATCAAGAACGGGATTGCACTAACGCCAACTAGTGAAGGAAAGTTTTTATATTCAAAAATAACAGCTAGTTTAAACTCTGTTGTCTTTGAGTATGAAATGTTTCGCACAAGTATTCCTCAAATCACGTTATTAAAACCGATACAAGTTAATAGTACGTCTTTTGCATGACGAAGCATTGAAGTGTGAGGAACTATCGTTTAAAGAACTGAATAATTATCCGACTAGAGAAAAAGCATATTCAGATCTTTTAATTGGTGAGATAGATTTGTTCATTGATAAAAAGCCTTTAATAGACAGACGATATCAATGTCATAAAATTCAAACTGATGATTTGGTTTTTCTTCGTTCGAAACAATTCCATGGAGATATTATTGAGTCTGAACCAAAGAATATAATTAAATTAAAATGGCTTGATGATTACAGTGATAAGTTTACATCTAACCCAGGTACTAATGAATATCTCATTGATAGCCTTATATCTTTCTATGATATTATTGAGAACTCTAAATACACAGGCATTGTATCAGAACAAACAGCAAGCACCCTTAGCCATGAGGTTTACTCTTTTTCAGGTGTTATCGGTAAGATGGATCTTTACCTGATAGTGGCGAATCGTAATGTGGTTAATAAACCGGTACTTAAAGAAATTATAAAGAAAATCCAAGAATCAAAGTTAACGCTACGTTAACTGTACAAAAAACTCTTAGTTATTATCTCCCAAGGATGATCATGATTATTAGTGTTTAACTCTAGTCTATTTCTAGAAGGAGTATCATACATTTGGTCTATTATTTGTTTGGATATTTTAATGTCATTTAGATAGCGTGATAGGATATTAAATAATCTATTATATAAAGCTGATTTTTTCAGATCTTGTCTATAATCGCGTTTAAGATCACCGTAGTACGGGCTATGTGCACCTATATGTGATTTTTCGTATGCAGTTCTATGCTTTCCGGATAGAAAAATGATAACACAACATGAGTTGCAGTATGTTTCAACATCAGTGTTCCATCCAGATTTATTAATATAGTTGGCTATCTCAATGGCATCGTTAAGATAACCACCATTTGATTGTAATATGACAGATGAAATATTATCAGTTATCTCTGATATGAATTTTACAAACTTACCATACTCTCCATTCTCTATGTTGCCATTAATTATTAAAGTAGACTTATTGGCATCATTATTGTGTTTGTACAATTTATACTGAGCAGAGTAAGCGCCAAATGAGATGCTGATTAAAGTTATAAAAATAATATACCTTCTAATACAACCAATAAATTTCACTATATTGTTCATACCTTAAACCAATCCAACATCTGTTTATTTGCATGGGATAATCTTTACTTTAATTTTCTGGGATTAACATGAAACAACTTGTTTCACGCTGTTCTTTCATGATGAGGTAACACTTTTTCTATGAATATTGGATGAGTGTTTAGAATTGAATATTCAAGCTATTTCATATTTTGCTAAGGATTATTTTATTGAGTTATTTACTGTAATGGGGGTCAGGTCTTGAATTTTGGGCAGTAATGGGGGTCAGGTCTTGAATTTTGCATTGATGGTAATTTATGTAAAATTCAAGACCTGACCCCGTTGGTAATTCCTGACGGTTTAAATGCATTAAGGGAGATGTTGATAGAATTCATTGTGTACTTACAAGAGTGTGATAGGAGTTGTAGTAAAAGAGGCAATAAAGCTGAATTGGATATGCTTGTAGTATAGTGGTGCAAATTTCAAGACCTGACCCCGCTTGGGGGTTAAAGGATGTGTATGAATTTGGACAAAGCGAAAAAACGTATAGCTAAGCAGGTTAAGAAAGGGGTTAATGGATACCCTCAGATTACGTTGGCGTATCATGGGGAAACCAAAGAGTGCGCAACGGTAGTATCAGTGCAGTTTATCTTATCGGAAGGGGACTGCGTACAAGAGGAGCGTTTTTCTTGTGAAACTGATATTCGCGAGAGTGAGTTAGTACAAACTACGATACTTAAGATAATAGAACGAGCGAATGCTAATTCAGTTATCGAAGTGCCTGGGGTAGCGACTCTTTAATTTAGTTCGTGGGGGTCAGGTCTTGAATTTTGCATGATGAGATATTTATGCAAATTTCAAGACCTGACCCCCTTTGGGTTTTTGGAGTTAGCGTAATAGGGAGTAGTAAATAACCCAAAAGTGGTATTTGGTGATTTTTTGAAAGTTTGAACATAAATTAAACTAACAAATACTTTAAGTCACTGGACTAGCGAACATAAGGAAGTTAAAGCGCGCCTAGCCGTGATCGGATTTGATTATCCTGTCAATAGTAATACAGGGCTTAGGGATTGCGTTGGCAAAGACAATATCTATGCCGCGGAAAATAAAGATGCCATCAAGGACAAAATCTTAGAACTAATCAGTGAAGAAATAGGGCATTTGAACTAAATAAAATCAGGGTCAGGTCTTTCATTTTGCATCGCATTTGCTTTCACAATGGCAATACTTTTGAAAGACGCTGACCCTGTAGTTAGGTTACTTTTTATTTTTTACTTTGCTCGGTTATGGGCAAGTTACTGCATCCCAGAACCAGCTTCCTGCTTTTGGTGATTCCCAAGCGCCAGGGTTGTTTTTCGCTTTAAAACATTCACCTTGGAATTTAACGATGTCACCATTGCTTACTGTTGTTTGACCGCCAACCCAATCGACTACATCGCTTGGATCAGTGTCTGGAGTTTCAGGAGCTGTTCCCGGATTTTCAGGGTCAGTTTCTGGGCTTTCAGGGTCTGTAGCATCGCCTTGTGCATACTCTGGTAGTTCAGGGAATGCTGATTTGATGCCGACAACTTGGTCATCAATCAAGAAGCGGATACTCTGAGTACCAATTGTCGCTGGTAGGTAGTACACCAAATCAAGAGTTGTTTCTCCGCCCGGAGCAAGTGATTGCCAAGATGGAAGCACCAGTTCTGCCACGTGGAAATCTTCAACCATGTGGTTAGGACGCTCGCCTTGTACGTTGTCGTTACCGGCATTGTACGTAATTTCTGCGCCTGTACCGGACCAGTCAGTTAATACGTCCGACGTTGAAGTTGGAAGTAGGAACTGGATAACGGTTCCGCCAGGAATTTCAGCAGCACTGTTATTGGTGAAAGTAAACTTAGGGTTGAACGGATAGTTATTGTCACCTACTGGGAATTCCACAGAGATATCAATGTCGACTTGTGCCGTTGGAGTGTCAAGAATATCGTTGTGTTGCACGCTGTACGGCGTTGCTTCTTTGAAGCCATCGTACATTTGCGTCACAAGGGTTTGACCCATGTAATATTCGTTTCTCTCTTCGTCAAAGCCGTAGTCACCCGCAAGCTCCCAAATCATGATGCCACCAAAGCCACGGTCTTTAATGTACTCAATTTTGTGGCCCATTGACTCTTCATCTTCGGTTGATAAGAATACTTTTTTCGAGGCATTCCATAACCAAGGTACTTTTGCTTTCTCATCGAAGTGACGGGTATAAGTGCCAGAGATAAGGTGCTTAGGATTGTTGGCATCCAAGCCCCACTCGTTACCATAACTAGGGATTGAGTCCGTTAGGCCAAGGCTTTGTGCATGCTCAAGGTTCTTCGCGTGCCACATAGGTACAACGCCCGCTGCAACTTCAACGCCATTGTCGTCAACGTCATGCCATAGGTTATCAATACCTTCAGCGCCTGCGCCACATGGATCGTTTAATCCTGTTCCTGCTGGGCAATCAGATTGTTGTGGCAGTGGAGATGTGCCGTTGTAACCATTTACGCCACCTTCAACATCTTTCCAACCACGGGTATAGAATGGAACACCGATATTCAGTTTGCCAGGGTCTACTGCGCCACGGAAGTATTGACCTGTCCACGCTGCGTTTAGGTAACCAATGCCTTTGTATTGCGCGGTTCCGTAAATGCCACCCGCTTCTAACTCGCTATCAATACGGTTATCAAATAGAGCTGCGTTATGGCCAACAAAATGGTTCCAAGTACCGTGGAAGTCATAAGTCATCAAGTTAATGAAGTCTAGGTACTGCGTAACTTGGAAGTTTTCCATGCCACGTAATAGGTACGCCGATGATGGAGAAGCGATAGTAAATAGGTATTTACGTCCATCTTCTTCACCTGCTTCATCCAGTTTTTCACGAGTAACTTTCATCAACTCAACGTAGTTTTCAAATAATTGTCCGCGACAGATATTTGATAGAGGCCAGTCGACAGGGTTACCTGCATCTGACATAGATGTTGGGTATTCGTAATCGTAGTCGATACCGTCAAAGCCATATTTACGAACGTATTCAACAGATTGAGTTGCAATCTTGTCGATGCCTTCATGGTTAACAGTACAGTTTGGATTGGTTGTTCCTGAGTAGAAACCGCCGGTTTCAGCCCAACCGCCAACGGCTAGAATGGTCTTAACATCTGGGTACAGTTTCTTGTACTTGTTTAATAAGTTGAAGTGACCTTTGTATGGTAGAGCAGGGTCCATCTCTGCGCCCGCAACACCTGGCCATTCCATCTCAGTGGCACTGTCATCTAAGGTAAACTCAATCGTATTAGAATCAAGACCTGCAAATGCGTAGTTGATGTGGGTAATTTTATCCCACGGAATGTCCTTAACTAAGTAAGTTGGGAATCCGTTGCTACCATTGCGCCATGATGTGAAGTAACCGACCACTCTTCGTGGGTGGTCATCACCCATACACTCACGAACATCACCTTGGCTATCTGTGTAGTAAACTTGAGAAATATCACAAGACAAGTTGCCTAGGTTATTTTCATCAATCACAGTGATATTAATGTTGCTACTGGTGGATAGGTTTTCTTCGTCAGTTGCAATAGCGGTTAGCTTCACGCTACCGATAGTGGTCGGAGTCCAATCACAAGCAAAGTTATTGCTAGAGAATGCATCAAACTCACAAATAGTGGTGCCATTAGCTGTGATTGAAACATTAGATAAGTCGTTGTGCTCAGCAGACGCATCAACACTGATTTGTACTGCTTGATTGACTTTAATTAAGCTGCCACTGTTTGGTGATGTAAAGCTCACTTGCGGTGGAAGAGCAACTTCTTCTTTGTCTTGCAGAGTAATAGCAAAGCGCTGCTCAGCTACCGGAGTGCTTGTTTCGCCATCGTTGTAAGTACCGCTTACAACAACTTCATAACTGCCTTGTGCAAGGTTAGTGCCTTCTAAGGTTAGACCTAAGAAACCATCCACCATTTGTTGTACGCTAACTAACTCTTGCGCACCTTGTACTAGCTTAGCTTCCACTAAAATTTCAGTGTTACTTTCAACCGTTAGAGGGATATTAACTGCGGAGTCAACTAACTCATACTGATCGGTTAAGCCAGTAACGTTAATGGTTGGTGTAATTTCAGGTGCTTCTTCTTCCGCTTCAATGAAGCTGACAGCGAAACGTTGCTCTGCGATAGGTAACGCTTGACCGTCATTATCGTAGGTGCCACCAATGACGACTTCGTAACTGCCTGCAACGGCATTTTGACTTTGTAGAACAAAATCAGAGACGCCATCTACCGTTTTTGATAGTTCAGTAAGTACTTGCTCACCTTGTACTAGCTTAGCGTAAGCGTCTACTGCTGCGGTCGTTTCAACATTGAATGCAATATCTACGGCGTTATCAACAATAGTGTATTGTCCTTTTAGCCCAGTCACTACTGTTGCTGGCTCTTCAACGACAGGTGGTGGCGGAGTAACGTCACCGTCTTTACTGCTAAAGACAATTGAGTTTTCGAAAGCGCTAATGTCTTCCAGTGTACCGTCATAGCCAAAAGAGAACGCGAAAGAGTTGTTGGCAGTTAGGTGGTCTTTGATCCAAGAGCCTTCATCAAAAGAAAATTCAATGCGATGCAGCACACCGTCGGCTGCAGGGCTAGTTGTTAAATCCCATGTAGGGTAGGTCATGCCCGTACCCGAAAACTGGAAGCCGCTGACACTGGTTGGAAGTACAAACTCTAACGTTGCACCTCGCATATCAATATCTGCACCACTAGAGTTAAGAACGTCAATGGAATAGGTGCTCCACCACTGGCTCTCTTTTGCTGAAGTGCCGATATCAACACCGTTGATCTCACTGGCATTGGCCATTGCAATTGTAATTGGGTTTAAGCATAGCCCTGTTATTAGGGCCGTGGATAAACCGGCTAATCGTATATTATTCATAGTATCCTTTTATAAAAACTCAAATTCGAGGGAATTCTCATTAAAATTTCAAGAAATGAAATTGGAATTCAGTGTATGCAGGGTTTAAATAACAGTAAATACTTATTTTTCATTAGAAAATTAGGTTAAATATAAATTGTGTGATTTACGTTCGCTTATTAGCTTTAATATTAATCAGTAATAAATGTTAAATACCATGAATAAGTAACCCTTATATTTGTCATTAGTAAGGTTAATTGATTGGTAATGCTTGTGTTATGTTTGTGTCTTCTTATCAGTCCATTAATTTGGTTGGTTTAAGATACTGATTATTAAGGGTTTGTTGGTTTAAATAAAAAGATTAATCCAGGTTGTTTTTATTGTTTTGTAAAAATTAAAAATGACAGTATGTTTAATTTGGTTAAAATGGTATTTATTTTAAATTGTGAATATGAATAATGTTAATACGTAGTGAAATGGAAATGCTACGTATTCTATTGCAGGTTAAGTTTATATTATCTTTTAATACTGTGATACTCCGCTAACTTTTAGTTAGTCATCAATGCAAAATAAGTTAGATAACATTGAATAAATAAGTGATCGCAATAGCATTTTATGTGCAATATTATTTTCTTCTAGATGAAATATTTCTACTTTGGGCGTGTTTACGGCACCTACATTACAATTTAATGAACTTATTTAGCATCGTAAATGATGGATATTTAGTCATTAATAGATGATGAACGCTCAAAAACACAGCAATGCTTTAACCTGTTTTGATACTTAATCAGGTTCGGAATCTAAAACAATGTGACGCTAGCGAGAAATTTAAAGTGTGTTTTTTAGGTAAACAGACAGAAATTTGTGGTGTTTTGCAGTAAACTGGTACGCTATTTCATTGCTAAAGACGTGATACTAATATACCTATGTCAGATATTTTAAAACTTTCTTACTCTAAAATGATTATTGAGCATGCGACTGCCAAGTGTAAGCAGAATGGTGGTCAACTAACCAATAAGAGAAAACAGATTCTTTTGTGCTTAACGGGATCAGAGAAAGCGTTATCTGCGTATGAGATCGTTGATCTCTATAAAGAGATGTACAGTGAAAGTATGTCGGCTATGTCGGTTTATCGTATCTTGGAGTTTTTGCAAGAGCAGGGCTTAGTGCATCGATTGCAAATTGCCAACAAATACATCTCTTGTATGCACATCACCTGTGATCATAATCATGAGGCCTCACAGTTCTTGATTTGTTCAAACTGCTTTAAGGTGAAAGAAATTAGCATTAGCTCTGCGTTGGTTGAAGAGTTAAAAGAAAATGTAGCGCAAGCAGGGTTCGTGTTTGCCAGTGAGCAGCTTGAAGTGAACTGTTTATGTGAAGACTGTAAAGAGCTCTAGTTTTTCTAATTAGCGCCTTTACCAGTCATAATGCGTATTCGGTGGAGCCGTATAGAGAAAAGAGGATAAGCCCAACAGGCTTATCCTCTTTTTTAATGAATGGTCTTATCCTAAACAAGCTAGAATGACCTGTTATTTAGTACGATTGGTGTTATTCGTAATCTGTCGCGTATGTTTCTTCGTACGTATGCGAGTAAAGCTCAAATAAATTACCGAACGGGTCTTCTAGGTAAACCATTTGCGCAGGCTTGCTGTCGTCTTCTGGGTGATAGCGCATAATATCCATACGCACTTTACCGCCGTATTGTTCAGTACGCTCTATAGCGCCCGCAAAATCATCGGTTTGCAAGCAGAAGTGGAAAATACCTAGACGAGAGAAATCAACTTCATGGCGTTGTTGGCGCTCTTTCATTTCAAACATCTCGACACCGATACCGTCAGAAGTCACCAGGTGGGCAATGTTAAAGCCTTTAAAGCCTTCGCCAAACACAGCAATACACATACGACCAATCGCAGTTTCACGCTCTTCAATCACTTTAGTATTGTTCATGACAATTTTTAGGCCAAGTGCTTTCGTATAAAACTCAACTGCTTGGTCCATGTCGCCAACCATAATGCCTACGTGGTTCATTTTCATAATCTGTTCCTATCTTTTAATGTCTGTTGCACGTTTTGTAACGTGCTTTGTTTTGATAGGAGAAGTATATGTAAGGGATCGTATTAATAAAAATTATGATAATTTATATTAACAATAAATTTTTGTTATTGATTGATTTGTAACTATCACAAAAGTTATAGAGGGTGTCTAGTGACGCTCCATTGATTACTTTGTATGAGACCGAGCATCGCTTTACTGGCTTTAGACACGTAGTGCTCTTTGCTCCAAATTGCCGCGAGCTCCCAGCGAATGTTTTGTTTGATGGGAATAAAGTAATAGTCATCAGAATTTAAACGTCGACAAATAGGCTCAGGCATAAAGCTGACCCCCATACCACTTTTGACCATAGCCGCCAGAAAATCCCATTGGCTACTTCTTACACCTATGCTTGGTGTGAACCCCATTTCTAGACACATTTGCGTAATCACTTCTGAAATAACAAATTCAGAGTTGTACATATAAAAAGGCAGATCTTTTAAATCAATAATGTCGATGATATCGATATCTTGCCATTGGGGAGTTTTCGGTAGTACCGCTAAGATGGGGTGGGTGTCTAATGGCCAAGTATTAAAGCGTGAGTCTTTTTGCGTCAACATAGTAATGGAGATATCTATGTTGCCTTCTACGACATCACTTTCAAGTTTTCTACTGCCACTTTCTACAATAGAAACTTCAATATCGGGGTATAGGCGAGAGAATTCTTGAATCAGGTTGGTATATAGATGTCCTACCATTGGCGGAATGCCTAAGGTGATTTTACCTGATTTAAGATGTTGCAAATCATTGAGCCGAATTTGCATTTCTTTTTGTTGAAATAGTACCGACTCGGCATAGGAGAAGACGATTCTACCTGCCTCAGTCAACTCTATGTCTCGACCATTGCGGTGTATTAACGCATGTCCATAACTGGTTTCTAGTGATTTTAGCGCCTTACTGATTGTCGGTTGCGTGACAAACAAGTGCTCTGAGGCTTTGGTAAAGCTACGGCAATTGACTAGGGTAGTGAAGTATTGAAGCGCCTTCATTGACATATAAGTATTCCACTTTGGCATGAACTTTAGCTATATTATTCATTTGAGTTCGTATAAGCAATAATTAATAATGCTTGTGAAATAAATAGTTTGGCAATTCACATGAATATCGAAAAATTTAAATACGCAGGTGTAACAACAGTACAAATCGTTGTGTTATGTCTGATTTGGTTATTATCTAGTTGGTTAGTCAGCAATTTCAACATTCCTTTACCTTCAAATGTCTTGGGCATGTTCTTGTTGCTAGCCTTGTTGTTCAGCAATGTAGTAAAAGTGCAGTGGTTAAAAGCGGGTTCAAATTGGCTGATTGCCGAAATGTTGTTGTTTTTTATCCCAGCAGTCATCGCTGTTGTGAATTATGGTTCGCTTTTTGAACATCAAGGTTTAAAAATTGGCGCGGTTATTTTAATTAGTACCGCATTTGTATTGACCAGTACCGCAGTGGTTGTAGATACCGTTTATCGATACGAACTTAAAAAAATTAGGAGTAATCGATAATGCACACCTATATCGCAATATTTTGCTTCTTGTTTACACTAGCGGGTTACTACTTAACAAAAGCAATGCATGGCCGTTTTCAACAAGTTTGGTTGATACCGCTGGTGTCTGTGCCAGTATTGATTGTGGCAATGCTTTTAACTTCAGGCATCAGTTACACAGACTATATTAAAGAATCACACTGGTTGGTATGGATGTTAGGTCCTGCAACGGTAGCGTTCGCTATTCCAGTGTATGAAAATAAAAAAGTCATTAGAAACCACTGGTTATCGATAACTACCGGTGTCATCGTTGCCGTAGTTGCGGCATTGGTGAGTACTATATTGTTAAGTAAAGCGATGCATTTATCCGATATCCTACAAAAAAGCCTAGCGGTGCGTTCTATTACAACTCCTTTTGCTGTAGTGGCTTCCAAAGAGATTGGTGGTAAACCTGATTTAACGGCAATCTTTGTAGTAATGACCGGTATTGTTGGGATTGTGGTTGGTGAGACTATGCTACGCCTATTTAAAGTACGTTCTCGTCACGGTAAAGGTGCTGGTTTAGGTGCTTCTGCGCATGGTTCAGGTACGGCGATTGCTTACGGGATTCACTCTAAAGCGGGCACAATTGCTAGCTTGATTATGTTGTTTTCTGGCGTCGCAACGGTATTGATTGCTCCAGCGATTGCAATATTCATTTAAAGTTGTAGATGACATAAATTAAATTTCGCATTTATCAAAAGGGCAGCGATTGTCATAATCGCTGCCCTTTTACTTTTTCTAGGCTCGTTCTGATCATTTACTTAGTGTGATTGGTTTACTTGTTAAATTTAGGCACTAATAACCAAATCAGAATAAATAGCCCTAGGGCATAACTCATTGCCAAGCCTATAGAGCATAAAACTAACACACATAATAAGCTTGATAGTATTGCAAGATAGCGACCTTTCCCGGTCAATAACTTCACCGCACTTAGCATGGCAAAGAGATAAATCACGACAAAGATACCATTAGCGAGAGTAAGAAACACTTCTACATCAATGTTGGATAAATCACCCAATATGCACGATAACGCCAAAGTGATGCCGACAATAGCGGTGGCTTTGGTTGGCACCCCTTTTGGTGAGAGACGAGTCATGGCGCTGGCTGGGCGATATTCGCGCGCCAAAGACCACAGCATGCGCGATAGGCTTTGCGTATAGAGATTGATGGTGGCAAAGCAGGCTAAAAAGCCGGTTAAGCTAATTAACCAACTGACTTTAGGTCCAAACAGTAAGTTGGCAAGATAGGGAACAGAGGTAGTATTCAGTGCTTGAGTGCCGTAGGCGTGATACTTCAATACCACAGTAGAAAACAGATAATACACCGCACCTGCAATCAAACAGCCGATTAAAATGGCTAACGGGTAATCTCGTTCAGGGCGTTTAAATTCTTCTCCCATATGCGCAAAAGCTTCAATGCCGACAAAGCACCAAAACATCACGGCGACGGCGTTACCTATGCTACTAAAATGAGTGCTACTAGTGACGGCTGTCGGCACAGCGTCAGAGACGGCAATCTCACCGAACCATAAAAATAGCCCGACTAATACGGCAATGCCGATGGCAATCCCTGTTTGAAACTGGCTAGAGATTTTACTTCCTGAGAAGTTAACTACCATCAACAGCACCACAACAAGTAGCTGAGCAATAATGGGCTTTGCTAGTGCTTGCGGTAAAAATTGTTGCGCAAAACCACCCGCAATAGCGATCGCCGCAGGAACGCCGACAGGAATAACGCTAATAAACAGCAGCGCAATGACTTTTTCGAGCCGAGAGCCGAATGCCTTTTTCACAAAATAAGATGCGCCTCCCGCATTTGGATAACGTTTACCAAGGGCAGCAAAAGTAAAGGCGATAGGGCACACTGCAATGATCAGCAGCCACCATGCCCAAAGCATGCTTTCACCTGCAATACTGGCGGCGATGGCGGGAACCATAAATAGGCCAGTTCCGAGCAAGGTGGTCGACATTTGTCCTATACCACCAATAAGTGTGATGTCTCTTTTTAGCTCTGCCATTGTGGTTCCTAGGGTGAAAGGCTTAAATAAGGCGGCGTAAGAATGATTAGATAACAGCCTGGGCTTTTGCTAACAATTCAGATTGGGTATAGCTGTCGGCGTGCTGACCTTCTGCAATTAAATCCACAATATGATAGTCGTTTAAATCGGGAAACTCTTTGGGCAAGTAATCACGAAATGCCTGCTCATTGGGCCATTTACCACGCACTATGTATCCGTCGTCTTTATCAAAATCTTCGGTTTCAAAAAACGAATAATCGGTCTTGCCGATATTGTGGCAGTATAAAACTAAGTACATGTGAACTCCCTTGATAATGTCACGTGCTGAAATGTACAGGGTGACCATTTAAAGAGATTGTGACAGGGGATGCAAGAGGCGAACAAAAAAGCTCAGCAAATACTGAGCTTTTACCGATGTCGCTGTTAAAAATTAGTATTACCTGAGTCGCTGAACCGAGTCTCGTTTAATTAGAGTACAAGGCACAATAGTGCGTTGAAACTGCGGGTGTTTTCCTAATATGGATTCAATGGTGAGCTTGGCGGTTTCTAGACCGATTTGGTAAGCGTCTTGACGCAATACCGAAACGGGCACTTTGAACATTTCGACCATAGGGATTTCATCAAACCCAACAATTGAGGCTTGTTGCGGAACGTCAATATTGGCAGCGTTAAAGGCTTGTAGTAGATCAACAGTGATCGCCAAATGTTGGGTAAAAAACGCACTGGGTGCTTGCGCTCCTCGTAATACGTCAACAGGGCTATGTTCAAAGCCCGTTTCTCTATCCCAATACAAAATCAACTCACGGCTAGCATCTAAACCATGCTGATTGAGCGCATCCATATATCCTTGATAGCGCGCCTGACGTGAGCGGTTATCTGAGAAATCTTGCGCGACAAAACAAATGCGTTTGTGACCCATTTCGATCAAGTGCTCAGTGGCTTGAAAGGCGGCTTCTTGATAATCCGACAGCACCATATGACTTTGACAGTCAGGATACTCTAACTGGAATTGCACAACTGGCATGCCGCTATCAATAAACTGATTAATTAGCGCAGAGTTTAGGCCAGATGAAGTCATGATAATGCCATCTACGCACATTTGTTTCAGGGACAGTAAAGCGCGCTCCTCGGCCTTGGCATCAAAATCACTGTTATAAATCATCACGTTGTAGTTGTGCTTTTTACAATAGTCATCGATGCCACGCATTACTCGGCTGGTATTAAAGCCGGTAATATCACGCACCACCACGCCAATAGTCTTAGTTTTTTCGACCTTTAAACTTCTGGCGATAGGGTTGGGCACATAGTTGAGCTCTTTCACTGCCGACTCTATTTTGATTTTGGTTTGCGCTGACATATGCCCAAAGCGTCCATTGAGATACTGAGAGACAGTACTTTTAGAGACGCCAGCGTGCTGCGCTACATCGACAATTCGTATTTTCTTCATATTGTATTTTTAAACTGTTAACCACATCAAAATAGACAGTTGACATTCTATTCGCAGATCTAGATGATAGCAAGTAAACCGATTTACCAAATCGTTTTAGTAAATCGGTTTACTTAACAGGATTACTAAATAAATTTACCAGAGCAATGAATTTGCACTACAGGTTAATGAGAGACTCAAGATGATTATCCAAGACATTAAAGTATTTGTTACCAACCCAGGTCGAAATTTTGTCACTGTGAAAGTAATCACAGATGAAGGCGTATATGGATTGGGTGATGCCACCGTTAATGGGCGCGAAATGGCAGTGGCGACCTATCTTGAAGAACACGTAAAACCTTGTTTAATTGGCCGAGACCCGCATCGCATTGAAGACATTTGGCAGTACTTATACATGGGCGTGTATTGGCGTCGTGGTCCCATTACCATGGCTGCCATTGCCGCTATTGATATGGCGTTGTGGGACATTAAAGGTAAGGTAGCAGGGCTTCCAGTTTATCAATTATTGGGCGGTAAATGCCGCGATGGCGTAACCCTGTATGCACACGCTAATGGCGAAACTATTGAAGATACCTTAGATAAAGCC
Source organism: Vibrio sp. B1Z05 (assembly GCF_052955985.1). Classification (NCBI taxonomy): domain Bacteria; kingdom Pseudomonadati; phylum Pseudomonadota; class Gammaproteobacteria; order Vibrionales; family Vibrionaceae; genus Vibrio; species Vibrio sp. B1Z05. The sequence goes on from NZ_CP130463.1 coordinate 1,015,055, forward strand.
GCGCAATGCATCGAACAGGGCTTTAGCGCCGTTCGTTTGCAATCGGCTATTCCGGGATTATCGGAAACTTATGGCGTGCTTGGCGATAAGAAAGATTACTTTGAACTGCAAGGCAACCGCCCGTTACCTCCAGAGCAGGATTGGTCTACCAGTAAATATTTTGATCTTGTTCCTGAGTTGTTTGCCAAAGCCAAAGAACGTTTTGGTAACAAAGCCAAATTCTTGCATGATACCCATAGTCGTCTGACGCCAATCGAATCTGCAAAACTAGGCAAAATGTTAGAACCGTATAACTTGATGTTCCTAGAAGATGCATCCATTGCCGAAAACCAAGAAAATTACAAACTGATCCGCCATCACACCACTACGCCATTGGCGCTTGGTGAAACCTACAATACGATTTGGGATTGCAAAGATCTTATTCAAAATCAGTGGATTGACTTTATCCGTTGCGCCGCGACTCACGCTGGTGGCATAACAGGAATGAAAAAAATTGCCGATTTTGCCGCCGTGTATAACGTGCGCACCGCACCGCATGGCGCGCCAGATCTATCACCAATCTGTTTTGCCGCGCACATGCATCTTAATATCTCAACGCATAACTTTGGCATTCAAGAGTTTGTTGGTTTTGGCAATGAAGAGTGTCAATCCATCTTCAAACACGACATGAAACTTGAAAATGGCATGATTTTGGTCAGCGATGCACCGGGGTTAGGCGTCGAGTTTGATGAGCAAGAAGCAGCAAAGTATGAATACAAACGCTCTTACTTACCAGTGAGTCGCCTCGAAGATGGCACTTTATGGCACTGGTAAGCTAAACATCGAATCTCATTAAAATAACGCCTACCAACAAAAAGGCGTTAACAGAATAAAAAGAATGAATGGAGAAGAGAATGACTCAAAAAGTATTGGTATTTGGTACTGGGTTTGCCGGAATTGGTCATGCGAAAGCGTTTCGTGATGCGGGCGCAGAAGTGGTCGGAATTGTGGGTCGTACTGAGCACGTTGTGGCAAAAGTGGCAAAAGATTTAGACATTGCTTATTTTGGCACTGATTGGGCGCGCGCCCTACAACAATGTCAGCCTGATATCGTATCCATTGCAACTCCTGGCGGCGCACACGTTGAAGCCATTAAACAGGCAATTGAGTGTGGCTGTCACATCTTCTGCGATAAGCCATTAACCGAAAGCGGCGAAACGGCGCTTGAAATTTACCAGCTAGCCAAAGCCAAAGGCTTGAAAACCGCCTTTGCCTCAAGCTTCCGCTACATGCCTGAAATCATGCATGCGAAACAGTTAGTTGCCGAGGGCGCAATTGGCGAACCGACCGAAGTAGAATGTATTTCTCACTTTAATCTAGATAGACACATTCCGTTTGGCTGGTCTCATCGCTCTGAAGCGGGCGGTGGTCGTTTAAACAATAACTTTACGCACCTATTGTCTATCGTGACTTCTGTGATTGGCGAAAACATCTTGTCTATCAGCGGCGAAGTGCGCAACGACATGCCAAAAGCCCCTGTGGTTGAAGGCGTGCATAACTTCACGGAGCGTCGCAACTTCATCCCTAAAGATATCAACGATCCTGAGCTGAAATGGCGCGATTGTGACGTAGAATGGTCATATACGGTATTGGCGCAACTGGAAAGCCGCATTCCTACTGCGAATCCAGTATCGGTACTGTTTAAGCACGGCGGATTAACTCCGCGCTTTAATGAAGACCATATTGTGTTTCATGGCAGTAAAGGCTCTATTTATATTAAAGGCCATTACGGCAGTGGCCCTTTATATCTATTTAAAGATGGTGAGTGGCAAGAAGTGGCATTACCTAGCGCCATTGATCAGCAATTACCCAATATTGAATGTGAAACTCAGCGAAGCTGGACACACTTAGCCACGCAATTGGTAAAAGACGTCAGCGGCATTGAAGTTGAACCGTACCAAACCTTCGAAGACGGCTGTCGCTATCAGCTGATTATTGATTTGATTCGTAAGAATGATCGTTGGGTGGATGTGAGAAATTTGCTTTAAGCAAAATCAACGATAATAGATGGATAAAAGCGCAAAGGGCCATAGGCTGTTTGCGCTTTTTAACTTTCCTCTTTAGGAAAGTTAACTGTTGTATAAGTAAGCCTTTGGCAAGTCGTTGTTCGGTTTTTCTTGGCAAAGATGACAGCCATACAGTGACAAAAGTGAATTCAAACCAAAAATGTCGAGCGTTACAAATCTGTTTAAATTACTTTTTTGCGTGCCAAAATGACACAAGAATTGCTTGTTGTACATTTTAAGACCATAATATGCAGTGTGACACTCTGACACAAATGGAGAAAAATTATGGCGACTACATTACCTCGGATCACAGCTAGAGTTGATGCCGATACACAAGATTTGCTGACTAAGGCGGCGGCTATTGCTGGTATGTCTAGTATAAACTCATTTGTACTGAGTGCGGCTGTCGAGAAAGCTAAACAAGTTATCGAGCGTGAACAGGCTTTAAAGCTAAGTCAAGCTGATGCGATGTTGTTGATGGATGCACTAGATAAACCGGCGACAATAAACAGCAACCTAAGAGCTGCGGCCGAGCGTTACGATAGTAAAGTTCAATGATGAACACAGTACTTCTAGATAAAGCTAAACATAATAGAAACCGCTTCAATTGTGGTAGTGAGGCTTTAAATAATTACTTAAAAGTAATGGCTAGCCAACAAGCTAAAAAAGACAATACCCGCACCTTTGTGTTGCAGGATGAAAACGATAATACTCATATTATTGGTTTCTATACTTTGACCATGATACCTATTGATTTAAAAGCATTGCCGGACAAATTACAGAAAAAACATCAGCCATCGTCTTCTGGTGGTTTAATTGCTCGACTGGCAGTTGATGAGCGGCACAAAGGTAAAGGTTTTGGTGAGTGGCTTTTGATCGATGCACTAAGAAAATTACTTGCCGCTAGCGATAGTGTCGCTTTTCCTGTGGTTATTGTAGACGCGAAAGATGGCGCAACCCAGTTTTATGAACGCTATGGATTTACACCATTTCAAGATGCTGACAACAAGTTGTTCATTACAATATCTGATATTCGAGCAAGCTTGGGCTAGATTGTGAATGTTAAAAGGGTCATTGCTTAGAATTTCCTCTAGTTCTGCCCGATTTGTAGCACGCGTGAGAATAATGCCTCCATTACGAGGAACTTTTCTACTAGAAGCTAAGAAAACACAACTCACTTTCCCCCACATAAGCACCAATCTATTGCACCAACCCAATAAACCATACTGAAATTTCTTCATGCTCTATATGAGTAAATCGATGTTGTATCAAAACTCTATTCAAGAGATATTTTAGACGTCTGGACATCTTAACGAATTTATAGGGAGCATTATCATGACAACGACACATATTCTAGGTTATCCACGAGTGGGCGAAAAACGCGAACTGAAATTTGCGCTAGAGAAATATTGGAAAGGCGAATCAGACGTCAACGAACTTCGCCAAGTTGCTTCTGAGATTCGACAAAAAAACTGGACGCTTCAACAAGACAATCAACTGTCATTTGCTACAGCAGGTGATTTTGCATGGTATGACCATGTGTTAGGAACCAGCCTTCTACTGGGTCATGTGCCAAAACGTCATCAAAATGGCACGCCGGATCTTGATACGCTATTTCGTATCGGTCGCGGTCAATCTCAATCAACCTGTGGTTGTGCAGGTCATGCGGCTTCTGACATGACTAAGTGGTTCAACACTAACTATCACTACCTTGTACCAGAGTTTTCTTCTGCCGATACTTTTGAACTAAGCTGGACACAACTTTTTGATGAAATCAGCGAAGCGCAAGCACAAGGCCACACTGTTAAGCCAGTACTGTTAGGCCCACTGAGCTACCTTTACCTAGGTAAAGAAGTAGAAGAAGGCTTTGACCGTTTATCACTATTACCGAAACTGTTAGAAGCATATAAAGCCATTTTTGCAAAACTTGAACAGCTTAACGTAGAGTGGGTGCAAATTGATGAGCCTATCTTAGCCCTTGAGCTTGACGCAAAATGGTTAGATAGCTTTAAAGGCGCGTATCAAACACTGCAAACCAAGGTTAAATTGCTACTAACCACGTACTTTGACTCTATCACGGATGTATTGCCAACTATCACTGAGTTAAATGTGGATGGTTTGCACATCGATATCGCTAGCTCACCAGAGCAGCTGTCAACTGTGGTTGATGCATTGCCAGAGCAATGGGTGTTATCTGCTGGTACGATTAACGGCCGTAACGTATGGCGCGCGAATCTAGTTGAAAAACTGGCGGCGCTACAAGATGCAAAAGCAAAACTAGGCGATCGCCTATGGGTGGCAACCTCTTGTTCACTGCTGCATAGCCCGGTTGATTTGGATCTAGAAACTAAACTGTCTACCGAAACTAAAGATTGGTTTGCGTTTGCTAAACAAAAAGTGGCGGAAGTGAACTGGCTTGCCAAAGCACTAGACGGTGACGCACAAGCGATTGCTTATTGTGAGCAATACAGCCAACCGATTATTGAGCGCAGCAAATCAACGTCAGTAAATAAAGAATCTGTACAGCGTCGCATTGCCGGTCTTACTGCAAAAGATGCAGAGCGTAGCGCGGCTTACCCTGAGCGTGCTCACCATCAAAAAGAAGTGTTAAAACTGCCGTTATTGCCAACCACCACCATTGGTTCGTTCCCACAAACCAGTGATGTGAGAAAAACACGCGCCGCTTATAAACGTGGTGACATTTCTACTACGCAATACACAGAAATTATCCAAGGCTTTATTAAAGATACGGTTGAACGCCAAGAAAAAATTGGTCTAGATGTGTTAGTGCACGGCGAAGCTGAGCGTAATGACATGGTGGAATACTTTGCCGAGAACCTAGCGGGTTTCCAAACTACGCAATTTGGTTGGGTGCAAAGCTACGGCTCACGCTGTGTTAAGCCTGCTATTGTTGTGGCGGATATTGAACGTGAACATCCAATTACTGTTGATTGGACGACTTACGCACAGTCGCTAACTGATAAGCCAATGAAAGGCATGCTAACAGGCCCTGTTACTATCTTGTGCTGGACTTTCCCTCGTGAAGATATTTCAAGAGAAACCATCACTAACCAATTGGCCTTCGCTTTGCAAGATGAAGTGTCTGATTTGGAAGCGGCAGGCATCAATATAATCCAAATTGATGAGCCAGCAATTCGTGAAGGACTGCCATTAAAAGCGCGCGATCATCAGCATTATCTGGACTGGGCCGTGAACGCATTTAAAGTGTCAGCCGCCAGCGCCAAACCAGAAACTCAGATCCATACGCACATGTGTTACAGCGAGTTTAATGAGATTATCGATTCAGTGGCAGCGCTTGATGCAGACGTCATCACCATCGAAACTTCTCGTTCAAACATGGAGCTACTGAACGCATTTGAAGAGTTCAACTATCCAAATGAAATTGGCCCAGGTGTGTACGATATTCACTCACCAAACGTGCCAGAAGTGGAATGGATTGAGCAATTGATTGAAAAAGCGGCTACTCGCATCCCAGTAGAGCGCTTGTGGGTAAACCCAGATTGCGGACTAAAAACACGTAACTGGAGCGAAACAGAAGAGTCACTTAAGCACCTAGTGGAAGCCACTAAACGCTTACGTGCCAAGCTTGCGTAACCTTTACTAAGCAAAATAAAATCTAACAAAGGGCTGGCATTTGCTGGCTCTTTTCATTTTCTAATATTCAACTAGATCCTCTTACCAGTCACTTATTTGTCCTACAAATCACCATTTGGTTAATTCCCGTAGTAATATTGTGGAATAGAGTAACCCTGCACAGCAATAAAGTTATCTCTGTGTTAATAATAAGAGCCCTGTAAATGGGTGAGTACTTACGGAGTCTGGCATGGTGCAAATTGTCATTGATGGAAAATATCGAGTCGTTGAAAAAGGGCTTACACTGCTTGAAGCCGCCAATGTATGTGGGGTAGAGATCCCTTCGCTTTGCGGTGCCAACAAAAGTGGTGAAAAAGTCCCTTGTGACTTGTGTGTGGTTGAAGTGGAAAGTGGCGGTATGAAGCGCGCCTGTGAACTTGAAGTTTACACTGGCTTGAACGTAGTTACCCAATCTTCTCAGCTTAGCCAACATCGCCGCGATGCGCTCAATCGAATCATGACCGATCACTATGCTGACTGTGAAGCGCCTTGCAAAACAGCTTGCCCAGCAGGGGTGGATATTCAATCTTATCTGTACCACATCGCGCAAAACGATCATCAAAAAGCCATTGAAGTGATTAAGCGCACGTTGCCAATGCCTTTGTCGATTGGTCGTGTGTGTCCTGCTTTTTGTGAAACTGAATGTCGCCGTGGTTTAGTGGATGACTCTATTGCCATTCGTCAATTAAAACGCCATGCCGCGGATGCCGATCTTGAAGCTCAGCAAGCGTACATTGCGCCAAAAAAACCAGATCGTAATAAGCGCATTGCGATTGTCGGTGCCGGCCCCGGCGGATTGACTGCAGGGTATTATCTCTCTAATGAGGGTTATCAGGTCAGCGTATTTGAATCTATGCCTCACGCTGGTGGTTGGTTACGTTACGGCATTCCTGAATATCGCTTACCTAAAGATATCTTAGATAAAGAAATTGAGCTGATGTGTCGCAATGGCATGTCGATAGAGTGTGATAAAAAGCTCGGTCGAGATTTTACTTTGTCTTCGCTCAGCGCCGATTTTGATGCCGTGTGTTTGGCCGTTGGCGCATCTAAAGCGGTAGAAATGAATTATAACGGTAGCGATTTAACCGGTTGTTACTTGGGCGTTGATTACCTAAAAGATTACGTGACTGACAAGCAGTATGTGACTGGCAAAAAAGTGGCGGTGATCGGTGGGGGCAATACTGCCATTGATTGCGCGCGCACAGCGGTTCGCGATGGCGCAGACACTACTTTGATTTATCGCCGTACTCGCGCTGAAATGCCAGCGGAAGATTATGAAATTGAAGAGGCAGAGCACGAAGGGGTGAAGTTTCATTTCTTGACCAATCCTTCGCAAAACCTTGCCGATGAAGCGGGGCATGTTAATGCCATCGTACTGGAAAAAATGGCGCTTGGGCCTGCGGATGCATCCGGTCGCCGCTCTCCGCAGTCAACGGGGGAGTTTTTTACCGAAGCGTTTGATACTGTGATTGCTGCGGTATCGCAAAAACCCGACCTCAGTTTTATGGTCGATGAAAGCTTAGAGCTTCCGCTTACCCGCTGGAATACCGCCGAGGTGGATCCTAAAACATTACATAGCGGTACGGGCAACATTTTCAGCATTGGTGATTTTCGTCGCGGCCCTGCAACCGCGGTGGAAGCGGTGGCCGATGGTCGCATTGTAGCGCAAGCCATTGACCGCTTTTTTGACGGTGATATGCACAACATTCCAGTGACGCCATTTAACTCGCGTAAAGGCAAAAACTTGCGCCAAGTGGATTCACTGCACTTTCAAAATATTCAAAAAGTAGCGCGCTCGATAATGCCTGAGCTCACCAGTGAGCAGCGAGAGCAAAGCTTTGCTGAAGTTGAATTAGGCTTTGATAATCGCGAAGCAATGGCAGAGGCGGCGCGCTGTTTGGAGTGTGGTTGTCAGGCAAATACAGAATGTGACCTTCGTGATTACTCTACCGAATATGGCGCGTTGCAATCATTTGACGACGCGATAGAAATCAAATCAGATGCAGATTGGCAAGCGGTTCGCACTCGTGATACTCGCCAAAAATTCAGTGTTGATAGCAGTTCAGAATTTATTGTCTTTGATGCCAACCGCTGCATCAGTTGTGGGCAGTGCGTGCAAGCCTGTAGCGATCAAGCGGTGCACGGCGTACTTAGCTTTATGACCGACAAGGGCGGTCGTCCCGCTTCACGTCCTGAATGTCGCCCTAATTTTGGTGATAACCAAACTCTGATGGGCGATTCAAACTGCGTTCAATGTGGTGCGTGCGTGCAAGTGTGTCCGACTGGCGCAATCATGGATGCGCGTGATAGAGCGCAAGGGCGCATCGAAACCTTAAAAGTGGTTGATACCATTTGCACTTACTGCGGAGTCGGGTGCAAAGTCAGCATGCATGTCGATGAGCAGAGCAATCAGATCCGCTATGTGAAAGGCGGCAACTCTCCAGTCAACGAAGGAATGCTGTGCGTTAAAGGTCGATTTGGCTTTGATTTTGTCGGCAGTGACGCGCGTTTAACTACCCCTTTGATTCGTAAAGATGGTCGCTTGCAACCCGCGTCATGGGAAGAAGCTATTGCGCTGATTGCCAATAAATTTAGCACCATCAAACAGACTTATGGCGGCAATGCGCTAGCGGGATTCTCCTCGGCAAAAACCACCAATGAAGATAACTATGCGTTCCAAAAATTTGTTCGTCGAGAGCTTGGGACCAACAATGTGGATCACTGTGCTCGCCTATGTCACGCTTCAACCGTTACCGGTTTGGAAGCGTCACTCGGTAGCGGGGCTATGACCAATGATATACCGAGTATTCAATATTCGGATGTGATTTTTGTGATTGGCTCTGATACTACGGCCGCACACCCAATAATTGCCTCACATATCAAGCAAGCGATTCGTCATAAAGGCGCACGTTTGATTGTGGCGGACCCTAAGAAAATTGCTTTGGCCGACCATGCTGAGCTGTATCTGGCGCAAAGACCCGGCACGGATGTGATGCTGTTAAACGGTGTGATGCAACAGATCATTAAAAACGGCTGGCATGACATGGCGTATATCGAAGAGCGGGTAGACGGCTTTGATACCTTATTGCAAGAGGTGATGTCGCCAAGCTACGCCCTAGATAAAGTGGAGTTAGTCACCGGCATTAAAGCCAGCGATATTTACGCCATGGCTCGTATGATAGGAACGGCGAAACGCACCGCCGTGTATTACGCTATGGGCATTACCCAGCATACGACCGGGCATGACAATGTTCGTTCTATTGCCAACCTGCAATTGCTGTGTGGCAACATTGGCATTGAAGGTGGCGGTATTAACCCGCTACGCGGTCAGTCCAATGTGCAGGGGGCTTGTGATATGGGAGCGCTACCAAATAACTTCCCTGGTTATCAAAAGGTGTATAACCCACTGATACATCAAAAGTTTGCGACGGAATGGAATGCGCCTGATCTGCCCAATGAAGCCGGTTTAACCCTAACCGAAATCATTGATGCAGCGTGCAAACGTGAAGTGCGCGGTTTGTATGTGATGGGTGAAAACCCTGTGCTGAGCGACCCTGACCAAACTCACGTATTAGCAGGACTTGAGTCATTAGACTTCTTAGTAGTGCAAGATATTTTCCTCACAGAGACTGCCGAGTATGCCGATGTGGTATTACCATCGTGTTCTTTTGCCGAAAAATCGGGCCATTTCACTAATACCGAACGCCGCGTACAGCGATTAAATCCTGTGGTCAATCCGCCGGGTGAAGCATTAGAAGATTGGGTGATTATCCAAAAAATTGCTAACGCTATGGGCGGCGGTTGGAACTATCAAAGTGTCCGTGACATCACCTATGAAATCACGCGAGTAACTCCGCAATATGCAGGACTGGGTTGGGATGCAATCCCCGCCAACGGCAAGCACTGGCCAAGTAACAAAAACAATCCGCAAGGCACTCGCATTATGCATAAAGAGCAATTTATACGTGGGCGAGGGCAGATGGAGGCGATTCCGTTTCGTTATGCAGCGGAGCTTCCTGATGAGGAGTATCCGTTAACTTTGACCACAGGGCGCATTTTGGAGCAGTTCCATACTGGCACTATGACTCGTAAAACCAAAGGCTTAGATAAGCTTGCGGGCCCAAGAGCCATGATCAGTGTCGCGGATGCCGAAGCGTTAGGTATTGGCAATGGCGATATGCTGACGGTCTCAACTCGCCGAGGTGAAATTGATATTGCCGCATTTGTCACTAAGCGAATGCAACAAGGGGTAGTGTTTATTCCATTCCACTTTGTCGAATCGCCAGTAAATAGGCTGACGAATACCGCTAAAGATCCGCACTCAAAAATTCCTGAGTTTAAGGTTGCTGCGGTGAAAGTGGTGAAGAAAGTGGCGCAAGAGGTGTGCTAGCAGGGGAGTAACCGTACCGCATAAAAAACCAGAGCTGAAAATTGTGCTCTGGTTTTATATGGTCAGTATAAACGGCTTATTGCGCGTCTATTCTTGAGTCGTGATGCTTGGATAGTCGTGATAGCCCAATTGCTCAGAAATACGTTTGCCTGCGTTGAGTAGCATGGCCACATATTGAGGTTTACGTTCGATATCAAAGCGTATAGTTGGAAATGACACTGAAACAGAAGCAATAATATTGCCGAAACGATCATAGATTGGAGCACCTATACAACGCAGTCCCGGCTCTTGCTCTTCGTTGTCTTCACCATAGTGCTGAATGCGAACTTGATGCACTTCTTGCATTAGTTGTTCAATATTTTGGTGAGTTTTTTCAGTATGGCGAATAAATTCAACAGGCTTTAAAATTTCGATGGCTTCTTCATCGGTTTTACCAGAAAGAAGAATTTTACCAATAGCGGTACTGTAGAGCGGGTTACGCCTACCAACACGAGAGTGCATACGTAAGTTATAGCTAGAATCAATTTTATGCAGATAAATAATCGCACCTTCATCTAGAGCGCCTAAATGGACGGTCTCATTGGTTAGGCGAGTGATTTCTTGCATTTCTTTATCAGCAATATCAATAAGATCCACATACTCTAATGCCTTAGCACCCAATTCAAACAACTTGAGTGTTAGTGCGTACTTTTCTGATTCATCTTCTTGAGAGACAAAGCCCAACGTTTTCATGGTTTGTAAAAATCGATAGGTGGTTGCCTTGGACATCATTAAGCGTTGAGATAACTCAGAAACACTAATGTCTTTTTGCTCGGCCAATGCTTGTAAAATGCTAAACACCTTTAGAACCGATGATACGGCTTCAGGTCGAGTGGATTTGTCCATCCTAGTCCTTGTATTGATATTGTTTTTTGTAAAGTATACAGACAAAAGTAAGGTGAGTCAGTTATTTCAAAAACACCGTTCAATTTTTTTAAACAGGTCACATGCCTCAATTTATATCCGTATATTAATGCTCTGTATAAATAAAGTGCTATCTTAAACACGTGGCATTTCACCTAAGATGAACATTATTCATTTGCTCAAGCAAAGATGAAAACGCGTGTTTATTCTATTCTCTGTCGTGATCAGCAAAGGTTAATTGATGATTAAATACAAATGCTACGTCAAGCATGTGTTATTGCTTCTTCTTATTCTTAATAGCTCAAATGTGTTAGCTGATAGTTCGATTAACCTTACAGATATTGCCAATAATGGCATTCAAAACTGGCACACAAAAACGCTGTCCGGAATTACACGTTACGATGTCACTGAGTATCTTGCTCAGCCAGCGATTATTGCCAACAGCGACAATTCCGCTTCAGGATTAATATTAAAAAAACGAATCGATTTATTGGCGACTCCTTTTATGAATTGGTCTTGGGCAATCAAAACACCATTATCAAAGCTTGATGAAACTAAAAAAGACGGTGATGACTTTGCGGCCAGAATATACGTTGTAATCGACGGCGGAATGATGTTTTGGAACACTCAATCTATCAGCTACGTATGGTCAAGTGCCCAAGAAAAAGGTCAGATTTGGGATAATCCTTTCGCGGGTAGTCATGTAAAAATGCTGTCACTGCAAGATAAAAGCTCAAATATCGGTCCTTGGTATCAGCAGAAACGAAATATCTATCAGGATTTAGTGGCTGTATTTGGTGACAAAGGCAGTAAAAAAGCCAACCAGAAAAGCTACCGCTATATCGATATGGTGGCGATTATGACCGATACGGATAATAGTGGCGGACATGCTGAAGCCTATTATGGGGATATAGTTTTTTCTTCTTGGTGATGTGGGGGGATTTATTCCACGGCTTTATATTAGGCGGAATTCTTTGTTATTTGTTTTTTACTCTAATTTCCATTAATACAATAACTTATACCTCAATAAGTTCTGTTGCGACATTAGGGGTAGAAAGAGCACCCTTCAACTTAATCCAAGCATAAGCCCCCGCCAAGGTGTCGGGAATTGACGCTCTTTCTCATATGGCTAATGGCGGTAATATGTATGTCTCTACTTTCATTTATGGCTTTATGGAGAGAGCATTGATTCCTGTTGGCCTCCATCATATCTTCTATAGCCCTTATTGGTTCTCTTTTGGTGAATATACTTCTGCATCAGGTGCTATCGTAAATGGTGACCATACTATTTGGTTCAAGATGCTTGAGGACGGTGTTCGAAACTTCTCTACTGATGAGTATCAATCTGCTGGGAAGTTTCTATCTGGTAACTTTGCTATTTATATGTTCGCTTTTCCTGCTGCTTGTTTGGCAATGTATCACGAAGCCAATGATAAAAATAAGAAGATTGCAGCCGGTATTTTAGGATCAGCTGCTCTAACATCATTTGTAACAGGGATTACTGAACCGGTTGAATTTGCTTTCATTTTTGTGGCTCCGTTACTTTACGTATTTTCAGCGATTATGGCAGGTGTATCTTATGCGGTTACATATGCGTTAGAAGTGCATATTGGTAAGACGTTCTCAGCAGGAGTGATTGACTTTATTTCATTTGGAATATTGCCATCAATGGATGGGTTTAATATAAACTGGATTTATGTCATTGCTTGGGGAGCGGTGATGGCGACGATATACTATAGCGCTTTCCGTTTTCCGTTTTGCCATTCGCAAATTTAACTTCAAAACTGTCGGTAGAGATGACAATGAAGTGCAAGCCGTTAATATTACAAACGAAGAATTAGCTCGAGAGCTCATTCCTTTAATTGGCGGAAAGTCAAATATCACCAATATTGGCGCATGTATTACAAGACTACGTTTAGAGTTGAAAGACTTAACAGTTGTTGATGATGAGGCTATTAAATCTCTTGGAGCTATGGGTGTTATACGAGTTGGTTCTACTGGCTTACAAATAATCCTTGGCTCAAAAGCCCAATTTGTCGCTGATATTATCACGCAATCTAATGATACCAGCGAAGAACAAATGGTCGCCTATCCATAATTTGGAACAGTAATTGGCTATTTGCTTCTGCTGTAGTCAATTCGCATTTAGGCTTGGGGGTATTCAGATACGAATACCCCAATAAAGTGTTAATCCAAGGAAGTATTTACTTCACCTCATACCTCAGCAACACTTCATTATCCAAAACCACATTCGTTGACCAGATAAAGTGCGCTCCTGCGCCGCTGAATTTTTCAATGAAGTTCATGTAGGATTTTTTATTATTTACGCCAATTTCATCTTCTGTATAGAGGGTAGCTTTAGGCCATGAGGTTGAGTCGAACTCTTGATTCATCCAATTACTTGGCGTTTCCCAGTGGGCGGCGTAGGCGTTTTCGCCATTATTGGAGCCTTTTGTGGTGCAGGTATTCGATAGGCGTTTGCCATCAACTTCATTTAAACAGGTTAAATCATAGATAGGTGCGGTATAAAACGTTTGGGCCTGCCAGTTTGAGTTGGTCACAGTTCCATCGCTAAAACTTGCGATGAAGCCACCGTCGCCTGGGTGATGTGATGATCCTTGGTTATTTTCAGTACCCACACCTAAGTTTTCTTCCCAATCAATCATTTTCACGGCAATCGTATAAGGCTTATTGACTTTAAATTTCACAATACTGGAGTTAAATGGCGTGAAAGGCACAGAATCTACTGCGATAAGTTGGCCATTTATGTATAACTCGAAGTAGTTATCCGCAAAAATATAGCCAGTAATTTCTTGTCCGTCAGGGTCAACAACCACAACAGGCACTGCGTTTTCATCAACGTTGGCGATACTTCTAGGGGTGATGTTGGCACACTGCTCATAAAGATCGACCGCTTTTGTTGCACTAGCAAAATGGTTTTTGGCTGGCACAGTCCAAACCTTTCCGTCGGCATCGGTAATTTCACCAACGCCGGCAACACGGCTTCTGCCATTGTCACAATCAAAAAGATTCGCTTCGATGGTTTTCGCTAGTCCTTGGGTAATACTGGCTGAACCTTTGTACTCATTAACGTTGCTGCTCGCAATTACGTCAGGTGATGGAGAGCAGCCTGTTGCTAATAGAAGGACTGATGAAAGGGTGATGACTCTGTTGTTTTTAATGCCCATTGCTGAGTACTCAATAATAGATAGACTACTTTAGTGTAGTTGCATATTGCGCAGGAGCAATTGTTTTGAAGTAAGGTATTCGTGTTTTTTATCAATAGCTTACCTATTCAAAGGCGAGTGAGGATGTTTAGCGTTTGGCTTAATTAATAGCAAGGTCAATCCTTGAACCTTGCTACATGTGATTTGACTTACTTTACTGCTGTACTATTAGCGTTTTCGAGGTTTATCGCTTGTTGCTGAATCGACATAATATTAAGCGTTGTATTGATATCTTTGGCTACGTTGGATAACCAATTACTCTTACATGCTGGTCTTTGTCTCGGTTTTTTCACCTGAACCACTGTATCTTGAAGTTTTCTCATGCATAGGCTTCTGCTGGTTGATAGTGATTGCTTTGTCTGTAAATTCAATTTTTACATTACATCGACTTATTGACATTTCGAAAGAATCTGAAGTTTGGTTTGTAACCTTCCATTCACGCAAAGACACAAGCTCTAACAGCTTCAGTTTTGTGTTTAATTGGCTTTGGGTGACTGCGGGAAGTGATATTGCTTTGTATTCGTGCCAAGTCGTATTTGTTTCACTGGCCGCTTGCGCATAGAAGCCGATCATCAAGCTGATTATGGCTATTAACTTTTTCATATTCTTGGTCTTCGGTAATTAAAAAACGAGGAATCGTAGCATTGTGCAAGGTCTTGTCAATGTCCTACTCGGTAATGATAATCTTCGTTATTTGCTTGCAGTAAACCTTAGTGACTGCGATGGGGATTCGCATCAGTATTGAGCTTAACTTTGCGAATGCTGAATAAGAAAAGCAAGGTGCTTATATACACAATCAACTGCATTAAGCTGGGTTTTTCGGTATAACCCAAAATAACGTGCATGATTAATGCTAGCCAATTGCTGTGGTGATCAAAGTAAGGGGTGGTGTTCCAAACTTGTGGAATAATTGACGGAAGGACGTTGATGCTGGTTAATTTTGCTACCGCATGTGCGGCGATGCCGGCGGTTAGAAAGCTCATCAGTATAGGAAAAATATCAACGACTATGTTGGCATCAATTAGGAGTAAAGCGGCATATGCTATGGCTCCTATCACGATAGTCTGCACGATACCTAATACACTACCTATGATGATAGAGGCGTGCGTAATATCGGATTGATGCACTAAGTTAAGCAGGAAAAACGCTACGCTGAATCCGTTAAGCAGTATGGTGGATATCGCGATTAATAGTAAAGCCACTAGAGTGCAATAGCCTTGCAAAGACTTGCTTGTATTGGCTTGGTTATCTGTAGGGTAAGGCTTTGACTGGATAGTAATAATCGTTGAGGCTATCAGGCCACTGGATAAAATAAGCAGCAGCGCTTGAGTTAATTTGGATTGGAATATGGTCGCAAGCCAAATATTTGAAAGTGCAAAAGTGGCGAGTAAGATGGCGGTGGCAATGCCAATCGTACAGCCAGAAAAGAGCCATTTTTTTGCACCAATAATTGATTTGGTACTCAGTAAAAGCAGAGTGATAATAAGCGCAATATCAATCCCTTCCTTGGATACAATCGCCATACTCGCAAACATAAACATCCTTGTTAAAAACTCATTAAGTTTTATTTCTAAACTGCATTGTCACTACAATGGGCGTCTAGTTACAGATAGAAATCATAAAACTTATTTGTCATATTTAAGGTGTAGATTTAGCAGTGTGGTTAGCCGTGAATTTTAACGTGTATTATAGGTAAATGGGCATAATAAATAGTGTGCTATACATAAGTACAGCACACCTTAATTTTTCTCAAAGCTTTGATTGTGTTCGAAGTATAGTTACAACGTAAGCCTAATAATGACGTCTAGCATTTTATCAAAGCAGGGCCCGAGGTCATTTTCATTTTGCGCAAAGCAATATAAGCCTTGTTTTTGGTCGACTTGGAACTCGTCAGCGGTGGCTGCTCTTCCTTGCATGCTAGGATCATTGGCCATTCGATAGAGCATATCTTCACCTGTGCCATGCCCCATATCGTCCAACAACGCATCCCCAAGCCCAAGGGTAAATACATATACACCATCTTCTCTGGCTTGATACGCCATTTTTTCGGGAAGATCTCGCGATATGTGGCGTATTACATCCTTAAAATCGCCTTTATCATCGGAGTCGCCGGAATAGGTGTAAGTCGTGTTGCCGGCTCTCGGTCCGCCAAGCAAAGAAAAACCTTGGTAACTGTCGGTGTTAGATATACTGATGTATTTATAAATATCGTCACCATCGCCATCATTACTGGAACTCATGGTAGTGCCATTTTGCAAAACGTACGACATGCGATCGCGCATTTTATCTGGCGCCCATAAGCCTCTTGCTTCGCTATTAGTGGTAGATATAGCAGCAAGATAAGTATTGTTATTATCGACGACAAAGTTGGAAGTAAATGTATTGGGCGCACCATCGGTGAATATCACAATCACTTTCAGATTAGCCGATAAGCTATCGTTGCTGTCAAACTCTGCGTAGCCTTGATAGAAACCTTCGGCAGTATTGGTGTAATGGTTGCTGCCACTAGTGCTGTAGGTCATGGCATCAATTTTTTGTTCTACATCGCTACTGTTATAACTGCGCTGAACTGTATTAAAAGGCACAACGGCATTTGCCCCATAACCGTATTGGGTGACTGCTACTCGATCAAATTCGGGGTTAAAGTTACTTAAAAAGTCTTTCGATCGTTGCTGAACAACATCAAATACGTCGCTGAGTGATCCTGAGTTATCAATAACCAGTGAGATATCAACAGGACGGCGAATGGTTTGTGCTTCAACGCCAATAGGCCAGTTATCAAAGCCTAACAGGCGAATGAATGAGGTGGGCATATCGGCGCTAGCGTTAAGGGATATAGAAATATTGCCTTCATTATCATAGGTAAATGTTGGCGTTGATAGGGAAGGGTTACTGCTTTGCAATGCTTGCGAAATATTAACGTCAAAATATTTTTGAGCCGCTGCCATGGCATTGGCCTCTCTTATTGTTTGACTTGCGCCAGATGAAATGGCTCTGGCTGCTGCGATACCTGCGGCGTCAACGGCGGCAAATAGCTTAGCTTGCATGCTATAAGCTCTTCCTGAATCAATGGCTAACCCTGCCATGATCAGTAAAAAAGGGAGTGCCACTACTGTAAGCAATACCGCAAGTCCTTGCTGGCGCCTATTTGCTTGCTGGTACTTATTTGCTTGCTGATACCTTGTGGGTCGGTTTGAGCGAGTCTTATCCATAATGACTCCTTATAAATAGGTAATTTCTTTGATGGTAAAATCACTATCAAAGATGAGAGTCGATATTGGCGAATAGCGGTACATGACTTCGACAACGTATACCGATTCACCACTGTCTAACTGTAAGGGGAAATTGGTTAGTACGGGATCAGAGTTCATATCGCAAACTCCGTTATCATCGCCAGTCCATTGCGTGCAACCACTCCAGGTTGAACTGCTTGCGGTATAACCAAAATCACCCCAGCGATATTGCTGGTTTAATACAGGATCAAGAGGGTTACCACTGCTATCTTCTCTTCCAACAACTAAGTTAATGTAAATGATGCCATCTTGGTTTAAGTCTAAAGGGTCGGATGTGGAGGCGATGGTGTCCATAACCTGTTCAGGAGTTTGCGAGCTGTTACGAGAAATTAGATTAGCCCCTTCACGGCTAATACTGATGATAATGTTGTTTGCCTGAATGACTTGAGTAAGCTCGAATATGCCCATCATTATTATTAGTAAGATAGGGACAAGGAAAGTCATTTCAACGGATGCGAGCCCGCGGTTTTTTTGATAAGAGAGTCTCTTGTTCATTGCTATTCCCTTACTAAAATGCTTCGTTTTTCATTGCGGTTTTGACGACAAATTTGTATTTTCCGTCATTAAGCAGAGGATAAATGATAGGGCTGAATGTTGGCCATTCACAGGCAATTTCAAGAACAATAGCATCACCAGACGCGCCAAAGGTGCCATCATTGATGTAGCTGCCGTTAGAGCTAACTTTGATACCGTTGGTGGTGACAACCTTAGATAAAAGGCCGTTTGAGGAGAGGTCTATTTTTTGTAAAATGGCTTTACCACGCTCTTGGTTGCCGTCTTCATCTTCATCTGGGTCCAAATCGGTTCGTCCAGTTATCGCATAGCGGGCACCCTCGCGAACTGCATGTTGCATGGTCAATTTTACGTACCCATAGAGGGCGAAATCGACGATAGTAAACAGTAAAGCGAACAGCAGTGTGGCGACGATAGCGAATTCGACTAAAGCGATACCTGCTTGTTTGGTTTGTTTTCTTACTCCTTGATAAAGGGACACGATTGATTCTCCATAGTGCGCTCCCGTGCGATCATAAACTTCAACATTAAGGTGAGTACTGCGCCTTTACTGTTATCAAATGACACTCGTTCTGGTTAAAAATCATCCAATTTAATGAATAGTTCAAACCGCAGGTATATTCAAGAGTCGAAAAATCAAGCAAATCTGCTTTGCTGTACGCAATGACTTTTTCTTTTTAAATTACATAACGATGCAAGTTATGAACTTTTTTTTAATAAAACTCTTTTTTTTTCATGTTGGACAAATATGCATGGGTAAGTATGTCAACGATAATTTTAAATGGCCTCAAATTTTGCGCATTTAGAGTCTGACTTTGCTCACTGAATTTAAATTTTATGCGTGTGATTTCACAGTACTAAAGGTATGGTGTTTAGTGTGATTTGAGTCTATTGCTGATAGGGAGAAGTAGTATGAAATTAGCAAAGTGTTTGATGGCACGTCACAATGCCAATATGACCGAAGAACAACGCAGAGAAAACGCAAGGACGTTGCCAAAATTTCTGTTGTTTTTTAGTGCACTCGTTGGGTGGTGTTCAATCGTTGTTTATTCAACATTAACCCATTAGTGATTATCACAAACTAAACCAAGCCAAACAAAAAGGGGCACTGCCTCTTTTTGTGTTATCACTCTTTGTTCATCTCTTAGATATCTTTTCGACTTTTTGATCTTTTCTTTTTAGGTAATACAACACAAGTGAGAAATTAATTTAGCCATCTAGACGTTTACATGTTCGGGAGAGCAATGTATGTTAAGGACGTTATAGATCATTAGGGTAGCTGATGTTAGAGCTAAAACATTTAAGAACCATTCAAGGATTAGCCAGGTTTGGCTCTATCGCCGCGTGCGCAGAAAATTTGCATATCACTCAATCCGCTATATCCCATCAGCTTAAAGAGCTTGAAGTACGTATTGGCGCGCAATTATTTTATCGCAAAACCAAACCGATTAAGTTTACCTCGCAAGGGCAAGTGGTGATTACCTTAGCCAATAGTGTATTGCCTCAAATTGCCGCTGCGGAGAAACAGCTTAATCAACAAGAATTAAGTTCTCGTTTCACATTGGCTATCGATTGCCATAGCTGTTTTCAGTGGTTATTACCTACTATCAAGCAATTTCAAAAGTCGTTTACTGCATTGGATGTAGACTTAGAATCGGGCTTTCATCAACATCCGCTAGAACGATTATTGGCCGGTGAAATTGATGTCATGATCACCTCCGATGTTGAGTCGAGGGGGGATTTGCATTTTTTGCCGTTGTTTGGCTATGAATTGCAATTGGTGATGAGTAATGATCATCCATTAGTTGCTTTTCCAAGTATCAGCCCGAGCGATCTTACCTCGCAAGTGTTGATCACATACCCAGTAGATAAACGACGTATGGATGTTTACAACTTATTCTTGAAGCCGAATAACTGTGAACCCTTGAAGTGGAAAAAAGTGGATAATACTTCCACTTTATTGCAAATGGTATCTGGGGGCTTTGGTGTTGCGGCATTACCAGAATGGGCTGTGCGTACCTTCGAGAATCAAGAACTCATAGCAACTCGTCCTTTAGGGGAGGGGATTCGTCGTCATTTGTACGCTTGCGTTAGATTGGCTGATAAAGAGTGTGAACATATACAAGCATTTGTGGATATGACCCGACAAATGAACAGCAATCACAGCGTAATTGATTGAGTAACGAACAAGTAACATGGAAAATTTCTGTATAACTATCAATGTTTGTTCGCTAAATGCACAGTAACTTACTATTCGTTCGAGAAAATCCACTTTTGAGATTAATCTGCTCACGATTCTGATATATGATTACGCCATCACAAGCTAGGGACTTAGTAATGCTTAAAAATATACAGATGATCATGAATGTTTTTCTGGTCATGTTAAACACGGCCTTCACTTCATTTGTGGTTAGTATTTTGGCAATTATCAAATTTGTTTTGCCATTTATGGGAGTGAAAGTCGCCATGAGTAAATTGGCGAACAAACAAATGTGGTTGTGGGCAACCCTTAATTTGTGGTTGTTGAATGTGAACAACAAGATTGATTGGCAAATAGAAGGTGGTGAAAACCTATCTAAAGATCAATGGTATCTATTGATTTCCAATCATTTAAGTTGGGCTGACATTGTGATTTTGTCATCGGTAATGAAAGATAAAATCCCAATGGGAAAATTCTTGTTGAAGCATAGCCTTTTATACGTGCCGTTTGTTGGCTTAGCGTGTTGGGGATTAGATATGCCTTTTATGCGCCGTCACTCACATGAATACTTGGTCCGTCACCCGGAGCGTCGAAATGATGATTTTGATGCTATCAATAAAGCTTGTGAAAAGTTTCGACGTGTTCCTACTACTATGATCAGCTTTGCTGAAGGTACCCGTGCCAGCCAAGAAAAAATGGCAACCGCTAAAACGCCATATCAACATCTGCTCAAACCAAAAACGGGCGGTGTCGCCTTTACCTTAAACGCAATGAATGAGTTGCTTAATGGTGTGGTTGACGTGACTTTGGCATACCCAGAAAACCGTGAAACCCCATTCGATGACTTGTTAAAAGGGCGCATGACTAAAGTTGTGGTCAAAATCAAGCTTCATGAAATAGATGAAAACTTGAGCGGTGACTACTTTAACGATAAGACCTTCAAAAGAGGCTTCCATCGTTGGTTAAACAGTGTCTGGCAAGAGAAAGATGAGTATCTACAAGGCGTATACTCCGCAAATAAAGACTAACGACACAATCGTTTGCGATGTATTAGCTTACAACGCGTTGACTTACGACGTATAGATTTACGCTTTAACTTTGGTAACTGAATGGAACTCTTCAGCGCAATTTTATTATTTGCTTTCTCAAGCACAATCACACCCGGCCCGAATAACATCATGATGATGACTTCGGGCATGAACTACGGCGTTAAGCGTAGTCTTCCTCATTTTATGGGGATCTGCATTGGCTTTCCAACTATGGTGGTGGCGATTGGGCTTGGGTTAGGTTCGCTGTTCCAGTGGTTTCCAACTTTGCATGATATTATCAAGGTGCTGGGCATCGTCTATTTGCTCTATCTTGCATGGAAGATAGCATCGGCAGAAACCGATTCTCTCTCTGGTGAAAAGGCCAAACCTTTTACTTTCTTGCAAGGGGCGCTTTTCCAGTGGGTGAACCCAAAAGCGTGGATTATGGCAACGGGAGCTGTGGCGGCTTTTACCAGTGATGCAATGAATATCTATACTCAAGTAGGGTTAATTGCAGGGCTGTTTTTATTGGTGGCTTTCCCTTGCGTAGGGATGTGGCTGGTCTTTGGATCAAAAGTTCGCCTTTTTCTTTCTGATCCAAAGCATCAAAAAATATTCAATGTGTGTATGGCAATATTGCTAGTGCTTTCTATTGTGCCAGTGGTGCTCGAATACCTGTAATCCTAACGTCGATGACTCAGTTGCTTAATCATTAAATGAGCCGTTATGTTGATAATTGCTCTACTTTAGACACTTCGGCCTTAAATCCGCGATGGATATTGGCGTAGGTAATGAGTGCAAACACAATAATAACGCAACCTAACTGCCATGCATGACGAAGCCCCATCGCCATCAAGATCATACTGACAATCGATGATACGACCATTTGCCCGCCGCCTTGCATGGCCGCCGCTGCCCCGGCACGCTTGCTATAAGGTTGCATCACCATAGCTTGTGCGCAAGGCATGGCAAAACCATTACCTAGTACCATAAAAAACTGACCTATCATCAACCATAAAGGCTCTACAGGGCATAGAATCAACCAAATAGCACCAGTAATTTGAATAAATGGCGCTAGTTTTAATACTCTATGAATACCAATTCTAGGACGAAGTCGGTTACTCAGTGATGTCCCAAGCAACATGCCGGCGGTAGGAATAATGGCCCATAATGCGTATTGGTCGGATGTCATGCCAATTTGATTTTGCATGATGAAGGGCATTAGAGAGGTGGTTGTGACAATCAAACTGAAGTTCAGCCAAGACACGCTAGCAAAACTAACAAAATAACGAGATTTTAATAGCTCTGAATATTGATGGAACATGGTGCGCGGTGACGGGATCTTTTTCTTGTCGTGCATAGTTTCTTTAAAGCCAACCAGTAGCACTAACCAAGCAAAAGCAACGTAACCAAGCAATGAGATAAATACCATTCCCCACCCTAAATAGTGGTTAATAAACCCCCCAATGACGGGAGCTACCAGTGGGGTGAGTGAAGCTGCCATGGCGATATAAGAAAGGGCCGTTGGCAGTTGATTTCCGGTGTAACTGTCTCGGGTTGAAGCGCGTGCTAACACCGCACAACAGCCAGTCCCCAGTCCTTGTAAAAATCGCCCCAGCACCATGGCATGAAAAGACTCGGATAAGAAGATAATCGATAATAGGCCGAGCATAGCGATCACTAAGCCACTTAATAAAATCTTTTTTCGGCCCAACGCATCAGACAAAGGACCATAGATAAATTGAGAGGGGCCAAAGCCAAGCAAATAGACGCTAACGAGCAGCTGAGCTTGGTCTAGAGAGATGGAGAAATCTTTGGCAATCCAGGGCAGTGAAGGATAGACCAGTCCCATACTCAATTGACCAATACTAATGATGATGCATGCCAGTAAGATAGGTTTTTTTCGAAATGCTTGAGTCATGAATGTCCGGTTTGGTTTTATACCCATAATGGTGATGACTGTGATGGGTATTCGATAGCCAATACGGTGTGCACAGATTAGTGTCGCGCCGAAAATGAAGTTGAACCAATAATTGAAGCCATAACATCTAAAACGATGAATTTAAAACAGTGGTTCAGCGCACAAGTATAACAATTTTACTTAGCTTTGACTCACACTTTTATGGTTGAGAGGTGTAAGACTATTTTAAAACCTGTTGCAGCTTGTGGATGAGTAAATTGAACATCAATATGCATGCCGTGCAGTTGTGCGACAACCGCGACTAATGGTAAACCCAGTCCAAAACCGGGGGTAGTGCGAGATTTATCGGCGCGATACAAACGTTGGAAAATCTTTTGTTGTTGATCGGCGCTGACTCCAGGCCCATCATCTTCTATGATCAATGCATTTTGCGTAAGATACAGCCGAACTTGTGTGTTTTCATCGCAATATTTGTGCGCATTATCCAGTAGGTTATACACCAAGCGAAACAGTAGCGAAGGCTCGCCTTTAAACGGCACCTTTTCAAGCTGTGTTATTAGTGATTGCTGCTTATCTTCAAATTGAGGCTCTATTAAATCAATAGCATCGGTAATGATGCGTGAGAGTTCGATATCGACAAAGCGACTGATGTCATTACCTGATTCTAATTTGCTCAGTTCAAGCATGGCATTGAAGGTCTGCAGTAATCGGTCAAAGTCATCTTGCAGTTGCTGGATTTGCTCACTGGGTAAAGGGTGTTGCTGTGATTGGTGTTGTAAGGTGGTCATTCGATTTTTTATCCGCGTCAAAGGCGTACGTAAATCGTGAGCGATGGCATCAGTGACACTTTGAATCTGGGTAATAGAGGACTCTATTTTATCCAACATGGCGTTGATGTAGTGCGCAATATTGTCCCACTCATCATGTGAATTATTGGTGTGGATACGTCCATTGAAATGACCTTGCTCAATTTGTGATACCACAGAATGTATGCCAGATAACTGTAATTTCATTTTTCGGCGTATGATCCAACTTGGGATCAGGGCGATAAAAAAGGTACAGATCAGCACTACAATGGCAGCATTTTCAAAGTTATCTTGTACTTGCCATAGATATTCACTGTCGGTCGCCATCAATACTGAATAACCTTTTATATCAAACTGACAGCCTTCTAATAATACAATGTTAGTGCCGTGGCCTCTTATTACAGGGAAGGGGGCAAGGTTAGGACATTGCGGTAATGAACTAGGAAAGTGATTAAGCGATCCATAGAGTTGTCCGCCATCGCTGCGCAAAACAGTGATGATGCCTTGCGGGCTGTAAAGGGTATCATCGAGAATATGCGGCAGTGTATTGGTGGAATTGGTTTCACTGGCGCTTTGCAGTTGCTGAGCATGTTGCAACAAGATTTGCTGGCGAGATTGAATTAACGGCTGAATACTTAACTGATAAATAGTGAACAGAGCCACAGCAACGGCGAGCCACAGCATAGCCGCAATGGATAGAGAAAGACGCCACAAGGAGTGACGACGCCATAAGCCGATGAGTTGCTGTTTGCTTTTATTAAGCAAGGAATTCATGCCACTTTAACCATTCGATAACCCGCACCGCGTACCGTTTCAATTAAATTGGGTTGACCTTCTGTTTCCAGTTTTTTTCTCAGCCGAGCAATATGCACATCAATAACATTGGTTTGCGGATCAAAGTTGTAATCCCATACTGCTTCAAACAACAGCGAGCGAGTCACCACTTGTCCTGCATGCTCAATCAGATAACGCAGTAGTTTAAACTCTTTGGCTTGCACCAATACTTTTTTTGAGTCAACCAGCACTTCTTGTGACAACAGATCTAACTGAATATGCCCGTTACGTAATTGGCTTTGCGCCGCATGGGTATTACTCGAGGTAGCTCGACTGGCCAATATTTCCACTCGCGCAATTAGCTCGGCAAGTGCAAAGGGTTTGGTGAGATAATCATCACCACCGTGTTTTAACCCTTTCACTCGCTCATCGACACTATCGAGAGCACTGAGTATCAACACTCGTGCTACGTTATTGGCGGCTCTAAGGGTTGAAAGTACGGTCAATCCATCGAGGGCGGGTAACATGCGATCTAGGATTATGACCTGATAGTCACCCTCTAGAGCTAAAAATAACCCATCTTGGCCATTATCAGCGCTATCGACTTCCCAACTTTGTTGCTTAAGGGACTGACACAGATACTCGCGGGTCTCTTTGTCGTCCTCTATGACCAGTACTTTCACTTAGTGGCTTACCTTATTTATGACTTTGACGATGCATCACTGGGATTTCTTCTCCAGTGGCGACGTTGATCAGCAGTTTTTGCATACCACGCTCTGTACTTGCTAACTCGACTTCATAAAAAACGACGCCTTTTTTGCTTTCCAGTTCCGCTTCTAGTGTTTTTGCTGAATATTTTGTCTCAAGTTCAATCAACTTTTTCACGATATCAAACTGTGCTTTTTCAACTTGTTCGATAGCGTTGCGATCTTCTCTATCTAAATCACTAAAGCCTAATGTACTTAGATTTTCAGATTTTTCTCTTAGTAAACTACCATCATTAATGGCATAGGTAAGTTTGAATTTTTTACCTGCTTTCGTATCGATAACTTTAAATTTATACGCGATTTGCGTGTCTTTGTAGTCATCAAGCTCTATTTCTGTGATAACGCCAGTAGATACAGTACGTACTTGAGGTGCCAGAGTGGTGATAGTGGCAGAACCAGAATTAAGTGCCATTAGGCCGATGGCCGCATCTTGTTGATCATTGGCATGAGCGATGGGCATAGTGATAAGAACTGCGCTCAATAGTCCGATGGTAGGTAGTGTCAGTTTCATTGGGTGATTTCCATGTTTATCAAGATGTAACCACTATAACTTGGCAAGGTAAACTCAAGATGGAGAGAAGATTAAATTTAGTTAATCTTCTCTCCATTCGTTTAATGACTTTTTTAGTAACCTGGCTCGTTTTTACTGACTTAGGTTTTGTTTAGTAGTGCCAAGGGAACTTAGTAAAGTCTTTGGCGCGTTTTTCTAAGAACGCATCACGGCCTTCTTGCGCTTCGTCAGTGCCATAGGCTAGGCGAGTCGCTTCTCCGGCAAACAGTTGTTGTCCAACCAAACCATCGTCAGGTAGGTTAAAGCCGTACTTGAGCATACGCATTGCTGTTGGCGATTTGCTATTGATTTCTTTTGCCCAGCGCAGAGCTTCGGTTTCTAAGTCAGCGTGCTCTATGACCTTATTGACCATACCCATATCAAAAGCTTCTTGAGCGGTGTAATCAAAGCCACAGAAGAAAATTTCTCGGGCACGTTTTTGACCTATCATTTTCGCTAAATATGCCGAGCCGTAGCCTGAATCAAAGGAAGCAACATCAGGGTCGGTTTGTTTGAAGACTGCATGCTCTTTTGAGGCTAGAGTTAAATCACAAACAACGTGTAAGCTGTGACCGCCACCTACCGCCCAGCCCGGTACAACGGCAATTACCACCTTAGGCATGAAGCGGATTAAGCGTTGCACTTCAAGAATATGCAAACGTCCCATACGCGCTACATCAGCAACGTTTTCACCATCACCTTCGTATTTGTAACCATCTTTACCGCGAATACGCTGATCGCCACCAGAAGAAAACGACCATTGGCCTTTTTTCGATGGACCATTCCCAGTCAGTAATACACAACCTACATCCGACCACTGACGAGCATGATCTAAAGCGGTATACAGTTCATCGACAGTGCGGGGACGAAAAGCATTTAAACAGTCAGGACGGTCAAAAGCGATACGTACCGTTCCCTGAGTTTTGCTTCTATGATAAGTAATATCTTCAAAGTCAAAGCCAGGTACAAGGTCCCATAAATCAGCGTCAAATATATCTTGGTTAGTGTCGGTCATGATAAATCTCATTAGGTGTTTCTTTTAGGCTAGGAATTTGCGCAGTGTGAGTCAACACGCGCCTATGAATTGTTAGATCTTTTTATCATTACGGTCGTTTATTTGTGCAATTTGATGGCATTTAAAGCGGACTTGGAAAAATAGTGCGTTGATTAACTATTTGAAAGCTGTAGTTTTGTTATCATTGATGCATATGCGATAAGTTTTAAGTCAAGGATGATATGAAAAAGGACATAACAAAAAATACCCTGCGAAACGGTATTTTAACGGTACTCAGTTTAGGTTTAACTGCTTGTAGTGTGAGCACTGATTACGATAAACAGATTGGTGCTGAGAACGCGGCGCTAGTAGAAGTGCAAATGGGCACTTACGACAAACATAAAATGGAAGCCTACGTGCAGCAAATTGGTGCACGTTTGGTCAGCCATATCGACAATCCTGAATTTGAATTTCATTTTAAAATTGTCGATGACGCTACGCCAAATGCCTTTGCGTTGCCGGGCGGTTATATCTTTGTCTCTCGCGGCTTACTTAGCCTAGTTAATAGTGAAGATGAACTGGCCTGTGTAATGGCGCATGAAATTATCCATGTCACCGAACGTCATGGCGTGAAGCAGATGAAATCAGGGATCTTACCGGGCATTGTGGAACTGCCGGGCAATATTGTCGGTGGCGTTATCAATGAAGATTTGGGTAATCTTATTAATGCTCCTATCTCAGCAGGCAACCATTTGTTGATGGCAGGCTACAGTCGCAGTCATGAAAGTGACGCGGATAGATTAGGCATAGATTTAGCAGCAAAAGCGGGCTATGAACCGTTAGCGATGAACAGTATTTTAGAGCGCTTAAATCGAACCGTAGAGATACAAACTAAAAAAGCCTCAGAGCGCAGTTATTTTGATTCTCACCCGTACACGCCCGATCGTATAGCGGATGTAAACAAAGAAGCTAAAAAGCTAACCGTTGCGCAAATCTCACCGATTCACAAAGACTTTGTTTCGCAAATTGATGGATTATTAGTGGGGCAAAACCCGAGTAAAGGTGTGTTTCGTGAGCAACTGTTTTTGCAACCGGATCTGAAGTTTGCCATTGATTTCCCTGAGCAATGGACGACGTTAAATCAAGCTTCTATCGTGGCTGCGGTCGATAAAGAACAAGATGCAGCTGTGGTATTCAGCCTTGCATCCAATGAGTTTAGCGCCAAAGAACATGCCATACGCTTTCAAAACGAGCTGAAACGACGCTACCAAATGGAGCTTAGTATTGACGAGCAACCATTAGCGTGGGGGCACTCTATCTATAGCGTAACCTTGACCAATGATAAAAAAGATCAAAAAAGCTATATGACTCGAGGTTGGGTCAACTTAGGTGTAGATACCTACCAGATAGTGACTATTGCCAGTGAGGATAAGAAAAAATCAGCCGATAATAGCGCGTACTCTTTTCGCCCTATAACCAAGCAAGAGCTTGCTTCTATGACACAACTCGAGCTGAAAGTAGTTAAGGCGAAAGAGGGGCAAACCTTAGAAGCACTGCTGGCTGAAAATCACAGTAAACGTTCTATTGAACTATTGGCGGTGATGAACGCACTGGATGAAAATCAACGTCTTACAAACAACGAGCAAGTTAAGGTGGTGGTAGAAGCGCCTTATCAATAACACTCTGTTTTGAGTTCTTCTTTAGTAAAAAACGAATAGAACAGCAACAGACAAAGGCTCTTTGTTTGTTGCTGCTGTTGTTCTAGCGGTGCTTTATGCTTTTTGCTTAAACCAAAAAGTATCAAGTACCCGCAGCGCAACCACGATGTACAGTATGGCTAATGAGATAAATAGAATCCTTGATACTAAGGCGCTCATAAAGTCAGAATCCGCCCCCATATTGCCATTAATCAACACGATAATGCAGGTCATTGCTGAGCCGTAATATTGACCTCGTGGGTTTGCCGAAAAGATATTCATGCCCATGAATAACGCAATGCCAAACATCAACAAGATAAAGAACACAAATAAAGGCGTAGCCACTAACGCCCAATAAAAGACTAAGGCCACAACGCCGCCTAATATTGTCGAAATTAGAGAATTTCTCCCCGCTTCTTTACCTGCGCTTAGTTCTGGTTTCATGGTAAACATGGCGGCAAACACCATAGTGAGCAGTAAATCTGTACGAGCAAACGAAATACAAAACGCGGCAATAGGAAAGGCTACTAAGGTGCTTTTTAGTGCTAGCTTGGCGGCGATTGGCACGTAACTGTTGTTTAATTTTGCTGGTGGCGGAAACGGCGCTTTATTGGGGTCAGGCAATACATAATGTATGCTGAAAACAAACAAAATGGCCGCCCAGGCTGAGGCGACAAAGCCCAAAGAAAAGCCGATCGCCAGACCTTCTGACATAGTGCTGAGCATGGGCAGTATGAGCATGGATAACATCAGCATTAACGTTAGCCAAAATGAACCGCCACGGTTTAGGTAGTAATAAATATAAAACAGCGAAATAAACAGCAACAGTAAAAATATAATCGGAAACTTGATCAGTAAAACCGAAAATAACAAACCGAAACAAAAGCCTTTAACGGTATTAAATAGGGCATTGACCAAAGCTATTGGCGTCATTTGTGGCAAAGGCATAGACAGTAATAGAGTGGTGAATATGGGGAACAAAAATGCCAATGGCCAGTTAAAGGTGTAAGCAAGGGTGGCAGAGGCGGCAACCCCTACCGCAAAGCGCAATTGCCGCACCATAGCTGGATTATGTTTGAGGGTAAGAAACGCGCTGCTAGTAAACATACGACAGCCAGCTAATTAGGTTAATGTACCCTTTCGCAATGCCGTTGAGTAGCAGGTTATCACTGGTATAAAACTGCACATCGGCTTGTCCTCCTACGCGACGTAACCCTTGCGGGATATCTTCTTCAAAGGAAATAGTGACAGGGAAACGCTGTGGATCTCTTAACCAACCAGAGGTGGATTTGACGGAGACCAAACCGCCGATGGCATCATTTGAACCACTGGCAACGGCAAAGCCAATGCTACGCACGCTGCCTTTATAGATTTTCCCCGGAGTAATATCCAGTGAGATGTCGACCGGGTCGCCGATGTTGAGGTTAGCTAAGTTGTTTTCTTTGAGGTTGGCTTCAATCCATATGTCGTCGGCATCAACAAAAGTCATGATAGGTGAGCCTGCTTTGGCGTAATGCCCAATATCAATTTGTAAGTTGGTGATTCCGCCCGTTGTTGGAGCAAAAATTTCGGTGCGGCTGAGATCAAGCTGTGCCTGCCTTAACTTCGCCATAGCCGTCCTGACTCTTGGGTTAGCTTCACCTTCTGCGCCGAGCGATTGCTTTGCTTTGTCTAGGTTGGCTTCTGCAATTCGTAACTGCGCTCTAGCTTGCTTGATGGCGGCGCGCGCCTTATCGCCATCAGATTTTGAATAGAGCTTGCGCTGCTCTAGCTCAAATACGCGCGCACTTTGCACGTTGACGTGCTCTAAGTTGGTTTGCGCTTCTACTAAACTTGCTTGAGCGGTGACCACATTCGCCATACCTGCGCCAATTTCTTGCCCAGCAATTTCCACTTCAGATTGAGCCAGTTCTACATTCAGCTCATAGTCAGAAGGGTCAATTTTAAATAAGGAAGTGCCACGTTGTACAATTTGGTCTTGAGCTACATTGACATCTAGTATTCTGCCGGGGACTTGAGCGGCAATCGGGATCACATAGGCTTGCACGCGAGCTTGGTCAGTCCATGGCGTATGTCTATCGGCAAATAGGTACCAAGTAAAGATTAGTGCCACCAAAGTAAATACGTAACGAGTGAGCTTTCTCACTGGATCGTGTGGTTCGCTAGTGTCGGGCTCTACGGGATCATTTTTGCTGTTATCCGCACTGCTGTCTTGTTTTGCCACTTCAGTTGGTGGGCTGTTTTCAATTGGCTCTTCGTTGTCCGTTTCGGTTTTCTGGTTAGTCATGATTACCTCATAAATCCATTTTAGGTAAGTTTAAATTGGTTTGTTTAAAATTCGTATTCAATACCAACGGTAAATAAAACATCCGTTGATTGTGGCTGCACACCCTCTTCATTCGCAATCGGGTTGGCGGTGTTATCGATAACGGCGATCAGCGCCAAGTCAAAATCGTTAATCAGTTCAATATCAAAGCCTGATTCAATGCGTTGAATAAATTGACCACTTTGTTCGTTGACCACTTTGGCGTCATAGATAAATACGTATTCAATATCCGAGGTGATGTCATATTCAAAATCTAAACCAAAGGCTAGAGCAGGAGAGAGTACGTTTCGTTCTTCGCCGGGCTCGACATTGATAAATTGTGTCCTTTGAATACTCGGGCCCATATACACTTCAAGATCCATGCCTTTGATATCGATCACTTCATAGCCTGCGGCCACCCCGATAGAGGTTTGATATTTGATGTTACGAAATTCATCTAAAATCAAGTCGTAGTTAGGCAGAGTAAAGTAGAGCTTGTGTGAATAAAAATAGTCGTATTTGGCGGTAAATCTATGGTTATCTTCGGTGGTAATGGTTTGCTCTGTGTTGGCGTCGCGCACTTCTTCGTAAATGCCACGATAGGTCACCTGAAAACGGCCAGTGGTGATTAAGTAGCGCAGGTCAGCGCTGGCGTAATAATCGAAACTCTCGGTATTGCCTGACTTAAAGTTAAGTCCGGCACTGATTTCGCCTATCCATAAACTGTCACCACTTTTAATTGAGGGGGTGATGGAAAGAATATTTTCTCTAGGGTAAGTAATGGCCGGTTGCTCGCGCACATAGACACTTTTTTCATCAATTACGATGTGACCTTCAATAATCGCGCCACTGAGAAAACGCACTTGCATGATGTGTTTGGTGCGTAATTCTCGAATGTCAGACATTTTGATTTTATGGATACCTACTTCATCACTATCAAATTCAACGCGCTCGTCGTACATCGCTATGATATCGCCGCCTAACACTTCTCCTTTGTTTACTACAATCCAATCAAATCTCGAGGAATCCATAGGGATTTCAACCCACCATCTGCCGGAACTTTGCTTTACGGTGTCGTTCGGGCTTGTCTGTGGCACAGTGGTTTCTGCATTGTCTATTGGCGATGAGATGGATTCTCGATCAGGTAATTGAATAGGAAGAGGTTCAGAGGCAAGCACTGCTTCATCAGCACTGCTAGGAAAAGCCCACATAGCGCTAATAAGGAAACTAAGTATTAAGAGTGAAGTTCTTGTCATAACCAAAACAAATCCGTTTGCTTCATTAAAAAGTAGTCGATTTTTCTTTAAAAAACAGTGGCTTTGAGGTTTTTTAACAAAAAATGTAATCTGAAGCAGCAAATTAAGTCTTGAGGTGGGTTTACTGCGTATAAAGGGAGGTTATGTATTCGCGTTGGGCTAAGGCTTTTTAATATGGAGACAGAATTTGTGGCTATTTTTTTGCAAATTGACCTAGGAAATATCAATGACAATAGGCAATAGAGGCATTGATTGGAATATCTGATTGATGAAATAGAGAAAAACAATTTAGTAAATTTGCAAATATGGTCGACACTTAAAGCATAGCGTGGCATTACCTGTTAAGGAGTACAGTATGCAGCCATTAAAAGTTAAAGATTATATGGATCATCAATCGGTGACCTTCACCCCGGATATGTCGTTATCGGTCGCATTAAAAAAAGTATTAAATTCTGCTCATCTAGGTGGGCCTGTGATTGACAGTAATGAACAAGTAGTCGGGTTTTTATCAGAGCAAGATTTGCTCGATAAACTGATTAAGGTCAGCTATCACTGTCAAGACACACACATCGTCAGTGATTGTATGTACAAAGAGGTGCTGTCGGTTTCACCAGATACTTCTATTATTGCACTGGCAGATATGATGAAGGTAGGCAAACCTAAAGTTTATCCGGTGATTGATAACGGTAAGCTGGTGGGCATAATTTCTCGTAGTGATGTTTTGAGGGCTGTGGGTGCATCCATTGATGCATGCTTTAAAAATCCGATATAACGCTTTTTACTTTATTACCATCGTGTACTTTCATCACATGGCTTATTTTATAAAGTGACATGCTGCTAGCCTCGACTTGTTCGAGGCTTTTGTTTGTAAGCCATTTACAAATGAAATAGCACTTAGTGTGATGGCAATCGTTTAACCTTGAAACGGCTAGGGTTTGCAACGTAAAACATGTGAATCCAATCACAATAGGCTAGAGTGACTTTATTTACAGTGAATCACTATAAGAGTGACCCTTAACTGTGACGGCATTAGAAGGATATTTTCATGACAACTGAACAAAACGTATTTCATCTTGGTGTAAATAAGAATGACCTGCAGGGCGCAACATTAGCGATTATCCCCGGAGACCCTGATCGTGTGAAGCGCATTGCTGAAGGTATGCAAAATCCTCAATTTCTTGCCAGTCACCGTGAGTACACTGTGTATTTAGCCGAGCTTGCAGGACACAAGGTTGTGGTGTGTTCAACGGGTATCGGCGGCCCATCTACCTCTATTGCAGTTGAAGAATTAGCCCAGCTTGGCGTGGACACCTTTTTGCGCGTAGGCACCACAGGGGCGATTCAGCCTGATGTAAATGTCGGCGATATGATAGTGACCACAGCATCGGTGCGTTTAGATGGTGCGAGTTTGCACTTTGCGCCTATGGAGTTTCCTGCGGTGTCTGATTTTAATATCGCGTTAGCCATGAAAGAAGCGGCGGTAAGTGAAAACGCCACCGTCCATACTGGGGTAACCGCATCGAGCGATACTTTTTATCCGGGCCAAGAGCGTTACGATACCTTTAGCGGACGCGTCGTGAAGCGATTCCAAGGTTCCATGCAGGAATGGCAAGATATGGGTGTGCTTAATTTTGAAATGGAATCAGCAACCTTATTAACCATGTGTGCTAGTTCTGGTTTGCGAGCGGGCTGTGTTGCCGGTGTGATCATTAATCGTACGCAGCAAGAAATCCCTGAGCAAAGCAAAATGAAAGAAATTGAAGCTTTGTCTATCCGCACGGTTATTGAAGCGGCGCGACGTGTCTTGAGCTAGTAATACCAATCGTACTAAATAACTGGTCATTCTAGCTTGTTAAAATGCTCGATAACGGCGTTAGAATTTTTGATTGTAGAATAACTACTTATCGAAAAATTCTGCCTTGTTCTCGAGCATTTTTCCTACGCCAGTTCTGATCACTTACTTAGTGTGATTGGTATAAGATCAATATTGAATCATTAAAAAACCCCAGCTAAAGTTCCAGCTGGGGTTTTTATTTACGGGTGTTTGGTCAACTTATTTGGCCAATAAAGTTATTGATTAAATAACGTCGATGCCACCGGCTTGAATCAACCACTCTTTCAAGTGTCGTTTCAAATCTTTCAGCTCTTCAGGGCCAATCAATCCTAGCCCTAAATCCATTGCGCGAGTGATATCGTTGTAACGTAGCGGTCTAAAGCTTACCAGCATGGCTCTTGCTTGCAATCCACCAAGTAAGTCGCGAAGAGATTCTAGTTTGTACAGAGTATCGTCGCCATCGTCACGCATGCCTTTGGTTTTACACTCAATGATGTGCAGTTTGTTGTTCACCACAGTGGCCACATCAAGCTCATTTCGCACTTCTTTTTCACCAATTTTACGTGTGACTTGTACGTTCAAAGAACAATCTTGAATGGTGCTAAGCTCTTTTTCTACCGACTTGATTTGGGTGTGCACGTAAGACTCAAGCCATTCGCCGTTGGAGAAGCGACGAGCTTGCTCTGAGCGAAACACTAAGATGCCGTCATGGTAGGTTGCCAGTTCTGCATCCACCAAATCTTGTAGCAAAATATTCAGCTCTCGATAGCCTTGTTGTTTTTCAGACAGGGCAACATCAAGTTTTTGTTCTTTACGGCAAGTAGTGGCTAAGAAGTTTAAGGTAGCAAGGCCTGGACCTAATTCAAGCGCGTGACTGGCCCATTTTTCACAGATTTTCAGCAATGAACTGTCAATTTGAATCGCTTCATTAGGATCAGGGAATTGTGCTTGAGCGCCAAAAATAGTGAGATAATCAGCAATCGTGATGCGGTCTTGAACTTGCACGTCTTGCAGGCTATTTGGATACAGCCAACTTAATCTATCGCTGTTAGGCTCAACCACAAAAATTGGCCACTTGTAGCTGCGTACAACTTCATAAACTGAGAGTAAACGGTGGCGAAGGCCGCAGCTGGCATTAAGTTTTATTTCTTCACCAGAGACAACAAGACGCTCGGCTAACTGATTGATTTCTCTTTTTATTATCGCAGTATCTGAAACATTTGAGATTTCAAAAAACTCGCTTTTGATGCCTCGCATATCAAGTACTATGCTGAGCTTATCGAACATAGGTTTTTGTGTTGAGTCGCCGATAAATATACTGTGGCGACATGAAGCTCTATCATCGAGTAAAGGGGTAACGAGTCTGATCGGATCTTTATCGATAATACCAAGTTGAATTGGCATACAGTGTCCTTCTTGTTCACTTTTAGAGTTCGTAGATACGAATGCGCTTGATATCTTATCTCTTAAAGATGAGGCGGGCGTCTAAAAATTGTGGTTGTTTGAACTAATATTAGTTTTCATTTTTAAAATTACATTCTTTATTTTTAAGCATTTAGAACGTTGCATTTGTGCAGGTCATGATGCAATCTTTAACTATCTATAAAACAGACCAGAGTAAACCATGGCTGAAGAAACTATTTTTAGTAAAATCATACGTCAAGAGATAGAAACGGACCTTGTTTATCAAGATGATCTTGTGACTGCATTTCGCGATATCAACCCTCGTGCTCCATCACATATCCTAATTATTCCAAATCATGTTATCCCTACGGTTAATGATGCTACCGAAGCCGATGAGCGTGCCTTAGGTCGCCTTTTTACTGTAGCGGCTAAACTGGCGAAAGAAGAAGGCATTGCAGAAGACGGCTATCGCTTGATCGTCAATTGTAATTCTTTTGGTGGACAGGAGGTTTACCATATTCATATGCACCTTGTGGGTGGAAAGCCGCTAGGTCCAATGCTGGTCGATTAATGTTATCAGTCAATAAAACGTGCCGTATGGCATTGGTAGTGATGGGCAGTGTGGTGATTACCGCCTGTTCTTCGCTATCTGCAGGTAATCTGTTTAGTACCTATAGCGCACAAAATAAACCTGTTTATCAAGAAGTTAAGCAAGGTAATTACGTCGAAGCTCAGCAAAAGCTACCGGATTATCAAGCGGGCGACATCCTAGATAATATGGAAAAAGGGCGAGTGAACTTCCTTGCCTCGGCTTATCCTGCCAGTAAAACCTCTTTTGAACTCAGTGATAAAGCGGTGCGTAAGTGGCAAGATCAACCGCTTATCTCAGTCAGTGAATCCGCCACCAGTGCGGGAGCGTTAGCGGTAAATGATAATCTCACCGCTTATCAACCGGCTGACTATGAGCTGGGCTTTTTACACCTTTATCTTGGTTTGAACTACATTAAAATTAATAGCTTGGAAGGGGCATTAGTTGAAATGCGCCGTGCTAACCAAGTGCAAGAGCGTGCCCGTAAAGCCAGAGAAGCGGAATTGAAGTCCGCTGAAACTGATATGCGTAAAAGCGGTCTAAGTCCTAACTTAGGTAGCGTATTGTCGCGCTATCCTGATGCAGGAGATAAGTTAAAAGCGGTGCAAAACGGTTATCTACTGTATTTGTCGGCGCTACTTTACGAGACGCAAGGCGATCCTAACAGTGCTTATGTGGATTATCGACGCGCTTTAGCAGTAGCACCCGATAACAAACAAGTTATCGACGGCACTTTGCGCGTGGCAACGTTACTTGGAATGCGTCAAGATTTAGCGTTACTGACTAAACAATATGGTCCTTATAAGCCTTTGCCAAAAGGTGAAGGTCGAGTCATCATTATTGATGAGCGTGGCGTAGTAAAAGCAATGGATGACTGGCAATTGACCATTCCTGTCAATGACAGTCGTGGCGACTTAGCTTTATATTCCGTGTCACTTCCTTATTATCACGACAACGAGGCGCAACGCTTTGGCGCATTGCAACTTGATGGTCGAGGTATCAGTGGTGATGAGCTGGTGGACGTCAATTTGATGGCAAGTAACCAACTGACTGAAAAAATGCCAAGTATTTTATTACGACAAGTTTTACGGGTCGTAACAAAAGATCTGGTGCGCAAAGAGACCACTAAAGGTAATGATGTAGGCAGCATATTGTTTAGTGTGCTGAATACGTTAACGGAACAGGCCGATACCCGCAGTTGGCAGTCGCTTCCTGAAAAGGTCTACAGTTCAGGTGCTACACTTGAGGCAGGCACACACGAATTAGTGGCGGGTTCAAAGGTGTATCCGTTTGATGTTCGAGATGGAGAAACCACTTTAGTATGGCTTTCTAGACAAGGAAGCAGCGTGACAATATGGCATAAACAATTGGGAGCGATAGAATAATGAAAAAACTGGCGTTACTCCTAGTCACACTGGTGGCGATAGCTGGTTGTTCTCAAAATACAGCAGGCTTAGGAATAGACGGTAAAAGCCAAAAAGTGCTTTTTGGTGACAATGTTTTGGGTAGCCGTTTGATCGTTGATGATATTGCAACGGTAGAAAAAGAAGGCCGAACCCGAGGCGTGGTGACGGTAAGTAGCCATTACAAAGGTGATCTACGCATTCAATACCGATTCTATTGGTACGATGACAGTGGGTTGGAAGTGAATGCGAAACCGTCGGCATGGCGACAAGATATTGTGCGCGGGCTTGAAACGAGAACATTCTCAGAAGTTTCAATCAACCCAGAAGGCACCCAATTTAGAGTTCAAATCCGAGAGTCGGACAACTAAGGAAATAAAATGAAAAAAAGTGTAATTGCGTTACTGGGCTTAGCTGTCATTTTAGGTGGCTGTTCAAATAAAGTGAACTATGGTGATGCGCAAGCTGTAGAAACAACAACAGTTGATTTCGGTTCTACGGATCTGCAAAAAATTGCAGCGGAAATGGTAGATAGCATGCTTAGCTCTGGCTCTGTAGGTGCAATCACCCAAAATCAGCGTCCGATTGTTTTTGTTGAGCGTATTAAAAACAAAACCAGTGAGCACATTGATACAGAGTCTATTACCGATTCTGTAAGCACTAAGATGCTAAATTCAGGTAAGTTCCGTTTTGTTGATATGGACCGTGTTGAGTCTGTACGCAAACAACTTAACTTCCAAAACAATGACGAGCTAGTTGACCAAAGCAGCGCGATTCAGTTTGGTAACATGGTCGGCGCGCAATACATGTTGTACGGCAACCTATCTAGCATCGTTAAAGAAGACGGTAGCGACAAAGATGTGTACTACAAAATGACCATGCGTTTAATGGATCTTAAAACGGGCTTACTTGAGTGGGCTGATGAAACAGAGATTCGTAAACAACAGTCTAAAAGTCTGTTAGGACTGTAATTTTAGTCTATAAGTAAAAAGGCCAGTCGTTACTGGCCTTTTTAATAGAATCTAAATACGCTTGGATAACGCTCAACAATTTATTCAATACTTGATGTGGCTCAACAAAAGCTGACTACAAATATTGCCGGAAAACTTCTTATTGCTCAAATACGTGTTAAATTTAAATGAGTAGTAACGATTCTAGGCAGCAACAAAAAGTCTCAACTACTGGCTGCCAGTATTTACAAGGAAAGTTTCATGATTATCTATCTTCACGGCTTTGATTCGACTAGCCCTGGTAACCACGAGAAGGTGATGCAGCTTCAATTCATTGACGAAGACGTGCGTTTTATTAACTACAGCACCTTGCATCCTAAGCACGATATGGCGCATCTTCTAAAAGAAGTTCATAGAGCGATTGAGTGCTCAAATGATCCAAACCCTATTATATGCGGAGTTGGCTTAGGCGGATTTTGGTCTGAACGTATCGGATTTTTATGTGGCATTAAACAAGTGATCTTGAATCCTAATCTTCATCCTGAATTAACGATGCAAGGACGAATCGACCGACCAGAAGAGTACGTTGATATCGCAACTAAATGCGTAGAACAGTACCGCATCAAAAACAAAGATCGCTGCATGGTGATATTGTCTAGAAACGACGATGTGCATGATAATCAAGTCACGGCTGAAACACTTGAAGACTATTACCAAATCGTTTGGGATGAACACGAACCGCATAAATTTAAAAAGATTTCGCAACACTTACAAAGCATTAAAGCATTTAAAAACGCTGAGTAAAGTATTCATATAGCTGAATTTTCAAACAACCCATTTGCTAAAACCTGCCTTGTGCAGGTTTTTTTTCGCCTATATTCCCTCTATCTTTGCAATATCAGCAATTTAATTAAGGTTATTTCGTTATTGCAGGTTGCTCAGTAAGACGATTTGGATATAATGCGGTTAATAAATTGATTTAGATCAAAGAAAAATGAGAAGCGAAGTAAAATCGCTCCAAGAAACTTAGAACGTGGACAGTAAGAGTTTTCGATACTCACTAAATTCTCACAAGATGGCGTAAGCGGTCTTGCAACAAAAAATTTATTATTTGAATCAAGGAGTGTTGAAATGGCACGAATTATTATTGTAGGCGGCGGCGCCGGTGGACTAGAGCTCGCAACTAAAATGGGGCGTAAGTTCAGACGTAACCAGAACCACAGTGTGACATTGGTTGACCGCAAAGCGAGTCACTTATGGAAACCGTTACTGCACGAAGTAGCAACAGGTTCTCTAGACGCAGGTGTAGATGCACTTAGCTATCGCGCACATGCTAAAAACCACGGTTTTGAATTCCAAATGGGTAGCCTGAGCGACATTGATCGTGAACGTAAGGTGATCATTTTAGAAGAGCTAAAAGACGCCGCTGGCGAACTGTTGATCCCACAACGTGAGTTAGAATACGACTACCTAGTAATGGCTATTGGTTCTACTTCAAACGATTTTAATACTCCTGGCGTTCGTGATAACTGTATTTTCCTTGATAGCCCAGAGCAAGCGCACCGTTTCCGTGAAGAGATGAACAACCAGTTTTTAAAACTGCACGCACACTCTGGTGAAGGTCAGGTTGATATCGCAATTGTAGGTGCAGGCGCAACAGGGGTTGAGCTATCTGCTGAACTGCACAATGCCATTAAAGAGCTGCGTAACTACGGTTTTGGTGACCTAGATTCAAGCAAATTGAATGTTAGCCTTGTGGAAGCAGGTGAGCGCATTCTACCGGCTTTACCACCGCGTATTTCACAATCGGCTCATCACGAATTGACTAAGCTTGGCGTTAATGTACGCACCGCGACTATGGTGACTTTAGCCGATGAAACCGGCTTAACAACCAAAGATGGCGAGAAGATCCCAGCACAAATCATGGTGTGGGCGGCTGGCATTAAAGCCCCTGACTTTATCAAAGATATTGCCGGCTTAGAAACCAACCGTATTAATCAGTTGGTGGTTAAAGATACGCTACAAACTACGCGTGATGATCATATCTTCGTGATTGGTGATTTGGCGCAATGCACGCAAAAAGACGGTAAGTTTGTACCGCCTCGCGCACAAGCAGCGCACCAAATGTCGAGCCATGCCTTTAAAAATATTTTGGCGATGATGAACAACAAAGCCTTGTCTGCTTATGAATATAAAGACCACGGCTCTTTGGTTTCGTTAAGTAACTTCTCAACCGTAGGAAGCTTGATGGGTAACCTGACTAAAGGCTCTATGATGGTTGAAGGTCGCATTGCTCGCGTGGTGTATATTTCACTGTACCGCATGCACCAGATGGCGCTACACGGCATGTTTAAAACTGCGTTAATGATGCTAGTCGGCCGCATTAACCGAGCACTACGTCCAAACCTAAAACTGCACTAAGCATCGGCTCGTTTTATTAACATCAGAATCAATGATAGGAGAGGAGCTTTATGCTCCTCTTTTTTATGACATGTTCTTTTTAGCTTATCTCCAAGCCTTAATTTCTGTGATTGATACAATACCAATCGTACTAAATAACTGCTCATTCTAGCTTGTTAAAATACTCGATAACGGCGTTAGAATTTTTGATCGTAGAATAACTACTTATCGAAAAATCCTGCCTTTGAAGTGACCCCTTAAAGTTGGACATTTCTGTTAAGCTGCTTTCAAGGCCTGATTTCGATACTCTATCGGAGTCAGGCCTTTTAATTTCACTTTAATTCGTTTGGTATTGTAGTACTCGATGTATTCGTCAATATGAGC
This sequence comes from Vibrio sp. B1Z05, assembly GCF_052955985.1. Lineage (NCBI taxonomy): Bacteria > Pseudomonadati > Pseudomonadota > Gammaproteobacteria > Vibrionales > Vibrionaceae > Vibrio > Vibrio sp. B1Z05. The sequence goes on from NZ_CP130463.1 coordinate 1,056,342, forward strand.
TATCAGATCATCGGCATCTTCAAAGTACTGGTTGTGGTACATTTCTGTTTTCAGCAAGGCAAAGAAATTCTCTGCAACTGCATTATCTAGACAGTTTCCTTTCCGTGACATGCTCTGCGTTAAGCCACTTTCAGATAGTTTTTTCTGATATTTCTTATGCCTATATTGCCACCCTTGATCGCTATGAACGATTGGTTTAGCGTTTTCATCTAAAGTCGCAACCGCATCTGTCAACATGTCAGTTACCAGAGGTAGACGTACATTTTTTGCGACCTTATAAGCCACAACTTCCTGTGTGAACAGATCAACGATGGGTGATAGATAGACTTTCTGCTGTTTAACTTTAAACTCAGTGACATCCGTTACCCACTTCTCATCTGGCTTCGTCGCTTCAAAGTCTCGTTCAAGAACATTAGGGGCCACAGTCCCCACTTCTCCTTTGTAAGAGCTGTACCGTTTTGGTCTGACGGTAGACTTCAAGCCTAGTTGACCCATGAGCCGTTGAACCGTTTTGTGGTTAAGCATAACACCCTGTCTTCGTAGCTCTAAGTGAATACGACGATACCCATACCTGCCTTTATGCTCATGGTAAATTTGCCCTATTAGATCCTTTTCATCTTGATACTGTTCGGTGTCGTTATCTGCCTTAGCATGATAATAGAAAATACTTCTCGCTAATTTTAAGGCATGCAAGAGGTATTTTAGTGGATAACGGCTTTTAAGAGCTAGAGCTACGTTCGCTTTTTCTTTGTTCGGCGATGCTTTTCCTGCTCCAGCTCCTCTAACTTTTTTAGAACAGCATTCTCGGCTCGTAAGTAGGCTAATTCCTCTTTTAGCTCCTCTAGCGTCTTTTCATCATCACTTTTTTGTTTGATAAAAGGGTGCTTACTCATTGGTGGTTGTCCTCTGCTACGTTCAAGCCCCTGAATACCATATTGTTTGTACTGTTTAAGCCAAACGGAGAGTGTTCCAGGGGAGGAAAAATTTAATACCGCACTAGTGTGGTTAATAGACCAGCCATTCGTCCACATTTTTTTTAACGCATGCAACTTGGTTTGAGCATTTTTAGCAAAATCATGAGGCTTAAACGAATCAGAACCATGAATCTCAAACACTTTTCCCCAGTAACGTATTATGGGTGGTGCAATGGAGTAGGTGTGAGAAAGATCGTGAGATGAACACTCACCCAGTAAAAATTGTTTAGCGACCGCACACTTGAATGCTCGGCTATATTTGGACATAAAAAGACCCCCAATAATCGGTGTCCAACTATTGGGGGTCAGTTCACTTGTTCTCGAGCATTTTTCCTGCGCTATTTATGATCATTTACTTAGTGTGATTGATATAAGAATAAAATCAGTAATTTACAGCCAATCGTATAAAATTGAACTATACATATTCGTATAGTTAACGATGGATCTAGCAAACTGGAGTATTCTAAGTAATGACGCATACCATCCCTGCGCAAGTGCCTTATTCAACAGGAAGAAACCTTCCACAATTGTCTATTCCCGCCGGAGCGTGTGATACTCACCATCATATTTTTGATCCAGTAAAGTTTGAGTATCGCAAAAGTGATACCAGCAATATGCCACCTGCAACCGTAGCGTGTTACAGGATGCTAAAAAAGCGTTTTGGCTTTGATAGAAACGTTATCGTGACGCCTTCGGCCTATGGAAGTGACAATCGCTGTACTTTAGATGCGTTGGCTCATATGGGCAGCAGTGCAAGGGCGGTGATTGCGATCAGTAGCTTGCCTAGTCGAGAAGAGTTGCAGTTAATGCATCGACTGGGAGTACGTGGGATTCGTTTTGCGGTGTCCTGTAGTGACGATTTTGAAGAGAATTTTATTCGTCAATGCGCTAAAGCTTTAGCCTTGCTAGGGTGGCATATCTGTTTTTGGATCAAAGCAGATCTTATCGTTCAATTTAAATCTGTGCTAGAAAGCTTGCCGTGCCAAATTGTGTTTGATCATCGTGGGCAACTGCCTGCTGATAATGGCATTTTGCATCCTGCTTTTGAGATAATGAGCGCATTAATGCAACAAGATAGAGCTTGGGTAAAAATCTCTTCCGCATACCAAGACTCAATCATTGGTGCGCCGCACTATAGTGACAATATCGCCATTGGTAAAGCTCTGGTGGAGGCGCGAGCGACCCGCATTTTGTGGGGCTCAGATTGGCCGCATCCGAGTGAATACATCAATAAGCGAGAAATGCCCAATGATGTGAGTATGCTAGATTTATTGGCAGAGCAAGCAACAAACGCGCAATTAGTTGAACAAATATTGGTACAAAACCCCGCTAAGCTCTACGGGTTTGATTGATAGTTTATGGCCTAGAATTAAAAATGGCTTCCTAAACAGGAAGCCATTTTTGCATTATATGAATGGATATCATGGATTATTGCGCGACGCGTCTCACCTGAATAATCATGCCCATTAACGGGTTATCCAAATAGTGGATTTCGCCACTGCGCATACGACGTTTCTGATCCATACGATAGCTTTTCAAGAAGGTCTCTTCGACTTTCTTCGGTGATACTTGTTCCAGATTACCGGCTTGAACATTGGCATCCGCGGTTTCTGTATCCGCTAATACGGAAAAGTTTTCGCTGTCTTTTAATTGCTCCGGTGTTTTTTCAGTAAAGGTGATACTGCGAACACTCGGCGCATGTAAATCAAGTTGCGTCTCTAGGAATAAGTAGTGTTGTACATAAACCTGCAGTTTACCGTCTAGCTCATACAGCGGAGTTTTCATATCCACTCTTGGATGATCGGCATCGATTTGCGAACCATCAGCATTGAAGGTGTTGGCGTAACTTTTACCCGCCTGAACATGAAAGACGGGCGCACTGGCTTTGCCGTGATCGCCTTGACGCCATGCTTTATGAAACAAGACTTCAAATCCGGCGTGACTTTTCAGTACATCACGCTCTTTTAGCAACTTATAGTGATCATAAGAAAGCATTTGTACGCCTTTTTTATGTCTGTAATTGGCATCACTAAAAGGTGCACTACCTTGTAAATCAATTTTAGTCAGCTCATTTGGCCATGATTCTGCGGTTGTTTCTGGATCAATTGAACGCTTGAAAATCAAGACTTCAACATCAAATTCTCTCTTTTGAGCTTGTGCTAAGTTAGGAATCAGCAAAAGCATCATCAATAGAGGAATAATTTTTTTCATTCTGGCTCCATGGCTATCAAAGGCCGTTTATCTTTATGAATACTTAAAGGTTATCGCTGTGAATATGACAAGGTTACTATGAGTAAAACTATCATGAAAGAGCAATATTCCTTAGATTTACGCAGTATAGCAGATATCATTTTAATGCTACTGCAAGTGGTTGTTTATGCGACTCTATTTTTAGCAAACTCTTCTATTAAGTCAGTTACATAAGAGATACGGTCACGGCGGTCAACTAAACTGTGCATGAACTTAATTTTCGTTGGCCCGTCCATGGCAAATTTGTTGGGCTGACTTTGCAGTAGTTTAACCAAGTACATAGGATTAATGTCCGCGTCAGGATAAAACTCAATGAAACCGCCTTTATCATGCGCTTCGACCTTATCGACCTTAATGGCGGCAGCCGCCAGTCTGATTTGTGCTACTTGCAGTAAGTTTTTTGTTGCATCTGGTAGTGGCCCAAAGCGATCGATGAGCTCAACTTTCATTTCGCTTAGCTGACGATCATCACTGACACTGGCGATACGCTTATATAAAGACAAGCGAGTGCTGATATCTGGGATATAATCGTCAGGCAGCAAAGCCGGAAGACGCAGTTCGACTTCGGTTTGTTCGCGCAGAAGATCATCAAGAGAAGGCTCTTTGCCTTCTTTTAGTGCCTCAACAGCTTGCTCCAGCATTTCCATGTATAAGGTGAAACCTATGGTATGGATTTGACCGCTTTGTTCATCACCCAGCAATTCACCGGCGCCGCGAATTTCCAGATCGTGCGTGGCTAAGGTAAAGCCTGCTCCCAAATCTTCAAGTGAGGCAATCGCTTCAAGGCGTTTGGCCGCATCTTTAGAAATGGCTTTCGGATGAGGCGTGAGTAAATAAGCATAAGCTTGATGGTGCGAGCGACCCACACGACCACGCAACTGGTGAAGCTGGGCTAAACCAAGATTATCAGCGCGGTTCATAATGATGGTATTGGCAGTGGGTACGTCAATGCCCGTTTCAATAATGGTGGTACACACTAGCAGGTTAAAGCGTTGGTGATAGAAATCATTCATCACTGCTTCCAGTTCACGTTCACGCATTTGTCCGTGAGCGGTGGTGATACGTGCTTCTGGGACTAATTTAGCCAAATCTTCGGCCACTTTGTGTATGGTATCGACTTGGTTATGTAGGAAGTACACCTGACCACCACGCATGATTTCACGTAAAATCGCTTCACGCACAATGGCATCATCACTTTGACGGACAAAGGTTTTTATCGCCAGTCGTCTAGCCGGTGGCGTCGCAATGATGGATAAATCGCGCATGCCACTCATTGCCATATTTAGCGTACGTGGGATTGGCGTTGCAGTCAGAGTCAAAATATCAACATCAGCACGCATCGCTTTCATCTTCTCTTTTTGTCTTACGCCAAATCTGTGCTCTTCATCGACAATTAACAAACCTAAATCGGCAAACTTAATGTCGTCTTGCAGCAGTTTATGCGTGCCGACAATAATATCGACTTTGCCATCGGCAACATCCGCCAAAATCTGTTTTTGCTCTTTGGCACTTTTAAAGCGTGAGAGCACTTCAACGCGAATGGGTAGATTGGCAAAACGGTCTCTAAAGTTTTCAAAATGCTGCTGCGCAAGAAGGGTAGTCGGCACTAACACCGCCACTTGTTTGGCATTATCGGTACAAACGAAGGCGGCGCGTAATGCCACTTCGGTTTTACCAAAACCTACGTCACCACACACCAAGCGGTCCATGGCTTTGGCTTGACACATGTCAGAGAGCACCGCATTGATGGCTTGGTTTTGATCATCGGTCTCTTCAAATGGGAAGCCGGCTTTAAATTGTGCGTACTGCTCGCGGTCGAGCTTAAATTTATGACCGGGCTTAATTTCACGCTTGGCATACACATCGAGCAATTCAGCGGCCACATCGCGCACTTTCTCAGCCGCTTTACGGCGAGCTTTAGTCCATGACTCACTGCCTAATTTATGCAGTGGCGCGCTTTCTTCAGCGCCGCCTGAGTAACGGCTAATGAGGTTAAGCGAAGACACCGGCACATATAGCTTGGACTCATTGAGGTATTCAAGGGTCACGTATTCTGTGGTGATGCCGCCCGCTTCAAGTGTTTGCAACCCTAAGTAACGGCCGATGCCGTGATCTAAATGCACGACAGGTTGCCCAGGTTTAAGCTCGGCTAGGTGGCGAATAACGGTATCGCTGTTGACGGCTCGTTTGTCTTTTTTGCGTCGCTGTATAACGCGATCGCCAAGTAGGTCGCTTTCACACACTAAAGCAAAATCGGGCGCATGGTGGATAAAGCCGTGCTCTGATGAGCCTAAGATGAGGTTGAACTTATCTTTACTGGCGAGAGCTTGGTCTAAATTTGCTACCGCTTTGGGTAATATTTTAACGGGCGCTAATAATTCGATTAATGCTTCGCGGCGACCTTCAGATTCAACCGAGAATACCACTTTACCTGCGTAATTTTCGCTAAATTGTCGCAAGGCCGACATCGGCTCTTTGGTTTGTGGAGCCGCCGCTAGTGCTGGCAGTGCCTCAATGTGTAAATTGACTCGGCCTGCCTTTTCGTCAATGGTCTCTTTATTCAGTTTAACTTGCGGCCATTGCTTGATGGAGGCGAACAGTTCGTCTTTTTTCATCCACAATTCGGCAGGTTCAAGTAGCGGGCGCAAAGGGTCAATTTTGCGCTGATCGTAGCGATAATCCACATCAGTAAGGAAGGTATCAATAGCCGACTCAATATCACCGACTGATAACAGCAGTGCGTGCTGTGGCAGATAATCAAATAAGGTTTCGGTATGATCAAAGAACAGCGGCTGCCAATATTCTATGCCGGCAGGCCAAGTGCCTTTAGAGACCTGCATATAAACAGATTCTGGCTCGCGACGCGCATCAAATTTTTGTCTCCAGCGGATACGAAAATCTTCAATGGCTTCGTTATCGGTTGGGAATTCATGCGCAGGTAGCAGCCTGATCTCGTTCACATCAGAGATAGAACGCTGATTTTCAGGATCAAAAGTGCGTATGGTGTCTATTTCGTCATCGAAAAAGTCCACGCGGAATGGGTCACTGCTGCCCATAGGGAATAAATCTAAAATAGAACCGCGACTGGCGTACTCACCCGGCCCAAAAACTTGGTCAACGTTGCGATAGCCGGATTTTTCTAGCTGTAATCTGAGTTTATCTAATGAGAACAAATCACCGGTTTTCACCATCAAGGTATGTTGCAGTAAAAACTCTCGCGGAGATTGTCTTTGCAATAGCGTGCTGATTGGCACAATCACAATACCTTGGCTTAACGTTGGCAGTTGATACAAGGTTGCAATGCGATCAGAGATAATATCTTGGTGCGGAGAAAAGTTGTCGTAGGGTAAGGTTTCCCAATCTGGAAATACCGAGATAGGAACCGGGCTAAATTGCTCTAGTTCCATTTGTAGCTTTATTGCTGTTTGCGGATCACTGACGATTAATAGTATCGGATTTTGATGCTGTTTGGCGAGTTGCGCCACAGCAATAGACAGTGATGCACCTTGTAGGTTACCTAGCTGTTTTCTATCGCCCGAAGTGGACGCTATAGGTAAAGCAAAAAGCGAGTGGTTATCCATAAGACTGTGAGATTCCAAGATAAAATGATCTGCGTAGTAATGTACCTGATTATCGTAAACCCTAGGGCGTTTATCTATTAATAACTGATGAAAAAAGGCGGAATTGTGGTGTGATTGGTCAATTATTGACGTTTTGTGAATGATTCTGCTTAAAAATAGAATCAAACACTACTCGAAGCCTTAATTAGTGGTTACATTAATGGCACTGTAATTATTATTCGGTTGGTTATGTTTCGACCCATTTCACTTTATGTTGGTTTGCGTTATTTAAGAGGACGCTCAGGAGATCGATTTAGTCGGTTTGTGTCCTATATGTCGACCGCAGGTATTACTATCGGCGTATTATCTTTGATCACTGTATTGTCGGTGATGAATGGTTTTGAAGGGCAGTTAAAAGGGCGCATTTTAGGCGTGCTTCCTCAAGCTATTGTCAGTGACGTATCCGGTAAAACCGTGCGCACTGAGCATCCTCCCGAGTTTATTGCCAATTTACCACACCTAGTTAAAAGTGTGCCTGTGGTGTCTAGCGAAGCGGTATTGCAAAGCCCTGATCATCTTGCCGCTGGGCAGTTGGTTGGCATTGAAGGTAGCCGTGATGAACCGCTGCGCCAGTTTATGTTGTCGGGCAGTGTCGACTCCCTTGAACAAGGGAAATATCACTTATTGATTGGGCACTCTTTAGCACGCACTCTGCAAGTGAAAAAGGGTGACAAAGTACGTTTGATGGTCACCAGCACCAGCCAATATTCACCGATAGGCCGCATTCCTAGTCAACGAAACTTTACCGTATCGGGCATTTTCAATACCGGCTCAGATGTGGATGGTCAGCTAATGGTGGCCAATATTGATGATGCGGGACGTTTACTAAAAATGAACAGTAAGCAGATGAGTGGTTGGCGTCTGTATTTGGACGATCCTTTTGCGGTGAGTCAGCTCGCGACTATGCCATTGGATGAGGGTTGGACATGGCAAGATTGGCGAGCTCAACGAGGCGAGCTATTTCAAGCGGTCAAAATGGAAAAAAGCATGATGGGCTTAATGTTAGGGCTTATTGTGGGTGTAGCTGCCTTTAATATTATTTCGGCGCTGATCATGGTCGTGATGGAAAAACAAGCTGAAGTGGCTATTTTGAAAACTCAAGGTATGACCAAGCAGCAAGTCATGGGCATTTTTGTGGTGCAAGGAGCAAGCAGTGGCGTTGTCGGCGCGGTGTTTGGCGGGATACTTGGCGTAGTTTTGGCCAGTAATTTAAACAGTATTTTGCAAGCGCTTGGCGTGTCTTTGTATACCTATGGCGGACAATTGCCAATTTTAATTGAATATCAACAAGTACTATTAGTGGTGGGCCTAGCGGTTTGCTTGAGCGTCGTTGCTACCCTTTATCCTTCCTACCGAGCTGCATCGGTTAAACCCGCTGAGGCGTTAAGATATGAGTAATTTATTAGAGTGTCACAATTTATTAGAGTGCCACAATGTACAAAAAACCTACCTTGAAGGGAATGTTGATACTCAAGTTCTGCGTGGAGTGAGTTTTACCATTGCCCACAACGAATTGGTCTCTATTGTTGGCAGTTCAGGCTCAGGTAAAAGTACCTTGCTGCATATTTTAGGTGCGTTGGATGATGCCACCGTTGGTGATGTGCATTTTAACGGTCAAGATTTAGGGAAATTAAGCAGTAATCAACAAGCCAAATTGCGTAATCAACATCTTGGTTTTGTGTATCAGTTCCACCATTTGTTAGCGGATTTCTCGGCGCTAGAAAATGTGGCAATGCCTCTGCTAATTGGTGGTGAAAAGCCACATAAAGCCAAGCAAGCGGCGCGTGAGTTGTTAACCCGAGTCGGTTTAGAACACCGCCTTGAACATCGACCATCAGAGCTCTCTGGTGGCGAAAGACAAAGGGTGGCTATAGCCAGAGCGTTAGTGAATAAGCCATCGCTAGTGCTTGCTGATGAACCCACTGGCAACCTTGATCACACTACCGCGTTAGGCATCTATGACTTAATGCGTGAGCTTAATCAGAAATCAGGCACTGCGTTTCTGGTGGTCACTCACGACAGTGAATTAGCTGAGAAAATGGACAGACAAATGCACATGAAAGATGGGCTGTTGGTGCAAGTAAATGAAGAGGTTGTCGAGTGATTAACTCTCTATCGCTTTTTATTGGTGGTCGTTTTAGTCGCGCTAAGCAGCGTAATAAGATGGTTTCCTTTATCTCTTTGTCTTCCACGCTAGGCATCATGGTTGGCGTCGCGGTGATTATTATTGGCTTATCGGCGATGAATGGTTTTGAGCGTGAGTTAGAAAATCGCGTTTTGTCTGTGGTCCCACATGGCGATTTCACCTCGGTGAATAAACCGTTAGCCGATTGGCCGCAATTAGTGCAGCTGATTGAGAATCAGCCACAAGCGCAAGCCGCTGCCCCTTTTGTCACTTTTACTGCTCTTGCTGAGAAAGGTAAGCATTTAAAAGCGCTACAGGTGAGAGGCGTTGACCCGAAACTTGAAAGCCAAGTGACCAAATTATCACAATTTATACAAGGTGATGCGTGGCAACATTTTACGGCTGGATCAAATCAGGTAATACTCGGACAGGGCATTGCTAAGCAATTGGGCGTGGCTGTGGGTGATGGTATCTCGTTAATGATTCCAGTCGCGGCAAAAAATGGTCGCACTCAAGCACCTAAGCGAGTTCGATTAAAGGTGAGCGGTATTTTTGCCTTAGGTGGACAGCTTGATCATGGATTGGCGTTGATTCCGCTTCAAGATGCGCAGTCGTATTTGGCGATGGGTGATAGCGTAACGGGCATTTCGGTGAAAACCACCGATGTGTTTAATGCGTCAAATTTGATGCGCTCGATTGGTAATCGCTTACCTGTGTACGTGTATATCAATAGCTGGAAACAAGAGTTTGGCTTTATTTACCGTGATATTCAGATGGTGCGCACCATTATGTACTTGGTGATGGTACTGGTGATTGGTGTAGCCTGTTTTAATATCGTCTCTACGCTAATGATGGCAGTAAAAGATCGCGCCGCAGAGGTGGCTATTTTGCGCACTATGGGCGCGCAAGACTCGCTGATTAAAGCCATATTTATGTGGCAGGGCGTGTTATCTGGAGTACTAGGTTCATTGGCAGGGAGTGCGTTGGGTTTACTAGTGGCGTTAAATCTGACTTCAATTGTACAGTTAATCGAGCGTATTATTGGGCATAAGTTCTTGTCTGGGGATGTGTATTTTGTGAACTTTTTGCCTTCGCAGGTAAACCCTATGGATGTATTGCTAGTATCAGGCACCGCAATTATATTGAGTTTATTAGCTACATGGTATCCTGCTAGCAAGGCAAGTCAGCTGAATCCGGCTAGCGTCTTGAGTGCAAAATAGCGGTTATAAGTCATGCTGATGTGTGTTTGAAGCGAAATCTGGTATGAATAAAGAATTAAAAAAGCGTTGCTGAGTAAGCAACGCTTTTTTTATGTCTATTTTTTAACAGTGAGTCTGTTTTGATTATTTAGCAAAAAGATTCAGCTTTAACTTTCTTTTTTGCCAACTGCGAACCACAGAGTATCGCCATAGGGCACGAATACCAAAGTAACCGGTAATAGAAAGTACGACAGAACAAATCGCGCAACCTAATAAAAATGGAGGACCTATGGTCGACATTTGTGAGATTAGGTAGTCCCATGACAGTTCGAAGTGGAACGATTGGGTGGGCAATTGCATGACCCATGCCCCTAATTTATATGCCAGATAAAACATAATTGGCATGGTAATTGGGTTACTGATCCACACTAATGCGACAGATAACGGAAGGTTCACTCCAAATGCGATGGCCAATCCTGCAGCCATAATCATTTGGCTTGGAAGTGGTACAAAGCACATGAATAGCCCCACAGCAAATGCACCAGATGCTGAGCGGCGATTCAAAACCCACAAGTTAGGGTTATAGAGAACATTTCCAAATATCCTAAGCGCTTTTTGACGTTTAATCAGTTCATGGTCTGGCATGAAGCGTTGAATAAATTTTCTAGGCATAAGGGAAAATGGCTCTCTTACTAGGTAACTGGAATCTAATTTCATTTTCAGCGACGATTGTCGCGGCAATGCACTGGCACACTCTTTATGAGTTAGCTTGGCTTGTTCCAATACTTGCAACGATATTGCTCTGTTGCCGAGTCAAAATGTACAGAGGAGCTCTGGGCATTTTGTTGGCATCAGTGATTAGTCTAGTACAGAGTTATGCTTTTGTACGAGACGCCAATACGTTGTTCGATTGTACTGAGAATCTTACCATAGATATTCAGATAGACAGCACGCTTAGATCAAATCTTTATTTTGCAAATTCAGTAGTTAACATATTAAAAATTTATGCATGTGATACGGATTTTAGCGGAAAAGTGCTGTTAAAAGTGCCCGTTGAACAGGCCTCACAAATGCAACTTGGTGAGATATGGCGGGTATCTGTCGACATCAAGCCGATACATGGGGTATTAAACGAAGCGGGCTTTGATGCGCAGCGATATTATTTTTCGCAGCGAGTGTTAGCGCAAGCCAAAGTCACTAAGGTGTTACAACGGATTTCAGCACCTGATCTTAGAGGGAAATGGTTTGCCGATATTTACCGACAAACCTTGGATTTTAAGTCACAACCTTTAATGTTGGCTTTGCTGTTTGGTGAGCGTTCACTTATCGATAAACAGCAGTGGCATAACTTAAAGCAGACAGGACTTGCTCATCTGATTGCGATTTCGGGATTGCATATTGGGCTTGCGTATATGGTGGGCTGGTGGCTTGGGCATATCTTGCGTATTGGCATGCCTAAATTGATATGGCTACCGTTATTTAGCGCAGTGGCAGTGGCGTGTTTTTATGCTTGGCTCGCAGGATTTAGCTTGCCTACCCAGCGCGCTTTTATTATGTGTGTGATTGCGTCCTTGATGCTTTTGCTTGGCATACGCATAAGTCGTTGGCGGGTATTGTGGCTGACGCTAGCAATTGTGTTGATGATCTCTCCAATGTCAGCGGTGTCGAGTAGTTTGTGGTTAAGTGTTGGTGCGGTTGCGCTCATTTTACTTGCTCTTGATCATATAGCGCCAGCAAATGAGGCATCGCTTGATGGGCAAAATAAAGAGACAAATACCCAGCGTAAGTTCGGTATCTGGCTGCGGGTACAGCTATATTTGAGTTTAGGTCTTGCGCCGATTTCTGCGCTGGCGTTAGGCGGCGTAGCTTGGTTATCCTTTTTATTTAATGCGGTCGCCATACCTTTAGTTTCTTTTTATGTTGTGCCTTTATTGCTAGCCGGCATTATTGGCAATGCGTTTTCAATCTGGCTTGGCTCTGCGTTATTTGCTTTGGCGGATAAAGGGCTTAACCTTTTACAATATTGGGTCTTGCTGGCTCAGCCGTATTCATTGCTATGGGTTCAAGCCTCTAGCGTACAAATTCTATGTATGTTGACGCTCTTTAGTGGCGCGTGTTTAAGAGGCGCGCTGAGAAGTTTGGCTTTGTGCATTGTGCTGGGGGTTATGGCGGTTAATTACGCTCCTTTCATGCCGTCTATGAATAAACCTCACTGGCAAGTGGACGTATTAGACGTTGGGCATGGGCTTGCCATATTAATTGAATCGGATGGGCGAGCGTTACTTTACGATACCGGAAGTGGCTGGGAAGAGGGCAGCATTGCGGAGTCTATTATTACACCGATTTTGATGCGTCGCGGCGTCAGTTTAGATGCGCTATTTATCAGTCATTGGGATAACGATCATCAAGGGGGTATGGAAGATATTATCCAGCAGTTTTCACCCCCGTTGATATTTAGCCCGCAACGCGATGGTCGCGCAATGCCTTGCGTACGTGGGCAGTTTTGGTGGTGGCAAGGTTTAAGTTTTGCCATGGTGTGGCCGCCAAAGTCGGTTTCTCGGGCATTTAATCCTCATTCTTGTGTGATTCGTGTATCTGATGGGCAACATTCACTGCTATTAACTGGGGATATCGACGCGGTTGCGGAATATCATTTAGCATACTCAGATTTACAATCTGAGGTGATGATAGTGCCTCATCATGGCAGCAATACCTCGTCAACCACGTCATTTATTGAGCAGGTTGGCGCAGATATCGCCATAGTATCGGTTGCTAAGCAAGGTCGCTGGTCACTTCCTAGTCAAAAAGTGGTCGATAGATATAAACGTTTCGCGACTAAGTGGTTTGAAACTGGGACTCATGGGCAGGTCACTGTGCAATTTTTGAGTGAAAAAGTACAGGTTAGTACAATACGTCACCGACAAACTGATGCTTGGTATAGGCAGATTTTGCGGAACAGAGTAGAATAGTAATTAACTGAATAAAAAATAAAGCAATTCTTATGACACAACTTGATGACGAGTCGACATGGAAAACCTTTAAACGACTGTGGAAGTACGTTCGTTTATATAAACTAGGGCTCGTGGTTGCTGCGATAGCACTTATTGTGAATGCGGCGGCTGACACCTATATGATCTCTTTATTGAAGCCACTACTTGATGAAGGCTTTGGTGATATTGAGTCAAATTTCTTAAAAATCCTGCCATTTATTATTTTCGGCATGATTATTATCCGAGGCCTATCTGGCTTTGTTTCTACCTATTGTTTGAGTTGGGTATCCGGCAACGTTGTCATGCTAATGAGACGCGCTATATTCAATCACTTCATGCACATGCCCGTGCCATTTTTTGACCGTGAATCTACCGGTGGCTTATTGTCTCGTATTACTTACGACAGTGAGCAAGTGGCAGCTGCAACCAGTAAAGCTTTGGTGAGCCTAGTACGTGAAGGCGCCAGCATTATTGGCTTGCTGGTTCTGATGTTTTGGAACAGCTGGCAGTTGTCTTTGGTTTTATTGGTAGTGGCACCGCTAGTGGCGTTTGCTATTCGTGTGGTATCGAAGCGTTTTCGTAAAATCAGTAAAAATATGCAAACCGCGATGGGGAGTGTAACTTCATCAGCGGAGCAAATGCTCAAAGGGCACAAGGTTGTTCTAAGCTACGGCGGTCAAAAGATAGAAGAAGAACGTTTTGACCAAGTCAGCAATAAAATGCGTCAACAATCGATGAAAATGGTGACTGCGCAAGCAGCAGCTAACCCTATCGTGCAGTTGATTGCCTCTTTTGCATTGGTGACGGTGTTATACCTAGCCAGTTTTGATCAAGTACGAGCAGACCTTACTCCAGGTGCCTTTACGGTTATCTTTACCGCCATGTTTGGCATGATGAGACCGCTTAAATCTTTGACCAATGTGACTTCTGAATTCCAAAGAGGTATGGCGGCGGCACAAACGCTATTCTCATTGATGGATTTAAAAACCGAACAAGATACCGGTAGCATTGAGATTGAACGAGCTAACGGTCTGGTTGAAGTAAAAGACGTAACCTTTAGCTATCAAGGAAAAGAAAAAGCCGCCTTGTCGCATGTCAGTTTTACCATTCCGCAAGGTAAAACCGTCGCCTTGGTTGGGCGGTCGGGCTCAGGTAAGAGTACCATTGCCAACCTGTTTACCCGTTTTTATGAGGTAGATGATGGTGAGATTTGTTTAGATGGCGAGAACATCAATCAGTATAAACTGACTAATCTACGTGAGCAGTTTGGTTTGGTTTCGCAAAATGTGCATCTATTTAACGACACCATAGCTAATAATATTGCTTACGCCGCTGAGGGTGAATATACCCGAGAGCAAATTGAGCACGCTGCTAAGTTGGCGCACGCATTAGAGTTTACCAAGAACATGCCAGATGGTTTAGATACTATGATTGGCGAAAACGGTGCTAGCCTGTCTGGCGGTCAACGCCAACGTGTGGCTATTGCTCGTGCACTGCTACGCGATGCGCCTGTACTTATCTTGGATGAGGCGACTTCGGCGTTAGATACTGAGTCTGAACGAGCAATTCAATCAGCCCTAGATGAGCTACAAAAAGATAAAACGGTACTGGTCATTGCCCACAGACTGTCCACCATTGAAAACGCAGATGAAATTCTAGTTGTCGACGATGGTGAAATTATTGAACGTGGTACACATGCCGAGCTACTTGCTCTGGGTGAAGCGTACGCACAACTTCATAAAATCCAGTTTGGTGACTAGAACTTGATACACATATTATGGTTTAGTCGCAATCCGTTACGCTGGTTATTTTGGCCACTGCTGTGGCCATTGAGTAAGCTGTTTACTTGGATTAGCCAAAGTCGCAAGCAGGCGTATTTACAAGGTCACAAACCAAGCTATAAAGCGCCTGTGCCGGTTGTAGTTGTAGGGAACATAACCGCTGGTGGTAATGGCAAAACGCCCGTGGTGGTGTGGCTAGTGGAGAGCTTGCAAGCATTGGGGCTTAAGGTTGGTGTGGTATCACGTGGATATGGCGCTAAAGCCCCTTGTTATCCATTACTCGTGACAGATGATACTCCGACTCAATATTGCGGTGATGAACCAAAACTCATTGCCCAGCGCACCGGCGCTGTGGTTGCTGTCGATCCAATAAGATCTAACGCTGTACAACATTTGTTGCAATACAATGTGGATATAGTGGTTACCGATGACGGTTTACAGCATTACGCCTTACAACGAGATATCGAGTTTATCGTTATCGACGGTAAACGCCGCTTTGGTAATCAAAGCTTGATTCCTTTAGGGCCTTTGCGTGAGGGTATGCAGCGCCTTAATGAAGTGGATTTTTTGATTACGAACGGTGGCCAAGCTAAAACCAATGAAATTGCGATGACACTGCAACCGTCGTTGGCTGTGAATTTGGTGACGGGTGAGCAAAAGTCGGTAGCCGAATTAGGCCCGTTAAGTGCAATTGCCGGTATTGGTCATCCACCACGATTTTTTGATACGTTGAACACATTGCACGCACAGCTAAATAAGTGTACTGGATTTGCCGATCACAAAGCCTTATTAAAACCAGATTTAGTGTCATTGTTGGCCGATGGTGAACAATTGATTATGACCGAAAAAGATGCGGTGAAATGCCGTGAATTTGCTGACGATAATTGGTGGTATTTACCTGTATCTGCGCAAATTAGCGATGACAATCGCCAAAAAATAATGAATAAAATTCAAGAGGTATTAAAGGAATATGGATCATAGATTGTTAGAGATCGTTGCTTGCCCAGTGTGTAAAGGGAAGCTGACTTTTGATAAAGACAAGAACGAGCTAGTGTGCAAATTAGATCGATTAGCTTACCCTATCAAAGAGGGAATTCCAGTGCTTCTTGAGCCAGAGGCTCGCACTATGTCTATGGATGAGGGGCGTTAAAATGGCTTTCACTGTCATCATTCCTGCGCGCTATCAATCGACTCGTTTGCCGGGTAAACCGTTAGCCGATATCTGTGGTAAACCTATGATTGAACACGTTTACCAACAAGCGATTCAATCGGGCGCAGAGCAAGTGATTGTGGCGATAGACGATGAGCGTGTTGCCGAGATAGTTAAAGGCTTTGGTGGCCAAGTTTGTATGACTTCACCTAGCCATGAGTCGGGCACTGAGCGTTTAGCGGAAGTGGTCGAGAAAATGGGCATTGCCGATGATAAAATCGTGGTCAATGTTCAAGGTGATGAGCCGTTAATTCCACCGTTGGTTATTGCGCAAGTGGCTGATAACTTAGCGGCCTCTACTGCGCCAATGGCAACTTTAGGCGTTGCCATTGAAGAGGCTGAAGAAGCCTTTAACCCTAATGCCGTTAAAGTGGTGACGGATCAACAAGGCTATGCTTTGTACTTTAGTCGCGCTAGTATCCCTTGGGATCGAGATCAATTTGCCAATGATAAATCAGTGCTAAAACAGCCATTGATGAGGCACATAGGTATCTATGCGTATCGCGCAGGCTTTATTAATCGTTATATCAATTGGGCGCCAACGGCGCTGGAGAAAATCGAGAGCTTAGAGCAATTGCGAGTGCTGTGGTATGGCGAGAAAATCCATGTTGCGCTAGCAAAACAAACACCGCCACCGGGCGTCGATACCTTAGAAGATTTAGAAGCGGTTAGAGCCTTTTTAAACCAAACTAAATGATAAAGATTAAGTGATAAGCTTAATGAGAAAGGGAAGCCATTTGGGCTTCCCTTTCTATTTGTGGTGATGATTACGATTAAATGTTGGTGCCCAAATTACTGCGTTGCGGACAAGTAGCCAGAATGTCTCTATGTCCGGATTCTTTAAGTTCTTCTAAGATGACGTCAAAGCCCCAGAGTCGGTAAAGGTGCTTAAGTACATCATCATAACTTTTATCGAGCGGTACCCTCTGGTGTGGGATATGTTGCAAGGTAAGAGAGCGATCGCCTCTCACATCTACGTTCCATACTTGGATATTAGGTTCTAAGTTGCTCAGATTATATTGAGCGGCCAGTTTCTCTCTTATTTCTTTATACCCGCTCTCATCGTGGATAGCATCTATTTCTATGTAGTTCTTTCGATCGTCATCTTTTACCGCAAACAGTTTAAATTCTCGAATCAACTTGGGCGATAAATACTGGCTGATAAAACTCTCATCTTTGAAGTTCTGCATCGCAAAATGCACCGCAGGTAGCCAGTCGCTGCCAGCCAGATCTGGGAACCATTCTCGGTCTTCATCGGTGGGTTGCTCACAGATTCGGCGGATGTCTTGAAACATGGCAAAGCCCAGAGCATATGGGTTAATGCCACTAAAGTAGGGGCTATTGTAGGCAGGTTGTGCAACCACACTAGTGTGGCTGTGCAGAAACTCTAGCATAAACTTATCCGATACTATTCCCTCATCATAAAGATGATTGAGGATGGTGTAGTGCCAAAATGTTGCCCATCCTTCATTCATAACTTGAGTTTGTTTTTGTGGATAAAAATACTGGCTGACCTTACGCACGATACGCACTATTTCTCGTTGCCATGACTCTAAAAGTGGGGCGTGTTTCTCGATAAAGTAAAGAATATTCTCTTGTGGCTCTGAAGGAAAACGCTTTTTCTGACTGCTGGCATGTTCGCTATTTTGGGGAACCGTACGCCACAGTTCATTCACTTGAGATTGTAGATATTGCTCGCGCTCTTGTTGGCGAATGGTCTCTTCAGTAATGGATATTTTTTCAGGTCGTTTGTACCTATCTACGCCGTAGTTCATTAGTGCATGGCAGGAGTCAAGCAGTTTTTCGACTTCATCAACACCATGTTTTTCTTCACATTGGCTAATGTAATTACGGGCAAAGATAAGGTAATCAATAATGGAATTAGCATCGGTCCATGTCTTGAATAGATAATTACCTTTAAAGAAAGAGTTATGACCATAGCTGGCATGCGCCATCACTAACGCCTGCATGGTGACGGTGTTTTCTTCCATCAAATAGGCAATACAAGGGTCAGAGTTGATGACGATTTCATAGGCAAGCCCCATTTGCCCATGCTTATAATTTTGTTCGGTCTGAATGAATTTCTTGCCAAATGACCAGTGGTGATAGTTGATAGGCATACCAATACTGGAATAAGCATCCATCATCTGCTCTGCGGTGATAACTTCGATTTGGTTGGGATAAGTGTCAAGGCGATAGTGTTTCGCCACACGCTTAATTTGCTGGTGGTATTCTTCTAATAAACTGAACGTCCAATCCGGTCCATCGGGAAGTGTTTTAGATTTGGTTTCTGCTGACATAACGTATCCTTACTTGTATTCCCTTAACTGTGCTCTTTTTGAAACAGCTCTCTAAATACAGGGAAGATGTCCTCTACCGTTCGAATATTTTTCATTGCAAAACTGTCATATTCATTTTGCAGTTTTTCGTATTCATGCCATAGCGATTGATGACTTCTGCGCGTGATTTCTATGTACGAGTAATATTGGCAAATAGGCAATATATCTTCGGTTAGAATTTTTTTGCATCGAGGAGAATCATCAGCCCAATTATCGCCATCTGATGCTTGCGCAGCATAGATGTTCCATTGATTGGTCGGGTAACGTTCCTTGACTATTTCGTCCATTAACTTCAAGGCACTAGATACAATTGTGCCACCGGTTTCTTGAGAGTAGAAAAACTCATGTTCGTCCACCTCTTTAGCTTGTGTGTGGTGGCGAATAAACACTACTTCGACGTTTTCATAAGTGCGATTTAAGAACATATACAACAATACGTAAAAACGTTTGGCGATGTCTTTAGTGGCTTGATCCATTGAGCCAGATACGTCCATCAAACAGAAAATAACGGCTTGGCTAGAAGGAATAGGGCGTTTTTCGTAGTTTTTGTATCTTAAATCGAAGGTATCAATAAAGGGTACGCGTTTAATATTTTGGCGAAGCTCTTCGATTTGCACCTTAATGTCTTTTTCTTCTAAAGGCTTGGCGGGTTCATTTTCTTTTAATCCAGCCAACTCTTGTTCAAGTTCTTTCAATAGACGTTTCTTACCGGCGGACATGGCGGTACGTCTTGCTAGCGATTGCCTTAAGGAACGAATGACCGAAATATTGGATGGAATACCTGCGGTTTGATAACCGGCGCGATGGGTTTTCCATTCAGTAATACGATTGACTTGCTTTTTTTGCAGATTAGGAAGAGCAAGATCTTCAAATAAGATGTCGAGATATTCATCTTTAGAAATTTGAAAGATGAACTCGTCTGCACCTTCACCATCTGCGCTGGCGTCACCTTGACCTGAACCGCCCTTTCCGCCACCACCGCCGGGTGGGCGCTCGACTTTATCGCCGCGAATAAATTGATCATTGCCAGGGTGGACTTTTTCCCTTAGTCCACCTTGCCCTTGATGAAAACCCGGTTCAGAGATGTCACTTTTAGGCAGAGTGATATCTTCCCCGTTTTCGGTATCTGTGATTGAACGACGATTTACCGCATCCGACACCGCTTCTTTTATCTTTTGTTTATGGCGACGAATAAAGCGCTGTCGATTAACAGTACTTTTATTTTTACCATTCAGTCTTCGGTCAATAAATTGAGCCATGCGCTACCCCTATCACTCCTGCTAAGGAATGGCTTGTAATATTAAGAGCTACAAGCCTCCCTAAACTACAGCAAGTTGCTGTGGTTCTTACCTTTGCCGCTTATGCCAGTGACTCGTTTTTGCTGGTATAGCAACGCAGGTACGCCGATTTACGTTTATGACGATTTACGTACTCGTAGATACCATTCGGAGAGTAAGCGCACTTGTTTCTCTGTATAGCCTTTCTCCATCATTCTAGCGACAAAATCGTCGTGTTTTTTCTGATCGTCGGTGGATGTTTTCGCGTTAAATGAGATTACTGGTAATAGTTCTTCGGTATTGGAGAACATTTTCTTCTCAATCACAGTGCGTAGCTTCTCATAACTGGTCCAGAGTGGGTTAGTGCCACCATTGTTTGCTCTAGCACGCAGTACAAAGTTGACGATTTCGTTACGGAAATCTTTAGGGTTACTAATACCAGCTGTTTTCTCGATTTTTTCCAGTTCACCGTTTAGTGAAGCGCGATCAAACAATTGGCCTGTTTCGGGATCGCGATATTCTTGATCTTGAATCCAGAAATCAGCATAGGTGACGTAGCGATCGAAGATGTTTTGTCCGTACTCTGAGTAAGACTCCAAATAGGCCGTTTGAATTTCTTTGCCGATGAACTCGACATAACGAGGCACTAAGAAGCCTTTAAGAAACTCTAGGTAGCGCTCTGCTTGTTCGGCAGGAAATTGCTCGCGCTCTACTTGCTGTTCAATCACATAAAAGAGGTGTACTGGGTTGGCGGCGACTTCGGTTTGATCGAAGTTAAAGACGCGCGATAGGATCTTAAAGGCAAAACGAGTGGAAAGCCCTGACATGCCTTCGTCCATGCCGGCAAAGTCTTTATACTCTTGGTGACTTTTCGCTTTCGGGTCTGTGTCTTTGAGCGTTTCACCGTCGTAAACGCGCATCTTACTGAAAATAGAAGAGTTTTCTGGTTCTTTTAAACGAGAAAGAATACTAAATTGCGCGAGCATGTCTAAGGTGCTTGGTGCACAAGGGGCGTTAGAGAGCTCACTGTTTTCTAATAGTTTGTCGTAGATTTTCACTTCTTCTGATACGCGAAGACAATATGGGACTTTAACGATGTACACCCTATCTAAAAAGGCTTCGTTATTTTTATTGTTGCGGAAAGTCTGCCACTCCGATTCATTAGAGTGCGCTAAAATCATGCCGTCAAAGGGCAGGGCAGAGAGCCCTTCTGTGCCGTTAAAGTTGCCTTCTTGAGTGGCAGTAAGCAAGGGATGCAGCACTTTAATTGGCGCTTTGAACATCTCTACAAATTCCATCAGACCTTGGTTAGCTTTACACAATGCGCCGGAGTAACTGTACGCATCAGGGTCGTCTTGTGAATAATGTTCCAACTTGCGGATATCGACTTTACCGACCAGTGAGGAAATGTCTTGGTTGTTTTCATCACCCGGTTCAGTTTTAGCAATGCCGGTTTGATCTAAAATAGAAGGGCGCAGTTTTATTACTTTGAATTTAGCAATGTCGCCACCAAATTCATGCAGGCGTTTAGCCGCCCATGGAGACATGATGGAGCGCAAGTAGCGTTTATCTATGCCATATTCACTACGTAAAACCTCAGCATCTTCGATGGGATCAAACAGACAAAATGGGTGGTCATTAACCGGGCTACGTTCACCATTAGCCGACAGCACATAAATAGGTTGCTGCTGCATTAATGCTTTGAGTTTTTCCGCAATTGAGGATTTACCACCGCCAACAGGGCCAAGTAGATAAAGGATCTGCTTTCTTTCTTCTAAGCCTTGCGCGGCATGTTTAAGATAAGAGACGATTTGTTCTATCGCATCTTCCATGCCATAGAAGTCTTTAAAAGTATCATATCGAGCAATTACACGGTTGGAGAAAATACGGCTCAGGTGTGGGTCGAGTGCGGTATCGACCAGTTCAGGTGTGCCAATGGCATGCAAAAGACGCTCAGCAGAGTTGGCATACGCCATTTTATCTTCACGACATAAAGATAAAAACTCTTGGATGGATAGCTCTTCTTCCTTTGCAGCTTCGTATCTGTGCTGAAAATGCTCAAAAATACTCATAACAAAAATCCCCTTTAAACTGTTATAAGACTCACGTCAATCAATACGCTTACCCCATTTATAAGATTAGTCATGAAAAAGAGATTTGCTTGAAATATAAAAACTTTTTTGTTTGTCAGTAAAAAAATAACCCTTCGTAAGTACGTATGGTAATGTAATAGTTCATGGATGAAGTAAAACGAAAAGCAAAAGGAAAAGCGAGTGAAATGGTTGAAGTTATCGATATGGCTAGCTTTGTTCACCCCGAGTGTTGCAATGGCCAGCTGGTCTTTAGGGGTAGGAGCGTCCTATTCTCCTGTCGTTTATAAAGACACACCATCAAATAAAGTCGTCATCCCTATCATAGGATATGAAGGCGAACATCTGTATTTAAGAGGGTTTACTGCAGGTTATAGAGTATGGAAACGACGCTCACCGCATAATTTAGTATTCCGTCTTGCCTATGATCCAAGAACTCTGCAACCGTCGGATTCTGACGACCCTATTATTCGCCAAGTGGATAAAAGAAAAAGCACGGCATTAGGTGGCGTAAGCTACCAATATTCCAATCGTTCTATTGGTCAGATTGAAGTGACTTTTGCCGGTGATGTTCTTGGTGTACACGATGGTTTATACGCTGAAACTGTGTATCGAATCCCTTTTCGTGGCCCGCGTTGGTTGTTGAGCCCATCGGTAGGGTATTCGTGGAATTCATCGAAATTAAATAACCACTTGTACGGTGTCTCCCAACAAGAAGCGGATCGAATTGCAGGCTTAGAAGCTTTTTCTCCCGATGGTGATGGGCAATTCTTCTTAGGTTTACGCGGCGTATTCAAATTTACCGAGCGTATTGTGGGGACAGCGGGTGTGCGTTATACAAATTTGGAAGGGGATTTAGAAAAGAGCCCGTTACTAGATAGTACGGACTCTTTTAATGTAAACGCAGGGCTTGTGTATACCTTTTAAAATATCGGGGTTCTGCCAAGACATTGTGGTAGGCAGAACCGGATATTGACCTCTTTATGCGTTAAAAATCTGAGTGATTTCAGTAGCGCATAGGTGGTATTGGCGAGGACAGTTACGCCATGTTGTTAGCATACGGATGTATTTTTCTAACATAGGCATTTGGCTGTTAAAGTGATGATTCGCTTTATCAAACTGAGGGTATAGACCTTCAGAGTCAGTTAGGAAGCGAACATAATTCACAAGGCTTGCTTCTGTTGCGATATCAAAGCCTAAGAACATTAGACGACGTTTATCAACGTTGGCTTGCTCAGAAGCCTGCAGCATTTTGAAAGACTCCTGCATTGCGTGATACATCTCCATGATGTCGATAACATCACGACAGCCACTTTCGCTGATAGAGCCAAAGTCCTTGTCTAGTTCACGCATTTGTAAGCCATAGCCACGTTCTACAATAGTTTGTAGACGTTCGTACTTGTCTTGGTTTTCAGGTGAAAGCTTTGACATTAAGTAGTATTGGTTCGAAAGGATCAAACGCTGTGCGTTAGTCATTTCCATAAATAGTTTCCTTTATATCTTTGATATTTGCTTTTTTCTAACCAACAAACTTAAGCTCTTAAAAACCAGTTTGTTGGATAGGAGCAAGATTAATATTTAACTATGTCGGTATATTGTTCTAGAACGCTAACAATCTCATCCATTGTTTCTTTTGAAGGTGGTTCTGTACCCTCTAATGGATAGTCATAACCAAGAGCTTCCCATTTGTGCGCACCAAGCTTGTGGTACGGCAAAAGTTCTACTTTTTCAATGTTATCCATATCTTTGATAAAGTCGCCCAGCATGTGCACAGCTTCCATATCATCGGTATAGCCTGGAACGACAACATAACGAATCCATGTTTTCTTTCCAATTTTGTGTAGGTAACGTGCAAAATCAAGAGTACGTCTGTTCGATACACCGATGAAATCTTGGTGAATCTCGTCCTTCATATGCTTGATATCAAGCATGACTAAGTCAGTAGCTTCTAATACTTCGTCAATAAGATCTGTGTGCTTACGAACGTAACCATTGGTATCTAGACAAGTGTGGATGCCTTCAGCTTGAGCTGCGCGGAATAAGTCGCGTACAAACTCAGGTTGTAGCATAGCTTCGCCACCAGAGCAGGTAATACCACCACCAGATGCATTCATAAAGTGACGATAAGACTTCGCTTCTGTAATGAGTTCCTCAACAGAAACTTCTTTGCCACCATGAGTATCCCATGTGTCACGGTTGTGGCAGTACATACAACGCATCATACAACCTTGTAGGAATACAATAAAACGGATTCCAGGACCATCAACTGTTCCACATGACTCGAATGAGTGAATTTTACCTTTCATAGACGCTCTCAATTCTAACGTTTAAGACTGGGATAAGTGTATTACAAACAAAGGGTATAACCTAGGCAAGAGTTTACATAAAGGCTTTCTAATTGTCAGAACTGCACAAAATAACAGCAAGACCACGCTAAAATAGCCAGAAAAAAGCAAACGAGCCGTTGGTATGTACTGAGTTTTGGTCTTCTTTGTAATCACTACTCTTAGTCGAGAGGGCTAAACTGGCGCCCCATCCATGGTAATACCCAGTCACACCAATAGTGGCTGTGCCTTGAAAATGTTCAACTTCATCGGCGGTAATTCCTTCATCAGGACGATCGCCATCGATAGTAATATCGTTAAATCGAATTCGGCCTTCTATTCCTGAAAAAAGATACCAACCGGTGTTACCACGGACAATAAGGCTAGGATCTAGGGTTGATTCGTTGCTTACTCGTGCGCTTCCAAAACTATGATTTAACTCGCGGCCCCAACGCCACATGAGACCCGTCGCCAACTCACTTTTATAGTTCCCGATTAGTAGTCGAGTAGGGGTACTGACTTCATGCGTTGTAGAACCACTAAAATCCGATTGGTACCATTTATCAACTCGTTGATAACCAAGATTAAAGACGAATTGATTGCTGATCTGATGATCCCAACCTTTAGGGTCGGCGGACTTTATTATGCCATGCACGTATTTTTGTGACTCTTCTGCATAGGCGTTCGGGCCAACGGTACCAATGAGCAAGCGATAACTGTTGATGACCGAGGGTGCGATAGAATACAAAGTTGAAGAAAGATAGAGTAAGCCAGCATAGGGCCTATCATTTGCAATTGGATCTGGGTTTTCTATATCTGCAGGGGTCCACATTTGTTGTCCAATCTCAATGTTGTATTTACGAATGAGATTGTCATTTGAGGCTGCGCTAAATTGAGTTCCGGGAAGAGAATCAAGAAATCCATCGGGCTTGATCTGAAAATGGTCGGAATAAGTTAAAAACAAACCATTGGTGTAATCTTTGTCGGTGGTCACTATGCCATCATTATCAATACCTAAGTTAATAGAGCTGTTTAGTTTTGCTATCGACATGTGTGGGATTATCGCGATGAGACTAGGGATAACCCAGCGTGTTATCGGTAAGAAATTGGTCATACTACTCCATATATATATCAACATCCTGTTGTGACAACTTATACCAAGCATAACAATACTCATTGCAGTAATTAACTTGTCGTTTCCGTTCTCAGGCATTGTCCTATGCTAATACCAATCGTACTAAATAACTGGTCATTCTAGCTTGTTAAAATGCTCGATAACGGCGTTAGAATTTTTGATTGTAGAATAACTACTTATCGAAAAATTCTGCCTTATTCTCGAGCATTTTTCCTGCGCTAGTTCTGATCACTTACTTAGTGTGATTGGTATAACTCTGATCACTTTATGACTGTTATTGCTATCAATTGGGCTTTCGGTATTGCTAGAGAGACTCAGCAGGTTGTCATATACCAATTTTGGGACATATGACGAGTGTAAACGTCATAAAGCCACACTTCAGTATAGATTTAAATGTTTGTTTTTGTATGGATTTTTAAGAATATCTTGTAAAGAAAAGTAAGGAAATAAAGTGTAAAGCTTACACGTTCATTTAGATCTAAATCATGATTCGCTTGAGGTGTGATTGAGCGAAAGGTTAAACAAAAAAACCTCGCCGAAGCGAGGTTTCAATATTAGCAGTACTTAGTATATGAAGTAATTAAACTTACATAGACTCAGTAAATGTACGAGCGATAACGTCTGCTTGTTGTTCAGCTGTTAGAGAGTTAAAACGTACAGCGTAACCCGATACACGGATAGTTAGCTGAGGGTATTTCTCTGGGTGCTTAACTGCGTCTTGTAGAGTTTCGCGGTTAAGAACGTTAACGTTAAGGTGTTGACCACCTTCAACAGCAGTTTCATGGTGGAAGTAACCATCCATTAGACCAGCAAGGTTAGCACGTTGGCTGCTTTCTTCTTTACCTAGAGCGTTAGGAACGATAGAGAAAGTGTAAGAGATACCGTCTTGTGCATCAGCAAATGGTAGTTTACCAACTGAAGTTAGAGACGCTACAGCACCTTTCTCGTCACGACCGTGCATTGGGTTAGCACCAGGAGCAAAAGGAGCACCTGCTTGACGACCATCTGGAGTGTTACCAGTTTTCTTACCGTATACCACGTTTGAAGTGATAGTAAGAATAGACTGAGTAGGGATAGCATCACGGTAAGTGTTAAGCTTACGGATTTTGTTCATGAATGTAGTAACAAGTTCACATGCGATGTCATCAACACGTGCATCGTTGTTACCAAATTTAGGGTAGTCGCCTTCGATTTCGAAGTCGATAGCTACGCCATTTTCGTCACGAACTGGTTTAACTGTAGCGTATTTGATTGCTGATAGTGAGTCAGCTGCAACAGAAAGACCTGCGATACCACATGCCATAGTACGTTTAACGTCACGGTCATGAAGAGCCATAAGAGCTGCTTCATAGCTGTATTTGTCATGTGAGTAGTGAATTGCGTTTAGTGCAGTCACGTATTGTGTAGCCAACCAATCCATGAAGTGGTCCATACGATCCATTAGGTCATCGTAGTCTAGAACTTCTTCAGTGATTTTAGGCATTACAGGGCCAACTTGAGCTTTAGACTTCTCATCGATACCACCGTTGATAGTGTAAAGCATAGTTTTAGCAAGGTTAGCACGAGCACCGAAGAACTGCATTTGCTTACCAACAACCATTGGAGATACACAACAAGCGATCGCGTAGTCATCAGACTCAAGGTCAGGACGCATTAGGTCATCGTTTTCGTACTGGATAGAAGAAGTATCGATAGATACTTTAGCACAGAAACGTTTGAAGCCGTCAGGTAGTTTCTCAGACCAAAGAACAGTGATGTTTGGCTCTGGAGAAGGACCCATAGTGTATAGGCTGTTTAGGAAACGGAAGTTAGTACGTGTAACTAGTGTACGTCCGTCAAGACCCATACCACCCATTGATTCTGTTGCCCAGATTGGGTCACCAGAGAACAATTCATCGTATTCAGGAGTACGTAGGAAACGAACCATACGTAGCTTCATTACGAAGTGGTCAATCATTTCTTGAGCTTGTACTTCAGTGATTTTGCCAGCAGCAATGTCACGCTCGATGAAGATATCAAGGAAAGATGAAGTACGACCAAGAGACATAGCCGCGCCGTTTTGAGATTTAACAGCTGCTAGGTAACCGAAGTAAGTCCATTGGATTGCTTCTTGTGCAGTTTGTGCTGGCTCAGAGATATCACAGCCGTAAGTTGCTGCCATTTCTTTGATTTGACCTAGAGCACGATGTTGCTCTGCAAGTTCTTCACGAAGTTGCATAGTCATTTGAAGGTCTTCGCCCTTTTCCATTTTCTCTTGTAGAGAAGTGAATTGAGCTTTTTTGTCCTTCATTAGGAAGTCAATACCGTATAGAGCAATACGACGGTAGTCACCAATGATACGACCACGGCCGTAAGCATCTGGAAGACCAGTTAGAACACCTGATTTACGACAAGCTAGGATTGAAGGAGTGTAGATATCGAAAACACCAGCATTGTGTGTTTTACGGTATTCACTGTAGATTTTTTTAACTTCAGGATCTAGAACGCGATCGTAAGCTTTACAAGAACCCTCGATCATGCGGATACCGCCGTTCGGGATTAGAGCACGCTTAAGAGGAGCTTCAGTTTGAAGACCAACGATTGTTTCAAGATCTTTGTTGATGTAACCAGCGTCATGAGACGTGATGGTAGAGATAACAGAAGTATCGAAATCTACAGGAGCGTGGGTGCTGTTCTCTTGCTTGATGCCTTCCATAACTTTAGCCCAAAGCGTGTTAGTTGCTTCAGTACCTTCAGTTACAAGAAAAGACTCGTCGCCTTCAAACGGGGTGTAGTTCTTTTGAATGAATTCACGAACGTTAACTTCGGTTTGCCATTGACCTTCAGCGAAACCTTCCCAAGCTTTAGCAAATTGCTCTGCCATGATGTACCTACCTTATTAGTAGCAAAAATACGTGCCGTCCCACTACCCAAAATTGGCTAGCTAAGTGTCAATGTTGACACAGCACTCTTAAGATTAATAACAATGTGAATAAGTTCACTATCAAATGATGCTTATTCATATTGTCACTTATATCCCTCAAAAATAATTATAAGTTTTAAACTAAATTAATAAAAGGGTTTTTTTGAAATCTTTGTAACCAAAATCTGATCGTTTTTCCAAAAGGCTCAATGATATTTAGTCGAATATGGGAAAGTAATCAAACTTCAAAGTAAAAAAAAGGGTAGTGCGTAAGCACTACCCAAAAATTTCGATTAAAGGAACGCTTTTAAACCGTATTGCGGTTCAAGCATACCTACTGCCAGCATAGCCACTAGACAGATAACAAATACACTGACTGGAATGATGATCTTATCAACAAATGATAGGCGTGCAGCACGCTCTTTATCACCAATTAGGCCATTGTTATCTAGGAACATGGTTAGTGCCCAAGCCAGTACTGGGTTAGTCACGATAGCAGCAAAGATACAGATACCTGCAGCTTGTGAATCTTTCGTTTCACGAACCATTTGCATACCCGCTTCAAGTAGCGGTAGGAATACACCTACTAGCAGAGCGATACGCATTACTGGAGGCCATACTGCGATATCCATAGGGAAACCTAGGATTGCAACCACAATACACATTAGACCAAGTAGGATTGCACCACCTGGGATAGGGCGTTTCGCGATAGCCGCAGGAATCATGTACGTACCCCAAGAAGAAGTGATGTTACCACCACCAACAGCAGTACCTACCATCTGACGGATAGAACACATAGTCATAGTGTCATCAACGTCCATAAGTACTTTTTCAGTTTTCTTCGGATAGTTTAATTCTTGGAAGATACGGTGACCTAAGAAATCAGGAGACCACATAGCAACCGCTAGAATTGCAAACGGTAGTGATGCAATAAAGTGTTCTACGTTAGGAAGACCTAATTGCCAACCTTGCTCAGTGCTGCCCCACCAGTAAACAGGGTTTAGGTTTGGTATACCCATGTGTGTTTCGAAGGTTAAGTCGAAGCCAGCGCCTAGACCTAGCGCAATGATCAATCCAGCAATAGCACAAACCGGAATCGCTAACCAACGCATGCCAATTTTTGCAAGGTATGCATAAATAGCAATGTTAACGCCTAGTACCACTAAACCAACATAACCAAGACTACCCGCAGCAACGTGCGCTGATTCAAGACCTACAGCCCAAGATTGGATATCACCAATCTGACTTACGGTCCCGGAGAAGCCGAGGAACATTAATAAGCCACCGGCGGTACCTTCCGAGGTCAAGTTGACCAGTTTGGAACCCCCTTTAAGGAAGCTCAGAATAAGACCGAACACACCAATTAAGATTGCTAGTGCTAGTGGGTGAGCACCCGCTAGTGCGATAGAACCAATCAATGGAATCATTGGACCGTGGTTACCAGCCAAGTTGGCACGTGGATTCACAAACCCAGAAGCAAGAACACAAAATAGAAGGGCAGGAATTAGCATTTCAACACGAGCAACTTCAATAGCAAACTCTTTGCCTAAATGAACGTGATCCCATGCTTGTGTTAGGCCATCAGCCCAAGACATCATAACTGCAGAGTACATTGCAATGATGCCAATCGTACCTGCTAGTGCTGGAACTAAATCTTCCAGTTCGAAGCGAAAATCACGACCAGGAAGGTTTAAACCAAAGCGGCGTGGCTTCATAATTTGAAGTTCGTGATCTAAATAGTCAGATCGAGTTGCGAATTCTGAGGCTGGTTTATGCAGTTCTGAATAGCTTTTTTCTTCAGTATCAGACTGCTTGTTGTTGGCAGCGTCGGACATAAAATCCTCGTTAGGTATTGGATAAAAATTAATCTAGTCTAGATGAACATTTTGCGCGTATTGTTTCGCGACGTGCTAATTTCGCATATTTATGGCGATGTAGCACGTGAATATCGGAAATTAATTAAGCAAAATTTTTAAAAATACTAATTAAATTTGAATTGTCGGCAGAGTGTAACAAGGGTACCCCCCTGAACAATTGATCTTGATCAGTTAATGAAAACTACTGTTACAAAAGTCTCAGTGGGCTCAGATTATAGGGAATGTATGTTCCGTTATTCTTTGTTGCATATCAATTTCGGTTGAGATCTAGAAGTTGTCAGTTTAAAAATGCGAACAAGATTCACGATAAATAGCACTGGATTTGTTGCTTAGTTGTAAATATTTAGTGACTTTTCGGTATTTTCATTTACATTTGTAGTTAAGTAAGACGTTGTTATTAGTACATTTATCTGACTTATAATATACAAGATAGATATATAGGCATAAGTTGTGACTAAATATCCTGAAAAGTCACACAGTTAGGTCATTGCTAAACGGTTTTGCAAATGATACCTTTCTTTCATCAACACAGGCTGACACTAGGATTATAGGGAGAACCCAGCGCATGACGGATGTATCCGCGCTTACTATTAACAATCTGCATAAAACTTTTGGACAAAATGACGTGCTAAAAGGCATCTCACTTGAAGCACACAAAGGTGATGTAATCTCTATAATTGGCAGTTCTGGTTCAGGGAAAAGTACTTTTCTTCGTTGCATTAATTTACTCGAAACTCCAACAAAAGGAGAAATTTGGGTAAATGGTGAATTGATCGAGATGAAAAACAACCGTCTTGGCGAAGCATACCCTTCTAACGCAAAACAAGTTCAGCGTATTCGTTCACGTTTAGCGATGGTGTTCCAAGGCTTTAACCTTTGGTCGCACTTAACTGTTCTTGAAAATGTCATCGAAGCACCTGTGCACGTTCTAGGTGTCCCTAAAGCGCAAGCGATAGAAAAAGCGAAACAGCTCTTACAAAAAGTAGGGCTATACGAAAGAAAAGACTATTACCCAGGTCACCTCTCGGGTGGACAGCAGCAACGAGCGGCAATTGCTCGTGCGTTAGCGGTCGACCCAGAAGTCATGCTATTTGACGAACCGACCTCAGCACTTGATCCAGAATTAGTGGGTGAAGTACTAGGCGTTATGCGCGATCTTGCTGAAGAAGGCCGCACTATGCTTGTGGTAACGCACGAAATGGCGTTTGCACGAGACGTCTCAAATCACGTGATGTTCTTACATCAAGGATTAGTAGAAGAGCAAGGGGATCCGGCTCAATTGTTTACTAATCCAGAGTCTGAACGACTACAACAATTTATCTCATCAATTTACTAACCGAAGTGCTTTAAAGCGCTCACTTAAACACAACACAAAAACACCGAAATCACAGGAGTATGGATATGAAAAAGTGGTTACTAGCCGCAACACTGGCGGCAACAGCACTTTCAGGTTTTGCACAAGCCAAGGAATGGAAACAAGTCCGCTTTGCTATTGAAGGAGCTTATCCTCCATTTAGCAAAACAGAAGCAGACGGGTCACTAAGTGGTTTTGATGTGGATATGGCACACGCTCTTTGTAAAGAGATGCAAGTGAAATGTGTCCTTGTTGCTCAAGATTGGGATGGCATGATTCCTTCTCTTCTAGCACGTAAATACGATGCGATCATCGCCGCAATGTCGATTACTGAAGAACGTAAGAAGAAAATCGACTTTACCCACAAATACGCTCTTGTTCCAAATAAATTCATTGCTAAAAAAGGCGAAAACCTAGATTTCTCTAAAGCAGGTCTAAAAGGCGTGAAAATCGGTGTGCAACGTGCCACTACGCACGATAAGTACCTAACGGACAACTACGGCGGCGAAGTTGAAATCGTACGTTACGGCTCTTTCGATGAAGCTTACCTAGATCTTGCTAACGGTCGTATTTCTGCAGTATTAGGCGATGCAACAGCACTTGAAGAAGGCGTACTTAATGCCGCTGAGGGCGATAAGTATGAGTTCGTAGGTCCTACGCTAACCGATCCAAAATGGTTTGGTGAAGGCTTTGGTATTGCAACTCGTAAACAAGATAAAGATCTTACTGAGAAGCTGAACAAAGCCATTGATGCAGTACGTGCTAACGGCACTTACAAACAAGTACAAGACAAATACTTCGACTTTGACGTATACGGACAATAAGTCACTTTAAATAAATACGATAGCCCGAGAGAACCGTTCTCTCGGGCTATCGACATTACTTTTACTCATAATGTTTTGCGCCTACTTTTTTAAGTTATACCAATTACACTAAGTAAGTGATCAGAGCTAGAGCATTTTAACAAGCTAGAATGACCAGTTATTTAGTACGATTGGTATTAAAGCATTATGAACAAAAAACATGTCATCAATGGGGTGATGGAATAACCATGATAGAGTTTAAAAATAATTATGTTTGATTTGCAGGGTTATGAAGCCTCAATTTTAAGTGGAGCTTGGCTAACGTTGCAGGTAGCTTTGCTATCGCTATTGTTTGCTGTTGTGCTGGGTATGTTAGGTGCATTGGCAAAGCTGTCTTCATTTCGAGTTTTGCGTGGCGTCGCAACGCTTTACACCACCATCATCCGTGGTATCCCCGATCTCGTGTTAATGATGCTTATCTTCTTTGGTGGACAAATACTACTTAACAATAGTTTGTATGCGGTGAACGAATGGCTGAATAACTACTTCACTGCCAGTGATCCAAGCCATGAGTGGGTGTCTTATCTTCCAGACTATATTGATGTGAGCCCTTATATTGCCGGTATTTTGACCATTGGCTTTATTTTTGGTGCTTATATGGCTGAAACCTTCCGCGGCGCGATTATGGCGGTGGACAGTGGTGAACTAGAAGCGGGTAAAGCGTATGGCATGAGTCCAGTTTTAGCATTTCGACGAATCCTTTTGCCGCAGATGATAAGACACGCCTTACCAGGCTTTGGTAATAACTGGTTAGTGTTATTAAAAACCACCGCTTTGGTTTCTATTATTGGCTTGGAAGATATGGTGCGCGTCAGCTCTCTGGCCGCAGGCACCACTAAAATGCCGTTTACTTTTTATATGGCCGTTTCCATCATCTTCTTAATATTCACCGCAGTATCGACAGGTTTACTCAAACTTGTTGAACGCAAATTTAGCATTCAAGCGAGGTAATAAGCGTGGATTTCTCTGTTATCCTCGATAGTATCGATGTCTATATCGAAGGCTTATACACAACCGCATGGTTGGTAAGCTTGTCGCTAATTATGGGCATCTGTATTGCGATCCCATTAGCCATCGCCAGAAACAGTAAAAATTGGTTTTTGGTTGCGCCAACATGGTCATTTATTTACTTTTTCCGTGGCACGCCACTGTTAGTTCAGTTGTATCTTATTTATTACGGTATGGATCAGTTTTACCCAGTAAAAGACACGTTATGGGAAAACGCCTGGTTCTGTGCGTTAATCGCGTTTGTATTGAACACTTCCGCTTATACCTCTGAAATTATCCGTGGTGCGATTAATGGCTTGCCAAAAGGGGAAGTAGAAGCGGCTAAGGCGTATGGCATGAGCCCATTTGCTACTTATCGTCGCATCATATTGCCAAGTGCATTACGTCGTGCATTGCCTGCTTACAGTAACGAAGTGATCTTTATGCTACATGGCTCTGCAGTGGCAGGTATCATTACCATTTTGGATTTAACTGGTGCAGCTCGCTTGGTTAACTCTCGCTATTATGCACCGTTTGAAGCATTCTTAACCGCTGGCCTGTTTTATATGTGCCTTAGCTTTATCATCCTGTTTACGTTTAAAAATCTGGAAAAACGTTTCTTAGCCTATTTAAGGCCTCTTGAATCAAAGTGATGTGATGGATAACGCAGGTTACGTATAGCAAATAAAAAACCGAATCTTTGAAGATTCGGTTTTTTATTTTTATCCATTAATGACAACGTCCGTATTACTTAAATGTTGCCCATATTGGCGCGTGATCCGATGGTTTTTCTATACCGCGCAGCTCGTAATCTACTTCTGATTCGATACATTTGGCCGCTAAGCTTGGCGTGGCGAGTACTACATCAATACGCAGACCTCGGTTATCAGGGAAGCCCTTAGAGCGATAGTCAAACCATGAGAAGCGATCATTTACCTCTGGTTGCAGTTTTCTGAAGGTGTCTTCAAAACCCCAATCCATCAGTGTTTTTAGCCATTCACGTTCTTCAGGTTGGAATGAACACTTACCTGTTTTCAGCCAGCGTTTACGGTTAGGTTCACCAATGCCAATGTCTAAATCGATTGGGCTAATATTAATATCACCCATAACCACTACTTGCTCATCATTGTTGTGATAAGTCGTGAGGTAGTTCATGAGATCTTTGTAAAACTGACGCTTATATGGGTATTTAGTCTCATGAGCGATATTGTCGCCTTGTGGGAAATAACCATTAAGAATGGTCACAGGTTGACCTGCTTCGTCTTCAACCGTCACCATAATCATACGTTTTTGATGATCTTCATTATCGGTCGGAAAGCCTTTTTGCACTGAAATCGGTTCTTTCTTACATAGCATGGCAACACCATAGTGCGCCTTTTGACCATGGTGATAGACCTTGTATCCCATCGCTTCGACATCTTCGATAGGGAAGGCTTCATCGTGAACTTTGATTTCTTGTAAACCGATCACATCTGGTTGATGTTTGTCGATAATGGCTTGCAGTTGGTGAAGTCGGGCTCTAAGGCCGTTGATGTTGAAACTAATGATTTTCATTCTGTCATTCCATGAATCTAAGGTCTAATTTAAGTTTGCTGTTGCTTGCTGAGTAGGTCGTTTTTGACCATTTCTAAAGCCGACAACGCGGTTTCAATATCCACCTCGTTGGACTCGAGTAAATAGATAAGATCAACCGCCAGTTTTACATCGTCAGGTGCATTGTCTAAAGGAGATGTGGGTTCACTCATTATTGATGCTGCTCCTTGTAGGTAATCTGTTTTTCAATTCTAATGATGGCTTCTCGACATCGTTGTAGGCGCTGTTCAGCGGTCAATAGTGCTTGTTGAGCTTGTCCTTGATTAAAACCTAAAGCGCTATCTAAGGCGTTTTGGCGATCGATAACCATTTCCATCAACTGGCGTTCCCACTCTTTATGCTTGGCTAAATCTTGATAGAAAGCATTAATCGGTTTTCGATAATAACTTTTGTGTTTAGGCTCGTCTTTGCGAAAATGCGCTGTCGATAATTCTCGGGTAATGGCGCTGATTTGTGCCAATAAACGCTCTGATAAGTATTCTGCTCGCTCTTTGGTTAAGCGCCCATGTTGTTGTTCACGCAAGATCGACTCGTAAGTCTGTGTGGTTTCAACCACACAAGGGTGTAATAACTTAGAGCGACAATGAAACAAGCTACTATCGAATAGGGCTTGGTGATGTTCACCACGCTGTTTATCTAATTGGGTAGCGCTGTGAGACATTTGAGCAAGTTTTTCTTTTAACTGGGAAATCTGACTCATGTATATAGCCTTATAGAGCAACAAACCAAGCGTTATAAGCCAGCTTGACCGCTAGGATAGTCACCACAGTAATAAATACCGGTCGAATGAACTTAGCGCCAAAACGAATGGCTGAATGAGCGCCAAAGTAAGCGCCTAACATTAAGCAAAATCCCATCGTAAGCCCAAGCAACCAGTCAATATGTCCAAGGTAGGCAAACATTAATAAAGAGGTGAAATTACTGGTAAAGTTCATCGCTTTTGCCAACCCTGAGGCAAGCAATATGTTAAGACGGTACAGCGCCATACTACTGACGGTCCAAAAAGCGCCGGTTCCAGGGCCGGCCATACCGTCATAGAAACCTAAACTAAAGCCTTGGGTAACTTGAGCGACATTGTGCTTAGTGCTGGGGTCTGGCATGGCATTTTTATTTGCATCAGGTGTTTTATAAAAAATTGTGTACAGTGCAGCTGCTAAAATAATCAGCGGTAAGCCTTTTTCTAGCCATTCAGTGGAAATGGAATCAACGAATAAGGTGCCGCAAGTTGCGCCTATTAAGGTGGCAATAAATGTGGGCAGCCATAGCTTTGGTTTAAACAGTTTTTTCTTATAGTAAGTAAATGCTGCGGTTGACGAGGCAAATGAGGCCGCCAATTTATTGGTGCCTAACGCAATATGCGGAGGCAGTCCTATAGACAGCAGTGCAGGGACGGTCAACATTCCGCCGCCACCTGCCACCGCATCAATAAAGCCTGCTACAAAAGCAACGATTGCTAATATGAGCAACATGCTTGGTTCTATATATTCCATTGAGTCGTGAACTTATCCTAATCGATGCGCCGTTTAAAAGGGGGTAATGAGTCTAATAATGCTTTGCCGTAGCGTTTTGTCACGAGACGACGGTCAAAAATGACGACTCTACCAGAATCTTGTTCTTTACGCAGTAATCTACCCACTGATTGGATGAGCTTCTTGCTCGCTTCAGGCACCGCAATTTGCATAAATGGGTTTCCGCCACGGCTTTCAATATACTCTGCGTGCGCTTCTTCGACTGGAGAGGTCGGAACCGCAAACGGGATCTTAGTGATCACCAAGTTTTCCAATAAGTTACCCGGTAAGTCTAGACCTTCAGAGAAGCTACCGGTACCAAATAAAATACTGGTTTTACCTTTTTCAATCGCTTTCTTGTGGTTTTTGATGATTTCTATACGAGAACTGTCACCTTGTACCTGCAATTGCCAACCTTTTTTGGTGAGTTCGGTTTGCATTGCATCAGCGACTTGGTTCATTTGCCAATAGGAAGCAAACAAAACCAAATTTGCTTTATCCGCTACCAGCCAATTAATCAGCTCTTTGCTTAAGTAATCGGTAAATTCAGGTGCTTGAGGTTCGTACTTTGTTTTTGGGACGATAAGCTCAGCATTAGCTTGATAGTCAAAGGGAGAAGCCAATGCTAAAAATTGAGTGCCGTCTTCTTGGGCGTAACTTACGCCACTTTGCTGACAAAAGAAGTTAAACGAGTTTAATGCTCTCAATGTTGCCGAGGTTAATACCGCACCTACGCATTTGCTCCATAGTTGCTGATCAAGAGACCAACCTACTTCTAAAGGAGAGACACTGACTACGAAATCAAGCTCTCGCTCGGGATTGGTTTCAATCCAGCGGGCAAGGGGAGCTCCTTTGTCACGTGAGGGTTCGGCCATTAAATGCCAAACCTTGGCTAAATTCTCGAGTCTTTGTAAAAAGAAGCCGGCTTCGGCAAGAGCAGGTTCTGCTAGGCGAGGGGATACTTCGCCATCTTTTATTCTTTCACTGATTAGGTCGGTTATCTTAGCCAGTGCTTGAGCCGCTTTAGTACAAACGGTTTTTAGCTCTTTACTTTGTTCTACTAACCATTGCGGTAATTCACCGTGTTCAAAGCGCAATCGGTTCTCTTTAAAACCGGCGGGGTCTAATTGACGCGCGACATTATTTAAACTTGGGATGATCTCAGCAATTGAGTTCTGCAACTCAGTAAGAAAACGGTCGACACGTTTTGCATCGGCTAGCGAGGCGATTTTAGAGCTGCTTTTATTGAGCGTTTCTAGCCATGCGGCTGCGCCTTTTAAACTGGCAGATGCCGAAGAGTGATCGCGTGCCACTTTAGGTAAATGATGCGCTTCATCAAATACATAAATGGTATTTTCAGGCTCCGAGAGAATGACGCCTCCACCAAGATCTAAATCGGCCATGACTAAACTGTGGTTAGCGATAACTACATCGGCTTTATCCAGTTCTGAGCGTGCTTTTTGAAATGGACAGCCTCTATGTGCGGGCAGACCGTTATTACAACTGTGTTTGTCACTGACAATACTTTGCCATACATCATCTTTGATGGGTTTTGGCCAAGAGTCTCGGTCGCCATCCCATTTGTTTTCAGACAAGGCTTTGTACATTCTTTCTAGTAGGTCGATGTCTGATTTTTTTGGCTTAGTCTCAAACATGGCAATTTGGCTATCATCGGCACCTGATGCTGCTGCCAGTTTCTCTGCGCAGCAATAACGCTGACGCCCTTTGGCCAAAATAAACGAAAACTCGAAATCCACCAAGCGACGGTATAAGGGTAAATCTTTGTTTATAAGCTGTTCTTGTAGGGCAACTGTGGCTGTAGAAATAACCACTTTACGGTTGTTAAATTTTGCCACAGGAATAGCCGCCATCAAATAGGCGAGGGATTTACCTATCCCTGTACCCGCTTCAGCAACAATTAAACGATTACTTTTGTGGTATTCACCACAAAGGGTTTTAGTGATCTCTGCTACTAAGTAATTTTGGGCTCGACGGGGAATAAAATTATCCAATTGGTCATGCAGATTCTTGTAACTGTGGCGTATTGCTTGTTGGATTTTTGGGTTCATTTTTAATCAGACAGTGACATGCTGTCGCCATAATAACACATCTATAACGGCGAGATCGCCCGTAGAAGAATGTAGTCCAATAAAGAATTTACGTGATCTTAGTCACAAAAGCATCATCTGAAATGGCAAACTTTAAATCTTCATACTCCATGTCCTATTACTTCCCTTGTAGATATAAATACTTTCACTGTGAAACTAAGGGCTTATTGCTTGGCTGAATATTCTGGTCTCTATTCCATATTTGGAATTTTATTTTGATAAAAGTGCAATTAAAAGAGTTGTTAAGTCTGTGCTTCGTAAATGTATAAAAATGTGAATTGACGACTTGAATGTGTCTATCTTATTGTTTTTAAAGTGTTTTTAGTTTTATTTTTGTTCTTTTAGCTCGTGTTGACACTGCTTTATAAAAATTGCAATGTAGCAACACTTTCAGAGGGGAAGCAGATACGAAGAGATCTCGCCTTCTGGATGATTATAAAAATAACTAAATAAACTAAAGAATCACATAGGGTTCGAGTTAAAGGAATAAGGACGTAAATTAACATGAAAAAAACACTATTAGCACTAGCGGTTGCTTCACTAGCTGCAACTTCTGTTAACGCTGCAGAAATCTATAAAGCTGAAGATGGCGCAGTAGACTTCTACGGTCAACTTCGCCAAGAGCTTGAATTTAAAGACGATAAAGACCATAAAGCAGACCTTAGTTCTGGTTCATCACGAGCGGGTATTAAAGGTCACTACGCTATTTCTGATTCAGTAGATGTAGTTGGTTTGGTTGAGCTTGGTGTTGCTGACAGCGATATAACTAACCGTCTTCATTACGTAGGTTTCAGTTCAGATCTTGGTACTCTAACTTTCGGTAAGCAGTGGGTTGTAGCGGATGACGTATACGGCGCAGATTACTCATATTTCTTTGGTGGTTCAGCTCTTCGTTATTCAACGATTTCTGGTGCTGGTCATGATTCTCAAATTAAATATACTTTTGATGGCGAAAACTTTTGGGTTAAAGGTAGTTATGGTCTAAACGAAAATAAATCTAACCAAGATGTGTACGAGCTATTCGCAGGTACTTCTTTTGGTGATTTAGCGCTACACGCTGGTGCTGGTTATACTCGTGACCGTGCATTTGTTATCGGTGAAGACGATGTTACAGATCCAGATAACCCGAAAGATGTAACTGCAGATCTATCTAACACTTTTGCTGAGTTTACAGCTGAGTATGCTATTGGTGCTCACCTTATCGGCTTCACTTACTACTGGGCTGAACTAGCCAATGAAGGTGGTGAAGGTAAGATTGATGAAAATGGCATCTCTCTTGCGGGTAAATTCCAAGTGATGGAAAAAACAGCACTTTATGGTGGCTATGAATATACAATGCAAGAAGCTAAGCATGTTGACCTAGATGACAACGGCACAAACATTTATGTTGGTGTTGAGCACAAATTTAATTCATGGGCTCGTGTATTTGCTGAATACGGTTACGCAGATGGTGTTACTTTAGGTTATAACAACCAAGGCTCTGATACTCAGGTTGGTGTTTCTCGTGCAGATAGTGAAAGCAACTTTGCTATTGGTGCACGTTTCTACTGGTAATCACTAGTAAAACATAATAATTTCAATGCCCAGCCATAGTGCTGGGCATTTTTGTATCAAGGTGTTCCTCTCGATCAACTGCCGTTGTCCTTTTCTTTGCCTTATTTGTTATTTAAGTCTTCAAATTCAATGGTTTAGTTATTTAACTGCCTTGGTGTTTAAAAGATAATGTTATGATTTGTTCACGGCTTTATTAGCCCTCCATATTAGCGCAATCGATTGTTTTTTATGTTAAAGTTGCCTAGAAATGATGCGAATCAAATCTATCGAAGCAGAAGCTGTCAACAGCTCAAATGAAAAATAGGATTTCCCCCAAAATGTCACAATTAAAAGTTTGGTTTACCGTCTCCGAAGCTGAAGGATTAGTAAAAAGCGGAGGCTTGGCTGATGTAGGTAAGGCACTGCCTAAGGCACTACAAAATTTAGGTTCAGATATCGCGATTGCGATTCCGGGTTATACAAAACTGCCTAACTTTGAGCAGAGCCCTGTGGTTCTTTCTACCACACTCGATCACTTTCCGCACACGCCGTATCAAGTTCGCCAACTTGAATTAGATGGTGTTCCTGTGTACGCGTTTGAGTGTGCAAAATATTACGATCGTCCAGAACTGTACGCTGAGCGCAATCAGGCTTATGCAGATAATGGCGAACGTTTTGCATTTTTTTCTGCGGCCAGTTTAGATGCACTGCCTAAGTTAAATATTAAACCCGATGTGATTCATGCCAACGATTGGCACACAGGTTTAGTTCCTTTTCTATTAAAAACGCGTTTTGCGAATAACGAGTTTTATAAAGACATTAAGAGTGCGCTTACTGTGCACAACGCTTTGTTTAAAGGTATCTATTCTTATAATGAAGTGAGCATTATTCCTGAGCTGAGTCAGGTAGAACGCAGTTCAGTGAACTACGGTGATGATTGCATTAGTATGCTACGTGCAGGTATTCAATACGCTGACAAAGTTAATGCAGTGAGCCCAAATTACGCCGAAGAGCTAAAGACTCCGCTAGGCTCGCACGGACTAGTCAATGATTTCGTATCACGTTCTGCTGATTTTTGTGGCATCGTTAATGGCTGTGATTACAGTGAGTGGGATCCTGCTACTGATCAGTATTTGGTCAAAAAGTTCAAAGCAACCAAAGCCAGTTTTAAAGCGGGTAAAGCGGCCAATAAATTGGCACTACAGCAAGAGTTTAACCTTCCGGAAGAAAAACTGCCGATGTTTGGTATGGTGTGTCGCTTAACTCACCAAAAAGGCTTCCACTATATTCTGCCGATTCTTGAGCGTTTCTTAAGAAATGACGTACAGTTGGTCATTATCGGTACTGGCGATCCGTCAATTGCCGCTCAGCTTCGTGAAGTATCTGAGCAATACCGTGATAAATTTGCCTTTATTGAAGCGTACGACAACCGTTTGGCTCATTTGGTTGAAGCGGGTTCGGATTTCTTCCTAATGCCGTCTGAATTTGAGGCGTGTGGCTTGAATCAGATCTATTCGATGGCATACGGCACACTGCCGATTGTGCGTAGCGTCGGCGGATTAAAAGATACAGTGAATGACTATGACACTGATCCAAGTACCGGTACTGGTTTTGCATTCCGCGAACCATCAGCAGAAGAGCTACTGATTTGTATGCAACGTGCACTGATCATGTACCTGCAACAACCAAAAGAGTTCGCTGAAGTACAACTGCGCGCAATGAATCAAGATTTTGGTTGGGATATTGCAGCAGGTAAATATATTGAGATGTTCAAGAGCGCTTTTTAGCCTGACATAGTTTCAATAGATGAAAAAAAACCTGAATCTGTA
The DNA here is from genome assembly GCF_052955985.1 of Vibrio sp. B1Z05. Lineage (NCBI taxonomy): Bacteria > Pseudomonadati > Pseudomonadota > Gammaproteobacteria > Vibrionales > Vibrionaceae > Vibrio > Vibrio sp. B1Z05. Next base: position 1,098,210 of record NZ_CP130463.1, read on the forward strand.
AAAGATTCAGGTTTTTCGTTTTTAGAGGCTATAAAAAATCAAATTATAGCTTGTCAGTTAGCTCTACAGCTTGACCGATGTAGTTAGCTGGCGTCATCTCTTTAAGGCGTGCTTTCTCTTCTTCTGGAAGTTCAAGGCCGTCAATAAAGTTACGCATAGCTTCGCCATCAACACGTTTACCACGAGTCAGCTCTTTTAGCTTCTCGTATGGTTTTTCAATGCCGTAACGACGCATCACTGTTTGTACAGGTTCAGCTAATACTTCCCAGTTCTTGTCTAGCTCAGCCAGCAGTGCATCAGCGTTAATTTCTAATTTGCTAATGCCTTTTAGGGTAGAAGTATAAGCGATGATTGCATAGCCAACACCTACACCTAGGTTACGAAGTACTGTTGAGTCTGTTAGGTCGCGCTGCCAGCGAGAGACAGGCAGTTTTTGTGCTAAGTGACCGAATACAGCGTTGGCAAGACCAAGGTTACCTTCAGAGTTTTCAAAGTCGATAGGGTTCACTTTATGCGGCATGGTTGAAGAACCAATTTCGCCAGCAATGGTTTTTTGCTTAAAGTGACCTAGTGCGATGTAGCCCCACACGTCACGATCAAAGTCGATCAAGATGGTGTTAAAACGTGCTACTGCATCAAACAACTCTGCGATGTAATCATGAGGTTCAATTTGCGTTGTGTATGGGTTCCAAGTTACGCCTAGAGATTCAGTGATGAACTCTTGTGCGAACTGGTGCCAATCGATACTTGGGTAAGCAGAAAGGTGAGCATTGTAGTTACCTACTGCGCCATTTACTTTACCTAAAATTTCAACGCTTTCGATTTGCTTGTATTGACGCTCCATACGGTACGCCACGTTGGCCATTTCTTTACCCATAGTAGATGGAGAAGCTGGCTGACCGTGTGTACGAGATAGAAGAGGGATGTCGCGGTATTCAACAGCAAGTGCTTTGATTGCATCGATGATGTTTTTGATTTCAGGAAGAATCACAGTTTCACGTGCTTCTTTAAGCATTAGAGCGTGAGAAGTGTTGTTGATATCTTCTGAAGTACAAGCGAAGTGGATGAACTCGTTTACAGCGTGAAGCTCAGGTACACCCGCTACTTTCTCTTTAAGGAAGTACTCAACCGCTTTAACATCGTGGTTGGTGGTGCGCTCGATATCTTTGATACGCTGTGCGTCTTCTTCATTAAAGTTTGCCGCTACATCATCAAGGAATTGGTTCGCTTCTGCGCTAAACGCAGGTACTTCTGCAATTGCATCAGTTGCTGCAAGCTTTTGTAGCCAGCGAATTTCAACGATAGTACGGTACTTTAGGAGGCCATATTCACTAAAGATGCTACGTAGTGCAATGGTTTTACTTCCGTAACGGCCGTCTACTGGTGAAACAGCAGTCAATGCTGACAGATCCATGTTGTTCTCCCGAGTTGAGTTTCTAAATTTTGTGAGGTTTATACCAGTAACAAACCGAATTGTCACTACTATTGCGCAAACGTTTGCGTTAATTTTCTTTAATCAAAAAAATAAGCTCGCGACAATGCGCGAGCTCATCATTAAATTCGTGCTAAAAGTATTTCGGCCTGCTGTACCATTTTCTTGCGACCGAAGACTAAGTGACGACGTTTGCCACCGACTTGACGCCAAAGTACCGCGCTACGAATACCGGAAAGGAGTAGGGCGCGCACTTTGCTTTGTACCGCAGATTGTTGAAGCATAGCCGGGTTGCCAGTGACTTGGATGCGAGGTCCAATTGGACTAATGACATCCAGATACACGCTGGCAAGATTACTGATCATTTGCTCTTCAAAAAGATCAAAGTGATCCGATTGTCGCTCAATTTGGTGAATTCGGTCACCTAATTGAGACATGGCATCGCGACGTTGACTCAGCTTACGCTCTAGTGCCATAAGGCTAATGATATAGCGAGTCAATTCGTTACCAGTGACTGAACTATCCAACCCTTTGGCTAAGCATTCAAGACCGAGTTTAAGATCTCGCTCATGGCCAAAGACACTGATAGTGTCCGCAGGGTTAGTGTTAGTAATGGCTGCTATGGATGTTTCAAAAGCAGCAGAATTACAATGTCCGTCTTTTGCCACTTGTTGAACTAGAGCGACAGCTTGGCAAATGCCAGCAAAAGCGATGGTACGGTCATAATTTGTGTTTGCCACTTAAGAACTCCTTTATCTTATGCTTTGATTCTTTTCTCAATAATACCGCCACCTAGACAGTCGTCTCCTAAATAAAAGACCGCAGATTGTCCTGGTGTAACAGCAACTTGTGGCTCATCAAAAATCACTTTAATGTTTTCATCGTCCACAGGAATAATGGTACATGGAATATCGGTTTGGCGATATCTTGTTTTTACCGTACAGGTCATAGGTTGACGAATTGGCTGACGATTTACCCAGTGAAGTTGTGAAGCAAATAAACCTTCAGACTTCAGTAACGGGTGATCGGCACCTTGCACCGCAATCAACACATTACGTTTTAGATCTTTTTCAGCAACGTACCATGGGTCTTCGTTACCACCGCCGCCTTTTTGGCCGCCAATATGTAAGCCTTTACGTTGACCAAGTGTGTGGTACATCAAGCCCATGTGTTCGCCAATGACTTTACCTTCTGGCGTTTCAATTTTGCCCGGCTGTGCTGGCAAATAGCGAGATAGGAAGTCGGTAAACTTGCGCTCACCAATAAAACAGATACCAGTTGAATCTTTTTTCTTGGCAGTGACTAACCCTTGTTCTTCCGCGATGCGGCGAACTTCAGGTTTTTCAATATCGCCCACAGGGAATAGGCTACGACCCACTTGCTCATGGCTTAACGTGTAGAGGAAATAGCTTTGGTCTTTGTTGCCATCGAGGCCACGTAACATGCGAGGTTTTTCACCGGCTGCGATTTCTTCGGCGCTTGGGAAAGTACGACGCACATAGTGACCCATTGCAATGTAATCAGCATCGAGCACTTCATCGGCAAATTCCAAGAAGGCTTTAAATTTGATTTCTTTATTACAAAGGATATCTGGGTTAGGGGTGCGACCGGCTTTGTATTCTTCTAAGAAGTACTCAAAAACATTGTCCCAGTATTCGGCGGCAAAGTTAATGGTATGCAGATGAATGCCTAGCTTGTCACAGACCGCTTGCGCATCGGCAAGATCTTCTGCGGCTGTACAATACTCTTCGTTGTCGTCTTCTTCCCAGTTTTTCATAAACAGGCCTTCAACTTGATAGCCTTGTTGTTGAAGAAGATACGCAGAGACAGATGAGTCAACTCCACCGGACATGCCGACGATGACTTTCTTTTGGCTGTTGTCAGACATTCAAAAATACCACTAAATAAACACGGTCGCACATTCTACCAGAAACAAAGCTAGTGTGACAGTTCAGCGATATCAATCACACTTTAAATTGACTGAAAAATGTAAACAAATTCTGGCATACTGTGTGCAATTATTTTCAGTTTTCAAATAAAAGGCTATAGGCATGCAAGACGAACAAGAAATGCAAGATCAACTCTTGGAGATCGTTGAGAACCAAATCGAATCAGGCGAACCTAAAAAAGTAAAAGAAACCTTAATGCGTTTGATGATGACAGGTAATAGCCGTGAAGATTCAGTGGCGATGATAGGTTGCGCCGTTGCTATCGAAGTGTTTGATGTGGTCAATAACGGCGCCACTTTTAACGAAAAGCGTTATGCTGAGCATCTTGAGCGTTTGCCAGATCTTGGTTTTATGGAAGGTGAGTAACTCACTTTCGTTAACCGCTGTATTTTGTATCAACAATCGCGGTTAACAAACAGCACAAATAATCCCAGTTTATGTCTATTTTCTTAGACACTGCTGGGATTTTTTATTTAAGCCAGTTTCCATTCACCGTTGGGCAGTTCGCCCAAGCTATATTCGCCAATGGAATAGCGAATTAAACGCAGGGTAGGGAAGCCTATATTGGCGGTCATGCGGCGCACTTGACGATTACGACCTTCGATAATGGTAATTGATAGCCAAGTGGTGGGTATCGCAGCGCGAAATCGCACTGGAGGATTGCGTGGCCAAAGGTTTGGCTCCGTCATGACTTCCACTTTTGCCGGTAGCGTGAGCCCATCTTTTAGCTCAACGCCTTGGCGCAGTTTATCGAGATCTTGCTCCGTTGGCGCTCCTTCAACTTGCACCCAGTAGGTTTTGGGGGATTTTGAGTCAGGCTGAGTTAATTTTGCTTGTAAAATACCGTCGTTGGTCAGCAGTAATAAGCCTTCACTGTCTCTGTCTAATCGCCCTGCGGCATACACTTCTTTAATATCGATAAAGTCGGCTAAGGTTTGTCTGCCATCGCCGTCGGTAAATTGACTCAATACATCAAACGGTTTGTTAAATAACACTATTTTTCTATCTTGCGCGGATACACGTTTAACTTGTCTAACTGGTTTTCTGCGTGCGGATGAGCTAGAACGGTTTTTGTTAAACTTAGCGTTTGACGTCGATGTTCTATTTGACGTTTTAGATGGGTTTTTCGGTCGACGTTGGTCGCTAGACATGTTAACTACCTTGCATTTTTGTAAACAAACTGTGTTAGTTCGTTCTCTCGAAACAACATTTGCTTTATGATACGCGCAGCAAACGCGTTAGGACAACAATAACACGATTGCGATCAACGCCGTTTATTTGATAGGTTAGTCAGTACGCCTTGTATGATTATACCAATCACACTAAGTAAGTGATCAGAGCTAGCGCAGGAAAAATGCTCGAGAACAAGGCAGAATTTTTTGATAAGTAGTTATTCTACAATCAAAAATTCTAACGCCGTTATCGAGTATTTTAACAAGCTAGAATGATCAGTTATTTAGTACGATTGGTATTAATGGCGTTTACGGCGAAAAAAGCCAACGAATTATAGCAATAGAAGCACAAATAGAAATACGATTAAATCAGCTTTACTACCACAGATTCGCACGAAGCGAATGTAATCATCTTGATGGACACTGTCGCTGACAACAGCCAGTGAAGCCAAATAACGATAGGGAAATTTCATGTCTGCACAAAAGCCCACCATTATTTATACTATTACCGATGAAGCTCCAGCGCTAGCGACCTACTCATTCTTACCGATGGTACAAGCATTTACTGCATCTTCCGATATCGCAGTAGAAACTCGAGATATTTCATTGGCAGGGCGCGTCATTGCCAACTTCGCAGAATATTTAAAGCCAGAGCAACGCATCAGTGATGCACTTACCGAGCTTGGCGAATTGGCTAAGACCCCAGAAGCAAATATTATTAAATTGCCGAACATCTCGGCGTCTATACCTCAGCTAAAAGCCGTGATTAAAGAGTTGCAAGACAAAGGATACGATCTTCCAGACTATCCAGAAGAAGCGACTACGGATGAAGAAAAAGCCATTCAATCTATCTATGGCAAAATTAAAGGCAGTGCGGTAAACCCAGTGTTACGTGAAGGTAACTCAGATCGCCGTGCCCCTGCATCGGTTAAAAACTACGCTAAGAAAAACCCGCACTCAATGGGTGCTTGGTCAAAAGAGTCTAAATCGCATGTGGCGAGCATGGACGGTAATGATTTCTTTGGTAGCGAAAAATCACTGACGTTAGACAAAGCAACGCAAGTACGCATTGAACTGCGCGCGCAAGATGGCAGTGTCACTGAGCTTAAATCGGCATTTGCGCTGCAAGATAAAGAAATTATTGATACCTCGGTGTTGAACAAAAACGCACTTGTGGCTTTCTTTGAAAAAGAAATTGAAGAAGCGAAGCAGCAAGATGTATTGCTCTCGTTACACCTAAAAGCCACCATGATGAAAGTGTCTGATCCGGTGATCTTCGGTCATGCGGTTAAGGTGTACTACAAAGAAGTGTTTGCTAAACACGGCGCACTGTTTGATGAGTTAGGTGTTGATGTAAATAACGGTCTTGGTGATGTGTATGCCAAGATTGAATCTTTACCAGAAGCGCAAAAAGCGGAAATTATCGCGGATTTAAATGCGGTATATGAGACTCGTCCTGAGTTGGCAATGGTCGATTCTGATCGCGGCATCACTAACTTGCACGTACCATCAGACGTGATTGTTGATGCGTCTATGCCTGCAATGATTCGTACTTCGGGTCAAATGTGGGGGCCAGATGGCAAGCCAAAAGACAGCAAAGCGATGATTCCTGATCGTTGTTATGCAGGCGTTTATCAAGCGGTTATTGAATTTTGTAAAGAAAATGGCGCATTTGATCCGACCACTATGGGTAGCGTGCCAAACGTTGGCCTAATGGCGCAAAAAGCAGAAGAATACGGTTCACACGATAAAACCTTTATTCTTGCTCAAGCGGGCAGTGTGGTTGTGGTTGATGCCGACGAAAAAGTGCTTTTAGAGCAAGACGTCGAAGAAGGCGATATCTTCCGCATGTGTCAGGTAAAAGATGCGCCCATTCAAGATTGGGTGAAACTTGCAGTAAACCGCTCTCGTCTATCAAATACCCCAGCGGTATTCTGGCTGGATGCGAACCGTGCGCACGATGCTGAGCTTATTAAGAAGGTAGAAGCGTATTTACCACAGCACGATACGCAAGGTTTAGATCTGCGCATCTTGTCTCCTGTCGCGGCGACGCTATTTACGCTAGAGCGCATTGCTAAAGGTGAAGACACCATTTCAGTCACAGGTAACGTACTGCGTGATTACCTAACGGATTTGTTCCCAATTCTAGAGCTAGGCACTTCTGCTAAGATGTTGTCTATTGTTCCTCTTATGAACGGTGGCGGCTTGTTTGAAACCGGTGCCGGCGGCTCTGCGCCAAAACACGTTCAACAAGTAGAAAAAGAAAACCACCTGCGTTGGGATTCTTTAGGTGAGTTCTTGGCACTGTCTGCTTCACTGGAGCATTTGAGCGAAGTGACCGGCAACCAAAACGCACGCGTATTAGCGCAGACCTTGGATGCCGCTACGGGTAAATTCTTAGACGAAAACAAATCGCCATCGCGCCGCGTCGGTGAGTTGGATAACCGTGGCAGTCATTATTTCTTAGCACGTTTTTGGGCGGAAGCATTAGCAAGCCAAAACAAGAGTGCCCAATTAGCTGAGCAGTTTGCGCCTATAGCAAAAGTACTGGCGGACAACGAAACCAACATCGTTAACGAATTGAATGAAGCACAAGGTGTGGCAGGGGAGTTAGGTGGCTATTACGCGCCAGTTGACGCTATTGCCTCTCAGCTTATGCGCCCAAGCGCAACATTAAATCAGATTATTGATAACGCGTGATCTAGGCTAGAAAAGTCAGCAAGATAAACAAAAACCGAGCTATCACTAGCTCGGTTTTCTTATTGGTCGAATTTATACCATACCAATCACACTAAGTAAGTGATCAGAGCTAGCGCAGGAAAAATGCTCGAGAACAAGGCAGAATTTTTCGATAAGTAGTTATTCTACAGTCAAAAATTCTAACGCCGTTATCGAGCATTTTAACAAGCTAGAATGACCAGTTATTTAGTACGATTGGTATCAATCACTGGTTACGCGTGCAGATGACCTGTCACCATCAGATAGATTGATACAAGCGCTAACACAATCAAAATACGCTCAATCCACTTATCCATCGCAGAATATACTTTCTCTCCCGCTTTTAGGCGCGCAGCATGGGTATATCTGAAAAATGGAATGCCAATGGTATATAAGATGGTTGCCATTAATTGGTATTCAAGACCTGCAGCGGTAATCAACCATGCGCAAAATAGCGCTGCAACAGCCGCTAATAGAACGTGACCATAGTTGCGTTTTGCAAGGTTAACTTCGTGGTAATTCCAAGACAGTTTTAATAAGTATAAGCAGCTCAGTAGGTAGCAAGGTAATACCATTACCGATGCAATATTGATTGCCGCTAGGTATACATTTTCAAACATCACCACCAATAGCACGCACAACTGCATGAAAATCGTTGAGACGCTCAGTGCGTTTTTCGGCGCGTCATTTTTGTTAGTACGACTAAAGAATTTCGGAAACTCGCCTGCTTTGCCCGCTTCGTACGGCACTTCGGCAACTAGCATAGTCCACGCAATCAGTGCGCCAAATACCGAAACTAACACACAGATGTTTACTAGGATGCGACCAAATGGGCCAATAGCTACTTCAAGTAGTGAAGCTGTTGAAGGGTTTGGCAGTTGTGCTAGCTCTTGTTGCGGCAATATACCAAACGACAACACTGCAATTAACGTGTACATGCTAATGGCCACTAAAAAGCCAATCAGAGTTGCTTTACCTACGTCTGATTTATTTCTGGCACGACCAGACAGTACCACCGCACCTTCGATACCAACAAAACACCACAGCGTCACCATCATAGTGCTCTGAATTTGTCCCATGACTGAGCCAAGGTGTTGCTGTTGTCCCCATACATCAATAGAGAGTTTTTCGGGTTCAAAGCTGTAAAGAATGATACCAATGATCACTGCTAAACCAATCAGCTTACCTACTGTTGAGATAACGTTGATAAATGAAGAGCTTGCCGCGCCGCGTAGGGCAATGGTATTCATTCCCCACAATAGAGCAGAACAAAGAATAACCGTTTCAATACCGTGTTCTAACAAAACAGGGAAGAACAAACCTAGTGAGTCGTTGATCATGACTGTCAGAGCCACGTTACCCATACAGCTCATCAACCAATAGCCCCACGCCGATTGGAAGCCAATGTATTCGCCAAAGCCTTCACGTGCGTAGGTAAAGATACCTGAGTTTAAGTTCGGTTTATGTTCAGCAAGAATACGAAAGGTTTGCACTAGTAATAGCATGCCAATACCGGTAATCAACCACGCCAGGGATACCGCGCCAATAGAGGCTTGCTCTGCCATATTTTGTGGAATGCTGAATATCCCACTACCAATCATTGAACCAAAAACGATGGCAATTAAGCCAACTAAGCCCACTGAACTTGTTTTATTCATGTTTTATTTAAACCAGTTAATCGACAATGTTATCAATATTGTCAAAATGATTGACCTAAACGTCGTAAAAAAGCAGGTAAAACGCTAATTCGAGTTAAGTCGCTTGAAAGGAGCAGAATTATACTTAAGCTCATATGAATAAGTAGCATAAATTAAGTTTTGTGGTTAAAACTATTATTCCAATGTTGATCGATTAACCTGCTGTGATTTTGTACAACGAAGTTTGCTAAAACGTAAGGCAAATAAAATAGGTATGTTTTTGTGATGAATTGTATTTATTGATTTAATTCAAGTGAGTGGATTGCGTTGTTTTGTTATTATGAAGTTATCGAGAAGCAGTGGTGATCTATGCGGGATACAATAGTAAAAGCTAAACAAAAAACCATAGCGCTAAGAACGAGCAAAACAAGTTTAGTGGTTGTTTTCATTGCAGTATTATTTGGTTGCAGTCGCTCAGAAGTACCGATTAAAGACAGTAACTACGCATTACATCAAAAACAGCAAGTTATCATAGTGCATGGCCTTGCGCGTAGTGCTGCCTCTATGGAAGAAATGTCAGAAAGAGTGGCGCACAGCGGATATCAAGTGTGTGTGGTGGATTACCCAACGTTAGGTCAAGCGATAGATAAAACCTTGCATGAAAGTAGTGCGCAAATAGATCAATGCATTCATAAGTTCAATCGCGAACTCTCACAAGTCGACGGCAGTAACGTGCACTTTGTCGGCCATTCTCTTGGCGGATTGGTGATACGTCACTATTTGGCGCAGAAAAACAGTATCACCCATTCTCCGCATTTTGGGGAAGTGGTATTTGTCGGCACACCCAATAAAGGCAGTGATGTGGCCGACTTTTTCTCAAGCTTATGGTTATTGCCGTTAGCGGGAGGTACTGCGGCCTCTTTAACTACCCATTCAGAGAGTTTACCCAACTCATTACCCGGTCCTAACTACGCCTTTGGCGTGATTGCAGGCACATACAGTTACCCCATATTGAAGTACATGTTTGATAATTCAAATGATGGTTTAGTGTCGGTAGAGTCAACACAACTGGCAGGGATGCAAGATTTTGTGGCGGTTAATATTACCCATGATAGTTTACGTAGCGATCCACAAGTGACCGACCTCATCGTAAATTATTTAAATCAAAGGCGTTTTGTTAGCCAATAATACCAATCGTACTAAATAACTGATCATTCTAGCTTGTTAAAATGCTCGATAACGGCGTTAGAATTTTTGATTGTAGAATAACTACTTATCGAAAAATTCTGCCTTGTTCTCGAGCATTTTTCCTGCGCTAGCTCTGATCACTTACTTAGTGTGATTGGTATAATAAAAGGGTTGCTCATAAAATAAAACGGCCCGCTATCAATAGCGAGCCGCAAATAAGCGTTAGTCTGAGCTAGGGCTTACAGAACTTTCAGTACGTCTTCTAGCGCTAAGCGAGATTTTGGCAAGCTTGCGTTGTAGTCTTCTTCTTTATGGTGGTAACCCATTGCTAAAGCAACGTTACATTCGTAGCCATCTAATTCTTCTTTAAAGATGTCACCAATCAGTTCGCTATCAATGCCTTCCATAGTGGTAGAGTCAATACCAAGGCGTGCTAGTACATGCAAAGTGTTACCAAGGGCAAGATAAGTTTGAGATTTGGTCCACTTAGAGTTATCGCCCGTTTCATCTGTGTTTAGATCGACAAAGGCAAATCCACCAAAGGCTGCTTCACGTTGCTCTTTAGGAGTACGTCCGTCTTCAATGCCTTTATCAACAACTTTTGCGTAATCGTCTCTTGTGTAATGAGGATTGTGCGCAAATAAAACGATATGCGAAGCCGATTTGATATGAGGCTGGTTAAATTGGAATTTATTAGCAAAAGTGTCGTGCATACGCTGCTTTGCGGCATCGCTTTCGATAACAATGAATTTCCAAGGTTGAGAGTTGATAGAAGAAGCAGACAGACGAATTGCTTCATAAATCACATCTAAGTCTTCTTGAGGAATACGTTTCGTTGCATCGTAACGCTTAGCGGTATATCGGTTTGCTAAATCAGTAATGATAGCGTGAGTCATGGTAAATCCTTATTCATTGAGGAGAGCAGCGCGATCGCTGTCTACAAGCGATGTCGTTCAAGTTAATGCTAGATTATTTGAATACACTTTTCGAATAAACAGCATTTTTTGCAATTCACTTTCAAATTAAATGTAAAAATCAAAAGTGACCTCTCAATGTATAGATGAATTTGCATATTGTAACTAATTGATTTCAAAAAATGTCATTGATGATTTGCCACTTGAAAAACACACAAGGGTGCGGATTGAGTTTGCGATTACCTTGCTTATCTTTCATAATCAGCAAAAATCACTCTCACTTGAACAGCACAATGAAAAGACTAGTTTTATACGTAGCGGATAAATGCCCTCACTGTAAAGACGCGCAGCGATACTTAGACTCTAAGGGGTATAAGTACCGTTTAACCAATGCCAAAATGCAACGGGGACGTAAGGAGTTGCAAGCTATGGGTGCACGCTCGATTCCAGTCTTAAAAATTGGCGATCAAATCATGGTGGGATGGAATCAGAAGAATTTTGAAAAAATGTACAATAGCTAATGATTATCCCTAATATGATTTTAAACGACAAAAAAGAGGCCAAGTGCCTCTTTTTTATCGTTTGAAACTGTGGTTATTTGGCTGAATCAGTTTCTATTGGTACTACAGCGCTAGCATGAGAACCTTTAGGGCCTTTTTCTACTTCATAGTTGACAGTTTGACCCGCTTTTAACGTTCTATATCCATCCATTTGAATCGTAGAATAGTGGGCAAAAATATCGCCGTCTTCACCTTCTGGGCAAATAAAACCAAATCCCTTGGCGTTGTTGAACCACTTAACAGTACCTGTTGCCATGCTTTACATCCTTATGCATTTGTTACGTGTTGTGCGCTGTGTACGATAATAGTAATCGTAGTCTCACTTTTTCTCGTTTCAGTCAGTTTAGTTAAGAGAGTGAATCAGCCGATCCTCTCAAAATTTGTACTGGAACAATAAAATAATGTAGACAAAGAATCCCCATCGTCAAATTATTCATGAAGATTCGTTAACAGAATGATAACCATTCGTTGCCAGTTAAACAATGGCAATTAACGGATATGTGTGTTTCGGTCAAACTATGAGCAAGCACAAAGATGATCAGATCGTTTTTGTTAGAAATATTGGTTAATAATTCGCTGTTCGATACTGATAGCAATGTTTTATTTGCAGGGATACAATTGCTCTATTAGTCTCTTAAGTAGCATAAAGAATTTTTTGCTACCCGAATGAGTGTTTTTTCTACAAAAGATGTAAAAATGACTGAATTTTCTGATTGGGTGACTCCGGGTTTTGACTTGCTGGAGAGAGAAAAAACCGAGGTAAAACCACCACCTATGTATCACGTTATTTTAAATAACGATGATTATACCCCGATGGATTTCGTGATTGAGATCCTTGAGCGCTTTTTTGGTATGGATGCCGACAAAGCTGCGCAAACCATGCTTCAGGTGCATTATGAGGGGAAAGCACGTTGTGGCACGTACACAGCTGAAGTTGCAGAAACAAAGGTTGCTCAGGTTACATCGTATTCTGAAGAGCAACAACATCCTTTGCTATGCACTATGGAAAGAGCATAACCACATTGCTATCAACATTGATTAAGTGGTTGTTTTTGAAGTTTTAGGGAGGCCTGTATGCTAAACAAGGAACTAGAAACAAGTTTAAATGGCGCTTTTTCTCAAGCGCGAGATAAACGTCACGAGTTTATGACGGTAGAGCATCTGCTGTTGGCGCTTCTAGACAACCAGTCTGCGAAAGAGGCTTTAAAAGCCTGTGGAGCGATCCTAGATACCATTCGCCAAGAATTGGATGTGTTTATCGAACAAACCACACCGTTAATTGCGGTGGATGATGCCACTCGAGAAACGCAGCCTACTTTGAGCTTCCAGCGCGTACTTCAACGTGCAGTTTTTCATGTGCAGTCGTCTGGGCGTAACGAAGTCTCTGGTGCGAATGTGCTGGTGGCTATTTTTAGTGAGCAAGAATCTCACGCCGCCTACCTCCTGAAAAAAAATGACATTAGTCGTTTAGACATCGTTAATTTCATCTCGCATGGCATTACTAAAACTGCCAAAGATGATTCTTCTGAGTTATTCGGCAGTACAGAAACGACCGAAGAAGTGGCTCAAGAAGACCAACTGGAAAATTTTGCGACCAACCTAAACATCGTGGCACGTAACGGCAATATCGACCCGCTTATTGGGCGCGATCAAGAGCTAGAGCGTACCGTGCAAGTGTTGTGTCGTCGCCGTAAAAATAACCCATTGCTGGTGGGCGAGGCTGGCGTAGGTAAAACCGCAATTGCAGAAGGTCTAGCCTGGAGAATCGTCGAAGGCGACGTTCCTGAAGTGATTGCCAACTCGGTTATTTATTCTCTAGATATCGGTTCATTGCTAGCCGGTACTAAATACCGAGGCGATTTTGAGAAGCGATTTAAGAACATTCTTAAACAGCTAGAAAAAGAAGATGACGCCATCTTATTTATTGATGAGATCCACACCATTATTGGTGCGGGGGCTGCATCAGGTGGTCAAGTCGATGCCGCAAACTTGATTAAGCCTCTACTAAGCAGCGGTAAGTTGCGCTGTATTGGTTCAACCACCTATCAAGAATACAGCACCATTTTTGAGAAAGAACGTGCACTGTCACGTCGTTTCCAAAAAATTGATGTGGTCGAACCGTCTTTAGATGACACCACCAAAATCTTAATGGGGCTGAAATCTAAATACGAAGAGCACCATGAAGTGCGCTACACCAATAAAGCCCTTCGCGCGGCAGTAGAATTGTCAGCGAAATACATCAATGAACGTCATTTGCCAGATAAAGCGATTGATGTCATCGATGAAGCCGGGGCAAAAAGCCGCTTAGTTCCAAGCAGTCGTCGTAAGAAAACCGTAGGCGTTGGTGATATCGAAGCCATGGTCGCTAAAATGGCGCGTATTCCGGAAAAATCTATATCTTCATCAGATAAAGACATTTTACAAAATCTCGACAGCAAGATGAAAATGCTGGTGTTTGGCCAAGATGAAGCCATTGATGTGCTTACCGAATCTATCAAGCTTTCTCGCGCTGGATTAGGCGCTGAAAACAAACCTGTGGGTTCTTTCCTATTTGCTGGCCCTACAGGGGTAGGTAAGACGGAAGTGACTGCACAGCTAGCTAAGCTGATGGGTATTGAGCTATTACGCTTTGATATGTCGGAATACGGTGAGCGTCATTCAATCAGCCGATTAATTGGCGCGCCTCCGGGTTATGTGGGTTATGACCAAGGTGGATTGCTGACGGACGCGGTAATTAAACAGCCACACTCAGTGGTGCTGTTGGATGAAATCGAGAAAGCGCACCCTGATATCTTTAATTTGCTATTGCAGGTGATGGATAACGGCACCTTAACCGATAACAACGGCAGAAAAGCCGACTTTAGAAATATTATCTTAGTCATGACCACCAATGCCGGTGTGGTTGAAACTGAGAAACAATCTATTGGTTTGATTGAGCAAGATCATGCGCCTGATGCGATGGCGATTATCAAAAGGGTATTTACCCCAGAGTTTCGAAATCGTTTAGACAACATCATTTGGTTTAATAGCCTAGATGAAGTGGTCATTCAGCAAGTGGTTGATAAGTTCATTGTGGAACTGCAAGCGCAATTGGATGTAAGAGGGGTCTCTCTAGAGGTGACTGATAACGCTCGTCATTGGTTAGCCGTTAAAGGTTACGATAAGGCGATGGGCGCACGACCTATGTCCCGTGTGATTCAAGACAAGCTGAAGAAACCATTAGCCAATGAGTTGTTGTTTGGTCGCTTGATCAACGGTGGTTCAGTGGCAGTGGATTTAGTTGATGATGAACTAAAATTCAATTATGCCAATGCCGAAGAAGAGGCACTGCATCATTAATTGGAATAGCGAGCTCTAAGTCTTAGAGTTCGCTTACTTTATTCTCATTGTACAAGCATAAAAAAACGGAGCAGAAGCTCCGTTTTTTTATGCTTTGTTAATAGAGATATTAACGAGCACGGAAGACGATGCGGCCTTTGCTTAGGTCGTATGGAGTCATCTCTACAGTCACTTTATCGCCAGTTAGGATACGGATGTAGTTTTTGCGCATCTTACCAGAGATGTGAGCAGTCACAACGTGACCATTTTCTAGTTCTACACGGAACATAGTGTTTGGCAGAGTGTCTAGAACCGTGCCTTGCATCTCAATTACGTCTTCTTTAGCCATTTAATCCTCGATCAGAATAAGGGTAATTTGGGTAGCTCACTTAGCTACCTATTAACATTGGGCGATATTCTACCCTTGCCACCGGTGATTTACTAGCTTTTGATGCGAATCAAATCGGACTTTGTAGTTCATCGCTGGGCATTCATCAATTTGATAGCCCAAATAAAGCCATTTTTTCCCTTGCGAATGGGTGTGTTGGATTTGATACAAAACAGAGAGTGTGCCCAATGATAACGGGTGCTCAGGGTCATAAAAGGTATAGAAAGCACTGTTGGCACTGCTGACTTGATCGGTCACGGCCACAGAGATTAACTGCTCTTGATAATAGATTTGCAAAAACGCACAAGGAATGGTCGTTGAATTGATGAATTTACTAAATTCTGCTTCCTTTGGCGGGTACATAGTGCCTTCAAAATGACGTGCCTCTATATATTTTGCATATAAAGTAAACCAGTTTGGGTCAATTTCAGTGCTGACTTTGCATGTGTATTGCTTAGCTTTGTTGAGCAATCGTTTTTGACTTTTGGAAAGTGCAAAATGCTCAACATCAATGCGTATCGCAACGCATTTATTGCAGCTTTCACAGTGCGGACGATAAATCATCTCGCCACTGCGTCTAAACCCATTTGCCAGCAGTAATTCATATCCCTCTGATGTATGTAATTCATCTTCAAGAATGATCGCCACACGCTCTTGCTGATCTTTTAAATAACTGCATGGATGATTTTGTGTAAAACCGACTTTAATTTGTTGTAACTCAGGATTCATCGATTAAATAGCTCCCTTAGTGCGAAGCGAAAAAGCAGGGTAGGTTGGTTTAACTCAATTGTAGACTTTGTGCGGCGTAACAGGTGTCACTCATGGTTAAGTCTCTATTACTTAAAAGATAGTCTTGAAATTCAGTTCTGGGTATTTCAATTGCGCCTAATGAAGCCAAATGTGGGTTCATGATTTGGCAGTCAATGAGTTTGCCGCCATGCTGTAAAAAGTGTTGGCAAAAGTGCCATAAGGCAATCTTTGAGGCATTGGGTTTAGTGCTGACCATAGATTCGCCACAAAACACTTGCCCAACCGATACACCATACAAACCGCCGATCAACTGTTGTTGATCCCAAACCTCGACCGAATGACAGTGTCCGGCTTGCGCTAACACTTGATAGGCTTGGATCATTTCATCGGTAATCCACGTTTCTTCAATCGGGCGAGAACTGGCGCAAAGGGCAATCAATTGCTCTGTGGCGCGGTTTAAAGTAACTGTGTACCTATGCTTGCGCTGAAATTTAACTAAACTTTTTGCCGGCTTAAAGGTCTCAGGAATAAATACCGCTCTTGGTGATGGACTCCACCACAGAATGGGTTCACCATAGCTATACCACGGAAAGATACCCTGTCGATAAGCACTGCATAGCCTTTTCACTGACAAATCACCGCCCAGTGCGAGTAAACCATTTGGCTCAGTCAATGCTAAACTGGGGTCAGGAAAGTGCGTATCGTTATTATTGAGTTCTGGAAGATATAAGGTCATTAGACAATGAGACTATTCATTACGTTTTTACTGTTGTTCCCATTAGTAACACAAGCGGCGTATCAAAGAAATACAGCCCGCCCAGTAAATGAAGTGGTTTACGGCCATGTTGAGACTGTTCGTTACATTTCTCAGCAGCAGATCGTAGAATCAAAAGCTAAGGGATGGCAAACCTTACTTGGCGCCGTAGTGGGTGGGGTCGTCGGTAACCAGTTTGGTGATGGTACGGGCCGAGAAGTGGCTACCGCTGTTGGCGCCGTGGCGGGCGCGGGCGCCGTTCAACACTTTGGCCATCAAACTTATAAAGTGGAACATAAGTTGGTTGAACTGTTAATTAAAACCGATGACAACCGCTTAATTGATGTCATTCAAGACATTGATAGAAATATGTTGTTTTCGAATGGAGATACGGTGCGAATTTTGTATTTTGACAATGGTGTACGGGTAGATTTGCATCAATAAAATAAAATTATAAGATTTAGTGCAATTGAGCCTGTTTTTCTGTCTGCAATTTCGATAACCTGAAATGAATAATGAAATCATGATTTAGCATCAAATTGCTTTCAAGGAAAACCGTCAATGGAAAGCTTAACTCTGCAACAAATTTCTAAAGTAGATGGCGAAGTAAATTTGCCCGGTTCTAAAAGCGTCTCTAACCGCGCTTTATTACTTGCCGCTTTAGCTCGTGGTACAACACGCCTTACTAATTTACTCGACAGTGACGACATCCGTCATATGTTGAATGCACTAAAACAGTTGGGTGTGACTTATCGTCTATCTGAAGATAAGACCAGCTGTGAAGTAGAAGGTCTTGGGGGTAAATTTAACGCCCCAGAAGCTCTGGAACTGTTTTTAGGTAATGCAGGTACGGCAATGCGTCCTTTAGCTGCGGCGCTTTGCGCAAGCCAAGGTGACTTTATCTTGACTGGCGAACCTCGCATGAAAGAGCGTCCTATTGGACACTTAGTGACTGCTTTGCGCGAATCTGGCGCTGAGGTTACTTATCTTGAAAACGAAGGCTTTCCACCGCTTAAGATCCAAGGTACTGGACTTAAATCAGGTGAAGTGTCTATTGATGGTTCAATCTCAAGCCAATTCTTGACCGCATTTCTAATGAGTGCTCCGCTAGCCGATGGTGATATTACAATCAACATTGAAGGCGACCTAGTTTCTAAACCGTACATAGATATCACTTTGCACATCATGCAGCAGTTTGGTGTGAGCGTAGAAAACTACGATTACCAAAAGTTCATCGTACGCACTGGCCAAAGCTATGTTGCGCCGGGTGACTTCCTTGTAGAAGGCGATGCCTCTTCGGCTTCTTATTTCCTAGCGGCTGCGGCAATTGGCGGTGGCTCTATTAAGGTAACGGGTATTGGCAAAGACAGTATCCAAGGCGACATTCAATTTGCTGACGCGCTACAAGCTATGGGCGCAGGTATTGAGTGGGGCAGTGACTACATTATCGCGCGCAAAGGCGATCTTAAAGCGGTAGATTTAGACTTTAACCACATCCCTGACGCAGCGATGACGATTGCGGTTGCCGCTTTGTTTGCCGAAGGTACTACGGCGATTCGTAACGTTTACAACTGGCGCGTAAAAGAGACCGACCGTTTAGCGGCGATGGCGACTGAACTGCGTAAAGTGGGTGGCATTGTGGAAGAAGGTGAAGATTACATTATCATCACGCCGCCAGCGCAGCTTAATCATGCGGCAATCGATACTTACGATGATCACCGCATGGCAATGTGTTTCTCGCTCGTTGCTTTTGGCACATCAGTGACGATTAATGACCCTAAATGTACATCGAAGACTTTCCCTGATTACTTCGATAAGCTACAAGGCTTGATTAGCGAGTAATCTTTGCTAGCCAAAGCAGAAATTAAAACGGGTTCCTAAATAGGAACCCGTTTTTGTATGTGCGGTATAACAGAGAATTACTTCTGCAGATCTTCTTCTAAGATAGATTTATTATGGCGAAGCATAGTTAAAATATCTTTAATGTAGTCATCTGAACGCTCTGAGTAGCTGCCTAGACCGTAAATAAGTTGTTCGGCGGTTGGCGTTTTATGCTGAGCGCGAATGTTGGCTCTTAGCTCACGGAAGCTGCGGTAAGCTTGGTTAGTGTTTAGATTGTCAACGTAGGCGGCAACTGAGTCACCGACAGAGTCAAAGGTTGCCACTTCGTGAGTCATGCCTTTTTTACGTTGGCTAGGAACTACGCCACAGCCTTTCGTGAAACACCATTGACCGAAGAAGTTATTGGCTTGTTTAGCAAAGCGAGAAGTCCCCCAACCACTTTCATTAGCTGCTTGAATAAGCACTAATTGTTCTGGCACTTCATCAACGTGTACTAGTAAGGTATCAATCTCGTTTAAAGTGAAGTCTTTGACTTCTACACGGTATTGTTTTGCCAATTGAGTCACTGTATCGCGCTCAGAAGAGGATAATTCCTGTTGCTTAGCTAATTTATTTTGTAACGAAATAAGTATTTCACGTTGATGTTTAACGAAGGCATTTTTCTGTTGAACATAAGGTTTTATGAATTTAAAAAATTCACTTTTCTTCTGATGAACATCAGTAATAGCAGCAAAATCAGGTAAAGGAACGGCTTTAAAATGAGGCTTAGAGTTGTCAAGCATTCCAAAGTGATAGTAAATAGAAGCGGCTAAAATAATGCCGACAGTACTCAGAATGATTGTGCCATTGGTGGGTATAAATTTTTTTAAACTCACAGTATTACCTTGTTTGTAGATGCTAAAAACGTGAAGTAGATCATTATATGCAATACTAGCTCGGTTAGATATCCATGTAACCTTATGTTCCGTACTTTATATTGTTGCAGACCAGATAGAAATTGAAAGGGAGTATTGAAAGAGCCCCGTGCGGAGCTCTTGAAAACATTATTTTACAGTGAATTCTTTTGATAAATGATGAGCTAAGTATTTGAACATATTGAAAACGGCTGTAGTATTCTGCGTTGGCAAACCTTTGTCATCTAAAAAATAGTCGCCCTTAAAAATAAGTACGTCGTCTTTTTCGACTACCGAAGTGGCGCGCATTCCTTCTATATAGTCGTCATGTTCTTGGATGAGATTGTTTGCAATCAGTAATAGTTCAAACTCTGAAATAGGTTTTTTATCACTCATTTTGGTACCTGTTGTTCTAATCAATATTCGCGCTCAGTGTACCCCGATAATTAAGCAAAACAAAAGCACATTTATCTAAAACAGTCTATGGTTTACCTTCGTGATATTGCCTAATTTGCACACAATTAGCCGTAAAAGAGAAAAAATGGGTTGATTTTGAAAAATTATCGCTCAATAGTAAAAAAAGAATCAAAATTCGAATTCGCACTTTTTGCGAACCAAAATATAGGACAAAACGTTCAGTTATGGGTAAGTCTCTCGTTATAGTGGAGTCACCTGCTAAGGCAAAAACAATTAATAAATACCTTGGTAAAGACTTCATTGTTAAATCTAGTGTTGGTCACGTACGTGATCTACCTACCGCTGGTCAGTCGAGCGGTAAAAAGGCTACGCCTATCTCCACCAAAGGGTTAAGTGCGGAAGAAAAAGAACGCATTAAAAAAGAAAAAGCCAAAAAATCACTGATTAAAAAGATGGGTATTGACCCATACCACGGTTGGGAAGCCAATTACCAAATCCTACCGGGCAAAGAGAAAGTCGTTGCCGAATTACAAAAACTGGCTAAAGACGCTGACTACGTTTATCTCGCAACCGATTTGGACCGCGAAGGAGAAGCTATCGCATGGCACCTTCGTGAGATCATCGGCGGCGATGAACAGCGATACAAGCGAGTGGTATTTAACGAAATTACTAAAAATGCCATTCAACAAGCATTTGAAGCACCAGGCGAACTGAATATAGACGGCGTAAACGCTCAACAAGCGCGTCGTTTTATGGATCGCGTGGTGGGCTTTATGGTTTCTCCACTACTGTGGAAAAAAGTGGCTCGTGGTCTTTCTGCAGGTCGCGTACAGTCGGTTGCCACTAAGCTGGTGGTTGAACGTGAACGTGAGATCAAAGCGTTTGTACCGGAAGAGTTTTGGGACGTACACGCCAATACGCTAACGGATAAAGCAGACGATTTTCGTCTGATCGTTGCACAACGCAACGGTGAGGCCTTTAAACCGACGAATGAAGCAGACACGACCTCTGCCCTGAATTTGTTGGAAAAAGCCGAGTACGAGGTGTGTAAGCGCGAAGATCGCCCTACACGTAGCAAACCTTCAGCCCCTTACATCACTTCTACCTTACAACAGGCAGCAAGTACGCGTTTAGGCTACGGCGTTAAGAAAACCATGATGCTAGCGCAGCGCTTGTATGAAGGTGGTTACATCACTTACATGCGTACTGACTCAACGAACTTGAGCAGTGAAGCGGTAGAGAACCTACGTAGCTTCATCGGTAGCGAGTACGGTGATAAGTATTTACCCGAAAAACCATTGGTTTACGGTAGCAAAGAGGGCGCTCAAGAGGCGCACGAAGCGATTCGTCCTTCAAGCGTTGATGTGAAATCAGAAGATTTAGTCGGCGTGGATAACGACGCACACAAACTGTATACCCTGATTTGGAATCAGTTTGTTGCTTGTCAAATGACACCAGCACAATACGATTCAACCACTATCAGTGTTAAAGCCGCGGAATTTACCCTTAAAGCGAAAGGTCGTATTCTGAAATTTGATGGTTGGACTCGCGTGCAGCGTCCAATGGGCAAAAATGAAGATCAGATCCTTCCAGAAGTGAAATTGGGCGATAAACTGTCTCTTAAAGAGCTTGAGCCAAAACAACACTTCACTAAACCAACCGCTCGCTTTACAGAAGCGGCTTTGGTTAAAGAGTTAGAAAAACGCGGTATCGGCCGTCCATCAACGTATGCGTCTATCATTTCTACTATTCAAGACCGTGGGTATGTGAAAGTAGAACAGCGTCGTTTTTACGCTGAGAAAATGGGTGAAATCGTATCGGATCGCCTAGATAAAAGTTTTGTCGATTTGATGAACTACGACTTTACCGCGCGTATGGAACAAAAACTGGACCAAATCGCCGAAGGTGAAGCGACTTGGACACAAGTGCTCGATCGTTTCTTTAAAGATTTCTCCTCTGAACTTGAAAAAGCGGAGCTGGATTCTGACCAAGGTGGTATGGAACAAAACCACATCGTTGAAACAGACATTGAGTGTCCAACGTGTTCCAGACCTATGGGTATTAGAACGGCATCAACAGGGGTATTCCTAGGCTGTTCTGGTTACGCATTGCCACCAAAAGAACGTTGTAAAACAACCATTAACCTTGGTGACGAAGACGGTATCATTAACGTCTTAGAAGACGATCCTGAAACAGCAGCACTGCGTGCTAAACGTCGTTGTCCAATTTGTGAAACCGCAATGGACGCGTACTTAATTGACGATAAGCGCAAGCTACACGTGTGTGGTAATAACCCTAACTGTGAAGGCTATACCGTAGAGTATGGTGAATTCAAAGTGAAAGGGTACGACGGTCCTGTTGTTGAGTGTGACAAGTGTGGCGCTGACATGGTGTTGAAAAACGGCCGTTTCGGTAAATACATGGATTGCACCAGCGAAACATGTAAGAACACGCGTAAGATTTTACGTAACGGCGAAGTTGCTCCACCAAAAGAAGATCCTGTGCATCTGCCTGAGCTACCTTGTACACAGTCTGATGCGTACTTTGTATTGCGTGACGGTGCTTCTGGTCTATTTATGGCAGCCAGTAACTTCCCTAAATCTCGTGAAACACGAGCGCCATTAGTGGAAGAGTTAGCGCGTTTTAAAGATCGCCTGTCTCCTAAGTTCCAATACTTAGCGGATGCACCAACAGAAGATCCTGATGGTCGCCCAACGGTGGTTCGCTTTAGTCGTAAGAGTAAAGAAAACTATATCCGTTCTGAAATCGATGGTAAGCCTTCTGGTTGGACAGGTTTATTTATTGACGGTAAGTGGGAAATCACTGACAAACGTAAAAAGCCGAAAGCAAAAAGCGAATAGCGTTTTCAATTAGATAGATGCAGAACCAAGGTGTTGAAAGATACCTTGGTTCTTTTTTTTGCGCAAAATTTGCACAGTCAGTGCATTTAAAATTGAGCTAAACGTTTGCGTTGTTTTACTGTGTTGAAGCTCACATTTCTAGGGTCTACAATTTAAAAATCTACTTTCTAATACAGAATTTAAATGAAATTTCCCGGCCAACGTAAGTCTAAACACTATTTTCCTGTCAACACGCTTGATCCTTTAGTCCCGAAAACCCACGCCAAAAGCAGTGTTAATTGCACTCACGTGGTGGGGATCGATCAAACTCTAGTGGATATCGAAGCTAAAATTTCTGATGACTTCATTGATAAGTTTAATTTAAGTAAAGGTCATTCATTAGTTGTCAGCGATGAGGTGGCGGAAGCTCTGTATTCTGAATTGAAGCAGCAGCAGTTGATCACTAACGAATACGCAGGTGGCACCATAGGTAACACGCTACACAACTATTCAGTATTAGCGGACGATAAATCGATTTTATTGGGCGTGATGAGCTCGGACATTAAAATTGGCAGCTATGGGTTCCGTTATCTTTGTGATACGTCGTGCCGAATGGATCTTAACCATTTACAAGGGGTGGAGGGCGCGATTGGACGCTGCTTTACCCTGATCTCTGAAAACGGCGAGCGTACTTTTGCCATTAGTGAAGGGCAGATGAACCAGTTGCAGGCTAAAAGTATCCCAGAAGAGGTCTTTTCCGATGCCGCTGCATTAGTCTTAACCTCTTACCTTGTACGTTGTAAAGAGGGCGACCCTATGCCTGAGGCAACGATGAAGGCGGTAGAATATGCCAAGAAGCACAAGGTGCCGGTAGTGCTAACCTTAGGCACTAAGTTTGTCATTCAAGATGATCCACAGTTTTGGGTAGATTTTATTGCAGAGCACGTTTCTGTAGTGGCAATGAATGAAGAAGAAGCTGAAGCGTTAACTGGGCTTAGCGATCCATTACTGGCCGCAGATAAAGTCTTAGATTGGGCGGATTTGGTGCTGTGCACAGCAGGCCCTATTGGGCTGTTTATGGCCGGTTATACCGAAGAGTCGGCTAAGCGTGAAACGTCTTTACCTTTGCTTCCTGGTACGATTGCTGAGTTTAATCGCTATGAGTTTAGCCGTCCGGCATTAAAGTCAGAATGCGCCGAACCTTTTAAAGTCTATTCGCATATCTCACCGTATATGGGCGGCCCAGAGAAGATCAAAAATACCAATGGGGCAGGGGACGCTGCTTTATCGGCACTGCTACATGATTTATCCGCCAACCGATTCCACAAGTCGAATATTCCTAATTCTAGTAAACACGTAAATGAATATTTAACTTACTCTTCCTTCTCTCAAGTGTGTAAATATGCAAATAGAGTGAGTTATGAAGTATTAACTCAACATTCTCCACGCTTATCTAGAGGCTTACCTGAAAGAGAAGACAGCCTTGAAGAAGTATATTGGGAAAGGTAGATGTAATAACCTTTAAATTAATATGGTTATATAGAACATACTGCATTATTTCGATAACACAACAAACGTTATAACATAACGTTTATTGTGTTATAAACGAAACAATATCTAAAATTAACAGGTGTTGTCATTATTTTGTAATAAATTGCAGGTAATAAAAAAGCTCCTTATAAGGAGCTTTTTTGCATCTAATGATAAATCTTGTTAGCAATAATTATTATGCTTTGATCAAGAACTCATCTAGAGATTTACCGTTATCAAGTTCAGTTTGGATCGCTGATGGAGTACGGCCTTGACCAGTCCATGTTTTTTGCTCACCGGCTTCGTTGATGTATTCGTATTTAGCTGGGCGAGGTGCGCGCTTCGCTTTTGCTTTATTTGATTTAGATGAGTTATCACCTGCAACAGCCGCTACTAGGTCTTCGATATCGATACCTTCGCTAATTAGTTGCTGTGCGTATTCAGCCAGTTTTCTTTCTTTTTCTTCACGTGCTGCGCGTTCTTCAGCTTCATTATCACGGCGTTCTTCAACAACCGTAGTTAATTTATCAAGAGCTTCTTCTAGTTGCTCTAGTGTTAGCTCACGAGAGAAAGCGCGAAGGCTACGGATATTAAGGAGTGTTTTTGTAATTTCAGACATATTTTGGTCCCATCAGATTAATATCATCAACTAAAGTTGACATAGTAACGTGCACTGGTGTGCTACACAATAATTCGATTATATAAGAGCTTTGCTCATAGTTAAATATAAAATAAATAAATTTTCAAAATTAATAAAGTTAATTCGTAAATTATATTCAAAATTAAATGTAATTTATAAAGTATTACTTATATTAAATAATTCAAATTGTAACTGTTTTTGTATAAAAGACGCTAATTAGCGTCTCAGTCGAGCAATCTATTTCTTGCGTAACTGTTTGATATATATTGATAAAAAATCATTTCGATCGGGTGCCATCATGAACGATTAGTTTTCATTATAGATTCGAGCAACTTGCTATTTAGTAGGAGGACTTGGCTTTCTGTTGCTTTTCTATTTTATGTTAGTAAAATGCTCCGCTCTTAGAACACCTAGTGGCATATCGAATTGTTGAAAGGTGTTTTCTAGGATTGAGGCGCAGTTATTATCAGTAGTTGGCAATAGGGTGATTCCGTTGTAATTGTTAACGAAAGGAGTAACTGCCGAAATGAATGATTTAATCAGGATCATTTGTTGGGGTTATTTTCGAAAGAAGTAACACTGCCATAGTCTATTGTGTTGTTAAACTATGGAGCGCTATTGTGGGAATCTGCCTTTGAGTAGATTGCTTATTCAACATCAAGTCGAATACCTCGCTACAGTAGATCTCTTACCAAATATATAAATAAGAAGATCATGAATTTATTGGATTTTGCATCATCACCTATCTCTCTAGTGCCACCTTTATTGGCATTGGGATTAGCGATTATTACCCGTCGTGTACTCCTTTCTTTAGGTACGGGTATCGTTCTGGGCGGTTTCCTTTTAGCTGATTACTCTTTCACTGGAGCATCAACTTACATTTTTAATACCGTTTATAGCGTATTTGTCGAAGACGGCAGTATTAACTCATGGAATATGAGTATTGTCGGTTTCTTATTATTACTGGGTATGATTACCGCTTTATTGACTCTCTCTGGCGGTACTAGAGCGTTTGCTCAGTGGGCTCAAGTTAAAGTAAAAAGTAAGCGCGGTTCTAAATTATTAGCGGCTTTTCTTGGCGTATTCATCTTTATTGATGATTACTTTAACAGTTTAGCTGTGGGGGCTGTGGCTCGTCCTGTGACCGACCGTTTCTATGTATCTCGCGCTAAACTTGCTTATATTTTAGATTCTACTGCGGCACCTATGTGTGTGTTAATGCCTGCCTCTAGTTGGGGCGCATATATAATGACCATTATCGGCGGTATATTAGTGAGTCATAACATGACCGAATATTCTGCCTTTGGTGCTTATGTTCGCCTAATTCCAATGAACTTTTACGCGGTATTTGCTTTATTAATGGTATTTGCGGTGGCGTGGTTCAAAATTGATGTCGGCGCAATGCGTCATCACGAAATAAAAGCCTCACAAGGTCGTGGTTTTGATGTGGATGATGAAAACGCATCCGCAGCGGATGATGAACTGGATATTGAGCAAAGTTCTAAAGGCTCTGTGGCGGATCTTATTTTGCCAATCGTGACCTTAACAGTCGCAACCATTGTCGCCATGATGTACACCGGTGGTGTGGCGTTGTCTGATAGTGGGCAACAATTTACCGTATTGGGCGCGTTTGAAAATACCGATGTGGGCAGTTCACTGATTTACGGTGGTGTTGTTGGCTTTGCAGTAGCATTAATCACAGTATTGAGACAGCGTCTTCCAGCCGTCGAAATTGGTCGCACATTATGGATTGGTATTAAATCCATGTTTGGTGCAATTTTGATCCTAATTTTTGCATGGTCTATTGGTAGTGTTATCGGAGACATGAAAACCGGTTCTTACCTGTCTTCGCTTGCTCAACAAGCAAATATTAATGCTGCGTTGTTGCCGGTTATTCTATTCTTGCTCGCTGGTGTAATGGCATTTTCAACCGGCACTTCGTGGGGCACTTTCGGTATTATGTTGCCGATTGCCGGCGATATGGCAGGGGCAACGGACTTAGGTTTGATGTTACCTATGCTTGGCGCAGTATTAGCAGGCTCGGTATTTGGTGACCATTGTTCTCCTATTTCTGACACCACGATATTGTCATCAACAGGCGCACGTTGTAATCATATTGACCACGTATCAACGCAGTTACCATATGCTTTATCTGTGGCGCTAATTTCTTGTGTCGGCTTTATTACGTTAGGCATGACAGAATCAATTGTCATTTCGTTCGCTGCAGCAAGTGTTGCTTTTGTTGCCGTGTGTTTTGCGCTTTCAATTTTGTCACGCTCAAAACTCACATTCGGAAAAGCATAAGTTAGTCGCTTAATTTAATGAATACTTGAAAGGGAGCTTAGCTCCCTTTTTTGCGTTGTTAGGGGCTGACAACTGAATAAGCACTGCCTCTCAAACGCTATGTTTTGGTTTTTACTTCATTTTGATTGTGATGCAGATGTACTAATGGCCGACAATCAGGCAACGAAATGGTGATAACAGCCGATAGCGGTACAAAAAATTTACTGTGCATCATTAACAAGCGAATAAATTTCCAAATAAAACAATTTTTTCATAATTTAACTGTTGCAAAGTTTATTCGGCTTGGTTAGTGTGTTTGTACACCAATTGAAAGAAAGCCTTAAATTATGCGCACATTAGATATGAACAATCATCATCACCATCACCTACCTTAATCTTTCGGGTGAGTTGCGCGTACCCGGGAGATACAGCTCTCGGTGGTTAAATCAAGCATTACAGATTTAAACCCTTGGGAGCTTAGCCCCAAGGGTTTTTTTCATTTTATCGATTATTAATTTTAAGCATCAGTACAGGGAATTTGCCATGCAAACACAACGTCTAAGAATTGCCATTCAGAAGAAAGGCCGACTAAGCAAAGAATGTCAGGAATTACTGAAGAAGAGTGGTGTTAAGTTTAATATCATGGGCGAGCGTCTGGTTGCTCATTCTTTAAATACTCCAATCGACTTATTGTTAGTTCGTGACGATGATATCCCTGGTCTTATCATGGATGGTGTGGTTGATTTAGGCTTTATCGGTGAGAACGAACTAGAAGAAGTTCGTCTGGATCGTAAAGCAAAAGGCCAGCCATACGGATTTAAATCGCTACGCCGTTTAGATTTTGGTACTTGCCGTCTTTCTATTGCGGTAGACAAAGAGCTGAACTATGCAGGCCCGCAAGATTTAGCCGGCAAACGCATTGCCACTAGCTACCCGCACTTATTAAAAGCTTACATGGACGAGCAGGGCATCGACTTTAGCACTTGTATGCTAACCGGCTCTGTAGAAGTGGCTCCGCGCGCAGGTTTAGCTGATGGTATTGCCGATCTTGTTTCTACTGGTGCAACACTGGAAGCCAACGGCCTTAAAGAAGCCGAAGTTATCTTCCGCTCTAAAGCCACTCTTATTCAACGCGATGGTGAGTTTGACCAAGATAAACTTGACCTTATCGACAAGCTACTCACTCGCATGCAAGGCGTTCAGCAAGCTAAAGAATCAAAATACATTATGCTGCACGCACCGCTTGACCGTTTGGAAGAGGTCACCGCTCTACTGCCTGGCGCAGAAGACCCAACAGTATTACCTCTTTCAACGGATAAAACGAAAGCTGCTATCCACTTGGTAAGCTCAGAAAATCTGTTCTGGGAAACCATGGAACAGCTAAAAGAATTGGGTGCAAGTTCAATCCTTGTGTTACCTATTGAAAAAATGATGGAGTAAGTGATGAGAACCGTTACCTGGGAATCACTAAGCGCAGAACAGCAAAACGCCGTACTGCAACGCCCTGCAATCACCGAGGGTGCAAATATTACAGCCGCAGTTACAGCGGTTGTTGAGAGCGTAAAAACAGAAGGCGATAAAGCGCTACTGGATCTTACTGAAAAATTTGATGGCGTTCGTCCTGAGAGTATTCGTGTAAGCAATGAAGAAATTGATGCGGCGGCAGCGCGTCTGCCTGAGAAAATGAAAGCGGCGCTTAATCAAGCGTACAAAAACATTGGCGCATTCCACCAAGCGCAAAAACTGCCACCTTTGACAGTAGAAACTCAGCCGGGCGTAGTGTGTGAGCTTGTGACTCGCGCGATCAATACTGTGGGCTTATACATCCCTGGCGGAAGTGCACCATTGCCTTCAACAGTGCTAATGCTAGGTGTGCCAGCACAAATTGCGGGTTGTAATAAAGTGGTGTTGTGTTCACCACCGCCAATTGCAGATGAAATCTTGTATGTAGCTAAGCTGTGTAACATCGATGAGGTGTACAACTTAGGCGGCGGTCAAGCGATTGCGGCAATGGCGTACGGAACAGAAACTGTGGTTAAAGTGGATAAAATCTTTGGCCCAGGCAATGCCTACGTGACCGAAGCTAAACGCCAAGTAAGCAATGACTTCCGTGGCGCCGGCATTGATATGCCAGCAGGACCATCAGAAGTTATGGTGATTGCCGATGAAACCGCCGATGCTGATTTTGTTGCCGCGGATTTACTTAGCCAAGCAGAGCATGGCCCAGATTCTCAATCGATTTTAGTCACCACCTCTGTGCTATTAGCAGACAAAGTGACCGATGCAATACAGCGTCAACTGGCTGAGCTTTCTCGTAAAGAGATTGCCGAACAAGCCTTAGCATCAAGTTTAATTGTCATCGCAGAATCATTGACTCAAGCGGTAGCGATTTCCAACTTCTACGGCCCTGAGCACTTGATCGTGCAAACGCGAAACCCAAGAGAGCTATTGCCACTTTTGGATAACGCAGGTTCCATCTTCTTAGGTGACTGGTCTCCAGAATCCGCCGGTGATTATGCGTCAGGGACTAACCACGTATTGCCTACGTATGGCTACACTCGCACCTACTCAAGCTTAGGCCTTGCCGATTTTAGCAAGCGCATGACAGTACAAGAGCTGACTCAAGATGGCCTTAAAACGCTAGCGCCAACGGTTGTGACTATGGCGGAAGCCGAAGGTCTTGATGCGCACAAACGTGCGGTCACCATTCGCGTGGAAAAACTGTTAGCGGCAAAGTAGGAAAGAAGTAGACATGGAAAAGTTAGCTCGTAAACAGGTTCAGGCTTTAACCCCTTACTTATCTGCACGCCGCATTGGTGGCTCAGGTGATGTATGGCTAAACGCCAATGAATCACCTTTTGATAATACCTATACATTAGAAGCATCCAGTCTAAACCGTTATAGCGATTGTCAGCCACCACAGCTTATCAATGCCTACGCCGCCTATGCAGGCGTTGCTCCTGAGCAGGTGTTAACCTCGCGCGGGGCAGACGAAGGTATTGAACTTCTGGTACGTGCATTTTGTGAACCGGGTGAAGACGCTATCGTGTATTGCCCGCCAACCTATGGCATGTACGCCATTAGTGCAGAAACCATAGGTGTGGAGCGTAAAGTCGTTCCATTGACCGATGAGTGGCAATTGGATTTACCCGCCATTGAACGTAGCCTAGATAAGGTGAAGTTGGTGTTTGTTTGTTCTCCAAACAACCCAACGGGGAATTTAATCAATCGTGATGACATTATCGCTCTGCTTGAGGTGACTCAAGATAAAGCGATAGTGGTCAT
Source organism: Vibrio sp. B1Z05 (assembly GCF_052955985.1). Taxonomy (NCBI): domain Bacteria; kingdom Pseudomonadati; phylum Pseudomonadota; class Gammaproteobacteria; order Vibrionales; family Vibrionaceae; genus Vibrio; species Vibrio sp. B1Z05. Next base: position 1,128,720 of record NZ_CP130463.1, read on the forward strand.
GGATGAAGCTTATATCGACTTCTGTCCAGAAGCGTCTACGGTTGACTTACTAAAAGATTACCCGCACCTTGCGATTTTGCGCACTATGTCAAAAGCATTTGCACTGGCAGGGCTTCGTTGCGGTTTTACTTTAGCCAACGAAGCACTCATTAATGTATTGCTAAAAGTGATTGCGCCTTACCCTGTGCCTGTACCGGTTGCTGATATTGCCTGCTTGGCATTGTCGAAAGAGGGTCTTGAGCGAGCGGCGAGCCAAATTGCGACTTTGAACAAAAATCGTACTTATCTTCAAAGTGAGCTGAGCAAAATCGCCAACGTTACTGTCTATTCAGGCTTTGGAAATTATCTATTAATCCGTTTCCCTGATGGCGATGCTTTGTTTAAAGCTGCTTGGGATGCAGGCATTATTTTACGTAATTCACCTATTCAAGATTGCGTGCGCATTAGCATTGGCAGTCGTGAGGAGTGTGAAAAAACGTTAGATTTTATCAAAACCCAATTGGCTCAATTTGCCGCGTAGGACGCCAGATTAAAATAATAAGGAAGAACAATGAGCACACCGCAAAAGATTTTATTTATCGACCGTGATGGCACGTTAATTGTCGAACCACCTGTCGATTTCCAAGTAGACCGTTTAGACAAACTAAAGTTTGAACCTTTGGTTATCCCTAGCTTGTTATCACTGCTAGATGCAGGCTACCGCCTAGTAATGGTGACTAACCAAGATGGTTTAGGTACTGACAGTTATCCGCAAGCAGACTTCGACGCTCCCCATGATTTGATGATGCATATTTTTGAATCACAAGGCGTGCGTTTTGACGAGGTGCTGATTTGTCCTCACTTTAACGAAGACAACTGTACTTGTCGCAAACCTAAACTGGGGTTGGTGAAAGAGTACTTGCAACAAGGCAAAGTGGACTTTAAAACCTCAGCGGTGATTGGCGATCGTGAAACGGATCTGCAATTGGCCGAAAATATGGCGATTAAAGGCATTCAGTACAATCCACAAACCATGAACTGGCCGGCAATTGTTAAGTCATTGACTATGAATCCTCGCGTTTCAGAAGTGGTTCGTACCACCAAAGAAACCGACATTCGTGTTGCGGTGAATCTTGATGAAGTTGGTGGAAATAAAATCGAAACGGGTTTGGGGTTTTTTGATCACATGCTAGATCAAATTGCCACTCACGGCGGTTTCCAATTACAACTGAGCGTTGATGGCGACTTGCACATTGATGATCACCACACGGTAGAAGATACGGCGCTGGCGTTAGGTCAAGCTATCAAAGAAGCATTGGGTGACAAGCGCGGTATTGGTCGCTTTGGCTTTACCTTGCCAATGGATGAGTGTTTAGCACAGTGCAGTTTAGATCTTTCAGGTCGTGCTTATTTAAAATTTGATGCCAAATTTAGCCGCGATGAAGTTGGCGGATTTTCTACTGAAATGGCAGGGCACTTCTTCCGCTCTCTAGCGGATGGTATGGCGTGCACACTGCACCTTTCGTCAGTAGGCGAAAATGATCACCACATTATTGAGAGCCTATTTAAAGCGTTTGGCCGCACACTGCGCCAAGCGATTAAGGTTGAAGGCACTGAGCTACCAAGTAGCAAGGGAATGTTGTAAGGAGTTTGGCGTGGAAAATCAATCACAAACCGCAGTTATCATAGACACGGGATGTGCAAACGTCTCGTCGGTACGCTTTGCTATCGAACGTCTAGGGTATGATGTCACAGTATCAAAAGATCCAGCCATTGTATTAGCCGCAGATAAGCTATTTTTGCCAGGCGTTGGCACAGCCAGTGAAGCGATGCGTAACTTGCAAGAGCGCAACCTGATAGAACTGGTTAAGCAGGTTGAAAAACCTATGCTTGGCATTTGTTTAGGCATGCAACTGCTAGGTAAGCTGTCAGAAGAGAAAGGGCAAAAAGCGGATGAAATTGTCCCTTGTCTTGGCTTATGTGACGGCGAAGTTCGCAAATTAGACAGTAAAGAAAACCCACTGCCACATATGGGTTGGAATACCGTCTCTGCCAAAGAGGGACACCCTCTATTTAAAGGCATTGAGTCAGGTGAATACTTCTACTTTGTGCACAGTTTTGCTATGCCAGAAGGGGATTACACCATCGCCAGTTGTGACTACGGCAGCCGTTTTAGTGCTGCGGTGCAAAGTGGCAACTACTATGGGGTACAATTTCACCCAGAGCGTTCTTCCAAAGCAGGCTCGCAATTGATTAAAAACTTTTTAGAGCTGTAATGCTCGAACTATAACGACTTTAGGGATTTGAAGTGATTATTCCAGCATTAGATTTAATTGAAGGTCAGGTGGTTAGGCTGTATCAAGGCGATTACGGTCAGGTAACTGAATACAAGGTAAACCCAGCTGAGCAATTTAATTTGTATCATCAAGCAGGAGCCAATTGGTTGCACTTAGTGGATTTAACCGGCGCAAAAGACACTAACGCACGTCAGTTAGACCTGATAGCCAAACTGCTAAAAAGCACGCCAGCTAACATTCAAATTGGTGGCGGCGTACGTTCAGAGCAAGACGTTATCGATCTGCTTGAGGCAGGCGCAGAGCGAGTTGTCGTGGGTTCTACAGCCGTAAAACAACCTGAGCTTGTCAAAGCGTGGATGGAAAAATACGGCCCAGAACACATCGTACTGGCGCTTGATGTCAATATTGATGAAGCAGGCACGCGCAAAGTCGCTGTATCCGGTTGGCAAGAAGATTCGGGCGTGACTATTGAAGCCTTGATTGAAGACTTTTTAACCGTAGGCTTAAAGCACGTATTGTGTACCGACATTTCAAAAGACGGCACACTGACAGGTTCAAACGTCGACTTATACGTAGATCTTTGTAAGCTGTACCCACAAGTACACTTTCAATCATCCGGTGGCATCGGTAGTTTAGATGACATCCGCGCTCTGAAAAACACCGGTGTGCGCGGCGTGATTGTCGGCCGAGCGTTACTTGATGGTAAGTTTACCGCCGAAGAGGCATTTGCTAGTTGGGAAAGCGCAGAGTAACTTGCTTTTAGCTTACTAGCTGAATTAATAAAACCACTTAGCTTTATCAGTTAGGTGGTTTTTTGTTTTATGGGTAAGGGCAAAGACAAGAGCAAGAACAAAGATAAGTAGAAGCAAGTTGTCGTTTTTGTTCAATCTTGTGCTGCATTTTTTACTTAGGATCAAGCCAACTTAGCGAAAGATCACTCACATTGAGCGATCTGCGCGTAATTTTTAGATATGGCTTATACGATGTTAAATATAGTAAAACTAGACACCCTTGACACTCTCCATTCCTTAAAAGCGGAGTACTTTGCGCAAACTCATGCGCCCCTTGATGGCATGTGGCACTTTGGCTTTGTGCCAATGTCGCAGCACTACGCTTTTTATGAAAGCGATGTGCTGGTGGGCTTTTGCTGTGTAAATAGCGATGGCTATTTATTGCAATATTATCTCTCTCCTCAGGCAAGTACATCAGCATCGGATTTGTTTACCTTAATTGCGCAGCAAGACAGTAAAGTGATTGGAGATGTCAGTGGTGCGTTTGTCAGCACGTGTGATCCTAGCTTCCTCTCTTTGTCTTTAGATAATGCCGCTTCTAGTTCGGTCAATACTCTGTTGTACTGTGGCGTCAAACAAAGCGTGAATAGCGAAGAGGCAGGTATTGAGCTGACATTAGCCACTGATGATCACTTGAGCCTGTATGTCGATTTTGCCGCGCAAGCGATTGGCGCGCCAAAAGAGTGGTTAACGAGTTATTACGGCAATTTGATTACAAGACAAGAGCTATTTGGTTATTGGCAAGACGGTGAGTTAGTGGCAACGGGAGAGCGTCGCAAGTTTGATGAATTTCAGACTCAATATGCTGACTTAGGTATGATTGTTTCCACCCAGCACAGAGGACAAGGAATTGCCACTAAGGTAATTAAGGCTTTAATAGCCAATGCTGTAGCTGAGCAGTTAATACCAATGTGCTCTACCGAAAAAACAAACATCGGCGCACAACGCGCGATTGAAAAAGCAGGTTTAGTGAGTAAGCATCGCCTGTTACAAGTGCAGTTTGAAACGCTGTAATTAGCCTGTATGTGATGATGTCTATTTAACGTAATAGGCATCATGGCTTGTTAATCTGCTACTATCAGCGTAATTGGCTTTTTTCACAGTCACGAGATTAAGGAACCCATGCTTCATTGGATAATCCCCGCCACCGATACCTGCAGTGAGCTTGTGGAGTGTTATTGGTTTATAGAAAAAGCCACGGATACTGACAGTAGCTTTCCCAAATTAAACCCTGATCCTTGCGCGCATTTGATTATCACGCCTAACTCCTATTCGTATAGCAGTGATGAAGGCGCTATCTCAGGTCAAGGGAGTCATTTTTTATGCGCTCATCAAAGCACTTTCGAGCTTGATCATTGCAAAGCATTTACTCATTTAGGAGTTAAGTTTCGCACTGGCGCGCCATATGAACTCTCTGAAAACAATGAACATTTCACCGCACTTGACCAAGTCATCGAACTCTCAGTGAATGATTTGTTGTCTATTAGCGATGAAGATCAAAGACAAATGTATGCGCTAGCAAGAAGTGATAAAACACAATGTGTTGCGATGTTAGAGCGCTACTTACAGCCGTGGCTGGCACGCTCGAAAAGCGATCAGCACAGTAAACTGGTAAGCAAGGTATGCGATGAGCTGCAACATGTCTCTATCTCGGAACTCGCCAGTCAGTTATTTTGTTCACAGCGGACCATTGAGCGCAGTTTTAGACGGGTCACAGGGCTGACATTAAAACAATATCAAGCGATGACCAAGCTAGAGTTGATGCTAGAACATCTTTATCAGAAATCACCCGCCGATATTGATTGGGTCGATATTGCTTTTGAATTTAGCTTTAGCGATCAACCGCATTTAATTCGCTATTTAAAAAACCAAATTGGCACCACGCCAAAGAAATACGTTGTGAATAGAGGCTTTACTATCGATATTTATGGCGCGGTAAGCTCCCATGAATGACAACAAGTTTTTAAGCAAGCAGGCTCGATTAATCACTTAATAGCACTTGCTGCATGCTCGCTAGGCTTTGCTCAAAGTAAGGATTATAAGTAAGGCGTGCGTGTATTTTACCCTCCTCTACATAGCCATAAGACGAATACCATACAGTCGCGCCATCTAGGCATTGCAACTCGAGTTCCGCACCTTGTCCATTATTACACAGCCGATTTTTGCCATTCATGCCATATTCGGGATTACGTGGTGAGAACAAGCCCGCCATGTGCGATCCCTCGCTAATGCGCTGTTCGGGTAAATTCATGTTGTAAGCGGTAGTACGTGCTTTTAGGGGAGGGTTACTGCCTAGCCAAATTAGCTGTGAATTGGGGTTATCAAATCGGTTCGCAAATTGTTCCACCGCAAAGTATTTATCCACCACCGTATCGCCTTCACTGATTAACATAAATACAGGCTTTGAGTATTTAGGATTCGATTTTAGTGCATGTTGTACGCGCTGAGTTGTCTCATAATAGCTAGCGGCCGCCGTCATCGGCAATGAATCGTAACGCAGATAATTGGTTTCAGGATCTTGGTCGGCCCACTCAATCACATATTGTGCGTATTTTGCCATAGGCAGCAGATCTGAACTGCCGTTAAAGGCAGGCGAGTACAAAATTAATCCCTTGATGGCGGTGTCTGTTAACGCATAGCGAGTGACGATATTTGCCCCTGTAGAATAACCGCCAAGCCAAACATTGTCTGACTCTTGTTTAAGTAAGGCGATTTGATGCTCCACACTTTGTTGCCATATATCCGCCGAGACCAGTTTAAGATCGCCCACTTTAGACCCATGCCCTGGAAGCAGCACAGTTCTAACTAAATACCCTTGGTCACTTAATCGCTGCCCAATATCAGAAAAAGAGTAGGGCGAATCACCCAAGCCGTGTACCAAAAGAATAGCCTCACCATTGGGTTTGCTAGGGCGATATTCTTGTGGTGAGTTCAAGGCGATTTCTCTGTCTATGTCATCGGTAATAAAATTTCGTTCAAGCTTCATCCATTGTTGAGTTTCTAATACATACTGCTCAAAGCTCGCTTGTTGGTAGGGGCTAAGTGTCTCGGCACTTTGATAGTGGTATGGCACATCGTTGTTAGAGCCACAGGCTGTGAGTGAGGTGATAATAATAGGTATTAAGTAGGTGGATATTTTGCTCATGGAATCGGTTTATGCCTGCGGTGTTAACTGACTGAACTTTAATAGTACGTTCTTTAATTTCATGTGCAATTTATTTGATAGTAATGCAATAGTAAAGATAGAGATTACTTTGCTTCAAGAGCTTTCATATCGAGGTAAAGAATTACAAATGTGCCTTTGTATTTAGTACTCTAAATTTGAACTGTTCTGATACGAACTAAACGGTGTATAATTCGCGTGTATTACATGAGCGGAAAAATAAATATGTTCACTGAAACTAAATGGGGCATGAAGCCGAATATTCCTCTAGCTAAACAGTTAGCCAAACGTGATGTGCCAGCTTTGGTTTATGATGCTGTGAATCTAGAAGGTGTTGCTATGACGCTACCTGAGGTTCAAACAATCCTTGATGGTATAACGGTTGGTGGACATCGTATCAGTGATCAAAATATGGCGCTCAACCAAGCGAAAACTTGGGAGCGTATTTTTGAGCTCGTTGATTCATCGGAATTTTTCTTTTCAAAAGAAACTGCATTGCTACTACATAATATTGCAGGAGAAGAAGCATTAGAATGGGGCAAGTTTCGTTCTGGTTATGTATCAATCACGGGGTCTGATTATGAACCTCCAGCACCACAAGACCTCAATGAAAAATGGACAGAAGTACAAACTTTAGTTGACGCTTGTAATGATATTTATGATCGAGCCATTACTGCTTTTCTACAGATGGCACGAGCTCAGTTTTTCTGGGATGTGAATAAACGAACAGGTCGTTTTATGATGAATGGAATTTTACTATCAGTAGGTTTTCCTATCATAAATGTTCCTGCTAAACGTCAGCAGGAATTTAACACTTTAATGTTAGACTTCTATGCAAGTAATGATATGCAGCCGATGAATCAATTCTTACGTAGTTGCCTAAATAAACAGATCATCAAAAATTTTCAATTAGATCTCAATATTGGCAAATAAGATACAAATAGGCATCTTTTACAGAGTATCTCGCCTAGTTTAGCCCCTGCTTGAACGCTACAGTATTCACATACTGTTAATGGCATTACCATTGTGAAAACGTTCATTTTATCTATAGGGGTCAGTATGGTTCTTGCGACATCATCATTTGCGAACAACACCGATTCAGATTTAATCCAAACTCAAAATACCGTTCAAGATGCAGAGGGTAACATTTACCGCACTGTTAAAATTGGCGATCAAGAGTGGTTGGCTGAGAATCTAAGAAGCACTCAATTTCAAGACGGTTCAGCTGTGAATTCGGGGTTTATTCCAAAAGATGATCAAGCTAACCTAGCTAAATATGGCCGCTTATACAGCTGGCATGATGTAACGGACGTTCGCAAGTTATGCCCTAAAGGTTGGCGTGTCGCCACTGATGATGATTGGAAAGTGTTAGAACGCACTATGGGTATGCCAGAAGAACAACTTGACCAACAAGGTTGGCGAGGAGCAAAGCAACATATAGGCTTGCAATTAAAAGAAGCGCAGTCTCAAGGTATATTTAATAAGTTTGCCCCATCCTTGGTCAATAAACGTCATTTTTCAGCCAGCCCAGCAGGGGTAAAGTTACACGGGTTTTATATTACTCAAGGCGCCTATACCGAGTTTTGGACCGCAAGCAGCGCCACCGACAAGCAAGGCATCATACGTACCCTTGCATACTCTTGGTGGAATACACACAAAAGTGAAATTCGCCGTGCAACAAGCTCGAAGGATTATATGTTTTCGGTTCGCTGTGTGAGAGTTGATTTGAATACGCCTAATTAACTAGGCGTATCTATACTTAGTCCCTAAATACCTGCCCCTAAATATCAGTCTCTAAATACCACTCTCTAATACATCAACTCCTTCGCCTTCTTACTATCAAACTCAGCCAAGAACTTCTTAGCCAATCTGCGCATAGACGGTATTTTTAATATTTGCTCTAGGACGGTGACGGCGTAGATCCAAAAGATGGATGCTTTTAATACTAAGACGACAAACGCAAACAAGGGTAGGGCAATAACCCAACGGGTAACAAAATTGATGTTAAAGACGGCGGTGGTTTTGCCTAATGCGCGTAGTACTTGTCCGTGTACGGTGACGTAGCCTTGAATCAGTGGCATTAGGATGTACAGCGGCGCGATGCTTTTTAGGGCGTCATAGGTGACTTGTGAATGTCCGGGGTAAATCTTTTCAACCACTAAGCTCAATATAAACGAGGCACAGGCAATGATCATTGAGACGCCAACGGTGACACGAATGCTGAGTGCAACGTCTGAATCTAAGGTCTCTAAGTTGTTAGAGCCGATGGCTTGAGAAATAGTAATGGCAGAGGAGACGGCCCAAGCGACAACAAATTGCGCTAAAGCGGTAAGCCAAGGCGTGATCATGACCACTGCGGCATACGATTCTGTGGGCAATTGCGCGTATAACGCGTTATAGAGCGCCATCCCCATCGTCAGCACCACCATGTTGGCGGCAATAGGGAATATCTCTTTAAAGTGCAAAACGACATTGCTGCGTATGCCTTGCACTGCTTGTGCAAGCGAAAGGTGCGCTGTTTTTTGATATTTAAGGCACAGCAGAAGAAACAGCATTCTTAGCCCAAGAGCAACAACAGAGCCAAGAGCGGCACCTGCAATGCCAATACCGGAAAAACTGCCAATGCCATGAATAAGATAGTAAGACGCAATAGCATTAATTGGCATAGTGAAAAGGTAGCTGATAAGGGGCATTTTGGTTTTGCCCATCGCATTAAAGAGCGCAATCGATACCTGAGAGACCCCTGTTAGCAGTAGAGTGTATTTGATAATTGACAGATAAGCGTCGATATCATCGTACAGATCCACGTTATGGCTCAGCAGTTTAATGATTGGCCATTTAAAGAGCGTAATTAAAAGGAAAAAGACCAAAGCGAAAGAGAGGTTAATCATCATCCCAGATAAGAATGATTTAGAGATGAGCTCGTTTTTACCCGAACCTACTGCGCGCGATAATACATTTTGTGAACCATTGGCCAGTGCGTTTTGCATCCCTAGCATTAACGCCACGATAGTACTGGCGATACCCATAGAAGCCAGTGCTCCTTCACCGAGTGGCGAAATGAGTAAGGTATCAATCATCAACATGCCTTGCATCAACAAGGCGTTAATGGCGATTGGCCAAGCCATTTTGACGTTCTTTTTAATGTATTGATTATTTTTGCTGAACATGGACACTCTTTTCTTACTCGTACAAAACAGGCAGTTACCGTGTTTTGATTGCGATGTTGTTTCGGGCTTCATTGGTGTGTTTGTTGAATAAACAGCTTATTGGCGCAGGAGTTTGAACAATTGACTGCCGATAATGGGTCTTAGTCAGTGTTTGTTACCTAAGCTAAGTATAATTGTGCGCTTGGTTATAGTTAACTGCAATAGCTTTAGAACTCATATTCCATTTATATGATAGATAATGACTATTAGGCGACTTAAATTACACATAAGGTTGATAGCACTTGGCTTCATGCACTCGTTGGTAATCTTATAAACCTTACATTCATACCGGTATTATGGGGATAAACTTTGCTTTTAGTCTTTTTATGTATACCAAAAATGTGTACATTGTCTTTATGATTTAACGATTTAGCCGTGCATAAAAATTCATTGATATTCAGCTTTTTTGATAGCAAGACAAACACCTTTTGTGACTGACTTTTTCTCATGCTGATTTATTGTTGATTTTTGAAGGCTATAAGAAATTTAAATGGAATTAACAAATGTTATTTCAAAGACTTAATGGTGGCTTGTTAGATGTTAGCTAAGAGAATAATTCCTTGTTTGGATGTCCGTGATGGGCAAGTCGTAAAAGGTGTTCAGTTTCGAAACCATGAAATCATTGGTGATATCGTTCCTTTAGCGCAGCGATATGCGGAAGAAGGTGCCGACGAATTAGTCTTTTATGATATTACCGCGTCTAGCGATGGCCGAGTGGTCGATAAAAGCTGGGTTGCTCGAGTAGCTGAAGTTATCGATATTCCATTCTGTGTGGCTGGTGGCATTAAATCAGCAGAAGACGCTTCGCGCATTTTAGAATTTGGTGCTGATAAAGTATCAATTAACTCCCCAGCATTAGCAAATCCAGAGCTTATTACCCATCTAGCCGATAAATTTGGCGTGCAATGTATCGTCGTGGGCATTGACTCCTTCTTTGATAAAGAGACAGGTAAATATCAGGTTTATCAGTTTACTGGTGATGAAGTGCGCACAAAAGCGACTCAGTGGGAAACCAAAGACTGGGTACAAGAAGTACAGCGTCGCGGCGCAGGTGAAATCGTGCTTAACATGATGAACCAAGACGGCGTTCGTAACGGCTATGACATTACTCAATTAAACATGGTACGTGAAGTATGTAACGTGCCTTTGATTGCCTCTGGCGGCGCAGGTGCGATGGAGCATTTTGCCGAAGCCTTTAATAAAACAAACGTAGATGGTGCATTGGCAGCATCTGTATTTCATAAACAGATCATCAATATTGGTGAACTGAAGCAGTACCTGAAAACCCAAGCAGTAGAGGTAAGAATATGAGTTTAACATTAAGTGAGTTAACAACGTTGGCTGAACGTATTGACTGGGATAAAGTTGATGGTTTAGTGCCGGCGATTGTTCAGGACTTTACCTCTAGCCAAGTACTAATGATGGGTTACATGAGCCCAGAGTCATTGCAAAAAACGGGAGAAACAGGTCTTGTGACTTTCTTTTCTCGCACTAAGCAATGCTTATGGACCAAAGGTGAAACCTCTGGCAACGTATTGAAGCTTAAAAATATGTCGTTAGACTGCGACAACGATACCTTGCTGGTGAAAGTGAATCCGGTAGGGCCTACATGCCACAAAGGAACAACCACTTGTTGGGATACGGATTCTCAAGAAGAGTCGCAAATGGTTTGGCTTCATCAACTTGAAACCCTATTGGGTGAGCGTAAACATGCCGATCCAGACTCTTCCTACACCGCTAGCTTGTATGCCCGTGGCACCAAGCGTATATCGCAGAAAGTGGGCGAAGAGGGTGTTGAAGTCGCGCTTGCGGCGACGTCGGGCGATAAGGCGGAATTAGTGTGTGAATCGGCTGATCTTATCTACCATTTGTTAGTGCTATTGCAAGATCAAGGCTTGTCACTCAATGACGTGGTCAACAAATTAAAAGAACGTCACAAATAAGTCTAGCTCTAAGTCCAGCGACAAAAAACCATTTCTCAATCTGTATTGGTGAAATGGTTTTTTATTGTCTAAACAATAGAAGACTTAAGCACCGCAGCACTTCTTAAATTTCTTACCGCTACCACATGTGCAAGGATCGTTACGACCGACGACGGTTTTTTTAACCGCTAAAGGATAATCGTACATTTCGCCATCAATGTAGAACCATTGTCCATCTTCTCTTACAAAACGCGACTTTTCAGTAAAGCTGTATCGACGTTTATCTTCAGTAAAATAAGCATTAAAGGTAACGAAACCTTCGTTGTCGTTGCTTCCAGCTTCACTACTGACAACTTCAAGCTTTGACCAATCCCCTTGAACAGATTGCGCTATGGCATCAGCGTCACTGTCAGCATTACAACTCGGATGATAGGTTTGAATAACAAACTCCACCAAGTTTAATTCATGTGCACAATAGCGCGCGCGCATCAACTGCTCTGGCATTGAAGCACTTTTGGGGTTGATATGAATAGGCTGACAGCAATCTTGGTAAGTTTTATTGCTGTGGCAGCGACACAAAGCAGTGGCAATAGAGGTCATAGGTCAAAGTATTAAGTCGTAAATTGACGTTGATTATAACACTGCTTAGATGTTTTATTCTTCACTCTCTTGGTTATAGAGAGATAAATTGATGTGAAGGTGATTGGCTAATGTCATTCGCGGCATAGAAGTTTGATAGATCCATGCTGTTAATTAAAGCAATATTATCATGTCTTAGTGTTTTATAAACAGCATGAAATTGTACGGGATATTTTTCGCTAAGTATTTGTTTTTTAAGAATCTGTGGTCTAGATAAATAATAGCCTTGGAATAAATGAAACCCAGCGTTGAGCGCTTGCTGATATTGTGAAAAATATTCTATTTTTTCAGCAACAAATTGAATACCAAGATCTTTATATTGCTGTATAAATGATTTTGCATCCTCAATTGAATATAGGTTTATATCAAACTTAATAATTGAGATAAAAGGGAGAATAGGTTCCCAAGCTTTGGATGGAATAAAATCATCCAGAGCAAGTGTGTATCCTTGTTTACCCCCGAATTCAACTCTGAAGTGCGACACTCTCTAAAATATCAAGCAACCTTTGCTAACTCTTTAAAAATCACTGCTGGTTGCTTGAACCCTAAACATTTTTTTGGTCGAAGATTGATCCTGGATTGAGCAAACGCTATATCGTCATCTGTCACCGTTCTCAAGTCTGTTCCCTTCTTTACATACTGCCTAAGCAGGCCGTTAGCATTCTCATTTGCTCCTCGCTCATATGAGCAATATGGGTGCGCAAAGTACACCTTAGCATCCAATGCTTCGCCAATCTTTTGGTGTCCAGCAAATTCTCGGCCATTATCTGCTGTGATCGTATGTACGTGTTCCTTATAAGGCATCAGCATTTCAATTGTTGCTTGGGTTACAGCTTCTGCTGATTTTGACGACGCTTTTTTCACGAGATAGAACCGAGTTTTTCGTTCCAAAAGAGTCACCATCGCCCCTGTACCTTGCTTACCTAATACAGTGTCAATTTCCCAATCCCCAAAGCGTTCACGGCTATCCACAATTGATGGTCGTTCATCAATTGATACTGCATTTTTTATCGCTGGAGCCTTATCTTTCAATCCCTTACGGTATCGTTTGTGTCCTTGCCTTAAATGACGGTAGAGCTTCCCACCTTGGTGTTTATCGCGTGCAACATAACGATAAATCCATTCATGGCTAACACATGCACCTACTTTTGTCAGTACATTGGCGATTTGCTCGGGACTCCAATCTATACCAAGCAATTCTCGAATAAACTCGATGCGTTCGATCGGTATTCGATACTTGCGAGCGGCTTTACGTCTTGCAACAGAAGAGTTTTGAGCTGCTTCTGGGCAGTATTGGTTTTGTTTTCGATTTCGTTCTAGCTCTCGGTACACCGTTGAACGGTGGCACTTCACTTTTCTGGCAATTTCAGAGATTGAAATTCCCAGTTCCAAAAGGGTAGAAATCTGATATCTTTTCCCCTCGGTCAACTGCTGATAACTCATGGTAGTACTGCTTGTTTCTTTGGCGAGAAGAGCGTACCACTTTCAGCAGTTGGCTTCCTCTTCTACACCTTTCCATGAGTGTCGCACTTATTATCTGAAATCGGGCCCAACTCTTTGATGGCATCAAGCAGTTCAATACTTGGGCTATCGCCTTCTAAGACCTCAATGACAAAGTTGCCTTTTGGTAGACACAAAGGCAGTTTAGCGATAATGCTTTGATGGGAAAAATTGATATAACCGCAGATACCATCGAGTAATTTATGAGTTTTATCCAGTAAAAGGTCGGTTAAAATCGAACGAGTCGCGTAATCGCCATCGATTTTGGGACAGGCATTTATAAGACTGTTTCGGTAAAGTAATTCATAGGCAACAGGAACACCGCTGCTATTAAAAATAGGTTGTCGAGCTATATAAGAACTGTACACAAAAACGTCTTCGATAATAAAAGATTACATTAAAGAATAAACCTAATATAAATAGAGTGAATAGTCTATATTAAAAAATGTCGACTGCTTGGCAAATTTATTATCAGATCATAATGGGCAATTATATAAACGGGTGTTTTCGGCGCTAATTTCAAGAATTGAGGCTTGGGTATACCAGTCGCCTAGTACAATGCGTCGACGATTATTATCATCTAAGTGATGAATATTAGGACGATGAGTGTGCCCATGAATCATTAATTGTGCGTTATGACGTTGCATTGCATCCATAACCGCTGCTTGGTTGACATCCATAATGTCATAAGACTTGGTTTTCTTTTCGTCATTGGCGTTGTTTTGTACTTTCTTGACCAATTTACGACGTAGACTCAACGGAATATGGTTATACACCCATTGTAGCCACTTCATATGTACCTTCTGGCGAAACTTTTGATATTTCACATCGTCTGTACAAAGGGTATCGCCGTGCAATAGTAGGGTAGGGGTTCCGTATAAATCGATTAAGGTTTCATCACCTAGCAAGGTTGCACCGCTTTTTTGTTGGAACAGTTTGCCCACTAGAAAGTCTCGGTTACCTTGAGTGAAAAAGCATGGTGTACCAGATTCGACCAATCTTCTGATTTCGTTTATCACAGTATGATTTAATGGGGAGTCATCATCATCACCCACCCAAAACTCAAATAAATCGCCCAAAATATACAGAGCGTCCGCGCCAGGGGCATCTTCACGCATAAAGCGAATAAAAGCCTCTGTCATTTCAGCGTGCGAGGGAGTGAGGTGCAGATCAGAGATAAACAGTGTGCGCATGCGGCGTGAATTCCTTGTTGATAAAAACCGCGCTAAGCAAGCTTAGCGCGGTTTAAAAGCATTACTCAGTAATTGTAGTACCAGTAATGATAACTTCTTCCAAAGGAACGTCTTGGTGCATACCCATGCTACCAGTGCTCACGCCTTTAATTTTGTTTACTACATCCATGCCTTCAGTCACTTTACCAAATACACAGTAACCCCAACCGTTCATGTCTTCTGATTTAAAATCCAAGAAAGTGTTGTTATTGATGTTGATAAAGAATTGAGAGCTAGCAGAATGTGGTTCCATCGTACGTGCCATCGCAATGGTGCCAACAGCGTTGCTAAGGCCATTGTTTGCTTCGTTCTGGATAGTTGCGCGAGTTTGTTTCTCACGTAAGCCAGAAGTCATGCCGCCGCCTTGGATCATAAAGCCATCGATAACACGGTGGAACAAAGTGTTGTCGTAGAAACCGTCTTTACAATACTGAACGAAGTTCTCAGCAGTAATAGGTGCAAGTTCGTGGTTCAGTTCTAGTGTAATATCACCGTGATTGGTGTGAAGGGTGATCATAAGAGCGTCCTTAACGTTTATTTAGTAGAGAAATCGAATCAAATTCTAACCAAACTCTCAGCACAATCAACTGCTAACCGAGTTTTATGTTACTTAAGGCGTTATGTGTTGGTATACTAACCACATTATCCCCACCAGAAGTTAAAGCTGAAGAAATGCTGAAGATATACAATACGCTGACGCGTCAAAAAGAAGAATTTAAACCCATCACTGCTGGAAAAGTAGGCATGTATGTGTGTGGCGTAACTATCTACGACTTATGCCATATTGGTCATGGACGTACATTTGTCTCTTTTGATGTTGTATCGCGCTACTTGAGATATCTTGGTTACGATCTAACTTTTGTACGCAATATCACCGATATTGACGATAAAATCATTAAGCGCGCAGCGGTAAACGGCGAGAGCTGTGAGTCTTTGACCGAGCGCTTAATCGCAGAAATGCACGCAGACTTTGATTCGCTGAACATGAAGCGCCCAGATGTTGAGCCTCGCGCCACAGAATTTATCGACGAGATTATCGCTTTGGTTGAAAAGCTCATTGAACGTGGTTTTGCGTATGTGGCTAGCAATGGCGATGTGATGTTTGAAGTGAGCAAGTATGACGAATACGGTAAGCTTTCTAAACAAGATCTAGAGCAGCTTCAAGCGGGCGCACGCGTTAACATCGAAATGGCAAAACGCAGCCCTCTAGACTTTGTTTTATGGAAAATGTCTAAGCCGGGTGAACCAACTTGGGAATCTCCATGGGGCGCAGGCCGTCCGGGCTGGCACATTGAATGTTCAGCAATGAACTCTTCTATTTTGGGCGATCACTTCGATATCCACGGTGGCGGTTCAGATTTACAATTCCCTCACCATGAAAACGAAATCGCACAATCTTGCTGTGCACACGGCACTCAGTATGTGAATACTTGGATGCACAGTGGCATGGTGATGGTTGATCAAGAGAAGATGTCTAAATCTTTGGGTAACTTCTTTACGATTCGTGATGTACTAGGTCATTACGATGCTGAGACAGTACGTTACTTCTTAATGTCAGGTCACTACCGTAGTCAGTTGAACTACAGTGAAGAAAATCTTAACCAAGCACGCGCGTCATTAGAGCGTTTATACACTTCATTGCGTGGTCTTGACCTAAGCGCAACCCCTGCTGGGGGCGAAGAGTACGTGTCTCGCTTCTCTACTGCGATGAACGATGACTTTAATACGCCAGAAGCGTATGCAGTATTGTTTGATATGGCTCGTGAAGTTAACCGCCTTAAAGGTGCCGAGATTGAGAAAGCCAGCCAGCTTGGCGCACTGATGCGTGAGCTTGCGGATGTGATTGGTATTTTGCACCAAGAGCCAGAAGCCTTCTTACAAGGTGGACAAGCTGACGACGAAGTGGCAGAAATCGAAGCGTTAATCAAACTGCGTAACGACTCTCGCGCCTCTAAAGATTGGGCGAATGCTGACCTTGCTCGTGATAAGCTAAACGAGAAGGGTATAGTTCTAGAAGATGGTCCACAAGGAACTACGTGGCGTCGTAAATAATACTGACTTGCTTGGTATTAGTAACTGCATAGACAGTGACAAACACTAACAATAGGGCTGATATTTAATCGGCCCTTTTTAATAAATCAAAAGAACAAGAAAGGCTTTTACGTGGCTCAAATGTACTTTTATTACTCGGCAATGAATGCGGGTAAATCCACCACATTGTTACAATCCTCTTTTAACTATCAAGAAAGAGGCATGACTCCGTTGATCTTTACCGCAGCCTTAGATAATCGCTACGGCAAGGGCAAAGTCACCTCTAGAATCGGCTTGCAAGCGGATGCGCACCTTTTTGATAAAGAGACCGATCTTTTCAAAGAGATGAGTGAATTAAATGAACACACACAGCATCACTGCGTATTAGTCGATGAATGTCAGTTCTTGTCAAAAGAGCAGGTTTACCAGCTTACAGAAATTGTAGATAAGCTGAATATCCCTGTATTGTGCTACGGTCTGCGCACCGACTTTTTGGGTGAGCTATTTGAAGGTAGCCGTCATTTATTAGCGTGGGCGGATAAATTAGTTGAGCTTAAAACCATTTGTCATTGCGGACGTAAAGCCAACATGGTGATTCGCACTGATGAAGCCGGTAATCCGATTGCCGAGGGCGATCAGGTGGCTATCGGTGGCAATGATAAATACGTGTCAGTGTGTCGCGTACACTATAAAGAAGCGTTAGGTCGATAAGACTTTGCTTTGTTAAACAGCCATAAAAAAATAAAGCTCTCTAAATTAGAGAGCTTTATTGTTTAATAAAGAGTTTATTACAGAACGTGTTTATATCGCGTTAGTCAAATTTAGCCGCAAACTGTTTGGCCGCATAAGCAACGCGCTCCGCCGGTTTTGGATACTCTAGCGGCACCCCAAGGTTCTCTATGTGCTGTAATCTAGGCAGCAGACCCGTGCCGTTGGCTATTTGAATAGCAAGCCCGGGACGTGCGTTAAGTTCAAGTACCATTGGACCTTCTTCACGATCAAGTACCATATCTGTACCCATATAACCCAGTCCAGTCATCTCCCAAGCGCTCGACGCTAACGTGAGCAAACGCTCCCAGTGCGGCACTTGTAGTTGCATCAGATCTTTACCCGTATCAGGGTGGTGGGTCACGGGTAAATCGTACTGCACCGCTCTTACCGCTCGACCTGTGGCAATATCTACCCCAACACCGACTGCGCCTTGGTGCAAGTTGGCTTTACCGTCAGAGTTAGAAGTAGATAAGCGCATCATAGCCATTACAGGGTAGCCCTTAAATACAATAATACGTACGTCAGGCACACCTTCATAACTGTAGCCTTCAAAGCAGTCATCAAACTTAATTAAATTCTCGACCACGGCTACGTCGTTTTTCCCGCCAAGGGAGAATAGGCCTGCCAGAGTGTTACTGATATGACGTTCCACATCTTGTTCATTCACGGTATCGCCAGAGGGTTTAGTATAAACACCATCTTTGTGCGAAATAATTACCAGAATGCCTTTACCACCACTGCCTTGCGCGGGCTTGATACAGAAGCCCGGCCAGTCTTTAACCATTTTATGGATGCGTTTTACTTGCGCTTGTTGGCCAATAACGCCAATCAGAGCAGGGGTCGTAGCACCGTGGATCTCAGCGATCTTTTTGGTTTTAAGTTTGTCGTCCACCAAAGGGAATTTACTGCGGTCATTATATTTACCAATGTAACTGTGGTTACGTTGGTTCATGCCCATAATCCCTTTTGCACGAATCTTAAATGGCGAAGTAAATTGACCAAACATAATTTAGTCCTCCGCCAGTGGTTTGAAGCGGCGCAACTCAGTTAAACGGTAGCCTGTGTAGTTACCCAACATCAAAATGATAGACAGGATAATCAGCTGCATACCAATAAAGTTAAAGGTCAGGTGTTGGATGTAGCTGTTGGTCATCGCAAGATAAACCAATACCGCCGTTAACAGTGAACCGCCACCTTGCAATACCACTTCTTTAGCGCCTTCTTCTTCCCAAAGAATCGACATACGTTCGATAGTCCAAGAAAGAATGATCATAGGGAAGAAGGTAATAGAAAGTCCTTCCACTAGGCCAATGTTAAACGCCACTATGGTAAATACAGAAATAATCAAAATTACGGTAATGATAACCGCGGATATCCGTGCCACTAACAGCAAGTTGAGCTTGGAGAGATAGCTTCGAATCACCAAACCTGTGCCGACAATCAGCAAGAAGCCGACAATACCGGTCAAAAGCTGAGTTTGCACAAAGGCAACCGCAATCAGTACAGGCATGAAAGTGCCCGAGGTTTTCAAGCCGATAATAATACGCAGGAATACCACAATCAGCGCGCCAATAGGGATAAGCATGATGGTTTTAAACATCGATTGCTCTTCTAGAGGTAGGCTATGAATAGAGAAGTTCAGCAGATCGTCAGCATTCACTTTGCTGGCGGTCGCCGCTCTTGGGGTAATATCTTGCGCAATCATAGAGAACAACACTTGGCTATTACGACCACCGGTAACGTCAAGTAGTGAGACGTTGGATTGATCCCAAATCAGCGTGTTTTCGCTCTTTTCTTGTGCGCCAGTATCGGCATTAAACAAGATCCAGTTGTCACCGTTCCATACTTCCACCATAGGGTTGATAGATTGGCGACGACGTCCGTCTTCTAAATGCACAACCCCAACGGTTTTATTTTGCACCTCGGCAAAAGAGAGTAGGGCCGCTAATGCTTCTTGCTTAGTAAACTGATTAAGCAGCAATGCGGCATTTTGACTGTTTGGATCATTGAGTTTACGAATCACCTCACGAGCTAAGGTTTCATCGTTAGCACTGCGCTTGGTTGCTTCGTCAACAATGGCTTGCGCGGCAGCTTGCTGGGGGCCATCAAAGGTAGGTGCTTCAATTGGACCTTCCGGCGGAACGGCTTTTACTTTCGCTTGCGGGTCGACTAAAAATTGAGCTTTGTAGTAAATGGTTTGCGGTCCATCGGCATAACGGATAGTCCATTCAGCGCGGCGGCCAATGTCAGAATCTACATACGCCACACCATAGCCAGGTGAAGATGCTGATTCATCGACTAACGTGAAACCATTTTGAGTTCCGGGTGCAGCGAGTGACACGGTAACTGGCTCGCCCTGGGCAACCAATTCAACTCGAGCTTCAATATCCCAAAGTTCGCGACTTTCTCCCGGTGTCCAAGGAACACCATAGGCGGTGTGTCGCATAATTGATAGCGCGGCACCGGCCACTACGAGCAGGGCGATAAATATGTAAAACGGCACTCTTGAAGTCATAACAATCCTTATTATATTTGCGACCTAATATGTCACTGCAGTTTTTCTGTTTGAATAAATACTTTACTGACGTCCACTAAAGCAATGTCTTTGATAAACTCGCGTCCCAAAAGCACAGGATGGCTCATGTGCGAGCGGTCGGTTAATGTAAATTGCGCTTTTTGTCTTACATCTCCTAGGCTAATCCACAGCTCAACTACAGGTCGTCTGTGTGACTCGGTAGCATTTGATTGACGAACTTTTGCCCAACGAATAAAGGGAGCCTCAACAATAATTGGTTCTTTTTGTGCTGTTTCATCCGTTCCTTCGGCAGGTTTATCGGTAGAGGTCTCTTCCGAGATATTAAATTTCACCCATTTTTTACCATCACGTTCAAACTTATGAATATCCGTGGCATTTAATGATGATGTGGCAGCACCTGTATCGATGCGAGCCTCAAATGACTTATTAATTTCTTTGAAATGCACCGTTTCGATAGAACCTAACACCACTAAATTATCATTAGGCGGTAATTGCTTAGGTTTTTCTGGCTCTTTCTTAGTTTGAGCTTGGGACTGAAATTCAAGTAGTGCTCTTGCATTGTGCTTGGCTAAATTATTGACACGAGTAGACATGACTAAAATTTGCTGTTGTAGCTTTTCTATCTGGGCATTTTGTTGATCGATTGACGTACTCACATCACCGATTTGCTTTGATAAGTTCTCTTCTGATGACTTAACGGCTTGCATAGATTCCGTTCTATATTGTTGTGTCGCTTGTTGCGTTGCTTTTGACGGAACACATCCAGATAAAAGCACGATTCCGGATAACGCGATAAAATGCTTGAGCATCGAAAACCTATTCATATTTGTTATTGGTTCAGTCTCTGGCGAAAATCGCCTAGATTCATAAAGTTAAGTGTAGAACACTTATTGCAAATTTTCGTCAGTCTAAGGAAAAAACATCTTGAACTTTCAATGTTTTAACTAGGATTTTTAGCAATAAGTATGGCGCGTCGTGGAGCAGGGTACCCTTCGATGGTTTTGCTAGGGTCTTCTGGGTCCAAATACTCTGGCAATGAATTATGTGTCATCCATTGCGTGGTTCTTTGCTCACCAACAGAAGTGGTGTTTTCATCCACAATTCTGACGTCAACCAGACCACATTTTTCCATCCACACTTTCAGCGCTTTTGCCGATGGGAAGAAATACACGTTGCGCATTTGTGCGTAGCGATCAGCAGGTACCAACACAGCGTTCTCGTCCCCTTCAATGACTAAGGTTTCAAGAATCAACTCACCGCCAGGTAACAGTTGATTTTTCAATTGCAGAATATGATCAAGAGGAGAGCGTCGGTGATATAACACGCCCATACTAAAGACAGTATCAAACGCTTTTAGTTCAGGTAGTTGTTCTATGCCTAACGGGAGAAGATGAATACGTTGATCATCGTTCATCAGCTTACGTACCGCTTCAAACTGCACTAAGAAAAGATGAGATGGGTCAATACCAACACATAATCTCGCCCCTGCACCTAACATACGCCACATGTGATATCCGTTTCCACAGCCAACATCTAATACTGAGCGGTTTTCAAGAGGGGTAATGTGAGGTAGCAATCGATCCCATTTCCAATCCGAGCGCCATTCCGTATCAATGTGAATGTCGTGCAACGTAAATGGGCCTTTACGCCATGGGTGGAAGGTTTTAAGTAGGTTTTCTAGCTTCTTTTTCTCGCCATCAATAAGAGGCTGAGTGTTAGAAACATTCACTTCATACTTAAGTTCGATATTGTCAGGCGTTAAGGCAGGGATCTTATTAAGCGCTCGTAACCAACGATCAAAGTCGCCATGTTCGGCACTTTGCCAGTCGGCAAGTTGCTTAGGTAGAGTTTCTAGCCACGGCTGTAGGCGGGTGTCTTGAGCGATTAATTGGTAAAAATTGGCGAAATTAAACATGCAATTCAACTTGTTAGGAACATATATTTTAGCGAGCAAAAGATACACCGACTCAACTAAAATTGATAGTTTTTATCGGGGTATAGTGTCAAAACTAGGTCAATTGAATCCGGTTTGAGTGTCGCGTAACAGAGTTTGAAACTTCCCAGTTTTATGTACTAGGAAAAGTATAGATAAAACGAAGGTTTTTCGTCAATTTCACAGACCTAACGGATGAAATGATGTCGGAAGAAGGGCATTACACATCTAGAAACTTGCAATCGATTGGGTATAATGTTCCAACTTTAACGTCTAATCCTAGGCGTAACATTGGATAACATTATAGGAACAGTAATGATTTTAGTTGTTGGTCATAAAAACCCAGATAGCGATAGTATTTGTTCAGCATTGGCTGCTACCGAACTTCTTAAGGCTCGTGGCCTAGACGCTAAGCCAATTCGTCAAGGAGAAATCAACCGTGAGACAGCACACATTCTTGAAGTTGCTGGCGTTGAGCAACCAGAGTTTCGTGATTCAGTTGCAGGTGAAAAAATCTGGCTAGTTGATTACAGTGATTTAGCTCAAGCACCTGACGATGTAAACGACGCTGAAATTTTGGGCATTGTTGATCACCACCGTCTTGGTGATGTGATGACAGTAAACCCACTTGAAGCGTGGATCTGGCCTGTAGGTTGTTCTTGTACTGTTCTTTTCAACATGTTCAAAATTGAAGGTGCTGAAATTACTCCTGCAATCGCAAAACTTATGATGTCGGCTATTTTGTCTGACACCGTCGGTTTCGCTTCTCCAACATGTACGCAAAAAGATAAAGATGCGGTTCAAGAGCTTGCAAAAATTGCCGGTGTTGACGATGTAGATGCATTCATCAAAGCGCTATTGATTGCGAAAACAGACATTGAAGGTCTAACTCCAGCACAACTAGTTGAGAAAGATCTTAAAGCGTACCCATTCAACGGTCGTGATGTGGTTGTTGGTCAAATCGAACTGGCGACTTTAGAGCAAGTAGACGGTCAAATTGAAGCACTAGAACAAGACTTAGTGCGTCGCTGTGAAGAAGATAGCCTAGCCTTTGCCGCAGTAATGCTAACAGACATTACTACCGCAACAACTCGTCTTCTATACAAAGGTGAGTGGGCCGCTAAGCTAGACAAGCACGCCGATAACGGCGTTCTTATGATGGAAAATACGCTAAGCCGTAAGAAACAAGGCTGGCCTTGGCTACAAGCTGAGCTAGTATAATTTCACGCTAAGCGGAAATGAATAAAAGGGTTGGATGAGTGATCATCCAGCCCTTTTTTATGCATTGGTTTTTTTAGTTATTGACTGCAATGGAAGGATTATACCAATCGTACTAAATAACTGGTCATTCTAGCTTGTTAAAATACTCGATAACGGCGTTAGAATTTTTGATTGTAGAATAACTACTTATCAAAAAATCCTGCCTGTTCTCGAGCATTTTTCCTGCGCTAGTTCTGATCACTTACTTAGTGTGATTTGTATTACTTCGAATAGTTTGGCGCTTTAAAGAAGTGATTATCCACTAGCTTTTTAGTAATAGGGTGCGCAGGATCTGAGAGCACTTGCTGGGTATCACCAGCCTCTACCACTTCACCGTTTGCCATCACCATTACTTTATCTGAAATGTGCTTAACAATGCCTATTTGTTGGGATACATAGATAAATGACAGCCCCATTTCGTCTTGCAGTTCTAATAATAGATTGATGATCTGTGAGCGCATCGCCATGTCTAAACCGTTGAGCGCTTCATCGGCAATGATGATCGATGGTTGCAAAATCAATGCTCTGGCAATACAGACTCTTTGCTTTTGTCCTGCAGCTAACATTTGCGGATAAAAATAGGCATGTTCAGCCAGCAGACCGACTCGTTTTAAGGTGCTAATGACTCGTTTTTTGCGCGCCTCTGGCGTCATGGCGGTGTTTCTTTTAAGCGGCCCTTCTAAAATTCGCCCAATTTGAATGCGTGGATTCAGTGAAGAGTTGGGATCTTGAAACACGACTCGAATCAGCTTACAACGCGTGGAATAATCTTTGTGTTCAAGCTTTTCGCCATTTACAAAAATTTCACCTGAGCTTGGCTCAATTACGCCTGCAATCATCTTGGCTAAAGTGGATTTCCCCGATGAGTTTTGTCCAATTAACGCTAAAGTTTGCCCCGGCTCTAAGGTAAAGCTGACAGGTTTTACCGCCTCAAAATGTTGTTTTCTAAACAAGCCATAACGGTTAACAAAAGTTTTGCTTAGGTTTCTCACCTCTAATAACGAGCTCATTCAACAACCTTAGTATTAAGAGGGAAGTGACAGTTGTACTTGTGGCCCTTTTCTTTTTTAGAAAACGGCGCTTTGACGCATTTGTGTTGCGCGTAAGGGCAGCGAGGTCCAAGGCGACAACCAATCGGCAAATGCTGCAGCGGTGGAATACTTCCCGACAGAGATTGTAACTTCTGTTTGTGCGGAAGACGGCCACTAAAATCAGGAAGTGCTTCAAGCAGGGCTTGAGTGTACGGGTGTTTAGCGCCGTTCATCAAGCGTTCGGTTGGTGCAGATTCGACACTTTGTCCACAATACATAACCGTGATTTTTTTCGCCCACTGAGTAATGGCGGCAAGATCATGCCCAATCAAAATAATGGTCGTGTTGTGAAGTTGATTCATACGACTGAGCAATTTTAAAATTTGCGTCTGTGTAATAGGATCAAGGTCATTAGTAGGTTCATCGGCCACCAGAATTTTAGGCTTAGCGGCAATGGCCATAGCGATCATTACTTTTTGACACTCACCATCGGTTAGCTCGTAAGGGTAACTGCGCATGATTCGTGAGTGATCTTTAATACCTACTTTATGCAGTAGGGCAATTGATGTCTTTTTGCGCCAACCCCAACGTTGCCAAAGTTTGCCTTGGAAAGTGCGTGAAGGAATCGATTCGGCTAACTGTTGGCCGACACGTTCACTAGGATCAAGACAAGTGGATGGCTCTTGAAAAATCATCGCAATTTCACGCGCAATGACTTTGCGTCGCTCTTTGGGCTTGAGTGCCAACAAGTCGACATCGCCCAGACGCATTCTATCGGCCGTGATTTTCCAGTTGTCTTTTGCCAGTCCAACAATGGCTTTTGCCAATAGACTTTTACCTGAACCGGATTCACCCACCAAGCCACGAATTTCACCTTCGTTGATAGTGAGGCTCATGCGGTCTACTGCTTTAACAATGCCTTGTGGAGTTTCAATTTCAATGGTGACGTGTCTAAAGTCTAAAACTGGCATTATTCGACTCCCGCATTTAGGGCATCACGAATGCCTTCACCAACAAGGTTGATATTGATTACGCTGTACATAATAGCCAGTCCTGGTAGTACTACCGTCCAAGGCGCAAGATAGATAAGCTCTACCGAATCGCCTAATATCGCGCCCCATTCAGGGCTTGGTGCTTGTGCACCTAAGCCTAAAAAGCCTAGTGCGGTGATATCAAGAAGCGCGACGGTTAAGGCAAAGGTAAATTCTGCGGTAATGGGCGCTAATACATTGGGTAGAATGGATACGGTCAGTAAATACCAGTTATCAGCACCATCGAGTTTTGCCGACATGATGTAGTCTTTTTCGACTTCAGCATGAATGGTTTGATACACACTACGAATAAATCTTGGGATCAGTGCCAGACAAATAGCCATCATAATTGAGGTCATGCCGGTGCCTAAAAAGGCCACAAAAATCAGCGCCAATAATAATGAAGGGATCGACATTACGGTATCTAAGATGTGGTTTAGGATACTGGACAGTAATCCTTTGGTCATTCCGGCTAATGCGCCAATAAAACAACCAATAAAGGCGGCGATTAAGGTAATCGAGATCGCTGAGCCTAGTGTGATTTGTGAGCCCATTAATAGGCGCGATAAAATGTCGCGCCCTAAATCATCGGTGCCAAGAAAATATTCAATGCTGCCTTCTTTTGCCCAAGAAGGGGCCTGCAGCAATACCGACGATTGCGCCAACGGATCGTGAGGCGCAATAAGCGGTGAAATTAACGTAATGATAAAGATGAAACCAAGGTTCCATAACCCAAACATCGCTAAATTATTGCTTCTGAAGTGACGCCAGAAACGTTCTCTTTGCGTGGGTATGCTCTCTTCGAGATAAACGCTAGTGTTTAGCATACCATTCCTTTCTTGCTAGTGGATTAATCACAGTGCCAATCAGCTCTGATAAAATTTGTGTCGCCAATACAAAACTGGCAACCACCATTACGCCTGCCTGTATCGAGACGTAATCACGATTGGCAACCGCATCCAGTAACCAACGGCCAATGCCCGGCCAGTTAAAAATGGATTCGGTAATGATGGCAAAGGTCAGCATGCTTGATAGCTGAACGCCTATCAGTGGAATGATAGGGGGGATCGCATTTCTCAAGACATGTTGCAGGATGATCTCTAATTGGGACAAACCTTTAATGCGTGCCACACGAATGTAATTCTTACCGATGACGTCGGCAACTGAGGCGCGCATCAAGCGAATAAAATGCGTAGTGGGTGCCAAGGCGAGAACTAGAGCGGGTAAAATTAAATGCATGACAACGCTGGCAAAGGCGGCTTCTCGATTAGGGCTATTACTTAGCCATGCATCAATCATGGCAAAGCCGGTAATATGCGGAATGTCGTACAAAAGGTTATAGCGACCTGAGATAGGCAACCATTCAAGGCGCAGTGAAAATAGCATCACCAATAACAGTGCCACCCAAAATAAAGGCGCTGAATATCCTGCCATAGAAAAGAACGAAATTAATCTATCTGACCATTTATTCTGTCTTACTCCGGCAAGTGTTCCCAACGGTAAACCTATGCACAGTGCCAAAATGAAAGCAAAAAAGCATAATTCTAATGTGGCTGTGAATACGGCTTTAACTTCTTCAAATGCAGGTTGTCCTTGCGCGGTAATGCCAAAGTTTAAATGGCTGATCTCTTGTAAATAAAGCGTCCATCCTTGCCAAAAATCAGAGATGGCCCAAGGTGAAGTAGGGTCTAGACGTAAAATGCTATAGCCCACTAAGGTTAAGATCAGTAATGTGATGATGAATAAGTTTAAACGTCGAACGGCGTAAATAAACACTATTTTCTCCTCTCAACGTTTTCAAAACTCAGGGTATTAAATGGGTTCTCGTTAAAACCCTTTAATGTTTTGTGTTTTGCTCTAAATTGCATACCGTGCGCAATAGGGATAATAGGGACTTCTTCATCAAGCAAGTTTTGTGCTTGATGATACAAGTTCAAACGATAACGTCTTTGCTTGGTTTCTTTAGCCAAATCAATGATGGAATCAAAGTCGGCATTACACCAAGACGCAATATTTACCGTAGTATGATCGGCGTTGCATGATAATAGTGGTCTGAAAAAGTTATCAGGGTCGCTAGTATCGGCGCTCCATCCAGAAAGAATTAAATCCGCGTCAGCGATGCTTTGAAACGTTGAGCGCTCATCTAAGAAAATTTTCAGTTTTACGCCAATATCGGCAAAGTTGGATTGAAGCAATTCAGCGACTTTTCTCGGGCTTGGATTGTAAGCGGTAGGTTCAAGGGATACCCACATAGAAAGCTCCAGTCCGTTGGCATAACCCGCGTCACGAATCAGGGCTCGTGCATAATTCCGGTCATAACGAACTTGTGACGAATTTTTCTCATACGCCCAAGATTCTGGAGGCAATATTGAATACGCGGGTACGCCATAGCCGTAATAAACTGAGTCAATAATAGAGTCACGGTTGATGGCAAGGTTCAACGCTTTACGCACTCGGCTGTCATGGAGCGCTGGGTTTAAAGTACGCAAGGCGACAAATGCCACGTTCATACTAGGATAGGCCTGTAACTCAAGATCTGGGTGCGCTTGAATGGTTGGAATTTGGCTTGAACGTGGTGAAAACAGTACGTCACATTCATTACGCAATAACTTTGCCAATGTGCCAGTGCCACGCGAGGTGATATCTAGAACCACTTGCTTCATTTTAGCAGGGGAGCCCCAAAAGTCAGGGTTACGACGTAAGCGAATAAAATCATTCACGCTAAACTGATCCAGATAAAAAGGCCCCGTCCCAACTGGGTAACGATCTAGGCGTTGTTTTTGGTCAATTTTCATCAAATTATTGGCGTATTCGGCAGAGTGAATGCTGGCATAAGTAGTCGAAAGATTAGACAAAAAGGTGTTGTCAGGCTTATTGAGTTCAAAGACTACAGTGTGCTCATCAATGGCGATAACGTCTTTTAAAATGTTTTTAAAGCCGATGGCGTCAAACCAAGGATAGTGACCGCCACCAACGTAGTGGAACGGATGATGGCTATCAATGACACGCTTGAAGGTAAACACTACATCTTGTGCATTAAATAAACGCGTTGGGGTAAACCAAGACGTGGTTTGAAATGAAACGTCTTTGCGTAAGTTAAATTGGTAGCGAGTCCCCGTTTTATCCACACTCCAACTGCTAGCGAGCATTGGCTCTAACTTAGAATTAAGGTTAGAAAAATGAATCAGGGTATTGAAAATTTGCGGCGCAACGGTATCCGCCGCTAAGTCGTTATTCACTAACTGAGGATTAAAAGAGCTTGGTGTGCCTTGACCACAAAAAATGAAACCATCTTGTTTTATCTGATTAGAAACGTTGACTTCTCCACAGCCGGTTAGGGCTAAGAAACACGCTCCTAGAAATCCAAGTTTCAGTTTTTTCCAGATATCCGTCTGCATATTCTGACGTACCATTGATTGCTCTTTGAAAATGAACTGCATAATTTAACACTTCTATCCTGTAAGCTCCATTAGGTTAACGCTTGATCTTAAACCATTTTGTACTTTCTGAGCATTCCTCGAAACTGATGATAACTCAAGCCTAGCAGACCTGCGGCTTTCTTTTGATTATGTTGTGCTTGTTTTAACGCTTGTTTAAGCAGCTCTATATCTTGTGTTTGTTGCCAGTTTTTATAATCAAGAGGCAAAGAAAATATTTTATTTTCAATATCTTGCTGATTTGGCGTCGTATGACGCTTATCTTCAATGGTGGCAAGCGCTTGAAAGGGATTGAAGATAATCTCTGCAATAGGCTGGCTTGGCTGAGGATTTAAATAAACCGCACGCTCAATCACGTTTTTTAATTCACGAACATTCCCCGGCCATGGGTAATCGAGCAACTGTTGCTGACATTGCGAACTAAAACCTGCAAACAGAGGCAGTGCAAGTTCTTGGCACATACGCAGGGCAAAGTGCTCAGCTAGCAATAAAATGTCGTCTTGGCGTTGCTGTAAACTAGGCAGATGAATCACATCAAAGGCGAGTCGGTCGAGAAGATCATGGCGGAAATCACCTTGCTTGGCCAGTTGCAAAAGATTGACATTGGTGGCACAAATTAAACGGACATTTGATTGTAAGGTTTTTCTACCCCCAACACGCTCGTATTCTCCGTATTCGATCACTCGTAGTAATTTCTCTTGTACTGAAGTAGGCGCAGTTGCCAGTTCGTCGAGAAATAAGCTGCCACCTTCCGCGCGTTCAAAGCGGCCTAAGTGTTTACCGGTTGCGCCAGAAAATGAACCGGCTTCATGACCAAACAACTCCGAATCAACAACGCCTTCATTTAACGTGGCGCAATTAAGGCTAACTAAAGGCTGGTCCCAACGCTTGGAAAGATAGTGCAAACGCTGGGCGATGAGTTCTTTGCCTGTTCCTCGCTCACCCATAATTAAAACAGGGCGCTCAATAGGCGCTAACTTTGAGACTTTATCTAATACAGCCAGAAAAGGGCTCGATTGACCAATGAGTGTCTGCTTCATTTTATGCCTGTTGGTATTTTTCACCGATTATTGGTTAATAATTTACTATTTGCCTTCAAAGTCAAAATATTTCGTGTTGCATAACACAGAGTGGGATCTGGATTGGGTTTATGAGTGGTTTTGTATATCTCCCATAATCACTAGCGTTAACGTGTTGTGTAGAGCATATTTGAGTAAAAGAGAGTCAAGCAAAAGGGGTCAGATACAATTTGGCATGATATTTGGATAGTCAAAGATAGTAGAGGCAATTGGGATAGTTAACGTAGAACGTCAATATTACATCGTGATGTTTTACTGCTGACACTTTATTGCTGTGTTCACTGTAGATTAAGGAGAACCAAAATGAGTATATTTTCTCGTTTTGCTGACATCGTAAATTCAAATATCAACTCTTTGTTAGACAAAGCCGAAGATCCAGAAAAGATGATTCGTCTTATTATTCAAGAAATGGAAGATACTTTAGTTGAGGTGCGCACCAACTCTGCAAAAGCGTTGGCAGAGCGTAAAGATTTGCAGCGACGTATTATCCAAGTTGAAGAGCAAGTAGGGGATTGGCAACAAAAAGCTTCGTTGGCATTGAGTCGAGAAAGAGAAGAGTTAGCCCGCGCGGCATTAATTGAAAAACAGCGCATGAGTAAAGTGCTTGCGTCTTTGCAAACCGAGCAAACATTGCTAGAAGAGACCATTACTAAATTGAGTGATGAAGTGGGCAAATTGGAAAACAAAATCAATGAAACCCGAGCCAGACAATCAGCGCTGGTTATGCGTCAAAATACCGCTAAGAGCCGCAAAGATATTCAACAACATTTGCACAATAGCCGCACCAAAGACACTTTGGCTAAGTTTGAGCAGTACGAACAAAAAATTGATCGATTAGAAGCTGACGCCGATAGTTATCAAATGGGCCAAGAATCAAACTTAGACGATCAGTTTGCCCAGTTGCAAGCCGATGATGAGATAGAAAAAGAACTGCAAAAAATGAAAGATAACGTTAATAAATAATTATTAGGGGGTTAGATGTCTACAGCACTGATCACTGTACCACTGAGTGTATTTTTAATTTTTGTTGCGCCGCTTTGGCTAATACTGCATTACAGAAGTAAGCGTAAATTAAACCAAGGCTTATCCGAAAGCGAGCGAGCGCAGCTGCAACAGTTATCGCAAAAAGCGGTCACTATGAAGCAGCGAATTGAAAACCTTGAAAAAATATTAGACGCGGAATCGCCAAACTGGAGATCCGGACAATGAAAGGCTTATACAGAGACACACACAAAGGTAAATTGACCGGTGTATGTGCGGGCATTGCGGCTCGATTTGGCTTTGAAGTTTGGGTTGTGCGGATATTATTTGTTTCGGCAACTCTGTTAGGAGGCGGATTTTTAATGATATTGGCGTATTTTGCCACTAGCTTGATGTTAGAGAAACAGACTCCGCAGATATTTCAGACCAGACAACAACAGTTTGATCATCAAATGAAGCAAAAACCCTGGCAATCAGGTCGTGCGCCGAAAGAGTTATTAAGCGTTATGGAGCAAGACTTTTCCGAGATGGAAGTCACTTTGCGTGACATGGAAGCATTTGTTACTTCGGATTCTCGTAAAACGCATGCCGAATTTCGTAATTTGTAAGTGAGTCGCGGTTACATTTCAGCACCAGACAATCAATAAAAAAGCGACAATCATGAATCATGATTGTCGCTTTTCAATAGTGTTCTCTAAATAGTCTTAGTCAGTAAGATTATTTTGCTGTTAGAGAGAATCCGTCAACACGAACTTCAGTTTGTTTACCGATGTTGCCATCCATGTTTAGAGCAGATTTATCAGCAAGTTTTAGCTTAGCAAAGACAGTTGCTGAAGTGTTGTTGCCAGAGTTGAATGCAACAGTCACTTGTTTGAATGATTTTCTGTCAGCGTGAGGGGCATCAGATAGATCAGCTGCGCTCACTGTTTTTTCTTCAATAACTTTACCGTCGATGCCTTCAACACCTGCGATCAGTTCAGTTGGAGACATTGCACCTTTTCTGTCTTCAAAGTACAAAGAGAAAACGTAATCGGTGTTAGCAGATAGGCCGTTTACTGTTTGTAGTAGACCAGGAGTTGCAGAGAAGTCATCGTTTGCACTTACAAAGCGAAGACGAGCAGAACCTTCGTCTGATTGGAATGCAGAAACTTTAGAGCTACCTACATCGCCTAGGCCTTCACTTTTGTTTGCGTCTTTAACCCAAACATCACTTTTACCACTGTTAGCACGGAACTCACTAATTTGTGGATCGACGATTAGATTGTCACCAGTTGCCATAGCTGTTGTTGCCGTTGCTTTTGCTGGAGTCGCGCTAGGAGCGTTGTTACCTTGAGTTGCGCAACCTGCTAATAGACCTGCGATAGCTAGTGCTAGATACATTTTTTTCATAATCTTTTCTCACTCATTAAGTGTGTTCTTTATTTGATGACGAAAAGATTACAATAATATTGTATGAGTTTTTGTGACTGACAAGACAGTTTTGTAAGGGAAAATGGGCCGAATAGTCACAGGATGGCATATGTCAAAGTTTAAACAAGAAGTGGTAAATTAACCGCATTTGGCGGTTGTTCATGTTTAAATTATCCTGTATGTGAGTGAATTTTGGTCCAAATAAATGGTTTTTGATTGAGTTTTGATCGATATGTGAAAATGGCCGTATTTGCTTATTTAAAACGTTCACCTTATGTCACTTTATTGCTTTTTGGTTATTGGTCCATTGAGGTTATAGACTGAAATAGCAGTGATATGATAGAAAATATGAGTAAATGACTGAACTGTTGATCTTCAATGTGAAGCTCTGATGGCTTGCGCATTTTTTGTTACGATTTTTGAACTTAAATACTTTACATTTACAACAACCCAAGGAACAATCCTTCACCATTTAATAAGAATACTGTACCTGAGATGGGTAAATTATGAGTAACGTGAGTAAAAAGAAATCAAATCCACTCTTTGAGATCCTGTTTAATGTCTTTATCCCTTCATTTATTTTAATGAAGTTCAGTGGAGAGGAACATTTAGGCACTGTGTATTCACTGATAGTGGCGCTGGCTTTTCCTGTTGCTTACGGTGGTTTGGAACTGATTCGAGACAAAAAGTTTAACTTTATCTCAGCTTTAGGTTTTGTCAGTGTCCTTTTAACTGGCGGTATCGGTTTACTTGAATTAGATACGCAGTGGTTAGCGTTTAAAGAAGCATTAATCCCTGGGTTAATTGGCATCGCAGTACTTGGCTCGACATTCACTCGTCATCCATTGATGCAAAAGCTGGTGTTTAATAAATCGATTTTGAATCTGTCTCTGATTGAAGAGCGTTTAAAAGAGTCGGGGAATGAGCAAGCATTTGACCGCTGTTTGATGAACTCAAATTACTTTTTTGCCAGTACTTTCGCCTTCTCTTCGATAATGAATTATGTGTTAGCCACTTACATTGTGACCAGTCCTGCCGGAACTGCGGCTTTCAATGAAGAGTTGGGTAAATTGACTCTATACAGTTATCCAGTGATTGCTATCCCAAGCATGTTAATGATGTTGGGTATTTTTTATTATATTTGGCGTCAAATCCGTGCAATGACCGAGTTGAAAACTGAACAAATTTTTCATCAAGCTGAGTCTTAGACATTAAGCTTAAAAGCTATCGTGTAACGATAAAATGGCCATACTTATGTATGGCCATTTTTTTTGCAGTCCATAGTGGATAGACAACATCTTAACTATTTATCTTCCAATTTTACTTTTTGCCTCTCTTTCGTCTGACATCGATTCTATGTAAAGCCAAATCACTCACCGCTACGCAGTAAAAAAACAAAAAAGAAATAACACCGCAACCTAGATATAACATCTTGATACATATATGATTGCTCTTAATGTCGCTGAATAAGGGAATATTATGCGTACTAACTGGTTTGTTGTGCTCTTTGCTGTGTTTGGCACTGTCGCCTGTGGTGAAAAGCAAGCCACCATTTCGGAACCTGAGTCTCGTCCGGCTAAATTTCTTACAGTTTCTGTAGGAGATAAAAGCTTTGAACGTGTCTTTCCGGCTAGCTCGGCTGCTGGAGATAGAGCGGTGCTGGCTTTTAGGGTTCCTGGTGAGCTATTGGAACTTCCTGCAATCGCAGGATTAGAGGTGAAAAAGGGCGACGTGCTAGCCGTGCTTGATGACCAAGAATATAAGCTGCTTCGCATGCAAGCCAAAGCGAACTATGACCTTGCAACGGTGCAATTTGATCGAAGTAAAAAACTGATTGCCGATAAAGTGGTGTCAGAGCAAGAGTTTGATCAAGCTAGAGCAAAACATAAATCCGCTAGAGCAAATTACGATCAAGCCTTAGCCAATTACAGCTATACCAAACTGATAGCCCCATTTGAAGGCACCATCTCGCTGATTAACATCGATAATCACGAGTATGTTGCGGCAAAACAAGGGGTGATGAATATTCAATCAAACGAGTTATTGAAAGTCATCTTCCCACTGCCAGATTCTATGTTAAATAGCTTTGATCAAAATACTGCGACGCAGTCGTACATGGTATTTGATTCATTTCCAAATCAAAAATTCCCACTGACTTTTCAAGAAATTGATACTGAGTCGGATAATTCTACCGGAAGCTACAAAGTCACCATGATTATGGAGCGTCCAAAGGATTTGGGAATATTGCCGGGTATGTCAGGCAATATTCATATGACGATACCGAGAACCAAACCTTCACAACTCCCCCAAACCTCATTATTCGCCTGTGGCGATCAACAATGCGTTTGGCGAGTAAAACAAGATTCAACAGTAGAACAAGTGACAGTCTCACTCAGTTCTTTAGGTGCGGTAGTGTCAGGGCTTAGTGATGGCGATGAAATCATTGTCTCTGGGGTAAAAGAGCTCAAATCAGGGATGAAGGTGAGAGAGTGGATCAAGGAGAGAGGTTTATGATGAGCAAAATAAACAAGCTTGGTCGAGTTTGTCTATTGGCTTCGCTTGCCATTGCGTTAGTAGGTTGTGAAAAAGCCGTAGTCGAACCAATTCAACACGTATCAAAAGTTGAAGTGTTGCAGTTGGGTAAGCCAGAAGCCAGTGACCGCATTTATTTTCCTGCTGTAGCACAAGCGGCGTTGCGTTCGCATCTTAGCTTTCAAGTCTCTGGAGAAATTTCAGAGTTAGTCGTGAATGAAGGGGACAGAGTAAAAAAAGGTGATTTGCTTGCTCAACTCGATCCGCGCGATTTTAAAATTGCGGTGGATAATACAAGAGCCAGTTACGCCGCGATAAATAGCCAGTACAAACGTTCTAAACCTCTAGTAGCGAAAGGCTTGCTCGCTCAATCCCAATTTGATGAATTAGCCGCACAAAGAAGCATCGCCTTAGTTGATTTAAAACTGGCAGAGCTGTATCTCAAATTTACTACCTTAAAAGCACCGATTGATGGAATTATCTCACGGGTGAATGTTGATCGTTTTGAAAACATTCAGGTGGGACAACAGATCGTAAACATTCACAGTACCGACGACGTAGAGGTGTTGATTCAAGTTCCTGATCGTTTATTTGTACATCAGCCGACTCAGCGTGATTTACGTAGGGTGACGGCCAAGGTCAAAGTTGAAAGTGGCAATGTGTATGATGCCAAAATCAAAGAATTTACCACCGAACCTGACCCTGCCACCGGTACTTATAACCTGACTTTAATTATGCCAATGCCAGACAATGAAATTATTTTAGATGGCATGGCGTTAGAAGTGACCGCGAAAAGCAGTGATGCCGGGTTAAATGTGAGCTTTGGTTCAGATATTCCCCTTAGCGCTGTGGTGAATACCGATGGTGACTCTCTTGATCGTAGTGAAACCTACGTTTGGGTATTAGAAGGGAATAAGGTCCGAAAACAGCTCATTAAACTGGGCAAAATGCGCGATAAAACGGTGCAAGTTATCAGTGGTCTACAAGGCGCAGAACAAATTGTCGTCAAAGGCTTATCGAAACTACGAGAGGGATCGGTAGTGGAAGTGATTAAGAAGGAGGCTGTTCTATGAGCCAGAATAATCTAGAGCAGCAAAATGATGATGGCAGCAAGGGAATCGCAGCCTACTTCATAAAGAATAAGGTGATCAGTTGGATGATCTCCTTAATCTTCTTTTTTGGTGGCATTGCGTCTTTCTTTGAACTAGGGCGCTTAGAAGATCCGGCCTTTACCATCAAAGATGCCATGGTTGTCACTAGCTATCCGGGAGCGACTCCGCAACAAGTAGAAGAAGAGGTCACCTATCCCTTAGAAAAAGCCATTCAGCAATTAACTTATGTAGATGAAGTCAATTCCATCTCTAGCCGTGGTTTATCACAAATTACGGTAACCATGAAAAACAATTACGGCCCTGATGATTTGCCACAAATATGGGATGAATTGCGCCGTAAAGTTACCGATTTAGAGGGCAGTCTTCCGCCGGGAGTGAATACGCCATCGGTAATTGATGACTTTGGTGATGTGTATGGGGTACTACTTGCCGTGACCGGAGAAGGGTATTCATACAAAGAGCTGCTGGATTACGTTGACTATCTGCGCCGTGAGCTTGAGCTAGTGGATGGCGTCAGTAAAGTCGCAGTTTCTGGGGATCAACAAGAGCAAGTCTTTATCGAAATGTCGATGAAGCGTTTGAATACTTTGGGTATTTCCCCAAGCACTGTCACTAACCTTTTGAATACGCAAAATACTATTTCGCCTGCGGGTGCGGTGGTGATCGGGGATGAATATATTCGCATCCATCCTACGGGCGAATTTAAAAACGTGGAACAACTGGGTGATTTAATCATCACCGATTCAGCCAAAGAAAATTCAGGGCTTATTTATCTGCGTGATGTGGCTGAAGTTAAACGCGGCTACATTGATGTACCCGTTAACATCGTTAACTACAACGGTAATTTTGCGCTCAACATGGGCGTATCCTTTAATGCGGGTGTCAACGTTGTAGACATCGGCAAAAAGCTAGACGCGCGTTTGGCTGAGCTGAAGTATCAGCAGCCAGTGGGTATTTCCATTTCGGAAATATACAGCCAACCTAAAGAAGTCGATAAATCGGTCAGTGGTTTTGTGGTGAGTTTAGGGCAAGCGGTGGCGATAGTGATTATTGTACTGCTGTTCTTTATGGGGCTGCGCTCTGGGCTGTTAATTGGCTTGATCTTGCTAGTGACAGTACTGGGCACGTTTGTGTTCATGAAGTATTTTGCCATCGACTTACAACGTATCTCTTTGGGTGCATTGGTTATCGCATTGGGGATGCTGGTGGATAACGCCATTGTGGTGGTGGAGGGCATATTGGTCGGCACGCAGCGAGGGCGAACGCGCCTGCAAGCGGCAACTGATATTGTTACTCAAACCAAATGGCCGCTATTGGGGGCGACTGTGATTGCGGTTACCGCTTTTGCGCCAATTGGATTATCTGAAGATTCTACCGGTGAATACTGTCGAACCTTATTTACGGTACTGCTGATCTCTTTGATGTTGTCTTGGTTTACCGCCATTTCATTAACCCCGTTTTTTGCGGATATGTTCTTTAAAGGGCAAAAGTTCAAAGGCAATGCCGATGATGACCCATACAACGGCTTTTTGTTTGTGTGGTACAAGAAGTTCCTAGAGTTTTGTATGCGCAGAGCGTGGCTGACGATGGGTACCTTAGTGTTGGCACTGGCGGCCAGTATTTATGGGTTTGGTTTTATCAAGCAAGCCTTTTTCCCATCCTCAACCACGCCGATGTTTTTATCTGATGTTTGGTTACCCGAAGGCAGCGACATTCGTGTGACTAATACCAAGCTAAAAGCCATTGAAAGTTGGTTATTACAACAAGACGGTGTGGAAGCGGTGACTACGACTTCTGGTAAAGGTTTAGAGCGCTTCATGCTCACTTATACACCAGAGAAAAGTTACGCCGCTTATGGTGAAATTGTCACTCGCGTTGAAAGCTATGAAGTGCTGCACGACATCATGCAGAAATACCAAGATTATGTGTCTAATCACTTCCCCGAAATTGATTACAAGCTTAAACAAATTGAGCTCGGGCCAAGTGGCGGGGCAAAAATTGAGGCGAGAATCATAGGCTCTGATCCAACGGTTATGCGAGGCATCGCTGCGCAAGTGGTGGATATTTTAAATGCCGATCCGGGGGCTACGGGTGTGCGTCATGATTGGCGTGAACGTACCAAAGTGATCGAACCTTTATTTAACGAAAGTCAGGCTCGTCGTTACGGCATTAGCAAAAACGATATGGATGACTTTTTGCAGATGAGTTTCTCGGGCTTAACGGTTGGGGTGTACCGCGATGGCACAACCTTAATGCCAATTGTGACTCGCCTTACGGAAAAAGAGCGTATCGACTTTAGAAACATTGAAGGTATGAAAATATGGAGTCCGGTGCTTAACGACTACATTCCATTGCAGCAAATCACGTTAGGGAATGAAGTGCGTTGGGAAGATCCTTTGATTGTGCGTAAAAACAGAAAGCGCATGCTGACCGTGTTTGCTGATCCCGATATTTTAGGTGATGAAACTGCTGCGACCCTACAAGCCAGAATCCAAGGTAAGATCGAAGCTATCGAAATGCCACCAGGTTACAGCTTAGAATGGGGCGGAGAATATGAGTCATCCAATGAAGCGAAAGGCTCATTATTTTCCAGCATGCCAATGGGTTATCTGTTCATGTTCTTAATTACGGTGTTCTTGTTTAACTCCGTTAAAGAACCTTTGATTGTCTGGTTAACCGTGCCACTGGCATTAATTGGCGTAACCACCGGCTTGCTGGTGCTTAATACGCCATTTGGCTTTATGGCGCTACTTGGCTTCTTGAGCTTATCGGGGATGTTACTTAAAAATGGCATCGTGCTTATCGATCAAATTGAGCTGGAAATGAAGTCGGGAAAAGAGCCTTACCTTGCTATTGTAGAAGCGGCGTTAAGTCGTGTACGTCCGGTATGTATGGCGGCAATTACTACCATTTTGGGTATGATTCCACTGCTTCCGGATATTTTCTTTAAGCCAATGGCAGTAACCATCATGTTTGGTTTAGGCTTTGCAACGGTACTGACGCTTATTGTTGTGCCGGTACTGTATCGAATGTTCCATAAAATCGATGTTGTGAAAGCGTAATCGTTCAATAAGCGTTATTCTTTTAAAGGCTGGCAGATTGTCAGCCTTTTTTGTAAAAGGAAGAAGACAATTTGTGAAAGGGGCAAGGTAATGACGCGATGTTTTTGGTTAGATGAAAGTAAGCCTGATTATGTGGAATATCATGATAAAGAGTGGGGCGTTCCTGTTTTCGACGATAAAGTCTTCTTTGAATTTTTAATTCTAGAGTCAGCGCAAGCAGGATTGAGTTGGTACACCATCTTAAAAAGGCGTCAGGGCTATCGAAAAGCGTTTGCAGATTTTGATCCCGCTATAGTGGCGACATTTACGCCTGCTAAAGTAGAAGAATTGATGCAAGATAGCACGATTATTCGTAATCGAGCCAAAATAGAAGCCGCCATCAATAATGCGAAGCTGTTTCTACAAATCCAAGCTGAATATGGCAGTTTTAGCCAGTTTATCTGGGGGTATGTGGACAATAAACCTATCGATGTTCGTGCGAAAGGGGATACACCGCTTGCCACCTCGGCGCTATCCGATCAACTTGCCAAAGATTTGAAAAAGAAGGGCTTTAAATTCTTAGGTAGCACCACCTTGTATGCATTTTTACAAGCGACAGGTCTTATCAATGATCATGATCTTGATTGTCTCTGCCGCTCATAATTAAGGCGTGTACTTAGCTAGATTATTTTAAACCGAGTCGTTTCATTAAGCGGTGTAAATTTCCAGGGTTGAGACCCAGTTGTTTGGCGGTAGCACTGAGTTTTTGTTCGTTGGTCAAATAGGCCGATTGGATTAATTTCATTTGAAATTGCTCAGTGGCCTCTTTTAGCGGTAAGTCTTGGAACTGTTCGACAGGCAGTAGCGGCGCATCACTGGGCGCGCTTATTGCTGTGTTTGTATTCGATTCAGTCAGATCAGAATGAGCAAACTGAAAATGATGTGCTTTTAATATTAAATGCGGGGCATTACTTTCTGCTTTGGCAATAACACTGGCACGATTGATGGCGTGCTCAAGTTCACGTACATTCCCTTCCCAAGGATTGTTTTGCAGTAAAACCAATACGTCACCATCTAATGTAATGCTAGAGAGATTCAGTTTGTGTTGGCACTGCTCGGCAAAAAAGCCTGCTAATAAAATCACATCTTTTTCTCGGTCGCGCAATGGTGGCACAAAAATTGGGAATACACTTAAACGGTGGTAGAGATCGGAGCGGAAATTACCTTCTTTAACTTCCTCATGCATGGTGCGGTTAGTCGCGGCGATAATGCGCACATCGACTTTGATATTGCTGTCGTCACCCACGCGCTGGATATCACCATATTGCAACGCACGAAGCAGTTTTGCTTGTAGCGCCAACGATAATTCGCCTACCTCATCAAGAAATAACGTACCTTTGTTAGCAAGTTCAAATTTACCTTTACGATCACTGATGGCACCAGTAAACGCCCCTTTAATGTGTCCAAATAACTCACTTTCGGCGACTGACTCAGGCAAAGCTGCACAGTTAAGATAGACAAAGGATTCATCTTTGCGATTTGATTGCGAGTAAATAGCGTGCGCAACCAACTCTTTACCCACACCCGTTTCCCCCATGATCAGAACCGATAAATCAGTATTGGCCACGGCAGAGATATGAGATTTAAGTTCAATAATCCCTTGTGACTGGCCAATGAAATCCAGTTGTGCGTATTTGGCTCTCTTGCTTTTAGGTGCTGAGGTTACGCCAATGTTTTCTTCCAACTTTGCGACCAACAGGGCCGTGTGCAAACTATTGGCGGCAAGCGCACTGATCAAACGAAAATCATCATCTGGAAAATCATTAAATTGAGTCGGGTCAAAGGCATCTATGGTGACTGCGCCAATTAATCGGTCTTCTTGAAACAGGGGTAAACCGATGCAGGAGTGTACTTCCAGTTTTTGCGCGTGGTTTGGAATGAGGGCATCGTATGGGTCGGGAAGATCACTGTCCGGTGGAAAGCGCACAATATCACCGGCTCTTGCAATAGCTTCAAGCCTTGGATGCTGTTCTATGTTAAAGCGGCGACCTAATACATCTTCACTTAGGCCGTTAATCGCAAGAGGAATAAAGTTTTGTTTCTGAAACAATAACAAGGCAGCTGCATCACATTGCAACATATCTCGTATGGTGACAAGTAGACGTTCAAAGCGGTCTTGCTCTGATATCCCAGAAGTAATATCGCGCGCAACTTGTATCCATTCACTTTTATATTGTGCCATTAAACGTTATTCCTTAATTATTATTTTGTCAGTATAACAAGGTTTTGTCATTTAGATACAGCAAAGTCTGTTATCATAATGACAAGGAAATAAGGTGCGCAAATTTAACGCATTGAATTTTAAGTATAAATTTTAGTTGGCATACTTATTGCGTATGTTTGTACTAAGTTTAATCGAATAAAATCAACAGAGGTGAGGCGTGATGACTCCACATATTGGGTTTGTTTGTGGTTCAGTAGTTTCAAGAGTG
This sequence comes from Vibrio sp. B1Z05, assembly GCF_052955985.1. Classification (NCBI taxonomy): domain Bacteria; kingdom Pseudomonadati; phylum Pseudomonadota; class Gammaproteobacteria; order Vibrionales; family Vibrionaceae; genus Vibrio; species Vibrio sp. B1Z05. The sequence goes on from NZ_CP130463.1 coordinate 1,170,129, forward strand.
GACTGGACAGCACGTTTATTTTCATTACGAGTTAAAGTTGAAGGCTTGTCATATGTGGCAGGTCAATTCACTAAACTAGGTATGTATGATAATAGCGGAGAGTTTCTACGTAAGGCGTATTCTATCGTGAACTCACCTGAAAACTATTACGCAACCGGCGAATTAGAATTCCTTATCATCGCCGATCCTGATGGCGCATTGTCGCCAAATTTACATACACTCTATTCCGGTGATCAAGTGATGGTTGGCGAACAGTGTGCGGGCTTTATGACCCTAGAGGAAATTCCATCACAAGCGACCGAACTGTGGTTGATTGCAACAGGGACGGGGATTGGTCCATATTTCTCTATGCTGCAATCTGACGAGTTTCCTGATCATTATACCGATGTGGTACTAGTGCATGCAGTGCGTTACGAAGAAGATTTAGTCTATAAAGAAGTGGTGTCTGCGCTGCAGTTAAAGTATGGAGAAAAATTCCAATACATCCCAATTGTTTCTAGAGAAGAAGTTCCAGGTAGTTTGCAGGGCAGAGTGCCGCATTTAATTGAGAAGCGCATTTTAGAGTCTCATGCAGGTCTAAAGCTAGATATGGATAAGAGCTTTGTCTATTTGTGTGGTAATCCTGCAATGGTGCGAGACAGTGCCCAGAGTTTAACGGATAGGGGATACAATAAGCACTTAAGAAGAAAGTCTGGTCACTTCAGTTCAGAGAACTATTGGTAAATAGATGACTTTTTAATGTTTAGCACCTGTCATAATCACTGACAATGACAGGTATTCACGTTTAAAAAACGCAGCAGCCTTAACTTATGTTAAGGCTGCTGCGTTTTTTTTTGTTGGATGCCAAATTGATGCTGTTCATGATTGTCATATTTACAATTCTTATCAAAAAAACAATGAATACTAGTTGTCAATAATACAATGAAAACAATGGGTAAAATATAAATACCTTATTTATCAACACCTTAAAAAGTTGGCACGCTTAATGCTATTACAAGAGTAATTCTAATTTAAAAAATATAGCAACAAGGCATATAAAATGACTATTCATGTAAAAAATAACGTTCACTGGGTTGGCCAACGCGACTGGGAAATTCAAGAATTCCACGGTACAGAATTTAAAATGACGAAAGGTACGAGTTACAACAGTTACCTTATCCGCGAAGAAAAAACAGTACTAATCGATACTGTTGATCATCGTTTCAGCCATCAATTCCTACAAAACCTTGAAATGGAAATTGATCTGAACACTATCGATTACATCGTAGTTAACCACGCTGAAGAAGATCACGCTGGTGCATTGGCTGCATTACTTGAGCGTATTCCGAACACTCCTATTTACTGTACTGAAGCTGCGATTGATTCAATTGTTGGCCACCATCATCACCCTGAGTGGAACTTCAACACAGTTAAAACAGGCGATAGCTTAGATATTGGTAACGGCAAGCAACTTGTGTTTGTTGAATCTCCAATGTTGCATTGGCCTGACAGCATGATGACTTACCTAACAGGCGATGCAATCTTGTTCAGTAACGATGCATTTGGTCAGCACTACTGTGATGAGCACTTGTTCAATGACGAAGTTGACCAAGCTGAATTGATGGAGCAGTGCTTACGTTACTACTCAAACATCCTAACTCCATTTAGCAACCTAGTAATTGCTAAAATTAAAGAAGTTCTAAGCTTCAATCTACCTGTAGATATGATTGCAACTTCTCACGGTATTGTATGGCGTGAAAACCCTGTACAAATCATCGAGAAATACTTGGAGTGGGCTGATAATTATCAAGAAGATCGCATTACTATTTTCTATGATTCAATGTCAAACAACACTCGCATGATGGCAGATGCTATCGCACAAGGTATCCATGACGTTGATCCAGGTGTAGCCGTTAAAGTATTTAACGTTTCTCGCCAAGACAAAAACGAAATCCTAGCGCAGGTTTTCCGCTCTAAAGGTATTTTGGTTGGTTCATCAACAATGAACAACGTAATGATGCCAAAAGTAGCAGGCATGCTAGAAGAAATTACTGGTCTACGTTTCAAACAGAAAAAAGCGGGCGCATTCGGTAGCTACGGCTGGAATGGCGGCGCGGTTGACCGTATCCACTCTCGTTTAACAGATGCAGGTTTTGAAACTGTTGCTGGCCTTAAGAGCAAATGGCGTCCAGATGGCAAAGCAATGCGCATTTGTCGTGCACACGGCCAACAAGTGGCAAAACAATGGGCTCTACATGAACTAAACGTTCAACCAATGATTGTTGAAGAAGCAGAAGTTCAACCATTGTCTGTAGCAGTACCAGCGGCTAAGCCAGCAGCTGCAGCTCAAGAATCTCACGGCGATGATTGCCAATGCATGATTTGTACAGTTTGTAACTGGGTATACGATCCAGCAATCGGCGAACCAAACCAAGGCGTAGAACCAGGTACAGCATGGAACGACGTTCCAGATTACTTCCTATGCCCAGATTGTAACCTAGGCAAAGACGTTTTTGCTGTACACAACCGCTAAGGGGACTGTTATGAACCCAATTACTATCATTGGTAGCGGCTTTGCCGCTTACCAACTTGTTAAAACACTGCGCCGTTTTAATGCAGAAGTGCCTATCCGCGTAATTACTGCTGATGAAGGTCATGATTACAACAAGCCAGATTTGAGCCATGTTGTTTCAAAACAACAATCGCCAGCAGATTTAATCACTGCTACAGCAAGCGAGTTTGTAGAGCAGCAAAACATTGAATTGTGTGCAGAGCACTTTGTAAGCAATATCGATACTGAGCAAAAAGTAGTAGTAGCAAACGACAACAGTTTTGCTTACTCAAGTTTAGTATTAGCAACGGGTGCAAAACCTTTTATGCCACCTATTGAGGGTTTAAAAGAGAGCCAACCTATCACGCTGAACAGCTTACAAGAGTTTGCTCAATACGAAGCGCGATTGAATAAAGCTGAATCTGTGATGGTAATTGGTGGCGGTTTGATCGGTGTTGAGATCAGTATGGATCTTGCATCTGCTAACAAAAAAGTGACATTATCTGAGCCAAGTGCTCGTTTAATGTCCAATCAATTGCCTGAGCTTATTGCTTTGAAGCTTGATCAATCGATGAGATCAATGAATGTTGACCTGAAATTAGGTCAAGGCGTGAAACAGGTCTCAAAAACTGATGCAGGTTTTGTGTTATTGTTAGACAACGGCGATGTAGTCAACGTTGATGAAGTAATAGTTTGTACCGGCTTGATTCCAAACACTATTTTAGCGAAAGATGCGGGTATATCTACTAATAGAGGGATTTGTGTGGATGATGCCATGCAAACGTCTTGTGAAGATATTTACGCACTGGGTGATTGTGCCGAGCAGAATGGCCAAGTAAGAGCCTATCTTCAACCAACCGTTATTAGTGCATCGTCATTAGCGAAAACGCTACTGGGTGAACGTACCTCTGTGGTACTACCTAATATGATGGTTAAGGTAAAAACACCTAGTTATCCGATTCAGATTGGCGGCACAACTTTAGAACGTGCTGTAAGTCGTTGGAACCTAGATGTACAAGCTGATGGTATTGTAGCAAAAGCATTTAATGAAGAAGACGTGATGATCGGATTCGTTGCTACAAAAGAAAAAACCAAGCAAGCCTTTCCACTGTTAAGGGAATTGTCCACCCAGTAATAATTTGGTTTTAAAAGCACTTACAACAATGTTGTGGGTGCTTTTAGTACTACTAGATGTTGCACCCACTATCAAGTTCACTCAAATCAGTGAAGGTTTGTCGAGATATGGGGTATGTTTTGACTGTTTTGCAAGTTAGTAAATCTAAATGAATGAACTAATAATGGTTTGAGACGAGGGTGTAATATTTAGCAAGTACGATTGACCTATTACCTGATGACGTATATTTACGTTGTTAAACAAGGACTTGCTCATGTCAATTCACACTTTTAATCAACCACCTGTTCATGATGCCAAAACTAAAAACGATGTTGTTCTCGATTTCAGCAACGATACCCGCGTACGAGTAGGAGTCGGTGTTGGCACTATTGCTGTTGGCTTTGTCACAATGGCTTTCCCTTTAATACCTCGTGAAATTTTCATTCAACTCTTCACTATTGGCCTATCTAGTATGGCCGTTGTTCTTATGCTCCTTCTTTCTACCGGTGGTTATTCATTACAACAAGTGGTGAATGCGAAAGGGTTTAAAGGATACGCAGCCTTAATTGTATTGTTATTTGCAGCCGCTTACGCGATTAACTTATCTTCAGACCACGCCCTGTTTATGATTGCGGCTATGGTTATCGGTTATTTTCTATTAGATGAAGTGTCTACCATTGTACGAACTGTACGCCAACGTAGTGTTAAATGCTTAGTGTTGCCCGCTATAGATCTTATGGTGACATTGATTTGTTTAGCGATGCTTATTAGTGGTTTGTCGGTTGATGGTGTATTTGTGGTGAGTGCGGTATTAGGACTAAAAGTTGTGCTACTGGGCTGCTCTGCTGTATTAACGCTTTCTGAACCAAATAGCAGTAGTTTTTACTAAGTAATTGAATGCAAATAAAAACGCCAGCTCATTGTGAGCTGGCGTTTTTTATATCAACCGTGCTAGTTTTTAGCGAGTTTGACGCGTATTTTGCTTTTTTGCACTGTGCTTTGGTCAAGTGCTGTTATTGCTGCTTTAGCTTGTTCTGCGTCTGGCATTTCTACGAATGCAAAGCCCTTAGAAAGCCCTGTCTCTTGATCGAGGACTAGGTTGCATACGGACACTTCACCGTGCTCGGTAAATAGAACACGAATTTCATGTTCAGTCATTTGGCGTGACAGGTTACGAACTAAAAGTTTCATCTTTGACCTTAATAAATTGATTCGAGACGGATTGTCTCAGGTTAATCTGCGAATACCAAGTTAAAATCCACCCGCCCATGCATCGTACTCTTGTATCGCTTTCTTTTCAGCCTTTGTTAAAGGTGCAGGGTAGTAAGGTAGCAGTAATAATTTTTCTGAAGGTAGCAGTTGCCAGTCAGGGGTGATTTTATGGCGATGTAACGTACCTTCGATACGCAGGTACATAAAATAGCCATCTGTATGCGTGTTAGCATAGCTTGCAATAATACCGACAGTGCCATTGGGCAATTTTACTTTACGCCCCAAAGGAAAGAGTTGGTGCAGGGCAAAGCTGACTTTTGCATCTTGCAGTATTCCTTGTTTAAAACGTTGCAGTCCAATTGCCGTTGAGGTTGAACGGTGTGTCCATCCGGCCAGAAATAACCCAGTTAAAGTATCGACGAAAGGTTTACCTTTGTGTTTGCCTTCGTTGCTGATGAACTGCACTGTCACGGAATCACCTTGTTGCTCGATGATTTCAAGAAAAAGTTCTCCAGTTTTGTCTGCGAGTAATTTCATGGGATAGGCCAACTTAACGTTATGTGTATCAGAAAGTGCGCATAATGACGAATTTTGATTGCATCGTCTTTGATTTAGAGTCACATTGTGCACCATTTTAAAAAATCCTTAAACGGACATTGATTATGACACAGCAACAACCCAACAACCCATTACACGGGCTTTCTTTAGAAAAAATCTTAGTTCGATTAGTTGAGCATTACCAGTGGAGTGGTTTGTACGCCGAAGTGCGTGTGAATTGTTTTAGTAATGATCCTTCGATTAAGTCATCGTTGAAGTTTTTAAGAAAAACTCAATGGGCGAGAGATAAGGTTGAAGCGCTATATATCAGTACCTTTAGTTAAGAACTCTGCTCTTAATAACGATCTTAATTGTGCTTAAGTTACACTGTCACTCAATGGTGGTTTGTGATTGATACAACTATAAACATTTCACTGCCTTCTCTAATACACAGAGTAGGCGGAGATGCGGTACAAGAAGCAAAGTTATTGGCACAGCAACACGCTTGCCAATTAAAAAGGGTGCGTCGCAGTCGTAATTGGATGATCAGTGGTGAGGCATTGCAGATACAGGCGTTTTGCCAGTGTATTAATACGCTGCATCCTGAATCGCTAGCATTTATGATTCGAAAAATTACACCTGCACTGCAGTTGCATCAAGATAAGTTGGAATCTCCGCAACAGCGCTTGAAGCGGTTGTTAGTTGAAGATCCAAACATGACCTTATCTGAATTGATGGAACTGACTCAATGCTCGCTGGTGGAAGCTCGCCGAGCTAGATTTGACGCTGATGATTTATAGCGTATATCTAGGTTTAACGCTGAGCCTTGGGCATGTTTAATACCATTTTAAAATACGCCACCTCGCTTTTATAAAAGCGCTCTCCCTCGGTGTGCATGTCAAATCTATGGTAGAAATCGAGCGCCGATTCACGGGCATCACACCAAAATACATCGATATTGTGCTGGGTTAAATACTCAATAATATGGCGGATCATTGCCGTGCCAATGCCTTTGCCTTGCTCTGAGGGCAAGGTGGCAAACTTGCGCAGTCTAGCACGGCTGTCGGTGATAAATACCGAAGCTACGCATACCAGTTGTTCGTTTTCAAATGCGCCAAAGTGTATGCCCAGTTCATCATCTTCTACCTGACAAAACTCTATTGGCTTATTTGGCCAAAGCACTTGATGACGTATAGCTAGGGTAGAGCTGGCGCTGATTTGACGGATTTGCATAGTGTTGGTGGTACTAAGTAGAGGGTGTATTTGGGCTAAAGTTAACAAATACTGTTAATAGAGTCTATAAACAAAAATCCCAGAGTATGTAAGCTCTGGGATTATATTTTACTAGTTGTTGCCTATGAGCAGTATTAGCCAATATGAGTCATTTCATTCACTTCGAATGTCTCAATAGCTCCTTCGGTAGCCGTTACGAAATCCGCTAGGTGTTGAGTGTTCATGTGCACTTGCCATAATTCACGAGATGCCCAGTTTTCGAAAAATAGGAAATGGGCTGGGTTTTCATTGTCTTGATGAAGATCGTAGCTAAGGCAACCTTCTTCTGCGCGAGTAATATCGATTAGTTTTAATAGCTCTGATTTGATCAGCTCAACGTTATCCTGTTTAGCGATAATGTTAGCCACGATGGTTAGCTTAGTCATGATGTACCTTATATTGTGTTAATAAACCGGTCAGATAATTGTGCCATGATTCTATTGAGATATTTCAGTGGATATTAAGTTTGACACTTTTCTCTGGCGATATTTCACGGCTTGCTTTTGTTCTAGCACATGAAAAAGCCTAAACTCATCATCGTTGAGATATTCATGATGGTACCCTTCAAAAAGGAAGTGGGTGCTTTTAAATATGGATATTTCGAGTGAAAGATAAAAGCGTGTCTATTTTATACCAATCGTACTAAATAACTGGTCATTATAGCTTGTTAAAATACTCGATAACGGCGTTAGAATTTTTGATTGTAGAATAACTACTTATCAAAAAATCCTGCCTTGTTCTCGAGCATTTTTCCTGCGCTATTTCTGATCACTTACTTAGTGTGATTGGTATTAATCTAATTTCTTGAATTTTATGACAGATTAAATACGGTTATTTTACTGCTGATTATAAAACAACCTATATTTCAGATTAATATTTACATTATTTTTCTTTAATAAAATCATCATGAAACGAATCTATATTCCATTTAGTTTTTTCAATAATGGATATAACACAAATGAAACCCTCTAATTCTACTCTTGCTATTTCTATTGCAGCCGCACTTCTTCTTTCTGGCTGTCAATCTGAGAGCAGTTCAGATGAAGCAAATGACCAAGTCAATAAAACTAAAAACGTTATTTTAATGATCAGTGATGGAGCAAGTGATGGAGCTTGGGATATTGCAAGTTTTTGGCAACACGGTGAGCTATTGAATGATACTTATCCCTTCAATGAGCTAGATACTCGTTATGCAATGACCACTTATGCTCTAAATGGTAATTCTGTACCTGATGAAAGCGATAGCTGTGATCCTGATCAGTATGCCGAGGGCTTTGGCTACAATCCGGAAAAGGCAGCTGACGATACACTCATTGAAAGCGATAAAGTTTTTGCCGGTTATGATTACATTAATACTAATTATACTGACTCGGCGGCTTCTGGTTCAGCTATTGCTACAGGTCAATCAACTTACAATGGTGGCCTTGCCGTCAACAATTGTGGTGTGCCTCAAAAGCAAATTACCGAATATGCTCATGAGCATGGCCTTTCAACCGGTATTATTTCTAGCGTAATGTTCTCTCATGCAACGCCAGCGGCATTTGCTGCGAACAATATTTCACGTAATAACTATCACGAAATTGCCAGCTCAATGCTAAAAAATGGCCATGCTGATCTTATTATCGGTAGTGGTCACCCTTTGTATGATGGTGATGGTCAAAAATTAGCAGAGGCTGATTATAACTTCAGATACATTAGTGAAGACGATTGGAATGAGCTTCAAGCTGGTACGCTAACCTCAGCAACTTCTGAAACTCCTTGGACTTTCATCGAAACTAAAGACAGCTTTGATCAGCTAGCGCAAGGCATCGCATCAGATGAGATAATGAATGGTCCGCTACTGGGTATTTTCCAAACGGGTTGGACGACACAATATAACCGTACTTGTGAAGATGAATCTCTACGTGAAACCGCTTTTGCTTGTCCTGAACTGGCGACTGTTCCAGATCTAGGCACTATGTCTGTCGGTGCATTGAACTACCTATCTCAAAATGAAAATGGCTTCTTTGCTATGATCGAAGGTGGCGCAGTCGATTGGGCCGCTCACGGTAAAGACACTGCTGGTATTATCGAAGAGCAAGTTGATTTTCATGATGCAGTAAAAGATGTGTTTGACTGGGTTGAAGCAAACAGCAACTGGGAAGAAACACTACTTATCGTGACAACTGACCACGGGAATGCATACGTGTTAGGTGAAACTTCTGATTCAGCTATCTATGCGGGTGTTGAAAATCCAGGTGCAGAGAAGATGCCAACAGTGGCTTACTACAGCGGCTCTCATACTAACGAGCTAGTTCGTTTCTATGCTAAAGGTAATGGCGCAGATAAATTCTCTGAATATGTTATCGGTACTGACGAAAGCTATGCAGAGCGTTACCGCCATACGGGAGCAACAGGTGACTACTTCCAAAACAATCACCTATTCCACGCGATTAAAGATATTTTTGAAGAATAATCACTGATACTTTTTAGTGATGGGAAAAGGCATACTCGAAAGGGTATGCCTTTTATGCTTACCTATAAAATGTGCAGATGAAATTGCTAACGCCACGTTTTTTCATCCAACTAAATCAAACACCAATAATCAAGAAAGACAAAGCAAAAATCCCGCTTAAAATTGCAGGGGCTTTATTTAATTGAAAATCAAATATGTATTCAGAATAACATTTTGTAGTCTCAACAAGTTTTATCTTTAATGCTCACCGACAAGATACGTGAGGCTTTGGGTAAATGGCATTTACCCGTGAGTTTAAAATAGAGTGCTGTTTTTATAAGTTATTTGCCGTTCAATTTATGGCTCTTGATAAACACAACACTCTATTATTCCTCGTTTAATCTATATACCAATAGCCTTTGTTAACCAAATCGCACAACAACGAAACCATAGCGCTAGACGTTTCGCTAGGCCAGTTATCGGCGTTTATCTGCTCTTGACCACACAATAACTCAATAACATCGGTGCACTCGTTTGGCACCTTAATCACTTCACCGTTAATGTACGCGATGCTTGGATCTTGCTCGTGAAATAGGGCGCGCAGACCTGATACTTTCTCTATAAACCCGCCGGTTTGAATGTGGTTGGCTATTTCTTCACTTTGCCAAAGCGGTTTTGGGGTGATGATATTCAGCTGGTGGCGTGACTGGCTTAACATGCAACCCATAAAGTCACTGATACATTGTTCATCATCGAGTGAGGCTTTTAGCATTTGGGTTAATGACTGCAGATCGCTTGAGCTGATTTGTCCAAAATTGCTTTGCGTGCTTAAGTCGGGTTTGTGCAGGTGCTCATCACCAATATCATTGGCTAAAACGTAGTCGGCGAAATTACTGATCAGCTCTTGCTCTTTAGGGGAGCGAAAACCCACCGAGTAACTCATTGAAGGCTCTAGTGCGTAGCCATCGTGTGGAAAGCCCGGCGGAATGTATAAGATGTCACCCGGTTCAAGGATGTCATCGATAATCGCGTCAAAGGATTCAATTTGGCGTAGGGCGCTGTGGCGACAGGTTTCGATGTACTGACCTTCATCCTTTGCGCCTACTCGCCAGTGGCGTTTACCACTCCCTTGAATAATAAACACATCATATTGGTCGATATGAGGGCCAACGCCGCCATCTTTTACCGAGTAGCTGATCATCAAGTCATCAAATAACCACTGTGGCATGGCTTTGAAGGGCTCAACTAATTGAGCCGCGCCTTGGTGCCAGTGATTGGCCGCTTGCACTATGATAGACCAGTTGGATTCATCAAGTTCAGCGTATTTGTCTTCGTTAAAAGGGCCATGTTCTGCTGTCCATTCACCGTTTTTGTTGGACACATAGCGAGAGTCTACTTCTTCTTCCATCGTCAGTCCTGCTAGCTCTTCTGGCGAAACAGGGTCTTGGAAGTGCGCAAAACCACCTTTGATGATGGTCGGTTTCTTTTGCCAAAATTCGGCTAAGAATTGCTCTAATGAAACGGTGAGTTGGTACATGGTTTTCCTTAAATTAATGCGTTGGCAAAGATGTGTGGAGCATTTAAATGCGCAACTAAGACTGCTCGTGTTGAGAGACTTTTAAACGATTATTTACATCACGGCTTTCAAGTACGCGGCTAGTATGGTCAATCTCTTGGCCTGATTTTGCCAGTCGGTCATATAAAAGTACGTTTACGGTTGCGGCAAGGTTCATACAACCAATAGTGGGTACGTAAACCACTTCGTCAGCTTTATCGACAATGCTTTGCGGGATCGAACTGTCTTCTGGGCCGAAAATATAGAGGGCTTTTTGTGGGTGGTTAAACTGTGGCAGCGGCGTTGCGCCTTCTGCTAATTCCACGCACACAATTTTAATATCATCATCAAGATCGTCGGTCATAGATTGCATTTGATTAAGGGCAATCTTGGTGGTCATATCTTTGGTGTCGGTATGATATTTAGCGGCTTTTGCAAAGCGCTCGCCAGTAAATCGCACTTCGTCGGCTTGGTAACAGCCAGCGGCGCGCATGACGGCCCCAACATTAGTAGGGCTTTTAGGGTTACATAGACCAATAATGGTGAAGTTATTTTTAGACATAATTTTAGACACAGCTTGTTGAAACGGATGTTAGAGATAGGTTTTAGAAACCGTTTTAAAAAGGATTTTTGACAGCATACAACCTACTCATTGATGCGGGCAGTATATAGGTCTAGCCAAGAAATAGAAGAGGGGATTGTGATTTGGCTTCTCTAGATCGAAGAAGCCAAATATTAACGAGTGACTATTTACGGGTTATTGCGCGTTTAACACGGCGTTGTAACGAGCAAAACCGTTTTCTAAATCTTTGATAAGATCGTCAACGTTTTCAAGACCGGTATGAATACGGAACAAAGTACCAGTAAAGTTAGGGTTTGCCACCGTTCTTAGGCTATTAAAGCTACGTGGTTCATTGGCAAGAATAAGGCTCTCATAACCGCCCCAAGAATACCCCATACCAAACAGTTCCATGCCATCTAATAGCGCAGTGGTCGCTTTGCTGTTTTGTGATTTCATCACAAACGAGAACAGACCATTGCCACCGGTGAAGTCACGTGCAAAATATTCATGACCTGGGCAAGTTTCAAGGGCAGGATGTCTAACATGATCCACTTCAGGGCGAGCTTGTAACCATTTAGCCACGGCTAAACTGCTTTGCTGGTGCTGCTTTAAGCGCAGATCAAGAGTGCGAATGCCGCGTAAACCAAGGTAAGCATCATCTGGGGAGACACATTGTCCCATCAAATAGCTGTTTTCGCGCAGTTGATCCCAGTAAGCCTCCGTCGCAATTGCAGTGCCAAGCATTACATCGGAGTGACCCACGATGTATTTTGTGGCCGCTTGAATGGAAATATCAACGCCATAGTCAAACGGAGAGAAGTGCAGACCCGCAGACCAAGTGTTATCAAGCATCACAATCATGTCGTTGTTGTGCGCAATCTCAGCAAGCAGTGGTACGTTTTGCACTTCCATAGTCACCGAGCCCGGAGATTCTAAAAACAGAATTTTAGTATTCGGCTGAATTAGCTCGCTAATTTCTTCACCAATGGTAGGCGCATAGTAAGTGGTTTCCACGCCAAGACGTTTTAGCATGGTGTTACAGAAGTCGCGAGTGGGCTCGTAACAAGTATCGACCATTAAAATGTGATCGCCGGCTTCGACAAAAGATAAAATGGCATTGGAAATGGCCGCAGTACCACACGGGTATAACGCACAGCCAAATCCACCTTCTAGCTCAACCATAGCATCTTGAAAAGCAAAGTGGGTTTGAGTGCCACGACGACCGTAAAAAAGGGCTTTATTAGCGCGATTAATCGTGGCTTGAGTTTTCTCAGCGACAGTGTCGAATAACACCGTTGATGCGCGCTGTACCGGAGGGTTTACCACTCCATGAGTGTATTTTTTGTCTCTGCCAGCACTGATAAGTTGCGTTGGTTTCGATACTGGAGATTTGCTTTTAGACATCTGCCTTCCCTGATGTGGTTTCTTTTCCTTATTTAAACCATGAGCAAGGCAGGCAGTGCAAGTAAAATATCAACAATTAAGATTACAAAATTGGACTGAATAGATAGAAGACACGCTCCAAGAATCTATGTTGAATGCTGCGCTCACACCAGCGCGCCTCATCCACCACGGTGGATTGTTCCATATAAGTTTGTTGTAACCAGTACAGTTGCTTAGTGAATTCGGCATCATCCACCACTAAAGTCACTTCAAAGTTCAGCCACAGACTGCGCACATCAAGGTTTACGGTACCGATAAGGCAGTACTGCTCGTCAATGACGACCGACTTGGTATGCAGTAACCCCCCGGTGAACTCATGAATGACCACGCCTGCAGAGAGCAGCTCCGCATAAAAAGCTTTAGATGCCCAACCCACCATAATCGAGTCGTTGTTTTTCGGGATGATAAGCTCTACTTTTACTCCGCGCTGGGCGGTGGTGCGCAATGTTTGCAAGAGCTCTTCACTTGGCACAAAGTAAGGGGTGGTGATGGTCACCGATTTTAAGGCGCGGCTAATGGAGATGTTTAATACTTGGTGTATTAAATTCTCCGGCATACCTGGGCCGGATGGCACCACTTGAATGGGGTGCAGTAAGTTATCTTGTTCAATGTGGCACTCAGGCGCAGTAGGGAAAGAGCGCTCGCCGGTTTCTACTTCCCAGTCCCAGCAATGGATAGCCGACAGTACGTTTACCGTAGGGCCGGTAATACGCACCATCACATCCACCCACATGCCAACCCCTGCATCTTGCTTAAAATACTCAGGGTCAACCAAGTTCATGGAACCTGTGTAGGCCACCGCATCATCAATGACGATGATTTTACGATGCTGACGCAAATCTAAACGGCGTAAGAACATACGAATAGGCTTTACCTTGAGGGCCTGCACCACTTCAACACCGGCATTTTCCATCATCTGACACCAAGATGAAGAGAAGAACTTACCACTCCCTGCCGCGTCCAATAGAATCTGACAACGTACGCCACGTTGTGAAGCGCGAATAAGAGCAGAAACCACGCCGTTGGCTTGTCCACCTTCGTTCCAAATATAAAACTCCATTCGAATAAAGTGCTGCGCCAGTTCAATATCTTCAATAATGGATTTTAAAATCTTTTGTGGGGTGTCTTGCAAAGAGAGGGTGTTACCACATAAAGCAGGAATACCCATACGGTTGGTACAGAGATCATCAATATGGGTAATGTGAGTAGGCGTTTTTTCCGGTAAGTGAGCATTACAGTCCAGCAGTTTGAGAAACCATGTCTTATAAGGAATAAACATAGCTTGCGCTCGCTCGGCCCGTTTCTTACCCAGGTTAAGCTCGCCAAACAGGAAATAAAAGATGACACCGAAAATAGGCAGGATATAGATGATCATTAGCCAAGCTAGAGACACACTGACTGAGCGGCGTTTTATAACCACACGAATCGTGACACCGGCGACCAACATCCAATATAGGCCAATCCCTATCAAAGTGAGGGCTTGATAAAATCCTTCCATTTCTCTCAGTTAATAATCAATCACTTAATAGCTGTAGTGTATACGGAAAAGTCGCCTTTGTGCGTTTTTTAAGACAAAGGGATGAATAACGGTGGTTTTCAATGCAAATTTACGTCTAATCTCAACAAGTATTTTGCAAAAGATACACAACAAGGGGTTAAATACAGGTATTTTTAACGAAAGTTGGGTTTCCCTTGGCGCTCAGGATATACTACTGAGCTTTCTTTGAGTCACTAGGACACCTGTAACTAGCCTATGTTTGATATAGTCGACGACCAAGCTCAGTTTGTGCTGATTAATAAGCATGCTTCAGTGAGCGTTCATAAAGATGAACAAGAGACCGGATTGTTAGACGAGGTTCGGCGTTATTTGGGCTGTGGTCCATTATACCTTGTACATCGATTAGATAAGATGACATCTGGGCTGTTACTTTTGGGTAAAACACAGCAAGCGGCAAGTCAATTGTCTCAAGCGTTTGCTCAAAGAAAGGTAGAAAAATTTTATTTAGCGATTTCCGATAAAAAGCCAAAGAAAAAACAAGGTTTGATCAAAGGGGATATGGCAAAAAGCCGCCGCTCAATGTGGAAGCTGATGCCGACCACAGAAAACCCCGCTATTACCCAGTTTTTTTCAGCCTCTGCCCAAGGCTATCGCATGTTTCTGTGTAAACCTAAAACGGGTAAGACTCATCAAATTCGCGTTGCGTTAAAATCGGTTGGCAGTCCTATTGTCGGCGACCCTATTTATTCACCCTCTAGTGATAGCGATAGGGGATACCTGCACGCTTTTGCTCTTAGCTTTGAGTTGGAAGGCAACAGTTATCGCTATCAGCTTGATCCTAGCTCTGACAGCCGTTTCGGTGAACTATGGCAATTGCCTGAGATTCAACAACAAATCAGCGAATGGCAACAACCCCAACGACTTAATTGGCCAAAAATATAATGAATGATATTTCTCCTCCTATGAATGTAGAGGCGCTACCTCGGTTTTTTTCTGCATTGCAACAAGGCTTAAAAACCGCGCCAACTGAAGTAAGACGCTTGTTTCACGGGCGAGGACGCACAGTGGCAGGTCTGGAGCAGATCACCTGTGATTGGATTGCTCAGCATCTTGTTGTTCAATTATTTAGACCAGTCTCGGATGAGTTTCTTGCGCATCTTCAGCAAGGCTTGCAGCAATTAGCCGAGCAGCCAGAACATTCACAGATCCGCTCTATTTCGATTCAACATCGATATGAACACGGCGCGCCGACGCAGTTTTTATTGGGCGAAGCGGAAGGCAAAGTCGAAGTGGTGGAGTCTGGGCTCAAATACTGGATGAATCTTTCTTCAAACCAAAATTCAGGTTTATTCTTAGACATGCGTTTAGGGCGTGATTGGGTAAGGGCAAACGCTGAGGGCAAGAATATCCTTAACTTGTTTGCTTATACCTGTGGCTTCTCTGTAGCAGGGATTGCTGGCGGTGCGAAGCAAGTAGTGAACATTGACATGGCGCGCTCGTCGTTAAGTCGCGGTCGTGATAATCACAACTTAAACAATCAAGACGTGAGCCGCGTGAAATTCTTAGCGCATGACATTTTTAAATCTTGGGGCAAACTCAAACGCTTTGGCCCGTATGATCTGATTATTTCCGATCCACCGTCGTTTCAAAAAGGCAGTTTTGCGTTAACCAAAGATTACCAAAAAGTACTGCGCCGTTTACCAAGTTTACTGGCTGACAATGGACAAGTGTTAGCCTGTGCCAATTCGCCCGCGGTCACTTCTGATTTTGTGATTGATGGCATGGCTGAACATGCCCCTGAACTCAATTATGTGCAGCGTTTGGATAACCCAGTGGAATTTGATGATGTTGATGCAGAAGCCAGCCTTAAAGTGCAGCTGTTTTCCTTGTAGTAGATAGTGGGTGAGTGAAACCAATAAAAAGGCCAAAGTTTGCAAACTTTGGCCTTTCTTTTGAATTGCTCTACAGCCTGTATTTAAAAGGCTTACGATTCATCACCATCTACAAGGCAAGTTTTTGAACTGATGACTTGCTCTACAATCATTTGACCACGGTTATTGCGGATCTTGATAAGGTAATTCACGCCTTTATCCATAGCTGCGCGCACGTCTTCAGAATTACAGTAGTAAGCATTAGCACTTTTAATCAATTGATCAGCAGGCTTGTGACCAGATTGGTTGTAAAGCATTTCAATGATGACAGTGGCTTCTTTAGATGTTGCTCGAGTAATGGTGAGTGGGCCGTACTCAATAGGTAAGCTTGATGCTAGGATCCCCGCACGGCGATCGGCGGTAAGTTTCAGCTCTCGCTTCTCGCTACTGCTAGAGGCACAGCCAGCAAGAATAATAGTAGCCAATGTTAAAACTAGTGCGCTTTTAAATGATGAATACATAATTAGAATACTTTTTTATAAGGTTTAACAATAACGTCTTGATAGACGCCTGCGTCGATATATGGGTCGGCATCTGCCCAAGCTTTTGCGTCTTGTAGCGTTTCAAACTGAGCGATGACGGTCGAACCGGTAAAGCCAGCCTCACCAGGATTGTCGCTATCGATAGCGGGCATTGGTCCTGCGGTAAGCAAGCGACCTTGATTTTGTAGGTCTTGCAGGCGGGCTAAATGTTTATCACGTACACTACCACGTTTTTGTAATGAATCTTTGACATCCTGGGAAAAAATGACATACCACATAATAAATCCTTCTATTTTTCGATTTTTCGAGGGCGACCGTTGTTATCAATAGCAACATAATGGAAAGTCGCCTCACAAACCAAGTCTCTTTCTCCTGCGCGGTCACCCATCACTTTTTTATTCCATACTTGCAGTTCAATCGACATAGAAGAGTTACCTATGTGACTGCACTCACCATGACAGCATACAATATCGCCTACTGAAACAGGTCTTTTAAACGTAATACTTGATACTGATACGGTAGCAATTCGTCCTTTTGAGATCTCTTTGGCAAGAATACCCCCAGCAAGATCGAGTTGAGACATAATCCAACCACCAAAAATATCACCATTAGCGTTGGTGTCGGCTGGCATTGCTAGTGTTCTTAGTAGCATTTCTCCGCGAATTAAAGACGGGTTACTCATTGCGTGTTTTACTCTCTTTTGACAATTGTGTGTAGATATAGAGCCCTGTGAGCAAGGTAAACAGTAGTGTGGCTATCATTAAGCCGAATACTTTAAAGTTTACCCATACATCAAGGGGAAGACGAAATGCCACATAGACATTAATTATGGCACAGGCAGCAAAGAAGATGCTCCACGCCCAGTTAATCGTGTTCCATGTTCGGCTAGGAAGTGTGATTTCTTTTTCTAGTATCCCTTTGATAAAGGGTTTACCGGATAATTGGGTAACAATAAGACCTACAGAAAATAGGGCATAAATAATGGTGACCTTCCATTTGATAAAGTCGTCGTTGTGAAAGGCGATGGTCATACCGCCAAAAATAGCCACGATAGCAAAGGTGGTCAGCTGCATTTTTTCTATTTTCTTATACAGCACATATGTGACAAGCAGTTGAATAGCAGTGGCTACAATCAAGGCTGCAGTGGCGGTATAGATGTCGTACATTTTGTACAACACAAAAAAGATGATGAGGGGGATGAAGTCGAGTAGTTGTTTCATGATTCATACAGACGTCGATATTTGCGTTAGTTTACCTAAACGAAACAGTGAAATATAGCGGTAGGCCGTTTGATAGCCATAAAATCAAGCGATAACTGCATTTGTACCTATCAAACGGAGCTCAATGAAATTTTCGTGATGAAATTGAGAAATTAGTCATAGCTCAGGAATTTACAAATTTATTGAGACTTGTTCGCATTAACTCTATTGCTTAACTTGCACAATAAAAAGGTTAGTGCTGTACTGACTTCGTTAATACAAATATCAGGAGTAGTAATGAACAAAGATGTGACGCGCTTATATTATGTCTACGATCCTATGTGTGCTTGGTGTTGGGGATACAAACCTACGTGGCAAAAGATTGAATCGGCGCTAAAAGGCAAAATTGATATTGTGTATATTGTTGGCGGATTAGCTCCTGACTCAGATGAGCCAATGCCGCATGAGATGCGCACTCAAATAGCATCTTACTGGAATAAGATTGAGTCTCAGCTAGGTACTGAATTTAATCATGAGTTTTGGAGCAAGAATACCCCTCGTCGTTCCACCTATCCGGCATGCAGAGCGATGCTCGCCGCTAGACGCCAAGATGCAGAACAAAAAATGCTGACCGCAGTACAGCATGCTTATTATTTGGATGCGAAAAATCCAAGTGACAATGAAGTACTAATTGAGCTTGCTAAAGATATTGGATTAGATGTTGAGAAGTTTACCTTTGATTTAACTTCTGACGATATCGAACAATATTTAAAATCCGAATTACGTTTTGCGCGTTCCATTGGTGGCAACAGCTTTCCTTCTCTTTTTGTTGCTGACAAAGATACGGTGGTCGAACTGCCAATAGAATACCAAGATGCCAATATGACCATTGAACAAGTAGAACAACTGCTTAGTTACGCATAATAACTCTAAGCCTTAGAGAATCGCGGTTAACCCTTGAGCGTAGAATTTTCTTCTTACCAAATAAAAACACCGGACTTCAGTTGAACTGAAGCCCGATGTTTTCTTATGTTTGACGCTAAGTATTACCTACAATTTATGAAGTGGCTTCAACAACAGCAGGTTTATCGTCTTCAAGTAGTGCATCAACAATGACTGCACACGCCGCATCACCGGTGATGTTTAGTGCAGTACGAATCATGTCAAAGATACGGTCTAAAGCAAATAGCAGTGGTAGACCTTCAATTGGAATGCCAGCTGCAAGTAGTACCGCAACCACCAAGAATGATGGTCCAGGTACGCCTGCTTGGCCTACCGCACCTAAAGTCGAGGTTGCGATGATCGCAATGTAAGCACCTAGGCTAAGATCAATACCGAACATTTGTGCAAAGAAGATAGCCACCAAGCCGTAGTAAATCGCATTACCAGACATGTTAATGGTCGCACCTAAAGGCAATACAAATGATGCGGTCGAGTTTCTTACTCCTAGCTCAGTCTCAACAGTATTCATGGTTACAGGCAGAGTCGCCATTGAAGACGCTGTAGATAGTGCCACTGCTTGTGGTTTTTTCATGGCCACTAAGAACTTCTTAGCAGAAGTCTTAGTGAAAATATGAACCATAAGAGGGTACACAACAAAACCAAAAATAAGGATTGCCACTACATATACAATGAAGAGTTTAAGCACAACAGTTAATGCACTAAAGCCAAATGAACCTACCGCATCAGCCATTAGACCAAATACACCAAGTGGCGCTAATAGCATTACTTTGTTGATCATCCAAACCATGGCATCAACAATGGCATTTACGCCATTCATTAATGGTTGGCGACGTTCTTTTTCTAAGCTTGAAACAGCAATACCGAAGAAAAGACAAAACACTAAGATTTGCAGTATGTTTGCTTCGTTCAAAGATTGGAAAATATTGGTAGGGATCATGCCAGTGACGGTATCCCAGAAGCCAGGAATGGCACCTTGAGAAGCATATTCACTAGAGAACATGCTTTCTACAGAGCTAACATCAATACCTGAGCCTGGTTGGAATAGATTACCCATTACCAATGCTAGCGTTACCGCCAACGCAGAGGTGAGACCAAAGAAGCCTAATGTGGTTAAACCCACTTTACCTGCTGAAGAGCTATCACCCAGACCTGCGGCACCCGAAATAAGAGCAACCGCGACCAATGGAATAACCAACATTTTAATGAGGTTGATGAATATGGTGCCTAGCGGAGCAAAGATTGTCGCACTGTGGCCCATTACGGCACCCACTAACGTACCGACGACCATTGCGATGACAACTTGCACACCAATGTTGCCGAGTAAACTTTTATCTTTTAACACTTCCTTTACCTTTTGTGCTGATATTATGGAATATTGCCGAATATATGAGCTATATAGGGGCGTTATACCCTATTTTAAGGGATGCCCCTTTGTACTGTGAAACGGACAAATGTGGCAGGGAGGGTAATAGTTATTGCGATGAGGGTCACGTACTTTTTTTTAAATATAATAACCTGCGCCAAATAGTTCAATTATGTAACGATGATATACATAGAGATAAATATTATCGTTACATAATTGAGCATTAAAAAATAATTAATCTAACTTCTATCTTACTTATATAATTGTAAATAATTTGTTGCGATAAATGAATGAGGAAGGCATTTTTAAAAGTTGCTATTTTGACATTAAATGAAGGACAACTTTTTGATTACATTTGTGCTGATTATTTAAGCAGAGGTTGCTCTGTATAGAAATAGCCTATTTTGCTCGTATTCAGAAAATAGTAGAGGAAAAGAGATGGAATACGTCGAGTTCTATTGAGTTGATGTAATGCCTCAATTATTTTATCTATCTTAAAATATTATTATTTAAATACAAAAGTGCGATATTCCAATGATGCAGTGGTGTTATTGCGAAAGAATAAAGGCAGCCTCAAAGAGACTGCCTTTGCGTAAATACTTAGTTTAAGTAGTTAGCTTGTTGGGCAAACTATTTGATGATCACATCAGGGAAGTGAGCCACTACACATTTAGTGAAATCACCTTCTTTAAAGGCTGAGAACGGTGTTTGGTAACCGACCATTTGGCAAGAATATGTTCCGCCAGTTGGCGTTTGTGATGACCATCCCCAATCTTTTTCCCAGTAAATACTGAGTGCGCCGGCGCCATCAGTATCAAACTGCTTCATTTCTTTACAGCCTAGTACTTCATCATCCGCTACAGGGACCTGCAAATACTGAGTAAAGTTTTTGTAGTAGTCGATGCGGTTTAGTGATTGAGCAATCTCTACTGAACCACCACATTCAACGCCACCATTGATGATTTGTGTCGTGACGCCAAAACCAGGAGTCAAACCATTGGCTAAGTCACGCTCGTTTGGTTGCCATGTACCATCAATAACGTGCATCATTGCCGGTTTTGGTGGTTGTGGGTAAGTAAAGAAGAAGACTGCCGAAGCAAAGTTTAACCACGTATCAGCGACCATTTCAGGGTTGTCGAGTAAAGTGCGAACCGTACCAAACATAGCTTCAGAGAACGGGCCATAGTTGTAATTGTAACTCAACTGCTTAGCACCACGGCCAAAGTATGATTTGAACTCACCGTTTTCGAATGTACCACATGGCCACGTTTGTCCTTGCCATACATCAGGGTTACATTCACCGTTGTAACCGCCGCGCATCGTTTCATCCCAACCCATTTCACGGACATGCACTAAACCTTGACGCCATTCTGGCACAGGCCAATCTGCGGTATGACCGCCGGTCTCTTGGGTAAAGTGCGCAAACATGGTTGCCAATGCTTTGCGACAAATCGCATCTGAATCACGTCCGTCATCGTAAGTGTCACAGAAGGCAGGGAATTTACCAGTGGCTTGTAAGAAGTGGCGATAGGTATATTCGGGAGTACGCTCTGGGAAGAGGTATTCCCAATCGGCTTCTGAAACAATACTTTCGATACGTTTAACGTTGTCAGGGTTGCTCTCTGCCAGCGGTTTAATGGCGTTTACAGTGGCATTATCAATCGTGCGAATTAAGTCTTTTACCGATGCCATCGCAGGGAAGTTGGTTAATTCCGCTTCTTTAGCGTCCAAATCTTCTTGGTAAACAACATAACCATTTTCTGGCTCAGGGCTAGGCTCTGGCTCTGGAGCAGGTTCTGGATCTGGACTTGGGTCTGGGCTTGGATCGGGTTCTGGAGCAGGGTCGGGTGTTGGATCCGGATCTGGCGTCACTTCAGGATCACTCGGTGGAGTTCCGTCAGCAACTTCTTCCCATGCTTGATCCCAGGCTGTACCTGTCCCTGGAGCATAAGCCCATGCAGGACCAGAACACCATGTTTGAGTCACACCATCTTTACAGCGGTACAGTTTGCCAGTATTGATTACGATATCACCAGCAACATAGGTTTCACCTTCAACATAAGCAGGGTAGCAGGGTAATCGCCTTCGATTGGTGGTACAACCGGTGGAGTAGGTTCTGATGGCACTTCAGGATCAGCAGGAGGAGGGGTCGTCTCTCCACCTGATTCTGAAATTAAAATCCACGGAGATTCCCAACTATTTCCGGTCACGTCAGCAGGAGATTGGTTAGGGTTCACCCACCACTGAGCTTCATAAATAGCACCGTTAAATGAGACGCGCTCACCGCCACTGTAGCTTTTACTTTGATCATAAATTTCAGCAGAGAAAGCTGCGCTCGAAAAAGCAAGCAGCATGGGGATGACTAAACTTTTGTATTTCATAATAACACCCGTTATTAAAGTGGTTGAAGTGATTAAAGTTGCTAAACCTACTAAAGTTACCTAAGCAATTGAAGTTGGTTTTTTGTATTCAAATCAGTTGTTTATAATTATGTTTAGCCAGTCTATGTGAGGATGAAAATATGCAAATAGTTACACTGCATTATTGTGATCTGAAAGGGTGTTTTTTAGAGTGGATTTCTAAGTAATAACCAACAGCAAATGTTTTACACCCGATAGCTGTAATTAAGGTGCGCAATTAAGAAATAATGACTAAATTAATATTAAGTATTTTTGATTATTAGCTAGGTTGTATTAGTACATTAAATGTTCAATATAATGGGCTAAGGTAAATAGCTTGAGAAAATGGTATCCCTTGGGTGATACAAATTAGCGCTCTATTTGACGTTACATATTGAGGAACAAATTTGCAGCAAACAAAAATTGCGACCAGCCATTTTGATATGCTTTTTGATGGTGCAATCAAATGCATGAAGAATGCCCAAGAGTTATGTGATGAGGCCGAGCTGTTACATCAGCATGGTAAATTTGCCCGAGCTTTTGCGTTAAGCCATTTTGCACACGAAGAGTTTGCAAACAGTGTATTGTTATTTCGCGCGCTGCTTGATGTAAGCACACAAAAGAAAGTGAATTGGAAAAAACTTAAGCGTTACACTCTAAGCCCAAAACAGAAACGTGCCACTCAAGTCGCCATTACTAAGGCGCTATTGGTTGACCTTCATCTCGAAGCTGATGCTGCCACCAAACAATTAATTCTAGAGAGCGAGTTAAAACAGATCCGACAAAATCATGCGCTGTACACCCAGTGTATAAATAAAGAGTTTGTTTTACCCTCAGAACGAATCAGCGAAACCCAATCCGAAAAGTACATGAATTTAGCAATATATCGAATTGCCAAACTAGGCCCGGCTTTAGTTGAACTAAGAAACTTGCAAGGGATGACGAAGCAAGAAGTAAAGCTTAGGTTTTCTAAAAAAGCGTTGAAGAATACGCAAGTGTTTTTGGCGGTAGTGCTGGGGAGCAATGGTTGAAATTCGTATCTGGGCATTGCTGCACGTCACAACATTAGTCCATGGAAAATACCTAAAAATTGGTTTATGGCTTTAAACTTCACATCACCATTGAGACTAAAAAGTCTGGTTTGATGACTAGGGGTTAAACCGAACTTAGCGTAATTAAGTGCTCAAATCTTGCGTTTAACCTTCTTCTCGCTCATAATTCAGGCTATCAGATTGATAGGTGATCCGTATGTCAAAAAATATGCTTGAGGGAATCGATGAGTTTCCGTTGACGTCGGCGTCAGCAAAGAGACTTATCAATGAACTGTCAAGTAAGCACAGTGCTAGAGTCTTTATTGGTTCGCATGCTAGAGAGCGGATGGAGCAACGCGGTGTGACTCGGATGCAAATATTTCAAGTACTTGCTAACAAGCACAGTAGAGTTACGGAAGCTCCTCATCAAACACCTAGAGGTGATTGGAAATGCAACCTTCAAGGTATGGCTGCTGGTGAAATTGTAGAAGTCGTTGTTTCCCTAAAGAGGCACGAAGACGATCCATCTGCATTTGTTGTAACGGTTATGGTTAAGTAAAGAGGATAATATGTATCACTATAAAGACTGTGGTTTACCGTACGTTTATTTAACAAATGGCTTCACTATCGACAAAGTAGAAGATGAAGAGTTTGTTAGTATCGATAATTTATATGAGCTACATGCGCTTGTTGGCCGAAATATCGTTTCTCAAGTAAGACCTATTTCTCATCAAGAATTTAAGTTCATTCGTATCGAACTTAATATGTCGCAAAAGGCACTTGGTAATTTATTAGGTGTAGACACTCAAACTGTCGCGCGTTGGGAAAAAGGGCAAACACTCATCCCAAGAACCGCAGACGTAACGCTTCGTGCTCTATATGCAGAGTTTAACGATGATGACAGCCAAATTGGTCTTTTGCTTAATATGCTTTCAGACTCTGAAATTGAATCAACGATGGCAGAGTTACATTTGGAAGAACAAGACAATAAATGGCGCGTAGCATAGTTACAATAAATAATGGCTAAGTGTTGCTTAGCCTGCGCTTCACAACAAAAAAAGCCACTTTAAAAAGTGGCTTTTTGACAAATAGAAATCGAGTTCAGTTATAACTGAGTCGCAGCCTTCATATTCGTAACAAAACTTCCCAGCTCGCTGAGCATTTTGTCAGAGTCTGCAAGGTTGTTTTCAATAATCTTCACCACAGCAGAACCTGAGATTGCACCCGCTGCGCCAGCTTGAATAGCAGAAGCTACTTGTTCTGGTGCCGAAATACCAAAGCCAAGTAGGGCTGGTGGCGCGTCAAATTGTGCTAGGCGCTCAAGCATGTGATCGACGGGCATGTTGGCTTTTGTTTCTGCGCCAGTTACACCTGCACGAGAAAGTAGGTAAGTGTAACCGCCGCCTAATTCTGAAACTTGTTTAAGAGTTTCGTTATTGGCTGTTGGTGGTGCGATGAAAATAGCGTGTACACCTGCTTTTTTTGCTGCGGCGTTAAATTCTGCGCTTTCACCGGTTGGTACATCCGCGATTAACACAGAATCGACACCGGCTTCGGCACAGGCTTGATAGAAATGGTCGATGCCGTTAGCAAACACAAGGTTTGCGTAAACCAGTAGACCAATCGGTAAGTCTGGATGTTCAGCGCGAATTTTTGCAATCAGATCAAAGCAAATGCTAGGCGTTGTTTTTGAATCCAAAGCACGGATATTAGCGCCTTGAATGGTTGGGCCATCGGCAAGTGGATCTGAAAACGGAATACCAAGTTCAAGAGCATCAGCGCCTGAGTTTGCCAATGTCTGCATGATGCGAAGAGACAGTTCAGGTTGTGGATCGCCAATAGTCACAAAAGGGACAAATGCACCTTGTTTTTTTGCTTGTAAACGCTCAAACAGCGCAGCGTAACGGTCCATTATACGTCTCCTCTTTCTTTCAAAATATCGTATACAGTGAAAATGTCTTTATCGCCACGGCCAGAAAGGTTGACGACTAACAGTTGCTCTTTTTCTGGTTCATCATGCGCCATTTTTAATGCGTAAGCTAAGGCGTGAGCAGATTCAAGAGCAGGGATGATGCCTTCTTTACGTGCGAGGATTTGGAATGCTTCTAACGCTTCATCATCGGTCGCAGCGCCGTATTGTGCGCGGCCAATAGCATTAAGGTGCGCATGTTGTGGGCCTACAGATGGGAAATCAAGACCGGCTGAAATAGAGTAAGACTCTTCAATTTGGCCGTCAGTGTCTTGCATCAATGGCGATTTCATACCAAAGAAAATACCTAGCTTACCGTGTTTAAGCGGCGCGCCGTGCATGTCTGTGTCTAAGCCTTTACCTGCTGGCTCAACACCGATAAGGCGTACATCTTTCTCTTCGATGAAATCAGCAAACATACCAATGGCATTTGAACCGCCACCAACACAAGCGATAACTGCATCGGGCAGTCGACCTTCGCGCGCTAGGATTTGATGTTTGGTTTCTTCACCAATCATGTGTTGGAATTCACGAACAATAGTTGGGAATGGGTGAGGGCCTGCCGCAGTACCAAGTAGGTAGTGCGCGTCTTCGTAGCTTGCAGACCAGTCACGTAGTGCTTCATTACAGGCATCTTTTAACGTTGCTGAACCTGAATGGACTGGAATTACTTCAGCACCCATTAGACGCATGCGAAATACGTTCGGGCTTTGACGTTCAACGTCTTTTGCGCCCATGTAAATGCGACATTTCAAACCCAGTAGAGCACACGCAAGAGCCGATGCTACGCCGTGTTGACCCGCGCCAGTTTCGGCGATGATTTCCGTTTTACCCATGCGTTTTGCTAGCAAGGCTTGACCTAACACTTGGTTGGTTTTGTGCGCGCCGCCGTGCAGAAGATCTTCACGTTTTAGGTATAACTTAGTTTTGGTGCCTTTAGTCAGGTTACGAGTTAACGTAAGCGCGGTAGGGCGACCTGCATACTCTTGTAGTAAGTGCATGAATTCGGCGCGAAATTCAGGATCAGCCTGCGCGTCGATAAAAGCTTGTTCTAGTTGGTCAAGTGCTGGAACGAGGATTTGCGGAACGTATTGTCCACCGAACTCTCCAAAGTAGGCATCAAGTTTTGCCATGATTTTTTCCTTAAATTTTTTGGCATTCCTTCCCTACACTAGGGAAGGAATGTGAATCAATAGTGTCTGATCGCAGCAAAAGCTTTTGCTAGCTTTTCACGAGATTTTTTACCAGGTTCGGTTTCTACACCAGAGTTTAGGTCAAGCCCTAGACAGCCAAGTTTAGATGCTTGCGCAATATTGTCAGCATTTAAACCGCCTGCCAGCATGACATTCTGATCGTTAATCTTAGACCAATCGAAGGTTTGCCCTGTGCCGCCACTTTGAGTCTGTGTTTTAGAATCTAAAAGGTGACGGTCAACATTGCCAATAAATGCAGGTACTTCATCTAATACGCCGTAGGCTTTCCAGATTTCAGTATCACTTGGCAGTTGTTGGCGCAGTTTAGTAATAAAGTCTTCATCTTCATCACCGTGCAATTGCACGGCGTGCAGTGAAAGAGATTGTGCTATTTGGCTGATATAGTCCGCGCTTTGATTTTGAAATACACCGACATAGCGAAGAGGTGCTCCACTCATAGTTAAGCGCGCCGTTTCTTGGTCTACTTTACGCTTTGAGTTCTCTGCAAAGATAAGACCGCCATAAATTGCACCCGCATTATAAGCTTTTAGCGCATCGTCAGCATGTGTAAGACCGCAAACCTTGTTTTCACCAAGCAGTACTTTACGTACCGCAAGCTCTAGGTTGTCTTCAGACATCAGTGAACTGCCGATAAGAAAACCGTTCGCATATTGGCATAGATCTCGAACTTGCTGGTGGTTGTAAATACCCGATTCAGAAATCACGGTAGTACCTTTAGGCAATTTCGGCGCAAGCGCTTTAGTGCGGTTAAGGTCAATGGTGAGGTCGCGAAGGTTACGGTTATTGATACCGACTACTCTTGCTTGCAGTTTGATAGCGCGTTGCAGTTCATCTTCGTTGCTGACTTCTGTCAGTACGCCCATATTCAGTGCGTGGGCAACTTTTGCCAGTGCTTGATATTCTTCATCGTTTAGCACAGACAGCATCAGCAAAATAGCGTCAGCTTGGTAATGACGGGCTAGATACACCTGATACGGCGAAATCATGAAGTCTTTACACAAAATAGGTTGGGTGGTTTGCTTTTTCACTTGCGGTAAAAAATCAAAGCTACCTTGGAAGTATTTTTCGTCCGTTAAGACCGAAATGGCACTGGCATGGTTTTTATACACAGAGGCAATGTAGTCAAGGTCGAATACGTCACGAATCAAGCCTTTAGACGGTGATGCTTTTTTACATTCCAGAATAAACGCGGTGTTGTCACCGGATAATGCATCGTAAAAGCTACGGTCAGAGGGCTGTAGCGACTCTTTAAAGGTCTCCAAAGGTTGCGATTTCTCGCGCTCTTCTACCCAGATATCTTTGTCGGCAACAATTTTTGCCAGCACTTGAGCCATATCTTTATTATGTTGGGAAATATGTTCTGACATGATTAACCTCTAGCCGCCAGTTGTTCTACAAGTTGATACGCCTTACCACTGCGCATGGCAGCAATCGCTTGTTGGGCATTGGGTTTTAGGTCTTCGTGACCAAACAGTTTCATCAGCAGTGCAACGTTAGCCGCTACCGCAGATTCTTGAGCTTCTGTGCCTTTACCTGAGAGTAGGTTGGTCACAATCGTGCGGTTTTCTTCTGGAGTGCCGCCTTTTAGCGCTTCAAGTGGGTGCGAATTTAGACCAAAATCTTCAGCGGTTAAAGTGTAGTGTTCAATCTTGCCATCTTTGATTTCGGCGACCACAGTTTTGCCGTGAATAGCCACTTCATCAAGGCCACTACCGTGAACGACTGCGGCGCGTTTCATGTTCATTTTTTGCATGGTTTGCGCGATAGGCGCAACAAGGCTTTCATCATACACGCCCATCAACTCGATATTTGGACGAGCTGGGTTAATCAGTGGGCCAAGAATGTTGAAAATAGTGCGGGTTTTCAACGCCTGACGCACTGGCATTGCATGGCGCACGCCTTGGTGATATTGCGGAGCAAATAAGAAGGCTACGCCAATTTCATCAACGGCTTTAGCGGTATCTTGCGCGCTCATCGCAAGGTTAATGCCAAAAGAATCCAACAGATCAGAAGAGCCAGATTTGCTAGAAACGCCGCGGTTACCGTGTTTAGCCACTTTTAGTCCAACCGCTGCCGCGACAAATGCCGCAGTGGTAGAAATATTAAAAGTGTTTGAACCATCGCCGCCGGTGCCAACGATGTCAGCAAAGTCGTAATCGGGGCGAGGGAAGGGCTGTGCATTGGCAAGCAGCGCTTTTGCTGCGCCGGCGATTTCTTCTGGCGTTTCACCTTTGATTTTTAATGCTGTCAGCGCTGAACTTAAAACGATAGGTTCAACTTCACCTTTAATGATTTGATCAAACAAGGTTTGGCTTTGTGCTTCGCTCAATGACTCTTGGCGATAAAGCTGTTCTAAAATAGTGTGCATCGTTCTTCCTTGTTACTGTTGCTGTGCCATGTCATTAGACTGCAAAGCCCACTCAATTGAATTGGCTAACAGTGTGGCACCGTAAGTCGTCATGATTGACTCAGGGTGGAACTGAAAACCGCAAACTTTGTCTTGTTCGTGCACCACTGACATGACCAAATCATCGACTTGAGCGGTGATGGTTAGCTCGTCAGTGACTTTGGTTGCCACTAAAGAGTGGTAACGGGCAATGGCAAACGGTGAAGGTAAGCCTTGGTAGGTGGCGTGGTTATTGTGCTCCATCATCGACACTTTACCGTGGATGATTTCACCTGCGCCCGCCACTGTGCCACCGTACGCTTCAACAATCGCTTGATGACCTAAACAAATGCCAATCATCGGCACTTTACCTTTAAAGCGCTGAATGATGCTTGGCATATTGCCAGCTTCACTTGGCGCGCCCGGCCCCGGTGATAGAACAATCACAGGGTTTTGTAGTTGGTTTAATGTGCTTTCTAGGACATTAATATCGATTTGGTTACGATAAACGGTGACCTCGTGTCCTAGGGTACGAAACTGATCAACTAGGTTGTAGGTGAAAGAATCGAAGTTATCAATAAATAAAATATTAGCCATGCTTCACCTCAGTATGTGCCGCTTGAATAGCACTTATTACCGCTTGCGCTTTACCGCGTGTTTCGTCGGCTTCTGCTTGTGGGTCGGAGTCAAATACCACGCCAGCGCCGGCTTGAACTTTGGCAATGCCGTTTTCGACATACGCTGAGCGAATCACAATACAAGTATCCAAATCGCCGTGTCCGGTCATGTAACCAACTGCGCCGCCGTAAGTGCCACGGCGTTGCTGTTCAACGTCACGGATTAATTGCATCGCGCGGATTTTTGGTGCGCCCGTTAAGGTGCCCATATTCATCGAGGCTTGGTAGGCGTGCAGTGAATCTAAGTCTTCACGCAGTTGACCCACTACGCGAGAAACCAAGTGCATTACGTGACTGTAGCGATCCACTTTAAGTAAGTCGGCAACGTGACGAGTGCCTGCTTGAGAGATTCGAGCAACGTCGTTACGCGCTAAATCCACCAGCATCATGTGTTCGGCGTTTTCTTTACGATCTAAACGAAGTTCTAATTCGATGCGGCTATCAAGGTCGAAGTTAATGCTACCGTCGGCGTTTTTGCCGCGACGGCGAGTACCTGCGATAGGGTAGATCTCCACTTGATTGGTTTGAGTTTCGTATTTAAGCGCACTTTCTGGTGAGGCGCCAAACAGAGTAAAGAGCTCATCTTGCATGTAAAACATGTAAGGGCTTGGGTTACTTTTCTTCAAATGTTTATAAGCGGCCAATGACGATGGGCATGGCAGAGAAAAGTAGCGAGATGGCACCACTTGGAACACATCACCGCGAATCACAAATTCTTTAAGATCGCGCACCGTTTGGCAGAACTCTTCATCACTGACACTGACTGATACGTCACAGCTTTCCAGTTTTACCGCGCTTGGCGCAGGCTGAACTTGCTTCATTTCAGTTTCAATGGTTTGTAGGCGCTTATCTAGCGTAGTGCGAGTTTCGGCGTTGGCATCAAATAAGCTGCCAAATAGATGTGCTTGCTGCTGCTGATGGTCAACCACAATGAGTGTTTCAGCGACATAAAATACATAGTCTGGGCATTGGCTGTTGATTTCGGCTTGACCAAGAGGTTCAAAGTTTGCCACTAGGTCGTATGCAAATAAACCGCCAATGAATAATGCCATAGGGTCATGGTCAGCGCAGTTATAGCTTTGCTTGATGATACGAAGCATATCAAACGATGATGGTTGGCGAAGACGGCTGTCTTCATCAAGGTTATCGTCAGGAGCGTTAAAGTTAACGACTAATTTGCTGTCGTTATTTTCAGTAATAAAATCGGGATTTAGATTAGATACAAGGCGGGCCAGCAAGGCTTGACCATTGTCAGAGTTTGCCGTTAGGACTACTTGGTGGCCACGGCACTCAATACGCATAGCGGCGTCGACCAGTAATAGACTTTTTAAGTTTTCTTTTGATTCAACTTCGGCTGATTCAAGAAGAAGGGTGTCGGCCTTATCTTTACACAGGTGGTGGAATAATTCCGTTGGATCTTGGGTATAGAAGACATCACGTTGTAATACTTCTAACTGGCCTTGTGCGGTCAGGTTAATGGTCTTGTTCACAAGACCTCCTTGTAAGCTTTTGGTTCTTAGCATCACATACTCTCATATTCTGTTGTTTCACCCAAAAGTGATTGTGTAAAACTAGGTCAAAATTTGCGCAATCAACACAATATTCAATGTGTTTGTAATGGTTTAGATTGTTCAAAAAGACATAAAAAAAGCTCGCAGACTAATGCGAGCTTTCGAGTTTGTTTAGATACACTCAATATTTAGCTCGCTCTAAGAGAGAACCACCAACGCCACTGTCCAGATACTGCGCATGCACAAACTCTACCGATTTCGGTACAGATTGGCTGAGGCTGTTGTATCATGACTGTATTCATAGCGATTTGCTAAACACCTTTAAATAATCTAGGTGTACTAGTTAACTAGTACAGCGAAGGAAAGTCAAGCCTTTTATGATATTTGATCTACATTCTCATACCACTGCCTCTGATGGCCGTTTTACACCTCAAGATCTGCTGGAACGTGCTATTGAGCATAGGGTTGGCGTACTTGCTATTACCGACCACGATACCGTTGATGGTATTGAACCTGCGTTGGACTATATTCAAAGCGAGCAGCTTGATATTCAACTGATTACGGGGATTGAAATCTCCACGCTTTGGTCAAATAAAGACATTCATATTGTGGGGTTAAACCTCGATATTCACCATCCACAGTTACGAGCGCTTATTGAGGCGCAACAAGCGAGGCGTATTGAGCGTTCAGAGCTGATTGCTTATCGCTTATCTAAGCATTTGAAAGTTGACCCTTTACCTGAGGTGAAGGCGATTGCAAATGGGGCGCCGGTAACGCGCGCGCATTTTGCTAAATGGCTGGTGGATAATGGGCATGCTAAAAACATGCAGCAGGTATTTAAACGTTTTTTAACCCGCGACAAACCGGGTTACGTGCCACCAATATGGTGTTCTATGGCCGAAGCGGTGCAGGTGATTCATAGCGCAGGCGGAGTGGCGGTACTAGCGCACCCTGGGCGTTATGATTTAACCGCCAAATGGTTAAAAAGACTGCTGGCGGCATTTGTGGAAGCCAACGGCGATGCCATGGAAATTTCTTTGCCACAACAAAGTCAACAAGAGCGACGCAACTTAGCGGATTATGCGATACAATACGGTTTATTAGCTTCCTTAGGTTCTGATTTTCATTATCCTTCACCGTGGATGGAACTAGGGAGGAACTTGTGGCTTCCTGGCGGTGTAACGCCGGTATGGGAACAATGGCCACAATTTTCGGACGTGAATACCAATCCGGATAAGTAAATGTTCAGCCTTAGAACACTGTTATGTTGTACACGTAAATGGTGTTTTAAGTGTCAATGCGTCGTCAAGTAGTCAGCATGAGCCATTACTTATTTGGATTGATATATACGTCGCTTCAACAGATGTTTACTCATAAGGAGATATAATGAGTCAATATTTTTATATACATCCCGATAACCCGCAAAGCCGACTAATTAATCAAGCAGCGACGATCATTCGCAATGGCGGTGTGGTGGTGTACCCCACTGATTCTGGATATGCGTTAGGCTGTCAGCTAGAAAATAAATCGGCAATGGATCGTGTGTGTCGCATTCGTAAAATCTGTGACAACCATAACTTTACTTTGTTGTGTCGCGACCTTTCTGAACTGTCTTCTTATGCTCGTGTCGACAATGTGGCATTTCGTCTATTAAAAAATAACACACCCGGCGCGTATACCTTTATTTTTAAAGGGACTAAAGAAGTACCTCGTCGCTTAATGAACGCTAAACGAAAAACCATCGGTATTCGTGTTCCTGACAATAATATTGCTTTGGATTTGTTGGCGGCATTAGGCGAACCTATGATGTCGACCACATTAATTTTGCCGGGTAATGATGTGACTGAATCTGATCCTGAAGAGATTCGTGACAAATTAGAAAACGTGGTGGATTTGATCATTAACGGTGGTTACTTAGGCGAGCAACCAACCACTGTGATCGATTTTAGTGAAGACGATCCGGTTATCCTTCGTCGCGGAGCAGGGGACACCACACCGTTTGAGTAATACCGCGTTATTTTGCTTAAATGTGTTAGGTCACGAATAAACGTGAAGTAATAGTAAAATGGGCTAAATACTGGATGATTTTTCAGTCGGTTTTTGCGATAATACGCGACCGCAATTTTGCGGACGACTACTTCATCCGACGTCTGAGAAGACGACACTAAGGTAACTAAATGAGCGAAAAACTACAGAAAATTTTAGCACGCGCTGGCCATGGGTCTCGCCGCGAACTTGAAAGTTTAATTAAATCAGGTCGCGTTAGCGTTAACGGCCAAGTGGCAACGTTAGGCGTACGCTTAGAAGATGACACAGCGGTTGTCCGTATTGATGGTCATCAGGTTTCAATTAAAGCTCCTGAAGAAGTCGTATGTCGCGTTCTTGCTTATTACAAGCCAGAAGGTGAATTATGTACTCGTCACGATCCAGAAGGTCGCCGTACTGTATTTGACCGTCTACCTAAGATCAACGGTGCACGTTGGATCTCAGTAGGTCGTTTGGATGCAAACACCTCTGGTCTGCTACTGTTCACCACCGATGGTGAACTTGCTAACCGCTTAATGCACCCAAGCCGCCAAGTAGAACGTGAATACTTAGTGCGTGTGTTTGGTGAAGTGAACGAGCAAAAAGTGAAGAACCTTGCAAAAGGCGTTCAACTTGAAGATGGTATGGCTCGTTTCGAAGACATCGTTTACGCGGGTGGCGAAGGCATGAACCACACGTTCTACGTTGTGATCAACGAAGGTCGTAACCGTGAAGTTCGTCGCTTGTGGGAATCACAAGATACAACAGTAAGCCGTCTAAAACGTGTTCGCTACGGTGATATCTTCCTTGAGAAGAAACTGCCTCGTGGGGGATGGATGGAAATGAACCTGAAACAGGTGAACTACCTACGTGAATTGGTTGAACTAGCGCCAGAAAAAACAACGGTCATCGACGAGCGCAACACTTCTCGTAACCGTGAACGCTCTCGTTCACAAAAGATCCGTCGTGCAGTTCGTCGCCACGAAGAACGCATCACCACTACAGGCCCTGCAAAACGCAAGCCTAAAAAAGCTCGCAAGTAATTTTTAAGTGCGGGGTCAGGTCTTGAAATTTGCATGCAAATTTCAAGACCTGACCCCGCACTTTTTCTTTATTTACCCAACATACGGGTAATGGTTTTGTCTTTGTCGATCACGTGGTGTTTGATAGCGCCGACGACGTGAAGCACAAACACAGCGATGATGATATTGACTGCACTATGATGCACTGTGCTGGCTATTTCTTGTAGCCATTCTATTTTGTCGCCTTTACTGATAATTTCCCAGCCAAAAATATCTACCGCACGACCACCTGCAGCGCTCATTACTACACCTGAAATTGGCATAATGAGGGTAGCTAACATTAGAATTCCGTGTACCGCATGCGCGATTTTTTCTTGCCACTCTGGGCTAGTACCTAAACTTGGAAGCTTTCCTTCTTTCAAGCGCCACGCAACTCTCAATACCGCAACAATAAGAATTAATGCTCCAATTGACTTGTGATAGCCCATTAGAAAGGATTTATCTGGCCCTCTCTCCATTTCAGCTAAGATCATGCCAACAATAAATACGCCCACAAAGCTAAGGCCTGTCAACCAATGCATTACGATGGTCATAAAGGACAGTTTTTCCGATGTGGAGGGGGTCGATGGTGTAGAAGAATTAGAGGACATAGATAAATCAGAAGACATAGATTAATACCGCGTTAATAAATAAGTGGCGCTATTATCTATGAAGTAAATTAAACTAACATGTCATTTACTGTAAAGTAACGTAAATATTTGATGTCGCGCTAAATTATTGATATTGAAAACTTAATTGCAACGTAAGCAGAGGGAAGTGTGACTAAATCAATGGACAAAAAGTCGAGAACAAGCCTAAGAGTGTTGTTAGATATCTTACAGTTTGTACGCCCATATCAATGGAAAGTGTTTGCCGCACTGGCTGCATTATTAATGACTTCAGGGCTTACTTTATCGGTCGGGCAAGGCGTACGCTTACTTATTGATGAAGGCTTTTCACAGCGTTCAATTCACGATCTTAATTATGCGATTGGTTTTATTTTAGCGGTGACAGTGTGTATCTCTATCGGAACATTTTTTCGTTTCTATTTAGTGTCATCGGTGGGAGAGCGTGTCAGCGCTGATATTCGACTGGCGGTGTTTAATCACGTTATTACCTTGCATCCTAGCCATTTTGAAACTCACGGCAGTGGCGATATTATGTCACGCATCACAACGGACACCACATTACTCCAAAGTATTATTGGCTCTTCGTTTTCTATGGCGATGCGCAGTGCATTGATGTGTGTTGGCGCGATCGTGATGCTATTTGCCACCAACGTAAAGTTAACTCTGATTGTTTTAGCCTCAGTGCCTTTTATTTTGGTTCCTATTTTGGTCTATGGACGAAAAGTACGAGCGCTTTCTCGACAAAGCCAAGATTCCATGGCGGATGTAGGCAGCTATGCAGGAGAGGCGATTGAACACATTAAAACGGTGCAAAGCTTTAGTCGTGAAGCGCAGGAATTACACTCGTTTTCAGCTGAAGTTGAACGCGCTTATGAAATAGGACGTCAACGGGTGAAACAGCGCGCTATTTTGATTTCTGGCGTGATCGTCATTGTGTTTGGCGCTATCTCAGGCATGTTGTGGGTAGGGGGAAGCGATGTTATACGCGGTGAGATTTCACCAGGTGAATTGGGTGCATTTGTGTTTTATGCGATTATGGTGGCCTCATCGACGGCCACTATTTCCGAAGTCTTTGGTGAATTGCAACGAGCAGCAGGAGCCACAGAGCGATTGCTGGAAATCTTGAATGTAAATAGCCAAATTATCGCACCCAAGCAAGCCGTTTCTACCGCTAACCTTAGCGCCGAAATGTCCTTTCATCAGGTATCATTTTATTATCCATCCCGCCCTGATACTCCGACGATTGATACACTCAATTTAACCGCTAAAGAAGGTAAAGTGCTGGCATTAGTCGGTCCTTCTGGCGCAGGGAAAACCACGTTATTTGAACTTTTACTGCGCTTTTACGACCCATCAAAGGGAGAGGTAACATTAGGTGGGCAAGATATTCGTCAGTTTGATCCTAAAGATCTGCGCAATAAGATGGCGCTCGTACCTCAGCAACCGGCATTATTTAGCCACGATGTGATGCACAATATTCGTTACGGCAATCCTGATGCCACTGATGAACAAGTAATAGAAGCGGCGAAAAAAGCGCATGCGCACGAGTTTATTTGTAACCTTCCGCAAGGCTATCAAAGCCACTTGGGTGAAAAGGGCGTACGTTTATCTGGCGGACAAAGACAGCGCATTGCCATTGCTCGCGCCATTTTAAAAGATCCTATGATTTTACTGCTTGATGAAGCCACCAGCGCCCTCGATAGTGAAAGTGAACACCACGTACAACAAGCTCTTGAAGCACTGATGAAACACCGCACTACCATTATCATTGCGCACCGTTTATCAACGATTCAGCACGCTGACCAAATTGCCGTTTTAGATAAAGGAAAATTGGTCGATGTTGGCAATCACCATAGCTTATTAAGCCGCTGTGAATTGTATCAACGCTTGGTTGAGTTGCAGTTTAAGCAGAAGGGTTAGTGGGGACAGGTGGATGATTCAGGTCTTAGAACCTAAATGTGTCGTAAATATTCAATTATTTTACCGTCAATACCACCATAATAGCGCTCATACTTAGCAATTTACTATCGGTTGAATCAAACATGATCAGAGAGTACCAAGCAAAGGATATTGAAGTCGTTCTCGATATTTGGCTTAAAGCATCAATACAAGCTCATGACTTTGTTGTAGCAGAATTTTGGCAATCCCAAGTCTCGAATATGCGCGACATCTATATCCCAGCATCAAAAACTTATGTATTTGAAAAAGAGGGCAATATTGTCGGTTTCTATTCGCTCTATCAGAATCTTTTAGCCGCAATTTTTGTTTCGCCTGACTATCAAGATCAAGGATTCGGCAAGCAATTAATTTCTCATGCTAAAGGGCAATGTTCCGAGCTGACTTTAAATGTCTATAAAGAGAATCAAGCCGCTTACAGATTCTATCTTGCACAAGGTTTTGAGGTCGATAATGAACAGCTTTGTGAGCATATAGGCTGCGCTGAATATGCTATGAGTATGAACACAAAATAAATTAAGGGTAAATGTTAGTCTGCTAACATTTACCCTTGTGCTTAGCGACGCTTAGCAATAAACATCTGATAGCCAAATTCGCCTAAATAGCGTTTATAAATATCAATTTCGGCAAGAATATCGTTAATTGCGTTTGAATCTGGCATATGAGGCAGTAATTCATTTGCACGCTCTTTAAGGGGCAAGTAATAGTTCTGCCATGCGGCTTCACTTAATGGAAAATGCTCAATGATCTCATAACCTGCGGCGTTAAATTGTTGCAATCTGGTCTCGATAGATTGCATGTCTGGGTATTCTCCCTTGAAGAAGTTTTGCACCTCTATAGTGGGATCTGTTGTGCGCCAAACCAAATCACTGAGCATGATGATGCCACCTTCTTCTAGTAGCGGTCGCCACTGTTTTAAGGCATTGTTTACGCCCATAATATACGCGCTACCTTCTGCCCAAATAAGGTCGAAACTTTGATCAGTAAAGGGCAGTTCGGTCATGCTGGCACACACAGGCACAATGCGAGAGGCTAGTCCATCTTGCTCAAAGCGTTCACTTAAGCGATCGAGTGCAGATTGCTCGTTATCCACAGTGGTGATGATAGCGTCAGTGTTATTGGCGAGTACTGTTGTGGCAAGCCCTTTACCTGAGCCTATTTCAAGCACTTTTGTACAGGCTTTAGGGATTGTATTCAGCGCTTTTAGCGTTTCAGTTTCACTGCCCGGACCCCAGCGGTCTAGGGTTTCAAAGACTGTCATAAAGTCAGCCATATAATCTTGATGTTCGTTCATGTCTTTTGATAGCCATTTCAATCTAAGGGCTTCTTTTTCGTCAAAGCCTTGTTTCATTAACCAATCTAGATGCGCATCGGGTGCTATTTGGCTTATGTTTTCGTGCCATTGTTTGTGATTCTCTTCACCAAGAAGCGCGACCAATACTTTTCTAGAGTGCTGTTTTTGTTCAATCTCGTTATCCAATGCTTGTAGGCGGTTGACCAGCAATGGACGGTCGATTTTGGCATCCAAGCAAGCTTTGCATTCTTTGAGCGTTAAACCCGCAGCTTGCAGAGTTTGTATAAGCAACACGCGCTGAACGTCTTTGTCGGTATAGACGCGATAATCGTTGTCTAAACGCACTCCGTTTATCAGTTGCAGCTTTTCATAATAGAGTAGCGCTGAGCGTGACAAACCCACTTTGCGTGCTAATTCTGATATGCGGTACATATACCTTCCTTGCTTGAATAGGGCTAACTTAAACTATGAAGTAATAGACAGGTCAATACAAAATATAAGTTATGGCTGACAGACATTGCAATAAATCCCTATCTGGTTGAATATCAATCTTATAGTCTAGAGAAAAAATGCGTAAGCAGTAAATGAAAAAGGAATTCACCCTATGGATGGGACTTCAAAGCGCAATTTAGCGGTATTGATGTACGTGTTGGTGTCATTAGGTGGCATTGTTGTTGACATTATTGTGCCGTCGTTGCCCTCTATTCAAGTCGCTCTTGCCAGTAATGAAGCACTGACTCAGTGGGCATTTTCAGCCGCGATATTGGGCTTTGGCGTGGGGCAAATAATCGCCGGGTTTGTAGTGGACGCTTTCGGCCGAAAAATGCCGATGTTGATAGGCTGCATTGTTTTGATCTTAGCGCTTTTTATTTCCGCTATTGCGCCAAGTATCGACACCTTAATTGGTTTGCGTTTATTGCAAGGGTTAGCAGTATCCTTTATCGCTGTAGGTGGAAGGGCTGCAATCAAGGATTTATTTGATGGAGAAGAGTATTTACGCGCGGTTAATTGGATCACCATTTCGTTCGCCTTAGGCTTAACTTTATCTCCGTTTATCGGTGGATACATTGATGCACACTTTGGTTGGAGCATGGTGTTTTACGCATTGATGGTGTGGGTTGCACTAGGCGCAGGTTTATTGCTGTTTATGTTTACTGACACACACCGCAGGACGCGATTTAGCGCGCACTTTGTGACTCGAAGTTTTAGTGAAATTGTCGGTAACGCGACCTTTCGGCGTGTCGCGCTGATTTGCGGGATTTTGTACAGTATTTTGCCTGCCTTTAATACCGTAGCGCCATTTTTGATTCAAACAACACTGGGTCATACGCCCATATTTTATGGGCATGTCGCGCTATTATTAGGTGCAAGTTGGCTGGTGGGCAATATTGCGAACCGATTCTTTTTTAAAGTGCCGGCCGAGAAAAAAATTCGGCTGTCGATGCTGCTGTCATTAGTTTCTGTTGCATGTGGTTTGTTCTATCAAACTCTTTTCGGGCTTAATTTACTGGCTTTGGTAATACCCGTCGCCTTGGTTGTGATGGCGCTAGGCGTATTATTTCCGTTGTGTTTAGGGCAAGCGCTTGCCCCATTTACCCACTTGGCTGGGATTGCCAATGCGCTTGTATTTTCAGCGTGTTGGCTGTGTACAGCGCTGGTCTCGTTTTTGGCTTCAGGGCTTTCTAGCATAAGCGCGATACCATTATTGTTGATGTACGCCATATTGCTCTCTGCGGTCGCGCTTATATTTAAATTTAAACGCTAATGTAAACTGTCACAGCAGAATTTATGCGTTGCCGGCGCTGTTTTAGAAGGTATGACTATAAGAGAGTATCACTTTCTTATCTGAGCCGTAGTCATTGTCTGATACCAGTGCCAGTAAGCTAATGCTGTCTTTCTTAGTGAAGTTATAGCCAGTTCCTGCCCCCATCCAATAACCAAAATAATCATCCGAACCGATAGATGCACCGGCAAAAGCCATAGCAGTAAATTTGTCATTGATAGGTTTTAAAGAAAACGCTCCGACATAGCCACCGGTGCTGTCGCTAGGGTGTAAGACAAAGGGGTTATTTGGATCATAGAACTCATCATTTGCATTTAACGGTCGTTCACCATCGGTGTAGTTAAATCCGGCCATGGGGAATATTTGCCAGCCCGCAGGTTCAATTCCAAATACCGATAAAGGCAAAAAGGTGCCGACACTGTAATTATTAAAGTTCGAACCGTCACTGTATTCACTGTGACCAAAGTTAAAGTTCACGATACCGATATCAAATAGCCAAGATCCGCCCACGCTCCACTCGTGAGTATCGGGGTGGTAGCGCGCATTAATTTTTTGCGCTTCACTTAAACCCAGAGAGCCCGATATAGAATAACCGGCTTTTTCAGATTCAAAATTGTAATCAGCCGCAACGCCCAACTTGGTAACAATGCGGGTTGGATCGTCGGCATTTTTGTTTTCATTGTCGTAGATGTCTCTTTTTTGCTCGGCGAAAGCAGCAGACGAAATCACACTGGCACAAAGTAAGGTTAAACAAGCAACATGTTTTGGCATTAACAACGACACTCCAATGAATAATAGAGACAATTTATGAACGATAGAACATAGTACCCAATATGCATCTGGTTAACTATTTATTGTGGTGATGTTTTTTGTAAGCGGAGCTTATGGGAAAGGTAGGGGGATTGAAGTTCTTAAAGCGTTTGACGGATAATATCCGTATAGTGCTTCGGTCTTACGTGCTTCACTTATACATTCAGGTATTCACGAGTGTTTAGTTATTAGTAATTTATTAGGTAGTAATAATGCAAATATCACGTATAAAAGTTGAGGCTCTGATTTGCCCTCTATGCGGGAAAGGGAACTCTTGTGGTAACCAAGACGATAAATCGAAAACCTGTTGGTGCGCCGATCCTGTGATAACGTTTCCAAAAGGGTTGTTAGCTCAGGTCCCCGAACACTTACAAGGCAAAGCCTGTATTTGTAAGTCGTGTGTGGATAAGTTCCATCAAGATTCAGCATAAAGCTTAATACTTGCCTAGAAAATTAGGATTAAGTGGCGTAGATCCACTTCATGCTCCTTATTTTGAATAAGGAGAAGGCTTCTGGTTTGAATCAATGGTAGTTGGTTTGTAGTTAATTTCGGTAGGTACACTATTGATCAGTGCGATATGTTCGAAAATAAAATATCTTCTCATTCTACGTACAGAAAATATGGGTCGTTTTCTGAAAGGGGACTCGTTCTCTAGCTTTGATAAGGAACTATCATTAGTCAGTATATTCAATATTCTTGCCTAATAGTGTGCACAAGCACACACTTCAATATCTGTACGTATGAACGATAAATTTGTTATTGTAGTCAGTAGTTTAGGTTGAATTGCTGACTCACAAAATATAACACGGGAAATAATTGGAGTTAATACGCTATAGCAAGGTATTAAATATGACAAAGCGTTTGTTATGTTTACTGATGCTACGCTTCATGTAATCGTTTTTGTCTTCTAATTTTGTCTTTAAATAAGAGATGGTTATGGAAAAATCAGATTCATTTATTGTGGATTTTTGGGCGAATTTCATTTTTCAATGTCATACGGAAGGTATTTCCCAAAGCTAGAACTGGACGACTTTCTGAAATCTGGGCTTTAGGTCATGTTTTTATGTCCATAGCTTCTGTACCAGCGGTACTTTACATTAATAATAAATATATTGGTTTTGCTATCGCGCTATATGCACTACTGAGAGTTTTCGAGGTAGTTATTTATCAAACTAATGTACTTTTATTTGATGAATATAGGGCGATTAAAGCGGGAAGAACTTATGCTTTACACGGCTACAGGCGTATAGTTATTTTACTTATGCAAAATTACTTTGAAATTATTTTTTGGTTCGCTGCACAATATATTTTCTTCCAAAGTATGTTTACATTTGTTGTTGAAGGGTCTCATGAAAGTGTTTTAGGTGCCGTATATACAAGCTTTGTTGTAATGACTAGTTTTGGTTTTTATAATGTCACTCCATTAGGAGTACTAGCTTATACATTAGTAATAGGGCAAGCGATGATTGGCTTGTTTATGACTTTGCTCAGTTTAGCCCGATTTATAGGTGTTATTCCGACTCCGAAATCAATGGACGTAACAGAGCTATAAGTTTGTATTAATCTTGCTTTTCAAAAGCAGCGTATGAGAGCCATATCAGACTATTGATTGAAGACTATTTATTCGAAGAGTAATACATTTTACATATCTCGAAATTAACTTTGAGAACAATTTGATTTTTAAATACAAAAAAGCCCTATACGTGAATAATATCAACATGATAGGGCTTTTATGTCATTTAAAAACGCAAGTGATCTTTAGTCGCGCTTCCACAAAATATGACAGAATTTGTGTTCAGGATCGCGAGAGACCAGCATACGTGCAAATACGTCATCTAGTACATCGTCTGTTTCATTCACCAGACCGATTTTGATTTCAGCATAGGTTTCTTTATCCACCTCAAATCCGACATGTGATGCCCAGTCGTCTCCAGTTTCTACTAGCTCTGCTGCGCCACGGTCTTCAAACTGCAGTGTAAACAAAGCAACGTCTGCTGCTTCAAGGTTGTCAGGAGCCATTTCTAGAAAAATGTCGTAAGCAGCATCGATGGTATCATCAAAGGATAAGAGTTCAGTCATTGGATTCCCTTAGCGGTCTCTTAAATTGTTGAGGCGATTGTACTCGCAATTTGTTGCAATTAGAACAGGCCAATCTGCGGCGCATTAATATCGTCAAATTTGAGGCCAACAAAAGGCAAAATGGCATCGGCGATGGGCTTAACTTGTTTTTCAATA
This sequence comes from Vibrio sp. B1Z05, assembly GCF_052955985.1. Lineage (NCBI taxonomy): Bacteria > Pseudomonadati > Pseudomonadota > Gammaproteobacteria > Vibrionales > Vibrionaceae > Vibrio > Vibrio sp. B1Z05. Next base: position 1,213,205 of record NZ_CP130463.1, read on the forward strand.
TAGTGCTCGTAATCATAAGCACTGCGCACAAATTCGATGGGTTCAGGGCCACTTCGGGTCATCACGTAGGCAATTCGGCCACGGTTTTGATATTGCAAAGGACGACCTAGCTGTTGATTGATATCATCGGCTAAACGCGCGGCGCGTACTTGTGGCGGAATGTTCTTTTGATAGTCATTGAGCTTTCTGCGCAGACGTTTACGGTAGATAAGCTTGTCGTCTAATGCGCCAGATTCTACTTGGGCAACGGTATCTAAAATAAACTGAGTGGGGTCTTGCCTATCAAAAATAAGCTCATATAGACGAGCCTGAAAACTTTGCGCCAGTTCTGTCCAGTCACTACGGGCACTTTCTAAACCTTTAAAAACGATGCGCGAATCATTTTGGGTTTTGATTAAGCCTGCGTAACGTTTCTTGGAGCCTGTTTCTGAGCCTCTAATTGTCGGCATAAAGAAGCGATTAAAGTGAGTTTCGTATTCTAACTCAAGTAGGGAAGTGAGCTGGTATTGCTCAGCAAGGTGCTGTTTCCACCAAGCGTTAATGTGCGTTGTTAGGGCATGACCCACGGCATCGGCTTGTTGTGCACTGCATTCACCTTTTAACGAGACAAAGGTAGAGTCAGTATCACCGTAGATGACCTCATAGCCTTTATCTTCAATTAGCTTACGAGTGGTCTTCATTATTTCGTGACCGCGTAACGTTATCGAAGAGGCCAAGCGTGTATCAAAGAAACGACAACCGGAAGAGCCTAACACCCCATAAAATGAATTCATGATGATTTTAATGGCTTGTGAAAACGCCACTTCGTTATCTTTTTTGGCTTGATCACGGGCTTGCCACAACTCTTCGATTAAGTTGGGCAGGTAGTGTTTACTGCGGTGAAACTGCGCCTTTCTAAAGCCGGGCACAGCTTGATCTGCTTGATTGCCTATCTCTAGCTGTAAACCTTCAATGAGTCCCATAGGATCAATGAGGAAACTGCGAATGATGGCTGGATACAGGCTTTTAAAATCCAGCACTAATACTGAGTCATACAACCCCGGTTTTGAGTCCATGACAAAGCCGCCGGGGCTAGCAATCCAATCATTAGGCATTAGATTTGGCGCAACATAGCCACCTCGGTGTAAACGAGGCAGATACAGGTTAGAAAAAGCCGCCACACTGCCACCGACTCTATCAAGGGACAAGCCCGTTAGTTTACTGCGCTGAATTAGGTAATCGAGTAGGTGGGTTTTGTGAAAGATCTTGTTGACCAGTACACAATCTTGCAAGTTGTATTTTGCCAAAGAGAGCTTGTCATGGTGGAACATGTCATTGATCTCTTGCATGCGGTCATGCACGTTATGGATGGCTTTACCTTGCTGTAATAACTCTTGAGAAACAGACTCTAATGACCAAGAATCAAACGAATAGGTCGCCGATTTAAGGCCGTCGATACCATCAACCACCACACGTCCTGGAATGGTAATAAAACCTTGCTGGCTTTGATTCGATTGTCGGTAGTAGCAATTTTGTTTGCCTCGCCCTAAGTTAAGGCGGATCTTGTGCTGTTCGGCTCGCTGCACCAACAGGCGCATATCAAAGCCGATGACATTCCAACCGATAATAATGTCCGGATCAAACTGCACAAACCAATCAATGAGCGCGCGAAGCAGAGCGTTTTCATTTTCTACCCACTGAATGGGCGTCTCATCACTTGGCTGAGGTTCACCTATCATGAGCACGCGACTGTCCATGACGGAATCTAAACCAATGGAGTACAACACCCCTTTGGCAGAACATTCAATATCGAGAGAAACCACCGATAGATTCGGCATGTAGTTTTTAGCTGTGCGACATTGGGCGTTGGAAATTTTTAGGTAGCCGTTTGCAGATGTTTCTTGACCACTGACTTCGATTTGTCCTTGAATAAACCGCTCCATGAGATAGCGATCAACCAACCTTATATCGGGTTCGTAGATAGTTATGCCACTATCAAGTAGCGCTCGCTCAAAATTCATTGCGTGTTTTCGGGTAGGGAAATAACAGGCGCTCACGGGGTTTAATTGAAAGGTCTTCAAAGGTAGTGCTTTGGTTTGTAAGGGAATTTTTAGCTGATTGGCTAATTGCTCTACCTGTGATTGCATGGCGCTTTCAATAAAGTATACGGATTTTTGATCCGGAATTTGAACCAATACAGGCCCTGCATCCGTAGACATCCACAGTTCAATAATACTCGAAGTGCCGACATCTTTACTTTGACGGGTTAAGATAAATCCTGAACGCAATATGCAAACCTTTTTGCTACTCTTACAAGTAGCTATGATAACAAACCCTTGTTGAGCTGTTTATATGAATTTAAATATGATTTTAGGTAAATGTATAGTCACTTTGGAGCGTAGTGCATAACAGAGAAAAGGACGCAAAAGTGAGTCTGAAAACGGCAGATTAAACTTGTTGCATATGAAAGATGCGGTATAAATTTTAATCGAATAAGCATATTATTGCACGACTGTGTCATAATAATTGCACTAATATATTGTAATATCGTAAATACTAAGCATATTTGGATGTCGTAAACTACGCCAATAACGTAGAATAACGGTCGCGTGTTATGATGACTTCATGACGATCTATGCAGCCAAGAATTAGAGTGTGGAGATACAAGTTTGATAAATGTTTTCCTTGTAGATGATCATGAGCTTGTACGCACAGGGATAAGACGTATTATCGAAGACGTCCGTGGTATGAATGTGGCAGGGGAAGCTGAAAGTGGTGAAGATTCTATAAAATGGTGCCGAAATAATCATGTTGATGTGATCCTTATGGACATGAATATGCCGGGTATCGGTGGCCTTGAGGCAACCAAAAAAATATTACGTTTCAACCCAGATATAAAAATCATTGTGTTGACCGTACATACTGAAAACCCATTTCCAACTAAGGTGATGCAAGCTGGCGCGTCTGGCTATTTGACCAAAGGTGCTGGGCCAGATGAGATGGTGAATGCAATTCGTATGGTGAACAGCGGTCAACGCTATATTTCACCTGAAATCGCACAACAAATGGCGCTTAGCCAAGTTTCAAGTTCTTCTGATAACCCTTTTAAAGATCTCTCCGAGCGTGAGCTTCAAATCATGCTAATGATCACTAAAGGGCAAAAAGTGACTGATATTTCTGAACAACTGAGCTTAAGTCCTAAAACGGTGAACAGTTACCGTTATAGACTGTTCAACAAGCTCGATATCAGTGGCGATGTAGAACTGACACACTTAGCCATTCGTCACGGAATGTTGGATGCAGAGACGCTGTAGGTGACATCGCAGTTCGACTCAACCGCATTTCTTAGAACGGTTACACATCAGCCCGGCGTTTATCGAATGTATAACGCCGAGGCTGTTGTCATTTATGTAGGCAAGGCGAAAGATCTTCAAAAACGCCTTAGTAGCTACTTCAGAAAAAAGCTCGATAACGAAAAAACACGTGCCTTGGTCAGTCACATTGACCACATCGACGTGACGGTTACTCATACCGAAACCGAAGCCTTAATCCTTGAGCATAACTACATCAAACAGTACTTACCTAAGTACAATGTGTTGCTCAGAGACGATAAATCCTACCCGTATATTTTCATCAGCCATCACAAGCATCCTCGTTTGTCGCTACATCGCGGCTCAAAAAAGCGTAAGGGCGAGTATTTTGGTCCGTATCCAGACTCTGGAGCGGTGCGCCAAACGTTGCATTTATTGCAAAAAATCTTACCGATGCGCCAATGTGAAGACACCATCTATGCCAATCGAACACGGCCTTGTTTGATGTATCAAATTGGACGTTGTGCAGCACCTTGTGTGAAGAGCATTATCTCCGATGAAGAGTATCAAGATTTAGTGCAATGGGTGCGTTTGTTCTTACAGGGTAAAGACAAACAAGTGGTCGAGCTGTTAATTGCCAAAATGGACGAAGCCAGTCGCAGTCTTAAATTTGAGCAAGCGGCTCAGTTTCGCGATCAAATTCAAGCCATTCGCCGCATTCAAGAGCAGCAGTTTGTTTCCGAAGACAGCTTTGATGACATTGACGTGCTCGGTTTTGCTCAAGAGTCAGGGGTAGCCTGTATTCATATCTTGATGATTCGTCAGGGTAAGATTCTCGGCAGTCGCAGCTTCTTTCCAAAAATCCCGAACAACAGCCAAACCGAAGAAATTTTTTATAGCTTTATTAGCCAATACTATTTGAATCAATCTGAGGGCAGGGGGTTACCTAGTCGCTTAGTGTTCGCCTCGGGTTTGCTTGAGGATGAAAAGCCTTTCCAAGAAGCATTGACGCAGATGGCTGGTCGACATGTCAGTTTTCATACCAATCCTAGTGGGCATCGTGCTCGCTATTTGAAACTGGCAAATACTAATGCACTCAGTGCAATTACGACTAAAATTAACCATAAGATGACCATTTCGCAGAGGTTTAAAGAGCTTCAGCAAGTGCTGAATATGGATTCGATTCGTCGCATGGAATGTTTTGATATCAGCCATACCATGGGCGAGAGCACCATAGCCTCCTGTGTGGTGTTTAATCATGAAGGACCAGTCAAGCCAGAGTATCGCCGCTACAACATCACAGGCATCACCGGTGGTGACGACTATGCGGCGATGGGGCAAGTGCTTGAGCGTCGTTATTCCAAGCAGATAGATGTAGATAAAATTCCCGATATCATTTTCATTGATGGTGGTAAGGGACAACTAAATCGTGCGATTGAGATCATTTCTAAATATTGGGATCAGTGGCCGAAACGTCCACGTCTAATCGGTATCGCCAAAGGCGTCACGCGTAAGCCGGGCCTTGAAACTATGATTACCGCTGAAGGTGAAGAGTTTAATATGGCTAGCGACGCGCCAGCTCTGCATTTAATGCAGCACATTCGCGATGAGAGCCATAATCATGCGATTGCAGGGCACAGAGCAAAGCGAGGTAAAACTCGTCGCACTAGTGCATTGGAAGGCATTGAAGGAGTAGGGCCAAAACGTAGGCAAGCTTTGTTGAAATATATGGGCGGTTTACAAGAACTGAAGAGAGCCAGCGCTGAAGAAATAGCCAAAGTGCCAGGTATCAGTAATTCTTTAGCAGAAAAGATAGTTCAAGCGTTGCAACACTAACTAAAATCCCGCAACATTAGGGATAAACCTATAGCCAAATAAGCATGTCCATTTGACGTGCCTTCAGAGTAAATAAAATGCGATTTACTATCCCGAATATTCTTACCTTGATTCGCCTATTCTTGATCCCAGTGTTTGTCATTGTGTTCTATCTGCCCTTTTCATGGGCGCCTTTTACAGCAGCAATGGTGTTTTGGGTTGCCGGGTTTACCGACTGGCTCGATGGAGTATTGGCGCGTAAGTTAGGGCAGACGTCGCGTTTTGGTGCATTTTTAGATCCTGTTGCGGATAAAGTGATGGTGGCAACGGCGCTATTATTGATTGCCGAGCATTACAATACGATTTGGATTACGGTTCCAGCCATCATAATGATTTCCCGAGAAATCATTATCTCAGCATTAAGAGAGTGGATGGCTGAAATAGGCAAACGTGCTAGTGTTGCCGTGTCGTGGATTGGTAAGGTGAAAACCTTTGCACAAATGTTTGCCTTATGGGTGCTGATTTGGCGTTATGATGATTGGATGATTTGGATTGGTTTCTTATCTTTGTTTATCGCGACCGTGCTTACCCTGTGGTCCATGGTGCAATATTTGAATGCCGCCAAAGACGATTTGCTTCACGCAGACGAATAATTTAAAAATAAAATAACCAGCGAAAGCTGGTTTTTTTATGCCTTCAGCTTTTAGTTGTGCCTATTTTGCATAACCTTGAACATCAAACCAAAACAAACAATGAGTTACTCAAAAATAGCCTGAAGAAAAATAAAGCAATTTAGGCGGATTTTAATCAATTTTTGATACTTATCTAACCATCTCGCCAAGGTTTGTTTGTAAAGCGAGCAAACGAATCATAATTCGAAAAATTTTATTGACTCACAGGGTCGAATCCGTAAAATGCCACCCCGTACCCAAGAGGAATTAACTCTTAAGCAGTACGACGGCGCCTTGGCAGAGTGGCTATGCAGCGGATTGCAAATCCGTGGACCTCGGTTCGATTCCGGGAGGCGCCTCCATTCTCTTAACGAGAATATGCGACACTAGCTCAGTTGGTAGAGCGCAACCTTGCCAAGGTTGAGGTCACGAGTTCGAACCTCGTGTGTCGCTCCAAATTTTACGATATGGCGTTAAGCAATATCAGATGGTGTTTTACTTTTCAGTAATCGGCATCGCAACAAGTTTTGCGTGCCCTGGTGGTGGAATTGGTAGACACAAGGGATTTAAAATCCCTCGGCGTTCGCGCTGTGCCGGTTCAAGTCCGGCCCGGGGCACCATCTATTTAGAGTATGGCCAAGTCGTTCTCTTGATGTAAAAATGAAGCTTAGCTTCAACAAAAGAATATGGCGCCTTGGCAGAGTGGCTATGCAGCGGATTGCAAATCCGTGGACCTCGGTTCGATTCCGGGAGGCGCCTCCATTATTCTTTAGCAAAAACTATTATTTAGAAATAGATAATGCGACACTAGCTCAGTTGGTAGAGCGCAACCTTGCCAAGGTTGAGGTCACGAGTTCGAACCTCGTGTGTCGCTCCAAATTTTACGATATGGCGTAAGCGATATCAGATGGTGTTTTACTTTTCAGTAATCGGCATCGCAACAAGTTTTGCGTGCCCTGGTGGTGGAATTGGTAGACACAAGGGATTTAAAATCCCTCGGCGTTCGCGCTGTGCCGGTTCAAGTCCGGCCCGGGGCACCATCTATTTATAAGTCAGTTACTACTTTAAAGTAACTAGGATTCATAAGAGTCCTGCAAAAGAAAAATGCGACACTAGCTCAGTTGGTAGAGCGCAACCTTGCCAAGGTTGAGGTCACGAGTTCGAACCTCGTGTGTCGCTCCAATATAAGAAAGCCTTAGCAGCAATGCTAAGGCTTTTTTGTTTGTGTCGTTTTGATAGCAAGATGTCAGTTTATGTAAGCGTAAGGGCTGAAATATTGCTAGTGAAACATTTTGAAAACAAATTAAGTGCATATTTTGACTGTTTTGCGTGTTGGGTATTGCTAAATGCCTATTTTCTTGATAAATTCCCGCGCAATCTCAGAGTGCTCTGAGGGACACGCGTAATAACCATCCTGAGCTGATTGTGATATTACGTAGGGTAGGTATCAAACGAACGTCGTTTGATAGATGGGAATAACCATGTCAGTGATGACATAGCGATAGGCAACCCAACATGAATCAATCAAATCTGATAATCAGCTTTAAACTTCCGGCTTACGATATCGTAACTGAGCCTTGATCCGTCAATTCTGACAGTTCACCCCAATGTAATTATATTCTTAATGTCTCTTATTTAGAGAGGCTTGCGTACACTAAATCAATATCACTTTAGATCAGAAATTTTCTCAAGATCTAGGGTAATGATTACTTCAATTTAGGTAAACTTATGAGTTCTGCATTTGAATTTGAAATGTCGGCGGCCAATGCTGCTTTTTCAAGTGATGTTCCTATTGTTGATGGTATTTATGACCTCACACCGGATCAAATGTTAATTGATCAAGCTGAGCACGAATCTGAAGTTCGTTCTTATCCTCGTCGTATTCCTCTTGCCATTAAACGCGCGTATGGCGCACTAGTGGAAGATACACGTGGACAACTGTTTTTAGATTGTTTAGCGGGAGCAGGTACATTAGCACTTGGCTACAATCACCCAGAAATTAACACAGCTCTTAAAGAGCAATTAGAAAGTGGCTTGCCATATCAAACCCTTGATATCACAACTCAAGCTAAAGACACTTTCATTAAACGTGTTAAAGCCTTCTTACCTGAAGAGTTTGCTAGAAATTCAGCCATACAGTTTTGCGGTCCTTCTGGCGCGGACGCGGTAGAAGCAGCTATTAAACTGGCTAAGCAAACCACTGGACGCAACACAGTGTTTGCATTTCGCGGTGCATACCACGGCATGACAAACGGCACTATGGGTATGATGGGTAACCTGAATACAAAAGCGCGTCGCACTGGCTTAATGTCAGACGTACACTTTATGCCATTTCCATACAATCTACGCTGCCCATTTGGCTTAGGCGGAGAAGCGGGCGCAAAAGCCAGCATTCGTTACATTGAGCGTCTGCTTAATGATGATGAAGCGGGCATCATGAAACCGGCGGCAATTTTTGTCGAACCTGTGCAAGGCGAGGGTGGCGTTATTCCTGCTCCTGCTTCTTGGCTACGTGAATTGCGTCGCATTTGTGATGAGCACCAAATTCTATTGGTATTGGATGAAATCCAATGTGGCGTTGGTAAAACCGGTTATCGTTTTGCTTTTGAAGAAGCGGGCATTAACCCTGATATCTTGTGCCTTTCTAAGGCTATTGGCGGCGGCCTGCCAATGTCGTTGTTGGTATTTAAGAAAGAAAACGACACTTGGAATGCCGGTGAGCACACGGGAACATTCCGTGGTAACCAACTGGCAATGGTTACAGGCGCAAAAGCGCTAGAAATCATCGAACGTGATAAGTTGGTTGAGCATGCCGCGACAGCAGGTCAGTACCTACGTGAAGGGCTAGAAGCAATTCAACAGCGGGTTAACTGTATTGCAGAAGTGCGCGGTAAAGGCTTGATGTTAGGCGTTGAAATTGCAAAAGCCAATGGCGAGCGCAACAAATTTGATGAACGCGCCTCTGATGGCGACTTAACCCTAGCGATTCAACGCGCGGCGCTTGAGCGTGGCTTAATTGTTGAAAAGGGCGGTCGTGACGGCAGCGTAATTCGTTTCTTGCCACCTTTGATTATCTCTTACGCACAAATCGATTTTGCCTTGCAAACTCTTGAGCAAGCTATTTTGGCTGCGGGCGGTTCTTACGTTGATCCTGAGCCGACCAACAAGCAGTGGCAAAAACACTTTGTACACACTGGCGCTGAAGGTGCAAATGAATTTGCCAAAGTGATGCACCACACTGTGGATGCAATGAAAACGGTTTTTGAAGCGATTGATAGCCCTTATTCAGGCATGAAACCGCAAGAGTTAGAAGCGAAAATCAACCAAGTTGACCTTAACGGCGGCAATCAAGCGTTAACCGAGGTTGTGGATAATGCTTCGGATTTAGTGGCGAAAAACTCCATTATCGTGCAGCATCCAAACTGTATTGCGCACCTGCATACACCACCGCTGATGCCTTCAATTGCCGCAGAAACCATGATTGCAGCGTTAAACCAATCTATGGATTCTTGGGACCAAGCTTCTGCTGCGACCTATGTTGAGCAAAAAGTAGTGGATTGGCTGTGTGAGCAATATCAAATGGGCGCAAGCTCTGATGGCGTATTTACCAGCGGCGGCACTCAAAGCAATCAAATGGGTTTATTACTCGCACGTGATTGGTTTGCAGATGTGACAAGCAAGCACTCTATACAGAAGCTAGGCAACCCTGATTACGCCGATAAACTGCGCATCATCTGCTCTGATAAATCGCACTTTACAGTACAAAAATCAGCGGCGTGGATGGGACTGGGCGAAAAGTCGGTCATCTGCGTAGACACCTTTGCTGATGGTACTATGGATACCGAAGCACTGGCTGAAACCATCGCTAAAGCAAAACAAGACGGCTTAATGCCATTTGCACTAGTGGCGACGGCGGGTACGACCGATCATGGCGCGATTGATGACATCAATGCGATGGCGAAAATTGCCAGTGATGAAAACCTTTGGCTACATGTCGACAGTGCCTATGGCGGCGCTTTGATTTTGAGCAGTCATAAAGAGCGTCTGCAAGGCATTGAAAAAGCCGATTCAGTATCGGTGGATTTCCACAAGTTGTTTTATCAAACTATTAGCTGTGGTTCATTGCTAGTCAAAGATAAAGCCAACTTTAAGTACTTGCTTCATCATGCCGATTATCTAAACCGTGAACACGATGAGTTGCCAAATCTAGTAGACAAAACCATGGCGACCACTAAACGTTTTGATGCGCTAAAAGTGTATATGACCATGCAAAATGTGGGTCCTAAAGCACTGGGTGAAATGGTTGATCATCTTTTAGAACAAACTCAGCAAGTCGCGAAAATGGTTCAACAACATGAAATGTTTGAACTTCTTGCCACACCCGCGCTTTCAACCGTGCTATTGCGTTGCAAGCATGTGGATGCAGAACGTCTGGATACGCTGAATCAAAAAGTGCGTATTGAAGCCTTAGTTCGCGGCGTGGCGGTATTGGGCGAGACTGTTGTTAATGGGCATAGTGCTCTGAAATTTACCATCTTGAACCCGTGTCTGACTCTGTCAGATTTTGAAACCCTATTAAATAACATTGATAAGCTAGCGGTAGAGCTAGCGGCACAGTAAAGGAAATATAAAATGGCTGTTTTACAAATTGGCGCTGGTGGCGTTGGTTGGGTAGTTGCGCATAAAGCGGCGCAGAACAATGAAGTGCTAGGTGATATTACTATCGCGTCTCGCACTATCGCTAAATGTGACAAAATCATTGAATCGATCAAAGGTAAAAACAACCTTAAAGATCCTACTAAAAAGCTAGAATCACGCGCTGTTGACGCTGACGATGTTGCCGCTTTAGTGGCGCTTATCAATGACGTAAAACCCGATCTTGTGATTAACGCCGGTCCTCCGTGGGTGAACATCACTATCATGGAAGCGTGTCTACAAGCGAAAGTGTCTTATCTAGATACTTCGGTTGCGGTTGACCTATGTTCAGAAGGCCAGCAAGTACCTCAAGCGTACGATTGGCAGTGGGGCTTCCGTGACAAATTTAAGGAAGCGGGCATCACGGGTATTCTTGGCGCAGGTTTTGATCCAGGTGTAGTAAGCATCTTTGCCGCGCACGCGGTAAAACATCTGTTTGATGAAATCGATACTATCGACGTAATGGATGTAAACGCAGGCGATCACGGCAAGAAGTTTGCCACCAACTTTGATCCTGAAACCAACATGCTTGAAATCCAAGGCGATTCTTTCTACTGGGAAAATGGCGAGTGGAAACAAGTTGGCTGTCACGAGCGTATGTTTGAGTTTGATTTCCCGTTAGTGGGCAAGCACAAAGTGTACTCTATGGCGCATGATGAAGTGCGTTCAATGCAAGAGTTCATCCCGGCTAAGCGCATCGAATTTTGGATGGGCTTTGGTGATGCTTACCTAAACTACTTTAACTGTATGCGTGACATCGGTCTGCTTAGCCCAGATCCGCTAACGCTGCACGACGGTACGGTTGTTCAGCCGCTGCATGTACTAAAAGCCATGCTACCCGATCCAACGTCTCTAGCACCGGGTTACACAGGTAAAACTTGTATCGGTACTTGGGTTCGCGGCACTAAAGATGGCAAGCCTCGCGGCGTGTTTATCTACAACAACGCCGATCATGAAGTGGCGTACGAAGATGTTGAACATCAAGCTATCTCATACACCACAGGCGTACCAGCCATTACTGCGGCTCTGCAATATTTCCGTGGCAAATGGGCAGAAGCGGGCGTGTTTAACATGGAACAGCTAGACCCAGATCCGTTCCTAGAAACTATGCCAGAGATTGGTCTAGACTGGCACGTACAAGAGTTGGATCCTGAGCAAGCACCGGACATTCAAATCCTTAAATAGAGTTTGAATCTAGAGTCTAATTTCTAATCTTAAAGCCAGTATTTATACTGGCTTTATTAGCTTAATGAGTGAACGAATTGATGAGCCATTCACAGTTGCAAACCCCTTACTTCATGATTGATGAAGCTAAGCTGATCCAAAACCTTGAAACCGCTAAGAAGCTCAAAGAGCTATCAGGCGTGAAACTGGTTTTAGCGCTTAAATGCTTCTCTACGTGGGGCGTATTCGACATTATTAAACCTTACCTAGATGGCACTACTAGTAGCGGCCCCTACGAGGTTAAGCTTGGTCATGAAACCTTTGGCGGCGAAACCCATGCTTACAGCGTAGGCTATACCGAACAAGACGTTTTAGAGGTAGCTGATATTGCAGATAAACTGATTTTTAATTCGCAAAGTCAGTTAGCGCATTATCGCCATTTAGTTGAGGGCAAAGCCTCGTTAGGATTACGTCTTAATCCGGGCGTGAGCGTAGCAGGACAAGACTTAGCAAACCCAGCACGAAAGTATTCACGTTTAGGCGTACAAGCGGCGCACATCGACGCACAAGTATTTGATGCACTAGATGGCGTGATGTTCCATATGAACTGCGAAAACAAAAGCGCAGACTCATTTGTGACCTTACTGGATTCAATCTCTGAGCAGTTTGGACAATACCTAGATAAAATGCAGTGGGTCAGCTTAGGTGGCGGTGTGTTCTTCACTTGGCCGGGCTATGAGCTTGAAAAACTGGCGGCTGCACTGAAAGCCTTTGCCGAAAAACACGGCGTACAGGTATACCTTGAGCCGGGTGAGGCGATTATCACTAAAACAACCGATTTGGTCGTGACAGTGGTCGATATTGTCGAAAACGAAAAGAAAACCGCTATTGTCGATTCGGCCACCGAAGCGCACCGTTTAGATACCTTAATTTATGATGAACCTGCGTCAATTTTAGAAGCCACTGATGGCGCGCCACATCACTATGTGATTGGCTCGTGCTCATGCTTAGCGGGCGACCAGTTCTGCGAAACACAATTTGCTGAGCCGTTACAGATTGGTCAGCGTCTACATATCTTAGACAGTGCTGGCTATACCATGGTGAAACTGAACTGGTTTAATGGCATTAAGATGCCATCTATTTATTGCCAGCGTAGCAGTGGGGAAGTGGTCAAGCTCAATGAGTTTGGTTATGCTGATTTTAAACGTTCACTCTCTCAGTGGTCCGTTTAAAACGTCTGATAACTGTATGAAATTAAAATAAAAAAAGCTCGCTAAATATAGCGAGCTTTTTGTTTGATACGTATTTCATTTCACTGTAAATACGCTAAATGAGTCACCTAAGCGTTAATGATAACCTTAGTATCTTCGCTTAGTGATTCCAGTTCACGAGTCACATCTTTTAGACCTAACGCCGCTGGCAGTTTAAGTGCTAGTTGCGCGGTGAATAGGCTGGCGCTAATACCGCTACCACCACCTGCAATAAATACACGTTGACAGTCCATATCTAAAATAGTGACGTCTTGTTTATCTAAGATGTGTGTAATTTCGTTAACGATACCTGCTCGGTCATTAGCGTTGACACGTAATGAGAAGATGTCGTTTTCATCGTGCAGTGATGCGTCAGCATCGGCAAATTGGCAAGTGAGATTTTCAGTACTTGAAAATGCATCTTTTACAATTTGTGCGTTTTCTAGTGGTAGGTCGATTTTAATTACACCAGCAACTTGGTGTTCGATAAAGTTAACTTTGCTGAGTAACCATTTGCCGTTGTTCTCGTGCGTGACTGAAGAAAGACGCTTGATAGTCGAAGGCGAAGCTGTGCCGATAAAGTTTACGATAAATGTAGTTTGCATAGAATTTCCCTCTACAGTTTTGATAAGCCTATGGAAATCAGAACTAATTTAATTGATGCTTCTAGTTTAGAAAACAATATTTATACTTGCATGATATCAATCAAACATTTAGTCAGATATCCATTTTATGGTGAGAACTTAGATCTAGATTTTGATTATATTGCTCATAAGTGCTCCAACCACTAACGATTAATGGCAGATCTTCTATAAATAGGGTGAGATTTTGCGAAGAACCTTTTATGCTACGCAAGTTAATTTAAGGAAGTGAATAATGATCATAAAACCTCGAATTCGTGGATTTATCTGTACCACAACACACCCAGTGGGCTGTGAAGCTAACGTAAAAGAACAAATTGCTTATACAAAAGCACAAGGCCCAATTGCTAACGCACCAAAACGTGTATTAGTTGTCGGCTCTTCAAGTGGCTATGGCTTATCTTCTCGTATCGCGGCAGCTTTTGGCGGCGGCGCATCGACTATTGGTGTTTTCTTCGAGAAAGCAGGAACGGAAAAGAAACCTGGCACTGCAGGCTTTTACAATGCCGCAGCGTTTGACAAGCTAGCACATGCTGAAGGCTTATACTCAAAAAGCTTAAATGGCGATGCTTTCTCTAACGAAGCTAAGCAAAAAACCATCGATCTTATCAAACAAGACCTCGGTCAAATTGATATGGTGGTTTACTCACTGGCATCTCCAGTACGTAAAATGCCAGAAACAGGTGAAGTGATTCGTTCTTCACTAAAACCGATTGGTGATACTTACACATCAACGGCAGTAGATACCAATAAAGACCAAATTATCGAAGCAAGCATTGAGCCTGCTACAGAGCAAGAGATTGCAGATACTGTAACGGTAATGGGCGGCGAAGATTGGGAATTGTGGATCAATACTCTTTCTGAAGCCGGCGTATTGGCTGACGGTTGTAAGACAGTTGCCTACAGCTACATTGGTACTGAGCTAACATGGCCAATCTACTGGGACGGCGCATTAGGCCGTGCCAAAATGGATCTAGACCGTGCATCGACAGCACTCAATGAAAAACTGTCTGCAACAGGCGGCACAGCAAACGTAGCAGTACTTAAATCTGTTGTAACGCAAGCAAGCTCGGCGATTCCAGTAATGCCACTGTACATTGCAATGGTATTTAAGAAAATGCGTGAAGAGGGCGTACACGAAGGTTGTATGCAACAAATCTATCGCATGTTTAGCCAACGTCTATATAAAGCAGACGGCAGCGCAGCAGAAGTTGATGAAAGCAATCGCCTTCGTCTTGATGACTGGGAATTGCGTGAAGATATTCAGCAACATTGTCGCGATCTATGGCCTCAAATTACTTCTGAGAACATCAGAGACCTGACTGATTACCAAGAATACAAAGATGAGTTCTTGAGCTTGTTTGGTTTTGGTATCGATGGTGTTGATTACGAAGCGGACGTTGATACGCTTGTTGATTTTGATGTGATTGATATCTAATCCGTAGTCATTCTGTTTTGTAAAACATCTATACAGTTTAAAGCCTCTATAAACAAAAGTTTATAGAGGCTTTTTTATTATGTATTTTTCTGTCGAATAACCAAGCAATCTGACTATGATTGCCATAAATAACAGACAAAAAAATGAAGGCGCTATGGCCTTCATCTTGAATCAATATATTAGGGTGTGTTGCTTGCTAACTTTCAGTGTGAGCAAAAAGTAACTTAAGCGTATAGCCCTAGGTTTTCTTTAGCGTAAGCTTCAAATTCTGTGCAGCCACCAATGTGATCTTGGTCGATGAAGATTTGAGGAACAGTTTCAACAG
Source organism: Vibrio sp. B1Z05 (assembly GCF_052955985.1). Classification (NCBI taxonomy): domain Bacteria; kingdom Pseudomonadati; phylum Pseudomonadota; class Gammaproteobacteria; order Vibrionales; family Vibrionaceae; genus Vibrio; species Vibrio sp. B1Z05. The sequence continues at coordinate 1,228,494 of NZ_CP130463.1, forward strand.
GCTTACCTACTGTTTTCTCAAGATCGGCTTTAGAAATGCCTTCTGCATGAATATCAACGTAACGGTAATTAAAATCCGTACGGTTTTCCTTTAGCTCTTCTGCAATCTCTTTTGCACGAACACAGTATGGACAAGCAGGGCGACCAAAAATAACGACAAACATAAAACTCTCCTTTTCAATACTAGAACTATGCCTTAAGCGTTTAACGAAATAAAGAAGAAATTGCCTACTAGAGTGATAGGCAAAAACTATCAAACATTCTTGCCATGATAATCGGTAAAAAGAGAAGTTAAACAAAACGCAAATTTGAAAATATTGTAAACTAAATGTAGCGATTTAAATCTTTGATTTCACATGAGATAAGCAGTGGCAATGTAGCCGTCTGTGAATAGCTCGGGATTTAGACTTTAAAAAGGATGTTTGTATGTTTCAGTTTATGACGACGTCACGGATCGTATTTGGGGAAGGGACTCTTCAATCATCCCTTTCCACTCTTAATCAGTTTGGTTATAGCGTTTTGCTGGTGACTGGAAAAGATCTCACTCGCTCTGCCATGATTACTCAGTATTTAAAAAGCCAACTGATGCGCTACCATCACTTTTCTGTTAGCAATGAACCTAATATCGCAATGGTGGAAGAGGCTGCTGTGGTGGCCCGTCGCTTTAAGCCGGATATGGTGGTGGCAATGGGCGGAGGCAGCGTGATTGATATGGGTAAGGCGCTGGCAGCGATGACCACTAACGGAGGCGATCTTTACGATTATGTGGAAGTTGTCGGGCGAAATGTGCCAATTAAGTTTGCTCCGCTACCTATGATAGCCATTCCAACAACAGCAGGTTCGGGCGCTGAAGTGACAAAACATGCGGTACTTAAATCTGGGCAAGATAAGGTCAAAGTCAGCCTAAGATCGCCGGAATTACTGCCAGATGTCGCCATTGTTGATCCTACGCTCACTTATGGTACCGATCTTGCGACTTCAGGTCGTGGGGCTATGGATGCGTTTACACACTTGATGGAAGCTTACGTGTGTGGTGAACCTAATCCACTCACTGATATGATTTGTGAAGAAGGATTACGTCGTCTTTCGCGCTCTATTCTGGCTGCTTGTCGACAAGATAATCCGCGCGCACGGGCAGATTTGTCTTTTGCTGCCATGCTTGGCGGTATGGCAAGCACCAACGCTAAGCTGGGTGCGGCGCATGGTTTAGCTTCGGCATTAGGCGGGAAAATCAACGCGCCGCACAGCGTGATCACCGCAAGGCTAGCACCGTTTGTGATGCATGAAAACATGCGCGTAGCAAAGCAAAGTGGTCGTAATGATGTGTTAGCTCGCTATCGTAAGGTTGCACAATTGGTCACGGGCGATGAAGAAGCGCATCGAGATGATGGGGTTGCTTGGGTCAATAACATGCTGAAACAGTTGGAAGTGCCTACATTGTCTTATTTTGGCGATTGTGATGCGTCATACAATGACATCGCTACTGATGCATTAAAGTCGGTGGCGATTAAAGGTAATCCATTACCGCTGACTCAAGATAGGCTGGTGGAAGTGTTGAGCTCGGTATATACGCAGAGTCATGCGCAAAAATACCGTCAGCAAGATGATCTATCTGAGATGATTTAATCGCTGCATTTTACCTTGATGCATTTTAGCTAGATACAAAAAATGCGCGATTTCGAATGCTTATTGAGCTAGTACAGCTTAAGTATTTGAAATGGCGCATTTATCTGTTTTCGTTGATGTTTAATTCTAGAACAGGTTAAACGTTAAATTTCGCCTTTATCAAAGCGCGACTCACGCAAGGTCTCTTTTACGCGTTTTAAGTTGTCTCTAAAGCCACTACCACGGCGTAAGGTAAATCCTGTTGCTAACACATCAATGATGGTCATTTGTACCACACGGCTCGCCATTGGCATATACACGTCGGTATCCTCAGACACATCAAGAGTAATGGTAAGCGAGACTGCTTTATCAAGAGGGGAATTCTTAGCCGTAATTGCGATGACCGTTGCGCCGTTATCACGAGCAAGATGGGCAATTTCAATCAGGCTTTTAGTACGTCCTGTGTGAGAAATTAACACTACTACATCGTTGTCTGTGCTATTGATGCAGCTCATGCGTTGCATGACCGGATCATCAAAGCGCGTAATCGGAATATTAAAGCGAATAAACTTATTTTGCGCGTCTTTAGCCACGGCAGAAGAGGCACCTTGCCCGAAAAATGAGATGCGTTTGGCTTGAGTCAGCAAATCGACAGCACGATTAATTTGTTGTGCGTCTAAGCTACTTTTTGCCACATCTAAGCAAGCCATGGTCGATTCAAAGATTTTATGAGTGTACGCATCCGGTCCGTCTGTTTCTTCAACATTACGGCTTACGTAGGGCGTACCATTGGCTAAGCTCTGCGCTAAGTGCAATTTAAAGTCGGGAAAACCTTTAGTATCTAAGCGACGGCAAAAACGGTTTACGGTTGGCTCACTGACATCGGCAAGTTTCGCAAGTGTTGCGATACTTGAGTGAATAGCTGTCTGCGGATTCGCCATGATAACCTCAGCAACCTTCCTTTCGGACTTGCTGAAGTTGTCTAAATTTTTTTGTACTTTTTCTAAAGTATTCATGAAGTTGGCTTATCGGATAATTTGAATACGTGACTCAATAGTGAGACTGACGAGCGTGAAAACGAATAAAATCAGTATATACCGTTCTGTAGTCGTGTTGTAACAAAACAGAAACTTAATGACAAGTAATGCGTAATAATATGACAGGCTTCAAAGTTGAAGCAGTCAGTTAGCTTCTTTTAGGTACTAGATCGCATCAATTTAGCCAAAATGGCATACATGAGAAAATAAATTACAGTCCTGACTCAATAGCATCAACAACTGTGTTGATCTGTTTAGTGAGCGATGGAGCCGCTTTTGCTATTTCACGTTGTTCGTTAAGGATGTTATGCAGTATCTCTTTGGTAGTAAGAGGGTTTGCTAACACAACTCGGAAAACAATGGTCGTCATCTTGTCCCACTTCTTAGGCGTAAGGGTAGTACGAGATACGAACGATAACCCGTTTTCACGTTGATATTTTTGAATAAACTGGGTTAATCCATTGATCAATTCGTTGAGTTTGTGTTTTTTCTTACCTGTAGCCTTGTGTAGCGCAGCTTTAACGTGTGGTGGTATGTAGCGATAGGTGAGTAGACACAGTTCAGGTTCTGTAACGAGCTCAAAATCAGATTGCTGGCTTATTAAATCCGCAAAGTAGCGAGCTTTATCTAAGCTGGCATTGATCAGTAACTCGTAACCTGGTCGGCTGATAATATGCATGCTTGAGTAAAGAAGCATTGCCATGCCAGAGCGAGAACCCTCTAGAGCATGACTGCCGAGATCTTTTGAACCTTTACGCAAAATATAGGCAGCATGATGTTCAATGCTGGCCATGGAGTGTGGGTCTTTAAATAGAACCATTCCCGCACCCATAGGGATATACAGTTGCTTATGCGCATCAATAGTGACTGAGTCGGCCAGTTCAATACCCGCAAGTAAATCTCTGTGCTTATTGGACATCAGTGTTGCGCCGCCCCAAGCCGCATCTACGTGGAAGTGGCATTGGTGCTTTTGACAAATAGCGGCAATCTCGGCCAATGGATCGATATTACCGGTTTCGGTGGTGCCTGCGATGCCCACTACAGCGATAGTCTTGATTTTATTTTCTTCAAGTTCGTTGAGCTTAGCTTCTAAATCAGTCAAGCACACTTTATTGTGGTCATCGGTTTTAACGGGTACTAGGCTTTCACGACCAATACCCAGTACATCCGCCGCTTTTTTCAGTGAATAATGTCCACGTTCGGATACCACAATGGCGACGCCTTCGTAGTCGTAATGTTTCAGCGCTTTAAAGATGCCTTGCTGTTCGATACCACGGAATTCACCATCGGCAGGAAAGGCATTATTACGCGCCACCCATAAGGCTGTGATATTGGCGATAGTGCCGCCAGAACAAAATGCGCCTAAAGAGTGCTGTGCGCTATGCATCCAACGACTGTAAAACGCGTCATCTTGCGCGTATATAAGGTTATGTAACATCCCTAACACTTGGCGCTCTAATGGCGTAAAGGCCTTAGAGGTTTCAATTTTTACCAAGTTTTGATTGAGCGCTATCATAATTTTCGATAACGGCATCAAGTAATAGGGCAGTGCAGACGTCATGTGGCCGATAAAGCTTGGCGATGAGGTATGAACAGAGTGCGATACTAATGTATCAAGCAGGTGCTGGGTATGGTCAGAAACAAAAGTGGGTGTTTCTGGCAAAATGGATTGTCGAAAATCCTTTTCGATTTCACGAAGAGGCTTTTCTTCCGCAACGATATGTTCTTTTAGGAATTGATTCAGGTTTCCAGACAGGCTCTCCTCAATTTGAGTGAGCGTCGATTCTGGGCCCTCAGGAACAGTAAATATTCTGAGTAAGCTTTCGAAATTAACTTGTGCTGTTTTGTCCTGTGAAACCATATAACATGAATTTGTATTGCGGAAATTGCGAGACAATGTAATAAATTAATCGCTCAAAGTCTCGCATTATTTTTCATGTACTGATTTTATGGTTAAGAGTAAGGCGTCAATGTGAGTTGCAATTCATAGCAACTACGTCCTCAATAGAATGGTTATAGCGATTTAATGCATGCTCGATTTTATTGGGATGACTGAGTAAATCAGCCAGTGCCGAGCGAAACTCATAATTTTGCGGGTGAGATTGCGCTTGTCGATATTGGAAACTTTGTTTAGCTAACTGGCCTAACTTATCATCACGATTAGACAGTGCTTTAATATCACTTTGAGTCAGTTGCAGCCAAGATTCGACGTCTGATTCAGTGGAGACTTTGTTAGGCTCAGACTTTAAAAAGGTATGTACGGCTTCACGATTGAGTTCAAAGTGTTTTGTTCGACCGTCTACAAACCAATCACTGACTTCTTTGAGTTGCGGGTTGTCAGTGCTCGTAATAGTAGCAAGGTCTTGATACCAAGTAATTGAGGCATCAATATAAGTATCGTATTTTGTGATTTGGCACTCTGTGTTTGCAGCAAAGGCAAAAGCAGGTATAGCTGACATTAGTAAAACCAGCGTTTTGTTCATCGAATAATTCCCTGAGTTGATAGACTCTACGACAGTAGTCAAAGTAATTTAACAAAACTTATATTAATTACCTAAGTGTTCGATGATTGAATGTGAGCAAGCCCGCCAAATATTACATTCCCAATCCAGCAAAGCTAAGGATAAGAACAGGGACCAGTAGACTTAAGATAAAACCACTGACAATCGCCACAGGAACGCAACGTATACCACCTGTTTGTTGAATGATGGGTAATGTAAAGTCCATTGCGGTAGCGCCAGCGTAGCCAATAGCGGTACAAGGACGGCTTTTTATTAATAGCGGGATAAAGATAAGCGCCATTAATTCGCGAAGTAACTCTACTATCAGTGAGGCACTGCCGTACAAGGGGCCATAACTCTCTGTGATTAAAATGCCACTTAATGAATACCAGCCAAAGCCTGATGCCATTGCCAATCCTTGGCTTATAGGAAGGCCAAGTAGTAGCGCTGAAACAATACCGCCTAGCCAAGAGGTGATAATCACGACACCTGCGATAATCAAGCCATGTTTGTTGATGATGATCTCACGAAGTGTCAGGCCGCTATTTCTAAGTTGTATGCCGATTAAAAATAACAATCCGAATAACGTCCACTCACTCGCCGTATGCACCCAACTCCAATATCCGGGCAGTAATAAACCAATGCCAACACCAAGGGCTACAACAAACACCAATCGAACGGATTCGGATGCCATTTCTAATAACGGCAGTTTGTTTTTCCTGCCTTCTACTTGTAGTGGAAATTTAATGTCAACTAAAGGTAAAGCCAGTACGTTAAATATGCCCATGCTAATAAAAAAGCAAGTTGCCACTATGATGATCTGTTTTAGATTACCGCCTAAGTTTTCCATTCCCGCAATACTTAGACCCATTAAAAATAGAATGAATAAAACGGTGTAAGAGCAGATCTTGTTGATCTTACTTAAAATATGCGGTGTTTTAATTGAGATGAAGTATCCCACAATGAGTGGAATAAAAATGAATAATAACCCTAGTAACATGTTTGTTTAGATACTTTCCGGTGCAATTTAAGGAAGAATACACAGCACAATATGCTGTTATCTTTAGAAGATTCATCAGCTTACACTAATCCAATTCAACTGAAAATTATTAGAGTCCTTTTGCGTGCTGTAGTTAGCTAATTCACGCATAAATCACACTTTCTTTTCGATATATATCGCAAGTTCTCATACTTTTTGTAATTTCAATACTACTTATCGTACATAGACAACAGAATGCTTGACTGTAAAGCTTATTGAGTACACGACGGAGTGAGGTATGTAGGCTCTGAAATAAGATGGATAATGACTCAAGTGGAGACGATGATTATGGCTAGAAATGGAATTGCTGCTGTGATTGACAACATTCAACGTTTTGATGGATTAAACTCTCGTTCAATGTTTGGTGGCACGGGATATTTTATTGATGATGCCATGTTTTTATTGGTTCATGAAGGAAGGGCATACTTGCGCGGTGGTCCCGATTTAACCGATAAACTGATCGCTTTAGGCTGTAAACAGTTTAAGTTCCAAAAACGAATCGGCTGCGCTAGAGTTCAATATTACAACATTATGGATCTGTATTTTTCCGATCCGATTCAAACGCATTCTTTGTTTATTCAATCCATAGAAAATGCCAAAGTTGACAAAGACAGATGCCAACATTGTGATGAGCGCATTCGTGACTTACCCAACTTGCAACTGAGTATCGAAAGAATGTTAGCCAGAATAGACATTCAAGATGTCAGTGGATTGAGAACTATTGGCTCTAGCGAGTCGTTTCGTCGCCTGCAATCTATCTATGGTTTAGACCTAAACATTAATTTGTTGTGGAAATTAGAAGGTGCGATTCAAGGTGTGCATTTTTCTTTATTAGGCAATGCAATCAAAAATGATTTGCTAGGTAAAATATCGGTGAATGAAGTGGGTAGGGCATCACGTTTAAATTAAGTGCTTAGAATGATTGAATGAATAAAATAAAAGAAGCCGTCACTGTGGGTGACGGCTTCATGCTGTATGGCATTGCAACAGATAATGTTTATCGGTAAATTTAGTGCGCTTGATTGCGTACTTTGCTTTACCTACTCTGCTTTAGCCTACTTTCCTGAGTACTGTTAGTTTAGCGCACTTGGTTTAGTCAACTAGCGCGTAGTCTCTTGCCAATATTTCAACGATTTCGGCTTTAGGGTTCGCGCTTAGCTCAATTTTATTGCCAGTGATTTTCTCTGCAATACTGGTATAAGTTTCTGAAAGCTCCATCATTGCTGATAACGGCAGTTCATTATCGGTTGCTAAAGCGTTACGCTCTGTCATGCGATCTTTGTTAAGTAAGATATCAGGATCAGGGAAGTGGTTTAACAAGAACTGACGGAAGCCTTCTTTCGAGTTTTCGACAATAACACCATCATTGTAAGCGTCTTTATCCCAAATACGTGAAGAATCAGGTGTGCCTACTTCGTCCATATAAATGAGCTTTTCATTGCCTTTACTGTCAGTGACATAACCAAATTCAAATTTGGTGTCGACAAAGATCTGTCCAATTTTTGAAAGAGCGTTATCAATAACGTTAAAGCCTTCTTTCAGCAACACTTCGTAGCGATCGACATCTTGTGGCGCTTGGAAATTAAATGATGCGTAGTTATTGATCAGATCTTGGCGAGTAATATTCACATCGTCCACTTCAGGAACGTTAGGAATACCTTTTAAAATGCCTTTGGTGGAAGGAGTAATTAATAGATCGTCAAGTAATCCGTCTTTGATTAAGCCTTCAGGCAAGTCGATACCACAGAACGAACGCTCACCTTTTGAATAAGCACGCCACATTGAGCCTGTAATGTATTTACGGCAGATAGCTTCAACCATCACAGGTTTCGCTTTTTGCACGATCCACACTAGAGGGTGGGGAATATCAAGAATATGACTGTCTGCTAAACCATTATCTTTAAACAGTTTAAACCAATGATTAGAGATGGCGTTAAGCGCTGCTCCTTTGCCGGGAACCCCTTTTAGGTTTTGTTCACCGTGCCAGATACAATCAAATGCAGAGATGCGATCACTAATTACCATGATGGCTAAAGGAGCATCTTCGGAAACATCGTAGTTTTTTTCTTTGATTAAGCGGCGACTGTCTTCTTCAGTAAGCCAGTACACAGAGCGCACTTTACCACTGTGTACAGGTTTATCGGTGCGAATAGGCAAGTCATCGTTAACGTCTAATACTTGGTCAGCAAGATTCATAATTTATACCTAATAGGGTAAATACTGCTGAGAATAATACACAGATCATTTTCACTATTCCAATAGAAAAGCAAACGATTGCGCCTCGTCAATTTGACTTCGCTATTTTTACGCTCTGTATCTTAATAAATTGTTAATTTAATGAAGATATTGAGTGTTTGATGTTGAGAAAAAGACTTCACATCCGTGTTGCATAGCTAACTGCTGTAATTGTTTACGAGCAAAACTATCAATATCGCCACTGGCTACAATGGCACTGGCGTTGCCTAAAGTGATGGCTTTTGTCACCACTTCAATTTCGCTGCTCTTTATTGAAGGCCTTAGCTGAATGATTTTCTCACAATCGACACGGTATGATTGAAGATCTTTTAAGTCTGGAAGATGGGTTTGTGCGGTGAATAAAATCCATTTGTGAGCCGATGAAGCTTTAGCCAAACGTTCTAAGCTAGATGCTTGAAAAGAACGAGGTGAAAGATTTAAAGCGCTGCTATTATTCATTGGTTGAAAGTGCATTTACTGTATCTCCATACATACTGTATAGATAAACAGTAATACCTGTTCGGTTAAAGATCAAGCTTAGATAATGAAATTTTGGCAAAAAAAAACCCAACACTAAGTTGGGTTTGTTGTTTTCTCGAGGTCTCTATGCGTGTTGACGTTTCAACATTTCTTTTTGTGGTGTGACACTTTCTTCATGGTTATAGCGCTTGATATCCAGTAGCGCAGTTTGTTTGCATGAGTCGCAACAACAGTTAACGTACCCGTCCATGTAAGTCAATTTTTCAACGAAAGCTAATTTTTTACACCAATCGCAATGTGAGAAAGTTTTTTTCATACTAATAACTACTCCATAAGTATTTGCTTTTGATACGACCTTTTATTCGAGACAGGCCAGTATCGATGGTTCGATCCTCGCCGAAAGGTTAAGATATATAATATTACACCATTGTGAATAAACTGTTGCATATTTGTTCTTATCAAGCGTTATTAAGGGAGAAATACGATTATTTCAGCAGTTTTTTGGCTTGAGCCCCTTCAACAGGTCGGCTGACAGATAAAGTTCGACCTTTTTTCAAGCCAACTTCGTAATCCGCGGTAAGGTTTTTCATCGCTTCTTGAAGTTGCTTTTTAAAGGTTTCCCTATCTATATTTTCAAATTCTTTATCAATATAATTCTTAATTTTCTTATCGGATTCGTCATCTGGAGCAATGAGCGGTAATTTTTCCAGTGCTCCTTCAATCCAACCCGATAGAAACGAGTTAACTCGTTTGGTGACTTCGGATGAGGGTGTACCTGAACCGGCAAAGCTATTTCTAAACTTACCTGTGTGTTCATTCATTTCTCGATACACAACATCAAACGCAAACGCGGCAAAAATGGCACGATCGGCTTCACCGATAAATTCTACGCGTTTTAACCCTTTATGATTTAGCAATACCGCTTCTACACCAAATTTGGTATTAATGCCACGTATAACTCGTAAAATATTATTACCGACATTGCTAGGTAAAAGGTGAGAAGATTGAGTTTTCCCCATTTTGATAAACTCAATATCATCTTTTTCAAGACCATACTTGAGCATAAGGTTGTGTGCCATTTTAATGGCGTTTGCAGCCTCGTTGACGTTGGCTGAATTACCTAATTCAAGGCATTTTGCTATTTTTTTCAACGCTTTTTGCTTGTTCATACGTTCTCGGCATCACCAAAAGGGGGACACATTTTACTCCTTTTTCGCTCACTCTTAAAGAGTAAATGAATAGCATTCTCTATGATGGTTTTGATCATTTCTTAAATCATGTAAAGTGTTAGAAAATAAACGACTTAAATTATTCATGCCTAAGACGATGGAGTAGCGCATGATGACTGCAGGAAGCATTATGTTACCAAGACTCAGCCAAACCCCTTCAAGCAATGCAACCGTTGATAGCTACCTTAAGCAACTTGTACAACGAGGCTTTCAAGGTGAGATTGAAACCCAATACGCCAGTCGATTAGCGGTAGCAACCGATAACAGTGTTTATCAGCAATTACCGCAAGCGGTAGTGCATCCAAAAACACAGCTTGATATTGAACTGTTAACTGAAATTGGCCACCAAAGTGAATTCCATTCTGTTCGTTTTTCTCCAAGAGGTGGCGGCACCGGCACCAATGGACAATCTTTGACTGAACATATTGTGGTCGATCTGTCTCGTCATTTAAATAAATTGGTGGAATTGAACCTTGAAGAAGGTTGGGTGATTGTCGAAACCGGAATGGTTAAAGATAAACTCAATGATTTAATTCGAGAACACGGTTATTTCTTTTCCCCAGAGCTCTCAACCAGTAATAGGGCGACAATTGGTGGCATGATCAACACCGATGCTTCCGGGCAAGGTTCACTGCGTTATGGTAAAACCTCTGATCATGTATTGGGGTTAACCTCTGTATTAGCCGATGGTTCAGTATTAGATACTGAACAATGGCAACAGGTGAAAGCCAATAGCTTTGCGGCAAATGCAGTAGCTGAAACACAAAGAATTTGTCGTGAACATCGTCAAGCTATAGAAGCGCGCTTTCCTCCTTTAAACCGCTTTCTTACCGGCTACGATTTAAAAAATGCTCTGATTGACGATCAATTTTTACCAGAGCGAGTGCTGTGTGGCTCTGAAGGTTCATTGGGCTTTATTACTCGCGCCAAATTGAATCTCACCAAAATCCCTAAATCTCGCGTATTAGTTAACGTCAAATACGACAGTTTTGATTCGGCGCTTCGCTCTGCACCTATGATGGTAGAGGCGAATGCATTGTCAGTTGAAACCATTGACTCCATCGTACTCAATCTTGCCAAGCAAGACATCGTATGGCACACCGTCAGTGATTTGTTAACCGAAGTCCCCGGCCAAGAAATGCTCGGCGTTAATATCGTTGAGTATGCAGGCTATGATTCCGAAGAAATTGATGCACAAGTGAACGCGTTATTGCTGCGTTTAGATGAAATGATGGCATCGAAAAAAGGCGGCATCATCGGCTATCAAATCTGCGATGATCTTGCCAGTATTGGCAAAATATACGGCATGCGTAAAAAAGCGGTAGGTTTACTAGGCGCCACCAAAGGTGCAGCTAAGCCGGTAGCTTTTGCTGAAGACACTTGTGTACCGCCTGAAAATCTCGCCGATTTTATTGCTGAGTTTAGAGCTTTGTTAGATGGGCATAATCTTCGTTACGGCATGTTTGGTCACGTTGATGCGGGTGTACTGCACGTTCGACCCTCGTTGGATATGTGCGATCCTAAGCAAGAAGCGTTGATGCATCAGATTTCTGATCAAGTTGTGGCCTTGGTCTCTAAATATGGCGGCTTGATGTGGGGCGAGCATGGCAAAGGTTTTCGCTCTGAATACGGCCCAGAATTTTTCGGTGAGCATCTTTTTGAACAGTTGCGCCGAGTGAAAGGGGCGTTTGATCCTTTAAATAAGATGAACCCAGGCAAAATTTGTACTCCATTGGGTTCAAGTGACGAATTAGTCAAAGTCAATGGGGTGAAACGTGCACACTTTGACCGTCAAATTCCCGTCAATGTACGTGACAGCTTTAATGGTGCTATGGAGTGTAACGGTAACGGTTTATGTTTTAACTATGACGTTGCGTCACCTATGTGTCCCTCTATGAAGATCTTAGCCGACCGTCGACATTCACCAAAAGGTCGTGCAGGAATTGTCAGAGAGTGGTTGCGCCAGTTATCTGAACAAGGCGTTGATATCCTTGATTTAGAAAGTAAAGCACTGAAAGGTTCGTTGTCGCTAAAGAATATGCTTGATAGAGTCATGAATCGAGTTAATCGTCGTCATCATTACGATTTTTCTCATGAAGTGTATGAGGCGATGCAAGGCTGTCTTGCGTGTAAAGCGTGTGCAACGCAGTGTCCGATTAAAGTCGATGTGCCTAATTTTAGAGCGCGTTTCTTAAATCTTTACCACATGCGTTATCAAAGACCACTAAAAGATTACTTTGTCGCCAACATTGAATCTTTGCTACCTTTGATGGCCATTTCACCAAAATTGGTTAACACGGTACTTAATACCGGTTGGGTACAATCTTTGGTGGCTTCTAGCATTGGTTATGTAGATGCGCCGTTACTGTCGTCACCAACGTTAAAGCAACGTCTGAAGAGTCAGCATGTTTCTAAATACGATTATCAAAAATTATCTCAGCTGAGTGATGAACAAAAACAAAAACATGTGATAGTGGTACAAGACCCATTTACCAGTTATTACGATGCGCAAGTGGTGGATGACTTTGTGTCATTGATCATCAAGCTTGGTTTCACCCCAATCATGTTGCCATTTCAACCTAATGGTAAAGCGCAACACATCAAAGGTTTTTTGAAGCAATTTACCAGCACAGCAGAGAGTACCTCTCAATTTTTAGCGGATGCCGCCAAGCTTAAAATGCCGATGGTCGGTGTCGATCCTGCTCTGGTGCTTTGTTATCGTGATGAATATAGAGAAATACTGAAGAAAAATTGTCCAGACTTTAGCGTGCAGACAGTGCATGAGTGGTTATTGCCACTGCTAACCACATTGCCAGAAATAGAGAGTAAGCAGCAACCGGCTTGGTATTTGCTAGCGCACTGCACTGAAAAAACCATGTTGCCTAATGCAGAGAAAGAGTGGGGAGCTATCTTTAGCCACTTTGGTGCGTCACTTAATTCTGTGCCAGTGGGTTGTTGTGGTATGGCGGGCACCTTTGGGCATGAAGCGGATAAACTGCAATGGTCAAAAGATATCTATGATTTAAGTTGGCGACCAAGCCTAGATAAGTTGCCGAAAGAGCGTTGCTTGGTGACCGGTTATTCATGCAGAAGCCAAGTGAAACGTCTACAAAGCGTAGCGGCTAAACACCCATTGCAGGCGCTGCTTGAGATAGTGTGATTTTTGTAAAATGCGCCCATTAAAAAGGGGTCAGGTTTTGAAATGCAAATTTCAAGACCTGACCCCTTTTTTAAAGGCTGTTATTTATCAAAGTTGTTCTTGGCTTCGTTAAATTTGTCTACGTAGGCCATCATGTCTTCTTCTACCCATGGGATAAGACCGCTGGCAATCATACGTTTGGTACCAGTACCAATCACTTGTCCTTCGCCTTTAAATTCAAAGTTCAGAGTGACGACACCGCGCTTACCGTTCACATCGAAAGTGGCACTGCTTAAATCAACCGTTGGCTGTTTAATGTCAAAACGACTGAATTCAAGTTTCATGCTTTCATAAATGATAAGAGGGCGCTTAGTGTTGAACATCATTTGCTCTTCTTTCATAAGAGGCACCATGATGTGTGGGAAGTTCATTCCAGAAAATTGCACATAGCCACGAATTACATTTTCGATAAGCTCTTTATCGGTACTGTTATCACCGTGGCGGTTTAGGCTGAGATATTGCTTTTCTTTTGTATCAACAACAGCACTAACTTCTTGGTTTTCATGTTCTACTTTTAGCTTTAAACCATCACCCACCATTCCAGAGAAGGTGAACTCCATGTTTTGGCTAATCCCTTCTTTTTGTAGCAATACAGCAAACAATAGGTCGCCTGGTACACAGAAGCGTTTGTGGTCTTCGTCATGGATAGGATTAAAGTCACCAGCAATGCCTTTGGCAAAATTGCTAGCTTGTTGGCGAGTAAAATAGAACGACGAATCTTCATTTACGAAGTAAGGGGATAAAAACATAATGGTGCTTAAAGTCTTTGTTGTTACCTGTTATTTTTCGAAGTATACCAAAGCGCTCACATTTAATGGTCTATCCAGTGTATCAAATGATGACAATTGCATGAATTTTTCATGAAACGGAAGGGGGAGTAGAGGCCAGACTAGGCTTTTCTATTGTCATTTTGGGGATTTTGGTTACAATACTCCGCTTGTTTGTTAAATGGTATCGTTCACATCAGTATTTGTGAGGGATTTAACAAGCAATTCATTTGGCTCTTGTTTTCTAAGGCATTGAACGCAAGAGATTGACTTAAACATGTGTTGCTTCGTATGTAACACCACTGGAATAGGACTTAAAATGCCTGTAATTACTCTTCCTGACGGCAGTCAGCGTCAATTTGACAACCCTGTATCAACTCTTGATGTCGCAGCTTCTATCGGCCCTGGTCTGGCAAAAGCCACCATTGCAGGTCGTGTGAATGGCGAACGTTTTGATGCGTGCGATCTTATTGAGCAAGATGCAAGCCTAGAAATCATCACTGCAAAAGACGAAGTTGATGGTCTTGAAATTGTGCGCCACTCATGTGCTCACCTTCTTGGTCATGCAATTAAGCAACTTTATCCAGATGCAAAAATGGCTATCGGTCCAACGATCGACAGCGGTTTTTACTACGACATCGATATGGAGCACCACCTTACGCAAGAAGATTTGGATAAAATCGAAAAGCGTATGAAAGAGCTTGCGAAAACTAAGTATCAAGTTGTTAAAAAGAAAGTCAGCTGGCAGGAAGCTCGCGATGCATTTGAAGCTCGCGGAGAAACCTACAAGATTGAAATCTTGGATGAGAACGTTGCAAGAGACGATCGTCCAGGTTTATACCACCACGAAGAATACGTTGACATGTGTCGCGGTCCACACGTACCTCACATGGGCTTCTGTCAGCACTTCACGCTACTTAACGTAGCCGGTGCATACTGGCGTGGTAACAGCGATAACAAGATGCTACAGCGTATCTACGGTACAGCGTTCCACGATAAGAAAGCACTTAAGGCGCACTTAACACGCCTTGAAGAAGCCGCTAAGCGTGACCACCGTAAGATTGGTAAGCATCTAGACTTGTTCCACATGCAGCAAGAAGCACCGGGTATGGTGTTCTGGCATCACAATGGCTGGTCTATTTTCCGTAATCTAGAAGTCTTCATTCGTGAAAAACTGACGGAATACGATTACCAAGAAGTAAAAGGTCCATTAATGATGGATCGCGTTCTTTGGGAACGTTCTGGTCACTGGGACAAATACGCTGATGCGATGTTCACCACTAACTCAGAAAACCGTGAATACGCAATTAAGCCAATGAACTGCCCAGGTCACGTTCAGATCTTTAACCAAGGTCTAAAATCGTACCGTGATCTGCCGCTACGTATGGCTGAGTTTGGCTCATGTCACCGTAACGAACCATCAGGTGCACTGCACGGCATTATGCGCGTACGTGGCTTTACTCAGGATGATGCACACATCTTCTGTACTGAAAGCCAAATTCAAGATGAAGTAATTAGCTGCATCAAGATGGTATACGATACATACCAAACTTTCGGTTTTGACAACATCGTAGTGAAGCTGTCTACACGCCCTGAAAAGCGCGTCGGCTCTGATGAAATCTGGGATGAATCAGAAAAAGCACTAGAGCAAGCTTTGCAATCTATGGACATTTCTTACGAGATCCAAGAGGGTGAAGGTGCGTTCTACGGACCGAAAATTGAATTTACTTTGTATGATTGTCTGGATCGTGCGTGGCAATGTGGTACAGTGCAACTCGATTTCAACTTACCGGGTCGTTTAGGTGCAACTTATGTGGGTGAAAATAACGAACGTTTAGTTCCTGTTATGATTCACCGCGCTATTTTGGGCTCACTTGAGCGTTTCATCGGTATTCTTATCGAAGAATACGCTGGGTTCTTCCCAACGTGGTTGGCACCGGAACAAGCGGTAATTTTGAACATTACTGACAAACAAGCAGAATATGTTCAAGAAATCGCACAAAAAATGCAAAAAAGTGGAATTAGAGCCAAAGCGGACTTGAGAAATGAGAAGATTGGCTTTAAAATCCGCGAACACACTTTAAAACGTGTACCGTACATGTTGGTAGTTGGTGACCAAGAAATGGAAGCTGGCGAAATAGCAGTACGGACTCGTAAGGGCAAGGACCTAGGCAAGTTCAAAGTGGATGATTTTATCTCATACATCCAAGCCGAGGTTTCAAGCCGTAAGCTCAATCTGGAGGAATAAGCTATTAAAGGCGGAAGACGTGGTCAACAACAACCGGCCAAACAAAACCAGCACCGTTTAAACGGTGAGATTCGAAGCGTACGTGAAGTTCGATTAACTGGCGCTGATGGCGAACCAGTAGGTATCGTAACTTACTCAGAAGCACAGGCTGCAGCAGACGAAGCTGGTATGGATCTCGTAGAGATCAGCCCTAACGCCGAGCCACCTGTCTGTCGAGTGATGGATTATGGTAAGTTCCTCTTTGAGAAGAGCAAAGCTCTTAAAGAGCAGAAGAAGAAGCAAAAGCAGATTCAGATTAAGGAAGTAAAATTCCGACCTGGAACTGATATTGGAGACTATCAGGTAAAACTACGCAACCTGACGCGTTTCCTAGAAGACGGCAACAAAGTGAAGGTAACAATTCGCTTCCGTGGCCGCGAAATGGCACACCAAGACATCGGTGTAGACGTTCTGAAGCGATTGAAAGAAGATACAGTAGAATTTGCTGTTGTTGAATCTTTCCCTAGCCGAATTGAAGGTCGTCAGATGATCATGGTGCTAGCCCCTAAGAAGAAGTAATTACAGGCCTACAAGTAATCCAACCTTGCTGCTCCTGAGTGGCAGGGTTTTATTCGCCCTAATTACTATGTTATTAACAACTCAACAATGCGGAGTTATTCATCATGCCTAAGATGAAAACCAACAAAGGTGCTTCTAAGCGTTTCAAGAAAACAGCTGGTGGTATCAAATTTAAGCACGCTGGTAAACGTCACATCTTGACTAAGCGTACTACTAAGAACAAGCGTCAACTACGTCCTAACGCTATCCTTCCAAAATGTGAAGTGGCTGGTGTTATGCGTATGATGCCATACGCTTAATTCTTTTTAGTTTTTAATTCGTTTAGTTTAGGAGAGACATAATGCCTCGCGTAAAACGTGGTGTACAAGCTCGTGCACGTCATAAGAAAGTTCTAAAACAAGCTAAAGGTTACTACGGAGCACGTTCACGTGTATTCCGCGTAGCTTTCCAAGCAGTTACTAAAGCTGGTCAATACGCTTACCGTGACCGTCGTGCTAAAAAGCGCGTGTTCCGTCAGCTATGGATCGCTCGTATCAATGCTGCATCTCGCCAGAATGGTCTATCTTACAGCCGTTTCATCAACGGTCTTAAGAAAGCATCTATCGAGATCGACCGTAAGATCCTTGCGGATATCGCGGTATTCGACAAAGCTGCATTCGCAGTTCTAGTTGAAAAAGCAAAAGCTGCTCTATAATTTTTTAGAACATATAGCTTTATCTAAAGGAGACCTCAGGGTCTCCTTTTTTCTTGCCTGAAATTCCTAGCTGAAAGCCTGTTTTCCAAGCTCAATAGATTTGCACAGTTCGTCCTTTATCAGCGGTAAACAAAGCTCTCTAAACCACTGGTGCTCAGGATCGTTGTTATAGCGAGCGTGCCAAAGCAGGTAATAGTGATGTTCGTCGGTATCAAACGGAACGGGCTTAACCACCAATTCTTTATTAGAAAAACTCGCGGCAATATGTAGGGGAACCGTCATTAAGGTATGAGTGAGAAGCAAGGCTTCCACAGCAGACTCAAAAGAGGGGGCTGTGGCGAATATACTTCTTTGTTGCTCTGCATCTGCAATAAGTCGATCCACTTCTCTTTGCTTATCTACCACACCATTAACCAAAATGTGTTTAGCATCCATATAGCGTTTGGTCGTCATCGACACAGTGGCCAGTGGATGTGACGCTGACATTAGCACCACATACTTATCTCCACCAAGACGCTTACCGTATAGGTTCTCAGGGATCTCTTCTGCCATGGTTGCGACCAGATCAATGCTTCCTTTATGAAGTTCGCTGAGATCTTCATTTTGCCATAGCTGAGTGGTTAAACTTGATAATGGGGATTCTTGTTCCAGTTGCTGACAAATAACAGGCAGCATTTTGGGGGCAATAAAGGCATTGAAGGCGAGGGTAAAGCGACGGGAGATCTCTTTCGGCACAACTTCATCAGGAGAGTAAAGTTTGTTTAACCTTTGTAAAAGTTCAGGCAGCTCTTTTTGCAAATGAATAGCACGTTGACTCAATGAAAATTGATTGCCTTCACGGATCAAAATGGGATCGCCGAAGGCATCTCGAATTTGCAATAATGTTTTACTCATTGCTGACTGGCTAACGTTCAACTCTTGAGCTGACAGCGTCAGGTTGCGGGTTTTCAATAGTGAGTCTAGGGCGATCAATAACTTATAGTTGTGCATCCTTCATCCTTGAACGATTTCTCACTAGTGCGCTCTACAAGGTTTTTAACATCCAAACATCACACATGTTATGGAGCGTACCCTTTAGTGGTTTGGTTAAATGCTCAAAACCGAGCCCTTCATACAAACGCACGGCTGATGTCATATTTGAAAGTGTGTCTAAATAGCATTGAGTGAAGCCTTGCTCTTTAGCAAAGTCTAAACAGTGGTTAGACAGCGCTTTACCCAAGCCGAAACCTCTTGCCCCCTCCAATAAAAAAAGCTTTTTTAGTTCACAAGTTGAAGAGCCTTCTACAAAGGGTGCGACTCCGCAGCCACCCACAACCACACCGTCTTTCAGTGCGACAAAGTAACGACTCTTGTTGTCTAACGTATAATAGCGACTCATATTTTCGACTTCAGGATCTGACGGTCCATAACCTTCACCCACGGCGCCAAACTCTTTCCCAACTTTTTTGATGACTTCTTTGACAGTAGGGTCAAATTCTGGAGTTATGCTGACTATTTTTAACGACATAATGGTTTCCTCATCTTTAGCTTTTAATCACAAGTTACCGTTATTCATCAGCATAGAGAAATGGATAAAAAGACTAATTGGTATGAATTTTTATCAAGTCTAGCAGAAAAATTAGAACTAATATCATGCTTAATGTGGCGATGATACAGAGCTTTGTGCTTGTCACAAGAGTCAGTTTGATAAATACTGAATCGTTAGGGCGCAATATTTTAGGGATATAAAATGAGCAATGTGTTGGTAGATTGTACTTGGTTAAGTAAGCATTTAGGTGACAAAGATTTGGTACTATTAGATGCCTTTATGCTCAATGTTGTGGGCAAAGAACCGATTGAATACTCAGAGTTTGTCACCATTCCCGGCGCATTGCCTTTCGATATAGAAAACGACTTTTGTAACAACGAATCTAGCCAACTGCATGCACTTCCGACAGCGCAACAATTCACTAAAAATGCGCAAAAGTTAGGCATTAATAAGCAAAGTACGATCGTAGTTTTTGATAATCAAGGGATCTACAGCGCCCCCAGAGCATGGTGGACGTTCAAGGTGATGGGTTTTGACAACGTAAAGGTCTTAGATGGTGGACTACCGGCTTGGATAGAACAAGGATACCCAACCAGTCACGCTTATGCCCAGATTGCTAGCTGCGGTGATTTTGTTGCGAACTACGAGTCAAATAAGGTGACCGATTATCAAAGGGTATTAGCCGAACTGAATAATCCTAAACAATTAGTGGTGGATGCCAGAGGTAGTGCGCGGTTTAATGCAGAAGTTGCTGAGCCAAGACCCGGCGTTAGAGCAGGGCGAATCCCTAATTCTGTGAATCTTCCATTTGCCTCTTTGATGGAGGGTAATGGATTTAAATCAAAACAGGCGTTATTACAGTTGTTCTCTGAGATTGGTAGTGAGAATTCTGAGCGCTTAGTGTTTTCCTGTGGCTCAGGGATCACCGCCTGCATTCTTATTTTAGCCGCGCATGAAATTGGCTTATCCAACACTATTTTATACGACGGTTCTTGGGCTGAGTGGGGTTCGAATGAGGCACTTCCGCTAGAAGCGGAGTAGACAAGGAGCCGTATAAAAAAGGCATTGCGTTTGATGGTGCGCATACCAAAAGGAACTCTCCAAGATGGGCAATGAAGCAATTCCAAAGCCATCTGACAAATCCGTCTCGTGGAGCTTTTTTACCTGTTTCATTTGTGACTTTAGAGCATTAATCAATCCATTAGGTAGTATACAAACTCTATATTTTTGCCCTTGACCTCGGCACACAAAGATAGATTTAGTCGTTCGATCAATATCTTTTACCCCTAATGTTTAAGGCTCCCTTTAATCTTAACCCAGAGCCAAATAGGGTGACACCAATTAAATAGCGGTTCCAATAGATATAGGATTTTCGGTTTGATAGCTGTAATAGCCCACAATTTTTGTCCGCTTAAGCGGGCGTTTACTTAATTATGGAGGATTAAATTAAGTGTTATATCCAAAGGCTTTAAATGTAGGTGACAAAATCGGCTTTTTCTCACCGTCTTCACCAGCAACAGTGTTTGCAGAAATCCGATTTGAGCGAGCTAAAGCTTACCTAGCATCAAAGGGGTTTGAGTTAGTCGCAGGCTCTTTAACTGGAAAGTCTGACTCTTATCGTTCTGGTTCAATTCAAGAGCGTGCTAATGAGTTAAATGAACTTATTCGTGACCCAAGTGTTCGTTGTATTATGTCTACGATTGGTGGAAATAATAGCAATGCTCTATTGCCATATATTGATTATGAAACCTTGCGTCATGACCCTAAAATCATCATTGGTTATTCAGACGTCACCGCATTACTAATGGGAATTTATGCCCAAACGGGGTTGGTCACATTTTATGGACCAGCTTTAGTTGCTTCTTTTGGTGAATTTCCACAGCTAGTTGATAATACATTTGAGTCATTCATAGATATACTGTCGTCAACTTCAAGCATTTATTCATATGCTATGCCAAAAGAGTGGACAGATGTTCGTATTAACTGGGATACGCAAGACACAGGTAAACCTACCTACACTAATATATGGGAGTTTATCGGTAAAGGTGTTGTCCAGGGGCGTATTGTGGGTGGTAACTTAAATACAATGGCAGGCATATGGGGAAGCCCATATATGCCACAGATTCGCCAAGGCGATTTGTTATTAATTGAAGACTCACTAAAGGGTATTGAAACGGTAGAGCGCTCTTTTGCGCATTTATTTGCTTGCGGTGTTTTTGACAAAGTAGGCGCAATTATATTAGGCAAGCATGAGTTATTTGACGACAAAGGAACAGGTAGAACTCCACTTGATGTATTACTTGAAGTGTTGAATGGAAAGGAAGTTCCAATCTTTTATGGTTTTGACAGTTGCCATACTCATCCTATGCTTGTAACACCATTAGGCATTCAAGGGAGAATAGACTTTGACAACAATCAATTTACCCTTGAAGAGAAGTGGGTATCAGTAAACTAAGCATTTAAGAGTGATTCTCAACGCTTGGCATTTTTCATTCTATCACTGGGTTCAGTGCTTAAGGTGGTTTGGTTAAGTGTAGTAGTAGCGTTGCTCACACCTTAATGTGGCCACATGGATTCCCCCGGTTGCCAAACATCCGCTAAACTATGTTGCTTAAGTTTCTATTTAAGCAGCATAGTTTTCATATTCCGTTTGATTGTGTAAAAGCGGCCATATAATTCGTGCGTTCTTCGCGGCAAGAGCTACTATCGCACGGTTCATTCCTCTTCGTTCTAGAACGTCTCTACACGACTGATTTATATTATCTTGTTTGTCGCCAAGGTTAGCAATGACGGTCCTAGCCCATGAACTAATAATGTTCGTTGTTATTTGTCGCCGTTTTGGTTATCCGACCTAACCGAGGTTTTCCTCCCGTCGAATATTGCTTTGGTACTAAGCCTAGCCAAGCTGAAAAATTACGGCTTTTATCAAATTGAAAACCATTACCTATAGAAGTGAGTATTGCAGTAGCTGTTTGTGGCCCAATATATCGAAATTTTATCACTCGTTGAACATTAGCGCTGACCTTAGCAAAAAAGTCAAAGACTTGCTCAGTATAGGCGATACGTTGATTCAATTCTCCAAGGTGATGATAAGCCTCGGCAATAACTGTTCTTGCGAGGTGTGGCAGTTAATTTTTTGCGTCTTCAAGCGTTAAGGGAACATGTTTCATTAACGAAGAGCGGCCAACAGGAATGATCAACCTGAATTCAGAGATTAAGGCACGCATGCGATTCATAAGAGCGGTGCGCTCACGAACCCAATGCTCTCTCATGCTATGTACCGATAAGTTGGCTTGTTGCTCGAGGGATTTTACAGGCACAAAGCGGTTGATGGTCGCTGAACAGCTTCGCATATGGCAACAGCATCATTAAGGTCGTTCTTTCCCGTAGTTCGATAAGGAATGACGTATTTAACGGCCATAATACGGGCGTCGTGACCCAGTTTATTGAGTGTTCTTGCCCAATAATGTGCACCACCACACGCTTCAACGCCTATACGCATGAGTGGCATATTTGCTATTGTAGTCAGTAGTTTAGAGCGGGTTACCGACTTATGAAGTATGACTTTACCATTTTGGTCTACAGCATGAATACTAAAGTGGTTTTTAGCTAGGTCGATACCGCAGAAATAAGAATAATCAGACATGGTGCCTCCGATGCATTTAAGTACCACATAACTGTGGTAGATTCTCGGTAGGGGGAATCCATGTCATTCGTTATGTCGCTCTGCATCTGATGAGCCTATCTAGGTTCAACCCCGTGATGTAAACGGGTATAATGGTTGAAAATAAAGAATAATGGAATAAATTGTTGTCTAGTTGGATTTTACAAGACTTTGATATTGGTGATATTTCTTGTCAAATCATTGAGTTTTCAGTTGATAACCATAGCTATGTGATGCTTTTCAACCGAGTTGATGCGACTCGGACTGAAGAGATGATAAGTGAGAAAGCCGAAGAACTTGGCATCGATTATCGAGAAAACAGTTACGAGGTAAAGTTCGATCTTAAAGAAAACTTTGAATCTGATCAGTTTTTTGTAAGGCCGGAAGTTTCTATATCAGTACCAGGAATGCGCGAGTTAGGTCGAATCATTAAAGACTTACTTGAGTTTCACTACAGAAATAGTAATGCTGAAGCTTATGTTTGCGTCGCAGAGAGCACAAAGTTAAAACGTTTCTATGATCGACTTGCCAAACTCTATACAGAAGAGTTAAACTTTGAAGTGAGAATGAACTTAGGAGAGGAGGGTTTAGGTTATGAAATCACAACCCCAAGTTACAAAAGCTAAAGTGGCTAAACTAGAAGCTATGAAAAAGATCAAAGCTGCATATAGTCAAGCTAAGAAAGAGGGTAAAGTTAAATCTTACCAGGTCTCTCCAGCTTAGTTCCAGATAGTTTTAAAAAGCGCCGCTCGAAAGAGCGGCGTTTTTGTATCTATAGTTCAGCGACATACAAGCTCTTTAAAGGGATAAATAAAGCTTAGCTCTGGCCGCTGCGCCACTAAGTTTAGCTAAGCTAATTATTCTAGTACATCATTCGATTGGGGAAATGCAATTGCGCTTGGCGTTGCAATTATCTCTATAGTTGCTCTAGGGTTTCAATCTAGTGCTACCAAAAAACAGTTTGAACTCCAAACTAAACAACTAAAGCCTCAAAACTACATGGAGTATACAAAAAGGTATCAAGAGATCATCCTTAACTTCCCTGAAAGTGTAAATGATCGTGATTTTAGACTGGAGAGTTTGCCCGATGAAGTTCGAGATAAAACAATGAGATATATGCGGGTATATTTTGATCTTTGTTTCGAAGAGTTTGGTTTGCATAAAAGAAACATGATTGATGACGAGACTTGGTCTGTATAGGAGGGGGGTATGAAATTAGCGTTTCCGAAGCCGGCATTTATTCAAGCTTGGGATGTGATCAAGCTAGATATTCATTACAATGAAAGCTTTAACAATTTGGTTGAATATTGTCGCTAAACGAGTGCTAACAACACGCTTTTAGACTGATTCGCAACGCTTGGCTGTTTTGGCCTTATTTAGCTTTTGTGTTTACGACGTAATAAGTAAATGTCGTGGTAGCGTTGCTCACCACTTAAGCGAGCGTTGAGTCTGTCGAGTTCACAATACTTAATGTGTATCAGTGTTATAAAGTTTCATTTATGACAGTATAACATTCCTTATGTCAATTTGGTTTATGGTGACACTAATATGCATGAAATGCAGTTCAAAATTGACGGCAAAAAATTAGAAGATGGTGTTCCTCTTCATACAGCTATCGCCGCACTGGATAACTTCCAAAAGATCGTAGACAAATCTTACATGGGAATTACAGGCGTAAAGAAGTTAAGCCAGAAAGAACGCGAAAAATATTTCATCAAAACCACTGAGATTAAACATGGTTCGTTACTAACCAGCTTTGATATTGTCTTACAAGGTGTACAGCTTGGTTTGCCCTTATTTTCAACGTACGGCCCTCAAAATGTATGGGACGCAACAAAAGATACATTCAATTTTCTAAAAACAGTGTGTGGTGCAGTCCAACGAGGCGATACTCCGACATATCAATTCAACAATGAGGGTGACGCTACAGTTCATATTGGCGATGAGACCCATCATTATCACGGGACTGTAATCAAAATTGGCAAAACAGCTCTTCCTAACTTTCAAGACTTAGCCCATATGGCTGGCGCAAACAAGCTAACCGAAATCTCAGCAGGTAAGGCTAGTTCGCCTGAGAAAGATCTATTTATAGGCGCTGAAGATACAAAAATGTTTGATGTTCCAACCAAGTTAGAACAAGAAATTCGCACAGTGAAATGTGAGGTATTTGACTTTAATAAATTCAAAAATGCCGGAAAATTAGCTGTATCTGAGGCTGGTCAATATATACCAACAGGTGAATTCAACTTCTCTATTTTTGGTAATCAGAGCAATGTTGATTACATATATTCAATGCTAAAGCCAGAAGTTGAGCTCAATTGTCTGATCGAAATTGAATTAAGCCCGTTTGGTGGAGAAGAGATCCATAAACTGCATATCACAGGTATAAAAGACTCATAATAAGCCTTTAAGGCTGATTCGTAAACGCGTGCCGACTCGCTAACGCTCTGACATAGTACACGTTAACTCACAGCTTAAGACTGCGTTGATAGATTTCAAGGAGGAAATTTGAAAGCTTTATCAGTAGTTAAGCCGTGGGGAACAATGATTGCAGATGAAATAAAATCATTGGGATAAGCTATTTCGGGTTTTGAGTAAAGAAAACTAGAAAATTTGTATTAATGCAGGGGAGTACAAAGCAGGCATCAGCGTAATATGCAAAAAGACAAATTTCCTAGAAGGTTTGGGGTTACAAGTTCAAAAATATAAAACTAAGGAACGAGCCTTATGACTTTTCCGCTGTCTGTTGTAACGTACAGATAGTCATCAGGTGAGACCTGTATATCACGAATTCTTTCGCCTAAATCTTCAAACAAGCGCTTCTCTTCAATCAGTTTGTTGCCGTCTATCTTGATAACGTTGATATGAGTGAGCTTTAATGCACCTGCCAGTAATTTCCCATTAAGCTCAGGATAGCGTTTACCTTGATAAAGAATTAACGACGAAGGCGCGATAGAAGGGGTGTAAACCAGTGCTGGTGCGGTGACGCCTTCTTTATATTCTGAATCACCAACGCTAATCGGTCCCCAATATTCTTTACCGTGTGAGGTCTCTGCCCAGCCATAATTATGGCCTTTTTGAATGTGATTAATCTCATCACCGCCACGCGGGCCGTGCTCTATGGCCCATAAGGTATTGGTGTTTTGCGCAAAGGTGATTCCTTGCGGGTTGCGGTGCCCATAGCTCCATATCTCAGATAGCGCTTGTGGGTTTTTTACAAATGGATTATCGGCAGGGACTGAGCCGTCACTGTTCACTCTGAGGATGCTGCCCGCATGCGTCGATAAATCTTGCCCGTTATCTCTTACGCCGCGATCGCCAATACTAAAGTACAGTTTATTGTCTGCATCAAAGGCTATTCGACTGCCAAAATGACGTCCGCTATCAGAATTTGATTGAGTCAGTACAATATCGTTGAAGCCCGTAATAGCGCCATTTTGATAAGTCATAGTCGCAAGTGCTACTCGTGCGCCTTGCTGAGTATTTTGGCTGTAGGTGAGGTAGACCTGAGTCTTGTCTAACGGATTAATCGCAAGGTCGAGCAGGCCGCCTTGGCCTTTGGCATAAACATTACTGGGTGTATATAAAGGCTTAATCGCTTTATTGGTAATGTCGAGCTCGACAATGGCGCCATTACGTTCGCTGATTAACGCCGTATTCGCACTAACAAATTCAATCGACCAAGGGATTTGCAAACCCGTGGCCACAGTTTCAAGACGATAAGAGGCCGAGTGCGGCTCGGCAACCAACGCAAAACTTGCCGTTAGTGAAGAAAAACCGAGTATGGCGCTGCTGATAATCGTGGGTAATGGTGATTTCACTAGGTGTCTCTCCCTGCTAGCGGTGATTTTGACAATGACTGAGTATCCAATACGTCAATTGTGATTATATGCACCTTTTAGAGTATTGGGGTATAGCACATTGATATCATTGAGATATAAATCATTGAACTTCGGCGTTAGCTGCTTGTTTGTTTGTATTTTCATACTTCGCTTAGCTCTTGATCGGATAACAAGTGCAAGAGTTAGATACAAAGCCCAACCTGAGTAAAGTTTAACCACTCATGACAAAAAGTGCGTCACAAACAGAGGAGTGAGTACTTATATCGCGCTGTTCTTGCCGAAGAATTAAGAAATCTTGAATTTCCGCCTATTTACGTTTGGCTTTATGCCTGCCTTTTATTACTATGTGTAACTATTCAAAATACCCTAAATCCCGATGGATACTGCCATTAGGCAGACGAGGAAATAATGCAACATCTACAAGAGATTATTGCTAACGCGACTGCTGCTATCGAAGAAGCGCAATCGTTAGTTGCACTGGATGAAGTGCGTGTTCAATTCCTAGGTAAAAAAGGTGAGCTAACGCTTCAACTTCAAAGCCTAGGTAAATTACCGCCAGAAGAACGCCGTAGCGCGGGTCAAGAGATCAACAAAGCGAAAGGTGCGGTTCAACAAGCAATTGCGGCTCGTAAAGACGGCCTGCAAAAAGCAGAGTTGGAAGCTAAACTGGCTGCTGAAACCATCGATGTGACCCTACCAGGTCGTCGCATTGAAAACGGTGGTCTACACCCAGTAACGCGCACTATCGAGCGTATGGAACAGTTCTTTGGTGAACTGGGTTTTGCAACAGAATCAGGCCCAGAAATCGAAGATGCATTCCATAACTTCGATGCACTGAACATTGCGCAAGATCACCCAGCTCGTACCGATCACGATACTTTCTTCTTCAACCCTGATCTGATGCTACGTACGCACACCTCTGGTGTTCAAATCCGTACTATGGAAAACGGCAAACCACCGTTTCGTTTCATTGCACCAGGCCGTGTATACCGTAACGATTACGACCAAACTCACACGCCAATGTTCCACCAGATTGAAGGTCTATTGGTTGATGAGAACGTAAACTTTGCGCAGTTGAAAGGCATCATCTCTGACTTCCTAGTGGCATTCTTCGAAGAAGAAGTAGAAGTGCGTTTCCGTCCATCTTACTTCCCGTTCACAGAACCTTCTGCTGAAGTGGATGTAAAACGTAAAGACGGCAAATGGTTAGAAGTATTAGGTTGTGGCATGGTTCACCCTAACGTACTTCGCTCTGTAGGCATTGACCCTGAACAGTACCAAGGCTTCGCATTTGGTATGGGCGTTGAGCGCTTAACTATGCTTCGTTACGGCGTAACGGACTTACGTGCGTTCTTCGAAAACGACCTTCGTTTCCTTAAACAGTTCAAGTAATCCAGGGACACAAATAGATGAAATTCAGTGAATCATGGCTTCGTCAGTGGGTTAGCCCTGCGGTTACTACTGACGAACTAACACACCAAATTACAATGGCTGGCTTAGAGGTTGACGACGTTCTTCCTGTAGCGGGCGAATTTACCGGCGTTAAAGTAGGTAAAGTAGTGGAATGTGGTCAGCACCCAGATGCTGACAAATTGCGCGTAACAAAAGTAGATGTTGGCGCAGAAGAACTTCTTGATATCGTATGTGGCGCGCCAAACTGTCGCGAAGGCTTAATTGTTGCTGTGGCAACCGTTGGTGCTGTTCTACCGGGCGATTTCAAAATCAAAAAAGCAAAACTACGTGGTCAACCTTCACACGGCATGCTGTGTTCTTTCACAGAGCTAGGCATTGATGTGGAATCTGACGGCATCATGGAATTACCAGAAACTGCTGTTGTGGGTACGGATTTCCGTGAATTCCTAGATCTTAACGACGTAACGGTTGATGTGGATCTTACAGCAAACCGCGCTGATTGCTTTAGCATTCGTGGTCTTGCTCGTGAAGTGGGCGTACTTAACCGTGAAGCGGTAAAAGAGCCAGAATTCACAGCGGCTTCTGAAAGCATTCAAGACACCGTTGCTATCGAAGTGAAAGCGGCGCACGCATGTCCTCGTTACCTTGGCCGTGTGATCAAAAACGTCAACGTGAAAGCAGCTTCTCCAATTTGGATGCAAGAAGCACTGCGT
Organism: Vibrio sp. B1Z05; assembly: GCF_052955985.1. Taxonomy (NCBI): domain Bacteria; kingdom Pseudomonadati; phylum Pseudomonadota; class Gammaproteobacteria; order Vibrionales; family Vibrionaceae; genus Vibrio; species Vibrio sp. B1Z05. Next base: position 1,257,245 of record NZ_CP130463.1, read on the forward strand.
CGTTGTGGCGTTCGCTCTATCGACCCAATTGTTGATATCACTAACTACGTGATGTTAGAACAAGGCCAACCAATGCACGCGTTCGATCTGAGCAAGATTGAAGGTGGCATTGTGGTTCGTATGGCAGAGCAAGACGAGAAACTGACTCTTCTTGATGGCAACGAAGCAAAATTAAATGCAGATACGCTGATCATTGCCGATCACAAACAAGCTCTTGCTATCGCAGGTATCTTCGGTGGTGAAGGCTCTGGCGTAACTGGCGAAACGACTGACGTACTTCTTGAAAGTGCCTTCTTTGCACCGGATGCGATTCGCGGCCGTGCACGTGCTTACGGTTTGCATACTGATTCTTCAATGCGCTTTGAGCGTGGTGTGGATTTTGAACTGCAACACAAAGCAATGGAACGCGCTACTCAGCTTTTGGTTGAGATCTGTGGCGGTGACGTTGCTCCAATCGCTGGCGTTGAATCAGCGCAAGACTTGCCAAAAGCCAACACCGTTTCTCTACGTCGCACTAAGCTAGACAGCCTACTAGGTCACGCTATCTCTGATGCAGACGTTGTTGAAATTCTAGAACGTCTAGGTTGTACAGTAACGACAACTGAATCAGGTTGGGATGCAGTTGCTCCAACATGGCGTTTTGATATCGCTATCGAAGAAGACTTGGTTGAAGAAGTTGGTCGTATTTTTGGCTACAACAACATTCCAAATCAAGCGCCTTTAGCGGCACTGACAATGAACGATCACAAAGAGGCGAATCAGCCACTAAAACGTGTTCGTGATCTGCTGGTGGACCGTGGCTATCACGAAGCGGTAACGTACAGCTTTGTTGAGCCTGAGCAACAAAAACTGATTGCACCAAGCATTGAGCCTTTAGTGCTGCCGTTCCCAATCTCTGCTGACATGTCAGCAATGCGTGTACAGTTGATCCAAGGTTTGCTAAACACGGTTGTTCACAACCAAAAACGTCAACAGCCACGTGTTCGTTTGTTCGAATCTGGCCTACGCTTTATTCCTGATGCCAATGCTGAAAATGGCATGCGTCAAGAATTCATGCTAGCCGGCGTTCTTGCAGGTTCTCGCAGTGAAGAGCATTGGGACATCGAAACCAACACTGTTGATTTCTTTGATCTTAAAGGCGATTTAGAAGCGGTACTTGAGCTGACTTGCAACGAAAAAGCGTACAGCTTTGCGGCAACTAAGCACCCAGCACTTCACCCAGGTCAAGCTGCGGCTATTATCCTAGACGGTAAAGAAGTAGGCGTTATCGGTACTGTTCACCCAGAACTTGAGCGTAAGTTTGGTCTTAACGGCCGCACTGTTGTATTTGAACTAGAGTGGGATGCAATTGCAACTCGCGTGCTTCCTGAAGCGGTAGCCGTATCTAAGTTCCCTGCAAACCGCCGCGACATCGCGCTAGTTGTTGACGAAGCTGTGGCTTCTGGCGACGTAGTAGCTGCCTGTCTTGCTAACGGTGGCGAGTTAATGACAGATGCGAAACTGTTCGACGTTTACCAAGGTAAAGGCGTTGAAGACGGTAAGAAGAGTTTGGCGATTGCTCTAACTCTGCAATCTGTTGAGCGTACTTTGGAAGAAGCAGACATTGCTGGCGCTGTTGAAGCAACAGTGAGCGCAGTTTCAGAGAAGTTTGGCGCAGTATTACGTGACTAGTTTTATCACTCATGCTGAGTGTGAATAACTGACCGAATGAAATAGGGAGCCTAATGGTTCCCTTTTTTTTATCTATCTTCTGCAAAATACGCTAGAATGCACCCCATTATTTAAGTCTGAGCCAAATTATCTATGACCAATGCCACAACCCCTAACAGCTTTGCTGATCTTGCGTTAATTAAACCTCTTTTAGCTCGCCTAGAAGAGCTGGAGTATCAACAACCTACACCTATTCAAGCGCAAATCATCCCTAGCGTACTAGCGGGTCGTGACGTCATTGCAGGCGCTAATACTGGTTCAGGTAAAACCGCCGCATTTGCACTGCCTATACTGCAAGAGTTGTTCACTAAGCATGATTTGGTGAAATCGAGCCCAAGCAAGGGCAACTATGTCTCGGGTTTGATCTTGGTGCCAACACGAGAGTTGGCAAAACAGGTGGCCGATAACGTTAAGTCTTATGCGGTTCACTTTAACGGTGAGATCAAAACTGTTGCTGTGTTCGGTGGTGTATCAACCAATGCACAAATGCAAACACTGCGCGGTGGCACAGATATCTTGGTGGCAACGCCAGGTCGTTTGCTTGATCTGATCTCTAGTAACGCCATTAAACTGGACAGAGTGAAGACGTTAGTATTGGATGAAGCAGACCGTATGTTGAGCTTAGGCTTTACAGAAGAACTGTCCGACCTATTAGCGAAACTGCCTAAGCAAAAACAAACGCTGTTGTTCTCAGCCACTTTCCCAGAACAAGTGCAGGCGCTTACTCAAGAACTGCTCAATGATCCAGTTGAAGTTCAACTGCAAAGCGATGACGAGAGCACCGTGGTACAGCGCGTATTCAACGTCAACAAAGGCGAGAAAACGGCGGTACTGGCGCACTTGATCAAAAAGCACCAATGGCGACAAGCGTTAGTGTTTGTAAATGCGAAAAACAGTTGTGAGCACTTAGCAGACAAACTGCATAAGCGCGGCATTGAAGCCGACGTATTCCACGGTGACAAAGGCCAAGGCTACCGTACTCGTATCCTTGATGCGTTCAAGTCAGGTGAGATTGAAGTGCTTATCGCAACTGATATTGCAGCCCGCGGTCTAGATATTGAAAAACTGCCAGTGGTTATCAACTTCGACCTGCCAAGAAGCCCTTCCGATTACATGCATCGCATTGGACGTAGTGGTCGTGCCGGTGAAGTGGGCTTGGCTTTATCGCTGATCGATTATGAAGATCTGCATCATTTCAAAGTTATTGAAAAGAAAAACAAAATTCGTCTTGAGCGTGAGCAAGTTGCAGGCTTTGAGGTAGACGAAACCGTAACTCAAGAAATGATTGAAGCCAACAAACCAAAAGCAGCACCAGCAGGTACTGGCAAGAAAAAGCGTAAGAAAAAAGCGCAAGGCGGCTCTGACGATATTTGGTTAAGAAATTCTTAATCAAAATTGATGCGTGTCAGCCCGTTGTATTCAAGTTAACTGGCTGGCACTTTTTTATGATTCATATTGTAGTGATAAGGGCGCAAACATGAGTGGAACTCAACGATCTAACATACGCAAAGGGCTTGAAGTAAACATTGTCCTGAAAAAAGATCAACGCACTGGAACACTGACTTCAGGCGTAGTGAAAGATATTCTGACTAAGTCACCTAACCATCCGCACGGCATTAAGGTTCGCCTAGAAAGTGGCGATGTGGGCCGAGTAAAAGAGATCGTATAAGCGCACGTTTGAGCCTGTCTTAGTAAGGTTTGAACGTTGCAAATATCAGCGTTAGGAATAGCTTGATGGCCGGCTCGAACTCATTAATTTATCAAGCTGCTTCTGCGCTTTGTTTGGGTTACCCAAATCAACAACTTCAATCATTTCACATTCATCTCTGACCATTTCATCGATAAGGCTAGGGTAGTGGCGACAATCTTCGGGTCGGTCGAGGTAAATGCTACACGTATATTTGTCTTTTTCTCCAGCTCTGATTTTTGGTACCAATTCTAAAAATGGGCAACGCTCTAGTTGCTCTCTTGTTTGCGGATCAAACCAGATTTTGCCATCTTTCACATACTCAAATATATCCGGGTTAAATAACTCCCACAGTTCAATTTCTTGTTGTGTGGCCGCTAAATCACCATTGCCATATTTGATGCAACATTTCCCGCATTGGTTACAGTCTTTCATGATGTTTCCGCATGGTGTTTCCGCATAGTATTTCCGTTGAGTCATGATGATGGAGTCAGTCTATCATTAATCATCATGAGCAAAATGAGTAAATCAACAGTGTTTAAGGCAGATTAGTAGCACAATCACCCGTATTATTTCGTTATAATCCTTTCTATTATCTACAATTCAATATGATAGAACATGAGAAAATATTACATTGTGGAAGGTGACACTTCTTCTAAAAAGCAAAAAGTCGCCTACCCAAAAATGGCATTGTGCGAAAAATGCGTAACCGATTTCGCCGTGATTAGTGAAGGCGAGAGAACCTACGAGCCATGTCAAAAATGCGGCGCTGACGATTAGGTGCGGGGTCAAGGTGCGGGGTCAGGTCTTGAAATTTGCACCTATATTTAAGCGACTGCTATTTTAAAAAATGGCGGTTACTTTAAGTAATCCACTCTATCGTAAAAATTATATGCATCAAATCATCTCATCATCTGCACGACATCAAAATGTGTTTGAGGGGGATGATGTAGGGCATGTAAAAGAAATTTTATACTATGAATTTAAAGGACATTACTGTGAAGAAACTATTCCTTGTTATTGCACTTGGCTTTTTTATGGCAGGATGTGCCTCCAAACCAGTTTTAAATATTGAACAAGCTTATGTACCGACGTCACAAACTGGTGAACATGTTTCGAGTGAATCTGTACGTGATGCAATATTTCGCGCAGCAGAGCGCCGCGGCTGGACGCCTAGGGTAATTGAACCTGGCGTGATTATGGCCGATATCTCAGTGCGTTCTCACACGGCTAGAGTCAAGATTGAATATGATGATAGTGAATACAGCATCCATTATGTAAGCAGCCAAAACCTGAATTACAAAAACGGCACTATCCATAGAAACTACAACAACTGGGTGCTAAAACTGTCTCGCAGCATCCAACAAGAACTGGGTGTGAACTCGCAAAAATACTAATTATTTTTGCTAAATTGAGTTAAATTACGCCACTTATTTTATACATCATGAGTGGCGTTTTTTCGTTCTTTGTTGATTGATGTAATGATGGAAATACGGGTATAGGGAAATGATAAAAGGCCAAATAGTCGAGTGGTTTGATGCAAAAGGATATGGTTTTATCGAAATGCCATACAGCGAGCAGAAGGTTTTTGTGCATATTTCTGCACTGAAAAATAGGAATCGACGACCGAAAATAGGGGATGAAGTTACATTTGAAGTCCTCGAAGATAACCGAGGTCGTTTCAATGCTCATAATGTGGCTCGTGTTGGAGGCTCACCTATGTCAACGAGCATGCTGTTTAGCACTATTTATCTTTTTGCAGTAATTATTGCCACTATGCTATTTAACGGGGAAAAGTGGATTATCCTTGCTTATGCATTTATGTCTCTGGTGACTTATTTTATGTATGCGATAGATAAAAGCGCAGCAAAAGAAGGTCGATGGCGAACGTCTGAAAACACACTTCATCTGCTAGCGTTGTTCGGCGGTTGGCCTGGCGCTTTATGCGCACAGACCGAATTTAACCACAAATCGAAGAAACAGCCATTTAAAACGATTTTATGGATCACGGTAATCGTAAATATAGCTGTGTTTGCTTGGACGTTTACTCCTCAAGGGCATGCTGCGATAGGCGAGTTAGTTCGAGGGATAATATCGTTTCTGAGGTAATTGTGGGTAGAACTCAGTATGACTTGGATTTTTTTATTGGGCTAAAGCAGTTGTTGATACCAAAGTTGTTTGTTAGACCGAGAATCACAAGGTTGTGATCGCTCTTTCCTTATGCTTAATTGAGCAGCGTGTATTGCAATTTATTCCCATAAACAAACCACTGTACCGAAAATGCTCAATGACATTCCCCTTTGATCACTTAAGCTTGGACTTAACATCGTAATTTCCATTACCTAACTCAATTCGTTCTTTACTTGAGATGGACGACTTAGGGATTTCTACATAGTACTCATTAATTGGGTAAGGTGTGCTTGAATTTCTAACCGAACCTTTTTCATTAACTTCAACATCGAATATTGCGCCATCATCTAGCGTAACATCCACATGCAACCATCCATCTTCTGGCGTCCATGATTCTAAGAACGTGCGGGGTCAGGTCTTGAAATTTGCAGGTATAGATGATGTTTAATCGTTTATACCTGCACATATTAATCCGCGCACATTTAAAGCATTACGCTTAATGAACTTTACTAACCAAACTCACTCAACTCTCTTACCACGCCTAACCTGATACACCGCGATATTCTTCTCAGTGAGATGCCTTACAACATCAGGGATCGTTTGCATCGGCATTGCCATTTGATAACCGTGCTCAAGATGCACTATCTGATCGGCGCTTTTGTCATTCAAAAACGATGTCAGTACATCCAGAGTTGCGTCTTGTGACGTCTCTTGCGTGTGAGCGACCTCAAAGTAAACAAGATATAAATCGTCGCTATAGTCCTGTGGTGTTCCATTATTCATAGTGCCTCCGGGATAAAGAATTGACTGCTATTCATACCGCAATGGTTGATGTTTTAAACATAAACTATTGCTAGGGGCTGATCTAGAGAATACAAGTGACGAAAAAGCATTTATATGACGTGAGACGTGTTTGTTGACAAGGTATGTGACTGCGATAGAAGTTTATTTCTCAGTATAAAATAATTTTTGTTGCACATGAAACAAAATGGGGTTAATATCGCCTCAAATATTGTTGTAGGTGAAACATTATGATGAATAAAGCGTATCAATGGGCCTTGTATCTTGTGCTTGGTTTAAGTGCAGTTTTTGCTGTGTTTTTGGTGGTGAGTGACAACGTTGCTCCATTTACCACCCAAGCTCAATTACATATCCCGACCAGTCGCATTGCGGCAGAAGTGTCTGCTCCCGTGATTGAATTAGCGGTTGAGAATGGACAGAAAGTGAAGAAAGGGGACTTGCTGGTTCGTTTAGATTCAGCTCGTTATCAACTTGCGTTGACACAGGCTCAAGCCAATTTAGTAGAGGCTGAACAAACCTATCAAGCCAACAAACAGCATCTAAACAGTGCATTAGCTGCGCTTCGTCAGCGTCAGCAAGAGTCGAGCAATGCACTGCGTAAAATAAAGCGTAATGATCGATTAATTGCTCGCAAGCTAATTAGCCAAGAAGCGTATGACGATAGTCATGCCAGTTTAGTCGTTCATCAACAAGCGGTTGAATCGGCGCGTGCACAAGTGGCGCAAATTAAAGCTGAGTTGGTACAAAGCAGTGATAATGGAGCATTGGCCGTTGCTCGCGCTCGTGTTGAATTAGCAAAGTTAGATCTTAAAAAGACCACAATCTTAGCGCCAGTAGATGGCGTGATCAGTAACTTGAATTTAAATTCGGGGACGTATGTGAACGCGGGGACTCCTGTGTTGTTCTTAGTGGACAGAAATCACGCGTGGGTAAATGCGGACTTTAATGAAAAAGGTTTAGCAAAATTAACCAAAGGTACAGATGTACGTTTAGTGTTTGATGCGCTACCGGGTGAGGTTCATAGAGGTGAAATTCAAGGTAAGGAACTTGCAATACATGATGCAAGCAGTGACAACAACGGATTAGCGCGCGTAGTCAATGATGATCACTGGATTCGCGATCAACAAAAAGTGCGTACTCAAGTTTCCCTCTCTGATTTAGACAGTTCGGCACTGTTCTCTGGTTCAAAAGTGAGTGTGATGGTGGTTTCTAACACATCAACTTGGGATTGCCTAGGCAGCACTTGGATGGGATTTTTAGCTCATCTGCGATACCTAGTGTAAGACAACGAATGTAAGAACGGGGGGCAGAAATGAGTAATATTATACGTGGTGATATTAAGTGGTCTGAAGTGATATGGATGGTTTCCATTGTGTCACTAGGAATGCTTTCGCAATTGTGGCTACAACTGGATATAGCGGCTTATCTGGCGTTATATCCAGTCATGGCGGCAACCAAACTTAACGATTATTCTATGCAAGGGATATTAAAAGCATTCTTGCCCATCTTACTCGTAGCATGCGTTGCATTATTGGTGGATCAACTGTTTGGCTCACATCCATTTGTGGTTTGGGGAATCAGTTTGTGGGTGTTTGATTGTGCAAGACGCTGGGCTGATACTCCCGCTAAATTGGGGCAAATTTATATACCGCTATTGAACTGGTTTTTAGTGATTGTGTTTGCTCAGCACGCACCGATACCTATGACACACTGGGTGCGTGATATTGCCGTTAGCATGGTGACCACCATAGTGGTGGTGCGTTTTGTCATGCTCTTTATGTCACCGCCAAAAGCCAGTTCACCACCGCCTATGCAGGCTAAAAAAGTGACCTATCAGCAGCGTCTTATCTACGTCGTTATGTTGGGGTTAGGTTTAGCATTTTTAATGATGGTTAATTTAATTGCTGCCACATTTTGTATGATGCCGGTGATCATTGCCGCAGCCCAAAGCGAAAAAGCCATTTATCAAATGATCGTAAAAACCTGTTTGCATGCCCACGTTGGTGGATGTGCTTTGGCGATGGTATTTGTGGCGCTATTAGCTGGGGAGCACGTTCATAACCTTGTCTATATCATAGGTTTGACACTGCTCGTACTGTTGATTGCAGTATGGATTAGCGGCAGTAGAGCAGGGGTTAAAGCGTTACATACTGAAGCTATGCTGGGAACTATGTTACCCTTACAACTTTATGTATCAGCGACGGATTTAGGTTTGCAAGACACCTATTTTCGAGGTGAATTAATGCTGATGGTGTTGGCATTGTTAGTCGTCAGCCAAGGAATTATATATGGAAAATCAAACAGCCTTGTCAATCACGGGCATTGATAAATTAGATTCAAACCCATTGTTTTTAATGGGGTTTGCTTATAAACAGTTTCGTTCAAAAATTGCGGTTGAGCTCTCTAGTGCATCGCATATCTCGTTAGAAATGTATGGGGCGCTTAAAGTATTGAGCACCAATGGCATGCTCACACAACAAGAGTTATCTGATTTGTTGTTACGCCATCGCTCGGTGACAAAGCGTTTAGTGGATAATGCGATAAAGCTTGAGTTAGTCGTAGCCAGCAAAAGTGAAACAAACAAAAAAGTGAAGCTATTGGCTTTGACGCCACTTGGGCAACAAACGGTCGTTGAATGTGCGCCAATTGTGGATAGCGTTTCGGCGCAGTTTCAACAAAGTCTCACCGCGCAAGAATCTAAGCAGTTGACAGACTTACTGGCAAAGTTAGTGAAAACGGACGAATTTGTGGATTAATCGTCCGTTTTTAAAGCGCTCGTTTTTAAAGTGCTCAAAGCTGGATAAGCATCAATGATGTATTGTATGGGGTAGAGTTCGGTCGGTAGTGATTTTACAGTGAGAGTTCGACATATTCTCTGCCTTTTCTAGCACAATGGCACTAGATAAACCGATTATTTTATCTGGTAGGTCGCCACAAACTGCTGCACGGCACAGTTAATCACAATGCGCTGCGTAGCTACATCTGGTGGTGGGGTATGTGCCATTAATTGTGGCCAAAAAATGATTGATTTTAAACTGGCAATAAACTGCTCTGAAGCAATGGCTGGGTGCTCTACCTTCAATTGCTTAGCGTTAATGCCTTGCTCAATCCATTGTGTCATTCCATAGGCGCTTTCAAGAGATTCAAGCTTCTCCATCAATACATTCGCCAGTGCTTTTGAACCCATACATTCGCGCATAACCATGCGAGTTAGGGCGATAAAGGGGGCTGAGCAAAGCAGTTCGACTTCTTTTTCTGCAATGCAGGTTAGCTGCTCGCTGAGTGATTTATTTTGCTCAAAGGCAATATCACTGAGCACTGTAATACTTGATAATAGTCGCTCAATGATGACAGAAAATAAGCTTTCTTTGGTTGGGTAATATTTGTAAAGGGTACGTTTTGATACGGCTGCTTTTTTTGCAATCGCTTCCATACTTGCTTGATCTAACCCTTTTTCAGAAAAAATTTCGATAGCGGCACAGATAATATTTTCTTGTTTAATTTCAGCAAGTTTAGCCATAACAACAGCTCCTTTTAGAGAGAGCGAAAGCAGAAAAGTAAACGATGATGTTTACTTTTCTGCTTTCAAGGGTATGCTTAAAGTATACACCACTGTTTACTTTTGAGGCTAGCTTAATGAATTCAAAATTAATTTCATCATTGAATACTATTTTTAAAAGCATTCGATTGACGCTAGATGATAAGCGAGCACGACGCATACAAAGCGAACAAATACGTCAAACCCGCATCGAACACTCGCCGCAATTTATGAATGGCCGAGTAAAATCGAACATACCTTCAGTGGAAACAGACGATAGTTTCTTCGGTTTATTGTGGAAGTTTTTCAGCACCCGCAGTCAATATAAACCTAAACATGCTTTGCCATACCAAGTCGTAGACACCAATAAATTGCAAAGCCGAAGCCAAGCATTACGCGTGACATGGTTAGGGCATTCATCGCTGTTTATTGAAGTGGACAAGCAGCGGATCTTAATCGATCCCGTGTTTGAATACGCAGCCCCACGTTTTTCATCTCGGCTTTTTAAGCGCAATGTTGCAGCGCCTGTCAGCAAAGAAGCATTGCCACTGCCGGATGTGATTTTGATTTCTCATAATCACTATGATCATTTGGAAGAGTCAACGGCCAGATATTACGCAAGCAAAAACGTAATGTTTTATGTGCCACTTGGAGTGGGACGTTATCTAGAAAAGTGGGGGATTAATCCTGACAGTATTCAAGAATTTGATTGGTGGGAAGATCAGGTATTAAATGGCGTACAGATAACGGCCACACCTGCAAATCATAACTCGGCAAGAGGCTTATTTGATGGCAATAAAACGTTATGGGCGTCTTGGGTTATTAAAGCAGAGTCAGGCAGTGTATTTTACAGTGGTGATACCGCTTATGGTGCGCACTTCAAAGCCATTGGCGACAAGTTAGGCCCATTTGACCTAACATTTATGGAAGTTGCCGCAAACGTAAAAGGTGGCAAACGCTTTCCAGTAGAGGCATGGGGGCACATGCAAGCCTCACATACCATGCAGGCCCATTTAGATGTGCAAGGCGATAAACTTTTCCCTGTGCATTGGTCTACTTATGAGTTATTTATGCACCAATGGGACGAGCCTGTGAATGATCTTATCGGTGAAGCGCAAAAGACCAGTATTGAATTAGTGACTCCTTTTATTGGTCAATCTGTTGATTTTTCACAACCTATTTCCACCCACTACTGGTGGCAAGAAAGCAGTAAAGCCCAAAATGAGATAGATGATTCATTATGTTTGATAAAAGCGCGTTGATAAAAAAGAGCCTTTATTGTTAGACCTGATCAAAAGTGAGGATTATGCTAGCGTATTCGCTTTAGCTTTTAGGACGGTTTCATGTCTCAAATTTATCAAATGGATGCCGTAGAGTGGTTGAAGACTTTGCCAGATGCCAGCGTCGATCTTTTTATCACAGATCCACCTTATGAGTCTTTGGAAAAATATCGAAAAATTGGCACTACAACACGACTGAAAGAAAGCAAATCGTCCAGTAATCAGTGGTTTGGTATTTTTCCGAATACGCGTTTTGAAGAGTTGTTTACGCAAATCTATCGCGTCTTAAAGAAAAACTCGCATTTCTATCTGTTCTGCGACCAAGAAACCATGTTCATCGTTAAACCCATCGCAGAACAATTAGGCTTTAAATTTTGGAAGCCAATTGTGTGGGATAAATGCGCCATTGGCATGGGTTATCACTATCGCGCACGCTATGAATTCATTCTATTTTTCGAAAAAGGCAAACGAAAACTCAACGATTTAAGCATCCCTGATGTGTTACAACACAAACGCGTGTGGCGAGGCTATCCAACTGAAAAACCGGTCGAACTACTAGAAGTTCTGATCAAACAAAGCTCATCAGAAAACGAAGTCGTCGCGGATGCCTTTTTCGGCTCCGGCGCAACCCTAATCGCAGCCAACAACCTCTCAAGACAATACCTAGGTTGCGACATCTCCGACTCCGCCCACCACCACTTCAACCACCGATAGTTGCGGGGTCAGGTCTTGAAATTTGCAGCGTTTCAAAACTTATTGCCATATATGCTGCGAAAATTAAGTTAAATGTATATCTATCAAATAGTTAGAAATATTCTATTTAAGAAGTAAACTGCCTAGAAAGGTAGTCAGAACAAAGGTAAAAGGAACACAATGTCAGAATTTGCAGAAGAAAATAGCCGTAGATTTATCGCAGTACTAAATAAAAAAATGGACCTAGGACGAACGTTAAATGTGTTAGGTCACATCAGTGTCGGATTATCAAATAGTCTGAATGCCAGTGAAACGGCTTATGTTGATTACCATGATAAAGACGGCAATATTCACCCTAACTTATCGCATTTCCCATTTATTGTACTTAAAGCTGATAACTCTAATAAAATCAGAAAGGTAAGAGAAGAAGCGCTTGCCAGAGGAATTAAGTTTGTCGATTTCACAAGCACAATGATTGATGGTGGCTCAGAGATTCAGCAACAAGTCACAAACGACACAGCAGAAGCTGATTTAGAGTACTTAGGTATTTCATTGTTTGGCAACACTGAAGAGCTTCGTGAGTTCACCAAAAAATTTAGCCTGTATCGATAGATAACGCGGGGTCAGGTCTTGAAATTTGCATAGACTGATAGCAATGCGATGTTTCTTCAATTTTAAAGAGAATTAATTATGCAAATTTCAAGACCTGACCCCATATATATTAAGTGGCATAATAGAGTTTCTCTTGTATTTAAGGAATTGTAATGAGCGAGCAAAACACAGCCGAATTAACATTTAGTGCGTTTCAAAAAGCGTTAAACACGAACCGCATTGATGTTGCAAAAGGTGAATTGAATTCAGATATGTTAGTTTATTTGGATCAACCTGAAGGGGAAACTCGTTACACCTACGCATTAATGGCCTCGGGCACTCGCGTAAAAGCGCTTTGTGTTGCTACGGTAAAAGAATCTGCAGTAGATAATCTTAGTTTAGAAGTGGAAGTGGCTACTTTTCACAAGTTTCGTCAACAAGGCCATGCGACTGCGGTACTTGAAAAAGCATTAGCTGAGTTGAAAAATGGCTTATCACGTAACAGCATTGACTCGTTTTCTATTACCTTAAATGTTGATAGCGATAATGTTGCCGGTCATGCATTCTGCAAAAAGTTTGCGGATGAGGTTAAAGATACTGATACAGGTAAATCTTACTTTAAGAAAGTGAGCTAAATCAGTTGTCTTTACGTTCATATAAACTCATACAAAGTAGTGATGTGGTGAACGTGCAAATTTCAAGACCTGACCCCCTTTATATCTAGGACAATGTTTCATGGATGAACAATCTCAGCAGTATCTAAATCAATATCTGAGTTCATTGTCGGAGTTGGAGCGTGAGAAATATAGCTCATTCAGCTCTGATTATTTTTGCGGCGATGAAGAGAATGCCAATGTATGTGCAGAACTGATTCGTACTGGCGTAAAAACGGCAACATGCAGTTTGGCTGCTTGGTATGACTCTGATGAAGAGCCAATGCCAAGTGTAGGACACCTGCAAGTTGTGCTTAATTGGCAACAGCACCCCGTTTGTATTGTTGAAATAGACTCAGTGGAAACATGCCGATATAACGAAGTGACTGCTGAGTTTGCCTTTGCCGAAGGAGAAGGAGATCGCTCGTTAGCTTCTTGGCGAGAAACCCATTGGCAGTTCTTTTCTGATGAATGTGCAGAGCTCAATATTACGCCTAAGGATGATATGTTATTGGTCTTAGGGCGTTTCCATGTAGTGTATGAGTAGCATCATCACAAATAGTCCCATATAAACAACTTCCACATCTACGCCAGTAAGGATACGGCTAATGAAACCTTCGCTAATAGAAAAAGCTTACGATCAAATTACGCACTTATGGGAAAGCGAGACATTTGATCGCTCAAATGGCATCGAACAGCATAAAAAAGCTATCTCATTTACGCGCAATAAAGGAAAAGCATTAGATATTGGCTGTGGATGTACAGGACGTTTTATAGAGTTGCTTTTAGAGGAAGGCTTTACGCCTTCGGGTATCGATATATCGTCTAAAATGCTAAAAGTTGCTGGGAAAAGACATCCAAACGTTGAGTTTACGCATGCTGATATCTGTGAGATTGAATTAAAAGACAAGTACGATTTCATCACTGCATGGGACAGCATTTGGCACATACCTCTTGCCGAGCAACGCAATGTCATAAGCAAGATCGTGGCAAGTTTAAATGAAGGTGCTGTGTTCATCTTTTCCTTTGGCGGTTTAACCGAAGAAGGCCACCATACAAATAGTGTAATGGGACCTGAAGTCTATTATTCATCCCTTGGTACTAACGGTTTTTTGAACTTATTCCTAGAATTAGGATGCGTTATTCGCCACCTCGAATTTGACCAATATCCCGAACTTCACACCTACCTTATCGTAGAAAAGTGCGGGGTCAGGTCTTGAAATTTGCATGCAAATTTCAAGACCTGACCCCGCAATAAAACCGTCCCTCTATAAAGGAATAGATAATGAAAGTATATGGAGATCTGCAATCTGGGAATTGCTTGAAAGTTAAGATGTTATTGTCGTTTTTGCAGATTAAACATGAGTGGATCCATGTTGATATCTTAAATGGTGAGTCAAAAACAGATTCTTTCTTGGCGAAATTTCCGCATGGAAAAATCCCGGCGGTGGAATTGGATGACGGGCGTTATTTATGTGAATCTAACGCCATTTTAGGCTTCTTTGCCGAAGGTACCTCTCTTTTACCCCTTGATAGCTTTCAGAAAGCTAAAGTCTATGAATGGCTGTTCTTTGAGCAGTACAGCCATGAACCGTATATTGCGGTTGCGCGTTTTATTCAAAAGTATCTAGGCATGCCAGAGGAAAGAAGGGATGAATATTTTTCTCTTCAAGCAGGGGGAAATAAAGCTCTGCAGTTAATGGACAATCAATTGAGTCAGACGACATACCTTGTTGGCAATGAAATAACGATAGCCGATATTGCTTTGTATGCCTACAGTCATATTGCTGACGAAGGTGGATTTGATCTCAATCGATATCCTGCGGTGCAGCGTTGGTGTCGCCAAATTCAATCGATGCCTAGATATGTTGGAATGGGGGTCAGGTCTTGAAATTTGCATGCAAATTTCAAGACCTGACCCCGCAATTAACGTTGTTCGAATATGGCGGCTGTCCAGGCTGGGATTATGGCGATGTTGTCTATAAGTTCGGTGCCTTGGGATAGTGAGAAGGGGCCTAGTTGCTGGTGGTAGCGGTGTAATTTGAATTGACTCATGTCCAGTTGGTTTATGGTTTGTAGATCGTTGCGGGCGTTGATTACGATAAGCAGTCTTTGACGCTCAGAGTCGATATTTTCAAATGGGGCTCGGTTATCGATGCTCATTATGATAAGTCCAGGGATCTGCTTTGAACCGGTATTGTGGAATTTAACTCGTTGAATGATTTCTCTGCCGTCACCTAAGGTAAAGAGTGGGCTACTGGCTCTAATTTCCATCATTTCCTTGAAGTAGCGTTCCATTTTAATCATATCGCGAGTCGAAAGTTCCACTTTGCCTTGGGTGTTTTCGTAGATGCTTTCAATCGTTTGCCAATTGCTTTTATCTTTGTCGGCGCTCGGTAATCCAATATTCCAGTTGTTAGACTGCTTTGTAAAATCGACTTTGTTATACCAATCCCCTGAATTGTACGAATCTCTTTGCATTGATTTTGAGCGCAGTAATTCACTGCCCATATGATGAAAAACCACATTTTGCCCGTACATGACAGTAGCTAAACTCACTGTGTGCATGCGGATGCGAGTATTAAGATCTGCATCAAAAGGTGCTTTATATTGCAGGTTATCCCATAGGGTTTGATTGTCGTGTTTTTCAACGTAATTGATGGTTTCCCACGCATCTTTGGCATAACCGGCAGGTTGGTTGTTGTAATTTAACTCAGCGCCGGTAATTGAACGATTTTGACTATCTTGCATCGGATAATCACGTAAATTACCTGCCATACCAAGGCGCACGAGATCGGCAAGATGCTTAGCTTGGGTTTCACTTACCGCATTTTGCTCATTGGGATAGACAAAAGCGCCATTACCAAACCCTTGCGATGCTCTTAACTGTGTTGATTGATCAAAGGGTGAACCGCCACGCACTGCATCACGCATGCGATCGGAAAATGATCCTATACCCGTGCCGTATAAATTGAGTTGTGACGCTTGCTTGAACATTTTATCGTTGGCGACTTCGCCAAAATCCCAGCCCTCACCATAAAAATAGACATCTGGATTGATGGCTTTGGCAGCATCTAATGAGGCTAATATCTGCGATCTTGGATGATGTCCCATAAGATCCCAGCGAAATGCGTCGATTTTATAATCTTTTGTCCAAACCAAGATGGAATCTGTGATCAGTTTTTCCATCATGGCTCGCTCTGGAGCGGTGTTGGCGCAGCAGGTGCTCTGTTCAACTTCTCCAGTGGTAGGGTGCAGTCTGTGATAGTAGTTAGGGACAATTTTATCCAACACTGATTTGTCAGCAAGGCCTGCGGCGTGAGTATGGTTATACACCACGTCCATTACGACGTTCATTTTTATATCAGACTTAATTGCCGCAACCATAGTGCGAAACTCTAAAATACGTTGCATGCCATTGGCACTGGTGGCATACGATCCTTCAGGTGTTGAATAATGAAAGGGATCATAGCCCCAATTGTAGCTGTCGTTGTTAGCGATGATACCGGTTAACTCTTGTACTAGTGGCGTTGTTGAACTGTCTTTGTTTTTGAGCTGTTGCAGTACTTGTATTCCTGTTAGGGAGCTTTCGCAGTATAAAGAAAAATCGGCATGACGCAGCAGCTGTGGATTGGTCTGACAAAGGGTTTTAAACGGCTGATTGATATCGGCAATTTCAGTGATTTCTTCATTGATAGTGGCAATATCAAACACGGGTAATAAATGTAAGTGACTCGCTCCACGCCGTGACAGTGACTTTAAATGTTTTACAGGTAATGAATTATTGTCAGTAAAAGCAAGGTATTTGCCTCTATGTGCTTCGATTGTGGAGAGATCAAGGGCAGAGAAGTCTCGTACATGAGTTTCATAAATTATAAAAGATGCGGGATTTTTCTGCGCTATAGGCGCGCGCAATTCATCCCAACCAGCAGGCTTTAACCTGGGGTGATTAAGATCGACCACTTGGCTATGCTGAGAATTGGTAGAAAGACTTAACGAATAAGGGTCAGTAACTGACACGGTTTCTATTTTTGCTGAACTAGGATGAAACAGAGTCACTTGATAATGATAAAAATCTCCGTGCCCAAGGTTGGCGTATTCAACAAACCAACTACCTGATGCATAATCACGACGCATGAGAATCGGTGTATCAGCCTGCATCTGTTGGTTAAACGGGATGAGTTTAACTTGTTGTGCAGTAGGCGCCCAAACACGAAATGCAGTGGTGTTTGTCTCACTATTAAATACGGCGCCAAATTGAAGATCTTTTGTTTGTTCAGCATACAAGGCATCTAATAATGATGCAGTTTGCACTCTGGTTACGGATTGTAATTTAGATAAGTTATTCGCATCTTTATCGCCCTGATTATAACTGGCCACCCAGATCTGACCACGAATCAAATGATCAATTGAGTGTTCAGACTCCTTATGTTGTATCTGGTAAGCTTTAAACTGCGTTGCAAGGTGAGGATATTGCTGTTTCCATGAATCCTCGTTAGTTTCAACAAGCGCGAGAGTGATAGAAGCTCCCTCAATTAGATCCTCTTGTTCGTTAACACTCATTCCTCCTTTTGGCGCAATGACCAGTTGAGCTTGGTCAGTTTCAATAGGAAGCAATATCAACGAAGGTGTAATCCAATGTGCTTTGGCACCCTGTAGAGCAATAGAGGATTTAGGCAGAGTTTTTGACGGAGTATAAAAAACACGATTAGTATCTTTGAACACGTAGCCTACCTTAGCGCCTGCTGAAGGCGATTTTGCGAATATCAGCTTTAAGTGGGATGTTTGATAAGTAGGATCAAAACTGTGCGGCGTAAAATTAACGCAACTTGCGTCGGCTTCGATAGGGATATCCCAATACAGCCCATAATCAGGATCACGGCCGGCAGGTTCTAGCCCATAATTCCATTCTGTGTCGTCACTTTGATAGCCAGAACATGCTTCGGTGTTCCAAACATGTAATGTGTATTCGGTGCTCGTTTGACCTTCATTGAAATATATTCGTGCAATATTGGGGTTACTTAATGTCGCGCTAGTCAGTGTATTTTGTTCACTAGAACCACTGGAGCAGGCGAGGGTAGAGAGTGCAATTATGCTACTAAAACAGAGCTTAAAATAACCTTTAAAAGGTGAAAATAATGCGGTCATGAAATTCCTTTTCCAACAACTTTTATCGCCAATTTGTGTAATGAAACCATTAAAATCATTACCTCAGCTTATCTGTCTTTACCAATATTCCTTATTAACATAGTAGAACAACCGACTGAAATTACTGAAAATATGACACTTTTTTGTAATCTTTACTTATAATTAAGTAGCCTTTAATTATAAAATTTAACGTAAATGTAGTTGAATTTTCTAAGTGTCTAATTCTTATAAATTTTATTTAGAAAAAAGTTGGCGAAAGTGAAAACCTTGTCATACACTTTCGAACGAGTCATCAATATGTAGTTGATTGTAGAGACAAATTTTAGGAGCTAACGTAAGGTTTCATTGAGTTTGAAATCGTGGAGGGATTAACTCCTGCGTAGCTATTGATTCATCTAGCTTTGAGGGAAGTTTTATGGCGCTTACCAAGGCCGATTTGGCTGAAAACCTGTTTGAAAATCTTGGGTATAGTAAACGGGATGCCAAGGAAACCGTGGAAGTGTTTTTTGAAGAAATTCGGAAATCACTCGAAAGTGGCGAACAGGTAAAACTATCTGGATTCGGTAACTTTGATCTACGGGAAAAGAAAGAACGTCCTGGACGAAACCCAAAAACAGGGGAAGATATACCTATTTCCGCACGTCGCGTGGTCACATTTAGACCCGGTCAGAAGCTGAAAGCTCGCGTTGAAGAGCTGAAAAAAGACGACGTAAAATAATACGTTGCTCATTAACAGTTTAAATATTTAGCGGTTTAACAAAAAAGAGGTCTTAAGACCTCTTTTTTAGTATCTAGTGTCAGCTAAAACTACTAAGCGTTAGTAGTTAATTTTGATTTTCTTAGCGGCGCTCGTTGCCGAGTGGACGGCTAACGTAGTGTCTTTGGCGCGAGTTAAAATCACTCCTAAGCGGCGGCGACCATCGATATCAGGCTTACCAAATAGGCGAATTTGCGTATCAGGATTAGCAACGGCTTCGTCGATGCCAGTGTAAGAAAGATTAGTTGAAGTGCCTTGACCAAGAATCACAGCGGAAGCTGCCGGCCCGGTTTGTCTGATCTTATTGATTGGGCTGCCGGTAAATGCACGCACGTGCAGGGCAAACTCAGACATATCTTGAGAGATCATAGTCACCATACCGGTATCATGCGGGCGAGGTGAGACTTCATTAAAGATCACTTTATCGCCTTTAATAAACAGCTCTACGCCGAAGATGCCGTAGCCACCTAGTGCATTGACGATTTGCTCTGCAACGTACTCAGCGGCTTTGATAGCCACTTCTGACATCTGTTGTGGCTGCCAAGACTCACGGTAATCGCCATCTTCTTGACGGTGGCCAATTGGCGCACAGAAGTGAACACCATCGACAGCACGTACTGTCAGTAGGGTGATCTCATAATCAAAATCAATGAAGCCTTCAACAATCACGCGGCCTTCACCACTGCGACCGCCAGCTTGAGAGTAGTCCCATGCTGTCTGTACATCGTCAGTAGTGCGTATAACGCTCTGTCCCTTGCCTGATGAGCTCATTACAGGCTTAACCACGCACGGTAGGCCAACTTCTTCTACAGCTTGCGAGAACTCCTCAAAGGTATCAGCAAAACGATACTCAGAGGTGGTTAGGTGCAATTCTTCACCCGCAAGGCGACGGATGCCTTCACGGTTCATTGTCAGTTGGGTCGCGCGAGCGTTAGGTACGACGGTGGTGCCTTTCTTTTCAAGCTCAACTAGAGTATCAGTCGCAATCGCTTCGATTTCAGGAACAATATAAGTCGGCTGCTCTTGCTCGACTATCTTAGCCAGAGCATCGCCATCTAGCATATCAAGTACGTAGCTGCGGTGAGCAACTTGCATGGCTGGGGCATTGTCGTATTTATCACAAGCGATAACTTCAATACCTAAACGTTGGCATTCAATGGCCACTTCTTTACCTAGCTCACCAGAGCCGAGTAATAAAACTTTAGTTGCACTTGGTGCTGTTGCCGTACCCAACATAGTCGTTCCTTTAAGATTATGATTTTTTTAGCTGATAATACTCATTTTTTTATTGAGCGCAATCGTTTGCCTGTCGATATTTGGTAAATTTTGATGAGAACACCATAACTGACGCTATGGTGTTTTTATGCGAAGAAATTTTGTGCAAATTATACGTCTAACGCAATGTAAGTAAGCGCAATATCGGGATTTATCGCTTCCAAGGTATTTTGCGTATCGGCAAGGTGCGACATAGCGGCATCATTAATTTCAGCAAGCGCAACCTGTTTAATGTGCGAAAAATCGATACCTCGCATTTGCAGTTGTACTAATGCCACCTGCAGTGGTGGGAGGCTTGGATTAAATGCTGCGTTTTCCGCGTAACTGCCGTGCACAGTCGTGCCATCAAGCGTCTCAATAGCCACACCGCTGTAGTTTTTAGTATAAGGCGCATGACTTTTGTTCAGTGCGGTAATTGCTTCAACAAGAAGTGGGTCGTCGTTCGCGCTTGAAAAGCCATGATTAATTGGCGACATGAGTCCAGACTCAACCCCCAAATCTTTAGGCCCAAACGATTCTGGCAAATATTCTTGCAAGCTCTTAGCATCGGCGGCAGGCAGTTGCACTGTAAGGTGCTGAGCGCTTGTTAGCTCGTTCATAAACTGTCTACAGTGTCCACAAGGGCTAAAATTGATAGTGATATCAACAATTTCTTGTTCACCTTTCATCCATGCATGGCTAATGGCTGATTGTTCAGCATGCACTGTTTGCCCTAGCTGTACATTACTAAACTCAAGATTAGCGCCAAAATACAAGCTGTTAGAGGATCCTTTCACAATCGCGCCGACGTTGAATTTTGATATAGGCGCAATCGAAAAGGCGGCAGCAAAAGGTAACAGTGTCACTTTTAATGCTTGTTCGTCTAAAGAGGTGCACTGTTGCAATTGCTGGACTTGTTGCGGACTGAGTACACCATCGAAAGAAGCTGAATCAAAAATGCCTTTGAACGTGTCAACATGCGCAGAAGGAAGGTTATCGTAGAGTTGGTTAAAACGTGGATTCATTGCTCGTTCCTAATAGTGATAGGGCGAATATAGTGTATCGAGTGTAGATGACAGCATTCAGTAATCTATATTGCGAGTGTATGAATGCTTGCTTTGTTTTGTAAGGATAATGGATTTGGCTAAATAAAAGTGAAACCGTTACCAAGGTAAACGGTTTCGTTCACATAGATTGTGTTTTTAAAAGCGATTTGATCTTGCCCGTTGTAATAGGCTGCGTTTCAACCTAATCAGGAAATAAGATGCAACATTAACGCCATGACAAAGGGGGCCAGCAAAGAGGTGATAACGCCACAAAGCACCAAGGCCAATGAGCTAAACGCTGCATCTTTTTGATTATTATCAAACGCAGTCGCTGTGCCTAACGCGTGGCTACAAGTGCCCATGCTCAACCCTTTTGCGATAGGGTGTTTAATACTTAGCATTTTAAAAATTGGATAGCCAAATAATGACCCGGTAAGTCCTGCTAACAGTACCAAAATTGCGGCTACAGCGGGTTCGCCGCCAAGCTCAGTTGACACCTGCATTGCGATAGCGGTGGTGACTGATTTACCCATCATGCTAGCCAACAGTTGCGAGTCTGCACCTAGCATGGCTGCTAGTGTACCTGCGGTTAGCATCGAGCCTAAACTGCCAATGACACAAGTGGTTAGAATTAACTTCCATTTGGCGCGAATTTCATTGAGCTGTTCGTAAAGTGGATAGGCTAGTGCAACAACGGCAGGTTGTAGCAGGTGTTGGATGATTTGGTTGCCTTCATAGTACTGTTGGTAAGGTACTTTAAAGATCAGTAAGAATGGGATAAGAATCGCCATACTGATCAATAGAGGATTTGCCAAAGGGTTATTGGCTTTTTTGGCAATAAATTTTGCAATGAAGTAAACGATAATGCTCAGTAGTAACCACATATTATCGGTCCTCATTTAGCAGTTTATCGAGTGTTAACGACAAAATGCACAGAACAAAAAGAGTCCCTAATACTGTACTAACTACGATAGCTAACGCATTGTCGATAAGGATCTGATAATGAATCATTAAGCCGGTACTGATTGGAATAAACAATAAAATCATGTATTTAATCAGTAATGAGGCGCTAGGTTGAACCCAGTGAGGCTTGACAATGCCACTGACCAAGCCAATAAACAGAATCAATAAGCCAATGACGCTTCCCGGAACTGAAAGAGCAAAAAACTCTTGTAACCAATTACCTAACGCAAGAGAGGCAGCAATTAATGCTGCACTAAGAAAATAGAAAAAAGCTTTGTTTATCATAAATCAGGAAACCAACTTTTGAACATAGTGATAGACGGCTTTTAAAATTTTCATTTTTTGTTCGTCGTCTTGGTATTGAGAACCTAGGTTTTCTAAGTTTAACATGTAATTAGGTAATTCGTTTTCAAACATATCTCGACATTGGCGAAGCCATTGTTTTTGTTCTTGATCGGTTAAAGTATGAAAGAAATTACGCGCACGATAATTAAACAGCAAGGGCATGATCCGCGGATCAGAAACTTGAATATCTAATGCTCCTAACACTTCCGGCTCAGCTTCTCGGATAATTCGCATTTGCGCTTTATCTGCCGGTGAGAAAAAGCCATCGTAAAGCTGCTCATCCACTTTGTTATTTGCGGCATACTCACGGTTTTGAGAGAAAACGGCATCCAACTTTTCGCGTATTTCAGGATGTTGTAACAAGCGATGTTGGGTTTGGATGCATTGTTCTCTATTGAGTTGGGTACGCTGCTCTGCTTCGGCGGTTAATACTCCAAGCGGCGCCAAAATAGGGCACTTATTAAGATGTACTAATTTGACGGGAATAGGCAATTCACCTTCAGCTAACTCGCTACGTCTGGTGTACAAACGTTGTTTGATTTGATCGGCGGAAAGTTCAATCAAAGGCGAGATATCTTGGGTAAGATCAATGGCAATTAAGGCTTTAGTTGGAGTCCAACCAATAGGAGCGATTAAGGTTGCTTTTAAGTGCTCATTGCTTAACATGCCAGAGACATGCACCAAAGGGTTCATGGTGACAATATCCACCAACGCATTGAGCTTTTGCTTGCCTCTGTGTTTAAAAAAGAAATCAAACAGCTTAGGTTGAAACTGTTTTACTTTTTTGGCCAACTCAATCGTAGCATACACATCGGCCATCGCATCGTGAGCATTGCTGTGTTCAATACCATTTGCCACCGACAGGTGCTCTAAGCGGAAACTGGTATTGCCGTCATCGTTTTCTGGCCAATTGATACCTTCAGGACGCAGCGCATGACAAGCGCGCATAACATCTAATAAATCCCAACGAGAGTTGCCATTTTTGTAGCTCCACTCATAAGGTTCAATAAAGTTGCGATAACAGGTATATCGAGTCACTTCATCATCGAAACGAACGCTATTGTAGCCAAGGGTGCAAGTGTTTGGGCGGCTCATTTCATTATGAATAGCGGTGATAAACTCAGGTTCGGATAAGCCTTCTTGCATCGCCTTTTGCGGGGTAATTCCGGTCACTAACGCCGCTTCAGGGTTGGGCAGATAATCCGCTGGTGGTCGGCAATAGATCACTAAAGGCTCACCAATTACATTGAGATCCGCGTCGGTGCGCACCCCTGCAAATTGACATGGTCTGTCTTTGGCTGGGTTCACGCCCCAAGTCTCATAGTCGAAAAAGAAAAAGGTGGATTGCTCCGTGTGCATAAAAATATCCAAAGATCAGAGTGTTGTCGGTTATTAGACCATTGCGTTAAGCGTATAGCAAACCAGTAACGCCATCTAGGTGCGGAAAGTAATGTAAGCGCTTATATTAAAGGCAACCGCGCCTGCATTGAGCGCGACTGTCTTAAAAGTTAGTCAGTTGTCGGTAGTGGGCGATGGTTGTATTAGATGTATGCGACTCTTGGCAAAGTGATTGAATTAAATATTTGGCAACATCGTCGGCTTGCACAGGCCGCAGATTTTGCAATGGGCCTAACATTATTGGGCTCACCACCTTGAGTAGCTTTTGCACCATTATCTCATCGCGCCTAGGGGTTGAACGCGCGCCAACAAGTGGCCCCGGGCGGGCAAAAATTAGCTGTTCAAACCCAAGTTGCGAGACACCTCGTTCCATTTCGCCTTTGCATTTTAGGTAGTGGGATAGGGAATTAGGATTTGCGCCAAAACTTGAGACCACCGCCAGTTTGCGCACGCCAAGTGCTTGCATCTGCTTAGCAAATTTAAGCACCAAATCATGGTCAACACGGTATAAGGCTTGCGCACTGCCGGCTTGTTTCTTGGTAGTGCCCAAACAGATGATGCCTAGCTCGGCGATAGGTTCTTCTAGGGTAAAAAACACTTCATTGGATAGGGCAATAAACCGACTATGTTGAGCGGCAATAGGGCTTCGTGTTGGAAGGTACAAGGTATCGATAAGTTCAAGGTGCAGGGCGAGATAATCGATGACGGCCTGCCCAATTAAACCTGTCCCTCCCGCTAAGATAATGTTTGGCTTTGTGATTGTCATAAAGAATGCCTATTAATCTTCTGTTATCAGAAGCAAGTTTGGGTATGATGTTATATCAATGTTACGTAAACATAAACAGCTAAGGAAGGGCAGTCTATGGCAAAAACATTATTTGAATCTTCATTTTTACAAGAGACTCTGCAACCTAATCCCAATTCACCTCGAGCCGTTACTTTAGGTAATGGCGTTAAAATGGAATTGTTGCAAACAGGGATATTGCAGATAACTCCGGCGCTATCTAGACAAAATGAGCGTGTTAAGCAAAATGAGGGTCAAAATAGCAAACATATCGTCATTTCTAGTGCGATACACGGCAATGAAACTGCGCCTATAGAAATGGTTGATACGTTGGCAAGCTTGATAGAAGAGCAACAATTAATGCCCGTACATCATTTACTGCTGATTATCGCGCATCCCCAATCGATTGTTGCCGAGCAGCGCTTCATTGATACCAATCTTAATCGCTTGTTTGGCGAGCAGAGCTATCCTGAATCTTTAGAGCTAGCCATTGCTGATGATTTAAAAGCTTGTGTAAGCCGATTTTGGCTAGGGACGTCAATGCAAGCACGTTGGCATCTAGACATGCATTGCTCTATTCGAGCTTCCAAACACTATACTTTTTCTATTATCCCGCAATCACCTTATGCTACCCGCAGTAAAGAGTTTATCGAGTTCATGCAACGTGGACGCATTGAGGCACTCTTACTTTCTGATGAGCCGTCTAGCACCTTTAGTTGGTATAGTGCTAGCAAGTTTGGCGCGCAAGCGGCTACCGTTGAGCTTGGGCAGGTCGCAAAATTTGGCTGTAACGATAAACAGAAGTTGCGTGAGTTCAATCAAGCGTTAATCAACCTCATTCAATGCGAGCCATCTGAACTCATTAGAGCGGAAGATTCGGCAATGATTTTCTATGAGGTGAATTGTTCTATCTATCGTCAACATCAAGAGTTTGAATTGTATTTTGATAAAGCGCTTGCCAACTTTTCAAGCTTTGCGATAAATGAAGTGCTAGGCAAAGATGGAAATCAGCTGTTAAGCATGCCTATTGAGCAAGGTCGAATCGTGTTCCCCAATGCCAATGTAGAGTTAAAACAAAGGGCAGCACTGATTGTTAAACCTTGTGCTACCCATTATGTTGACGAGCAACTCACTATTATTAATTAGTCGTTAGTCGACGAGCTACGCTGCAAAAATTCACTCATTTTGTGCATGCTTTGTGCAAAATAAGGGTTCCAGCTGGTGCGAGCCCTTACCATCGACTCATCACCATCCCCATAAGCGGCGAACCATACTTGGTCACTGGCAACTTTAGTGCAGTCTTTTGGTGAATCGACCGGTTGCTGGTGGAAACAAAAGCGTACTTTCCCATCTCGTTTATAGATCGGATTGTTGGGAGAGAAACCCAATGATACGTGCGAAGCGCTTAGAATTTTTTGCTGAGGCAAATGCATCGAAAATGAGGTAATACGCGGGTCGTCAAACTGAGTCTCACCAAACCAAAGTACTTCACTGTTTAAATTGGTAAATTGCTGACTGAACGTATTCACTGCAAATTGAGAATCGATGGTTTCATCTGCTTCACTGAGCATCATAAAGGTTGGTTTGGCATAGGGTTGGCGTTCTAAGTCCTCCCTAACCAGTTTAGATGTGCCGTAGTAGGTGGCAGCGCCTTTCATATGTAAGGAGTTGTAGCGAGTGTAATTGTCTTCTTTTACCTTACTTTCCCAGTTGACAAATTTACTGGCTAAAGGTGAAAGGAAAGTAAGGGCGTTTCTTGGCTTGAATGCAGGAGAAAACAGCAATAGACCTTTTATTTGCGGTTGCTGATAGGCAAGGGCTGTCACTAAGTTGGCTCCGGTAGAAAACCCGCCTAACCAAACTCCATTTACTTTTTTACTCAACAATTGATATTGGTGGGAAACGGCTTGTTGCCAATCTTCTAACTCAGGTAAAGATAAATCTGCAGGCTTACTTCCGTGACCGGGTAACAAAATAACGCGTACCAGAAAACCGTCAGCGGCCAAAACTGGAGCAATGTCATGGTAGAAATAAGGTGAGTCACCTAAACCATGCACCAGCAATACCCCTTGTCCGTTTGGATGCTCGGGCACAAGTTCAAATGGCATTACCGTGTTTAATTCAGTGTCTTTGTCATTGGTTACATACACTCGATGCTGCTCTAACCATTGATGAGTTTGGCGTAAATAGTCTTGGTAGTTAGATTGCATGTACGGCGCTAGGGAGTCTGAAGCCATATATTCAGGACTTTCCGGTTGATTATCACAACCGGATAAAATGAGCAAACAGACGCCGAGAGTGGTGATTTTTTTTGTAAAACGCACTAATAAGACCTTTATTATTAACTTAACAATATATTATAAACTGTATGAATGTATTGCATTCGAAGAGTCGAAATATGAGATTTAAATGAAGTTTAATTTCATCATAATGTAACTTAAATATCGGAGAAACAAAGTATTAGTGTAATAACTAAATTCTAATGTTCAATATTATTCAGTTACATTTTACTGTATTGACTTAATGCCATAAAGCTATAAACATGGCAGAAGAATTATCAGTTTTAGTGATAAAGAAAATGTAAATTATTGTAGTTATAGGTAACTGTTATGTGATAGGTTTCACTAAATGAGATTAAAATTAACGCATGTTGTGATCTGTGTCGCGTATATGCAGTAGCTAAGTTTGATTTCTCAAAAAGTGTGAAATCACGCATACATATTTTAACTGTTTAATTTACTATTATCTAACGACGTAAAATTAGAGCTTCTAAAAGCCGAGTGTCGATCTTAATTTATTATTACTTAATTATATTAGTTCAATGTTAGAGGCCCCCATAAATGACGGAACATAATAACAATTACTCGCATTTGTCGAGTAACAAGCTAGTACGAAATACAGTAGCATTAGTGCTAGCAGGCGGGAAAGGTACTCGCCTCAAGGGATTGACAAAAGAAATTGCTAAACCAGCGGTTTCTTTTGGTGGAAAATACCAAATTATCGATTTTACACTTTCAAACTGTATAAACTCTGGTATTCGCCGTGTTGGCGTTTTAACTCAGTTTATGGCACATGATTTGATTGATCACGTGCAAAAAGGTTGGGGCTTTATGACCAACTCTACACTGGATGAAGGTGTTGCCATTATTCCTGCACAGCAACGTACTGGTGAAACTTGGTATCGTGGTACTGCTGATGCGGTTTATCAAAACTTGGATTTAATTCGCAGACGTAAGTGCGAACAAGTCTTAATCCTTGGTGGCGATCATATCTACAAAATGGATTACTCTCGCATGCTTAACTTCCATGCGGAAAGTGGTGCAGATGTGACGGTTGCGTGTATCAAAAAACCTATCGAGCAAGCGTCGTCTTTTGGTGTAATGTCACTGGATGAAAACGGACGTATCGTTAAGTTTGATGAGAAGCCAGAAAACCCAACGCCACACCCGAAAGATCCAAGCAAAGCATTGGTTTCTATGGGCATTTACATTTTTAATGCGGATATTCTAGATAAAGAATTAAACGACGCATTACTAGACCCTACGTATAACCACGATTTCGGTCACAACATTATTCCTAACCTTTTAGAGCGCGCAAAAGTTAATGGTTACGTGTTCACAGAGAGTCACCCAGGCCACAATGGTTACTGGCGTGATGTAGGTGACTTGGATGAGTACTATGCGGCAAACATGGACCTTGTGGCTCCAGAACCAGAATTGGATCTGTACGACCATTCTTGGCCTGTGATTACGCAGCAGCAGCAACGTCCGGGCGCAAAATTCATCTTCAATGATGAAGGTCGTAAAGGTTTTGCAGTAGATTCAGTACTGTCTGCCGGTACGGTGATTTCTGGCGCTGAAATCAATCATTCATTAGTGGCATTTAACTGTCGCATTGAAGAAGGCTCAGTCATCAAAGATTGTGTGATTTTGCCTGAAGTGGTTATTGGTAAAAACTGTCGCTTAACTAAAGTGATTGTTGGCGACCACGCTATCATTCCTGATGGCACTGTTATTGGTGAGAACCCAGAAGAAGATGCTAAATTGTATGAAGTGACTAAAGGTGGCGTCATCTTGGTGACAGAAGCCAACTTTAAATAACTTCTTCAACATAAAAAATCGATAGATGGAGCCTAATGGCTCCATTTTTTTTGCAACAAAAGTATCGTTTTGCGGTAGTGATACCATGAAAATAAGCCGGCGAAAGAGTTACCGATGGCGGCGCCGATAAAGAGTCCAAACAGTCCTCCTAGATAAGCGCCTAAGTATAAGCAAGGTAAGAAGAACACAAACAAACGACAACACGAGATAAGTAGCGCTTTCATTGGTTGACCTAATGCGTTTGATACTGAAACCAACAAGATGCAAATACCTAGAGGTGCCAAGCTCAATGGAATAATGGTCAAATGCATATTTAAAATTGAACCAACACTTTGCTCTCCCGACATTAGTGCTGACAGTTGACCTGAAATAAGTAAAGTCAGTAAGGCAATGACAATTTGTGAGCAAAGAATATACCCACTCGCAATCTTAACCAGTGCGGTGATTTTAACGCTATTTTTCTCGCCTAAATAGCGACCAATCATTGGTGGCATTGACATAGTAAGGGCGAGTACAGAAACGATAGCAAAGAACTCGTAGCGACTTCCTAGAGCCCAAGCTGCCACCGCAGCCGTGCCATATGAGGCAAGTAATTTAGTGGATAGCATAGCCGCTAAAGGAGGCATAAGTTGACTGGTCATCGCAGGCATCATGATCGCCAGAAGTGACATTACGCTTTGTTTTATATGCAACCCATTCCAATTGAAAGTGTAGTAACCCTTATTACGGGTGTGATAGATCACATAAACAATGCCAATACTAAAGGACAAAATGGTGGCAATTGCCGCACCGTGAATGCCCATATCAAAGTAGAAAATAAACAGTGGATCAAGAGCCACATTGAGCAAGCTGGTTACGACCATCATGATACCAGGCAATAGGGTATTCCCATTGGCTCGGCAAACACTGTATAAGAAGTACAACACTGCACCGACCCACGCACTAGCAAGCCAGACAATCCAATAAGTATCGATGATCGGCATGATTTGTTGGGTTGCGCCTAATAAACTAAGTAAAGGCGTGCGAACTAGGTATAACAGTAAGCAAATGATAGCGCAGCCTATACTGCCAACCGTTAAAATTAATCCACCAAGCTGTTTGGCTTTGTCAGTTTCAGCTGCGCCTAAGGTTTGGGCGATGACAGCGGTAGTTGCAATCCCCAATCCTACTTGTACGCCAATAATTAATTGACCGATAGGTAAGGTAAAACCTTGGGCTGCCAAGGGCAGTACACCTAATTGTGCAATAAATGCAGAATCTATGAGTTGAAAGCTCATTAAAGAGAGTACGCCAAAGATCATTGGCCATGTCATTCTAAAAAGCTCGATGCCTAAGGCTCGGCGAGTGTGTGATTTCATTGATATCCGATTGGTTTATTAAGGGATAAGCACATACCATCGGCGCTAAACCGTGGCAATTCCTAAATATAAAATGCTCGATAACGCTGTTATAAATATTGATTATAAAATAACAAGTTACCGAAAAGTCATGCATTGTTCTCGAACATCTTGCAGAGACTGTGTTTGAACATATACTGTGTTCGCTATAAGCGTAGACGTTGCCTATTTACACAACAAGTTGCTTCGATTTTTTCTAGGGGCGCAATACTACGCTGTTTTTAGGGTTAGCGGAAAGTGAAAGTGAGTTTGTTACTTGTAAATAGTCTTATTTTATAGTGACGCTGTCACGAGCAAAGCAAAGGGAGATCAGTATTCGCTAAGTAGGATAAAGTGTGAGCAGGTACTAAAAAGCCTCAATTTCTGTGTAGAAAAAGAGGCTTAAATAGAAGCTTGATTTAGATTTAAAGGCTGAGAGACTGGTCGCTCAGTTCTTTTTTTGCTAGCCAATCAATGTCTACACCGGCTTGATTGAACATGTCCTCACTGACTTTGATTTTATCACCCCAGCGGGAAAGAAAATCGGGATCTTGTTCTGGACAGTGTACGACAGAGATGCCGGTTTGAATGATCTTTGCTGCGCAATTTGGACAAGGAAAGTGCGTG
Source organism: Vibrio sp. B1Z05 (assembly GCF_052955985.1). Lineage (NCBI taxonomy): Bacteria > Pseudomonadati > Pseudomonadota > Gammaproteobacteria > Vibrionales > Vibrionaceae > Vibrio > Vibrio sp. B1Z05. Next base: position 1,288,126 of record NZ_CP130463.1, read on the forward strand.
ACCCATATTTCACATGCATCAAGATCTCGCTTAGCAAACAAAATCGCATTTTCTTCAGCATGTAAGGTTTTTAAGTATTTCATGTCACGATCATCGGTTTCGGCGCTATCGGCAATCCCGTGCGGGTAGCCATTAAAGCCAACAGAAACGATTCGATTGTGTTTTGTGATTACGGCGCCAACTTGAGTTGAAGGGTCTTTACTCCAAGAAGCGACCAGTTTTGACATTTGATAAAAGCGCTTTGCCCATTTAGTTAGCATATTTAATTCCTTGATTTAGCTGACGGTTCAGCGTTAGCTTGTAGGCGCTTAGCTTAACGAATTACACCATAAGCCTAAACATTTTTCTTATAAGAAACACTGACCTTTATCGTTTATTACAATATTTTTCGTAAAATGAGCGGTAGTTAGCGAAGCCAACGGCGCGCATTGGCTAAAATAATCAAGGTATGGTTTTGCGATAACCAAAATTAAAAGGAACATCAGTACATTGCAGTTACTTATTCTGGTTCGCGGTTTACCTGGCTCAGGTAAATCCACTTTGGCAAAAAAACTCTGCCAGCAATGCGCAGGAGTGCATTTAGAGGCCGATATGTTTTTCACTGACAGCAATGATGAAAACTATCAGTTTAATGCCAATCAATTGAGTGAGGCGCATGCTTGGTGTCAGTCACAAACCGTCAAGGCACTCAAAAAAGGTAAAACGGTTGTTATCTCAAACACCTTTGTACAAAAATGGGAAATTGTAGCTTATCAAAAAATAGCCAAACAGTTGAGTATTGGCCTTAAAATTTATGAATGTTATCAACAGTTTGATAGTATCCACCACGTGCCAAGCAGCAAAATAAAACAGATGAGTAAACGTTGGTTTACCTTGTCTGGCGAACTAAAACAGTGCTTGGAAAACCTGACATAGGAATACGGAGAAAATAACGTTGCAACAATTTATTGAACAAATGCCAAAAGTGGAACTGCATCTGCACATTGAAGGGACTCTCGAGCCTGAATTAATGTTTGAATTAGCCAAAAGAAATCAGGTGTCTATCCCTTTTTCTTCGGCTGAGGAAGTCAAGCAAGCCTATCAATTCCACAACTTACAATCGTTTCTCGATATTTATTACCAAGGGGCAAATGTTCTTATCCAAGAGCAAGATTTCTTCGACCTAACTTGGGCTTATATTGAACATTGCCAGCAAGACAATGTACGCCATTGTGAAATATTCTTTGATCCGCAAACTCATACCGCAAGAGGGATTGAGTTTGACACTGTGGTGAATGGTATTCATAAAGCACTGCTGAAAGCTAAAGACGAATATGGCATCAGTAGCCAGCTCATTATGTGTTTTTTACGTCATCTTGATGAAAATTCAGCTTTTGAAACACTCACTCAAGCTTTGCCACATAAAGATAAAATCATTGGCGTAGGTTTAGATTCTTCTGAGTTAGGGCATCCGCCTGAGAAATTTGAAAGAGTATTTCAGCAAGCGATTAAAGAAGGTTTTTTAACCGTAGCGCATGCTGGAGAAGAAGGGCCATCAAGTAACATACAAGATGCCATGTCTTTGCTTGGTGTGTCGCGCGTTGATCACGGCGTAAGGTGTGTGGACGATCCTAAGTTGATTGAAACGTTGCAGGTGCTACAAGTGCCGTTAACCGTTTGTCCGTTATCGAATATTAAACTGAAAGTATTTGAAACAATGGAAGAGCACAACGTGGTTGAACTGCTGCGTCAGGGGTTGTGTGTAACCATCAACTCAGATGATCCGTCTTACTTTGGCGGATACATGACCGAAAACTTTTTACAGGTTGCGATGGCGCATCCTATAGAAGCGGACGAATTGGCGCAATTTACGCGAAATGCCATCAAAGCCAGCTTTATTGATGAGCATCAGAAACAAGTGTTAATGAAAGAAATTAACCACTATGTTGATGCTTTTAAGCGAAAATAACGGCTAATAGAAGATCGTAATAAAATGCCCTGTTAGTTTGAAGCTGACAGGGCATTTTTGTCTGTACTTGAGTCAAATCATAATGCTTGTTCGTTCGTGATCAAAGAGACGCGCGTAGACACAGCATGCAATGCGATATTGTGAATCATTTCATTCACAGTGGTTGTACAGTCCATTAAGATCGAAACTTTGTATTTCTCAGCACCTTTGGAAATAGCGGTGTGTGTGACGCAGTTTTGCGTCATCATGCCACAGATCAATAGCTCATCAACTTGGTGTTTTTGCAGTGTTTCTTCAAGAGTGGTCTTTTCGAAACCATCGGCAAAAGATTTAACCACTATGTCTGAATTTGGCGCTAACGCCATGATCTCATGATGAATTTCAGCGCCATGACTGCCTTGATTAAAAAACGGTGCAATGCCCATAGCAGGGTCGGCGATGTGTTGAATATGAATAACAGGGATATTGCTCGCATTTGCTTTGTTGATCGCCTGTTTGATATTGGCAAGGGTTTGCTCGGTGTTCCAAAGAGGGAATTTACCCTCTGCAAAGTAATCATTTTGTAAGTCGATAACTAAAAGTGCTTTCTGGCTCATGCGGTTTCTCCAATTAATTCGTTATGCGTTACGGGATGCTTTACTGCTTTCTTGCTTGCTATAAGGAGGCTCATTATAGAAGTGTTGCAGTGAACGCATAACAGTCTAAAATGACATAAACCATGCTAAAAACGACAGTTTGAGATTTTTGCTCATGAAACGGATTTTAATCGGTATCTGCCATTACCCAGATGCTCTGCAATCGGCTATTTATGGCTTGCAAGAGATGTTGCAAATGGCAAACAGTATTTGTGTTGAGCAAGCGCTTGGGATTGAATTTGAATCGGTTATTTTTGATAGTACGCAATTGCCGACGCAAGATTTTAGCGTGATCTTGCTGCCTCCTAGTTTGCATAACCATTATTATATGAAGCCAAATATCGAACTGATTGATTGGCTTAAAACGCAACATTCTCAGGGTAGTATTTTGGCGTCAGCCTGCGCGGGGGCATTTATTCTGGCGAGCACAAATACACTATTAAATAGAAGTGTGACTACCCATTGGGGCTTGTCAGATTTGTTTAAGCAGCAGTTTCCGGATGCTTGTTTGAATACCAATGAGATCCTTATCGACCATGGTGATGTTATTAGCGCTGGTGGCATGATGTCGTGGCTTGATCTTGGTTTTGAATTGGTCACCAAATACACCTCGGTCGGTGTCATGCGTCAATTAGGTAAGAGGTTAGTGGTAGATACTGCGCCAAGAGAGCAGCGTTTTTATCAACAATTTAATCCCTCGTTTTCACACGCAGATAAGGGGATTATTGCTGTTCAGCAAACAATGAATGTGCGTTTTACTGAGCAACTGCCGATCAAATGGCTTGCTGAGCAAGCCAACCTTACGGAGCGAACACTGCAAAGACGGTTTTTAAAAGCAACTGGCTATAACCCTAATCAATATTTACAGCGGCTTAGAGTACAAAAGGCCTGCGATCTCTTGGAAAGTACACATTATTCTTTTGACTGGATTGCCAATCAAGTGGGATATGAAGATAGCAATGCGTGTCGCAAAGTATTTATTAAAACCATGGGACTTACGCCCAGAGAGTTTCGTGCTCGCTTTAATTAGGGTGTACTTAAAGTAAATTTACGTGGTAGCTAGATCCTTCGTTTATTGATCCTCTTTCTTTTGATACTTAGCCAGTGCACTGTTTAAATTGTCGATCACTTTGTCGCGGATTTTTTGCGGTGAAACGACTTCAATTACGTTCGCGTTTTTCATTAACCACCATTCAAAACCCAGACTATCGCGAACTTTTGCTCTGATAGTAGTGATTTTATTATCTTTATAGACGATTTGTTGACACGCGGAGAGCTTAGTTTCTTCTATTAAGTGCAGTCCGGCGTAGTTATCAATATTGAGTTTGACTTCGATAAACTCACCACCAGAAAAGTGCGGTACATTACGTTGAACGTATTGTTTCGCATTAAAGGTTTTGTGCGCATCTTGCAGGCTAAAGCCCAGTTTTAGCTGCTTGATTCGATGAATGGCAAAGGTTCTGTATTCGTTCGTACCTTCTTTGGTCGCAATAAGATAGAAACTGCGCCCATGCAGTACGATCCCTAAAGGCTCGACGCTGTACTCTTGAGTGTGGCTATGCCCACGTTTTTGATAGGTTAAATGTAAGCCGCGTTTATCAATAATCGCTTGTTCAATGTCATCAATAAACGACTCATCAAATTGAGGCGAAGTTAGCTGAAATTCAATCGGAGAGTAGGTAAAGCGCTCCTTCCATAGCTCCGTTCTTTTATCCAGTGCCGTGTTGCTGGTGCTGATGAGGTTGGCGACTTCTTTGCGCATGGTCGGTGGCAACATCTGCAACACTTCATGCTCAATAATTTTCAGTGATAACACGCTGCTCATTGCCGAAGGGTTTATCGGATGAGGATGACCTTGGGCGATCTTAATTTGATGAGGGCGAGTGTCGGTGTTGATGTCTACGGAATAGTAATCGCTAGCAACTTTTGCAATGACCCTTTGCACGGTTTTCATTTGGCTTTTGTCATCAAGGGTCGAATCGAGTAACTCGTGTGAGAGCAACATTTGCTTAAGCTCTAAACTGGTGACATGTGCCGGGTGGCAAGGAATGTTTTGCAATACCAACTGATAACGTTCAAATGTTTTTGACACTGTGATTACCTGATCATCCACGAAAGAGAATAATTGTACATTAAGAGACACTTTTTGTCTCTATATCAGGCATAATAGAGCAAAGTATTCAGTATATGCTCAGCATAGCTCTTTGATTCAAGGAAACACCATGAACTTAACGTACGTGATATTTGGCTTAGTGTTAGTGATTGCCTGCGCAATATCGTATTGGTTGGCCAATCGCACACAAGCACAGCTGAAATTGGAGCTTGAGCTTGCCAATGCAGAACTGGCAAACCAAACCGAATTTGCCAAGGGTTATCAGCAAAAACTAGAACAAGCACAAGAAGAAAATGGCGATTTGGAAGTGCGCTGTGCACAACTGGGCTCAGAGATGCAGGCGCTGCGCGTGTCAGAGCATTCGTATCGCAAGCAGTTAACCGAAAAAGAGCATATGCTGCGTCAAGCTACGCAAACCCTCGGGCACGCCCAAGTCGCGGAAAGCTCGGCAAGCGCAAGTTTAAAAGCGAAGCACGAACAGTTGCTGGCGCAAAGTGAGCGTGCGTTGGCCCTTAATAATGAACTGAAAGAGCTGAATGAGAAGTACTCCATCGCAAGTGGAAAAATTGCTGAGCTGCATACCGAAATGGACACTAAAGAGGTGCATTTCAAAGCGCAAATTGAGCTGTTAAAAGAGAATAAACAAGAGTTAAGTAAAGAGTTTGAACGGTTAGCCAATGAAATTTTAGAGCGTAAAGGCAAGGCGTTTAAAGAGCTAAATACTGAAAGCATGAGCTCAATTTTAAATCCGATTCATCAAGAGCTTAGAGGCTTTAAAAACAAAGTTGAAGATATTCACAGCAAAGAAAGTGAACAGCGTGTTCAGCTTCGCACCGAATTGCAAAACTTGCAAAAGCTAAACCGTGAGATCACCGACCAAGCCGATAAACTGACTACTGCTCTAAAAGGCGAGAAGAAAGTGCAGGGCAACTGGGGTGAGTTGATGCTGGAAAATGTATTGGACAACTCAGGGCTTAGATTAGGCACAGATTACAAGCGTGAAGTGAGTATAGACAGCGAAGAAGGGCGCTTTAGACCTGATGCCATTGTTTACCTTCCGCAGAAAAAACACTTGGTTATTGATGCCAAAACATCGCTGAATGCTTATACAAGGTATGTGAATTCAGAAGATGTTGCAGAGCGAGAAATTGCGTTGCGTGAACATGCTAGCGCAGTACGCGATCGCATTAATGAGTTGTCGGCCAAGGAATACAGCAAACTGCCCGGCATTAACTCACCGGAAGTGGTGGTGATGTTTATTCCAATTGAATCGGCTTATGTTGAAGCGCTGAAAGCCGATCCTAACTTGTTCCAATCGGCATTGGAAAAAAACATTTTAGTGGCAACACCTACCACACTACTGACCAGTTTAAACATAGTTCGTCAGTTGTGGCGCTTTGAAGAGCAAAACAAACACACCGCTGAATTGGCTAACCGCGCCGAGAAGTTTTATACCAAGCTGAATACCTTTTTGAACTCAATGGAGGGTGTCGGTAAGCAACTTGATAAAGCCAAAGAGACTTACGATCGAGCGTTGGGGCAGTTACATACCGGTAAAGGCAACTTAATCAAACAAGCGTCCGAGTTTAAAGAATTAGGCGTTGCAGTGACCCGTGAATTGCCAAGCGAGTTGGTAGAAAAAGCCAATTTAGAGCTTGAGTATCACACGCCAAGCCCTGATTTTACAGTGATTGAGCACAATCAAGGCTAGGTTTTGTAATAAGCGCTGTAACGGCAAAAAATAACAACCACTATACTAAAAGCTAGTGTCTATGAAGCGGTAGCAGTCACTCATATTGGGTAAATGAAACAATTAAGGAATCAAAATGGCATCACGCGGCGTAAATAAAGTCATCATTTTAGGTAATCTTGGGACTGATCCTGAGTTAAGGCATTTTCCAAATGGTAATGCAGTAGCCAATTTTACAGTAGCGACCTCTGAAACATGGCAGGATAAAGCGACGGGTCAACAGCGAGAAAAAACAGAATGGCACCGTATCTCGGTGATGGGAAAACTAGCCGAAATTGCTGGAAATCACCTGCGAAAAGGTTCACAAGTGTACATTGAAGGTCAGTTGCAAACTCGTAAATGGCAAGACAAATCAGGCCAAGAACGTTACACAACTGAAATTGTGGTACAAGGCTTCAACGGCACAATGCAAATGTTAGGCTCTCGCCAACAAGGCGAATCAAGTCAACACTCACCAAACCAACCACAACAAAATACACCGAATAATCAAAACCAGTTTACGCCAAACACTGACGATTACGACGATATCCCGTTTTAGGTGGTGCGGGGTCAGGTCTTGAAATTTGCATGCCGCTTGCGGCATGCAAATTTCAAGACCTGACCCCGCAATGGCTACGCTTTCGCGTTTAACCAATCTAAAATGGAGAGTATGCGTTGGTCATCTAGGTTTAGTAGGGTGTCGCCTACGTAGATTTCGACCAGTGATTGGCTTGGGTGTCCGGTGACTTGTGGGAAGCCGAGCCAAACTTTTTCTTCTATTGCCAACTGGTCGCGTATTTGTAGCGCTGTTTTTTGATCAAACGGCAAGATCAGATGCAGCATATTTGCTTGTGGCTCGCTTGGATTTAAAGTGAATTTTGGGTAGCGGGCAATCAAAGAGTACAGCTGTTTAGTGCGTTCAAATAGCGCGGGCATTTGTGCCAGTCTTTGATCAAATTGCATGGCTGCCGAGACAATATAAGGGCTACGGTGAATTACATTGCCCCCTTGTCGTTGCATCCAGCGACTTGCTCGTTTAATAAACGCTTGATCGCCAAGTAAGATTGCGCCGCCTAATCCGCCTAGCCCTTTGTATAAAGAAACGTAAGCAGTATTAAAACCTGCGCTGATTTCGTGATAAGGTTTTTGGTAGTAAGCCGCTGATTCCCAAAGCCTCGCGCCATCCATATGCAGATGAATGTTATTGGTTTGGCAATGATTCTTGATTTTTTCAAGCTCTTGCCACGCAAGCAGTTGTCCACCAATTTCGCGCATTGGCAACTCGTACAATACCGCGGCTAATTCATCTGGGTAGTTTTCAAGGTCGTCAACGGTCCAAGGTTGGTATCGATTACCTAGCGGAGCAACAGTAAAGCGTTGTTGCAGTTGATAGTTTTGATTTTCGTGGCGCACGATATGACTGCTCTCATGCATGCCAACTAAAGGGTTACGCTTGCTTCGGCAAACAAGATCTAATGCGGTGACTTGCGCAAGGGTGCCGGTCATTACAAACAATCCAGCCTCATAACCTAATAGCTTAGCGACTTTCTGTTCAAAGCTTTGAATCAGCTCTCCCGTACCATAAACATCGTGTTCAATATTGTTTTCTTCACACCATGTTGCCATTTGCGCGTACATTTCAGCAGGTGTAGGTTGGTGGTGACCGTAGAGAATGACGTCACATTGATTACGTAGATTTTGTGTCATGCAGACAATCCTTTGCTGGTGATGGGGTCAGGTCTTGAAATTTACACCACCTTCGGTGGTGCAAATTTCAAGACCTGACCCCCAATAATTATGTTCGGTGATCGAACCAAATTGTAGAGAGGTTCATGAAGCCTAAGCCGTTGACATCTGTGCCTCTTAGGCTTTGATGGCTTTTGAATGAAATGGATTTTGTCCAAAGAGGGACAATTCTGTTTTGCTCGATATAGCGGCGTTCTAGTTGCAGCAATATATCTTGAATATTGTCGTTTTTTTGCACTTCAGACTGCCATTGCTGACGTTTAAACGGCGTCAGTAAATTCACCGCAGGTTCACTTAATAGCATCCAGTAGTAATGATCTAATATCGAATCTTGGCCGACAAGAAAATCATTGATCCACAATTCAGCTTTACTGAGTTCTTCAACATACTCAATTTGTACCCCAAGTTCTGTGAAACGATGCCACATATGGTGAAAATCTTGATGATTGTGCGCTAAGATCTTGATGGAGTGCGGCAGGGCAACTTTTAACTCTGAGTCATTGTCGTTAATACAAAGCGGCGTTTTACTGGGTTGGAATAGGTAACAACAAAGATTATGCGTTTCTTGGTAGTGACTAAGTAATACCTGACGGCAGACACGCGCAATGGCATTACGGCTGTTGTTATCCAGTCTGTGGCTCAAACATAAGCTCTTGGTGCCAAGTTGAGAAGTGTGAATTCCTTCTTTTTCTTGGAATTTAGTATCCAGCTCTTCGTATTCAAATAAATGACCGATAGAGGTTTTATTGGTTCTGAGCACATGCCAAAAATCGGCTTTGCGTAGAATGCCGTGCTGAGCAAAATACTGAGTGTTTTTTTGCAAACTCCAGTGATCGGTTTTGCGATTTCCCCAGTAATAAGGACCGCTGCCGTATGGATACTCAGGCTCACTTGGGTTGTCTAAAAATATAGCTGCATGAATATCGGCTAAGGTATGCAAAAAGATAGGATCATCATAATTTAAGGTGATCGAGACCCACTGCATGTCAATCTCAATCTCTTTGATGCATTGATACAGCTCGTTGGCTAAAACAGATTCTTCGGTATGCGCAAGTAATGACGATTTAACATGCTCTGGAGATAGCAATACGCCATTGTGAAAATACACATCCGGGCGAATACGAAAATAGTAGGTAAGACCTTCTTGATAAAACTGATGTGCAAGATGAGGTTGAAAGGTTTGTGTGGCATCATCAAATTTAATCAAGGTATCGAATAACACCGTCACATACATGCCTGCGTGACGATCTTGCATATACATAGGATGACAAAGGGGCAGGGTATAGGGTACCAGTGAAACCAGTTCATCAGAGCGATCACTACCACTTGAAAGTTCCGCTATCCAATCTGGAAGATGCTGTTTAAATACCGTTTGGTACTGAAAAATATCGGCGTAACGAGAGGCTTCGTTAAGCTCTCCTTTAGCGACATAATCTTTAATCACATCACACAGTACTTCATGAAAAGATCGTTTTACTTGCAGTTGAGTTTTAATGCCACGTCCACGACCGGGTATCCAATCTATCCAACCTAACTCACGTAGGTTTTTCATGGTTTTCGCGACATTTCGCGTCGAACATGACATAACTTGCGCCAATGTTTGGCTGTCTACGATAGTGGATTCTGTGCCGAAAAATCGATCCAGTTGTTTAAGACGGTTTAGATGAATAGTGCTGCTGGTTTTTTCGGTCATTATTACTAACTTAAGGTGAACAAAAAAGATGAACTATTAATACAATAGTTCATCTATTATTAGGATCAATACAAGATGTATTACCTGAACCAATTGATCGCGCTATTTACTAGCGATTAATCGTTCTTTGGTCTCCAGCTTAATGCACTTGCAATACTACCTACTACGATAGTGTCACGTTGATCTTGAGTGAGTTCAGGAAGCATTTGGATGCTGATTGAACCGTTAGTTTGGGTTGCTGCCACTTCTTTTCCGTCAATTTTGAAGCTGTAACCTAGAGGTTCGCCGGCTTCAAATGCAGAACCTTGCGCTTTTTTAACTGCAGCAAGTTGGATTTTAACGCCGTTTACACTTACAAAGCCTTCTTCTTTGCTTGCGCCCATCAAGCTGTGCTCTTCAGTGATTTCGTAAGAACCTACAGTTGTTCCATCTTGGGTAATATCACATTTGAATGGCTTACTACCGGAGAAATCAATACCGCCTAAGCTTAGGTTAGACTGTTCGCCAGTACATTGTAGTTTCCAATGTTTACCCGTTTTGCTATCAAGCTCAGCCATCATGCCGCCTTTGCTTGAACCCACAACGCCAAACCAGCTAGATTTTGATGAATCACGAGTAAAGCGACCACTATATTGTTCAGCGACTTTAAATGAGCCTTCGTCGCCGAAACCGCCAAATTTACCGTCAACAGTGACAGGAAGAACAGGCTGTGCATTGACTGCGTCTGACTTAACCATAATCGCAGTAGAGGCACAACCAAACAGGCTGCTTGCTACAAGTAGACCTAACGTTAACTTTTTCATAGTGTTCCTAAATTATTCCATTGATGACCTCACTATATGAAAGGCTTATAAATTAAAAGAGGAAGAGTGCTAGCAATGGAGTTCCGGTTTTAAAGTGAGCAGTTACCCTTTTATTTGATAGTAAGCTCCCAGAATTACAGAAAGAAATATTAGCAATAGTAGAATAGGGTGAGTGTAATCCCTTATATAGAGGCGAATGTGGATTACCTTTTCAACTCTAGCTATGACGCAGAAGAGCAAGCACGTCATGCGGTATATACCTTGGTAGGGCTTGAATGGCTGAGCATCGCGTCAATATTGAAACCATTGTTTGAGCATATATCGAGGCGTTGTTTGGCTTTGGATAAAGAAGACTCGCTATGCCAATGGCTTCGGTTAATCAACTGGGTTTATATTGAGTGAAATAAATAAAAGTGGAACTTGGGTAATATCACTGTTCGCTTTTTAAGTGTGATTCACGTCGTATACTTTTTTGCATTGAAGTTATAGGAGAAATCACAATGAAAAATTTCAAGTGGGCTATTTTAGGTGTTGCGTTAGTAGCGGGCTATGCGAGCGCAAGCGAAGCGAATTCTACAACAAGTTCTGATGCAGGCTTTTTCTCCGGTATCACTCTTGGTGCGGGTTACGCAAATGATAGTAACATTCAAGGTCAAACTTTAGATGGATACACTATTTACTCTCGTGGTTATCTGGTGCCGTCGTTAAAAGACTACTTGTTTACTGATTTCCGTTGGTCTCATACAACAGATGATGTACCTGTAAGTGCGACACAAGCAGGTGCTTTGATAACTAATAAATATGACTTAGAACGCTATCAAGCAAGTATCGGTGTTGATTATCCGTTCCAAGCAACACAAAGCATTACCATTAAACCTTACCTAACAGCAGGTTGGGCGTGGGATACACTGAAAATTGCTTCTCAAAAAGGCCATGACAACGGTATGGTAGGCGCATTGGGTCTTGAAACTCAATTTGGTCAACATGTGGTCACAGATCTTGGCTATTCAGAGCAATTCTCTGGTGATTTGAAAGCCAATCAATTCATGCTTGATGTCGGTTACAAGTTCAAATAACCGCTCGTTTTAAGCCTGAAATAACAAAATTTACAGCCCCCAAATACTGAGGTATTTGGGGGCTTTTCTATATTGTGCGTTTTTGTGGCATGTAACCTGTAGGTAATCGATTAACGATTGAGAAGCGTTAGCGGGTCATTTATTATCTAAAACTAGCCAATGCTGCAATCGTATCTAGATCTCGTATTTAAATGATTATATTTAAGTATCAGTTACGTTTGTTGCTTTAGGCCCTGATATGGATATCTGGCACTTAAACCACTCTTACTCGTTGGTCTTAATGAAAATATTGCACACCTCTGATTGGCATCTTGGCCAAAACTTCTTCACCAAAACTCGTCTTTTTGAACATCAACAGTTTATTAAATGGCTACTTGAAACCGTTCAGTCGGAGCAAGTCGATTGCGTAATTATCGCCGGTGACGTATTCGATACGGGTACGCCGCCCAGTTACGCCCGTGAATTGTACAACCACTTTGTGGTGCAGATGCATAGCTTGAACTGTCAATTGGTGGTGCTTGGTGGCAACCATGATTCTGTTGCCATGCTCAATGAATCCAAACAACTGTTAAAGCAATTGCACACCCAAGTAGTCGCCAGTGCCAGTGAAGATGACACTATTTTAGATCTAAAAAACGCGCAAGGAACAACTGGCGCAATTTTGTGTGCGGTGCCTTTTATTCGCCCAAGAGATGTGCTGAAAAGTATTGCCGGCGAGTCAGGCGCAGACAAACAAAAAGCGCTAGGTGAGGCAATCAAAGGACATTACGCTAACTTGTACCAACAAGCGCTGCAACTTCGCCAAGCACAAAGCTTGCAAGTGCCGATCATTGCCACCGGGCATTTGACTGCACTAGGTGTCAGCCAGTCAGAGTCGGTGCGAGATATTTACATTGGCTCGTTAGACGGTTTTGCCGCAGATGGTTTTCCCCCTGCAGACTACATTGCGCTAGGGCATATTCATCGACCACAAAAAGTGGCAAAAACTGAACACATTCGATATAGCGGTTCACCTATTTTCCTCAGCTTTGACGAACTCAAATCAGACAAACAAGTGCTGCTAGTAGAATTTACCTTAGACAAATTAAGCAACATTGAAAGTAAAGCCGTACCCAGTTTTCAAGCCATGTACAGCTTAAAAGGCGATCTTGTTAGCCTAGAACAGCAAATCAATCAGTTAGTTATCCCTGACGAGCAACGCGTATGGCTGTCTATTGAAGTTGAAGTGCAAGATTATCTGAGTGATTTACAGCAAGCGGTGCAAAAGCTGATTGGTGAGCGCAATATTGAAGTATTGCAATTGCGCCGCTCTCGCAAGCAAAAACAGCGCACCTTGTCGCAACAAAAATCAGAAACCTTATCGGAATTAACCCCGATGGAAGTATTTAAAAAGCGTTTAGATATTGAAGATTTTGCTGATGAAAAAGATCAAGCACGTGCCAAGCGCATGACCAGTAAATTTCAACAAATCGCGCTTGAAGTGCAGCAGGAAAGCAAATGAAAATACTGCGTCTCACCTTTGAAAATTTAAACTCTTTAAAAGGCAAATGGCACATAGATTTCACCTCAGATGCCTTTGTTGAAAGCGGTTTGTTTGCCATTACAGGCCCAACTGGGGCCGGAAAAACCACCATTTTAGATGCCATTTGTTTAGCCATTTATCATGAAACCCCGCGTCTTGGTGGGATCTCCACCAGCAATAATGAAATCATGACCCGAGGCTGCGCCAGTTGTAGCGCGGAAGTGGAATTTGAAGTTAAAGGTAAGGCGTACCGCGCGCATTGGAGCATGCGCCGCTCTCGCAATAAGGCAGACGGCAACTTACAACCCGCTACGGTCGAATTAGCCGAGGTGGAGTCGGGGGCGATTATTGCCGATAAGGTGAAAACAAAATTAGATCAGGTGAATAGCATTACCGGTTTAGATTTTGCGCGCTTCACTAAATCTATGATGCTGTCGCAAGGGCAGTTTGCCGCCTTTTTAAACGCCAATGCAAACGACCGTGCTGAATTGCTTGAAGAGTTAACAGGCACTGAGGTGTACGGTTTGATCTCTGAGCGTGTCCACCAAAGTTATAGCCAAGCGAAGATCGCGCTCGATCAATTACACGCCAGAGCCGATGGTGTTGCACTATTATCTCCAGAACAGCTTGAAGAATTGCACGCTCAATCAAAGCAACTGACCGAGAGCAGTGACAAGCAGCAGAAGCTATTAACTTTGCACCAACAGCAGCAGCAGTGGTGGCTTGAGAAAAATAAGTTACAACAAAACGTGACAGTGCAACAAAGCACGTTAGAGGTAGCAACTGTCGCGCATAACACACTGCAACCACAGCGAGAGAAACTGCAACGCAGTCAACCTGCCGAGCGAATGCGCGCGGACTATGAATTATGGAACAGTGCGCAACTTGAGCAAACTCGTATTGTAGAGCAACTGCAAACACAAACAACACAACTTAGTTTACAGCAAGACGCGCTGCAACCGTTGCAAGCTGCTGTAAAGAGCTCAGAGCACACGCTACAACAGGCAAGGCAAGCGCAAACATCATTGCGCGAGTTGATCCAGCAACAAGTGGTGCCCATTGATACCCGACTGCAAGAGCTGCGAAAATCCCTTGTTCAGCAACAACAAAAAACAAAGCAAGTAGACAGCGCAGTTAAACAGCTAAACGATAGAAAAGGCAAACTAGAGAGTGAAAGACAAGTGGCTCAGCAGTCACTTGAAAAAGGTCAGGCGTATTTAAAAGCCAATGCTAGCGATGCTATTTTGCAAAGCAAACTGGCTTTGTGGCAACAAAAACATCAGCAGCGTATGGAGGCGAGTCAAAAGGCAGCGCAAGCAGAACGACTTGCCAAGCAACTGACGATGCAAAGTAATGATAAACGTGCCGCGTTAAGTCAGAAAAAGGCTCAAGAACAACAGTTAACTAAAGAATTAGGCACTTTTGAGCAGGCGTTTAATACCGCGCAGCAGCAACTTGATGAATTACTAAAACAAGGCGATGAGTCGTCTCTTTTAACTCAGTTGCAGTCATTGCAAAATAATCACCCGAACTACCTGAAACTAGAGCAAGGCAATAGCCTATATTTAGACACGCTAAAAGAGCGTGCACAGCTTGTTAGTTCGATTGCTGAGCAGCGTTTGAGTCTAGATGCACAAACACAAAAAGTATCACAACTTCGTCGCGACCTGACTTTGTGTGAGCAAAGTATTACCGACATTAATAAGCTGTTAGCCCAAGAAAGTGAATTGGCTAAATATCGCGCCCAGCTTCATGATCATCAGGCGTGCCCGCTGTGTGGCTCTATTGATCATCCTGCATTAGTAAGTGAAGACAATGCCGATAATGATGTGCTGGCGCTCGGTCAACGCTTAACGCAAGCTCAATCTCGTTTTACCGCCCTTAATAATGACTATAAGCAGCAAGAGACTCAGCTAAATACTGTAAGCAGTCACTTGCAACACAGCGCTGAACAAGAGCAGCGGCTAACCAACAAATGCGCTGAGCTAGAACAGCGTTGGCAAAGCTTCACCACGTCATTGGGTTTAGCAATTGATTTGGGTGATGAGCAAGCAGTCACGCAGTTAAAGGAGCGAAATAAAGCGCAACAAAACGCGATTAATCAACAGCTTAATGCGCTAGTCGCACTGCAAAAAAATGCCGACCAAGCTAAGCATACACTGCATACACAGCAAAGTGCACTGGCCGATGTTAGGCGCGCTCTTGATAGTGAGCAAAGTGCATTAACGTTAATTGATAGTAAGTCAGAAGCGGCAAGCAAAGAGTTCACACAGTGGCATGAGGCGAGCGTGTTATGCACTAAGCAGCTAACCAATGAAATTCAAGAAGCCGGTTTTGATTTTGCCAATCTGTACGTAAATGACTACATAAATGAACAAGCAAATGAACAAGCAAATGAACAAGCAAATACGCATGCAAACGACTGGTTTGAGCAAAAGCATCGCGACCTAAGCTTGTGGAATCAAACGCTTGAGCAAACCCGCTCAGCTGAGCAGTTGCAAGCTCAACTGCAAACGCAAATTAATGCCGTACTTGAATCAATACAAACCAACACGGTTTTGGCAAGTAATGAACAAGCGCGCTTACAGCAAATGCAATCACAGCTGAGCGAGGATGAAACGCAAAGACGCGCTTTATTTGGCGATAAGTCTAGCAGTGAAGAGTCGGAGAAAATGCGCCTACAGCTTGAAGCGTGTGAGTTGGCTTGCAGTCAGGCTCGCACAGAACGTGATAGCGCTTTAGAGAGGGTAACGAAACTTTCTGGGCAACTAGATACCATGCAAGCGCAACATACTCAGCTAACGGCAGACGTTAAAAACAAAAGTGAGATTTGGCAGAGTCAACTTGAGCAAAGCCCATTTGTTGATGTAAGTGAATTTAAAAATGCGCTCTTGTCAGAACAAGAAAGAGACACGCTGGCAGATGAAATTGAGCGCAGTAATCACGCCCTTGAAAATGCAAAAACGTTACTGAACAGCGCGCAGTCATCTTTAGCCTCACATCAAGGTCAATTTGAGCAAGCCGCATTAGAAAATGAACAATGGACTACTCTTTCACAAGCCGAAATTGAGTCCGTCATTGCTGAGCTTAGTGCGGCAGTGGAACAGACGTTAAAAAGGCAAGGTGAGCTATCGCAACAACTGATTAGCGATCAGAGCAATCGAGAGCGATTAAAAGATCTTATCGCTGAAATTGATGCCTTTGAACAAGAGTTTAGCGACATTTCGCACCTTAATTCGCTGGTGGGCTCAGCCAAAGGTGATAAATTTAGAAAGTTTGCACAAGGTTTAACCCTTGAGAATCTGGTGTATTTGGCTAATAAACACTTAACTCGTTTTCATGGCCGCTATGAGTTACAACGCAAATCCGATGATGGCCTGTCCCTACAAGTGATTGATACCTGGCAAGGCGATACTGAGCGAGATACCAAAACTTTATCTGGCGGCGAAAGCTTCTTAGTGAGTCTGGCGTTGGCACTGGCGTTATCGGATTTAGTCAGCCACAAAACCAGTATTGATTCTTTATTCTTGGATGAAGGTTTTGGCACATTGGACGCTGAAACCTTAGACATGGCGCTTGATGCACTAGACAATTTGAACGCATCTGGAAAAATGATCGGAGTGATCAGCCACGTTGAAGCGATGAAAGAGCGCATTCCATTGCAAATCAAAGTCTCTAAACGTAGCGGGCTTGGGGTCAGTGCCCTTGAGCGTGAGTTTGCAGTGTAAAGTAAGTGTATAAACAAGCGCACAAGGAAAGGCAAATACAGCAGTTCTAGCTTTTATATCAAGGTTAATATGTCATATGTAACATAACTGCTGTATAAAGGCGCCATGAAGATACCTAAGAGAATACAGCCTTTAGTTGACGATGGTTTAGTCGACGAGGTGAAAAGCCAGTTAATGAGTGGCAAAGAAGCGTCAGTGTACATTGTGCGCTGTGGCGAGACGATTCGTTGTGCCAAGGTGTATAAGGAAATCAGCCAACGTAGCTTTAAAAAAGCCGCTGCCTATCGTGAAGGTCGTAAGGTGCGCAACAGTCGCCGCGCCAGAGCGATGGAGAAAGGCTCGGGTTTTGGTCGCGATCAACAAGAAAAAGTGTGGCAAAACGCCGAAGTGGATGCCCTGTATAAACTGGCGGCCGCAGGCGTAAGAGTGCCGCAGCCCTTTGGCTGTTTTGATGGCGTGCTGTTAATGGAGCTTGTCACAGACGACGAAGGCTATGTCGCGCCTCGCTTAAATGATGTGTTGATGTCAGAAGAGCAAGCCATTGAAGATCATCTAGTAATGATGAGCTACGTGGTGAAAATGCTATGCGTAGGTTTGATTCATGGCGATTTATCAGAATTTAATGTGTTAGTTGATGAATACGGGCCAGTGATTATCGATTTACCGCAAGCGGTGGACGCATCCGCCAATAACAACGCTGAATGGATGCTTACGCGAGATATTAATAACATTCGTGATTATTATGCGCAATTTGCCCCGCAACTTGCCCAGACAGAATACGCCAAAGAAATTTGGTCACTGTTTGAAAAGGGCGAGTTAAAGCCTGACAGTGAGCTAAGCGGCACATATCAGGAAGTGGAAACGGCGGCGGATATTGACATTATCATGCAAGAAATTGACGCCGCGCGCGCCGCAGAGCTTGAACGCAGAGAGCGCGCGAAAGAAGCCAGTGAAGGCATAGACGATAGTAAGTTTAACTGGTCTGAGTCTTAATTGGTTTTTTTATTACTAGCACTATGAATGTAGCCCTGTCATCGCTTTATTAGAGTCTGTGATAGGGCTATTTTTGATTTGTATCAGCGAATGCAAACTTAATTGTGAAATGTATATAACCGCGTTAAATTGTCAGAAAATCTCTGCAAAACCTTACTTTTCTTAGTACAACGTATACCATCAAACTGTCTCATTTATAAATTCAGGGAAGACAGTTATGAGTGCACTACGCATCCCAATGACCAAGTTTGGCTTTGACTTCGATTTATTGATTAAATCTTGGGCGGATAAGCTAGACGGTTTTCGCGTGGTCGATGACACGCTTACGCCGCTTGAGGGCGGATTAGGTATGGGCTTTGACATCCTTCGAGAGTTTGATACCACAGGTTGGCGCGAACTAATTCCCGCTAAACTGCTAGAGATCACCCAACCTTTTCCCGAATACCAATACCAAATGTTGTGGCTTGCCGCCAATGAACCCAGCGCACTAGAGTTTTTATATCAACGTCCTATTTTATTAGCGCTGATTTGTCGTCATTGCAATGTGGATAGTAAGGTGGCGCAAATACTCTGCCGTAGAGGGCAGTTAGGCGCACTTGAAGCGTTAGGACTGGATGCCACTGATGGCGCGCTATCGTTTATTGACAAACTAGAGCTGGATTTTGATGTTGGTGACGAGTACGTGCACATTAGTCGTTTGTTGGATACCAGTCAAAAACGCTATCGCGAATTTAAAGATTACCCGCATGTGACTTATGCGTGTCTAAGACTCGATAGCATCTTCCCTGAGTTTAGTGGTAAACCGTTGGGCTTAGCCATGCTTAACAGTGGAGAGTCACAAATTAGCCCTGCTGATTTTCAAAAAATCTATGAAGTGGGCAAGCAATTGAACATAGATAATGTGTTAAGCGTAATGAGTGAGCAAGATTCCTCGCTGCAATTGAGCGCGCTGTATGAGCGCTGGATAACCTTGAAGCGCAAAGGATCGCATTTATCGCTGGTTTGATAATGATTTTGTGATTCGCTTTTGTTTACAAAACTAGCCATTGGCTTAAAATGCGCACAGTGCGTTACGTTAAAAAGCGCATCAGAAATTTGAAAGAAGGTCCACAATGAAAAAAGTTATCCCTATATTGTTAATCGCTATGTTTGCGGCTGGTTCTGCCCAAGCTCACCATCAGCGTATCGGCTTTCACAAGAATAAAGATGGGACACATACCAGTTGTGTTAAGGGTTTACTTAAAGACCATTTAATTTGCACAACGGTATAGCTCGCTATTTACCAACAAATTCATAACTGGAAAAGCCAAATTATGTTAATAAGCTAATTTGGCTTTTTACGTATAAGCGACAAAGAAATCTCTAATAACGCTTACATCTGCAGAGTTAAGCGTCCTAAATTCGTAGTTTTCAGTCTTTGCTACTACACTCATCTGACCACTTTTTGTGTCAATTGGTTCTACCACTTAATTTTCCATGTAATTGTTTAGGGAGAGACATACATGTACCCACTATTTCGCCTTGCTAAAGTCACTTGGCAGGCCAAGAAGCAGTCGTCATTGAGCATTGCAGATAAAAGCACAACCAAGTTTTATTGCCACCCTTGGGATCTAGACATTTTTAATGAGTTAAATAATGGTCGTGTGCTGACTCTATACGATCTAGGCAGGACCAACTTAGGTATTCGTTGTGGATTAATGAAAGTGCTCGCGCGCAACAAATGGGCGTTAGTCGTCGCAGGCAGTTCTGTACGTTATCGCAAGCGTGTACACCTTTTAAACAAAATCACCATGCACACACAATGCGTAGGCTTTGATGATAAATGGTTGTATGTAGAGCAATCAATGTGGGTGAAAGGAGAGCCAAGTTCTTCTGTGTTAATTCGAGCGGGTATTACCTCTAAACAAGGTATCGTGAGCCCAGTGACAGCTCTGGAAGCTATGGGGCAACCCAATCCATTTACTGAGCTTCCAATGTGGGTAAAAGAGTGGGTTGATTCAGAACAGCACCGCCCATGGCCACCTTTATGTGGCGACAGAGAAGCGGAAACGGCCCAGCAAAGTGTATAAAGTCGCGGAAATGAATATCATACGCATCGATTAGTGGAACCTGTTAGCTTTGGGAGTCGCGAACACAAAAGCGGCATAAAATGATAAGAGCACTGCCTGCGATTAAGGTATATTGACGAATAAGGTATTATCTTGGTTTAGATAGATTACCGTTATTGTCGAGTTTTTGTTTGTTGCTTCATTTGGTGTTTTGGCTTGGTGCTAGGGTAAATTGATGGATTGTGATTCAGAGAGCAGTTTTATTGGAGACTTGCTAGGCATGGCCTTATTTGGCTTCATGTTTTATGCACTGTATAAAATAGTTGTATTGTGCTTCAAAGCCCTTGGGTGGCTTTTGGTTGCGATATACAAAATTTTCGATTTCTGTGTGTTAGTGATTGCCTTGTTCATCAGCCGCTCTGAAAGAGAGGATCTTTGGTTTCATCATACTGGTTTACGTGCCTTGATCACAATACCGCTAATATTGTTTAGTTGTGTATTGGTTATGAATGATTCAAATGAACAAGCGTATATTGCTAGAAATGACTTAGTACGTAGCGCCATTGCGCGACAATCTCAAGCAGAACCAACTCAAGCTCAAACAAAGCAAGTTGCCACAAAGCCTCAAACAGTGAATACGCAATTATTAAATATTCGCTCTAACCCTAACGCAAAAGCCGGCGTTGTTGCTCAATTGGGGCAAGATAGCATTGTTTTGGTTAATAAGACTCAAGGCTCGTGGTCTGAAATTAGTTATAACGAAACGCGAGGATGGGTAGCATCTCGTTATTTAACAGTGGCAGAGAATCCGATTTACGCTCATGTTACCGCAATTAAGTTAAATGTGCGCAATGCACCACCAACTGGCGCAGTGCTGTTTCAGCTAAATAAAGGTGACAAGGTCACGATCGACTCTAGCCGTAATAACTGGGTAAAAATCAAATATAAAGATAAGTCCGGTTGGGTTGCTCAACGATTCTTAGATTTAACTTAAAAAATTCCCGCATCAGAATGTAGGAATTTTTTTGTGAGAACATCTTTATAAGGGTAGTGAGCCCATCAGGATTTAACCGTTAGAGGCTTAGAACTTATAGCCAATGGTGGCTTCGATAGTACTGGTATTATCAAAGTCCTCGTCGCTGTAGCCATCTTTGGTATAAGAGAGGTTTAAAACTGCATGGCTGATTTGAACTTCAACGCCGAGACCAAGCTGGCCGTATGGAGTGCCATCAGAATTGCTATAGCCAAAAGCGGAACTGGAAATACTTTGATAGCCGATACCTGCAACAATATAAGGACGCAGAGTCAAAGAATCATCATAAAATGTAGTGCCAATAAGAAAAGCACCGCCACCACGAACAGTCGTTGATTTAAGTGTACTAGTCGAGTAATTGTAGATACTCACGGCCTCTTCAGATAGACGCATATATTCAAAGGTACTACGAAAAGCAACGTAGTCATTAATTTGACTTTTCACATTCAGTGACAAGCCACCAAACTTACCTTTAAAGCCTGCATCTCGAAGCTCTGGAGCTGTTAATTGAGCATAGCCGATGTTAAAACTGGTATTGGCAAACTGGCTATTATCAGTGCTAGTAGTACTAGGGTCAGAAGCTAAGACGAGTGAAGATATTGAGGAGAGAGCGACCGCTAAGATGATTTTTTTCATGTTTAACTCGATTATATATTGATAATTGATTTGGTTAGCGACGATTCGCTGAACTCAATTCAATCAGAAGGGTGCATATTAAAAATAAAAACAAAGATTTCTTTTAATTATGCAAACGATTTTAATCAATTAAATTAGGTATAAACATGAAGGGTGTATAGGTGGTTGTTCACCTTTTCTCTTTGAGGGGGAAGTGGTTAATTGGAGGGAATAGAGTGCTTCGACGCTTGATTGAATACCGATTGAGTCACTCATCTTTTACGGCAAGCTAAAAACAAAAACGCCAAGCAAAATGCTTGGCGTTTTTGTAAATTTGGTGGGTCCGGGCGAACTCGAATCGCCGACCCCCGCCATGTCAAGACATGTCATGTTAAAAATAAGTTATTGAATTGCGTCATTGTACAATAAAAACAATAAGTTAAGTTTTATCTGTAAGCTCTTATTACAACTTTAATGTGTATTTTGGACACAAATTGGTCACAATGTTAAAGTATCTAAAGTGGTTGTTATATGAGCTGAGAATGTAGTGTAATGGATGAAATTCAAAGATTCAATGCAGGGTTGTTCGAAGACTCTGAACTTAAATTTATTGCCATCGATCAGTTGATTGGTGATGACTTACTAGAGCAACTTCATCGTTCGGCAAATCCATTCTCGTTGCTGAGAACTCAGCCAGACAGGACATTCTCTAGCGACTATTTATGCAATTTACTGGCCATGCAATCGCCTATTATTGCTTATCGATTTAGGCACCATTATCGATATTTAGTTGGGGCATTTACTCTTGAAAAACTGAAAACCGCAGTAGCACAAAAACACCTAGCGCCAGATCATAAAATCCCTGTCTTCGTTTTAAAAAAGAAACCGTCTGAGCGTACCAGGTTGAGAGTCATACAGTTCGAACTGATGGAAAATCTACTCGATAAGTGCTTCGTTTCAAATACTAAAAAGATCCGTTTTTTACTTGAAAATTGGTTTACGAAAGACGCAGGTAAACGAAGTATATTTCAATCAAAAGAATGGCAAGCTCTGTATCCGAATATTACCTCAATTGAGGGGCTTAGTGGTTACCTTTCATTATCGAAAAAAAATGTTTAGCTGGAGCTTCTATGGAACTGGTTAATGTCGAAAACCTTAAAAAATTGACACCTAAAAGTAATGACGTATCGTTACCTATATGGGTTGATTTGCTTAACGCGATAGAATGCCCCTCGAACTTTCAATCCCTACAATTTGTTTTACATACTTTAGAAATTTCATACAGCATAAACCCTCCGCTTTTTTGTGAAACGTTTGCTGTGCCAAAGGAATTTGATAGTTCATTCTTTGATTATTTTTCTAATATTAATTTTACAGATTTCCCTAACTATTACAGAGAATCTTTACCGGTTGGTTCAAAAAGTGATAGGCCAATTTTTGCCATTCTTTTTACTTTCTCATCACTGCTTACTCCTCATTTCGTTAAGCCATTGTTGTTGTTGCTCAACCATTATTACAAAAATGAGTCCCTCATCAATCGACGTGACAAAAGTGAAGATGTCTTTAGAGCATTGAGATTGTTGTATCAAGATCCGCTATTTAAATGTGACTGTTTATTTGGAGATGACGTAAATGTTATAGCCCAGAAACTAGAAGATTATAAACAACAGTTGGCAGTCTTTGATGGTGATAGTGATCAACGCATACTGATCAAGTATGTTCGAGATTTGATTCACTTTTGCCGACTTGATTGGTCTCAACCAGTGAGAAGGAAAAGAAAAACGAAGACTACTATGCGGTCTTCTTATAATAGAACTCGAGTCGAAAGAATCTATGGCTCTGAGGATCTGTATACCTACAAGTTAAAATCATTACCGTCTTCGATAGAAAGTAAAACAGAAGGAATTGCTGAGTCTGAGGATTACCCGCCACTTGCATTTATTAAGACTAAGGCGTCTGAAGTGCCAAAGCCCATTTTTGAATTACCAGATAAAGCTGCTATCAAAGACGTTAAGAAAGACCGAGTGCAAAATTCAGCAATTCAGCGAGAGTCAAAAAAGTCGCATAATTTAATTCTAACGAGTAGAACCTTACTCCAATGCTATGAGATGGGGTTTTTATTGGATGAATTGCTCTCTCGAAGAAAGGGAAAAGTTAATGGTCTAGACAAGCAGTTCATCAGGGGCATTGCATTACTGTCTTTGGTGACTGGCCGACCTATTGAGCAAGTGGCTAAGCTGAAGTGTATTGATGTTGATAGTATTGAAGTTGAAGGGCTATACAAAAATCACGGACATTGGTATTTAAAAAGCTACCATGCAGCGACCGCCGAAAACGGTCCGCAGCGAACTAATTCCAATTTATTACGAACGAACACGGAAGTGTATATACAGTTTCCTACTTGGATAAGTAATGTGTTGGATTTGTTAGCACTGAACGCAGACGAAGAAACTGGCAAAGGTCACAAGGTCGACACGCTTAATAAAGCGATCCAACAATTAATAACTAGCTTGAACCGAAAACAGCACTGTCAGATCAGTTTAAAAAAAATTAATTATCATCTAGTAAATTATGTCGTTGCATACGAGCAATTTGATCCAGTCATACTCGAGTGCTTAACAGGCAAACCCAGTTACTACACTCGTTCTCCTCGTCATTACGCCTGGTATTCCAATGATATGATCAACCGTCATATTCAAACGTTATATGAAGATGCATTTTTGGTTGAAGCTGACAGCGCTTTACAGGATGGGCTCTACTCTTGGCCAGTAAGGAATGAGGTTGGGGTAGGCTCTCAATTCACACCGAAGCAGGACTCACTACGAACGTTAGTGAAACACCTTCAATTACAACTTGGGGGTAGCCATACGTTTGACATGGCTAAGCGATTATCTTCTGCTATTGATTATCACAATGCTTATACGCTCTACACGCTGTATATGATGTTAAACGCGACGGGTTATAGGGCTGTCGGTAATCCTTTACCCAGTTTTAATCTTTTATTGAATCGTTACAGTGCATTGTGTATTTCGGATAAAGACAGTGTAGTCACGTTTGCGCACATGCGAGTCATAGCGTGTGCTCCTGTACTTACTGAGCAACTCAATCACTATCTTGATCACGTGCGAACCATGTCTCGATTGCTGTCGGTAGCACTCCCCAACAGTTCAGAACAATACAAAGATCAAGCATCACCGACTCAATTTATTGATTTGAAATCGAAAAATGAAAAGCTGAATTGGTTTATTACTACTAAGAACTCCAAAGGGAATGATGGGCTGTTTGTCTTTTTTGACCATACGGAGCAGGGCAAAATTAAAGCAACTAATGCTTACCCTAAGTCATTGAAACAACATTCTGAAGAACTGCCAAGTTTCCCTATGAACTTTGGACGTCACTATGTAAGGCTTTACTTGCAGGAAAAGCGGGTCAATCAAGAGCTAGTCAAATTTCAGTTAGGGCACTGGGTAGCAGGCGAAAATCCACTAGAGTTGTTTTCCACTTTTGACTTTAAAGAAGCGGTGAACACTCTATGTCCGATACTTGAACAAATGATGGGGGAGTTGGGTTGGCAAGCGATCCCCTCAGCGTTGACGAGAAAGCGTCTATGAATGAAGTACCTATGAAAAGCAAACTAGAATCAATTCCCTGTGATGGTCTCAAAGCCAAGTTTATTTCGGTTGCGAATGAAGAAATTGCGAACTACCTACAACTGAATCCAGTTAGAGATGATTCTGGCTCATTTCGCTCAAAGTGTATCAGTAAAGTTTATGAATTTACCGTTAAAATTGCTCGGCATATTGATGCCAATATCACTGCTTCTTCTCTTAACTCCATTCAATCCAAGTTTCCAAAAAATCCAGAAGTTGAGCCAATATACCGTGATCTGCTGCGTTTGCTACTTGTTAAGATTGAAAAAGAAACGGGCATACGTGCGCCCAATATTGGAGAGAATGTATACATTGAACAGGAAGTCCCTCAGTTAACCCCCGATATATTTTTAAATTCTCAGTTAGCGAATAATATTTACGAGACTATTGAGTCAGCGTCCTCACTACATAGCTACCTTGATTCTCCTCATCATCATGCTGGATTTTTAGTGCTTTGGCTGTGTTTAAAAGAAGGGATTGACCAACAAAAAACCATTACTGATTTACTATGTCGCCCAGAGAGTAGGACGTTAATTAGTGGACACTGGTTCTTCTCAGCGGGTAAAAAACGTTATTGGCTATCGACTCAAGCAGAGCTTTTGTTGCATCGCTGGTATGAATCTAATGACCGTCGTCGCCTGCTACTGTCAACAGTAGTCAATACTTATCTGGTTAACTGTGGTTTGTTACCTCGTCACACAAAGCTGAGTTTTATAGAACTTCGTCAAATGCTCAAGCTTGAATATGTCATGACTCGAAACGCTATGGAATATGGCTTAGCAGCAAGAAAAATTGATTCTACCTTCTTAGCAGAGCATGTGATGACTCGGCTCTTAAGTGACGTAAGGGTGAATGTGCAACGACAAAAAGAGCCCACATTGGCTACAACGGTGCGGCAAACTCGAAGTTGGGACAGTGCCTTTTCATCGAGTTATCGGCAATTGCGACCAGACACTGATGATGTCTGTATCATGCAACAAACGACAGAAGAACAAATTACCGTAATTTCTCGAATTACCAATGTGCTAATCCGCACCAATCGTAAAAACAGCATTCGTATTCGCCAAAAACTCCTGACAGAACTCCATCCTAAACTGCATAATCCGAGTGCAACTAAGAAGATGCCATGGGCTTGGTTGTTGCTATCTTGGCTGTACCACTTATTGAAAAATGGTGGAAAGAACAAATCAACGTTAAGACTGGATACGATCAAAGCCTACGTAGACTATGTGGCGATGCCATTTATTGTGGAGTTTTCTGGTTGCAACCCAAATCTGATGGATAGTCTCGATTGGGCAGAGAAGTTAAATGATGTCATAGAGCGTATTTCATCGGTAACGAAGAAAGCCTATGTCGCCTATTTTGCAGAATATCTGGTAGAAAGTGCTCTAGTACCTAATCTCTGTCTTTCAGATATTGATGTTCCTGCTGCTCAACATAATGTTGATGCGAATGTCATCACTCAACATGAAGCCGATAGAATCATAGAAGCTCTCAATGCATCGCAACACTCGAAAGCAAGTTTAGGTAAAATCATATTTTTATTGGCGTTTTATACTGGATTAAGAAGAAATGAAATTGCAGGGTTACAATTTAAAGATGTCTACCACTATAACGACAGAAATCATACTTTGCATGTCAGGCCAAATCGATACCGATTGTTGAAGTCAAAAGAAAGCTCCCGAAATATCCCTATAGATGTATTAATTCCAAAGGACTTGCTAGAAGTCTTTATGGAGTACCTCTTTACGGCAAAGACTAAATTTATGGCTGAAGATACATCGATATTTCCTCACTTTGAACAGTCAGATATAGAAGAGGCATTTAGCTTCTTAACAAACGTTCTAAAAGGGGTGACTGGTGATGAGTCTATTCGCTTTCATCATTGCAGACATTCATTTTGTAACTGGATGGTAGTCCAACTCTATTACAATGAGTTGACCAATAAGGAAGATATTGCATTCCTAAATCACCATTACTTTAGTGAACAAAGAAGTCACGAACTGAATCAACGACTCGGAATTACGAGATATTCTCGTAAGAAATTTTGGGCTATTGCAACATTGCTTGGTCATTCATCACCTGCAACTACCGCTGCTTCTTATTTCCATCTCTCCGACTTTCTAAGGCGTAATCTCTTTGCCAATCATGTAGCTTCGGAAGCGTCACTACGACGTGTTTGGGGGCAGCGAATCTCTACAGATCCTTTTGGTCGAGTTACCCCTAAAGCAAATTTTAGCCAGCGATTGCTTCGGACTATGCCTACACAATCAGCGGTTGCGTTGCATACAGAAGTGTTTGATATACAAACTCTAGAGAAACCTAAGTCTAGAAAACCTGAAGATGATCTGAGTTTAGAGCTTTGCTGGCGGGTGATTAGGCGCAGTGCTGAAGGTCATTCTTCAAACTCCATTTCAAAGGCTTTAGAGCTCTCTTTGAATACAGTACAGCTAATAATTGAGACAGAAGCTCACTTGACTGAACGCCTGCTTTCCAACTCAAAATATCAGGCGAGATCTTCTCTAAATTATGAAAATCTGAATCAGCCGAACATCAGTGTCTTGGGTGTGTTAATCCGGCGCTATACAGAATCAGAAGTAAAGCTTAAAAAAGCAGTCCAGTTGCCAATGTTGTATTCATGTATCGAAAGCTTCATTGGTGCGAAGGACTCATTGATAAGAACGGATAACAAAGACATGGCTTTAACGTTGTTACGCTTCTTGAAATTGATGGAGGTCGGTTTTTTTGAGATTAAGGTTAAGTGGTACATGGCTAATATATCAGTGACCGACGCTAAAGAATTAACGCCTTACCTTGCACATGTAGATTACTGGATAAAAGCGATAGTCAAAAATGTAGAGTTACCTAAAGACTCGATTCAACTGGTGGTGCCAAAGCAGTTGGAAAGGTTCAAGCAACAATTTGAGGATAGGGCAACTACTGTATGCAGTGATGATGGCAGGTTTATAAGGTACAACTCACCAGGGACAATTTCGATACACTTTAAACAAACTAAATTTCATAGTGATCAAAGAAAGTCCCCAGAGACCTTACCAAGCATGCCACGACGAACAAAAGCTTTTGTGAGCTTTCTGAGGTTAGTGAAGACGTATTGGACCGTTAAGGAAGAAAAAAGCGAATAGGAAGCACCTAGGTTCTACATTTCATGAGTTGGCTAGGAGTTAAGGCATAAAAATTGAAAAAGGACATTTGCTGAAGGGGCATGTTCATCTGTGTATCAGTGTCCCTCCAAAATATTCAGTATCTAATATCGTTGGCTACCTCAAAGGAAAAGTGCGATATCAATAGCTAAGAAGTTGTGAGGTAGGCAGAGAAATTTCAATGGTGAACATTTTGTGGCGAGGGGATACTTTGTTTCAATGGTAGGCTTAGACGAAGAGACAGTTCTTGAATATATACGGAGTCAAGAACAAGAAGATGAGCACCGAGAACAATTGAAATTAGAAATTTAGCGCCTTGTGGTGCTTACCTAAGCTTAAGCCCTTAGAGAGCGTCACCCAACAAGCCTCCAGCTTTGCCAGAGGTCATTTAACTTTATGTCTATTTGAAATTGGTGCCTTTTTCTAATTATCTGCTAGATTATGCTCTGATTTTTGTCGCGTCGATGCTGAGGATGCTAATTAATAGACCAATGGGAGTTGCTCTATTAATTTCGTAACCTTACGAAATACCATTTCCGCATGTACTCAATACAATCCACCTCATCAGAATTATTTGCTACGTATAACCATGGCTTTGTTGCGTAGTTTCAACGGTAAATGCAGTAACCCAAGATTAACTGATTTACCAGTATTTATTATATCTGAAGCATATTCAGTAATATAGACAAACTGGGAACGGTATCGTTGTACCTGCGAACATATCCTGAAATGAATGGTAAAACAATTAGTGAAATTACAATTTTATTTGAATGTCAGTATCGTTGGCTAGGCAATATTCGAGAGATTTGAAACATATTACACCTGGCTGTATTTTGGTCAAAATCGAATGTTATTACTGCAAAAGAAATAGAGCCTTCTCTATTAACGCAAGCCAAGTCAAACAACGAAAGAGTTGTTGTAGACAATGTTGAGTTGCCTGCAATATAACTTAACTTATTGATGTGGTATAATAAATACCTTGTTTCGGAATTTGAGTTAGATGGTGATAATAAGAAAATAGTAGTTCAACTACTTGGGCTGTCAAGCCATCAAAATTTTCGTAATTGGGCCGAGAAAGCAAAAGCAGACCTCCCTAATATCTAAATCATTTTGGTACACCTGTTACGTTACTCTATATAAGGACATTGTTGGAATGAATAAATTTATGTGTTTATGTTGTTACAAGAGCAACGTATAACCTTCCAGGCTGATTGGCTAAAAGCTAAACCTGAAGAGTCATCCACTATTTAGGTTAATAGAACCTATGTAAATCATTCTCATGAATAGCGAGAAGGTAATGCCTTTTATCACTTCACATTTCGCTATGCATTTATGAAATAGTTATTTTGATCAACCAATTAATATTGCTATTGGTGAAGAGGAAAATAAAACATGTTTGATCCCAAGAAATTTACAGTGCCAGCCGCAAAACCTCTCCCTGTCGTTCTGCTTCTGGATGTCAGCTACAGTATGTCTGGAGACAAAATCGAGAACCTTAACAAGGCTGTCGAGGATATGCTGGACACCTTTGCGCAGGAGGAGAAGATGGAGACAGAGATTCTTGTTTCTGTCATCACTTTCGGTAACCAAGTGGAACTGCATGTTCCCTACACCAAGGCTTCTCAGGTGCAGTGGCAAGGTCTGCGGGCTAACGGTATGACCCCGATGGGAACCTCCCTCAAGATGGCTAAGGCCATGATCGAGGACAAGGAGACCACTCCGTCCCGAGCCTACCGCCCGACGATCGTTCTTGTTTCAGACGGGCAGCCTAATGACAGTTGGGAAAGGCCGCTGAAGGATTTCATTTCCGAAGGACGATCTTCCAAATGTGACCGCATGGCAATGGCTATCGGACGTGATGCGGATGAGACGGTTCTGAAACGTTTTATCGAGGGCACGCCACACGACCTTTTCTATGCAGAAAATGCCGGGCAATTGCATGAGTTTTTCCAGCGAGTGACCATGTCGGTGACCATGCGTACCCAGTCAAAGACCCCGAACGTGGTACCGGCTCCGTCAGAGATCAAACTGGACGGTGGCAGTGTCAAGTCGGCTACAACTGAGCCAACCGCTTCGTCCGACGATGAAGGTTACTGGTAAATAAAAATTTGGAGGTGAATCATGCCACAGGCAATTGGCGACCCTGATGAACTTGACCGTTTCGCGCAATCTTTGACGCAGTTCATCGACACGTTGAATGACGCGGTTAACGGTTTGAATCATAGCTTTGGTGTCCTTGGGGATACTTGGCAGGATGAAAAGCGAGCGAGTTTTGAAGAGGACTATAACGCGCTGGTTCAGCAGCTTTCTCATTTTGAGGCGAATGCATCGGAACAGGTTCCTTATCTTCACGCTCTGGCTTCACGTTTAAGAGATTATTTACAGAGTTAAGGTGGGGAATGGCGTACGTATCCATTGAACAAGTTGAGAGTCTTGAGGAGGCAATTGCCGGACTTCAGTCGACCTACGACTCCATGGAAAGTGCCTGTCAGGTTCAGATTGCTGCTACTGAAGCCAAGTTGACCGAAGTACAGCAGGAGGCCGATAACAGCGCTCAACTTATGGATGCTTCGATGGAAGCCGAAATGGGGGCTGGGCAGCAACTGGAACAGGCTAATGAGCAGCTTTCTTCAGCTAATGAGCAGTTGAGTTCCGCTTATTTATCTCTATCCGCCTGCGAAGCGCGTGGGAGCTATAATGACGATGACAACAACTATGAACCGCCCAACTGTTCATCTGAAGAGGCTAACATAGCTGCCGCAGAATCAGCCGTCACAGAAGCAGCATCCGCTGTTAAGGCTGCTGAGGAAGCTTTGGAAGCTGCGAAAGACCACCGCATGCAGATGGAGCAGCGAAATGAAATGGCCCGGCAGTGTCTTGATATGGCAACTCAGCTGGCGGAAACAGTGCAAACGGAGTGTGCAGCTCGAATTGCCAGTGCTGCGGCTCACCTTGAAAGAGGAAAAGCCCGATTGGAAAGCGCCAAGGTAGCTCTCAACGCTTATCTCGATACGCACCCGCCAGCTGCGGACTTTTATGCATGGCTGAAGTGGACTCCGGACTCAAGTAAGCCGGTTACGCCAAAGGAGCTGCATTCGAGGCTGAATCTATCCGTTCAACAGCAGCGCTATTATTTTGAATATCTCACTGATCGTGATCCGGTATTCAGAGCCAAGATTGCGGACTACAGAAGCCAGCTCGAAGCCGCCAACGGTCCGGCTGAAAGGCATGCGGTTCAGCTTAAAATCCGCCGAAACCTGAGTGGCTACTGTGGCGAAAAAATTGTGGAACAGGCGCTGAGTCCGCTTGGACATAAAACGGACACGCAGGCCCGGACCACATTTGAGGATGGTAGATTTACCAAAACTGACCTGATCATCGAAGATCTCAAAGTACCGGTTATTCTCGGTCGTGGTGAAGGTATGAGTGCTCCGACTGGAGGCTCTATCGCTATTGAAGTTAAATGCGGCCGGGCTTCGTACCTTTATTCTCAGAAAGATCACATGGTTTTCCAATCCGGCGGGCATCAGGAAGCTAATGCATCGATGACGGTATGTTCACGCGACATCAAGGATTTAACTCCAGAACAGGAAAAAGAACTGCGTGAGGCCCTTCGGAGTGCCGGATCGCCATTACTAGGCATGCTCCCGACAAAAGACGAGATCGACAAAGCCTCTTGGGACATAGTGAACGGTTCTAATGCAAATAACGGAGGAACTCTTGAAAATTAAGATCGCTCTGATCCCAAGTGAACGCACCAGCAAAGCTCAGGATCTTTCTTCCAAGCTTCAGAATGCTATGGAGTCAGGTGAGATGAGTGCTGTTGATAAGCTCACGGAAGAACTGTTCTCGTTAACGGATAGTGAGTATTCCCTGTCCTTACCGGAAGAATACTGGCACCAGCTAATTGAAAAGGTTAGATGCTCTGATGACGATTTCAAGTCCGACTACATTATGTCCAAGCTGCAACTCGAGACGATTATTGTAGCTGGTGTAGCTGAATCATTTGCGGATGTTTTAGGGGTTATTGAACAGGCATTAAAGGCTGATGGTATCGTCCTTCAGCTTCCATTTGAAGAAGAGAATACCTATGTTTGATGATCTATTTAATGTGACTTCACAACAGATGGTCAAATTTTCCGACACCGTCAGAGACGAGTTTGGTCAGTCTATTGTCTCAGACGTATTCGAGCCCCTTTTGCAGGACATCTCCGACCTTCAGCAAGTGGGAGAATTGTTTCAGACCCGAGCCGCCGAGATTGATCAGTTAACTGGAGAGGTGCTATCGATAGGAAGAATGTGTCATGAGTAACAGCCGTAAAAACAGGGACTCCATGCCTAAACGTCTGTTCGATGCCGTTGGCGCAATGAATAAGGCGATTCTAAGGAAGGAAGATACTTACCACCAGCTTCAAACTGAACTGAAGCAATCGGAGCAGGACTGCAACAGAGCTATAGGAAATCTCCGGGCTGTCAGCGAATGTGTAGAAAGAGGCGAACTGGCTGCGTTGCATGATAAAGAGACAAAGTTGCAAAAGGATCTGCAATCGCTAAACAATGAGATCCGCATCGTAGAGGATCATATAAAGCAGGTTGAAAAATCCATTTCCGACCTTGCGAATGATAAGGACAGGCTTGACCGTGAGATCAGCCAGCGCTCCACCTTAATTTCAATCATAAAATATGTATTTGGTGATGCTGAACGAGAGGAATCTGAAAAAATCCTGAGAGAGATTAAAAAGAATGAGCATGGCAAAGATGATTTAATCAAAACCAGCTCCAAACTCAGCTCTCGAAAGGCTAGTTTGGAGAATCGGCAGAATGACCTGAAAGTTGAGCTTGCAGGTATCCAGACCAAAATTAAGCGATTGAGTGATTCCAAACTCGCTGTAGTCAGAAGACGAAACGACGCGCTGAATTCTCTCAAGTCAAAAAAAGAGCAGATTCGCGAGAGAAAACATCGGGCGCACGAGGAGTTTGAGAAGAAATGGGTTTCGGCCCTGAAGAATCTTGATGACCTATGCAAAAGGGTCCGCCTGCGTCAGCCGCATCTGAATGAGTTAGTAGCCGAAAATATCAATACGGGCACCATTTTCCCTGACGCTCTGGCATTTGGGCGCATGTACCTTACCTATCAGAACTGGAAAGGTTATATCCCACGGCTGATTCCTTTTCCTTTTAAGACATCGTTCTGGTTACCCGACCAGACTACAGGGCATCGGTTGATTCACCAGCTGATGCTTCGGCTGATGCACTGCTTGCCGGTCTGCAATGTTGAAATTACCGCTGCAGATCCGCTGAGATTGGGCACTTCTCTGGACCCGTTTCTTTCCCTGTTGAATGTAAAACGGCTCTTTCCCGAGCAGCGATTGCTGACCCGGTCGGACGAACTGGAAAATGCTCTGGCCCGGTTAACGGATTATGTCGAGGATCTGCTTCAGAATAAATTTAAGGGAGAGCTCAAGAGCTGGTCCGTCTACAATGAGGTAAACAGCAGCAATCCCATACCATATAAACTGTTGCTCATTTTTGGAGTGCCGGAACAGTTGACGGACAAAAGCCTCTGGTACCTTGGACGCCTTCTGGAACACGGCCCTATCTGTGGCGTTCTTCCTGTTTTGACCATTGATGAAAGTCGGCTGGAGGACCGCAAGTTTACGGGGCTGCGCACCGCGATAGACAAATATGCTAAGAGAATGGATTCCATTGTTCCAGCAGAGATACTGACCAAGCATGTCTCTGAAATCAATGTTGTGGAGGAACAGGAGTTCTGGCTTGGACGTTCTGAGCTGACCGATTTTCTGGCATCTATATCTGACCGATATGAACAGAGCGCGAAATTCAGCAAAAGCCTCACTGACCTCTGGTGCAATTCGGACTACTGGAGTCACGACGCTGTTCAGGGTGTACAGGTTCCGATCGGCTGGACTTCGGATGGCGAGATCGTTCATTTCTCTATCGGCGGGGTGAATACAGAGCACCATGTTCTTCTGGCGGGGCGTTCAGGCTCTGGAAAATCGAACCTGCTTCATGTTCTGATTCATAGCCTCTGCCACACGTATTCACCTTCGGAGTTGAATATCTACCTGCTGGATTACAAGCAGGGTACAGAATTCAGTGTTTATGCTTCCCCTCCGCTTCCTCAGGCAAAACTGGTGGCTACAGAGAGTGATCCTGAATACGGGGTAACTGTTCTGGCGCATTTGACGGAGGAGATTGAAAAACGGGCTCAGGAGTTCAAAAGCCGGTCTGTCCGCGACTTTTATGAATACAGGGAATCTTCAGTAACCGATCTCCCGCGTGTCTTGCTGATTATTGATGAGTTTCAGATCCTGTTTTCTGAGGGGCGGCAAGTGGCAGCTCCCGCAGAGAAAATGTTGAACAAGCTGCTGAGGCAAGGACGGGCCTACGGCATACATGTACTGCTGGCCACCCAGACACTGAAAGGAATCCAGTCTCTTTCAATGGGCCAGTTGATAAGCCAAATCGGCTGCCGGATTGCCCTTGCCTGCAGCGAGGAAGATTCCGCGATGATTCTTGGTAACAGCAACTGGGAGGCTTCCAAATTGAGTTGCCCACCGGAGGGCATCATTAACAATTCCAACGGGGCAAAATCGGAAAATCAACGGTTTCTGATTCCATTTGCCGATAGTCGGCTGTGCAAGGATCACATTACCAAGATTACTCAGTTCGCAGACCAACGTGGTTACTGCAGCTCAACAAGAATATTCAACGGCTCGCGTCTGCCGGAAATGCCTACAGCTGCTTGGTTCAAGTCAAAAAGCCATGAGGCGGTGCAACTTCACCTTGGTGAACGTTTGAGTTTTGAAGCTGAGCTGTTTTCACTGACATTGGTTAACCGACCGTCATCGAATTTACTTATATCCGGCTATAGCGATGCAATCCACGACGGTCTGCTCGCCTCCATCCTTCAAAGTTTGGGTGCTCAGAATGGCATCGATGAAATTATCTACTTGAACGGACGCTCCATAGTGCCGGTGGGGGCATCAAAATATCTCGATGGTGCCGGAAGTAGACCTATTTCAAAGCACGAGAGTGTTCCCGCATTGAATCTGGCCGAGATCTCCAAGGAATTACAACAATCAAAAAGAATTGTGATTATTGACGGACTGGATTCGGCCAAGGAATTTCACTCCGGTCCAGCGAATTTTAGACCGGTTAAGAAAGATGAGCTACCTTCCCCACAAGAGAGCCTGAAGAAAATTCTGGAAGACGGTCCGCTACAAGGGACATTTGTTATTGCATTTGTGGATAACTGGAAGCGCTGTAACTCATCGTGCAAGGACCTTCTTGGGTTCTTTGAGATGCGTGTCGGATTCTGCATGAATGAAGATGATGCTGGCTCATTCGTCAGTGGAGCAATAGGAAAACTTAAAGGGCTTGAAACAGACAATCGCGCTGTCTTTGCCGATCGCTTGAAAAATCAGGTTAGTTGGGTACGTCCATACATAAATGGGGAAAGTTTATGAAGAAATATTTAATGACATGGTACGGAATGACTGATTTTAGGGCCTCACTCGGGCTGGAACGGACAACCGGCCCGGTTCTTGGAGCTTTGCTGGCGGAAGATTACACCAACGCAGTAATCCTTGGTTTCACACATCCAGATAAAAGAGAAAACAAAGCCTATGAATTTCAGCAAAAAACAGCAGAGATCGAGGGTTTTGATTCTGCAACCGTGAGAAAGTTTCTCGATTTGTTTTCTAATACAGCGGAAGCGCATAATCATTTTAATCAGTGGCTTCAAAAGCAACTTCGGGATGCAGGTAAAACGGTTGATGTGCATTTCCACCCTGTGGAACTGACGCATCTCAATGACACGGAGGGCATCTATGAGGCCGCGACTCAATCCCTGAATACTGTTGCCGCATCTGAAGGTGAAAAGCTCGCTACGCTCTACCTGAGTCCGGGGACTCCGGTTATGGCTTTCGTTTGGGCTTTTGCGGCTCTGAGGCACCCGACGCTAAAGAAACGTCTTATCGCATCTTCTCAGCCCGGGAGACCTCCTGAGAGTGTTTTGCTCCCAAAAGAGTGGATGGAATGGCACGCAAAAGCCATTCCTGAAAAAACTGGAGAAATTGAGCACTTTGATGCGATATTTCATTTGTTCGGAGAGCAAAGGATGCCTAGTCTGCTTGGAATCAATCAATTCCAAAGTCAGGATCATGTATTTGTAAATTCGACAGACTTTCCTGCCAACGTGATGAAGCAGTTCATTGCCGAAAGTGGGTTTTATGAACTCTCCGTCGATCCTTATGATCCTGAAAAAGTGAAAACTGAAATACTCAATATTGTTGAAGCTCTGCCATCAAATTATCGTATAGGATTTAATTTAACTGGAGGTACTAAGCTTATGTATGCAGGTGCATTGGCTGCATGTAGAAAAGTGAATGGGATACCTTTTTATTTTGACAATCGAAGCAATAAAACTATTTTTCTGGACACCTTTTATTCAATACCAACAAAAACCATAAACTCAGTATCCACATTTATTCAATTAAATGGAAATGATTTGTGGGTATCAAAGCATGGTGATTGGGAAGATATCCCTGGTGTAAACAGCTCTGAAAGGGATAAGTTAACTTCGGAGCTTTGGTTAGCTCGCTCAAAAATTTCGAAGCTGTATAAACATCTTGTTAAGTTTAATGACTCTGATGAACCTTTTAATGTTTCTGATGAGGGAATTTCGGCTCAGTTATTGAGTGACCGTCAAGCTGAAATTAAGATAAACAATAAGCTTTTCAAATTTGAAAAGTGGCCGAATTTTGCTCGTTATTTATCTGGAGGTTGGTTTGAAGAGTATACGTATCGTCAATTAGAGCCCTTGTTAAATTCAGGACTAATAAAAGATCTTAAGATAGGTTTGGAAGTGTCTGTTGATGATGGGAAAGGTTATTCATTTTTATCTGAATCTGAACTGTACCAAGAGTTAGATATCACATTTACCGATGGTCGTTCGCTTTATGTTGTCGAATGTAAAGCAGGAGGTGTTAAAAGTGATCAAATAATGAAATTACAGAACATCGTTAGATATTTTGGTGGAATGTCTGGACATGGAATATTAGCTTGCTGTTTTTCGCCCAAAAACAAAGTTGTTCGTAAAAAAATTGAAGATTCTAGCAATATTCATGAAGTTGCAGGTAGCTCTTTGCAACACCAAATTAAGTCAATTGTTCTCAAAAATAATAAGTGTCTATAAATGAATAATAGCATCTATATAATTGTTCAGTCCTCAGGTCGTATGAACGAGATGG
Source organism: Vibrio sp. B1Z05 (assembly GCF_052955985.1). Taxonomy (NCBI): domain Bacteria; kingdom Pseudomonadati; phylum Pseudomonadota; class Gammaproteobacteria; order Vibrionales; family Vibrionaceae; genus Vibrio; species Vibrio sp. B1Z05. The sequence goes on from NZ_CP130463.1 coordinate 1,325,894, forward strand.
GGAAAATTCATCTGCTGCAGAATCTGTGTCGTTATGCGACTCAGTTAAGGCTGATAGATCAGGAAAAATACTCAGACTCTGACATCCGTTTTTATCAATGGGCACAGAATGTTTCTGAGGCCGCTTTGCAAAGCGACGGGGATATCCCTGCTTTAAACGCTGAAGGCTCATCGAATCTATGTGCTATCTCCGATTTTCTGTCCCAGTACCTGAATGATACTGGGAGATTAATGGTTCTCATTTTGTCTGACGGCAATTTCCCAAATTCAGACATCGTAAGCTTTCAGAAGCAACTAGGCACATTCACCGACCTGATCATTCGAACTGTTGCAGTCGGTGCTGATGCTGACTTGTTGAAGTTGAAGAAAATTTCCACAAACAGGACTGTTTACCTTTCGGAGAATATAGCGTCAGCGATAGACGGTATAATCTTTGGTTCGGATGAGCCGTTAATCACGCCATCATCCACAGCTCAGATTCTGCAATCCGCACCACCTGAAACAGAAGAACTAGAGGAAGATTGGGATGCTTGAGCAACTCTGGAATAGCTGGGGTGCTACAGTAGTCGGGCCCCTACATGTTAAAGCTGGAATTCCAAATCAAGATTCTTGGATGGTACGCCGGTATAAATGGGGGAATGTCGTTGTTGTATCCGATGGCCTAGGCAGCAAGGCACATTCAGATCACGGTTCAAAAGCCGCTTGTCTTGCTATGTTTGAGGCAGCCAAGAGCTACCATAATACCCCCGATGCCAATATCGTTGATATTTTAAGGCTCATTCATGCCAACTGGCTTGTGAAAATAGCTCCGTACTCTTCAAGAGATTGTTCGGCTACATGCCTTTTCGCCATCCAGAACGAAGGAATAATCACTCTTGGACGCCTTGGTGACGGAATGATTGTCGCCCTTGGAGAAACTGGCGAAAACGATCTTATTCTCTGTGATAACAAACAGGATTCCTTCTCAAACTACACAAACAGTCTTCAACAGGAGTTTAAGCCAGATCAGTGGGAAATCGCAACGATTGAAAGCACGGCATGCTGCGCAGTTGTGCTATGCACCGATGGTATATCCGATGACTTATTACCTGAAAAGCAGATGATTTTTGCGCAGGAACTCCATTCCACTTATGCAGACCTGGAAACGGAGGAAAGAAAGAGGGATCTTAAACGTTGGCTCAATGAATGGCCGGTTCCGGGACATTCTGATGACAAGACGATCGCATGTCTGTTTAAGAAAGGAGGCTTCCAATGAGTCAAAGATTCAACGAGTATGTGGATGAATATCAGAATGTACACATTCAAGACAAGGTGCTCGGTCAAGGAGGCCAAGGGGTCGTTTTTCGTACCAAGGACCCTGATCTGGCGATCAAGCTTGTTACAGATGAAAGCGGAACTCCGGTCACTGATGAGGAATCGGTGGAACGGTATTCAAAGCGCTTTAAGCGAGTCCGACTCCTGCCTTTGCCAGAAAACCTGAATATATCCGTACCGGCAGTTCTGCTTCAAAACAATGCCGGTTATGTGATGCAGCTTTTGAGTGAAATGGTTCCGTTCAGTCATTTCTGGCTCGATGGCAAGTCCGCAGAAAATATTGGTACAGACGATATACCGGCATGGCTTTCGGCAATGCCTGAGAACGAAGCTAAAAAGATTGTGCATTATTACAGAACCGGTGGGCTTAGACGCAGGCTTCATGCGCTATACAAATGCGCATCATTGCTGGCACGCCTTCATGGTAATGGTATGGTCTATGGTGACATTTCTCCCAACAATATCTTTATTTCAGAAAGGCTTGGTGATTCAGCTGTCTGGCTGATTGATGCTGACAATATTCGATTTGAAATCACCGCAGGTGGAAGTGTTGTTTACACACCAAAATACGGAGCCCCCGAGCTGGTACAGGCCAAAGACGGTGGAAGACCTTCAAGTGATTGTCATGCGTTCGCGGTCGTGGCTTTCTACCTTCTTTCGCTGATTCATCCTTTTGTCGGAAAAAAGGTAGATGGAACGGATGAAGGTGACTGGGCTGATGAGGAAAATGATAGCGAGGATGTTGAAGATAAAGCATATGCAGGGTTGTTCCCTTGGATTGACGACCAAAATGATGATTCAAATTCTTCCGACAGCGGTCTGCCTAGGGCCCTTCTCTTTACAGAAAAACTGGTCACTTTATTTGAGGGAACATTCGGCTTAGGCAGGAAATTCCCATTGTTGCGGCCGACCATCTATCACTGGCCTGAAGCTCTCGCTCAGGCAGCTGATATGACTGTCACGTGCCCAGACTGCTCTATGAACTATTACTATGATTTCATTCACCCGGAAACAGGGGCTCACAATTGCCCTTACTGTAAAGCGCAGAGGCCGCAGGTGCTCATTCTTGAGTCTTATCGATGGAATGGACCGGATAAACCCATAAACTCACCATGCTGGCGGTATGTACGTGAGATCTCGCAGGGGTCAGAGCTGGCTGTACCTAGACGAGTCTTTGCTGAGTTTGCAATGCTTGATTCGGATACAACAGAGGTGCTTATATCTTCGAGCAATAATGGTATTTTGATTAAAAAGTCAGACCATGGCAAAGCAGATTTGTCTGTTGCTGCTGACAGTTATCCGCAGAGTGGTTTTAAGAAATTGTATTCACAAATGAAAATAGACCAGTTAACGCCGGATGTTCAGTTCTGGATGTTCGCAAATTTGAATAGTCCTCGGTTGGTTAAATGTATGATCTACGGAGGTGGCAAATGAAACTGAAAGACATAAATGCTGAAATTACCTTTGAATTATGGTTGAAACCGGAGTTGTCTGGAGAAACTCCAAACATTGGTATTGGATATATCGCACCCAACAATACTGGACAGGCATACAGATTAAGAATCGATGGCCAGCAGTGGAATGTACTGCTTCGTGATCCCTCGGCCGAAAAGGATCTGAATTTTCATCTGAAAAGAGGTTGTGCGCACCTTGCTGAGGTAATGCAGGTTGCCAAGGACGACAGTGCGCTTGTTAAAATCATTTTTTTCAATGGTGAAATCGTTGAAGTTGGTGACGTGGAGATTGGCATTGATGAACGCATAGAATCAACGGCTAAAAGAAATGGCATTCGCTTTAATGGAGTTGAAGAGCTGGGGAACGTATTAAATGAAAAATGCAAAATCAGCGTTAGCGGAGAAGATTTCTTTCTGCTCATGAGCGGCCCATCCACCAAGGCTGACTTTGAAGCGGATACTTCTGAGGATCAAGACGCGCCCGACTTTCAAGCTGTTGTGCAGGAGAAGTACCGGGTATTCTCTATCTCTGGGGAGAGAGTTCGTATCCCTGTTGAAAGGCGCAATGTCGATAAGTCAAAGGACATCTATTTTGCGACTAAAGCGGTCTTCAAGGATAACCAGAAAAGTGAAGGATCATTGCGGCTGGCAAGGGGAGCCGTCCTGTTTTCTGACTACACCAAGACAGGTCGCATTCGAGCTTTAGCTGCTGGAGCGATGAGTCAACTTACTAAGGAGACCGGGAGTTACTTGAAACAGTGGGACGAGTACGGTGCAATTGAAGGTGAAATGCTGCTAGCCCGGGCCAAAGCAGTTAGCAGAATAGACTATCATGGCATTGAAAAGACAACAAAAGGTGTTAAGTTCTTTGTGTCGTCAATTTCGGATCAACTTACCGAAGGCGATGAGATAGAGATCACCTCCGAGGAGCCTTTATACATCAAGAATCCGGATCTTACATGGGAAGCCTACAGCAAGGCTCTGGAAGAAAAATTAGCTACCAAAAAGGAGCAGAAAAAGAACGATGCTGAAATGCCAGCTTCTGTTTATGCCCCGATCCTTAAACTTTCAAAAACCAGCATCGAATTGGACTTGCCGTCAATTCCGTCTGATCCAATGTTTTTGATTCTGTCCATCAATGGAGACAAGATTCAGATTGAAAGACGAATGCGGGCACGCTCAGCCATTCTGGAAGGACGCTGTGCTAATCCGCTTCTCGGCCTGTTAATTGAAGAAGGAGGAACACTCCCAGACATTCAACGTGTCACCAAATTGAAGCCTTTGACGTCCTTCGTGAAAGAGAAGATTTTTAAGCATCCTCCCACAGACAGGCAGGTGGATGCTATCGACGTCGCATTGAACACCCCGGATATTGCTCTTATTCAGGGGCCTCCAGGAACAGGCAAAACAACTGTAGTTACAGCAATTCTTGAAAGGCTCAATGAGGAATATGACAAAACCAAGTCGATAAGAGGTCAGATACTTGTATCCGGTTTTCAGCATGATGCCGTTGAGAATATAGTTGCAAGGTTGAGTGTTAATGCACTTCCGGCAGTTAAGTTCGGCAGAAGGTCCGGTGACTCGGAATTTACGGAAGATGCTGTCACTGAAAAAATTAACAAATGGTGCTCCAATGTCGCCGAGAATATTCGAAACAAAAACCCCCAAATCGCTCAGACTGAGGATCAGGTAAGACTGATGGAGCTGTTTGTCGCATATTCAATGTGTCCCTCGAAGAACAACACAGTCAGTTTAATGAAACGTATTCTGGATTTGCCCAGAGACGTGATTTCTGAGGATATCACCAATGAGGCTGAAGAAATCATCAACTTCCTGCAAACCGAATTGAAGTCGAATGATCCTTCCACCTTGCGGCTCGTTAGAGCTCTGCGTGTCAGTGAAGCAGCCTTTGTTGACGACGGCGCCGCAAGAGCAGTCGATTTGCTGGATAAGATAGAGGACGGATCTGTTAATCCGGATTTAAGTGTTCTTGAAACAGCGGCGCGTTGGCGCAACGACAAGCCGTTGAGTTTTCTTTCTGAGCTCAGAGAACTGAAAGAAGCTCTGCTCTATAAATATCTGCCTTCGCCTGATTTCAGGACAGAAAAACCAAGAGAGGATGTTTTGAGATTGGTGGCAACAGTATCTCAGCTTCTGGAGAAAAAACTCAATTCAAGCAATAAACGAGATGCGATACTGGCAGAGTTTTTACATGAGCTTGAAGATAACCCTGATGGGGTTCGTGAGGCCATAGAGGACTACAACTTTGTGTATGCTGCAACCACTCAACAGGCGGTTGGGAAAGACATCATCCGCTCAAAGAATAAAAACGTCCGATATGATCAGCGAACGGAAATGGTTAAGTACGATACGGTGATCATAGATGAGGCCGCGAGAACCAGTCCGAGAGACCTGCTTATCCCGATGTCTCAGGCGGAAAAAAGAATAATCCTTGTCGGGGACCACAGGCAGTTGCCTCATTTGATTGATGAGGAGGTCGCAAGAGCTTTGGAAGGTGACGATTCATCCAGTCAGTCGATTGATGTCGATTTTGTCAAGAAAAGTATGTTTGAGTACCTGTTCAACCGTTTGAAAAAACTGGAGGAGAAGGATGACATCAAGCGAACAGTGACGCTTGATGCTCAGTACCGAACACACCCACTGTTGGGAGATTTTGCAAGCCGCAACTTTTATAACCAGTACAATGAAGGTTATCGTTCTCCTTTAGCTGCTAAGTATTTTTCTCAGAAGTTAAAAGGCATCGAAGATAAAGCAGCAGTATGGTTTGATGTACCTAATAGTAGAGGGCCAGAAGGTTACAACAAAGAGGGTGGGAAGAGATGGAGAAGTGTAGAGGCAGAAGCTATAGCTGAAAAAATTAATATGTGGATCAAATCGAAAGAATCCTGTGCAGAATTTATGCAGGAACTGACTGGTGATACGAAGCATTCAGGTCTGAGTTTTGGAATTATTAGTTTTTATAAACCTCAAGTATTTGAAGTCTACAGAGAATTAGAAAAATACGGTGTCACGGAGAGGGCACAGGATGGTACATGGCAGATATGTCAGGAATACCGCTTTCTTGAAAATGGTGAAGAGCGGCTCCGTATCGGCACTGTTGATGCCTTTCAGGGCATGGAATTTGATATTGTGTTTCTTTCCATGGTGAGGTCTCAGGACATGAATGCCTTGCCGTCTCATATACACAACGAGCAGGATTACAAAAAGAAACAGCAAAAATTATTCGGCCATCTCATGTCGGAAAACCGATTATGTGTGAGCATGAGTCGTCAGAAGAGGGTCTTAGCCATTGTGGGAGACAGCGTCTTTACAAACACCCAGATCGCTGTGGATGCAGTTCCGGCTCTGAAAAACTTCTATGATTTGTGCCATGAAAAGGGGGTAATCCTATGAGTGCGCCCTCTATAAAAAAATCAGCAAAAGATCATCGTCCTAAAGTAATTAGTTTTCGCACAGCATTGGATGGATTGAACATCGCCGCCAGACAAAGTGTTCTATGGCCATGTCACGCCTTCAAAATCTCTATTCCGCAGAAGAAAAAGAGCGGCCTCAATGTGTTTGAAGAAGCTGTATTGAAGATAACAGAGATTGAATCTGGCGACACAGAAAATATTGCATTGGTCACTTGTTTGGAAAAGGAGCTGGTGGCCTTCATTCAGAATCGCCTAAACCAGCTCGGCCTATTGAATGATCGTTATGAGTTGTCTCAGTATGGACTGGAACTTCTGAATGAGTGGAAGAATAAAGCAGACGGAAATCTGGAATACACCGTGGCTACAGTGTTTGTAGATCTGCTGTCCGGGAAGCTTCTTCCATATGTTAGTATGGGGCAACAGAGTTATAAAAAAATCTCAAGGATTGGTGACAACGGATTTATTGATTTTCTAATCAATCCAACAAATGATAAGTCGACGGTCAGCGCAAGACAGATACGCCCTACAAAAGGCTCTTTCTGGAAAGCAGTTCCTGATTCTAACGATATCATCAGAGCCATCAGGGAGTTCAAGAAGAAATATAAACGGCATGCCCTGTTAATCCAAGATGTCGGTCAATATCCGCCTCCGGTGCCGATGGCTGAAGCCATATCTTTAAATGAGATTCCTGAACTTGTTTACTTGCATTGTAATGTCCTTATCCAGATAGGAAATTCTGACCTTTTAGTGACGGATGGATGCGGATTTGGCTTTTCTGAAAGCTTTGCTAATTACCTTACTTCTCAGGACTGGCAGTGGGTCATAGATTTGAAAAATAAAGGGGTTATCGACCGTCTGAGCTCCGATCAAAGCAATAAGGAAGTAGAGAACGAGTCTTTAGAGGCGGACTGGTTGAAAAAATACCCACAGATAGCACGGAGGCTTCGACGCGCACAAGAGTATATTTCAGACGCTGAAAAGATCGATGTTGATTCATCTAATGATGAGCAGGAATTTGGCCGCTTGACCAGCTTGGCAGTAGTCTCCTTGTATGAAGCAATAGAATGGGCGCTGAGATTTGTTGTCTCTGGCAACCCTGTGATTCACTGGGAACGCTTGTTCTCGTCACAGTCCTACCGGGAGAATGACAAGATATTGCGCTCGTTAGCTACCAAGATTGGGCTTGATGTTCCTGACAGTTTAAGGGGCCTTCTTCAAGTGAAACCTGGAAAAATCAGAGCTTTTGAGCGCGGGGTTTCAGAGATGCAGCCGCTACTAGCTTTGGCAATAGCTGGTGCGATAAATGATCCCCAGCACCCGCTGAATCATCTGGCTATTCAGGACTCTGGATGTCTCTGCTTTATAAATGCGCTGAAAAAAGTCAGGGATCCTGTATCTCATGGAAATTCACCAGATGTTGAACTCTCGCCGGAAACCCTCAGGGGCTATTGCGATAGAACCACTCGGCTCATCCAGTCCCTAATACCTGATATAACTGAAGATGATTATACAGCAAAAATAAGGAAAGGAAGAGATATTGATCAGGTCAGATTGAAAGCCAGGATCGATTTGGATAAGTCATTAGGAATTGGATTTGTTCAAAATATTTTACCATTATTGCGGGAAGAGTTGGTCAAAGCAACGATATTAAGCCAGAAGGAGACTCTGGATGACGAACAGCTTCAGCGCTATATAAATTTGTTGGCGTCCATTATGCAATTGTCGTTGTTAGAAGCTGCGAAGGGCCGGAGAACATTAGTCAAAAATCGAAATAAGTTGAGGGATGAAGCGATTGAAAAAATCGTTCAATCTGGTTTTTTTCCAGCGCCTGATGCAATACCTGCACAAATTAGCACAGTAAATGTGGATCGACTATATCGTGCTACTCAAGGCTCAAGCACAACTCTTGGGGCTCAACTTCTTGCACTCTGTTTAGTCGCATCAAAAAGTGAATTGTTAGATCTAAAAAGGTGTTTTCCGAATTGCTTTGAGCTTATCTCCAAGTTGATAAAACTTCGTGGTCACGGTAATCATCATCAACTTGACTTTACAAGGGAAAACTTGGAGTCATTAAAAATAAATGTATTCACACTAGTCAAAATAATTATGGAAGTATTTTAATGAACTCTAAAAGAAATAATAGCACCCAGGTAACTGTAAATAATGGAAAGGGAGGTCAGGCTGACAGAACTATATACTGCAAAGAGGAAGACCTCCTGAAAAAACAGCAGGAACTGAAGGAATTAGAATATTCTCTGAGCCAAAAAAAGACCTCTATCGCTCAAAAGGAACAGGCGCTAAAGGCTGCTAAAGACGTGATAGCCAAAAAAGAAGCTGAGATGAATGACAAACGTGTTCATCTAGAAGAGATGGAGCTTCAGGCAAAAAATGGTTTCCCGAAGCTCTTTGAGGAAAAGTTTGCTGGTTTAAGAAAACAATTGGAGCAGCGGGAAGCCAAGTGTATGGACGAGTTGGAATCTCTTGAAGGAGAAAAAGAAAAATTGCGGCAGAGAGAGGTGGCGGTACAAAAAGCTGAAGTCCAAAGGGACAATGGGTATGCAGATGCTCGGGCAAAGCTTGATGACGAGCTCTTCAATCTCCGGAAAGAACAGGAAAAAGAGTTGGAATCTCTTGAAGGAGAAAAAGAAAAATTGCGGCAGAGAGAGGTGGCGGTACAAAAAGCTGAACTTCAAAGGGACAATGGGTATGCAGATGCTCGGGCAAAGCTTGATGACGAGCTATTCAATCTTCGGAAAGAACAAAAAAAAGAGTTGGAGTCAAAACGAGCATACACTCTGACTGCGATTGAAAAGGAACTTTCGCAGGAGAGGGCATCGAGAATAGCAGCCTTGGAGAAAGAGGTCGCTGATAGATTTAAAGCTCATGAGGTGGCGATTCAACAGGAAAAGGATGAGCTCGAACAAAAAAGGAAAACTCTCCTGAAGGATCAAGCTGAGCTTGATGAGCTCAAGGATGAGCTTGAGTACCAAAAGCAGCGCCTTCAATCTCGTAAAGAAACTCTTGAAGAAAGAGAAGTGACTTTGAATCTTGAGGTTGATACCAAGATTGTTGAACGGAAACAATCTTTCGAGAATGAGAAGTCTGTACTTAATGATGAAATTGCCCGTTTGAGAGACTCCCTCAAAACAAGCTGTGCTCTCATTTCAAATTTCGAAGAACTGAGGCATAAACTGGATGATGAAGACCCAGCCGCTGTTTTACTCAAACTAAAAACGTATGAAGAGGAAATTAAAAAGCTGCGCGATGACCTTGCCACACGACCCACACAGGAAATGCAAGAAACTTTTGATCGCTTGAAATCAGAACAGAGAGAACTGCAGCAGACCTACGAGCGACTCGCTGAAGAAAATCAGGTTCTCAGAAGTTCAGCGCGCGCACAATCGGATCTTGAAATGCAGGTATCAGAGCTGACCGATAAAAATAAATCTTTGCTGAGGCGGTTTGAATCAATGGATGCCGAAAATAATCGATTAATGGAGGAACTTAAACGTTTACAATCCTCGTACGAACGTGAACAGGACCGTGAGGCAAGGATTCGGGATATTGAAGAGCCTTATGTTCAGAAAGTGTTACCAAGATCAACTAAATTGATAAAAGAAGTTGAACAGTATCGCCCATTAACGGCTGCTAAAGAAAATGGCAAACAACTAACTTCCGAACAATCTGAATTATTGGTAAAACTTGAGAAAGATATAACGAAAGGTGAGCTAGAATGGCTCGATCATATCAGAGAGTCTTGCATTGACTACGGTTTAAGGTTCCCGCGCCGGATACTCCATGCGTTCCATACTGCATTAAAAACCTCCGAGTGGTCTCCTGTGACGGTTCTAGCTGGTGTTAGTGGTACAGGCAAATCTGAACTCCCTCGGTTATATTCTCATTTTGGAGGTGTGAACTTTCTAAGCCTTTCTGTTCAGCCAAACTGGGATAGCCAAGAATCCATGCTTGGCTTCTTTAACTCAATTGACAATAAATTTGATTCTCAACCTGTTCTCAATTTGTTGACTCAAACCCAAAAAAGAAAATCAGAAGAATACCCTCTTGGTCTCAAAGATGCTATGAACCTTGTGTTGATGGATGAGATGAACCTTGCTCATGTTGAGCTCTATTTTGCCGAATTCTTAAGTAAGCTTGAACAAAGACGTGGCTGTAAAGGTAACGAGGTTCCCAATCTTGAAGTTAAACTCGGTGCGGGTATTCAACATTATGACTTACCACTGGGAAGGAATGTACTTTGGGCTGGTACTATGAACCAGGATGAAACAACCAAATCCCTCTCAGATAAAGTATTAGATCGCGGAACAGTTATTAACTTTCCTCGCCCAACAACTCTTGAAAGACGGAGTAAACTAAAACCATTGGGTGAACGAGAAGCTCTACTATCTCGTAAATTGTGGGAAAGTTGGTGGTGTAGAGAAAGTAAGTTCACAGATGATCAAATTTTGCCATTCAAAAGCTTTATTGAAGAGATGAATATATCACTATCCATGGTTGGTAGAGCACTAGGACATCGAGTATGGCAATCTATCGAATACTACATGGCAAATTATCCAGACGTGCAGGAAGCTCAGAGGAATAATGATGATGTAAACTTAGCTAAAGCGATGAAAATCGCTTTTGAAGATCAGCTTGTCCAGAAGGTTATGCCCAAATTACGTGGTATTGAAACACGAGGAAAATCCAAAACGGAGTGCCTTGAAAAAATCCGAGCTCAGCTAGTTAGTGGAGACTACTCAATTGTAGCGGATTTTGATTGGGCGTGTAGTGATATTAATTATGGCCAGTTCATCTGGAGTAGTGCTAATTATTTAAAGGATGATGTTCCTGTAGAAGAACTCAAGACACAATACTCTGAAAGTCTTGATACAGTCGTTTCTATGCAAGTGGAACCTAGCACCAATGTAAATACATCAAACCAGATACCTGATGAGCTTATTAACCATGCTAGAAATCAATCAAAGGACCTGTGTCAACTGACAATAGCAGAGATTAAAAAGGTCATTGGGTGTTCAGGAAAAGAAGCCAAATCCCTGAAAGAGTTGTGCAACAACACGAAGGAATCATAGGTTATGGGGGGGTCCTTAAAGATTGACTCTATCGAGTCTTTTTACAAAGCATTGAAGAGTCATGATGAAACTAAATCCAAGGCCGCTTTGATGCTACTAGCACGCAACTGGCTTACTGATATGACGAACTTTGATCCTATCTCTGGCTATGCTCAGCATACGAGCATCATGGAATTTTTAGGGGCAGAGGCGACGTTGATGCAGGATACACAGCCAGATAGAGAGGTTAAGGAGCGCTTATATCGTATTGTGTCGCACACAAAAGAAGCTGTACTGGCAATCATGGAGCATACTCAGGATAAAATATTACGAGAGCATGCAATGCTGCCTATATATGCAGCAAGAGAGGTTGACAGCAACAGTGTTCAATGGCTCAGCCGTCGGCCGGGAAGAACACTCCGAGAGAAGCTTTCCGGTAAACCTTATATGAAGGCTGTCAGAAGGAGATCGAGTGTTGATACAGCAGAAAACCGACTATTAAGAGCTTTTCTATCTCGGCTGGAGCGTATTCTGATTGAAAGACAGATTGCTTTGTCTGCAACGACAGAAGAGACCTGCGAGGAACTGCTTGTTTCCCTTCAACGCTGGCTTAGAACTGAAGATGCCACTGAAATTGGCAATTGGGGCAATCTTCCGCCCAACAACACGCTTCTACAGAATAAGCGTTATCGGAAGGTCTGGGATGGATGGCTCTGGCTTCAAGCTATCGATGAGCAGATCATAGAGGATAGCAAAAGAGTCAATAGGGATGTCCTCAGCGTTCTTTATTGGAGTACCCTTTCCATGCTTAGCCATAGTGGTCGCTTCCGGATAGTTCAGCAACCGGTCAGTCTTGATTATGACAGTTTTTCTATAGCTCCAGAATTACCTGTCCGAGGATTTTTGTTTTCTGCGTGCGACTCCAAGCTTAAAGGCAAGATAAAAACCATAAACCTGGAAAAAAAATTTGGCTTTGTAACACGAGAAAGTGGCGGCGATTTATTTTTTCATAAAAGCAATTTTTCAAAAAAATTAGCGTTCGATTCATTATCTATTGGAGATGAACTTTCTTTTACTATCGGCAGTAACCGACAGGGCGAATGTGCTGACGACATAACTCTTCCAGCAGAAATCATCCCTGTCGATTTCAATTTGACGGGTGATAAATGGAAGATACAAGTCTGTGAGGATAAGTACTTATTACAGATCGTTTCTGGGAATCTTGTTATTGAGCAAACTCAGGGCGCACAAAAGAAAATAAAAATAGAGGTAGCATCTCTCAAAGGGATACCGAAGGCGATACTGTCATTAATCGAAGATGCCCCGTTTGAATACTCTGCACCGACTAATAATCAAAGTGGCTCAATACGGATGGATAGCTCTGTGGTGGATCTGTGTTCTATCCGTCCCGCATTCACGAATAATACTGGTTCTCAGGTACATCTACCGTTCAGGTTGCTTCAGCAAGTTTGGATACATGAGGACGGCACGAAACAAATTATTGATTGTGGCAGTGCAACGGCAATAGTTCTGCGATCCGACATTCAAACTATAAGCATGCTGAGTCTATTTTCATATAGCTCAACACTGTCCGATGCCTTCAAAATTAGTGCATCGATGTTTTTTACAAAAAAGTTGAGTGATTATATTAAGGTAGACAAGTTGACCTATCTTGTCCCTGATTGGGGCAATGACTTCGCTCTGGAGGGAATAAGAAAAAGCGTCAATTTTTACTTTAATGAGTCTACACCTATTCCCCACAGCATAGCTGCTATCTTTGCATGGCAATCATCGAAGCAATTTCTACAGGACAAAGTCCGAGAGAATGATTTTGTGCTGGTAGTTGATTCATTTGACGGCGGCATTTCAATAACCCCAGTTCAGGCAATATACCAAAAAGAGCTGGACGAAAAATTGCCTGAGACACAAGGCATCAGCTGGGAAAGACATCCTACGATTAATGTGCCAAACAGAAGCATTCATATTGCTATGGCTCGCAATCTTGATCGTAATACCTGCCAGACATCTGAAGAGCTCCTCCATTTGTTCGGCTTTGATGGTTTAACCAATGACTCCGGGAATGTATCCTTTGTGACCAATGAGCACTGGTATCACTTATCGGGTTCTATTCGGGATGTTTTGACTCAGGATTTAGATCTCAATCTATTTTCAAACGACGCTATCAGTGACTACTTGAATTCTACAAACAGGGATTGTCGGGGAGTTGGTGTTTTTATCCTGCCTCTTGAGGATACAATCAGGAAACCTGATGTGCGAATGGATTACAAGTGGCTGGGGTCTGCATGGTCGACAATTAAAGGCTGCCAGAATTTAAACAGATGGCAAGAGGAAGTTGATGACATTGCCCTTTGGCGTGATCATCTTCCAAAGCTGTCGATCAGAGTTGTACGTGATGGCCATTTTGAAAATTTCTATTTGGTAAAAGATGCGACAGTAACACCGCAACGTGGCAGAACTGTGAATATACCAGTAGAAGAGTCATTTACTCTTCCAGCCGGACAAACGCATTACAGTTTTCCTCTGCAACAGGGAGAAGGTAATAAAGAAATGCAGTTTATTGCATACCTGAAGTCGCCAGCATTCCCTTTGAAAGCGGCCACGGCCTGCAAGCTGAAGATGACCTACACCTATGGAGCAGATGATCCATACGAATTAAAATTCATTCCGTTAGATTCAGCGGAACCCGGTTTTAAATCCATTCGGGTTGAATGGCGCTCAGTATCAGAGTGTGGGGCAGCCGATCTTGATAACTTGCCGGTTCCAGATTTTCCAGCCCGTAAAAGCTGGTTAGATTTTCAGGAGTTTCCTAAAGAGGATGGCAAAAACTTCTCTGACCTTTTGGACTGGGTCAAAAGAGACATCGAAAAAATCTCTGATATCTCACACAATGGCCGTGTTTCCGGATTGATACCTAAGTGGATAGACAAAGGAAAAGGTAATGTTTTCTGCTTTATTGATGATGTGTTTGTTCACAAGACCTCGTTGCATCTGAGAAAGGATCAAGATTTGCCACAACGTGGTGAATTACTCTCATTTTATAAAGTAAAAGATACGAAAGGAAAATCATCAGCAGAAGATGTGACAATCGGTACAGATAGTCCAAAGAGCTGCTTCTTATCTAAAAGTCTCCGATTTCCAGCATTAACCATCTGGAATCATGACCACTCCCTTTCAGAGTCAGATGTGCCTGATAGTTTTAGAGACACGATATTCGAAGGTACTCAAAAAATTATATCAATAATTGAGTCAGAAAATATGCCGGACTCTTTAAAAGAGGAGCTGTTCTTCTTTCTGTGTTGCCAACATAAGGATGCCCCAGAGGTTGTTGGTTCCCGACTTCTTGAAGCTGTGAATGATAAAAATCTTTTGCGGAGGTACCACAAGAACATTGCTTTCGCCATCGGTAATGCCGAACTGCCATACCAACAAGAGCTATTGGAGAATGCTATCAACCCCATTGATAATGAGGGCCTAACCAGATCCATTACCATGGAGGTTTTGTCGATAGCCCTTTGGCGTTCCAAAACATTGATCAACAAATTGACTAAAGAGGATCTCGAAGCTTTATCCGATAACTTATATGGTTGCCTTGAGTTCGACTTTCAGAAGGTTGTTAATGATGGAAAAGGATATCAGGTAGCGACTCTCTGTAAGCATTTGGAGCTTCTTCTTGCTCTCCTTAGAAGCCGAGGGATTGAGGATGAAGAGTTCAAAATGGTTTTCGCTCCAGATAATGATTTGACCAAAAAATATGTGACCTTGGTAGATGATATTTCTAGAATAGTATTTGATAGTGACATTGAGCTAAAGTCCCGAATCAGCCTTCAAATTGAAAAGCCGGAAATGTTCCTCAACACACCTGATCTGTTATATGCATTGCGGATGTACCTAACAGGTGATTTTGGAGCGAATACTATAAGTATTACGGGAGTAAGTGATGAGTAAACCAAGTTTTTTTAGTTGAGTACACACAGATAGTAGTTGTGTTGAGTGACCCTAGTCCTGAATGTCAACAAGGTAAACTGTACAAGTATGAGTCCGCAACTCTGCTGCTAATTACCGGAAAAAGCCCGTTTGTACAGGAGTCGCATGTCATGGAGCTATTGCTCTGTAACGAACGCTTAGGAGTTTGCTACCAATCACATAAATACCCTAAGCTTTACTATGCGGGATGGAACTACCTAGGATTGAACCACGTCATACTGGGAGGTCATCAACTACTGGGTGAGATAGATAATGACCAGATCCCAGTCTGGCAGTATCCCTTACTCAAGAGCTGATCGTTACTTTTAGCCAACCAGATATGTGAGATCATAGCTACGCAATTAACTAATTTATAAGAGAAAATAGTGAAAAATATTCTAGTTGCTGTTACTGGTGCAAGCCCACAAGTACTGACTGAAACCATATACGCTTTATACTATCAGGGAAAAACGATGCCTGAGGAGGTATTCGTAATAACAACAGAAAACTCAAAGCAAGTATTAGTTGAAGGTTTGTTTGAGCAAGGGTATTGGCAATCACTGCTAAAAGATTACTCCTTACCGAACATAAAGTTTGATGAACAAAATATTTGGTTAATCACAGATGAGCAAGGTAATGCGTTATCGGACGCAAAAGGGGAGGATGAACAATCTATTATGGCGGATTTCATCACCCAGAAAATGGCAGACTTAACGTCTGATGATTCTGTATCTATCCATGCTTCTATCGCTGGTGGACGAAAAACAATGGCTTTCTATATGGGCTATGCCATGTCGTTGTATGGTCGCGAGCAGGATGTACTTAGCCATGTGTTTGTTGATGATGATTTTGAATTTGTTGAAGATTTTTTCTATCCAACACCTTATGACAAACATATTGTTGGCCGGGACAAGAAAAAGGTCATTAACACGAGAGATGCGAAAGTAACTTTGGCTGAGATCCCTTTTGTAAGGATGCGAAAACAAGTAGATCCGTGCATCTTCAATCAGTTTGAAAACTACTCTTTTTCTAAAACTGTATCAGCGCTGAACAGCGCAGCCAGCACAGAAACCAAGGTATCCATATTTACCAAGGAGCGCTCGATTGAAGTTGCTGGTGTAACCATTAAGTTGACGGCTAAACAGCTTGCAGTTTATCTGTTCATACTTGCTCAAAGTGGGCGCAAATTGACAACAGATAGGTACTTTGAAGAAAACCTTGAATATGCAGCGCAATATCTAGACATACTGCAGGTGCTTAAAGCTGATGTTCGTACTTACCAGAGCTTAGGCTTAGAGGATGAAGGATGTTGGAAGCAGGGACAACTTGTAAATAAAGGGGTTGGTAAAGATGTAATCCAAACTTCTCGGAGTAACTTTCATAGCAAGATAAAGGGCGCTTTAGTTACTGAGCTTTATGACAAAATCTGTATTCACTCTGATGGTGCAAAAAGTGGAGCTACTTATAGCATTTCGAGTGACGTCCATTTTTATTGTGATGGTATTACCTTGTCTTAATATTTTAGTTCTATCCGTTTGATACAAGTACATACTCATTTCATAGTTTCCTTAGGGGAGATGCATTAGACAAGCTACATCTGTTGGGCAAAAGAGTAAGAAATGCAACAGCATTATTAATGATAGAACAACCAAAAGAAGTCATTTTTTTATGACTTGACGTCAGAAGGTTATCAATTAGGAATATACTCAACCACATCCTCAATTTTACAATCGAAGAATTTACAAATGGCTTCAATTGTAGTCATGCTTGTATTGTACCCTTTATTATTGGCAATTTTAGACATAGCAGAACTTTGAACTCCGACATGCTCAGCAAGAAAGCTCAAAGTGACTTTTCTTCCGTTGTATAGAGGTTTTGCCTCTATTAATTCCTTTATCTTATATCTAATCAAATTATTATTCTTTACTGATATAAAAACCGTCTTGATAAGAACTATTTTGACTCCTATTATTTGTCTTGTGAAGACAAAAAAGGAGGTCATATGGATCAAACTTTATTAACAAGCAAAGAACTCGCAGAGAGAATAAAATTTAGCGCCAACTACATTAACTCTTCTCTACGAGATTCCATTTTTATCGAAGGTAAGCATTACATCCGACCTTTTAATGGTAGGAAAATTTTATACATTTGGGAAGAGATCGAGCTCGATTTATATCAATCAGCTTGTAGAAATGCTTCTTACATCCCAATGGCGGGTGGGAGAGTGTGTAATGGGTAGTGTTAATGTACGAAGTGGTAAGCTATTCATCGATTTTCGTTATCAAGGGATTAGGTGTAGAGAGCAAACAATGCTATCTGACACTCAAGCAAATCGTCGCAAACTTCAAAAATTACTTAATCAAATTGACGCAGATATTCGTTTAGGTTGTTTTGTTTATAGTGAATGCTTCCCTTGCTCACAAAAAGTGAATAAGTTTGTGAAAATAGATGCTATTGCAAAACAGCATAAAGCTGAAATTCTTGGTAAGTATGAACTTGCTTCGAATGAATTGCAGGGTATTGCTACAATCCGCTTTGATGACTTTGCAAAAGAATGGTACGAAGAAAACGAGGTACGCTGGAAAGAGAGTTACAAAGAAAGTATACGCTTATACCTCGGATCTTATTTAATCCCATATTTTGGTGATGTATCGGTAGATAAAATAACCAGACCCGATATTTTGAAATATCGAGCCTCATTAGTAAAACCACGAGCTAATGGCAAAAGACTATCTGCAGACTTTATTAACCATGTTATGACGCCATTAAGAATGATATTGAATGAAGCAGCCGACCGTTATGAATTTAAAGCTCAATTTCAGAATATTAAACAGTTACGGGTTGAAAAGCGCGATGTTCATCCATTTAGCTTAGATGAAGTAGGTAGGTTTCTTAGTGTAGTAAGACCAGAGTTTGTTGATTACTACAAAGTCAGATTTTTTACTGGGATGAGAACTTCAGAGATAGATGGCTTGAAATGGAAGTATGTCGATTTTGATAGACGCATAATCTCAATCCGTGAAACATTTGTTCATGGGAGGATGGATACGACCAAAACGATTGGCTCTAATAGAGATATTCAAATGTCTTCAATCGTATTTGAAGCTTTATGTTCTCAGCAAAATGTTACTGGTGAGTGTCAGTTTGTTTTTTGTAATACAGTGGGAAACCCTCTGGATAAAAAGAATGTACGCGAGCGAATTTGGAAACCGGCACTGAAAGCTATGGACATTGACTATCGTCGTCCATATGAAACTCGTCATACAACGGCGACTTTATGGCTAGCTGCGGGTGAAGCTCCTGAGTGGATTGCTCGTCAGATGGGGCACTCTACGACAAAAATGTTATTTGAAATATACAGTCGGTTCGTACCTAACCTTACCCGTCAAGATGGTAGTGCTTTTGAGAAACTATTAAAAACCAATAGCGACGAGGGAGGTGAGCTATGAAGTACTCTTCGCTAGCCGTACATTGTACTAGCCTTTGTTGTGACATATTGCAAACGGAAGACTTTGTTTTTCTGACGCATGATGAGATAAATTGGCTTTATGATGAGGTTTATGAATTAATTCAAGAACGAATGGAGCTTTGGCCTGACACTTATCCGAAGGAGCATGAGTTTATTAAATCAGTTGCTCTCGGGATTCTAAAAGCCCTACATATTTGCAAAGATAACCATAAATCAGGGAGTCCTACTTGGCTATTGTGGGCGATGCAATCTAGGATAAGTTCAACATATAAACGGCTCTGTTATCTTAATCAAAGAGAGTTATGAATGTGAACTGTATATAGACATTATCAAATAATGGCGTACCGCACTTTGACTGGTTTGAGTGCGGTATTTTTTTGAGTATCTATGTGTTTTTTGTACTTTGATATTCATCTCGTTGTATTGAGTTTGTTAATCAAAGTGATTGGAGTGAGGATGATAGTTCAAATTTTGATGGCTGAGATTTGTTTAATCACAAGTTAAAAAAAATGAAAATAGTTCTGGGGGATTTTTCAGTAAGCAAGGAATCTATAGTTACATTGTAAAGACTTGAGTAGTAGGTAGGCGAGTGATAAACGAGTGATAAAAATAAAGGAAAATGGTCACAATTTTGGACACAAGATGGACACAATCATATATTTAACAAATTATCGTTTTTCGAAAAAAAAGTAGATACGCATAAATATACATAGATTAAAAATCATCAACTGAATGATTAAATCAATACTTTCAGTCAGGTTATTTTTTATGAAAACAATAAAGCCAAGCTAAGTGCTTGGCTTTATTGTTGAATTTGGTGGATCCGGGCGAACTCGAATCGCCGACCCCTGCCATGTCAAGGCAGTACTCTAACCAACTGAGCTACGGATCCAAATTGTTCAATAGTGCATTAATATGCAACAGTAGATGGTGGGTCCGGGCGAACTCGAATCGCCGACCCCCGCCATGTCAAGGCGGTACTCTAACCAACTGAGCTACGGACCCAAATTTTGTTGTTCAATTTGCATGTCAATGCAAGAGGATGGTGGGTCCGGGCGAATTCGAATCGCCGACCCCTACCATGTCAAGGTAGTACTCTAACCAACTGAGCTACGGACCCATCTTCTTGAACCAGACTGATGTTAGCGATAAGCGCGGTTGGGTTCAAGCACAAATCCTCGCTTTGTGAACTGTTTGCCGTTTTTGTAATCGGCTAGAGTGTTTTTTGAATGAAAAGCGATCAATACTGTCGAGATCTCGACAGGCTTAATTAATGGGAACATTCAAAGAATCGCCACTTAGGTATTTGAATTCTTAGTTGAATTTGCCATCCTCATACTAGTGATTGGATTTACTTAGGAAAGGGAATGACTTCGCCAGAGCAGCATATCAATCTTGTTCGACTAGAAGACGTTAAGTTTTTCGTCGATCTTTTGATGCAAATCGATGCAGATGCTTATCAGCTTCTTCGTCAAGCAACCATCCCCAATGACATTAATAGCGCCAACAACTACGATTGCTTACCAGAAAGTGCAGTGCTCAATGCGCTTGAAGTCTTAGGTTCACACTACACAAAGGATGAGTTGGGAATCATCTTTTGGGAAGGGATCCGCAATAGTTATATGCCTACCTTTGTGTCGCAACTTTCTGAACATGAATCTGTTTTAGACGCCTGCCACGAATTGACAGAGCTTGTGCAACTCTCATCGCCAAATGCAAAGGTATATCCAACGTTTGTTGCTGGTTCATGGTGGTTAGTTAGAGAAAAGCTGGGGCACAAAGAGTCTTGGTATCAAGATGCTGAAGTGTTTTCTGTTTTATTTATGGTGGAGTTCATTCGTGCAATCACTCAGACAACGTGGAAGCCGGAGCAGATTGCTTTGGTGAGTGAACATAGTGATCTTTATAATAGTTTGCCCACTTTGCATAATGTCACCTTTATCTATCAGCGCACAGCCACCGCTATTAAGATCCCTGAATCTGTAATGGAGCGCCGGCTGCACTTTTATGGGGAGTCATCTAACCCAAATCCTATTAAGCCTATCTTGTTCAATAAGCCAACTTTTATGGATACCTTTCGCTTAGCAATTTCACCTTACTTGTCTATGGGAAAACTGCCCGTCAAGGTGGCAGCAGAGATATTAAGGATGAACGTTAGAACCTTGCAGCGCCGATTAGCAAAAGAAGGCTTGGTATACAAAGAACTGATTGAAGATATGACTTTTGAACTCATTGTCGATGCAATAACAGAGCCCCAAGAATCCTTAACCACTATTGCCAATAAGTTTGGTTACTCCGATGCCGCTCACTTTACGCGCGCCTTTAAGCGTCGCTATAACCTAACGCCTAGCGCGTTTAGAAAGTCTCTTACTAAAGGGCGAGAATAAAGCGCTCATTTTCCTGTGTCATCAAATGGCAATTATTGAAAGCGCAAAGTCCTTAATATCCATTTTAAGTTGTTGAGTGTTACAGAAGTTAATTAACAAATTCTAATCGTTAAGGTGATGTAACAGTAGGGAATAAACACAGACCTGCACAATAGCTTCATTGATAGATGGATATACCGTCATTAGACCTGACGAACCACGATGGATATTAAGTTAGACGCTTTCTAGGAAACCACAAATGAAAAACGTTTTAAAACTTTCAGCAGTTGCAATTTCATGTTCTTTCGCATTTTCAGCTTCGGCAGCAACGACTATTTTTAAGAACGTCGATGTTTTCAACGGTACAGAAGACAAGCTGTATGAAGACCATTATGTAATGGTTGTTGATAATAAAATTGAACAGATTTCAGCTAAAGAAATCACAGCAGAAGATGCGACGGTGATTGATGGTGAGGGTAAAACGCTAATGCCAGGTTTGATTGATGGCCACGCGCACATCATGATTAACTACCACTTTGACCAAATTGAGAAGAACAAAGACCTTACGGATATCTCAATTAACTCGGTTACGGTCGCTGAGCGTTATTTGCAAGATGGCTTTACCACAGTGCGTGATATGGGCGGCCCAGCGTTTGGTTTAGCTCGCGAAATTGAAGCAGGGAATGTGGAAGGGCCGCGCCTTTACCCGTCAGGCGCATTTATCTCACAAACCTCAGGGCATGGTGATTTCCGAGACCGCAATGACGCAGGTTTTTCTCCAAATACAGCAGGCGACTTATCTAACTTTGAGCGTATGGGCATTGGCGCGGTAGCTGATGGTATTCCTGAAGTACAAAAAGCAACGCGTACTAACTTACGAAACGGCGCCACTCAAATCAAAATCATGGCAGGTGGTGGTGGTTCATCTCGTTTTGACCCAATTGATACGGTGCAATATTCCGTCGAAGAAACCTGTGCCATTGTTGAGGCTGCTAAAGATTGGAATACCTATGTTGCCGCACATACATTTAATGATCGTTCAGTGAATCGCTTGCTTGATTGTGGTGTTAAAACCTTCGAGCACGGCTTCTTTATTAACGACGATACGATGAAGCGTATTGCGAAAGAGGGTGGGTACGTAGTGCCACAAATGTGGGGATTATCGCCAGATTTGGCGAAGAACCCTCTGATGCCAGCCGATAAACTACCTATGGTGGCGAAACTTCAAGAGGCGTACGGTGACTATGGTCAACGCCTGCTTAAAAACAATGTAAAAGTAGTCTTTGCCTCTGATTATGTTGGCGTGAATTCAGATGCTGAGCGTGCACGTCGTTATGAGATTTACTGGCGTACACAGGCATTTGGCAGCAACTATGAAGTACTAAAACAAATGACCTCTATTGCGGGTGAAATGCTTGCAATGTCGGGCCCTCGCGGAACAACGCAAGGTAAACTGGGTGTGATTGAAAAAGGCGCTATTGCTGACATGATTCTTGTGGATGGTAACCCATTGGAAGATATGTCAGTGATTGGTGCAACCGAAAAATGGTTTGATGCGGACCCTGAGTACAAAGAGATTGAAACTATCAAGCTTGTAATGAAAGACGGCAAAATCTATCGCAACAAGCTGTAATCAATCCCGTTCCTATTAGCTGATTAGAAACGTTGTTAAGTAACTTTGTTAAGTAACTTTGTTAAGTAACAAGGCAGGGTTTAGAGCTCTGCCTTCTTTTTGAGGTGTTTGTAAATGAAATTGTTAAAACGAATCCTACTTGGAAGTGCATTGTTGTTCTCATTAAATGGTGTTGCCGAGGAGATGGAACCTACATTTTGGCAAGACTTGCTTCCTCAAGTGGACACAGTAGAAGACCCGTTTGCAGCGCTAGATTCAAACCAACTTTATGATCTAGGCACCATTGCTCGCTATCGCGATGCGCAAAAAGTCGAAGGGTTCAAACCGTCTGAAGCTTCTCAAAAAGAAATGGCGCAACTTGAAGAAAACTTCGCTAAATCTAACATTGATGTAGACGCGCTATTTGTTCAGCGAGAAAAGATCATGCAGCAGCGCACGAAGCTTGCCACCTTACCGAATCAAGGTGTGCTTAATAAACCTCATCGTATACCTGGGTTTATTACTCCTGTTGAAATTGACGGTAATAAGGTGACTAAGTTTTTTCTAGTTCCTACAGCAGGCGCATGCATTCATACGCCACCGCCACCACCTAATCAGATTGTATTCGTTGAATATCCAGCAGGCATTGAACTGGTGAGTTTGCAAACGCCAGTATGGGTTGAAGGTGAACTATTTAATGAAGCTACAGCCGCTGATGTGAATTACAGCGATGGCGCAAGCAATGTTGAGACTGTGTACCAGATGTCAGCGCAGGAAGTAGAACTGTATCAAATGAACTAAATCATTTAATGAGTGACGCATAAAGGGCGTCGCAGTCTTATTATTAAGGCTAAACTATAATTAAATCATAAAGATACTAAGGGTGTGACATGGCTTTGACTTCTAGACTTTCTAAACCTTGCTTAGCAATTGTAACGGTACTTGCATCAGCAACGGCTTTTGCTGAAAGCGCAAATTTTGAAGGCCCAGATTCTGTAGAGAACACGATTGCCGCGCAAAAGGGCGAGCAAAAGCACTGGCGAGAAGAGTTGTCTGCACACGGCTTTACCTTTGGTGCGGATTATTTTGCTAAAGGCTTGGCAAGTAGCAATGGGGCTACTGGTGATGATGTGACCGCTTCTTCAGGTGTCGCTCGTTTGTATGGTCAATGGAGCCTAGTGGGTCGTGAGTCTGGCAATACTGGTAGCTTAATTTGGAAGATTGAACATCGGCATGCTTATTCAGATTATGCTCCTAAGGATTTTTCCGGGATTACGGGTAATCCTTTAAATCCTGATACCTTGGGATATATGGGGTTGATGTCACCCGCATTTAGTGATCAAGGGTTTCGGGTAACGGATCTTAACTGGAAGCAAAAGATCAATGGTGGCCGAGGTACTATCCAGATTGGTTGGCAAGATGTGACCAACTACGTTGATACTTATGCATTAGCAAGTCCTTGGACCGGGTTTTCAAACTTAGCTTTTTCTACGGGCTCTGGTGCTATGGGCTTGCCCGATGATGGTATTTTGGCATTGTCTGCAGGTCATATGATTGGCGACAGCTTTTATGTGGTTGCGGGTATTGCGGATGCTAAAGGTGATTCTGGTGATATTTTTGAGGGTTTCAACACTGTCGGAGATGGTGACTATTTCACTACCTTAGAGCTAGGGTGGACGGCATCACAACAGCAGATCTTTACTGAGAATTTTCATGTGACTTTATGGCATATGGATGCCACAGACCGCCACAACATTGACCCTTTTGGTGCTAAGGGCGAAGACGGTAAAGGTATTAACTTCTCGTATAGCACCTTTGTAACGCCTCAAATCATGCCATTCGTACGTGGCGGTTTTTCTGATGGTGGTGTGGCTTTGTATCAAAAATCGATCAGTGCTGGTTTTGGATATTTCGGGCTAGGTGGCGCGAAAAACAACCTTGGTTTTGCCGTGAACTGGAGCGAAATCAATGAAAATTATTTCTTAGCGTCCGCTGCTAGTAGTGATAATCAAGTGACCGCCGAACTTTACTACAACATGCAGTTTGGCGACCATTTTCAGCTCACCCCTGATGTGCAATTTATCAATAATCCAGCGCTATCTAATGAAGATACAGCGCTGGTGGTTGGCGTGCGAGGGCGAGTGTTTTTCTAACCTAATGGGTTTAGCTCTCTTGTTATAAACAGACGTTACTTATCGTAAACCTTTAAGGTAACGTCTTTTTTATAAAAGATGAACCATGCTAGAGGGAGCGCCATAACGATAGCCATGATGTGTAGTGAAGCCATTGGCAATAAATTGACCAACCCTACCAATGCTGATGCGCCCGCCATTTGAAAAAAACCTAATAATGAGGCAGCAGTGCCAGCTCGCTTAGAAAATGGCGCTAATGCTGAACTACAACAAATGCCTAAAATCAAACAAAAACCTGTGCTCGCGACAAAAATTGGCCCCATAAAAGCAAATGGGTGAGCTATGTGACTGAGCAATAAAATCAGCAGTGCGGCGCAACTGCACATGGTGATAGCAAGTTGCAGCGCTTTGGTTTTGCCCAGTTTTCTAATGGCGATGGGCGCAATAAAGGAAGCAAGTATGTTGATGATGGCGTTGCTGCCAAACCAAATAGAAAAAGAGGTTGGGTTTAAGTTAAGCTCAACCATTAACCGGATTGGCGCAATACTGACAAAGGCGATGATGATCGCCATCGCAAGCATCACAAGGCCACTATTAAATTGAAAAATACTGTTGTGTAATATGGGCTTATATTGCGCCCAGTGAATCAATTTCGCGCTGCATACGGTGTTCTCTGGTCGTGTTTCAGGTAAGCGCCATAGAGAAATAATCCCAATTAATAACGCATAGCCAGTCATGAAATAAAAGGTGGCTCGCCAGTTCCACGTTTCGCTGAGCCATCCACCAACAAAAGGTGCTAATGCAGGGATCACGCAGATAACGCCGTTGATATAGCTATAAATAGAGGCGGTTCTTTCACTAGAATAACTGTCTCTTACACCAGACATCACGCTTACCGACACCGCACAAGTGCCCAGACCTTGAAATATACGAGTCAGCCATAGCATTTCTATTTGCTGTGATAATGCCGCCACAGTTGAACTGGCAATGTACAGCATTAAACCTGCAATGATCAGTGGCTTACGGCCATACCTATCCGCCAGTGGTCCCGCAATTAGCTGCCCAATCCCTAAAGCAGCAAGAAATAATGTAATGGTGACTTGGATATTACTCAATGGAGTTTGTAGGCTATCCGCTATTTGAGGAAAAGCGGGAAGATAAATATCAATCCCCATAGGGCTTACTATGATAAGCAGTAAAAATAAGTAGATAGGGGGTTTTGCGTTCATTTGGGCTGTCATGGTTAGGTGTTGGTGCAAAGCTTATCAATCTTGAGATATGAGTAATATTGAATTATTGTCATCTTAGACTTTCCTTAATGGAATATTACATGAAGCTAGACCATATCGACCTAAATCTATTGCGCCTAATGTTGATCTTGCTTGAAGATGGCAGTGTAAGTCGCGCTGCTACTAGGCTAAATCTTAGTCAGTCAGCGGTGAGTAAGCAATTAACGCGACTTCGAGAGCAGTTAGGTGAAGTGCTTAATGATCCTCTGTTTATCAGAACGGGAAGAGGATTAACGCCCACAGTGCGAGCCAGTAAATTAGAGCAGCCGCTACGTCAGTGGTTACGAGACTCGCACAGTATGCTATTGCCTGAAATCTTTGAACCTAGCCAAGATGAGCGTAATTTTACAATAAGTATTTGCGAAACTGCGTTTCCGGTCATTATTCCACGTTTGATGCCTTTACTGGCTAAGCGTGCACCGGGTATGCAATTGAGCATAGTGCCCAAAACCAAGCACAGTGTGAATTTGTTGAATCAAGGGGAGTTGGACTTACTGATTACCGCAAAAGACACCGACTTGCGGGCGCAAGCCTCAAATTCAATTTTTGGGCTGCAGGATCAGCCAAATTTAGAGCTTTATCGCGATCAGCATATCTGTCTTGTAGGTAAGAAGAATCATATACCTAAAGAGCAATGGAATATTGAGTCATTTTTGCAAACTGATTTAGTACGAATATACGTTGAAGAAAGTGAGTTTTGGTTATTAGATAGGGTAGCGGCAGATCAAGGACAAAGGTTAAAAGAAAAAGCTAAAGTTCCTGATTTTCATAGCGCAGCTCTATTAGCGCAACATTCAAACATGATGCTGGTATGTACATCTATTTTTGCTGAGCAGCTAGCTCAGCGATATGCTTTACAATTATTGCCTTTACCATTTGACTTAAAGCCCGTGAGTTATCGAATGTTATGGACTAGCATGTTAGAGAGCGACTCAGCTCACCAATGGTTAAGAGATTTAATCATGCAATGCTGCCACGAACTTCAATAAGATAACGTGATAAACCTCTCTTTTTGAGTTAAATTTGAACCATTCAAATCGGATTTACACATTAAAGAGTACCGCTCTTAATTTATAAGGAACAAAGATGATCAACATTGCCTTTTTTAGTACAAAGTCATATGACCAAGACGCGTTTGAGCAGGGAAAATCTGACTACGATGTGCAGTATCATTTTTATGATTTCTTACTCAACGAACAGACCGCTAAAATGGCAAAAGGCTGTGAAGTTGTTTGTGCGTTTGTGAACGATGACTTATCTCGACCAGTTTTAGAACAGCTAGTGGCAAGAGACGTTAAAATGATTGCTATGCGTTGCGCAGGCTTTAACAACGTTGATCTTGATGCAGCTAAAGAGCTAGGTATTCAAGTGGCGCGCGTTCCAGGCTATTCTCCTGAAGCTATTGCTGAACACGCTGTTGGCTTGATGATGACCTTAAACCGCCGCTTTCACAAAGCCTACCAGCGTACACGCGACGCAAACTTCTCTCTTGAGGGCTTAGTTGGCTTTAACTTTTTTGGACGCACAGCGGGCATTATAGGAACGGGTAAAATCGGTTGTGCGACTATTCGTATCCTTAAAGGCTTAGGAATGAACGTCCTTTGTTACGACCCATACCCAAATGATTTTGTGGTTGAAGCGGGTGCGACGTATTGCGATTTAGATACTCTTATTCAACATTCTGATGTGATCTCTTTACACTGTCCCATGACACCTGAAAACTACCACCTTTTAGATGCAACCGCCTTTGGTAAAATGAAAGATGGCGTCATGATCATCAACACCAGTCGTGGTGAACTTGTCGATTCTATGGCTGCTATCGATGCACTAAAAGCTGGACGTATCGGTGCGTTAGGCTTGGATGTGTACGAAAGTGAGAAAGAACTGTTTTTCCACGATAAATCGAATGACGTTATTGTCGATGATGTGTTCCGTCGTTTATCTTCTTGTCACAACGTGCTATTTACCGGCCACCAAGCCTTTTTAACCAGAGACGCATTGAGCAGCATTGCTTCAACAACGCTTGCGAACATCGAAAACTTTAAGCAACAAAAAACGGATGCCAACTTCTTATAAGCACAATACATTTCTATAAGCATACATTCCTATAAGCATATAGTTATGGTGATTAGATAGCACATCTTATGAACAGCAAAGGCTCTAGTGTTACTAGGGTCTTTTTTTTTGCTTCCGATTTACGCCCTAAAGCGTATTAATCTGACGCGTAAGCAAAGACTATAAATGCATGACAAAGTGGGATCCGATTCGCTTAACCTTACGCATTCTTACTTCACTCAAAATTTTATATCGAGGTGTTTCGCAAACCGAGCGAACTATTGATCCTTATTCTGACGTTTTTATAAGCTAATGACAGGATACATTAAGGCAGGAGTTTGCAAGGATGAGTGTGGTCAATCCGTTAAATTCGGTTTCTTTGATGGCGTTGTCGTGTGCCGCTATACCGTGCTGTAGCGCGTTAGCTGACAACTTAATGCTTGCGAGTGTGTACCAAGGGCAAGCATTATCGGAACAACACCTAGTCAGTGAAAAACTCGATGGTATTCGCGCACTTTGGAACGGAAAAGAGTTAATTACGCGTAATGGTTCAAGCATCAATGCACCAGGCTCATTGATAAGCCAGATGCCCCCGTTTGCAGTAGAAGGTGAGCTTTGGGCTGGAAGAGGCAATTTTGCTTTGGTGCAACAAACGGTTTTAGATGCAAAAGCTAATGAAAATGCATGGTCAAAGATTAGCTTTGTGTTGTTTGATAGACCAGATGTACTGACCTCATACGCAAAACGTCATGATTCTCTGCTGCAATGGAAATTCAATGTCGCTCAAACACATACGCAAGTGATTGTTGCCAAGCAGCGCCCATTTCGTTCCTATCAATCCTTAGGCGAAGCACTACAAAAGGTGGTTAAATTGGGCGGCGAAGGGTTGATGGTTCGAAACAAGCATTCGGTTTATATCGCAGGGCGCAGCGAAGCGCTTTACAAAATTAAACTTCATCAAGATGCCGAAGCGCGAGTGATAGGTTACAAGCAAGGCAAAGGTAAATATCAACACCTAGTCGGGGCATTGCATGTAGAGTCGCCCCAAGGAGTGCGTTTTTACATAGGCAGCGGCCTTACCGATGCACATCGACGTAATCCACCGAAAGTAGGCACCAATATTACCTATCGATACAACGACAAAACAGCAAAGGGTGTGCCTAAGTTTGCACGATTTATGCGTGAGAGAAGTGAGTTTTAGGTGAGGTGTTTAAATTACTAGTTTAACATTATCAAGTTATAGATACGTACTTCTTGTTTTTTATCAATGGCTTAAGGTATTTTCGTGAAGAGTTAATTTTCTTAGTTCCCATGTGAATTATCAAGGTAGCGATGAACAAATGTTATGAATAAATTAGACTTAGAAAATCTAGTGCAAATTAGGCTTTCGGAAGCTCAAGCGTTACTTGATTCTGGAAACTTCCATGGTGCTTATTATTTGGTTGGCTATTCACTAGAGTGTGCTTTAAAAGTATGTATCGCCAAACAGGTTAAGGAATACGACTTTCCAAACAAACAGTTGGCAAATAAATGTCATACTCATAACCTAACGGAGTTACTTGGTGTTGCTGGGTTAAAACAAAGGCTTGCAGAAAAAGAGAAGACGGATCTTGATTTTAAATTAAATTGGGCTGTCGCAAAAGATTGGTCTGAATCTGCAAGATATGAGTGTATTATTGGCGAAAATAAAGCAGTTGATCTATTTAACGCTATTAACGAACCGCAATCAGGAATATTGGCATGGCTAAAGACATTTTGGTAACGGAAAGGCTTACCGATTCAATGATGGAAGCGGGTGCTGAATTGCTCAATCGTCTTGATGCGAGCGCATCGGACGTGAAAAGTGCGTTTTGGCTGTTCTTATCGGAAGAGCACGTATGGAAGTTTATTGTGGCATCCCCTTTAGTTGACTC
Source organism: Vibrio sp. B1Z05 (assembly GCF_052955985.1). Lineage (NCBI taxonomy): Bacteria > Pseudomonadati > Pseudomonadota > Gammaproteobacteria > Vibrionales > Vibrionaceae > Vibrio > Vibrio sp. B1Z05. The sequence continues at coordinate 1,355,981 of NZ_CP130463.1, forward strand.
GCTAGGCCCTCGTAAGTATTACAAGAAAATCAATGAGGCGAATCAACTTGCGAAAGGGACAGAAAGGGTGATTTCACTGAATGATATCAGCGTTTTGAATACCAATGATTCGATAGTAAAAGTATTAAACAATGCGCTTAAAACCGATAATGATTTATCTGGAATTCGTTTTTCTAGAAATACTATAAACGGTATGTTTATTGAAGATACCTATATCTACCGTTCAACTTTTTAAGCTAGCCGTTTGCCCTTAGTTAAGTTTAGCAATTAAGGGCAAACGATATACTTTCTCACTACTGCGAAGCAAACTTCAATTGAACTTCAGGCGCTTGACGGTGCATCCATCGAATACGTGAAGCTAGCAATACCGCTGCAACGGTAAGTCCGGCAATAAAACCGTACCAGTAGCCGTGTGCGCCCATAGGTTCGACTATCCAGTTGGTAGAGCCCAGTAGGTAACCTAAAGGTAAGCCAATAACCCAATAGGCGATAAAAGTGCGATTGAAAATTGATTTCATATCTTTATAGCCACGTAACGCACCTGCGGCAACCACTTGTACTGTGTCACTAAATTGGTAAATAGCGGCAAGTAAAAGTAACTGCACCGATATTGTGGTTACGGCTCTGTTGTCGGTGTACAGGTCAGCGATATTCTCTCTAAATACCACGGTCAGAATCGCGGTAACAAGGGCAAGGGCAAGGCCTAATAAAATCGCCACATGCGTAGCAATTTTTGCGCCTTCAATATCTTCCTCTCCGAGTTTATGTCCTACGCGAATACTGACTGCGCCACCGATACTCATCGGTATCATAAACACCATCCCAGAGACATTTATCGCAATTTGATGCGCAGCTACCATTACAGGGCCTAAAGGAGAAATCAGTAGCGCGACTACAGCAAACAGCGTTACTTCAAAGAAAATCGCTAAAGCAACAGGCAGGCCCAGTTTAAATAAACGGTATTGCGCTTGAAGCTTGGGTTTATGCCATTGCTTAAATAAGCCTATATGTGCAAGGCGTTTAGAGGTAATGGTGTACAACAGCAGAAACGAAAACATGATCCAATACACGATAGTCGTTGCAACGCCACAGCCTATCCCGCCGAGGGCGGGCATACCAAGTTTTCCGTACACAAAAATGTAGTTAAGGGGAATATTGATGAGTAGCCCTAAAAAACCAATGACCATGGCCGGTTTGGTTAATGACATACCATCGGTAAAACTGCGCAAGGTTTGGAAAAACAAAAAAGCAGGAACGGCAGGCAACATGGCGTGCATGTAACCTGTGGTAATGGTAGCCATAGTGGCATCGACATCCATTAATCTCAAAATGGCACTGGTTTGTAGCAGTACAAAGGCGATAGGAAAACCAATCAAAACGGCTAAGCTAGCACCTTGTTGTATTTCATTAGCAATCTTATGCTGATGGCCTCGTCCGTTAAGCTGCGCCACAATCGGGATAAGCGCCATTAAAATGCCAATACCAAATAATATCGATGGTAACCAAATACTAGAAGCAATGGCGACTGCCGCCATATCGGTTGCACTTACGCCTCCGGCCATAATCGTATCCACTACACCCATGCCTGTTTGAGCAATAGAGGCAATAAGAATTGGTGTGGCAAGCTTAATAAGATTTTTGGCTTCTTTTTGGTATCGATGCACGGCAGGCTTCCAGTATTTATTTGCTGCGAATAGTAATACCAAATGCTTGAGCGTGCTATGTTTTTATGTCATGTTTTGTATCGTCTGGTTTAGCTAAGTGCATGATTTTCGCACAGCGTACCGTTTTAAAATGACCTTTATTTGAGGAATTATTATGTTTACTGGGATTGTGCAAGGGATGGCAAAAGTTGTCTCTATCGATGCAAAACAAGATTTTCATACTCACGTCCTGGAACTTCCAGCTCAGCTCAGTGAAAACATCAATATTGGGGCGTCGATTGCGCACAATGGGTGTTGTTTGACCGTGACTAAAGTATCCGGACAGCAAGTGCATTTTGATTTAATGAAAGCGACGTTAGATCTGACTAATCTTGGTGCACTGCAGCAAAACGATTGGGTCAATGTAGAGCGTGCAGCTCGTTTTGGTGATGAAGTCGGTGGTCATTATATGTCGGGGCATATTTCTGATACGGTGACAGTAGTAGATATTGTACGTAGCCCTAATAACCAAACGATTTGGTTTGAGAGTAACGCGCAAAATATGGGCTACATTCTGAAAAAAGGCTATATCGGCCTAGATGGCTGTTCACTGACTATTGCCGAGGTTGAGGGGAATCGATTTAGCGTGAATTTGATCCCGGAAACTCTGTCTCGCACCTTATTTGGACAACGTAATGTTGGAGACAAGGTAAACCTAGAGGTGGACCCTCAAACTCAAGCTATTGTGGATACCGTCGAGAGAGTGCTAGCCAACAAAAGTTAACCAACAAAAGTTAGCTAATAAAGCTTGGCCAATAAAGCTTATAAGCTCACTATCGATTAAAAAACTTGCTCATCATCAGAGTCAATATCCAGATCAATTTTGTCTCTTACTTGATTGAGCTGCATACGTAGATGAATCGGGTGGCAACATATAGGGCAATCTTCATAAAAGTCTTGATTGCCCTGTGTGGTGTCTAGGGTTATGCCTACGTGTCCGCCGCAGTGAGGGCAAGAAATGAATTGTTCGCCGTACTTTTTCATAATAACACTCCCACTTAATAATAACGTTCTAACAAATGATCGATTCGTTGTTGAGCCTCGCCTAAATAGTGCCCAGCAAATAGGTTACAGTGATTCAATATGTGATAGAGATTATAGATGTGTTTTCGCCGCTCATAACCATCTGCAAGCGGCTTAATGGTTTTATAACCTTGGTAAAACGAATCTGGGAAGTCACCAAACAGTTCGGTCATGGCTAAATCACATTCATGATCACCCCAATAACAAGCAGGATCATAACAAATAGGCCCAAATGGGGATTCTGCGCAGTTGCCATGCCATAGGTCACCATGCAATAAGGACGGCTTTGGCTGGTGGTTGGCAAGCTCTGATTTAATACAGTTGATGATCTGTTCTTGATCGCCAAATTCAATCCCTTTCTCTTTTAAGAGTTGCAATTGCCAACCAATTCGTTGCTCGGCAAAGAAAACACACCATTTCTTTTGCCAACGGTTTGGTTGCAAAGTGGCACCGATATAATTGTCGTGATCAAAACCATACTCTTGTTGCTCTCCCCATAAGTGTAAGCGAGCGATCTCTTGACCAAATTGATAGCTAGTTTCATGGTGGGTCAAGGGGTGGGTAGGGAGGTAGTTTAAGATCAAAAACGCACAATCTTTGGTTGAACCAAGATGCACGATTTCTGGGGTATACACGGTATTAGAGCGTTGCAGCTGAGTAAGGTTGTCGACTTCGGCGGTAAACTTACTCAAAAAGGCTTTGTTATTTAGCTTTATAAAGTAGCGCTGTTCACCATCGCTAATCATATAACTTTCGTTGATATTGCCAGAGGTAATACGGCTTTTCTCTTCGATCTTAAACTCAAACATTAAGATATCGGAAAGTTGCTGTGTTATCGCTTGCCACATAATCAATGCCTCACCGTTTGCTTATGTGGTTAAGTTTAGGTCAAATCTAGCCGGCGAATAGCAATAGAGTACGATTCTCTAATTTGGATCAAATATTAGAGCTCAGCACTATAGGTTGTTTGATTTTCCTCACAGTTTGCATGGCCTAGTTACAAGGTATTGTTTATGGCACGTTTATGAACCGTTTTATGAATCAGTTTACTCGTCTAATTTGCCAAAAGGTATCGGCCCAATAAGGGGAATCGAGCCGTGAAATAATCACGCCCTTAGATGAGGAAGCGTGCATAAAACTATTGTCTTCGAGGTAAAAACCGACATGCAGCATGTTATAACCGGTTTTGAAAAAAACAAGGTCACCATATTGTCTATCTTCATAATCAATCTGTGTGCCGATATGGCTTTGTAGATGAGTTGTGCGTGGGATGGACTGATGGAACAACTGAGAGAATGCGATTTTTACAAAACCTGAGCAATCTACACCTTTACGAGAGTTGCCCCCGTAACGATACGGTGTTTTATGCCACGTTTTGTAAAAGTGAAACAGGGCATCGCTTTTTTTATGTGGCACATTCTTTTCAAGTTGAACATCAATTTGCTTAATGTTGACGCGCGCCGTGGGATTATTTTCAGGGCCACTGGCGCAAGCGGTTAATAAAAACACAGCCACTAAGGTAACGAGTGTCTGTGTGGCGGAATGTGTCATTATTTTTTCCTAAAAGGTTGAGTTAACATTTTATCTAATCGCTGTTCTTTTCGAGAACGAAACTGCGAGATACCAATATTCATTTTATAGTGACCCAGTTTCGGTCTTGCGGTGTGAGTATCGAATAAATGATCCCATATGGATAAGAAAAAACCGAAATTAGAGTCTGCTTCGGCGCGGATTGTTGAATGATGAACCCGATGCATATCTGGAGTCACGATCAGTTTTCGTAGTCGCTTATCCCACACTCTAGGGATACTAATATTACTATGATTAAACATAGCACTGGCATTTAAAACTACCTCAAACACAATGACCGCTATTGGCGGGATACCTAGGCTAATTACTACGCATATCTTAATCCACATTGAAATCCAAATCTCTAAAGGATGAAATCTCGCTCCAGTGGTGACATCGATATCTTGGTCGGCATGATGCACTTTGTGCAAGTTCCAACAAATGGGCATAGTGTGAAAGAGTCGATGTTGCCAATAGATGGCAAAGTCCAAAATGAGTACGCTAATAATGATCAGCATGGGAAAGTTAATGGATAATTCGTTAAACAAACCAATTTGTAAGCTCTGCGCCCATAATGCAGCCTCAACTGCGAGCAAAGGCATAGTAATGTATATCAATACGGAGTTTAAGCCAGTCAAGCCCAAATTATTAGTCCAGCGATACAATTTTGGTTGCCGAAGAGGGCGTTTAGGTTTCCAATATTCTGCTACAGCGCAACCTACGAGCACTGCAGTGAAAATACTAACCCTAATATAAGCGACGTCCATGAATTATTTTCTCCAAGATGGTGACAAGCTCCGTGTGCTTGATTACTCTTACTTTCTTTTACGCGACAGGGCAAACAATGCGTGTACATGCTGTTCATCAATTAGTGGAATATAGACTTAACCAAGCAACCAAACCTTTTAGCGCTAGAGGGTCGAAAGTCGAACGTTGCCCATATTGTCGTATTGCGCGTACATATTGCATCTGTGCTCATCAGCCTGATCCGACGGTTGGATTTGCCATTTTATTGCTTTATTCAGATAACGAAGTACTAAAACCCAGTAATACCGGGCGGCTCATTGCGGACGTTTGTAGCGAGGCATACGCGTATCAATGGAGCAGAACAGAACCTGATACTAACATGCTGTCCTTGTTACAAAACCCAAGCTATCAACCTATTTTAGTATTTCCTGAAAGCTATCTGTTTGATTCTAATACTCTTGTTCCTGATGATAAGCCGACATTTATTCAAGATAAAATTCCATTGTTTATTTTCTTAGATGCCAGTTGGCGAGAAGCACGCCGCATTTATCGCAAATCAGAATACTTACATCATCTCCCAGTGATCTCCATTCAACCAGAAAAGATATCTGAGTATGTGATGAGAAAATCAGATCAAGAGCAACATCTTGCAACATGTGAAGTTGCTGCTTTGGTATTGCAAGAGTTTGATATGAATGAAGTTAGCCTTAAATTGCAAGCATGGTTTGAAGTGTTCAAAGAGAGTTATATGTTGAGTAAAACCCGTGAAAAACGAGATTTTAGTCGTCCGATATTAACTCAATACTTATCCGATTCAAAAGTGGAAAAGTAGCCTTTTTAAAGGGCTCTGGCGGCAATGGGTGAAATACTATCTGTTACGTACACCTTGTTTTATGGCAGGCATCACGGTAAGTGCGGCTAAAGATCGAGATAATGAACTTAATTTGTTAATGAATTTAAGTGTTTAGGTTGGGAGAAGTATGATGTTTTATGGCTTTGATGTAGGCGGAACCAAAATTGAGTTTGGTGCGTTTAACGACAGTCTAGAGCGAGTCGCGACAGAACGTGTGCCAACACCGGGTGATGACTACCCAAAGCTTGTGGAAACCTTAGCTGCGTTAGTTGAAAAATACGACGCTCAATTTGCTGTTGAAGGTTTAATTGGTTTTGGTCTTCCTGGTATGGAAGATCCTAAAGACGACACCATTCTTACTGTGAACGTACCTGCGGCAAAAGGTAAACCTTTACGCGCAGATCTCGAAGCTCGTATTGGTCGTAGCGTTAAAATTGAGAACGATGCGAACTGTTTTGCATTGTCTGAAGCGTGGGATGACGAGCTAAAAAATGAGAAGTCAGTGATGGGGCTTATCTTAGGTACGGGCTTTGGTGGCGGAATTATTCACGAAGGTAAGGTCTTCTCTGGTTGTAATCATGTTGCGGGCGAGGTGGGTCATACTCGCTTGCCTATCGATGCGTGGTTCCATCTTGGTGACAATGCACCGCTATTGGATTGTGGTTGTGGTAAAAAAGGCTGTTTGGATAGCTATTTGTCTGGCCGTGGTTTTGAATTAATTTACGCTCATTACTTTTCTGAAAAGAAAAAGGCCATCGATATCATCAATGCTTTCAATGAAGGCGAGCCAAAGGCGTGCGAACACGTAGAGCGCTTTATGGAATTGTTGGCGATTTGCTTTGCGAACATTTTCACCGCGTATGACCCACATGTGGTTACGCTTGGCGGCGGTTTATCTAATTTTGAACTGATTTATGAAGAAATGCCAAAGCGTGTGCCTAAGTATCTGCTGTCTGTCGCCAGTTGTCCGAAAATCATCAAAGCAAAACACGGTGATTCCGGTGGTGTGCGTGGCGCAGCATTCTTGAATATTGCTTAGATTAGCAACATAAGTGACCCGCTGTTTATTGCTTTTGTAAGGAGCTGGTGGCTTAGCGTTTATTATTGATAAATGCCGTTATACTGTTTATTTATACAGTATGACGGCATTTTTTTATTTTGCTGCATAACTAGCGGATAAAATTAGTCTAAGAATCCTTTGCAAGGAAGTGCGTATGTGGTGGTTATCTTGCGTGGTTATTTGAGTTATTTTTGTTAACTTATTGATTTTATGTATATAAAAAATGTAAATTTAGGCGGTTGTTAGGGTAAATGTCTATAAATTAGCTTCTGATTTTGCTATAAACCACGTTTCAAATTTCCATACCGTCTGAAAGCCGTGAATAGGGGAATCATTTAATGAGACTTGCACATAAACGTAACGTGCAGATGAAATTGCAAAAGCGTACTAAAGCTACTGCTAGTAACACTTCATCTAAGCCTTCAATTCAATCTACTGAGCAGCGTGTTGCAACCGCGCCAGTAGTTGAGCCTAAAGTTGAAGCTAAGATAGAAAAAACCGCTGACGTAGAAGTGCCAGTAATTGCACTTACACCAAAGCAACAACAAGTTTTAGACATTGTTGCTGCGAATGCTGAAGGCATCAATTCTAAAGGAATTGGTCTAGCTGCAGGTCAAGAAGAAGCAAAAGCGGCTGCATGGGCAACCGGTGCTCTGAAAAAACTAATTAGCGAAAGCCTTGTTCAAAAAGAACAACTTTCAGGAAACAAAGTTATTTATAAACCTGCATAATTTTTAGCGGTTTAGTTATAACTAGAATGCCTCGACTTGTCGGGGCATTGTTGTATTTGCGCTCTACATCCGCGCATTTATACCTGTCTATTATGGTCGGCTTAAAAAAAAAGAGCCTTACGGCTCTTTAATACAATATTTGGCCCGATCTCAGATAATAAGTGCGCTGCTATTTCTTACCAATCGGTCTATTTTCTTTAGGCTTTAACGTGATTTTGCCAAAGCCCAGTTTTCTAAAGTAGTTGTCACGATAATCACGAACGGCTTTGGTGTCAGATACGGCTTCAACTTGCAGTTCCATTTTTAGAAACTCGGTTAAATCGATGCCTTCTGCATCCGCTACGGCTTCGTGAATGTTACGAAACTGCTGATAAGAGAATAGCAGCTCTTTGTGCTCTTTTTTGTATACGTACTGGATGGTTCTAGACATTGTTCTCTCTTCTGCCTCTTGTGTGTACAAGGGCTAAATAGTTTGGGTGTTCACGGCAATTCTTGGTGGAGTGATGCCGTTTTTCTTAAATTCTTTCATCACGCGCAAGGTGATATCGGTTTCAAACAGTTTCTCATATCCTGTATCAACAACATAGGCTTTACAGGTTAATTGTATCGCCAAATAGTTATCGGTGATGGTTTGCTTAACTAAAACCACCACAGGCTTTGGCAGATGGATGTATCGGCTAGAGGAGGCGGCTTCTTGAATTAAGTTACGCGCTAAATCGATATCTTGGTCCATTCCCACATAGAAAGGGATCACCACCTGCATATCCAGTGCGCCGTAGTTGCCGCTTACTGTGACTTCATTAAGAAATTTGTTATTTGGTATCGTGATGATGTCATCGTTTAAGGTGCGCATACGTACTGAGCGTAAACCAATGGTAATAATATCACCATAATTCCCTTCAAACGTGACACGGTCACCAACCTGGAACGGGCGGTCAATCATTACGGTTAAACCAGCGATGAAGGAGGCCGCCAGATCTTTTAAGGCGAAACCGACCGACACCGCAAGAGTACCACCGATGAGCGCAAGGATATGATCGTTGATTCTAAAGCTGATCATAAACACCACAATACCGGCAGTAATATAGATAAAGAACTGCAAGAAGGATTGGGCTTTTTGCAAAATCATGCGGTATTGCACAAATTGGCTACTGACACTGGCAACAATAGAGTCGATGAACCTGAGCAGTAACCAAGTACAGGCAATAATCAGCACTGAAAATAGTACGCCGCCCCAACGTACTAAGCTGGCAAAGTCTTGAATAGCGGCAACATCAGGCACTTCTTCTATAGCAAAACAGTGGCTACTGAATGAAAGGCTGACAAGAATTAAGAGTAGTCTTAGCATGTTATTTTACCAAAAGATGTTGACGGTGAAGGACATTGGTAATGTGGCGATACCAGTGATCAGAAACTTTGGCTTTATCATCGCTCCAATCGATATAACCACGGCTTTGGAAGTAACGCAGTGTACCAAGCACTTCGGCATGACTAAGCTGAGTACACTCAGATAGGGCTTCTTGGCTTGCCACTTCTAATTGCACGATAGAGCGCAATACAGCCAGCATCGGCTTAGGCATTTTCTCTAGTTCTTCGGATTCTGGCGCTCTAAACAAGCGCACCACGACGTTGTCGTTGGCTTTGTTGCGACGCAGTGAAAGCCTAAAGAATCTAAGCGCCACGGTAGGGTTACCGTCGGCGTAATGCCAAAGGATTCGATAGAAGCCATTACGCGCTCGGTCTTCTTCACTGATGTTTTCATGATCCCACTGTTTTGGCACCACTAAGCCTTCAAAAGAGACTTTGTATTGCGTATCATCAGACTGATTGATGCGTGAGGCAAGTAGATTGGCCACTTGAGCTTCGCTCCATTTAGGCAAAAATGTCACCCAATCAAACAGCAAACGTTCACCGCGCGCTCGGTCGACAAAACGCCAGCTGGCTTTTTCGATGGCTAAGATAGCGCGGTGGTTTTTCTTTGAGCGGCGCAGTAGGTTGGTAAACTTGAGTAAGCCACTGAGTCCGCCCACCATAGGTTTTACCAAGCGTTGACCGTTATCTAGTGCAATGAGATAGCTTTCGTTACTCTTGCGTAGATGATTCAAGATTTGAATTTCACCTACATCACGGTTTAAGCCAAGCTGCTCGGCAAACTCTTGAATAAGCTCTGTGTAACCGGCATAAGGGCAGTTCAGGTAAATTGGTGTGGCATTTTTAACTTTAAACAGCAACTGTTTTAAGAAGGTTGTAGTACCCACACCACGCTCGCCAGAAATAACGCACACCGCGGGGTTATTGGATAATACATAGCGTGAAACTTCTTTAAATTCATCGGATGCATAGTTAATTAGGGTGCTGTCTTCATGTCCTGGTGTTATGTATTTAAAGGTTTCGTCACCTTTAATGCGCACAAAGTTGTGTGATTGAAGCTCGTTTTCATTTTGCTTAGCCACTTCAATTTTAAATAAGTAGGCAAGCCCTTGACTAAAGAAGGTGTAACTAGACAGTTTGGTGACAAAGATTGATTGGCAGGTTGTGGTAATGATCCACACAATCCCAATCGCGGTAGCGAGAATATTAAGTAAAAATGTACTTTCGTTTTTTTCTGCCCAAACGACCCACAGCGGCTTGTCAGAGACTTTAGCAATGCGACGAAATACAATAGGACGCCATTTGCGTAGTATTTTTAAGGTAATTAAGACAAACCAAAAGAACACTAGGCTCGATATCCAGTAATAGATAGTGCCTTTGCCGACCATGCGCGAGGAAATCTGTAAGATAACTCCGACAAAAATGAAGCTCCATACATACCAACGTATGGTTGATAATCGAAGTCGAGTGATCTCTTTACTGGACGCGCGACTGTTGCGGTAGGCAAATTCTAAGATGAAACTGATGGCAATGGAGCCACCTAGAATCCACCAAGTGAAAATCTCTAATACAATCAGCTGGCTTAGGCTCGGAATGGTAGACAAAACCCGTAGCGAAAGGGTGATTGCAATTAATACTGCAATGGCTCGGTGCGCGCGACTGATATACCAAATGAGGCGTATCCATAGTGGCGGGCGAGTACTGCTTTCTAATTGTACTTTCTTAAAGCCTTCGATAAAGCGTTTGCTATTGGCAAGCCACCACATTAAGGCGAAGTAGATAAACAGCACCTTGATAATTGCCCATACCAGCGGTACTGGGGAAATAAATATGTCTTTTATCAGTGATTTAAAGCTGCGAATTTGCAAATGAACAAGAAACTCGCCGTTTAAGCGAGTAATATACCATTCTTGTTTAAACTGAATGACGCCAGATGGACCAAAGCCTGTGACTAGCTCTTGAGTCGCATGACTGGAGAGTTTGATGAGATCTTGTTTGCTTTTGCCAAGGCTACGTAGCGTTAACCAAGTACGTTCAGCTTCGTTCCAGTGCTTATCGCTGTCGTCATTTCGATAGGCTTTAATCTGAGAGGCAAATTGATCGGCGTGAGCACGCTGTTCATTAATCACGGCCTCCATCAATTGATTGACTTTTTCTCTGTCCTTACGGCCCATGAATAAGGGGTCAGGAAGTTTATTCACTTCGGCGGATATTTTGACGGCAACCTCATCAATTTGAGGCTCATCAGCAAGTTTGTATTCCCAGTTTGCTTGAGCACTAAAAGAAAGTAGCATCAATAACATAGGAAGAAAGAAGAGTTTTGCTCGCATGATTCTCACTTGTTCGTTTAATTCCAAGCAAAGTTTAGTGCAGAGACAGACTTTCACGAAACTTTTTTAAAGAAAACATAAAATTAGACGCAATCTATTTCGGTAAAAGTTGAGAACTGTGTCTCTTTATTAATTCCATGTATGAATGTTAATCTTTATTAACATTTCATTAGCACTGCGATAAGGCTTCATGATGGTATTTCCATATAAGAATATAGTGATATTAACGGGTGCGGGAATTTCAGCTGAGTCTGGAATTCAAACTTTTAGAGCGCAAGATGGGCTTTGGGAGAATCATCGTATTGAAGACGTTGCAACGCCTGAGGGGTTCGATAGAGATCCGATATTGGTGCACTCTTTCTATAATATGCGCCGCCAAAAGCTCTTATCCGCCGCTATTAAACCTAACACCGCTCATATAGCTTTAGGCCATTTAGAAAGCGCCATTCAAGGTACGGTGACGTTAGTAACGCAAAATATTGATAATCTGCATGAACGTGGTGGATCAAAGAACATTATTCATATGCATGGCGAGTTATTGAAAGTCCGTTGCAGTGGCTCTGGGCAGGTGATCGAGCAGGATTCTGATTTAAATGATGGCGATCTTTGTCACTGCTGTCAGATCCCACAGCAAATGCGCCCACACATTGTTTGGTTTGGCGAAATGCCACTGCAAATGGATAAAATTTATTCTGCGATTGAACAAGCTGACTTGTTTATCTCTATTGGCACATCGGGCGTTGTGTATCCGGCGGCAGGTTTTGTGCATGATGCAAAACTGCATGGCGCGCATACTATTGAGATTAATCTTGAACCCAGCGCGGTTCAAAGCGAGTTTGATGAGAAGCGCTACGGACTGGCCAGTGTTGAAGTGCCTAAATTAGTGGGTGAGTTGCTCGGGCAGCAATGATGTAAAGAGTAATACCAATCACACTAAGTAAGTGATCAGAACTAGCGCAGGAAAAATGCTCGAGAACAAGGCAGAATTTTTCGATAAGTAGTTATTCTACAATCAAAAATTCTAACGCCGTTATCGAGCATTTTAACAAGCTAGAATGACCAGTTATTTAGTACGATTGGTATAACAAGCCAAGGCAGAGTTTTGGATAAAATTATCCCAGTGATTTATCGTGTAGCGTGATGAATGCTTAAAGTATTGAAAGAAAACCAAAAGTGGAGAGTTTTTACTCACTATTTTTTTAATATCCTCGGATAAGTGATATGACCATCCCCTTAGGGCTATGCTCTAACAACGGTTTGCAGGTATACTTGCGCCAGAATAATTTCTTTTAAAGGCAAGGACCTAAAGAGCAAATGAGCAATCCGATAGAGAAGAGCTTTAACCTTGGTGGAAGCATTGAAAAGGCATTAGCCGGAGATTTTGAGCTAAAGCCTGTAAGTGTCATTACGGAAGCATGGCAATTAACCATGCGCAATTTTTTGTCATTTTCTCCAGCCGTAATTCTCTTGATTGCGATCCAAGCTATTGTATTTATTATTGCGCTTAAGCTGCAACTTGGAGATGTGTCAGTTGTCTTGAGTATGTTCCAAAGCCCTGAATCATTAGATCCTTCGATTTTTCAGTCTATTTTTGTAGCTAACTTTAGCTTTGAAGTGGTAGCCGCGCCGATTTATGCCGGTGTTGCGCTGATGGCGATGAGCCATGCCGCGGGTTTAGCGACTCGTACAGGGCACATCACTAAAGGCTTGTCCTTTATGATGCCGGTGATTCTGGTCACTATGATTAATTTACTTCTGCAAGCCGTTGCTGGGGCAATAGTACCGTTTATCTCTATCTATCTTTCGCTTGCGTTTAGTAACGCCATTTTACTGGTTTGTGAAAAACGTTTGAGCCCAATTCAAGCCATGTGGACTTCACTGCGTGGGGTGAACAAACGCATCTTCTCGATTGCGGTGATTTATCTTGTCACTATGTTGGCATTTGTGGCGGGTATGATGATGTACGGTTTGGGCCTAGTTGTGGCAGTGCCATTTTTCTTTCACGCGAAAGGCATTATCTATCGCAATATGTTCGGCATTCGTTTGCAAGTTGTTGCCAGTGGCAATCCATCTCCAGAGACTAACGAACAAGACAATAGTGCATCAGACGATGATACTACTCCGCCAAGTTCTGGCACTTCTGGTGGTTCAAACACTTTTGACGCATAGGGATTGCGACTAAATGAAAACTCGTTTTTTAACGGCCGCTTTATTGATGGCGGGTTTAAGTTCTTCAGCTTTTGCCCAAGAGTACATGTTTACCTACAGTAAATTATATTCTCCATTAAAACATAACCTTAAGAACCCAAATAGCGAAGCAAAAGTGGGGCTATTTTTTACTAACTTTGCCACTAAACAGCCATGCAGCATTGAGAAAGCATGGATGGAAAAAGAGCAGCACCATGAAGAATTGGTGATTAGTAAAAATGGTGAGGTGAATGTTCCTATTGATGATAATTTAAAAAGTGCTAATCCATTAGTTTATATCCATACCCAAACAGAGGCTCGATGCGATTACTCTTTGGTGGTATTAAGTAAACAGCAGTTCTATGGGCAAGTGGATTATGCAAAATTAGACAGTTTGACTTTGCAGATGCAAGAAGTGCTTGGCGAGTTGGGTGGGATGTTCTCTAGTTGGTTTGCCCCTGATATTGAAGGGGTTACTTTAGAGTTTAAACCTGATGCACTCAATCAGATTATGTTATCTAACGGGAAAGTGATCCCGGTATCAGAGCAGGGTAAAGCGGTACTTAAATTGGTGGATTTGAGTGACGGTGTAACGGTTGCTATTCCTGTTGAAACTCAAAGGGTTATGCCGTTTATCAAAAAATAATGATATGAATTTCATTACTTACTGTTCAACGTGAGATTAAAAAAAGGTGCGAAGCAAACTCAGTTGCTTCGCACCTTTTTTATGTGATTACCTTAATGGTTATACCAATCGTACTAAATAACTGTTCATTCTAGCTTGTTAAAATGCTCGATAACGGCGTTAGAATTTTTGATTGTAGAATAACTACTTATCGAAAAATTCTGCCTTGTTCTCGAGCATTTTTCCGGCGCTAGTTCTGATCACTTACTTAGTGTGATTGGTATTTAAACGTTAGTCACATCTAATTGCAGGCTAGGATCAAACTCAACCGGTTCAATTTCACTAGAAACCACTGGTAACTCTTCTTTATCAAAACCGATGTCACCGCCATTGATCACGCCTGAATCTTTGTCGATAGATTTAAAGTCAAACAAGTTAAAATCAGCAAGGTGGCTTGGCACCACGTTTTGCACAGCGCGGAACATAGTTTCGATGCGACCTGGGAATTGTTTATCCCACGCGTTAAGCATTTGCTTAACGTTTTGACGCTGCATGTTTGGCTGTGAACCACATAAGTTACATGGAATGATAGGGTAATCACGCATGTCAGCAAACTTGATGATGTCTTTTTCACGGCAGTAAGCCAACGGACGAATCACAACGTGCTCACCATTATCAGAGACTAATTTCGGTGGCATGGCTTTCATTTTTCCGCCATGGAACATGTTTAAGAACAAGGTCTCTAGAATGTCATCTCTATGGTGTCCTAATGCAATTTTTGTCGCGCCCAGCTCGTTTGCTGTGCGGTATAAAATTCCGCGACGCAGTCTAGAACACAAAGAACAAGTGGTTTTGCCTTCAGGGATTTTATCCTGAACAATAGAGTAGGTGTCTTCTTCTACGATTTTATATTCAATATCTAGCTTCTCTAGGTATTCAGGCAGAATATGATCAGGGAAACCTGGTTGCTTCTGATCTAGGTTGACGGCAATGAGAGAAAAATCGATAGGTGCGCTTTTTTTCAAGCTCATAAGAATTTCAAGCATAGTAAAACTGTCTTTACCGCCAGAGAGACAAACCATAATACGGTCGCCTTCTTCAATCATGTTGAAATCTCTAATGGCATTGCCTGTATCGCGACGGAGGCGTTTTTGCAACTTGTTGAAGTTGTACTGTTGTGCTTTGGTACGTTCTTGAACTTGTTCGCTCATTTGACTATCCGAATTCTTACTTAAAAATAGAGAACGTATGATACGGATATCTGGAGTAGATTCCAGTGAAAATTGATAGTCTTTATAGGGAGATGACGAGAAAAAGCGGTGTTTGCACCGCTTTTTAGTTGTTTATCGTGTTTTTACCAATTGTAGCTAAGTTATTAGCTTTGGTTTGGATCTAATGGGCTGATATAGCCTGACGGTTTGAGCGCCAAAACATCGCAATTGATTTGATCAATAATGTTTTCTGCCGTGTTACCAAGGAAAACAGCAGACAGTCCAGTTCTTCCTGATGTACCCACCACCACAAGGCCAGCGCCAAGATCTTTGACCACTTTAGGAATAACATCTTGAGGTAAACCTTGTTCAACAACGGTTTGCTCTTCGGGAATGCCGTATTCTTGTCGCAGTGCTTTCATGCTGGTTAAATGGTGACCACGAACAGAATCGGTATAAATGGTCGGATCAAATTCTGGCAATTCAACCGTGATATTCGGTGGCGTCATTGGATAAGAGTTGGCTAAATGCAGTTGTGCGCCTAAGCGATTCGCAATATCCATTCCTTGTTCAACCATTCTATGGTTAAGCTCAAGGTGCGCTTCAATTTCTGAACCTACGTGAACAGAAACGACCACGTGCCCGTTTTCTGGCCAGTATTGATTTTTAACCAATAATACAGGGCAAGGACATTTTCTGAGAAGATGCCAATCGGTAGGAGTAAACAAAACTGATTCGATAAGATCATGTTGACGCGTAGTTTTGATGACCAGTTCATAGTCATTGGCAAAGACTTCGCTGATAATGGCTTCGTAAGGTCTATTATGCCAAACCACTTTAATGTCGAGCTGAATATGCTCGTCATCTCGGTAGGGTTTTGCCACTTCTTTCATCCATTGTTCACGTTGGTGAATCACTCCCGCTCGCATTGCATTGCGCTCGTCAGGGGAGAGCATAGATGTCATTTCATAAGAAAAATCATAGATAACGAGGAAAAAAGTAATCTTACTTGGCGATTTACTTTTTTTTCCAATCTGCATGGCTCTCGCCAAGGCTGGCTGTTGTTCTTTGTCGATATTGGCAACAACCAAGATGTTGTTGTAAATACTCATAGACCACCCACTTTATTTTGTTAGCGATTGAATACACTATATCTTATATCTCGCCGATGAAAATACGTGTTAGTTTGCAATCTAAGATTAGCTGAAAAAGGGGATAATTATTAGTGATTTAGGACAAATAGTTGCGGAATTTGAAGTGACTCAAGTTTGAGTCACTTATTGGATAGGGTGCTAGTTACGGCAAGTGCCTGCAAGTTTAGCTAATGCGTCATGATCGTTAATGGTGATGTATTTACCTTTAACGGCCAAAATATCAGCTTTTTGGAAGCGACCTAATAAACGACTGATGGTTTCAACTGTCAGTCCTAAGTAGTTACCAATATCACCACGAGTCATAGTCAGGCGGAATTCGCGTGGGCTAAAGCCTCGTTTTGAAAAACGCTCAGATAAGTTATAAAGAAAAGCGGCGAGGCGTTCTTCTGCGTTTTTCTTTGAAAGTAACAAAATCATGTCTTGATCGCCTTTGATCTCGCTGCTCATTAGACGCATGATTTGTTGACGAAGCTTAGGCATTTTTCCGGATAAGTCGTCTAAGATTTCGTATGGGATTTCACATACCATAGACGTTTCTAATGCCTGAGCAAAACTTGGGTGAGACTGTGTATTGATGGCATCAAAACCCACCAAATCACCTGCCAAATGGAAGGCTGTTATCTGTTCATCACCTTGCTCCGTAATCGTATAACTCTTAATCGTACCAGAGCGAATAGCGTATAGGGATTTCAATTCATCGCCGGCTTTAAATAGCTCTTGGCTTTTTTGAATCGGCTTTTTACGCTCAATGATCTGATCAAGCTGGTCTAGCTCGGTATCATTAAGTGTAAACGGTATGCACAGTTGTGAAATGCTACAGTCTTGGCAGTGGATCGCACATCCGCCGGACTGTATGCGCTTTGTTACTTGTTTTTCAGTATTAATAATCATACTTTTCAGACATACATAAAATTGATATACGTCAATATATTAGCACTTTAACCCTGAAATGTGTAGCAGTATAATTGTGAGTGATGTGTGCTCTCTCGCAAATTAAACACTGCTTATATGATTATGTATAGAGAATAAACAGCATAAACAATCATTAAGCTACCAATTATGCGGCGAGTGAGTGGTAATCGTAACATTTTTGAAAACTGACTAGAGCCTGCGCCAATTAGCAGCATAGCGGGCAAAGTGCCTAACCCAAAGCAGCCCATAATCAATAGCCCGTTGCTGGCACTGCCAGAAACGGCCGCCCAACTGAGCATAGAGTAGACCATTCCGCAGGGGATCCATCCCCATACAATACCGACAGGATAGGCATACCATACTGAGCGCAGTGGCAGCATCTTTGTGGCAACCGGTGCGATTAATTTCCACAGCATTTGCCCCAGTTTTTCAATTTTAAGTAAGCCATTCCACCATTGGGCGAGATATAAGCCCAAAAGTAATATCATAATAGCCGCGAGTGCGCGCAGTGCGGTTAAAACATAAGTAGAATCAAATAGATTGACGCTACTGGCAACGGTGCCTCCAATCAGTGCGCCGACCATTAGATAAGACGATATCCGCCCAAGATTGTACAGCAGGGTAACCGTAAATGAGTGATGGCGTCCGTTTAATGCTACAGCACTGGCAATGCCACCGCACATGCCCATGCAGTGTCCTGCACCCGCTAAGCCAATGAAAAATGCGCCGATCCAGTCAATATTGCTCATGAGTCGTCTTTTTTGCTTGTGTTGGCAGCGTCGTCCTCTTCAAAAAGGATGGTGTGAC
Organism: Vibrio sp. B1Z05; assembly: GCF_052955985.1. Taxonomy (NCBI): domain Bacteria; kingdom Pseudomonadati; phylum Pseudomonadota; class Gammaproteobacteria; order Vibrionales; family Vibrionaceae; genus Vibrio; species Vibrio sp. B1Z05. The sequence goes on from NZ_CP130463.1 coordinate 1,374,264, forward strand.
CTTGACGGTCAAGATCTTCAAATTGCTCGGTTTTAACTGCCCACAGAAACACGGCCACCGCGATGGCGACTAGAATGATTGCTATGGGAATTAGTATGTAAAGACTTTCCATTTTTATTTAGTAATCTCAGTGAGTTAGTGACTACGATGATGGAGCTGGCTGACATGCCCACCACAGCAATATAGGGAGCGACCAAACCACAAACAGCCAGTGGTAAGATCAATAAGTTATAGCCTAAAGACCAGGCAAGATTTTCTCTTATTATCTTGCGTGTCTTAATTGCAAGAGAGCGTGCTTCAACCAGTTTATCCAGTTTATCGCCTAACAATACCATATCAGCGGAAGATTTCGCGACGTCAGTGCCGCCGCCCATCGCCACGGATAGGTGTGCACCTGCCAAGGTTGGCGCATCATTGATGCCATCACCGACCATCAAGGTCACCTGTGATTTATCCAAGCTATGCAAGTACGCCAATTTGCCTTCAGGATTTACCCCACACACTAACTTATCTATGCCCAGCTGCTCTGCCACAGGCTGTGCGTTAATTTCATTATCACCGGTAAGCAGAGTGGTTTTAATGCCGAGTTGCTTTAAGGATTGAATAAAGTGTTGGCTACTTTCTCGTATAGGGTCGCTATAGGTAAAGGTCGCCACAACGCGATCGTCAATGGATAAATACACAGTGTGTGGCTGATTTGGAATATCTTCCTGACACACAAAAGCATAGCTGCCTATCTTGCACACCTGTCCATTAATTACGCCTGTCAGACCTGAGCCAATGTGGTTCTCGATGGATTCTGCTTGCTTGGTTTCGTCAAAATATGGGCGAAAGGCGGCCGCTATTGGATGATTGGCGTGTGATTCAAGGCTTGCGGCAATGGAAAGCACTTGTTGCTTTGTCCAATCACCAAAAATTTGGGTGTGCGAAAGGGATATTTTGCCTTCGGTTAAGGTGCCGGTTTTATCGACAATCACATGATTGATTTTGCAAAGGGTCTCAATGGCATGGGATTTGCGCAATAAAATACCAAGGTCACCCATTCGCGAGGTAGAGCAAGTAATCGCGGTTGGGGTAGCTAAAGACAAGGCGCAAGGGCAGGTAGCCACCAATACTGCCAACATGATCCAGAATGCATCTTCAGGTTGATTGTGTTGCCAATACAAATAAGTACAGGCGGAAACAAGCAAAATAACAGCCACAAAGTAACGCGCCACAATATCGGCAATTTCAGCAATTTTAGGCTTAGTGGCCTGCGCTTCATCTTGCAAGCGCACTATATTGGCGATCATGCTTTCTTGCTTGCGACAGGCAACCTCTAAGGTAAATGTTTGCTCGCCGTTAATAGTACCTGCATACACAGTTTCGCCAGTGTTTTTCTTAACGTGTAAAGACTCACCCGTGAGCATAGATTCGTCCACGTACACGGCTTTATCCACCACATAACCGTCCGCAGGAACATGTTCACCGGATAATACGCGAACGCGGTCGCCAATGTTTAAAGTTTTGACGGGAATTTGGCTGCCATCTTCTAAGGTGGCCATTGCCGGCACCAGTTTTAAAAGGTTGGCACTGGCAGCTGCGGCTTTTCGGCGTGCGCGCATTTCTAAGAAGCGACCAAGTAGCAAGAAGAAGGTGAACATGGAAATAGATTCAAAGAATACTTCGCCACTTTGGGTAAAGGTGGCAATTAGGCTGGCCACATAGGCAAAAATAAGGGCAATGGAGACAGGAACGTCCATACCTAAGGTGCGCGCTTTTAAACTACGCCATGCGTTCATGTAAAACGGTAGCGCCGAATACAGTAGCACTGGGGTGGCAAAAATAAGGCTAACAATGCGGAAATAGTGTTTAAACTCAGGTTCTAAATTGCCAAACACTTCTAGATACAGCGCTACGGCCAGCATCATCACCTGCATCGTGGCAAGCCCGGCGATACCTAGCTTATAAAGGTATTGCTTCATGGCGCGATAGTAGCTTTCTTCTTGTTTGTCTGCTTCAAAAGGGGCGGCTTTGTAACCCAGTTTATGAATGCTGTTAAGCAGTTCGCTGAGTTTGGTTTCGGTTTTATCCCATGCTAGAAGCGCGCGATGAGTCGCAGTATTGACACGAATTCGCACCACGCCAGTGTGGCCATTCATTTGTCTTTCGATTAACCAAGCACAGGCGGCGCAAGAGACTCCCTCTAGTGACAGTGTCACCTCAGAGATGTTATCTTGATTGCGCACAAACTCCGCTTGCACTTGTTCATTGTCGTAATGAATCAAGGCTTGCAGTTGTTCTGGCACCAAATCGACGCGCTCGGCTTTTTCGGTGCGATATTGATAATAAGAGCTTAAACCGCTGTCGACTATGGTCTGCGCCACGGATTCACATCCGGGGCAGCACATGCTTCTCGGTTCTTCTAAAATAGTGACGCAAAAGTCAGTGTTCTCTGGTACATCTTCACCGCAGTGATAACACGATTTATCCATAGTCATTAATTCATCAAAGGAGTAGGAGTTGAGCTTGGGAACGACATGCGACCTTGAATAAGCCATTGCTTGTCGTGGGGTTGTAACTCGATAAACCAAGGGCCTTGTAACGGCTCTTTTAAATGCACTTTGTAGGTGCCAGATGGATTGGCTGTTGCTAAGTAGTCAAAGTCTCTATCGGCTAAGGTGCGATGCGAGAATTCAATATTGAGCGCAGGGAAATGAGTTAATTGCCCTTTGCTTAGTTCAATCACAATGTCTTGCCCATCGGAATAAACCATCGCCGACAGCTTGAGATCTTGCGCCACGCTAACCTTAGACAGGTCAACATTGATGCCTTTACCTTTTTTATAGTAATCCTCAGAGACTAAAGAAACGGTGTGTTGAGACAATATGTACACTCGAAGTAAAGTGCCAAAAATAGTCGTTAGGATGATGATTAGAATGAACCAAGCCCAAAACTGCTTATACCAAGGCTTTACCATAAAAACGTTCTCTAAATTAGAAATGAAAGGATGATTGCACGGAAATGTCAGCCCCTTTTTACAGGGGCTGCTATTAGCTTGTTACTCTTTATCTGTATTGCTTAAGCTCCATACGTAAGCAGACACAAGTTGCACTTTTTCTTTGCCCAAAATGTCTTTCCACGCTGGCATAACGCCAATACGACCATGAGCGACGGTTTCTGTTACTGCGGCGCGTGAATCGCCATATAACCAGATGTTATCGGTTAAATCAGGCGCGCCAAGAGCCGGGTTACCTTTGCCATCGGTGCCGTGACAAGCCGCACACACTACAAAGCGTGTTTTACCGGCAGCGGCTTCGCGTGCATTGACTTTACGACCAGAAAGGGAAAGCGTGTAGGTGACAACTTCTTCCACACCTTCCGCGCCGAGCACATCAATCCATGCTGGCATCTCGCCGATACGGCCGTGCATAACAGTAGTCACAATCGCTTCAGGCTCGCCGCCATAGAGCCATGCGTTGTCGGTTAGGCTAGGGAAGCCCAGTTGACCACGAGCATCAGAGCCATGACATTGTGAACAGTTTTGCAAGAACAGACGTTGTCCAACTTTGATTGCTTCTTCGTTGCTGGCGATATCTTCGATAGCGCGCAGGCTTTGCCCGTCATCAGTCATAGCAAGCTTTCTAAAGGCTTCACCAAAGTGGGCATCGGCGTCATCAAGCTCTTTTGCGTATTGATCTAACTGCTTGTTTGCTTGAGCACGAGCGATAGAAGCGTTTGATTCTTCTATGCTAGTGACGGTTTGATCAGAGCTCTGCCAACCGAGTAGACCTTTAAAGTTCCCTAAACCTGGGTATAGGGCAAGGTATACAGCAGCAAAGATGAAGGTTGATACAAATAGGTAAGTCCACCATTTGGGTAAGTCGTTATTGAGCTCGCGAATACCATCGTATTCGTGTCCCATATCCTCACCACTTGGTACACCCATTTTGTCTTTAACACACCAGCGCAGGATGATAGCAACACCTACTAACGTTCCGACGGTGATGATGATTATCCAAAGACTCCAAAACGTACTCATGATTTAGTCTCTCCTTGCGGGTTCGCTTTAGGGGGCTGTTGTTCGTCTGCAAAGATCATATTTGCATCCTCTTCAAAGCGAGCTTTACGGCTTTTACCGAAAGCCCACCACACCACGCCACCAAAGCTGACAAATAGCACAATGGTCCAAATGCTGTGAATAATGCTGATATCCATAGTGCCCCCTTATTTCATCGCATGGCCAAGAGATTGCAGGTAGGCGATCAGAGCATCCATCTCTGTTTTACCTGCTACGTCTTGCTGTGCGGATTGAACTTGCTCGTCGGTGTATGGGACGCCAAATTGATTTTTGAAGATCTCTAGTTTCTTCTGGGTCAATTTGCCATCTAATACGTTCTCTTCAAGCCAAGGGAAACCAGGCATGTTCGACTCTGGCACCAACTCTCTAGGGTTGATCAGGTGTACGCGGTGCCATTCGTCAGAATAACGGCCGCCGACACGAGCCAAATCAGGACCTGTACGTTTTGAGCCCCATAGGAATGGATGTTCCCAGACACTTTCACCCGCTACCGAGTAGTGGCCGTAACGCTCAGTTTCAGAGCGGAAAGGGCGAATCATCTGGCTATGACAAACTGTACAGCCTTCACGGATGTAGATGTCACGACCTTCCATTTCTAATGCTGAGTACACTCTAAGGTTCTTCACCGGTTCAGTGGTTTGCTTTTGGAAAATCAACGGAGTGATTTCGACCAATGCCCCCAAACTGATTGCAAACACAATCAAGATTGCCATTAAGCCGACGTTTTTCTCAACGAGCTCGTGGCGATTTTTTGAATTGTTAGCCATCTTATCGTCTCCTATTGTGCAGGTTGAGGAATAGCTTTCAGGCTATTCTTGGGAGCGTTGATAGTCTTGTAGGTGTTGTATGCCATTAAAAACATACCCGACAAGAAGATGGCGCCACCGATAAAGCGCACCGTATAGTACGGATAAGACGCTTGCACAGATTCGACAAAGCTGTAAGTCAAGGTGCCGTCAGCGTTAACACTGCGCCACATCAAGCCTTGCATTACACCTGAAATCCACATTGCAACGATGTACAAAACGGTGCCGACAGTGGCTAACCAGAAGTGCACGTTGATAAGACTGACCGAGTACATACGCTCTTGACCAAACAACTTAGGCACTAAGTGGTACACCGAACCAATAGACACCATCGCCACCCAGCCTAATGCGCCAGAGTGTACGTGACCAATGGTCCAGTCGGTGTAGTGTGACAGTGCGTTTACTGTCTTAATTGCCATCATTGGCCCTTCAAAGGTCGACATACCGTAGAAAGAAAGTGAGACAATTAAGAAACGTAGAATTGGGTCATAGCGCAATTTATGCCAAGCGCCAGATAGGGTCATAATACCGTTGATCATGCCACCCCAAGACGGAGCAAAAAGAACCAAAGACATCACCATACCTAACGATTGAGTCCAATCGGGCAGTGCCGTGTAGTGTAGGTGGTGTGGACCTGCCCAAATGTACAAAGAAACCAATGCCCAAAAGTGAACGATAGAAAGACGGTATGAATAAACGGGACGTTCAGCTTGTTTGGGTACGAAGTAGTACATCATACCAAGGAAACCAGCAGTCAATAGGAAGCCTACTGCGTTGTGTCCGTACCACCATTGTACCATGGCATCCACGGCGCCAGAGTAGATGGAGTAAGACTTCATGCCAGAAACAGGAATGGCTAAGCTATTGACTATATGTAAAACAGCAACAGTCAGAATAAAGGCTCCAAAGAACCAGTTAGCAACGTAAATATGCGATGTTTTACGCTTGATGAGAGTTCCAAAGAACACTACAGCATAAGCGACCCAAACGATAGTGATGGCGATATCGATTGGCCATTCAAGTTCTGCGTATTCCTTGCCTGAGGTAAACCCAAGTGGCAGTGAAATAGCCGCAGCTAAAATGATCGCCTGCCAACCCCAGAAGGTGAATGCCACTAACGGGCCACCAAATAGGCGTGCTTGACAGGTACGTTGAACCACATAATAAGATGTGGCGAATAGGGCGCTTGTACCAAACGCAAAGATAACTGCGTTTGTGTGAAGCGGTCGTAGACGGGAGTAGGTTAACCACGGCGTATCAAAGTTAAGCTGTGGCCAAACCAACTGAGCGGCAATCAAAACACCCACACCCATTCCGACAATACCCCACAAAATTGTGACTAAGGTAAATTGACGAACTACGGTGTAGTTGTAGTTTTGTTCAAGCTGCTTTTCTTGGCTCATTTGCATGCTTCCAATTATTAGTAACTACACTTTTCCAACACAACGCCAACAAGTTGACGCACGACAAATATCACCAAAATCAAAGGCAAATGAGTTAAAGTTACTCTAATTCCTAAAATCCATTTAAAAGGCGACATTAACACTGAGAATTATACGGATTTAACATTTGAATGACAGGTGTTTAACGTTAGGTGTGATTAGAGTTTTACTATTTAATGTAAAAAGTTTGAAGTTTGTTACAAAGGAGGCATTTAATGGCCGCAGAAAAATTGACCAAAGGACGCTTAATTCAAATTATTGTGACTTTTTCGGTGCTTATCATCGCCTTTACTTGGCGAACTTTTACGCACGATCAAAGTAATGCCATCAATAAAGTGGAATGCAATACACAAGAAATCTGTCAAATAAGCCTAAATAAGAAAGAATATCAGTTAGATTTAGACGTGAAAAACAGCCGGTTTAGACTTATAACAAATGGAAATGATGAAAATAAAGGCTTTGTGGAGTTTAAAGGGGCTACCTACCAAATATCAGAGTTTATTGCGGTAGATAGCCTTAATAATTTCGATTTTTCTATTAGAAATGGTCAACATAGCATCAATGTGAATGTTAAATAACAGTGATAGTTAACACTGATTAATGATCGACTTCGACTTTTACGTCTCTGGCACTGAGAGCACCAAAAAATGCGCATCCACAACCGACAATAGCAATGCTCCATAAAGACAACGCCCAACTGCCGCTGCTTTGGTAAAAGTAACCAAGCAGTGGTGGTCCAATGGTCGCTATTCCATAACCAATACTTTGTGACATGGCAGAGAGCGCAGCCGCTTGAGATCCGTTGTGTGTGCGTAACCCAATAAATGAAAGACCAATCACGAAGGTCGCACAATTAAAGAAACCAAACATCAGTGTCCATAATATGGCCCATTGCGGAACATAGAGGGTGCCAAGGGTGGCGATTACTGCGCCCATTGCCGTACCAACAAACAACCACTTAGTACTCTTTAGGATGGACAAAAATGGAATCAATACCAAGCCAGGCAACATAGTGGCAAACTGTAATAAGCCATAGATGTAACCCGCTTCGGTTTCCGTCATGCCGTGGTCAATCAAGATCTTTGGTAGCCAACCCGCAAAAGAATAGAAAGTAAAAGAATTCAGTCCCAAAGCTAATGTGACTTGCCAAGCGACTGGGCTTCGCAGTAATTGTTTAATATTAATAGCTTTATTCGACTCGTTGCGACCTTCATCTTTGGCTGAGAATAACCAAAACACTAGCGCGATGACCACAAGCAGCAAGTTAAATAGCAAAGCAAACTGCCAACCAGAGATAGACGACAAGAATGGATTGGAAAACGACCAATGCGATAAAGGCACCATCGCTGTAGACGAAAGTGCAGAGCCTATGCCCATAGTAAACGTATATAATGAGCCCACAACTGCAATACGTGCAGGAAAACTGACTTTAACTGCGACAGGAAGCAATACATTGCCAACCGCAATACCCGCGCCGATAAAGACTGTGCCTAGATAAAGGCTATATACATCGCCATACGAACGTAAACACACGCCGAGGAATATCGAAAGCAGCGCAACGCAGATACTGTTCTTAAGCCCTACGTATTTGAGTATAACAAGCGCAAACGGAGAGATAAGTGCAAATGACAGCAGCGGTAGTGAAGATAACATCCCCAAAATGGTTGAGCTTAGATGCAACTGGGTCATTATCTGGTCGAGCAAAGGCGCAAGACTGGTAAACGGGCCGCGTAAATTAGCGGCCAGTAATAGAATCCCGATAAAGGCGAGGGTGTGTTTGCGTGAAAGAGCCACGATGTTTCCTAACAAAGAACGAGCAGCGAGTATAAGCCTTTGCCAAGCTGTTGTTGAGCATTAATCTACTGTCTATTTCTAAATGTATATGTTCACATTAAATAAATGCGAAACATTTACCCAAAGAGTTGATGTTATACGCGCTTTGCGGTTTTTCAAAGTGTTACACTCGTACTCAATTCATCTCTAATGCTTACGGAAATAGCATGTTAAAAAAACTACTCACATTAAATGCCTTTCTTATTCTAAGTGGTTGTACTGCTACATCTGACGTTGCTCCAAAGCCTGTGGTACACACTCAAAGTGGTAATATTGTTATCAGTCAAACCCAATTAACCGCTGATGGCCCAGGCAAAGAAGATACTTATACCTTGATTCGAAATGCGTTTGGTCCTCGCTCTATTGAGGCACCGGATCTCTATGGCAGTGCCAATCATGCGGGTGCGCCTCATATCACTGAAGCGACTGATGCGACGGTAGGTAACTATTTTAAATTTGTTATCCATAGAGATGATGATCATGATCGTGATGTACTGTCGAAAAGCGATCGTCAGCGTAACGAAATCAAAGTCTATGGCGGTTCGGATTCGTCATTGAAAGGTTATTTAGGCAGTACTTTTGAGTATCGCTGGAAATTTAGAATTGGCGATAATCTCGCGGTAACAAAACACTTTACCCATATTTTCCAACTTAAAGCGGTAAAAGGTAAAGGCAGCGATGCTATCACCAGTTCCCCAATATTGACTTTGACGGCCAACGTACGCCAGGGGAAAAGCGGGCTAGAAGTAAGACATGTTCGCTACAACGATGATAAAACGGGCACAGTCAATGAAACTCTATATCACTCGGTTCGTCACAATGTCGATTGGCAAAATGACCTTCGTGGACACTGGTTTGAAGTATACGTTAAAGCAAACTACGCCGAGTCGGGCAGCTTATATATGACAGTTACACCATTGGGTGAAACAACGCCTATTATAGAAGTGAATCAACACAACATTGAAATGTGGCGCTCTGGCGATGATGCTAGCCATGCCAACTTTGTCCGACCAAAATGGGGCATCTACCGTTCATTGAAAGCGATTGATCAGTTGAATAAAGAAGAAGACGAAGTGGATTTTGCTGATTTTGAAGTAACTAAGGTTAAACCGGTGACTGAGTAAAAGTCATTAAATCTCGGTATGCAAAATCGAACATCAGCGATAAATATCGCTGATGTTTTATCCACTCTAACGCACTATAACTAGCTTGTTGTTGGTGATAGTTTATCACATTACACACAGTTATTTAAAGTAAACTTTAAATAATTCAATAGGATACAGGTAGGTTAGCATTTGTAGAGAGAAAAGATGCTTAGGTAATCTAAGTTTATAAAACCGTAATATACACTAAGCTGATAGTCGGCATGATTGGAGTCAATATGTCGGTTTAGTCTGTATATTGCCTGTAGAGCAGATGTCTTTTGCGATCGAGTGCGTCAAATCTTGGCTATGGATAAGCTCATATAGATTATGAACACGGAACAAGGGTCATAATTAAGCGGTATTGAATGGCATAAATTCATTTCATCAACTGATTAGAAGAATTGGTGCGAGCTAAATAAAAGCATTCGTTAAGGTAAAGGGCTAAGTATTTAACTCGGGACTATATAGTATTCGTAAGCAATATTGCGTCGGAATGATGTTGATGTGTGTTCGGCAAGTGGCACACTTAGTCAAAATGGCAAGAAAGGAAAAATGTGATTGGATGCAGCCAGGATTGAAGTTTGGCTCGATGACGCGTAAACGAAACATAATTAGCTTAGTGTATAAAACGCTAACACAGTGAACCAGATCAAAGGGTCACAAACAAATACCATGACTTGATAGTCAGGCCAGCTTTAAGAAAAACACATTGATATTGAATCAGTGAACCTAGTGTATAAAGAAATGACTGAGCAAACATTAAGAGAGGGGTTAAACAAGCCAAAGTCAAAGCTACAGAGATTAGATAACCGTTTCAATAAACCCTATTTAACATAATATACATAATGCGTACTTGAATTGTAAGTCCAAAGTTGTAATGTCACTTTTTATCAAAGTTAAAATGTCACTATAACTGAGTCTTGAACTATCGTTTTAATATCTGACTTAGTTTTGGAGGCTTAGGAATGTTGATAGCTATGAGTGATAATGAAATCGATCGTCTTAAAGTAATTCAAGATGTATGTGAACGCCGACTCCGCCGTATTGATGCGGCTGAACTTTTAAATCTTAGTGTTAGACAAGTTCAACGTCTGATGAATCGGCTACGCCAATATGGCGCAGCCGGTTTGTCTCATAAGTCACGAGGTAAACCCAGCAATAATAAACTCCCATCGGATTATCGAAGTTATATTTTAGATACTATTACTCAGTATTATCCTGATTTTGGTCCTTCGTTGGCTCATGAAAAATTATCTGAAATCCATAACCTCCGAGTATCTGTTGAAACTTTACGGCAATGGATGATAGCTGATGGCCTCTGGATCCCTCATTCTCAACGTAAGCCCCGAGTTTACCAACCACGTTATCGTCGAGATTGCCTTGGTGAACTAATTCAAATTGATGGCTCTCACCATGACTGGTTTGAAGGACGCAGTGATAAGTGTTGTCTTCTGGTGTTTATTGACGATGCCACTGGTCGCCTAATGAACCTTCGTTTCAGTGAACCTTCGTTTCAGTGAAACTGAGTCTGCATTTGACTATATGCTTGCGACTCGTGAATACCTGAATGAACACGGAAAACCAGTTGCGTTCTACAGCGATAAACACTCGATATTTCGTGTAAATCAAGAAAAACATAAACGTGTTGGTGAAACGCAATATGGCCGTATTCTTAGAGAGCTTGGCATTGAGTTAATATGTGCTAATAGCTCTCAAGCTAAAGGCCGTGTTGAGCGAGCTAATTTGACGCTTCAAGATCGTTTAGTTAAGGAAATGAGACTACAAGGTATTAATACCATTGAGGAAGCTAATACATGGTTGCCCTACTTTATTGACGACTTTAACCGCCGTTTTAGTAAGCCTGCAAACTACCCAAAAGACATGCACCGTAAGGTTCGCGAATCTTCTGAAGAACTTGATGATATCTTTAGTTGGCAAGAAACAAGAAAGCTCTCAAATGCACTGACATTCCAGTATGACAAGGTTGTTTACCTAATTGAAAACACTGAAGAAAACGCTCGATTGGTTCATGAAACAGTGAAAGTACTCGACTATCCAGATGGACATATTGCCATTTGTTATGGCTACAAAAAGCTTAACTTCAAAATCTTCGATAAGTTAGAAAATGTAAATCAAGCTCAAATAGTCGATAACAAACGTTTAGGCAATGTACTGAAGTTTGCTAAGCAAAAACAAGATGACTTTGATGAACAACAAAAACGCAGTAGAAGTAAAAAATCACCAAGACGAAAAGCCCAACAACGAGCTTTAAAAGAACAACTCAGGGCTATTAATCCAGTTCTAACCAATCCTGAGTTATTCAAATCCTCCAATACCAAAGAATAGTCAATCTTTAAAAAGTGACATTTCTAATTAGAAAAATAGAGGGACATTTTTAAATTGGATTGACATGAATATATTGGTTATAAATCAGTTATCTAGCTTATATCTGCCTTTGACTTATCTCTACCTTTGAAATGAACCTATTTGAGCTATGTTGTGCAGTACGTGTTATTTTTGCCTTAACTCTATACTGCACATTCGCTTCTCGTATTTTGTTCTTTTATATTCAACTAGCGTTTTTTGGTTTGAGCTTTTGCGTTTGGCAATGCGTTACGTAAAATGTGGCGCGTCTTGTTCGGTACGCTTTTTGAAAACTTCACTCGAAACTGTTTTCTTGTTTTGTAGATTTTAACTGTGCCATTAAATGGATGCTGTTTGGCTATGTCTTTGCATCTATGCAGAAACGTTTTATCTACTTCTCCGGAATGTGAAGTGACTTCACCGTCTTTAAAGACCAATTTCATTTTAGGTTTGTCGTAAAGAATGATCGCAAAAATTAATGCGGCCGCAACTAAAATGACGTACAACATGCTTATCTCCTACTTAATAGATAATGATTAGTCGGCTAAGAGTTTATTGAGATCTTCTTTAAGGAGATTCACTTTCTCGTTGGCTTTTTCGCTGCGTTGGGCTTCGCTGAGCAAGTATTCGATGGCATCTGATAAGGTGCAGCCTAATTCGTTAGCTCGATAAGAGAGTTTTTCCCAAACGCGGTAGTCTAAATCGATGGATTTCTTGCGTGTATGAACTTGCTCAGCGTTAAAATGACGCTTTCGCTTAGCTCGAATGGCTTGTTTGAGCTTATTATCAAGCTCGATGGACATATGTTTATCAATCCACTCTAAAACTTGAACCGGTTCGTGTTCAATTGCGCGCAGTAGTTCAACTGCGGCAGCATCAGCACTACTGTCAATATGGCGAGTGATTGTTTCTCCTTCTTTCCATTTTTTGACCAAGTAGTTCCATTTCCAACCACATTCTAGGTTTTCTAGCTGTTGATATTTCATGAGTCTAAAGTTAAGTCCATTCATTTAAAGGCATACGGTGACAGCGTAACCCTAGACGACGATTTTGACAATGCGATGACTTCTGATATTTGTGATAAAGCACAAAATGATGCAACGTGTCGTAAAATTGACCTTCAATAAAGCGCGAAAGCACTATTTTTCGGGTTATCTTTTATTACCTTAGGTATACTAGCGCCATAGTATATTTTAGTAAGCATTTATGAAATCCATAGATTGGCGACTCGCTACACCTCAACACGATATAGACTCAAGTCGTAGATTGTTTCAATACACTGAAACGCCTTTTATTGCATTGCAGCCACGCTTAGCGGCCACGTTAAAACGATTTGTCGTTCTCGGACAAAAAGCCCCATTGCTGGCTATCAACAGTTCAGATACTGTTTTATCACGTAAGGAAATCACATCGGTACTGTCTTCATTGACAGAATTACCTGTATTACACAGTGAAACTCTTGCAGCAGAAGAATTATTTGGTAGTTACATTGTAACAAGCTCTGGTGAGGTGCAATCGACCATAGGTTTGCTTGAGCAGCAACACAATGGTTACCTACTTATCTCAGCAAACGCTCTGTTGGTACAACCCACTACTCTACTTGCTATTCGTTCATTGCTAGCAGGCGAAGCTGTGTCACGGATCAACACTAGCAAAATGGGTTATGCACCAGATCAACGTTTTACTAGCTCAGTAAGAGTTGTGGTGGTTGGCGATCGCAGTCAACTAGCTGATCTTGATTATATAGACCCTGCGTTCTCATCTTCACACACTATGTATACTGAAGTGGAAATGGATGTACGTATTGATGCGACAACCGTTGCAGCTTATTTAGGTTATGTGGCCAGTGTAGCGCGCAGTGGCGGACTGCCTGACATGTCGGCTGGCGCTATTTATCATTTCCTGACTGCAGGTGCTCGAGTTTGTGAAGAGCAGCATTTTGTTCCACTGTCATCATCATGGATTCAATCATTACTAATTGAAGCCTCTATTGAATCCTCTTCTGATTGCATTGAATCAAAGCATATAGATGCTGCATTAGATGCGCGTTACTACCGTGAGTCGTATCTGCCTAATCGAGCGCTAGACGATATTCTCGACGGACAGGTATTGATTCAAACCGAAGGTAAACAAGTAGGTCAAGTTAATGGCCTGACCGTGGTTGATATGCCGGGACATCCGGTTTCTTACGGTGAACCTGCTCGAATTTCCTGTGTTATTCACTTTGGTGACGGCGACGTTTCAGACGTTGAGCGCAAAGCAGAACTCGGCGGCAATCTACATGCCAAAGGCATGATGATTATGCAGGCATTTCTCAGTAGCGCACTGGATTTAGATGAACCACTGCCATATTCAGCGTCAATTGTATTTGAACAATCGTATAGCGAAGTTGATGGAGATAGTGCTTCCTTGGCAGAGCTGTGTGCATTTGTCAGTGCGTTATCAGGTTATGAAATTAAGCAAAATATCGCTGTGACCGGTGCGGTTGATCAGTTTGGCCGTGTGCAAGCTGTCGGCGGACTTAATGAAAAAATTGAAGGTTTCTTCTATGTGTGCGCTCACCAAGGGTTAACGGGCGAGCAAGGTGTTATCTTACCCAAATCGAATCTACGTCATCTATCCTTACATAAAGACGTAGTTGAGGCGATAAAACAAGGCAAGTTCCATATTTGGAGCGTAGAGGATGTACATCAAGCTCTGCCTATTATCACCGGACAACAATTTAGCGGCGACTGCGAAGATACGATTCTCAACAAAATTGCAGAACGCATCGACAGGCTCAATCAGCATGATTTAGGCGAAAGTTTGCTTGAACGCTTAAAAAGAACGCTGTTTAGAGACTGATCGGAGTTGTAAGTACCATACTGCATCACATAAGATGCAGGTTCAAAAAATCTGGAGACTCAATACAATGCAACAAAAACCTTGCGATATCGCAAACTCATATGATCGTGACGACCTATTAGCATCAAGCCGTGGTGAACTATTTGGCCCTCAAGGTCCACAATTACCTGCGCCTAACATGCTGATGATGGACCGTGTGACTAAAATGTCACAAACCGAAGGTGAGTTTGGCAAAGGTCTTATTACTGCAGAATTAGATATTACTCCAGACCTATGGTTTTTCGATTGCCACTTCCCTGGTGACCCAGTAATGCCTGGTTGTCTTGGACTTGACGCTATGTGGCAACTGGTTGGTTTCTTCCTTGGCTGGATTGGTGGCGAAGGTAAAGGACGCGCACTGGGTGTTGGTGAAGTTAAATTCACTGGTCAAGTGTTGCCAGCAGCGAAAAAAGTAACGTACGAAATTCACATGAAGCGTGTTGTTAACCGTAAACTGGTTATGGGCATGGCTGACGGTCGTGTTCTGGTAGATGGCAAAGAAATCTACGTTGCAAAAGACCTTAAAGTGGGTCTATTCAAAGACACTTCTAAGTTTTAATCTCTTTAAAAAAGAGAACGTTTTGAAGCCACGATTTATATCGTGGCTTTTTTGTTTCAAGCCCTATTGAATCGTATGGTTACCGTAAGTAGTTGAAGTTGGATATTTTTTGTTTATAGTAATTTAGTTATAGTGCATTAGAGTTGTAAAAACAAACCCCAAACGGGGTCTGCTCTTCAGGTTATTTATAAAGACCGGACTCTAGGTCACCTTTCGCGTCTCTCCAACCTCCCAACCATTGTGATTTAGCGTCTGTCTGTTGATATGGGCAAGTATCACTTGAGCGACCATTAAGCCCCGCTTTGTAACCTTGGGACTGTGCTCTCTCAAGACGGTCGCGTTTTTGTCTCTTCATAGTTAAATCCTCTAACCTTTCGATAAACAAATGGGTGGATGGTTTCTTTGAACAACAAACGGCTGTTGAATTACGAAACGATTTATTGTCATACACAATGTGTGTATGCAATGCACCCTATATAAGATTCGTTCAAAAACGAGCTTTTCTCAAGGTCAAAAAAAGGACAATATCAAATTTGTGATATTGTCCTTCGATATTTATCTTAAAATCTGACGTAACGCTACTTCTTAACGCGACGACGCAAGCTTAATAATCCCAATAAGCCAATCATCCAAGGTCCTAAACTACCACCTTGGCGAGAGATCTGCTCTTCAGCTACGCTACGCGGAGTAATAGTTGCAGTTGCGGTATCATCATTAAGATCAACGGTAGGCTCTAATTTAACTGCAACAATGGTTTCAACACCTTTCCCTTCACCACAATAAGCATTATGTCCGGTATTGTCGTAACCACCGGCGCAATATAAAGCGGTGGCTGAAATCTCACCTTTGTCGTTAATATCTGATGCCGCTATGATGCGGTAATGGTTATTGGTGCCATCCACAACTTCGTCGTTGGTTAAATCATCTAACCACCAAGCGCGGTTTTCAAACAATTTACGACGAGCGTCATGGGTGCCATTAAAATCATAAGGGTTAATAAACCCACGGTGTCTACGCTGTTTACCGCCGTATTCACGCGCTGTTTCTGCATCGATAGTACCTACGATTTCATTGTAGTTATTTACCGCTTGCGCTTCACCACCAGAGCCTCTAAAGAAAATTGACTCTCCGGTATCGGCAAAGTATGTCGCCGTAGGCGTGTCTTGACTGGCATCAGCGATAAACATTCGGTTGGCTGCAGCACCGTTTTCCGGAATATAACCGCTGCGTTTTGATTCACCAATCACAAGCAAGTTGTTATTGATATCGGTCGCTTTGGTATTGGAATAGATGAAATCACTGCCGCTTTTCACTTTAGCGCCATTAATAAATACGGTTTTCCACGCTTCAGATTGCGTGATATCAAAGTCACCACTGTCTTCATCAGGAACAAAAATCGCAGCTTGCATCATTAGGTTGTTATCATCACGATCCGTGTTGTAACCCACTAAAACAGGCTTACCGTTATATTTAGTTTCTTCAGGATCGGTGCCGTCTTCATTTGCAATTAGAGTGTTATCTGGTACTACGGCGCCGCGAACACTAGACATATAAGACTTAGCATCGCGAATTCCTGAATCCTCTTCAGCCGCAGTCATATTAACCCAACTACTGACCGCAACACCTTTGTCTGGCGTAGATACATCCCAAACAAAACCTTTGGTAGAGAACGCAAAGTTCTGACAATAACTCTCCGCACCAGGATCATCGATCGCTGTACCACCAGGCATGCAGCGGCCTACATCACGACCATCAAAGTCTTTACCACCATCGTTATAATCAAATGGCGTAACTGACGCACTGCCGACTACATAGGTCTTACTATCATAAGTAAATGAATCAAATGCCATAGTACGGCCCATTTTAGTGACAATGTCACTAACAGGCTTACCGTTATTGGTTTCCGCTGGAAGTAATATGCTATCGCCAACAAAACCGCGTTCTCTAAATGCTAAACCGTAATTGCCGAAGTCGTAATAACCACTGCTGGTCGTGCCCATAACATCGCCATCAACACTGAATTTGTTGACCACAACATTATTAGAGTTAGCCACCCACGTCCCGCCACCAGGTTGATAGGTAGATGAAGGCTCGGTGGTGAATAACTGAGTAGAGGTTCCTGACGTGGTAGCGGTCGCTGCAGCATCGGTATTGCTAGTATAAACGGTTGAAAAGCCTTTCGCATTGGCTTGATAGTTACTTTGATAAAACGCTTCACGCTCGCGCTCTAAACCACCTTTATTATTGATACCGTGCCATTCACGTTCGGCCCAGTTCTCACAACTGTTGTAGCCTAACTCGCGGTAACAATAACTTTCTAGATCGGTCCAGTTCTGATAAGTGAAAGTGTTATCCACCCCAAAAGGCGCTTCGTCACGGTAAGGAATGCCGTCAGTACCGTCTCGGGTATCGCCAGCCACATTGCCGTTCTCGTCTATTGCACTGGCATAAGATTCAGCGCCAAGATTAGCTGGAACAGTCACCTGCACAACATTATAAAGGTTGGCATTAGCGCCATACGAAGCCATAACCAAACTGGCTACGGCTGTAAGTTTAAAGATACGACTACGGTTCAAAATCTGTTATTCCTGCTGCATTGCTTCAAGCTCTTCCCAGCGCTCAAATGCTATTTCTAGTTCCTGCTCCTTGGAAGCTAACTCCTCAAGCACAGGCTGTGTTTCCTCTACAGGAAGAGAGAAAAAAGCGGAGTCATTGACTCGTTCCTGTAGGCTTTCAATGTGTTCTTCAAGTTGTTCTAGAAGTTGTGGTAGCGATTCTAACTCACGTAGCAACTTATACGACAACTTTTTGCTGTTATTGCGACTTGGTTTACTACTTGATTTCTTAGTTGCTTTATCTGTAACCACTACGTCACTTTTGCTTGCCACAAATTCCTGACGAGAGGCTTTCACTTGAGCGCGCTGCTGCTGCGCATCATGGTAACCGCCAACGAACTCCTCGATACGACCATTACCTTCAAAAATCCAACTTGCCATGACTGTATTGTCGACAAACTCACGGTCGTGACTGACTAAAAGTAAAGTACCCTGATAGTTGGCAAGTAAATCTTCTAAAAGTTCCAATGTTTCGATATCTAAATCGTTGGTTGGTTCATCTAAAACCAATAAATTGTTCGATTTAAGGAAAATTCGCGCCAATAACAGACGGTTTTTCTCACCACCAGACAAGGCTTTTACCGGAGAACGCGCACGTCTTGGTGAGAATAGGAAATCTTGTAAGTAGCTGAGCGCATGACGCTCACGTCCGCCCACAGTAACCTCTTGTTTGCCGTCAGCTAAGTTATCAATTACAGTTTTTTCTGGGTCAAGCGCTTCACGGTATTGGTCAAAATAAGCAATTTCCAGCTTAGTACCACAATGCAAACGTCCTGAATCCGGTTTGATGTCGCCAAGCATCAGTTTAAGCAAAGTACTCTTACCACAACCGTTAGGTCCAATGAGTGCAACCTTATCGCCACGCATCACTGAGAAACTAAAGTCGTTAATAATCGTTTTACCATCAATGGCATAACTAATATTCTCAGCTTCAAAGACAATTTTGCCGCTGCGCGTACCATCATCGATCTGTATGTTAGCCTTGCCCTGCACTTCAATGCGATCTTTACGCTCACGACGTAATTGTTTCAGTGCTCTAACACGGCCTTCGTTACGAGTACGGCGTGCTTTGATGCCTTGACGTATCCAAGTCTCTTCTTGAGCAAGCTTTTTATCAAATTCGGCGTTTTGCGCTTCTTCAACGCGAATCGCTTCTTCTTTATCAATTAAGTATTGCTGATAGTTACCTGGGAATGAAGAAAGCTTCCCTCTATCAAGATCAACAATACGAGTCGCCATTGATTGAATAAAGCTTCTATCGTGCGAAATAAAGATGATTGAACCGCGGAAATCTTTCAAAAAGGTTTCTAGCCATTCAATGGTGGTCACATCAAGGTGGTTGGTTGGCTCATCAAGCAGCAATACATCAGGATCGCATACCAAAGCGCGCGCTAACGCCGCTTTACGTTGCCACCCACCCGATAAATCCGTCAATAAAGTGTGAGGATCTAGCGCTAAGGCTTCCAAGACATTGGTAATGCGGCTTTCAAAACGCCATGCACCGCTATGATCAAGGGTTTCTTGAACCTTAGATAAACGGTTAATGTTTTTTTCGCTTGGGTCTTCCGCCACCAGATCCAACAGATCTTGGTAGATCTTAAGCTGTTTACCGATTTCAGCTAAACCTTCAGACACGAATTCATAGACGGTGCCTTCTTGATTACGCGGTGGATCTTGTTCTAAGCGAGAGATAACCACATCTTGGGTTATCTGCATATTGCCATCGTCCATTTGCACGTTGCCCGCAATCACCTTCATTAAGGTGGATTTACCGGCGCCGTTGCGTCCCACGAGACAAACGCGTTCGTTCTCTTGTAGCTGAAAATCAGCGTTATCCAACAGAGGGATATCACCGAAAGCCAATTGACCATTATGAATGGTAAGTAATGCCATTATTGTCTAACCATTGTTGTAATTGTTGTAAATCGAAGGGCCAGTTAAGTTCTTGGTTATTATATTGAACCACAGGTATCGTGACACCGTAACGCGCAAACAGTGCGTCATCAAACACAATATCGATAGTCTGAGGTTCAATGCCAACTTGATTAAGCAAGCTATGCGCTTGCTCACAAAGATGGCACCCTTCGGTACTGTAAAGAGTTACTTTCACTCAGTATCGCCCACCAGTGATACTAACCAGCAGTTGTGGATGTGCTTATTGCGGGCAAAATCCAAAGGTAATGTTTTGTCAGAAATATTCTGTGCTTGTAAACCCAGTTCCGCTAGCCCTTGCATATCCATTTTAAACTGACGTTTATTGTTTGAGAACACAATAGTGCCCTGTGGACGCAACAAGCGTTTTAGGTGAGTCATAAGCTGAATATGGTCGCGTTGAATATCAAAGGTTTGCTTCATACGTTTTGAATTAGAAAACGTCGGTGGGTCGATAAAGATCAAATCATATTGACCCGTTGCTTTTTCAAGCCATTGTAAACAATCCGCTTGGATAAACTCGTGTTGCTTACCCTTAATGCCGTTGATGGCTAAGTTTTCTTTCGCCCAATCAAGGTAAGTGTTCGACATATCAATAGTGGTGGTCGACTTAGCGCCGCCAACCGCTGCATGTACAGTAGCACTGCCCGTATAAGCAAATAGATTTAAGAAATCACAACCTGCCGCCATTTGACCAATTTTACGACGGGTCAATTTGTGATCCAAAAACAGACCGGTATCTAAATAATCAAACAGGTTTACTTTAAGATTAACGCCATATTCAGACACTTCCATCTGATGCGATTTTTGCGCTAATTTTTGATATTGATTGGTGCCCTTTTGTCTTTGACGAACCTTCAGTACCACGTTGTTCGCTTCCACGCCAGTCACTTGAATGCTAGCGCGAATGATGTCAGTAAGACGACGTTTTGCAGTCTCAGGATCTATAGTCTTTGGCGCAGCGTATTCTTGAATTACTAGATGACCGGGATACACATCGATAGCCACATTGTAATCAGGCAAGTCCGCATCATATATACGGTAGCAGTCGAGTTGCTCGCGTTTCGCCCATTTACCAATTTTAGCGATGTTCTTCTTCAGACGGTTAGCAAAATCAGGCGCTACAACAGCTTGTGTAGGCTGTGAGTCACTGCCGTTTCCAGATGCTCGTGGCTTATCTGAAATGCCGTAGTTCTTTTGTAAACAGTTTAATGCACCGTTGTTTACTTTATATTGTTTGTCCGCACGCATGCGTAGGCAACTTAATAGCTCGTCAGAACTTGAGAAAATAGACGCATTCCAACCGCCAAACTCAGCTTTTAATTGGGCACCAAACTCGGAATACAGTGCAATCAAACCAGGCTCTGTGCTTAGTCGCTCACCGTAAGGCGGGTTACAAATAATAGAGCCTGTCCCTGCGTCTTTAGGGGCAGTAATACGAGTCGCATCACCAAGTCTAAAATCAATCAAGCCGTCAATACCGGCACGTACAGCGTTTTTCTTAGCCGTTTCCAACACTCGTGGGTCGTTATCGTAACCAATCACGGGAACTTCAAATTTGTTAATACCACGGCGGCCGACCACTTTCGCCTCAGATTTCACTTCAGTCCACAATCCGTAATCGAAGTCTTTAAGATTCTCAAGGCTCCAATTCGTGCGCGCATGCCCTGGAGCAACGTTAGCCGCCAGCATTACAGCTTCAATTAATAAGGTGCCAGAACCACACATAGGATCGATAAGTGGCGACTGTGTATCCCAACCGCTACGCATGACAATAGAAGCAGCAAGAGTTTCACGCAACGGTGCGCGACCCGCTTCGGTGCGGTAACCACGTTGGTTAAGACCTTGACCAACCATATCAATACCCAGTATCGCGTCGTCTCTGTGTAAACGAACATGAATGCGAAGATCTGGACGATCTTTGCTGATCTCAGGGCGAGGTAAGTTTGCTTTAGTGAAGGTATCCACAATTGCATCCTTAACCTTCATCGCACCATATTGACTATTGCGGATCTGGCCATTGGTGCCGTTGAAATCAACAATAATAGATTTGCCTGCATCAAAGTGGTTCTGCCAACGAATCGACATACATGATAAGTATAAATCCATGTCATCTTGACACTTAAACTCAGACAGAATTCGTACAAATCGCGATGCGGTGCGGCAAGACAAACACGCTCTATAGATCTGTTCTAGATTTGCCTCAAACCGCACGCCCGCTTGTACGGGTTTTGGGTTTTCAATTCCCAATTTATTAAGTTCTTCTACCAATAGATTTTCTAAGCCATTGGCCGTTACGGCAAGGTATTGATGCATGTTAATCACTAAGCTGCTAATAAAATGGCGTTAATTATAAACTGTAATAGTTTTAAATTCCGAAATTTCTCTATCAAAACCCTCTATTTGTTCATTTCTACAGCAAAGCTAACTGTTGGTTAACTTTCTACATCATGAATTACTCCCTTTTCATCCTTAACCAAATGAGTACCTATTTATAGGCTCGCTGGCGATAGTGAATACTTATTCAAGCTAAAATTGGTCTACACCAGCACTCCAAAAGGACTGAAAGTTACTTACAAAATAAAAGAAACAGGGAAATATATAGGGAAATCTACCTACTTTTGCGCAAAATTAAGACAGTGAAACGGAAAAAAGAATGTAAAAAATGTGCGCTTGCAACACCTGATGTCACACTAACGATGTTTAATTCAGGTAAACATTAAGAATGTGTGACTCAGACGCGTCGTCAATCACACCACTACAGCGCTGGATATGGATTCAAAAAAGAAGGAAATAGAAAAGTAACAGGTAACAAAAAGGCCGTTTTAGTGAGAACTAAAACGGCCTTTCTATATAAATTTAAGTTGTATGACGCTAACGATTAAGACACCATCTGTATCTGTGCTTGGAAGAACAGCGCATTTGCTGAGCGCATACGGTCGTGCATCACTTTGATGGGTTGACAGAATGAAAGGTGCTTGCTGCCCGATAGATAGAAATCATCACTATTCACAGAGACCACAATACTGGCAGTATCTGAGCTTTCAACAACCATAAAGTAACCCGTATTGTATTCGTTCTGCAGCTCTACAACCTCCCCCTCTTGGGGTTGATAGCCATTGGACTGAGTATCAAAAAACCAGCTTTTAGGCTGTACAGGCTTATGGAAGCGTTTAACGGCAACGGCTTTGAGTACCAGCTCAGCTTGGCGAGGGATAGAAAGTGGAAGGCCTTTTACGGAGTCTTGGAAGACATGGTAGATATCCGCATCTTCAACAGAAAATTTTTGTGGTTTAAAAGCTGATTCAATAAGCACTTTACGAGGTAAGTTAGAGCGAAATACCATCTCTTCACTTATCTCAAGCATTAGCGAGGATTGCTCCTCATCGTAGTACCAATTCCATGTATCGTTTAGCTTAAGCATAACCCTGTCCTGTCTTTAAACTCAGTTTAAGTAAGACGCTACACCATCCCTGTTTTACGGGGTCCACGTTACTTTCTGATAATTCTACTAACAGAAAACGAAAAAAAAAGGGGAAATGACTCCCCCTTTTTTACGCTAAACAATTGGTTTTACTGCAACTTGATTACAGGTTTTTCACGATATCGCGCACTAAGTTTGGTCCATGGAAAATAAAGCCTGAGTAGACTTGAACCAATTTTGCGCCTGCTTGCAGTTTTTCTTTTGCAGACACAAAAGAATCGATACCACCAACACCGATGATCGGAATATCTTCACCCAGTTCCTGATAAAGTTTCGCAACCACTTCAGTACTGCGCAGTTGCAGAGGACGACCGCTTAAACCGCCGGTTTCTTCTGCATGCTTCATGCCTTCAACAATACTACGATCCAGTGTTGTGTTCGTTGCAATAACACCATCGATAGCGTGTTTGCGCAAAGAATCACAAATCTGCACGATTTCATCATCAGTCAGATCAGGTGCAATTTTTAACGCAAGCGGTACATAGTTACCACGTAACTCATGCAACTCTGTTTGCTTGGCTTTTAAATCGCCTAGCAGTGAATCCAGTGCATCGCCGTATTGTAGCGTACGCAGATCCGGAGTATTCGGTGAAGAAATATTTACTGCAATGTAATCAGCGTACTGATAGACCTTTTCCATACAAATTAGGTAATCGCTGTTACCCTCTTCGATAGGCGTGTCTTTGTTCTTGCCGATGTTAATGCCAAGAATACAATCAAATTTTGCCTTCTTCACATTTTCCACTAAAGCATCTACACCTAGGTTATTGAAACCCATACGGTTGATAATGCCTTCAGCTTCTAGCAAACGGAACATACGAGGTTTATCGTTGCCAGGTTGAGGACGTGGCGTTACCGTCCCTACTTCTACGCAGCCAAAACCCATTGCATCAAATGCTTCAATACATTCCGCATTCTTATCAAGACCCGCGGCTAAGCCAACAGGGTTTTTAAACGTTAGGCCCATACATTCGACTGGACGATTTGGTAATTTTTGACGATAAAACAGATCTAACGGTGTACCTGTTAATTTAGGTAAATAGTTGATCGCAAGATCGTGCGCCTTTTCGGCGTTGAATTGAAATAAGCCAGTTCTGGCAAGACGGTAGAGCATTGTGCCTCCGATAAAAAAAGCCCCGTGTAAACGGGGCTGTATTATTTACTTTGTTGCTTCACAATTCAAGTTTAAAAGCATCAACTCTCTTAATGCGACAGAAAATTTAGCAAATTCATGCACATTCCCCACTTTGAACTCGTTTAAGGTGTTCTCCCAACGCTGCAATGCTAACTGGTTATTGCTGATCCAATTATCAATGGTGGCCTCTTCATCTGGCGGATTATCACCACAACCACAGTTAAGCACTTGCACAGTAAGTTGACGCTGTTGCCAGTCAAGATCTTCTCTAAAGGCCGCTCTCGCAAGTGCCTGCCAATTGTTATCCACCACCTTATTATTGATCTGATCTAAGAACCAATGCAGAGATAAGCGATCCCCTAGGTAGAAGTACATTTTAGCGGTGCGCTCAATGCTCGTTGCGCATTCTTTCGCGGCCAGAGAAATATCGTAACAACAGTACAGGCTAGACAACCTCGCCAGATAATTGGCCAGTTTTTTATCGACGCCTTGCGCTATCCATTCATCGGCCACCGTTTGATGTTGCAAGACTTCATCGGGAACTAAGAATTGATCTAACTTAGCCACGATAACGTCTACATCGGATCTAAAACGATCCACCAATTCTTTGACGCTGCTATTGTGAGAACGATTTCTTAGCATCCAACGGGTGAGACGGCGTAATGTGCGGCGAATCACAATCATCAGTTGATATTGCAAGCTAGCGTCTATGCGATTGTCGTGCTCGCGAATGCTGCTAAATACTTCTGAGAATTTGAATAGCTCTTTAGAAGCCACAAATGCGTTGGCGATATCCACTACATTGGCGCCCGTCTCTTCTTGCAGACGAGTCACAAAGTTGCATCCCATTTCATTGACAATATCATTGGCTAATGCGGTAGCAATGATCTCGGTGCGCAGTGGGTGTGAGTCCATGCTAGATTTATAGTTACGGCGTAACCTATCAGGGAAGTATTGCACTAACTGTTTGGCGTGATACGCATCTTGGGCGATAGCGTCAGTGGCAAGCTGTTCTTTTAACAGCATTTTACCATACGCCACCAGCACTGAGAGCTCTGGTCTTGATAAACCAATACCCTGCTTTTCACGCTCTTGCAGTTGTTCATCGTCGGGAATGTATTCAAGTTGACGGTCAAGATGCCCGGCTTTTTCCATGGTATGGATAAAGCGCATCTGCTCTTTCATCCCCACAATGCCTTGCTCTTCAGTGACAGAGATTGATTCTGACTGACAATAGGCGTGATGCAGAACAATCTCTGACACGTCCGCCTCCATTGAATCGAGAATTTCATTGCGCTGTTTTAACGTCAGGTCACTGTTTTGTACTAAACCATTAAGCAAGATCTTAATATTAACTTCGTTGTCGGAGCTATCCACGCCACCTACATTATCAATAAAGTCGGTATTGACGTATCCACCATTTAAGGCAAATTCAATACGGCCAAGCTGAGTTAAGCCTAAGTTGCCTCCTTCGCCGACCACTTTCGCCCGCAACTGATTGCCATTAATGCGCAAAATGTCGTTAGCGCGATCCCCAACATCGGCATGGCTTTCTTTACTGGATTTCACATAAGTGCCGATGCCACCGTTCCATAGCAAGTCAACTTGCATCATCAAAAGATGCTTGATCAAATCGTTGGGCGCTAATACATCAACCTCTATGTCTAGCATGGCTTTGATTTCAGGTGACAGGGTCACAGATTTAGCTTTGCGCGAAAACACGCCTCCGCCTGTAGAAATCAACGTCTTATCGTAATCATCCCAACCTGTACGTGGCGTATTGAACAGACGCTCACGCTCAGCGAAAGACGTTGCTGCATCTGGATTTGGATCGATAAAGATGTGTAAGTGGTTAAATGCCGCTTGCAGTAAAATATGTTTAGACAGCAACATGCCATTGCCAAATACATCTCCAGCCATG
The DNA here is from genome assembly GCF_052955985.1 of Vibrio sp. B1Z05. Lineage (NCBI taxonomy): Bacteria > Pseudomonadati > Pseudomonadota > Gammaproteobacteria > Vibrionales > Vibrionaceae > Vibrio > Vibrio sp. B1Z05. The sequence goes on from NZ_CP130463.1 coordinate 1,400,443, forward strand.
TCCCCCACACCCACAACGGTAAAATTGGTGGTTTGGCAATTAATGCCTAGCTCTCGGAAATGACGTTTTACTGACTCCCAACCACCTTTGGCGGTAATGCCCATCACTTTATGATCGTAACCATTTGATCCGCCAGAGGCGAACGCATCACCAAGCCAGAAGTTGTATTGTTGGGAAACACTGTTCGCAATATCAGAGAAGGTTGCCGTGCCCTTATCGGCGGCCACCACTAAATAAGAGTCGTCTTCATCGTGGCGCACAACATTTGCCGGCGGAACCAACTCGCCCTCAATAATGTTATCAGCGACATCTAATAGCGAACTGATAAACTTGCGATAACAACGCTGACCTTCGGCAAAAATCTCATCTCGACCTGTCATCAAGTGCTGCTTCTTACATACAAAGCCGCCTTTTGCACCCACAGGCAAAATCACCGTATTTTTTACTTGCTGCGCTTTAACTAAGCCAAGCACTTCGGTGCGAAAATCCTCTTGCCTGTCTGACCAACGTAATCCGCCGCGAGCCACTTTACCGCCGCGAAGATGCACGCCTTCCACATCGGGCGCATATACAAACATTTCAAACTCAGGCACCGGCTTAGGTATTTCAGGAATGTTTTTCGGTCTCAACTTTAATGCTAAGCAAGGTTTGCATTCCCCTTGCTCGGTTAACTGGTAGTAGTTGGTGCGCAGCGTAGCGCGAATCATCTCAACATAACGACGCACAATTCTATCGTCATCAAGGCTTTCAACTTTTTCAAGTTGCGCATTGATTTTCTCCACCACTTTCAGTTGTGAAGCTTCATCGCCTTGATTGCTTGGCAAGAAACGTTTTTCAAATAAGCTCACCAGAAAGTTAGCCAGTTTCGGATGCGCGGCTAACGTATCGCCTATGTATTGTTGGCTAAACGGAAAACCCACTTGACGCATATATTTAGCATAGGCACGTAAAATCGTTGTTTCGACACCCGTTAACCCAGCGCCAAGAATTAATCGGTTGAAACCATCGTTTTCTAACTGACCTTGCCACACTCCTGCAAACGCCTGTTGGAAACGATCGCGCACCTTATTGAAATCGACAACCGTGTTGCCTTTGTGCAACATAGAGAAGTCTAAAATCCAATACGTTTGCCCGCTTTTGGTTTCCACTTGATAAGGCGACTCACCAATAATGCGCAAGTCAAAATTCTCTAGCATGGGCATAACATCGGAGAGATGTATTGGTGAATCTTTATGGTAGAGCTTTAAGTGAACCACTTTTGAATCCATCAACTCTTCTTGAGGACGATAGAACAGCATCCCTAAAGGATTTGATTCACTCAATTGTTGTAGACGTTCAATATCTGCCACGGCCGCATTTGGTAACACAGCTTCTTGATACGAACGAGGAAATGCTTCCATGTACCCTTTTGCTAGCGGTAATCCTTGGCTTTCACCTAGACTTGATACGATCGCTTGTTTAAGACGATCTCCCCAAGTAGAAGAGGCTTCCATTAGATCTTGCTCTATGCTTTTCACATCATAATCAAGATCTTGATCATCGACTCGCACAATATAATGGGTTCGGGCTAATGGGCTTTCAGAAAAATAGGTGGTGAATTCAACCTCTTGGTCGGTATGAAAAGCGCGTTTGAAAATGCGCTGAGTTTGCCGACGAAGTTCTGTGTTGTAACGCTCTTTTGTCACATACACCATGGCACTCAAAAAACGTCCAAACGGGTCTTTGCGCACAAACAAGCGAATCATATCGCGGTCTTGCATTTGCACCACGCCCATCCCGATATGCAGCAGTTCATCTTCACTGGCTTGCAATAATTCATCACGAGGATAAGTTTCTAAAATATTATGCAACGCTTTAAACGAATACGAACCGGGTAAGAAGCCGCTGCCTTGTAAAATACGTGCCACTTTGTTTCGCACAAGAGGAATACGTTCCACGCTTTGGTTATACACCGCTGAGGTATAAAGACCGGTGAATCGATGTTCACCAATCACATTACCTTTTTTATCAAAGGTTTTAATACCAACGTAATCATTGTAAGCCGGTCGATGAATACGAGATGGACGATTGCCTTTGGTGAGTATAAGGATATAAGGCTTGGTCGCTTCTTCGCGTGCCGACTCTGAAAAATTGGTCAGCTTGGTCGCCCGCACGCGACGGGTATCAGAGAACAAACCTAAGCCTGGTTCTTCAGTGGGTTGTAATGTTAGCTCATCATTATCACCGATTAAGCGATACTCTTTATACCCCATCAAGGTGAAGTTATGATCGCCAAGCCAGTTTAAAAACTCCAATGATTCTGCAACGTGCTTTTTATCAATGCCCTTAATTTTTTCAAGCCCCTTCACTTGAGTGACCACTTTTTTAAGCACTTCACTCATCGGTTGCCAATCGCTGACTACCGAATGGGTATCCTTCATCACGCTGGCTATTTCGGCCTGCAATTCATCCATTTGCGATTGACTTGATAATCGGTCTACCTCGATGTGGAAAACCGATTGCAGCTTACCTTCTAACTCTTTGTTATTAATATCAAATACTTTGCCGTTTTGCAGGTGCAACTTCGCAGGCCCATGCAACATGATATGACTAGATAAGCCCATACGTGACAGTGTCATTTTCAGTGAGTCGACAAGGAAAGCCATGTCAGGGACGATGATTTCGACAATGGTGTGTGTTGATTGCCAGCCATTGCGACTGAGGGAGGGATTAAACACTTTTACCGATAGTTCGTCTAAGCCCTTCTCTTTTAAATGTTGCCACAAACTCACCACAGCGCCGTATAAATCAGATTCGTTTCGAGAGGCAAGATCGTCATGAGAAATATGACTAAACAAATGTTGCGCCAGTTTGGTCACAACCTGTTGATGGCTAGGATCCACTTTGTCTTTGATCAGTTGATAGACTTTTTCGAGCAAGATAGGGACTAAGGGTTCACGTGCGTTCATAGGGCAAACTCCATCTATTATTTTTTTATTGTTATATAGTTTGTTATCTAGGTAGTACCAGGTATCTGTTTCACTAGTTATAAGCACAAACCGCTGCTTATTGGCGTCATTGTAGGATTTTTATTTCACTTTAGTTACTAAAATTAAACGCTTATCTTTAAAAAAATCAGATGTGTGATGACGCTGTTAATAAACACATCTTTCCCTTGAATATAGAACAAAAAAAGGCTTAGCGTGATGCTAAGCCTTTGGTTTCATAATGATGTTAATAATATGCGATAGTGCGCAAGAGTTTATCGATGAGTATTGTTCAACTCATACCCTTTTAGCATCTATGCCCTATTACTTTAATGCGGCTTCTACTTTTTCAAATAGATCTTTCGCTAGATCTGGCGTGTCACGCAAAATCTCTAGCTCTTTACGCATCATTGCTTTACGAGTGTCATCGTAACGAGCAAATTTAAGTAACGGGTCAATCAAGCGTGACGCTACTTGCGGGTTACTGCTGTTGAGTTTTTGTAGCATCTCACCGGCAAAACGATAGCCACTACCATCAATAGCGTGCAAGCCATATGGGTTGGCGAAGAATGCGCCAATCAAGTTACGTACACGGTTAGGGTTTTGCATGCTAAAGGCGCTGTGGTTCATAGACGCTTTAACACCGGCTAGCGCATCAAGACTCGGCTTAGTCCCTTGCAACATAAACCATTTATCCATCACTAAACCGTCATGTGCCCAACGTTCGCTGTACGCATCCATTAACGTTTCACGACAAGTAAGATCACTTTGGTTTGCTGCAGACAGTGCGCCCATAGTGTCGGTCATGTTATCGCTAGCTTCAAACTGTGCTTTGGCTAACTCTTGATGTGCTGGGAGATACGACAAGTAGCTCAAGCAAGTATTGCGCAATGAACGCTTAGCAATGCTTGGATGTGAAATGTCATAGATTTCGCTGCTAAAGGATTGGTAAGTGTTCAACAGTTCACTTTCAAGGCCTGTTGCCAATGCCAGTTTCAACTCAGTTAATGCTTTTGAAATTGCATCAACGTCAATCACATCAAACCAACCGCTAACTTCGCTATGAGGTGGTAGAGTTAATGCTTCAGCAACAAAAGCGCTATCAAGGCTGGTATCTGTAAGTAATGCTCTAAACGAGTTAAGCACTTCAGCAGACAACTTAATTTCAGTGCCATTGGTAATTGCTTCTTTAATATACTGTGACATTAAGGTTTGGCCTGCATCCCAGCGAGAAACTTCGTTGGTTGCACACTTCATTAGCAAGACTAATTGCTGCTCAGTATATTGATACTCAAGTTTCACAGGAGCGGTAAATTCACGTAACAACGATGGTGTTGGCGCTTCGTCGACTTGTTCAAACACAAAACGTTGTGAGTCTTTCGTCACATGCAGCAATGTTGAATGTTCTTTGCCGCCAATGATAGGTGTGATAACGCTACCATCATTGCGGTACAGTTCTACATCAAACGGAATGTGCAGAGCTTGCTTCTCTTGCTGAGTGGCGGTTGGCGCCGTGTGCTGAGCAATGTCTAATGTGTAAGTTTTAGCTTGCGCATCATACGAATCAGTCACAGTTACTGTTGGCGTGCCTGATTGGCTGTACCACAATTTGAATTGGCTTAAGTCAACGCCAGATGCATCTTGCATTGCCGCCACAAAGTCATCACAAGTTGCAGCTGTGCCATCATGGCGTTCAAAGTACAATTTAATGCCCGCTTGGAACGCTTGCTCGCCTAGAAGTGTGTGAATCATGCGAATCACTTCACTGCCTTTTTCATACACAGTCAAAGTGTAGAAGTTGTTCATCTCAATCACTTTTTCAGGGCGAATAGGATGCGACATTGGGCTTGCATCTTCAGCAAACTGTGGACCACGAATAATGCGTACATTGTTAATGCGGTTTACAGAGCGAGAACCGAGATCACTTGAAAATTCTTGATCTCTAAATACAGTCAAACCTTCTTTAAGGCTAAGTTGGAACCAATCGCGACAAGTGACGCGGTTACCTGTCCAGTTATGGAAGTATTCGTGGCCAATCACCGCTTCAATGCCAAGGTAATCCTTGTCAGTGGCAGTAGATTGATCCGCTAGTACGAATTTAGAGTTAAAGACGTTCAAGCCTTTGTTTTCCATTGCACCCATGTTGAAGAAATCAACCGCTACAATCATGTAGATATCAAGATCGTATTCAAGGCCAAAGCGCTCTTCGTCCCATTTCATTGAGTTTTTAAGGCTGAGCATTGCATGATGTGCACGTTCAACATTGCCTTTATCAACAAAAATCTCAAGGGCCACTTCACGACCAGAACACGTGGTAAAGGTATCGATCAGTTGATCGAAGTCACCGGCAACCAATGCAAACAAGTAGCTTGGTTTTGGATGCGGGTCTTGCCATTTAACCCAGTGACGACCATTTTCAAGATCGCCCTGCGCCACTTTGTTACCGTTACTGAGTAAGAAAGGAAACTCTTGTTTGTCAGCTTCAATCGTTGTGGTGTATTTAGCCAGAACGTCAGGTCTATCTAAGAAGTAAGTAATACGTCTAAAGCCTTCTGCCTCACACTGAGTACAAAATGCGCCGTCAGACAAGTACAAACCTTCCAGTGCAGTATTTGCTGAAGGATCCACTTGTGTGGTAATTGTCAGTTCAAAGGATTGTGGCAGGTTTGAAATAGTCAAACCTTCATCAGTACGTACATAGTCAGACCAAGCATTGCCATCGACTAATACCGCTTGTAATGAAAGTTGCTCGCCAACTAATGCAAGTTCAGTTGCACCTTGGTTGGCAGTTACTTGCGAGGTTGCTGTCACCAAAGTTTCGGTGTTGTGCAATTTAAACAGCAAGTCAAGCGTGCTGATAGTATGAGAAGGCGCTGTGTAATCTTTACGATATTTGGCTACAGGCTGAGCAGAAGCTGTATCTTGCATTCGTACTTCCTTTGAATTGGGATTCTTAATGGCTTAGATTCTATTTTTATCAGCATAATTACAAGTATTCTGATGCGGTATTCACAAATCTCTGACACAAAGATTTACATTTGATGTATTTATCTTCGATCTTTAGCCGAAATTACGCTAATTTGCGCTTAAAAAACCATTAACCACACTATTAACAATGACTTTAAAAAAGACACCGAGCGGCAAGCTATTGTGCTTTCCTGTTGCTTTTACCTAACAAACGCAACTCAAACGCCTTAATGTATAGTCACGAACTCCAGACACATTAAGGCGTTTTTTCTGAGACAAAAATTTGTTCTATGACGTACTCTTCGGCACAAAGATCCAACAGGTTATTGGGCAAGACCTTGTTAGAGTACTTGCTCGAAAAAGGTTCTGTTAGATAAGAAAAAGTATCTTGTTTCTATAGAAATTTAGAACATATCCCGTAACGTTTTCCGCACCTAACTCTCGACAGTGAAGATATTACCCACTAACCCCGTTAATGGAAATTAAACTATTTGTATTTATTTTTGATTAGAGATCAACTCTCTAAGCTTAACAATCTGCTCTTTTTCAGTAGCATCCAAAACTTTTTTTGAAAATGATTTTTGATAGCTAGTCTTTTGAGTAGGGCAGCCACCAAGATAAGGTCTAAGTTTAGTTTTACAGCTGTCACCACAGGTTCCAGCCTTAACACCAAGTACATCAAGCAACATCCCCTCAAGACATACAGGTGTAGATAAAATTACTTCAATCTTATGCTTTTTCGCATACGCCCAATCTTGTTGCTGTATTACAACGTCACTATCCATCAACACATATCGTTTGTCGTAAGCGGCTTCTTGGCTCTTTTTAGCAGACATGAGAATATTTCTAGGTGACCCACCATCTGATGATTCTATTTTAACGACTTGGCCAGTTTTTCGGCCGTCATAGTTGTCTTTCATGTGATTCAAAAAAGCTCTATCATGAATACCCTCACCAACGACGATTAGTGATGTAACATTAGCCTTTCTAATTTTCTTCTTAGCCAATTTCAACACTCCTATACGTTGGGTACAGCACCTAGAGCACCAGCTTGGTACTTAGCGTAAAGGTTGTCATCAGCACGAATTCCTACCATTTCATCTAACCGCCATGCATCACTTTCAAGAGACTCTTTTTCTACAAGGTAGACTTGGTGTTTCTTGAGCATATTTAGTATTTCTGGAGTGTGGCAAGTAAAAATAATCTGTGCATCATTTTGGTTAGTCTCTTTATGCTTAAACCAATCCAGGATGACTGGGAGCATGTGAGGGTGGAGGTCGTTATCAATCTCATCTAGTATAGCAACACCACCATATTGTAATACTGGCAGTACCCTACGAAGCATTACGAAAAGAGCTTTAGTACCGCTAGACTCCTCGAATAATGGGAGTGTAAATTCACCTTTTTCGCACTTATGGAAAGCGAAAGGAAAGTCAAACTCATGTTCTTCTCCTTTTTCATCTGTAACCTTTTGCTGTTTATATTCAATATCGTGAATTCCCAAATCAAAATCAAAGACAGCTTGGTGTAATCTCTGTTTCAACTTACTATCATCTTTTAGAAATTCGGTCGCTTCTAGAATATCACCATCATTGAAATGTCTACGCCCCATCATATTCACATTGAAAATAAAGCTATTAAAGTACGTATAGAGTTCGGATGCGTTAGATACGTTTTGTTGAAATGCAGCAGAAATAACAGAGACATTACTTCTCACCTTCTTAGCTTGAGCCACTGAAAATCCGAAGCCTTTTTGCTTGTAACTGTACCCATCATCAGCTTTCTCTCTAACGAACACATACGAGTAGCTACGACTAGTTTTTTTATACAGTGATTCCAACAATACATCATTTTTTGTAACCGATAAGTTGTACTTGTACTGCTCCCCACCGAGCATAAAGTGCAACTCAAAATCAGTCGGCTTATCGGTATACAATCGGTGAGGCATGTATGGGATACTTTCAGAGGGTTTATAGTCGAACGCAGAAGTCGATATAAATGAGCTAAGGAAAGCAAGTGGACGCAACAGCTGAGTCTTACCAGCACCATTAGCCCCAACAACTGCCAATACCTTGTTTAGACGCTCACCAGATTCTAGGTTTATGTCGTAGTAGGAAGCTGATGGTTTTTTCCCAACTTCAAAAGAAACTTCTTGTTCATTGCCAAATGAGTAGAAATTTTTACAGATAAATCTTATTAACATAGAAAGACCATAATCAACATATTTTTGTTGATTATGGTCTTTCCGCGTGCACTTTTCAACTATATTAAGTGTGATTTATGCCTAGCGCTCAAGTTGTTGAATATGAATTTCTGGACTTTTGTATATATGTTATTGAGAAATACATTGACTGCCACATTTTGCAAAACGCCAGCGAAACCATACTGGCATAGCTTTTTGCAATAGATAGCCATCCTAAAATGATGTTTTCCCGTTTTTTAGTCTTACTTGTATTATAAAAAGTAGGTCAAGTGATGCTTTGGTAAAGTGTGTATTCAATCAGGCGAAACAAAGAAATGGACATAAACGTTCTAGCTTTCATGCTAGTAGCAATCATACAGGCACATCTCTGGACAGCCTAACAGCACTTTTTTACAGTTCAGTGTTAATTGTGTAAGTTGCTTTCGGGATTTACCTGTTTCTCATACCAAACCAGTGACATGGTTAACAGATTAATATTGATTTATATACCTGCTAAAAATGCGGAGTTATCATTGATCGATTACTTTACGTATTTCAGCAGGGCATTCTCATGAAGTTAAATCTTGTTCTTAACCACACAAATCAAGTCGAGCGATCAAAGTTTGTAAATTGTATCGATAAGCTATGCCAAGACAGCAAAGAAGATACCGATTTAGCCAAACAACTTGAGAAAATCGATGGCCAACTTAAAGCAGCATCAGGCAATGAAATCACGCAATTATTTAGCCTAATTCAAAATCTTTTCCAAAAACATCTAAAAGAACAAATCGCTATCGGCGGACCTCAAGTGTCTTTGCTTATTAATATCCTCGTCAGAGATGGGAATTGCATTGCTACCATTCCTTGGATTGAAAATCTTTATGCCAAAGAATATGCCGAGATTGATAAGCTAAGCCAAAGCCTCATAAAAGATATTGAAGAAAACGACTCAAGCGACTTTGAGCGATTGAATCGCCTAGATATCTACCGTGAGTGCATGAAAGCTGCATTTAACAACGATTTAAGGTCTAATCGTACTGCAAAAATATCTGAAGATGAGCGAAGCATCTTAAATGTCTTAGCTGAACGCCTTGCGCTTTCTAGAGAGGAAGTTCATGCGATTGAACACTCTGTAGACCCGATTCCAGAACTAGGTATTGAAAGTTCATTAGAGTACCTTCGAGAAAACGGTGTCATCCTTATCAACCGCCGTCGCTCTGAAATTATGATTGCCGATGAAATTATCGAATCTCTTCATGGCGTTATTGGAAAAGAGCTGCATGATAAATATGTCCTTCGCATTCTTAGGTCACTTTCTGATGCTGACCTTTCCAATATACTCAAAAACCACGGCTACAAAATTAGGGGAGTTGAGAGACAAGTTAAAATAACCACCATTGCACACTCTGGCTTATCCATCAGAAGCATTTTAATGACAGATCTCCATGCTGAAGACGCCACTCAAAATCAGAGAAAAGAACGTATCAAGCAACTCATTGAAGATATGGACCTCGATATTTCAAGAATAGGGACAAGGTTACAAGATCGCATTGACGTTTTGATTGAACACCTAAGGTCATCAGAAGAAGAAGAGTTTAACGTACTTAGTGTAAGTGGCTATAAAGAACTACTCGAAGTACTGTCTCAAAAAGAATTAAATGTTGAAGATAGGATTCGAGCAGACTTCGAAATTGAAAACAAGGAGACACTTGATCCTGAACGCCTCAAAGCACTAAGTATCACACCACTAGATATCCTTTATCTCTATAGCAATGATGAGATTAAGACTATCCGCAATGATATGAATTTACCTCGACGTGGCAACCCTAGAAGCCAAATTATCGAGAGTTTTGCCAGTGCCAATGACCGACTTATCGAAAACTATCATCTTTTGGCCTGCCGTGACCTTCAAGGACTTCAAACTGCAGGTATTGATATCAAAGAAGCTGATATCGGTGTGAAATTTGAGGAGGCGACACGTTCGATTTTAGAACAACTAGGCATGACTATTGATGAAGATTTGAGAAAAGATATCAATACAGCGAAAGACAAAGCTGACATCATCATTTCGTTAGAAAATGATGATGTCATCGTTGGTGAAGCAAAGTCATTTAAGAATGGACAGTTTTCTAAATACTCTTCAACATCTAGACAAGTTAAAGCATATGTTAAGCGCTGTGAAAGCAACGGGCATCGAGTCGCTCAAGTACTTATTGTTGCACCTGCATTTTCTGATGACTTCATTGATGCAGCTGATATGGATACCGAAATAAACATTTCTTTACTCGAAGCTGAGGGATTACAGAAAATTCTAGCCGCTTTTAAACAGCGTAGAAACCCTAACTTTTCACCTAAATTATTGACCAAAGGTGGGCTACTAAAAGCTGACTTGATCTCAAAATCAATCTAAATATTGTTTATTTTCCGTCGAGACCTAGAGGATGCTGCTAGGTCTTTAATTTATCGATCATTTTCAATTCTTGATGAACTATTGCCATAGGGTTCACCTTCGCTAAGTATAGTATTGAAGCATATGGTAAAGCCTGAAAAAACTAGGCACTTGACTGGCATTAGGAAAAGTTAGTCAAATCATTGTAAGAAACTTCGGGGCGTGCGACGTGAAGTCGTATGAAGCGCTGTTCACCGCTTAATGTATGAACCATCTGTATCACCAGATGAACCTAGGAGCCTGAATAAAGTAGCGGCTCTGACAATGTAACGAAGAACGGGGTCATGCCGTTCGGGATTTGAATCGTGAGAGGACGATCCTCCTGATAACCACAATCGGGTGAGTGCTAGGTAGTCAGCATGATGAACATATGTGAATCCGCTCAAGGCGCGTTATGTTTGCAAACAGCGGAAGTGGTTAATACGCTGTAGCCAAAAAGGCACGAGAGTCGGAAAGAGATTGCCCCATGCTCTTTCGTGATCATTGAACTCTCCGCACCATAGCGGGCATCTAAACTGACATTGCGTGACATACGGAACACGGTAAGCCTGTATCACTCCCTCTGGGAAAGCCTCTGTGGCCGATAGTGATGCAGGTATAGGAGGTTGGAAAAAGCGAAGGCTGCATTGTAACGATGCAGATACAGGCTTGTGCCTGATCATGAAAGTGAGCCCACTTCCAACTGGTCTCTCGTTGCGAGAGAGTTTGAATAACTTTATTAAGGAAGAAAAGCAAATGATGATTTCGAATGAGATTAGTGCATCTTCTGACAATGCACTGTGGCAATCCATTAACTGGAAGACCGTAGAGGCGAACGTCTTAAAGCTTCAAATGCGTATCGCAAAGGCAACTAGAGACGGTAAACATGGCAAAGCAAAAGCATTGCAGTGGATACTGACTCACTCTCGCTCAGCTAAACTTCTTGCTGTTAAGCGAGTCTCTCAAAATAAAGGCAGTAAAACGCCTGGAATAGACGGCGTTGTCTGGAACACAGACACGCGTCGTATGAAAGCAGTAAATCAACTGAGTCGGAAAGCTTATCAAGCGAAACCACTCAGGCGTATCTATATCCCAAAAAAGAATGGCAAACTTCGACCTCTGGGCATTCCATGCATGATAGATAGAGCACAACAAGCACTACACCTATTATCGCTAGAGCCCATATCAGAAACAATTGCCGACCCTAATAGTTATGGCTTTAGAGCAAATCGTAGCACGGCTGACGCTGTCGACCAGTGCTTCAAGTGTTTAGCTTTAAAGAAATCGGCTAAATGGGTTCTTGAAGGAGATATTAAAGCTTGCTTCGACAAAGTCGGGCATCAATGGCTTATGGATAACATTGCCATGGATAAACGAATGCTGGAGCAGTGGCTAAAGTCTGGATTTGTAGATAAAGGGCTATTTTACGACACCGATGAAGGCACACCGCAAGGCGGGATCATTTCCCCAACCTTGATGTTGATGACGTTATCGGGGCTCGAACAGCGCGTTAAGTCTACCGCTCTTATGAAAGGATCAAGAGCCAACTTTATTGGTTACGCCGACGATTTCGTCGTCACTTGCGCTTCAAAGGAAGTGCTCGAGAACGATATCAAACCGTTGATTGCTGATTTCTTAGCGGAAAGAGGCTTAACATTATCCGAAGAGAAAACGCACATTACTCATATCAACGATGGCTTTGACTTTCTTGGGTTCAACCATAGGAAGTATAAAGGAAAACTGCTCATTAAGCCGAGTAAATCCAATACGTTGATGTTCTTAAGCAACCTGCGTGAACTCATCAAAAAGCACGTAACCCTTCCAGTGAATGATCTTATCAAACTGATAAATCCGAAACTCAGGGGATGGTCGAACTATTATCGACACTGCGTGGCTAAACAGGTATTCGGATATATAGGTCACAAGCTATTCCATACGTTATGGCACTGGGCTAAAAGGCGTCATCCAACAAAGTCTAAAACTTGGATCGCCCTAAAATACTTCATCAACCGAAAAGGCCAGTGGCAGTTTCACGGTTGGCGGAAGATCATGGATATGGATTGCCAGTTCAATCTCTTCCAAATAGCCAAAGTGCCAATAGAAAGGCATGTAAAAATCCGAAGTGCAGTGACACCATTTGACCCTCAATACCAAGAATACTTGGCTAAAAGGAAGTCAAAAAGGCTAGCTCGTAACTCTTGGAACGAACCTGCTCCGACTGCTTTATAAGTTGCTGGGTATCATTTGATGCCTTTGTGGAGGCTTGAGCCTAGTGCAGTGAAAGTTGCACGCTGGGTTCTTAGGGAGACGGCACTTGGTAACAAGTGTCGTCCACCCGACAGAATGAGTTTGCCAACAACAAACTTTAAACCTAAGCCCCGTTAGTAATAGCACCACCAAAGCGCAATGCCTAGACCGAGTGGCACCTTTATAAATACTATTACGCTAGCGTAACGAGTGATGATGATTCAGAACAAACTAAAATCGACGGGCCAACTTTAATTAACGCACCCTTGCCAGCTCAGCATACATATCTGTACCCGCCCCCGACAACGTTAAGATGTCATCTTGCAGATTGTAACTGGATTGGGTTTCGCCGTTTTCGTAGAGCAAAACAATATGCTCGTCTTCAATATAATAAATGCCCCGCTTTATCGACTCTTGACCATCAATACCACTGGATCGTGACATGAACACAAAATCTGGCTGTAAAACAAGATCCAGTTTTTGCACATTACTGGCCAGTAAATCATCACCGGATAATGTTTGACTCGACCATACCCCCGCTAATGGCGTTGATAATGCTTTGTAAAACGTAATGCCATTTAAATTGAGACGGTTGTGTGTAGTCGTATAGGCATAAACTTGTGGCGTTGGTGTATCTAAACCCAAAATAATGCTGTCATTACTGGCGTTATACGTGCCTTGCCAATGCTCTACTGAATAATCTCGCTTTTGAATATCAATAGAAAACGAATAATTAGAGCTTAAACGCAAACGAATCGCCAAAAAGTCTTCTTGGTTAGAATCGGGTTCAGTATTAGAGATATACCACTCACCAAGGATAAACGGATAATCGAAACTGGCTTCTGGGTTGTTATCAGCACTGACCTTAAACGGCAGCAACAGCATCATGATTAACACCAATAATAATTTTTTCATCACAATCCCCAACTTGCGTTCACTTAATAAGCTTAGAGCGAGTTAGGAAAATATGCGAAAAATTTGATCTCTCTCACACTGAATTTGTGCATCGCATAATTCACAGACACAAAAAAAGTGGCCTAAAGCCACTTTTTAATTTTACGTTGTACTACCCGTTAAACACGAATTAGTTTGCTGTATCCGACAACATATCTACCATGACAGCAACTGACTCATCAAGATAAGCATCTGGCGCTTTATAGTCCTTTGGAACATCGTCTAAAGACTTAAAGGCTTTTTCACCAAGGGATTTCTGGCGAGTGTTGATTCGCTGTAAACGCTCTTGGTCTCGTTTATCCGATTCTTGTTGGCGTGTCTTCAAGTTTAAAGACAGTTCATTAGAATCTTTCTCTTCTTTATAACGAGCGATGTCTTCTTTAATGAAACCAAACTCAATGTCTTTTTGCACACGTTGTTCATGTTGCGCAGTCAACTGCTTAACAAGAGCTGTGTCATCAGTCATTGTGTTGTATTTAGCCGGCTCAATACTGTCCCATGGCAACGCATTGTCTTCAACGCTCTCGCCCGTTTCAGCAGGATCAATCGGTGTTGGATATTGAATATCTGGGATCACACCTTTGTTTTGAGTACTGCCACCGTCAATTCGATAGAATTTCTGGATAGTGTATTGCACATACCCTAATTCATTGTCGAACAAATCGTAGATATGATTTAACGAGCGGTGTTGCTGCACTGTACCTTTACCAAAGGAATTCTCACCAAGAATGATCGCTCGGCCGTAATCTTGCATAGCAGCGGCAAAGATTTCAGAGGCAGATGCACTGTAGCGGTTAATCAGTACCGTCATCGGGCCGTCATAACTGATCAGATTATCGTTATCAGAATTCACATTAATGCGACCGTAACTGTCACGTACTTGCACCACTGGGCCACTAGTAATAAATAGGCCAGATAGCGCGGTTGCTTCGGTTAACGCACCGCCACCGTTGTTACGCAGATCAACAATGATGCCATCCACGTTTTTGGCTTTAAGCTCTGTAATCAGCTTATCGGTATCTTTAGATAAACCAACATAGAAGCTAGGCACTTCAAGTACACCAAACTTTTTGCCGTCTTTTTCAATCACTTCAGATTTAACTGCGCGATCTTCTAAGCGAACTTTGTCACGAACAATAGTGACTTCACGGCTTTTCGCATCTTTACCTTCAGGCAAAATCTGCAAAATGACTTTGGTGCCTTTTGGACCTTTGATCAGCTCAACGACGTCATCTAAACGCCAACCGATCACATCAACAATCTCTTTGCCTTCTTGACCTACGCCAATAATGCGATCGCCATCGTTCAACTCTTTACTTTTTGCAGCAGGTCCACCAGCGACAAGTGAGCGAATCACCGTATAGTCGTCGGTCATTTGCAACACAGCGCCAATCCCTTCTAAAGAAAGGTTCATTTCCGCTTGGAATGAGTCGGCATTACGAGGAGATAGATAACTAGTATGCGGGTCTACTTGGCGAGCGAAGGCGTTCATATACAGCTGAAAAACATCTTCACTGTGAGATTGAGAGATTCGTTTCATGGCGTTGTTATAACGCTTAGTCAGTATCTCTTTGATCTCAGGCCATTTTTTATCTGTCAGAGCTAAGTTTAACGCATCGTATTTAACGCGCTTGCGCCACAGATCGTTAATTTCTTTTTCATCAACAGGCCAAGCTTCTTTGCTGCGGTCTAACTCTATCGATTCATCCACATCAAACTTAATTTCGTGGTCGAGTAAAGAAAGCGCGTAGCGATAACGTTCAAAGCGTTTACGCATTGCAATGTTATAAAGCTCAAAAGCAATGGTGTTATCACCAGCAACGAGTGCTTCATCAAGCTGAGTGCGCTCTGTTTTGAAACCGTCGACTTCTGATTGAGTAAAGAGATTGCGACTAAAATCTAGCATATTGAGATATCGATCAAATATCTCGGCTGAGAATTGGTCATCAAGCTTAAATTGCTTGTAGTGAGAACGAGTAAAACGAGAAGTGACTCGTTTTGCAGCCGTTTGGTGTTGAAGCTCTGGGGTGAGAACCGGTAAATCTTTTACCGATAGGTTTGCTTCAACAGCCTGTGCAGACGCAGCTAGCATAACGCTAGCTGCAATCAGCGTAATCTTTGAACGCATTTTCATTCGCAGGATAAGCTCCTTTTAGGCGCGAAGATGCTCCGCCTTAACGACCATTTGTAGGCCATTATTGAGTTGCACTCGCACATCATCCTTGTTGACTTCAACGATGGTCGCAGCCATGTTGCCTTTACCCATATTCACATTTACATTATTACCAACAGTGATTTCATCGCTGTTCAATGTACGTGTTTCAACTGGGGCTTTCTTAGCTTGCTCAACTCGTGGTTTAGGTTTACGAGCTGGTGCGGCTTTTTTAGCTTGAGCACGTTTTGCTTTTTGCTCTTCACGAGCTTTATCAGCTTGCTCTTTTCTGCGAGCTGCTACGCGAGCTTTGCTTTCAGCAAGAGCTTGTTGCGCATGATCCACATGTTCTTGTTCTAGTACGCCACAGTCGTTGCCATCTAGGTCAACACGTACCGCACCAGTTTTGACGCCATGAAGGTAACGCCAAGAAGAAGTGTATTGTCTTAGCGCTGCTCTAAGTTGAGTCTTGCTCACTTTCGCATCTTCACTTAAACGTTCTGCTAAATCTTGAAAAATACCAATTTTCAGAGGTTTAGCTTCGCCTTCTAAAGTAAAGCACTTAGGGAAGCATTCAGCAATGTACGCAATCACTTCTTTGCTGGTTTTTAATTTTTCGGTGTTTTCCATGCGGGTTCCTGATTAAACGCGACTTTGTGCGCGAGATTCTCAATAATATTCTGCGCTATTATAAAGAGATGCCAAGTAAAAACCACACCCGAGTGTTATTTTACTAAGAGTTAATTGCTTTATTGAGCAATTTTTCGACCATATCCATCAATAAAACTAGCCCTTGCTCATCAATTTCACTAAATCGACCGTGTTTAGGGCTGTCGATGTCTAATACGCCATACACCTCACCATTGATTGAAAACGGAATAACAATCTCGGAATTACTGGCTGCATCACAGGCAATATGACCTTCAAATGCGTGTACATCTTCAATGCGCTGTACTGTATTGGTTGCAGCTGCGGTGCCACATACCCCTTTACCCCAATTAATTCGAATGCAGGCTGGGTTGCCTTGGAATGGGCCTAAAACCAACTGATCGTTTTCTTTAAGATAAAAGCCTACCCAATTAATATCGGACAATTCCATATTAAGTACAGCGCTGATGTTCGCAAGATTCGCAATTATATTTGTTTCATCGCCAATTAACGCTTCAACCTGTTGTATAACCCTTTGGTAGTCTTTAATATTCACTTAATCACCTATTTTGAAATTGTAACCAAACCTTTGTATACGCTTCTCTGTTGAATTCAAAGTTCGATATTGCGTATATACTGCAAACTGTAACTCATAAATCGTTGAATCTAAACTGACTATGACAATAAACATTCAAAGTAAGTTACTAAAATCGCAATGAGCTCTTCTAAGCATTCACCGCTAAGCCAGGATGAACACTATTCAAGTTCGCAGCTAAGAGTTTGCCAAGGTTGTGGCATCACGGTAGCGGCGCCCCCGATTGCGGATAATCAAAATGCCTATTGTCCACGTTGCGATACGCAACTTTATCGTGGGCACCGTCACACCTGCTCGGGAGATGTGGCACTCGCCATTGTCGGCTTAATGCTATTTATTCCCGTGGTTTTCTTCCCATTCTTATCAATACGTTTATTCGGTGAGCACATTGACGCCACCTTATTACAAGGTGTGGTACTGCTAGTAGATGAAGGGTTTACCTTTGTTGGCTTATTAGTGCTGTTTTGTAGCTTTTTAGTACCCATAACGCTGTGCGTGAGCGTTATCACCGCCAATCTTGCCCTCAAATGGCAACATTATTCGTTAATGCGCTGGAGCATGTTCGGGGTTTATCATTTAAAACACTGGATGATGATTGATGTTTATATCGTCAGTATTGCTATTTGCTGCTTTAAGCTCACCGATTATAGCGACCTTATCTTTGGCTTATCGCTACCAGTTTTAGGCGTATTACAACTGGTGTGTCTTGCCATAGTGATACGCGTGAGCCCGAGAAAATATTGGCAAAGCTTTGATCAGACCTTAGCGGTTGAGCGCCCTAGCCTGCCAAAACTGCAAATGGGTCAGATAAACCGCCATTTGCAAGATTGCCCGCAGTGTCACCTAGTACAGCAAACATCACAAGCACAACAAACGAGCCAACGCTGTATTCGCTGTCATCAACCCATTACCTTTAATGAAAGTCGATCGCTACAGGCGACTTGGGCATTTCTTATTGTGGCTACCATCGCCTTAATCCCAGCTAACGTGGTGCCTATTTCGATATTGTTTGCCAATGGCGCAAGAATCGAGGACACCATTTTTTCTGGCGTCATTTCACTGATTAACAACGACATGCTGGTGATTGCCATCATAATTTTCGTCGCCAGTATCGTAGTGCCTGTGGCTAAGATATTGGGGATTTTATATTTACTGTTATGTATCCATTTCAAACGCACTGTCTTTCATAGACAACGTATGATGCTGTTTTACATCGTTAAATGGATAGGAAAATGGTCAATGGTCGACCTTTTTGTGATGTCTATTATGCTTACACTAGTGGATCGCGGACAAATATTGAACTTTACCCCAGGTTATGGCGCAGTAGCCTTTGGCGTTGTCGTCATCTTTACCATGCTCGCAACCGATGCATTAAATCCAAAATTAATATGGAAAAACCATAACGTTACAAACCTTGGCGATAAAAGCCCTAGCGATAAAAAAACTAGCGATAGCCACTCAACTCAATCTAATTCAACTGGTGATACTTTTTCATGACCGAGCCAACCCACTCTTCGTTGCCGTCTCCTAAAGTTAAGCGTTCAACGGGACTCTCACCGCTTTGGGCGCTGCCCATCATTGCCTTACTATTGGGCGGATGGCTAATGTACAAAAGCATTAGCGAATCAGGGCAACATATCCGTATTCACTTTTCTAACGCGCAAGGCTTAATTGCCGGACGCACCACACTGCGCTTCCAAGGCTTAGAAGTGGGCATGGTCAGAAAACTGGAATTAGCGCCAAATCTGGACGGTATTTACGTTGATGCCGAGCTCTACCCCAATGCTAAACAATTGTTAGGCGAAGATACTAAGTTTTGGCTAGTAAAACCTACGGCTAGTCTTTCCGGTGTGTCAGGGTTAGATGCGTTAGTGTCGGGCAATTACATCGCCATACAAAGCGCGACTATTGGGTTTAATAAAGTGCCGCTCTCATACAACGCTCTGCCAAAAGCGCCACAAGATTTACACAGCGGCAATATTGAAGGTTTGCGACTGACCTTGCGCAGTAAAGATTTAGGCTCGGTCAATGTCGGCTCTAAAATCCTGTTTAGAAAAATCCCGATTGGTGAGATCTACAGTTTTAACCTTGATCAAGAAGGCAAGTCTGTCATTTTACGTGCGCTGATTGATGAAGAGTATGAACACATAATTACCAGCGAAAGCCGCTTTTGGAATGTCTCTGGCATTAATGCCAAAGTGGGCTTTGATGGCGTTGATGTCAGCGTCGAGAGTTTAGCGGCCCTTATTGGCGGAGGCATAGCGGTCGATTCTCCTGCTCGCGGACACAAAGTGGATTCGGATACTGAATTTAGACTCTACCCAGATCTTGCCACCGCAGGACGAGGCATTCCTATCTCAATCACTCTACCCGATGACAACAACATCAATCCGTCAGGCGCGCCGTTGATTTATCGCGGTATTGAGATTGGTCAAATTACCAACATCAGATTAAGCAAAGACCGAGCCGACATCGTAGCGCAAGCCACTATAGAGCCTGCCTATCACGATCTTTTAAATTCAGGCTCACAGTTTTTGTTAGAAGAAGCCTCCCTTTCCCTGAGCGGCATCGATAACCTAGGCAACTTTGTCACCGGCAACTTTCTCACCTTGTTACCCGGTGAAGGTGAAGCCTCTCGCTCCTTTAAAGCCGTTAAACAAGATGAACTGAACGTGCAAGACAGCAGTAATGTGGCGCTGTCTTTAATGGCAAAAAACAGTTTCGGTCTCAATAGCGGCTCTGCCGTGCTATACCAAGGTATTCAAGTTGGGCACGTTACGTCGTCACAACTACAAAAAGAAGGCGTTAAAATTAACGTCCTAATTGACGCCAAATATCGCGATTTGATTCGCTCTAAAAACCGATTTTACTTCTCAAGTGGCGTTTCAGCGAGTTTGGACGCAGGCGCGTTAAATGTGGATATTCCACCTATCCAACACTTACTGGCTGGCAGTATTAGCTTTATTCAAGACGGCAAGCCATCAATTAATTCTAGCTACGCCCTGTATGACAATGAATCGTTAGCCCAATTGGCTCTTGATAGTGCATCAGGTCATCAAATCCTATCCCTTATTTCAAGTGAGCTGCCTCCGGTTAACGTTGGAAGCCCAGTGTTCTATCGCAACTTAGTTGTTGGGCAAGTGCTCGATTATGAGCTTGGACATTCGGGCATGGAAGTATCGATTAAACTGGATAGCCAATATCGGCATTTAATTAAAGCCGATACCGTATTTTGGAACCATTCAGGGGTTGATATAAAAGCAGGGTTAACCGGAGTCTCAGTAAAAGCGGCGCCATTAACCCGACTAATACAAGGCGGCATCGCCTTTGATAGCATCGCAGGCGTTGAAAATAAACTCAGTCATCACTACAAACTCTACCCTGATCAGGATGCAGCGCGCCACTTCGGTAAAATCATTCGCCTAAACGCCACTGAAAACTCATCCATCACTACAGGCAGTAAAATTAAATACCAAGGCGTCGATGTGGGTGAAGTGACCGTAGTTTCACCTCTTTTCGAGAAACAAGGCGTGGAAGTGCTGGCCCGTATTTACCCAAAATATGTGGATAAAGTGGCGGTTAAAGGCTCTACCTTTTGGGTAGTGAGCCCGGAAGTGAGCTTGTCTGGGGTGAAGAATTTAGCCAGCGCTTTAATACCAAGTATCGAAGTGAACCCTGCCCGCAACAAGCAGCGACAAGACAACTTTACCCTCTATCAGCAAAAACCCGGTAAACAAACGGTTCGTTTTTATCTACAAAGTAAAGTCAAAGGCTCTATTGCGCCAAACACTCCGATTTTATATCGCGAAATACCCGTGGGATTGGTCAGTGATGTTCGCCTTGGTGATTTGGCCGACCGAGTGATCATCAGCATAGATATTGATAAAGATTATGCGTATTTGATTCGAGAAAACTCACTATTTTGGAATGTCTCAGGTTTAGATATTTCTGTCGGGCTTAGCGGCGCAAAAGTAAAAGCAGGTACGGTGGAAAGCTTATTAAAAGGCGGCATTGCATTTTCGACTCCCGAAGCCTCGTCTTTATCGGCTATTGCCAAGCCTGAACGCTCATTTTATCTATACGCAACCGCAGAGCCTGAATGGTTAGAATGGCGCACTGTCATTCCTAAACCGCACTAACGCAGGATTAATAGCGCTCAACTCAAGCAATATAAAGCGTTAAAGGCCACTCTTTAACGCTTTCATCCCACCGTCAGCATTGCTACACTTCCCTTGCTCGCTCCCCTCAACAGGAATTCCACCTTGCATCAGAACGTATATATCCCAGATGAGTTTATTGAACTTATCGCGCAACAAATGCCTAGTCACCTTAAGTTAGACGAACTGCTTGAGGCTTGCAGACGCCCTTTAAAGCGCAGTATTCGAGTGAATACCTTAAAAATATCGGTTGAAGAATTTACACAACAAGCCACTGAAATGGGTTGGACACTGACACCGGTTCCTTGGTGTGCTGAGGGTTTTTGGCTTGACGATGTAGATGAGTCTTCCACCTCACTGGGTAACACCAGTCAGCATCTTGCTGGGTTATTTTACATTCAAGAAGCCAGTTCAATGATGCCCGTTACCGCCTTATTCGAGCAACTTGATGTCAATGAAGAATTTCGTGTACTGGATATGGCGGCCGCTCCTGGCTCGAAAACCACACAAATTGCTAGCCATATTGGTAAAGATGGCTTAGTGATTGCCAACGAGTTTTCCGCTAGCCGAGTAAAGATTTTATTTGGCAACCTGATGCGTTGTGGCGTCGGCAACATGGCGATGACCAACTTTGATGCTCGCGTGTTTGGCTCTTGGCTTCCTGAAACCTTTGATGCAATTTTACTGGATGCGCCCTGCTCAGGCGAAGGCTCATTAAGAAAAGACGCTGATGCAATGAAAAACTGGAGTTTATCCTCGGTTGAAGAAATTGCCAGCACCCAAAAAGATCTTATAGAAAGTGCCTTCCACGCGCTAAAACCTAACGGAACCTTGGTCTATTCAACTTGTACTTTAAACCTGCAAGAAAACCAACAAGTGGTGCAACACCTATTAGACACCTTTGCTGATTGCATTGAAGTAGAACCGTTACAACAGTTATTTGATGGAGCTGAGCTCTCTGCTACTGAAGAAGGTTATCTGCACGTTTACCCACAAGTTTATGATTGCGAAGGCTTCTTTATCGCCCGATTTAAAAAGACAGCTTCAGTGACTGCCCCTGCCGTTAAAAAACGCTTGGGTAAGTTTCCTTTCCAATTGTTATCAGCAAAAGAATGTGACAACGTAACAAAGTTGTTATCCACGACACTAGGCATTACTATCCCAAGCAGTTTTTCACTTTGGCAACGTGACAACGAAGTATGGCTATTCCCAAAATTAATTGAGCCCTTATTGGGTCAAATGCGCTTTCAACGTATAGGCATAAAACTTGCCGAAGCACATAAGAAAGGCTATCGCTGGCAACATCAAGGCGTAGTCGCCATGAGTGAGCACAACGAAACAAACGCTATCGATTTAACGTTGGAAGAAGCACGTGAATGGTATATGGGTCGAGACATTCGTCCATTACAAAGTAGTGGCAAAGGCGAAATCTTAGTGCGTTATGATAATGTCACGATAGGTTTAGGCAAATGGGTAGGCAATAGGGTTAAAAATGGATTACCACGAGAAATGGTAAGAGATAATAATCTTTTCTAATTCAGACAGATGTTATCAATTAGTGCCGAGTGCGGCTATGCGTTATGGCAAGACGCGCTCGGTGTACTAAACTTAGAGGAATAACGCGATTAGCGCAGGCTCTCAAGAAGAGCCATTCCCCTAAGCCTAGGTGAGGATAACCTAGGCTATTTTTTTTGCTTTTAATAAGCGACTTTCAATTGCTGATTTAATTCAATACGCTTATTTAACGCGGTGAATACCGTCAGCTTCAATGGTGATATGCCCTGCTTTGTATAGACCACCAATGGTTTTCTTAAACGTGCCTTTACTGGTGCGGAACACTTTAAAGATAGCGTCGGGTGTCGACTTATCATTTAGTGGCAAGAAACCGTCTTTCTTATCCAGCAGGTCTAAAATCTTCTCACTAAGATCATCCATCTTAGCCACGCCAATCTTTTGTAGTGATAAATCAATTTTACCGTCTTCACGCACTTGTTTGATGTAACCTTTTAGGCGCTTACCAATAAACAGCTTACCAATCACATCAGAGCTAAAGATCATGCCCCAATGCTCACCGTTAATAATTGCTTTGTAACCTAAGTCACTTCGCTCGGCGATAAGCAACTCAACTTGTTGATTTGATTTATAATGTTGCGGCGTCTTATCTAACCACTTGTTGAACTTAGTGGTGCCTACGATACGGCCACTTGCATTGTCCGTATAAACGTACACTAAGATAGTTTGGCCTTCATTGAAACGCGCACGCTGTTCGCTGTAAGGGATCAATAGATCTTTTTTCTCAATGCCCCAGTTTACGAATGCGCCAGTGCTGTTGATGCTAGTGATTTCCATCAAACCCCACTCGCCCACTTGGGCAATTGGTTTTTCGCGGGTAGCGCACAATGCGTTATCTGAATCAAAGTACAGGAATACGTTAATAGATTGACCAACTTCAGGCTCGTCACTGAGTTGTTTTTTAGGAAGTAGCACACTCCCATAATCAAATGCGTCTAGAAAAACGCCAAAGTCAGTGATTTGGATAATTGTAAGTGCGTTAAGTTGGCCAATTTTTATCATTTTTTTACTCGTATTAGTCGATATCGCGACGATTGTATTGCCTTAGTTACACAATACAAAGCCTTTTCTGGACTTTATTGATAGAACCTAGCTAACACTATGGCCAATGATTTGCTCACACAAATCATTGGCGCATGTTAAACCCGTTCAGCGCTCAGTAATTAATCGACGTTAATAATGTCGCATTGAGGGTATTCAAGTAAAAATTCTTGTAGCTTAGTATTTTCTGCAAGCGCTTCAGTCAGCACAATAGAAGATTTACGCGCTGCATTGGCTTGGGTTAATACTTGAGCTAGCAGTCCTAGCACAGCTTCATTTTGTACATTGTAGCCAGTAGATACCGCTTCATTATTGCGATCAATACCCAAAGTCAGCTGGGTTAGAGAAGCCAAATCCACACACACGCCATCAAAGTATTTCAGCAAACGTTCAGAAAGAAGTACCGCTGATGGTGTATCTGCGCCAAACAGCACTTTTAAGCCGTTTAATCCACGAGGAAGACCTTGCTCTGCTAATCGGTCGATAACCTTAGCCGCATCGCTTAGACTGCGTACAAACGGTACTACGACTTCTACGTTAATCTCTTTTTCACGCAGCGCTTTGATAAACTGACATTCCAAAGCAAAACTTGGCTTGTAAAAATCCGAGGCATAACGAGAAACGCCACGCGCACCTAACATAGGGTTGGTTTCACACTCTTCTAAACTGCCCGCAATTAGCGCCGAGAAAGAACTGCTGTCACAGTTGCTCAGTTGTACGCGAACACGTTTGTATTGAGCCAGTTCAAGTTCAGTTGCCGTTTCATTTAGCACTTCTTGATAAAACTCAGTCAGATCTTGTCCATTGACTACAGCATCCAATGCCATTTGATCAGCATCACTTAGCGTTAAGTCACTACCAATCAGTGCAGGGTGAAAAAACATTCGTTCTTGAATGACATCACCGATTGACAGTAATACGTGCTCAGCACCCTCATTGCGTTGTTGCAACGAGTTGCCCAAAAGTAATTCCGAATTTGGCATTTGCGTCCTACCTAGACTCTAGTTGTTATTAAAATCAAAATACCACCACCGATTAATGTTTCAAATAGCCAATTGATAAAATCTGCCAAGAAAATGATCGATTCGAGCTCTATCCGCTTATCTAGTGTGCAAAAAGGTAAACAACCCTGTTTTAAGAACAAATAATGAACAGTTATTTAGCTATGGCGGTTAATTTTATTGATTTTAAACGTTGAAGTTTATTCCAACTGATAATTCCGCTATCTTTAGCACAATTTCGAAAGAAGAAGATCTTAAAATTATGTCACTTAAAACCGATGAATTGCGTACCCAACCTCTTGGGCCAATGCCAACGCCTGCAGAATTATCTAATTTACACCCTCTGACGCCAGAGCTTGCTGTTTCAATTAGAGAATCCCGCCAGCAAATTGAACGTATTTTAGATGGTGAAGACAAACGATGCCTAGTTATTGTTGGACCTTGTTCAATCCATGATACTGAAGCTGCACTTGATTACGCTCGCAGACTTGCCGCGCTACAAGAGCAATATAAAGATCAACTATTTATAGTGATGCGTACCTACTTTGAAAAGCCGCGCACCATCATAGGTTGGAAAGGCTTAATTACTGATCCAAATCTGGATGGCTCATACGCCCTTGAAGCAGGCCTACACAAAGCTCGCCAACTGCTGGTCGATATCAATAATCTTGGTCTACCTACCGCCACTGAATTTTTGGATATGGTAACCGGACAATACATTACTGACCTTATCTCGTGGGGCGCTATTGGCGCTCGTACTACCGAATCACAAATTCACCGAGAAATGGCTTCGGCTCTGTCATGCCCTGTAGGCTTTAAAAACGGCACCAACGGTAGCGTAAAAATTGCCATTGATGCAGTGCGTGCTTCAAAAGCATCGCATTACTTCTATTCGCCAGATAAAAATGGCCGTATGACGGTGTATCGCACATCAGGTAACCCACACGGCCACATTATCTTGCGTGGTGGTGACACTGGCCCTAACTTTGATCAGGCATCAATAGAAAAAGCGTGCCATGCACTAGGCGAAGTGGGCTTACCGCAACGTTTAATCGTTGATTTTAGCCACGCTAACTGCCAAAAACAGCACCGCAAACAATTAGACGTTGCCAAAGAGATTGCCTCACAAATTAAATCTGGCAGTCAATATGTGGCAGGTATCATGGCTGAGAGCTTTATCGAAGAAGGCAATCAACCAATGGACGACCTAAACGCATTACAATACGGCAAATCCATTACCGACCCTTGTTTGGGTTGGGAGCACACGATTGAAATGCTTGATATTCTAGCAGACGCTGTTAAAACACAACTTTAAGGAGAATTAGATGCCTTCATTTGACATTGTTTCCGAAGTCGAAACCGTCGACATTCGTCACGCGGTAGAAAACGCAAACCGTGAAATCGCTACCCGTTTTGATTTTAGGGGTGTTCAAGCCAGTTTTGAATATAAAGACGAAACTGTAAAACTCAGCGCTGAAGCGGATTTTCAATTAAAACAAATGCGCGATATTTTACGTGGTAACCTAACTAAACGCAGTGTTGACGTAAACACTATGGATGCGCAAAAACCTGATGCATCAGGTAAAAACTGGTATCAAACGGTTCTCTTTAAACAAGGCATTGATAAAGAGATGGCTAAGAAATTAGTGAAAACCATCAAAGACGCTAAGTTGAAAGTACAAGCCAGTATTCAAGGCGAAAAAGTGCGTATCACAGGTAAAAAGCGTGATGATTTACAATCGGCTATCGCATTAATTAAAAGCTCGGATTTGGGACAACCTTTCCAATACGAAAACTTTAGAGACTAACTCTAAAACTTACTGAGCTTTAAAAAACGAGGGAAATTAATCCCTCGTTTTTTTATGCCTGCTATTTTTGTATCTACTTTTTTTGTATCGGCTATGGCTACGGCATTGTTATTTAATTATTGATAGCTTGATTTAGCCACTGCTCAAATTGAGATTTAGGTAGAGCGCCGTTCACTGAATCCACTACTTTGCCTTCTTTAAACACCATGACAGTAGGAATACTGCGGATCCCATATTGCGCGCCCAATGCTTGCTGAGATTCCGTATCGATTTTAACAAAGCGTAATTGCCCTGCTCGCTCAGTTGCAACCGCTGAGAACACAGGCGCAAAGCCGACACATGGATTGCACCAAGGTGCCCAGAAATCCACTACAACAGGCACTTTACTATTGATCAGCGTGGCAAAATTATCACTGGTGCCTTCAATCGGTGCCCCGTCAAGCAGTTGGGTTTGGCATTTTCCGCACTTTGGGCTCTCAGAGACTCGCTCTGTTGGAACGCGGTTTAAACCATGACACGATGGACAACGAGTTTTAAACGATGACATATTTTCCTCGATTGGTTATTTTTCTGGTTAACAGTGCAACAATAAACTTACTTTTGTTCTAGCGGCTGACGCGCATAAGAAAGTACCTCAACAGTGCCACAGCACAGTGATAATTCAGACTGTAAAGCTTTGCTCATAGACGGCAATAACACCACTACCGCACTATTATTGTTTTGCTCTTTTTCTAACAAGACTTTTAACTCCGACACCTCTTTCCAACTCTCACGCTGCGCATCACGGCGAGAACTGTCTATATATACAGTACCTATAGATTGATGATACAAAACCATTTCTGATGCCTGCATCAAGCGCAGTGCTTTTAAGGTTAGCATTTCAAAATCGTTGCCCGTTTCAATCCAAGTGACCGAATAAGCAGGTTCAAAATTATGCTCGTCGAGCATTTGTTCGTAACACGATTGCAGTGAATGAGTTGAAGTCGCCGCCTTCACCCTATTATCTTCGAAAAAGCATTCCCAAAACAAACGTCTTTGAGTGACATCGGATAATTTGGATTTGATATCATTGCGTTTACTGGTGGCAAAATCGGCCAGTAAACCCAGATTTTGTGGCAATACAGCCTCAAAGGTGCGTCTTAAGTTACGGATAAGAACTGGAGAGCCGCCACCACTAGAAAAGGCGACTTGTATTCGTCCTCTGGTGATCATTGAAGGGGTAATGAAATCACAATGCTCAGTGTCGTCCACAACATTAACCATAATGCCAGCTAATTTGGCGTCACGATGCACGCGATGGTTAAGTTCAGGGTTATCTGTGGTCGCCCAAATTTGCACGAACTCATCAATTAAATGCTCTTGATAAAAGCCTTTGATCCAGCTGATTTTCTTATCTTGCGCTAATGTCGCTAAAAACGGCTCAAGCCTTGGAGATACCACAGAAACATACGCTCCCGCCTTCAACAAACTTTCAATTTTTCGACTGGCGACTTCCCCACCACCCACCACCAGCACCGGCTTATGAAGTAAATCGTAATATAGAGGGAAATAACGCATTCTCGTCCTTTTCTGTTAACAAAATCATCCGTTGAAATTCACTAAATTGGTGCAGTACATTGCCAGTAAAAACTTTTGCTCAGCTAATTACTCTGATATTCACTCTTAACTGGTGAATTCAGTATGCTTTGAGCATAAAAGCAGTGATAACAACTGCCTTTATGAAATATCACATGTAATCTAACTGATTAACCAAAGTTAAACAATGCTGCACTATTTACAAACTAGCAACATTTAGTCATTCTAGAGTAGTGAATTAGGTGTACCTCATAATTTGCAATTAATTGAGATACTTAGAAACCTAAACTACTTTGTATTAGGGCAAGGAAAATATGCCCCAATTTGGTGATTCATACAATCGATTTTACATTCAATGTAAAGATGCAAACCACGATGAATCATGCATCACCACCCATGGACTATACAGAAAGGAAACAAATAGATGGCGAATAAACTCACAATTCTAGCTTCCGTAGTAGCTGCTTCAACTGCTGTAATGGCCACTTCAGCCTCAGCAGCCGATAGCACGCTAGACAAAGTTTTAGCATCTGGCTCACTCACCTGTGGTGTGAGTACTGGCCTGCCAGGCTTTTCTAACCCTAACTCTAAGGGACAATGGGAAGGGATTGATGTTGAATATTGTCAAGCAGTGGCAGCTGCTGTGCTTGGTGACAAAACAAAAGTGAAAT
Organism: Vibrio sp. B1Z05; assembly: GCF_052955985.1. NCBI lineage: Bacteria > Pseudomonadati > Pseudomonadota > Gammaproteobacteria > Vibrionales > Vibrionaceae > Vibrio > Vibrio sp. B1Z05. The sequence goes on from NZ_CP130463.1 coordinate 1,429,407, forward strand.
ATGTTCCTCTAACCGCAAAAGAGCGTTTCACTGCCCTACAATCTGGTGAAATTGATGTATTGTCACGTAACACTACGTGGACACAACATCGTGATACCGCGCTTGGTCTGAACTTTGTCGGCGTAAACTACTACGATGGACAAGGCTTTATGGTTAAAAAAGACCTAGGCGTAATGAGTGCTAAAGAACTTGACGGCGCGGCTGTTTGTGTTCAATCAGGTACTACCACAGAGCTAAACCTTGCCGATTACTTCCGCGCTAGTGGCATGAAGTACAAGCCAGTGGTATTTGATACAGCGGCACAAACATCGGCAGGTTTCGACGCTGGTCGCTGTGACGTTCTTACCACTGACCAATCTGGACTTTACGCGCTGCGCCTAAATCTTAAAGACCCTTCTTCTGCGGTCGTATTGCCAGAAATTATTTCTAAAGAGCCTTTAGGCCCTGTTGTTCGTCAAGGCGACGACAAGTGGTTTAACGTGGCGAAGTGGACACTAAATGCGATGATCAATGCCGAAGAATATGGCATCACATCGAAAAATGCCGATGAAATGTTGAAATCATCAGATCCAAACGTAAAACGTATTCTAGGTGTTGATGGACCAAAAGGTACTGCTTTAGGTCTTAAAGACGACTGGGGCTACCAAGTCATTAAACAAGTGGGTAACTACGGTGAGAGTTTTGAGCGCACTGTAGGTACAGGTTCACCTCTACAAATTACTCGTGGTGTAAACGCACTATGGAATGCAGGTGGCTTTATGTACGCGCCTCCAATGCGCTAATCCTGTCTTTGTAACCTAAGGGTGGCCTCGCCGCCCTTTTGTTTAAATGGATTTAATTAAAGGTTAGTTGTATGACCCCACCAAAAATAACCCCAACTGAACCCAGTTCAGGAAACAAGAGCTCAAACCTTCTGTATAACCCGACCTTTCGCGCCGTCGCCTTTCAGGTCATCGCTGTATTAGGTCTAGTTTGGTTTTTCTACACCATTGTCAACAATGCTTTGAGCAACCTTGACGCACGTGGTATTGCAACCGGATTCGATTTTCTTTCCAAAGAAGCCGGATTTGGTATTGGTCTTCACCTTGTCGATTACGATGAAACGTACAGTTATGGACGCACTTTCGTCGTCGGTCTATTAAATACCGCGCTAGTTTCAGCGTTAGGTATTGTATTTGCAACCATCCTTGGCTTTATCATGGGTATTGCCCGCTTATCCAGTAATTGGTTGGTCAGTCGCCTAGCGGCAATTTACATCGAAGTGTTCCGTAATATCCCGTTATTACTGCAAATTTTCTTCTGGTATTTTGCGGTATTGCAGGCACTGCCTTCTCCACGTCAAAGTTTAAGTTTAGGTGAAGCGGTCTTCTTGAACGTTCGCGGTCTATTTTTCCCCGCGCCCGTGTTTAATGAAGGCAGCTCATTGGTTGTCGCAGCCTTTGCCTTGGCCGTTATAGCCTCAGTTGTGATTGCTATTTGGGCGAAAAACAAACAGAAACTCACAGGACAACAAACACCTGTTGGTCGTATCTCCCTTGCTCTAATCCTTGGCCTAACCGCTATTACCTACTTTATGACAGGTATGCCTATTACCGCTGAGTTCCCCGAATTAAAAGGGTTTAACTTCAGAGGTGGCATAAGCATTATTCCTGAACTAGCGGCATTAACATTAGCGCTGAGTATTTATACCGCCTCATTTATCGCGGAGATTGTGCGCTCAGGTATTAACGCGGTTAGTCATGGGCAAACAGAAGCGGCAATGTCATTAGGTTTACCTCGCAGTCGCACTTTGCGCCTAGTGGTCATTCCTCAAGCACTGCGAATCATTATTCCGCCTTTAACCAGTCAATACTTGAACTTGACCAAAAACTCCTCCCTTGCGATGGCCATTGGTTACCCTGATTTGGTATCGGTTTTTGCCGGTACAACGTTAAACCAAACCGGACAAGCGATAGAGATTATTGCAATGACAATGGGCGTTTACCTCACCTTGAGTCTGCTGACTTCTCTTGTGATGAATATCTACAACAAGAAAGTTGCATTGGTGGAGAGATAATATGAGTACACATCAATTTCAACCCGATCTGCCACCACCGTCAAACTCTGTCGGTGTCGTTGGGTGGATGAAGAAAAATCTGTTTAGCACCCCGCTAAATTCGATTGTTTCTATTATTTTGGCCTATATCGCGTTTCTGTTAATCAGCCAGACCATCAGTTGGGCGTTTATCAATGCCGATTGGATTGGCACAACCCGTGATGACTGCACCAGTGCAGGTGCATGCTGGGTGTTTATTAGTGTTCGCTGGGAACAATTCATGTATGGGTTTTACCCAGAAGCTGAATTGTGGCGCCCGCGCCTATTTTACGCCACATTGGCAATTTTCATTGCGGCGTTAATATATGAAAAAACTCCGAAACGCACTTGGATATGGCTATTTTTCGTCAATATCTATCCATTTATTATTGCCGTTTTATTGTACGGCGGTGTATTTGGCTTAGAAGTCGTTGAAACCCATAAATGGGGTGGCTTGTTAGTTACACTGATTATCGCTTTAGTCGGTATCGTGGTATCACTACCTATTGGTGTGATATTAGCCCTAGGTCGACGCTCTGAAATGCCTATCATACGCAGTATGTGTACTGTATATATCGAAGTATGGCGTGGCGTACCACTGATTACCGTACTCTTTATGGCCTCGGTCATGTTGCCCCTGTTTCTTTCCGAGGGTATGCAAACCGATAAGCTCATTCGTGCGCTGGTGGGTGTGGTGCTATTTAGCGCCGCTTATATGGCAGAAGTGGTTCGCGGCGGCTTGCAAGCAATCCCAAGCGGACAATATGAAGCCGCAGACGCGTTAGGGCTCTCATATTGGAAGAAAATGCGTTTAATCATTCTTCCACAAGCGCTTAAAATCACCATTCCATCGATTGTGAATACTTTTATTGGCTTATTTAAAGACACCAGTTTAGTACTCATTATCGGTATGTTTGATGTACTGGGTATTGGTCAATCAGCGAATACTGACCCTGAATGGCTAGGTTTTGCTATCGAAAGTTATGTATTTGTCGCGTTAGTGTTCTGGGTATTTTGTTTTGGCATGTCGAGGTATTCGATATGGCTAGAGAACAAACTTCACACCGGTCACAAACGATAATTATCAAGGACGTATTATGACGCAACAACAAGATTACATGATCCAATTAGAGGACATGAACAAGTGGTACGGTGAGTTTCACGTACTAAAGAACATCAACCTAAGCGTTAAAAAAGGCGAAAAGATCGTAATTTGTGGCCCTTCTGGCTCAGGTAAATCAACGATGATTCGTTGTATTAACCGTTTGGAAGAGCATCAAAAAGGCCATATTTTTGTTTCTGGTACTGAACTGACTGAAGATCTTAAAAACATCGAAGCGGTTCGCCGAGAAGTGGGCATGTGTTTTCAGCACTTCAACTTATTCCCGCACCTTACCGTGCTAGAAAACTGCACTCTTGCGCCAATTTGGGTGAAAAAAATGCCTAAAGAAGAAGCTGATGCTGTGGCGATGAAGTATTTAGAGCGCGTAAAAATCCCAGATCAAGCGGATAAATACCCAGGCCAATTGTCTGGTGGACAACAGCAACGTGTGGCGATTGCACGCTCTTTGTGTATGAACCCTCAAGTGATGCTGTTTGATGAGCCAACCTCTGCGCTCGACCCTGAAATGGTACGTGAAGTGCTGGATGTAATGGTTGAGCTGGCTGATGAAGGGATGACCATGCTGTGTGTGACCCATGAAATGGGCTTTGCCAAAGAGGTGGCCGATAGAGTGATCTTTATGGATGCGGGCGAAATCATTGAAGAAAATAATCCAATCGATTTCTTTGAAAACCCGCAGTCAGATCGCACTCAGAACTTCTTATCGCAAATATTGCACCACTAATTCAATATTTGACGTAAAATAAAGGGTAGCACTGCTGCCCTTTTTTACGTGAATAGAGAAGCCGTTTACCGTTAGTTACACTTTACGGTTCACTCGGTAACACAATTTGCTTACTATCAGGGGGGCGTAGGCGAACGCTGTACTTGAAAAATTGAACTTTTCGCCACATATATATACTAATTATTTAAAGGTCTTTTGAGGAACACTATGAACAGTCCATTGGTATCACGCACTCGCACCCAAGAAAGTGTGCTGCAAACCAACAAGGTTTTGCGTAACACCTATTTCTTGTTATCACTAACATTGCTTTGGTCTGCTGTAGTAGCGGGCGTTTCTATGGCTATGAACCTACCCCGTCCAGGCCTAATCATCATGCTAGTTGGTTTCTACGGTCTACTGTTCTTAACTGAAAAGAACCGTAACAACAGCATGGGCTTAGTTTTCACTTTCCTATTCACCGGCTTCTTAGGCTATACCACAGGTCCAATCCTAAACATGTACATTGGTGCAGGTATGGGTGACACCATTGTGACCGCACTTGGTGGCACAGCACTGGCCTTTATGAGCGCATCAGCTTACGCACTAACCACTAAACGTGACCTATCTTTCCTAGGTGGCCTATTAATGGCTGGTTTTGTGGTTCTTTTAATCGGTATGGTAGCGAACATCTTCCTACAAATGCCTATGATTCACCTAGCAATGAGCGGCATGTTTGTATTGTTCTCAACTGGTGCAATCTTGCTAACAACACAGCAAATCGTTCGCGGTGGTGAGACTAACTACATCTCGGCAACAATCACCCTATACGTTTCAATCTACAACCTATTCATCAGCCTACTTAGTATCCTAGGTATCATGAATAACGATTAATATTGATTAATCTTTGCCTTATTAAGCCCGCACTAGTTGCGGGCTTTTTATTTTTTAATGATAATTCAAGCAATGATGTATCACTTAGGAACAGGCTATGTTTGAATTCAACGGCAAAAACATAGAAACAGACGCTCAAGGCTATCTACTTAATTTTAAAGATTGGGAAGAAGGCATGATTGCGATTTTAGCAGAGCAAGAAGGCATTGAGCTTACCCCTGCGCATCTAGAGGTTGTACACTTTGTGCGAGACTTCTACTTAGAATTTAACACCTCGCCTGCGGTGCGCATGCTAGTCAAAGCCATCGAAAAAGCGCACGGCCCAGAAAAAGGCAACAGCAAATACCTTTTCAAACTGTTTAAACAAGGCCCAGCGAAGCAAGCAACTAAACTGGCGGGTTTACCTAAACCTGCAAAATGTTTGTAAGAGTGCTTGGGTTTGGTTTGGTTTGGTTTGGTTTGGTTTGGCAGCGCTTTGTATTGAGCACCTATAAAATATCAAAGCCTGCGTAATGCTTAAATTCTGCCTCAGATGCGATGCAACTTTCCACTGAGGCCGTTCTTGGCCCTACTTTTAACCACTGTGCCAACTGCTCGACTTGCTCCTTTGCGCCGCACGCGAACACTTCCACACTGCCATCATTTAAATTCTTCGCATATCCCGTTAAACCAAGCTTTAAACCTTGATGGGCGGTGTGATAACGAAAACCAACCATTTGCACTGTGCCTGAGACTAGAAATTTTCGGCAAACTGATGACATAACTGCTCCTTGCTTCTGTTAAACAGACTGGTGAAATAGACAGGTAAAACAAACTTATTTGCAATGATGACAAGTATAATCGTTTCTAATTTGCTTTTACTGAGTTGTTACACGACAATGTCACAAAATTTTCTTTGAGACTTACATTTTTATGAGCGCATCTATCAAACTAGCGAAAGGCCGAGACAAATCTGTCCGTCGTCGTCACCCTTGGATTTTTTCTAGAGGTATTGAAACGGTTACCGGCGATCCACAACTGGGTGATACGGTAGATGTGTTTGCACACAATGGTCAATGGTTAGCAAAAGCCGCCTACTCTCCTAACTCGCAAATCCGCGCTCGCATTTGGAGCTTTACCAAAAAAGAGATCGACACGGCATTCTTTATTGAGCGCATTCAACAAGCGCAAATGCTAAGAGAAGAATGCATCGCCCAAGGTGCGCTGACTGGCTACCGCTTGATTGCCGCTGAGTCAGACTCAATGCCCGGCGTAACCATAGATAAGTATCAAGATTACTTGGTTTGTCAGCTTTTAAGCGCGGGCGCAGAAAAACAAAAACAACACATTGTTGAAGCGCTCAAACACTGCTTCCCTGAGTGCTCTATTTACGAGCGCTCCGATGTTGCCGTGCGTAAAAAAGAAGGCTTAGAAGAAACTACCGGGCTATTGCATGGCACTGAGCCTAACGAACCTATCGTGATTGAAGAAAATGGCGTTAAAATTCAAGTTGATATTAAAACAGGTCATAAGACAGGCTTTTATCTTGATCAACGTGACAGCCGTCAACACTCAATGAAATACGTTAAAGGTAAGCAAGTTTTAAACTGCTTCTCGTACACTGGCGGGTTTGGTCTATACGCGCTTAAAGCAGGCGCTGAGCGTGTTATCAATGTGGACGTATCACAACCGGCACTTGATATCGCAAAACAAAATGCAGAGCTCAATGGCTTTAACATCAAAAAAGCGGTATTTCTGAATGCAGATGTATTTAAAATACTGCGTGAATATCGTGACCAAGGTACTCAGTTTGACGTAGTTATCATGGATCCACCGAAAATGGTTAGCTCGAAGAGCAACCTAACCAGTGGCGCTCGTGGTTATAAAGATCTCAATATGCTGGCTATCCAAATACTCAAACCTGGTGGCACTTTGCTGACTTATTCTTGCTCAGGGCTAATGGAGTCAGGTTTATTCCAAAAAATTATTGCCGATGCTGCGCTAGATGCCGGTCGTGAAGTGAAATTTGTGGAATCCTTTACTCAAGCAAGCGATCACTTGTTTGATACGGCTTACCCGGAAGGTTTATACCTGAAAGGTTTCGCGGCAAAAGTCGTTTAACGCATAAAATTAAAGGCCTGCTCCTGATAAAAAGTGCAGGTCTTTATTTTCAATCATTACATGTCATTCGCTTTTACAATCAGCTGATTTAAGATCTCTGACGCATCAAAACTGCCATTATTGGCAATTGAATCTCCAAGCTGCTCTCTTGCATCCTGAATGACGATAGTTTGTGTGCCACCTTCATGATCTATACCTAAAGTGACATCATCTCCTACCACATTAACCTCAATTTTATTGAGTAGTTCATCAATACTGTCGCTTTGAGTTGGCTCTAAAATATCATTGAGCACAATACCGTCTTCACCGACCGAAAAATCTTGGATTAGGTCGGTACTATTATCGAGTATCTCACTTTTCCAAATGAAGTTGTCTTGCTCTGATGTGCCTTGCAAAATATCATCACCTAAGCCTGCCATGATTTCATTAACAGAATCAGTAAACACTCTATTTTGTGCAATCACTGGGCCATCAATAATGGTCACATCAATTTCATCTTGTGACTCTTTCGGCGAGCCAATACTTGCCTCAACAAGATGCAAAGTAAACGTCTCTTCATCTTCAATCTGACTATCTGCGCTTGCGGCTACTTCAATAGAAAGTAAGCCGTCATCAGAATTTCCGCGGCCCACCACGATTTCAGAGCCAGATACATTTTGTACGGTGACTTCTATCTCGCCATCACTATTTACCAAAGAGTTGTAGGTGTAATCAGCTGAAGTACTAAGGTTTAACTCAAAATCTTGCGCTGTTAGCCCTTCACTAAACCCAATCAAGGCAAACGTAAATGTAAGTGATGCGCCAGAGGCAAGCCTTACTGTTCCCCCTTCCAGAAGTTTAATTGCTATTGGGCCACTGATTTGTCCTTCGGTCACAGACAAGCCATTTTTTGGGGTTAATCCCCATGCTCCGTTATTATCATTGTCATTGTCACCATCGTCACCGTCTTCTGGGTCTAAAACGGGCTCAGAATAAATAACCAATGGTAAAACGATGGACTTGCTCGCGCTATCACCGTTGCTATTTTCAGTTGCGGTTGCGGTCACCTCAACTGAATAATGTCCCGCTTCAGGTACGTTTGCTTTTAAACTCGATAGTTCAAAACCCGATACATCGGCCTTACCGTCACTACCAACAAGATAAGAGTTACCTAAATCATCTTTTATTAGCGTCCCTTCTACCAGACCGCTTAATTCAACAGTGAGTGATTCACTACCATCAGTATCGTTTAAGCTTGCGCTGATATCCCATAGTTCAACGAAAGTATCTACCTCACCAAAGGCATCACTCGATTCTAAAATAAGGTTATCAATCAATGCACCATAGCTATTAGAGTCTGTCGATTGAAGTAATAGGCGGTAACTACCTTCACTATCGGAGGGTAATGAGAGCTGAATATCTCTTTCCCAACTGTTATCTGTTGGCCTAAATTCATACAAGGTTACGGCTTGCTCCATAACTGGTTGGCCTTGTTCATCCAGTTTTACCCAAATGACATCTAAATCGCTGTCACCGTTAGCCCAACGACGCGCAGCAACATCAAAGGTGAAACTGTAATAACGCCCTTCTGTGACCTGAATATCGGTAAATATTGAGTTATCACCTCTATCTCCTTCGATCTCCATTACCAAATTAGTTTTGCTCGCCCCTTTGCGGTAAACGGACTCTTTACCGATTTCAACTTTGTTGTCGTCGTTGGCATACCAAGTCCCTAATGTATTTTCACCAAACACATCACTTATATCGATATTTGAACTCCAATTGCGTCTTCCTAGATCTGTATCCTGAAAATCAATAGACGCTTCAGTTTTGTCGTTCGCCACTAACAGATTCGGCATATCCGCTACAGCGGCAATATCAATCGATAAACTCTCTGTGCTGCTTTCTTTATCGCCATCACTGACAGAAAATAAAAACGACGCGTAATCTGATTTGAGATTGCCAAGGCCAGACACATCAAAATCGTCATCGCCCGATTCATTCTCATCCGGAACAAATCTAAATTCTCCTGCAACAATCTTGGTACTTAATATCGAATCGCCGACGCTGACATCAGACCATTCTCCTTCGATGTAAATTTGAAGCACGCCATCGAGAGGCAATGATTTAACCACAACTGACAGGCTGTCTTGCGAAGTGTCCGCATCATTTGCTCCGAAATCAGCCCATTGAAATATAACAGCACTATCTTCCAGACAACTCACTGACCCGCTGCTCGCTATCGGGGCATCATTGATAGTCATCAAGGCCGTGTCTGTGGTTGTTGCTTTGTTTCCATCAATATCGATACTGTTTGCTGTAACGGTTAATACACCTTCATCTAAACCAGCGACGTCAATATTGGTCACCGTGTAATACCCCATATCATTTAATGATATCTGGGAAGCTTGGATAACGATTTGATTGTTACTACTGTCCGTTATAATGAGTGACTCTAGCGCTTTACCACCTTCACCTAAGTATCCGCTGATAGTTGCAGTTTCAGTTTCACCGTTGATCACTTCTTCGCCGTTGTTATCGGTTAAAGCAACCGATGGCGGCGTGATGTCCATGCCTTCGTCATCGCTGTCGCCGCCATAGGTGTAATCTTTCTCGGCGGTGTCGCTGACCATAGCGGTATTGCCATCAGTATCAATGCTGTTGGCTGTTACGGTCAGTTTGCCATCGGCGAGTTCGTCTACATTGATGTTGGTGACGGTGTAGTTGCCATTGCCGTCAAATTGGATATCTTCTGCTGGGATAACCAGTTCTTTACCGTTCACATCAGTAATGATTAATGATTCGAGGGATGTACTGCCTTCGCCAAGGTAACCGGTGATCGTGCCCGTTTCACCCTCACCGTTGATCACTTCTTCGCCGTTGTTATCGGTTAAAGCAACCGATGGTGGCGTGATGTCTATGCCTTCATCATCGCTGTCGCCGCCATAGGTGTAATCTTTCTCGGCGGTGTCCGTGACCATCGCGGTATTGCCATCAGCATCAATGCTGTTGGCTGTTACGGTCAGTTTGCCATCGGCGAGTTCGTCTACATTAATGTTGGTGACGGTATAGTTGCCATTGCCGTCAAATTGGATATCTTCAGGTGGGATCACCAGTTCTTTGCCGTTAACATCAGTAATGATTAATGATTCAAGGGATGTATTGCCTTCGCCAAGGTAGCCGGTGATCGTGCCCGTTTCACCTTCACCGTTGATCACTTCTTCGCCGTTGTTATCGGTTAAAGCAACCGATGGCGGTGTGATGTCTGTGCCTTCATCATCGGTGTCGCCGCCATAGGTGTAATCTTTTTCGGCGGTGTCGCTGACCATAGCGGTATTGCCATCAGCATCAATGCTGTTGGCTGTTACGGTCAGTTTGCCATCGGCGAGTTCGTCTACATTGATGTTGGTGACGGTATAGTTGCCGTTGCCGTCAAATTGGATATCTTCTGCTGGGATAACCAGTTCTTTACCGTTCACATCAGTAATGATTAATGATTCAAGGGTTGTGTTGCCTTCACCAAGGTAGCCTGTGATCGTGCCCGTTTCACCCTCACCGTTAATGACTTCTTCGCCGTTGTTATCGGTTAAAGCAACCGATGGCGGCGTAATGTCCGTGCCTTCATCATCGGTGTCGCCGCCATAGGTGTAATCTTTTTCGGCGGTGTCGCTGACCATAGCGGTATTGCCATCAGCATCAATGCTGTTGGCTGTTACGGTCAGTTTGCCATCGGCGAGTTCGTCTACATTGATGTTGTTGACGGTGTAATTGCCATTGCCGTCATACTGGATATCTTCAGGTGGGATAACCAATTCTTTACCGTTCACATCAGTAATGATTAATGATTCAAGGGATGTATTGCCTTCGCCAAGGTAGCCTGTGATCGTGCCCGTTTCACCCTCACCGTTGATGACTTCTTCGCCGTTGTTATCGGTTAAAGCAACCGATGGCAGCGTGATGTCTGTGCCTTCATCATCGGTGTCATCACCATAGGTGTAATCTTTTTCGGCGGTGTCGCTGACCATAGCGGTATTGCCATCAGCATCAATGCTGTTGGCTGTTACGGTCAGTTTGCCATCGGCGAGTTCGTCTACATTGATGTTGGTGACGGTGTAATTGCCGTTGCCGTCAAATTGGATATCTTCTGCTGGGATAACCAGTTCTTTATCGTTCACATCAGTAATGATTAATGATTCAAGGGATGTATTGCCTTCGCCAAGGTAGCCTGTGATCGTGCCCGTTTCACCCTCACCGTTGATGACTTCTTCGCCGTTGTTATCGGTCAACGACACTTCCGGTTGTGTTACACCGTCACTATTAAAATCATCGCCATAGGTAAAGTCTTTCTCAACCGAATCACTAACTTCAACAATGTTTCCGTTCCCGTCAGTGCTGATAGCAATAACCGTTAATTCACCATCCTCTAGCATGCCAACATCAACACCTTCAATTGTGTATTGCCCGTTTTCATCAATCCTTATCAAGGATACATCGATGATAATTTGCGTATCGTTAACATCGGAAATAATTAATGAATCCAAACCAGTGGCACCACCTGCGACAACGCCATTAATGGTCGCAGTTTCACCTTCTCCATTTATCACTTCTTCGCCGTTATTATCAGAAATCGATACACTACCTTGCGATAAAACTGTAACGACTTGCTCAACAAACTGAGCGATCGCATCAGCTTGTTCAAAAGTAAATGAGGAGGGAAATACACCTTCGGTTTGAAAGTCAGTTACGGCAATAGTTTGTGCTCCATCTCTGGCAACAGCACCTGTGGTTGTCAAGCTTGAACCATCTTCTTCTTCGGAGAGTAACTCATCTTGCGGGTTAGTATCCCTGTCTTGATTTAATGCATTTACTACACCTTGAATACCTGCTTGAGCATTCACTGAGTCCACGCTGCCCTGATTGGCAATAGAGACACGCAACTCACTCACAATATCTTCGGGAACAATCAGTGGATTACTGCCAACAGAAACGATGACATCTCCTTCTTGGGGGATATAACCTTGCGCTGCAACTTTAAGGTTGCCTTGTGCATCGATGATTAACCAGGCGTCACCAAATACAACGTCGTTAGCAAATGAGATACTGTCCATGTGTACTCCTTGGCCCAATTTATATTGTGGCCTGTATTTATCAGTTAGATCTTCCTTTCTATGGTTAAATTTTACACTACTTTTCAAGTTAGCAAGGTGTTAAAAATAAACACCAAACTAATCATCAATTTATAAACATTTGAGTGACAAATGCATTGTAATTATTTTGTTATTAACTATTATATACTTAGCAACCAAAGTGACATATTGATGCATCATGATGAGCTCAAGTTTGGTTAAAAAGTAACGGAATACTAGGGAGCATACCTTGAAAAGGATTAAGCTAAGCGCCATCGCTCTAGCTAGCATGCTGTGCAATCCAGCCTCAGCCCAGTCGTTAGAGCAAGCCATTTCGCACACTCTGAAAACGAATCCGACCGTAAAAAGTTCGTATAACGATTTCATGTCTTATTTGTATGAAAACAAAGCCGCTGTACGAGAATATTACCCGAAGGTTGATCTCACCGCTGGTATTGGTTGGGAAAACTATCAAAACGATCAAAGTAGAGACGACGATTACACCGCCGTAGATGCGTCTATTCGGTTAACTCAACTGTTGTGGGACGGTTCAAACACCCTACACAACATGGATAGAACCGCAGCAGAAGCTGAATCATTACGCTACAAAGTATTAAGCGATGCGTCGGACACGGCATTAGAGGTATCTAAAGTCTATTTAGATGCACTAAAAGCGTATGAAATTCTTGCACTTTCTGAAAGCAATCTTGCGACCCATAAGAAAATATTTAAAGACATTAAAAAACGTACCGAATCAGGAATCGGCTCCACTGCGGACTTATCGCAAGTCGAAGCCCGTATTGCTAAAGCACATGGCAACCTGCTCGCGGCGCAAAACAATTTATTTGATACGCACACTCAGTTTACTCGCTTAGTTGGACAATCTCCGCAAGGGTTAGTATTCCCTAGAGCGGATATCACACGCATTCCGTTAACCATCACCGATGCCATTGATATTGCATTAGTTAAACACCCTGTCATTAAAACCGCTAAAGTGGATGTAGACGCTGCTAAATTTCAATATAAACAATCAAATAGCCCTAACCTACCTACCTTTACTATAGACGCGGGTTACGATTATTTTGACGATGCAGAAGGTGTTGCCGGTCGCCGTGACGAAATGAATGCAACATTGAGAATGCGTTACAACTTGTTCAATGGTGGTGTTGATAGCGCAAATAAAGACCGAGCCGCTTATCAAATGAATAAGGCCAAAGATTTAAGAGACCGAGCCTATCGAAATGTAGAAGAAAGCCTTCGCCTATCTTGGAGCGCGCTAGATCTCACCCTGCAACAAAAAGAATTTTTAGCCGATCACGTCGATGCGGCATCCGATACGGTGGTTGCCTACGATAAACAATACAAAATTGGTAAGCGAACCCTACTGGATCTATTAAACACCGAAAATGAACTGTTTGAATCTCGTAAAGGCTATGTTGATGCGCTATATGCTGAGCAATATGCTAAATTCCGCGTACTAAACGCTACCGGTACTTTACTTGAATCCCTATTGGTCGACATTCCAGAACAGTGGAATACAGCGGTGGAGTACTAGAATGAAAAAATTAATTTTAGCTTCCGTCATCTCTTTCACTATGCTTGGATGCGCAAATGATACCGATGAATATATCGATACCCCATTGCCAGACCAACAAGCAGATCTACGTGATTTTGACCGTGATGGCGTGATAAATGCTCGAGATAAATGCCCAGGAACACCAGTCTCAGCGAGAGTCAATAACGATGGTTGTGAAGAACTTATCGAAGTATCACAAGAACAAAGCCTTAAAATTTTATTTGAAAACGATTCTGCCGAGATAAACCCTGTGTTTGCCGGGCAAATTGAAGGTATGGCTGAATTTTTAAAACAATATCCGGAAACTTCCATTGAAATTCAAGGGTTTGCCAGTAATCCTGGAGACAGAGAATACAACCTAAACTTGTCTCGCAATCGAGCGCTCTTTGTCCAAGATAAACTGATAGGATTTGGCGTCGAACCCAGTCGCGTAACCATCATCGGCTACGGTGAAGATGACGTCGAGGACAACAGTCCGACCGATGAAGCGCTAGAGCGACGAGTTGAAGCCACGGTTATTGGTTTTAAAGGTGACTTTGTTCGCGAATGGACAATATTTACTAAGCTTCCTAAGTAACCATTATCGAACAGTCGTTGAATATAAAGCTGAGTAAAAACTCAGCTTTTTTGTGTCTATCTTGCTAAAAAATGCCATGCAACCTCTAAGCGTGCTAAAATACCCGACATATCACACTGTTAGGAAAAAACAATGAGCCAATTAAACAACGATATTCAACAGAATCTAGACCTGTTCATCGAGCAGAGTAAAACAGAGAATCTTGTTTGGGGTCTTAAAAATGAAGATGGCTGGTTAGCCTGCGATTCAAGTGAGTTTGAAGAATGTGAAGTAATGCCATTTTGGTCTAATCGTGCTGATGCTGAGTATCATAATGTTGAAGAGTGGGCTGATTTTGAAGTCACTGAAATCCCTCTTGATATTTTTGTAGAAGATTGGCTAATCACCCTATCAGAAGATGGTGTATTAATCGGTACAAACTGGAATGCTGAGCTAGAAGGTAAAGAAGTAGAACCAGAAGCACTGGCTAAACTTTACCTATAATAATTCTATAACCCCTGCGATTGCTGCAGGGGTTTTCTTTTTTTACTGGGTCTAATAATGTACAAGCTAATTGCTATCGATATGGATGGCACCTTACTCAATACCGATAAAGTTATTTCAAACCGAAATAAACAAGCTATCTTGGACGCAAAAGCAAAAGGCGTAACTGTGGTCTTGGCTTCTGGACGCCCATTAGAAGGTATGCTTGATAGCCTACATCAACTGGAAATGGACAGTAATGAAGATTATGTGCTGTGTTATAACTCTGCAATTATTAGAAATGTAGGAACAGGCGAAGTTATTAGCGAACGCTTGATCTCAGGGGCTGATGCAAAACGCATTTACCAACTGGCTAAAGAGCGCAATTGTAACTGTCAGGCATTTAGTAAAGAACACGGATTAATTACCCCAAAAAACAGTTACTACACGCAGCATGAAGCTAATATTAACGGCTTAACGATAACAGAAATGGATTTTGATACCTTAGAAGATTCACACCCAATCATCAAAACCATGTTAATTGACCCCGTTGAAGTACTGCAACCGATAGCGGATACCCTTCCCGAAATCCTAAAACAAGATTATTCTGTGGTACGCAGTGCACCTTTCTTCTTAGAGTTTTGCAATCCATTAAGCAATAAAGGCACCGGCGTACAAACCCTTGCGCAACATTTGGGTATCAAACAAAGTGAAGTGATGTGTATCGGAGATGCGGGTAACGATCACGATATGCTGAAATACGCAGGTCTTGCGGTGGCAATGCAAAATGCCGATGATGAAACCAAATCACTCGCCGACCATATTACCGATAGTAATAACGAATCCGGAGTCGCGACTGCTATTGAGAAATTTGTACTCTAAGTAATTGATTCCGTTTTTAAATAAACAACTAATCAATTACACGATTGTTTTTGTCATACAGTGAATGTGCGTTTGAAAGCCATGCTTGCGGTACACACCAAGCGCACTTTCATTAAATCCCCACACCTCAGCGTTGACTCGCGTCACCCCATAATTCAAAAATTCAGTTTCTAAACGACTAAGAAGCGCGATTCCCCCACCAATCTGTCGATAACTATCATTAACAAACCAGTGGTCTATGCTTCCTACCATTTGTGATTTTAACAGTGGCGATTGCAATTGACACAACTGCCCTGTGATAAACCAACGATATGCTCTTCCACTTCTAACACGAAGATAAAACAGTCTAGTGTCGATAAATAACTGTCAAGCTCTGCGTCAAGCTCTTTGATACATGGCGGTTTTATCATTTCTTCACAGTGCAAATGATGCCACTCATATAATGCGCGCCACACATTTAATAAAGTGTCTTTATCTTCAAGCTGTGCTCGTCTTACTTTAAAAATATCCGACATTTTGCCACACTACTCGACAAGCTAGCGCAATTAACACTATGCCTGAAAGCTGATCAATGAGTTTGCCCTTGGCTTTTAATCTTTCAAATAGCATTGGGCTTGAGAGAATTAAAGCGATAAAGGTATACCACAAACCATCAACTAGCATAGGTGTGACAACCACTACTGCCTTTGAACCTAGGCTATTACCTTCGGCAACAAACTGGCTAAATAGAGCGATAAAAAACAATGCTATTTTAGGATTGAGCAAAGAAATTAATAGCCCTTCTTTGGCGGAATCCTTAATACTCATGGGTTTACCTGCTTCAAGAGTACTGGCAATGCCACCATTAGAGGTTAACGATTTCCATCCTAAATAAGCAAGATAAGCAGCGCCTAACAATGAAATAGAAACAAACAACAGCTCTGATTTATGCAATACAACCGCAAGACCAATTACCGTAATAAAAGCGTAAAATGCGATACCGCACGAGTGTGCCCAAGCAGCTGCTATTCCATTGAGCCTTCCCCCCGCTAACGTATGCTTACTAACAGTGGCAAGACTCGGGCCTGGAGACATAGCGCCAAGTAGGCAAATTAAAAACAAAGATAACCATAAGTGGAGGGACATAACATAGTGCTCGATATAAAACGCAATACACTATGTTAAGCTTTTTTTTAGCTAGGTAAAGTCAGATAAACAGATTTATTAAATCCTTTACTTCACCGCTGAATCTGCGCTATCCAATTGTGCCTGCTTTGCATTGATACTCTTGTCTAATGCTTTTATCCGATCGGAGGCTTTTTGTTTTCTGTCGCAGGAATCTGACTTTGCATCCCAGCTTTTGCCTTCGGTAAATACCTGACACTCTTTAGTCAGATTATTAAAAGTCACAATCAATTTTTCGCGCTGTACATTTAACTCATGCACTTCTTGTTGCAGCTTTAACTGACCTTGAAAATATTCCTTAGACTGTGTGAGGATGGCATTTTTCTTATCAATAGAGGCTTGTAATACTTGATTTTGTTTCTGTAGGTCGAGAGCCTGATTTTGTTGTTCTTTTAGCTGCGTTTTTAAATTTGCTACTTCAACACTTAATGTCTGGTTTTGTTTTTTCAGCTGTGTGTTGGTCTTTTTCGACGCGGCTACCGTTTGCTCAAGGGTACTTTGCTTCTGCTTTTCTATGTTGCTATCTTCTTTGAACGTCTGTAATTGTGATTTGATTTCATCATTTTCAGCAATCAAGGCCGCATGTTCCTCTGTTAATTGCTGCTGAACAACTTGCTTTCCCTTACTCACGTTTTCTGCGTGATGTGAAACAAACGCACCACCACCTAAGGCGCCTAATGCAAGGCAGAAAACCCCGGTAATAAAGTGTGTTTTTGTCAATCCAATCTGACGTACTCGTACAAGTTTACAATTCAACACAAACTACTCCACTAACGGATTAACTCAGATATCATCAAAACACCAGTATAGGTAGCAAACGCTCCCAACAATACAATGACAACCCATTTTTGTATTTTCTCATTCGTGTTATAGCGAACAAACAACAGCGCTAGAACACCCAAAACGACAATAGCAATTAAACGTGTCATGTTACTCTCTCACAACGTGATAAATATTAGAGTTAGGTAAAGTTTAACAGTTAAGTAATTGTTTTAGTTAATCTTGCCTAAAAGAAATTTGAATAAGTTTCTTGAATCTGTAAAAAATTGTGATACTTTACTCGCCTGTAAGTAATTTACTTACATACCTAGCGTTTTTACGCTAGTTCCGATGAAGACTGCAGGAGAGTGACGTTTTATTACGTCTACCGAAGAAGTAAATCTTTCAGGTTCTTGTTTATACGTTCTTGTTTAACAAGTGAGGACTGCAGTTGGAGGAATCTCTGGAGAGAGCCGTACTACTTTGATGTAGCAATCGGCCGCCGAAGGAGCAAGCCCAATTTTGGGTGAAACTCTCAGGCAAAAGGACAGAGGAGTGAAACTGCGTTTAACCATTTTACCGTTAATTTAGTTCTTTTGATCCGCGTTCACTCTTCTCCTTATATGTTGTTTATTAAGGGGAAAACCATGACACCAGCACAATCTTCGCTACAAACTATTTTACACTCCATCGACAGTTTCGTCTGGGGACCACCACTGCTTATCCTATTGGTTGGTACCGGCGTTTACTTCACTTTCAGCTTAGGTCTTATTCAGTTTAGACACCTTCCTACTGCCCTTAAAATGGTCTTTAGTAAGTCATCAAATACCGATTCCAAAGGTGATGTCACCGCATTCGCCGCATTATGTACTGCCCTATCTGCCACTATTGGTACGGGTAATATCGTAGGTGTGGCTACTGCGATTAAACTTGGTGGCCCAGGCGCACTCTTTTGGATGTGGCTGGCAGCACTATTTGGTATGGCAACAAAATATGCCGAATGTCTACTTGCCGTAAAATACCGCACCACAGATGATAAAGGTGGCATGTTGGGTGGTCCAATGTACTACCTGCGTGATGGCGTAAAATCACCGCTTTTAGCAACATTATTTGCCGTTTTCGCTTTAGGTGTTGCCCTGTTCGGTATCGGTACTTTCCCACAAGTTAACGCTATTTTAGATGCATCAGAGATGACGCTCGGCGCTGACCGTACTATGGCTGCAATCGTATTAACTGTCCTAGTGGCTATGGTCACTTTAGGTGGCATCAAGTCTATCTCTCGCGTTGCGGGTAAAGTGGTGCCGACCATGGCCGTTATCTACGTGGTAGCTTGTTTAGGTATTTTGATCAATAACGCTGACCAAGTATTATCGGCCATTGAGCTAGTAATTGTTTCTGCCTTTACACCAACAGCAGCAAGTGGCGGCTTCTTCGGCGCAAGTGTGATGCTTGCCATCCAATCAGGTATCGCGCGCGGCGTATTCTCTAACGAATCTGGTTTAGGTAGTGCTCCTATGGCAGCGGCCGCGGCAAAAACAGATTCATGCGCACGTCAGGGTTTGATTTCGATGACTGGTACCTTCTTTGATACCATCATTATCTGTACCATGACTGGCCTTGCCTTAATTATCACAGGTGCATGGCAAAGCGATCTTGCTGGCGCCATGATGACCACGCATGCTTTCGCGGTTGGTTTAAATGCCGATGTCCTCGGCCCGATTTTAGTATCCGTTGGCTTATTGTTCTTCGCCTTCACCACCATTTTAGGTTGGAACTACTACGGCGAACGTTGCGTGGTTTACCTTTTTGGTACTAAAGCAATCCTGCCTTACAAAGTGGTCTTTATCGCATTAGTCTTCTCTGGCGCCTTTATGAAGCTAGATATGATTTGGTTAATTGCCGATATCGTAAATGGCTTGATGGCAGTACCGAACTTAATTGGTCTTATCGCCCTACGTCAGGTGGTTATTGCAGAAACTAAGCTGTTTTTTGATAAGTCATTGTTGCTAAAACCTGCGACTCAACAATCGTAACGACGGTTATTGGCTTACGCTGATGTGGATCATTACTAATAAAAAAATGATCACTTTAGCGTAAGTCATTACGACTTCTGACAGTTATGATTTAACAAAATGCGTTGCTTTGACCCATGTAGATAGGGGATAAAAACATGATACAAAACTCCTACATTTAGACCATAATACTTTCACTGGATATTGCCCACCAGTGTCGAAGGTTGACTTAAAGCCAGGCCCATAATTAGTTATATTCAAACAGCTAAACCTAAAGACAGATATAGACAACGATATTCAAGTTACCGTCTAGCAAATATTTGGAATGTGAAACCCGATCATCTTGGTAATGTTAGATCCAATAAGTCAGCTGTTATAAAGTTACCTCAGCAACTTCAATCAAAATTTCTCAGTTGGCATCGTTTAATGGGGCGACTGTTACCATTGCGTTCAGAGACTAATTCGGAGTGAGTTACAGATTGAACTATCCTCGTTATAATCGTACTCCGCAGTATTTAAAGAAAACCGCAATGTATCTTCCCTCCCCTTAATATATACCATTCTCCCTAGAGTTAAATTCATAGTCCATCAAATAACGGAGTTTAAGGGGAACAAAGTTCCGCACTCTCGTCATCTTTATCGTTCTGGATACTTGTTAAAATGTTGCCATTCATTAAATCAAATGTTCAATTTCTCGTAGGTGGAATGATGAAACTATTAAAATTAACCCTCATATCGTCTATTTCTGTTGTCTTATTGGGTGGGTGTGGATTGATACCTAAATATAGCACCCCAGACTCTAAAGCAGTTCTAGGTGATTATGCCTTATGTTATAAAGCTCAGACTGTTCCTTGGTCGTGGAATAAAGATGCCTTGAATGAAGAGATTTTACATCGTAGAAGACAAGGTGTTCTGAATGAAGATGACTGTAGAAGTGCACAGAGAGATGTGATTTATAACGCTCATACGGAAAGAGAAGCAAGAAATTCAGCTACTCATATTTCAACTACTAACAAAACGAATGTGGTAGTCAAATAAATATTGGTGGCGCTTATTTTTTAATACAGACTATTAAATTTATTCCAGATAGTGTTGCCAGTGCGGTGCAGTAGTGTTCAAATGAAATAAAGGCTACTCACCGTCAGGTACAAAACTGATGGTGCTGATCAAAGATGAATAATCACTGGCGAAGTTACCTGCTTCACCTATGTATTAATACTATTTCTTAAACACTGTAAATTCCTGTACAGTAGAGGGTCTGAACTCTATACATTTTAATTAATGTACTTTTCAAGGTGTCCTTAAGCTCGACCTAGATAATAAACTGAACCATAGTCTAGCACCAGCGGTTAATGGACATAGTCTACTTCTTGCTTACATCTTTCATCGCTATATAAAGTATTAGAGAATGGTAAGCAAATTTGGGATATTTAAACCAGAATTAAGACTGAACTATTTTTGGAGACAAGAGTACTTTATTCCTACATCGCTTGACTTGATGATGTAGGCGAATATTCGGTTAATCACGACTTCCACAAAGCCCACAGGTTTGAATAAGCACCTTTCGCAGATTACCCCTTCACAATGATAGATTAACGAACACAGCAGATATTAATAAGAATCCCGCTTCACCGCCAAAATATTAGGGTTGCCGGTACTAGAGTTGATAGAAACCTTAACTTCATACGGGTAAATCTGTTGGATTTGCTGTTGGGTCAATATCGAACTTGGTACGCCATCGGCTATTAACTTTCCATGATGCATAAGCAGCAAACGATCGCAAAACTCTGCTGCTGTATTTAGGTTATGTAGTGCCACCAGCACCGTTTTTCCCTCTTGTGCCAAGCTGTATAGAATATTCATCAACTGGCCTTCATGACCAATATCTAAGCTAGCGCTAGGTTCATCTAATAAAATAACAGGCGCATCTTGCAACAAGATCCGCGCAAGGTGCACCAGTTGTTGCTCGCCGCCAGACAGTTCATCTACGCTTCTTTCTTCAAGGCGCTCTATGTTAAGTCGCTTTAGCACCTTTTTTATTTGGCTTTTCTTTTGCGCTTTATCTAACGCATGGTTATTCACTAAGCCTAACGCAATTAACTCACTGACTTTATAAGGAAACTCTACTCGATTGATCTGCGGCAGGTAGCTTAATAGCGCGGCGCGCTGATCGGCGGCCAGTTCCATTACCGGTTCACCAAACAAGCAAACTCGCCCTTCGGTTGGCGCCAGATAACCGCTGATGTGTTTTAGCACGCTAGATTTACCTGCACCATTGGGGCCAATAATGCCCACTAATGAGCCTTTCTCCAACTCAAAGCTAACGTTCTGCAATACTGAAGTTCCATTAAAAGAAACACTTAATTCAGCCACTTTTACCGGACACTTGTTCATAGCAATCGTCCCTGCTTTTGTACTCGAACCACTAGCCAAAGGAAATATACTCCGCCAACTATTGCGGTAATGATGCCCGCTTTGATCTCATACGGCGCAATGATGTAGCGCCCTATAAGATCGCAAATTAAGAGAAAGATTGCGCCAAACAGCGCCGAAAGCGGCAATAGACTAATGTGATTGGCGCCAGTTAACATACGCACCAAATGTGGCACCATTAAACCGATAAAACCAATCGGGCCAGCAATCGCTATCGACATGGCGGTAAGCAGTGATGCACATAGCAACAAGCTAAAACGACATCGCCCGACATTCATTCCTAAACCATGCGCCGCTTCGTCACCAATAGACAAGATGTTTAACCAATGTGCGCGTCGCAGCAACCAAAGTGACGCTAATACAATGACCGGCAGTGGCCAGATAATTTGCTCCCATATTCGACCATCTAAGCCGCCCATGGTCCAAAATACAAATTGGCTTACTTCATATTGACGGGCAAATAATAGTACCCCTAACGTAGCTCCGCCTAACAAAGACGATAAAGCCAGCCCCGCTAAAATTAAATACAGAGTTTGCCCGCTACCGGAATTACGCGCCAAAATAAACACAAACATGGCGCAAATTAATGCTCCAACACAGGCAATGATTGGCGTCCATAGCGGGTGAACAAGAGACAGTCCACTACTGATTGCGATAACCGCACCAAAACTACTTCCGGCACTTACGCCAAGCACATCTGGGCTTGCTAATGGGTTACGAAATAAGCCTTGGGTACACGCACCAGCAATGGCTAACGCACTGCCAGCGGCAATGGCAGCAATGACTCGTGGCAAACGAATATGCACAACGATGGCAGAAATTAGTGGATACTCTGAAGCTGCGCTTTGCGAACCTTGCGTGACTAACAGCTTTAGATAGGAAAACATATCCATCACTGACAGATTAACTGCGCCTAACGCCAGCGCCGCCCACATTGAAATAACAAGCGCAATACTTCCTACCAACGCGTACCAACGAAATTTCACATAGCTTGAATCTGCAATCATGGAGCGGGTGTACCTAAAACAGCCCTATTTACAAACAAAATAGTGTCCACAATATGCTGGCTATACGTACCACGTAAATATTGAGGGATAGGATAAACATTGCCTAACTTAACCGCTTGTACGTTTCTTAGCGCTGGGTCGGTTAAGACTTGGTGCATTAAATCGGTACTGCCCGCTTTATCGGTTTTAACAACACTCGGAACAAACAACACTTCGGGATCAAGAGCAACAATAAGCTCTTTAGACATAGGGGTTTGACCAAATTTATCGGCATCAAGATCGGCAACTACGTTTTCAAAACCTGCCTGATTAACAATCAGTTGCCAAGTAGAATGGCGAGTACTTGACGTGCCCCAATTATTGTAATCAAGCACTTTATATTTATGACTGGTGTAAACAAGACCTTCTTCTAGTTTACGCTCCATATCCACCACTATGGTTTTGGCTTTGTTGTCTTCGCCAACTATTTTGCCGATAAGTTTTATTAAATCTTCAATTTCAGCCAAAGTGCTAGGTACAGGTAAAATGAAGACGTTTATACCCGCAGAGCGCAGTTGATGAATACGTCCAGCATCACTCCACGTAGCGGCAAACACCAAGTCGGGGCGATTTGCTAAGATTTGTTCTACGTTTAAACCCAAACGAGGCACAGATGCAGGTACTTTACCTGCAATAACAGAAAAATGTTCATCATCCACAAGATTAGTGACTGAACTAAAACGTTGCGGAGGGATCATATCTAGCAACACTTCATCACTAAATAGAGATTTGGAAGATATTTTTTGAGGGGCTTTATCAAGAGTCAGGCTTTTACCGCTTGCATCTGTCACTGTGATTGGATATTGAGCCCATACAACAGCAGAATAAAGATACACAAGCACAGCGAAACCGCGCATAAAACTTCCCATTTAATTTTCCCTTTTATACTTTTTAATGCTCAAACTCATCAAAATGAAGGATGCAGACAATGAGTTTGACGATTCAATGATACTGAACGGCACAAATTTAACTAAAGAATATCGTGATTTTATCAAGTAACAATGATTAGATAATACATAAGCACATAGAGTAGCAATGTTTACCTTGTAACGCATTGAAACCTAGCTTGTTTTTATGAATAAATGCATTTTAGAAGGAAACATCATGAAATTCAGCGGTAATATTGACGAACTGGCCTACCCATTTATTTTTGAAGACAGCCCATTATGCGACTTTGAAATCCTTACCGATGAACTGTGTACCATTACAGGCCTAGCACTAACCAATATCGATAACCCAAAAGTGCGCCAATCTTTAGAAGAATTGCAGCCAAAAATCTTCCATCTTAATGGTTCAATTCGTGGCAAAAATGGCATATTTGAAAGTGATATTGAATCATTGGCCGCCGAATACCACGCGTTTAAAGACAGTGTCAGTGATGACAACAAGCGATTTGTATTGCCACGAGGTACAGGTCCGGTGATTCAACTACACCAATGTCGTAGCCTGTCTAAAAAAGTGGTTCGACAGTTGGTGTTGGTAGAGAAAGCAGGCAAAAAAGTACCTGAAACGCTACCAAGATTTGCCAACCTGTTGGTCAATTACTACTTTGCTCTTACTCGCGTACTCAACCAAGAAATGGGCATTGAAGAGCCGGAATACACCAGTATCAACTACAAAGCCAAAGCCTAGTTAGCTCGAGATAAGCTAACGCTTTAAATCACAAACACTCAAAAACCAATAATGCGCCAAGCGCAATTAAGACTAAGCTGCTACACATCTGTAAGCGGTAATTCACTTTACCGCTC
This sequence comes from Vibrio sp. B1Z05, assembly GCF_052955985.1. Classification (NCBI taxonomy): domain Bacteria; kingdom Pseudomonadati; phylum Pseudomonadota; class Gammaproteobacteria; order Vibrionales; family Vibrionaceae; genus Vibrio; species Vibrio sp. B1Z05. The sequence continues at coordinate 1,454,062 of NZ_CP130463.1, forward strand.
GATAACCACAGCTTAGCTTTATCTAGCATACTCGCCAAACCGCACTGCCAAACCATTGCCAATACGAAGTGAATTGATGCGAGAAAAATCGACTGTAGCCATAGGTTACCCGAGGCATCGATGAACTGTGGCAAAAACGCCAGATAAAATACGGCGGTTTTCGGGTTCAGTACGTTCGATAAAAAACCCTGACGAATGGAAGTGAACACCGAAACTTGAGAGCCATCCGCCTGAACGTCAATAAGCCCTACTCCGCCTTTTAACGAGCGAACGCCCGAAACACCTAACCAAATAAGATAGGCCGCGCCGATGAGTTTAATGCCATTAAATAACTCAGGGCTTTGGCTAATGATAGCCGCCACGCCAATGGCTGACCAAGTGGCATGCACGTAGAGCCCAAGACAGATACCCAAACTGGTTGCATAACCATCTCCTTTTCCTCCACGGCTGGTATTACGAATAACCAGAACAGTGTCCAGACCGGGAGTGATGGTCAAAAGAGTCATGGCGGCGATGAAGGTGTATAAGTCGTTAATCTGCATTGAATTTTCTAATGTTGCTTACTAGGTGTAACGCGGGAAGTTTGATAGTCTAAACCAATTCAATACGGTTAAGGAAGAGATATGTCTGCATTTAAATCACTCAAGGACCATTTTCAAACAATAGATAACTTTGCTCACCTACACGCGATCTGCGGTTGGGATGCTGCGGCTATGATGCCTAGTGGCGGAAACGAGGCACGCTCTCGCGCTATGGCTGAACTTTCAGTGCACGTACACAGCTTAAAAACCCAGCCACAACTGGCAGAATGGTTTGATAAAGCCAGCGATGAAAGCTTATCTGTAGATGAAGTTGCACAGCTTCGCGAAATGAAACGTAATTGGCAGATGTCAAACATCATTCCAAAAGAGCTAGTCGAAGCCAGCTCTTTAGCCGGTTCAAAATGTGAACACGCTTGGCGCACCCAAAGAACCAACAATGATTGGCAAGGTTTTGCTAAAAACTGGCAACCCGTCGTTGCCCTGTCTCAAGAAGAAGCGCAGATACGCGCTCAAGCCACAGGTCTTAGCCCATACGATGCCATGCTAGGTATCTATGAACCGGGTACAAGCAGTGAAGCTCTTACGCACACCTTTGATAACGTAAAACAGTGGCTGCCAAATCTAATCGACCAAGTTATTGAAAAGCAAAGTAAAGAAAGCATCATTCTTCCTAGTGGTACTTTTGATACTAACAAACAAAAAACGCTTGGCCTTGAAATCATGAAGCTACTGCAATTTGATTTCACCCACGGACGACTTGATGAAAGCGTGCACCCGTTTTGTGGTGGCGTGCCAACAGATGTAAGGCTGACCACTCGTTACGACGAAAACGAATTTATGCAATCACTGATGGGTATCGTCCATGAAACAGGGCACGCTCGTTATGAGCAAGGATTGCCAAAAGCCCTAGCAGGAAACCCAAGTGGCACAGCTCGCTCTATGGGCATCCACGAATCTCAATCACTCTTTTTTGAAATGCAAATGGGACGAAGTGCACCGTTTATTCACCATCTAAGTCAATCAGCGGCAAAACACTTCCCAGAACATGACGCTCAATTGTTTGAATCATCGAACCTAAATAAACTGTACACCCGCGTGAAGAAAGACTTCATCCGTGTCGACGCCGATGAACTCACCTACCCCGCGCACGTTATCCTACGCTTTGAAATCGAACGCGATCTCATCAACGGCAACATTTCATACCAAGACGTGCCAGAGCTTTGGGACAGCAAAATGCAGTCTTACCTTGGTCTATCGACCGCAGGTAATTTCAAAAATGGCTGTATGCAAGATATTCACTGGACAGATGGCAGTTTCGGTTATTTCCCTAGCTACACATTAGGTGCAATGTACGCAGCACAATTCATGGCAGCAATGAAGAAAACCGTCGATGTAGATGCGGTGCTACGTTCAGGCGAATTGACACCTATCTTTGATTGGCTATCAAGTAATATCTGGAGTAAAGGTAGCTTGTTGACCACTGATGAACTGGTAAAACAAGCCACAGGCGAGACGTTAAATGCTGAACACTTTAAACAGCACTTAATGAACCGCTACTTATAACATAAACAAAAGGCCTGATTTCGATAACATATCGTAATCAGGCCTTAATACTTATCAACAACTTTAACCCCAACTCTTTTTATCCTGATTGAGGTTAGTTTCTATTAATCCATTAAACTCAGAGTATGTTGAGTGGTTGTTCCGTTTGGTGAGGTTAGATCGAACGTAGAACCATGCAAGTCAGCAGTCCAAGTTTTCCCTCCGGTACTGACTAAGATTTTACCGCTTTTTGGATAATCTAAACCAAAGCTTTGATCATCGAAATAGATATGAGAGCTTTTAAGTACGACATATTGATTGTTGCTTTGTGCATCAGAGTACTGTCCAACAAATTTAATCTCATCGACATTGTTATAGTGTGAATCATATGTTGATGTATTCAGAGACATATTACTTGCTGTAAGATGAGCACTTTCATCTGTATTGACGTAATGGATATCTAAATCAATGTTCGAAAACTTATTGTCATACTCTTCTTTGAAATCTCCTTTTAGAACAATCCCATTCTCATCGCAGTTTTTAACATTAAATAAAAAGTTAGAACCTTCAGCGTAAGAACCGCCATCACTACAGAAACCATCATTCAGATCATATGAATTGTGTTTAAAGGTTTTAACAAACGATGTTATTGCTGTAAAACCATTATCAACAAGACGAGCCACTGTGGCAGAATCATCATCATTAATAAAAGAACTCATGCTTCCTTGACCAATTCCAGAGAACACTTGATTTTGAACTATTGCCCCACTGTCCTTATTTACGTTGTAGCTATTACCATTAGGCTCTGTGACTACGTAAACGTTTGAGTAAAACTCTACCACCCATTTATTATTGTCTTTACCAATAATTTCGACATGTGCTCCTCCGTCATTGAGTTTGTCAAAATCAGTAGCGTTGATGCGGTAGGTACCTAAGGTAGACGACGTATTAGTCATACTAAAGTCAGAACTGTTTGAACTGTTATAATCTGATTCAACTGTGTGACCACTAGAAATTTGTTTAACCTTGAGATGAGCAGACAAAATATAGTTGTCCCCTGAAGTATCATGAATAGAACCATTGAGTTCAATATCTTTAAATACAGCATTTTTGTAGTTAAGACTGATTACAGATGTTTGGTCATTAACATTCCAACTTGCGATGCCAGAATCAGTCACAAAACTACCTGAAATGTAGTCATCATTTGACCACCAATTTAATACACTAGCGTAATCTGAATCAATATTACTATATACATCATAAGCTTCATCTATAACCTTTAATAATTGGTCTTGATTATCAATATTAAGAGTTAGTTCCTTAGATGTTGGAGTTGAATCACTACCACCTCCACCTCCACATCCACATCCAGCCAACATAATCGTAGCTAAGAACAAGCTACCTAATAGGAGGAGATGTTTTTTCAAAATTTTCATTGCTATTCTTTCCAAACTCTTTGGGGTACAACCTAAATCTTCATATTTTATTTCTTTACCCTTCATGTTAATAGCACACACAAGGGAATATAAGATTGCGAAAACGATCAATTGAAAAACTATGGATTACGGATAGATCAGATCAAAACAACTAGCTCATTAGTGAGTGTTAGAAATTGCTATCACTACGAAGAACACAACGAATCAAAATGACACAGATTGTTCCTGCCATTTTTCTTGACTGCGTATAACGCTTTATCTGCTTGGGCAAACAGCGCATGAAAGTTTATGTTGCTTCTTGGAGAAACGGTAGTGCTTCCGATGCTGAGAGTGATTTCAATAGTGGATTGCGCCGTGGCGATGGATAGGGGTTTGTGTAGTCTGGTCATGACTTCATTGGCTTCTACTTTATTGGTGTTTGGGCACAAAATAATAAACTCGTCCCCTCCCCAACGGCCTAATAAATCATAACGGCGTATTAAATGGCCTAAATGCTGCGCAACGCCAATAAGAACTTCGTCACCCACTTGGTGGCCATAGGTATCATTAACCAATTTGAAGTGGTCGATATCAATTAAAATTAAGGATGTGTTGTTTTTTGAGCGTTTAGCTCTATCTAATTCTTTTTTGGATAGCCCTTCCATAGCGCGTTTATTGAAAATATTAGTCAAAGGTTCAATCTCTGCGACTCGACGTTGGTATCGAAACATTTTATGGATACCAAATGCGATAAGCATCAGGCCAACAATGGATAAAAGGTCAAACACAAAAATATCAAAAATAACATTGTTTTGAAAAAACCATTGGAACTCGCCGATAACTTCAAGACATTCAAAAAACTCACAAATGATAAGTGCGATTAAGCCAATATTAACTGTAATATCTAACGTACGATGGCCATAGACGAAAATGCCACAGAGCAAAATAAACGCTATCGACTCTAAGACGAAATCGGTGATATTCATGACATCAAAACTGGCGAATAAAATGCTAGGAAGCAGTACGCTAAGTCCAATAAAAAGGCTGTTCATCCCAGATATCTTCTCCTAATGGTCGAGAAAGGCGCAAGATAGTTGCGGAAAATAGATAATTATAGTGATTGCATGTTTAACATTAGCGTATACAAAAGCGAATACCAGATGAGTACGCTAAAAATAGAAGGATAATGTGACAACTTGACGCAAACATCGTTGATAATGGATATATCCTTGTTAAAAACAAGGGATTGTAATCGAGTAAATCCTACGATCTATTGCTAGATGACGGGCAATAAAAATGCTCCGTTCAGTTCAATAGGAGCATTTTTCATTCAAACCAAACTTATGTGTTTATAAGAAATGGAATGTTGCGTTGAGCGTGTAAGAATCCACGTTGCCGCCGCTGACTTCAAAGTTTTGGTAACCCGCACCTACTGAAATCATGTCGATAACAAAGTATTCAACGCCCACACCGTACATCAAATCGTAACCATCATCGTCTTGTGCGCCTGCTTTGCCGCTCAAGTCGTAACGGTGAGCACCTAAACGTCCATATAGGTGTACTGGGCCTAAATCGATGCTTGGTTTAATGCCTGCGTAAAACGATTGGAAATCGTATGTTTCAGGGCCTACATCAAATGAACCCAGTTTCCAGTAACCTGCTTCTACGCCGATAATAGGTAAAATACCTGTACCTACATGGAAACCAAAGGTAGAGGTTTTATCGCTTTTAAAAGAAGACTGACCTACAGAGCCACCTGCATAAAACCAAGAATCTGCTGCTGCCATTGAAGAAACGCCCATTAAGGCTATCGCAAGAGCATATTTACCGTACTTCATTCTAACTTCCTGTTTTGTTAGTGCTTTTGAATCATATTATTATGTATCACAAATTGGATATTCGCAGTAAAGATTTACACATTTTCAATCGCATTACGAATACGTTTATCCGAAATTGGATAAGGTGTACCCAATTGCTGCGCGAAAAAGCTCACTCTAAGCTCCTGCAACATCCAGTGAATTTCTTTAACCGAATCTGGCACTGCCGTACCTTTCGGGATTTTGTTTTTCAATTCTTGATATTCGCGCGCCACTGTTTCAATTTTTAACAGTTGCAATCGGTCGCGATTAGGATCAATCGGCAGTTTTTCCATGCGTCTTTCGATTGCTTTCATATAGCGTAGGATATCCGGCAGTTTCTTCCAACCGCAATCGGTGGCAAAGCCTTTATATATCAAGCCCTCAACTTGCGCTTTAATATCAGAAAGAGCAAACGCCATGCTTAAATCAACGCGGCCTTTGAGCTTCTTATTGATATTAAAGGCTGTGGTCAGAATCGTCTCCACTTGCTGCGCAATATGCACTACAGTATCACCCAACTCGGCGCGTACATGCTCTTTCAACGCTTCAAATTGCTCAGGTTGCCATACTAGACCGCCCTGCTCTTCGATGAGTTTGTCGACACCACAAGCAATACAATCATCAATCAGATCAAGTACTTTTCCATAAGGGTTAAAGTACAAGCCAAGTTTAGATTTATTCGGCAAGTTCTGATGCAGATACTTGATCGGTGATGGCACATTCAGCAAAACCAAACGGCGCTGACCGGCGCGCATCGCTTGTTGCTGTTCAAACTCAGTTTCAAACAGTTTTATCTCAACACTTTGCTTGGCATCCACAATCGCAGGATAAGCTTTGACTTGATAGCCACCGCGTTTTTGCTCGTACACTTTCGGGATTTCGCCAAAGCTCCACGTATGCAGATCTTTTTGTTCAATATCGTCATCCGCAACTTTAGATAAGGTTTGTTGGACTTTCTCTTTTAGGCTGTCTTTAAGCTCATACAGATCGGCGTGTTCTTTGAGTTTTCGATTGCGATGATCCACCGCGCGGAACGTCACTTTTAAATGATCAGGAATTTGTTCTAGCTTCCAATCATCACGCACCACTTCCACACCCGTCATGCGGCGAAGCTCTTTTTCTAAACTGTCCAGTAGCGGCGCTTCTAACGGCGTCACTCTAGACAAGAAAGCATCAGCGTAGTTTGGCGCGGGCACAAAGTTTCGACGCAATGTTTTAGGCAGTGATTTAATTAACGCCACCACCAATTCATGACGCAAACCCGGTATTTGCCAATCAAAACCTTGTGGCTGGATTTGGTTTAACACGGGCAATGGAATGTGCACTGTGACACCGTCACTATCATCACCGGGTTCAAATTGGTAACTGAGCTTAAGTTTGACGCCGTTTTGGTGCCAAAAGTTAGGATAATCCAACTCTGTGACATGCGAAGCATCGCCTCTAAACAGCATCTCTTTTTCAAAGTTGAGTAACTCAGGAGAGGTTTTGCGCTGTTTGTTCCACCACGAATCAAAGTGACGACCTGAAATCGCTTCGGTAGAGACTCGTTGATCGTAAAAATCGAACAATTCGTCGTCATCCACCAAAATGTCACGGCGACGAGACTTGTGCTCAAGCTCTTCCACTTCTAGTAATAATTTACGGTTTTGCTTAAAGAAAGTGTGTTTTGTTTCCCAATCACCCTCTACCATCGCCGAGCGAATAAAGATTTCGCGACACAGCACAGGCTCTATGAGCCCATAGTTAACGGTACGTTTGGGAATGATTGGGATGCCGTATAACGTCACTTTCTCATGCGCTTGTACAGCCGCTTGTTTCTTCGACCAATGTGGTTCGCTGTACGAGCGTTTAATCAGGTGCTTAGCCAGAGGCTCAATCCATTCTGGTTGGATTTTTGCCACGATGCGCCCCCAAAGACGTGACGTTTCCACCAGCTCGGCGGTCATCACCCATTTAGGTTGCTTCTTAAATAAGCCAGATGCAGGGAAGATATGAAAACGTGCGTTTCGCGCACCTTGATATTCATTCTTCTCTTGGTCTTTCATACCAATGTGCGACAGCATGCCACTAAGCAGTGCGCAATGCACCGCTTCGTAATCGGCTGGGTTTTGGTTGACTTGGATATTCAACTCACGCAAAGACTGACTGAGTTGGAAATACAAATCTTGCCACTCACGGACTCGTAAGTAGTTTAGGTAATCTTGCTTACATTGGCGTCGAAACTGATTACTTGAGAGCTCACTTTGCTGAGTTTTAATGTAATCCCATAAATTCACAAAGCTGATAAAATCTGAGTCTTTATCAAAGAATCGACGATGTTTTTCATCCGATGCTTGCTGTTTATCACTTGGGCGCTCTCTTGGGTCTTGAATAGACAATGCCGAGGCAATAATCATCACCTCTTTAGCGCAGCCCAAACGAGGCGCTTCAATCACCATTCGACCTAAGCGTGGATCGATCGGCAGTCTTGATAGTTTGCGACCAATATCGGTAAGGCGTTTACGGGCATCTTTGGCGTTGGCATTAATTGCGCCAAGCTCTTCTAACAGGCGCACACCATCTTGAATGTTGCGACGATCGGGCTTTTCTACAAATGGGAATGCTTCGATATCCCCCAGCCCCAAGGCGGTCATTTGCAAAATAACTGACGCTAAGTTGGTTCTTAAAATCTCAGGGTCAGTAAATTCAGGACGAGATAAGAAATCTTCTTCTGAATACAATCGAATACAGATACCTTCTGCCACACGACCACAACGACCTTTACGCTGATTGGCGCTGGCTTGTGAAACAGGCTCAATAGGCAGGCGTTGCACCTTAGTGCGGTACGAATAGCGGCTAATACGCGCCGTACCCGGGTCGATAACATAACGAATCCCCGGCACAGTCAGTGACGTTTCAGCTACGTTGGTGGCCAGTACTATGCGACGTCCAGTGTGCGACTGAAAGATGCGGTTTTGTTCTGATGATGACAATCGCGCGTACAAAGGAACAATCTCAGTGCCTCTTAAATTACGCTTAGAAAGTGCATCAGCGGTATCACGAATTTCGCGCTCACCATTCATGAAGATAAGGATATCCCCTAATCCTTCGTCACATAGCTCGTCTACCGCTTGGAAAATACCTTCCATTTGGTCGTGATCGTCATCATCGTCACCTGAAAGTGGACGATAGCGCGTATCTACCGGATAAGTACGTCCCGACACTTCGATGATCGGTGCGTTATTAAAGTGTTTAGAAAAGCGTTCTGGATCGATCGTGGCCGAAGTAATAATGACTTTTAAATCAGGACGTTTTGGCAAAATATTGCGCAAGTAACCCAAGATAAAGTCGATATTGAGACTGCGTTCGTGCGCTTCATCGATAATGATAGTGTCGTATTGATTTAGATAACGATCATGCTGGATCTCAGCCAACAAGATACCGTCAGTCATCAGTTTAATTTGCGTGTTTTCAGAGATTTTGTCGTTAAAACGAACCTTATACCCCACAAACTCACCCAATTGGGTTTCCATCTCTTCAGCGATACGTGACGCAACAGAGCGCGCAGCTAATCGTCTTGGCTGCGTGTGACCAATCAAGCCTGTTTTACCACGGCCTAATTCAGCACAAATTTTCGGGATCTGCGTTGTTTTACCTGAACCTGTTTCACCGGCAATAATCACCACTTGGTTGTCGGTTATCGCGTCGGCGATATCATCACGCATTTGACTGACAGGTAAAATTTCTGGGTATTCGATGGTTGGCGTATTCGTTTGACGCGCCTGCACTGTCATCATTGATTTGGCAATGTCTAAGGCTATTTCATCGAATACGGCGTTTTTCGCGCTCTCTTTTTTGATGCGACTGGCACCTTGGATGCGTTTAGAGAGGCGGAAGCGATCCTTAATCATGCACTCTTTTAGCGCTGATTTTAAAGAAGATGCTGTGTTTGTCTGTTTTTGAGGATGAGATTGAGTCAAAACAATTCCGAACTGATAACTGTGAAAGGTAGAACTGAGTAAATTGTATCACAACAAGCATAAAAAAAGCGTAGGCCATTTAACCTACGCTTGATTCACGCTCTAGAACGATTAAAAATCGAACTGCACATAGACAGAGTTGTAATTACTGCCGCCTTTTATACGCCCATACTGGGAAGATTTTTCAAAAATCGCGGAACGGTGATGTATGGAGTACCCAAGCCAGACGTTATCCATAGAGCGTGCGTTAAAGAGCGATCCTAAATTCGCATCCAAGGAAAAGTCTAAATAATTGAGGAAATTATTTGGCTCATACCCTTTATCATCAAATTCGTTTTGTTCTAAAGAATTGATTTTAGAGGTATACGACATACCCTCGGCGATACCAATACGCCAGTCAAATGGCCAAGTAACCGTATAATACGCCTTAATGGCTAAAACATATTCTTGGCTAGAAGCTTGGTCAGCATGACTCCAATGCCAAGCAAAACCTGGGGTTAGATAAATATCTAAAGGTAAGCCAAATAAATTATCGGTTAAGGGATAACCATAAAATAGACTGGTTAACTGACTGTTGTAAGGATCATCTTCGATATCGCCACTGATAATATCCCCTAGGTTAGAGGGCGTCCCCCAACCATGGGCAATTCGTAAATACGGTTTATTGGATAGGTGAGACTTACGCTCTTTGTCTGGATCATTGAAAAAGCCGACACCCAAGTAATATTCCGTCTGTATCTGTTCATCAATGAGTGAGGTACTGCGTGCATTGCTATCTAAAATCTGTACATTGACTGCGCCTAATAAATAAAGATTCGACACCACATGATAATAACCTCTTATCCCAACAAAGGTATCGACACCAGCATCAATATCTTGGGTATTTAACGCATAATAATAGGTGTTGAAATCGCTGCTTTTAAAACGTAATGAAGCGTGAGGTTCAAGGGTTAGACCGCCAAATTTGTAGTTTGCCTCCGCGCCGAGCGTGGTATACCAGTAGCCGTCGGTATCAGACATAGCTTCGGTATAAGCAAGCCACTGCTCGTTAAACTGATACTCGGCTCGCAAACCCAAATCTAGGGTATCTGCGCCGTATTTATTTTGAATTTCTGCTGGAATATCGACAAAGCGAATACGCCCTAGCACCGATACATTCCAAGGGCTTTGTTCTGGGTTATATAAATACGCCCCCATGGTCAATCCCTTCACATAGACATACTCATTTTCAAAATAAAGCATTGGGATAAAAGTGCTAACTCGCTCGGAATCTTCAAGGTCGAGATCGTTCACATAAGGAATAGACGCTGAGCGCACCACGCCCGCCAACCCCCAAGTTTGCTCTGGATGACGCTCGGAGTCGCTTAATTCAGTGATAGAAGATTGAGACGCTTCTAAAGGTTGTGTCGTTGTATTCTCTTCTGCCATCACATTTGGCGATAACCCAACGAACATAGATGCACTAATCAGCGCCAGTTTGACTGTATTCATAGAGTCCTTTCTATACAAATAACAATAATTTAAAAAATCACTATTAATTATAGAGTTACATCTACAAAACGCGTAAAAATTACCATGATTTTTTGCCGCTAACTCAAACCCTGCCAAATAGCATAGCTACCACTCACTAAACACAATACTAATGATATTCTTCGCATCCACTCTTTTGATACATAATCAACCGTGCGCATCGCCAGCCAATACCCAAGAAAAGCCGCTGGGATCAGGGGTAAAGTTAGCCAAACATGCATTAGGGTAAAACGTCCCACAACAGCTAATACCGTTAACGATATCACCGCACTAAATACGAAAAATGCCGACAGATTACCGCGCAGATTATTCGCCTCTTGGTGTTGTAGTAGCAAAGCCATTGGCGGTCCACCGATACCTGAGCTCGTACCCATAAAGCCAGATAAGAAACCGGCAACTAACATTCGCTTTGGCGTAGGCGCAATGCGAAACGGTAATGCACTGACTAATACCGCAAGCAACACAAATGCACCTAAGCCAATTGAGAGCATACTGGCTGAAACATATAGCAAGATTCCCCCGCCGACAATTGAGCCCGGAACGCGGCCATAGAGCGCCAGTTTTAAACCGCCAATACCGATATTTTTTCGATATTTAAAGGCGGTAATTAGGGAGATAAACAGCCCCACCAAAGAGATAGGCCCTGGGATATAGTCGTGCGATATATGAAACAACAGGGGCGCAGAGACAATTGCCAAACCGAAACCTATGGTTGTTTGCACAAAAGAGCCCATAAAGATCAAGAGCATGGCTAATAGGGTCGAACTTTCAAAGACACCTAGTTCAGGCATTTTTACTCCAAAGTAGTTTTGCAAAATTGATTATTGACTTCATCGACCTTAATACTGCATATAATGAACATAGATCACAGAATTAAGGACACATGCATGTTTAATAAAATTCAATCACTGTTTAAAGAATTATTAGACGGTAATGACCTAGCCCATCACGCAAAACACCAACCTAAACTGGCTATCGCAGCGCTACTTTGTGAAGTCACCGCAGCCGATCACGAACAAACGCCAGAAGAGTTATTAGCAGAGCAAACCATGCTACACAAATTGCTAGAAATTACCGAAGAAGAAGCGACCGAACTGCTTGCTAACGCTCGTCAACAAGCAGAACAATCCGTCTCTCTTTACGATTTCACATCGCAATTAAGAGACTTACCAAGAGAGAAGCGCAATCTACTGATCAAAGCCATGTGGACTGTCGCTTATGCTGATGGTGAGCTTGACCCAATAGAAGAGTCAGTTATACGTAAAGCCGCTGAGCTTATCTATGTTGATCACAAAGACTTTGTGAAAGCCAAACTGGACGTTCAGCAGTCGATGTAGAGATAACAGTCATTACTCTCAAGTCTCTAGTCGTAACTCACAACTCAAAATTCACAACATAGTCAGAGCAAGTTTTGCCAAATTGTAAGCGTCGGTATACCCAGAGTGTTGCCGACCTTCCCATTCGATATTCACCGCATCTTGCGCCGCTCTATGACCAATGCGTTTATCTTTCAAACGATGCTGTATTCGATAAAGCGTCGCCAAATTTACAAATTCGACGAATGGAAAATCAATGCCTTTTTCTCGGCATTCATTGCGAAAGATGGTGTCATCCCTACCCCAGCTTGCGTAAATTTTATTCGCACCGCCGAAGTTTTTTATCATTGATTTCATTACCGCTTCTAGCGGTCTGCCTTGCTTTTCTATTTTTCTTGCAGAAATGCCCGTTAATTCGGTGCAGAATGGCGAAATTTCATCATGTTCAGGCTTTACATAGTATTGGGCGCGTTTGACGATTTCTTGCTTACACAGATCGATTTCAGCTAAGCCAATCTCTATGATTTCACCCGTTGTTCCCTTTCCGTTTTCATTCCAGCAACACATTTCTAAATCAAAGCAAACAACTCGATTATAGTTCATTCAATCCTGTTCATTAATGGTCAACATTGCCGGTAAGTCTACCTTAAATAGACGCATGCAAACTATAAGTAAATTCATTTAAGTACTTGAATTTCTGCTCAAGAACCCACACATTTAGAGCAATTATAAAATATCCAATGAGACTCTAATCATGATCATCGACCTATCCGTGTTACCGACCACGTTTGATATGCTGCACGCAGGTTTGGCTGCCTCTAGTGTCGTCCTGCTGGCCGTTGCTATTGCCCGTAAGCCAAAAACCATTGAAAAGATTATAGAAAAACCCGTTGAGAAACGTGTTGAAGTTGAAGTACCCGTCGAGAAAATCGTTGAAGTTGAGAAGATTGTTGAAGTTGAAAAAGTGGTAGAACGCGTTGTTGAAGTGCAGTCTAAACTAAAGACAGCCTCGACAGATTCTGCATTACAACTGCTTTCACTTTTACAACAAGAAGCACGTTTAATTGATTTTCTTAAAGAAGACATCTCATCTTTTGCCGATGATGAAGTGGGCGCGGCGGCTCGCGTTATCCATAGCGGCGGTCAAAAAGTATTAAAAGACTACGTTACACTCTCTCCAGTGCGTAGCGAAACCGAAGAAACCACAGTCTCTGTCGCTGAAGGTTTTGATGCTCAAGAAATTCGTTTGATTGGCAATGTCACAGGAAAAGCGCCATTTACTGGCACGCTTATCCATAAAGGTTGGAAAGCCGACAACATTGAACTGCCAAAACTGTCTGAAAACTACAACGCCGCAATCATTGCGCCAGCCGAGGTTGAGCTTTAATGAACGAATCAGCAAAATATATCGTCGGTATCGACCTTGGTACCACGCACAGCGTACTCTCTTTTGTTGATAAGCATGACCAAGATGCAAAAGTTGCGGTCATGCCGATTGCGCAGCTAAGCGCACCCGGTCAAGTAGAAAGCCAAAACCAACTTGGCTCATTTATCTATCAGCCAAGTGAACACGAAATGGGCGCGGGCTCTCGCACTCTGCCTTGGACGGATTCACCGGAAGCGCTAGTGGGTTCTGTTGCTAGAAAACTGGGTAGCAAAACCCCTATTCGTTTGGTGGCAAGTGCTAAGTCGTGGCTGTGCCATGCCGGCGTTAACCGCCGTGAAGCTTTCTTGCCAGCCGGTAGCCCTGAAGAGATCACAAAAATCTCTCCGCTTCGTGCAACTGAGCTTTATCTAGAACATTTAATGCAAGCGTGGAATCACGCGCATCCTGAGCATCCATTGCAAGAGCAAGACGTCACTATCACAGTGCCTGCATCGTTTGATCCTGCGGCGCGCGATCTTACCGCAGAAGCGGCGCGCAATATCAATTTACACCACTTAACTCTTTTAGAAGAGCCACAAGCGGCGCTGTACAACTGGGTTGAGAAAACCGGTGATGATTGGCGTAACCAACTCAGTGTCGGTGATGTGGTACTGGTGGTCGATGTGGGCGGCGGCACAACCGATTTATCGTTGGTTTCTGTTACCGAAGAAGACGGCAATCTGACTCTAGAGCGTGTTGCTGTAGGTGAACATATCCTACTTGGCGGTGACAACATGGATCTTGCCTTGGCCTATCGCATCAAAATGAAGATGGCGCAAGACGGAAAAGATCTGCAGCCATGGCAAATTCAGTCCATCGTACACGCTTGTCGCGATGCCAAAGAAGCGCTGCTTAACGACAAAGAACTGCAATCAGTACCGATTGTGATTCCGAGTCGCGGCTCTAAGCTAATGGGAAGCACGCTAAAAACTGAGTTAACTTCTGAAGAAGTACAGCAAACCTTAGTCGATGGCTTCTTTCCTATCGTTGATATCGACGAGCATCCAAAACAAGCTCGTCGCGGCGCACTTACCCAAATGGGCTTACCTTATGCCCAAGATGCCGGCATTACGCGCCATATCGCAGCATTTTTAAGTAAACAAGCGCAATCTACTGCTGATATGTTTGGCGGTATGTTCGATAACAGCAAACCCGATTTTGTAAAACCGACCGCTATCTTATTTAACGGTGGTGTATTAAAAGCCAATACTCTTTCTGAGCGTTTGTTTGAAGTCATCAACCTATGGCTTAGCGATAGTGATGCGCCAGAAGCTAAACAACTGCTGGGTTCCGATCTTGATTTAGCGGTCTCTTCAGGCGCAGCTTATTATGGTCAAGTGCGTCAAGGTAAAGGCGTACGTATTCGTGGTGGTATCGCTTCTAGCTACTATGTGGGCATTGAAAGTGCGATGCCTGCCATCCCTGGTATGGCGCCGCCAATGGAAGCACTCTGTGTCGCTCCATTTGGCATGGAAGAAGGCTCAGCGGTTGACGTACCAAGCCAAGAGTTTGGTTTGGTGATTGGTCAGCCGGTACACTTCCAATTTTATGGTTCAACCACGCGACGTGAAGACGGCGCTGGTACGCATTTAGATTACTGGCAAGACGGTGAGCTAGAAGAGTTACCAGAAATTCAAGTCACGTTAGATGCCCAAGAAGGCCGTCAAGTGGGTGAAGTAGTAGCAGTCAAACTGGCGGCTAGAGTCACTGAACTTGGCACCTTATATCTTGAAGCCATCGCGCAAGATAACGGTCAAAAGTGGCACGTTGAATTTAATGTAAGGGACGACAATCACTCACATTAATCTATAATGTTCAATCACAGCACTGAGGTCTCAGTGCTGTTTTTTTCTATTCTGCTCAGAGTTAACACTATGGCATCGTCAAAAAAATCTCGCTTTCTAGTTGGCATCGATTTAGGCACAACCAATACCGTTGTCGCCTTTTGTGAAAACAATGAACCTCTTAAAGAGTCGCCGTTACAACTGTTTGAAATACCGCAGTTAGTTGGACAAGGTGAAGTGGCAAAAAGGCCACAGCTGCCCTCTTTTCGTTTTCACGCCACCAAGCAACAGTTTTCCAGTGAGTCACTGCAACTGCCTTGGGAGCAACACAGCGTAGACGGTGACATTGAGCAAGTGATTATTGGTGAGTGGGCACGTGAGCTTGGCTCGCAAGTTGAAGGCCGCCAAGTATCCAGTGCCAAAAGTTGGCTGTCACACAGCAATGTGGATAGAGAATCCGATATCCTGCCTTGGGCAGGCGCCGACGATGTTGATAAAGTCTCACCGGTTATTGCCAGTGCCAGTTACTTAAATCATATTCGTCTGGCTTGGAATCATCAAAACCCAATCAACCGACTGGAAGAGCAAGAAGTGGTGATTACCGTTCCTGCCTCTTTTGACGAAACCGCGCGCAACCTCACTTTAAAAGCGGCGCGCCTTGCTGGATTAGATTCAGTATTACTGCTCGAAGAGCCACAAGCGGCCTGTTATGACTGGTACGCGCGCTTTGAGCAGCAACAAAACCCAGATTTATCCGATATTCCGCTTATCTTAATTTGTGATGTGGGCGGCGGTACGACCGACCTCAGTTTAATCAAGGCCAATTACAGCGATAATCAGCTAAGCCTTAGCCGCATTGGTGTGGGCGAGCACTTAATGCTCGGTGGTGACAATATTGACTTAGCCCTTGCGCATATTAGTGAGCAAAAGCTAAACAATAAAACCCCAATGAAAGCGCAAGCTTTGGGGAAACTGATTTCGCAAACACGCCGCGTGAAAGAAACTTTGCTTGGGGTAAATGCGCCTGAAGAAGGTAAAGTGACCTTACTTGGCGGCGGTTCACGTCTGATTGGCGGCGCGCGAAGTGTGGCTCTGAGCAAACAAGAAGTTCAAGAGTTGGGCTTAGAAGGCTTTTTCCCTGACGTTGAATTTGACCAGTTACCGAATCATAAACGTAGCGCTGTGGTGGAATTTGGTCTGCCTTATGTTTCAGACCCTGCTATCACCAAACATGTGGCACAGTTTTTAAATCAGCACCAAGCGGCTTGTCATGACGCTTTAAATGCTGCCAACAACTCTGCTCAAAGTTCATTTCAAAGTAACGAAAAAGCCATTCCAGTGGCGTTATTGGTCAATGGCGGCGCATTTAACAGCCCACTGATTAAAGCGCGCATGCAAACCGTGCTAGAACATTGGCGAGGCGATGCCATTACCCTATTGGACAACCCGCATCCAGATTATGCGGTTGCCTACGGCGCAGTGGCGTACAGCAAAGCCAGACGAGGCGCACAGCTAAAAATTGGAGGTGGCAGTCCGCGCTCTTACTTTTTGCATCTGCCAAGTAAAAACAAAAGCCAAGCCTTATGTTTATTGGGCAAAGGCGCAGAAGAAGGCACCGAAGTTCGCCTAACCGGACGACGCTTCGCCCTGACCTTAGATCAACCGGTGCGATTTAACCTATTAACCACCACCATTGATACGCTCAACGATGGCTCTATTCCCAACAACGGCACCTTGCATGCCGTTGACAGTGATGTGATGCAAGCCTTGCCGCCGTATGTGGCATCGCTCGACAGCGGCAAAGTTGAGGATAGTGAAACGCTATCAGCCAATCAGAAACGCCGCGTGGAAGTGCAACTTAGTAGTAAACTGACCGAGGTCGGCACACTGCAATTAGAATGTGTGGACATCAACGATGACACGGCTCGCTGGCAAGTTGAGTTTGAAGTGCGCAATCAAAAAGCGGTGCAAGAGCAAGAAATTCCCGCTAACTTACAGCAATCAAAAGAGCTAATTTCCAAGCTCTACAGTGGTAGTAAGAAGCAAACCGACGTTAAAGAAATCAAGATGCTCGCCAAGCAATTAGAGCGCAACTTAGGAAAACGAGATAACTGGGACGTGACCACGTCACGCCATATTTTCGATGCATTTGCCTTGGGTAAAAAACGCCGTCGCCGCTCTGAGCCGCATGAGAAAAACTGGCTACGCCTTGCAGGCTATAGCCTAAGACCGGGCTTTGGCGATCCCGTGGATTCATGGCGCATGGAACAAGTGTGGCCTTTGTATCAACAAAGCATTCAGTTTAAAAATCAACAAGGATGGAGTGATTGGTGGATATTCTGGCGTCGTGTCAGTGGCGGTTTAAATCAAGAACAGCAAGAAACCATCCTTGCCGATATTGCAAAATACTTACACCCCGGCGCATTAAAAAACCCGCAATCTGCTAAGTTAGCCCATGAGCAAGGTTATGAAGCTATGGTGCGTTTGTCTGCGTCCCTTGAGCGACTGCACTTTGATGATAAAACCTTGTTAGCAAACTGGTTTATCAGCAAGGCCTGCAATATGGATAGCTATCGTGATGCGCACTGGTGGGCGCTGGCAAGACTGGCTAACCGCAGACCACTGTATGGCAGTCAGCACAACGTTATTCCTGTGGCAGACGTTCAAGGTTGGCTAAAAACCTTATTAGATCTGGATTGGAACAAGCAAAAAATGGCCGCTTTCGCAGCGGTGATGATGTCTTGTAAAACCGGTGATAGAACATTAGATATTTCCGAAGAGTATCGCGCGCAAGTCATCGACAAAATCACAATTAGCAAAGTGCCGCAAACTTGGCTACATCTGCTCAATAGTGAAGAATCGTTTGATCAAGAAGAAGCACAAAAAGCCTTCGGTGACACCCTACCCGCTGGATTGCAGTTGCTTAAAGAAGATCTTAAAGAAGAGCAGAAAGACGAATAGCCAAATCTGTTAAAGTGCTCCCTTCTATTTTGCATTTGATTTCGTTTTCGGTATCAAATGCGATAGATAGTTGGGAGTAATAACAAGTCATAAATCAAAACTGTTACGCCAAAGCACGAATCACCGCTTGTGGATCTTTGGCAAGTACATTCAATAGCACCAACGCCGGACCTCTTGGCGTTCTATCACCGCGCTCCCAATGGCGTAATGTGCCCAAACTAATACCAAACGTAGATGCAAATTCTGCTTGTGTCATTGCCACATTATGACGAAGCGCTTTCACATCCACTGCATCAAATTGATGAACGGTTGCCCCTTTTGTCTTGCCTTCAGCAAATTCAACCGCCTCCAGCAGACCTTGTTGAATACTTTCAAATGCGCTAGTCATACTTCTCTCCAGCGGGTGTTTGATAAATTCACCAAAACGTTGCATTTTTGTTCTGACAACTCTACAACCTCATAATTAACAAACTATAATCCATTGGATTACCTGTGACAAATTTTGCACCCTACATTTACCGTTAGAATGATGCTCTCGTGATCTTATAAATATCTGCAAATACATGGTAAACCATCAAAATTGCACAATAATTATCCTTAAACTTGAAAGTTTTTCTCAGTTGCCTCTGTCCTATTAGAAACTGTCAATGAAACAACGAGGTCTCATATGAAACGGCTCTCTACTGCTCTTCTTGGGGTGGCACTGGCGCTACCTTTGGTTTGGATGATTTCGGCGCCGTCAGTGGCTGATGATCAAAAAATGACTAATGCTAGCAACGTTAAAACCGCAACCTTAGCTGGTGGTTGTTTTTGGTGTACTGAAGCTGATTTAGAAAAACTGCCGGGCGTTATCGATGTGGTGTCGGGCTATGCCGGTGGCACAGAGAAAAACCCGACTTACAAGCAAGTAGCGGCAGGTAAAACTGGGCATATTGAAGCCATACAAGTGAAGTACGATGCGGATAAAGTCAGCTACGTACAGGTACTCGACCAGTTGTTTCGCCATATGGACCCTACCGATGATAAAGGCTCATTTGTAGACCGAGGTGCTCATTATCGCCCAGCTATTTTTTATCACAACAAGCAGCAATTCGATATCGCAACTCAGTTTATCCAAGATGTGGACGCTTTAGGCATCTATAAAAAGCCAATCAAGACCGAGCTTATTCAATACACCACGTTTTGGAAAGCAGAAGAGTATCACCAAGATTATTACAAAAAGAATCCGATTCGCTATAAATACTACCGTCACGGCTCTGGGCGTGATCGCTATTTAGATTCTATTTTCGGTAAAGATCGACAAAAGAAAAACATGACCCTCATCGCTATGATTGAAGCCAATAGCCATGCAGGGAAAATGTCGAGCAGTATGTCGAACACTAAGACTTACAGCAAACCCAGCGACGCTAAAATTAAGCAGATGCTTACGGAGATGCAATATTATGTCACTCAGCAAGAAGGGACTGAGCGCCCTTTCAAAAACGAGTATTGGGATAATAAACGAGCCGGCATTTACGTAGATATTGTCTCTGGTGAACCTTTGTTTAGTTCAACGGATAAATACAAATCTGGTACCGGTTGGCCAAGCTTTACCAAGCCAATCGACAAGCAGTTTATTACTGAGCACAAAGACAATAAGCTTTTTTATACGCGAGTTGAGCTAAGAAGTCGTTTTGCAGACTCTCATTTGGGGCATGTATTTGAAGATGGACCCGAGCCAACGGGGCTAAGATACTGCATTAATTCAGCGTCGCTGAAGTTCATCCCTAAAGAGCAGTTGGCGGCTATGGGATATGAGCAATATCTATCGCTGTTTTAATCGGATTTAAGTGATTTAAGTTAAACCAGCAACAGGGTTTCTTGTAACCGAATACTCATTGTGGTGTTTTATACAATGAGTATTCGCTTTTCTAACAAGGAATATGGCTTAAGGACGATTACCTAGCTTCACTTGGCCATCCGAGGTAAACCATAAGGCTTGCTTGCGACGACGAGCCACTAAAATTGGGCCGTCATCAAAGAATAAGAAGTTTTTCCAGTGCGCTTTAAAGATTGCCCAAGTGGTTTGAATCACGTTGTACTTTTCATAACAAAAATACACTGTCACATCATCTTGCCAATCAATATGCTCAAAGATTTCATCAGGCAATCCCTGATCGTCTGACTCCCAATTACTCATCCAATTCACTGAATCAAGCCAGTTTTGATTGGATGTAGCCCAATCTTGGCTGCTCATACGCTCAGCATCTGGGCTTTGTTTGCTGATATTGTCTTTCCAAAACACCGAGCTCTTAGCTTGCGTCATTGGCATAATCGCGGCTAAGTCCTGTTCAGGAATCGGCATTGATTGATGGGTAAAGATCCACTTACGTGAATAGTCATCTAAAGATATATAATCCATATTACTCGTCTTTTAGCCAGCCATTAGCGACTGCTTCATCTATGATTTGTAACGCTTTCTGCCACAAGGTTTCTGAGCCTTGTTGAATGCGACTGTTTATTGCAATAACTTGACTGCGCTTAACTTGATGCTCAACCCAGCTCTGACCTTGATTATGATAGTTCAAAAACATAGGAATAAAGCGGTCTAGCGCTTTGGCAAATTTAGCATCATCACTGCTTGCCGCTTCAAATTCATCCCAAATGGCGCGCAGTTCTATGCGTTGATCATCAGGCAAAAAGCTAAATAAGCGATCCGCCGCTTGCAGTTCTTTTTGCTGCTGTTCTTGTGAGGCTGCCGCATCGTACACAAAGGTATCACCGGCATCAATTTCCACAATATCGTGCAGTAACAGCATTTTTAATACGCGACTAACGTCTACCTTATTGTTAGCGTGCTCTTGGGTTAACAAGGCCATTGTCGCCACATGCCAGCTGTGTTCGGCGCTGTTTTCAAGGCGACCTTGCGCGCTCTTTACTCGAGTACGTCGTAATACATTTTTCAGTTGATCAATTTCGATCAACATATCAAGTTGCTGATTTAATCTTTGCATGCTGCTGTCCAATGTTGATTGGTTAATGAGGTGAGCACATGGTCCTGCCAACGCCCATCAATCAAAAGGTAATCTTTTGCTACGCCTTCTTTGGCAAATCCCATACGTTGCAACACTCGTGCACTGCGCTGGTTTCTAGGCAAATAAGAAGCCTGAATGCGATGCATATTATACTTTGAGAACATAAATTCACAGGCTTGGGTTAAACTGCTGTGCATCAGGCCATTGCCCTGCTCTTCTTCATCTAACGAATAGCCTAAATTACAGGAATGAAATGGGTAACCCACAATATTGCTAAAGGTAATCACGCCGAGCACACGCGTCTCTTTAGCATTTAGAATCAACAAGTATAAACCTTGTCGCAACTTTTCTAATTCGGCTAAGCGAGTGATCTTATATTTCCATCCGGACACGGTATAAAACGCATTATCTCGAATGGGATCCCAAGGTTTTAAAAATGCCTTGTTACGCACAAAATACTCACACACGATTCTTGCATCCGTTGCCCCAACCGAACGTATGGTGACTCGTTGCGATGAATGATCTTTGGCTATTAGCGTCGGTTTATACGTAAAAAACATCGTGTCACCTATTTATCTAGCACATGTCTAGCAAACTTATCCATACACTCATTTTTTACCAATATCGTAATCACGTAATTTATTGGCAATTGACGTATGAGAGACATTTAAGCGTTTCGCCAGCTTTCTGCTAGATGGGAAGGCTTGATAAAGTTTATCTAATACCTGCGACTCGTGACGTTTCATTATTTGATCCAATGAGCCGTCCATGTCCAGTTTCGCTTCAGTCGTGTTTAAGTTATCCAAGGTTGGTAGGTGAAAATGCTTGGTCGACAGTTGCACCCCGTCTAGCTCAGTTAACGCGCGCAAAACCGTGTTATCGAGCTCACGGAAGTTACCCGGCCAACGATAACTAACCAGCGCATCCATTAAGCTTGCTGAGCAGCTTGGTTTATCAATACCCAATTGCGAGCAGTGCTTAACCAATAACATATCCAGTAACGGCGCAATATCTGAAGGTCTTTCATGCAGTGGCGGGATCTTCAAATTAAGCACGTTCAATCTAAAGTACAGATCTTGGCGGAATGTACCCGACTCAATTAACTGCTCTAAAGTGTGGCGAGTTGAGGCGATAACGCGCACATTTACGCTCACTTCTTTATCTTCACCGACACGTCTAAAAGTGCCATCTTGCAAAAATCGCAACAGTTTACTTTGTAAATGCGCAGACATTTCGCCAATTTCATCTAAAAAGACCGTACCACCATCGGCATTTTCAAAAATACCTTTGTGTAGTTTGCCTTGATTTATCGCGCCGTCTGCATGACCAAATAACTCTGTCTCTGCCACATCGTCGGGCATAGAGGCGCAACTTAATACAATAAATGGGTTGTTTGAGCGGTGAGAGCGAGCATGACAGGCTCGCGCAAGCATCTCTTTGCCTGTGCCCGTATCGCCTTCTATCAATAACGGCTGATCCAACATAGAAAGCTTTTTAGCTTGAGTAATTAGCGCTTTATGACGACTGGATGTGCCAACAAAGTGCTCAAAGCCTAACGGATCGTGATCGGCAACAGAGTCCGAATTATTTGCTTCGTAACGCGATTGTCTTAACTGTAATACCGTACTGGCGTGGACTAGAGTGTCACTATTTTGTTGCAATCGAACCGGAATGATCTCCATTTGGTAATCAATCCCAGCAATAACGATATTTTGTTTTTGTCTTTCACTGCTGTCATCAAGCCAGCCTTGATAAGAAAACTGCGGCAGGATTTGACTGATAGAAGTGCCCAGTATTGGAAGCTCACTGTTATGAAATAACTGCTGCGCTTTTTGGTTAGCCATATCGATTTGTCCATTAAGACTGACCGATAATAACGCTTCTGTGAGATTATCTAGTACCGCAGTGAGTTCCGTGTTCTTTCTTTCACTTGGCATAAACCCGATGCGACGAACATCAGACACCCCATCGATGCGTCTGATTTGCGCCATCAAATTTCTGAAAGATTCAAAATCTAGCTCTGGGCAGTTGAGATAAATAATGCCGATAGGATCAATTTCGATACCTCGTAAATCTAAGTTTTGCGAGGTAAGAATATCTAATAATTCGCGGGTTAACCCTAAGCGATCTTCACACAATACTTCTAGGCGCACGTCTGACTCTCAAGTGTTCATTAATCTTTACATGAGTGTCTAGCAGAAGCGTACTACAGTCAAGCAATATCAGGCTTTATAAGGGCTTAACTCTAATCTTCATCACGAGAATTTTGTAAACGATGCTTAACAGATAACATGACCTGATGGCGAACGTGGCGTAATTTTAATTGATTGGTTTTTGAAAATGGAATAGGACGCATCAATTGCGCCGCTTTTATGCCAAGGCGCGCGGTTAATAAGCCCACACCGACTCCTTGCGCTACTCGGCTAGAGAGTTTGGCGGTTAAATCCATGGACAACAGATCCATCCCTGCATCAATAGCAAGCTCACTACCACCAGCGGCAGCCATATTGATTAAGGTTAACCGTAATAGCTGTATACGTGACCAGTAACCAAGCTCAACCCCATACTCTTTAGCAATGCGGTTAATTAACGAGATATTGCGCCAAGCGACTAACAACATATCGGCGGCGGCCAAGGGGCTTGCCGCAACCATCACTGCCGCCTCAGATGAGTATTTAGCAATGGCTTTATTTACTTTATCGTCCACTGGAGACAGCACATAGCCTTGGTATAAATCCAACATATCACGATCTGAATGGTTTTCACTGCGATGCTGTGACCATTTCGCCAGCCCAACGTTTTCGACTCCTTTAGCAGCCAAAGAGCTTGATAGAGAATCGCAAAATGCGGCGGCTTTGCCATAGTCGTTGTCATCATACAGCTGCTGCGCTTTCATCTGCGCGTCACCTTGACGACGCAAGCGACGCATTTTTATCAGCTCGCGCAATAGTACGCCTGCGCCAATAATGCAGCCTCCGGTCAATAACGCAGTCCAAGCCAGCGCCAGAAAATCATTGGATTGAAAGGCACTAATAAACGATTCGCACAGTTGCCAAAAGCTTAGCCCGCCTAAGGTAGCAAACAATAGCTTCCATTTTAGTGGCACTTTACGGCGACGAAATAACGTCACGACCTTCTCTTCAATGGCTTCATTTTGCTCAGCGACCATAGGTTCGCTTTGAATAAACTCATGACTGGCAAAAGTTTGCTTCGCGTTTAATGGCTCATCATCCGCTTCTTTAAACGCATTTGTTGTTTGCTGTGACTCATAATACTTTGAGTGATGAGGTTCTGATTTAGAAGCTTGGTCTTGTGCGCCCTCAGATGGGTTCTGCTCTGATGGATTTTGCTTGGCTGCGTGTTGCTTAGCTTGGCTAGCAAAGACCTGCTTGGGTTTATATTCACTCACACTATCACCTTAATTTATCGCCAAGCAAAAACTGAATCACCTTACCCATACCTATGTGTGGCAACGGCTGAGACTCAACGTAGTTTTGCGGTCTAAAACTTACAAAATCAAACCCCTGTTTATCCCAAAACTCAGCTTTTGGCAGTGTAGCAGGCACTTCTCCGGGATAAACAGTAAGCTCTTCACCCTGCATACTCGTGCCGTGAATCACTGGCGTAGTGTGCGATTTATGCTCAACAAACCCCGTTTGTGTCGATTGTATAGAGGCAAAAGGAATGCACTCCATCGCCACACTTTCAAAAGACACGTGTTGCCAAATGGGCTGAACTAAATGGCGCAGCAACAAGCTCAAGTTAGCATGTTGATCAGGAGTGATATGATCGGCTTTGGTCGCCGCAAACAGCAATTTATCGGTACGCGGCGAAAACAAACGGCGCATCAGGCTATTTTTACCATAGCTAAAGCTTTTCATGATTTCGGTCAGTGCTACCTGCATGTCACTAAAAGCATGTTCACCTTGATTTAGCGGTGATAACACATCCACCAGCAAAATTTGCCTATCAAAGGAGGCAAAATACTGTTTATAGAAAGGGCGAATCACCTGTTGCTGATATTCTTTATAGCGATTGATGAGTAAATCTAACGCGCCGCCTTTTATAGGCTTTTCTTTTGCTGTCTTTGCTTTTTCTGAATGCACTTTACTTAAATACGGGAAAAACAATAACACGGGCGCATCCGCAAGCTCGCCGGGCAACACGAATCGCCCCGGTTGAATCAACTGATAACCTTGCGCTTTTAAGCTCAGCAATAATTGCGTGAATTCGATAGATACCGCATTGATCATTTTGTCGTCCGTCAAATGCTCGATATCAAGGTGCTGAGTACGCGCTAGCCACGATTGCACTTCAGGAAGGTCAATCTGTTGCAAACGTTTTAATTGCTGCTCTGACCAAGTGGCAAAATCCATCTCAAGCATAGGTAAATCGAGCAACCACTCCCCTGGATAATCCACTAAATCAAGGTATAAAGTGGCAGTACGGCTCACCAACTTACGCGCTTTATTTTGCGGTTTGTACTTAATGGCAATGCGTATTTCGCTGACATCTCGGGTCGGCGTTGGCCAAGTGGGCGGATCAAGTTTAAGCGACTCGTAAGAGCCATCAAGGTTAAATCTAGGAGTGAGCAAATTCTTTTGCGGGACACGTCTTGCGCCTAACAAGCGGCCATCACGCTGGGCGGCAAGTAACGGTAAGTTATCATGAGTCGAGGTATGCAGAAGTTGATCGACAAAGGATGTGATAAATGCAGTCTTTCCTGCACGAGAAAGGCCGGTGACACCAATTCTTAGGTGTGCATCCAGCCCTCTATTAAGTAGTTGTTTTGCTTCGTTTGTTAATCTGTTCATATCACGCTCCTTGCCTCAAGATATTGAATTGTTCTCAAAATATCCAGCATTAGAACGCAACATTAACAAGATTTAATCATCGGCAATGAGCTTATAGATAACAAACAAGGCCAATTCAAGTAGCAAAGTCATCACGATCGTAATCGTAATGTATTTCTCATGAAAGATGGCGATTCCGTTAAGGATAAGGTCATAACAAAGAAAGCCACCGATCACGACGGCAACAATCATTTGTAAAATTTGGACAAAACGTGGCATAACATCCCCTGTAATTAAAAGCACACATGTAAGTGTATCAGCTATCTAGCTGAAATTTCGAAAAAAAGCGCAATCTTTGATTGCGCCCTCTCGCGCCCGTCATCAGGGCGTTTCTATCATAAATAGCGCTATTCCATTTCCGCTATTTTTACTTTCCAAGTATCTGGCCCAGTTTGGTGCGCATTTTCGCCTGTTGAATCCACCGCCACTGTAACGGGCATATCTTCAACATCAAACTCGTAAATGGCTTCCATACCCAGTTCTTCAAAAGCAATGACTTTAGCGCTCTTAATTGCTTTAGATACCAGATACGCCGCGCCGCCCACTGCCATCAAATATACGGCTTTATTCTGTTTGATAAGCTCAACGGTTTGCGCGCCGCGCTCAGCTTTACCAATCATGCCTGCAATGCCGGTTTTAGAGAGCATCATATCGGTAAATTTATCCATGCGGGTTGAAGTTGTCGGTCCAGCAGGCCCTACCGCTTCATCACCAACTGCGTCCACAGGGCCAACGTAATAGATAAACTTACCCTTAAAATCAACACCTTCAGGAAGCCCTTCACCGCTTTCCAATAATTGCTGAATACGCTTGTGCGCTGCATCACGCCCTGTAAGCATTTTGCCAGACAGCAGTAAAGTTTCGCCTGTCTTCCACGACTCAATCTCTTGCTGAGTGACGCTATCAAGGTTCACGCGGCGTGCTTTATCACCTGCATCCCAAGAAATATCAGGCCAATCTTCAAGTTTTGGTGGCGTCAATGTAGCCGGGCCTGTGCCATCAAGCGTGAAATGCACATGACGAGTGGCGGCGCAGTTTGGGATCATACATACCGGCTTAGAAGCGGCATGCGTCGGCGCGGTTTTGATCTTAACGTCTACTACTGTGGTTAATCCGCCCAGACCTTGCGCGCCAATGCCCGTTTTATTAGCACGTTCGAAGATATCAAGGCGCATTTTCTCTTCGGTTGTGGTGGCGCCGCGCTCCATTAGTTCATGAATGTCGACCGGATCCATTAGCGATTCTTTCGCCAGCACTGCTGCTTTTTCTGCGGTGCCGCCAATGCCTATACCGAGCATGCCCGGTGGACACCAACCTGCGCCCATCAAAGGTAAGGTTTTTTCCACCCATTCTGCGACATCATCGGATGGATTTAACATCACCATTTTGGTTTTGTTTTCAGAGCCGCCGCCTTTAGCCGCAATTTGCACTTCGACTTTATCACCAGCCACCATGTTGATGTGCACAACTGCAGGGGTGTTGTCTTTACTGTTGATGCGCTTACCGGCAGGATCGAGCAAAATAGATGCGCGTAAAGGGTTATCAGGATTGGTGTATGCCTGCCTTACGCCCTCATCAACCATCTCTTGCACCGTCACGCTCGTGTCTTCCCACTGCACTTGCATACCAATATTGACAAAACAGGTCACAATGCCCGTGTCTTGGCAGATAGGTCGATGACCTTCAGCGGATAGTCTTGAGTTTATCAAAATTTGCGCAATGGCATCTTTAGCCGCCGTGCTTTGCTCAGCGTGATAGGCTTTTTCTAGCGCTTGCACAAAATCAAGCGGGTGATAATAAGATATGTATTGAAGTGCATCAGCCACGCTGCTGATAAGATCTTGCTTACGAATTATCGTCATTCGTCGAGCCCCTTTTTAGGTCAGTCGGATTCCATTTCATGCACATACAAAGCATAGACTTTATGTACATTCTGAACTTGAGATAAATCTATGATACTCTTGAGCGGATTATCAAACCACATTCACCTTTACGGTGTCATCACATTTCAAGCAATTTGATAGATGTCTGATTTAAAAATAGAAACTCAAGCACTCGTTTACCATAAAAATCTTGCTGTCACCCTCTTTGAGGATGTTGAGCAGCAACCTTATGCGATGTTACTGCGCTCCGCTTCTGACAATCACCCCAACAGTCGTTACGACATATTGGTGCACTCACCTATTTTAACGGTAGAGACTTTCAATAAAGATAACATTGTCACTCATCAAGGCACAGTTTCTCATATCGCAGGCGATCCCTTCGAGCTATTACGTACATTAGCTAAGCAACATCTTGGGTATATGGACAACCCCACACAACTGCCATTTATTGGAGGGTGGCTGGGCTATTTTAGTTATGACCTTGGACGTCAGGTTGAAGAGATTGCGAGCATTGCACAGCATGACTTAAACGCCCCCGACATGGCTGTAGGTCTGTATGACCAAGCTTGGATTGTCGATCACAAGCTTAAACGTGCGGTTTGGGTAGGCACCTCACAAGCGCAAATGAATCACCCACAATGCCAAAGCAACCCAAATGCGGGGATTGCTCATTTTCAATTGTGCAGTCCTTGGCAAGCCAACATGACACCAGCAGAGTATCAAACCCGTTTTGAGACGGTTCAAGACTACCTACTCTCTGGTGACTGCTATCAAATTAACTTGGCTCAGCGTTTTTGTGCATCGTATGTGGGCAGTGAATGGCAGGCATACAAAACCCTAGAAAATGAAAATCAAGCTCCTTTTTCGGCCTTCATCCGCTTGCCTCACAATGCCATATTGAGCATTTCTCCTGAGCGCTTTATTTTATGTCACGACCAGCAAGTAGAAACTAAGCCAATAAAAGGCACTCGCCCACGATTTAACGATCCTATCGAAGATCAACGGCAAATTGATGAGTTAAGAAATGCACAAAAAGATCAGGCCGAAAACTTAATGATTGTTGACCTGCTGCGTAACGATATCGGCAAAGTCTCCGCGCCAGGCAGTGTGCAAGTGCCTCATTTGTTTGAAATAGAGAGCTTTCCTGCGGTGCATCACTTGGTCAGCACTGTCACAGGTGAGCTTGATCGCCAATACGATGAATACGATCTGCTTCGCGCTTGTTTCCCCGGCGGCTCTATCACTGGCGCGCCTAAAGTGCGCGCGATGCAAATCATCGAAGAGCTAGAGCCTCATCGTCGCAGTGTGTATTGCGGCAGCATAGGTTACATCAGTCGCTGTGGCAAAATGGACACCAGCATTACTATCCGAACCTTGATCACCGAAGCGCAGAATATCTACGCTTGGGCAGGTGGCGGATTGGTCGCGGACAGTGAATGCACCTTAGAATATGAAGAAACTTTACATAAGCTCAGTAAAATTCTGCCAATATTAGAATAACCTTAGCCCAATAAAGCCACAGAGCCTGCAATGACTAAAGCCGAGTTTTTACAACAATTTAATTTTACAACGCCCAGTGATTACGACGCTTTTAGTTTGCAACGTCTTGCGCATTTTAGCCAAGACGTGCTGCGCCCTGCAGCGGTGTTAATTGGCTTAGTTGAACGAAAAAACGGCCTGCACGTTGTGTTTACCAAGCGTGCTGCGCATCTTAAACATCATCCGGGACAAGTTAGTTTTCCCGGCGGTAAATATGAGAGCAGCGATAAATTGCTACTCAATACCGCAGTGCGAGAAACCACTGAAGAAGTGGGCATTCCCAGTCATATGATTGAGATCATCGGCACGCTTCCCTCACTGCCCACCATTAGCCAATTTTCCGTCACTCCTTATCTTGCGTGGATAGACGCAAGCTATCAGCCTAAAATTGATGCCAATGAAGTGGCTGAGGTGTTTGAAGTCCCTGCTGATTTTCTTTTTTCGCCCATTAACTTGGTTAATTTTCATTTCCAATTAAAAACCGTCACCCACAAAGTGTTTGCCATGCCCTATCAAAAACATTTTATTTGGGGCGTTACCGCACAAATAATTGATGCAATGCAAAGACAACTGGCTCCGTTTGGTGGAATAAACAGCGCTTAAAAAAAAATCCGTTATAAATTGTCACTCTTTACTTGATGCAAATTTATTGGAATGTAAACTGAGAGGTTCTATTTCTTATCTTTTTCTCAATAGCATCTATTGGAGAGTAATACCAAATGACTTACGCGCCTGTAACAGACGTTCTTAACGGCAAGCTAGCAGTAAACAGTGAAGTCACTGTTCGAGGCTGGATCCGTTCACGTCGCGATTCCAAAGCTGGGATCTCTTTTCTCGCCATCTATGACGGCTCTTGTTTCGACCCGATTCAGGCCGTGGTCCCAAATAGTCTTAATAATTACAATGATGAAGTCCTTAAGCTGACTACAGGTTGTTCTGTTGAAGTGACGGGTACCATCGTTGAATCTCCGGCAAAAGGTCAAGACTTTGAACTTGCTGCCACTGCTGTACAAGTTGTTGGCTGGGTTGAAGACGCAGACACTTATCCTATGGCTAAGACTCGTCACTCAATTGAGTACCTTCGTGAAGTGGCACACCTTCGCCCTCGCACTAACGTAATTGGTGCAGTAGCGCGCGTTCGTAACTGCTTGTCTCAAGCTATTCATCGCTTCTACCACGAGCAAGGTTTCTTCTGGACTTCAGCACCGTTAATTACGGCATCTGATGCAGAAGGTGCAGGTGAAATGTTCCGCGTTTCAACGCTGGATCTTGAAAACCTACCTCGCACTGAGCAAGGCAATGTGGACTACAACGAAGATTTCTTCGGTAAAGAAACCTTCCTGACGGTATCTGGTCAGCTAAACGCAGAAGCGTACGCTTGTGCACTAAGCAAAGTGTACACTTTCGGCCCGACGTTCCGCGCTGAAAACTCTAACACCAGTCGTCACCTAGCTGAATTCTGGATGGTTGAGCCTGAGATTGCTTTTGCGGATCTAGATGACGCGGCAAAACTGGCCGAAGACATGCTGAAATACGTATTTAAAGCTGTTCTTGAAGAGCGTCGTGACGATCTTGAGTTCTTTGCACAACGTATCGACAAACAAGCGATTACTCGTTTAGAGCAATTTGTTGACGCTGATTTTGCCCAAGTAGATTACACAGACGCGATTCAAATCCTTAAAGATTCTGGTCGTGAGTTTGAGTTCGCTGTTGAATGGGGCATCGATATGTCTTCTGAGCACGAACGCTACCTCGCAGAAGAGCACTTCAAAGCACCTGTTATCGTGAAAAACTACCCTAAAGACATTAAAGCTTTCTACATGCGCTTAAATGACGACGGTAAAACAGTCGCGGCAATGGACGTTCTTGCTCCGGGTATCGGTGAAATCATCGGTGGTGCACAACGTGAAGAACGTTTAGACGTATTGGACGAGCGCATGATTGCGATGGGTATCGACCCAGAACACATGAGCTGGTACCGCGATTTACGTCGCTACGGCACAGTGCCTCACGCAGGTTTCGGTCTAGGTTTCGAACGCCTAGTCTCTTACGTAACTGGCATGGGCAACGTACGTGACGTGATTCCATTCCCACGTACACCACGTAGCGCAAACTTCTAATAAGAAGCTTTTATATTAAACCGCCCTTTCGGCGGTTTTTTTGAGCCTATTGAAAAATAATTGAAGTTGAACAGAGCAAACGCTGTCGATTTCAAAATTAATTACAAATCTATTGTTTTGGCGATTTTCTAAAGGTATAAATAAAGTCTATCGCTTTTCATTAATTCACTAAACACGGACGATTCTCATGTTTGAAAAAGTAGTTGCTGCTCCTGCCGACCCTATTCTTGGCTTAACTGAAGAATTTAAAAAAGACACACGCAAAACCAAAATTAACCTTGGTGCTGGCATTTACAAAAATGAACAAGGTTCAACCCCTGTTCTGGCGACTGTAAAGAAAGCAGAACAAGCTATTTTAGACACTGAGAAAACGAAGTCATACCTAACTATTGAAGGTACTGCTGAATACGGTTTAGCAGTACAAAAACTTCTATTCGGTGAAAACAGCACTATCGTTTCAGACAAGCGCGCTAAAACAGCGCAAGCTCCTGGCGGTACAGGTGCGCTACGTGTAGCCGGTGAATTCATTAAACGTCATTTAGGCGGCGCAAAAATTTGGATCAGCAACCCAACATGGGCAAACCACAAAGGTGTGTTTACCGCGGCTGGTCTAGAAATTGCAGAATACCGTTACTACAACGCAGAAACAAAAGCGAAAGACTTTGACGCTATGCTTGCTGATCTTAACCAAGCAAATGAAGGCGACATCGTATTGCTTCATGGCTGTTGTCACAACCCAACGGGTATCGACCCAACATTTGAAGAGTGGCAAACACTGGCGCAACTTGCAGCAGACAAAAAACTGATCCCACTGTTTGACTTTGCATACCAAGGTTTTGCAAAAGGCGTGGAAGAAGATGCAGCAGGTCTACGTGCATTTGCTGAGCGTAACAGCGAAATCCTAGTAGCAAGCTCGTTCTCTAAAAACTTCGGTTTGTACAACGAACGTGTCGGTGCATTTACGCTGGTTGCGGACAACGCAGAAGTGGCGCAGACTGCATTTTCTCAAGTGAAAGGCATTATTCGTTCTATCTACTCTAACCCACCGGCACACGGCGCGGCAGTAGTGACTCACATTCTTAACAACGCTGAGCTTCGTCAAGAATGGGAACAAGAAGTCAAAGAGATGCGCGATCGCATCCATGAAATGCGCACTTTGTTTGTAGAAACTCTTAAAGCGCAAGGCGTAACTGCTGACTTTAGCTTCATTGAGCGCCAAAACGGCATGTTCTCTTTCTCTGGTCTAAACAAAGAGCAAGTGACTCGCCTTAAAGAAGAATTTAGCATCTACATTGTTGGCTCTGGCCGTATTAGCGTAGCTGGCATGACCAAAAACAACATGTTGCCTTTGTGCAAAGGTATTGCAGCGGTACTGTAAGCCTATTGCTTAAAAGCATCAGTTAAAATTTAAGAAAACCACAATATTATCAATGTATTGTGGTTTTCTTTTTATATACAGTATCGTTCTTGAAAGTTACAGTTAATCCAATACCTTGCTAAAAGATTGGGAAAAACCTTACCCATAACAACGTTCTCGAATTTACCACCGTTAGCTTCGATAACAGCTCTTGATGCTAAGTTATCTTCGTCTGCGGTGACCAAAACTCTGTCGATGCCTAACTCAGCCACTTTTGTTAAAGCCAGTTTAAGCATCAGCTTGCCTTTACCTTTTGCACGATGAGAAGGCGCGATGTCATAACCAATATGACCCGCTTCAAGGGAAAGAAACTCATTGTTGATATTATGGCGTACGCGAATAGCGCCAAGGATAGACTTCTCTGTATTGACCAACCAAAAGTGGCTACAAGGCACATAGCCATCACGCAGATTTAAACCAGCCGCTTCATCCCTGATTCGCTTAACGTATCTTGGAAAATCGACTTTCCCTTCAAGATAATATTCAGCATTTTCAACGTCATGTTTAGCAAAATCAGCGTAGAACTGCGCAAAAGCGGACTGATATTCCAGTGATGGTACAACTAACTCCATGGTATTTTCTCCTGTAGTGTTAAGCACAGTTAACTACTGATGAGCACACTCCCTACTTGAAGCTAACTTGCTTAAATACGATACACATCAGGGTACCAAATTTGCATTAGCATTTCTGGATTTTCGATCTCTTCAAATCCGCATTGGGAATACAAGCTATGAGCATCTTTTGTCGCAAGCATGATACGTCTTAGCCCTTGTAAATCAGGATGTTCTAAGATGGTTTGCAGCAACCATTTACTCAAGCCTTGCCCTCGGTGAGACTCCAAGACAAATACATCAGCAAGGTAGGCAAACGTTGCTTTATCTGTGATTAAGCGAGCAAAGCCAACTTGAGCACCACTATTATCAAATAAGCCAAAGCAAAATGAATTAGAGAGTGCTTTTAAAAGCGTATGTTTAGGCATATCTTTCGCCCAATAACTCTCTGAAATAAAATGATAAATAACATCGAAGTCTAGCTCATCGTTATCTGTGCTAATCCTAAATCCTTGCACTAAAACTTCCTCCCTGAAAGGTGACTATGCCACACCGTATTCACCTTTTCCGATGAAGCATTGCCTGATTTTCATCCATATTTACAGAATTGATAAATGTAAGTCAAACCATACTCACTCCGGTATCTGGCACTCTTTATTAAGCAATGTGCACCCACAAACTGCGCTACACTGTAAATGTGCGCAAAATAACACCAATACAGCTGATTATTCCCTTTTCGATGCGAACTATCATCAAACTAAACTATGGATATTCAGGTTTTCGTTCTATGATGAACTCAGCATAGAATCACGATATTTAAGGCATATCATGGAAGTTGAACTATTTGAAATTAAACAGTTTCTAGCGCAATACCCTCCGTTTAATGATTTACCCGATGACACGTTAAATCAAATCGCACTCGCCACTGAAATCTCCTACATTCGCAAAGGCGAACTGGTGGTTTCTCTGGGTGAGGCTATTTCTGATTTTTTTGTTGTGCGTAGCGGCGTTGTAGAGATTTCCAAACGTAATGGTTCGCTGTACAACCGACTTGATGAAGGTGCCATCTTCGGGCAAATGGCGTTATTGAGTAACGGTAAGGTGTTGTTTCCCGCCACTGCAATTGAAGACTGCTTATTGTACTGCATCCCTTCAGATACATTTCAGAGCCTGTACGACAACTTTGACTCCTTTGCCGACTTTGTTGCGCTAGATGACGGAAAGCGTCTGCGCCGCGCCATTGCCAACAATGATGATAACGATCTGACTACCGCAAAAGTCACCTCATTGATCAATCACCCCGCTTCTACTATCAAGGAAGGGGCATCTATTAGAGATGCGGCTATCTTGATGGACGATGAAAATACTTCGTGTTTATTGGTGGTGGACGATGAACAAACTGACAGTCGCGACCGTTTGCGTGGCATTTTGACTGATCGTGATTTGTGTACTCGCGTGATCGCACAGGGCGTATCACCCGATGACACCATCAAGTCGGTGATGACTCAAGACGTGATCTCTTTAGACAGCAACGCTTATATTTATGAAGCCATGCTGACCATGCAAAGATTCAATGTTCACCATTTACCTATCGTTAAAAAGAACACCCCTATTGCGGTCATTGAAGCCAGTGATATTGTGCGTTACGAATCACAAAACTCATTACTGCTGGTCAGTTCTATTTTCCAACAAAACACGGTAGCCGACTTGGTCACTTTATCTGAGCAAGTGAGTGACAGTTTTGTAAGATTGGTCAACGAAGACGCCAACTCACATATGGTCGGTAGCGCAATGGCGATTATCGCCATGAGTTTCAAACAACGCATCATCGAGCTGGCGGAAGAAGAGTTAGGCCCCTCGCCTGTGCCATATTGTTTCTTAGCCTTAGGCTCAATGGCACGTGATGAGCAATTGATTGTTACCGACCAAGACAACGCCATCATTTTGTCTAACAGTTTTGATAAAGAAAAACATGATGAGTACTTTGCCAAATTGGCAAGCATAGTCAGCGATGGTCTAGATCAATGTGGTTATCCATATTGTACTGGAGACATCATGGCGACCAACCCTATTTGGCGCATGACCCAAACCGAATGGGAGGAATGTTTTGCCGATTGGATAGATAATCCAAACGCAAAAGCGCTACTTAACGCCTCCATATTTTTTGATCTTGTGGGTGTGCATGGTCAACTCAAATGGGCCGATAAACTCAATCGCTTTATTACTGAACGTGCAAAAAATAACTCTAAGTTTTTGTATTGCTTGGCGCGTAATGCGCTAAATCGCACACCGCCATTAGGCTTCTTTAAAAGCTTTGTAATGGAAAAAGACGGCAACCATAAAAACTCGATTAACTTAAAACGACGTGGCACAGCGCCACTAGCCGATCTAATTCGAGTGCATGCACTGGCGGTGGGTTCGACTCAAAAAAACTCTTTTGAACGTTTGGATGATATTCTCGATTCCGGCATTTTGCCACGAGGCCGCGCGCAAGATCTTAAAGATGCATTAGAGTTTATCTCTTTGGTGCGCATCCGCCACCAAGCGATTGATATTAATGAAGAACGTGAGCCGGACAATAATATTGAACCTGAAAACTTATCCGATTTTGAACGACGCAACCTAAAAAATGCTTTTCAAATTCTCAGCAATGCGCAGAACTTTTTGAAATTCCGCTATCAAGGTACTTCAATAAAATAAGCCTATGTTCAAAAAAAACAAACCTATTAAAAAGATATTCCAACCCGTCGATGACTGGCAATCTCACTTTGAAAGCTTGCTTGCGCAAAGCAATCATGGTCATCTGAAAAGCTTTTATTCTGTGGGGACTATCGCTAAAGAAACCCCACTTAAAGAGGTGCCGTTTCTTGCTCTTGATTTTGAAACTACCGGTCTAGATTCCTCAAAAGACGAGATCATCTCGGTCGGTCTCGTACCCTTTGATTTAAATCGTATTTACTTAAAGCAAAGTCAGCAATGGTTGATTAAACCGCAGAAAGCGCTCAATGCCGACTCTGTGGTCATTCATGGTATCACCCACTCAGAACTGCAATATGCACCTGACTTTATGGCCGTGCTACCTGAAATACTCGAAGCTATTGCGGGCAAAATTTGTGTGGTTCACTATCGCCAAATTGAGCGTGATTTCTTAGACAGCATTTTACGACGCCGTCTTAATGAAGGTATTGAATTTCCGGTGGTGGATACCTTACAAATTGAATGGAACATTCAGCAGCAACTCTCAGCAGGGTTTATCAACCGCCTTAAAGGAAACCGCCCCGGTTCAGTGAGGTTAGGTGCGAGTCGTAAGCGTTACAACTTACCTACCTACACACCACACGATGCGTTAGTTGATGCCATCGCCACCGCAGAATTATTGCAGGCTCAAGTCGCACATCACTTCAACTCTGATGATCCCATCGAAAGTTTATGGCTGTAATTAATACGTCTATTTAGCAGAGTTGACACTACTAAACCTACCCTACTTTTTGATAAGTGATAACAAACAACTTATTAATATTAGGGTAGATATCCGCAATCACCGATTTTAATTCAGGCAACGTCATATTCTCTTGGCTGGCATGAAAATCGGTCAGTTCATCAAATAACACGGGCGTTACTGAGATAATACGCAACTGGCAAAACCAGCGGTTATCTTCATAAGTGGCAACCTCAACGATAGAGTTTGGCGCAAAGTCGCACTCATTCTCATCGCGGATAGTAATGGTTTTCTTGCCGGCAAGAATGTCTGATTCAAAACGTTCAAAAAACGTCATACTGGTCAAGCTCATAATGGCTCCTTTGTAAAGTCAATCGTAGCCAGTCACCGCTGACAATTTACTACGATGGAGTTATACCAATCGTACTAAATAACTGATCATTCTAGCTTGTTAAAATGCACGATAACGGCGTTAGAATTTTTGATTGTAGAATAACTACTTATCGAAAAATTCTGCCTTGTTCTCGAGCATTTTTCCTGCACTAGTTCTGAGCACTTACTTAGTGTGATTGGTATTAAAACGAAAAAGGACCTGAAAATTCAGGTCCTTTGTAATTATTCTATTTGTATTTCGGCTTAACGCTCTTCTGTTGCCATACCCATCAACAAACTCACACACATGGCAAGTAAGATGAAAGTAAACGGCAACGCGGTCGAAATCGCACCTGCTTGCAACGCTTGAACGGCTTGTGAACCACCAACCCAAAGCATAGCAACCGCGATAGCACCTTCCATAAACGCCCAGAACACACGTTGTGGCACAGGAGCATCCACTTTACCACCAGCGGTAATGCTGTCGATAACCAATGAACCTGAATCTGAAGACGTTACGAAGAACACCATAACCAATATAATACCAATAACAGACAGTACATTCGCCATTGGCATTGCATCAAACATTTCGAACATGGCTAAAGAAACGTCGGTTAGACCTTTGCTACCTAAGATACCAACATTGTTGATCACTTGATCAATTGCCAAGCCACCAAATGTAGACATCCAAATAAGCGTTACGGTTGTCGGTACAATCAATACTGCTGTCATAAATTCACGAACAGTACGACCTTTAGATACGCGAGCGATAAACATACCTACGAATGGGGACCATGAAATCCACCATGCCCAGTAGAATACAGTCCAACCTTGGAACCACGCTTCATCTGAACGACCGTGCGGGTTACTCAATGGAATAATATGTTCTACATAAGAAAGGAAAGT
Organism: Vibrio sp. B1Z05; assembly: GCF_052955985.1. Classification (NCBI taxonomy): domain Bacteria; kingdom Pseudomonadati; phylum Pseudomonadota; class Gammaproteobacteria; order Vibrionales; family Vibrionaceae; genus Vibrio; species Vibrio sp. B1Z05. The sequence goes on from NZ_CP130463.1 coordinate 1,492,490, forward strand.
AGTCGAAATACTGCTAAAGGTTACGTGATAGCCAATCAACATTACAAATGCTAATAGGATAAAGGCGATGATCATATTGATGTTAGAGATGACTTTAACACCACCATCGATACCACGTATCACCGAAATTATCGCCAACAAGGTAACAAAACTGATTACCGCAATTTGCAATCCTAGCCCTGAATCAAGCCCAAATACATGGTGAATACCACTAGCGGCTTGTTGCGCACCTAGACCAAGCGAAGTCGCAAGGCCAAACAACGTAGCCAATACCGCTAGAATATCAACAATGTGACCCGGCCAACCCCATGCTCTATCCCCTAAAATAGGGTAAAAGATAGAACGAATCGACAGCGGTAAACCTTTGTTATAGGTGAAGAAAGCTAATGATAGTGCAACTACAGCATAGATTGCCCACGGGTGTAATCCCCAGTGGTACATAGTTGCGCCTAATGCAAGCTTAGCGGCTTCTGGTGTATTCGCGACAACATTCAATGGCGTTTCATACCAGCCAGTGTAGTAAGCGACAGGCTCAGCCACACTCCAGAACATTAGACCAATACCCATGCCTGCAGCAAATAGCATTGCTATCCACGACATCATTGAGTATTCAGCTTTAGCTTCTTTACCACCTAAACGGATTTTACCGTACGGCGAAACAATAAGAGCTAAGCAAAAGATAACAAAAATGTTACCGGCCCAAATGAATAACGCATCAAAAGAATGAATTATCTGCCATTTTAATCCGTCGAGCGCCGACTTTGCAGTCTCTGGGTCGAGGAATACCATAGCAAGAAGAAAAAGAATAGTTAGTCCTGCACTAATGGAAAATACCGCATTATGTACATCAAACCCCCACTTTTGGACATTATCTTGTCCAATTTGATAATCAGTACTATCTATACTGTATTTATCAATACCCTTGGTCATTTGACCTCCTTTTAGGTACAAAAAGCGTACCAAACACAATTACTTCATGTAATTAACTTTCAATTATAACGTATCTAAATAATTAATTCAGGCATATCAAGAAATTAAGTTACATGGACAATCCGTACAACCCTGGGAATAGCAATAGCGTGGCAAGCACCACTATTTGTATCCCAATAAAGGGCATCACACCTGAATAAATATCTCTGGTGGTCACCTCTTTTGGCGCGACCCCTTTGAGATAAAACAGACTGAAGCCAAAAGGCGGTGTCAAAAAGGAGGTTTGTAGATTCATTGCCACTAAAATGGCAAACCACACCATATTAATGCCAAGCAGTTCCGCTACCGGAGCAATCATAGGCACGATGATAAAACAGATCTCAACAAAATCGATAAAGAAGCCAAGAATCAAAATCACCAACATCACTAGGAACAAGAAGCCCCACTTTTCACCCGGAAGTGCCAGTAGCCACTCTTCCACTAGATAGTCGCCGCCTGTGTAGGTAAATGCCATCGAAAAGGCAGTAGCGCCAAGTAAAATAGCGAACACCATCGCCGTAACTTTTATGGTCTCTTTTGACGACTCGTACAAAAGCTTCCAACTAAATTGGCGATAAAGCATCGCCAGAACAATCGCGCCCGCACCACCTAAGGCTGCGGACTCGGTAGGCGTAGCAATACCTGCAAAAATAGAGCCTAACACCACAATAATTAACGCCAATGGCGGGATGATAGCCTTGAATGCGGTGATAATCTCTTGTTTACGGCTTTGATCATCAAGTTTAGGGATAGGCTGTGCCGATTCAGGCTTTAAGTGCGCATAGATAGCGATATACAAAACATAGGCAATAACCAACACTAAACCCGGCCAAACGGCGGCCTGAAAAAGATCGCCAACCGGTACACCGAGTACGTCACCTAATAAGATCAATACAATAGAAGGCGGGATAATTTGTCCCAAAGTACCAGAGGCACAAATGGTGCCACAGGCTAATTTTTTGTCGTAGTTATACTTTAGCATTACCGGTAATGAGATAAGGCCCATTGCCACCACCGATGCACCCACAACTCCGGTCGATGCCGCAAGTAGCGCTCCCACCAGTACCGTGGATATGGCAATGCCGCCACGCATACTGCCAAATAAACGCCCCATGGCTTCTAATAATTGCTCCGCCAAACGCGTTTTTTGTAAAACCAGCCCCATGAATATAAACAGTGGCACTGCCATTAATACGGTGTTTTGCATGATAGATTCAATGCGATACGGCATAAAGGCAAACATATCCCAACCTTCGGACCACACGCCAAATATCAGCGCGATCCCGCCAAAGGTAAAGGCCACCGGAAAGCCGAGCAACAGCGCAAATAAAGCGACCGCAAACATAATAATCCCTATCATGCTTCTTCCTTACTGATTGAATCTGAATTGAAAAATTGATTGAGTGATTTGCACAGCAAACCTAAGCCACTAATGGCGATAAATGAGAATGAAATGGGTATTACGGCTTTGATCACCCAACGATACGGCAGACCGCCGGGATCGCCCGAGGTTTCTCCAATATCGTAAGCTTGGTAGGCAAAGTCGATGCCATACCATGCCACTAACAGGCTAAATGGAAACAACCAGACTAAGATGCCAAAGATATCTATGATGGCTTGCGTTTTCGGTGGAAAACGCTCGTAGAAAATGTCGACACGAACGTGCCCACCCGTTTTAATTGCGTAGGGTACGCCAAGTAAGAATACTGCTGAGAACAGGTGCCATTCCAGTTCTTGAAAGGCAATGGAAACGTCATTAAACACGTAACGCATTACCACATCATAAACGACGTTTGCCACCAAAAGCAGAAACAACACACTAGTGATATGCCCTAGTGCGTTGCTTATTCTGTTACAAATCCCTTCTATTACAGTCAGCAATTGACCTCCCTGTCAGCTGAAACTTTCACATTAAATGTCGCGCTATAGCACACATGACTAAAGCCATGGGTGCTATAGCGCGAACAATTTACTCACTTTATTGTGCGGTTGCGCTATTTAGGTACGCACGTTTAGAAATGTCTGTCCAAGAGCGAGTTTGCTCTAAGTATTGCGCCTGTGACATTTGGATTTTCTTCGCCATTTCGTTTTCAGCGGCATGTTCTGCAAGCAAGCGGTCGTTCACTTTGCGAAGCTCTGTCATGACTTCTGGTGGGAAGTTTTTAACTTGAACATCTGGGTACTCAGTTCGAATACTTGCCCAGTTTTTACCACTTTCATGAGTTGATTGGATGTACATATCGTAAGCGGCCGTTCGCATCGCTACGCGTAGGATTTCTTGAAGATCAGCAGGCAATTTGTCCCAAACGCGTTTATTGACCATAAACTGAAGCTCAGTTGCTGGCTCATGCCAACCGGTATAGTAGTAAGGGGCAATTTTGTGAAAGCCCATACGCAGATCTAACGATGGCCCTACCCACTCCAATGCATCAATGGTTTTTCTTTCCAATGCAGTATAAAGCTCACCCGGTGCAATATTGGTCGGTTTTGCACCTAACTCAGCTAACACTTCACCCGCAAAACCTGGGATACGCATTTTCAGACCTTTAAGATCATCAACGCTATTGATTTCTTTTTGGAACCAACCACCCATTTGTACATCAGTGTTACCACCTGGGAAGGACAACATATTGTGCGGCGCGTAAACTTGTTCCATCAACTCCATGCCACCGCCGTGATAGAACCAAGCGTATTGCTCTTCCGCCGTCATGCCAAATGGCATAGTGGTGAAATACAAGGTGTTTGGCACTTTGCCTTTCCAGTAATACGACGCAGAATGCCCCATATCATACTGACCAGACTTAACCATATCGAACACACCAAATGGCGCTTTGTGCTTGTTTGACGAATCAACGCGAATCACTAAGCGTCCGTTCGACATTTTTTCTGCCATTGCCGCCATATTTTTTGTAGCATCACCAAAAATTGGGAAGTTTGGACCCCAAGTTTCAGCAAGTTTCAATCGATAGACTTTATCAGCGGCTGAAGCGGTAGCAATACTTGCCACCCCAATTAGTACCGCTAAACTGCGTACGCACGCCTTTCCCCATGTTGACTTAATTACCATCTTCTTTGCTCCTTGCGTGGTCATAATTGACTATAAAATCAATTAAATATGGAACAAACGCAATATAATTGCTAAATATTTGTTAAATCTGTGTGCTATTCGATCTTATTTATTTAACAATTACAGGGGTTTCATACGATGTTATATAAGGTAGAGATATCGATAAACACTGCATAGAGTCTAATTCTGGTTACTACCTTCCTTATAAGTCATTGTTTTAATTACTTTAACGATCTTATGCTTTACAGCGCCTTTGCTTGCGCTACCTAACACCATTATTTAAGCAGGTACGCATGTCCTCATTACAACTGACAAACCAAAAAATCATTCTTGGTAAAACGGGACAGCGTTTACTTGCGCTGTGCGCCATAGGCATAACGGTCAGCATCAGTTACTACGCGCATAGCATGCAAGGTAAACTCGGCATTATGTTCATAGGGTTAGTGCTCTATGTGAGTATTTTGCAAATCTACTTACGCGGGATCATTCGTTACACCCTAACCGACAGTCATTTTCAGCAGCACACTTATAAAGGCGGTTGGGTGGTGCAATGGCACAATGTTACCGCCCTTGGGCTCTGTCAAAGCCATAACCCTGCTGCGCCCGCCAATCTGCCATGGATAGGCATTCGCCTAAATGATCCTGTACCTTTTGTAGAAAGCACCTGCCCTAGGCTTATTTCACATCTGTTATTGGAGCAAAGAAGTTTGTTGTATTTAGGCGCGATGGAAACCAAGCAAGAAACTTTGTTTCAAGATCAGGTATTAGATTCTCGCTCTGTTACCATCAAAGACAAGCTGGTATTTAGCGGTCTTCAAGCCAGTATGTTGCGCCGAATGCAGTATCAAAGAGAGTATTGGGGATACGATATTTTTATTGCTACCGCCGATTTAGACCGTGATGCAGAAGAGTTTGTGGGATTATTGAGGCGCTATTGGGCAGCGTCTTGTCGCGATAGTGATTAGCTAAGCCATATCTGTGAATAATAGCTGTTGAATAGTGCCTGCCGAATAATGGCAACTGAATACACGTCTATTAAGATTTAAAGAGGCCTAGCAAAAGAAACACGGTAAAATAAACACGGCTAAAGAAACACAGTAAAAGAAATTGGGGGTATCGGTATAGCTACCCCCAACATTATTTAGATTGGCATTTCATCCGCGACGAATGGATTACTTACTCGCTCTGAGCCAAAAGTAGACTCTGGGCCGTGACCTGGAACAAATCGGGTTTCGTTACCCAATGGCCACAGTTTGGTTTTGATTGAGTTAATCAAAGTCGCATAATCGCCTTTCGGGAAATCTGTACGACCAATTCCACCTTTAAACAGCACATCACCCACGAAGGCAACTTTTGCCGATTCACTGTGTAGCACTACATGCCCCGGAGTATGGCCTGGAGTGTGCAAAACAGACATTGATTGATTACCAAAAGTGACAACGTCACCATCATTTAGCCACTGACTTGGCTCAAATGCCTCAGTTAAAGGGAAGCCAAACATTTGGCTTTGCCCTTCAAGACCTTGCAACCAGAAGTTGTCGTCTTTATGTGGTCCCCAGATAGGCTGATTCAGCTCTCTGGCAAGATCTTCACTGCCACCAACGTGATCTAAATGTCCGTGAGTCAACACCAGTTTTTCCACTTCTACATTCAGCTCTTCAATCATCATAAGAAGCTGTTTTACATCACCGCCCGGATCGATAACGATGCCCTTTTGGGTCTCATCACACCACACGATTGAACAATTTTGTTGAAAAGGGGTTACTGGAACAACTTGATACTGCAACGCCATGAAAAACCTTTTATTTATCAGATAAGCCTATCAAGAATATGACAGCTTATGCTTGCAAACTCAAGCCTAGCCATGCCAAGAGCGCACCGCTCCGGTGTCAATATGTACAAATCGGCTTCCTGGGTAATACCCAACACCACCCGCTTTCATTTGTAATGCCGCTTTGTGCACGTCCGCTATGTCAATTCCTGAGATTCGGATATCAATGGCGCGCCCTTGCATATGCAAACTTTTACGTGCCACGCCTTTATGACCATGAGCTCGCAACGATTCATTCGTTGCAGGAGAGCGATATCCTGAAATGATTTGAACTTCGTTATCAGTAGCTAAAATGCGCTGTATTTCGCTGATTTGCACTAATAATCGACGATCCATTGGATGGACTTCGTTACGACGGAAGTCACGGCAGATGTGATTAATTTTATCTAACTCGTTATCGACGAAGTTTTTACCGTCAAAATAACAAGTTTGCAGGTGTTCTCCGGTGTGCAGATTATTGAAGTTAATTACTTTTGGTGACTGCGTTGCAGCCAATGCAAACTTGGGCATGCTTAATAATGCTGCTGCCCCCGCCGAATACTGCAAAAAGCGACGACGGTTCAAATTTAACTCTACCACTACTCATCCCATACAAATAAAAACAGTCGCACACTGTACAGATTGATCAAAATTTAATCAACTTTGTGCCTCATTTTATTGTAAGGAATAAGATTTCAGTGCTGTTTTAATGCTAAATCTGCTTGGTTTGTCTTCACGTCGTAGCCGTACACGTCTTCTCTAAAAAACACTCGGCCAGACTCAACCCATGAGGTTTTATAAATAAGATGCACGGGTAATCGGCGCTTTAGAGGAATTCGAGCATTAGACTGTTGCCCTTGTGGGGAGATGTTACTTTTCCTAAAACCTTGAGTTTTGGAAATAGAGTGAGCAAACCTATCTGCATGTTGCACTCGAATACAGCCAGAGCTAAAGGCGCGTGAGGGTTTATCAAATAAATATTTGGCTGGCGTGTCATGTAAGTAAATTGCTCTGCGATTTGGCGTATTAAATTTATACACACCTAATGCATTGCTGTTACCCGCTAACTGGCGCATACGAAACGGAAACTTTTTAGGATTGACTTTGCGCCATTGGATTGCGCCGTGATCGATGATCACCGGATTGCCCCACCCCTTAATTACTTGAATTCCTTTGTTATTTAGGTAATCAGGGTTGTAGCGCAAAATAGGAATAATGTCTTCACGCATGATCTTAGGCGGCACATTCCAAGTGGGATTAAGCACCAACGAATCCATTTTAATTTCTAGCAAAGGCGTTTTGCGTTTTTGCTTGCCAACAATGACTTTAGATGAAAACACCACCTCGCCTTTGAAATAATAATTAAGATCAAAACTGGGTAGATTCACTAACACTAACGCTTTGCGTTGTTCTGGCCATAAACGGCTACGCTCCGCATTTAAGGCTAAACGGCGTATGCGCTCCTCTATAGGGTAATTAAGCCAGTGCGCCGTATCAGGGCCAATAACACCATCGATTTTTAAGCCATGCTGCCGTTGAAAGCGTTTAATCACTGCACGTAACTCTTTGCCGTACCATTGCTGTTGTTGAATAGATGGCGGTACCGCCAATCCAGCCAGCGCCAAACGAGTAAATAGCACCTCTTTTTCCGGTATGGTTTCCCCTACTCGCACAACTTGCGGCGGGTATGGCGCAATATTGGCGTTCAAACTCTGTTTAAGATGCTCTATAGAACCCAGATAATCTCGATATGCCGTAGAATCTATACCTAGCTGTTTTAAATAGTCTGTCAGTTTGCCATCGGTAATAGACTGCTCTAGCTCAGTAACAAGCTCTGGCGAAGGAGCGGCCCAATCATTGGGAAGCCCTTGCCCATATAACCAAGTGGTTTTGTTCTCTTTAAGTAAACTTCGATAGCTGATAAAGGACAATAACAGATCGCTGGCAACTAAATCGTATTGATAATGTTGTTCGGTGGTGCGCAAATGCTGTAAGTGTTGCAAACGCTGCTCAAAAAACGGGCTTAATTCGGCGAGTACGGTCATTTCAATTAAATCTTCAAACAGTTGCCTGTCTTCAGATTGTAGCCATACCAATTGGTGACGATTGGAGCTGTAGAGGGATTCAGTCAGGTGAGGGTAACGAAAGGCTTGCTCTATTGGCACAGCAGAGCTTACCCAGCCGAGGGTATGGAACATACTCTGTGCATATGTAGGAATTGCAAGGGTGATGCAAACAACTAAAATTGACCACGACACCCTTTTGCTTTTCAACATGATCGTCGCCACTCAATAGACTTGATCTATTAAGTATGGCAAACAACCTCTATTTTCTCGAACAAATAAGCTAAATAGCTATTCGCCTCACCGCCAAATTTAGGGCTTAAAGTGAGCAAATAGCATGCTTAAATAGTTGAAATTACTTTAAGTTTATAACGCTATTTTATACGTCTAAATTATGTTTTCCGTGAGACGCTTTGGCTTTTAAATAGCCTTCATTACCGTGTTTTACGTGAGCCATAGTGTTGATCACCTCATCAATCACAATGCCATACTGCTTAAGTTCGCGGATTTTTTTAGGGTTGTTTGTGACCAAGCGAATATGCTCAACATTGAGCGCATCTAACATTTGCGCTGCTTCTTCAAAGCTGCGCAGATCGTCAGCAAAGCCCAATTTATTATTGGCTTCATAGGTATTGAGACCTTCACTTTGCAACTGATAAGCATCTATTTTGTTGTAAAGACCGATACCGCGCCCTTCTTGGCGAAGATAAAGCAAGATACCGCCTTGTTCAGACATTTTATTGATCGTTTCATCAAGCTGCTCACCACAGTCACAACGTGAAGAGTGGAAAACATCGCCGGTTAAACACTCAGAATGCATTCGAACAATCGGAGCTTGTTGATTTTTATCCGCAGACTTAAAGATTATAGCGACATGTTCTTTGTCAGTTTTTAAGCCATGAAAAGAGAGAAGCTCAGCCTCAATATCGCTTTTCATTCCCACCTTAAAGTTTACACGGGCTCTTACATCTGCCATAAATTTCTCTCTATTGATCACTCGTTGATTGAGTCGCTTAAACAAGCTCTTTAACTATAGGATTAATATTGGGTTAAAAGAAACCTTTTCAAGCCTTTGACCTACATCAATTTTTGATTTTATTTGTTATTGATACGATTTGCTTAATATAGCAACAACCTTGGCGTTATTTACCAACAAACGTTTGTTTTTAAACCGATAATGGCTATAAAAAAACCCAATAGCTGAATAACAACTATTGGGTTCCTGTTCTAAGCACTAAGCTATTCTAAGAAGCTTGTGATTACTCTTACTCTGCGTCAGATTCATCCGCATCAGTAGAAGCTTCAGGTGCTTGAGGCGCTTCAGAAGTATCCGTTGCTGCGTCTTCGCCCTCTGCTACTTCTTCAATTTCGCTCTCTTCGATTTCATCGATGCGTTGTAGCGCAACTACGTTCTCACCTTCAACGGTACGAATCAGAGTCACACCTTGGGTGTTACGACCCACTTGGCTCACTTCTGATACGCGACTGCGCACTAGCGTACCGCCATCAGTGATCACCATGAACTCATCACCGTCTTCTGTTTGTACTGCGCCAACGACGCTACCATTACGATCAGAGACCTTAATAGAGACAACGCCCTGTGTAGCACGGCTCTTCGCTGGGTACTCAGACAAAATCGTACGTTTACCGTAACCATTTTCAGTAATGGTTAAGATATCACCGTCATTTTGCGGAACAATCAGTGATACTACTTGGTCTTCGTTAAGTAACTTAATACCACGAACACCCGCAGCTGTACGACCCATACCACGAACTTGCCCTTCGTTGAATCGAACCACTTTACCGGCTTTAGAGAACAGCATGATATCGCTGTCACCGTCAGTAATATCAACGCCAATCAATGAATCTTCATCACGCAAGTTAACCGCAATCAAACCATTACTACGTACGTTCGAGAACTGGTCCAGAGACGTTTTCTTAACCGTACCATCTGCGGTTGCCATGAAGATAAATTTATCTTCACTAAACTCAGAAACAGGTAGGATTGCTGTAATACGCTCGCCATCTTCAAGAGGAAGAATGTTAATAATTGGTTTACCACGAGCTGTACGGCTCGCCAATGGCAATTGGTACACTTTCAAGCGGTAAGTTTTACCACGAGTAGAGAAACACAAGATATTGTCATGCGTGTTCGCAACCAATAGACGATCGATGTAATCTTCATCTTTCATCTTAGTGGCGCTCTTACCACGGCCACCACGACGTTGCGCTTCATAATCACTTAGGATTTGGTACTTAACATAGCCTTCGTGAGAAAGTGTAACGACGACGTCTTCTTGAGCAATCAGCTCTTCCATATCGATATCGTGAATAGCCGCTGTAATTTCAGTGCGACGTTCATCACCATAACCTTCACGGATAGCGTGTAGCTCTTCAACGATCACTTCCATCAAGCGCTCAGTGCTTGCAAGGATGTGCATCAACTCTGCGATTTCATCTAACAGAGCCTTGTATTCATCAAGGATTTTTTCGTGTTCTAGACCGGTCAATTTTTGTAGACGAAGATCTAGAATCGCTTGTGCTTGTTGTTCAGTTAGGTGGTATTGGCCATCACGAATACCAAACTGCTCTTCTAACCACTCTGGACGTGCTGCATCAGTACCAGCGCGCTCAAGCATAGTTGCTACCAGACCTAAGTCCCAACCACGAGCCACTAAGCCTGCTTTTGCTTCAGCTGGTGTTGCTGCACGGCGAATCAATTCGATGATTTCATCGATGTTAGCCAGTGCCAGTGCCAAACCTTCAAGGATATGAGCACGGTCACGCGCTTTGCGCAGTTCAAAAATAGTACGGCGAGTAACCACTTCACGGCGGTGATCAACAAACGCTTTCAACATTTCTTTTAGGTTGAAGTGTTTAGGCTGGCCTTTATCAAGGGCAACCATGTTGATGCCAAAAGTCGTTTGTAGCTGTGTATGAGCGTAAAGGTTATTAAGTACCACCTCACCTACTGCATCACGCTTACATTCAATCACGATACGCATGCCGTCTTTATCCGACTCATCACGTAGCGCACTGATGCCTTCTACTTTTTTGTCTTTTACTAGCTCGGCGATTTTTTCAATCAAACGAGCTTTGTTAACCTGATACGGGATCTCGGTAACAATGATGGTTTCTTTGCCTTTGCTATCCGCTTCAATATTAGCTTTAGCACGCATGTAAACCTTACCACGACCCGTATTGTACGCATCAATGATGCCTTTACGGCCACTAATGGTTGCCGCTGTCGGGAAGTCAGGTCCTGGAATGAAATCCATCAACTGTTCAATGGTAATGTCTTCATTTTTAATGAAGGCCAAACAACCATCGATAACCTCTGTTAGGTTATGCGGTGGAATATTGGTTGCCATACCTACGGCAATACCTGATGAACCGTTCACTAATAAGTTAGGTACACGTGTCGGTAATACCGCTGGAATTTGTTCAGTGCCATCATAGTTAGGCACGTAATCCACTGTCTCTTTCTCAAGGTCAGCTAGCAACTCATGAGCAATTTTCGACATACGTACTTCGGTGTAACGCATTGCCGCAGCAGAGTCACCATCGATAGAACCAAAGTTGCCTTGGCCATCAGCTAACATGTAACGCAATGCAAAAGGCTGCGCCATACGAACAATAGTGTCGTATACAGCACTGTCACCGTGTGGGTGATATTTACCAATTACATCACCAACGACACGCGCTGATTTTTTGTAAGGTTTGTTCCAATCATTGCCCAATACATTCATCGCAAATAAAACGCGTCGGTGTACCGGTTTCAAACCATCGCGAACATCTGGCAATGCTCGACCTACGATGACGGACATTGCATAGTCAAGGTACGAGCCTCTCAGCTCGTCTTCAATATTTACCGGTGTGATCTCTTTCGCTAGATCGCTCATAGAGCCATTATCCCTCTATTGTTAGATCGTCTTTTCGATTCCTAATAAGAACAAAAAATATAACACAATTTTCGCAGTTTCTGCATTACTTTCATTATCTGTTACCCCCGATGTGATATACGTTAGCAACTAGATGCGCATAATTTACACTATTCGTAAATTATGGCTTAAAAAACAGTCAGTTCTTCAGTGAGACAACTACAGACATCTCATCACGACAAAGGCAAATGCATTCCCTGTTTAGATAGGGTTATAATAAGAAAAATTTTAAAAAGCGTAGTGAATATGGAACAAGGAAAAAATGTCGATCCTGCAGAAATTAAAAAATTTGCCGACATGGCAAGTCGATGGTGGGACAAGGAAGGTGAATTTAAGCCACTTCATCAAATCAATCCACTGCGTTTGCGCTATGTGCAAGACTGCGTTGGCGGACTGTTTGGTAAAAAAGTGTTAGACGTTGGCTGCGGTGGCGGTATTTTAGCCGAGAGCATGGCATTGGAAGGCGCAAAGGTTACTGGTCTGGATATGGGACGTGAACCGTTAGAGGTCGCACGTCTGCATGCGCTAGAGACGGGTGCTAAGTTAGACTACATCCGCACAACCGTGGAAGAGCATGCAGCAAACTGCCCTGAACAATATGACGTAGTCACCTGTATGGAAATGATTGAACACGTCCCTGACCCACAATCAGTGATTTCATCGTGCGCCAATTTGGTCAAGCCCGGAGGTTATGTACTGTTCTCCACCCTAAACCGTAATTTAAAATCGTATTTATTCGCAATTGTTGGTGCCGAGAAAGTTTTAAAGCTCTTACCACAAGGTACCCACGACTATAATAAGTTTCTCAAGCCATGTGAACTCATCAAAATGGTCGATAACACCCGTTTGCAGGAACAAGGTATTACTGGCCTTAGCTATAACCCACTCTTTGAGAGTTACTCTTTAGGCAAAAACGTGGATGTCAATTACATTGTGAACACTAAAAAGCTTTAAATTCCCTCTTTTTCACGTTGTGATACAACACAATATTACAATGCCTCGTAAACGCTGATAATTTATCCGCAACGAGGCATTTTTATTGGCGGCGAATTTAAATCCAGTGCACTGCAAATCACCGCACTATTTTGCTGTTTTATTGTCGCTTTTGTGCATTATTTCTCTACGCAAAACCGATCCATTTCTTTGATAAAGATCAAGTTAATTTTTTTTTGAAGTGTTCGATTTTAACCCAACAACGATGGCAAAAAAACGCTAAGCCAATTTCGCTTTAAACTCATCGGTAAGTAAACGCTAACCCATAAATTTTCATCCACTGTTTATCCACAGCGCTATTTATAACTCAAACTTGAAAAGTTCTCCCAAGCGCACTATCTTGTAAGTCGCCAAGGGGCAGACCCCTATATGTAGTGTTTCTACCTTACACGATAGGTAGACATGGATCACAAAGCCATCAATTATTTCAGTCAATGTTAAGAAGTGTGGCTTTCACCATTGATGTTATGGATATCAAACCGAATGAATCAAAAACTTACCGTCACCAAGCGTCATGGACGCAAAGAAACGATAGATCTAGAAAAGATCCATCGAGTGATCACTTGGGCAGCAGAAGGCTTAGATAATGTCTCTGTATCTCAAGTAGAACTTAAATCTCAAATTCAGTTCTATGACGGGATAACGACTTCAGATATCCATGAAACCATGATCAAAGCGGCCGCCGATCTTATCTCTGAAGAAACGCCTGATTATCAATATCTAGCCGCTCGTTTATCGGTATTCCACCTACGTAAAAAAGCCTACGGCCAATATGAGCCACCAACGCTATTTGACCATGTCACTAAAATGGTTGATGCGGGTAAATACGACAAGCATTTATTAGAAGATTACACTCGTGAAGAGTTAGAGGTGATGGACTCATTCATCGACCACAGACGTGACCTTAACTTTTCTTACGCTGCCGTTAAGCAGTTAGAAGGCAAATACTTTGTACAAAACCGCGTTTCTAAAGAAATTTATGAAAGTGCGCAGTTTTTATACATTTTGGTCTCCGCATGCCTATTTTCCAAATACCCAAGAGAGACCCGTTTAGACTACATTCGTCGTTTTTATGATGCGGTATCTCTATTTAAAATTTCACTACCAACACCAATTATGGCTGGCGTGCGTACCCCTACTCGTCAATTTAGCTCTTGTGTACTGATTGAATGTGGCGACAGCTTAGATTCAATTAACGCAACTGCAAGCTCGATTGTTCGCTACGTATCACAACGTGCTGGTATTGGTATCAATGCTGGACGCATCCGCGCTCTAGGCTCAGAAATCCGTAATGGTGAAGCCTTCCATACGGGTTGTATCCCGTTTTATAAATACTTCCAAACCGCAGTCAAATGTTGTTCACAAGGTGGCGTACGTGGCGGCGCAGCGACAGTCTTCTACCCACTATGGCACGGTGAAGTACAAAACCTGCTGGTATTAAAAAATAACCGTGGCGTTGAAGAAAACCGTGTTCGTCATATGGACTACGGCGTACAGCTAAACAAACTGATGTATTCTCGCCTTATTAGCGGCGGCAATATCACTCTATTCTCACCTTCTGATGTTCCTGGGCTATACGATGCCTTCTTTGAAGATCAAGATGAGTTTGAGCGTCTATATACCCAATACGAAAACGATCCAAGCATTAAGCAAGAACAAGTTAAAGCGGTTGAGCTATTTAGCATCTTGATGCAAGAGCGCGCTTCAACAGGCCGTATCTATATTCAAAACGTCGACCACTGTAATACGCACAGTCCGTTTGATTCTAAGGTTGCGCCTGTTCGTCAATCTAACTTATGTCTAGAGATTGCTCTGCCAACTAAACCTTTAACTAACGTTGAAGATGAAAATGGTGAGATTGCCCTTTGTACGCTATCAGCGTTTAACTTAGGCGCTATTGATAGCCTTGACGATCTTGCCGAGCTTTCTGATCTAGTGATTCGCGCACTGGATGCCCTGCTAGATTATCAAGATTACCCACTTCCTGCGGCGCGCATTTCTACCATGAACCGACGCACTTTAGGTGTCGGCGTAATTAACTACGCCTACTACTTAGCCAAAAATGGCGCTAAGTATTCTGATGGTTCAGGTAATGCCTTAACCCACAGAACCTTTGAAGCAATTCAGTACCACTTGCTAAAAGCCTCGGTTGATTTGGCTAAAGAGCAAGGCGCTTGCCCATCGTTCCATGAGACTACGTACTCAAAAGGTATTTTGCCTATTGATACTTATAAGAGCTCACTGGATCAAGTATGTGATGAACCACTGCACTACGATTGGGAAACTTTACGTCAAGAGATCAAACAACACGGTCTACGCAACTCAACCTTGACGGCGTTAATGCCTTCAGAGACCTCTTCGCAAATCTCGAACGCGACCAACGGTATTGAACCACCACGCGGTTATGTGTCGGTAAAAGCGTCAAAAGACGGCATCTTGAAGCAAGTTGTACCTGAATTTACCAAGTACAAAGACAACTACGAATTGCTATGGGATATTCCAAGCAACGACGGTTATCTAAATCTCGTTGGCATCATGCAGAAATTTGTCGACCAATCGATTTCAGCCAATACCAACTACGATCCAAACAATTACGACAGTGGTAAAGTGCCAATGAAGTTGCTACTTCGTGATCTGTTAAATGCCTACAAAATGGGCGTAAAAACACTCTACTATCACAACACGCGTGATGGTGCGAAAGACGACCAAAAAGATGTGGTTGTTGAGCAAGATGATGACTGCGCAGGCGGCGGTTGTAAGATTTAATTTTTAAGCTGAAGGGGCGAACATTCGCCCCTATTTTGCTGTTTAACTTATGGAATAATCGAGGCTAGTATGTCCTATAGTACCTTTACTCAAAACAAAAATGATCAGCTTAAAGAACCTATGTTTTTGGGCCAACCTGTCAACGTAGCGCGTTACGATCAACAAAAATTTGAGATTTTTGAAAAGCTGATTGAAAAGCAATTGAGCTTTTTCTGGCGTCCTGAAGAAGTGGACGTTTCTAGTGACCGTATCGACTACAACAAGTTACCCGACCATGAAAAACACATTTTCATCAGTAACTTAAAATACCAAACCCTACTCGATTCTATCCAAGGTCGTAGCCCAAACGTGGCATTACTACCGCTGGTTTCACTACCAGAAGTTGAAACTTGGATTGAAACTTGGTCATTCTCTGAGACAATTCACTCGCGCTCTTATACGCATATTATCCGTAATATCGTAAACGACCCATCAACGGTTTTTGATGATATCGTTGAAAACGAACATATTTTAAAACGTGCTAAAGACATTGCGCATTACTACGACGACTTAATTGAAGCGACCAACGATTACCATCGTTACGGCGAAGGTTCACACCAAATCAATGGTGAAGCCGTAGTTGTTGATCTGCACACGCTGAAAAAGAAATTATACCTTTGCTTAATGTCGGTAAACGCCCTAGAAGCGATTCGTTTCTACGTAAGCTTTGCCTGTTCATTTGCCTTTGCTGAGCGTGAACTGATGGAAGGTAACGCAAAAATCATCAAGCTGATTGCTCGTGATGAAGCGCTGCATTTATCAGGTACGCAACACATGGTGAATTTACTGCGCAACGGTCAAGACGACTTTAGCTTCATGCAAATTGCAGAAGAGTGCAGACAAGAGTGTTTTGATCTGTTTAAAGACGCAGCAGAGCAAGAAAAAGAATGGGCAGAATACCTATTTAAAGACGGCTCTATGATTGGTCTTAACAAAGACATCCTTTGCCAATACGTTGAGTACATTACCAATATCCGCATGCAAGCGGTTGGCCTAGACGTTGCTTATCCAGATGCAACCAACAACCCTATTCCATGGATCAACGCATGGTTATCGTCAGACAACGTGCAAGTTGCACCGCAAGAAGCTGAAATCAGCTCTTACCTTGTGGGACAAATTGATAACGAAGTGTCAGCCGACGACTTTGAGAATTTTGAGCTTTAGTAATTAAGGATACGACAGGCTGAGTAATGCATAAGGTTACGATTAATAAAGTCACTAAATTAGTTAACTCTAGAAACACTACCCTTCTAGAAGCGATGGAAACATCGGGCTTAAAGCCAGAGTTCAACTGCCGAGATGGGCACTGCGGTGCTTGTCGCTGTAAGTTGAGTTCCGGCGAGGTCGAGTATATCGGCTTTGCTATGGCGTATTTAAAAAGTGATGAAATACTACCTTGTATATGCAGAGCAAAGTCTGACGTGCAGCTAGAGGACGTCAATATCCATAATGAGATACTGTCAGCCTCATAGCACTACGCTAAATTACCAGCATTAAAAAACGCCCTTAATCACGATTAAGGGCGTTTTTTTGTTTTTGTTCTAAGAAAACCGTATTTGTTTCTAAAAGATTGGATTAGCCCGAAACTGGTACCCAAGTATACAAAGAATCGCTGCTCTCAAACTGATTGCGACTTTGACGCATCATCCAGTGATGATGACCTAAGATGTGCTCAGCATCCGATTCACATACGTTTTTAAGTCCAATTAGGTGACCATCATCATCAAACAACTTAAGTTGGTAATTCGCATTTTCAACCCTTTCATCATTGGCTTTAGTGCGATTATGAACAGAGACACCTCGCCACATAGCCAGCAGCGTAATCAGATCGATATTCTCGACTTCTCCGAGCGACACCTGATCAATACCCACTGTATACCAAACCTCAATTCTAGATTGATTATGCATAACTCTCCTCCCTGACAGTGCATATGGCCGTGCTTATAAAAAGCGAACCATCATTATAAACTTAGTTGCACCTACAAAAAGTAGTGGAATATTCTAAAGTTAAAAATCACAATAATCACGTTTAAAATCAGTAACTTAACCCTTAGAACAAAACGCTATATCACAATTGAATGTTCAGGTTACCAAATTTGAAACAATCAGTGCAGTGCGACGAGTATCACAGTTTTTTTATACTGGACGCGACTCTGGTCACACTGCCATAGTCAGCAAATAACTCTTGGTTGTCTAAGTTACGGCGTAGCATATCGATAGCGATAGCAGAAATCACTATGCTTCTAGCCTTGTAACTGTAATCTCTTTTAAATTCAATTATTTGAGACGATATATTACGCTGATCGGCAAGAGCAATCTGTACCCCACCACTGTGCGTATCCAAAATAATAATTCCGTTACTGTTTGATCTTTCGAGGGAATATAAACCGTATCTTTGTTCAAACATTAAGTGTTCGTCTTCGCCGACAGGTTTTAGTGCTTTGTGCGCGACATTGATTGAATTAACGGTTACCTGTTGTGAAATTGCCTGCTCCGCTAACCATTGATGCAGATACCCTTGGGTCGAATGATCAAAAATATTGAGATTAAGCTGTTGCTCTTTCAGCAGCGCCATGGTTCTGTCGCGAACGTCCATATTGATAGAAATAGTATTGGCTTGTAGCTCTTGCTCTACATTGGCTAAAAACTGACTGACTTGTTGATTGAGATCGGAGTAAAACACCTTAACTTCAATAAAAGGCAGCGCCGAACGATAGCCTAATGTCACCCCTTGTGGGCATTCAAGCGGCTCAATTTGACTGGCAATACCCGATTCAGATAAACCAAAGGTGTGGATGCGGTGGATCTGTTTTTGTTCAACGCTATTAAATCGAGACTGCATATCAGTAACAATCTCTTGCTTAACCATAGATTTAAATTCGTGTGGCACGCCGGGAGTGAAGTAGCAAATAGCACCGTTGATCACACAACTAAATCCGCAAGCGGTTCCTCTAGGGTTGTCTAGAAGCGTACTGCCCGCAGGTAACATCGCCTGTTTGATGTTGGACTCTGGCATGGGTCTTTGCCACTGCGCAAACATCTGTTTGATTCTGACCACCCACTCTTCATACAAGACTAAATCCACGCCCGCACTCAGTGCGGCTGCTTCGGCTGTCATATCATCACTGGTTGGCCCTAATCCCCCATTAACAATCACTACGTCATGCTCTGCGGATAACTGAGATAAGCCGTTTGAGATCGCCTGTAACGAATCTCCCACTGTCGTTCGAGTGGTCATTTGAAAACCATTGTCGAATAAATATGAAGAAAGCCAACTGGCGTTAGTATCCACAATATCACCAAACAACACTTCCTCTCCCGTGCTTAGCATGGCGATACGCGGCGTTGTTGGTTGAATGATTGCTTGTGATTGGTGGTCTTTAGTTGTGTTCATACTACTTTCTTTTCACTCAGCTTATGTCTACGTCACATCTGTACAAGTTACATGCATGTTAATTGCAAGTGTATCCATACATGACGCAATGAATCAAAATGAAACTTAATGTTAAGTTATTGTTTTATTTAACCTAAAAATAAGAGATAATTGTGAAACAGATCGAATTTATTTGCATGGAGCCATTGGGTGCAACTTAAAAAGTTTGCTACATCATTACTAAGCATATTGAGTGGTGCGGCGTTTGCTGACTATGACACCAGTCGCCATATCGAACTCTCTTATGAATCAAGTTGTAATAATGCATACCAATATTGTATGAAGGAACATACAAAATATCATTCTATGTCATTGGATAATAATGAATTAGATCTGGATACTCAGGCTAATTCAACCCCTATGCACTATACCATATCTGATACAAGAGATTGGGATTACCTCGCAGAGCAAACCTATACCATCTTAGGTTTAAGCGTGGTGACGGTCGGTCTAATGACTTTTCTTCCTGAAAGCATTACTAAATGGGATGACGATGACAGAGATCTGGCTAAGTTAGGTGATAAATGGGTAGAGAATGTAAAGGCAGGCCCCGTTTGGGATCGCGATGAACATTTTTTAAATTACATTATGCATCCTTACTTTGGCGGCGTTTATTATACGGCGGCAAGGCATGCCGGATTTAATGAGTTTGAATCTTTCGCCTACTCTTTCACCATGTCGACGTTCTTTTGGGAGTATGGCGTTGAGGCATTTGCCGAAGTGCCTTCTTGGCAGGATCTGTTCGTCACTCCCGTTTTCGGTGCGGTGGTCGGTGAATTAATGCTACAAGGTGAGCAGAATATACTTGCCAGTGGCGGCAAAGTTTTAGGCTCTGAAACTATGGGCGGAATTTCGCTGTTCTTCTTAAATCCCGTTGGGAAAATCCACTATTGGATCACCGATGCATGGGGAGGTGACGCTCAAGCACAGTTTGTCACTAATCCTTGGTTTGGTTATCAAGACGCTGCGGTGTTTGCCCTTGACGCGGGCGCACCTTACGACCGACAATTTATCGGAATGCAGATGAAGCTGACCTTTTAAACTCTACTTGTTTAAAGCCTGATCGTTTACCCCCTACTTCATACCAATCGT
The DNA here is from genome assembly GCF_052955985.1 of Vibrio sp. B1Z05. Taxonomy (NCBI): domain Bacteria; kingdom Pseudomonadati; phylum Pseudomonadota; class Gammaproteobacteria; order Vibrionales; family Vibrionaceae; genus Vibrio; species Vibrio sp. B1Z05. Next base: position 1,512,663 of record NZ_CP130463.1, read on the forward strand.
ACTAAATAACTGGTCATTATAGCTTGTTAAAATACTCGATAACGGCTTTAGAATTTTTGATTGTAGAATAACTACTTATCAAAAAATCCTGCCTTGTTCTTGAGCATTTTTCCTGCGCTATTTCTGATCACTTACTTAGTGTGATTGGTATCAGATATTGTTCGCTTTATATCAAACATTAAAAATCCCGTAACCTTAAGGTTTACGGGATTTATCTATTACGATGACAAGCATTATTACGTTATTACTGAAAGCAAGCCTGTATTACGCTGCATCATCATCAACAGAGCGAACACCTGCTGGTTTTTGTGTGCGCACTTCGTCAAAATCATGACTAAAGTGATCCACTTGTATTGCTCGATAACGCAATTTGTCTGCTTCTAGAACTTTATTCACTTCTTCTTGAGTCAAAATGCCTAACATCTTAGCTGTGCTGAGTTTTTCTTGCAGCGGCTGTTTTTTCTCAATGCGCTTATCTTTGATTGCTTGAGTGATCTTTTTCTCAATCGGCGCAACAGACAACATGGCGCTAAAGGCACGTTCCATAATTCCCACCGCATCGTCTTCTTTATTGCTGACATAACACAGTTTGGTCAAACGCTCACGATGCTCACCTTGCTCCATTAATAAACGCGCAACTTGTAAAGTGAGATCATCACTTGGCGGTGCAAAACGATTGCCTAATGGGAATATCAATCCCTTCATCACGTATTTTGCCCAACGCACAGGGAAGTTGTCATACGCTTCTTGCAAAGATTTTGCCCCCTGATACAAGCAATGCTCAACTGCATATCGTAAAAATGGCAGATCTTTCTCTTGCTCTCCTTCATCCTGATAACGTTTTAATGCCGCAGAGGCAAGATACAGATAACTTAATAAGTCACCCAAACGTGCTGAGATTAATTCTTTTCTCTTTAACTCACCGCCTAGGGTTAACATAGCAAAATCTGAACTCACTGCTAACGCGCGACTCAAACGAGTCATATCTTTGTAATACGACTTAGTTTTTCCGGCTACCGGTGATGAGATAAACGCCGACCCTGTCAACGCCGCACTAAACGCACCTAAACTATTTTTGGTCGCATGCCCAATATGTTTAAACAATAAAGTATCAAACTTAGCGGCTGCGTTTTCTACATCAGGGTCTGATGCCAGTTCCATCTCACTTAACACATAAGGATGACATCGTGTTGCACCTTGACCAAAAATCATCAAGTTTCGAGTCAATATATTGGCGCCCTCTACGGTAATCGCGACTGGAATACCGCTATAAGGATGCGATAAATAGTTCATTGGGCCTTGTTGTATTGCGCGACCGGAGTGAATATCCATGGAATCATTTAAAATAGTACGTCCCATTTCCGTCATATGATATTTGGCAATCGCCGTCACTATGCCCGGTTTTTCACCGCTATCTAACGCAGTAGTGGTCAGTGTACGACTTGCCTCTAGAAGATAAGCTAAGCCACCAATACGACCTAAACTTTCAGCAACCCCCTCAAAGCGTCCAATCGATAAACCAAATTGTTTACGTACTAGCGAATAAGCGCCAGTGGTTTTGGCGGTTAAATGCCCAATAGATGTGCCTAATGCAGGCAATGAGATTCCGCGACCAGCAGAAAGACACTCGACCAACATGCGCCATCCTTTACCCGCGTAGTCCGCACCACCAATTAACCAGTCCATAGGAATAAACACGTTCTCGCCACGTGTGGGCCCATTCATAAACGCCAAGCCTAAAGGATCGTGACGCTCACTATTCTCAACACCGGAATGAGAAGTAGGGATTAAAGCGCAAGTAATACCTAATTCAGTGCCTTTACCTAATAGGTTCTCAGGGTCATTGAGTTTAAATGCCAAACCCAATACGGTCGCTACAGGGGCTAAAGTAATATAACGCTTGTTCCAACTCAGATTTATCCCTAATACTTTTTGCCCGTCATGCTCACCATAACAAACCGTACCTGTATCTGGGATCGCTCCCGCATCAGAGCCTGCTTCTGGCCCGGTAAGAGCGAAACATGGAATATCAGTACCTACAGCAAGTCGCGGTAACCAATAATCTTTTTGTTCTTGCGTACCATAGTGAGACAGTAATTCACCTGGGCCTAAGGAGTTTGGCACCATCACAGTCACCGCAGCACTAATACTGCGAGAAGCAATTTTAGTCACCACAGTTGAATTGGCTAAAGAAGAAAATTCACGGCCACCATATTGTTTAGAGATCATCAAAGAGAAGAAACGTTCTTTTTTGAGGTACTCCCAAACTTCACTCGGTAAGTCTCTGTCCTTTTGCACAATTTGATAATCATCAATCATGTCCAACAGGGTCTCAACCTGATTATCAATAAAGCTCTGCTCTTCGGCCGTCAGGGTTGGTTTTGGATAAGCGTGCAATTTTTCCCAATCGGGCGCACCTGAAAACAAATCCCCTTCCCACCAGACACTGCCCGCTTCCATGGCTTCGCGTTCGGTGTCAGATAAAGGTGGTAATACCTTTTTAAACATTTTAAATGCAGGGTCACTTACCCATTTTCTTCTGTAAGAAGTCATATCCTTTCCCTTCTCTTAATAAGACTTATTAATCCCAATCCTAGTCATTAACCGAGCATGTTAACTGGTTACAGTATTAAGATTGCTATCGCTTGCACTCATCCCAGAGGCCAAAAACGGCACTATCTGTTCAACCATGGCTTCAATATCGGTATCAACATCAAACTCACTATTGGCAATGTCTAACAAGGCTTCACTGGAAGCCATCGTAAAGACGCAAGCACCTAACGTGAAATGCAATCGCCAAAATAACGTTTGCTGATCTAAATGTGGGTTTGCCTTACACACAGCATCACTGAATTTATCCAGTACATGCCCATAACGTGTGGTGATAAACCATCTAAGATGCCCTTGTACATCGCTATACCCGCGGCCAACTAGCAATAAAAAACGGCTAGCACCTTTATCAAACTCTTTATCGAGATTAATTAGCGGGGATTTAAGCGTGTAAAAAACATCGTACATAGACACATCATTACTTTGTTCTATACGCAACAATTCATGCTCTAACTGCGGCATAAACTCTTCCAGATATCGATTTAATACGGCTCGAATGAGGCTTTTCTTATCACCAAAATGATAATTCACTGAAGCAAGATTGACATTGGCTTGGCTAGTGATCGCGCGAAGAGAGGTATCTTTGAAGCCTTTCTGTGCAAACAAAGACTCTGCAACTTCAATAATCTTTTGTTTTGTCGCCAGTCCTGCGCCCATATCCAATCACCTGTATTAAACACTCGTTTGAATTTAACAATTAAATAACACAAGATCAACAATAAAATACAAACAGGTACGACCAGATCACTAAAGGAAATCTTAGAACGAAAAAGGGAAATAAATATCAAAAATTAAATTATTTAAAATCAGTCAGTTAACTAAATATCTCTATATCCTCGAAATAAAAATGGTTTTTTATTGAACTCTTTCTCAAACTTCCAGTCTTACTTATGTAAGCAACAAGTGAGATGAATTTACCTTGTAAACAATTTCAGTATTCATGTTGGTTACGTCCACTGTTATTTCTTTTTAACTCCTATGTTTGTATATGCCCAGTCCTTTTGATTGGGCTTTTTTTTACCTAAACAAATCGAATTCGTTGTTTTTAAACAATTGAGTCATACCACAACGCCAAAAATCAACGAGTTAAAACGAAAAAAGGAGAGCACATAGGCTCTCCTTCGTATCAATAAAATGTCAGTTTCGATTATTTAGCTTCTGCTTCAACCTGCGTGTTCGTTAGCGTTTTTTTTGGAAGCGAAATGCTCAACAAGACGTAACCAACAATTGCTGCAATAGATGATCCCATCAAGATCCCTAAGCGCGCGTGAGTGTTGAAATCAGCGTTTGCACCAGTAAATGCCAGTGATGCAATAAACATCGACATGGTAAAACCTATACCACACAGCACCGATACTGCAAAGATATGACGGAAATCAATCCCTGTCGGCAGTTTAGCAACGCCTGACTTCACCGCAAGCCAGCTGAAAGTGAAGATACCCAGTGGCTTACCTAGCAATAAACCTAATGCAATACCCATAGGTAATGTTGAACCTAGTGTAGATAATGAAATACCTTCTAAGGATACTCCGGCATTTGCAAAAGCAAAGATAGGTAAAATGAAGAACGCTGACCAAGGGTGTAGTGCATGTTCAAGGTGTTTCAAAGGAGAATGTTCGCCTTTCTTACCTTTCAATGGAATCGCAAAACCAATCACCACACCAGCTAACGTTGCATGTACACCAGATTTCAATACAGCAAACCATAAGATGGCACCGACTAGCGCATACCATTTCAGTGACGTCACTTTCTTGTGGTTGAGATAGAACAGCAAGCCAGTCATTGCAAAGCCAACCGCCAATGCCATAGTAGACAGATCGCTGCTGTAGAACAGCGCGATAATAACAACCACACCTAAGTCATCAATGATTGCCAGTGCCAATAGGAACACTTTTAGGCTAACAGGAACACGATTACCCAATAGCGCCATGATACCCAGAGCAAATGCGATATCTGTTGCAGCAGGGATTGCCCATCCAGAAAGAGCCGCAGGGTCGCCCATATTGAACAGAACATAAACTAGAGCAGGTGCAACCATACCACCAACCGCTGCAATCGCAGGGAAGATAGCCGTTTCACGAGATTTTAGCGCGCCTTCTAAAAGCTCACGCTTAACTTCCAAACCAATCAGTAGGAAGAACAACGCCATTAGGCCATCGTTAACCCAGTGGCTAACAGACATACCTAAAACATAAGACTGTAGAGCGCCTTGATAAGCTTCATTAAGAGGGCTATTCGCAACGACCATAGCTAATGCAGCAGCGATCACAAGAATCACCCCACCGGCCGACTCCATCTTAAAAAAATCTTTCAACATTTGACTCATATTATAACCTTTACACTTGTGATTAGACTCACACAACTAAGTGCGGCAAAGTCTATAGTGAACAACTACTATATAAAATTCGATTGTTCAGACCTTAAAGCTCGGAAATTCCGAAGTAAAATCGATGATGCTTATTATTACAGCAAAATAGGCGCATTGTGCGCTCAACATGTATCATTATGTGTATTACTACTAGTTTAGCATATTGAAAGTGACGCTATGTTGAGCGGCAAGTGTGCGTTAGCAATGTTACAAAGTTAGAGGTGGATCAAGTTTAGACTGATTCATTTGATAAGCTAAACTTATTAAAAGGGGTTAATACACTCTTTTTGCATTGCGTCCTGGATAGCCTAAGAAGAGAGCTGAACCTTTACTCAATATGAACAACACGTCATAGGAGTTATATGATTCAGCTTTCACTAAAGAAAAGTTACAAATAGAAGTGAACGACGGATGATCAGTAGCCTACCAACTGCAAATAGCCTTCAGCTTTAATATTCCCATTTGTTTGTATTCTGCCAGACCACGAAGGGATAGATAGATTGGCCCATTGATCATAACGATTACTATGAGCGGTCAAATGAATGTTGTATTTCGGTACGTTAATCACCCATTGTAGCGGCAATATTTTACCGTTACTTAGCGTGGTTGTTCCCACTGAACGTATTTCAACATCTTCATTCGTTAATGCTACATGCTGTCCATCAGGGGTATATAAATTGCCAAAACTGTACGGCTGAACTTCGTCTTGATGACGTGATTTTACCAACGAAAGTACTCGTCCATCTTGCAGCCTAAAGAGCATGTGGCTGTAGCCACTTTGTCCTTTACCAAGAATATCTGTACCCCAAATCTGGCTGAAGGAGGCTTGCCCTGCAACCTTAATATTTTTATTTCCCACCGTAATGACGCCAAATGTTCGGATATAAGGTGCGGTATAGCCATATAATGCTCTAGAAGCTAAGTCATGAGTCACTTGGTAACCGTTTTGCCCTAACGGGACATAAGGACGAATTAACTCGGTAGTGAGATTCACTTTAAATTGATCAGTGAATACCGAAATTCGACCCGGTATCGGTTGTTCAGAGAAAGAACGAATAGACCAATTATCAATAGAAAGTTGATAAGGGCGTTGTCGTATCCCCACTAAACCAATGCCACCTCTAGCAAAACGTTGATCAAGGAAAATCTGGTTTGGAGTAGTCACAATCGCTTGTGAGGTGTAAATTTGCGGCGATTCCCAACTCACACCTTGTATTTCAGACATGGCAATACGGAACAAAAACCATTGCACTAAATAAGGGTTACCCTGCTCATCTTTAACGGTTGCGATAAAACGCCAGACTTCCTGTTCGTAGGTTGGGTGCACAGTAAAATCTTGCGGAAATGACACTTTCTTATTCGGTAATACTGGCTCAAAAGTCGATTGTGCGTCTTCAGCTATCTTTTCCAATTGTTCAAGGTGAGCTTGTTTTTGACCCAGATGGTAACGGGTTATCAATCCAGCGATCACCACTATTACCAATAAACCGGCTAACAAAAGAATAAGGCGTTTCTTAAAGACATTTCTCATTGGTTACTCTATAACGCGTCACGAAGCGACTTAATCGGAGTACGGCGTATCACTTGCAACACCGGAATGGCTCCCGCTAACATTAGTGCACTCACAGTAAGTGCCAATGTCCCTAAATAATCCCATGGCACGACATGCAGTTGCATGCTCCAACCAAATGTATTTTTCAAAATCAATTCGACCACATTACTGGCCAATACCATACCTAAAGGAATAGCAACACACGCTGATACTAGACCAAAGGCAAACAGTTGCGCCCCTCCAACAAAGACCAACTCCTTACCCGAGACCCCAAGACAGCGCAGCAATGCAACGTTATGTAAACGTGAAGCTTCACCGGCAAGCGTGGCAAAGAAGATGCCAAATACGGCAACAATAAGCGTTAAATTACCCAACGTGTCAGTGATGCCGAAAGTGCGATCAAAAATACGCAATGCTTGCGTATGAATAGTATGGTTATTCACCACCCTATCCGCCGGCGTACGGTAGATATCCACTAGTTTTGCTGTCAGGTTAGCGGATTGCGATTTGTCATTAAGCACCACCCCTAAACCAACACTGCCTTGCCCGGGCAATAACAGCCGCCAACTATTTTCAGATAACAACACTTGATCATAAGGGTTACCATAATCGTAATACACCCCTACCACTCGCCACTGTTGTCCCACTGGGGCGGGAAGCGAGATATAATCCCCCACCCTAATATGGCGTTTTAAAGACATAGACTCACTGATCATGACACTGCGTGAGTGGTGCAAATGGTGCCAATAATTTGGAATAGTGACTTTTTCTGATAACGAACTTTTCTCGCCATTGCTTTGACCACTGCTGACAAGGTTAATGTTACCGTCTAAGGTGGCCAGTTCTGTTTCTCTACGCTGCCATACTTCTTTCACTTCTGGTTGTTTCTCTAACCACTTAATCATTCGTGGCGCAGAGTTAGCCGTTGGATGCACGTACACATCAGCAGCCAAGCGCTGTGATAACCATTTATCAGTCGTATCTCTAAAGCTACCTACCATAGTTTCCACACCAACGTTGGCGGTAATCGCTAACATAAAGGCCATCAGAGCGACGCCACGATAGCTCATAGAAGCGGCTGCATCGGCGAAGAACCAACGCGCTTTAACCCAATGCAAACGACAAGAAAGATAAGTGAATAACTCAAAAATGATGTATGGCACCATCAAGCCAATACCAATCAGCATCAATGCCAAAATGGTAAATCCGGCGTAAATACCTTCACCAAATTGCAGAATAAATACAGCAAGGAACAGACAAATTGCCGCCAGTACTGCTTGCCAGAAGAACTCTTTTCCTGCAAAACGAATCAAAGATAGTCGCGCAGTTAAACGAATTGGTTGCGAGCGAATCAGGCGTAATAAAGGCCAAGTACAAGACAGTAACACCCCAACAAACGCCATTAACAAACTTTTCGCACTCCATGACCAGCGCCAATGAATCACTAAATCGATACTAGCGTTATAAATAGCGCCAATACTCATGGATACTGCAGGTAATAGCTTATTGGCCAGCATTAAGCCAAGTACGTTGCCCGAGATCCAACTGATGGTGACTAAAATAATCAGCTCTAATGCTAATGCTGCCATTAGTTGCCAACCTGACACCCCAATTTGGCGTAACACCCCGACTACGGTTTGTCTTTGTATAAAAGAAAGTGACATGGCTTGATAGAAAATAAATAAGCCAATCAAGAACGAAAGCATTCCCATCGCAGTAAGATTTAAGTGGAACGCTTCGGTAAGCGAAACCAATTCCGCGCGGGTGTTTTTACGTAATGTCACTCCCTTAGGAAGCATAGTGCGAATTTTATCGAGCTTATCTTGGCTCAGATTCCCACAACCAATTAATGAAAAACCAGTACCTTGGCGAAGTTTACGAGTAACCGCCATATCAACGACTAAGTTAGACCCTTTAACCAATTGCTGCTGATCAACGGCTAACGGCCCTAATACCTGTCCGTCAGAGAGCACCAGTTGTTGCCCTTCTTGCCAGCCCATGTACTTCATAAAGGTTTCATTTATCAATACAGGGTGCGGCTGTTGCATCAGCCTTAGCATTGGGTTTTCAAGAATATTACTTCTGAAGAAGACTTCTGCGGTGGCTAGGCTATCAATACCCAGCAATTGAATGTCCGCACCTTTTTTGGTTTGAGTACGATAAAGGTCGAACGGTAAACATTGACTAAAGCCTTCACGTCTAATTTGAACGTAAAAACCTTGAGGAATCGTGTTGGAGTTGTTTTTTGATTGAATGCGGTAAGGCATCGGGTTGGAAAAGAGACGCTCACCATGAGTGTACGACAGCTGTGCGTGCTGATTGATCGCCAAAACGCCGACCAATACAGAGATGCCCAGAGAGAGTCCTAGCCAAACTAAGATTATCTGCAAAGGGTGTCTTTTATAATGACCAAGTAGCGCTTTAGCTATGGGCCATAACATGCAGTTGCCCTCCTTGCAGACGCGCTGTCTTATCCATAAAAGAGGCCACTTTCTCACTGTGGGTAACCACCAGCAAGGTACAGTTAAATTCTTTGGTTAAAGAAGAAAGCAAGCGCATCACCGCTTCTGCGTTCTTTTCATCAAGGCTACCTGTTGGTTCATCGGCCAATAAAATAGAAGGTTCCATATACAGCGCACGCGCTATTGCCGCACGTTGTTGTTGACCCCCTGATAACTCTTCAGGGTATCGACCAAGCAGAGGCATAAGATCAAGGGTCGCTAAAATTTGACGCCACAGTTGACTGTTCTCGGGTAATCCCTTCAATTGACGGCAAAATCGAATGTTGTCCGCTACGTTAAGTGTGGTTAATAGGTTGTATTGTTGAAATACGTGCCCTATTTGATTGCGACGAAAACGAGTGCGATTATTTTCTTTAAAATTGTGCATGTCATATTTGTCAAACCAAATTTCGCCAGAGTCGACTCTATCTAGGCCGGCAATCAAGTTAAGCAAAGTACTTTTGCCTGCACCCGATTCTCCCATAAGAGCAATCTGTTCACCTCGGTTAATCGTAAAATTAGCACTCTGTAATACAGGATTAAATTCTCCACCTGTCAACAAATCCCTTGCTAACATTTACCAGTCTCAACATTTATGATTACCTTTTAACCATTTTAAACTTATATAATTCGCGCATTTTCTATAATTTGGATTATCTTCAGTAAAATGTGATGTTCTTTTCAACAAGACCATGAAAAAGTGAGGGTTTTCTCTGATTAGTATACTCTTATCTATAGGATAGAACCAAGTAGGAATGAGAATGAAACAGAAAAAGGTATTAGTCGTTGGTGCCTCGGGTTATGTTGGATCGCAACTTGTGCCTCTATTATTGGAGCAAGGACATCAAGTCACCGCCAGCGCGCGAAACTCTACATTATTAAAATCTCGTATCAATTCTCACCCCAATCTTACATTTACGCAACTCGACTTAGCAAATAAACCGCAAACACTGCAAGTTGTTGATAATTTCGACACGGTTTTCTTCTTAGTGCATGGTATGAATCACGGCCATGATTTTTTGGATTATGAGCTTTCTTTGGCCCATCATTTTGCAGCTGCATTGACACAAAATACCATCGGCCAAGTGATCTATTTAAGTTCTTTGCAACCACAAACAGGTTACTCCGAACACCTTAACGCTCGCAAGGAAACAGGAAATATTCTGCGCAATACGCCTGTTCCTATTGTTGAGCTATGCGCTGGGGTCATTATTGGTCCGGGCTCGGCCGCTTTCGAAATCATGCGCGACTTTGTCTACAACCTGCCCATTCTTATTACGCCCAAATGGGTCGATTCCAAAGCCAATCCTATCGCTTTGCAAAATCTTAATCATTATCTGCTGTCACTGGTGCAAGAAGCGGCCAGTGATAATCAATCCTATGAAGTGGGCGGCCCTGATACCTTAAGCTATCGACAACAATTTAAAGTATTGTGCCACGCTACCCACAATCGCTATCGCTTACTGGCGACTCCCCTGCTGACTCCGTCAATGGCATCTCGCTGGCTTGGCATGGTGACGTCTGTCCCAAGTAATGTTGGACGAGCACTGCTAGCTGGGCTCAGTCATGACTTTGTGGCCGACTCGCAAGCAATACGCGTGCGCTTTCCACAACATTTATACTCTTATCAAGAAATGATTAATCACACCTTAAGCCGCGAAGACGAATTTGCGCGTGGCAAAGTGTGGGGCTTTGATCCCGGCGCTCTGCAGCGATGGCAACCTGGATATGGGTATTATCCCAAGCAGGCTGGCGCGAGCATTAAAACCGACAAAACTGCCGAAGAGTTATGGCAGATCGTCACTCAACTAGGCAGCCCACAACAAGGGTATTTCTTTGCTAATATTCTCTGGCGAACTCGTGAGTGGTTAGATGTGTTTTTTGGCGGAGGTCGTCCAAAACGCCAAGTGCCAGAAGGCCCTACATTAAAATTGGGCGATTACATTGATTCTTGGAAAGTAATACGCATCAAAGATCAGCAGTTTCTGTCGTTACTGTTTGGCATGAAAGGCCCAGGATTAGGACGACTTGAATGCACCATCATTGATCATGGCGATTATAGAGAGTTGGATGTACGGGCTTGGTGGCATCCTAAAGGATTTTTAGGGCTGCTTTATTGGTACGCCATGTTTCCTGCGCATCTTTTTATCTTTAAAGGTATGGTGAAAGCCATTTGCCGAAAGGCGTAACCCGGTGACAACAAATATCAGCATAGCTTGTACAAACTATGCTGATATTTCAGCTGCTTAAGACTGAGCTTGAGCTTGATATTCAGCTAAGGTAAATCCAAGGGGGATTTCCGCCAGTATCGGGCCCTGATTACTTGGGTAAATCAGGTACTCTCCGTGATATTTCACTTTCGATTTATAGTCCGTTTGCTTGTGCAGCATCATGCCACACTGCAATGCCTTTTCGATGAACTGGGTGTGATTACCACGCACATAAAAACTCATCGGGCGCATGAGCTCCTCACCGCCATCAAAACATGACTCACACTGATCCGCACACAGCACAAATGAGCTTTCGCCGTCAGTAAATACCTGACTCTTTGCCGATTCAGTTAAATCATATTCGTTGGTCACGCTCCAACCAGCCTCTTCCATCACATCCATCAATTGCTCGATTTGCTTATCTAGCACAGGCTTGACGGTTTTATCTTTACCAAAGAAGATGCCATAAAATTCAGACAAGGTTTGAAAACGTTGATAGAGCGCCGTCTTACTGCCTTGACTGCGACCAAGCTTTTGCCACGCAATCAGATCTTTTGCCATTAAAGTCGCAAAACGCTTTTCTTTGATACTTTTAGTAATCCAGCGCAATAAAAAGTTAGTGTTGCTGACCGGCGTATCGGCTAATTTTCCAGATTGATGCTCTTGGTGGATGTCCAATAACGCAATATCTACAAGCTCTAACATTTGCTCTGCGTAGCTTCTCACTGTTTTACTTCTCCATATACTTTATAAATCACGATGGACGCGACGGCGCACAGTCCCATCATAGTCAACATTGGCCAACTCTTCTCGCCCGGTAACAAAGTGACGATAAAACTGATCAATCCGCCCAAACCAAAACGTAAAGTGCCTGCCATAGATGATGTTGTGCCTGCCATATTTGGGTATTTGTTTAGTAGCAATGCCATACCATTACTGCCAATTGTGGAGATGGTTCCGACATAAAACATCACACAAGGCACAATGAAAGCCAACCCAAGGTCGGCAATCCAACACACTACTAAGCCTAGCCCGGCAAGCAACTGAATGGTCAAACCAAACATGATCATCTTGTTAGAACCGTACTTTTTAACCACTTTGCCGTTTAACGTTGTAAACAGAACCAAAGTCAAAATGTTCAAACCAAATAAATAGCCAAAATCTTGCGGGGCAACGCCGTAGATATCAATATAGACAAACGAACCTGCGGTTAAAAATACAAACATGCCCGAAAACGAGAATGCGCCACACATGATAAGCCCCATGGCTTGGCGGTTTCTTAGCAGTTGTGCGTAGTTTCGTAACGAGGTGCGTAAACGAAACACTTGCCGATTTTCTTTGGCTAACGTCTCAGGGATCTTAATACTGATTGCAATTAACATAATGGCGGCGTAAATAGCCAAAATAGCAAATACCGCTCTCCAGCCCATTAATACCGAAACATGACCGCCAATTAACGGCGCCACCAAAGGTGCAACGGTCATGATTAAGGTAATAAACGACATAGTTCGAGCAAAGTCTTCAGCTTCAAACATATCTCGAACCACCGCTTGAATAACCACAGCGGCGGCCGCACCAGCAAAGCCTTGTAACAAACGCACCCAAATCAAGACTTCAATTGATTGGGTAAAGGTGCAGGCAATCGCACCGAGTAAAAATAGGCCTACACCACCGAGTAATACAGGTTTACGACCAATACTATCGGCTAACGGGCCATAAAATAGCTGGCCAATTGCAAAGCCCAGAGTGTAGATAGTAAGCGTGATTTGTACATCACCCGGCATAACGCCAAAGTCATCCGCAATAGCGGGCATGGCAGGTAAGTACATATCGATTGCCAGAGGCGTTAATGCTGATATCGCCCCTAACACCAGAAACATAGTGAAACTTAGCTGAACCGCTGACTGTTTTGTCATCATGCTTATCCTGCTGACTTATCAAAAATGGAGTTGATTTCCTGCTCTGTTAAGTCGCGATATTCACCCAGTTCTAAATTTTCATCTAACGTAATGTTACCAATACGCTCACGATGCAGGCCCACTACTTTATTGCCTAAAGCCGCAAACATGCGCTTCACTTGGTGGTACTTACCTTCATGTATAGTCAACAACACTTCATTTTCTGCTACGACTTCCATTTGCGCAGGTAGCGTTGGCTCGCGCTCATTGCGCAGTAAAATACCTTCGGCAATTTTTGATTGATAATCATCTTGAACAGGATCGGCAAGCCAAACACGGTAGGTTTTATCACATTTGTGTTTTGGCGAAGTAATGCGATGCGACCACTGTCCGTCATCGGTAATCAGCAATAGCCCTGTGGTATCCACATCTAAACGTCCAGCAAAATGCAAATCTTCATAGCGAACTTCGTCAATAAGAACAAACACTGTGTGATTAAAGCCATCTTCATGAGAGCAAACTACGCCCTCTGGTTTATTCATCATTAAATAGCGAGGGCCGCGTAACACAATGGGACGCTCTTGCCACGCCACGGTTTGGCCATCTTTAACCTTTACCGAACCTGACTTGATCATCGCATCATCAAGCGTCACAGCGCCGCTTTTTAACAGTTTAGTCGCTTCTTTGCGACTAATACCTAATCCATCACACAAGTATTTATCTATACGCATTTTTACCTAGGAGTCGTTATTTGAGTTGAGATTTCACTCAATGCAACATAATACGTTGTCGTCGATTACGCTTGTTTGCGGTAAAAGAGAAAAGTTACACTGAGGAGGGATATTCCTTTTATAGGAAGTCCGTTAGTATACCTGTTTTGCACAGCTCAAACTTCAATTTTTTAGGAAAGACCCTCTTTTTATGTACCAACTTAGGCCCTACCAAGCGGATTCAGTTAAAGCCGTTGTACACTATTTTCGCAAGCGCAGTGAACCTGCAGTGATTGTACTGCCTACAGGAGCGGGTAAAAGCTTAGTGATTGCAGAACTGGCAAGACTGGCTCGCGGTAAGGTACTGGTCATGGCTCACGTTAAAGAACTCGTTGAGCAAAACCACGCTAAATATGAAAGCTACGGGCTGACAGGGGCCATTTTTGCGGCGGGATTAGGTCGTAAAGAGACGGAGCAACAAGTTGTATTTGCCTCGGTTCAATCGGTCGCCAGAAATCTAGAGGCCTTTAATGAACCCTTCTCACTGTTGGTTATTGATGAATGTCACCGAGTACCTGAAGATAAAAACAGCAGCTATCAAAAAGTCATCAGCCATTTACAATCGCTTAATCCAAACTTAAAAATATTGGGGCTTACCGCCACGCCTTATCGCTTAGGATTAGGCTGGATTTATCAATATCACACTCGAGGACAAGTGCGCTCGGAAGAGCCGCGCTTTTTTAGAGACTGCGTGTTTGAGTTGCCTATTCGTTACTTGCTCGACCAAGAGTTTTTAACCCCCGCTAAAATTATTGATGCGCCGCTGTTTAGTTACGATTTTTCAGAAATATCCCCTACGCATATGGGTCGATATCGCGAATCGGATATGGATTTAGTCATAGAAAAATCCAAACGGGCTACCCCGCAGATACTCAATCAAATTATGACTTTAGGCAACAAACGCAAAGGCATCATGATTTTCGCGGCAACCGTAAAACACGCGCAAGAGGTGTTTTCATTATTACCGCAAGGGGACGCCGCCATAGTGATTGGTGATACCCATACCAAAGAGCGCGATCGCATCATCGACGAGTTCAAACAGCAAAAGTTTAAATATTTGGTCAATGTTTCAGTGCTCACCACAGGCTTTGATGCGCCGCACGTCGATTTAATTGCGGTATTACGCCCAACCGAATCCATCAGTTTATATCAACAAATCATAGGTCGAGGTTTACGTTTATCGGAAGGCAAAACTGAATGTTTGGTGTTGGAATATGCGGGCAACTGTTATGACCTATATCAACCCGAAGTCGGCGCTCCTAAGCCCGACCCTGATAGTGAAATCGTCACTGTGCCCTGTCCTGCTTGCGGTTTTAATAATAACTTTTGGGGTAAAACTGCGGATAATGGCTTTGTCATCGAGCACTATGGCAGAAAGTGCCAAGGGTATTTTGAAGATGAAGATGGCGAGCGAGAACACTGTGATTACCGCTTTCGAGCCAAGTATTGCCGCGAATGTGGCGCAGACAATGATATTGCGGCCCGAATCTGCCATGAGTGTGAAGCGGTATTGGTCGACCCTGATAAAAAGTTAAAAGAAGCATTAAGCTTAAAAGATGCACTGGTTTTTGAATGTACCGACCTGCAATTTGCGGTGGCAAAAGACAATAAAGGTAAGAATTATCTGAAAGTGGCTTACCTTGGGGAAAGTGGTAATAAAGTCAGCACTTTTTATTATCTTAATACCCCAGTGCAAAAGAAAAGCTTTCACGCTCGTTTTGTAAAATTGCATTTAGCAGACAAGCATCATCCGTTTGAAGGATTATCCCCTACCAAGGTCGTTAATCAGCAACATCGCTTTAAATTACCCAAATTTGTTATTGCTCGAAAAGACGGCCGCTTTTGGAAACTCAGAGATGTGATCTTTGACAATGAGTTTTCTGTGTAACTATTAGCGACGATTCTGCTAAAATACGCACGCAGACTATTGCTCATAGACCTATAGAGTGGTAGTATCCGCGCTCGTTTTAACGATTTCTCGTTATTAAACGAACGTCATCAATACTAGGTCGCTAAGTGATTGATGAAAATCCTTTTTATTTTACTAATTTGAGAGTAAATACTATGAAATTTGAAGCAGTAGTACGTACTGAACTAGGTAAGGGTGCGAGCCGCCGCCTACGTCACGCTGGCCAATTCCCAGCAATCGTTTACGGTGGTGAAGCAGCGCCAGTATCTATCGCGCTAGTTCATTCTGACGTAATCAACCAAATGGACAAACCAGAATTCTACGAAGAAATCACTCTTGTGATCGACGGCGCAGAAGTTAAGGTTAAGCCACAAGACGTTCAACGTCACGCGTTCAAGCCAAAAGTTGAGCACATGGACTTCATCCGCATCTAATTCCCTACCAAGGAATTAATCGGATAACATCCAGCCTTTTGCGTATACCAAGAACTCGGTCTTACCAACTGTAGATTCTTAAAAATTAGAAAGCCCGATTGCTACCAACAATCGGGCTTTCGCTATTTTGTTTACACGCTTAAACAAAGGAAAATAAAGTTTAAATCAGAACAACGCTCTCTGCTGACTCTGCTCAGCCTCTTCTAGCGCATTCGCCGCTGAGCTGTTTTTCTTCACTTTACGCAAATATCGTTGCCGACATAATCGAATCACATGCTTTTTCTGGGCGCAAGACAGCGTCTGCCAAGCAAAGCGCTCATCCCTGTTGCGCATACACCCCCGACAATACCCTTTATCGTCCGAGCTACACACGCCAATACAAGGGCTAGGGACATCAAAAAAGTCTAACTGCTCCATTTTGTCTCCCTCATTCTGCCTAATCGATGTATTAGTATTTATCAAAGCCAAACATTATTCAAACCATACCACTGAAACTTATCACCTATTACTGACATGCTTTCTGTTATTTGTTATACACTTAAAATAACTTATTCACCCTTTTGGAGCCAATTAATGTACAAAAAAGCAGTCGCTATTTCTTCAGCGCTACTCATCTCTGCATGTTCAACAATGGGAAGCAATGAATCAGCAACATCGGATAATTCAGACGCAAAAATGACGTCAACTGCACCAACAAACATTCAAGTCAGCGAAAGCACCCTACAACACCATCATTGGGTACTCACTAAAATAGACGGCAAGCCATTGCGAGTCGATGAGCACTTCAGTGCGCCAACGCTCGAGATAGGAGAAAAAATGGCTGCCAACGGCACCGCTGGCTGCAATAACTTTTTTGGCCAAAGTGAACTCGATGGCAATAATTTCCGCATTGAGCAAATCGGCGCCACAATGAAAATGTGCCCAGACAACATTATGCTTACTGAGATGTTATACCTAAAATCTCTTGCACAATGGAACAAACTGACCTTAACCGAGAAAGAAATAGAGCTAAAAAATCCAGAGCATACCTTAACGTTTACGCTCAAAGATTGGGTTAATTAATTACTTTAGTGAAGAATCGCACTTGGTAGAGAGCCGCATTCATTATGTCATATTGAGTGCGACTCTCTTTCACTCACATACTTAACCTCTATCTTAACAGTACACGTCCTATTAGAGTTGTTTGACGAGATTCGCACAATTATTCGTTTGTAATCTTAAGTTTATCTTTTAAATCAGACGGTGAAATGTAACCATTTTCCTTGCCTTTCTTGTACTTAACTAACAATTCCATATCGACGAGTTTATCCAAATATTTACGAGCAGATGTATGCGACACATTAAAATCAGTTTGAATTTCTTTAACCCAAAATGTTCTACCTGGATTTTGGACTGCCTTTTTCAAAATAGTAATGTGTTGTAGCTGTAAACCCTTTTTCAATGGAGAGTTATCAAGTAGCTCTAAAGCTTCTCTTGTTTCATCAAGTTTACTTGTAATATAACTGCTGAATCTTTCAAGCGCTTGAAGTATGACTGTTAATTGATAATCAACAAAATGAGTTAAGTCATTATTGTCAGTTTCAGTACAAATGTAACTTTTTACATACTTTTTCGGTGCATCTTTTAATAAAGAAGATATCGATATATATTTAAAATTCTCATAACCATGTTTAAGCATAAACCAATAAAACAAGGCTCTAGCAGTCCTTCCATTACCATCCATAAACGGATGTATGTAACCGATCATGAAATGAAGGACACAAGCCTTAACTATAGGGTGAACAAAATCAGCACCAGACCCATGTTCTGAATTTGCATAAACACAAATCTGATTGATCATATCGGCAATATAATTAGCTGATGGAGCTTCATGAATTATTTCATTTGTTGCTACATTTCTAACTAACACATCATCCTTTCTAAATTGGCCAGCAATGTGGTCATTTTCACTTACACCGTCAGTCGCAATTTCATTAAATTTCATGATCATTTCAGGTAAAAGATCGATATCTTTAAATTCATTAGCAGCTTCAATTAAACGCCAATTGTTTACCACCATCTTTTCTGATATGTCTCTGGGTTCCCGTTCTGTTTCTAGTAATTCTTTTGCTACTTTTCTAGTCGTTGCTGCACCTTCAAGCTGAGCACTACTTATAGCTTCTTCCATCAAAACGCCTTTAACTAGATGAAATTTTCTATCATGTTCAGATAATTGAAGGTGTTCCAAAGTCATTTCTTTATCAATTTTATATAGCTTTGCCTGTAAGCTCACACTACTTATGAAGAAAAAGTTTTTATTTTCATCCCATAGAGTAATTGGTGAAAGTGAACGCTGTAGTTTAAGGATATGCCAAGCTAGCTCTTTTTCTTCACCTTTAAATTCTTTTGAACGAAATTGAAAGTCATGCCAATGAAGATAATTACCTTTACTATCAAACCCATGAGATTGTGCGTTTACGCGTGAGTACAAAGCAAATGCTGAACTCATATCACTAGGTTTTGGTGGCGGTATACTGATACCTTGAATTTTCTTTATCATCTCATGAAACTTTTTAAAAATGTTTAATGAAGTTAGTATTGCATACACTTAGTAATAGTCAATGCAAACTTGAACTCCTGCTTCCCATCTTTATTAAATCACTAATACACTTTTAATAGATCACAACATCAATCTCCGCTCTCCTATACATAGCAAACCTTGCGCAGTGCCACAAAAACCTCGACTTATCTCCAACAACGCACCATTTATTAAGATCTTACTGTTACATTTGACAAAAAATGAACCTGATGGCGTTCAATTTATAAAAGGGATACTTTACAATGCCTTTTCCCTTACGTGCCCTCTGCCAATAGCTAGGTTAAATAATGAATAACGATAAAAGACCTCTGTATATTCCACACGCAGGACCTGCATTATTAAGTACGCCTTTACTCAATAAAGGCAGCGCATTTACTGCGGCTGAACGCTCTTACTTTAATCTCGATGGCTTGTTGCCTGAGAATACTGAAACCATTGCTGAACAAGTCGAACGTGCTTATCAGCAATATCAGCAGTTTGATAACGATATGGATCGCCATATTTACCTGCGCAATATTCAAGATACCAACGAAACGCTCTTTTATCGCTTAGTGCAAAACCACATTACTGAGATGATGCCAATCATTTACACGCCAACGGTTGGCGCGGCTTGTGAAAAATTCTCTAATATTTACCGTCGCGGACGGGGTCTGTTTATCTCTTACTCAAACAGAGAGCGTATTGACGATCTGCTTAACAACGCTTCAACGCACAATGTAAAAGTCATTGTTGTTACCGATGGCGAACGTATCTTAGGTCTGGGAGACCAAGGTATCGGCGGTATGGGCATTCCTATTGGTAAGCTCTCTTTATACACAGCATGTGGCGGTATCAGCCCTGCTTATACCTTACCGATAGTGTTAGATGTTGGCACCAACAACCCACAACGTCTTGCTGATCCTATGTATATGGGATGGCGTCATCCTCGTATTACTGGCGCAGAATACGACGAGTTTGTTGAAGAGTTTATCCAAGCGGTGCAACGTCGCTGGCCGGATGCGTTGATTCAGTTTGAAGACTTTGCGCAGAAAAACGCCATGCCACTGCTTAAACGCTACAAAAATCGCATCTGCTGTTTTAACGATGATATTCAAGGTACTGCAGCGGTAACTGTCGGCTCTTTGATGGCGGCATGTCACGCTGCTGGCAGTAAACTTTCAGAGCAGCGCGTCACTTTTGTTGGCGCAGGCTCTGCTGGTTGCGGCATTGCTGAGGCAATAGTGGCACAAATGAAACTTGAAGGGCTTGATGAAGACAAGGCGCGTGAGCGCGTCTATATGGTCGACCGTTGGGGCCTATTGCAAGATGGTATGCACAACCTATTAGACTTCCAAAAACCTTTGGCGCAAAAAGCTTCACACCTAAGTCAATGGCAAGCTGAAGGCCCTGATTATTCACTATTGGACGTGGTTGAAAATGCTAAGCCGACTGTGCTAATTGGCGTATCGGGAGCGCCGGGGATATTCAGTCAGCAAGTGATAGAAGCGATGCATAAGCATTGCCCTCGCCCAATTGTATTCCCATTGTCTAACCCAACCAGTCGCGTAGAAGCGGTGCCAAAAGACATTTTGGAATGGACACAAGGCCAAGCATTGGTCGCAACCGGCAGCCCATTTGCTCCTGTGATCCTTAACGGACAACGCATCGAGATAGCGCAGTGTAACAACAGCTACATCTTCCCTGGGATAGGACTTGGCGTGTTGGCGGTATCAGCATCACGCATCACCGATGAAATGTTAATGGAATCTAGCCGAGCATTATCCGAGTGTTCACCGCTGGCGATTACAGGCAGTGGCGCACTATTGCCACCGCTTGAAGAGATCCATTCCGTATCGAAGAAAATCGCCTTTATCGTCGCAAAACAAGCTATAAAACAAGGCGTAGCGTTAGAAATTACCGATCAGGCAATTAAAGAATCCATCGACAACCATTTCTGGCAACCAGTATACCGTCGCTATAAACGAACCGCGTTCTAGTGATAAAACGCACCCGAGATAGACTTACGCAATATTGGCGCCAAACCTCCCTTTGGCGCATTGTCGTGCACCTGATAAAAGTACTCGTACTCCTCGGGGGGGCGATTGGTTTGTCGATCATTTTACTGCTTAGCTCAGTGGATTTTTGGATGAGCTATCAGGCTAAAGGTCACATTTACAAACAGGTGAAATCGACGCCAGAAAAAGACATTGCCCTTATCTTAGGTACAAGCAAATACATTGGCAGAACACGCAATCCTTACTACACCTATCGCATTAATGCCGCCATCGAACTTTACAAACAAAATAAAGTGCGCGGATTTTTGTTAAGCGGTGATAACGCCCATCGTTCATACAATGAGCCTTGGACGATGAAGCGAGACTTACTTGCCGCAGGTATTCCTGAACAACAAATTTTCTTAGATTATGCTGGATTTCGAACCTTAGATTCGGTAGTACGCGCCAAGCAGATTTTTAATCTGGATGATTTTATTATCGTTACCCAGACTTTCCATTGTGACCGAGCACTGTTTATTGCCAACTATTATGATGTAGATGCGGTGTGTTTAGGGGTGCCTTCTCCTATGCCGTCGTCTTGGTTTAATGTGCGATTTAGAGAAGTGTTTGCTCGAACCAAAGCCATGCTCGACCTATACATTATCAACACACAACCTAAGTTTTTGGGCCCGCAGCAGTCTATTTTGAACATGTTACCAACTTACGACTATGGGCCAATCATGCCTAGATTTGTACCAAAGAGTAATGATTCTGACGACAATGAGTCGAGTTAACGGACAATAATGGGGACTGTCCCACCGCACATATTAGGGTATTGTTTTTCACAAAACTTGACCCATCCTTGAGTTTTTAAAATTAGAACCAATATACCTATAATCAGCATATTCTATTCGTCTCATTAATTACCTACAATCGAGTCGGAATTAAAAAGGATCAAATACTTATGAGCAATGTTAAACACTGCAAACTTCTTATCTTGGGCTCTGGTCCTGCAGGATACACAGCGGCAATTTATGCGGCTCGCGCCAATCTTAATCCGGTGATCGTGACAGGTATGCAGCAAGGCGGACAGTTAACCACCACCACAGAGGTAGAAAACTGGCCCGGTGATGCAAGTGATTTGACAGGCCCAGCATTAATGGAGCGCATGCAAGCGCACGCCGAAAAATTTGAAACTGAAATCATTTTTGACCACATCAATAAAGTGGATCTTAGCCAAAAACCGTATCGCCTAATCGGTGATAGCCAAGAATTTACTTGTGACGCCTTAATTATTGCAACCGGTGCTTCGGCAAAATACATCGGTCTTGAATCAGAAGAAGCCTTTAAAGGCCGCGGCGTATCCGCCTGTGCCACCTGTGATGGTTTCTTCTATCGCAATCAAGAAGTCGCGGTTGTTGGGGGTGGTAATACCGCGGTCGAAGAAGCGCTTTATCTATCTAATATTGCGGCTAAAGTGCATCTTGTGCATCGCCGTGATTCATTCCGCGCGGAAAAGATTTTGATTAAGCGCCTAATGGACAAAGTAGAATCAGGCAACATTGTTTTGCACACTGATCGCACCTTAGATGAAGTGCTAGGCGATGATATGGGCGTAACAGGTGTGCGCCTCAAAGATACCAAATTTGACACCACTGAAGACATCGCGGTAATGGGCGCATTTATCGCCATTGGTCATCAGCCAAATACCGGTATTTTTAAAGGGCAACTAGAGATGAATCACGACTACATTGTGATCAACTCTGGCCTTGCAGGTAACGCCACTCAAACGAGTGTTGCCGGTGTCTTTGCCGCAGGTGATGTAATGGACAGTCACTACCGTCAAGCCATTACTTCAGCCGGTACCGGTTGTATGGCTGCACTTGATGCCGAACGCTATCTTGATGAAATTGATAGTTAAGTTAAATAATACCCTCTTGTATTGAAATCTTAGCGTCCACGAGTAACAACCGTGGACGTTTTTCGATATACTCCGCAAATCAAAATTATTCTCATTTAGTACCTAATTCATGGATAAGAAAACGCAAAGCGAGTTAAGCCGATGGCTAAAACAGCAAAGTAAACTGGCAAAGCGATGGCTAACCCTTACTGTGGTGGCCGGCGTTGCTTCGGCAATAACCTTGATTGTTCAAGCGTCATTGATTGCACAAATTCTGCATAGCTTGATCATCAGCCATCAAAATAAATCAGAGCTCATTCCCTTATTTGTTGGCCTTGGTGCAACCGTTGTGGTGCGCAGTCTATTGGCATGGGTACGAGAAATTGCTGGCTATCGCAGCGGTGAGCAAATTCGCGTTTATATCCGCGGACTGATCATTGATAAAATGCGCCGTTTAGGCCCTGCACACATTAAAGGCAAAACTGCCGGTGCTTGGGGTACTATGCTGATTGAGCAAGTGGAAGAGATGCAAGATTTCTTCGCTAAATACCTACCGCAAATGGCGCTGGCAACGCTAGTCCCGTTGATGATTTTGGTGGTGGTGTTCCCGCAAAACTGGCTTGCAGGCCTGATCTTCTTACTGACTGCGCCTCTTATTCCTTTTTTCATGGCTTTGGTGGGCAAACGCGCCGCTGACGCTAACCGCAAAAACTTCAAAGCCTTACAGCGCTTATCTGGGCATTTCTATGACCGACTGCAAGCAATGACTACCATTCGCTTGTTTGATAGAGCTGCTGACGAAAAAGAGCAGTTACACGCCGCATCGGAAGTCTTTCGAGAACGCACTATGAGCGTGTTAAAAATTGCCTTTTTATCGTCAGCGGTATTGGAATTTTTCACCTCAATTTCTATCGCCTTAACCGCAGTGTACTTTGGTTTTACCTTTATCGGTGAGCTTAACTTTGGTCACTACGGCACTAGCGTTACCTTATTTACCGGTCTGTTTATCTTAATTCTGGCCCCTGAGTTTTATCAGCCACTGCGCGACTTAGGCACTTTCTATCATGCCAAACAACAAGCGATTGGCGCAGCTGAAAGCATTGTTGAGTTTTTGAATATCGAAGAGCCAGAGCAAAAGCAGAAGAACCTGCAAGCAATTGATAAAAAATCACACTGCGTTATTGAAGCGCGCGATCTAGTGGTGACGAGCGCTGAAGGCAAAGTATTGGTTGGCCCGATTAGCTTTACCTTACAAAACGGTCAAAAAACGGCATTAGTTGGCCCAAGTGGCGCAGGTAAAACCTCGCTCATGAATGCCCTACTTGGCTTTTTACCTTACCAAGGCAGCTTACAAGTTAATGGCATTGAGCTTGCCGAGGCGGATTTGGATAGCTATCGCGGCTTAGTCAGCTGGGTAGGACAAAACCCATTGCTAGTACACGGCAGCATTGCTGATAACCTAAATCTGGCGCAAAAAGCGTTTACTGAGCAAGAACTGCAACAAAAAATCAAGCAAGCGCATGCCGATGAGTTCATCGATAGATTGGGACTTGAACACCCTATATCGGATCGCTCAGGCGGATTATCTGTGGGTCAAGCACAACGTATTGCCCTTGCCCGCGCATTGTTGCAAGACGGTCAATTCTGGCTTCTTGACGAGCCAACCGCCAGTTTAGATGCGCGCAGTGAATCACTGATTAACCAAAGTCTACAAAGCGCCTTGGTCGATAAAACAGCACTGATGGTGACTCACCAATTAAATAACTTACAAGTAATGGATCACATCTTCGTTTTAGAAAGTGGCAAGCTCACCCAGCAAGGCACTTTTGCAGAGTTACAACACCAAGGCACCTTCGAGAAAATGTTAAATCAGCAGCAACAAGGATTGGGAGGCGATATCGATGCGTGAGTTACTGCCCTACCTTAAACTTTATAAAAAACATTGGTTTGGCCTATCGCTAGGTATGATCTTGGGTTTTCTAACCTTATTTGCTTCCATTGGTCTATTAACACTATCTGGCTGGTTCTTATCGGCGGCGGCAGTGGCAGGGCTGACAATCGCTCGCGAAACCTTTAACTATATGTTACCGGGCGGCGCCGTAAGAGGCTTTGCCATGGGACGCACCGCGGGTCGTTGGGGTGAACGTGTAGTCTCGCACAACGCGACCTTTAAATTGCTGACTGATTTGCGTGTGTATTTTTACCAAAAACTTACGCCATTGATCCCAGGCCGTATTGGCGTACTTCGAGACGCGGATCTGTTAAACCGTTTGATTGCAGACGTTTCAGCAATGGATCACGTTTACCTGCGCTTAGTGAGTCCAGTGATTCTGAGCATTTTGGGAATCTTCTGTTTATCAGGCTTTCTTATTTGGTTTGATCGCGATATTGGTTTAACGCTTGGCGTGATACTCATGACCTTAGTCTTGGTGTGGCCGGTATTGTTTTACAAGCTTGGTAAAGGCAATGGTCATAAACTGACGCAAAACCGCGCCGACCTACGTATTCGCGCCTTAGATTGGATTGAAGGACACAACGAACTGCTGTTATTTGGCGCAGAAAAACGTTACCGCGAGAAAATAGATCAAGCGCAAATGGCACTGATGAGTAATCAAGCCATCAATGCGCATATTACAGGTCTTGCCAATGCCCTACTATTAATGGCCAGTGGCTTTACCCTGATTTTGATCCTGTGGATGTCCGCTGATGGCGTTGGCGCTGCAGGGCCAAGCCCATTAATTGCGTTAGTGGTATTTGCCACGCTGGCAAGCGTCGAATTGCTAATGCCTATTGCCGGTGCTTTCCAATACTTAGGGCAAACTCTTGCCTCAGCTAGACGCCTTAACGAAGTGATTGGCGCGGAGCCAGAAGTACAGTTTGCCAACTACTCTGAGCCTCGCGCTCGCTTTGATCAAGACGATGCCATTCAATTTAACAACATCTCGTTTGGTTATAGCGATGAACAGCACTCTCCTTTAGCAGTGAAAGAGCTGTCTTTAAACATTGCCAAGGGCAATAAAGTGGCTATTTTAGGTAAAACTGGCAGCGGTAAATCAACATTAATTCAACTACTCACCCGCTACTGGGATGTGCAACAAGGGCAAATCAATGTTGCCGGACAGCCGTTAACTTCGCTATCAGAATCTGAATTACGCAGTCTTATCTCTGTAGTAAGTCAGCGGGTCGATATTTTGAACGGCACCTTGCGCGATAACCTATTAATCGCAAAACCTGATGCGACTGATGAAAAATTAGCAAGCACATTGTCAAACGTTGGACTTGAGTACTTAATGCAAGAGCCTGGGCTTGGACAATGGCTAGGTGATGGCGGTCGTCAACTGTCTGGCGGAGAGAAACGTCGCATTGGTATTGCGCGTGGCATATTGCATAACGCCCCTATCCTACTGTTAGACGAACCCACAGAAGGCTTAGATCGCTCAACCGAATCACAAATCATGTCATTGTTAGAGAAGCACTACCAAGACAAAACCGTGATTTTTGTTACGCACCGTTTAGTCGGCCTAAGTCAAATGGATAACATAGTGATTCTTGAGCAAGGCGAAATTGTTGAACAAGGACAATATAACGCCCTGCTAAAACAGCAAGGTCGTTTTTATCAGTTACATCAGTCTCTATAAAATAGCGACTGACACAAACTAAAGCCCCGTCTACTTATCAACAGTAAACGGGGCTTTTTGTTTTTAATCACGTTGTAGCGCAGCAGTAACGCAATACTTAGAAGCCCTCTAACACTATCTTGCCCCGCGCTTGTTGCGATTCTAAAAGTGCATGAGCTCGCTTTAAGTTCTGCGCATTGATAGTGCCAAAATGCTCACCGAGCGTGGTGGTGATCTGCTTGTCATCTATCATTTTCGCCACATTGGCTAAGATATCATGCTGAGTGTGCATATCGCCGGTTTCAAACATCGAACGGGTGTACATAAACTCCCAATGCAGTGAGATACTTTTGGCTTTTAAAGCGCGAATATCAAATGCCGTCGGATCATCAATTAAACCAAACTTACCTTGCGGTTTAATTAGCGTCACCACCTCTGGCATGTGTTGTTCGGTATTGTTCAAACTCACCACATAATCAATACAATCTTTCATGCCTAATTGTTCACTCATTGATTTGTTGTGATCGATGACTTGATCCGCGCCAAGTGACTGTAACCACTGCACAGATTCAGGGCGCGAAGCGGTAGCAATGACTTTAAGCTTGGTGAGCTTTTTCGCCAACTGCACCATAATCGAACCTACGCCGCCTGCCGCACCGATAATCAAAAGGGTTTTATTAGCACTGGTATCTACTTGTATGCGATCAAACAGCATTTCCCACGCGGTTAAACTGGTCAATGGTAAAGCCGCCGCTTGCGCCACACTCACCGAGGTCGGTGCTTTACTGACAATACGCTCATCCACCAGCTGATATTCTGCGTTGGTGCCAGAGCGATTCAGATCTCCGGCATACCACACCAAATCGCCAACCTTAAACAAAGAGACCTTATCACCCACTTCATCCACCACGCCAACAGCATCCCAACCGATGATCTTATAACCTGATTTAGGCGCAACATTGGCGCGAATTTTGGTATCTACCGGATTGACGGATACCGCTTGTACTTTTACTAAGATATCGCGTCCGGCTACAGATGGTTTATCTAATGTAATGTCTTGTAAGGACTGTTCTGCATCGATAGGTAAATTAACTTGATACCCAATTGCTTTCATCGTTATTTCTCCATGTACATATGATCAACTATACAACCAGTTTAATTGACACGTTAGAATTGAAAAACTAAGCTACATTCAAATTACTTTTTACTAAAAGTTAATAATGAAATCGTTACATGATATTCGAGTATTTTTAGAAACTGCCAAACTGGGTAGCCTTTCTGCTGCCGCGCGAAGCTTAGACCAAACTCCAGCGGCAATCAGTCGCACCATTCAACGGCTAGAAGCTGAGTTGGGCGTCCCCTTATTTATCCGCTCTACTCGCAAGCTTAGACTATCTTCGCAAGGAGAGTTATTTCTTCCACGTTGTCAGCAAGCTATGTTGATTTTTGAGCAAGGCATTGATGAGCTGACTGAAACCGATAAAGAACTGTCTGGCAACATCTCCCTATCCATGCCATCGGATACTGGGCGGGCGGTGATCATGCCGTTAATTGATGAATTTATTGCCCTACATCCCAAAGTGACCGTGCATGTACACTTATCGGACGATTACACCGACCTGTATGAGCAAAACGTGGATGTGGCACTGCGCATTGGTGAGCCAGAAGATTCGAATATGGTGGCGATTACCTTATACAAAGAGAACTACCGCATTTTGTGCGCCTCTCCGGATTACCTTGCCAGTCATAGCTCAATTACTCACCCTGACGATCTGCAAGATCATAACTGCTTATGCTTTACTCTAAATTATAAACTGCACAATCGTTGGCATTTTATTCACAGTGATAATCAGCAGCAGTGCATTGTGAATGTGACCGGCAATCGAAAAACCAGTGATGGACAGATGGTGCGTCAGTGGGCCGTAAATGGGCATGGCGTGGCGTATAAATCGCGCTTAGATGTACTGGATGATTTGCAACATGGTCGATTAGTGGCGCTAGCACAGCAGTGGCGCGGAGAGCACGCCCCGTTATACATGATATTCACCGACCGCAGTCAATACAGCAGCTTAGTGAAAGAGCTAAAAAGCTTTTTGCAACAAAGACTTGCTAAAATATGTGACGCATAAAAAAGGCCACAGAGCGAATGCTCTATGGCCTATTTACGTATATTTTTCACTAACTATTGAAGTTCGGCTTAAGCAGCATGCTTAGCGGCGAACTCATGCATAAAGGCAACTAACGCCGCCACACCTTCTTCTGGCATAGCGTTGTAAATAGACGCACGCATGCCACCTACCGCGCGGTGTCCTTTTAATGCCACTAGGCCTTTTGCTTCTGCTTGCTCTAAGAAGATAGCGTCTAGCTCAGGTTTGGCTAATTGGAACGGCACATTCATCAATGAGCGGTTGTCTGGATGTACGTCATTTTTGTAAAAATCTGACTCATCAATGGCAGCATATAGCGCTTTTGCTTTATTGCGGTTGCGTTTTTCAATCTCAGCTACGCCACCGATTGATTTTAACCACTTAAACACCAAACCAGATAGGTACCAAGCGTAAGTTGGCGGGGTGTTGTACATAGAATCTTTTTCATCCAACAACTTGTAGCTCAAGGTGCTAGGTAAAATCTCGCTGGCCAGATCCAGTAGATCGTCACGCACGATAACCAAAGTAATGCCCGCAGGACCGATGTTCTTTTGCGCGCCAGCGTAAATAACACCAAATTTGCTAACGTCGATTTTGCGAGACAAGATGGTCGAAGACATATCCGCTACAATCGGTTTGTCAGTAACTGGCAAATCATTGATTTCGATACCATCAATGGTTTCATTTGGACAGTAATGCACAAATGCAGCATCCGCATCTACCGACCAAGATGCCGCAGGAGTAATCGCAACTTTGCCATCAATTTCGGTTTTTGCATCAATCACTTGAACGTCACAATATTTGTTCGCTTCTGCAATCGCACTGTGTGCCCAATATCCGCCATCAACATAACAAGCTTTAGTGGATGTTCCGAGTAAGTTCATTGGTATAGCCGAAAATTGCGCGCGCGCCCCACCCTGACAAAACAATATCTTATAATTGCTCGGTACTTGAAGCAGTTCGCGTAAATTACTCTCTGCGGTATTGGCGACTTCAATAAACTCTTTACTGCGGTGACTGATTTCCATCACTGAGCGACCCATACCGTTCCAGTTTACAAGCTCTTGCTGAGCTAATTCCATCACAGCTTTTGGTAGGCCTGCAGGTCCGGCACTAAAATTATAAATGGCATCCATTTTGTTTACATACTCCAAGTGATTCGATCAATGTATCCTTTGACTATACCCCAGCTTAAAACAAGAATTAAGTCTCATCTTGATATAAAAAAGCCATAGCGAGAATAAAATGCCTCGCTATGGCTTTTTATTTAATGCCAAGTGCAGTAATTACCACAATTGGCACTATTATCTTATTGGTTTTATTGAACTTGATGCATTAGCATCGGAGCTAATAACGACACCACTGGAACCTCTTTGCCATTGGCAAACTTAATGTTTCCATCGTCAAGTTGC
Organism: Vibrio sp. B1Z05; assembly: GCF_052955985.1. NCBI lineage: Bacteria > Pseudomonadati > Pseudomonadota > Gammaproteobacteria > Vibrionales > Vibrionaceae > Vibrio > Vibrio sp. B1Z05. The sequence goes on from NZ_CP130463.1 coordinate 1,542,542, forward strand.
AGTGACAAGCTATAGCCATCATCGGTTTGTGTCGCCACTTCCATGATCAATAGTTCATCTAAGTTTTGCTGAATGAACGGATAAGCCATCACCAAATCACTCGACACAAATGCATTCAAGTTGCCTTTAAATAGATTAAGTAATTGCAACATGTCTTTTGATGAATCTGCACTTCCAGCCGGCAAATCAAGTTTCCAGTTCGTTTCAAAATGCCCTTCGTCAATATCCACATTGAATTTGCTCAGTGACAAAGTGAACCCTTTTGCCAGCAATGCGTCCACTTTAGGCAATACTTTTTCAGTGTCAGCGTGCGTCCATTGTGGCGTGCTTTGGTACATTTGAGTGATGTCTAGGAAAGAAGAACGATCAAAGCCACCGGCGGTAAAGTTCAGGTTCAAATTCGCCGCTTCACCATCGTGGTTTTTAAAATCTTTTACCGCAAGCTGATATTCACCTTGCAAGGTATCAGCCGTTTCGTCTTCACTGGTTTGGAATTGGTAGTTAAAGCCGTTCACTTCCAGAAGATTCACACCTTCGTTATCATCAATCACAAAGCTATCAACAGACACCGTTTGCTCGCCAAGCCATAATTCTTGCTCAACTTTACCATCGCCTTTGCTGGCTAATCCGCTAAGGCGCACCATACTGCCAGATTGGTAATCTAGCTCCACAGAAGGCATGTTCAATTGATAATCAATTTGTCCTAGTACAGACACTGAGCCATTTAACGATAGAGACTCTAACAACACTTTCATTGGCGCAGCGCCGTTGACTTCAAACTGCTGATCTTTGACTTCAGTAGAAAACTCAGTATTGCCGTTCAGCTGAGTTTTAGTGTTCAATACCAATGCCGGATTTTGCGCGTAAGACGTTTCGCCAGTAATACTGACCAAGCCGTGATGAATGACATGCACAAATTCATATTGTGTTGGCCAGCCATACGCTTGTAACTGCGCTAAGGCTTGTGGGTCGGTCACTGTGACTAAGGTTTTTGCTTCTGAGGTAAAGTAACCTCTGTGATATTCTTCAAGCTCAACCTTCACATCTGAATTAGAAAAATTCTTCACACCATCGGTAAGAATGGTCTGTCCAATTTGTCCAACCGCAAGTGGCCAAATTCCGATAATAGCAATTGCACCGCCAGCTGCGGCCATAAGTTTTAATTGTTTCATTTTTTATGATATCTATTTCTGACGTTTAAATATGTTTATACAGAACTAATGGAGATAAATCAGCCTTTTCTGTATTTTTTATTGTTTACTGACCGTAACATTAACTGGCTCTCATTCAGCCGAAAATAACTCTGTTACAGTGCAATAAAAAACTGGGTTGATTATGGTCCAATATTGCGTTCTTTGTATTGAAGACTGTCCTTATTCGCTGTCAATGCTACAACTTGCCTTCAAACCTTTTGAGCGCAAGTTTACACTGCTGTTTGCAAAAGATGTACAGCAAGCACAGCAGCATATTGAATATATCAAACAAAATAAGGCTGAAATTGCCCTAGTGATGGCATCACAAAGCTTGTATCACGATAGCTCACAGCTATTACCTGAGATTGGGCGCAACTACCCTAACTGTCGAAAAATCCTCACCTGCGATCCTAATCAACTGCAAAGCCTTGTGGTAGCGATTAACGAAGGGCGTTTAGATCACTGCTTTACCTACCCTTTGCAGGCCGAAAATACCCATAGCGTGATTAAAAACGAGCTCACAGAATTTATTATTTCTCAAAGCAAGATTGATTGGCTTCCTTATGGTTCGGTGTTAGACAGTCAAAAAATCATGCGCGCACACATAGAAAAGCGCATCCACGCCTACCGCAGTGATTTTATCCGTGATTATCACTCCATTAGCGATGATGAGTTATCAGAAAAAGTGTGTGCCGAGCTAGACCGCTTTTTCACTAAACATAATAAAGACAACACTATACGTTATTATTCATCCTCACATTTACTCACCGAGGAAGGTTCCCCCAATCAGTATTTGTGGTTTATTCTGGACGGGAAAGTCGCATTATATAAACAAGATGAACATGGCAAGCGTCGAGAAGTTGCCTTACACGGTAAAGGCGGCATCATTGGCGGCATGTCCTTTGTCAGCGGTGAGCAGTCGTTTTCTACTGCTTTAACTTTAAGCCCAACTAAAGTCATCAAGCTAAGCAAAACCACCTTTACTAAAGTCATGCATTCCAACAGTAGCTTATTGCCGCTGTTTACCAACTTATTATTGCGCCACTTTAACCGCCGATTACAAGGCAGCATCCATACCAAGCTTCAGCTTGAGCATACGTTTGAATCACTCAAGGCCGCACAATCACAATTGGTCGAAAATGAAAAAATGGTGGTACTGGGGCAACTGGTTGCCGGGGTGGCACATGAGCTCAACAACCCCATTTCGGCCATATTGCGTAGCTCTGATACTTTAATTCACGAAATCACCCGTGATACTGAATACTTCAACCCAAGTAGCAAACGCCTAAGTAAAAGCGTGCTCCAAAGAGCCTTGGTGTCAAATCCTCTGCCCACTGCGGTGCTTAGGCAAAAATCCAGTGCCATTACCCATCTTGTGGAGAGTAAACAACAAGCTAAGATGGTGATAATGATGGGATTGGAATCTGAAATAGAAAAGCTCAGTCATGATCCGCAACTTAGCACTATTTTGACCGAGCTCGAGCATTACTACACCGCAGGCACTACCCTTCGTTCCATTAACGTTTGTTCAAGCCGCATCGCCGACATGGTAAAAAGTCTGAAAAGCTATGCGCGCTCTGATGAAGAGTCGATTAAGAAAGTAGATATCCACGAAGGCATTGAAGACACCTTAGTCATTTTTGAAAATCGCTTAAAAAGCATCGATGTGGAGCGAAATTACCATAATATCGGGCCGACTTTATGCCAACCCAATGCGCTGCAACAGGTGTGGACCAATTTGGTGTCCAACGCATTAGATGCCATGGGTAGCGATGGCAAGCTCATTATTCACAGCAGACTTATCGACGATGTCATAGAAGTGATCGTTGAAGATAACGGACAAGGCATTGATCCGTTACAATTGGAGCACATATTTGAGCTCAATTTCACCACCAAAAAACAAGGGGACTTTGGGCTAGGTATTGGATTATCGGTATGTAACCAGATCATCCATCAGCATCAAGGAAGCATAAGCGTAAAATCTGAAATCGGTAAAGGCACGCAGATGATTGTGCGTCTGCCGTTTACGCCATAAATGGTCAATTAAGGAGGCAATGGATGAACAAATTATTAATTTTATGCGTCGATGATGAAAGAGATGTTCTCGATAGCGTTGTGCGTGATTTACAACACTTCGGCGAATTTTGCGATATTGAAGCGGCAGAATCTGTAGCGGAAGCAAGGGACGTTATTGCGCAATATCAGGCTGAAAATACACCTTTAGCCATGATTTTATGTGACCACATTATGCCAAAAGAAACAGGTGTGAACTTTTTAATTGAACTGCACGACAATCCAAAAACACTCAGCAGTAAAAAGATCCTGCTCACCGGTCAAGCCGATCTCAATGATACGGTTAATGCGATTAATCATCACTGCCTTGATTTTTATATCGCTAAGCCTTGGCAAAAAGACGAGTTGATCAACATTGTCACCTCGCACCTAACTCGTTATGTGCTAGACACACAATCCGACCCTATGCCGTGGGCAAAATACTTGGATACAGCAAAAATATTGCAAGCAATGTCAGAAAAGCGCATTCAATTTGGCGAATAAGTGTGCGAAACCCGTTAATTTGCAAATTTTAACAGAAAATTAGCCTAGATAAGCCTCTGTTTTAGTGGAGGTAATAGCTAGCTTCTATTAATATATTTGAACGACTTAAGGCGCATCATTTCACATGTATGATGATGGGATCACTCCCGTAAGCCAAGGACACACAATTACACCAAGTAGGTTATCAAGAATTATGCGTAAACTAGCCTGTGCTGCACTCGCTGTAGCAGCTACTTTTTCCGGCACAGCCTTTGCTGAAAGCCCAGCAGTAATGAGCAACTTCAACTACGACTACGTCGATGCCCGTATCGGTATGGCTCCGTTGACCTTTGGCGCTGGTTTCAGTAAGTCAATTCATCCGAACGCACATTTCGTGACTACCATAGATTCTGAATTCGAAGATGACTATAACCTTCGTGCAGGTTTAGGCTTCCACGCTCCAGCAACTAACTGGGCCGACATTACCGGTGAAATGCTACTGCGCGTTGTGGATAACCATAAGTACAACAACGAAGTGGGTATGGAAGTTAACCTAGGCTGGCGTCAATGGTTAGGTCCACAATTTGAAGTAGGCGGTCATGTTGGCTACGTGACTATCGACAGTAACGACGATTGGATGGGTGGCGTATATGGTCGATTCCACGCGACTGAACTGTTCTCTCTAGGCTTAGAAGGCAAAATTAATGACTTCTACGGCGATCAGTTAATGCTGACTACACGCTTTGTGTTTTAATCATTAGACAAATTATTCGATATAAAAATGGCTACCTGTTGGGTAGCCATTTTTTTGTCTGTACTAAGCCTTAACTTAACGGTTAAAACTCATGAGATTTAAACTGGTTGGTTAAAGGATCGTATTGATAACCCACCCCAGCCAGTTTATCGGCTAAACCGCTGGCATCAATTTCATATACACTTGCTAGCTCTTCGATACTGTCACACTCAAGACGAAGTTTCTCATTGACGATACCCAACAAAATGTTGCCATCCCAACGTTTAATGTTACTTAAATCCATCGTTCCACCTCTGCGCTGCCCAAAATCCTTACCATAAGATTAGTTGTTCAGCGCTGTTTTGACAGTGATCGCAGGCAAAATTTTAATAAAATAGCGGTAACAGTAAGTAACTTCCTAACATGCAGCACAGCCATGCCACGCCCACTTGCAGTATATGAGCGGTTGATGAACGAAACAGATGCCAACACCAAACAAACACCGCCAAAATTAAGGCTGGAAAAGCACTGATAATCGCGTTGAGTACCCATTTTGTATCAGTAGGCCATGCCCAATACGCCTGAATCAATACCGATAGCACCACTAGCATTAACGATACGACTCCCGCAACCGGCAACAAAGTATGGAAGGCTTGTAAACGTGTTTTCGCTCTAATCATCAATAGATGCGCCAAAACGGCGCCTAAGAAGATAAGTTCTGAAATGGCCAAGCATAGAGAGCCGGCTAAGAATAAGCTTTGATTGCTGACAATGGAGGCCAGCCATAGCATTAACGATGACAGCAGGGCTAACCACAACAAAAATATCGGGCCGCTGTCTCGAGTTTTACCGGTTTTGGTTTGTACAGAAAAATACACCAGCAGAGCGGCCGGAATAACAAAGACAGGCATAGCACCAGCACTGATAAAAAACAAACAGGCAATAATAGGGATTTGGCGATGCAATCGCCCTCTTTGCCCTGGGCAAATTTCACCTTTGAGTAGCGCGATAATCAATACCGCCAACGCACCTATGGTCATGGGCAGTAGAATATGAGTCGATAATTGAGCGTAAATGTGCATAAAACCGTTGTTCAAGAGTGTTGTAGATGAAGTAGTTTAACTGTCATCATCTCGATTACAATCCTGTTCCAACATTAAAGTAAAAAGCGCTATCCTCTTCACTAAATGCGATGTCTATTCCGCCATGTATGCCATATCTACGAGCAATGAGATAACGAAAACCCGTGCCATATGCCCAGTGCATATCATCAAACATACTGCTCGCGCCTTCATTGGCATCGCCAATGCCGCTATTACCACCTGCACCGCCAAATAAAGACACGCTCCAACGAGGGGTAAACTGCCACATCAATTGACTTTGATAAGAGCTAGTATGGTTTCCTTGATATCGATTCGCCGCAATACCACGCAAATCAACATCAGGATAGGCTAAAGGTGGCAAGCGGGATTCGTTGGTGGTTAATACGTTATACTCAGCGGCGAAGGCTAACGTCCAGTTAGTCGCAATAGGCAGATACACACGGCTAGAAGCTAAAAACGTTTCATAATTATTGTCACTGCCAAACCCTTCTCGAAACCACAAATACTCGGCATTGAAATCCCAACCACGGGTCGGATAAAACAGACTGTTTTTGGCATCATATTCAAGATTGAATCCTAGCCCTGAGCTCTTAGTTTTGCCTAAACTGTAAGAATTACCATTACCAAGACCGCTATTTAACGTCACTTCACTGTCGGCATAAAACTGCTGTACACCAACGAACAGTGAGGTCTCTGGCAGGCGAAATTGTAACTTCTGTATCCCGCCGAAACCTTCTGTTTCTAGCTTCACCCCTTTGTCTTTTAACGCAGCAGACGAAAATGGGTAAAACTGCATAATAGCGGAACCAAATCCTATCCCACCTAAATAACGGATAGAATCTTCTTTCCACACTCGGCGATGCCCAAGTAAAGCAAACCAAGTGCCGTTTTCCGTCATCGCACCCCCGGCTACGGTCACGGCAGGTGGAATGAGTTGTGCTCCGCCATCGACAGATTGTAACGCCACTTTGCGTCGCTGCTCTTTTTGCGCTTCAGTTTCGTGTAAAAACATCCCCACAACACCAAAACCATAGCCAACAGCAGGTTCGGTAATAATCACTGGAATGGGTAAGAAACCATAAGCATTTTCGGCAAGATACTCTCCCATATCAAACTGACCATCTAAAGGATCAGTAAAATTGGTTGCATGAGAATACGGGGTACACAAACTGGCTAACGCAAGCCCTAACGTACTTCGACACAAAGTTCTCGGCATATTCAATAAATCTTATATATATGAAATTAAAGGAGTATTAATTCAGTATATATATAATTTGGGCTTCTGCTAGCTAACATTTACACGAATAGATATAATGCAGCGCTTGCTGACAGAGGCTAACAATGCACAACTCTATACCCCCTATCTACGAACATAAAAAATACTGGGCCGAGTGCTACGGAATTGCACCCTTTTTACCCACCAGCCGTCAAGAAATGGACGCATTAGGTTGGGATAGTTGCGACATTATCATCATTACCGGTGACGCCTATGTGGATCACCCTAGCTTTGGGATGGCGATTATTGGCCGCCTTTTAGAAGCGCAAGGCTTTCGTGTCGGCATCATTGCCCAGCCCCGTTGGAGCAACAAAGACGATTTCATGACATTGGGTGAACCCAACCTGTTTTTTGGCATCACCGCCGGCAACATGGACTCAATGATCAACCGCTACACCTCAGACCGAAAACTGCGTCACGACGATGCGTACACTCCCAACAATGAAGGGGGGAAACGTCCAGATCGCGCAACTTTAGTTTATTCTCAGCGCTGTCGTGAAGCATACAAGCACGTCCCTATTGTGTTAGGTGGTATAGAAGCAAGTCTGCGTCGTATTGCCCACTACGATTACTGGTCTGATAAAGTGCGTCGTTCCGTATTGTTAGATGCCAAAGCGGATTTATTACTGTTTGGTAACGCTGAGCGCGCTTTAATTGAAGTAGCGCATCGCCTTGCCGATGGTGAAGACATTAGCGAACTGACCAATATTCGTGGTACCGCGGTTAACCTTGTTGAACCTCCGGCAGGCTACAGCATCATTGATTCCTCTCGAATTGAAAAACCGGGTAAAGCCTTTGTGCCCACTAACCCGTACGAGGTGGAAAGCAACTGTAGCGACAAAACGGATGAGCCGAGCGAGAGCAAACCAGAACCTGTAATAGTACGCCCCACTCGTCACGACGCCGAAACCACAGCGGTGCGTCTGCCTGCATTTGAAAAACTGCACAATGATCGTATTTTATACGCACATGCCAGTCGCATCATGCACTTAGAAACTAACCCTCATTCAGGACGTGCGCTTATTCAGCGTCACGGCAATCGTGAATTGTGGGTAAACCGTCCGCCGTTCCCTCTTTCGACTGAAGAGATGGATTATGTGTTCGGTTTGTATTTTGCTCGTGTCCCTCACCCTATGTACGGTAAAGCCAAAATTCCGGCTTATGACATGATCAAAACCTCGGTCAATATTATGCGTGGCTGTTTTGGCGGCTGTTCATTCTGTTCTATTACCGAGCATGAAGGGCGCATCATTCAAAACCGCTCTCAAGAATCCATAATCAGCGAATTAGAAGACATTCGCGACAAAGTACCCGGATTTACTGGCACAATTTCCGATCTTGGTGGTCCAACTGCAAACATGTATCGCTTAGGCTGTAGTATTCCTAAAGCAGAAGCCTCCTGTCGTCGCCCATCGTGTGTATTCCCCGGTATTTGTAATAAACTCAATACCGATCATAAACACACCATTGATCTATACCGCGCAGCTCGAAACGTTGATGGCGTGAAGAAAATCATGATTGCCTCCGGCGTGCGTTACGACTTGGCTATTGAGTCTCCAGAATACGTCAAAGAATTGGTCACTCACCATGTAGGTGGTTATCTAAAAATTGCCCCAGAGCATACCGAAAAAGGCCCTTTGGACAAAATGATGAAACCGGGCATGGGCGCCTATGACCGTTTCAAAGAGATGTTCGAAAAATACAGTAAAGAAGCGGGTAAGAAACAGTATCTGATCCCCTACTTCATTTCTGCCCACCCCGGCACTGAAGATGAAGATATGGTTAACTTAGCCTTGTGGTTAAAAGCCAATAGCTACGAGTGTGATCAGGTGCAAAACTTCTATCCATCGCCTATGTGTAACGCCACTGCTATGTATTACTCAGAGACTAACCCTCTTAAGCGTGTTAAATACAAAAAGCGTGAAGATGTACCCGTAGCCAAAGGCGAGCGTCAGCGTCGCTTACACAAAGCACTGCTTCGCTATCACGATCCTGCTAACTGGCCATTGATTCGTGAAGCCTTGATCAACTTAGGCAAAAAACACCTCATTGGCGACAAGCCTACCTGCTTGGTGCCAGAAGAAGATCTGGATAAACAAACGCCTGCACAGCGTCGTAAATCGGGACGCCATGGCGCACACCGCTTTGCCACTAAACATACTGATAGCCAACCGGATATCCGTAAGCCAAACTCCAATGGCAAGCCAAAACCGGGACAACAAAAGTCTCGCAATGGCAATAGCTCTTCAACAGGAACGGGCAAAGGTCGTCATCCACAGGGACAGAACGCTCAAGAGAACAAGACTCAAGGGCGCGATGGTCAACGAAGTTCAGGACAAAACAAAGGGGGTCAGCAAACTCGGCCACATGCGGGCAAACCTAAGGCCGGTAAAAAGCCGACACGTCGCCGCTAATTTGTCTCTGCAATAAAGAATAAAAAGGCCGTTATATATTCCTATATAACGGCCTTTTTGTTGTCTGGATAATACCAATCACACTAAGTCAGTGATCAGAACTAGCGCAGGAAAAATTCTAGAGAACAAGGTACGATTTTTTGATAAGTCGTTATTCTACAATCAAAAATTCTAACACCGTTATCGAGCATTTTAACAAGCTAGCATGACCCGTTATTTAGTACGATTGATATAAACACTAGTTCGGTTCAAATCTATGCAAGAAGGCTGGCAAAATGAGCAAGCTAAAGCACAGTATCGCGCTCAAAGCGATACTCAATAGCACCCCTATCGAATGCATCCCTTGATGATCAGATAAGGTTAATGCACCAAAGGTAGCAATGGTGGTCAGGCAACTAATGAGGGTTGCTTTAGGAGTAGACGCGGCAAAAAATCGAGTGATCGTTTGCTCGTGTCTAAAGCGCTTCACTATATGAATACCGTTATCAACACCTAAACCAAAAATAAGCGGTATCACAATAATATTTGCCATGTTTAATGACTGACCAAACCAATGCGCAATCGCCAGTGTGGTGCTTGTGGTCAGCAATAGCGGAATAAAAATAAAGATGATGTCTCGTTTATGTTCCACCGTTAAAAATAGAATAAACGTAATACTGACAATAGAAATCCCTATCGCGATATAAAACGCTTTGACTACAATATCACCCACGTTTTGCTCAGCTACCGCGCGACCGGTCGCCAGTGGCGCAACTTGCTGCACCGCACTGACAAATGCATTTACCGCCGTTACATCACGCATATTTCCTGACGGGAGTACCGACACTAACCATTCACCATCATCAGACACATACTTAGAGCGAATATCATCAGGCAACATGGCAACCCTTGGTTCAGTAACTTGTCCGCCTTGGGTCAATAACGTCGACAAAGGTTGCAATTCAGCAGTTAAGTGGCGCTTTAGAGCAAGGATACTGGCGTTTGTAATGTCACCTCTTGTGATATTGATGCCGTTCTTCACAAGTAAATCGGCATGTTTATCGAAAAACGCATTCCAACTCATTGCTTGAGCATGACCAATACTCGGCAAGTCGGCGATTTTTTGCAACTGCGCAACTCGGTTTGAAAAGTCATTGGGTAAATACGACAGTGCGCTTACCGTCGTCGCCACTTCTGGCTTGTTAGCCAACTGCTGTTGCCACTGGCGAGCTTGCTGTTTATCTTTTGCCACAGCAAAAAGTTGATAATTTGAGCTTAATTTATGGTCTTGCAGCCATTGTAAGGTTTCGACCGACTCAGAGTTTTTGTTCTTTAACACAAGCGTCGAAAAGTCGAATTTAAACTGCATTGCGCCAAAAACCGTAATGCAAGCACCAACAAAAGTCAGCTTAATAATGCGTCTATGATAGGTGATGATCCACTGTCCTAAATTCATAAACGCCTTGGAGCGTTTGGTATGACTGCGTTTCACTTCAGGGTAACCAAAAAATTGAAAGAACAAAGGAATCACTAAAAACGTAGCCAATAACCCTAAGATCATACCAGCGGCTGAAATAATGCCAAGTTCACCTAGCCCAGCATAAGCCGTTGGATAGAAACTTAAAAAACCAATTGCCGACGATAACGCACATAAACCCAATGGATAAATACTGTGCTGTATAGAAAACAATAAGCTCTGATCATTATCATGGCCTTTAAGACGCTGTTCATAGATATGCAAACTCAAATGAACCGCAAAATCGACGCCTAAGCCGATAAAAATCACCATAAATACAATCGAAATCGTATTAAAAGCTCCGACCAACAACAAGCCTGCACTAAACGTCCAAATTAAGCCTACTAGCACCGCCAGATAACTAGCTGCAATGATTCTCAGCGAGCGAATACCCACCGCCAAAATCAGAATCAACGCAATCAAAGAGACCACGCCCGCTAATTTGACGCTGCTATTGGCATCTTGCACTTCATCAAAGTCTAACGCTGTTTGTCCTGTGACGCGCACCATAACATCAGCCGGCATTCCCACACTCGAGATAACATTACGTACCGCGCTCATGGTCAATTTATTTGAGTCAGCCTGCTGTGCATCAAATAAAGCATTTAACGTAATCACATAGCCATTTTTTGGCGCAATATTGGCAAACAGCAATCCACGCCAATCTACGTCTTTATCATTGGAAGCCTGAATTATAGGTTGCAGCAGTGTTGATAATTCTTGTTCTGACTTCGGCTCGCTAAGAGCGCTATCTAGCGCTGCCAAATAACCGGAAAGATGCTGGGTTTTCATCAATGCCGTGGCATCTGGCATCAACAAAGAAACCTTGTCTTGAAAGGCCGCAAACTCAGTTTTATTCAAAAAGCCAACGGCATAGTGCTCAAACCAAGGTAGCGTTGAAAGCGCAAGCACATCCGTAAATTGCTTGTCACTTTTAAATGCATGGAATAACCGCTGGGTGGCCATTTTGGCTTGTCGATCATCTTTAGATGACACTACAACCACAATATTACCTGTATCAGGAAACTTGGCTTCTACCTCATCCAGATTGTCACGCCACGGTCCCTTTTGGACCACTAGCTCACTCAGATCGGCATTGATTGAAAAATGTTTAACGCCATAAAAAGCGGCCGCCATAGTGACGGAAACGAGCAGCAATAACAGCAATTTTGGAAAGCGAATTATGAGGGTAGTAAAACGTTGCACTGTTGTTGCCTCTAACGAACAAGGGTCAAAAAAATAACCAAAAAAATAGCCAAAAAAACCAAGACAGCAATATACCTTGGTAAAAAATTAATACGATATTAAATCTCAAAAAGTCACAAAAACGTCACTTTCGGGCGACACAATATCATTTTAAGTTAAAGATAGTCAGTCCTTGAAAAGTCTTAAACGTTATCAATATGAACGCTATGCGGTATTGTGCCGACTGGCCTATCCTCGCATCTTTAAGCAAACCGCATTTGGTTTTGATCCTAATGGTCAAAGGATCATACGTAATGCCGAACAAAAAATTATGGCTCGGGTGCTATGGAACAAAAAACGTCAAGAAGTCGTTTTGGTCATCAAAGGCTCTCATAGCGTGAAAGACTGGCTACTCAATCTTGCCTTTTGGCATCGAAGTTGCCATCGCTTTGGTTTGAATTATTCTATTCATGCCGGCTTTCACTATCTATTATCTCAAGAAAGTCCGCCGTCACATAGAGATGATCGCTTAGGATTGTCAGTATTTGAGAGAGTGCTCGATATTGTGGGACCTTTGTTAGACAAAGGCATGCGTCTTGTGATCACAGGCCACTCTTCTGGTGGTGCTATTGGGTGTGTAATTGGTGATTATATCGAGCATCATTATCCAAAAGCCATCAAACGTATCGTCACCTTTGGTCAACCTGCTACGGGGTGTTGGCGCTTTAAAAAACGCTACAAACTGCCGCATAAAACCTACCGAGTCTGTTGCGACCTCGACGTTGTCACCTTCATGCCTCTCATCCCTTTCGCCTATTGGCATGTCGGAAAAATGCTCTGGCTGTACAACGGCCGCATCTATGAAAACACCCCCACCATCATGCGCCTAGCCCGCTCCCTCATCAGCTGGATAATCCGCCCCTTCTCCTACCACCTAATGAGCAAATACATCCGCAACAAAGACTTCTTCGATGAACATTAATTGCGGGGTCAGGTCTTGAAATTTGCACGCTTGCCATTTTTTACTCTCTCACGGCGTTGCACATTTCACATTGTGCGTTGCTAAATTTAAGGCGCTAGATTTAAGGGGGTAGATTGAAAGGGTCAGGTTTAAGATGCTCAGTTCAAGTTCCTAAAAATTCAGACTATCAGGGAAATGATGCAGCGCGACACACTGCATCATTACTCACTATTTACATCTTCTTGATATACAAATCTTTTGAGTAAATACGACCTTCAGCATTGTGTTTTGGTACGCCAACCACGTTTGGTCGCACTAAACGGGCTTGCATAAAGTAATAGATTGGCGCAATTGGCATGTCTGCCGACAAGATAGATTCAGCTTGATCGTACAATTTATTCCTTTGTGCTTGATCCGTTTCCGCTTGCGCTTTATCCATCACCGCATCGTAATTTGGGTTGGCATAAAAGGCAAAGTTACGGTCATTATTTGAAGTAAATAAGCTCAAGAAAGTAGACGCTTCGTTATAATCCCCGCACCAAGATGCGCGCAACACATCAAACTGTCCTTCTTTTCTGGATTCAAGATACGACTTCCATTCTTGGTTTTCTAAAGTCACATCGACGCCCAAAGTTTTACTCCACATAGAAGCAATACCCACAGCAATCGCCTTATGACTCTCTGAAGTGTTATACAGCAAATTTAACGACAATGGATGCTGTGCGTTATAACCCGCCTCTTCTAGCAATGCTTTGGCTTTTTGATCACGCTGTTTTTGTGTGAGCTTAGCGTATTCTGGCTGCGTAGCATGAAATCCTGCCACATCTTGATGGGCAAAGGTATAAGCAGGTAGATGCCCACTGTCAGTAATGCCGTGCGTCACCACATCACGCATAATGGTATACGAAAGCGCCTTGCGCACTCTCGGATCTTTTAGCTCCTCACGCTGAGTATTAAACGCGTAGTAATAAGTGCATAGCATTGGCGATATTTGATAAGCATCGGGCAAATCTGTTTTCAGTTTTTGCGCCATTTGTGCTGGCACATCTGAGGTAATATCAACTTCACCACTGCGATAGCGGTTATAGGCCGCCATTTGATTTTCAAATGGGATGTAAGTGACTTTATTTAAGTGCGTATCTTTACTGTCCCAATACAGCGGGTTTTTCTTAAGAGTGATGCTTTCATTCACCACCCAAGCATCTAAACTAAACGCGCCATTAGACACAAGGTTACCCGGCCTTGCCCAAGTATCAGGGTGTGCTTCAACACTTTTTCGGTTTATCGGCATCATTACCGTATGCCCTGTCATGGCCAAAAAATAAGGAACTGGCTTAGACAATGTAAAACGCAAGGTATATTCATCAATAGCTTGCACACCAAGATCCGTTACCGGCTTTTTACCTTCAATAATATCTTCAGCATTTTGTATTTCAGTAAGTTTTAAATACCATGCATTCGGAGAAGCCGTTTTGGGATTGACCGCTCGACGTAGGCTGTACACAAAATCCTGCGCGGTAACGGGTTCGCCGTTAGACCATTTTGCGTCTTTACGCAGATAAAAGGTAAACACCTTATTATTCTGATTGTCCCAACGCTCTGCGGTGCCAGGAATCACATTACCGTCGCCATCTTGAATCACCAAACCTTCAAATAAGTCACGCACCACATGTATTTCTGGCATGCCTTCAGCATTTAATGGGTTTAATGTGGCTACCTCAGCATCGTTGGCTCGCACCAATTCTTGCTTAGCGGCCAACTCACCGGCTTGCGGCAATGGATTGGCTTGTGCTTGAGGCAAAATTTGAGTAGCTAATAGCACTGAAGTTGCAATCATGCTTAGTGATGGCAATGTCATGAAATGTCCTTATCGACGATAATTTTACGTGGCGTTAATTGTCGCATAACGAATTAAAAAAACGAGATGAAACTATATATTAGCAAAGAATAAATTGCGATTTAAGTAAGAAAAAACAGCGCAAAAATGCTGATAACTCTAATCTAAGCCATTTCCCTTTATAAACAGCTCAACACAACTTTGAATATACACCTTACGTTGCTCATCACTTTCTTGGCAATTTTCACCAAGGTTGGCAAAGTACACCGCCCGACCATGGAACAACAACAACAGCTGCATTGCCGCGTCTTCCACAGGAGTCATTAACGTCAAAGATTGTTGTGCTAACTTTTTCGTAAGGTAATGACTTAGCGTTGTGATGGTCGTTTTCGGCCCTGATTCTAGATACATCGATGCAAGATCCGGGTGCGTGTCTAATTGACTGATCGCATTGCGATACGTCTGTTTAACGCCGTCTTCCAACAACATATTTTGAAAGCGCATCCCAAATTCCACCAGCATCTGTTGCAATGGAAGCTGATAATCAAACTCACTGTCGTTAATACGATGGGTAATACACTTTGACTGAATGCAAGTTTCAAACAGCGCATCTTTGGTACCAAAGTGAGCGTAAACGGTTTGTTTAGACACATTAGCCGCCTTTGATATCGCGTCCATGCTGACCCGATAGCCGTGTTCGGCAAACAATTGCCCTGCTGCCAATAAGATCTGTTGTTTCTTATGTTCGTGTCTATTCACTGTTTTTCCTCACAAACCTTCACTTTCGTTAAACTTTATAACAATCAAACTGGACAGTCTAGTTTGATTGTTGTTTAATTGCACAATAATAACCTTAATGCATATCAGGGATGTCAATGCTACCCACATCACACTTAAAAACTGCGCTACTACTGAGCATGACAGCCTCACTCAGCGGCTGTTTTGACTCATCAACCCAATCCACTGAACCAGCCGAATCAACGCAACATCTAAGCGTGCAAACCTATTCCCTTCACCAAAGCGATCTCTATCAAGTGCAACGAGAATATGTGGGCACCATCAAGGCATCTCAGCAGTCTCGTCTTGGGTTTGAGTTTCCCGGAAAAGTATCGGCTATTTTGGTCGATGTCGGAGACAAAGTGGCAAAAGATGCCCCGCTAATCCGTTTAGATACTCAACTATTGGAAACCGAAGCGAAGCAATTACATGCCCAGCGCAACGAAATTAAAGCGCAGTTACAACTGGTTGACGCTAACTTAAAGCGCCAAAGATCGCTTAAATCAAAAGGATTTAGCGCCGAAGCAGAAATGGATGCACTCACCAGTGAAAAAGCAGTGTTACAAGCCAATACCGTACGCCTTAATGCCAGTATTCAAGCCAACTCACTCAAGCAAAATAAATCGACCATTAAAGCGCCCTATGCTGGTATTGTCAGCCAGCGTCATGTGTCCCTTGGTGATGTTGTTAATGCCGGTGCACCTACCTTAACCTTGCTAGCGCAAGACAATAAAGAAGCTTTTGTTGGCATACCCACAGCGCAACTGGCTAATATTAGTCAACTCAAGCAACCGCAAATCCGCATCGCCGATAACACCTATGCCGTGAAACTTCTTAACCCCGGCGCACAGGTGGACTTAAACTCAAGAAGTGTTGGTCTTCGTTACCTATTGCCCGACAGTGCACAAGTTATCGATGGACAACTGGCGTATCTTAACTACCAAGAAAGCATGTCGGAAAGTGGGTATTGGATCCCAAATACGGCTTTAACCGACGGTATTCGTGGGGTATGGAATGTGTTTGTCATCACGGATGACGAGCTAGTCGAGCGCCGTAGCGTACAAGTGTTGTTTGCCGATAGCCAAAACGCATATGTACAAGGGGCTATTTCCGAAAACGAACGCATTATTAAAAATGGCCTACACCGCATTGTTCCCGGACAAAAAGTGACGCCTATTTCGAGCGGGGAATAAACGATGAAAATCATCAACATCGTCTCTAACACTCGCTTATTAATATTGATGACGGCGTTTTTATTGGTCAGTGGCTTCTCTTCTTTTAACACTTTGCCACGCGCTGAAGATCCTGTTATCAGCAACCGTTTTGCCACAGTCACCACCAGTTATCCCGGTGCCAGTGCCGAGCGTGTCGAGGCACTCGTCACTGAAGTCGTCGAAAATAAACTGCGCGAACTCAGTGAAATCAAACTGATTTCATCCACCTCTCGTCCTGGCGTGTCTATCATCAATATCGAACTCAATGATGAAATTACCCACCCAGATCCTGTATGGTCTAAGGCCCGTGATAAGCTTTCCGATACTCCGCCGCTACTGCCTGTCGGCACATTTGCTCCGGAGTTTGATAGTGACCATACTTACGCATTCACCCTTATTACTGCCCTCATATGGCAAGGAAGCAGTGACAGCGATTTATTAACTCTTGGCCGCTATGCAAAAGAGCTTTCGTCTCAGCTGCGTGCGTTATCAGGTACTGAGTTTGTTGATAGTTACGGTATGCCAAAAGAGGAAATATTAGTTAGCCTTGATACGAGCTCAGCGGTAGCACTAGGCAATTCCAGTGCCAGTATTGCGCAGAGCTTAGATGGCGCAGATGCTAAAAACTCAGCCGGTGAACTGGTCAACGGACATTCAAGATTTGGCTTAGAAATTGCTTCAGATTTAAATTCCCTAGAGCGCATCCGCCAAGTGCCGATTGCAATAGACACACAAGGCCATCGCATACGCTTAGAAGACGTCGCCACCGTCACTCGCACGCAAAAAACACCCGCAGGCGAAATTGCCATTATTGACGGTAAGCCCGGCGTCATTGTGGCCGCGCGCATGCAATCTAACTTGCGAGTGGATAAATGGACGCCTCGCGCTAGAGCCTTAATTGAGCACTATCAACAGCAGCTTCCTAGCAATATCAAAGTCGAAACGCTTTTTAGTCAGCAAGGCTATACCCAAACTCGCCTATCCGATCTGAGCGACAGTTTGTTGCTTGGCTTTAGCATTATCTTGGTTGTGCTACTGCTTACCTTAGGTTTTCGCGCCGCTATTATGGTGGCGGTCGCCTTGCCACTGACCTCTATGCTGACCCTAATGCTAATGAAATTCACCGGCATTCCAATTAATCAGATGTCGGTGACCGGTCTTATTGTCGCCTTAGGCATAATGGTTGATAACGCTGTGGTCATGGTGGATACCATTCAAACCTACCGTTTAAAAGGCAAAGCCAAACTTGAATCGGCACTGATGGCAATTGAGCATCTTTGGGTACCTCTGTTGGGCTCTACTTTAACCACAATTTTGGCCTTTGCCCCTATCTTCCTAATGCCTGGAGCCAGCGGTGAGTTTGTCGGCGCAATTGCTATCACTGTTTCATTCTCACTGATTGGCTCATATATCATTTCACACACCATCATCGCAGGTTTTGCGGTGCACTTTTTGCCTAGCCATTCGTCTTCTAACCGCTGGTATCATACAGGTATCCGCATTCCCCCTGTTACGCGAGCTTTCTCCAAAACCGTGTCATTGGCAATACGCCGTCCGCTGATTGCAATTGCATTGGTCGTCAGTGTACCAGTGGCAGGCTATGTCAGCCTGTCACAATTGACCGAACAGTTTTTTCCGCCGTCAGACAGAGACATGTTTGAAGTTCAGGTCTACCTGTCACCACAAGCCAGTATTTATGCTACCAAAAATGTGGCTGAAGAGGTTGATAAGATCATTCGACAATATCAAGGCGTTGAACAAGTTAACTGGTTAGTCGGCGGTAACTTTCCATCCTTTTACTACAATTTACAGGCCTCACAAAGCCGAGCGCCTTACTTTGCGCAAGCAATGGTGAAAACCGATACCTTCCAATCGGCCAATGACATGATCGTTAGGTTACAGCGTCACTTAAATCAAGCCATTCCCAACGCACAAATACTCGTCAGAAAGCTAGAACAAGGCCCTCCATTTAAAGCCCCTATCGAGCTGCGCATTTATGGGGATAATCTTGACCAGCTAAAAAGCATAGGTGAAGACATTCGCTTGATCTTAGCCAACACTCAACACGTAACCCATACCCGAGAAACACTGCAACCGGGTACACCTAAAGTGTGGCTAGACATTGACGAAGATGCGGCAAAACTCAATAACATGACGTTAACCGATGTGGCGAATTTACTGCAATCATCGCTAGTAGGACGAGAAAGCGGCAGCATTATTGAAGCCAGCGAGTCGATTCCGGTACGAGTGCGAGTGGGCGACAGTGAAAGAGAAAATATGAGTCACCTTAGCAACTTGCGCTTACCGATTGCCTCAGAGGCTTACAGTACGGGCATGAGTATTTCCACCATTGCCAAGCTGAGCCTCACTCCAAGTCGAGGAGCCATTCCGCGCCGCAATGGACAACGCGTAAATACTATCGAAGGGTATATAGAAGCCGGCGTGTTGTCGGGTGGACGACACTTGTTACCAAGTGCCGTCTCCCTAAGAACCCAGCGTGCAACTTTCACTGCACTAGGCTCAAGCCTCCACAAAAGCATCGTTTGATACCCAGCAACTTATAAAGCAGTCGGAGCAGGTTCATTCCAAGAGTTGCGAGCTAACCTTTTGGATTTTCTCTTCGCCAAGTATTCTTGGTATTGAGGGTCAAATGGTGTCGCTGCACTTCGAATTTTTACATGCCTTTCTATTGGCACTTTGGCTATTTGGAAGAGATTGAACTGGCAATCCATATCCATGATCTTCTGCCAACCGTGAAACTGCCACTGGCCTTTTCGGTTGATGAAGTATTTTAGGGCGATCCAAGTTTTAGACTTTGTTGGATGGCGCCTTTTTGCCCAGTGCCACAATGTATGGAATAGCTTGTGGCCTACATATCCGAATACTTGTTTGGCAACGCAGTGTCGATAGTAGTTCGACCACCCCCTAAGTTTCGGGTTTATCAGTTTGATAAGATCATTCACTGGTAGGGTTACGTGCTTTTTGACGAGTTCACGCAGATTACTCAAGAACATCAACGTGTTGGATTTACTCGGTTTAATGAGCAATTTCCCTTTGTACTTCCTATGGTTAAAACCTAGGAAATCAAAGCCATCATTAATGTGAGTGATATGCGTTTTATCTTCGGAAAGTGTTAGGCCTCTTTCTGCTAAGAAATCAGCGATCAACGGTTTGATATCGTTCTCCAGCACTTCCTTTGAAGCACAAGTGACGACGAAATCGTCGGCGTATCCAATAAAGTTAGCTCTTGCCCCCTTTTTGAGAGCGGTAGACTTAATCTGCTGTTCGAGACCAGAGAGTGTCATTAACATCAAGGTTGGGGATATAATCCCGCCTTGAGGCGTGCCTTCATCGGTGTCTTGAAATAGCCCTTTGTCTACAAAGCCAGACTTTAACCATTGCTCCAACATACGTTTATCAACAGCAATATTTTCCATCAGCCATTGATGCCCGATTTTGTCGAAACAGGCTTTGATGTCCCCTTCGAGAACCCATTGTGCTGACCGTTTCTGACTTAAGCAGATAAAACACTGTCCGATTGCGTCAGCAGTGCTGCGCCTTGGTCTAAAACCGTAGCTGTTAGGATCGGCAAGATTCTCAGACACAGGCTCTAATGCTAATAGATAAAGTGCCTGTTGCGCTCGGTCTATCATGCATGGGATGCCCAATGGTCGAAGTTTGCCATTCTTTTTGGGGATATAGATACGCTTGAGTGGTTTAGCTTGATAGGCCTTTCGACTCAATTGATGCACGGCTTTCATGCGACGTGTGTCTGTGTTCCAAATGACACCGTCTATTCCAGACGTTTTACTGCCTTTGTTTTGCGATACTCGTTTAACAGCAAGAAGCTTTGCTGAACGAGAGTGAGTCAGTATCCATTGCAATGCTTTCGCTTTGCCACGTTTACCTTCTCTCGTTGCCTTTGCGATACGCATCTGAAGCTTTAATACATGCGCCTCAACAGATTTCCAGTCAATTGACTGCCATTGAGCGCTGTCAGGAGCGGCACTAATCTCTTTTGAGATCATCATTTGCATTTCTCCTTGAATAAAGTTCTTCAAACTCTCTCGCAACGGGAGACCAGTCGGAAGTGGGCTCACTTTCGTGATCAGACACAAGCCTGTATCTACATCGTTACAATGTAGCCTTCGCTTTCTCCGACCTCCTATACCTGCATTACTATCGGCCACAAAGGCTTTCCCAGAGGGAGTGATACAGGCTTACCGTGTTCCGTATGTTGCGCAGTGTCAGTGTAGATGCCCGCTATGGTGCGGAGAGTTCAATGATCACGAAAGAGCATGGGGCAATCTCTTTCCGACTCTCGTGCCTTTTGGCCACAGCGTGTTAACCACTTTCGCTGTTTCATCGTATAACGCACCTTACGCGGATTCACTTATGTTCATCATGCTGACTACCTAGCACTCACCCGATTTGTGGTTATCAGGAGGATCGTCCTCTCACGATTTCGATCCCGATTGGTCTATGACCAACCTTCGTTACATTGTTAGGCTCGCTACTTTATTCAGAGCCCTAGGTTCATCTGGTGATACAGATGGTTCACACATTAAGCGGTGAACAGCGCTTCATACGACTTCACGTCGCACACCCCAAACCGTATTAAACGACTTCCAATCTTCTTTAGAGCGCTACTCACTGCCAACGGGCTACCGCGTAGAATTTGGCGGGGAATCAGCAGAGCGAGATGAGTCAGTAAACAGCTTAATGGCCAATCTGGCTATGGTGATTACCTTAATGATTCTAGTGGTTGTACTGTCGTTCAACTCCTTTAGATTGAGCAACATCATATTCTCAGTAGCGTGGTTATCTGCGGGTCTGGGGATTTTGTCAGTGTATCTGTTTGGCTATCCGTTTGGTTTTACGGTCATTATCGCCATGCTCGGCATTGTCGGTTTGGCCATTAATGCCGCCATCGTGATTTTAGCCGAATTAAAAGCTAGCCCAAAGGCTTGCCAAGGTGATGAAAACGCCATTCTTGAAGCGGTGATGAGTTGTACCCGTCACATCACCTCCACCACGATCACCACTGTGGGAGGGTTTTTGCCATTGATTATTGCCGGAGGTGGTTTTTGGCCACCATTTGCCATTGCAATAGCGGGAGGGACAACCCTAACCACTTTAATCTCATTTTATTTTGTGCCGGCTCTATTTAAGTTGTTAATGAGAAAAGATAAACCTAAGAACAACTTATAAGATCACTGAATATCTGGGGAGTGTACTCCCCTTTTCCTACCCAATGTTTTAACCTATTTTCATGGTTATTGTGAAATAAGCGACACTCAACAGAGTTCGCTTTGAAAATGAATATTTAAGCCATTATCTACTAGACTTTCTAGTTATTCCTTTTATGCTAGATGGCGACTTCCTTTAATTACAACATTATTTAAAGGGTCAAAAGTTCATTAATTACGCTTAAGTCGGCGTCTAATACTAATAAATCATTTGGGAGAGACTTTTTACTCCCACTTATATGGATGTACTATGTTAAACACACTCATTGCACGCATAGCCAAGGGCAACCTTGTTATGCAAATCTTAGTCGGTATCGTTGCCGGCGCTATCCTTGCTACCGTTTCTCCTTCTACTGCTACTAGTGTTGGTCTGCTAGGTAGCCTATTTGTTGGTGCTCTTAAAGCCGTTGCACCTATTTTGGTATTCATTTTGGTGGCAGCCTCAATTGCCAACCAAAAGAAAAACCAACACTCTTACATGCGTCCGATCGTCATTCTGTATTTAATTGGTACCTTTTTAGCTGCGATCACCGCTGTTGTATTAAGCTTTGCTTTCCCGACAACATTAACCTTAGTAGAAAGCACAACTAGCGTAACGCCTCCACAAGGTATTGCTGAAGTACTGCATACTTTGCTGTTTAAACTAGTTGATAACCCAGTTCATGCTCTAATGGATGCCAACTACATTGGTATTCTTGCTTGGGGTATCGGTCTTGGTCTTGCACTGCACCACGCATCAGACACCACTAAATCAGTGTTTGAAGATCTAAGCCACGGCGTTTCTCAAATTGTTCGCTTTATTATCCGTCTAGCACCATTGGGTATCTTTGGTCTTGTTGCTGCTACGTTTGCAAGCACAGGCTTTAGCGCTCTACTAGGCTACGCGAACCTACTGTTTGTACTACTAAGCGCAATGCTAGTGATTGCATTGGTAGTTAACCCAATCATTGTTTGGGTTAAAACCAAACAAAACCCATACCCATTGGTTCTACAATGTCTGCGTGAAAGTGGCGTAACTGCGTTCTTCACTCGCTCAAGTGCAGCAAACATTCCAGTGAACATGGCGTTGTGTGAAAAACTAAAACTGGATGAAGATACTTACTCTGTCTCTATCCCTCTAGGTGCAACCATCAACATGGGCGGCGCAGCAATTACGATTACCGTACTGACTCTAGCGGCGGTGCATACTCTAGGTATTCAAGTTGATTTCTTGTCAGCACTACTGCTTAGCTTAATTGCTGCTATCTCAGCATGTGGCGCATCTGGTGTTGCGGGCGGTTCTCTACTGCTTATCCCACTAGCGTGTAGCTTGTTTGGTATTCCAAACGAAGTAGCGATGCAAGTAGTCGGTGTTGGCTTCATCATCGGTGTTATCCAAGATTCTGCTGAAACAGCACTAAATAGCTCAACTGACGTTGTATTTACTGCGGCGGCTTGTCGCGCTGAACAAGCAAAATAATAATCAGAGTTACTCGCTAAAATCACGTTAATTATAAAGGTCGGGCAACCGACCTTTATTTTGCCTACAAAACAGCCCAAGCGTACAATAAACAAACCACTCGACTACATCTCACCCAAATCCAGTATAATATTCACCCATCACATCAAAACCGCAATATTAGTTTCCACTAGCCATCAATATGACTAATTACCCATTACTTGATCTTTTAAAACAACAAGTTAAGTATTAAAAATGAATATTTATAGCGATTTTTAGGCATTGCCGTAATCGATACTGCGCTGTATATCTAGTTCTGTTCATACTAAAAATATTATAGACAGACACAACAATGACTAATCAAAAAACTATCTTGGGCCACCCACGTGGTCTTTTTCTGCTGTTTAGCACCGAGCTTTGGGAACGTTTCTCATATTACGCTATGCGTGCCATTCTGGTTTTATATCTCACAGACACAACCATTAACGGTGGCTTAGGCTGGAGCACAAAAGACGCTCTGGATTTATACGGTATCTATACCGGACTGGTATACGTCACACCGCTTATCGGTGGTTGGATTGCCGATAACTACTTAGGTCAACGTAAATCCGTTCTTATCGGCGGTATCTTAATGGCTATCGGTCAATTCTCTCTAGCACTTCCTGCTGGCGCGTTTGGCATTGATGCTTACACCTCTTTCTACCTAGGCTTAACACTGCTTATTTTAGGTAACGGTTTATTCAAGCCAAACATCTCAACTATGGTTGGCGACCTGTATGAAGAAGGTGACAACCGTCGTGACGGCGCATTTACCATTTTCTACATGGGTATCAACCTAGGCGCACTGATTGCGGGTATCGTGGCAGGTAGTGCGGCTAACGCCTACGGCTGGAATGCCGGTTTCCTTGTTGCCGGTATCGGTATGATGCTCAGTGTTGTGCTACAGCTGAGCTTAAGCCACTCTTGGTTAGGTAAAATTGGTACGGTTCCTGCGGCTAAATTAGGCCACAAGAACGGCGTTAAAACCAAAACTCCACTCACTAAAGAAGAAGTAGACCGTTTAAAAGTTATCTTAGTGATGGGCTTATTCGTGATCATTTTCTGGGCAGGCTTTGAACAAGCTGGCGGCCTAATGAATATCTACACTCAGCAATACACTGACCGTATGCTAGGTAGCTTTGAAGTGCCTGCAGCTTGGTTCCAATCATTAAACCCATTATTCATCATGCTACTAGCGCCTATCTTGGCTGCAGTATGGGTGAAACTGGGCAAACGTGAACCGACCTCTCCGGTTAAATTTGCTTTCGCTCTATTCTTCTTGTCGGTCGGTTTCTTGTGCATGGTTGGCGCGGTTCTACAACAAGGTGGCGATGAAAGCGTTAAAACTTCAATGATCTGGCTAGTTGGTGCGTACTTCTTCCATACTTTGGGTGAACTATGTATCTCTCCTATCGGTCTATCTATGGTGACAAAACTGGCTCCACTTCGCCTAGCATCATTAATGATGGGTGCATGGTTTGGCTTTAACGCTATCGCAAACTACGTTGCAGGCCTTATCGGCTCACATGTAGGCGACTTTGGCGCTATGGCTATCTTTGGTGGTATCGCTGTTGCGGCAACCATCTCAGGTATCATCTTGCTGTTCATGTCCAACACTTTGGTGTACTGGATGCATGGCGCAGAAAACAAACCTACAATGAAAGAAGATCAAGAGCTAGATCACGCCGTAATCTAACGCGCGATACAGCTTTAAACAGCGGTAAAACGTTACTAAAAGAAATGGGTCGCATATTGCGACCCATTTTATTACCAGCCCAGTTATTTAAAAACCCAACGTGAACTCAGTAAGTAGTTGCCTATTAGCCCTGCCCCTACCCCACACACAAAAGCCAAAGCATGAGTAACGTAATTCTCCCCTAGGCACAGCAATATTCCTTTGAACACCAATAGATTTGGCAACATTGATAAGCAGGCTGAAATAAAAAACCGCTTCCACTGCGCAAAGTGTTGCGCACTACTTTTAAAAGTATAAACACGGTTTCCTAGCCAAGTTGTTGTCGCCGCAACCACAAAAGACAACACTCTCGCCAACATTGTAGGCAACCCTAACCAATACAACAGTAAGGAAAAAACACTGATATCAACAATAAAACCAACAGCCCCCACCTTAGCAAAACGAACAAAACGGTGGTTTCTCATTCCATCCCCTTATAAAAGATCACCTGCATGTGAATAAATCATCTTGGTTTGACGAATAAATAGGTCTAAGATGAGCGCCTTTTCTATTTTGACTCGTCTTATAATAAACACGAAACAGTCCTTATGAAACTCAATACTAGTCCAGTAACACAGCATATTTTTCGTAATCACAATTTTTATCTAAAACGTGATGAACAGCTGCATCAACATTTTTCGGGTAACAAAGCGCGAAAATTCATGCGTTTGTTGCAAGAAGACTACTCTGGTATTGATACCCTTATCGGTTACGGCTCAATTCAAGCGAATTCTTTATACTCGTTAGCGGCGCTGTGCAAAATCAAAAAATGGAAACTGGAATTCTATGTACAAAGAATACCAAACTGGTTAAAAGAAAAGCCTAGTGGTAACTATCGCGGCGCACTGGATTTGGGCGCGCAAATCATAGAGTGCAGTAATGCGTTCGGTGATGAAATGACGCCAGCACAATACATAAAAGAAATCCGAAATCCCCAAGCGAACTGTTTAGTGATTCCCGAAGGTGGTCGAAGCTATTTAGCAGAAAAAGGCATTCAAGGGCTTGCGACTGAACTATTAGATTGGACTCGCTATAAACCCAATCAACAATTTGCTATTGCCCTACCCTCAGGTACTGGCACGACCGCATTGTACTTACACAAGCACCTCAAAGAGCACAACCTACCCGTGTTGACTTGCGCTTGCGTAGGAGGCGAAAGCTACCTGCGTGAACAGTGGCAAGAACTAGGCGAAGACGATACCCCTACAATTTTGCATGCAGATTACAAACATCATTTCGGTAAGCTGTACAAAGACGAGTTTAAAATTTGGCAAGATTTAGAAAAAAACACCAATGTTGAATTTGATTTGTTGTACGACCCGTACATGTGGCAATGCTTACTGCCATGGATGGATGCAAACCCTGATGTGTGCATTCTTTATATCCATCAAGGTGGTATATTAGGGAACGAAACCATGCTATCAAGATACCAGCGTAAATTTGAACCTGACACCTCTAACTCCAACACTCAAATCATCGCTCGTTAATTTCGAGCGAAATTTAAGCAAAACTCACCCAATAGTACGATTAACCCTACTAAACCTGATTTATCGCAACTCATCCTCCGTGCGCTCGCTAGATACTAAGGGGATTGAGAATAAATAAGGTCTATACAAATGGATAAGTTAGTTGAACGCTTCCTTCGTTACGTCAGTTTTGATACTCAGTCCGATGGCGCAATATCGCACTGCCCAAGTACCGAAGGTCAACGTGTCTTAGCCAAGCAGTTGTACCAAGAGTTGCTAGCGCTGGAACTTACCGATGTGACTTTAGATGATAACGGCTATATTTCGGCAAAACTTCCAGCTAACGTCGAGCATGCAGTACCTGCGATTGGCTTTATTGCGCACATGGACACCGCGCCAGATGCCTCTGGTAAAAATGTCCAACCGCAAATCATCGAAAACTATCAAGGTGGCGAGATAGCGCTAGGTAGATCTGGCGAAGTGTTATCACCAGCGCAATATCCAGACCTGAATGCATTACACGGCCAAAGCCTCATCACCACCGATGGCACCACGTTATTAGGCGCAGACAACAAAGCCGGCATCGCTGAAATCATCAGCGCTGTTGCTTACCTAAAAGCAAATCCAAATATCAAACATGGCGACATCTGCATTGGCTTTACTCCCGATGAAGAGATTGGACGAGGCGCGAACTTATTTGACGTCGAGAAATTTGCCGCTGAGTGGGCTTACACCATAGATGGCGGCCCAGTGGGTGAACTTGAATACGAAAACTTCAACGCCACTACTGCAACCGTAATTTGTCATGGCGTGAACGTTCATCCAGGCACGGCCAAAGACAAGATGATCAACGCCATGAACATCGCAGCCCAATTTCAATTGCTTATGCCAATGCAACAAACCCCAGAAACCACGGAAGGTTATGAAGGTTTCTACCATCTAAAATCCATGCTTCCTAGCGTTGCCCGCACCGAGCTTTCTTATATTTTGCGCGACTTTGACCGCCAACAGTTGCAAGAGCGTAAAGCCTTCATGCAACAGAAAGTAGATGAACTAAACAGCCAACTAAGCAAAGGCCATGTAGAGCTTGAACTTACTGACAGTTACTTCAACATGCGAGAAATGGTAGAGCCACACCCGCATATTATTGAATTGGCGAAACAAGCCATGCTTGAGTGCGGTGTACAGCCAAACATCAAACCTATCCGCGGCGGTACTGACGGTGCGCGTCTTTCATTCATGGGTCTGCCTTGCCCGAACATCTTTACTGGCGGCTATAACTTCCATGGTATCCATGAGTTCATCAGCATTGATGGCATGCAGCAAGCCGTACAAGTGATTGTGAAACTGGCGGAGAATACGGCGAAAAACGCTCAATAACTGGCGCCCAACTATTGGGGTCAATTCCGCCGCTGATTTTTAATAAACACAAGATACTCAGTTAACGCTAAGTATCTTGTTTGAGCAATTTATCAAAACAAACTAAGGATTCAGCAACAAAAAACGGATAAATGAAAGCCCATTCCTAGCCCATCGCATTGCAAAACTATCAGCATGCAATCGGCTTTATCATCCTCAAAAAATCCATTTATTACTCTTTAGAATGATAAACAGGATTTAATAGATTCATTTCTTTTTTCACTTCTATTAATAAGCTTTAAATGTGATGTGGCGCATAATGATAAGTATTCCCGTGATCTATTGGATAAAATACAATCATCAACAGTGTTAATCTATTTACGAATTAATAGGTTATGAATCTAAATAATTACAGAGAGGAATATAATGTTTTCCGTTACTTTAATGCCAAGCGATAATAACTCTCAGCTTTGTTCTCACCTAAAGAATACGCTGTCTGAAAATATCTATGACTATTTCGATGCGTCGTCAGTTCAGTTTTGGGAATCAGATGAAGATCAAATCATCTTCGTCGATAACAAAATCCAAGAGCCTAAATGGGGTATTACTATCAATGCAGAAAACCGTGTTGTACTAGAGGAATTTCTTGAGAATATGGAAAGCCCAGTACCATTGGAACTGCTAGAGAGTTAATTTAGTTATGCTTTGCCAACAGACGCTGCCAAGTGGTTATACTGCCACTTGGCTCTTGCTCTGTTTCATGAAATCATAATCTTCGATATAACAGCCACTTATCTTTCCCCACTGCGACTCTAATTTGCTACCATTAGCGCATTACATAAAGGAATGCCGATGAATAGCACCACTCAATACTACAACCAAAACGCACAGCAATTTTTTGATTCGACCGTCGATGTAGAAATGCACTCTCTCTATCAGAAATTCTTGCCTTTGTTACCCAGTAACGGTCGCATTCTTGATGCTGGGTGTGGTTCTGGTCGTGATAGCAAAGCCTTTTTAGACCTTGGCTATAAGGTTGACTCATTCGATGCTAGTGAAGAACTGACCAAACTCGCGGCAAAGCTGACTAAAAATAACGTCACCCAATCGACGTTTTTAGATTTCCAAACAAATCCAAATACCTACGACGGTATTTGGGCTTGTGCATCATTACTGCATGTACCGCAAAGCCAATTAAGCACAACCTTTACCCATTTAACTCAATTCCTAAAAGCTGGTGGCTATTTCTATTGTTCATTTAAACTCGGCCGTTCAGAATTAGATCGCAATGGCCGTTTTTTTCGAGATTTAACCCTCTCTCAGCTCAAGACTACTTTAGCTGACACGCAGGTGTTACACATTGAATCTTGGTGGGAAACCGCCGATTTACGCCCAAATAGAGAAAACGAAAAGTGGTTAAACGCCATCCTAAAACGTCATCCCTAATTAAAGAGTGTAAATCATGCTAAGTCAGTCACAAGTGAATGAAGTAATGGCCTGCTTTGGTTTTTCAGCCATGCAAGAACACAAACTGGGTTGCTTATATGAAGATAAGCATCGACAAATGGTAGTGGTCGACTTTTGGGACACTCCACCCAGCGACTATCACTACGTTGAATACACTAGCCTGCAAAATCGCTTGATGCACCAATATCAGGGGATTTATCGCTTTTTTGCTCTCTCTGAACACGCACTACATTCCCAACTTGAAAATTTCTTGCGCTCGGAGCTGCAACATAAAGTCGCGGATATAGCGATACACACTTACGGTGCTCATCGCAATGAAACCCATTTAGACCCTACTCCGCCAGAATTTAATTTTCACACTACCTTTGAAGAAGTGTTTGGCTCTCAATATTTGTATGCGCTGCGACCAGAAGAGGTTTATATAGACTTAAATGGTCATCGACGTTATATCGATTTTGTTTTGCATCGCCGCCAAGGCAATATTGCCATAGAGCTTAACGGTGAACGTTACCACCACCCGCTATTAATTTCGCAGCAGAAGTATCTTTCGCAGTTATATAAACAAAACTCACTGGTGCACGACGGGCTATTAGTTTATCGATGGTCAAATCGCGGTATGCGTGACGATTTTAAATTTAAAGAGCAGCTTAAAGATTATTTTGGTGATGCCTCACAATTTAAAGCCACACCTTATTTTAAAGGCAACAGACAAGTCAGCTTTGAGCTCTATGCTCACCAAAAAGACGCCATAGAATCCATCAGTGACAAGCGTTCGCAAGGTCAAAATACCTTTCTCACTGTTTTACCTACTGGCACAGGCAAAACCGAAGTCTTTATTGAAGACTTTCGCCGTCAATTACAACAAGGCGCAACCCAACACGCTTTAGCCATCGTTCCTACGGTGAATTTAAAAGATCAATTGGTGGCCAGAGTTCAGCAACAACTACCGCTAGTTGAAATCAGTACCGAGATAGATACCCCTTTGGATCTGACTATTGTCACCAATGCGGCGGTAGTGCGTAACTATCAACACCTACCGAGCCAACTGTTTGACTATATCTTGGTTGATGAAGCCCACAGAGCCGCCGCCACTGGGTTATCTAAGGCATTGGAATATTTCACGCCACGCACTTTACTTGGCCTAACCGCCACCGACGAACGACTTGACCAGAAAAAGCTAGAAGATATCTTTGGTCATTATCATGTCGATTTAACATTGCAACAGGCGATGGAACATGGGTTAGTACCGCCTATTCGAGTGTTTCGTCTTGAATCCAATATCGATTTTTCTAAAGTACGCTTTAATGGCAAAGACTTTGTGAAATCCGATCTGCAAAAAACGATTCAAATCCCCTCTAGAGATCACTTGATTGCCGATATTTTGCAAAAATACTTCGTCGGTAACGCATTACAAAAGCAAGGCATTATCTTTTGTGTGGATGTAAAACATACCGAGCGCATGGCACAAACTCTACGCTCGGTGGGCATTAATGCCAAATCTGTGCATGCTAAAGATCGCTCCGCTATTGATGAGTATTTTGCAGGAGAGGTTCAGTTTCTCTGCGCTTGCGAATTGCTCAGCGAAGGTTGGGATGCTCCGCAAACCAGTGTGGTGGTTATGGCAAGGCCGACCATGTCAAAAGCCCTGTATCTACAACAATTGGGAAGAGGCACTCGCCTAGCACCAAACAAAGAAGCCTTATATGTTATCGATATTATTGATAATTATGGGCCAGCTTTACTGCAACCTTGGAACCTACATAATTTATTTAATATTGGGCATTACCGCGCTTTCGCTGAGGTGGGTGAGTATCAACATCCTGTGCTACAACAAGAATTATTGGTGTTGGACGGGTTATACGAGCAAGAGCGCAAAATTGAGCCCATTGATATTTTCAACTTTGAACAAGAGTTTGGAGACTTATTCAGTGAGGAGCAACTGGCAAGAGAATTGTTCATCTCTACCGGTACCGTACGAAATTGGATTAAAAAACAAGATATTACCCCTACTCGCTCAATCCCATTTGGCAAAAGCCAATTACACTATTTTTCTCAAGAAAGCATAGAGCAGATCAAAGCCGAGAAAAACATAAAACCTCGCACCGAAGCCACTCGCTTTGACGATTTCTGGGAGTTTTTGGGCAAACGAGATTACACTTTCTCATACAAAATCATATTCTTACTTGCATTTCACGCTAATTGCGATGAAAACGGCGAAGCGCAAACTGAGCAAATAGCCAAACACTACCAGGCCTTTTATCAACGACTATTCACAGAATTTGGGCAGTGTGAAAAAGAGAACAATCCGCTCAATCGCACTGAACATCTGCAAGATCTAAAATACTTAACCCGCAGTATTGCCAATAACCCATTTGAAAAATTTGAACGTAAGCGTTTCTTCTATCAATCGAAAGAGCTCTCTCTCACTGCTATGGATTCGTTGCTATGGGATAAGCTTGGCAAACAAGATTGGGCAAAAATACAAGATCAAATGATTCAAGATGGGATAAACTACTTCCACAAGTTAGGCATCACGCTTAGCAAAACCTATTTTGAGTTTTAACATGCCACTGCAAATCTCCAACACCGTCACCCTAGCCGACTGGGAAATTGAAATGACTGCCATTCGCGCGCAAGGTGCGGGTGGGCAGAATGTGAATAAAACCTCATCAGCCATCCATCTTCGATTTGATATTAGTCGTTCCACCTTGCCGCAAGTGTATAAAGAACGATTGCTGGCTTTGTCTGATAGCCGTATTACCAGTGATGGCGTGATTGTGATTAAAGCGCAGGCGCATAGGACGCAGGAATTGAATCGACAAGATGCGTTAGATCGTCTGTTAATCTTGATTAAAAGCGTAACGATTGTGCCAAAGATACGTCGTGAAACTAAGCCGACGCGCGCCTCACAAAGACGACGAGTGGATGCGAAAAAGAAAAAGGGACAAACTAAATCAATGCGAGGCCGAGTGGTTTAACTCGACCCCGTAGTATACGAGTATTTTTACTCTAGCGGCGTGAGCGAGAGTTACGCTCTTGCGCTTTTCTCGCTTTAAAGGCAGAAGCGGCTTTGGCTTGCGAGGCTAAAATTGAATCGACAGTTAATTCCATAGGCTCTTTGGGTTCAATGCCGTTAGCAAAAGTGCGCATTCTTGGTGGAATTTCTCTTTCTTCTTCTGTTGGACGTGGCATACGTTTAAAACGAGACAAATAAAAGGCTTCTAGTTTCTCTCTTGCCCAGTCACTTTTACGCAAGTATTTAACGCTACTTGCCACTGATGGATTGGTGTGAAAACAGTTAAAACGCATTGCTGTGTCGAGAATATCCCAGCCGTAATGGTCAACAAGTTCTTTCACCATATCTTCAAGCTTTAGGCCGTGTAATGGGTTGTTTTGTAATTCTTCTCTATTAATGCTCATTGTACGTTCACTGTTGTGTATTTGGGTGAAGTATAACAATCCAAGAGCCTAACAGGTAACAGAAATGTCATTCTAAGCTCTTTCAAGTGCTTCGTTTGGCCCTGCGCCTATCAATTAGGGCACAAAAGGGACTCAAATCTGATAATTACTTTTTTTACCGATATCAAAATGCAAAGGCATACGCCATTTTTTAAGGGCTAAGAAGGCAAAGATAGCGCCACTGATACTGCTAAGTATGGCAAGTAAGGCGGCATCTTTCATCCAAATCACCAGTACCGATAAGATCAGCAACATAGGCACAAGCGTTAACCCTTTAATCTTAAAGCAGTATGACTCTTTTAATGCCACCCCAGAAAAAGTCACAAAAAAGAAGCCGATAAACAACCAATCGTGGCTAGGTAATGCAATAAAAGTCACTAACCCCAACCACCCAGACCACACAATAAGGGTGCGGATCTTTTTATCGTAGATATGAATTGTGGCAGCACACATAGCAGCAGAAATCGCCACAACATGAATACTTAAATGGCGCATGAAACCCGCTTTATCACTTTCAATCACGCACAGTATTTCGGCAAATGCGAGCATCAATAGTGCTACCGATACTAGGCTAATCCCTATTCTGTATATCACTACACTAATTTTATCTAATCCATCTAGCGATTCTTTATGCTCAGGATTGGCCATGAGTTTAATCTACCTTAATCACTTCTTTACTAAAAAAGACATTACCCGTTATCGCATTTGCTGTTGCGATAAAGACACTGTTGCTATCGGACTCTCGTTTAAACTGAAATTTAAATTGTTCTACCGGCGTTAATATCGACAAGTCACTTCGCTCAGATAGTTGATAGCCGCCGTCTTGATAGAGGTCGCTATTCACCACCAATTTATGCGCTATGGCTTTGCCTGACTTACGATTAAAAATAGGCTCACTGGTCGCATCAAAAGGATAGTTTTGTCCGTCGTAGCGAAGCAAACGCAGTGAAGCACCGCTTGCAACCACAATGTTCTTCCATTGATGATTACCCGTACGTGAAAGCAAGATCGGGCGTTTTATGGATGTAAACGTGGCTAGCAATTGTTTTGATGAATCAAACAGATAGCCAGTACAACCCTCTGCTTCACAAAAATGAGCGTCTTGCATTAGCACAAATAACTCGTCTTCATTATCGCCGTTAAGATCAGCATAAGCGTAAACAAAAGCGTCTGATTTAGCCGTAAATCCTTCAGGAAATGTGACTTGGTCGAACAATATTTTGAGTATTGGATCGTTAGGAGGGTCAATAGGAGCAGGAGGAGTAGAACTCGTCTGACATCCTGTGAGCAAAACGAGTATTGAGAGTAGAAAAGCGTAACTAAACTTGGTCTTTCTATCCATATTAAACATAGTGACTCCTCCCTAATCAAAGCTAGGACAAGTCACTATATTGTTCAATGATGTGCGGTAATTTACACGGGTTGTACGTAGTAATAGATGGCTAAAAAGTGACATGCCGCACCCGCCAACACAAAACAGTGCCAAATAGCGTGATTAAACGGGATACGCTTACCAACATAAAAAATAATGCCCAGTGAATACAACAAACCACCAGCGGCTAAAAATACTAGCCCTCCAGTATGCATTGTCATCGCCAGTTGATACACCATGACCAAAGATAACCAGCCCATAACGATATAGCTAATTAAGGAGAATCGTTTAAAGCGATACACAAATACCACTTTCATGACAATGCCAACTAAGGCAATGGACCAAATCACAATCATCAGCCCTATCGCTAATGGCGTGCGTAACGTGACCAATAAAAAGGGCGTATAACTACCTGCAATCAGCAAATAAATAGCGCTGTGATCGAAGGTCTTTAATAAACGCTTGGTTTTTTCGTAAGGAACGGCGTGATAAAGCGTGGAGGCTAAAAATAGCAATATCATGCTGCTACCGTAAATGGCCATGCTGGTTATCGTAAGTAGGTCCGCATCATACGCTAGGGCTTTACGCACTAATAAAACCAAAGCAAAAACACCAAAAATCATCCCAATCCCGTGGGTCAGTGAATTCGCTATCTCTTCATTTTTACTGTATTGATTGTTACTTGCTGTCGACATGGACACTACTTTCGTTAACTGGCTTAAACTGAGTATGACACGCTTTGCTATTTATTCGTAACTGGTATTTCGTCACTATGAACTCCTCAACTAATAGATGTGCACTCTTGGGAATATACGCCCAGATCCTAAACCTTTGTTTTCATATGTAGTGGATAACAAAGATTGGTCTATCCTTAACTCAGATCTTAAACTCAGTTTTCATTTTAAATACGGAATACATGCACATGAAAAAACCTCTTGTTATCGTTGCAGTTGTCGCCATTGCTTGGCTATTTATCTGGAACAACAACACCGCATTCTCAAAAGTTTGTTCTTCAGTTAGTGCTGTACAACACCAATTTCCTAGCAAATGTATGAAAGCAAGCGCGCTTTCCGTATTTGAATAAATCGTAAACCGAATACCAATCGTCATAATTAAGTGCTCAAAGATAGCTTTAACAAGCTAGAACGCTACATTCATTATTGCGATTGGCGTAACATCTCAGGTCCAGCTTCTGAGATCCTAGTCCTCTAGGATCTCGTCCCTAATTCGTGCATACATGCAAATTTCAAGACCTGACCCCGCACTTTTTTGGTACATATCGTGATTACAAGATTACCTCGATGGGTTGAATATGGCGCTTTGTTGCTTGCCTTTATTGCCGGATCGATCAATGCTATTGGTTTGTTGGGGCTAGACCATCAGTCTGTGTCTCACCTGTCTGGGACTGCTACCCTATTTGGTACAGAGTTATTTACTTCTTCCATTGGGCAAAGTCTGCACCTTGCGGGCGTTATGGGGTCGTTTTTCTTGGGTGCGGCCATATCGGGTTTTGTACTTAAATCATCCTCTTTAAAACTTAAACGTCACTATGAAGTTCCGCTCCTTTTAGAAGCGTCACTTTTGTTGCTGACCATCTATTTGCTGTTTAACGGTAGCGATTATGGTGACTTTACGGCTGCTGCGGCGTGTGGATTGCAAAATGCAATGGTGACGACCTACAGTGGCGCGATTGTTCGCACCACCCATTTGACGGGGATCATTACCGACCTTGGTTTGATGCTGGGTCATTATTTGCGTGGTGAAGAAGTCAATTCCAGAAAGCTGATGTTATTTATCTACATTACGCTTGGCTTTATTTTAGGTGGCAGTGTGGGGGCTTATCTTTATCTATACAATTCGTTTTATGCTTTATTTA
Organism: Vibrio sp. B1Z05; assembly: GCF_052955985.1. NCBI lineage: Bacteria > Pseudomonadati > Pseudomonadota > Gammaproteobacteria > Vibrionales > Vibrionaceae > Vibrio > Vibrio sp. B1Z05. Next base: position 1,578,725 of record NZ_CP130463.1, read on the forward strand.
TGCCATCGATTTTGTGTGTGATTATTGCTTTTTATTATCGAATCTATATTAAAAATCACCCAGAAATCGAATAAAGCCTATCAAAAAACAAAAAAGGTACTGAGCCTTAATCGGTCTCAGTACCTTTATTCATTGACTGTAATTTTATACTAGATTAGTGCGTGGCGCGCTTTTGCCGATATCCACTCAGAAATAACCACGGTCACCAGAATCGAACAAAAGATCACTGTCACTTGTGGCCAAGCTAACACTGCCATTGATTCTTGAAGCTTCAAACCAATGCCACCCGCTCCTACTAAGCCCAACACGGTAGATTCACGAATATTAATGTCCCAACGGAACAAGCTTGTGCCGATGAAACTTGGCATTACCTGTGGCAATACACCGTAGTCCAACACTTGCAGTGGCGATGCGCCCGTGGCGCGAATGGCCGATACTTGAGTAACGTTCACCTCTTCAATGGCTTCGTACATCAGCTTTGAGATAAAACCGATTGAACGAAGGGCAATCGCGATGATACCTGCCAGCAAACCAGGGCCTAAAATAGCAACTAATAACAGCGCCCAAATTAAAGAGTTGATAGAACGACTTGCCGCAATAATAAACAGCGCAATCGGTCTAATAAATACCGCACTTGGAGTGGTGTTTTGCGCCGCAAGAAACGCCACTGGAAACGCCATCACAATCCCAAGCAATGTCCCTAAAGTGGCGATATTTAGTGTATCCCAAAGCGGTAACCATAAATGCTCAAGATAGCTCCAACGTGGCGGCCACATACGCGAGCCAATATCAGCAATCTGATTTGGCGCATCGGTGACGAAGTACCAAATGGTGTCTTGGTTCATCAATTGCCATGCGTATACCAACAGGGTAATAAAAGCTAGCCATACACTCCAGCGAAGCAGAGTCTGTTTTTCGTCGTACTTTCGCCAAACAGTAAGCGAAGAATTGAATTGGGTCATTATTGTACTCGCTTACGAATCAAGGTTGAGGTGTATTCACACAACATAACAATAGCGATGATGATCAGTAGAATGGCCGCTGCTGCGCTGTATTCATAACGATCCATAGCCGTATTCAATGTGCCGCCAATACCACCAGCGCCAACAATGCCGATCACGGCTGATTCACGAAAGTTAATGTCCAAACGGTACATAGATAAACCAATAAAACGCGGCATGACTTGTGCTTGCACCGCATAGTTCACTTGTTGTAACCATGACGCACCTGTTGCCTTCATCGCCGTTAATGGCGCAGGATCTATGGTTTCAATTTCATCGGCGAACAGCTTGGCCAAAAAGCCAATCGTGGCAAAGGTTAAAGTGACAAAGCCGGCAAAAGTACCAAATCCAAACAGCGCTACACATAAAATAGCGATGATGATCTCTTGAAAACTTCTTGCGATAGAAATGAACCCGCGACAGAACAAATAAATAGGCTTAGGCGCTAAGTTTTTGGCTGCGCCCAGTCCAAAAGGTACCGAAAGAATCACGCCTGCCACAGTTGATGTCAGAGTCATGGTTAAACTTTCTATCAAACCTTGCGAGATGTTCTCCCAACGCCCTGTGAAATCAGGATTAAAGAACGCCGATACAAAGCGCCATCCGCGCTCACTGCCTTCGTAGATTCGAGTCCAGTTGATCTCAACCGATTGTGTCGCCAGGTATAAATAGACCACCACCGATAACGTAATGCCCCAGCGTAACCATGCACTGCTGATCAGTGCTGGCTTTTTCCAGTACGTTGGATAGTTGCCACTCATGCCAGTGCCTCAGTAAATGATGCGGCAATGATCTCTTCTTCTTCATCGCTGTCAGTCGTCGACGCACTCCAATCTTCTTGACCGTAGATTTTGGTTAACGCATCTTCGTTAAGCTCACTTGGCTTACCGTCAAAGACCACTTCACCGGCTTGCAGGCCGACAATGCGTTGTACAAATTGTTTTGCCAATTCAACATCGTGGATGTTGATGATGGCTGGAAGCTGATGCTCTTCACAGATTTCACTGATCAGACGCATAATTTGACGAGCCGTTCTTGGATCAAGTGCCGCCGTTGGCTCATCAATTAATAATAATTTGGGTTGTTGCGCGAGCGCTCGTGCAATACCTACACGTTGACGCTGACCACCAGAAAGTGCATCCGCACGTTTATTCGCGTGCTCTAGTAGCCCTACTCTATCAAGCAAAGCGTACGCTGCTTGCACATCTTGTTCTGGATAACGACGAGCAAAGCTGCGCCAAAAACCCACATAACCAAGACGGCCAGATAATACATTCTCCATTACAGTTAAACGCTCAATCAACGCATATTCTTGGAAGATCATCCCAATCTCTCGGCGAGCATGTCGCAGATTAGATTTGGATAATTGGACAAGATCTTTATCTGAAAAAATGACCTGACCACTTGTTGGCTCAGTAAGACGATTGATACAACGTATTAGCGTCGATTTTCCCGCGCCAGACGGACCAATTAAACCAACGACCTCACCGGGTTCGACAGTAAAGCTCACATCGGTCAGTGCTTTGTCCGATGCTGAATAGTGCTTGGTTAAACCCTTAAGAATTAGAGTAGACATAACTTCCATTTGGAGAATTTAGAAGGCTTGATAAACCTGTTGAAACAAATTCTGGATAGGTCGTTTTTATTTAAATCTGGACCTATCCAGAGTGATTAAATAACGATGCGCATCACCCGTTAGCTCGGTATTAGCTACAAGTGTAAGAAACGTTATTTGCTGTATCGATAGTGCGGATCACTTCCCAATGCTCTTGGTAAGTAATTGGAATAAATTGTGCTTCACCGTTACGACCGAACTCTTCTTCAAGCTTGGTGCCTTCCCAGTTAAAGGTGAAGAATGCTTGTTGAATCTTCTCTTGTAACTCAGGCGCTAGGTTGTGCGCTGTGCCGTAAGCAGAAGTTGGGAATGTTTGTGACTTGTAGATAGAAGTAAATTGTTCTGGCTTCACAACATCACGCGCTAGCATGCGGTTTAGTACAGAGTTAGCAATTGCCGCTGCATCGTAATCTTGGTGAGCAACACCTAAGATAGAGTTATCGTGCGCGCCAGAGAATGCCGGTTTGAAATCCGCTTCAGGTTTTAGACCATACTCAGCTTTTAAGATAGCTGAAGGTGCTTTGAAACCAGAGTTAGACGTTTGAGAAGTAAATGCTAGGTTCTTGCCTTTCAGATCTTCAACTGCTTTGATGCCAGAATCTGGGTGAGTAATGATTTCCATTTCGTAACCGAAAGAACCATCTTTACCTGCCATCATAGTAAATGGTGCAAAACCTGCACAGTTTACTGCTAGTGGCGTAGAGCCTGTGTTAAATGCTGCAATGTGTAGGCGACCTGAACGCATCGCTTCGATTTGAGCGGCGTTGTTTTGCACTGGGAAGAAACGAACGTTCTTACCGGTTTCTTTTTCAAGGTGTGCTAAGAACTCACTCCATACATCAGCATATACTGCTGGGTCTTCAACAGGAGTGTAAGCAAAAATAAGAGTTGATGGGTTAGCCCATTCAGCTTCATTTTGCGGAACATCAGCCACTAGGTTGCCAGTACGGTCTTGGTAGCGAACATCCATAGCTGAAACGGCTGCAGAGAACATTAATGCAGTAGCAACTGCAGTCTTAACTAACTTCATTGTCTTTTCCTAAACGGGTTTAAGTTGGAAAGTAAGTTAGTTGAGTTTAATGACAGAAAAGTTTAAGGTTTGTGAATTAATTATGTATATCAATCATTTGGATGCCCAGAAAAAATAAATGTAAATAGTTATTATTAATAACTGGATAGAATAGATATTTGCGCTGACCACAGCTAATATGCATATGAACATCATTAGCTACGCGATAAGTAGCACAAGAAAGGTTTGCATAAAACATGAACGTTATTTGCCAATTTATGCTTGGCCAGCAACTCGATCACAAAAACAGAAGCATTGAGCAGATATGGGCTCTAGATGATTTTTGGCTACAGTATGATCGAGAATACCTACAATGGTTATTCCCCATAGACACCTCTAATAAACTTCAATCCCACACCCCTTTAGTGTGTCAGTCTACCCGTGATTATTTTTTCACCTGTAAAGCCTTAAGAGAAGCTCAACGTCGCTCGTTAAACATGATGTTAAATTTTTATGACATGCAATTGATCGATGGTGTTGTGCTTCCGCAAACCGATTTCAGCGTAAATGAGCATAGTTGGCTCAAGTATGACGACTACAGTCATCAATGTATTACCCAAATGATTCGAAGTTTAGCCCTTCTAGGACAAAAAGAATTAAGCCAAGCCTTTCAAAAGGGAATGATTGATGCGGCCGTACAATATGGTGAAGTCGGTCAGGAGTCACTCACCCATTGGCGAAACGCTCATCTGCTATAGAATTCAATCCAACACATCCCACACGCTATAAATTAATCAACAATGAGGGCCCTGTGTTCTCATTGATCAAAAAACACACGCCCCCCTATTCAGCATGCATCTAAAGCATCGTCCTTTTACCTCTTTGGTGTTAGTGATCAAGAGCACAAATACGCCTTAATTATATTGACTTATCTGTTTGTTTTTTCCCGTTTTATTCACCTTACAAAGCGTAATTTTTCGTACCAAAAACTGAGAATTATTTTCCACCGAAATATTTTGAGTAATGAACTTAAAACCGTTAATTTTCGGCGCTAAATCAAAAAAAACATCAGGGTTATTATATGTTCAAAAACTTCTTTGCGAGCCTTTCAAAGGTTGGTAAAGCATTGATGCTACCAATTGCATCTATGCCTGCCGCCGGTATTTTGTTAGGTATCGGTTCCGCTAACTTTGGGTTTATCCCACCTATCGTGTCACAACTTATGGCTGAAGCCGGTGGCGCTGTATTTGGTAACTTGCCACTTATTTTCGCACTTGGTGTCGCAATTTCCTTTACTGACAATGACGGCGTGGGGGCCGTTGCTGCAGGTATCGGTTATTACGTACTGATTGCAACCTTAAAGGTTATGGCAGGCGTACTAGGCGTTGATCACATCGATATGGGGGTACTCGGTGGTATCATTTCTGGTGCGGTAGGCGCATACATGTTCAACCGTTTCTACACCATCAAGATGCCAGCTTACTTAGGCTTCTTTGCGGGTAAACGATTTGTACCGATTGTCACTTCATTTGCTATGTTGCTATTGGGTATCGCACTTGCCTTTATTTGGCAACCTATTGGTTTAGGTATCGATGCGTTTGGTCACTGGGCTACAGAACAAAATCCAGTCATGGCATTTTGGGCTTACGGCACCGCGGAGCGTGCATTAATTCCATTTGGCTTACACCACGTTATTAACGTAATCATTCAGCTTCAAGCCGGTGACTTTACTAACGCAGCAGGTCAAGTATTCCATGGTGAAATTCCTCGCTTCTTCGCAGGCGATCCAAACTCAGGCAACCTAGCAGGCGGCTATCTGTTCAAGATGTTTGGTTTACCAGCAGCGGCTATTGCAATGGGTCGCGCAGCAAAACCTGAAAATAGAGTCAAAGTGATGGGGATCATGGTTTCGGCGGCTCTTACTTCATTCTTAACAGGTATTACTGAACCAGTAGAGTTCGCATTCCTATTTATTTCACCAGCGCTATACGCAATCCACGCTATCATGGCAGGTCTTGCTTATCCGCTATGTATTATTTTGGGTGTGAAACACGGTTACAGCTTTAGCGCCGGTCTGATTGACTACTTAACCTTCTATGGTATTTCAACTAAAGGTTGGATGATCATTCCACTTGGCCTAGCGTATGCAGCGATTTACTACGCAGTATTTACTTGGTTTATCAAGTTCTTCAACTTGAAAACACCAGGCCGTGAAGATGGAGAGCAAGACACTTCTGAAAAACTAGAAGGTGATGAGTTCACTAAAGAACTCGTTGCTGCGTTTGGTGGTAAAGGAAACATTGTTTCTGTCGACGCTTGTATTACTCGTTTGAGAATGCAGGTTAAAGACCAAGACCAAGTAGATAATGATCGACTAAAAGCTCTAGGGGCAGCAGGCGTAGTACGTGTAGGTACTGGCGTACAAGCTATCTTTGGCGGCAATAGTGATGTTTATAAAACACAAATGCTCGATCATATGAAAAACAACTAAACTCAATTAAGTTTAATACTGTCTATTAAGAGTGGCTCCCGTTAAGGGTGCCACTCTTTTTTTGTTTAAACGATTTATCACCTGCGCAGCTAAGCTCCCCTGTTCTCGCTTCTCGCTTCTCGCTTCTCGCTTTGCAATAAAGTTGTGACACGCCACTCATTCCAAATCAGCAAAATCTCACCCACCCACCTTAGTTAACAAAATCGCAATAACTTCGTTTCATACACACACAAATAATGTGACTATTTAGTAACCACATAGTGGTACACCCTACATTAAGCGAATTAATAAAAATAACATCGTCAAAGGCTACAAAGAGGAGAAATAAAATGCATAAAAATGACACTGTCCCCCTCCCTAGCAACACCAAAGAATGGCTAATGCATAAAAACAGTTTGATAGTCCTTGCTAATATCGCACTGTTTATTGCCCTATATAATCTGTTGCCGTTTGAACCGCAGGTCGTACTTGGCCTTAGTATATTAGTGTTTATTGCAGTGCTTTGGTTAACCGAGGCATTGCACGTAACTATCACCGCCATCTTAGTGCCTATTTTGGCGGTCGCCTTTGATATTTTTAATACCCAAACTGCCCTCAACAACTTTTCTAACCCTATTATCTTTCTCTTTTTAGGGGGCTTTGCGCTTGCTGCGGCTATGCATGTACAAGGGCTTGATAAAGTCATTGCCGATAAAGTGCTGATCATGGCAAAAGGCAAAATGAGCACCGCGGTATTTATGCTGTTTGGTGTGACTGCAGGCTTATCTATGTGGATCAGTAACACAGCCACAGCCGCTATGATGCTTCCGTTGGTGCTTGGCGTACTCAGTAAAGTGGATGCGGGTAAAGAGCGTAAAACTTATGTCTTTGTACTGCTTGGCGTGGCTTACAGTGCCAGTATCGGCGGTATCGCCACCATAGTCGGCTCACCGCCGAACGCCATTGCCGCAGCCGAAGTGGGACTGACCTTTAGCGAATGGATGGCATTTGGCGTACCTGCCACTATCATCTTATTGCCACTTGCCGTAACCACTCTTTATTTGGTGCTAAAGCCAAACTTGAAAGGCACTTTTGAGCTAAACCGTGAGCCGGTGGTGTGGGATAAAGGAAAGATCGTCACTTTATCTATCTTTGCGTTGACCGTATGTTGCTGGATATTCAGCAAACCGATCAACGCCATGCTAGGCGGCATTTCACGCTTTGATACCATTGTCGCCTTGTGCGCAATTGTCTTGGTCAGCTTTGCGCGAGTCGTACACTGGAAAGACATAGAAAAAACCGCGGATTGGGGCGTATTGATCTTGTTTGGCGGCGGCATTTGTTTAAGTAATGTTCTAAAAGCCACCGGCACCAGTGTTTTCTTGGCAAATACATTAAGTAGCCTGATCTCAGATTTTGGCATTTTGTTCATTATCGCCATCATTGCTCTGTTTGTGGTTTTCTTAACCGAATTTGCCAGCAACACCGCCAGTGCGGCGCTACTGATTCCCATCTTTGCGACAGTGGCAGAAGTATTTGGCATGTCGCCAGTCATTCTGTCTGTATTGATTGCCGTCGCTGCTTCTTGTGCCTTTATGCTTCCTGTAGCTACTCCGCCAAATGCGATTGTGTTCGGCTCAGGGCATATCAAGCAACAAGAAATGATGCGAGTGGGCATTGTCTTGAATATTGCGTGCATTATCGCTCTTACCTTTATTGCCACCGTATTCTGGTAAGCGATTTTTCACCGACCACTTAAATAAAGAGGCAGCGTGTTACTGCCTCTTTTTTCATCACTTGAACGCACAAAACAAACTCATTGCACAACATGCAGTTTCTTATCTTTTCCTGAACGTTTTTTATTTGTATCATCATTAACGGACGTTAATTAACGGGAGCAGGATGCTCATATCTCACTGATGAATAAACAAAAACAACACTCTAGTTCTTCCCTTAGTAAAATCTCCTGTAGCAGTGTGCTATTGTCCACTTTGGCTTTATCATTTTGTGTTGAGGCTGCCACTCCCGTGGGCATGAAATACACCATTACTCGCGCCGAAAATGCTAACGATACTAAAAACGCCATGGCGCTGCCGTATCTGTTTTCTACTGAAACGATGGGCTTAAATGTGGGTGTCGGTGGCGTAGTACAAGGCATTGGGCAAGAGCAGTTGGTGATTGGCGGAACCGCATGGGGAGGCGAAGAAAGCTACGGCATTTCCGCGGGGCTTTGGAACTATCGCCCTTGGTTTGCCAATCGCGCTTTTGTTTCCGTATCTGGCATGTATGCCTATTTTCCTGATCAGCGCGCTTATACCATAGGCGCAGGTTCGTGGCCAAACGACAGTCCAAGGCCGGGCAGTTCAGGTTCAAGCCAAGATGATTATATCCAAGGGGATGGCTTTTCAAACTGGCTAGATTTTAAAATAGAATACGTGCTACCCCTTGGCTCGGCCAAGCACTCTCCTACAGCCCATTATCACCTGCGCAATGGTTTATTAACCGATGGGCCAACTAGCACCTACTGGAACCCACTGGAAACCGGTTCTACCATATTATTGCTGCGTCAGTTTAATCGTTACCAATCCTATACCAACCCAGGCGAAGCCAAACAAGACGGGGATATGAACGCTTTTGAGCTGGGCATTCAATATGATAATACCGATTTTTCTCCCAACCCATCTATGGGTAGCCGCCAATATATCGGCTACACCTATGAAGGCACGCTTATCTCTCAAGACAGCAAATGGGATTTTGTCGAACTGGATATGAGTAAATACATCTCTATTGGTGAGAGCAACTGGGCACTGCAACGCATTATTGCCTTAAACTTTTGGACTGGTTATTCACCTTCTTGGAAAGTCACCGCGGTTGATTCACAAAATAGCCAAGTTGAAAACGCGCCGCCGTATAACGAGGGTGCATCGCTCGGTGGTTTATATAGAATGCGCGGATTTGATTCGAACCGCTTTCATGACAAAGCCAGTTTGTACGCCACCGCAGAATACCGATATACCTTACGCCACAATCCAATTAAAGACGTCTCTTGGCTGAAATTTCTAAATATTGATTGGTTCCAGTTAGTCGCCTTTGCCGAAGCGGGACAAGTTGCGCCAAGTTATGATTTGGGCGAGCTCACCTCAGACATGAAATTGGATGGTGGCTTTGCGGTGCGAGCACTAGCAGCAGGCTTAATTGTACGCTTAGATTATGCCATGTCCGAGGAAGGCTCTTACATGTGGTTTATGGTCAATCAGCCCTTTTAACTGCAAATTGACGCCAAGTTAACCAAAATAATGGCAGTAGATAGATAAGAGTAGAGCTCATATCTAAATAGGTATGATAGTGCTGATGATGCATTAACTGCAGATAAGCTAATAATGAACCGATGGCGAGTATTCTTGCTCGCCACGCACCTTTAATCACAATGTGCGCGACAAACACTAAAGCAATGCCGCTATGGGTGCTGTAATCTGCGCTAAACTTCGGCCAAATGCTGAAATAATCATCTAAAAACATTGAAATGTACACGACTGCGGTTGTGCCTAACAATGCTTTGATTGCAGCTTTTCTTGGTTCTCCTGACGATAAATAAAGCAACTTCAAGCTAATAACAACTAGCACTGGTGTATAGATATCGGCAATCAAAGCCCACTGCTCAAAGCTAAGTTCGGGGATACTCACGACTCTTCACTCACCAAGCTCGACTATTGCAAAGGTTCAAGTTTAACGATCTTGGTGCGATCAAAGGTCACTCGATAACGTGCGGTGCGCTCTTTGATACCACCCGGCTCGGTTTTCTTCTCATGAATTTTCACTTCAATTCGACCACGACGAGAAATGCTCACTTTACGCGACTTATTGGATGTCGAGTACACATACATATCGCGATTTTCACTCGGAAAACAGCGCATAATAGGGCTAAGATCGACGGTAGTGCTGGTTTTTATCTTTTTAAAACCGTTGTATTCAAAGTTCTTCAAATTAACGATCTCTTTGAAAAACAGCGAGATATTCTCACGGTTTGCAATCGCTAATTTAGAGTTAGGCTGCGAGTTGAACCACGTCTCTCCCGAACCAATATCGGTTTTTTTATCCGGCTTACTAAAGGTGGACACCACGCGCGGTTTTTTACGAATGATCTTATCAAACACCCAAGATTTAATGCTCTCTTTAAACACATCCCGCACCACATACAGCGCGGCGAACGCCAATACAAACTGCAAGTCAGTATCCAGTCCCATTAAACGAAACTGAAAAATCACCACACTGAAACCTAACATAATAAGGCCCGTGGCAATAGCAAGGGACAGATAACGCTCTTTCTCCCCTACTCGCTTACTGCTGCTGTGTACGCGAAGTGGCAACTCTAGCAATTTCTTTTGCAGGTCAGTTTGGTTAAATATTCGAGTGAGCTTTTCTTGGTCTTCCGCTTCAATGCTTTTTACCGAGTAGATCCCTTCGTACATTTGCGTGATGCGATATTCATCTTCGGCTATGGAGAGTTGTGACAAATAATCACGGGCTACCGTTGCCCCTTTGATGTTTTGCACATACGCGGTTTGTCTTAGCAAATATTGCTCAAACTCATAGGAGAGAATGGCATCCACTTTACGAAAGCGTTCAAACTTTTGGTCATCTTCTAATTTAAAACGGCGGAATGAGGTCAAAATATTAGAGTGACCTTTTGCCTTGGCAATGATCTCTTCTACTGCTTGCTCTTCTTTTTCTTGGGTGGTCTTAAAAGAGCGTATCTCATTGATAAAGAGATACGCGAATAAGCTGATAGAGGTTTTGTATGACTCGTAAGGAAGCTGTTCCTTTTCCAGTATTTTGATGTACAACAGCATTAAGCTGATGCTTTTTCCTTTGTGAAAGCGGCGCGTTTGAGTAAATGCATTATCAAAGAAATCACCCGCAGAAAAAGTATCTCCAAGATCAATACTGCTTGGGATAACAAACTCAACCGTGGTTTCCGATTGTGAAGCGGCCGAGAGAGTTTGTTGTAACTCAATACTCTTTTTTGCCGTTATCTTCAAATCTAACATTTACTCAGCCATCCTTAATACCACTCACAAGACGTTACAGGGTTATAGTAACACCCTTCTAATTATATAGCGTAAGTCAATTTGCGGTATATAGATATTTGAATTACCTAATAAAAACGAAACTGATATTAACAGGTGTTTACAAGTACGCCGTTACTTCAGCCAAAACCACCACACGATAAACCCAATCAGTGCTATGCCTATTAGATTAACCATTAGCCTGATCTCCTTGTGTTATTGCTTGTGCTAACCCTTGTGAAGGTTCCTGTGTTTTCGGTTTAAACAACCTCAATCGATTGGCATTGCTCACTACCGTAATTGACGATAGCGACATCGCGACCCCTGCCACTATTGGGCTTAATAACACGCCAAACAGCGGATACAACACGCCCGCGGCAATAGGAATGCCCACCGAATTGTAGATAAATGCGCCCCATAGGTTTTGTTTGATATTACGCATAGTGGCTTTACTCACTTCAATAACCTGAGAGACGCCAAACAGCGAACCACGTATTAAGGTGATATCAGCGCTTTCAATGGCCACATCAGTGCCTTGCCCTATTGCAAATCCAACATTGGCCTTAGCCAGTGCTGGTGCATCATTAATGCCATCCCCCACCATTGCCACCACTAAACCTTGCTGTTTCAGGGTTTCAACCCATTGCAATTTATCTTGCGGTAGTAGTTCGCCATGAAATTCATCTACGCCCGTTTGCTGCGCTACGGCTTTGGCTGTGTGCTCGTTATCACCGGTTAACATCATCACTTTAATGCCAAGCTGAGTTAATGCGGCAATCGCCGAAGCAGATTCAGTTTTAATGGGATCGCTAATAGAGAGTAAAGTGTGTAACTGCTTATCTATGGCAAAGTAAATCACAGTATGCGCCATGGCTTCCCACTGCTCGGCCTTTGTTGCGACATCGGAAATATCAACGCCTTGCTCTCGCATCAGTCTTTGATTGCCCAATAACAAACTGTGACCATCGATATTAGCGGTGACACCTCGACCCGTTAGATTAATAAAATCAGCCACGGCTAAAGGCGCAATTGACGATTTATGTTGCGCGCAATAGCTGACCACAGCGCTTGCTAATGGGTGGGTAGAACCTTGCTCAAGCGCAGTCAGGTAGTCCAGAGTGAATGGGTTTTCACGCACGTGCTCAACATTGGCAACACTAGGCTTGCCTTGGGTGATGGTGCCGGTTTTATCCAAAATCACCACATCGATGTTACTTGCCATTTGCAAAGCGTCGCCATTGCGAATCAAACCGCCAAACTCGGCTGATTTACCAATGCCAATCATGGTTGAGATTGGCGTGGCAAGGCCAAGGGCGCACGGGCAAGCAATGATAAGTACCGAAGTAGCCGTGACCAACATGTTGATCACCGTTGGCGCAGGGCCAAAGTTGTACCACATGAGCGCAGTAATGATGGATAAGATCATCACCGTCGGTACAAACACGCTCGATACTTTATCCGCTAAATGACTGATAGCAGGTTTGGAGTTTTGCGCATTCGACACCATCTCGATAATTTGTGCCAGCGTAGTATCACTGCCCACTTTCAACGCTTGAATAGTCAAATTTTGCGCGCCATTAATAGTGCCTGCCGATACCGTATCTTTGATGGATTTCAGCACTGGAATCGGCTCACCCGTTAACATAGATTCATCGATTAAAGACTCGCCCTCAATGACCTGACCATCCACTGGAATTTTTTCGCCGGCGCGAATCAATACCGAGTCACCGATTTGCACCTCCTCTACAGGCAAGGTAATGGCTTTACCGTTTTTTATTACCAGCGCTGTCTTGGTTCGTAAATCCAACAGACGTTTAATGGCTTGTGAGGTTCTGCCACGTGCCTTTAATTCCAATGCTTGCCCAAGATTAATCAAACCTATAATCATGGCCGAGGCTTCAAAATACAGATGACGGGCACTGTCAGGCAATAACGCAGGCATGAGCACTACCACAATGGAATACAGCCACGCTGAGCCTGTGCCTAAGGCAATTAAAGTATCCATGTTAGCGTTGCGATTTTTAAATGCCTTTCTTGCGCCAATAAAATAGTGTCGACCGCTAAACCAAAGCACCGCCAACGTCAGCAAACCCACCACGCCCCATGCCAGTTGTTGTTGCGTGGTATTTACGGTCATCGAACCGCCCAACATGCCATACAGCATCAGAGGGACACCTAAACTTAAACCGCCTATGGTGTGCCTGATTTTGTGTTGATATTCTTGTTGCTGTCTTTGCTCACGCTCAGATTCTGCGGCCGTTTCATCCACAATCACAGATGCGCCATAGCCTGCGTTTTCTATAGTTTGTACAAGTTGAGACTCAGTTAATGAGGAATAAACGCTTGCGGTGCGGTTGGCAAAGTTAATGGTTACGGATTCATGCCCAGATTCAGTTGCAATAGCCGCATTCACCGCCTTTTCGATGCTTGCAACACAACTTGCGCAAGTCACGCCAAATAAGTTTAAACGCACTAACTGCGCGCTACTGTTCACCTGTTGCGGTGCAGCGCTGTTGCTATTGCCTTGTTCAATAGAAGTCTGCGTTTCATTGTGATTAGGCGCGTAACCGAGCTCAGTTAAGCTCGATGTAATTTGCTGAGGCGATAACAAACCGACCACTTCGATGCTTTGCTTGTCTAAATCAATGCTGACTTCAGCCAGTTCATCTAGCTCACGCAGCGCATCTGTAATTTTGCCTACGCATTTTTGACACGACACGTTTTGCACAGCGCCAACATAGGATGGCAATGTCCCTTGCTCAGCGGTAAAGCCTAGCGATTCAATGAGATTTATCGTTTCATCTAACGAAAGAGCGGTGCTCACTCGCGCTGATATATAGTCGGTATTGTGCTCTGTTTTATTGGCAACGGTGCTTGCAATGGCAAAGGTTTCATCGAGTGATTGTCCCTTTTTAACTATTTTATTGATGCACCCTTGGCACGACACGCTAGCAAGACGCAGACTAAAATGACTCATGCGTTGTCGTCCTTAGTCCAAGACTCAATCAGGCAACAAATTGACTCTCCGGTCGGCGTGCCATCACTTAAACTTTCCCAACTAGCAAAGGTGCTTTTCAACATGCTGACATGTTGTTGCAGCCTTAAGATCTGCTGTTCGGTTTCAGTGATTTTTTCGGTCATCATTTGCCTTACTTGGGGGCAAGGAGAAGTTCCTTCCTCCGCTGACGCTAAAATAGCTTCAATCTCTTTTAACGCAAAACCTATCTCACGAGCTTGATGAATAAACTTTAAACGTTGCAAAGCGGCGCGGTCATATTCTTTGTAACCATTGTCGGGGTTTCGCGTCGCCACAATCAAACCTCGTTTGGTGTAGTAACGCACCGTATCCGGTGACACATTGGCTAATTTGGCAAGTTTTGAAGTAATCATTTTTCGTCTCTCATTGTTACTTTAAGCTTAGTGTAAAACCTAGGAGCAACACATAGGTCAAGCGATTATTTTGTTACGAGTGCGATCACGAAAATAATCACAAATATTGCGGCTACCAACTTCAAAAATAGTGACAATGAACGAGTACCGCCCGATGGCGCTTTATTACAACAACCCATAATCTGTTTCCTTTGTTTATGATTTCCCGTCACAGTCTAAAACCTGTGTGCTAGGCATAGGTCAAACAGTTTAACTCGCTGATTTGCTGTTATTTAATTTACATCACGACAAATGATATTAACCTTGACCAAAAAAGACCGTCTAAGCTATAACCAAAGGACAAGGTTTAGAGTAGTACAATGATTAAACGACATTATCACATCAATTTTTACGCCATTTTGGGGATGCTAGCTCTGCTAGTAGCCAGCATGACGCCGTCGTTTAATTCCCTTTCTCAGCACGCAATGCCGGCAAATGCAATAACGCAAGCGAATGTTGAAAGCGTACAATCGAGTCATGCTGCGCATTCAGCACAAGCTCACTGCGCCAACCATACCCATGTGAAGATGGGGCATGACTGTGTTGAGCACCTTTGCTCAGGACAAAGCTGTGGCACTGTGATCGATTTGAGCGCATCCCCTCTATTAGCTTTAACTTCTATTGCAAGTACCGACCCCTTGATGCGCAATAAATCGCAACTATTAAGTGCGCACCTGCAACAACCTATTCGTCCTCCTATTGTTTAGCGTTATCAATCAACACCAACCAAATAATGCTTAAAAAGCTGTTCTTAAACACAGCACATCTTAAACAAAACGTATCACCCGCCTATCTTGCGAGTAATACCACTGGAGTACACAATGAATACCTTTTTAAAAACAATGCGCACCACTTCCGTGCTTTCTGCCTCACTATTATTTACTGGCCTAAGCTACGCCAGCACTCAGTTCCAAATGTATAAATCCCCGAACTGCGGATGCTGTACCGAGTGGGCTGAAATCATGCAAAGCAAAGGCTATCAGGTGGAGGTTCATGAACAAAATCAATGGCATGAAATCAAGCAGCAACATTCGCTACCAAGCAAGTTGCAATCTTGTCATAGCGCTATTATCGACGGCTACTTAATTGAAGGTCATGTGCCAGAAAAAGAGATTACCAAGCTGCTCAAAGAGCGCCCAGCAGGCGTAAAAGGTTTAAGCGCTCCGGGGATGCCGATGCACTCACCGGGTATGGCAAAAGAAGGTGAAGCCTATAAAGATTTTCAGGTGATTGCCTTTTTAGAGGATGGCAGTACTCGCGTTTATGCTCAGTATTAACAAGCAACCTTAATGACTCTTCCCTCGAAATAATAAAGGCTCCTACTAAGGAGCCTTTACTGGGCAATCGCCACAAGTAGCCAAGCAATCACATTACAACGACGCTTTATAACCTAACATGTAGTTCAGCTTGCTAGTCTTGCGGGTCATTTTTTTGAATTCTTTATTATCAAAGCGATCAAATTGTCCCATTTCTTTAGCGCTTAGACCTGAACCACCTAGGTTGGTGGTATCTAGCGCTAGAATCACGTCAGCGGCTTGTTTTACCGCTTCCATGTAGCCTGTTTCAGTAGTGAGATCAAAGCGGTTGATGTCAAATACTGGCTTTAGCTCTTTTGCCCAGTAGAACTCTAGGAAAGGAACCGGTTGCTTAGGCTTGTTCCAGCTCACGTCACGTGAGTAGTACATTAGAGCGCGGTATGGGTCGTTAGCAAAGTTGCTCATGCCGAGTTGCTGTGGCAAGTCTGTGTGTGCAACTGGCTTGTTGTTAAGATCAAACAGCCATGCGTTTTTGTCGTTTTCTAGCTCTGCCCAAAACTCATCCATAGATTTTAGGTGGCGATAATCTTTTTCTACGATAACGTGCACTTTAAAATCACTACCGCCGCCAGACATATGAGTGAAGGTATTGAAAGTATGATGTCCATCCGTTAGGTAGATAGCGTTGTTTGGCGCAACTACGATGGTTTTCATGTCTTTACGCACATCACCAACGTTCTTTTCACATTCAAATGTGCTTGGGTCTGAAGGCTTAGAATTAGTATCAAAAGAAACCAGCCCTTTTTGACCATTTGCCTCACAGATTTCATCGAACTGCTTTTTAACGTCGTGTTGGTAACGCCCAAGCTTGTAATACACCTGATCATAACCAATTGATGGCTGAGTTGGCTTTAACTCGGAAAGTACAGCTTGATACACATCACCCTGCTTTACTTGTGAAATATCCTGTGCAAATACCGAGTGCATGCTGACAAGTGCGGTCAAAGCGATTAAAGACTTATTCAAACAATTCATTTTCTATCCATAACAATTGATCATTGAAAATACGTATAAGGCTAAATGCCTCAGCGCTAGTTATGGATATCTTAGGAACACTGCGTGACTGGCATATGACGAAGATATGTCACTTTTAATATGAACTTTTATTTATAACCACAAGTTAGGACTGATAATGAATTGTATTTTATGCCTCATCAGCCCTATGTTACCTTGATCACTCTTAAGCTAAAGCAGCGGTTACTCGCGGTATAAGGAAATAATGATTAGCACTTCAAAAGACACTCACAACGCAAAAAACGTTATCGACAAATTGATTACCACTTTCTCATTTGGTGCATTTTCACTTGATTACGTTGGTGCTTATTGATGCGCATTTTATTGTTAACAGGCCTTGCGATGATTGCCTTTGCCGCCAACTCATTGCTGTCTCGACTGGCTCTTATTGACGGCGCAGCGTCAGCGCAAGTCTTTACCTTAGTTCGCATCATGTCTGGCGCTGTGACCTTGAGTGTAATATTACTCTGCACTCAAGGCGTTAAAGGGTTTTATCAACAGTGGTCCTTGGGAATATGGTCTGGGGTGTGCTTATTTCTTTACGCTTTGCTGTTTTCTGTAGCGTATACCTCTCTCACTACAGGTACCGGAGCTTTAATTTTATTTGGCGCGGTGCAGTTTTCGTTATTAGGCGCACATTTATTTCGCGGACATCGCTTTAGCTCAATAGAATGGCTTGGAATTTTGCTCTCTTTTTCTGGGTTCGTATGGTTAGTTAACCCTTCTGCAGTAGGCTTTAGTTTTTGGCCGGTATTGAGCATGTTGTTGTCAGGGGTAAGTTGGGCTGGATTCACCTTATTAGGTCAACGTGCAAATGCAGCGCTCCCTGCGACTACCAAAGGGTTCATTATTGCATCAATCATCTCTCTTAGCCTGATTCCTTGGCTACTTTCACCCGATAATCTAATCCCACAAGGTCTACTGTATGGAGTGATATCTGGTGCACTCACCTCTGGCGTCGGCTATGTACTCTGGTACGCCGTAGTGCCGAAAATGAGCTTACTGAATGCCTCGTTATCTCAATTAACGGTACCGGCAATTGCTTTGCTAATGGGGGTCGTTTTTCTTAATGAAACACTCACATTGAGCGGACTGATGAGTATGATGCTAATCCTTGGCGGAATCGCACTGACTTTATATAAAAAATCCGCAAAGACAAATAACGCCAGCAGTTAAGGATGCAATGAGGTAACTGATAAACCTATAAAACAGCTTATAAAACATTCTATTTGAGTTGTGATGTATAATTTTCTAAACGGAGTGTATGTATTTATTGACACTTGTTTAATGTGTGATATTTATAAGTGATATTTAAAAATATTCACTAGGTAAATAAGCAAATGGAAAACACTACTCTTCCGTCTAGTTCTCCTTCTCGATTAGGAACGCTAGCCCGCTCGTTGGGTCCCGGTATCATGGCCGCCGCCGCTGCTGTCGGCGGTTCTCACTTAGTTGCATCCACCAAAGCCGGTGCGATTTACGGCTGGCAACTGGCTATTTTGATCTTGCTTGTTAACCTTTTAAAATACCCATTTTTTAAAGCAGGCGTTCAATATACCGTTGGCACAAAGACTAGCTTAGTTGAAGGCTATTTTAATTTGGGCAAACCTTACCTTATTTTATTTGCCCTATTGAGTGTGATCTCTTCTGTGGTCAACACCGCCGCTCTGCTAATGTTTAGCGCCAGTTTATTGGCCTATTTCATTCCATTTGACCTGTCGATGACCACATTGTCGATCATAGTGTTAGTCACTTGTTTAAGCATTTTATTTGTCGGGCACTACAAAGCATTAGACGCTTTATCAAAAATCATCATGGTGGTATTAACCATCACCACATTAATTGCAGTGGCGATAGCGTTTGGTAACCCTGTAACGCCAGAACCTGATTTTGTATCACCCTCACCTTGGACGCTTGCCGCAATTGGTTTTATTGTCGTGACTATGGGTTGGATGCCCGCCCCTATCGAAATATCGAGCCTAACGTCAATGTGGCTAAAAAGTCAGTGCAGAGATCAAGAGGTGACGCCAAAATCGGCACTGTTTGACTTTAACGTGGGTTATATTGGAACAGCAATCTTAGCCTTAGTATTTGTCTCTTTGGGCGCGCTATTGCTACATGGATCAGGTGTTGAACTGCAAGCCTCTGGGGTTGGTTTTTCTCATCAGCTAATTGGCCTATACGCGTCTACCATTGGCGAATGGTCACGCTACTTAGTGGCAGTCATTGCCTTCTTCTGCATCTTTGGTAGTACCATCACCGTGATTGATGGCTATTCACGCGTTATTACTGAATCTCAACGATTACTGCGTAAAGACCAAACCATTCATCCAATGACCAATCAAATTTGGATGCTAGTGGTGTCACTATCGGCTCTATTTATCGTAGTATTTTTGGCCAAAGCACTGCTACCAATGCTGAACTTTGCAATGGTATTGGCATTTATTACAACGCCATTTTTCGCCCTGCTGAACTTTATTTTGGTTACGCGCACCCCGCTACCCGCCGAGCTTGCGGTAGGACCAAAACTAAAAGCACTGTCCATTGTTGGGCTTATCTATCTGTTTGGTTTCTTGGCTCTGTTTGTATGGTGGAAGTGGTTTATGTAAACCATTCTGCTGATAGCAAAAATGGAATCACGATCAAGGCATTGTGCTTTGGTGGTAATACTAAAGGGGCTCATTAAGCCCCTTTAGTATGCGACTTAGGTTTTAAGTTTGTGCTTTTTGTTTGTAATCAGGGAGTATTGGTGAACTTATAATGCCCCTTTCCTTGCTAGGGGTAAAATATTATGCAAAAAGAAAGACCTGACCCCGTCAATACTAAAAAGCTGAGAAATTATTCAATCAAAGTGTGGGTTATATCAGCGCTATGACAAATATTGCAATGTCAAATGAAATAACGGTTCCAATAGAAGTAGGATTTTTCTGTTTGATAGCTGTAATCGCGTACCCTGATCTATGTCCGTATAGCCTCCAAAATGTTAATTACCCCACAACCGTTACCTTACCAATGCACTGTATTTATATGCAGTTACAGTTCAAGTTAAGATAATTACTATGAAAAAGATGCATAAATCGCTTGATTGGCGCATCGAAAATACTAACTTTTAGACATTCACACATTCTTATCAATAGTTTGTAATATATAAAAGTGCTATGCAGACCTCGTAAACACTTATGCATCTTTTGTATCTGTTAAGTTGTTATGTTTAACCCATACTTTTATCAAAAAAAACTTTTACAACAAACACTTACAAGTGATATTTTGACACGAGACTTACAAGAAAGCAGGAGGTTATCCAGCTGCTAATTAATAACCTGCTATGGTTCTCCTCGTAAGTGATTGATTTCATTGCATAGAAAAAACTTGCTAGAATGTTCATCAAAATTAATGAGTTACGTTTCAATTTTGCTTATAATTGGATGATTAGGTATTGGAGAGAGTATAACTTTGATGATTTCAAAACTAAAACTAAGAGAAGTCGGCCCCATTAAAAACGCAGATATTACGTTTAACGATCTAACAATCATATCTGGTAGGAATGGTGTTGGTAAAACGTATCTTAGCTATACTTATTTTATACTAATGGAGCATTTTAGAAAGGAAATTAGAAAGATAATAACCCCTTCTGAATCATTAAATAAGTTAGTCTCAACTCTTGCTGACTCTTTGTCTATTGGCAAGAAAAATATTGCTTTTGAATTAAAGGATATTAATGTCACTATTGAGACATTGAATCAAGCTCTATTGGAAGCATCATCTAATAATGATTTTTTTAAAGACTTAGATGTTTCATTTAAACCATCAGATAAAACAAAAGTTGAAGCAGAATTAAATGAATGCTTTTTAAATAACTTAACTGGAAAGAACGTTAGACTAGGTCTACATAGTGATATAATATATAGATTAAGCAAATCTAAAGGTTCTAACTCTATTGAATTAGAACTAATAAAAGAAACTCCAACAAAAATTGATACCCCATCAGTTATTATGGAGTTTGACTTTCTATTAAGACTATTTGTTACAGAACAGTTGTTTAATCTTCGACAGTTTCCTATTACCTCTGAGAGAACAGGTATTGCGCTATTTAATTCCGATTTAATGGAGTTGAATAAATACAAAGTTGACGAGGTACAAAGTCAAGAACGCTATAGCCTTCCTATTGAAATTAACATTTCAACATACAGGCACCTTAAAAATCGAAAAATATCATATAATGATTGGACTCAAAAAATTAAACCTGGTTTCCAATCTCAAATTAAAGATATTGTAGGTGGGCATTACGAGATTGAAGATCAAGAAGTTTACTTCCAACCGAAAGGAAAAAACTTGAAGGTACCACTGAAATCAAGCTCTGGTGCATCCAAGTCATTAATGTTACTTGACTATTTTATGTATCAATATGGGCAATATGGTTATCTAATTATCGATGAACCTGAGCTTAACCTACATTTAGATAGCCAAAAAGAAGTCGCTCAAGTCTTATGCTCTATAGCGAATCAAGGCATCAAGGTCATAGTAACAACACACAGTGATCACTTTATTCGAGAAGTAAATAATTTAATTATGCTTTCAAATAAAAAGTTGGAGCCTCATGTTAAGCAAGAAATAATGAGAAAAGCTGGCATACGAAGTGACTCTATTATTTCTTCTGACAAAGTTTCAACTTTTGTACTTTCAATGAATGAAAGGAAAGCATATGAGATGTCAGTCGGTATGTATGGAATAGATTTGACATTATTTAATGAAGAGATCATGAAAAGTAATGATGTGACTCAAGAGTTAATGTCTAGCCTCTATGAGGCAAATCGTGATTAATCACCTCAAGAAAACGATCGAAAGCAAACTCGTAGTAAAACATCAAGATAATAAGGTTGAGTTCTATGAGTCAGAAGAAGATGCACTTTTAAAGAAAGTTGTTTTCTCAGTTAGTAATTTCTTGCGTGAGGGTGGTGGATTACTAAAAAATGCAGTGATAATTGAGGGGGATAGCTCAATCGAAGATTGTTTACGTCGGTTTACTTTCTATTTAAATGATACTTGCCCTGATATCACAAGACAGTGTGATTATATTGTTTTCCATGAAGCTAAAGATTCTCTTCGTATTATGCTAATTGAGATGAAGTCGAGTGATACTAGTGTCGATTTGGAAGCTCGGATTCATAAGCAGTTTCAATTTTCAAAAATTTTTGCTAAATACCTTATTGATGTAACAGCGGCTTATGTAGAAATAGCAGATGGTGTGCTAGCTAAACCTATTACTTATCATAAAATAGCTTTGGTAAAAGCAGATAATGTAGCTATGTCTTTGCCTCTAGGTAAGCCTCCTCAAAAAGTAGCACAACTGCCTTCAAGTGAATCAAACGGCATAAAGTCTTTGTTTTTAAACACAGACAGGCATGGTGTTGCAAAGTTAGATTGGCGGTACTTTATGGAAAATATATAAACATGTCGCAAAGTCGTTAAAATGCACCATACAAGCCTTTAAGGCTGATTCGTGAACGTGTGCCAAAAATACGCATAAAACAAATAAAAAATGCCTCAATGACTCTAGAGTGACTATGCATTAAGGCGTTTTAGTGCGTTTGCAAGGTTAAAGCGCAATGACTTACATCACGATTCCTTTTTCTATCCACATTCTAAATAAGAAAATGAAAACCTATCTAAATACCCTTATGGTACTGCTGATTAACCGTTGGTGTTAATGCGCTATGGACACTACCCACCGCACCCTCTTCTCCTTGCTTGAGTG
This sequence comes from Vibrio sp. B1Z05, assembly GCF_052955985.1. Classification (NCBI taxonomy): domain Bacteria; kingdom Pseudomonadati; phylum Pseudomonadota; class Gammaproteobacteria; order Vibrionales; family Vibrionaceae; genus Vibrio; species Vibrio sp. B1Z05. The sequence continues at coordinate 1,601,400 of NZ_CP130463.1, forward strand.
CCTCTAAGAAGAGTTCGATTAACTGCCCTTTTGACACTGCCACTTGCGTTTCAGTTTGAATGTCTCGCAGATCAATCATCACATCGGTCAGCAAGTTAGGGAAATCAGCAAGTATTTCTAAGTTCAGTACATTGTGTTCACTATAGATGCTGTTGTGACTGCCTTTATGCTTTTGAATGACATACGGATTATCTTTGAGGTTGATAATAGATGTGCGTTTTTCACAGCGTTTTAAACAGCCTTTATTCACTTTGATTTTCTTACAGCCTTCGGTTTGTTGGAACAAACACTGGCGACTGGTTAGTAAAGTATTTGGGTGATAAATACTGTAGAAAGTTCTGAAGTTTTGTGGACGCTTTAACTGACGGATTTGCACTTTGCTCAACTCGTTAGAGATGAAAGCACCACTTGCGCCAAATTCTTGTTGCTGACAATGCATCGCAAATGAGTTTGAGGTATTCATGTGCGGGCCTGCCACCCATGCTAAATTCATCTGCTGCGCTTGATACGCCACACCTGCATTGTTGGTGATTAACATTTCAGGGCGCACAGCGGCTAAAAACTCTATTGATGCAGCGAAATCCTCACCAATCAAAATAGCAGGGAAACAAGGTTTAAGCTGTGGGTGCTCAGTAAAGAGTGTGATAAGTTTCGCCAGCTCTGCCTTTACGCCCATTGGCATTTGGTAATACACATCCACATTGGAATGAGACAGTAGACTCACATCTTCTGGCGATGAAATCAGCACTGAAAGATTTGCTACTGAATTTTCTGGTTGATGATGAGATAAAGTTAAAATCTTCGAGGTATCAATACCACTTTTTAACGTTGAACCATGTCCAGTTTCGGCGGTCACATCAAAGTCAGCGATTGCCTTAGCCACATGCTCAATGATTTGCGTTTTATCGTCGTAAAGCTTGGTTTTAACGCTGTTGACCTGCTCTTCTGAGGTGCATTGATACACTTTAGAGAAATGCGTAACCGCATTATCTCTTGGGTTATCAATGAACATGTTTTTGCCAAAGTTACCCTGCAAAAAGCCGTTCGAGAAATCGCGGTTAAATACGGTATACAGTTCAGTTTTATCGGTTAATAACGGCTCACCATCGCAAAATCTGTCTATCTGCTTGCGCCAATTATCCACCACAGTAAACACATAGTGAGATTTTTTAATGCGCCCTTCTACTTTCAATGAATACACACCAGCGTCAACCAGTGCTTCGAGATCGCCAAAGGCAGAGTTGTCTTTTAAGTTTAACGGGTAATGGCTGCCCATTTCTGTCGTTTGATACTGATCGCGACAAGGCTGACTGCATCGACCTCGGTTGCCAGATGCGCCGTTTCTTGCAGAACTGATGTAACACAGGCCAGAAAAACCAATGCAGTAAGAGCCGTGCACAAACACTTCCATCAATACATCGTGCTGCAAACCAAATTGCGCAAGATGTTTGATTTCTTGAATATTAAGCTCACGCGACAAATTCACGCGACTGGTGCCTAATTGATTCAGAAACAGTATTTGGCCTTCGTTGTGCGTGTTCAACTGCGTAGAAGCATGCACATCTAACTCAGGGAAGTGATGTTTAAGCAGGTAGGCTAAGCCTAAATCTTGTACGATAACGCCATCCACTTTTGTGGTATTCAGCTGACTGAGCAAACGCACAATAGCAGGCAATTCGCTCTCTAATATCAATACGTTAAGCGTGACAAAGATTTTACATTGATGCTGATGCGCCAGTTCAATTACACCATTTAGGTTATCTAAAGTCAGGTTTGTGGCTCTATTACGAGCGTTAAATCTGTCTAAACCACAATAAATTGCGTCTGCGCCGGCTGCGATTGCCGCTTTAATTGAATCTAGATCACCGCCAGGTGCCAATAGCTCGAACTGTTCTCTTTTCACAATGTATCCCCGAGAAAATTAGGCGCACATCTTACGTCATAAAATGGTAAAAGTAACCTTAGGTCACAGATTTCCAATTCACAATTGTGTCGAGTTAGCCCTCAAATGTCTGAATGACTTTTACAAGCATGTGATAATCATGGCATTATATGTACCTTGCTCATTTGTAGTACAAAAGTACAACTATGCGCTTTTTCCCGTCACACTTAACATTTTGCAGGCATTTATGGGACTTTTAGATCAGCTCGCTTTTTCCATCTCGGTAACTGGGCCTATCTGTTTAATCTTGGTTATGGGCGTTGTCCTAAAAAAGACATCCGTAATTAATGACGTATTTATACAGAGCGCATCCAACCTCGTCTTTAAAGTCACCTTACCGACCATGCTGTTTCTTAGCCTTGTGGAAGCTGATCATGACTTTGCCACCAGCGCCTCGTTAGTGGGCTTTACTGTGGGCAGTAGCTTGCTGTTTTTCGCTTTTTGTACTGCGTTAGTTGGCGTGATATTGAAAGGAAACAAAGACAACGGCGTTACCATACAAGGGGCATTTCGCTCGAATACAGGTATTATTGCCCTTGCCTACGTCGCTAATATTTACGGTAGCGATGGCGTTGCTACCGCAGCAATATACGTGGCGGCAACGACTCTACTTTATAACGTATTGGCGGTTATATCGTTAACACCGAAAGGTGAACAGTCAGGCAGTAGCGCAATAAAAGCCATGAGCAAAAGCATTACTAGCAACCCTTTGATCATCTCAATTATTGCAGGACTGCTCTACTCTGCTATTGGTTTGCCGATACCAAAGATTGCCTCAGACGCCGGTCACTACTTTGCTAGCATGACCTTACCTCTTGCCCTGCTTTGTACGGGCGGCTCATTGGATCTTAAATCACTACGAGCAGAAACCTTCGCCACTTGGCTTGCAACGGTAGTTAAACTGGTTGTTGCACCGATATTCAGCTGTTTGCTGGCTTACGCGCTAGGATTTCGCGCCGAAGCACTAGGCATCATCTTCTTTATGACCGCAGCGCCAACCGCCGCCGCCAGCTATATTATGGCTCGCTCAATGGGCGGAAATTCAACTCTGGCAGCCAATATTATTGCTCTAACCACTATCTTGTCGGTTATTACCACCACTATTGGTTTAGTGATTCTAAATAGCATGAATTTACTGTATTAATAGCGATACTTCACAGTAGAACTTAAATGAATAAAGGTCGCAGCTTATGCGGCCTTTGTTTCTTTCCCAACCAATAAAACTCTCATTGCTCATCACTTTCAGTTTGATTAATAGCATTAATCACTTTGCGCTTATTGCTGCGCCTTTAAACCCTTTTTCAAACTCTGCATAAACGTCTTAAAGTGCGGCATGAACTCAGAAAACAACGTATGTTTTCGATTCACCATCATTACAGGCCCAAGCAATCTCAGCGCCACACCCACTCTTGTCGCCTCCTCTAGAGTTAAGTCTGTACCCTTATTCATCATCGCCACCACATTAAACATATCTTCACGATCTTCGAATTCAAATTGCAATTTTTGCACTTCACCTTCTGCGGTAGTTTCTTCAATAGTTACGCTGTAGTGATGATCTTTTCTTGCTTTGCGAATCATAGATGACTTCCTTTAATTAAGTTGATAATGACAACTATAGTGATGTTAGTTGATTTAGTCAACCATTAATTAAACAGACAATAAAAAACCCCGACCAAATGATCGAGGTTCAAAATTAAATGGGGTTTTACCCTAGGATTTATTTTTTGTTATGAGAACGCCATTGTAAAGCTGCTATTGCCACAATAATTAAGCCCCCAATAATGCCTGTATTATAAAAATTCAATAAAAGCAATGGGATAGCAACTGCCGATGCTAAACGTTCGAGTTTACTTAACGAGTTAAACAAGTAACCTTCGATGGTGATTGCAATAGCGACAATTATCGCTAATGTCTGCGCTACGGATATAAATAAGGCAACTACACCCTCACCAGGGTTAACCAAATTTGTATAGGCCATCATAATAGGGATAACAAACAGACCGCCTGCCAGTTTAAATGCCTCAACTGACGACTTCATTGGATTGGCATTCGCTACCCCGGCCCCTGCAAATGCAGCTAAGGCAATAGGCGGCGTGACATTGGATGTTTGTGATAACCAAAATACGATCAAGTGCGCAGTTAAAATGGGTAATCCGAAATCTGTCAGCATAGGAACTGCCATCACCGCAAGAACAATATACGCGGCGGTAACAGGCAAGCCCATTCCCAGAATCAAAGCTACGATACTGATTAATCCCAAGGCGATAATCATATAACCGCCCGAGAAATCCATTACAAATTGGGTAAATTGCAGTCCGATTCCAGTTTGCCCTACAACTCCGACAATAATGCCTGCCGCGCCACAAGCCGCGGAAATAGGTAAGGCTAAAAGCGCACCGTTTTTCATGCCTTCAAAGAACTTTTTAAAACCAATCCGGCTATGCTTTCGCGTACTTGCCACCACTAGAATGGCAGCACAACCTGCCACCCCGACCAATAGCGGAGAATAAGCCATCATTAACAAAGCAGTAATCAACACCAGAGGAATCAAATGATGCGCCCCATGCTTCATTACAGCAATAACCGCTTCGGTCTTACTTACGGCTTGTAAATTTAACTTACAGGCCATTAAGTGCACGTACAGCAATGTACAGAAGAAATACAGTATTGCAGGTGCAATCGAGGCGAACATAATGTCGCTATACGGCACACCCGTAAACTGGGCCATAACAAATGCGCCAGCGCCCATAATCGGAGGCATAATTTGCCCACCCGTTGAAGCCGCCGCTTCGATCCCCGCAGCTTGCTCTGGCTTGTATCCCAACTTCTTCATCATGGGAATAGTAATAGAGCCTGTGGTTACCGTATTAGCAATAGCGGAGCCCGAAATAGAACCTAAGCCTGCCGATGCAAGCACTGCCGCCTTTGCTGGGCCTCCTCGATATTTGCCCGCAATGGCAAATGCCAGATCGATAAAGAACTTGCCCGCCCCTGTGACTTCAAGAAAAGCGCCAAATAATACAAAAATAAAGACTGTGGTTGCGGCAATGCCTAATGCTGAGCCAAACACGCCATTGGCTGAAAATATCTGAAATTGAATCAGCTCTTGTAAGGTATAAGCCTTTATTGAAACAGCACTTGGCAACAGATCGCCAAACATGCTGTAACTTAAAAATGCTAGGGCAATAAAGACCATCACCCAACCCACGGTTCGGCGACACCCTTCCATGAGCAGTGCAATTAACACGCCGCCGGCAAACATATCTGCGGCTTGCAACCCATAAAATAAATAGTTGATGTCGTTGTAATCAAACACAGACATCCGATATCCCGCAAACACGACCAGCAAGCAGAGGATGACATCTATGGTTCGCCCTACTAGATAAAACTTATTACGGCGATTTGAAATAAGCGGAAAATGTAAGAATATCAGCACTAACACCCAACATAGGTGTATCGGTCTAAAATAGGTAGCGGAAATCGTTGAGCTTATTCCTTGCCAAATTTGAAAGATCGAAAGTGATACCGCAAACAACAAAATGGAATAGCCAAAAAATGTTGTCACTCTTTCGTAAGGTAAATTGGCAGTAAGATCTTGCGTCTTTTTATTATCAGTTACATTCATAACAACACCTGAAATATGAACGAAAAATGTGAAGCACAAAAAAAGCAAGCATGAAACTATGCTTGCCTTCTAGTTAAGTAGTTCTATTTAGAAATAGAATCTAAGTATTTTTTAGCACCTGGATGCAAAGGTACACCTTGTAGGCGAGCAGCGTTTTCAGGCGTGGTCATTTCCGCCATTTTCACCACTTTTCTAATATCTCCAATGTGTTCATAAGCAGATTTAGTTAAGTTATACGCCATATCGTCACTCATATTGGCATTCACCACTAATACATTCCAAACGCTTAATGTCGATACTTCACCTACATTGTTATAAACGTCTGCAGGGATACTGTAAGCGCTATAAGCCGGATTTGCCTCAATGAAAGCTTTACTTTCATCAGCAGAAATCGAAAGGATCTTGATCTTATGCGTCAACGCAACCTGCGTAACTGCGCCAACACCTTGCCCACCGACAATGAATCCAGCATCAATTTGACCATTGGCAAGCGCGTTCGTTGTCTCTGAATAGTTTAAATACACCGCTTTGATGTCTTTTTTAACATCAATTCCAATGGACTCTAGTAACGCAGCAGAGGTTACCGCTGTACCACTGCCAGGCGCACCTAGAGAGATACGTTTGCCTTTCAAATCCGCTAAAGAATTGATACCCGATTTTTCTAAGGTCAAAGTGTGCACAAGGTTTGGGTATAATGCGAACAGTGTGTTCACTGGCATTTTCGCAGGGAACTTACCTTGACCATTGTAGGCATCAAGTACAACGTTACCCATCGCAATACCGGCAATCATATCGCCACGAACCACTTTAATGGTGTTTTCAACAGAAGCGGCTGTTACTTCTGCTTTAGCATTTACTTCCGGTACGTTTTCTGACCACACTTTCGCCAAAGCACCGCCAAATGGGTAATAAATACCACTTTGACCGCCGGTGCCAATTGAATAGTTTGCTGCATTTACCGATAACGATAATAAGCATGCCATAACCAATATTAAGCTACGATTTATCACATCTATCTCCTTGATTATTAATCTAGATGGTTGGGTGGATTTGACACAAAACCACCAAACTAGATGCATAAGCATTACTAGTAGTCTTAAACAAGTCAAAGTAATGTTCGGCTGATTGTGATGTCAGTGTTACAAATGCGTGATTAAATTTGATATTTTAGAAGCACGCGATTTTATCCGTAACTCGCATTTCTTTTGTTCAATACCTAATAAAAATGCATAGCTTGCTTAAAGCAGACCAACGTATAACGACCTGTATCAACCCAGAATATCCAACTAATATTTATATTCCCCCTAGGGTCTGTGTTAAGGTGCACGCTCACTCACACTTAGTAACCCACTCCATTAGGAATTATTTTGACTAATAACGATATTTTACGCCGTATTCGCTATACCTTTGACCTTAAAGACGCTGACATGATTAATGTGTTTGCTGCCGCTGATCTTGAGGTTACACGATCTCAAGTGAGTAACTGGCTAAAGAGAGAGGAAGACGAACAGTTTTGTAAGATCATCGACAAAGAATTGGCTATTTTCCTAAACGGATTTATCAATATCAAACGTGGTAAACGTGAAGGTGAGCAACCTAAGCCTGAGTCTCGCTTAACCAATAATATGGTTTTCATGAAACTGCGTATTGCGTTAAACATGAAGGCAGAAGATATTTTAGACACACTAAAAGTGGCGGACTTGAATGTGAGCAAGCACGAGCTAAGCGCGTTTTTCCGTAAGCCTGAAAACAAGCATTACCGCGAGTGCAAAGACCAAATCCTACGCAACTTTTTAACGGGTGTGCAACTGCAACTTCGCCCAACAGATACCGAAAACGATTAATTGATACAGACCGATAAGATAATGACTATGCCGTACTCCAACTTGCCACTTTGTTCTGAAATTAGCACTCTTTTAGCCGCTAACTTTAAGACGTTAACCGAAGTTCAACAACTTGCTATCCCCTCTCTATTGGAAAAACAAGATGTATTAGCGATAGCGCAAACAGGCAGTGGTAAAACGTTAGCGTACGGTATCGCCTTACTTGAGCAAGTGCGTTTGAGCCCTTGTACGACCCAGGCCATTGTATTAGTGCCAACACGCGAACTTGCCCAGCAGGTCAGTGAATCTTTATTGCCGTATGCTAATGCTACAGACGTCAGCGCTATCTCTCTTTGTGGTGGCATAGACAAAGATATTCAGAAGCAGCAGTTATTGCTATCTCCGGAGATTTTGGTAGCGACCCCAGGTCGCCTGCTTGATTTGTTGCTTGATAAAGCCATCGATGTGAGCCGTTTACACAGTTTAGTATTAGATGAAGCTGACCGATTATTGGATATGGGGTTTTGGCCTGATATTCAAAAAATCATTGAGTTGCTACCGTCAAAACATCAAACCGCTATGTTCTCAGCGACGTTCTCTAGCGAATTGCAAACACAAGCGGCGCCATTATTGAACGAACCAAAACGCATTCAAACCACAGTGACCAATAGTTTGGTAGAAGGCATTGAAGAAACCTTGTATTTGGTCAATAAAGGCAGTAAAGCCAACGCGCTTATTTCTGAATTAAAGAAAAACAATTGGCCGCAAGTGTTGGTGTTTATTGGCGCTAAAGATAACGCCGATGCGCTTTGCAAAAAGCTCAATAAAGCCGGCATTGTCGCTGCGGCTTTGCATGGCAATAAATCTCAGCAAGAGCGTGAAGCAACTCTAGAGCAGTTTAAACAAAAACAAGTAAACGTTCTTATTGCGACCGACTTACTGGCGCGTGGCATTCATATCGAGCACTTACCTGTGGTTATTAATGTTGAACTGCCGTCACATGCTGAAGCTTATGTACATCGCATTGGGCGTACTGCACGAGCTGGTGAGCAAGGCATTGCAATTTCATTGGTGTGTCATGGTGAAACTGAGTATTTAAGCGCGATTCGTCAACTTACGCAGCGAGAGCTTGCACTGCAACCGCTTGAAGGCTTCCCTGTTACGGATAAGCCCTCTTCAGGTCAAAGCAAACGAGCACCTAGAGATAAAAAAGCAAACCGCCGTACTCAAGCAAAGAAAAGCATCAAGCAGTTTAAAAGTAATACCAATCACACTAAGTAAGTGATCAGAACTAGCGCAGGAAAAATGCTCGAGAACAAGACAGAATTTTTCGATAAGTAGTTATTCTACAATCAAAAATTCTAACGCCGTTATCGAGCATTTTAACAAGCTAGAATGACCAGTTATTTAGTACGATTGGTATAAGCACTGATTCTAGCCAGTCATTAACTCATTAAACGAAAAAACGCCAAGCAAAATGCTTGGCGTTTTTGTACTCAGAACATGGCGTTAAAACTGATGTAACGACTTGGCTTGAGTGACCGGTTTATCTTGCTTTAACAAACGCATTCCTTTAAACATGCGCACAAACCAAATCAAAATAGCGACAGCCGATATAAAGCCACCCGCAATGGGAATGACATGCGCCACTTCTTCCAGTGCGCTGTTTCTAAACCAATAATCATTCACCCCAATCAATACTCCATTGGAGGTGGCTATGGTTACGATAAGCACCACAAAAAAGGTCAAAAACAAAAAGAAGCTGCGTATTAAACCGTAATAATGCGAGTTCACGACTTCGCTATCTTCGTCTTTATCTAAACGATACCCTGCATAGATAATGGCAATCACACCAGACAGCAGTAACGTAAATGGGGTTAAAAAACTACCAATGTAAGCGTACCAAATACCCTTATGATGTTTATTCATTACTTACCCCATCCTTTCTACTTTTTCCTTTAACGGGAGCATCTTCTAATTGGTCTTTAACTTCTGCATACCACTGATCGTGATGTTCTTTTGCCCACGTTTCATCAACCTTACCCGTCACCATACCTTCAAGTGCGCCTTCCATACCGACTAAACCAATATAGATATGGAACACAAAACCACAGATAAGAACCAATGCTGAAATCATATGGACTAAGTTCGCCACTTCCATATCACGACGAGTTTGGTCAAAAATTGGGAAATCCAATATCACGCCGCTGGTTGCAAGCACCGCACCAACCACAATCAATAGCCAGTAAATGACCTTCTCACCACCATTTGAAAACCCAGCCGATGGATGCGAGCCTTTATGCTTGCCGACCATACCGCCCATTTTCATAAACCATTGCACATCCGTTTTAGTAAATAGCGATTTACGCCACCATTTCACAAAAATAAAGATAAGCAAAATATAGAAAATTGGTCCTATATAGTTGTGATACTGCTTAGCGGTATAAATCACTAGTCCCCAAATATCTGATGGGATATAAGGCTTTAAAAAGTGTTTACCATAAACCAGCATCAACCCACTAAATGCGAGGGTCAAAAAAGTAAATGCCATCGTCCAGTGGAGCGCTCTATCCATACGACTCCAGCGGTTAAGCTTTCTTCCCGTACGGGGCTTACTAAGCATCAATGGTCCGACTAAGAAATACGCCAATACCACCATCATGATGCTACCAAAGATAGCTACAGCGGCGGCTGGAGACATCCACTTTTCTTTTAAAATGAACCACGTTTGACCGGGTACACTGATCAAAATACCATGCTCAGGAGAAGCTGAGGTGGTTGTACCCTCAACGCCTCCTTTAACTTCGCGCCAATAATCCGCGCCAGCTAATTGCACCATCTCTTTTTGCGCAGTGTCGTTTTGTTTTTGTTCAGCATACGTTGGCGAGCTAAATGCCATTAAGACACTTGCCAACATCGCTAACAACAACAATGTCGATTGTTTCGCTAACTGCATTTGATTGCTCCTTTAACTAGCTCTTAGTCGCATCAAACGCAATATCTTCACCGTCGCTCCAGCCGGCACCTTTCGCTCCGCGCTCAACAACACGTTGACGGAAGATATCAGAAACAATTTCTGCATCACCCGCTAGTAGTGCTTTGGTTGAACATAGCTCGGCACACATAGGAAGCTTACCTTCGGCAATACGATTACTACCATATTTTGCTCGTTCTTCATCAGAACCCGCTTCGGTTTCAAGGCCGCCTGCACAGAAAGTACATTTGTCCATCTTGCCTCTTTCACCGAAGGCTGTAGTGTGCGGAAATTGTGGTGCGCCAAACGGACAAGCAAATAAGCAGTAGCCACAACCAATACAGAGATCTTTATTGTGCAGCAATATGCCTTCTGCGGTGTATTCAAAACAATCCGCCGGACACACCGCTTTACAAGGCGCATCTGTACAGTGCATACACGCAACAGAAACAGAACTTTCGCCCGGCTCACCGTCATTAAGGGTCACAACGCGACGGCGCTGAATGCCCCACTCTAACGCATCGTCATTTTCGTTTTTACATGCTGTGACACAGCCATTACATTCGATACAACGCTTGGTATCGCAGAGAAATTTCATTCTAGCCATAATTTAGGTTTCCTTACGCTTTTCGAATATTACACAGGGTAACTTTGGTTTCTTGCATCTGTGTAACCGGGTCATAACCATAAGTGGTTGCCGTGTTTGCGGCTTCACCAATGACATAAGGAACAGTGCCCTCAGGGTAACGCTCTGTTAAGTCTTCGCCTTGGAACTTGCCACCAAAGTGGAATGGCATAAATGCCAGTCCAGGGCTTACGCGACGCGTCACCATAGCTTTTACATGCACTCTTCCTTTCTCTGCACCTTCAACCCAAACCATCTCACCGTCTCGAATACCAAGATCGTTAGCATCTTTTGGATTCACTTCGACAAACATTTCGCGTTGTAGCTCTGCAAGCCATGGGCTAGAACGAGTTTCTTCTCCACCCCCTTCGTATTCCACCAAACGTCCGGTGGTCAGTACGATTGGGTATTCTTTCGATTTATCGACATCTTGAATACTCTTGTACAAAGTAGGTAGACGATAAATAGATTCGCTGTCATCCCATGTAGGATAATCTTTAACCAAGTCACGACGAGGCGTGTACAGTGGCTCTCTGTGTAGTGGCACTCGGTCTGGGAATGTCCACACAATCGCACGAGCTTTGGCATTACCGTAAGGAATACAGCCGTGTTTAATGGCAACGCGCTGAATCCCACCAGAGAGGTCTGTCTTCCAGTTTTTGCCCTCTGCGGCGGCTTTTTCTTCGCTAGTGAGATCGTCCCACCAGCCTAAGCTTTTCAGCAATTTATCACTAAACTCAGGGAAACCATCTTCAAGCTCACACCCTTTCGAGTAGCTGTCTTCCGCAAGCAGATTTTCACCTTCAAATTCCACACCAAAGCGAGCACGGAAGTTACCGCCACCTTCAGCCACCGGTTTTGAAGTATCATATAAAATATGTGTGCCTGGGTGTTTCATCTCTGGCGTACCCCAACAAGGCCAAGGTAATCCATAGGTTTCGCCATTAACAGGACCACCTTCCGCAGACAAGGTCGTTTTGTGGAAGGTGTGCCAGTTTTGCTGATGTTCTTTAAGGCGCTCAGGGCTTTGACCGCTATAGCCGATGGTCCACATGCCTTTGTTAAATTCGCGGGTCACATCTTCAATAACCGGTTGGTTATCTTTGACTGCGATATTTTTAAACATCTGATCTGAGTAACCCAATTTTTTGGTTAACAGATACATGATTTCGTGGTCAGGTTTTGATTCAAATAAAGGTTCAACAACTTGATCACGCCATTGCAATGAACGGTTTGATGCCGTAACTGAGCCGTGCGTTTCAAATTGCGTTGTAGCCGGAAGTAGATACACGCCATCAGTACGGTCATTCATTACCGCCGCTACCGTTGGATATGGGTCAACAATCACCATCATGTCTAGCTTTTGCATTGCTTTACGCATTTCTGGTCCACGGGTTTGCGAGTTTACCGCATGCCCCCAGTAGAACATGGCGCGAATATTATCGTTTTGCTCTATATTCTGTTTGTCTTCCAACACACCATCAATCCAACGCGATACAGGAATACCCATGTTATTCATTGGCTGTTTGCCACGGTACTTAGTTTGATCAAATCGCCCTTCGACCCATTGGTAATCCAGATCCCATACCTTTGACCAGTGCTTCCAAGAACCCGGTGCGAGACCGTAATAACCCGGTAGTGTATGCGACAATACGCCAAGGTCTGTTGCGCCCTGTACGTTATCGTGACCACGGAAAATATTCGCGCCGCCGCCCGATTTACCCATGTTGCCAAGTGCCAGCTCCAACACACAGTAAGCACGAGTGTTGTTATTACCAGTGGTGTGCTGAGTCCCGCCCATACACCAAACGATACAACCCGGTCGGTTATCCGATAAGATCTTGGCGGTTTTGTACATTTGGTCTTTAGAAGCACCCGTTACGTGTTCCACTTTATCAGGTGTCCATTTCGCCACTTCTTGACGAATTTCTTCCATGCCAAATACACGTTGGCGGATAAATTCTTTGTCTTCCCATTGGTTTTCAAAGATGTGCCACAACAAACCCCAAATAAACGCAACATCGGTACCCGGACGAAGCGCAATATAGTGGTCCGATTTAGCCGCAGTGCGAGTACGTCTTGGATCAGCAACTACGATTTTACAGCTGTTCTTTTCTTTGGCGATCAAGATGTGTTGCATGGCAACAGGGTGAGCTTCAGCTGGGTTTGAGCCAATAAACAGCATTGATTTACAGTTGTGCATATCATTAAACGAATTGGTCATTGCACCATAACCCCAGGTATTCGCTACCCCTGATACTGTGGTGGAGTGACAAATACGAGCTTGGTGATCGACATTGTTTGTGCCCCACAACGATGCCATTTTTCTGAACATATAGGCTTGTTCGTTGTTGTGTTTTGCACTGCCGAGCCAGTAAACCGAATCCGGCCCCGATTCTTGACGAATTTTCAGTGCATTATCACCAATCTCATTGATGGCTTGTTCCCAAGTGAGTTTTTTCCACTTGCCACCTTCGAGTTTCATTGGGTATTTAAGGCGTTTTTCGCCGCGACCATGCTCACGCAAAGCCGCACCTTTTGCACAGTGACCGCCAAGGTTAAAGGGATGATCAAAAGCGGGTTCTTGGCCAGTCCAGACACCATTTTGTACTTCGGCATAAATGCCACAACCTACCGAACAGTGTGAACAAATAGTACGTTTTATCTCTACATTAACATCACCAGTTTCTGGTTGGGCTTGGGCTTTTCTCATCATGCCCGGAGCAAGCATTCCAGCCCCAACCACGGCACCACCAGCGGCCAATGATGAATTACGCATAAAGGTACGACGGCTAATACCAAACTTTTTATTAGGGCTTGAGGTACTTTCAGAACGTTTAGTCAGTTTCATAGTGATGGGTTCCTAAAGTGAATTGTAGTAATCGCGGATATGCTGAGTTTCTCGATAACCCTTATTATCCTCCGACTGTTCGGCTTCCACCTTGGTCTGACTCGCCTGTGCAGATGTTGTTGCTGTGGTCATTATCGCACCGGCAACAACACCGCCACCTAGAGCCTTAATTGCTCTACGACGATGATTATCAATTTCTTTATTGTTTTTCATGACTCCATCCTCAACCTAATCCAACTCACTAGAACGAACAGCAATGCTCTGCTCACTCAACGCAACCTCTTCTAGCTCCATAAATTGGGCTAGCAGGTTTGCGACAACTCGATAAAACTCAGCCGCTTTCGCATCCTGAATTTGTTTCACTAAATCTTTATACCAACTGGCAATATGGCGATTAAAAAATACGCCTTGCTGAGGCGAATTATCCTCTACTAGCATCGCCATCACTTCGCACAACGCTGCCATGTGATCTTCTGGTTCTTTAACGCTGTCGTTACGCTCAAAGCCCAACGATGCAAGGTCTTGGCGCAATTCAATTAACGGTTTTTCCATTAACGCGCCATTTCGGTGCCATGAAGCAAAAGGCATCACTTCACCACGCCCAATACCAATAAATAAGTCTTGATATTCTTCTGCAACCGACTCAAGAGAAGTCTCTTTTGCTAACTGACAAAGCGCGCGCCAGTCAGCACTCATTGCACTTGACTCTTCCTCAGTATTTAACTGTGCCAACCACTGCATTAGCTGAGCATTTGGTGCTTGTCTAAACAATGTCGCTAGTAACAAATAAATGTCTGATCGCGGTGATTGTTGTACTTGGTTATGCATGCTCACCCTTAATATTTTAGCTGTTTTGTAGGATCTTTCGCCATTTCTTCATAAATATCGACAACTCGGCAGTCTTCACACATGGCAATTCGACGAATTGCTATCTCATCTGAAAAGTGGCTGTGCCCTTTTAATTTGCTCTGTAGCATGCTAATCATGGACTTAGGTGCAAACGCTTTTTCACAGCGTAAACACAGCGCCGGTTCATCTTTATTTAAAGTGAGTGCACTGCTGCGCTGCTGTTGATCCCAGTTAATTCTTGGGGTCAAATCCAAAGCCTTTTCAGGACAGGCAGCTTCACATAAGCCACATTGCACACAATCTTGCTCAATGAAATTAAGCATAGGGACTTGTCCTTCGTTGTGTAATGCCATAGTCGGACAAACCGCCACGCATGCCATACACAAGGTGCACTTATCGGTATCACACGCCACTGTGCCGTATGGAGCGCCCTGTGGCAGAGCTGCTTCTGTTTGGAGCGGAGTAAATGATTGCGCTAAGGCATCTAACGACTGGAATAACCTTGCGCGTTTATCACCTTCTATTTCCCCCACATGCACATTAAGAGGTGTTTCAATCAACACAGGTTTGGTTTGTCTAAGATCTTCAAGGTATAAAATATCGATACTTTCAGCATGAATACCAAGCTGTCTAAGCAAGGTCTTGGCCACCGTTACTTCTTCGTTTAGGACCCGAATGATCGTGGCAGGCATGCGACGACTGGCGGCAAACAACACTTGCGATGCGCCGTTACTCAGCGCGGCAAACCAAGTATCAATACCCACGGATGGTAGTTCATTAACCACAATAGGAATGACATTATCGGGTAACGCGCGTAGCGCCATTACGTTATAGGTTTCATGTTCTTCACTACAGAACAGCACAATAGGATTACTGCCACCTTGCGCCTGATAATTTTGTAAGGTGCGCTCTATAAACCCTTGGGTTTGGTTGGGATATGGCAAGGCGTATTCGATTGCGCCCGTAGGGCAAGATGTGGCACAAGTGCCCACTCCCTGACAAAGATAAGGATTGATTTCGATTTTGTAGCCAATTTCATCACGCCCTTCACTAGTCAATGCCCCTGCAGGACAAGACAAAATGCAACGCTCACAGCCTTTAACGCCACGCGAACTGTGCGCACATTTATCGGTATCAAGGCGGAAAAATTTGGGCTTATCAAAGGTTCCGATTAAAGCGTTGATTTCTTCAACAGCATCTTCAAGTTTTGGGTAGCCTCTGCCGACAGGGAAATATCCGACAGGAGGGACTTCAGTATCAATCAAAGCTTCTGCGCTAAAATCTAATACCACATCAAAATGCGGTTGCGCGATAGCGACCGGGGCAAGCTCTACTTTGGAAATAGAACTGCTTTGCAGAATATGAAAAGAGAAACGCCCTAGATATCCAGATAATTGGGCTAATGAGAAAAAGTATGGACTGATATCACCAGTTATCTTTGTGCCACTTGGCACAGCAAAGGTCACAGATGACATGGATGAAAATTGTTGTTGTAAGTTTTCTAAATTTTGCTCGGTAGCAATGATCAGTAACGCCCCTTGGCTTTCATAACTCACCGTTGGAGGAATAAGATTTGAAAGCTCTAACGTGTTGTTACAAGCGTAACTACGCGCTTGACCGTTGCTTGACGTTGATTGGGCCAAAAATTCCTTTAGCATTCTGATTCCGTAATTTAATGAAATAAGCGTGCCTAATATAAGCGCATCGTTTCATTAAGAATTGCAGATTTTTTGCATAAGGTTGTTAAATCCTTAATAAATTTGAGGTGTTAAACGGATAAAATTGTTAACTATGTGATTTCATAAGCATTTTAATTTAAAAAAATTTATTATTATAGATAATAATTCTCATTTAGATTTAACGATTATTTTGTTTAGTCATAGGTTCGTTATTCGCGATTTCATCCGAAGCATCTTGCTCTTGGTACTCCTCTTTGACTAACTGTGACGATGACGCCTCGTCCTCAAGCGTGAGTTCTACTTCTCGCTCTTCGCTAAGCGATGGTTCTTTGTCTACGTTCGGTTGATTATCTTCAGTTAAAACGCCATTGCTCGCGTCAGCTGTTGACGGCTCAATCAGGTCTTCACTTAATTGGTTGGCTTTTTCCGTCGTCCAGTGCCTTAACTTACTGGCAACCTCTGAGCTTAACGGTTTGATTTGACTAAAGTCTTGGTGATAATCATTTAGCTCATCTACTTCACTAAACTGCCCACTAAAGAATAAACTGCGTAACGCTCGCTTTTTAATTTCTGGCGCTGAATCTGAAGCAAGTAGAGCAGACATCGCATTGCCTTGCTTACGTTCTTCATCTTCAACATCTTCGCTTGCTAATTCATTATCAATGGCTTCACTTGCAATGGCTTCTTCTGTTTCCATCGTTTCTAATGAAGCCGGCTCCGCAGGAGCCGTCACTTCTGAAGGATCAACAAAATGCTCAATTTCATCTGTGGCTGAATTATCGAGAGCAAGACTGTCAAGCGGCCGTTCATCATCAGTCGCAAGCTCAACTTGCATGGCAGGTTCGATATCGTCACTTTTTTGCTGTTGCTCTTCGATATCGACGGGCGAAGCATGCTTATGTAGCAATCTTTCAAACAGACCTCGACTCATCGTAACTCTCCAAAGATAAACGGGTTTGATAACAAATTATTGACTGGCACGCCCTGCTCCCTTGCGTTTTTTACGCTTATGTTCGATTAGCTCGCCATGGCGAGCTAAATAGGCTTCCATCCACACTTGCACTGGTAAAGGAAGATCAACCGATAACACGAGATAATCACCGTCCAAATAGCTGCCCGCAACACTTTGTGAAACCGTGACGCTGACCAGACTTAACGTTTCGATGTCATTTTCCAATACCACAAACAACTTAGGGTTGTCGGAATTAAGGTTAAAACGGTAATCCGTACGTTCGTCTTTGAACAATTGGATCTCAGACTCTACTCCAAGGTCGCTAGCACAAGGGTCTAAAAATATCTCATCAACCTGCCAATTACTGGTTTGCCATTTAGAATTTTGTGTCTGATGTAGAATAATCTGACATCGAACAGGCCAATTATCTTCCGTTTTCATTACTACCTCGTTAAGCTAACTTATTATTATTTATATAGTTCTACATGAGTCGCCGTGATTGTGTGCAAGCCGATTTCCCTTCCTTGCCACATTTCTTCAATCACTATTCAGTATAGAAAAGGATATTCCAATGCCCCAAGCTCCTAATATCGTAGCGGTTGGCCAGCCCCCCTCGCAGACTCAAACTGTGACTGTTTTTGATGAATACGGAGAGCCTTTAAGTAAAGACATTGCGTGTGAATGTCCTCTTACTGTGCTGCTAAACTGGCGCGAAATTGTCACTCTGATGACTTTAGGTTCTCACCCCGGCCAATTGGTTCTGGGATATCTCAAAAACCAAAGCTTCTTATCAGACCCTACCCAACTTGATTCCGTGTTGATAGATTGGGAAACAAACAGTGTGGCAGTGGTCACCAAAGAAAACACAGATTTTCTGGAAAAAGCCTTAAAAAAGAAAACCGTCACCTCTGGTTGTGGTCAAGGCACCATGTACGGCAACGTCATGAAAAGCTTGGAAAACTACCAAGTGCCTCAAACTAACATTAAACAAAGTGGCTTATATTCGACACTGATGGCTCTCACTCACTACAACGACACCTACAAAAAAGCTGGCGCTGTGCATGGCTGTGCCATTTGTAAAGAAGGTGAAGTGATCTCTTTTGTGGAAGACGTTGGTCGGCATAACGCAGTCGATACCTTAGCCGGTGAAATGTGGCTCAACCAAGAGTCAGGACACGATAAGATTTTCTACACCACTGGCCGTTTAACCTCAGAGATGGTGATTAAAGTGGCGCAAATGGGTATCCCTACTTTGCTGTCTCGCTCAGGGGTCACACAAATGGGTTTAGAGCTTGCTGAACGTTTTGGTATCACCATCATAGCTCGTGCTAAAGGACTTCGTTTTCAGGTTTATCACGGCATTGAAAAAATAGAATTTGACGGCAAATCTGCCACTAACGACACACTAAACAAGGATCAATAAGCTATGTCTTTACATGCTCTTCTGCAACGCAGTAAAACCATCACGCTCACCTTAGCCTGTGCATTATTTTTTACTCTGCCAGCGCATGCCGACTCAAAAACACTGAAAATGGCTACCACTACCAGCACCTATCATTCTGGACTGCTCGATTACCTATTACCTAAATTTAAACAACAAACGGGTTATGAAGTGCAATTGTTGGTTACCGGTTCTGGAAAAGCGTTAAAAATGGGCGAAATGGGCGATGTCGATATTGTACTGACCCACTCACCAAAAGCTGAAAAAGCCTTTTTAGACTCACATTTTGGCGTAGATCCTCATGCGGTAATGTATAACGACTTCATTATTGTGGGCCCAAAAAATAATCCCGCCAAGTTAACCGATGCTGACAATGCAGCTCAGGCTTTACAGAAAATCGCTGACAGTAAGTCCGTGTTTATTTCTCGTGGTGATGATTCTGGCACCAATAAAAAAGAACTGGCTCTATGGGCAATCAATAATACCGCACACGACTGGTCTAATTACCGCTCAATTGGTCAAGGTATGGGGCCAACTCTTAACATGAGCTCTGAATTACAAGGCTATACTCTTACCGATAGAGGTACTTGGCTTGCGTATCAAGAGAAACTTGACCTTGCGATTTGGGTACAAGGTGATCCGGCTTTGTTCAATCAATATCAAATCATTCGCGTTAATCCTGAACGCTACACTGGGTTAAATGTTGCGGGTGCTAAAGCATTAAGCCAATGGTTTATTAGCGACAAAGCACAAAAGCTTATCAATGACTTCCAAGTAAAAGGACAAAAACTGTTTACGGCTAACGCTAAAACATCTCAATAATGGATATTGGTGAAACAAGTATAGAAGCAGTCAGGCTGCTTCTAAATTTTGACCCTACACTGTGGAAGGTAGTTTCTATCTCCTTCAGTGTGTCTTTGTTTGCGTTGAGTTTATCGCTATTGCCCGCTATCGGACTGGCATTGGTGCTCGCTTATGTCCCTTTCCCAGGCCGAAATTTTGTCACTTCAATCATTAATACACTGCAAGCCGTACCTACCGTAGTGATAGGGCTGTTACTGTATATGACCTTATCTCGCTCTGGGCCTGTTGGCGATTGGCAATGGCTATTTACACAAAAAGCGATGATTCTTGGGCAGATACTTATCGCAATGCCTATTCTTATTTCTATGCTTCAAGCTGGATTTCAAAGTGTCGACATGCGCAATGTTGAAACCTCTATCACGCTTGGGAAATCTTATCCGCAAATTTTTAGAGCATTGATGTGGGAAACCCGTTTTGCATTAATTGCCGCTGTGGTTACTGCATTTTCACGCATTGTCACAGAGGTTGGCTGTTCTATGATGGTGGGAGGGAATATTCTGGGTCATACACGTAATATTCCAACCGCCATAGCATTAGAGAGTCAACGTGGTGCGTTTGCACAAGGGGTTGCTTTGGGCATCGTGCTTTTGTTGCTTGCATTGATATTAAATTTTGTCTTAACCGCAATGCGCGGACAAAGTCATCTACGAGTCTAGAGGCAAGAATCAATGACCATACAGTTAAGAACTCAAGACTTATCCAAACGTTATGAAGACCGCGTATTATTTCACATTCCTCATTTGCAAATTGGCCCGAGTAACGCCATTTACTTAAAAGGGCAAAACGGTGTGGGGAAAACCACTCTGCTGAAAATTTTGGCAGGCTTAACCACGCCCAGTACAGGAACAATCAACGGCATTGAGATCTCGACCTTTTATCGGCTTTTTTCCCGTAAATTATTCCGAGATGTGGTCTATTTGCACCAATCCCCCTATATGTTTGATGCCACTTTACTGGAGAATATTCGCTATGCACTGCCCTTTGCCTCAAAACGTGGCTTACACAGTCGCAGTCAAGCGATTAATGCGCTTAGAATGGTAGGGCTTGAATCCCTTGCCGATGAACATTGCTCGGTATTATCGGGCGGCGAAAAACAACGTTTGGCGATGGCGAGAGCTTGGATAGTCAATCCTTCTATTTTACTCATGGATGAGCCTAGCGCCTCGTTAGATCTTGAGTCAACGCAAGGGATCATAACTCTGGCAAAAGATCTATTAGACCGAGGCGCAAGTATCGTGATCACTAGCCACCAGCAAAATGGGCTGACTAATCTTTGTGACACTCAATGGACCATTGAAAATCAAGGTCTAACGGTAACGCCTCACCTTAGAGTCATCGATGAAGAAACTAAAAAAATAAAATCAATAACAAATAATAAATTAGGTAACGAAACATGAAGTCAATAAGTTGGGTCGTTTTGGCCGGTGGTCAAGCCACACGAATGCAGGGACAAGACAAAGGGTTGGTCGAATTAAATCAAAAACCCCTTATCGAATATGTTCTAGAAGTTTTAAAATCGCACACTGATTCTATCTACATCAACGCCAATCGTTCACAAGAACGTTATCAAGAATACGCACCGGTATTTGCCGATCATTATCAGGGCTTTGTCGGCCCAATGGGTGGTATTCACGCCGGCTTAACCCATGTTGACAGTGAATGGGTGGGATTTGTGCCTTGTGATTGTCCGCAAATTTCGCCAACGCTTATCCAGCGCATGCAACAAGAAATCAGTGATGACGATGAGATCCTTGTCGCCCACGATGGTGACTTTGTTCAGCCCGTATTCACCGTTTTCCACCGTCGCGTGCTGGAGCGTTTACAGCAATTTTTAGACGATGGTGAACGCAAAATCATTCTCTTTTACGACCGCTGTAACACGCGCCAAATCGATTTTAGTGACATCAAAGGCAGCTTCGTAAACCTTAATTCTCAACAAGAACTCCAACAATTTAAGCAGTAATCTATGAAGACGATTCGTAATACTCCCATCCTTGGCTTTGCTGCTTTTAGTGGCACCGGAAAAACCACCTTACTTGAGCAGATCATTCCTAAATTGACTCAAGCAGGGCTAAAACTCGGCGTACTAAAACACGCGCATCATAATTTTGATATCGACCAACAAGGCAAAGACAGTTATCGCTTGCGTAAAGCGGGCGCAACACAAATGTATATTAGCTCGCGCTACCGTCATGCCATGATCAGCGAAACCCCTAACGAAGAAGCGACATTTGAAGAGTTGCTAGAGCAATTTGATCACAAAAACCTGGATATGATTTTAATCGAAGGTTTTAAAAGTCAGTCATTTCCCAAAATTGAACTGCGCCGTCAAGCGCTAGACAATCCATGGATGCACCCTAACGACGACAATATCATTGCCGTTGCCACCGATATTGATACCGAAAAAGAACTCAGTAAAGGCTTTAATGCCGCGCTACCTCAGTTTGATATCAACGATCTTGATGCAATAGCGAGCTTTATCATCCAAACCGTAGCGCCTTCCAAACAAAGTAACGCTGACGCCAGTGCTGCTGCGCAATGCTGCGATACCCTGTCACCGGCTTTTCTGTCGGTAGAACAAGGGATTGAGCGCATCTTAAATGCGGTATCGCCACTGACCCAAAGTACTACCGTAACAATCGACCACGCCTTACATCACGTATTAGCGCAAGACATTGTTTCGAGTATCAATGTGCCTCAGCACACCAACTCCGCAATGGATGGCTACGCGATTCGTGACCAAGATGTGGCGCTGGAAAGCTTTAAACTGGTTGGTGAAGTGATGGCAGGCCAAAGCTATCCATCTGAACTTAATGCCGGTGAAGCGGTAAAAATCATGACTGGCGCACCAGTGCCAAGCAACGGCACCACCGTCATCATGCGCGAGCAATCCGATACCTTTGAAAAAGACGGGCAACACTTTGTCACTTTTAACAGCGCATTAGTGAAAGCGGGACAAAATGTACGCTTAGCCGGAGAAGATCTTACCATTGGGCAAGCCGTATTTAGCCAAGGCCAAAAAATTGGCGCCGCCGAAATGGGCATGATTGCCTCTCTTGGCATCAATGAATGTGCGGTGATACGCAAGCTAAAAGTGGCGATTTTCTCCACCGGAGATGAAGTGCAGCACCCAAGCCAGCCGCAACAACAAAACTGTATCTATGATTCAAATCGTTACGCTTTGATGGGACTACTCAGCCAACTTAATTGTGAAATTATCGATTTAGGCATTTTAGAAGATGATCATTTAGCGATTGAACATGCAGTCTCTAAAGCCGCGGTAAGCGCCGATATGGTGCTGACTACCGGCGGCGTGTCTGTAGGGGATGCCGACTACATCAAAGATGTTTTAGAGCAAAACGGCAATATCGATTTTTGGCGCATCAATATGCGACCGGGTCGCCCTCTCGCTTTTGGCACGATTGGCGATACCCCTTTCTTCGGATTGCCGGGAAATCCTGTTGCCACTATGGTGTCCTTTATTAATTTCGTGCGCCCCGCTATCCATAAAATGCAAGGTGAAAGCAACTGGCAACCGACCAAATTGCGCGCTATTGCCAGCGAAGCTTTGCGCTCTCGCCATGGCCGCACCGAGTTTACTCGCGGTATCTATCAATTGAATGAGTTTGGGCAATTGGTGGTATCGAGCACAGGAAAACAAGGCTCTGGAATTTTACGCTCGATGAGTGAAGCGAACTGTTTGATTGAAATTGATCCGCTATACGCCAAAGTTGAGCCGGGTGAATTAGTCACCATCATTCCGCTTAATATCTAATCCATTTGCTAAAGGTTTATGGGGCTCTATTGATAGAGCCCTTTTTTATGCCGCTCAATTTCTAATATCTTAAGGAATATCAACATAGAGAATATCAACATGGGAATCATCAACATACACTGGCGGTTCTCGATTGGATTCAATACAATCAGCTAAAACCGCATCTTCACGTGCCAACGTACATAAATAGGTAGACCTTATCCCATGAGCAGCGACCCGCTTTTCACTCCATTTGAGCAATCCATCGCAGGAGTTGCGCTGCCAAAGCGATTCACATTCCCCTTTTATTATGAGCCTCACCCGCTAAGCGTGTTAGCTTCCGAGCAATTGCAAAAACAGCTGCACTCGGCTTTTGACTGCCAATTTGATTTAGAGCCAAGCTCGGCATCAAGCTCCCCCCAAAAACAAGGCAAAATGTTTGGCGTGCTAGTGGTAAAAAATCGCGACGGTGAGCTGGGTTTTTTAAGCGCTTTTTCGGGCAAGATTGATGATTCCAATCATCATCAGGGCTTTGTGCCACCTGTGTATGACATGCTCAACAGTGAAGGCTTTGTGAGACACGAATTTGACAAGATCAATGCCGTATCAAGTGAGCTAAACGCATTTACAAGCAGCGTCGATATAGCTCAGTTAAAAGCGCAGCTTGCCGAGATTAACCGCCAAGCCAGCGCGCAAATTCAAGCTCAGCAAGCGCAAATGGCAGACAGCCGAAAGCTGAGAAAGCAGCAGCGCTCACAAGCCAAGCAAGATTTAAGCTTTGATGATTACCAACAGCTAGAGCAGCAACTTGCCAAACAAAGTGTGTTTGAGAAAAATCAGCTCAAAGCAACTAAATCGCAGTGGGCGGAAAAACAAGCCAAGTTAACATCAGAGATAGAAGATGTTGAGCGTCAAATCAGTGAGCTTCGCTCACGCAGAGCGCATCTTTCTAACCAGATGCAACATAAGCTGTTCACTCAATATTCGTTTTTAAATGCCGATAATGAGCGCCAAGATCTCAATCAAATCTTTGCTCAAACGGCGTCTAAAGTGCCACCCGCAGGTGCCGGTGAATGCGCCGCGCCAAAGCTGTTGCAATACGCCTATTTAAATCGCTACGCCCCGATTTCACTGGCGGAATTTTGGTGGGGACAATCCCCAAAATCTGAGATACGTCAGCATAAACAGTTTTATCCCTCGTGCATGAGTAAGTGCCACCCTATTTTGTCGCATATGCTAAAAGGG
This sequence comes from Vibrio sp. B1Z05, assembly GCF_052955985.1. Classification (NCBI taxonomy): domain Bacteria; kingdom Pseudomonadati; phylum Pseudomonadota; class Gammaproteobacteria; order Vibrionales; family Vibrionaceae; genus Vibrio; species Vibrio sp. B1Z05. The sequence goes on from NZ_CP130463.1 coordinate 1,626,024, forward strand.
TTACTGGTGGATGATAATCCGCTATTGGAAAACCCAGCCAAAGACAAGCCTCTGCCTATCATTTATGAAGATGAGCATATTGTGGTGGTCAACAAACCGGAAGGCTTTTTATCTGTTCCGGGACGCCATATCCAAGATTCGGCGTGGCATCGTCTGCAGCAGATCTATACCGATGCAGAAGGCCCGTTTGCCCTGCACCGCTTAGACATGGCGACCTCTGGGTTATTGGTGTTTGCACTGACCAAACGTGCCAACAAACATCTACAAAAACAGTTTATTGCCCGTGAAGTGACCAAGCGCTACGCGGCGCTCATTGATGGCGTAATCGATGGCACTCACATCAAAAATGAGGGAGATATTGAATTGCCAATGTGTCCCGACCTATTAGATAGACCAAGACAAAGGGTGAGCGTTGAACATGGAAAGCCCGCACATACTCATTATCAATTAATCGAGGTTGTGGACGGGAAATCAAAGGTATTTTTATACCCAAAAACCGGACGCACTCACCAACTTCGCGTTCACTGCGCACACAAAGATGGTCTTAACATGCCCATCATTGGCGATAGCTTATACGGCAAAAAAGACCTTAGACTGTATTTACATGCTCAACAATTAAGCTTCACCCACCCCGTCACTAAGGAGTGGATGACATTTACTGCGGATATTCCGTTCTAGCTTTTTCTTCGTTTTCTATTTATTTGCTTTCTATTTATTTGCTTTCTGCTCAGCAGACTGCTCGGATAATTGCGTCAATTGTTGCTGATAGGAAAAGTGCGCAACGATGCAGCGCAATACGCCGTAGTCGTATTTGCCTTCAAAGTGCTCAAATAACGGCTTTAGCTTTTGCTCGCTCAAGATATTAAGCAAAACAATCGCAGAATCTAACTGCTCAAGGGTTGAGTCATCCAGCTCAATCACTTGTTGTAATGGGCACAAACCAAGCTCTATCGCACTTGCCAGATGACTCAGCACCGTATTAGCCGCAATAGCGCGCTCTGCGGCGACCTGTTCAATGCTTTGATATTGATTGAACAGCGACAAACTGCTTTGCTCAGTCGCGCTTAACGTAGGCGCAGGTTTAGGTTGCTCATTAATAAGCTGCACAATTGCCTCACCATATTTCGCCAGTTTTGCCTCACCAAAACCAGAGATTTGCCCTAATGCCTCTAGGCTATCTGGGCGTTGTAATGCAATTTCGGCAAGGCTAGCATCGTGACAGATAATATAGGCCGGTACATTCTGCGTTTTTGCCAAACTGGCTCTAAGCTCGCGCAATTTTTCAAACACGCCTGAATCTTGTTCAGACAAAGCAGTGCTTTTCTTCGTGCTACTGGCTTTTTTCTTTTTGCTCTTACGCAATTCCCGAAATTCGATGCTTTGCTCACCACGCAGCACGGCGCGACAAAGCTCTGTCAGTTTTAGGTTGTTGTACATGCCTTCAACTTTTAGATAATTCATCGCAATGAGCTGGCGGAACACGCCTCGCCACTGCTCAGCAGTCAGTTCAGTACCGATACCAAAGGTGGATAAATTGTCATGCCCAAAGCGTTTAATTTTGTCATCGGATTTGCCTAGCAAAACATTCACTAAATGGGTCACGCCAAATCGCTGCTCGGAGCGATACACGGTTGAAAGGGCTTTTTGCGCCGCTTGGGTGCCGTCCCAGGTTTTTGGCGGATGCAAACAGTTATCGCAATTGCCACACGGCTGCGCGAGAGTTTCACCAAAGTAACCAAGTAATGTCTGGCGACGACAGGTACTCAACTCACAATAACCAAGCAGTGCATTAAGCTTACCCACCTGCACTTGTTTGTATTGCGCACTGCCGTCAGAGTTTTCCAGCATTTGCTTTTGCATCACTAAGTCTTGCAAGCCATACGCCATCCAAGCATTAGCAGGCGCGCCATCACGCCCTGCACGACCGGTTTCTTGATAGTAGGACTCGATACTTTTTGGCAAACTTAGATGACCGACAAAGCGTACATCGGGCTTATCTATACCCATGCCAAAGGCAATCGTCGCAACGATAATCACCCCATCTTCACGTAAAAAGCGTTGCTGATTTTGATTTTTTTGCTCGATGGACATGCCCGCATGATAAGGCAAGGCCACTCGGCCTTTTTCGGCCAGCCAAGCGGCGGTTTCTTCAACTTTCTTTCTCGATAAGCAGTAAATAACCCCTGCGTCTTGCGGATGGTTGTGTTCAATAAAATCCCATAACTCATGCTTAGCATTGGATTTTTCGCTGACGTGGTAACGGATATTGGGTCTATCAAAGCTGTGTACAAAAACCTTTGCATTGCCAAGTTGCAGCTGACTGATGATCTCTTGTCGGGTGCGCTCATCGGCGGTGGCGGTCAAGGCGATGCGTGGCACATTAGGAAAACGTTGCGGCAAGATAGACAGCTGTTGGTATTCAGGTCTAAAGTCGTGTCCCCATTGGCTTACACAATGTGCTTCATCAATGGCAAATAGGGAAAGATTCGATTGCTCCAATAGCGTTAACGTACGCTCCATCAAAAGACGCTCAGGAGAAACATACAGCAGTTGTATCTCGCCACGGGTGACTAAGGCTTCCACTTCCATTTGCTCATATCTGTCTTGAGTGGAATTTAAAAACGCGCACGACACGCCCACTTGTCTTAATGCATCTACCTGATCTTTCATTAAGGCAATCAGAGGTGACACCACTACCCCAACCCCTGAGCGCACAATGGCCGGAATTTGATAACAAATCGATTTACCACCACCGGTTGGCATTAAGGTCAGAACGTCTTGCCCACTGACTACACTATCCACAATCTCTTGCTGCTGATGACGAAAACTGTCATAGCCAAATACGTTTTTCAAAACGTCTAATGGTTGCAAAGAGTTTGGCTGTGAAGAGTGGCTGTATTCGGTATTAGTGTGTTCAAAGTGGCTCAAAGCGCGTCATCCTAATCGATGTGATAGAAAGGTAAGCATACCAATCGCAATTATTAACTGATCATTCTAGCGAGTTAGAATGATCAGTTAAACACTGCGTTGGTACAAGAAAAGATAGCAATGAGACACTATTGCCAAGACTGGCAATAGTGTGAATTTAGGGTTATTCAGGCTTTACTGACAACATTTCTTGCAATCCGCCGCCATTATGCACTTGTTTATAGCCTTGCGTAAGCAACAGTTGCTGCGCTTTTGCAGAGCGATTGCCACTTCGGCAATACACCACCAGCTGATCGCGACTTTTAATGAACGAAAGATCGGCGTGTGCCAGATTTTGCACCGGAATGTTAATCGCATTCTCTAGATGCCCGGCGGCAAATTCCTGCGGCGTTCTGACATCAATCACTACTGCCCCAGAATCAATCCAATCCCAAGCCATTTGCGCTCGTTCACTGGCGAGCGCAAATGTGGAAAACAATAGCGCGCACAATCCTAAAAATTTAAACATCTTTGACTAATTAACCGTTATTAGTAAATTTCCATAACCCAAGAGCCTAGCTTCTTCTCTTGCCATAGCTGGATAATAATCGGCTCTAACGCCACGATCACCCGTTGAAAATCTTCTGCGGTTTTATTGGAATTAAACCAGCCATTAATCGAGTCTAAATTAAACGCGAGTTGTTTTAAGTTGCCAGAGTTGGTCAACAGCTCTTCACCATTGGTGGCTTGCTCTTGCTGCGTTAATTGAATGCTCGACTCAAAATACTGGTCTCCAGCACGGTATAGATTCCATTCGTCGTTACGGGTTGCGATAAGGCGCATGTTCATTTCCCTGTAAAAAGTGGTGATTGGTTTAATAACACCATAGACACGCATCTAAGCAAAGGATGTATCTCACATTTACTTCCGTGCACAGATAAATTTAAAATAAAGGGGTAAACAAGATCCTGCAAAGTTGCTATTTACAGCACTGTAAAGAGTGCGACTTTTGTAGAAATTGGATAAAAACCTTAGTGTTTTATTATGAAATAAATCACACATACGACAGACTAAGTTATTGGCTAATATATAATCACATATACTAGCTTTTTATTCATAAGTAGTTAATGAAACCAAATTTTCCGTTTTTTTATACATTTTATTTGCATAAACAAGCGAAATTGGTAAGATGCTGACTGAAGAGATATAGGACAGTTTTTTAGCATGAGTATTCAAGTCAATCAGGTCAATAAATTCTACGGTGATACACAAGTACTGCACGACGTAAGCTTTACGTGCAATAAAGGTGACACTCTAGTATTACTCGGTCCAAGTGGAGCTGGTAAAAGCTCACTGCTCCGTATACTGAATCTGTTAGAAAGTGCTAACAGTGGCGATATGTCAGTAGCAAGTATGTCTTTTGATTTTGCAAAAGGCGTGACCGAAAAACAAGGTCTGCAACTAAGACACAAAGTGGGCATGGTATTTCAACAATACAACCTATGGCCACATATGACCGTCATTGAAAACCTAATTGAAGCGCCAGTGCGTGTAGCGGGTCTTTCGAAAGCGGCCGCCAAAGAAGAAGCCAAAAGAATTTTAGACATGCTGCAATTGGGTGATAAATCCGACGCATGGCCACTGCAATTATCCGGTGGTCAACAGCAGCGTGTCGCTATTGCTAGGGCCTTGATGATGAAACCCGATGTACTGCTGTTTGATGAGCCTACGGCAGCACTCGATCCAGAGATCACATCTCAAGTCGCCAAGGTTATCAATGACCTTAGCAAAACCGGAATTACACAAGTTGTTGTTACTCACGAGGTCGATTTTGCCCGTAAAGTAGCAAGTCATGTGTTGTATTTAGAAGATGGAAAAGTTGTGGAAAATGGCACTAACGAAGTGTTTAATAAGCCAACGACACAAAATTTCGCAGATTACCTTACCCACTAATTATACGCCTACAGACGCTGACAAGTTTTAGGCAGCGCAATGATTGGAGAAATACAAATGAAAAAAATCTTATTAGCATCCTTGATTGGTCTTACGTCAGCACATGCGATGGCAGCTCAGCAAGAAATTAAATTTGTAATGGAAGCGACTTACGCACCATTTGAATACGTAGATGCAAACAACGAAATCCAAGGTTTCGACGTTGATCTTGCAAATGCTCTATGTAAGCAGATTGAAGCGAAATGTACGTTCCACAACCAATCTTTTGATAGCTTGATCCCTGCCCTTAAGTTCAAACGTTATGATGCAGCTATCTCTGGTATGGATATTACTGAAGCGCGTCAACAACAAGTGAACTTCACTCAACCTTACTACGATAACTCAGCGGCTTTCATCGCGGTTAAAGGTAAAGTTGAAAACCAAGCTGCACTGAAAGGCAAACGCGTTGGTGTACAAAATGGTTCTACGCACCAATCATACCTAATTGAACAAAAACCAGGTGTGACTGCGGTTCCTTACGCAAGCTACCAAGACGCATTCATCGACATGCAAAATGGTCGTATTGATTCTGTATTCGGTGACACTGCAGTTGTGGCTGAATGGTTTAAGAAAAGCGACAAACTTAGCTATGTTGGCGAGCAAGTAACCAACAAACAATACTTCGGTAACGGTTTTGGTATCGCAGTCAATAAAGATAACCAAGCCCTGCTTGACCAACTTAATGCTGCACTGAAAACTGTAAAAGAAAACGGCGAATACAAAGCCATCTTTGAAAAGTACTTCGGTAAGTAATATGGAATTGACGGGTTACTCCGCGTCTCTCGCACAAGCAAGTTGGACTACGGTCCAACTTGCTTTTGTTAGTTTATGCGTGGGCTTAATTTTAGCCGTATTGTTTGCTTGTGGTGAGATGTCTCGCCATAAGTGGTTGGCATGGCCAACGACTCTATTTATCACCATTGTTCGAGGACTACCTGAGCTTCTGGTGGTGCTGTTTATCTTCTTTGGTTCTACTGAAGTTATCTTCATTATAACGGGAGAATTTGTCGACATTAGCCCCTTCATTTCTGGGGTAATTGCACTGGGTTTAATTTTTGCATCTTATGCATCGCAAACCATTCGTGGCGCATTAAAAGCAGTGCCTAGCGGACATATAGAAGCGGCAAACGCTCTAGGTTTGAGCCGTTCTCGCACCTTTATTAAAATCGTATTGCCACAAGCGGTACGTCACGCTATGCCGGGTTTGATGAACCAATGGCTAGTGCTATTAAAAGACACCGCATTAGTCTCTTTGATCGGCGTAACCGATTTGATGAAGCAAGCTCAGCTTGCCTCTGCAACGACTCACCAAGCCTTTACTTGGTATGCAACTGCGGCAGCCATTTATTTAGTTATTACGATTATTACTCAGAAAATAGTTAAGATCATAGATGCGCGCTTCTCTCTTCAAGACGCTTCTTCGAGTGCAGGAACAAAAGCATGAATTCACAACATTTCTACCAAATGCTTGACGGGTTGATGACCAGTGTACACCTCACTGTGGTTTCACTGATTGTTGGCTGTATTCTTGCGCTATTGATGACGCTAACCCTAATTCTGCGTACTCCAGGTGTTCATTGGTTGAGCCGTGGCGTCATTACCCTGTTTACCGGTACGCCATTGTTGGTACAAATCTTTCTGATCTATTACGGCCCAGGACAATTTGAAGCGATACATAACAGCTTTATTTGGCAATGGTTAAGTCAGCCGTGGTTTTGCGCTATGTTGGCATTGGCACTTAACACAGCCGCATACAGCACTCAATTGTTCAAAGGCGCATACAATGCGATTCCATCAGGGCAATGGCAAGCCTGCCGTGCACTGGGCATGAACAACGCACAAAGCCTTAGAGTATTGCTACCCTACGCGATTCGTCGCGCTATCCCAGCCTACTCCAACGAAGTGATTTTAGTATTTAAAGGCACATCCCTAGCCAGTACTATCACCATTATGGATGTTATGGGCTACGCACAACGCATCAACGCACAAACCTACGACACCCTCACCGTGTTCGGTGTCGCCGGTGTGTTCTACCTCAGCGTAAACGGAATACTCACTCTGATCTTCCGCCACATAGAACGCAAAGCCCTTGCCTTCGAAAACGCTCGCTAGCTAAATGCGGGGTCAGGTCTTGAAATTTGCACGCGTTGCGTGCAAATTTCAAGACCTGACCCCGCTCATATTTGCTCACAAAATAATCTAACAAACTGATTATTATTTGAATAATCACTAAATTAATTCCTTCCTTAGAATAATCTATTAAAATACACGTATACAAAAAGCGTGAGAATACCAATGAGCACAAGCCATAAACCATGGATAAACACTTATCCTAGCGACGTCCCAGAATTTATAGAGCCAAACAAATATAAAAATATTAATGAAATGTTTGATGACTCGTTTAACCGATTCGCAGATAAAACCGCGTTCATTAACATGGGTCACTCGCTCACCTATCAAGAATTGAATGATAAAAGTGACGCCTTCGCCGCGTATTTACAAACTGAGTTAAAAGCGAAAAAAGGCGACAGAATTGCGCTAATGATGCCAAACCTTCTTCAGTATCCAATCACTATCCTTGGCGCACTGAAAGCGGGATTGGTGGTGGTGAATGTAAACCCACTTTACACTCCAAGAGAGCTTGAACATCAACTTCGAGATTCTGGCGCTAGCATCATTGTCGCGGTGACAAACTTCGGTGATAGCTTACAAAAAGTGATTGACCAAACTAGCCTTAAACACGTCATTTTAACCAGTATTGGCGACCAGTTAGCGCCACATAAGCGCACCTTAGTCAATTTTGTGGTGAAGTACGTCAAGAAAATGGTGCCAAAATATCACCTGCCTAGCGCAATCTCATTACGCCGCGTGTTAACCGAAGGCAAGCGCATGGAGTTTAACGCGCCTAATATCGAACATGACGATCTTGCCTACCTGCAATACACAGGTGGTACCACTGGGGTTGCGAAAGGGGCGATGCTTACCCACAAAAATATCATTGCCAATGTACTGCAAGTGTTCGCCCACTTTGGCCCAAGAACTGCCAAAGAGAATGAGCTTGCGGTTACTCCCCTTCCTCTTTATCACATTTTTGCTAACTCTGTGAGTATGATGCTAATGATGTATATGGGCGGTACAAACCTGCTTATCACTAACCCTCGTGATTTAAAGAGCTTTGTTACCGACCTTGGCAAATACCCGTTTACCATGATTTTTGGTCTCAATACCTTATTTGCAGCTCTGCTCAACAACAGTAAATTTAAAGCACTGGATTTCTCTAGTGCCCAATTTACCATCGCTGGCGGAATGGCGACTCAAAAGCACACTGCTGATGAATGGCAAAAAGTAACAGGCATGCCCGTTATTGAAGGCTACGGCATGACAGAGTGCTCTCCAGTGGTTGCAGGCGGCGTTCACACCCAACAAGAGTATGTCTCTGCGGTAGGCGTGCCACTGCCAAGCACAGAGCTAAGAATTGTCGACGACAACGGACAACCTCTAGCCACCAATGAAGTCGGTGAAATTCAAGTACGCGGCGCACAAGTTATGAAAGGCTACTGGAAACAAGACGCTGAAACCAAAGCGGTTCTTACTGCCGATGGATGGTTAAGCTCTGGTGATATTGGCCGAATGGACCAAGATGGCGTTTTCTATATCGAAGATAGAAAAAAAGACATGATCTTAGTGTCAGGATTCAACGTCTTCCCAACCGAAATAGAAGAAGTCGCCACCCTACATCCCAAAATCGTAGAAGCCGCTGCAGTAGCCGTTGCCGATGACGTAGCAGGAGAACGCGTAAAACTAATCGTAGTCACAAGTGACCCTGTCACTGTCGACGATATCAAAAAGCACTGCCGCCAACACCTCACCGGCTACAAAATCCCTAAAGTCATCGAATTTAGAGACGAACTACCCAAAACCAACATAGGCAAAATCCTACGCCGCGAACTGCGTGACTAATTGCGGGGTCAGGTCTTGAAATTTGCACGGATGCATCTTTATCAAGCCACCGGATAATGAAAAACAGCAACTTTAGTTTATCGCTAATGGTTGCTGTTTTTTTATTGAAGAAGAAGTTATCCGAGCTATTTAACTGGGGATTTGTCTGATTTATGCAAATATCAAGACCTGACCCCCCCATTATATTGGACTCACATTTAACACACAGTCATAATAGTTAAATGCGTTAAGAAATAGTTTGGAACAAGATGAAACCGTATTTTGTTGTTCAACAGAAGATGCCCCTTTTACTACGTGATTTCGTTAGGCCATCAACCCTAGCTGCTCTGCTATTGGGGCTGGTTGTCACTATGCCTAGTATGGCTGAAGATATCACGGCTAACTCAACACAAAATGGCGGACGCCATGAAAATGGCGGTTATTTTGAAGTAGGCGCATCTGGTCTTGTGACCAATCAAGTGGATATTCGCGCTACTGAACACAAAGACTTTCAACCGATGTTGCTGCTCAGTGGTGTGTATCAATATAAAGGCCTATTTGCTGAACTGGTACACCTCTCTCAAGACGGTGCTAACCTTGGTTATAACTTCTGGAATTCTGAAGATTGGTCTGTTGATTTTTTAGCGGCTAATGTTGAAACCACTTGGCTACGAGACAAAGACGTCAATCTTAGCGCGCTCAATGAGGCTCAACGTAATAATTACCTAATGGCCGATGAAGGCATTTATGTTGGTGCGGGTCTTCGTGCTACCCGTTATTGGGATGACAATTATGTGTTCCAATTTCGCATTGTCAGTGATTACACTGACAATTTGGGCCTACAAAGCTCGATTAAACTCGGTAAGTCTTGGCAAGTTAAAAACTGGAACCTATACACTCTCGGTAGTGTTTCCTATCTCTCTAGTAAACTCACCAACAATATTTATGGCGTAAGCCGTGAAGAAGCAACCACGCAATTTGAACAATATGAAGCTGGAGCAGCTTTTAACTACGGCCTTGAATTTGGCGCAGCCTACCCTATTACTCAAAATGTGGTGTTCCGTTCGACCTATCGCGTAACCGCGTTGTCCGACGAAATAACGGATAGTCCCTTTATCAAAGCTGATTACAACTCGTTATTCAACGTGTCAATTAGTTATGTGTTTTAGGGGGCGATGTGAATAGACTACTCTACTGCTGTTTATTGTCGCTAGCTGGCACAACTCCGGTAATGGCGAAAGAAAAAGACGTCTCTTTTACTGCGACACCGGAACAATGTGTTGCACTACATAAGGGACAGACCTGTTATCAAGATATTGTTTTTCAATGGAAAACTCCGGCTGACGGCAAATTTTGTTTATTGCAATCTGAGACTGGTAAGCAAGTGATCTGTTGGCAAGGTCGTTTGATGCAACAATATCAATACAGTTTCAATAAAGATAAAACCACAAAGTTTCGCTTAATTGATCAAACTACAGCGCAGCCGCTCGCTGAAGTAAAAGTGGTGGTCACTTGGGTATATAAAGCCCCTAAGCAATCACAATCTGGATGGAGACTATTTTGACCGATAAAAAACACATATTAGTGGTTGAAGACGACGCCTCTCTTTCAGAATGGATTGGCGATTATCTTCTTGATCATGACTACAACATCACCATTGCCAGTCAAGGTGACTATGCACTAGAAATGATTGAAGAAGAAACACCGGATTTGGTATTGCTGGACGTCATGTTACCAGTAAAAAACGGCTTTGATGTCTGTAAAGAAGCCAGAAAATTTTATTCCGGCCCTATCCTATTTATGACCGCTTGTGTGGAAGACGGTGATGAAATCAAAGGCTTAGAAGTTGGCGCTGACGATTATTTGACTAAGCCCATCCGCCCTAAAGTAATGCTTGCTCATATTAAAGCCTTGCTGCGCCGCGCCAGTGATGAAGTGCCAAAAGAGCTTTTACAATTTGATTCTCTGACTTTAAATGCCACAGCAAAGTCGGTCACAATTGATGACCATCAACTGGATCTAAACTCTAACGAATTTGACGCTTTTTGGGCACTGGCCTCCAAAGAAGGCAGTGTTGTACCCAGAACTGAGCTTATTACCCAATTGCGCGGCATAGAATATGATGGCTTTGATCGCTCAATCGATATTCGCATTTCTCGTTTGCGTAAAAAACTGCAAGAAGCTCCCGCACAGCCTTATAAAATCAAAACGATTCGAGGTAAGGGTTACTTATTTTGTCGTGAAGACGAATAACCAAGTAGAAGTATTAGTATGAGAAAACTCATTGTCTCACTGGTAATAGCTGTTCTTGCATCGATAGTGATCTTAGGGTGGTCGATCAGTCAGTATGCACAGCAACATGATAGTAAAGTGGCCTCAGTGACTACCTCTGAACGCATACAGGCGCTTAGACTGGCCGGGAGTAGCTTCGCTCAAATACTTGATGATCAGCTGGGATATCCCCCAACAAATCTTATTGATACTTGGAATGAACATAATCAAGAACAGCTTTCACTTATCTCGGAAGCTCAGTTCCCATTACCTGCATCATTAAAAGCACAATTTGAGAATGACGGACAATTGCTGTTGCAATCCGATGAAGGGGTGTCTTTGCATTATCGACTGCCTAAAACCCATCAAGTACTCAATATCCAAACTCAATTAATACCACCTGAAGATCAGGGGCTAGATCTTAATAAGATGTATACCGCCCTCTTTTATACCGGAATAGTCGTTATATTACTGCTTTGGGTATCACCATTAATTAAGCAACTATTAAATTTGAGTAAAGCGACCAAATCTTTTGGTATGGGTAATTTACAACACCGCATAAAGATACAAAAATCCTCTTATATTTCCGAGATTGAGCAAGAATTTAATGGCATGGCAGACCGCATACAACAATTGGTCGACGACAATAAACTGTTAAGTCGCGCGGTGTCCCATGATTTAAAAACCCCGATTGCCCGCCTAAGGTTTGGTATTGAAGCATTAGAAGAAACCGACAATGAAAAGCTCAAACTTAAGTATTTTTCGCGCTTAAATCATGACCTTAATTCTATGGAAGAGCTTGTATCGACTCTCTTAAGCTACGCTAGACTTGATCAAGCCAATATTAAGCCAGAATTAGAGCCTATTGAACTCAATAGTTGGCTGCAAACAAAGCTAGCAAGTTACTCAATGGATAAACATAATCTCATCTTCAACCCTGATGCTGACCCTATTTGGGTGCAGAGCGATCCTATGTATCTCTCTATGCAAGTGGGCAATTTATTGAGCAATGCGGAACGTTTTGGGCAAAGTACCATCAAAGTTCAGATAACAACGACAGAGCATACCGTCATACTCAGTGTCGATGACGACGGCAAAGGCATTGATGAGCAAGAAGCAGCACAAGTGATAAAACCTTTTGTACGCGGCCAACAAAGCCGAGGCAACGCTGGCCACGGTATGGGACTGGCAATAGTCAACCGCATCGGTCACTGGATGGGCTCCCCTCTTACCATTCACCGCTCAAAAGAACTTGGCGGTGCCAGCATGCGCTTAACCTTCCTAATTAATAACAACAGTTGATGGGGCAAGGTGATGGGGTCAGGTCTTGAAATTTGCAGGTACGAGTCACTGAAACGAAACAGCGTCTATTTTTCCTTGCCTCAATAGTTAATTAACAGCCCTTAACTCTCTCCCTGTGACAGGCAAGCTAGAAACTTAATAAACCATTGAGTAATTGAAAGATAAATAGAAATTAAAGTATTAGGTTGATGTAGAAGACGTCTATTTTACGGCTCTATGACTGAACCAATAAATACTGGGTAGCACGTCTTTGGCATTCTAAGTTCGTCTAACCTTTCTCAATATCTGATCCACCAATCCATCAATCCATCAACAGTGACTCTCGCTATACAAAAGCCTACCCTCTTCAATCATGCAAATTTCAAGATCTGACCCCAAGAGATGGCCCAAAACAAAAAACGCCATATTAAGAAATATGGCGTTTTAGATATTATAAGTTATCAGTCAGGATGAAACTATTCGTTTACTTTTAGATGCTTCAACAAAAACTCAGTATCGTAAACGCGACCTGTTGGATTTGCAGGTTTTGTTTTTAGGCCGGTAACCTCGACAATACTTGTTCCTTCTTGCAACGTGCTTGACGTGTTGAACATAAAGTCTTTGTTAATTTTAGTTCCTACTCCTACACCGCCTACAGCATCACGAGTCGTCTGCTCAGTGGTATAGATAAAGTATGGGAAACCAGCATCATGACATAATTTAGCTGATTTATGCATGACGTATTTTCGCATCAAGGCTCTATCAGTGTGATCATTACCTACAAAACTAATCTGCCAGCTATCTGGTGCTATTTGCGTAGTTTCAAAACCTTGACCAAAGGTCCAAAAGCTTTTTTGAGTGTTGTACGGCGTAGCACACGCCGACAACATACAAGCAAATATGGCAATGACTGATATACGTTTAAATAGTTTCATCATTCATCCTCTACTTAGAATGTGTAATTCACACCTAGTGTTGTTGCCCATTGATTTTGAGTATCAATCAGTGGCGAGTCAGCAAAATCAGATGAGATGTATGAGTAGCCAGTTGATTGAGTAATATCAACGTGCTCAGTAACAGGGACTACCATTGCGTAACCTACTTTATAAGCAAATGCTCCGTCGCCTTTATATTCATGACGCTCAGCAGTCGCATCAGCAGCAGAAACGCCGCCATAGTAATTAACAAATTTTTCGCTGTAGTAGTGAACACCAGCATAAGGAACAAAATCAACGCTACCGAATGCCAATGGGTGGTAGTAAGTTAAGTCCGCTTGGAAGCTTTCGTATGCGCCAGTAACATCTTGTTGGAATTTACCCGCAAGAGTCCCTTGACCAAGATGAACGTCAGCGTTCAAACCTAGATCAGCACTCATGTCACGGTCTTTCATGCCTTTAAGAATAGTGGCATCATCAGCATCCAAACCAGGGTTAGTTGTAACAAATACACTCATGTTAAATGTATCTTCGTTAGTACCAAGGAAACGATAGTTAATACCGGTTAAATCCGCATTGAAGTCGACACCATGGTAACCACCATTGATGTAAGCACTGGTTTGATCTTTTTGACCTTTATACATTTTGCTACCGGTAATGACACCACCACCGATTACTGCATGGCCTTCGTGTGTGTAGATGTTACCGTTACGAATGTATGTGTTGCCAGTATCAGCTAATGCTGCATGTGATAATAAAATTGCAGAGATTGCTAAGCTAATTGTTTTCATAATTGATGCCTTTTTCGCTCGATTCAATTTACGTTGGAAACACTATATTTCATCGCGAGAAAAAAGTTTGTAACCGAATGTATCTTGGGGGTCAGGTCTTGAAATTTGCAGGACCTTGGGGGGAATTTAACTGCAGGCAGTTTATCGAGATAGCGATTAGTATAATCAAGGGGTATTAAGCCTCACTATAGGAAGCCACCCCACAACAAGCATAACCGATTGATTTTAGATAAGATTAATAGATGAAGTGAAAAAATGAATCTGCTTTTAAAGACATTTAAAATTATCAAACCCATTCAGAGTTAGTCGATAAGCAGAAAAGCGCCATTAAAGATTGTTAGTGTAACTTACACTTTTCTGCTTACTTTTACTGTGTCACTCACATGCTCAGGTATAAAGTTTCGTTATACCAATCATGCAAATATCAAGACCTGACCCCATGGTGCTGAGTCAATTGGAGATACAAACTGTCTTTTAACTCCATGCGTTTTAATTTGAGATCATGCATTTCATTGTCGTCTATTGGGCTACCTGAAACTTCAAGTTCGCGGATTTGATAATCGAGTTGATGATATTCCTCAAGCTTAGCTTTAAACACGGGATCATCATGGTTTAACTGAACGATATCGAGTTTTAGCTCAGGAAAATCAATAATAAAGGCGTGGTTTTCATTCAGCATTTTAAATCTCTCCTTTGATGTTATTCAACAAAGTATAGAAGCATTTATCCGACTATGATCTTGTTTACAGCGACAGAGGATCGATTGGCTTTATTGGTATCTACTTCGAGCATAACTACACTTGTAAAAACTAGCTGTGCAAATTTCAAGACCTGACCCCGCACTTCTTATATACTGCGCTTCTTTCAAAGGAATTATCGTTATGGAAATGCTTATTGTTTCATCGGAACAACAGAAACGTATGATTATGCTTTTTATTCGTAAGAAAGCATCAATGTCAGACAAAGCACTATTAAAAAATCTGGATGCCCATCAAGTTAACTCTTCGGTTTATCCCGCTTTTAAGCAGGCTTCTGATTTGCGTGTGGAGCGTATTGCTCTGCCTTTATATGATGAGAGAACCGCTAAACAAGAAGGTGGGGATTTCTTATATCGTTATCTTTCAAAAGGCTATATCTGCTTGGGTAACTATACCGGCGAGCCTAAACCTGACCTAACCCCATGGGGCGTGCGCTCGGTGCGTATGTTACCTAAAGTGGGCTTTGGTTTATAAGCCTTGTAAACCATCTCTCTATTTTCAACTTTACTTTAGCGTGCTTAAAGCACACATTGAAAGACAGAATACCGTTACACCACAGTTTAAGGATCAAGACACAATGAGTGAGCTAACCCCTCAACAAGAACACGCCATTGCCACATTTAAAGCCTGTATGCACTTCCCTGACAATGGATTTCATGACTTAATCATTGAACTGTGCAAAACCTATCAACTTTCATTTCAAAAAGTTCGTAAAGCGTTAGTAAGCTCGCAAGTAAAGCTGGAAAAGAAAATCCGCCATCACTTTGACAACGTTACCCCAGAAGAACTCACCAAGCAGGCATGGCTTGAGAGTGTTCATACGCAACTTAAAGAATTGGCCAAAGAAAATATCCCAGTGATGTCAGGCCTGCAAGGCAACGCTCACTACCAAAAAGCGCTGGCCTCTATCCAAGCGTCAATCCAAAGTGAAAATGAACGTGAAGCCACACTAGAAGATCTGTTTTTAGCTTATGAAAAACAAGTGTTTAAACCATTAGCGACTATGCTGCACACCACCCCGCTGTATTGGAAATTAATGCGCGCTGAAGAAATACAGATTATGACACCAGAGTATCAAAAGCACTTTATTGATTATCCTGATTATATGGAAGCGACTAATCACCTATTTGAACTGGAACAACAAGTAAGAGATCGAGTATTTAACTAATATACAAATTAATTAACACTGAATACTTAACAAAGCTTCCAACAGTAGCGTATTGATAATTAAGATAAAGGTTACGAATAATGCATTGTGATATATATGCGTCTTGATAAATTTGTCTGTAAAAGCACCGAGTTAAATAAAACAGAGGCATTGTTTCATATTCATAATGGGCATATTTCTGTCAATGGAACTATCGAGACAAAAGAACAGACCCAAGTACATGAAAACAATATCATAAAGTTAAATACTCATGTTCTTACACCTCGGCCGTTTCGCTATATTATGATGAACAAACTCAGTGGCACTATTTGTTCTAATATCGATGAAGTGTATCCATCATTATTTAATTCAATGCAAATTGAAAAGGTCTCTGAACTTCATATCGCGGGACGTTTAGATGCTGATACCACAGGAATGGTATTAATCACAGATAACGGCCGTTGGTCATTTGCTATCACCAATCCGCAGCAAAAGTGCCCTAAGGTATATCGTGTCACGCTTGCTAGGGATATCGCCGAGGACGCCAAATCACGATTCAAACAAGGGCTATCACTACAGGGTGAGTCAGTTCTTACCCGGCCATCGACATTAGAAATATTATCAGCAAAAGACGTACGCCTAAGTATTATTGAAGGGAAGTTTCATCAAGTGAAACGCATGTTCTCTGCAATAGGCAATCGAGTGGTTGCTCTACACCGAGAGCAAATAGGCACACTGACTCTAGATGTTGAGCCAGGACAATGGCGTTACCTTTCGCAGGAAGAAGTTTGCTCATTTCGAAAATAATCACTGTTAGTCACCAATTTAAATAAATTCCAAATTAGCTCAATAATAATTCAAATAATAGAAATCAAGTTACATATCGACTTATAAATAGAATTAATTTTTCGCAAATATAAAAATGGTTTTTAATATTTCATTTTTAATGATTGAATTCATCCCAAGCCAGCCCGCATTGGTTATTAAATGACGAAAAATGAAAGTTTTGTTCTTATATATGGACGATTTTGATTTTTTTATATTGATTTATATCAAAAGCATAAGTGAGTCATATACTATAAAATTTAGTAACACGCGTGTGAGGGAACTAACTCGCATAGATATGATTCAATTTTACGATCACCTTTATTAACTAAGTATTATCGTTTATTGGCTTATAGCTATTTGAGTTATCGCTAGTTAGGTTTAATGAGTTTGTTCGCTTTATAGTTAGTAAGGATTGCTGATTCTATAACTACTCAGAATATTCAACTGCCCGTATATAAATCTGCAGAAACTGCCGATTGCATTAAGAGTGGTTTATTAACCTTTGTATAGTGCTATTGGTTGTTTCCCAATCCCTCTCAATACGTACACACTTTCATTTTTATTGAGATATCAAATTGAACAGATCAAATCTAGTGGTAAAAAACGGAGTTTTACTTGCCCTACTTTCGCTAACTGCGACAACAACTTTGGCAAATGAAACGACTATAGCTAATACTCAAAATGCAGACGCTGATTCAAGCCAAACTTTCCAACCAGCGTTTACTGGTTATGTCGCGGGTACCTACTCCGATGATTGGGCAAGCGACTATAGAGACGATCGCAGTTTCTCTATTGACCTAAAATTAGGTTATCAGTTCACACCAAATTTCAGCGCAGGCGTTATTACCGGTGTTTACTACCTAGATACCGCTTACTGTTCTACACACACCAAAGATTACTGGTGTATGTCATCAACTTCTTTGTATGCAAAATACAACAACCTTTACAGCTTCTTTGATGATTTCACCACTATTGGTGTGCAAGGTCGCGTCATTTTACCAACCACACAATACTCCCAAGACACTAATCTGTACTTTGGTTTAAAAGGCTATGTGCCAATTTCATTTGATGTAGACCGCTATGTCGATGGTTTAAGCCTGTCTCTAACACCATCGGTCACTAAGTATTTTAATAAGTACAAAACTGCCGGCGGCCAAAACTTAACTGAATACACTTTGGCGTTAACCCTTGATACAACATATCAAATCTCTGACAAGTTTTACTTTACGGTGAGCTTAGATGACTACAACTACATTACCTATCAAGGTTCCACCACCTACCCAACCATCAGTCATACTGAAGAGTTAGGCTATCAAGCTACCGACAACATCTACGTCGGTGTGGGTTATACCAACAGCGCTCAATATTACGATCCTGAACACGGTCCAAGCCCAATTTCAGATCTGTTCGATGATAAAGACCCCCATTTTTACCTAACAACCTACTATACGTTCTAGGCAGTCAATACAAAGTAAGGAAATTAAATTGCTAGGTTATTTTATTAAGAGACTTTTACTGATTATTCCTACCTTTTTAGGAATAACAGTACTGATCTTTTGTTTGACTCGTTTCGTTCCAGGTGGACCTGTTGAACGAATGATCTCACAAATGCAAATGAGCGGTGGGGCTAAAACAGCCTCTCAAACCCTTTCAGAAAGTGAAATCAACGAGTTAAAAGCACTGTATGGAATGGATAAACCCGTCTATATCGCGTATTCAGACTGGTTGAAAGACTTGGTTCATCTCAACCTAGGCGTATCAACTCGTTACTATGATCCGGTGTGGAGCATGATTAAAGAGCGTATGCCGGTGTCTTTATTCTACGGTGTAATAGCGTTAATTCTTAGCTACGGTATCGCAATTCCTCTGGGGATCTACAAAGCGATTCACCATGGTAGCAAAGGCGACAATATCAGCTCGGTTATCATTTTCATTGGTTATTCGATGCCAAACTATGTGCTCGGCGTGCTATTGCTCTCCTTACTCGCCTTTTATTTTGATGTACTTCCTCTCGGGGGGTTCACCAGTAATAACTTCGAAGAGCTCACCCTATTTGGCAAAGTACAAGACTTGTTTTCTCATGCCATTTTACCGGTCATTTGTTACACCATCGCCGATGTTGCCATCTTGACTATGACAATGAAAAACAACTTGCTTGAAAACTTGTCAGCCGATTACATCAAAACAGCGGTAAGCAAGGGCTTAACCTACAAAGACTCGGTTTACAAACACGCATTAAGAAACAGCTTAATTCCTATTGCGAGCCATTTTGGCTCAGTGATTAGTGTATTCCTTGCCGGCTCATTCTTAATTGAAGTGGTATTCAATATCGACGGTATTGGACTGCTTGGCTACGAAGCTATTATTCAACGAGATTACCCTGTTGTAATGGGTATTTTGTCTCTCTCTGCACTGCTGCTTATGTTCGGTAATATCATATCGGATCTGTGTGTAGCGGCCGTTGATCCTCGCGTTAAGTTTGGTAAATAATGTTTAACTTTGATGAATTAACTAAAAAGAAAATTGCACGCTTTTGCTCAATTAAGCGAGGCTATTTTTCTCTTATATTTTTAGTACTGTTAGTTGTACTGTCACTGTTTTCAGAGGCTCTGATCAACAGTAAAGCCTTGGTGGTTTCTTACCAAGGACACCTTTACTTCCCAACGTATTCTAAGATGCGTACCGGTGAAGATTTTGGCGAACAATATGGTTACGAAGCAAACTATCGCGACCTACAAGCTAAATTTGAAAAAGCCGACAAGGGCGACTGGGTCATCATGCCTATCGTACCTTGGAATCCGCTAGAGCAAGATTACTCGAACGGTTTCCCACCTAGTGCACCCAATGCACACGCGCAACACTATCTTGGCACTGATAACTCAGGACGAGATGTACTGGCGCGCTTGGTGTACGGTTTCCGTATCGCTATTTTCTATGCCTTCATAACACTGGCTATTTGTTACTTTATTGGCGTAATTGTCGGCAGTGCCATGGGGTATTTAGGCGGTAAATTTGACCTTATCATGCAGCGTATTATCGAAGTTTGGTCGATGTTACCCATGCTGTACGTGATCATGATTTTAGTGTCGATAATGAAGCCAAACTTTGCTTTATTTGTCTTTATCAACGTTCTGTTTGGTTGGATTCCCATCACTTGGTACATGCGTTCCATTTCTTACAAAGAGCGAGCGCGTGAATACGTACTGGCGGCCAGAGCACAAGGTGCTGGCACATGGCGCATCATCACCAAGCACATTCTACCGAACACGCTAGTAATGATTGTCACTTTGGCGCCGTTTACCATCGTTGCCAACATTTCAACGCTGACTGCTCTCGATTATTTAGGTTTAGGCTTAACTCCCCCTACCCCAAGTTGGGGTGATTTATTGCAACAAGGTAAATCCAACCTTGATGCATGGTGGATCATGAGTTCCGTAGTGTTCTCGATTGTGGGAATTCTCACCATGATTACTTTCATCGGTGAAGCTATTCGTGAAGCCTTCGATCCTAAGAAACAAACTAAGTACAGCTAATATCATGAATCTAAATACACTAAAACTATCAACGTTATTGGTTGCGCTATTAGGAACAACGCTATTAGCGCCTGTTTACGCCAATGCCGCGCCAGCCACATCAGCGCCAGCAACGACTCAACAGGCAAAACAAGCTCCGCAACTGCCTAAAGACTTAAAATGGATATCAAATCCTGATCTGCCTTTGTTTGCCAGTGAAAAAGCAAAACGTGGCGGCACGCTTAATTTGTATGTTCCGTCATACCCATTGACTATGCGTACTATCGGCCCAGACTCAAATACGGCATTTCGTTCATATCTAATGGATAATCACCCGGGCTTATTGGGCATTCATCCAAATACGCTACAACCTTATCCTGAGCTTGCTGAGCAGTGGGCATTTGGTAAAGACGGTAAAACGATGTATTTCCGTTTAGACCCAAAAGCGACTTGGTCTGATGGTGTGCCAATCACCGCAGATGACTATGCGTTTCTGTTTGAATACGTAAAAAACAAAAACGTACACGCGCCGTTTTATAGCAACTATTACACTGAAAAAATCGTTAATTTAACCGTCTACGACAAATACACCATTTCGTTACAGTCGTCTGATGCGTTACCAGAAGCGCTACTTATCGACCGCATTAACTTGCAACCTAAACCAAGACACTTTTTCAAAAATGGTATTGGTAAAAACTACATCCGCGAATACAACTGGAAAGCAGAGCCGACCACTGGCGCTTACTACGTATCGGCACTTAAAAAAGGCCGTACAATTGAGATGTCACACGTTAAAGATTGGTGGGGCTATCATAACCGCTACCTAAAAAATCGCTTTAACGTAGATAAGATTCGTTTCTCTGTTATTCGTGACCCAGATTTAGCGTACCGCTACTTTGAAAAAGGCGAGTTAGATGTGTTTAACATCAACTCTCAGAAATTATGGTTTGATAAAACCAACTCTGAACCTTTCCAAAAAGGCTACATTGTAAAATCTATGCTTAATAACGAAGTGTCTGTAGGCGCTTCAGGCTTGTGGCTTAACATGGTCGATCCTCTGCTTAAGGACAGCGAAGTTCGTGAAGGCGTCGCATACGCCATCAACTTCGAATCTGTGATTAAGCACGTACGTCATGGTGAAGCTACACGACAAAACGGCTTTGGTACGTTAGTAGGCGCTTATGCCACGCCAAAAGATGTCGGTGTTAAGCCCTTCTCCCCTGTCGAAGCGAAAAAACACTTCGCAAAAGCCGGTTATAACACTTTAGGTTCGGATGGACTGCTGTACAACAAACAAGGCAATTCACTACAAGTGACCTTGACTTACCTAAGTCCGCGCAATACCGCTGATGTTATCATCCTCAAAGAACAAGCAAAAAAAGCCGGCTTAGATCTTGAGCTTAAATTGGTTGATGGCTCTACAGGATTTAAATCGCTATTAGAGAAGAAATTCCAAATGGCTTACTTGTCTATGTCATCAGGCTTATATCCTGCATACCGACAATATTTCCACTCCAGCAATATTGTTCCGCAAACCAACAACTTTTTCAGTTTTGCTGATCCAAAAATGGACAAGTTGATTGCCAAGTTTGACCAAGCTTCTACGGTCGCTGAGCAAGTGAAACAATCGAACAAAATTCAACGCATGGTAATGGCATACAACTGCTTTATCCCTGGAACTGTGTCGCAATTCACTCGTGCGGCGCATTGGCGTTACGTTCGCCTACCAGACAAAGTAGGTACTGCACAATCTCGATTCTTATTCGACGAAAGTGGCCTTGATCTGGGATTAATGTGGATCGATACCGATCTAAAACATGAAGTTCTACAAGCAAAAAGTGAAGGTAAAACCTTCCCTAAAATGACGCATTTAAGCACTCAAGTCATCGGTCAATAAGGTCTAAGTATGTCAAATAAAGTATTACTGTCACTGCACAACGTGACTACTAAGTTCAATACCGATGAAGGCGATATTACTGCACTCAACGGCGTGACGTTTGATGTTATCAAAGGTCGCACCCTTGGTATCGTTGGTGAATCTGGCTGTGGTAAAAGTATCACTGCAGCATCAATCATGAACCTACTGCCCCAGCCTTACGGTCGCGTGACTGAAGGTGAAATACTGTTTGAAGGTCGTGATATCACCAAACTTAACGAAGCCGAGCGCTGCAAACTTCGTGGTCATGATATTTCAATGATCTTCCAAGATCCGATGACGGCACTAAACCCAGTAGTCCGTGTCGGCAAGCAAGTGGAAGAAGTGTATGAACTGCATAGCACGAAATACACCACTGAGGCTACCCGCCGTCAGGCCGCCCTAGAAATGTTCAAAAAAGTGGGCATTTCTGAGCCGGAAAAACGTTTAGATGTTTACCCGCATGAGCTTTCAGGTGGTATGCGTCAACGTGTCATGATTGCGATGGCGCTCGCCTGTGAGCCCAAAGTATTGATCGCTGATGAACCTACTACTGCATTGGATGTGACCATTCAAGCGCAAATTCTTGAGCTGATGAAACGCATGCAAGACGAATTGGGAATGGCGATTTTGTTCATTACCCATGACTTGGGCGTAGTGGCTGAAATTTGTGATGACGTTGCGGTTATGTATGCCGGTAATGTCGTTGAACAAGGCGATGTTTATCAAATCTTTGGTAAACCTACCCACCCTTATACACAGGGATTGTTGGCATCAATGCCGACCGTCTCTTCTATACCAAAAACGCAGCTCACTACCATTGAGGGCAGCGTACCACAATTAAAAGATATGCCGTCTGGTTGTCGCTTCGTCAACCGTTGTACTAAAGCAATGGATCATTGTCATAGCACTAGACCCGAGCCGGCATTGGTTGAACCTGGCCATCTTGTTTCTTGTCTTGCTGTTAAAGAGGTTATGTAATGACTCAAGCAACTCCTTTACTCCAAATTAAAGATTTGAAACAGCACTTTTTGGTCTCCAACAAACTGTTTCAACCCAAAAAATACGTATATGCCGTGGATGGCGTCTCTTTTGACCTCTATCCCGGCCAAACCATTGGTCTTGTCGGCGAATCTGGGTGTGGTAAAAGCACCGTAGGGCGTACCTTGCTTAAATTGTACGAGCCAACTGCAGGCAGCATCTTCTTTGAAGGTCGTGACATCACGAACTTAAATGCCAAAGAGATGACTTCACTTCGCAAAGAAATGCAGATCATATTACAAGACCCTCTTGAGAGCCTAAACCAACGCCATACTGTCGGGGACATCATCAAAGAACCCTTCGAAATTCATGGCATAGGCACAGCAAAAGAGCGAGACCAATGGGTTTCAGAATTGTTAGTCAAAGTAGGATTGCGACCTAACGCCGCTTCACGTTTCCCACATGAATTCTCTGGTGGCCAACGTCAACGCATTGGTATCGCAAGAGCAATCGCGCTAAAACCTAAACTGATCGTGTGTGACGAATCAGTCTCGGCCTTAGACGTTTCTGTTCAAGCGCAAATCGTGAACCTACTTCTTGACCTACAAAAGGAAATGAACATCGCATTAATTTTTATTGCGCATGATCTTTCTGTAGTCCGACATGTTTCGGACGTAATTGCCGTAATGTACTTAGGAAAGTTTGTGGAAATAGGCAACGCTGAAGATGTTTTCAACACGCCTAAACACCCTTACACAGAAGCACTGATTTCTGCCATTCCTCAACCCGATCCTTGGGCGAAAAAAGACAGAATAATCCTTAATGGTGATATTCCTTCTCCAATGAATCCACCAAAAGGGTGTGCGTTTTCAACAAGGTGCCGTCTTGCTGAAAAAGGATGTTTTGAACGCTCCCCTACTCTAAGTTGCGACGAGCACAAAGTAGCATGTCATTTAGTATAATTATTACCAGGATATAATAATGAATAAGAGCTTATTAGGTTGCAGTATACTTGCTGCAACCATAGGACTTGTAGGCTGTGGTCCCAAGGATGAGGCGTATGACAAGGTTGATCGCTCCCCTTACGAGCTGAAAGTTTCAGATCTCAATACACTATCAGCGAAGACCTTTCTATACCGTCGTATGCTAGGCGAAACACCACGTTACCTTACTGCAGTACGTGGTAAAGTGCCTAATGACGTCAAGTTAGTAAAATTCCGTATGACTGAAAACGGACTTCAAGTTGTACAACTCGACACCGACAATGTAGGTGACGGACACAGTGGTCGTTTTGACACAGAAAACAACTATCGCCCAATTCTGACCATTGGCGGTAAATACGTAGACTACAAATGTTCTGAAGACAGCTACGATAAATGTACTAACAAAGAAGAAGTGGATTCAAGTGAGTCATTAACTTGGGACCAAAAACATTACTTCGTACCTGACTTTTCTGACGTCAGCATTGCAGAGCAAGATTACAACGACTTGTTCTCTCTAAGCTGTGCGGTAAACCCTGTCAGCTCTGTATTGGCAAAAGTACCTGCTGAACAGTGGAAAGGCTACCTTCTTGACCTTAAAAATGGCGTAATCAACTTTGAGTTGAAATCGGTTTACTCTGTACCGAGCGCAAGCTGTATCCCTAAATTCGCCAGCGATTGGGATGTGGATAAGCTAAGCTTTGAAACCACTGAATACTTCTCAATGGTTGAGCGTGATAAGATCGTTTCTAAAGACTACAAAGCGATCCCATACCAAGAAGAAGACGGTAACACCTTTGGTTTCTTTACCACTTCACACACATACCGTGATAACGAATACCAATCAGATCAAACTGGCTACAAACGCACCTATCTAAACCGCTTTGATCCGAATAAAGAAGAAGTAAATTACTACTTATCTAACAGCTTCTGGGATGAAGATAACGCCGTATTCCTTGCCGCGGCTAAAGAAGCGGAAGCTATCATCAACACCCAAAACAGCATGTACCACACAGGGTTGCCTCACATCAACTTTGTACAAGCTAAAGACAAACGCTACGGTGATTTACGTTATAGCTTCCTAAGACTATTTGACCAGCCTCTAGATAATGGCCTATTGGGTGTAGCAAACAGCAGTGATGATCCACTCACAGGTGAAATCGTAAGTGCTGGCTTCAACCAATTTAGTGGTAACTTCCTAGGCAATGCTGCGTTCTCTTACGATATTTTCGTACGTGACTATAACCTTGGTCGTTTAAACCCTGATTCTGTAAAAGAAGCAACTGGTGCAACCTACCCTGATGCTCCGCTACAAAATACTAAGTTGGAAGGCGTAACGGATTACACTCACGCAACCAACACTGAAGCAAGTATCACAGCAAATGCCGCTCAAGCTCCTGCTGATATTGCAAATGCAATTGACACGGCGGCTAAGCCACGAAATCAAGATGATTTGATTAAAGAAGCTGACGCACGATTGGCTGCTGCACTGCAAAACGGTTCAAATCTACTGCCAGTGATGGAAGACACAATGACTCGAGTTGCTCAACAGCCACTTAAGTTTAGTGAATTGCAAGATCTATCAGAGAAAGTAAATGCTGACACTAGCAATATCCAATCAAACCAACAAGCAGTAGCACACGCCAACAATATACTTAAATTGTATAACGACCGTATGGACTACAACTCTCAGCACAATATTTTAACTGCTGACGCAATGAATCTTGGCGGTAACTATGGCGTGCTACCGAAAGGCGTTAAAGGCTATGCAATTGATTGGAAACAACCTGAACTTTGGGTTGACGGCATTGTAGGTGGCAAACTTAAGCAACTGAAACAATTGCCTAAAGATCTTCGTCACGACATGGTTGTTAAAACCGCTGCGGTTGGTTTTGTAGGTACTATTATCCATGAGTTTGGTCACAGTATTGGTCTTCGCCATAACTTCAAAGGCTCTACGGATTACAAACACTTCTACACCAAAACGGCTATTGCTAAACAAAAAGCAGCGCTGGCTAAACTAGGTTATCCAAATGTAAGCCTTTCAACGTCAACCAGTACTCAAATGGAGTACATGAATGACATGTTTGGCATGGGCTTTGGTCCATACGATTTAGCGGCAATCCGCTTTGGCTACCGTCGTGAAATCCAAGACAACCGTGCTACAACTGTTGATGACTGGGATAAAGCAAGCTACTGGCACTCACTAAAAGATCTTGACCAAAAACGTCGTGATGAGTGGGCGCAAGACATCAACAATGGTAAAACTCGCACCGGCTCTGTGAACTTATTAAGTGAACAGCTAGCAGGTAAAGTGAATAGCAAATCTGACGACAATGGCTACAGCAACTTCTTTGGTTGGAAATACTGTACCGATGGTCATGTTGACTTAAACAGTGACTGTAACCGTTTCGATATTGGCTTTAACTATGACGAAATTGCTCAGTACTACGTTGAACGTTACCTGAACTACTACACACTACGTAACACTCGTTCAGATCGCGCTAATTACTTTGACACTAACTACAATGCGTACATTAGTTCTCGTAAAAGTGGCTTTTCTAGAATGCACGAGTTCATCGAAGATGTTGGTGGGCTTGAAAAACGCATCAATCTTCGCGATAACTCACTAGATACTTGGTGTGCGAATGATAGCTCTGCTTGGTATTGTGACCGCGTAAATGCTAAGAACCGTATTGCGAAATTCTTGTTACAAGTAGCAAGTCAGCCTGATGCTGCTGTATTGATTAACTTCAAAGACAGCAACGGTAATCTTGTTTGGTCTAAGCCTAGTGTCAGTAACCTAAGTTACCTACTGAGCAAATACGACGACCTTGACCTATCAAGTTTAGATGACGCAGATAAATTGCAACCTGGGCAAGTTATTAGTCAATACTCAGATGCCCCTAAACTGCTTGACCTTATGGCTGTTCAAGTTGGTATCAAAAAAGAGTATTGGGATAAATACTCCCAGTTTACGCCTGTAATTAAATTTGTTGGTCGTAGCCTAAACAGCTCAAGTGCTAAAGTAGCCGACCCTGAACATCCATACTCTAACGAAGTGGATAAACTGGGTATCTGGCCTGATCGCTTAATTGCAATTCAACAACTTGTTACTCGTCATACTGACCGTAATACTAGTTCTTTGACTCACCAAGCTATGGTTGACTTTGCGCCAATCAATAGATTGTTCAAAGGCATGTTATGTCGTATGGCAATGGCTGATGTTGATGGCACCTATGCTAAAGCAATGTCTGACATCGATGGTTCTGACATCACTAAAGTAGTTGGCCCTGAAGCAAACTGTAATGCATTGGCGATTGATCAAATCACTAATTCATACCCACAACTGCCAACTGACTTTGACCTGACTACAGGGGAAACCCCAACGACTCATTGGAAGTGGGAAGGTATCTCAAGTGTTGATGATTTCTACCCTGCGTATGATGATGTGGTATACCAAAACATCGAAGCGCTAAGCCCAGATGTCACTAGTGCCGTTCTTGGTTTTGGTTTTGACCGTAACAACGGCGTAACTAAAGGTGAAACAAATCTGTTCCACGCTCTACTTAACCAAGTAGCGCTATATTCAACAGACAGTGACACCAATAGTAAAGATGATGCACGTCTATTGCGCGAATTTGTAGGCATTCACTTAGCCTCTGATTACGTGCAAGGTAAAGATCATCTGATCAATGGTAAGCACTACACCATCACCAGTGAAAATATCTTGGCTCTTAGCTTGTTGCATGACATGACTAGAATCAACGCTAAATTAGCGGCGTTGAATCTATCATCTGCAACTGCAGACCAAATTGCAGCATATAAAACACTGGCTTATCGTAAAGCTCGTGATACTAAAGCGTTGGAACAACTTCCTGTTGTTGAATAAACCTCGCTGATATATATAACAAAGTCGCCTTTGGGCGACTTTATTTTTTTAACCCAAATGAGTTAGAAATCGATGGAAAATAAAATTCTAGAACTTAAAAAACTGACCGAGCTAAACGCCGTACCGGGCAACGAAGGTGAGTGTCGCAAATACATGGCGCAACGCTTTGAAGGCGTTGCAGACGACGTTGTATTAGACAACATTGGCAGCATTATTGGTAAAAAAGTGGGCGCAGAAAATGGCCCTCGCATTATGCTTGCAGGCCACATGGATGAAGTGGGCTTCATGGTCACTGAAATCAACAAAGACGGTTTTGTAAAATTCACCCCACTCGGCGGTTGGTGGAACCAAGTTATGTTGGCGCAACAGCTGACAATTACTACCGGTGCTGGCGAACATATCCACGGCGTTATTGGCAGTAAACCACCGCATATCCTTAAACCTGCAGAGCGTGCTAAGCCTGTTGAAATTGACGCTATGTTCATCGATATCGGTGTTGCGACAAAAGAAGAAGCTGAAGCTCTAGGTATTAAACCTGGCGATATGATCACCCCTTATATCGAATTTCGCGAAATGGCGAACAAAGACTACCTACTAGGTAAAGCGTTTGATAACCGCATTGGTTGTGCTATTGCTTTGGATGTTATGGACAACCTAAAAGACGTTGCTCATCCAAACCAATTGTTCTCGGTTGGCACAGTACAAGAAGAAGTAGGCCTGCGCGGCGCGCGCACTGCATCTAACTTAGTTCAACCAGAAATCGCGATTGCTGTCGATGTAGGTATTGCCGATGATACTCCTGGATGTGACAACAAAGGCGTAATGGGTAAAGGTCCGCAACTGACATTAAAAGATGCATCAATGGTCGGTCACAAAGGTCTGCGCGAACTGTGCATTACTATTTGTGAAGAGCTTGATATTCCGTTCCAATACCAAGTATTAAACGGCGGCGGTACTGACGCAGGTATGATGCATGTATCTGGCAATGGTGCACCGTCTATTTCAATCGGTATTCCATCACGTTATATCCACTCTCATACTTCGATGATCCATAAACAAGATTACAACGCGACCACTAAACTTATCACTGAACTTGTGAAACGTTTAGATCGTGATACTGTCAATCGTCTATTAATGGACTAATCATACCAGCGGCGCCTTTTAGGTGCCGCTTTGCTTTATTTAATGTGGATTTTTCCTCTTTAATACCTTCAATCTTCCCCCTACTCATATTTCAGATTTAGCCATTACCCCCTTAACAAAACCTTGCTTTGAGTTCCAGTGAATTTCGTAATCTTATTTACCGATTTGAAATGCAACACATGTAATGCGCTAACATAGCGCGTCACGATTTTTTTGCTTTAACGCTTAGCTCGATTTAAGTGCTATCCAACAATTTTTATAAAGTCGTGACCATAAGTAGAGCTCAATAAGGAAACACCTCCTTTTAGCTCACTTAATATCGCAACTTTTGAGCCGTATTTTCGTCTTTAAAAGTCAGATAAGAATTACGTAACGTTGAGTGTAACCACATAACCATATGCAAGTAATGCTGTCTCAAGGCGAAGCCGTTTCGCACCTAGTAACTGCGTTCAGTAAGCTCTTGTATAGGGATATACATCCAAGTGGATTAACACTTATGGCAAGTTTAAATAGGAACAAAATATGAGAAAAAGTCTGCTGCATTGCAGCTTAATACTTGTTTCCGCCAGCCTTTTTGGTTGTGGCCCAGGTAATGAGTCTTATGACACGGTCGCCAAAGACCCTGACATGATTTCAAGCGCTGACATCGAGCAAACCGTCACAGCTGCTGATGGCTTAACACATGCTCGTCGTTACCTTTACCTACGCACTATTCGTAAAGCACCGCGTTACTTTGCTTCTTTAGGCAGTAACACGTGGTACAACGATACCAAACTTGTCACTTTACAACGTTCTGAAAACGGGATTGAAGTGTTACAAGAAGACAAAGGTGCTATCGGTGACGGCCAAGAATATTCTCCATATAATAATCCTGAAGATCTTCGTCCATTAGTGACTATCA
Organism: Vibrio sp. B1Z05; assembly: GCF_052955985.1. Lineage (NCBI taxonomy): Bacteria > Pseudomonadati > Pseudomonadota > Gammaproteobacteria > Vibrionales > Vibrionaceae > Vibrio > Vibrio sp. B1Z05. The sequence continues at coordinate 1,656,197 of NZ_CP130463.1, forward strand.
ACGGTAGCTACATTGATTATAAATGTGCGACTGACAGTTATGATAAGTGTACTAACCAAGAAGAAGAAAATACTGATGCCGATGTGAAATGGGATCAGAAAAAGTACTTCGTTCCTGATTTAGCTAACATTACCGTTAAAGACCTTGGTTTCAACGACATGGATATTAGCCGTTGTCTGACTGAAGTTGGCGAACCACGTATTGTTCACCGCACAGAAAAAACAGCAGACGGCAAAAAGGTCACTTGGAACGGTCATGAAATCGATCTAAAAAATGGCGTTATCAACTTAGAAATCGCACAAGATTACACGGCAAGCACATCTGCTGCCTGTGCAGACTTCTCACCACAAGACAGCCTAGACAACTACTCACTGACAGTAACTAGCTTTGTTTCGATTGTTGCACTCGATTCTCCTCGTAAAGATGGCGACGCTCATTCCCGCACTCTAGTTTCTGAAAACTACAAACCTGTTCCTTACGCAGAGCAAGAAACCTCTACATTTGGCTTCTTTAAAACTCGCATTGATCATAACGATACCTTTAACGAAGACGACCAAAATGGTCAGTTCCGTCAATACCTAAATCGTTGGAACCCTGAAAAAGCGAAACTGCATTACTATCTATCAAATAACTTCTATGAAGCGAAGAACGCACCGTATCTAGCGGCAGCAACTCAGGGCATTGCCTTAATCAACGCAGAAAACGAAGTATTTAACACTGGCGTTCCTCAAATTGAATTGGCTCCAGCAGGCGATCGTCAATCTGGTGATTTACGCTACGCAATCATCGAACTTGCCGATGAACCATTAGCGAATGGCCTATTAGGTTACGCGCCAAGTGCCGTAAACCCACTCACTGGTGAAATTATTTCTGGTGTGGTTAACCAATATAGCGGTAACGCAATCAATGTGGTTCCGCCGTACTGGCAACGTCTGCGTCGTGCATACAACCACGGCAAAATGTCGCAAGAACAATTTGATGAGCTAGTTGCTAATCCAATTAAATACAAAGCGACCAAATCTGGCTTAACGGCTAACCAAGCTCGTTATGTTATCACCCCTGTACTGCCTGGCTCGAACGGTAGCTACTTATTCGGTGAGAAGTTAAACCATTTAGCGAACGTACTTGCAGGCGGTTTTGACGCACTGTCTAACAGTCAAGTGATGGAATTAGCTCGCCACAAAACACAAAGCGATATCATTGCTGACCGTGAAATGGGCGAAACAGTATCCCTAGAACGTCAAGCTCAAGCTAAACAAGAAGACATGTACACCCTTGGCCGTAACAACATGTTGAGCGTTCAAGCGCTTGAACATACGGCATTTGGCAACGGCGATTACCGCACCCTGCCACAAGGCGTACGTGAATTACCTGGTGAGGCGGCAAACAAATATCGTATCAACTGGAATAGCGATAATTACTACACCGATGCTACCCATACTAAGCTGAAAAACTTCAAAGATTTGACTGTTGCAGATCAGCAAGATCTAAAAGTGAAACTATCAGCGGCAATTTTTGCAAGTACACTAACTCACGAAATGGGACACAGCCTAGGCCTACGTCACAACTTCTTAGGTAGTGTGGACGCAGAGAACTACAACTTCAATGACGCGCAAATGGCTAAATTGAAGCAAAAACTGGCCTCTGTGGGTTATCCAAACATTGAACCGCATTCAAACTCTAGTAGCCGTATGGAATACAGCCTAGACGCTTACTCTACAGGTTACGGCCCTTATGATATGGCGGCACTACGCTTTGGTTATGCGCGTAAAGTTGAACTTTCAAGTGCTGCACTAACCGCATATAAAGGTGCGAAAAACGCTGGACTAGAAGACACACCAATTGAGGGTAACTACATCTCCCTTAAACCGCGCGATCAAAAACGTCGTGCTGAAATTGCCGATCTAGACGGTCGCGGTGAAGGCTATGGTCATTACTCACGTGGTGTTACTGATGCTAAACTGAAGAAAGTGCTTAAGAGCTTCCAATTCTGTACAGATGAGAATGTTTTCTTAGGCAACACTTGTAACCGCTTTGACGCAGGCTTCACCAGCGCACAAATCGTGCACAACAAAATTGACGATTACGAAGCCAGCTACACCAGAAACAACACCCGTAATGGTCAAGAAGACTATGGTATGGCGTACCTAACGTCTTACATACTAGGTCGAATGAACACCTTCAACTCGCTACACGCGTTTATTGAAGATTCACACGATCTATTAGGCTCTGGTGAAGATTCTATGAGTCTTGATCACCAAAATATTATTCACAGCATTATTACGCAGTGTCGTACTCAAGATCCTGATACTGGTAAATACGATCCAAGCAACCTATCTATGCTGATGGCCACCTACAACGATGAACATATCGCATCGTTAGTATGTGACCTAGTTGCAGGTACCGATAACGCACGTCAATTCTTATTGACTACTGCCCTATCGCAAGTGAATCGTAACATTTCAGCCTACTATGAAAGCGAGACTACTGATTCAACAGGTGCTACTGTTCCGACTCCAGGTCTTTTGAATCTTCCATTTGATCTCGTTAAGTCAGAGTATGTTAAAGCACACGGTCCATTAGACCTTGAACCAGGTGAAGTGATTGTTGATGGCGATACTCATCAAGAGCTATTAAACAAAATGGTGCAAAGTGCGCTAGATCAATTAGGTCCAAACAACCGTTTACTACCTAAAGGACCTAGCAAGCACTATACACTTGATGGACAAAGTATTGATATCACACCTAAAGGTGTGGAATTTACTGGACACTCATTAAATAGTTTAACTGCAGACATTGCCGATCCTAACCATCCGTACATTAACGATCGTGATGTATTGGGTGTATGGCCAGACAAACTACTGGCGGTGAGAACACTACTAGGTCGTTTCCACCCACGTTTGAAAACGTCAAGTACAACAGCTGCACTAGCAGATAGTAACTTTGCCGGCGAAATCTTAAAAATGGGTATTTGTCGTCAAGCATTAGGTAATACATTTGGTGACTCTAATGATCCTAACGAAGCGCAATGTTACCAAGTACTTAGCGGTGATATTTATAATAGCGGTTCAGTTGCAACCAATGGTGTAATGGATAAAGAAGCAATTACCGCAGTAGTGACTGGCTACGCGGCACAAAATATCAATTACAACGTATCGGCTGACTGGGCAACAACGAACATAGAAACTATGCCAACGTTCGCTTACGATGCAGCACAATACTTCAACCTTCCTATTTCAGGAAATATCAGTATTTTGCGCGCTATGCTTAACCAGTTTGTGCTTGGTTCAACCACCAAAAACACAGATCTTGGTCTGCAAGCGGCAAGTAAAGGTTACCGTGAGTTTGCAAGTGTTTACACAGAAGATGCAATTTATTCTTATGAAACACCTATCACGTTTGATTTTAATGATAAAACAACCTTTGCTGATGCAGCTGATGACTTTTCGAAGTTATTACACCATACAGCAACAGCTCAAAGCTTAATTGTTCATCTTCCTAACTCAAATAGTAAGTTCGTTCTTAAAGAGAACAACCGTTTAGGTTTGGTATTGTTAAATGGATATATTCAAACATTTATGGCAAGAGCGCAGAATAAAGTTGCAGCAGAACAAGCTGTCCTTGACGCTAAGCTGACTCGTTTGCAAACTATCTTAGAGACTATGCCTCGCACTGACAGCGATGCTCAGTTAGACGATACGTCTGTTCTAACCAACATATAATGTGTTGATTCTAAGATAGACTAGAATGGAAGCGACGCCCTCGGGCGTCGCTTTTTTTATTTGGGAGCTAATGGATACCTACTACTGTCCTTACACACGATTGAAATTAATAGGATCTTAACTTAGCTCAACAAGATAGAAGACGGATTGATATACAAAGAAGCAACTCTAGTGACAACAAGAAATATAGGATAATATTACGGGGAATACGCTCTGAGCACTGACACAAAAAGGCCCAAGACGAGGACCTTTTAATTAAATCGAGCTGTGAATATTTGAATGTACCATTGATGACCACGAAAAATTCGAGTCATGAAAATACAATTCGTTGTAAAAGCATACTTTAGACTCTAGGCTACTTATACCTTAAAACCTGCATGGTACACGTAGGCTAAAAAATCTAAGACTTACGCTTGATAAAGAAAGATTTTTGATTATTTAATAAAGAGTAATTGTCATCATAAGCAAGAACTTATCAATTATTCATTGTTTATAGATGAATATGGTTAACCAAACTTCTTCTTATTATATAAACCCGAAACTAACACAAAGTTGAGCGATAATAATTAAAGCACCGATAACACTGACCGCTATGACACTTTCATCCCCACCCTTCACGCGATAATATTTCTTATTAGGAAAATCTCTTCGCGATTTCAACACCATCGCTGCCGGAAGAAAAATAGCTAGAACCACCAAAGCGATAGCAGCATAACCTAGCGCCATAATGAACCCTTCAGGATAAAAGAGCGCAAATGCTAAAGGTGGAAGATAAGTCAGCAATGCTACATGTAAACGGTTGCCTTTAAATTTCTTTTTCGTTGAGTCTTGGATAAATTCAAATAACCCTAAACTCACTCCTAGAAATGAAGTTACCAGCGCTAAGTCAGCAAAGAAACCCACAATCACAGATAAGTTTGAACCACCAAGTACCGCCGATAAGCTATGTATTAAGCTATTCAAACTATTATTTTCAACTAGTTCAACTTGCGGCACTACACCTAGTGAACATAAAAGCCAGAAAATGTAAATTACCAATGGAATGCAAGAACCAATCCACATTGCTTTTCTTAGATCGTTAGTGTCACCATCTAAATAATTTACAATGGCTGGAATACTTCCATGAAAACCAAATGATGTGAAAATGACAGGCAAGGCTACAACAATTAATCCTGCTTGCATTGGGGTACTTAATAAAAACGCACCATGGATATTAGGCGCTAAAGAAACGATAACAAACGCCATCGCCAATAGCATTAAACCAAATAATACGCGGTTTACCTTATCGACTAAATGAGTCCCCACTACCACGACCAAAGCGACAAATACACCAAACACTATAGCGCCAAGTGCAGGCGACATTTCAATGCCGGCAATTTGATGAACTCGATCGGTTAACTGAGATCCACCACCTGCCATATACGCAGCTGACAATGAATAGAAGAGGAATAACATAGAGAAGCCAGCAATTAACTTGCCTTTGTCTCCGAGGAATTGTTTAGCGAGGGTATGTAGAGTGGCGGTTTTGTCTGAGAATTGATGGACTTCGAGCATTAACAGTGCGGTGTATGTCATTAATGCCCAGAGCCCAAACAAAATGACAAGAGAGGTGGTAAAGCCTAAGCCCGAGGACACTAAGGGTAGAGATAACATACCGGCACCGATTGAAGTACCTGCGATAATTAATCCTCCACCAATTACCCTGGACCTACCTGGCGAATCGCCAGCATATATTGTTGTTGTTTTATTCATAATTATATTTCTTTCACGTTATTGTAGATAGAAAAGGCCCTCGAACGAGGGCCTAGGGTTTTTTATTGTTATACGTAGTTAAAGCGAGCGGTAAAGAAGCGCAATTGCTCTGGCTCGTAGTTGAACTCTAAGCCTTTTATTTCATGAGCTTTTTTGTACAGTTCAATAATGCCGTCTGCGACTACATCCATGTGTGCATAAGTGTAAACACGACGAGGGATTGTAAGACGGATTGTTTCTAGTTTCGGGAAGTAGTGCTCCCCTGTTTCACGGTTACGACCTGCAGATACAATTCCGCGTTCCATCGTACGACAGCCTGTTTCAATATAGACAGAAGCCGCAAGTGTTTGTGCTGGTAACTGATCTTGAGTCAAATGCGGTAGGAATCGACGTGCGTCGATAAATACAGCGTGACCACCTGTAGGTTCAATCATTGGAACGCCTGCGTCACGTAGACGATCTGCCAGGTAACGAATTTGCTTAATACGGTGGTCCAAGTAATGGAAGTCCATCGCTTCTTCGATACCGATAGCAAGAGCAGACATATCACGACCCGTCATACCACCGTATGAAGGCATACCTTCAAATACCACAACCCACTCTTTCGCAGAGTTAAATAGCTTCTCATCACGCAGTGCTAAGAAACCACCACAGTTTTGAAGACCATCTTTCTTCGCAGAACATGTTGCGCCATCCATATAAGAGAATTGCTCAAGCATGATTTCGTGAATGGTTTTATCTGCGTAACCTTCTTCTTGCTCTTTAATGTAGTAAGCATTTTCCGCACAGCGAGTTGCGTCGCCCATGATCTTAATGCCGTGAGCTTTACAGATTTCGCTTACCGCTCGCATGTTACCCATAGAAACTGGTTGGCCACCAGCAAGGTTAACTGTGATTGCAAGACAAACGTAAGGAATGTTTTCTGCGCCGACTTCTTCAATAGCTGCGACAAGTTTATTAATGTCGATATCACCTTTAAATGGTACATCTAATTCTGCATCGTGTGCTTCATCACGAATGATATCAATAAATTTCGCACCATTATGCTCTTGGTGGAAACGTGTTGTGGTGAAGTACATGTTACCTAGAACATATTGTTGTGGGACGTCTTTGCCTTTTGGAATAGCGATAGTAGATAAGATGTTTTCAGCGCCGCGACCCTGGTGCGTTGGGATTACAAACGGGAAGCCATACAAGCGTTGGATGGCAGCTTCAAGACGATAAAAGTCTTTAGAACCCGCATAAGCCTCATCACCTGTCATTAGAGAAGCCCATTGACGATCAGAAAGTGCTGATGTACCAGAATCGGTTAGGAAGTCGATATATACATCTTCACTACGTAGAAGGAAAGTATTGTAGCCAGCTTCTTTCATCTTTTCAGCACGCTCTTCGCGGCCAATCATAGACATAGGTTCAACAGTTTTGATTTTGAACGGTTCTGCTGGATATTTCATGTTTACGCTCCAATTTATTTTAATTAGTTTTATTTGGTTTTCATTTAAAGGGTGAGGGTAATTAAGTTTATATAACCTCGTTGTTTACGTCGGAAATAAATATAATAACAACGAATAAATAATAAAAGCTTAGTATCAGAAAGATGTGACAGTTAATAAATATTAATAATATATTCGATATTAAATATTAATTTTGCAAATAACCCCTATTGAATGTGTTTCTTTTTTATGCGCAAACGTGAAGAAGCGTTAATTAACAGAAAAACTTGTGAAAGATCACACCAATAACAGCAATTGTTTATTAAATTGCGATTGATTGTTTTTACTTGTGAATATTTAAATTATGCAAAATAAATAGTTAGTGTAATTTCTCTAACATTAATAACTAACGCGACAACCATTTCACAACAAAAACACACAAATAAAAAACAAAAAGCATTGGTTTGGGAGGTATTCTCAATTTATTTCGAGTAAAGAACTTTTGATTAAAAATACGAGCGAAATTCACCCGCAACGCTCACTTTGTGTACTGGATCGACTATTAAAAACGCAAAATGTAAAGAATACACAAAATAAAAGCATGTAATGTGACTGATTTCATACGCACCTAAGATTATATTAATTGAATTGATTTTATTTATGATGGAATTTAATTGATAGCCATTTAAACATTTCATTAACAACACAAATGCCTATTATCAAGTATCAATCCAAAAAGTAATACAAGGGATAATTATTCACGAAAATAATATTTAGTATAATAAAATAATATTTATCAGAGATTGGTAATTAATTGATAATAGTTTTTATTTAATATAACCAATTTATAAATAGAATCCGCTATAACTTACATACAACAAAAGCCTCGCCTTAATTACAAATATATAATTCAATTTATTTCTAATTAAAGTGAGTGCGTATTTTTATTATAACCCAGCACGATGCCCTAAAATGACTGCGTTCAAAATGCCTATTAATCACACAAATCGAATGAAAGAAATGGCACTCAGTTGCATAAAAGGCATTCTACACCTGCAGCAGACTATCGAAGCACTACCGGGGGAATGAAGCTACTAATTTCCATAACAGCGCTTAAATCGGTCGGATTATCGAGGATGATACTGTGACTATGCTTTTGTGAAGCTGTAAGGCATCCACAACATAGGTAAGATAGTGACGCTACAGCAGCAGTTCATAATCAATAGTGAAGGGTTTTGACAATGGCCTGCATAAACGTACGCTACGTAATTGGGTGTCCGAGATCATTAAACCACTACAGTGCTGTATACCGTTGGTTCTAACAGTAAATCTAAAGTAATAGATGCCATAGTTAGACTTGGTTAGATACATTGTGTCTGTGTCCTGTGTCCGTGTTTAGGGAACAGGTAGACCTAAAACGACAAAACCCTCGCCGAAGCAAGGGTTTCTAATGTGGCGGGAGTGAGACATCAAACCTAAATCTTTAAATGCATGATATTAAAACCATTTGATCAACATTAACTATGCAAGTATTACCTTGGGTATTACTAAAAGCAACTTATACCACCATCAGCCACATATACAAATCCCAGAGGTTAGTTTTACTCAGCAACCACTTTGTTTTTCTCAAGTAGATTTACCTGTTTTCTAGAAAGCCCAGCTTTTCCATAACGGTAGCACAAGTAATCTGAGATATCCTGCTCATGGGTAGACATCACTACTTGTCTATCTCTTAGCTCAACTCGGAGCAAATCACTCAATGATGCTATGTTGATCTCGTCCATACACTGGGTTGGATCATCAATGAACACAAATGCCGTTTTAGCATATTTTTTATTAAGCGCAAGAAATAGAGATAGTGAAAGAGCACTGATTTGACCACTACTCATCGACAGCGCTGCATCATGCTCAGGATCACGTACAGTGGTAAAGTTCATTGCAGCTGTTTTTCGTTTTTTACCATCTGGTGTATCAATAAATACACCTAGTCCGCTTTGATAGTTTTGTAGCAATCGCCCACTATAGATATGGAAAAGTGACTCCATCTGACCAAGCGTTTGATTAGTATAGTTTGTACGCGCGTGTTTAAGCTGGGTTTCTATGTCTTCTAGCTGTGAACATAACTCTTCTAAATGCTGGGATTTTTTACGGTAAAAATCTACATCCTTTTGCCGTGCAATAATCGACGCATTTATCGTCAACTTATGCTGTTGCTTGATGTAGTTTTTCTTCTGTTCAATCTGCGCTTCTGTCAACTGTTCAAGTTTGCTTAGGTCAGAAAAATGAGCTTTAAAGAAGTCAAACTCTTTAGTTGACAGCATCTCATCCTCAGGCTCCAGAGATTGAAGAATAGCGGTATTCACTGCTGAAACTTGTTTCGATTGGTCCTCTGGATCTGTGGCATATACCCTTGGTAATTCAATCCCTTGCTGTGCCAACTTTTGTCCAATCGAGACTAACCTCTGTATTTGGTGCTCATATCTAGCCAACTCCGAATGCAGTATTGCATTAAACTCACGTCTATTTGACTCTAGCAACGGGATATACTGAGCTTTTAATGGTTTTAAAACCGCCTCTAACGATTGGTAGCATTGATTGATTTGTAAACCAATCTTATTTATTTTTTGCTCTAACAAAGTCGTCTTTGCGTCGATAGCCGAAAGTAATAACTCGTTCTCTTGATAATCGACACCACAAAGTGGACATTCATGCTCACTACTATCAACTTTTTGAGCCAATTTTGATCGTAGCTGCATCACTTCTGCTTGTTTTTTGCTCACTTCACTGTGACCCAAGTGAAGCTTATTTTTGTCTTCAAGCAGTTGATTAAGTTTGGCTGATTCTTGCTCGTCAAGGCGAGATGAAATAAGTGAACCATGTGATGAAGTAAGCTTTGATACTTCAACCTCCAACGCACGACAAATTTTTTCTAATCTATCTAGCTCCGCTTTGTCTTTATTTAAGCCTGGTAGCTTGTCGAAATGATGAAAGAGCCTAACGGCCAAACCAAACTCGGCTCGTTTAGTGAAATCAATTTTAAGTTGATTCCTTACCCTCTTAGCAATCTCTTGCCGGCTAGCATGGACATTAGTTAACAAATCAAGTTGTTCCAGTAGCTGTTCTAAGTTTTTTAAGTTATCAACAGAAAACGGAACCTCAATGTCCCACTGAGGAGTAACCTTTGACTCCGTTAACTTAGTGAAGGCTACCGGAGCTACGTCACCGACCGTTAAAGTTTGCTGTAACTCTTCTAGTCGAAGTTTTTGCTTAGCATACTCATCTCCAGCATATTTAACCTGCTCTTTGGACTCCGACTTTAACTTACCAATATTATCAATTTTTGTATCTAGCTCATCAAGGTTGAGTAGGTGGCTTATTTGATCCGTTCTTTTATCGCTATTACAGCCATCAGGAATAACAATTGATTTGCTATCTTGTTGTAAGTAGTTAAGCACAGGGAAATTTTCTAGAAACTTAGCGCCAAGTTTCTCCGACCAAAACTTTTCCTCATCGTCTATTAACTTAGGGCTTGCAGTACCATCGAAACCAGATAGCTCATACAGCTTAAATTCATTGAAGCTATTAGGTTTATTCCCACTTGAATCTAAATCTTCTTGCTTAGCTAGCCTCATCACATAAAGTGTTTCACAACCCTTTTTAAGCTCTGCAATAATAGATATCCCATCTTGGCAATTATGGTTTTGGAATATACTACGGCGGTACTTTTTGTTACCACCTTTGAGAGCACGATGCCTAGCCGAGATTCTCGGGAGTTCACTACAAAAAAGCAGTTGTTTGGCGTCAAATAGGGACGTTTTACCAAAGCCATTCGGTCCATCATAGATAACTAGATCAGACGAATAGTTTTCTGAAAACTCCGTAAATACCTTGAAGCCATTAATCTTCAGCTTGTGAATTCGCCATCTTGCCACGAATGTACCCCTCAACTATTGCTTTGTAATTATTACCATTGCTTGAGATTAGCGTTTCAAATTCATTGCTAATCGACAGTAAACCTATTTTTTTTAAGTAGTCGTCTGCCAACTGACAAGGATCATCTAGTTCAGACTCGTCTACAGGAACAGATAAAAAAGGCAGCTTAATAAAAATACGACTAGCTATACCGTATTCAGACTCAGCCAAAGGTGACTTTTTATAAAGACTAAATTTACTTTGATCTTTTATTAAATTAGAAATGCTATTCACATCCATATCATTCAAAAGGGCCAATTCTCCTTGTGAGTAATACAACACATGCTTTTTAAAGCTATAGCCATCCTCTTCCAGAGAAAAGACTTCGCTTTCATAACCAACGATATCCGTTAAACGATCTAACTTAAACAGAACCAAAACATCTGTGTTTTTAGCAAAAGCAGGGGATTCCCTTAGCTCGTCCGGAGTATTTGCCAACACCCATTGGTTCAGTTCACTCGGTTTCATCAATTTTGCAACTTGTACTACGACCAAAAACCGTTGGTAATCCGGTGATGTTGCTCGATAAAAAGAAAACTGTTCTGCCTCATGTTCAACTAACTCAAACTTACAAGGAGAGTTATTTGATAATGTTTTAATTATTCGATTAATCATTTATTTCATCACTTGCGTCGCGAACTGACACAAACCTCACATTGTTAATCTTGGTAAGCCTATTTCCATCGTCCTCACTGATATCAGTGAACTTTCCTACATTGCCGGACTGATCACTCAGTTTGAATGGGCTGCTATTCATTTCGACAATTAGGTTTTCATAGTCGTAAAGTACATCCTGCACTACTGGATTACTACGCATACCAGAAACATTGTCTTGAATTTCATCAATATTAAGCTGCTGATTTGTTCGCCTGAACTGCATTGCTGTTGGTAAAAAGCTACCAAGTTGGCTCTTATAATAATGCGGCAAGTCTTTTGCGGTTCGAATACCTTGTATTTCTGCGATTATATCAAGATACATTTCTACAGTATTCACACTAAAGCCATCCAGCGATATATTCTTTTGGTTAGGTACTTTGGAAAAAAACAGCCTAGATAATCTATCAATTTCCATGCTAGCAATAGCATATCGACATCTACACAAGTCATTTAGGTCAAAATTAGGGGTGTCTTGGTGAAGCGCTAATAAGTTATCTGTTCTATCTAAGAGCGTTTTTCTGAATCTGAATAATATTGCGTTATGATCACTGTCATGAATTGCTTCAGAATGAAGACACTCTTCTATTTCCGCAAAATAAATTGGAATCGAATCGGCTGCTTCAAACTTTTTTATTCCTTCATGCTGATTGCGATGATGAGCTAAGTTTACACGTGCAGCCAACAGCATTTGCAATTTTGCTAGCTTATGCTCAAGGAGCTGCTCTGTGAGGGTTAGACCATTTGATTCTAGATACTGTGTAGCGATTTCATTGAGCCTTATATCTAGAGTACCTGTTTCGATATAGCAACGCTCATCATGGTACGAATAAAACTGAACGAGAAACTCCCCCTCGGAAACACTTGCCTGTCTATCAGAGAAATCGTCAAGTTCCATAGAAACATGAAACCACCTCACAGTATCGTCATTACACCTATCGGTTACTTTTGAAGCTTGCTGTAATGCTGACTCATATGCTGACCGATACCGACTTTGCATCGTCTTAACCTGATGAAGAGATAAGACTTCCTGATTACGACCGTAGATAACGAAATCTTCTAATGTTTCTACTTTAAGACAATATGCCTCATTATCCCTTTGCAAAAGAAGACGTATTGCATGATAAAGTGCAACTTTCCCTTGATAGACAAATCCGCTCCAGGCTGGGATAGCACTACTGTTAGCTATCTGAGAGGAAACTTCCGTCAATCTTAGTTTTCCTTATGATCGTAAAAGAGGCTCAAAGCGTTGCTTTGAGCCTCTACTATTAATGAATTAACGTTTTCAAGCTTTCATAGCTATCTACAACGTCGTATCTGACTTTTTTCTCACTGAACTTTTCATTCACTGCTTCAAAGAACTTTCTTGCACAATCTAACTTGGCAAGCTCAGCACCTTTTAACTGGAGAGACTGCATTGAGCCTTTCGTTTCAGCAATGAAGTAAACATGCTTAACTGCCCCTTCTTGAAACGCAATGGCCCAGTCTGGGTTGTAGCTACCCAAAGGAGTTGGGATAAAGAAGCCTCTTGGCAATTTCGCATATACGCTAACCTCAGTGCGAGTATCCAGATCTTCAACGAACTTGCGCTCTACTTTAGAATCTGTAATTACGTAGTCGTAGATATGGCGTTTCAGCTTCTCACCGGCGTTAGAAAAATCTTCTGAGCCGTTTGCATCGAAAATACTGGCTTCAAACTTCTCTTCTAGAGTGTCATATGCCAAATGTTCAATGACCATAGTCGCCTTCTGTTCATTGATCAGTTGTGCAGCCTTTGCGATAAAGTCTTCCGGGTTGTTTCTGAACTGGCCAAAAACATGGCTTCCAATTCCACGTAAAATATCAGCTACCGTACTACGTTTTAGTTTGGTTAACTCAGCTACCTTACCAAGCAAATCATATCTGACATTAGATTTAACCGACGCATGATACTCAGCACTTTCCGTTTCTTCTACTTTGAAACTTTGACCAGCCTTCATTTGCTCAGCATCAACATGCGCTATCTGTTCACCTCGAACAATATCGAAATGAAGCTTTTCAACTCGCAGTTTACTATCAAGAACAGGGATAGACTTTGATACCAGTTCATCACTATCGAACTCAACGTTGTAAATGGCTTTGTGGTTGATGCGTGCCCACAGTTCCTGAAACTCTTTCTTGTCAAAGTTATTGTTAAGCTCATTTCTTTTCGCTTTCCGATCATCTGCGATATCAGGAAGCTGAGCATCAGAGTATACCGAATCAATTAGATCGAAGATCTGCTCGGCATACGGCTGAAGGCTCTCTGGAAGCGCGGCTAGTTGCTCCTCGCGTTTTGCATCATGGTAGGTGTCGGATATTCTATCGTTGTCATCTGAATAGTCATTCTTAAGCAAATAGCGGTATATCTGTTTTGCCATCTCTGGCGTCACTTCAATATCACCTTCCGGTGTAGCTAATACCTTACCTGTAAAATACTTTTCATCAGCCTGTCTTGGCCTTGAGGATAGCGAACTACTTATATCTTGCTGTAACCCACTCACAAAGTCTTTGTAGCTCTCACTAGCGACTACGGTTAAGTGGTTGATATCATGAACTATGGATGGATGATCGACACGTTCTCCATCTTGGTCTACTGCCAAGCGCAAACCTCGACCGACTTCCTGACGTCGTGAAATAGTGTTATCGCTGTGCTTGAGAGTACAAATCACGAATACATTAGGGTTATCCCAACCCTCTCTTAAAGCAGAGTGAGAGAAAATAAATCTTGTTGGCTCAGATAGATTAAGTAAGCGCTCTTTATCTTTCAAAATCAGATCGTAAGCATCGACATCATCGGACAACCCTTTGTTATCACCACTCCTGTTAATTTTGGGATCAACCAGTCGTTTCTTCTTGTCGATAGAAAAATACCCCTGATGGATACCCGATACCGAATCTCGCTTCAAATAACGAGCATATGCCGTATCCGCATGCTCTCCTTTTGAATTAAGAGGGATATAGTCATTTACGAGTAGTTGGTACTCTTCTTCGAAGATACGTGCGTATTCGCCTTTTTTAACTGGCTGATCGTAATCGCGATATTTAGCAACCTCGTCGATAAAGAACAGACTTAACACCTTAATACCTTTATCAAACAATCGGACTTCTTTGTCTAAATGCGCTTTTATCGCTTCACGGATCTGCATTCGGCGTAATGCAATTTCACTCACATCACCTATCGCATCACCAACAGTCAGCTCTACACCATTTAAGAAGCTGACTGTATCTGTAACGGCATTGATATCCGAAACAACAAAGTTATTTTTGTACTGTTCTAAATTATCAGACAGATCGTAAAGGTTATCGCCCTTACCCAACTTGCGCACAACACGTTTAATGCCTGAGTTATTCCTCACTTCAAACTCGACACGAGCGACTGGAGGTTTCTTAGGCGAAATTTCAATATTTTCTAGGTACAGGTACGCGTTAGTTCCTGAGAGGCCTTTTGTGGTAATCCCCCTTACACCAATCTTCTTCACCAACTTCTGGTTATACGCATCAACAGCATCAAGACGGTAGATTTTATTCCGTTCGACACGGTGTGTTGCGGAGTAACGAAGAATAAACAGAGGGTTAAACTCGGCTAAGGACTCTAGGGTTTTCTTACCTTCCATCTTTTGCGGTTCGTCCATAATCATGATCGGACGGTTGGCTTTGATGACATCGATAGGTCGACGGCTTTGAAAATCGTCTAACTCCTCGTAGATTCTACGAGCATCTTTTCCGCGAGCATTAAAGGCTTGAACGTTGATGACCATTACGTTAATGCCGCCATCAGATGAAAAATTTTCAATCTCATGGAGTTGTTTCGAGTTATAGATAAAAGGCCTGATTCGCTTACCGTAATCCTCTAGAAAGTGATCTGCAGTGATTTCCAGCGACTTATAGACCCCTTCACGAATTGCAATACTCGGCACGACAATAATAAACTTGGTCCAACCATACTGCTTGTTTAGCTCAAATATCGATTTTAAAAAGCAGTAAGTCTTACCAGTACCAGTTTCCATCTCGACATCTAGATTGAGATTTGCACCCGAGGAGTATTTAACTGACTTACCGTTCACGTCTTTAAAATCAAGCAGACCTGTTGACTGAGGTATGTTTTGATGACGTTGAACCTGTTGCACATTGGCAAGTAGCTGCTGTTCATTGAGCTGCATTTCAGCATTTTTAAATGCATTTTCATCAAAATCCTGCTTTTGCTGACGAGCACCTGTGTGGTCGGCCTTTTCTACACCAGGATCCATACGATAGCGGCTAGCTGCGTCATTGGGTAACTGACCTTTGAAACAATCCACAATAGCTTGAACGGAAGCAGCCTGATATTTTTGATGTTTGAATTTAAGCTTCATTTTGTTCCTCAAGCTTTGCTTCTAGTTGCTCTAACCAGCCGTTAAACAACGGACACATCTCACGCATTTTTTGGATACCAATGCGCTGTGCAATGGCAATACCTGTTGTCGTTTTGGCAAATTTTCCGTAAGGAGCCCATCCATCTAATCTCTTAGATGGTGCTGTTTCTGGGCTATTATTGATAAATTCTGGTTCCCCACATTCGGTAAGAACTGCATCAACCACCTCCGTGTCGATGTTCATCTCTGCCGAGAGCACTTCACTGTCTGAAAATAGTAAGGCTTCAAATTCATGCATTGCAACATAGGGAATAAAGCGTCCATCTGAGCGATGACCACCAAATAGCTCATTGACCGCTTGCTTAGTCGCTTGATGCAGATGTGCAGATACCTGCGCTGGAGTTTGAGCCGGAGCAAGAGTGTCCAACCCTGGCCACTCCTTCGTTCCATAATAATCAATAAAGGTTGTTACAAACGTATCGCCACGCTGCTTAAGATGGTTACCGATATCCTGCTGGGCTCGTACAAAACGAACATCACCGCCTTTTTGTCCCGGCTTAGTAATTTGCGTTGCTGAAATAAAGATATTCTTCAATGCCAAGTATGGAGCGAGTACCTTCTCGATAAATACTTGTTCTGTCTTTCCTTCTACGATGGCAATAACCGAGATGAACTTACTCATAGCGAGGTCCCCCTGCTATGACATTCTTAATCCAAAGTTCACCGACGGAATAGCTTTCTAGCCATTGTGAGAAATCTTCTGCATTTAGACGTTCAAACGTTGATGCACCATCCTTACGGTTCACCACCACAATATCTTCAATAGCAAACTGATCGATCAATGCTGGCGACTGAGTTGCAACGATGACCTGTGTACGCTGTGAAGCTTGTTGGATTAACTCTGCTAGAACATCAATTGCCGCTGGATGTAACCCTAACTCAGGCTCATCAATGATGATTGTCGAAGGTGGGTTTGGTTGCAAAAGTGCTGTCGCCAAGCAGATAAAGCGAATAGAGCCATCAGATAGGTGATAAGGCTGCATCGGGTAGTCAGAACCTTTCTGCAGCCAGCTAATATTTACTTTTTGCTTTACGCCAAACTCTCGAGGCTTTAATAGAAAATCGTCAAAGAATGGCGTAACCAAGCGAATCGCATTAATGATTTCTTTATACTGTGTTTCGTGGGCTGTTTTCAGCTTTTTCAAGAACGGACCAATATTCGCCGCATCAGTACGTAATACAGCATCATCTTCAACGATCTCGTACTTACGCATTGGAGCCGTTGAACTGGTATCATGGAAGTGATAAATCATCCAAGACGCTATTTCGTCATAAACAGGTTGCGAGTAACTCGCGTCTGAGCGTTTACCTGTGACTTCTGCGACCATCTTGGACTTACCATCATAGCTATCACCAAGTTCCCACCAACCAGTTCTGCCACCTGAGTAGTACCGTGCTTCGCTTTCAATAGCGCAGCTGTCCGAAGGTGTCGGAGCTAGTGTAAAACGAAACCCACGACCACCAAACCGAGTACTAAAGCTCATTTTGGGCGTAGTTTTTTCACCATTGAACAGGAGATCGCTAGCACCACCGTTGTCTGAGACATAATTACTTAGGTTGTCCTTGATCAAGGAGCGTAGCATCTTAAAAAATGATATCAGATTACTTTTACCTGCCCCGTTGGCGCCAACAATCACATTGAGATTCTTCATTTCAAAATCTTCAAGTTCCCGAATCGATTTGAAGCCCTTTATTGTAAGCTTATCAAGCTGAGTACTCATCGTCGTCCCTCTAGATTGATTTCACATCAGTATTTGGAGATAGCTGCTTAAGCACTTGTTCGACATTGATCTTGGTACTGTCTGAAGCAAAGCCAGCATCACGGAACACCAGGCGTAACGGTTCAAACTTTGCTAACTCTTTAACAAAGGCTTCATTGATGCCACTTTCTTTGTCGAAGCAAGCCACAAGCGCGTTATCCGCAACAAAGAAAACGGTTTTTCCATCCACAGTTTCACGACGAATAGGCAGAGTCAAATCTACGCCCCAATCCAACATGACTTGGAACAGCAGGTCTTCTTCAGTTCGATCTTCTTTGACGTTATCTACTTGCGCAAACAGGTCTTCTTGCGTCATGGTGTCTGGTTGGTAGTAAACATCAGCCATATTGGAATTGTCGATTTTTAGAACACGAAACCCGACATCCAATTTAGCTTCTTCTTTTTCTTTAACCAGCTGTGAACCCGCTCTTCTAATTCTCTCTTTAGAGATATCTGCGATAGTCTTATAACCTTCTTTATATTCTGAAGATTTTGGGTCTGTAAATTCATTTAACTGAACACAAATAAACTTACATTTAACATTGTTGTCAGATGCATATTCAATCAATGCATGACCTGTAGTACCCGACCCAGCAAAAAAATCCAAAACAACATCATTATCATTTACTGAGACCAAGGTCATTAAATATTTAATCAATGCCGTTGGCTTAGGAAAATCAAAAGGAATACCTAACTTTTTCAGTTCAGCAGAGCTATGGCGACTTTGAAACTTTTCTGTGATATTCCCAGGTAACTGGCCATCGTTCATACGATCTTTTAGCCAAATTTTATAGTAAACATTCCATTTGGCAGGTTTACCTTCATTGGTAACTAATGACGTTCTATCAGACATTATAAATTCTACATTACCTGCTTTTTTTTCAGCGGCAAAACGATCATAACTCCACCTCCAAACTCCATCGCCATCATTCGGTAATACTTTTCCGCCATCACAGTATTGTTCTGGCATTGTTTCACCAGGAGGTATTACTAAGCTTCCATCAGGACACTCAATGAAATATCTTTGATTTGGTCGTTTGTCCAACATAGCCTGATATAAGCCCATCGAACGGTACTTTTCACCGCTCCGAGGACCGGATTTTTCTATCTTGGTATACACTTTATCAATAACGTTCTGGCTAATTTCTTCTCTAAATTGACCAAGTTTTTCAATTCGCTTTGCATAAACAATTATGTAATCAACACAAGGAGAGAAGTGAACTCCTTTTTGTCCTCCGGTCTTCATAACTCTCGAAATAATAGTGATAAAGTTATTTTCACCAAAAACTTCGTTCATTAGTTGACAAGAAGATGCAACTTCCTCTTGTCCAATAGACATAAAAATAACCCCGCTTTCCTCTAATAAATTACTAGCCAAACGAAGTCGAGAATACATCATGGATGTCCAGTCCGAATGGAAACGACCATTTGAATCCAAATTTGACACTAACCTATTCTGGTCTTCATCTATTTGCAGGGTACTCTCAAAGTATTCTTCTGCAGATTGCGAAAAATCATCCTTATAGATAAAGTCATTACCGGTATTGTAAGGAGGATCTATATAGATCATCTTAATTTTTCCAAGGTATGTTTCCTGAAGAAGTTTTAGTGCATTAAGGTTATCCCCTTCAATAAAAAGGTTCTGAGTCGTATCAAAATCCACACTCTCTTCACGACAAGGACGTAGCGTTTTCGCAATCGGCGCATTGGCTGTTAACAGTGCTTCACGTTTACCCGGCCAGTTAAGTTGGTAGCGCTCTTGAGGGCCTTCGACAATATTGCGAGACAGTTCTTGCTTTAAAAGATCAAAGTCTATCGCTTTGCGCAGTTTGCCATCTTCGCCTTGCGCTTCTGTCACACAGCCAGGAAACAGCTCCGCTAGTTTTTCGATATTTTGGTCAACCATATTCGGGCTGTGCATTTTTAGTTGTTCCATATCTGGAGGCTCTCTGTTGTCTAATTCGTTGTTTCTGCTCGATTCGCTAAGTGTCCACTCACTGGCCACTTAGCGAGCTAATCTGTTCTTTTAGTCGGTTGATTTCACTGTTCATATCAACCCTGCGATTGTACTGCTTTTCTTTTCGTTGCTTTGCCTGAAGCTTAGCTAGCTTATCTCTGCAAGCATTCAGCATCGCTATCCGCTTCATTTGCTCGTCTATAGACTCGCCTTCAAGTGCGGGTTCTGACAGTAGGCTTCGTAACAGCTCATTGTACAGTGTTGCCATGTTAATGATAACTGGAAGCTTTTTAGTTTCGGCATGATTTAGCTCACCTAACTTAGAGATAGCGACCCAATCGGATAGAAAGTGTTCCTTAATGACCATATTTCCAGCATCTCGCTTGCTCTCTCTTTTACAAGCCATCGCATGCTGCACTTGTGGCCTATGTGGGAGACCATTGAAGATACGAAACAAAATGTTCGAGGGAACTGCACGATCTAATATTTCCAGCACCTCCGCATCAAGGTCCCTACAATTGGGTTTTAGATGTATATCAAAAACTTGTATCTCAGCCACATCTTCACTGTCAGCGACATTCAACGTATCTGGAGACAATTTGTATCGCCAAACTATTTGCTCGACTTGATTAACAAACAATTGTTTAGTCGCTGGCGTCAGATTTGATTGCTGATAAGTCGTTTCCTTGGGAATTTTCTGCCCTTGCTTTTGACTTCCTAACGCAGCTGCTTCAGGAAATCTGAAAGGAATGAATACATGTTGTTGAGCTGATGCCATTAGCCTTCCGCCTTTACGACAATAAAGTTAATCAGTTCAAAATCTTCTAAACCTTTAATCTCATTCGCCAACGCTGATGTGTGTTTTCCACTAAACAGGCTGTTGATGTCACTAGCCTGCTTAACTTCCACAATAGAACCTATCGCTTGGTCCAATAATTCAGAGTAGAAACTCATCTCACGACCGTCTTTAGTATCTCTATTGAAGTTTGTGCATGCTAGCGTGTCTGGGCCATCTTTGCCTTTACATGCAGCCCGTACCTGATCAAGTAACGGTTTGACCTGCATATGGTTAATCACAACCTCACCCGACTCTGCCATGTAAATCAAATAGTATGGGTGAAGTCTATTCTGCTTATTGATATTGACGCTATGGTTACGATTGCGTAATGAGAAAATCACGCCTGGTACAAGCCCCATACCCGGATTTGCCGCTACGACCGCATGCAACCCATTTGGTGTAGTGTTCATGTCCCCATTCGCTTTGATGTAGTTCAGAAGATCCATGCGAAATTCATTGAGCCCGAGATCAGTTATGGATACGCCAGTTTTCACATCTTCTAAATCTACAACTTCCTCTTGCAAACGTTTGAGCTGCTCGGTGCGATAGGCAACATCGTTTGCTTCAGCCTTTAGCACGTTATCATCACCAGTCGCGGTAATGTCTGAGATTACCATCCTGTTTTCGACACGCTCTTTAAGGTTGATGTATTCATCCAGGCTTATATCTGGCCAGTAGTTGACTAACTGAATGGCTTGATTTGTTGACCCTATGCGGTCTACTCGTCCGAATCTCTGGATTATGCGTACTGGGTTCCAGTGAATGTCGTAGTTAATCAGGTAGTCACAATCCTGCAGGTTCTGACCTTCTGAAATACAGTCCGTACCGATTAGAACATCAAGCTCAACAGGTTCATTTGGGAGTATCTGTGCTTTTTCTTTAGAGACAGGTGAGAATAGCGTAAGCAGACTTTGAAAATCATAACTCTTACCTATAGTCGACTTTGCTGCGCTGCTACCGGTTACCTTTCCGGTGTGAACTTTATATTTATCTTTAAACTCTTGAGCTAAGTTCTCATACAGGTAGTCAGCAGTATCGGCAAAAGCTGTGAAGATAAGAACTTTCTTATTGCCTAGATTAAGAGGATGTTGCCATTTTTCAAAGATATGCTGTCGTAAATGCTGAAGCTTAGCGTCCTGCTCTGGTGGTACCTTACCCATTTCATCAATAAGCTCAGAGATCACCTTAAAATCAGACGTTAAGTTATGCTCCCATGAAGGAATATCCATATCAGCAAGGTTGATTTTTACTTTTCCACCGGTTGAAAAGCCTTCCTGGTACTCCGTTACATCTTCATCCCAGTCAATACCATCAAACTCGTTTGCCCTATCTAGATAGCCAGTATCTAATCCACTTTTCTTAAATGCTGTGATGTTACTCAATGCGTCATCAAGTATTGACTGTAGCCCCTGCAACGTTAATCTGAATGCATGGACGGAACTTTCTAAACGTTTTAGTAAGTTAATGGTCATCAGACGTTGCAGTGCTTTTTCTCGATCAACCTGACGCAGCTTACCTTTACTTCCTACATCGGTATCGTACATCTCTTCATACTTGGCGATACGACTAGGTAGGATATAGCTAATTGGGGCATAAACAGCCATCTTTAACTTTGAAAGCTGTTCGAATATCTGATTAAACCCAATTACGTCAGATCGAGTAGTCAAGGACGGGTGAAAAGACTTCGGCTTCATTCGTTCAGGGAAGTGACCTATATCAGCCGTATCGTAGAACGTTTGAATATGCTTACGAGAACGAGCTATGGTCACACTATCGAGCAGTTGGAAAAAGTCATAGTCTAACGTCTCTAATAACGCAGAAGCAGTACGTTCTTCAGGCGCGAGATCTGCCCATGCATTAAATGATTTTTGCGCCCGTTTAAAAATTTCTTCAATACTGAACTGCGTACCTATCAGCTCTCGAAGCACATGCGAATCGCCCTCATAGGCCAATGCTAGCTGATTACGCAAATCAGAGAATTTGTTGTTTACCGGGGTTGCCGACAGCATCAACACCTTAGTTTTCACCCCTGCACGAATGACTTTGTTCATCAGTGACTGGTAGCGGGTTTCTTTATCTTTGTATACTTGGTTGTTTCTGAAATTATGCGACTCATCAATTACAACCAGATCGTAATTACCCCAGTTAACTCGGTCCATCGGGATACCAAAAGACTCTCCTCTAGTGCGTTGTAAATCGGTATGGCACAAGACATCAAAATTGAACCGGTCTTTTACAAAAGGATTGGTAATCAGGTTACGGTTATAGTTAAGCCAGTTATCCGCCAGTTTTTTAGGACACAAGACCAACACTGATTTGTTACGTAGCTCGTAATACTTAACGACAGCCAAGGCTGTAAATGTTTTACCTAAACCTACACTGTCGGCAAGGATACAACCATTGTATGTCTCCAGCTTATTGATGATTCCGGTAGCAGCATCTTTCTGATAATTGAACAATTTATTCCAGATTAAACTGTCTTGGTAGCCCGTCTTATCATTCGGGAGGACATCTTCGTTGAGATCTTCGAGGAATTCACTGAAGATGTTGTATAGCAACTGAAAATAGATACGTTCAGGAGAGTTTTCTTGGTATACGGTAGATATGTGATTGACCAGCCTATCCGTCACATCCTGCACTTTTTCTGCATCATTCCATATTAGATCAAACATACCCATGAAAACGCTGGTGGACGAAGGCTCGTCCATACAGGTAACAATGTTGGAAACTGCATTACCCTTTTGGTAACCAAGATCTACTGCTGAAAAACCATTAAGCGGCTGATATACGGCTTGTTCTTCACTTACTTGCACTGCCGCCAACTGCTGCATTGGTGCACCAGTAGTATTTGACTTAAATTCCGCCTTTCGACGAATCCAGTCCGCGCACTCTCGAGCAATCGCTTTTTGGGTAAGCTTGTTCTTTAGCTGTATTTCAAATTCAGTTCCGTAAAAGCTCTTTTCTCTTTGCTCTTTCGGAATGAAAAACTCTCGCTTCTGTTTGCTCAGTTTATCCGTTACTTCTGATTCAACGAATGTAGGAGAGGTAAAGACAAACTCCAGTGACTCAATCTGTTCGAGCTCCTCTTTTAAAGCTTCGTACGCATAGATCGAAAAACAGGATGCTGCAATTTTAAGCTTTGCTCCTGGCTTTATTGTGCTTTTTAAGTCGTCACCAAGCAGATCATTTATATTGTCGATAATACGCATTAATTATCTCCAAATGTCTGCAACCAACGAACAAAGGCAGGTCGATGACGATCAGTCCATTGGGTACAAATCAAGTACGTTTGCCCATCACGCTGAGCAACTTTAGTTGTAGAGTAACGGTTGCGGCCTTTGGCATCTTTAGCGCTAAGCCTTACATCTTCTGGCCTAGCCGTTTTTGATACTTTTAGAGCAGGGAATGATAAACCAAATATGTTTTTGCAATACTCTAGCTGGGTGAGATTATTAATTTCAGAAAGAGGCAATGACACTTCTACTAGGTGCTGTATAGACTCTGTTATTTCAGCATTTGAGATCCTATTCGCTCTCTGCTGAGTCACTGCGCTATCCCCATCCAGGGCAACTGGAAATGGAAAACCTTGCGCTTGAACCGCTTTTGCAAGAAATACGTTGATAGCGAGCTCGACCGGCAAGCCAAGCTCGCTAAAAATTTCTGTCGCCTTTTCAAGTAATTCAGGATCTAGTTTTGAGTCTTTCATGCAATTTGCTATCTCTACAATTTGTAACTTTTGTATACTAGCTCATGAAACAACTCTTGAATAGGATGGCGTTCTAAAACAAACGTCTTTCACTCATTAATGTCCTACTCAATTCACTTGCCTATTTCTCACTAAGCCAAATGGACTCTTGCTCAAGTGCTAACCCGTTCGCTTGCATCTCTAGAACTAGCGCTTGTAGATGATAGGATTGAGCCAACAAATTGCTACTATTCTCAAGAAATGAGTTGAATTCTCTTGCTGTATCAACCCAAAGCTGGTTTTGCCCGTAACGCTTCAAAAGTTCTTTCCAGTTAGGCATCATCCAAAACTCTGCTCTTTCTTTAAGCCTCTCATTCAGGCGTCGGAAGTTATTAAGCCCGACTCCATCATAGTCAGCAAAAAAGTAGACCATCGGTGCCCTTTCAGGCACCGATAGCCAATCAATCAGTTTGTTGTGTAACTGCCCTCGGTACCAAATAACGGTAGTGGGTTCGTTATTGGGTAGCCAATCTAGACGGTCAAACAATGCTTGGTTTTCCACCAGCCAAATAGAATGATGAGTGTTAAGGTCCCTATTTCTTTCTCCACCCACTTCAAGGGAAAAAACACCAAACTCTTCTGTCGCTGCATTTAAATGCTCTGTCTGTACTCCAGAAACCTCCCATAGAGGATTGGCAACCGCTTTAGCCAGCACGTAGGTCACATCGTGACCTACTCTTCCTTGTTTGCTGCTACGTGTGGAGGCTATGTTTACGGCTCTTTGTGGGGCTGATAGAGACACGTTTTGATTTGGTGCCAACTGCTGCAGTGTGACTTTAACGACATCCATATCTAGAATCCCGTAGACAACGCCACGGCCTTTAGGAGTCACCTGTACACTCTGAGTTTTGCGGCTGAACTCATCAAGCTGCTTCTTCTGAGATGCCGTCAATGTGCTTCCAGCAATGGAATCAGGGTACACCTCGATTAGTCGCGTCAGTGCTTTAACCAATACCTGGCTCATAGCGATGGCTCCACTTGTGGTTGCGGCAATCCTTGGCTTTCTATTGGTTCGAAAACCTGCCAGTTATTACGGCTAATGTGGTTCTTGCCATTCGCTTGGTTGATAGGCACACAATAACGAGCTGTGGTTAACGGTGCTGGTGAAGCAAAAATCAGTGCAAAACCGAACTGATTTGCAATCTCTATCAAGTTAGTTTGGTTTTTGGTATCCAGGGCCAACGCCTCATCCAAATAACATACTGCTTTCATTTGGTGTCGCTTGTCTTGCATTAAGTGAAGCATCGCCAAACCAGTCACAAGCTTAGCCATCAATACTGTTCCGTTAGAAGCCGCACTATCGATATCCTCAAATGACTCTGGTTGCTGCCCATGTTTTGCAACGACAAACTCAAGTCTGAATAAATCTGCCACTCTTAGGCCTTGGCGAGCATTACCTTCTTCTATCAGCAAGCTCTTAGCCCTATCTAGCTCAACATCATCGAGAATGCTGGCTTGATCGAATAGCTCGAAACTCTGACCACTCTCTGTTTGTTCTGCTTGCTGGATTAGTACATTCATCGCATCAACAAGCTGACTCTCTTCAACGGGATCAATTTTGAATGTTTTGAGATCTGATAACTGCCTGTGACTGATTAGTCGGTTGAATTCCTTCATCTTGCTTTGTAGCGCATAGAGTCCACTGCGCAGCTCTCTTAGACTCGCAGTGACGTTGACCACTGCCGAGCGAGCACGTCTTTCCAGTGCTTTCTTCTCATCATCCAAACAATGACTGAATTTAATAATACCTTTTAACTCTTCATCCTGAGTTTGAGCCATCTGAAACTTAGTGAGGCCTTTTTGACTCAACTCGTTTTTCATTTGACGCAATTCTTTGGACAACTTATCAAGGTCTTTACAATCCTCGATGTAATGTTCGAGACGAACAGGTAGATACTCGAGAGACCACTCATCCGTAAGCAGCCATGGTGTGTGTGGTTGGTCAGATAAAGCAGCAAACAGCGCTTGGTCATCTATTCTTTGATTTTTTAGCTTTTCGACGCTGTTATTGTCCGAAGACAGCTGACTTAACTTATCCGAAATCTCACCAATTTGCTGTGCCAACTCATTGTACTTCTTATCTGCATTCTCAAGAGCTGTATTGACCGCTGCCAACTGACTCTCAAATGTCTGTCTTTGCTCGTTTCTCTGTGTCTGACCTTTTGTTAATTGTTGCAGCTGATCGTAGTCCCTCAAGTCCTGTTCACACTGTTTTACTGCTTGATTTAATTCGTTCTTTTTCCTCTCCGCAGCTTCGCTTTCTCTACTTACTTCAAGCAGTTGTTTTAGTTCTGTTATTTGCTTATTAACATCGGCTATTTCCTCCACCAGCTCCTGCTCTGTTTTTTGAACATGCTGAGGAATAAGCTCCTCAAGGGAAAGTTTTAAACCTGAAAACGAGAGTTGCTCAGAAGATTCACCATTGAGCATATGTCGAAGCTGATTGATGTCAAACGAATACTGTGAAGGTGGTAGTTGCATTACTCGTTGGCTAAGTACTTTGTTCAACTTTTCTAATTCATCTACATTAAGCACTTTAGAAAGATGAAGGTATAAATTATCACCCAAAGTTTGATGTTGAGAGTGCAACCTTTGCAGCTGTTCTTCTTTCTCTCTCAACTGTTTGCCAATCGCAGCAGAAGAGGACCGCTGTGATTGGACACACAAGGCAGCCTGAACATCATATTTTAGCTCCGCAGCTTTCAATTGACTCTCTAAAAACGATTGATTCGGGATCAAGGTAAACCGCTCTTCCAGCTCTTGTTGCTGCTTCTCGATACGGTTTAACTCTTCCAGTTTATTAGTGAAGTCTGTACGCTCTCCTGCACGGGCGATATCTTGACTTCGGAGCTCACGTTGTGTTTGCTCAAGCTTAGTTTTTTGCGTTGATAGATTCTCAGTCAGCGTTTGAACATGACCATGCCAATCCTGCAGCAATTCATTAACCTTAGGCTGGCATGCGGCGATCTTTCCTCGCAGCGACAAGGTACTGTCAAACTTCTGTTCGAGTTCTTGAATCGTTTCCAGATTATTAACAGCTGCTAGGTACTGCTCGCGTTCTAGATTAATGTCTTGAAATGCTTTCTCCCACTCCTGCTTAAAATCGATACTGGAATTAGGTAGCTCTCGACTGAATATCTTCAACAAGTAGTCTTTCACATCACTGGAATTGAGCTTGTCAAGTCTTAACGTCTTAGTAAGTACTTGCTGGAACGAACGAGCATCACTCACGTGCTCAAGTTTGAACACTGTAAAATCGATATCGCTGTTTTTCTTACTTTTTGCACCACCATAAATCGAATGTCTAAACTCTTTATCATTGAACTTATAGGCTCGATGTTTCTTTGTCGCTAAGTGGTTGACTAATTTTGGTTGGGCAACGATATTGCCATCGTCCATACGGAAATCATCTAGGTTTAATTCACCTTTGTAAGCAAAGTATTCGTAGTCATAACCTACCCCTTTACCAACACAGCCAAACACCACGGTGCCAGTTTGCGGCAGGATGACTTCTAGCAAGATGTAAGCACTGTTATTTGGGAAGTAAAAACGGCGAGCCTTCTCTAATGAATGAGAGCCAAAATCCATCCTTCTTTGGTCGATGATGAGCAGAAACTGGAGTGCGTTGATTAAGCTTGTTTTGCCATGGTTGTTTGGCGCAATTAGTGACACAGAGTCATCAAGAGGAAGTTCAGCTCGCTGGTAGCCAGCACTGCCAATTAACGCTAAACGTTGAAAACCGTAACTTAACATTATTCATCTTCCTCATAAGCGGCCACATCACTTTCGGATGCTTGTTCAGTGATAGCTTCGAAATGGTCTAGGTAGCGATATACCGAAGGCAACAAACTCCAATGATTGTTCTCTTGAGCGGCAAAGCCTTTTCGCACTGCGTTCTCGAGTATCTTTGTTAGTGCACCTTGGTCGAGCTCTTCTGCATCCAATAGCTCTTGATGCTTTTCGTAGACCTCATCTAGCAAGGCATTATCAATCGTCCATTGGTAAAACTGACCAAGGGAGCGCCCGCTATCAGCTTGATGGTCAAATATCACCATCAGCAATAGTGCTAACTGGTGTGATTGTTTATTGATGTTCTGGTTACCATCTTCATCATGGAACCAAGCAAAACCCCGTCCATCAATGCGCAAGTCAAAACCTAAGTTAGCAAATAGGTACTGGTACTGCTCTGCTTGCTGTTCTAGCTCATGCCATAGAGCCGCATCCGTCGAGCGGTTGAGATGCCGGCCAGAGTTAAAAAGGTAAAATAGCTCAGTCAGATGAGCCAGCTCATTTAAATCGATTTTGCTAGTTTGCATTGTCAACATCCTTTGCATTTGTTGAGCCAGTCAACATCTTTATTTCGTGAGGGTGGTAGGTTACGGCTACTGTGTTCAGCTCTGTAGTACTTGAGCTCGCCCCTAATGTGCTTTGCCACTGAGGGTCACGGACAAGCTCGTGATAGAGCCGCAACAGCTCGGCATCTGGTAAATGCTGGTAGTTTCCTCTGAGCCACGTCATTAGATTCGTGACCGGTAGCGAGTCAGCAAGTTGTTCCCTCAGACGCTCTTGATCAACCCAGTTGATCATTGGACTTTCAGTCGCTTCCTCTTCATCCGGGAACGGTATAGAGCTAGGTTCAAAGTCCAAGAATTCTGCCATCAACTCGCGAACTTCATTACCCAATTGAATTTTAGTCACGCGGCTACTTTTCCACATAGGCAAACCTTCGGCATTCAGTCCTCGCGCTAAACCCTTTTTACGAACTTGGCTTAGCTGCTTGCTGATAACCGCTGAAAGTTGATTGTGTTGTCTGGCTTCCTCTCTTAATGGCAACAAAGTATCGGCACATTGCTGAGCAATGACTCGTCCCTGGTATCGAAGATCTTTGACTTGATAAGCTATCTGGCGCATTGCCAGCTTCTGTTGATACAAAGATCCACGCATGGAAAGTATGTCAACGGCAGTATCGAGTGCTTCTTCAGCCTTTTCTAATAAGGG
The DNA here is from genome assembly GCF_052955985.1 of Vibrio sp. B1Z05. NCBI lineage: Bacteria > Pseudomonadati > Pseudomonadota > Gammaproteobacteria > Vibrionales > Vibrionaceae > Vibrio > Vibrio sp. B1Z05. The sequence goes on from NZ_CP130463.1 coordinate 1,685,461, forward strand.
GTAGAAACTGCCTCCAAGACCACTATCCATCATTTCGTTCATGGGTTCTACGTATTGGTCGTACACTTTCAACACTTCACGGTAACGACGTTCAATTGGGACACTGGTGTCCGCAGACTTCGCCAATTCTGCTATTTCAAATATTGCTTGTTTGTCCTGAGTTAACTGTTGGGTAATTTTTCTAACCAGTTCTGACAACCTGTTCGCGCCAGTACGAAGTAAATCATTGTCCGCCAGATCGAGCCCTTCTAACACTTGGCTAGTGGCATCTTTAATCGCATCAACTCGCGCTTTAAGGACCGCGGATAGACCTAACTCATGCTCCTGGGTTAAGCCTCTGACAAAGTCCACAACTAACGTGTTTAGCTGATAGTCGCTGCTGCGATTGATAGTCTGCAATATGTCTGCATTAACAAGGCTGGTAAGCACAGTATTACTTTCCGCATTTTTACTTTTGTACTGATTGATCACCTGTTCAAGTACTCTCAGCTCAAACGCCGGAAACTCTCTCGAAAGCCGAGTTAACTGCTCAACCACCTCCCAATGTTGGTGTAGCTGAAAGGTGAGACTTTTAGGTGCCGCCATCTGTCATTGCCTTATTTGTAAAATTAAATCCCAACAAGCCTTGTTCTACGTTGACTCTTAGATACCCTCGCAATAATATGACGTCATTAGCGACAGGTAAATACTGATTACATACACATGTCGCAAAAATAGACAGGAGTTAGATGATGAGTAAATGGCCAATACGTTGGGATCTACTATTCCGCTACAGAATGATAGAAGTCATCGCCCTGTGGGAAGGTCGATTAACAACTAATCATTTGATTAAGAGCTTTGGTATTGGTCGTCAGCAAGCTTCGAAAGACATCAACACTTATCTGACCAATATTGCACCAGGAAGCCTTGTTTATGATAAACAGCTGAAAGGCTACAAGCCCAGTGCTAGCTTTGTTCCAAAGCTAACGAGTGGTCATGCTGATGAATATTTGCACATTCTTTCGAGAAGTGAAGATATGAACATCACATTTAAAGAACTCGAATTGGGGTTTGATAGGACCACTATGATCAAGCCCGTCACACGAAACATCGCACCGGAGATACTCCGTCCTATAGTCCAAGCCATCAGAGAGAAAAAACGTGTCGATATAAGCTACACATCGCTCAAAGATGGCACTAAAGCAGAGCGAATAATTTCTCCTCACACCCTTGTTTGCACTCCACTACGCTGGCACGCCCGAGCCTATTGTGAACACTCTGATGGCTACAGAGACTTTGTGTTGAGCCGAATAAGAGGCGTTCCAAGCCTTGAAGCCAAAAGTGTAATGGGAAAAGCCGACGATGACTTATGGAATACTTCAGTAACTATCGAGTTAATACCAGACCCTAGACTGAATGAAGGTCAGACCGCTATCGTTGCCCAAGACTACGGTATGGACAATAGTGTGCTCAGGATACCAACCAATGGCGCATTAGTACGCTATGTACTTGATACTTATAACATCGATGTCAACGTGTTGGATTCGAACCCAAAAGGTCAGCAGATTATTGTGGGGAATTTTGACGAGCTAAAACCGTATTTAGTTTTTTAAATATAAAAATAATCAGGAACTTCATCGTCCTGGTTGATAAATCAAGTTGCTGTCGTACATGGTAGTTTTATCTACCAAGTCTTAAATAGACGATACTGCAACTAGTTTTAACTTAAATAATGTCAGCGTCTTTTCGAGTAGATATGCTTATTGTTTCGCCGTTTTAGAGGCATAGCATGTACTTTAACATACAAAAATTCATTAAATAGGGATGGGCATATTTGGATGGGCTTTAATTATAAATAATTGTTTTTCCTATATTCTAGACACAAAAAAAGACGTCCTAGGACGTCTTTTTTCTTAAATGTGGCGGTGAGTGAGAGATTCGAACTCTCGATACGTTGCCGTATACACGCTTTCCAGGCGTGCTCCTTCAGCCACTCGGACAACTCACCGAATTTGATTGGGTTGACTGTGTCAGTCAACGAGGCGCTAATTTAATGATTTGTGGGCGGTTGGTCAAGTAGATTTGGGGTGTTTTTGTTTAGTTTTGGTCTGTTTGGACAATTATTGTCTAGTTCGTTGGAAATTGATGCTTTTGCTACTAATTAGCGTTCCAGTTGTTGGGTAAGGCTTGATACAATGGCGAAAACCTTTATTTGGACGAATATTTTGGATTTAGCACAGATTATTGCTCAACCTGAGCTGGAAGACCGCCTTCTTCCTTATCATCAAACTCTTGGGTTTATTACTGCTGTTGCGGCTGCACCTCATGTGCTTGATCCCTCGCAGTGGGTGGCGTATTTATGGGGTGGCGAAGAAACGGCACCTTTTAGCGATGGTGAGCAGTTAGAAGCGTATTTAGAGGCGGTAGTGGGTTCTTGGAATGCTACCCGCCCTGCTCTGTTTGACGACTCTTGGCAGTGGCCTATTGAGTGTGGCTTGAACGATCAAGAGATTGTGACTGAAGCGACTAAAGAGTTTTGTGAAGGTTTGCTACAAGGCTGGCAGTTGGCGCAGGACGATTGGCAAACGCTGATGCCCGAAAATAGCCAAGACAATGCTTTGCTTGGTGGTGTATTGCTTTCTATCAGTATGCTTTACGATCCTGAGACTTCACTGGCGACCTTGTCAGAAGAAGGCATGAACGGCTTAGATCAGTTTGTAGAGATCTTTAATGCTGTGCCTATGATGTTGTGTGGATTAACTCAGCGCGGCGCTGTACTGGCTTCTGAGCAGTAATTTTTTAAGCCGTACATCAAAACTTATATAAATAAAAAACCTCGGCGCTGTGCGTCGAGGTTTTTTGTATTCAGTGCCAGTAAGCGTAGTAACTACTAAGCGTTACCTTTCACCTTAATGTTCAGCTGCTCAGCAAAATCTAGCATGCGATTGAGTGGAATCAGTGATTTAACACGAACTTCTTCGTCGACAAAGATCTCGTGATCAGCGCCACCAAATTTAAGTGCCGATTCAATGGCTTTTAGGCCGTTCATCGCCATCCACGGGCAATGCGCACAGCTACGACAGGTTGCACCTGCGCCTGCAGTTGGCGCTTCAATCAGCTCTTTCTCTGGCACAAGTTGCTGCATCTTAAAGAAGATGCCTTTGTCGGTAGCAACAATTAATTGCGTTTGTGGAAGCTCTTTGGCCGCTTTGATCAGCTGGCTGGTTGAACCGACAGCATCGGCAAGTGCAACTACGCTAGCAGGTGACTCAGGGTGCACAAGAATTGCCGCATCTGAGTAAACCGCTTTCATGTCTCTTAGTGCTTTGGCAGAAAACTCATCATGGACCACACATTCGCCATTCCACAGTAGCATCTCTGCGCCAGTTTGATTGGCAATGTAAGAGCCTAAGTGACGGTCTGGTCCCCAAATGATTGGCGTACCTTCTGCATCCAAGTGCTCGACGATTTCTAAGGCGATACTGGACGTTACTACCCAATCAGCGCGCGCTTTAACCGCCGCTGAGGTGTTTGCGTAAACTACAACCGTATGGTCAGGGTGTTCGTCACAAAACTGAGTAAATGCGTCTTCAGGACAACCTAAGTCAAGAGAACATTCCGCTTTTAGGGTTGGCATCAAGATGGTTTTTTCTGGGGTTAAGATCTTGGCAGACTCTCCCATGAAACGTACACCTGCGATAATCAAAGTTTTTGCAGAGTGACGATTACCAAATTTAGCCATCTCTAGTGAGTCGCCGACAAAACCGCCGGTTTCTTCTGCTAGGGCTTGGATCTCTGGATCGGTATAGTAATGGGCAATCAAGACCGCGTCTTTTTCTTTAAGAAGCGTTTTGATGCTCTCCTTATAAGCCTGCTTTTGATCTTCGCTCAATGGAACAGGTTTCGGAGGGAATGGGTATATTGTTGGTGCTGTTTCTAATATTTGGCTCATTGCAATGCTCGGGCAACTTCCTCTAACTCAGGGCATTGTACACTGCTTTGAGTCTGGTTGCCAAAAGCAAAAAAGCCCAACTAAAAAGTTGAGCTTTTACTAATCAATTTATGATTATTTCAGTTTCGACAATTTTTGCTGAGCTGAACTGGCGGACGCGGTGTTTGGATACTCATCAATCGCTTGTTGATAGTATTTCTTCGCGGCGCTGGCACTGTTATTACGCGTAGCAATATCACCAAGCTTAACCAGTGCATCAGCACGTTTGTTCGACTTCTCGTGTGCAACCACGGCAGCAAATGCCTTGGCTGACTCTACATCATTCTTTTTCGAGAAGTAGAGCTGTCCTAGCCAATAGCTAGCGTTGGCCGAATAAACCGATTCAGGGAAGTCTTTCTTGAACTGTTCTAGGGCAACGGTGGCGGCGTCATAGTCTTTATTTTTTAGAATAAGATCCACGGCGCTTTGATAAGCCTGCTGTTCACCTTGGTTAGAAGAGTACTTTCCTTCTGGCGCAGCTTGAGCTGGCTGAGCTGGGGCTTTTTTAAGTTCGACTAATTCGGTGCGAATACGGTCTAACTCAATAAACAATTCTTTTTGTCTTTCGACAAGTTGTTCTCTTTCGTGCGTGCTTCTTTCAAGTTCACCGTGTAATTGGCTTAAATCCATCGACAAACCGTCGACTTGTTGTTGCAAATTAGCTTGAACTCGGTTGCTGTTTCTAAGCAAACGCTCCAGACGTTGTGTCTCAGTTTCTTTAGAGGCAGTGGAAGATTTTGACGTCGAGACACTGCTAGAGTTGAGATCAGGAACGGGAGCTGGTGCGGCGAATGAAACACTCGCCGCACTTGCTAGTAACGTAAGCGCAACTGCTCGCTTATAGTTACTGATCATGTTTACGTCTTCCTAAGATTAGTAAACTAGAACCGCACGACGGTTTTTCGCGTACGCTTCTTCAGTTTGACCTAGAACTAGAGGCTTCTCTTCACCGTAGCTTACGATAGAGATTTGGTCAGCTTGAACGCCAGAAGCTTGTAGGTAGTTAGATACTGCGTTAGCACGACGCTCGCCTAGTGCGATGTTGTACTCAGGAGTACCGCGCTCATCAGCGTGACCTTCGATAGACACTTTAACGTCTGGGTTTTCGCTTAGGAATTTAGCGTGAGCTGAAAGCATTTCTTCGTACTCAGAGCTGATTGCAGAGTTATCGTATGCGAAGTAAAGAGTGGTGTTTTCACGCAGTGCTTTTTCAGCAACTTCACGTTCTTCAGCCAATTTTTGCTCATCAGTCATTGGAGATACTACTGTAGTATCTGTAGTTTCTGCTGGCGTAGCTTGTTGAGTTTCTTGGTTAGTTGTTTGTTGTGCATCTGATGCATCCGTAGCATCGTCAGATGAACTACAAGCTGTAACAGCCAGTACAGGAAGTGCGATTAGCAGTCCTTTCAAAACTTTATTAAGTTGCATTATAAATTTTCCTTATTGTATAAAAAGTAACGTTGTTGCGAAACGATTACAAAAACGGTGACCAAGCGGGTGCTCTTACACGCCCATTGGTTGCTGGTAGTCTGGCTTTAAAACGCCCATCAATAGAAACCATTGATAGTACATTATTTTTGTTATACATCGAGCTGTATATCACCATTCCTCCATTCGGAGCTATGCTCGGAGACTCGTCTAGTAGTGTTTTTGTTAACACTTGAACTGCGCCAGTCTCCAAATCTTGTTTTGCCAAATTAAAGCCTGAACGAGATTGATTCACCATAATCATGAAACGTCCATCTGGCGTAATTTGACCACCCAAGTTTTGGTTACCTTGCCAAGTCAACCTCTTACTTGCGCCGCTCGCTAAATTTACTTGATAAATCTGAGGCTTACCACCCCTGTCAGAAGTGAATATTAGCGATTTACCATCTGGGTGCCAAAATGGTTCAGTATTATTTGCGCGACCACGAGTAATTTGTTTTAGCTTTTTAGTCGCCAAGTCCATTGTATACACTTGCAGACTACCGGTTTTAGAGAGTGTTAAAGCCAAAGACTTCCCATCAGGGGAGAATACTGGCGCACCATTGTGACGAGGGAATGACGTTAGCTTCTCTCTTTTGCCAGTATAGATATTCATTAAGTAAATTTCTGAGTGTCCGCTTTGAAAACTGACATAAGCAAGTTGTCGACCATCTGGTGACCAAGATGGGGACATTAGCGGCTGTTTAGAACGTAACACTAAGCGTTCATTGTAACCGTCGTAGTCTGCGATTCTAAGCTGATACGGGTAGCTGTCTTTATCATTAACCACTACGTAAGCGATGCGAGTTAAAAATGCGCCGCGATCGCCCGTTAATTGCTCGTACACTAAATCTGAAATTCTGTGAGCGTACTCGCGTAAACGTGGCCCTGGCACTGTGGCTTGCTTATTAAATAAGATGTGATCTTTCGAAAGCACTAATTTGCCGTCTTGCAGTGATTTAGACTGACCATTGGTTAGTGCGCCGCGCACTACATCAATCAGTTTGTACTGTACGCGGTATTTGCCATCCCCTGCGTCAGTAATTGTGCCGGTTAACAGCGCATCCACACCCATTGCTGTCCATGCCGAATAATTCACATCCTTATCTTGATAAGGTGTTTGTGGCATTTGGTTAGTTGGGATTGGGCTAAATTTACCACTGCGCTGTAGATCGGAGGCAATCACAGCCGAAACATCGTGTGGAAGTTTACCCGGCCCAGCCCATTTAAATGGCACTATGCCAATGGGACGCGCAGAGTTCACGCCCTCAGTAATCACTAATTCAAGTGAAGCATGGGCAACGGATACGCCCAAACTGCACATCATTACTAAACTTACTAATAATCGTTTAATCACCGGGGTTTCCTTATTCAGGTGCAACGGTTAAGTTAATATTCTTGAGTTTATCAATGGCCGCTTTATCTTTTGGTAGCGGAAAGCTAGCCACTTTTGATACGGCTGTTTTTGCCGCTCGACATAAGCTTGAGTCACCCGAAAGCGTTTTAAGGTCGCTAACCATGAAGGTGCTACCAGCTTGGATCAAGCGTAAATTGACCTTACACTCTTTGCCTTTAAAAGAGTCATCTAACAACAACTCTCGTTGAATCATCTGTTTGTACACTTCGCCCATACGCGAAACTTCATCGGTAATGGCGCGACTGCGGGCGCTAGAGTTGCTCGCCGCTTCCGCTTCAAGACCAGAGAAAATATCATTCAGCGCCGCTTCTTTCTCTTTACGCTCTTTCTCAAGTTGCGCTAAACGTGCTTTCTCTTTTTTCGCCTTTTCCGCTGCTTCTTTGGCTGCTTTCTGCTGAGCTATTTTTTTCTGCTCGGCTTGACGCGCTTTTTCCGCAGCAGCCTTAGCCGCTTTCTCTTTGGCAAGTCGGTCAGCTTCAGCTTTGGCGGCTTTCTTTTTCGCTTCAGCGGCCGCTTTTACTTTCGCAGCTCGCTGCGCTTCAGCCTTTTTAGCCGCTTGCTCTTTCTTTAAACGCTCAGCTTTAGCTACTTTCGCGCGCTGCTCTTCTTCTTTGCGTTGACGCTCTTTAAGTTGACGCTGTTTTTCCGCTTCGCGGGCTTTCTTTTCTGCTTGCGCTTTTTGCTCCGCTAAGCGACGAATACGTTTCTCTTCTGCTTTGCGATTTTTTTCCAATTGTTCACTTTGCTCACGCAACTTACGAATACGCTGCTGCTCGGCTTTTTCCGCCGCTTCTCGCTGCTGACGAATTTGGCGCGCTTGCTGGTGAATCACATTAGGGTCAATCACCACCGCCTCAACCATATTCGGTTTAGGCTCAGGCTTTGACATATTAAATTTTGTGCCCCAAATCAAAGCAATCACTAGCAATAAGTGAATTGCTAGTGATATGACAAGTGATTTCATGAACTTCTTATCTTGTTTCATCGGCTACTGGATTCTATTCCTTGATATCCGTTAACAGGCCAACTTTCGCAATACCTGCTTGGCTTAATTCATCGAGAACTAGAACCACATCTGAGTATGGAGTAGCGGCATCGCCACCCACTGCAACTGGAGAGTTTGGAGAAAGTGCTCTTTCTGCTTTTACTCGCACCACAATATCTTGCAGGCTCATGCCACGTTGCATCTCTTGGTCGTTAACACTCAAACCAAGCTCGCCTTTAGAGTTTATCTCAATAATGATAAAACTGGCTTCACTGTCTCCGGCAAGCTCTGAGGCTGGCGTGGCGCTATGCGTCTTAGGCAGATCAACGTCGACACCTTGGGTGACAAATGGAGAAGTCACCATAAAGATAATCAGTAGTACCAACATCACGTCGATATAAGGTACCACGTTGATCTCGGCAGTCATCTTACGTTTTTTAGGTTGATAACCCGCCATTAATTAGTCCCTTTCGCTCATTGCTTGACGGTGCAAAATAGCATGGAACTCTTCAGAGAAAGTTGCGTATGAATGCTCAAGTTTACCCACGCGATTACTTAAACGGTTATAAAACATTACCGCTGGAATCGCTGCAAATAGACCCATAGCCGTTGCTATCAATGCTTCTGCAATACCTGGTGCAACCATGGCAAGCGTCGCTTGCTTTACCTGACCAAGAGCAATAAAGGCATGCATGATGCCCCATACCGTACCAAACAAACCGATGTACGGGCTGATAGAGCCGACCGTGGCCAAAAATGGCAAGTTTGTTTCTAGGTTGTCGACTTCTCTTGCCACCGATACGCGCATCGCTCGGCCAGTCCCTTCCATAATGAAGTCTGGAGAGTTAGCGTTAGTGCGGCGAAGACGAGCAAACTCAGTAAAGCCTGAGTAAAAAATCTCTTCAATGCCAGATAAACTGCCTTTGCGCGCTTTCACTTCGTGATAAAGCTTGCCAAGATCTTTACCAGACCAAAACTTATCTTCAAAACGCTCAGTGTGAGCATAAGCGGCAGAGATAACCTTGCTACGACTGATAATCATCGCCCAAGAGGCTATCGACATACCAACCAAAGTTAGCATAACCAACTGAACCAGCAGGCTTGCTTCTAGAATAAGATCAATAAAATTGATTTCTGCGGACACTTTACGATAACTCCGTGATCATGAAACTGGGTATGGCCTGAGGCCTCATTTTAGCGGTATTGATACATGCTACCTTAACCGTAGCTTTGCACAATACTCTGCCTTCTAGATTGACTATCTCTTGACAAAAATCGAGAGAAGCACGCTTAATTTGAGAAATATGTGTTAGTACTGTCAACTCTTGGTCGAGTTTTGCGCCTTGCAAAAAATCGATATCCATATGTCGAACAACAAAACCCAATTCCTGTTGTAAAAGAACCTCTTGCGACACACCAATCACTCGTAACATTTCAGTGCGTGCCCGCTCAAAGTACTTCAGATAATTTGAGTGGTAGACTATCCCACCTGCATCAGTATCTTCGTAGTAAATTCGTATCGGCCAGCGAAATAGCGTTTTTTCGGCTGTTGGCATCGTCTAGGTCCCTGATTTTCTCGCCTGTAATATACACAATGTATCGCTTTATTTTTTATGCAACACTCTTTTTTTGATACATGCAGCAATTTCGCGGTCTAACTGAGCAAAAATTGACTGGTCTGCCATATTATTTAACCAATTCAGAGTGTTTCCGATATAGAAAGTTCAATTTTCAATCTGAACTTGTGCCTTTGCGCCCAACTAATCACCCATAAAATAATGACGCCCGATTATACAGGCATCCATTCCTACTAGGGATGTTTATTGCGCCTAGTAATAAAATTATACAAAAAAGGTCAGAGTGGAAAACCCAACTCTGACCTTCTTTAGAAACGGTAAAGACTTAGTCTTGCTTGTCTTTATCCATCATTTCTGTGTGCTCTAGCCATAGAGCATTGATGATGCCGAAAGCACACGCTAGCAACACACCCAATATCCAAGCAAAATACCACATACTTTATCCCTTCTTAGTAAAGTGAATTCTTGTTTTCTTCGATGAATTTAGCATCGATGCGACCAAACATTTTGTAGTAAGTCCAGCTGGTGTAAGCCAAAATCACTGGCACCATGACAAAAGCAACCGCCGTCATAATATTCATAGTCAGTTCACTTGAAGTTGAATCCCACATAGTTAAGCTCTGTGAAGGGTTCAAGCTTGAAGGCATGATGAACGGGAACATAGACAAGCCTGCGGTAAAGATAATGCCCGCACAAGCCAAGCTTGAGAACAAGAATGCCACAAAGCCTTTTTCACAGCGTGAAGCAATCACAGCCAGTAACGGCATCAATACACCGATAATTGGCGCAGCCCATAATGCTGGGTATTCAGCAAAGTTGTTCAACCAAGCACCCGCCTCTAGCACCACTTCTTTATTAAGAGGGTTAGATGCAGCGTTGTGGTCCATTTGGCTAGTAATGACATAGCCGTCCATACCATGGATGAAGTAACCAGCGATGACAAACAGCAACGCAGTAGTAATACCGGTTAGCTGCGCCACTTTACGTGAGCGAGCATGCACTTCGGTAGTGGTCTTCATCTGTAGCCATGTTGCACCTTGCAAAATGATCATCGACAAGCTAACTAAACCACAAAGCAGTGCAAATGGGTTTAACAGACCAAAGAATGAACCATGATAGCTAGACATCATAAATTCGTTTAGCTGGAATGGCAGTCCTTGTAATAGGTTACCAAACGCTACACCGAAGATAATTGGCGGTACGAAACCACTGATGGAAATAGCGATATCCCAGCTGCTGCGCCATTTTGGATCTTCGATCTTTGAACGGTAATCCAAGCCCAGTGGACGAAGCCACAATGCCGCTAGGGTCAAGATCATCGCAAAGTAAAAGCCAGAGAATGACGTGGCGTACACTGTTGGCCATGCCGCAAATAGTGCGCCACCAGCGGTAACCAACCAAACTTGGTTGCCATCCCAGTGCGGCGCAATACTGTTGATCATCACGCGACGTTCGCTGTCTGATTTACCGATGATAGGCACTAATGCGCCAACCCCTAGGTCAAATCCATCGGTCACAGCAAAGCCAACAAACAATATGCCAACTAGCAACCACCATATAAATCTTAAAACTTCATATTCAAACATAATTTCGCTCCCTTATTATGCTTCAACTTGACGATCGATTTTTGCTTTCGCTTCATCATTGTCTTGTTGTTCGAAATGATAGCGACCTGTCTTCAAGCTACTTGGTCCCTTGCGAGAGAATTTCACCATTAGATACACTTCAGCAATCAAGAACACTGTGTACAGCGCTAATATAGCGGCTAGCGATGCCCATAATTGACCAATCGTGAGTGATGACGCTGCCACGTGAACCGGCAAGATTTCACCTACTGCCCAAGGCTGACGTCCAAATTCGGCCACAAACCAACCGGCTTCAATGGCAATCCACGGCAGTGGAATACTCCATAGAGCGGCTTTAAGTAACCAAGGTTTTTGTTCGATTTTTTGACGGCAAGTTTGCAAGAAAGACATGCCAAAGACGAACAGCATGATGAATCCACAACCCACCATTAAACGGAATGACCAGAATAGAGGCCAAACTGTTGGGATTGAATCATCCGCAGCCGCTTGGATTTGAGTTTCAGTCGCATCCACTACTTTATCGGTGTAGCGTTTCAGCAATAAACCATAACCAAGGTCATGTTTTACTTCGTCAAATGCGGCTTTGTTTTCGGCAGAGCGATCCCCTGCGCGCAGTTTTTCAAGCAGTTCATAGGCGTACATACCATTACGAATACGATCAACGTGCTGTTCACGAAGATCGCGTAAACCCGTTACCTGAGTATCCGTTGAACGAGTTGCCACGATACCCATTACATATGGGATCTTAAGCGCGTAATCGGTTTCCATAGTTTCTTGGTTTGGAATACCAAATGCAGTAAAGGCAGCTGGTGCTGGCTCAGTGTGCCATTCAGCTTCAATTGCGGCCAACTTCACTTTCTGCACGTCACCTAACTCGTAACCAGACTCATCGCCTAGTACGATTACCGAAAGGATGGCAGCCATACCAAAAGAGGCTGCAATAGCAAATGAACGACGAGCAAACGCCACATCACGGCCTTTCAATAGGTAGTAAGAACTGATACCAAGAACGAACATTGCACCTGTGGTGTAACCTGATGCCACAGTATGGACAAATTTAACTTGAGCAACTGGGTTGAATACAACATCAGCAAAGCTCACCATTTCCATACGCATGGTTTCAAAGTTAAATTCTGCACCCACTGGATGTTGCATCCAACCGTTGGCAATCAAAATCCACAGTGCAGAGAAGTTAGAACCTAATGCTACTAGCCAAGTCACTACTAAGTGCTGGCGTTTAGACAGACGCTCCCAACCGAAGAAGAATAGACCAACAAAAGTGGATTCTAAGAAAAAGGCTACTAGGGCTTCAATGGCAAGAGGTGCGCCAAAAATATCGCCGACATAGTGAGAATAGTACGCCCAGTTAGTTCCGAACTGGAACTCCATGGTCAGGCCGGTTGCAACACCGAGGGCAAAGTTAATACCAAATAACTTACCCCAAAATTTAGTCATATCCTTATAAATCTGCTTACCTGTCATCACGTAAACGGATTCCATGATTGCAAGCAGGAAGGCTAGACCTAAAGTAAGTGGTACAAATAGGAAGTGGTACATTGCTGTCAACGCGAATTGCAGTCGCGACAGATCAACGACATCTATCATAAGAACTCCTTGGGTGTCTTCCTAGACACAGGTTCAATTCCATACCAGTCCAGATAAATAGTGACTCATCATTGAGAGTTAAATTACCCAAAACAGCATCGTGGAGTGTTTGATAGAAGAAATTTCTAGCGGCAATCCATGCTGCGTTCAAAAAAATAATTAAATATCTATTTTCAAGAACTATTATTAGGCAATTTTAACCAAGCAATAATCTGAATCCTAACTTATTCGGATTAGCATAAAGCGCAAAAGTTAAAATTAAACAAGAGATGTTAAATAACTGAGTTAATTATTAATTCACTGATAATTAATAATTAAACATTTGTTAAGCATCCCCTAATATATCCAGGCGCTATAGTATAGGTTTAGCTTGTTGGTTTCAAAGGCTTTATTTAAGAAAATTACATTGATACAAATCAAAGAGAATGAATTGATAAAGGGTTTTTATTAAACATAGTCGGTGTAATTTGTAAGCAAAGTTAACAGCTTGGCGGGAGTATTGTCGTACAAATAAAAGGGGGTAACACCCCCTTAACTTTATATTAATCTTTTATATCAAATCCAAAGTGTAAATAAGCGCGGTCTGTTACAATTCGACCTCTTGGGGTTCTTTGTAAATATCCTTGCTGAATTAAATAAGGCTCTAATACATCTTCGATAGTGTCTTTTTCTTCACCTATGGCAGCGGCCATATTATCGAGTCCAACCGGACCACCATTAAATTTCTCTATTATGGCAAGCAGAAGTTTTCTGTCCATATAGTCAAAACCAAGGCTATCTACGTCGAGCATGTCGAGCGCTTTATCGGCGATGTCCGAATCAATATGACCATCACTTTTTACTTCGGCGTAATCACGAACGCGTCGTAATAATCGGTTAGCAATACGCGGCGTACCACGAGCACGTCTTGCAATTTCCAGTGCGCCTTGCGACTCCATTGACAAATTTAAGCAATCAGAACTGCGCTGCACAATGTGTTGCAGATCTTCAACCTTGTAGTATTCAAGGCGCTGGGTAATACCGAAACGGTCTCGAAGCGGAGAAGTTAATGACCCGGCACGAGTGGTTGCGCCAATTAAGGTAAACGGCGGCAGATCGATCTTGATAGAACGAGCGGCAGGCCCCTCTCCTATCATGATATCAAGTTGATAATCTTCCATTGCCGGATACAGCACTTCTTCCACCATAGGGCTTAGACGGTGTATCTCGTCAATGAACAGTACGTCGTTCTCTTCAAGGTTGGTCAGTAGCGCGGCTAAATCGCCGGCTTTTTCTAGCACAGGGCCTGAGGTGGTGCGAATATTCACATCCATTTCGTTTGCCACAATATTGGCCAGCGTGGTTTTTCCTAAACCTGGAGGACCAAAAATAAGAAGATGATCTAAGGGTTCGTTACGCATTTGCGCCGCTTTGATGAATATTTCCATCTGACCACGTACGTGATCTTGACCTTGATAGTCTTCTAATTTTTTAGGACGAATCGCTCTATCGACCGCCTCTTCGTCTTTAAAGGTTGGGTTATCAGGTGCGATCAGTCGGTCTGCTTCAATCATCAATTACACCATAGCTCGCAGAGCTTCTTTAATCAGCGACTCGCTGGTCATATCAGGTTTCGCAATTTGTGAAATCGCTTTGGAAGCCATTTGCGGTTTATAACCCAGAGCCAATAATGCACTCACCGCCTCATCAACCGCATTTTGATCGCTAGACATAGCGCTATCCATTGGCGCTGCATCGGTTGCAGGAGTAAACAAGTCACCCGCGCCCCAGCCTTTGAGTCTGTCTTTCATTTCGACGACCAGACGTTCGGCCGTTTTCTTACCTACGCCCGGTAATTTAACTAAGGTAGAGATATCTTCGTGCTCAACACAGCTGACAAATTGACTGGCGGTCATGCCAGATAAAATGCCAAGCCCCAATTTAGGGCCAACGCCATTGGCTTTAATGACTTCACGGAACAGCGCGCGTTCACTGACGCTATTGAAACCATAAAGCAGTTGCGCATCTTCACGCACAACGAAATGAGTATAAATAATGGCTTCTTGGCCAATCTCTGGTAACTCATAAAAACAACTCATTGGCATTTGTACTTCATAACCAACGCCAGCGACTTCAATCAGTAACTCAGGGGGTTGTTTCTCAATAAGGGTTCCACGTAGACGTCCAATCACGGTCTCATTCCAATAGCTGTTTGTAATAGTATTGATGATAATAAATAACTGGACGGATAGCCAGTACTCAACATCAATAGCGGATAATGATTATGCTTTAAATTCGATGCGGTAAACGTTCAAATAACATAGAGAAAGGCTTGTAGACAATAAAACTGATACCCGTCGAATTAACGATATCGTCCACGTCTTGCTGAAGTGGCTTTGCCTGCTAGAGCGATTAACGTTTTATTGGTGTTTGCATGACAAATGGCAACGCCCAAAGCATCGGCCGCATCGGCTT
Source organism: Vibrio sp. B1Z05 (assembly GCF_052955985.1). NCBI lineage: Bacteria > Pseudomonadati > Pseudomonadota > Gammaproteobacteria > Vibrionales > Vibrionaceae > Vibrio > Vibrio sp. B1Z05. Next base: position 1,700,522 of record NZ_CP130463.1, read on the forward strand.
GCGGCTTTGCTGGAAGCTTGAGCATTTGTTGTACCATGTGCTGTACTTGCGCTTTGTCGGCGCCGCCCGTACCTACTACTGCTTGTTTGATTAACCTTGCCGCGTATTCATACACTTCAAGATCAGCATTGACCGCGGCAACAATCGCACTGCCTCTGGCTTGGCCTAGCTTTAATGCTGAATCGGCATTTTTAGACATAAACACTTGTTCAATAGCAAATACATCGGGCTTGAACTGAGTGATGATTTCACTCACCCCTGCGTAGATTTGCTTTAACCGCCCCGGCAACGCTTTTTCCGACATGCGGATACAGCCACTGCCTAAGTAATGTAGATGACGGCCATTTTGACGAATCACTCCGTATCCGGTAATTCTTGAGCCCGGATCAATGCCTAAAATTATCGTCATTGATGTTTTCTCTCCCTCAAACAAAAACTCCCGCAATAAAGCGGGAGTTTAAACTCATTAACAGCTAACGTTATTCGCTGTCTTTTTTCGCAAGTTTCACTGCAATCGCTAACTCTTCAAGGGCGGCAGGGTTTGCCAGACTTGGTGCATCCGTCAGTAGACAAGAAGCATTGGTTGTTTTAGGGAATGCAATTACGTCACGAATGTTTTCTGTGCCACATAGCAACATCACTAGACGGTCAAGACCAAACGCAAGACCGGCGTGAGGTGGTGTACCGTATTTAAGCGCTTCTAATAAGAAACCAAATTTAAGTTGTTGCTCTTGCGCATCAATACCAAGAATATCAAATACTGCGGCTTGCATTTCTGCATTGTGAATACGAACAGAGCCGCCACCCACTTCGTAGCCATTGATAACCATATCGTAAGCGTTAGAGTTAACGTTAGCTGGATTTTCTTTTAACTGTTGCGCTGTGATGCCCAGAGGAGAAGTGAATGGGTGGTGCATTGCGTGCAAGTTACCTTCGCCATCTTCTTCAAACATTGGGAAATCAACAACCCATAGTGGTTTCCATGCTGATAGGTCGGTGATTTCAAGATCAACACCTACTTTCAGACGCAGTGCGCCCATCGCTTCAGCAACAACGTTGGCTTTATCTGCGCCAAATAGAATGATATCGCCAGACTCTGCGCCAGTGCGCTCAAGAATGCTGTTGATCACTTCTTCGTTTAAGAATTTAGCCACTGGAGACTGAATGCCTTCCATGCCTGCAGCACGGTCATTCACTTTCATCCATGCCAAACCTTTCGCGCCGTAAATACCAACAAATTCAGCATAGCCGTCAATTTGTTTACGAGTTAGCTTAGCACCACCCGGTACACGAATAACAGCAACGCGGCCTTTCTCATCGTTAGCAGGGCCAGCAAAGACTTTAAATTCAACGTCTTTTAAAATGTCTGCAACGTCAACAAGCTCAAGTGGGTTACGTAGATCAGGCTTATCTGAACCAAAACGGCGAATCGCTTCGCTAAATGGCATCACTGGGAACTGACCAAGGTCAACATTCAGCAGCTCTTGCCACATGCCGTGTACCATTTTCTCGGTAGTAGCACGAACTTCGTCAGCACTCATAAATGAGGTTTCGATATCAATTTGCGTAAATTCAGGTTGACGGTCTGCACGTAAATCTTCATCACGGAAACATTTTACGATTTGGTAGTAACGGTCAAAACCAGACATCATCAGCAGCTGTTTAAATAGCTGTGGTGATTGAGGAAGCGCGTAGAAGCTGCCTTTTTGTACACGACTTGGTACTAAGTAGTCGCGTGCACCTTCTGGTGTCGCTTTCGTCAGTACAGGTGTTTCGATGTCTAGGAAACCGTTGTCATCAAGGAAACGACGCACGTAGCTAGAAGCTTTTGCACGCAGTTTGATGCGATCGCTCATCTCAGGGCGACGCAAGTCTAGGTAACGGTATTTTAAACGTTGCTCTTCAGAGTTGGTTTGGTTGAAATCAAGTGGCAGCACTTCAGAACGGTTGATGATTTCTAGACCTTTACAGATCACTTCAACTTCACCCGTTGCCATGTCTTTGTTTACTTGGCTGTCTGGACGAACGCGCACTTCACCGGTTAGCTTAATGCAAAATTCGTTACGCAGTTGGCTTGCCACTTCATGTGCCTGCGCCATATCAGGGTCAACAACGACTTGAACGATACCTTCGCGATCTCGCATATCGATAAAAATAAGGCCGCCTAAATCACGGCGACGGTTTACCCAACCGCAAAGTTCTACAGTTTGTCCTGCAAGGGACTTGTTCAGTTGACCACAATAATGGCTACGCATATTGAATTTCCCGACTATTTTCTAATGACTATATAAGGTTCTGTCGAGAGACTAAGATCTCGACGCAATTAACCGATATTTATACTCGGAAATAGCCGTAAAATCGATACTCAATGCACTTTTTTATTCAGTTAATGACGGCTTTGCTCTGTTTTTAAGCAAGATAAGCGTTTTTAAGGAACATTAGCAGAAAACAATAGCTGTAAAGTCATAACAGTGAAGGTCACTGATCTCGACTAATGACAGTTGGCCGACTTTTCTCTAAACTTACCGCTGTTATGAATTACCCAGCAAGATCCCATGAGCACAGATAAGATTTTTTCCGCCCCAATTGAAAAAATTGGCGACTTTACTTTCGATGAACGCGTAGCCGAAGTGTTCCCAGATATGATTCAACGTTCTGTACCTGGGTACAGCAATATCATCTCTGCCATTGGCATGCTGGCTGAACGTTTTGCCACTGAAGGCTCCAATTTATACGATCTTGGTTGCTCGTTGGGTGCGGCAACACTATCGATGCGTCGCAACATTACCGCTGACAACTGCCACATTATTGCTGTTGATAATTCATCGGCGATGGTGGAGCGATGCAAATTGCACATCAATGCCTATAAAGCCAAAACGCCGGTCGATATTCGTGAAGCCGATATTCGCGAAATAGAAATACGCGACGCCTCTGTGGTGGTGCTTAACTTCACTTTGCAGTTTCTCTCGCCTGACGATCGTCAAAAACTACTAGAGAAAATCTATCAAGGTTTGTTACCCGGTGGCATTTTGATTCTGTCGGAAAAATTCATCTTTGAAGATCAGACTTCGCACGAACTGCTTATCGACCTTCATCACGACTTTAAACGTGCCAATGGCTATAGCGAATTGGAAATCAGCCAAAAACGCAGCGCTATTGAGCATGTAATGTTGCCCGACAAAATCGACACTCATAAAAAACGCTTTGCCGATATTGGCTTTAGTAGCAGTGAAGTGTGGTTCCAATGCTTTAACTTTGGTTCTATGTTCGCTATCAAATGATCTAAGCCAAACATTCTCACTGAAAATATAAAGCAGGTTGTCTCATAAATGAGCTCTCCTGCTTTAACGCAACACTTAATTGACTCACCCTGCCTATTTCACTGCCAAGTTTGTCTGCAACAACGCTCTTGCGACTGGTTTGATGTGCCCATTTCTATACATAAGTGCATGCAAACTGGACATCTATCGCGCTATCTGAAATCAAATTAATAGCAACATTACATTTTGCTATGCAAAGAAACACACATGCAAATATCAAAGTTTCGTTGCATTTTGCAAATGCATAATGCGAAGTGCGTTTATTTCTCCACTATTAACGTTAAATAACAATGACTTACCATATGTATATTATAGTTGGCACACATCATGCATAAGGAGATTAATCCTTTTAAGCCAAGGATCACCTAGCCAACTGACGTTGTTAGTGAACGTTGTACTTGTTCACAAGAATACAAGCCGATCGCACGTTTTTTCGTGGTCGGCTTTTTTTTCGTCATGCGCTTTTCAGTCATTAGCTGCCTCGATTCACAACTCACTCATACTGCGCACTTTAATCCAACTTTACGCCATCATTCCTAAACGCCCTTGAGAAGACACCCACTGCTTCGGTGACTGTCCATACAAACGTTTAAATTCACGGCTGAACTGAGATGAACTGACATAGCCAACACTCATTGCCGCTTCATATACATTCATTCCTGTTGCGATATTCATTGCCGCGTTATTTAAACGCATCGATTTCATAAATTGGATGGGTGACAGTGAGGTTGCTTGCTTAAACTTGCGATGAAACACTGCGCGGCTCATTCCTACTTTAGAGGCTAGCTCATCAATCGTTACGCTTTGATCAAGGCGATGTGATAAATACTCAATAGAACGAGCGATTTCATTGCCTACGCCAAAAGAGCGCCTTACTGAAGCGCCCGCTTCGCCTTTTAATACCGCATAATACAACTCACGCAAGCGGCTTTCTCCCAATATTGCGCTGTCTACTGAGTTATCTCCCAGTTGCAATAAGCGCAATAGCGCATCGCAAAATGCATCATCCCACGAGGCAAAAGAGAGCCCTTTGGGTAATTCGGCTCCCCTTGGCGCTTTAACAGAACCTGCCACGTTTTCCATCTCCAGTGCCAGCTCAGTCATTACTTTACTGTCTAAGGTAATCGAAACTCCGAGCAATGGGTTTTCAGGTGACGCATTTGGGGTGCCTGCTTCTACAGGTAACGACATAGTGCAGCACATGTATTTGTCGTTATCGTAAAGGTGTGTATTGCCATCTAATATTGCTTCTTTAGTGCCACTGACAATAGCAATCACTGTCGGTTCATACACCGCAGGTGCGCACTGAATGGACTCTGACACCTTAAACAGTCGCACGCCGTTTATTCCCGTTTCATGCAAGCCGTCTTCACTAAGTTGCTTTTCTAGTAGCGTTTTTATTTTGTTCTTCGTCATTACTCAACCCCCCAACACCTAATACCCAAACCGACACAAAAGATACAAATAGGCATATTTTAGAGACTATATCGCCTATTTAACTATCACCGTGAGAGTTATAGTTCTTTTCCAGAAAAGGTTACTACTGCAAACAGTGATTAGCAAATCTTCTTTTGCAGACTGTTTGCAAAACGCATAGTGAATATAGCGAATAAGGTTTTTAACAATGACAACAAAACAATTTGGCCCTAAAGGTTGGACTCCAGAACTGATGCACTCTTTAAAGGGTAAAACCTATTTGATCACTGGGGCTAACACTGGCGCAGGGTTTGAAGCTTCACGTATTCTGCTGTCTAAAGGCGCTCAAGTGGTTATGTTGAACCGAAACCCTAGCAAATCGGTTGCGGCGATAGAGGCATTAAAAGCACAGCTCGGCGCAGATGCAAAAGTGAGCTTTATTACCCTAGATCTTTCTAAACTGGATTCGGTGCGCAAAGCAGCAGCGCAAATTCTCGAAAGCGTTCCTCAAATTGATGCGCTTATTTGTAATGGTGCGATCGCGCAAGTGGCGAAGCAAGAATTTACCGCTGATGGTTTTGAAAGCCAGTTAGGTGTCAATCACTATGGTCACTTCTTACTGTGCGGCATGTTGTTTGAACGCATTGACGCCTCTCACGGAAGAATCGTGGTTGTCGGCAGTGAAGGCTATAAAATGGGCATTCAGAAAATTCAATTTGATGACATGAACTGGGATAACAATTATCACCCGAATAACACCTACTGCCACAGTAAATTGGCGCAAATGATGTTTGGCTATGAACTGCAAAACAGAATCAAGCAGGCAAACAAAAACGTGCAGGTGTATGTTTGTCACCCAGGCGCATCAAAAACTTCGCTCATTAACAACAAAGCAAATGGCATTACCCGCATTGCATTCTCACTAATGGCAATGACGCCGATTGTGCAATCGGCAGAGAAAGGCGCATACCCTGAACTGATGTGCGCGACACAGGATAACTTATCTGAACAAGCCTACTATGGGCCCACTGGATTTAATTATTGGGTGGGTGCGGTTGATCAGCGCCAAATAGAGTCGTTTGTCAAAGACCAAGCGAGTGCACAACGTTTATGGGCACTGTCTGAGCAAGAAACTGGCTTTGAGTTTTCTCTTTAAAAAGGACTCATTTAGCCTGTATTCCCAACTTAACTCAACTTAGCGAATTGATGTGACATTGATCTCACATCAATTCTACGGGTATTAAGATGGGGATAATTTGTTGGCGCGCCTTGTATTACATTTTCAAGCTATTTGCCATAACTGACTCATTTATAAACTTTTAATCCAAGTAAACGCACCTCTCGTTTTTAAAAATCAAGAATACGGTTATCCACAATAATTGTGGATAAAAAGTGTAAAGACTTGCCTCGTCTGGGATAGCGGAGAGTCAATAAAAAACTTCGTTTTTTTACATGCTCATGACATTAATCATATTTACACATTGCCAAAGCCAAAACTGGCTAACAAATAAGCGCGCACCCGATAGAGGTAACGTTTTTCACTGTTTGTTGTTGATTCACTCGCATTCCAGTTCTAATGTGTTGAAAGGAATCAAAAAGGAAAGAGCATGAAATTTAATCAATTATTGGTCGATGAACTGAACTTGCTAATGCAATTCAACTTAGATAGTGCGGCTACAGGTATTAAGGTTCGCAGTGATGCTTGTGAAGCTACTCAAGTAGCAATTAAAAGCTTATTTGAAAAAGGCTTATGTACACTCAGTGATGGTGGTTACCTGACTGATCAAGGCGTAGAAATCGCTGAATCGGCAGACAAAATTCTAAGGGCGCTTAGCCACTAATATGGCTTCCGTTCTAATAATAGGCGCTGGTTGGCTTGGTCGTCCTTTAGCCAAGCAACTTAGCGCTTCTCATCATCAAGTTCATGTCACCAATTCCCAATTAGACACCGTAAAGCAAAGCTCAGCAGAAGGCTTACACGCGCATCATTTATCGTTACCGTTAGAAGCGCCTCATTCGCTCGCAGATCTGTTACAACAATTAAATATCGATACCATTATTGGCTGTTTTACGCCCGGATTTCGTCGAACAGCGACGCCCAATTGGGACAGCTATGCACAAAACTGGCAGCAAATCTGTCAAAGTGCTAAACAAGCGAAAATCAATAAGATCATCATGATCAGCTCAACAGCCGTTTATCCTGCCATTGCTAAGCCCATGCAAGAAAGCGATGCTGATTTTGCGCAATCTATTGTCGATAACCAATTTTCCGAAAAGAGCCGAGCGCTGTTAAAAGCAGAGCAACAAGTGCTTGATAGCGGGTTGGATTATGCCGTTATTCGTTGCAGTGGGCTCATTGACCAACATCGCCACCCTTCTCGCTTTGCCACTCGTTTGCGCTCAGTCAGTCGTCACGCGCCGGCTAACATGCTGCACAAAGACGATGCCATTGGGATTATTGAATTTGCGCTCAATAAGGTCACGAGCCGAGTACTGAATGCCTCTACCCCAGATACATGTGATAAGGCGCAGTTTTATCAAGCCGCTATTGCCTCTCGACAACTGGATATTGCGCTTCCGGAAATCGTCGATACGCCTGATAAAAGAATCGACAGTACCCTGTCACAAAAACTCGGCTATCAATACCGTTATCAGCACACGTTAGATTTGCTTTAGTCCCCTACTTTAATTGCCAATTAACTGGACATAAAAAAGCACCTGTCATGAATCATGACAGGTGCTTTTTGTCTGGGTTAATAAAGAGAAAGTCTAGATCACTTCCGCTTCATCAATTTGCTGGCTGTCTAATGATTTTTGACCAAAACCGCGTAGACCTACCACATGTACGTGTTCATGATCTTTAAACACTTTACGCACCAGTTTATAAGTCGTCCCTTTTTCTGGGCTGATGTTTTCTGGGGCGGCAATCAACAATTGCATGTTTAAGCGGTCACACAACTCAAACAAGGTGGCAATGGATTTGGCATCCAAACGCGCCGCTTCATCCAAGAACAATAAACGACAAGGAACAATGTCTTTGCTACGTAAACGGCGTGATTCTTCTTCCCAGCTTTGCACCACCATCAATAGAATGGATTGACCTGTACCAATAGCTTCACCCGTTGACAGTGCCCCAGACTCAGCTTGCAACCAACCTTCTGAACCACGGTTAACTTCCACGCCCATTTCTAAGTAGTTTCGGTAATCCAGTAGCTCTTCACCCAACACTTGCGGTGAACGCTGACCCATATCAATGTGCGGGTTAACGCGTTGGAACAATTTCGCCATCGCTTCGGAGAAGGTCAGTCTTGAATTATCAAACAGTTGTTGATGCGCTTTATCAGGGCTTGCTAGGCTATCTAACAGCACTTGATGGCTTTCGCGAATTTGCACATTCAAGCGAACCCCTTTCACCTGACCAAAGTGGATGTTCGACAATCCTTGGTTCAAGATGCGGATACGGTTTTGCTCACGCTGAATGGTCTTCTTAATGATGCTAGAAACAGACTCTGAACTGATCGCCAGACGAGTTTCACGTTGATTAAGCTCTTCGGTTAGACGCGCTAGCTCCACTTCCATCTCTTCGATGGCTTCCACAGGATCGTCAGTGCGAATAATATCTTGGCGAATACGCTCACGCAGATATTGGTATACCGCAATGTAGAACAGCACCTTACGTTCAGGATACGCGGTATCTTCAGAAGCGCGCAGTGAATCTCGTAAATCGTCTTCATTGGCTACCGCAAGGCGCAATGCCCCCAACGATTTATCGGACATGGAGCGCAGCTCACCTTCTGAAAGATAAGCCAATTCACGTTTGTGCAGACGACGCTCTACATCGTGCTCTCGCGCCAGTTTCAATACTGAGCACCAGCCAGCTTTTGCCGTCACTACAAAGGTGCGCAGCTCATTGTACTCTTTTTGCTGCTTCTTCAGCGCTTTAGTGGCGGTGCGAAGCTCCATCTCAGTCGCGGTTAAGGTTTTCTGCATTTGAGATTGCGCGGTGCGCGAGGTTTCAATGCGCTGATGCAGGTTTTCTTTGCGCGATTGCGCGCGCTCTAAAATGCCATCATCTAAGGTAACACCGGCATCGCTAAGCTCTAGGCGGAACTCTTGTACGGTTTCAGACTTCGCTTGATGAGAGCTTTTTAGGGTTGCCAACAATTGGTTATATTGTTGGAACTGCTTTTGCGCCTGCTTTAAGCCTTCTTTAGCGCGCTCTTTCGCCGCTTCTGCGCTTACTAGTTTAAGTTTCAGCTGATCGCTCAGCTCATTACTTTTATCCAGCAATTGCACTGAGTCTTGGTAGGCAAAGTGCACTTTACGTCCTAATACGTTCGACAGTGCAAAACTCTTGGTTTTATTTTGTTGTAAAGCCTTATCAAGAGCTTCGTATTCGGCTTGAATCGCATCAAATTGCTCAGGGTCGGCATCAAGGGCATCCACAATAGGCTCAAGCTGTTGCAGGGTTTTGCCACACTGATCAAGGTAGCGCTTACTTTCAGTGAGCGCTTCTAACTTATGCTCAACCTCTTCTAGACGCTCAGCAAGGCTGATGTCTTCAAGGAGATGTAACGATGGCGAAATTTTATCTAATGCCGAGAGCGCTTTTTTCGCTTTGGCTAAAGTAATTTTGTGCTCACTTTCTGCCGCTTGCAGTTTTGATAACTGCTCTGTCAACGCACTGCGCTGACTGCGTAATTCGCGAATGCTATCTTCTGGATCGTCTTCAAAGGCCACTTGTGCGTGATTTGCCACAAAGTCATTAAAGGCTTGGTACAAACGCTGCGCTTTTTGCGCGTCAAATGAGGCTTTTGCGTAATCTTCGATTAATTGGTCACGCTCTTCACGCAAGGTATCAAGGCGAGATTCACGCGCGGCACGTCCAAATAATGGCACTTTCGGGAAGCGTGAGAAACGCAGTTGTTTGTCGCTGACTTGAACGCACACAGCGCCTTCAAATTCTTCCACTTCAAATTGGCTATCATCAAAGGCGTCAACGTCACCTTCTAAAAGGTAAACATCATCAGGGCAATCATCAAATTCGACCAATCGCTCTTTAATGCCGCTCATGTCTGACACGACAATCGCGTGACGCGCAGGGCCGTACATGGCGCTGAAGTAAGGCGCGTCATCTAAAGTGATGTCGTCGTATATTTCAGAAAGAAGCACGCCGCCTAAGCTATCCGCTAACGCTTTCAGACGAGCATCATTTGCCCCGCCCGGTGCGCCTAACGCTTCGATCTCTTTATCGACTTGAGTACGACGAATGGCAATCGCATCTTTGCTCGATAACAGGGCTTTCTCTGTTTCTAGCACTTGCTGCATAGACGCCATTACCGATTGAGCATCGATTAGCTCAGCATCGGTTTGCTCGGCAATTTTCGTCAAGGCGTCATTGGCTTTAATCCAGCTTGGCGCAATGGATTCAAAACGGGTAATCTCAGAATTAATTTGCTGCTCATTACGACGCATCTCAATTAAGTTATCACGGCCTGACTCAATGTTTTGCTCAGCCGTTTCAATGGCTAGAGCTTGACGCTCGTGCTCAATTTCTAAGTCCGCTTCATCGGATAACTGCGAGGCAAATTGCTGCTGATATTCAGTGACCAATGCACGCACCGCTTTTTGTTTTGCCAGTGCACTGCTTAATGCTTGTTTTTGTGACTGCCAGTGTGGCAATTGAGACACATCATTGTTGGCCGATACCGCTTTAGCCAATGCGCTTTTGGCAAAGCTTGCCGCTTGCTGACGTGAGCAAGTGCCATCGAGCTTTTTCACCAATTCAAAGGCATGGTTGAACTGCTCAACGCCTGCTGAATTGATGTCTAATTTGTGTTTTAGCGATAAGATTTGCTGAGTTTGACTTTGTTGCTGCTCAGCCAGTTCGCTGACAATGGCTGGGATCTCATCCACTGAATCAATGTCTAAACCGCACAGTTCACGTGCCTCAGCAAAGGCTTTAATCGCTTGCTGATATTGCAGCGCGCGAGTTTGCTGAACATCCAGCGCTTGCTGATAATCCGCGAGCTGAGATTTAAGGCTGTCGACCTCTTCTTCGGTTAAGGTGCTTTGCTCTTCGGCGGCAATTAATAGCTCTTGCGCCTCTTCGACCACCATGATTTGTTCTTCAAGGCGCTCACTTAGCTCAACCAAATCATCTTCGTAGCGAGCGATTTTTTGTTGTTGCTGCAGTGCATTTTGCACTAGCTGAACATAATCAACTGCGGATTGATGGTCTTGCTCTAGCGCTGAGTACTCTTCGACAACCGCTTCTAATTGCTGCTGCGTTGAGTTAAGCAGTGCATTGTTATCAATAATCTGCTGACGATTACCAAATAGCTCTGCGCGCATAGCCAGCGTGCTTTCTAATTTCGAGCGGCGCTGATTAGCATGACGCATGTAGTCGGCGGCAACGTAGTTGGTTGACTCAGTTAACAGGTGCTTAAATAGGTCACGATCCGCTTGGGTATTTTTAATCGCTTCCAAGGTGGTGCGGTTTTCACGTAGCGCCGCTTCCATATCCTGAAAGGCTTTTTTCACCCCGCCATTTTGTGGCAATAAATAATCGCGCAATGAACGAGTAATGGTGCTTGAGATGCCGCCGTATAAAGAGGCTTCAATTAAGCGATAAAACTTAGAGCGGTCGCTAGAGTTACGCAGTTTTTTCGGCACTACGCCAAAATCAAACATCTGTGCGTGGTAATCGGTAATAGAATTAAAGGCTTTAAATTGCGCCCCTTCGATTTCCGCCACTCGCTCTTTTACTTCATTGAGCTGACACACTTTCGCTTGCGTATCATTGATGGTTTCAATGAACAAGTTTGCTGCTTTAATCGAGCTTGGCAGACCTTGAATTAAGAAAGGCTTAATATCCACTTTCTTATCACGACCGGCAATTTGTTGCAGTTTAACCGCAAATACCAGACGTTGATTACGAGAGTTGACCACTTCTAGCGCCGCATAACACACGCCCGGTTGCAACTTACCGTACAAACCTTTATCACGAGAGGCTTGCGAGCTTCCCGCTTCGGTGGTGTTTCTAAAGTGCAGTAGGCTTTGATCAGGGATCAATGTGGTAATAAATGCCGCCATAGTGGTGGATTTACCCGCACCATTACCGCCAGACAATGTAGTAACAAGACCATCGATATCAAAGGTACGTGCAAAAAAACCGTTCCAGTTGACCATGGTCAGTGATTGATATTTACCGCGTTCAATCATGCTTGTTCCTCATTATTTGACTCATCACCAGTTTGCTCATCAGAGCTTGTTTCATTGTGGTTAGGCTCATCAAGCAAACTGCCTTGTTGTACTTCTTCTGAAGGGACCGCTTCACCGTCTCTAATTAAGCGTATTTGCGCTTGCTGTACATCATCACCGACTCGAACATCGGCGCCAAAGCGAAATACCGCTTCGCTGATGCGGAATTTCTCACCTTCGCCTATTGGCAATAGCATGCCCAGACGTTTCAGTCTGCGCAAAGAAGTGCGCACTTTGTCGTACAGTTTTTCTTTATCTAAATCGGTACCGGTCGCTTTATTGGTGACAAATTTCATCAAAGTGCGATGGTCGGCAATAGAAAGCAGTTCATCAAACATTTCTTGGTTGCTGAATATGCCTTCTTGCGCCAGACGCTCTGGGCTTAAATAAAGGAAACACAAGACCTTACCCACCAGCATATCTAACTCAGAGAGTACGCTACGGCTAATTAAGGTGGTTGAACGTGGGCGCAAGTAGAAGAAGCCTTCTGGCGCGCGCACCAATTCGGTGTTGTATCTTTGGTAGAACAGCATCAAGTCTGTTTCAAAGTCGCACAGCAGTGCATGGTTATCCATGTCGTCTTGAGTAATATGACGACCAGAGCGAAGTAAGCTATCTAACGCTGGAAACAGCGGATTTGCTATCGCTCGAACCAGATTCTCTGGCATATATGTATCAGAATTTATTGATGACATTCGCTTGTACCTTTGCGCCATATTCATTAATTGATTGCCAATCCGGCTGTATTGCTGCGTAGTCTTGCTCTGAGTAACCCAAGCGCACCGCTTGGTCTACCACTAATCGAGCCAGATCAAAGTGACTTGCCTGTGCGTGAGTGGCGAGATAATTACGCAGCACTTCACCAAGGTCGATTTTAGCCCCTTGATCTTTATGACGTTTCAACATGGCTGTGACTTGTTCGGCCAACTCATTGCTGACCTGTTGCATTTCTTGATATTCCACTTCTGGCGGCAATTGCCCCAAGGCTTCATCGTTTTTCAACACCAGAGATTCATCTCTTAGGTCTCGTAAACGCTCCGCATCGGCAAAGGTCAATAGCCATGAACTGGAGGAAAAATCTTGGATAGATTGACGCAGTCTTTGACTGAATGCTCGGTTCTTATCCATGTCAATCGCAGTACGGATAAATTTATGCACGTGACGGTCATAACCTATCCATAAATCTATCGATTGTTGTCCCCAACTGATGATGCGATCGAGCTTGACTTGCAGGCTAAATAACACCGCATCGATGTAGTCTAAATCTTCTTTGCCATACACCAATTGTTGTAAGGTCAATAGCTGAGATTGCAGCTCATCGCCTGCCGCTTGCAAGGAAGATTGCAGCTCGGTTAAGGTATCTGAGGTTGCAGAAAGCAAGTCTTCACAGTGAATAATCGCCTCACGCCAATCTTGGTTTAATAGCTCAGCAATCTCGGCTTTTACCTGATGCTGCTCTTCGTCCATGACCCTTTGGTTTAAGTCAATTTGGTCAAAAATTTCGGCTACCGAAAACTTCAATGTGCCGTATATGTCTCTACGCCAACCTTCATCAGTTGGCGTCTGCTCAGCAGTAGCCACAACATTTGCCAGCTCTTTGCCGGCTAAAGTCAGTTGGATAGACAATTTCAATTTCGAAAATTGACGGTGGCGCAGGTAGTACTCAGAAATGCCTACAGCAAGGGGCGAAAGGCGATAAATGCTGCTTCCGTCTTGTCCTTCACTGGTAAATCGGCTCAATAATCTCTGTGCGACTAAGCTATTAATAGCGTTATTGGCTTTGAAAGCGATGTTGCTGACGCTAGCATCACCATTAAATTCTCGCTGGACAATAGCAAATGCATCATGCAATTCGCCTTCTCCTAACTCTTCATCAAAACGTTCACGACTGAGTAGCGCTATCGCGACTAAAAAACTCAGATGTTCACTATTGAGGTTAAGGGAGAAATCGTGTTGTTTAACCCACCCGACCAGTTCATCGACTGTGACTTGATCGTCATGTTGCCCTTCTTGGGAGAGTTGACTCATTCAGTTCCCTACTGTCATTTCTTTTTGAACCCATACGTGTATGTATCTTCCTAGAGAAAGATAAGGTTCGGTTCTACATAATTGTCGTTCAAGCTGCATCAGTTCTTCTTGACTATAATCGCCCACATATTGGGTAAATCCAATATAGTCATGAAAGCAGCGAATCCCTGATTTTCCACAAATGCGTAAGTCGCATTCTTCTAACCAGCAATAAACGTCTTCGGGTAATAACCCTTTCTGCGGCTGCAACTTAAATCGTTTACGATGGGGCATTCCCTGCAATACATGTGGAATGTTGCCACATATTACGTTTTTCATTACCAATCCATGGTGGTTATAAAACATGATTGACGCCATGCCGCCAGGACGAACATGTTGCATCAATTTTTCGAGTACATCTTTAGGATCAGCTAACCACTCCATGACCGCATGAAACAAAACCAGATCCACCGGTTGCTTGAGGTGCTGATCTAACTCTTGGATAGGCGCATGGATAAACTGATACTGCTCTAGCAAATCTTGTTGTGCAATCTCTTGCTTAGCTAAAGAGAGCATTTCGCTAGAGACATCACACAATATAATATTGTGACCAAGCTCGGCCAACTTTTGTGACATTTGTGCTAAGCCCCCTCCCGCATCCAGAATGGTGAGAGGTTTTGCATGGCCTGCTATTTGGGTTATGATTTGCTGCAAATCTTCCCAGACGATAGTCTGACGTATATTGCCTTTGTCTGAGCCATAAATATTTTCGGCAAATTTGTGGGCAATGTCGTCGAAATTACGATCTTGTGTCACTTTTAATTAATGTATGATGTTATTTGAGTGAGTTTCGTATTGTGTCACAAGGACGTCAAGAATAAAGAGCGGTTGTCGATTTGCCCCTCCGATCGACTAAAAAACCGACCGATAACACGACATTTTAACTCGTGACACCAATTTACCCTACAGAACTTAGGAAATGGTTTAACCCAATATGTTTGAATTGAAAAAAATCATTACTGCCTTCCTTATGCCACTGCCTGCAATGCTACTTATCGGTTTCTTTGGCCTAGCGCTGGTGATGTTTACCCGCAAGCATAAGTCTGGCTGTATCTTTATTTTTATTTCATTAGCGTCCATTTTTGCTATTTCATTCCAGCCTGTGTCTACCTCGTTGCTCAAACCATTAGAGCGCAAATACACGGCCTTTTTACCACCAGCAGAAAGCTTAGACTATGTGATGGTGCTAGGCAGTGGGCATGTGATTGATCCGCAAATTCCGCCAACCTCTGAATTAAGTCGCACCGCGTTAATGCGCCTTAGTGAAGGCATTCGTATATTGCGCATGTATCCCGGCGCAAAATTGATTTTATCTGGCTATGATGGCGGCTCAGAAATGAGCCAAGCACGAATGATGGCGACGGTGGCATTAGCACTAGGCGTGGCTAAATCGGATATTATTTTATTAGAAACGGCGCAAGATACTTGGGAAGAAGCCAGACAAGCAGCGGGCTTTGTCGGTGAAAAGCATATGTCACTGGTTACTTCGGCCAGTCATATGGAACGCGCCCTGCGCGAGTTTCACAGCGCCGGTCTAAACCCTACTCCAGCACCGACCAATTACTTAGCCCAATCCAATATTAATCAAGCGTGGCAAAAGTACACACCGCAAGCACGATACCTAGAGCAAACGGAACGCTACTGGCACGAAACTATGGGTAAGTGGTGGAAAAACATACGAGATCTTGTCAGTAGCAAATAAGTGACTCATAATTTAGTGAACGTCTATATTTTCGCCAACTTAGAAGCTGGTGTTGTAGTTTGCTAACGAGTTATGGGTTAAACAATGCAAGAGCTCAAGCAGTTTAATGAACAGCGGGCAGAAATTTATTGGTGGTTTTCCAGCTTATTTTCTAAAGAGCTGACCCAAGACGAACTGATTGCCTATCAAACCCCTGAAGTGAGGGGTTTCATTAATGGTTTAGCCGAAAATGAAACCCTAGCCACAGCCGCTAAACGCTTACTGGATGCTCTTGAGCGACTGCAACAACGCCCGGGTGCTCAACTTGAATTATCCGCTGATTTCTACGACTTATTTTTAGCCTCTGACAAACAAACTGCCCAGCCCTGCGCCTCTGTTTATATTGATGAAAACAAGGCGCTTACTGGCACCCCTGCTCAGCAGATGACGCAAGTTATGTTAGAGCATGGCATTGAAGTGGATAAGTGCTTTAACGAGCCTGCCGATCATCTGGCTGTTGAACTCGACTTTATTGGCAATCTAATCATGCGCTCAAACGCGCTAGAAATGGAATCACATCTAGAATCAGCCCTTAGCGAACAGAAGTCATTCATTGAGCAACATTTACTGAGTTGGATTCCACAATTTTCGGTAAACTGCACTAAATATGATGAATTTGGTTTCTATTCTGCGGTCGCTGAACTGTTAGTTAAATTTTGTGAAATTGATTGTCGTTATCTCAGTAATGAAAAATAGCTCAGTTACCGAAAATAGATTCACATTATCGTCATAAATGCGTTGTCAGTTTCATCATTTATGGCTAGACTCCCCCGCAATCGTTTGCAATGTGATTTTGAGTGCAAATTACTCAATAATTCAACGCATTTTATAATCATTACTTATATTTACAAGGTCTCCTATGGCAACCATAAAAGACGTCGCAAAACTGGCTGGTGTCTCCACCACTACAGTTTCACACGTTATCAATAAAACACGTTTTGTGGCTGAAACAACACAAGAACGTGTTATGGAAGCTGTAAAAGAGCTCAACTATGCGCCAAGTGCGGTTGCTCGTAGCTTAAAATGCAACACCACTAGAACCATTGGCATGTTGGTAACTCAATCCACTAACCCCTTCTTCGCGGAAGTGGTCGATGGCGTTGAAAGTTACTGTTATCGTCAAGGCTATACGTTGATCTTATGTAACACTGGCGGACTGTACGAAAAGCAGCGCGATTACATTCGTATGCTTGCCGAAAAGCGCGTAGATGGAATATTAGTGATGTGCTCTGACTTAACCGAAGAGTTACGTGAAATGCTAGATTCTCACCCAGGCATTCCTAAAGTGGTGATGGATTGGGGCCCAGAGTCCTCTTCTGCAGACAAGATCATTGATAACTCAGAAGAAGGTGGCTACCTTGCCACTAAATATCTGGTTGAAAATGGACATACGAAAATTGGCTGTTTAACCGGTCAAACTGAAAAGCTTGCTTGTATTGAGCGTATGTCTGGCTATAAAAGAGCATTGGCTCAAGCTAATATCCCGTACAACGACGATTTCATTTTCGAAGGTAACTTTGAATGTGATACCGCAGTTGAAACGGCTGACAAACTGGTTGCTCTTGCAGAAAGTGAACGCCCTACGGCTATTTTCTGCTTTAACGACATCATGGCGCTGGGTTTAATTAGCCGTCTGACTCAACATGGCATTGCCGTTCCAGAAGATATCTCTGTAATTGGTTACGATAATATCGATTTAGCTGGCTATTTTGCGCCGCCTCTTACCACGATACATCAGCCAAAACGTCGCGTGGGTAAAACCGCCTTTGAGATCTTGCTAGAGCGCATTAAAAATAAAGAGCACGACCGCCGCATTTTTGAAATGCACCCAGAGTTGGTAGAGCGCTCAAGCGTGAGAAACCTAAACGCTAGTTAACGTGACCATTTAACTGAATAAGGCTAGATATCTTAATGATTTCTAGCCTTTTTTATTTGTATCTGCTGAGAATAAATTAAATAAAATACGCAACTGGTGAAAGTTTCCTATTATTGATCCTGTCTCTATACTTACTCAGGATGATAAGGACGCTCTCATGAATAAGAAATTGATAATCGGGCTAATTTTAGTTGCAGCGATTGTATTACTCGGCATCAACTTCGGTCAGTACTTCACTTTAGAAAATGCCAAAACTCAGCAATTGGCCCTCAATACGCATATTGAAAATAACTTCGTATTGTCAGCGACTATCTACTTTATTGGCTACGTATTTGTTACGGCCTTTTCCATTCCTGGCGCTGCGGTGGTGACTTTACTTGGCGCAGCACTGTTTGGCTTCTGGACCAGCTTACTATTGGTCTCATTTGCCAGCACCATTGGCGCAACCTTAGCCTTTTTAAGCAGTCGCTACCTATTGCGTGATTGGGTACAAGCTAAGTTTGGCTCTAAACTTGACGCCATTAACAAAGGCGTTGAACGTGACGGTGCCTTTTATCTATTCTCATTGCGTCTAATTCCCGTATTTCCGTTTTTCCTGATTAACCTATTGATGGGGCTAACCCCTATCTCGGTTGTAAAATACTATGTATTTAGCCAACTTGGCATGCTGGCCGGGACTATGGTGTATCTAAACGCTGGGACGCAACTGGCAGAAATAGACAGCTTATCTGGCATTGTTTCGCCTACCGTATTGGCTTCTTTTGCTCTGTTAGGTTTATTCCCGCTCATTGCTAAGTGGATCATGGGTAAGATTCGACCACAAAACGGCTCTAGCCCTGCTTAATCCATCATCGCAACCTAAAGGATATTCATGAAGTTATACGTTGCGCAAAACCCGCCTCAAGCTCATATTTTATGTGAGCTTTTGCGTAGTCATCGCATTCAGGTAGAAGTGCGCGGAGAAGGGTTATTTGGTCTGCAAGGAGAGTTGCCAATGGATGACTCTAGCCTGCCCTATCTGTGGCTAGTCGACGAGCACAAGCAACAGCAAGCCAAAGCCCTGATTGCAGAATTTGAAGATAGACACAATCACAGCTCAGATTGGCGCTGTGATGATTGTGGGGAAATAAATGAGGGGCAGTTTGCCTTATGCTGGCAATGTGGCGCTAGCACCACTGATGAAGCGATATTGGTTTAGTATCCTAGTTATTGAGTGCAATATTTAACTTTGATACCTCTATCTTTGCGACATCTAGCTTTGTGAACGAATAAACTCGATAGATTTGTCATTGAACTCTTGAGGCTTTTCCACGTTACAAACATGGCCGCAATTTTCTATTTCTACCAACTGGCTATTTTGGTGAACCGAAACCATCTCTTTTACCGGCTTGATGAACATGTAGTCCTTGTCACCCATTAAATATAGAGTCGGAATATCAAGCTCTTTATCTCTAAAGTAGCGCATTAGCGGGTTAACATCAGCTGCCAGCTTAAACCAACGTTTAAACTCTTTTTGACATAACTTTCTTGCTTCTCGTACAAACATCAAACGAGATTCAACTTGCCCTTTTTGCGGCATCACAATCCAAGCAAACAAGCTATACAGCCACATGTACGGGATAATGTTTTTACACAAATCGCCCATTTTCACTAAGATTTGCGAACGCGTATTAAAGCGCGTCACAGCGCCGCCAAGCACCATAGACTTAACGCGCTCAGAGGCAAGCTCTGCCAATGTGCGTACAATAATAGTGCCTAAAGACATTCCCACAAAGTGTGCGGATTTGATTTTGAGATGATCCAAAACGTGCAAAATATCTTTGGTCACTGACTCAAAGGTATAGCGCTTACTGATGATATCTTGGAATAAGGTATTGGATTTACCGTGCCCGCGCAAATCAACCAAGAGTACGTTAAAGTGCTCGCGGTACGCTTTAATTTGCTTAAACCAAATTGACGAACTGCCACCCGCACCATGCACAAATACTACCCACTCCTGAGATTCAGAATGGCGATAGGCTTTATGAAATAACATTGGATTTGATTCGGCAATAGCGGTCATTGATCACACTGAGGGAAATATTAAGGTAGTTGATAGTAACATAAATGACGAGCGCTCAGATTGCCCTAGTCGTTGATTTTGTAACAAATAGTGAGTCGCAATGCAAGTTAGGTGCCATTAGCAGTACAAATAACAGCCTAAACGCAAACAACACTACAGATGTAAAACACAGCGCAATCTAAAGATCCTTTTGGAAAAACAAAGTTAAAGTTCCAAACTCTATGCCTAATTTCCTTATAGAGGTTAAATTAAAGACGTGTTTATCATCTTGTCGATATAGCCAATCATCAAAGTGAACCACCACACTCGAATCCCCTCTTGGCAATTCAAAATCATAGCGCCAGCGCAGTGCATTCCCCACTTCTTCACCGATAGCGACTCCGACAATATCATCCGCTTTTCCCTCGTAACTGCCATCAGCTAAACGGGTGATCCGCCAAATGCGCGTCGATTGCTCGCCATCAGCAAACACGAAGTCTTCATGTAGCGTCAATGTATTGCCTTGCACCTTGCCTTGCAGTGCGACCTCAAAACGTCGTGTTTGCTTACCACTTCTGTCTTGCACCATGCCCCACGCGGTGACACTACCTGAAAAATAGCCAAACAAATCAAAATCAGGCCCTTCACCTTGATACTCATTCACATCTGCGGTGCACCCTGACATTGATAGAGACAACAGCGCGCTTATCATTAATAGTTTCAGTGTTTTGATCATCATTAATTCAACCCAATAAGTTGCTGTCTGTGCTTAGGATATTCAGTATTTGGCGATAACCAGATGGCTAAAAAGGCGTCGTTAAGGGCTTCATCGGTGATCTCACCTCGCCATTGGGTTAACCCGTCTTTTTGAATGTACACAAAGGCACCCGATAATCCGTCCGTGATATACACCAACTGATCGCCGAGTGCTACGTCAGGATAAATATTGCCTAAGCGCACTAGCCACTCGGATGATTGGTTGGTGTTATAACCAAGGTGCTCCCACTGTTTTTTGGTCTCTTTGAGTAAATGTTTCTTAGAGATATTGCGCTCATAAGTGATCGCCAAAGCAACCGGATGAGGAGAGAGATCATTACCGACTTGATATTGACCTTCTGGTGAGCGCAGCTGTGAGGTATAAACATCGAAAAACATAAAGTCTAAGTCAGCCGAGCCTACGGTCGGCCACTGCTGCCACTGCTGGAGCGTGCTTTTGCTCGGCGTGGCAAAACTTACTGTGCTGGCTAACTCAAGACTAATACAGAATAAGGTTCTAGCTAGGGTGAGTCTCATGTGGCTTTACTCCATGGCGTCTTTTTTGTAACACGTTTAAGGAGTAGATAATCAATGCAAAAACCAGTGCCCATTCCAATGCGATAATTACGAAAGTCATTGTATTTGAGTAAGGCCATTGCACCGCACCTAATTGCAAGCCGGCAAAATAACTGGCGGCGGCTCCTAACGCTCCAACCATACATACGATGGCAAAAGGGAGACGGATCAAAAGAGCGCGCATCTGATAGGCATACCAAGCAAAACTTACCCATAACAGCGCCAGCCACAGGGGTATGCCTGCCGTTGGTGTCGAAGAAAACACAAATAAGCCAGTAACGCCGTGTATCACATCCATCACCACGCCCACACAGGCGATCGTAAATAGCCAGCTCAGCGGTAGGTCGCGATAACGATAAGACAAAGCCACCGTCGCAATCACACAGACCAGCAACAACAGTTGTGTGCTTTGTTGCCCCATGACGGCTAAAAACCACAAGCATTGAAACCAAATAGAAATCAATAATAGTTTCTTATTCATAACTAACCTCGCTTATAGGCAAACTACACAGGGCTTCTAAAAGTAAGGTGCACTGTGCTAATTCGTCGCGCAAGAAAGCCACCTTCGCAGTAACACAAATAGTAGCGCCACATACGCATAAAACGTTCATCGTAACCAAGCTTGGACAGCTCATTCTCAGCCAACTCAAAGCGATGTAACCACTCTTTTAACGTGCGCGCATAATCCAAACCAATGTCATGCAGATCGTGCACCACCAATTGGCTGTGCTGAGTGGTTTGCTGTAATAGATGCGAAACCGAAGGCAGGAAACCACCAGGGAAGATGTACTTTTGAATAAAGTCGACACCTTTGCTGTATGACTCAAATCTCTGGTCAGCAATGGTGATCGCTTGAATTGCCATCAAGCCACCGGGTTTAAGCAATGCTTGGCATTTTTGTATATAAGAAGGTAAATACTCACGTCCTACCGCCTCAATCATCTCAATGGAGACGAGCTTGTCGTACTGCCCATCGAGATCGCGGTAATCTTGTTGTAACAGGGTGATTTTGTCGGTGAGACCTGCCAGCTGGATTTGTTGTTTGGCATACAAAAACTGCTCTTGGGAAATCGTAGTTGTGGTGACATGACAGCCATAGGTTTGCACCATGTATATCGCCATACCTCCCCAACCTGTGCCAATTTCAATAACTGTATCATCAGCACATAGCTGCAATTGTTGGCACAGCCTTTCCATTTTATTAATTTGCGCCTGCTCTAAACTGTCTTCTGCGCTGTGATACACCGCGGCTGAATAGAGCATGTTTTTATCCAAAAAACGCTGATATAAATCGTTGCCTAAATCGTAATGGGCGCTGATGTTTTTCTTTGAATTTAGTTGGGTATTTCGATTTAGCCAGTGCCCTAATTTATAAGCGAAACGGGTCAACAAACTTTGCTTGCTGTTCATGTCATCCAGTGCATTTAGATTGAGCGCCATAATCTTCATGACCACGGTCAAATCAACGCTTTCCCACCAACCATCCATATAAGCCTCGGCAGCCGCAATGCTTCCGCCACTTAACATTCGAGAATAAAAGTCGGGATGTAATACTTGGATACTGCCGTTTAAAGCCTGCGAGGGCTTACCGAAGCTCTGCTCTGATGAATACGAATCAAAGCACTCACTAATGGTTAAATGGCCATGCTTTAAGTTTTGTAGTTGTTTGAACACCATTGCTCGGGCTGAGCGTTGTAATGGCGAGAATTCCTTTTCGATCACTAAAGATTGAGAGTTGTACATTACAAAAAGCCTCCTGCTTAATCTTCTATTTATTTTTGGCTGGATGGGGATATAAAGGCACTTTCTTCATCCACAACTTCAATGCATGCCAATAAATACCGATAACTACTTTTACTGCCATTATTGGCGTTGAGATCAATTGTTTGAGTAAATTTTTTGAATTAAAAGGGTGCGCTTTCATCGATAGTGTTGCGTCAAACTCTTTACCCTCTCGATGGCACTCTAAATGCACCATCAATTTTTTAGATAAAGGTTTTAGTTTCCACACATATTGTTGGTCAATAGGATTAAACGGCGACACATGAAAGGCTTTATCGTGTTGCCAATTCTCTCCTTGCTCACCTTCATTGGCATCAACGGCGTAATAATGATGTTCATTCCACGGCGTATTGCTCACTTCTGCCAATAAGGTTCTCCATTGCCCCTTGTCATCAAACACATAATAAAAATTCACTGGACTAAAATAGAGTCCCAAATAACGAAGATGCACCACCGCAATCACTTTGCCTGTGTGCCGCTCTCCAGTCAGGGCAAATACTTTATCTTGCACTGCTTTTTTAAGGCAGCCTGTTGTTCCTAAATAATCACCACGGCAAAACCTTGCCCAATGCCACCAGCGCTCACCAAAGCCCCATACCGATTTTTTTAAACAAGCCAGTTCGTCCAAATCAATGCTGGGCATAAACAAGGGGTAATTAAGTGCATGCTTTACCGGTGAAAAACGTCTATGTCTGACCTCACCGACCATGATGGCACTGTTTGTAACTTTCTGAACTGAAGGGGGGGTCATGCCGCGCCCTTTTGTTGCAAATCTTGCGAGGTGACAGGCAACAACTTATCAATCGCTTCAACCACATTTAACGCGCTCACTACGCCGTCTTCATGAAAGCCATTGCGCCAATACGCGCCGCAAAACCAAGTATTATGTTGACCCTGCACCTCAGGACTGCGCTGCTGCGCGGCAATGGATTCACGCGTAAATACGGGATGGTGATAAACAAAAGATTTTATGATTTTGTCTTTATCAATATTGGGGCTGTTATTTAACGAAACACAAAAGGTATGCTGTGACTGAATGTGCTGCAGTATATTCATGTCATAAGTTAAGGTAGGTAAACGAGCTTCTTGATCCCTTGCCCCTTCTAAGTAGTAATTCCAAGATGCCCACGCTTTAGTGCGCTTAGGCAATAGGCGAGTATCGGTGTGCAATACCACCTCATTGGCTTGATAGGTCATAGCCCCTAAAATATCGGACTCAGTCTCTGTGCGCTCTTCACCTAAAATGCGCAGTGCTTGATCGCTATGACAGGCAAAAACCACCTGATCAAAATGCTGCCATTGCCCTTTGACCAAAATATTCACCCCACTCTCGCTTCTCACTACTTTCTCAACGGGCGAATTAAGGTAAATATTGTCGGCAAAGCCTGCAATTAACGGCTTAATGTAAGCCCTAGAGCCTCCTTCAATCACATACCACTGCGGACGATTTTTAATATCCAGCAAACCATGATTTAAGAAAAAGCGCAGGAAGAATGACAATGGAAAGGCGCGCATGTCAGCAAGGGTAGACGACCAAATCGCCGCGCCCATTGGCAAGATATAATTCTCACAAAAATAATCGCTGAATTGATGCTGATTTAAAAAGTCCCCTAAAGTGTCATCTTGCACTGAATCATCGGCGGCAAACGCTTTCGCTAATTTATTAAAGCGTAAAATCTCTAAGATAAAGCGGTAAAATTTAGGGTTCAGCCAATTGCGTTTTTGCGCAAACAGGTTCGATATACCGTGTCCGTTATACTCCAATCCATTACTGTCATTACGCACACTAAAGCTCATTTGCGTCGGATTACCGCGCACGCCAATTTCATTCATCATTTTAATGAAATTGGGATAGGTTCTGTCGTTATAAACAATAAACCCCGTATCCACGCTATACGGCTTTCCATCCACTTCAACATCCACAGTTGCAGTGTGCCCACCAATATAATGGTTGGCTTCAAACAAAGTCACATCATGCGTTTTATGTAGATGATAGCCACAGGTTAAACCAGAGATCCCGGTGCCAATAATTGCAATTTTCATTCGGCGTTACCCTTAATCAGTTTGCTTGATAAGCGTTGCTGTATGGAATACGGCAAGCTGCCAAGTAGTCTTAAAATCCATGTAAAACGTTTGGGGAAATAGATATGTGCTTTTTTGTCAGCAATGCCCTTTTGAATTGCTTTTGAGGCTTGCTCTGCGCTGATCATCATCGGCATTGGGAAGTCGTTTTTATCAGTAAGTGGCGTTTTAACAAAACCAGGGAACACCGTGCTGACCAAAATCCCTTTTTTGGACAAATCAAGCGCCAGTGTCCTTGCTAAATAACTGACCGCTGCTTTAGAAGCGCCATACGCTTCTGCCCTCGGCAATGCTAATTCACTGGCAATTGAACCCATTACCACCAAGTGATGACCTGCGGTAAAATGATGCTGCGCCGCCTCAATCGTATTCGCCAGCCCCACTACATTTATCTGCATGACTCTTGTCACTAGCGCGGCGTCCATCACGCCATCGTCAATATATTCACAGCTACCTGCATTTAAGATCCATGTGCTCGGAATAGGGTCTAATGAATGGAGCGCCTCTTTACAGGCGGTTAAATCGGTAATATCAAAATTAAGGGGAATGACATGCTGCCCCAATGCCGCAAGGGCGTTTAATTTGGCTTGGTTTTGACCGCACACATAGATAACCCGCTTCGGCTGAGCATTTTCTAGTGCATGAGACTGGGCATGAGATTGAGCATAGTCATAAGCCAACTGCTCTCCTATGCCAGAGGTCGCACCAGTGATGAGAAGCGCACTCATAACTCACCCATGCGCTTTTTAATCGCTTTTACCACTGAGCCCAAAATAGGTAAGTTTTCATACAGCATTTCACCCATATCAAAATAATCTCTGTGGTGGATGATCTTACCGTCACTAAACTGCAAGTGACTAATGCCTTTAACGGCCACCTCACTGCCACCTTTTAATTTAGGGTGACGCAAACGCATGGTCCAAATAATAAAACCCGCTTCGCCGGTTTGATGCTTGCTTTCAATCTCAAAGCGACAATCAATCACATTTTGATAAAGGTTTTCAAAGTATAAAGATAAGGCTTCCCAGCCATTTAATTTATGTACGGCATCTTCAAAGATGACATCTTGATGATAAATTCGCGTTAAATCGCTCAATGTCTCTTTGGTCAGTTTTTGGTATACATCTGCTACGCTATCAATGCTCATTGTCTATTCCTAATCACCGTTTAAGGAGTCCTTTCCTATCAGCTTAATACCTGTTTTTTGAGCACTTTTTGCAGTGCCAAATATAAAGGTAGAGTACCTTGCTCTCCTTAACTACGTGACTTGGGTGAATTAAGATCAAAAAAAAGCTTGGTTTTTACACCAAGCTTTTTGTTATTTCGCATATTACCAACACGCAATAGAGTTAGAAGTTTTGAGTATTTCTCAACGCTTCAATGCGCTTATCCAATGGCGGGTGTGACATTAGAAGCTCGGTTAGTGAGCGTTTACCATTGATACCAAATGCCATCATAGAACCTTCAAGTTGAGGCTCATGGCTGGTCTTTAGTCGTTCAAGAGCGGCAATCATTTTATGTTTACCGACCAATTCAGCCGCACCTGCATCGGCATGGAATTCACGTTTACGGCTATACCACATAGTGATAAAGCTTGCCAAAAAGCCAAACACCAGCTCTAACGCCATAGATACGCCAAAGTAAACCATCATGTTAGAACCGCCTTCCCCTTCGTCGTTATTGTTGTTTGCCACAATGTTGGCAATAAAACGAGAAAGGAAAATAACAAAGGTGTTCACCACGCCTTGCATTAAGGTCATAGTGATCATGTCACCATTTGCGATGTGGCTAACTTCGTGAGCCAATACCGCTTCGGCTTCATCTTGAGTCATGCTGTTTAGCAATCCAGTGGACACTGCCACTAATGAATCGTCACGCTTTGCGCCTGTCGCAAACGCATTGATATCCGGCGCGTCGTAAACCGCAACCGTTGGCATGCCAATGCCCGCTTGCTGCGCTTGGCGAGATACCGTTTCTAGCAGCCAATGTTCCGTTTGATTACGAGGGCTTTCAATAACCTGTCCACCCACAGAGCGAAGCGCCATGCCTTTGGACATCATCAAAGAAATAATAGATCCGCCAAAACCAAACACAGCAGCCAACACAAGCAAACCAGAAAGGCTACCAGATTGAATTCCGGTAAAGGCATATACAAGGTTTAACACCACACTCAATACTGCGATTACAGCAAGGTTGGTCAGTAAAAATAACGCTACGCGCTTCATTTGAGTTCTCCAAGTAAGAAGCTAAATCTATATTATTATTGGGCTTAATCGATAGTGTAGACAAAGAAAAACACTCTTTGTTCCCACAGAAGTCCACGGCACTCACCGTTAAGATGTCGATTCCCCGTTGTCGGCATATTGTATACAGGAGCCTACGTCACGCAAACTTAATAGCAGTAACAAATTGCTACAATAATGAGACTTCAAGCCAAAGTTGACGCATTTTTTATTAAAGTATCTTGCTTAAAATCAATGAACGAGTATAAATATTAAGCACACAATAGAGAGATTTAACTATTCATTAACAAAAGGAGTAGGTTATGGATAATGCTGCAAATCATGAAATGGCAGTAGATATGCTTCGTTGTCACTTAGGGATGAGTAAGCAAGAAGCGTTAGAAGAGCTTGGACTAGAAGAGATGCCAAGTATTGAACAGCAAGTGATCAATGCGCAATCTCAAGTCGCTAATGACGCATCGCACTGATTCTATTGAAAAACGCCCATTGAAGGGCGTTTTTGTTTAATAAAGATTAATTACATAATGGCATCAAGGTTGATGTATTCGCTAATGTCCTTTTTCTTCACACTGCGCATGTAAGGGATCTCTCCCACTTTTGGAGCGCCAATTTGTGCTTCTAAAAAGGCAATAATGTCTTGATAGTGCTCTTCGCAAGGGTTAATACGGTTTGCTACCCAACCCACAACTTCTAAGCCATCGTTACGAATCGCTTCAGCCGTTAACACTGCATGGTTTAGACAGCCAAGTTTCACACCTACCACCAAAATAACAGGCAGTTTTTCAGCCACAGCCCACTGTGAAAGATAACGGTCAGCACTGATAGGCACACGCCAACCGCCCGCACCTTCAACTAATACCACGTCGGCATTTTGTTGATGCTGATAAAGCTTTTGTGACAAAAACTCAGTATCGATTTCAGTGTTATCGATCTCTGCGGCAATATGCGGAGAGGCCGGAGTCAACAAGGCGACAGGATTCACTTCTTCATACGGTAAATCGACTGTGGCAGCGGCTTGTAAATACAATGCATCTGAATTTCTCAGACCTTGTTCTGTTTCTTCGCAACCTGCGGCAATTGGCTTATAACCAATAGTAGAAAGCCCTCTGGCTTTAAATGCTTGTAGCAAACCTCTTGAGACAACGGTTTTACCTACATCGGTATCTGTACCTGCAACGAAAAATGTCTTCTTCATTTCTTTATTAACCCTAGGCAAACACGATAAGTTGCCGGTAATTTGAGATTATCTTGAAAGAGACTTTGATACGCATGCTCCACTTTAATCAGCGCACTTCTCTTAGTTAACCCTTGAGAGCGCCCATCAAGCTGGGTTGCGCCTATACCTTTAAGATCTTTCATCAAGCTAAACGCACTGTCGTACCAATATGTCATCTTGATCGAGTCTACTTGATATCGATTACCATTCGCTTGAGCTAACGCAATATTTATCGCATTTTCAGAAATGAACTCTTTTACATGCTGATGCTGATCCACACACTGCCACGCTTCTTTTAATTCAAACAAAGAGCCTTCCGCCAATGTTGAAAATAGCACTTCACCGCCTTGTTTGCAGACTCGGAGCAGTTCAGTAGCAGGGACACTCAAATCACTGCACCACTGCAAAGCTAAGCTTGAGACCACGTAATCAAAGTGATGATCCGCAAACGGCAAGGCTTCGGCATCACCCAAACAATAAGTAGCTCGCGCTTGGCAACGTAAACGCGCCTGTTGCAACATCTGTGAAGAGAGATCAAGAGCCACCACTTGTGCCCCACGCGCTAGCAGTTTTTCCGTAAAGTAACCTGTACCGCACCCAACATCTAAGATGCGCATACCGGTCAGGCAAAGCGGTAATTTTTGCAATAGCTTCTCAACCACATCTCTTTGCAATTTGGCGTGCTTGTCGTAATGTGTGGCGGCTCGTCCAAAAGCATAAGCAATCGCCGATTTGTCTGCGCTAAGATTCAAACATCCCTGTTCTGACATCATAGTGAGTCCTCATTGGGATACTGCTTTTCAAAGCGTTCAATCGCTTCGGCGAGTCCCTTGATCTGATGGGGCTGATGCTTTGCTGATAAAGTAATGCGAATTCGCGCACTGCCTTGTGGCACTGTAGGCGGGCGAATGGCTGTCGTCCAAAAGCCCTGTTCACGTAAGTATTGCGCAAGGTGCATCGCTCGATTCGATGAGCCAACCAAGTAAGGCTTAATCGGCGTACTTGTGGCGATATATCCCGGAAGATGTCCAAGGTACTTGGCATAACTGTTTTGCAGATTGGTTAAAGCGGTATGACGCCATGCTTGTGTTTGGATTAACTGGATAGAATGGTTAATCGCCACAGCTTGCGCCGCAGGCATCGCCGTCGAGTACACAAAATGGCGTGCATATTGATGCAGGTACTCACCCGTTTGTGCGTCGCATAAAATGGCCGCGCCTTGCACGCCCACCGCTTTACCGAAGGTGACCACTAAGATATTCGGTTTTACGCCCAAGGCATGACAACTGCCACGACCTTGCGCGCCTAATACGCCAATGCCGTGCGCATCATCGACCATCAGCCAAGAATTATGCTGCTGACAAAGCGTTGCGATGTCATCCAGCGGAGCGGTATCGCCATCCATGCTAAACACCCCTTCCGTCACCACTAAGCTACTGCCATTTTTTTCTAATAGAGCACGCAGTTTATCGGTGTTGTTATGGGGAAAACGCTGCATCTTAGCTGGGCTTAACATGCCCGCTTCCATTAACGAGGCGTGATTGAGCTTGTCTTGCAATAAAGTGTCGTTATTTTCTAACAAGGTAAATAGCGCCGCTTGATTGGCGCTAAATCCAGAGTTAAACAGCACGGCTTGCTCGTAACCTAACCACTGGCATAAACTCTGTTGCAATGCTTGGTGAGCCAATGAATGCCCAGTGACCATTGGCGACGCAGCGCTGCCTACGCCGTAATCATCAATGGCCGATTTCCAGACACTTTTGATGCTCTCGTCATTCGCAAGCCCTAAATAATCATTGCTAGAGAAATTAACAAACGCTTTATCATCGGTAATGATTTGCTCGGTATTGCCTCCGGCAACAGGGTTTAACGTTCGCAGAAGGCCCTGCTCTTTACGCAGTTGCAGTGCCTCATCTATACGAGACTCAAACGGTAGCATCGTAGAATAAGTCATCTTTTGTTGGTCTGGCTGCCACGCGCTCGTTCACTTGCTCAAGCAAATCTTGCTCTTGAATTTCATCCGGCTTTTGACTGGTAGCAATGGTATTAATGCCAAGCTTTTTAAACAGCTGCATATCGCTGTCTTCATCTGGGTTTGGCGTAGTCAGCAACTTACAACCGTAGAAGATGGAGTTTGCGCCCGCCATAAAGCACAGCGCTTGCATTTGCTCGTTCATGCTTTCACGGCCTGCTGAAAGACGTACCGCCGATTGCGGCATAATGATGCGAGCAATCGCGATAAGTTTGATAAATTCAAATGGGTCGACATCTTCCACGTTTTCCAATGGCGTCCCTTTGACTTTCACTAGCATATTAATTGGCACACTTTCAGGGTGCACAGGTAAATTGGCGAGCTCCACTAACAGCCCTGCGCGATCGGCTGAACCTTCACCCAAACCAATAATGCCACCAGAACAGATTTTCATTCCGGCATCACGCACGTGAGAGAGCGTGTCTAAACGGTCTTGATAGGTGCGAGTGGTAATGATGTTGCCGTAATATTCTGGAGAGGTGTCCAAGTTATGATTGTAATAATCAAGGCCAGCGGTGGAGAGTTCAGAGGCTTGCTCTGGGGTTAACATGCCTAGCGTCATGCAGGTTTCTAAGCCCATAGATTTCACGCCTTTGATCATGTCCGTCAATAACGGCATATCGCGCGCTTTGGGATTTTTCCATGCTGCGCCCATACAAAAACGCGTTGAACCTGAGTTTTTCGCTTTCTCAGCGGCTTCAAGCACTCGTTCAACTTCCATCAAACGCTCTTTATCAACATCAGTGCGGTAATGGGCACTTTGCGGACAATACTTACAATCTTCAGGGCAAGCGCCTGTTTTTATTGAAAGTAAGGTACTGACCTGCACGTAGTTATGTTGCTGGTGCTTTCGGTGAACGGTCTGCGCTTGATAGAGCAAATCCATAAAAGGGAGACTAAGTAATTGTTGGACCTCTGTAACTGTCCAATCATGGCGAACTTCCACGCTGTTATCCTTTTGGGCTGTTTTGATGCTTGGCTAGTCTAACCCGAAGCGATACACTGTCAACATTACAAAGGTAACTTTGTTTACTAACGAACACTAATTGTACAATTTGAGCGCTTTTATGGATTTAGACTTCGACAAAAACCACCTTTGGCACCCGTATACCTCAACCCTTAACCCTCTCCCCTGTTACCCAGTCACCTCAGCTTCTGGCGTCAAATTGACCTTAGAAGATGGGCGAGAGTTAATTGATGGCATGTCTTCTTGGTGGTCAGCGATTCATGGTTACTCACATCCAGCGTTAAACGAAGCGGCTCATCAACAAATCGATGCTATGTCGCATGTGATGTTTGGCGGAATCACCCATCAGCCAGCAATAGAGCTCGGTAAAAAGCTATTAGATCTTGCCCCTGATAATCTTGAGCATATCTTTCTTGCTGATTCTGGTTCGGTCGCGGTGGAAGTCAGCTTAAAAATGGCATTGCAATACTGGCACGCCAAGGGTGAAAAACGTGCTAAGTTTCTCACTCTCAGACACGGCTATCACGGCGATACTTTTGCCGCTATGTCCGTAACCGACCCTGATAATTCAATGCACTCCCTGTATAAAGGTTTTTTGCCTGAACATATCTTTGTTGAATCGCCAAAAACCGGCTTCTTTGATACATGGGATGAATCCGATATCGCTCCGCTAGTTGATGCATTAGCACAGCATCACCATGAGGTAGCTGCCATCATCCTTGAGCCAATTGTGCAAGGCGCTGGTGGAATGCGTATATATCACCCCACCTATCTAAAGCGAGTGCGTGAGTTATGCGACCAATATGATCTGCTACTGATCACCGATGAAATCGCCACAGGCTTTGGCCGCACAGGCAAAATGTTCGCCGTTGAACACGCCGATATACAGCCAGATATCTTATGTGTTGGTAAAGCGCTAACGGGTGGCTACATGACACTCTCTGCCACCCTGACTAGCAAAAAAGTAGCCGATACCGTCTGCTCAGGTGAAGCGCAATGCTTTATGCATGGCCCAACCTTTATGGGCAACCCACTCGCCTGCGCCGTGGCAACCGCAAGTTTGTCGCTATTGAAAACGGGTGAATGGCGCAAGCAAGTCACGCAAATTGAATCCATCTTTGCCGAATCACTGCCCAAGCTAAAAGCACAGCCAATGGTGAAAGATATTCGTTATTTAGGCGCGATTGGCGTCATCGAAACTCATCAAGCCGTCAACATGCAACGTATTCAAGCGCACTTTGTAGAATGCGGCGTGTGGATACGTCCGTTTGGACGACTTATCTATATGATGCCTCCTTACATTATCCAGCCAGACGAGTTAGCGCGCTTGATAGATGCTGTTGAGAGTGCGGTCGCTGATCCTGATAATTTCCAGTTGTAATGGTTGATGGTTAATACACATCGCTAAACAAAAAGCTCATCCCCTATTCATCTAAATAAACGCTATTAGCAGTACTGGATGGCAGAACCTTATTCCGAACAAGGTTCTGCCTATGTCGTACTGTGATTTACTTTAAATAATCATTAGAAAGCGTGAATAGAGTCACTAATTCCCCCAACAGAGAATATAAATATACCTTAAGTTATTGTTAGTTATAGATTTATCGCCATTCTTCCTAAGATAATGCCTATCGTTAAAAAGTGATAACACGAACGCTCGTTTTTGTGTAAAGGCAGAATACGAAATGTGAAGTATATGCATTACATTTCAATAAGTTATGGTATGTTGAATGAAAGTTGGGCAAGCAGATCTGTTGTTAAAAATGTTATACGTTCTCGGAGGACTTTAGTCTTGGAAGAATTAATTAAGAAATTGGCATTAATTGATGAGCTAGAAACTTGGAAAGAATATAGCCAAGGTTTTAGTCCTCAGGATAAGAAATTAGCTTTTGAACGTGCTCAAGCTTTGTGGATTGCACGAAAGGTTTCTGAGAACACGCTTTACGTTCATCCTGATGTGATTTCCGATCTTCAACGTCAAAGTTGGATTCCAAATGATTTACAAAAGCGCATGATTTAGGCAAGCGTTTTGGTGTCTGCTGAGGGTGTTCGAAGTAGAGAGCGTTTTAAATCAATTAAAAATAGCCTCATAAATAGATATGGTCGAGATTGGTGGGAAGACGTTTATAAACGTCAGAAACCAGCTTTTGCAGCAAAAGAACGTATTCGCAAGCAAATTGCTTCTAATGGAGCGGCGGTTAATATACTGATAGAAAATACTCATCTATTTAGTGAAGTGGCAAGAGATCAAATTACTTCTGCTTTGAGTATGGTCCCCAAGAGGTAAACTCGGGAAGTTAATGGGGTCAGGTCTTTCTTTTTGCACAAAATAAACCTTCAAACGCAAAATTCAAGACCTGACCCTGCTTTATCGCCGCTTAACAAAGCGTGATAGCTCAACCCAACTCCGTCTTATTAAAACGTTAGTCACGTATAGATTTGCCATCTATACGTTGTTTGCGTACACTTTGCATATGAAAAGTATATTTGTCGAATCAACCATATTTGAAAAGTACCGTAATGAATATCTCAGCGATGATGAGTTTAGGCTTTTTCAATCTGAGTTAATGTCTAAGCCGAAACAAGGTGATGTAATTCAAGGTACCGGTGGTTTGCGGAAAATTAGAGTTGCAAGTAAAGGCAAAGGCAAGCGTGGCGGCTCTCGTGTTATCTATTATTTCCTCGACGAAAAGCGTCGGTTCTACTTGCTGACGATTTATGGCAAGAATGAAATGTCTGATTTAACCGCAGACCAGAAGAAACAATTGAAAGCTTTTATGGAGGCGTGGCGTAATGAGCAGTCGTGATCTGTTTACAGAGTTAAGTTCAGCTCTTATTGAAGCTAAAGAACATTCTGAGGGTAAGTTAACCCTTAAAACCTACCAAGTTAACGATATCAGTGAGTTAGATATTTCACCTAAAGAGATCGTGAGTATTCGCGAACAATTTAATATGTCTCGTGGTGTGTTTGCGCGTCTACTGCATACCTCATCTCGTACATTAGAAAATTGGGAACAAGGGCGTAGCGCACCCAATGGACAAGCGATAACCCTTCTAAAATTGGTTCAGCGTCATCCAGAAACGCTGTCACAGATAGCAGAGCTATAACAAAAAAAACCACCTAACAATACTGCTAGGTGGTTTCAAATAAGTCAGCCGATTTTTACAACCTAGCAGAATTAACCGATATGAGTTAATCCGCCCATGTACTGTTGTAGTACCGCAGGGATCTCGATGCGACCGTCTGCTTGTTGGTAGTTTTCAAGGATAGCTACCATAGTACGACCTACTGCAAGGCCTGAACCGTTTAGTGTGTGTAGCAACTCTGGTTTCTTCTCAGCTTTACGACGGAAGCGAGCTTGCATACGACGTGCTTGGAAATCCCATGTGTTTGAACATGAAGAGATTTCACGGTATGTTTTTTGCGCTGGAACCCAAACTTCAAGGTCGTAAGTTTTACGAGCGCCAAAGCCCATATCACCAGTACAAAGAACCACTTTACGGTAAGGAAGTTCTAGCAATTGCAGTACTTTCTCAGCGTGGCCTGTTAGCTCTTCTAACGCATCCATTGAATCTTCTGGACGAGTGATTTGCACAAGTTCCACTTTGTCGAATTGGTGCATGCGGATAAGACCGCGAGTATCACGACCGTAAGAACCCGCTTCAGAGCGGAAACATGGTGTGTGTGCTGTCATCTTGATTGGCAGGTCTGCTTCATCAACGATGGTGTCACGTACCATGTTAGTCACTGGTACTTCTGCTGTAGGAATCAAAGACAGTTTACGTGGCTCTTCATCGTTTACTTTTTCAGTCAGTGGTTCTGTGTGGAATAGGTCTTCACCAAATTTAGGTAATTGACCTGTACCAAATAGGCTGTCTGAGTTTACTAGGTACGGTACGTACATTTCTGTGTAGCCGTGCTCTTCGGTGTGAAGGTTTAGCATAAACTGTGCAATCGCGCGGTGTAGACGGGCGAATTGGCCTTTCATCACGATGAAACGAGCGCCAGTGATTTTGGTTGCGCTTGCGAAGTCTAGACCGCCAGCAAGTTCACCAAGATCAACGTGATCTTTTACTTCAAAGTCGTACTCTTTTGGTGTGCCCCAACGAGTCACTTCAACGTTTTCGTTTTCGTCTTTACCTGTTGGTACAGAGTCGTCTGGCAAGTTTGGAACAGAAAGAGTGATGTCTTCTAGCTGAGAAAGCACTTCTGCTAGCTCTACTTTCTTCGCATCTAAATCTGAGCCTAGAGTACCGATTTGTTTTTTGATTTCGTCAGCGCCTGCTTTATCGCCAGCAGCCATCTTTTGACCAATTTGCTTGGAGATGGAGTTACGCGTGGATTGCAAGTTCTCAACATCAACTTGAATCGCTTTACGCTGTTCTTCCAGTTGGCGAATGGTATCAACGTCTAAGGTGTAACCTCGACGGGCTAGTTTTGCTGCTGTTTCGTCCAGCTCTGTACGAAATAATTTAGAATCTAGCATTGCTAATCCTGCGTGTAGTTAACGATAACTCTCAAGGAGCCAAAAAATGGGAAAATTTCAACCGAACAAAGATAGCGAAAAACCACTACTTTTTGTAGCGCTTTCGTGTGCTTTTTTCGTCTAATGAATGCAGATAGTTCAGCTTTTCAGCAATTTTGCTTTCTAAGCCACGGTTTTCTGGAAAATAGTAGCGGGTGTCGCGCATCTCTGGCGGGAAATAGCTCTCGCCTGCGGCATACGCCCCCGGCTCATCATGGGCATATCGGTACCCTTCCCCATAGCCTAAATCTTGCATTAGCTTAGTAGGCGCATTGCGTAAGTGATGAGGCACTTCAAGCTCAGAGGTATCTTCGGCATCTTGCAGGGCTTGTTTCCAAGCTTTGTACACCGCGTTACTTTTCGGTGCACAGGCCAAATACACCACCGCTTGCGCTAAGGCACGCTCGCCTTCGGCAGGGCCAATACGAGTAAAGCAATCCCATGCACTGATTGCCACTTGCATCGCTCTTGGGTCGGCGTTGCCAATATCTTCAGAGGCAATGGCTAATAAACGGCGCGCAATATATAAAGGGTCGCATCCCGCTTTGAGCATGCGTGCGCTCCAATACAGAGCGCCATCGGGATCAGAGCCGCGAATGGATTTATGCACCGCTGAAATAAGGTCGTACCAAATATCGCCCTTGTTATCAAAGCGCGCCACTTTAGAGCCTGCCACCTGCGCCAATAACTCAAGGTCTATCTGTTTGACCGAGTTCTTTTCTGGTGCCATATCGAAAAGCAATTCAAGGTAGTTCAGCGCCATGCGTGCATCGCCACTGACAAGCTCAGCAAGGCGTTTATCGCTTTCGTCGATAAACTGAGCCTGTAGCTTGCCTAAGCCTCGCTCTTGGTCATTTAAGGCTTGCTCTATCACCTGTTCAATATCTTGGGTGTTTAACGAGCCTAGCTTGTACACGCGAGCGCGAGACAGCAGTGCGTTATTAAGTTCAAAAGATGGGTTTTCGGTGGTTGCGCCAATAAATGTCACTGTCCCATCTTCAATGTGTGGCAAAAAGGCATCTTGCTGACTTTTATTGAAGCGGTGTACTTCATCGACAAATAAAATGGTGCGATGACCGGCAAGTTTATTATCACGGGCTTTTTCGATGGCGGCGCGGATGTCCTTCACCCCAGAGGTCACCGCAGAGATACGCTCTACACGAGCATCGGCATAACTGGCCGCCACTTCGGCTAAAGTTGTTTTACCTGTACCTGGAGGCCCCCATAGGATCATAGAGTGCAGTTGACCGGCTTGTAAGGCTCTATAGAGGGGTTTACCCGGCGCCAACACATGTTGCTGACCGATGTACTCTTCAAGGGTGCGGGGACGCATTCGAGCGGCTAACGGGCGAAAGTCTTCACCCGATGAGAAATCAAACTGCATATTGCTCATGATAGCGGCTTAGTTTCGCTGATCATCAACTTCTACCCCATTTGGGATAGTAAATACAAAACGGTTTTTCGGTGACACCTGTGAGTGATAATCACTGAACGTGAATTTACTGCGCTGACCGTCTTGCTCAATCACGTTAAAGCCTGAGATCTCACCGGCTTTATCGATGTTTAGCTGGAACTGACCTTGTGTTGAAGCTTTATCGGTTGGCGTTAAGGTGAAGCTGTCACCGTTTTGTTCCACACTGTATTTATCCCAATCGCTGGCTTTGTTGCGAGTTAGCAATACAAACGGCGTTTGCTCAGAGGCTTGCTCTTGTTTGTAAATGCTCACTTGCTCAATGAATGGGCTGTAATACCAAAGCGTTTCACCATCTGACACCAACAGGTTTTCATCTGGCGAGTTCGTAGACCAACGGAACATGCTTGGTCTGGCAATTTCAACGGTACCAGTACCTTGCATGACCACTTCGTTGTCAGGGCTGACCACAGTTTGCGCAAAGTTAGCGGTAAAACCATCGGTTTTATCAAGACGCTGAACCAACTCTTGTTGAGGGTTGGCAAAGGCTGCGCTGGAAACTAACACTAAAACGCTAATTAATAGTTTTTTCATATTACTCTCTGAAAACTGGGCCAAGAGGCCCATTACATATCTTTAATTGGAGGTGGCGCAAGCACCTCACGATTACCGTTGTGTGCTGGCGCCGAAACAATACCTTGAGCTTCAAGTTGCTCAACAATACGTGCCGCTCGGTTATAACCGATTTTGAAGCGACGTTGCACGCCTGACACAGAACCGCGACGCGTTTCTGTGACATGCTCAACCACTTGGTCAAATAATGGGTCGGTATCTTCTGCACCTTCCATTTTCTCACCCGGTAATAACGTATCTGGTGAAGGCTCACCTTTGGTGATTTCTTCAATGTAGCGCGGTTTACCACGCGCTTTCCAATCGTTCACAACCGCATGCACATCATCATCTGAGGCAAAGGCACCGTGTACACGAATGGTATGGCTTGAACCCGGTGGTAGATACAACATATCACCCATACCGAGCAAGGATTCAGCGCCGCCTTGATCCAAAATGGTACGTGAATCGGTTTTGGTCGAAACCGTAAACGCCACACGAGTTGGAATATTGGCTTTAATCAAACCAGTAATTACATCGACCGATGGACGTTGCGTTGCCAGTACAAGGTGAATACCTGCCGCACGCGCTTTTTGCGCAATACGAGCAATCAACTCTTCGACTTTTTTACCAACTACCATAATCAGGTCGGCAAATTCATCCACCACCACTACGATATAAGGCAGTTTTTCCAGCATAGGCGCTTCTTCGTCCATGCTATCGCCCGGCTTCCATAACGGATCTTGAATTGGGTAACCTGCATCGGCCGCCATTTTCAGTTTGTCGTTGAAACCTTTTAGGTTACGCACGCCCAATGCTGACATCAGTTTATAACGGCGTTCCATCTCGCCAACACACCAACGCAATGCATTAGATGCATCTTTCATATCCGTCACAACTTCTGAAAGAAGATGAGGAATACCTTCGTAGATGGATAGCTCAAGCATTTTTGGATCGATCATGATGAAACGAACGTCTTCTGGCGTTGATTTATACAACATACTCAGAATCATGACGTTCACACCCACCGATTTACCCGAACCTGTGGTACCGGCAACCAATACGTGTGGCATTTTCGATAAATCAGCGACGACTGCGTCACCTGCGATATCTTGCCCTAATACCACAGCCGTTGGTGAGGTATTTTCTTGGAATTGCGGACTGCTAATAACGTCAGATAAATACACCGTCTGACGGGTCATATTTGGCAGTTCTAAACCCACATAAGGTTTGCCCGGAATA
Source organism: Vibrio sp. B1Z05 (assembly GCF_052955985.1). Lineage (NCBI taxonomy): Bacteria > Pseudomonadati > Pseudomonadota > Gammaproteobacteria > Vibrionales > Vibrionaceae > Vibrio > Vibrio sp. B1Z05. The sequence continues at coordinate 1,739,688 of NZ_CP130463.1, forward strand.
ACCTCAACTACACGAACCGCTAACGCAGACAGTGAACGAGCTAAGTCCATAGATAAACTTGAAATTCTAGAAACTTTGACCCCAGGAGCGAGATCAAGTTCAAAGCGAGTGATTACCGGGCCTGGGAAAATGCCTGCCACAGTCGCTTTTATCTTATAATCCGCCAGTTTTGATTCCACCAAACGAGCGATGCCTTGTAAGGCTTCCCTATCAATATTGTTGGCACGCTTCTCAGGGTGATACAACAATTCTAACGTTGGCAGTGGTGTGGTCACCGCAGGCAAATCTTCGTCTTGGCGAATTAAGAACGGGTTTTGCGATGCCGCATCGCGCGCTCTGGCTCTTTCAACTTGCTTAGCAAAGGCTTCCGCTTCACTCATTTCTTCAACAATGGGTTCGTCTTCAAGCATTGGCTCTTCTTCGGTCTCAATTATCGCTTCTGGCTCTGCGGTTACTTGAGGTCCGAAGGCCGCTTCAGGAGAAACGTGCTCGTCAAATTCTTGGAAGTGCTCAGCGTGAGACTCAGTTACTTCTACCACTTCACTAGAAATAGGTTGTGGCTCGATAGCCTGCTCTGATTCAAAGGTCATTGCTGGCGCAGTGACCTCATCTAACTCATCTTCAAGCTCAATTGAACCGGTATTATCATCAACTTCGTCAAAGCTGTGTGAAGAGAAGCCCGGTGTGACCTTGTCATCTTCATTGATATCAAAATCAATAAACTCATCGTCAAAATCAACATCATCGGCTTGAATGTTGGTTGCTTCAAATTCAGCGTGATTTACAGCAGCGGACGAACCTTCGTAAATAGGTGGCTGTGTAGCGGGCGCAACTTGCGATGCCACGGTAGCGGCAACACCCGCAACTGCGCTTGTAGCGACATGGGCTGCTTGAGGCTGCGCTGAACTTGGCACAGCTATATCAGCTGTTGCTTGGTCGGCTGGTGCTTGTGGCTGAGCTTGTGTTTCTTGCGCATGCACTGGGGTTTGAGTCGCTGTTTGATTAGCAAGCAGCGCGGGCTCTAGTGGAGGCATTTCATCCATTAATGGATCTAAATCCACATAGTCGTTCGCCAGTTGTGCGTCACGCTCTAGCTGATCGATAGGTGCGTTTAAGTTGTTCACGCGATCAAAGGCAAACGTCTTGTCGTCACTGCTCTCAGGCATATAGATTTTATATGGCTCATCATCAGAGGCGGCATCAACGTCAGCTGTAGATACGCTAGGCACTGATTCATCAGCATCAATTGGTGCCGTCACTTCTGGCGTAGTGTCTGCGTATACCAGTTTTTGATCATCAAGACGGGTTGGTTCAATCACTTGCTCTTTATCGCCACGGACAAAGTTCAAGCATGAGCTGATAAGGGACATTGTGCCCTGACCGATATGCTCAACTAGCGATAACCAAGAGATACCTGTAAATAGCGTGAACGATGCACCCCAGATAAACAGCAGTGCTAACGTAGTACCTAAAGTATTTAACGTTGGTAGAGCTAGGCTTGCGATCACATCGCCCACTACCCCACCTGATGAGAAGTACCAGATATCATCAAAATTGAGATCCGCTAGACCACAGCTTGTCACTATCAATAATGCGCCGCCAAGCAACCTTGTTGCCCACAACATCAAATCAATAGGTTCGGAGTGAGAACGTTTACGGAAAACAATCCAAGATAGCAGTACGATAACGGCGGGAATAAAGTAAGCCAATACGCCAAAAGTAAATAACAGCGTATCCCCTACCCATGCGCCTAGCAGTCCACCGGCGTTGGACACATCACTGCCCCAAGCGGTCTGAGACCAAGAGGGATCCGCTGGGCTAAACGACATCAAAGATACCGCCATTAAGACGGCCATGAGTACCCCAATAATTAAGCACCCTTCACGCAGGCGTTGTATACCTGAAAGATGAGTGTTCGATTTTTTTGGAGACGTGTGAACTATAGTTCGAATTTTAGGATTTCTTTTCAACATATCCATTGCATGTGAGTCTAGGTCGGACAAAAATGACATGAGCGACTACTGTCGCTCATGAGTATCTTCATTTAAACACATGCAGAGGCAAAAACCCAAATAGAACCTTGGGTAATAGTCATTTAACGAGTCTTAATGACCAAGTTGTTGCTCTGTTTTACTTCTTCCATGACAACATATGTGCGAGTGTCATTAACACCCGGTAAACGAAGAAGAGTATCTCCTAACAATTTACGATAAGCTCCCATATCTGACACTCGAGTTTTTAACAAGTAATCAAAATCACCAGAAACTAAGTGACATTCTTGAATGTCATCCAGTTTTTGCACGGCTTCATTAAATTGTTCGAACACATCTGGCGCACCACGATTGAGAGTAATTTCGACAAACACCAATAATGATGCGTCTAAATATTGTGGGTTTAACTGCGCGGTATATCCTAAAATATAATTTTGACGCTCTAAACGTCGCACCCTTTCCAAGCAAGGGGTTGGAGATAAACCAACACGCTTAGACAGCTCTACATTAGAGATTCGACCATCTTTTTGTAATTCACTAAGAATATTTCTGTCTATTCGGTCCAGTTCCTTGGACGGTTTACTCGCTTCTATCATGCTTTGCTCCACCTTTTTACTTCCTTGCAACGACATACACTACAATATTAAAATATTCAGCATTAAATTTTATATAAATAACATTATACTAGTAAATAACACCCTACAGGCGTTAGATATACAGCTTATATAACTATAAAACAATAAGGAGTCAGGATGATCATTGGTATCCCTAAAGAGATCAAGAACCATGAATATCGTGTTGGTATGGTCCCAGACAGCGTAAGAGAAGTTACCTCTAACGGACACCGAGTTATAGTTGAAACACAAGCCGGCAGCGGCATCGGTTTCAGCGACGATGATTATATCGCAGCAGGTGCATCCATTCTTCCAACCGCAACGGAAATTTTTGCTCAAGCAGAGATGATCGTGAAGGTAAAAGAACCTCAAGCCATCGAGCGAGCAATGCTTCGCGAAGGGCAAATATTGTTTACTTATTTACACTTAGCTCCTGATTTTCCACAAACTGAGGAACTAATCAATAGCAAAGCGGTATGCATTGCTTATGAAACCGTGACCGACCACTTAAATCAGCTACCTCTTTTGGCTCCAATGTCAGAAGTCGCTGGCAGAATGTCTATTCAAGCAGGTGCGCAGGCTTTAGAAAAATCTAACGGCGGACGTGGATTATTATTAGGTGGAGTGCCCGGAGTTGAACCGGCAAAAGTCGTCGTCATTGGCGGCGGTGTTGTGGGATCAAACGCAGCTAGAATGGCGGTCGGTATGCGTGCTGACGTGACTATTTTAGATCGCAACATTCACACATTGCGCACATTAGATGAAGAATTTCAAGGGCGTGCTAAGCTGGTTTATTCCACCGAAGAAGCATTAAACCGTCACGTTCTTGACGCTGATTTAGTGATTGGTGCGGTACTTATACCCGGCGCAGCAGCGCCAAAGCTTGTAACAAAAAGACACATAAAATCTATGAAGCCGGGCGCGGCAATTGTGGATGTGGCTATCGATCAAGGCGGCTGTTTTGAAACTTCACACGCCACAACCCATGCTGATCCTATCTACATTGTCGACGATGTGGTTCACTATTGTGTGGCAAATATGCCGGGCGCAGTAGCAAGAACCTCTACTTATGCGCTAAATAACGCTACCTTGCCGTATATTCTTCGACTGGCGAATATGGGCTACAAAGAAGCCTTAACTCAAGATTCTGGCTTCTTAAACGGTTTAAACGTCATTCATGGCATGGTCACATGCAAGGAAGTGGCGGAGAATTTTAACCTTGAATACGTAGATCCGACCGAAGCTATCGCAAAAGTCCACTAATTCTGTTTATCTAGATAACACCGCGTGTATTAAAATATTACGCGGTGTTATTTTTTTATCGCAAAACTCGGTTAAGCCTACTTGATAGCCACGCTCTTCCAAAAAGAGTGCCTTGTCCAATATCAACCACATTTCTAACGGACGATGAAACGCCATTTGAATTAAACTGAGCTTTTCCATTCGCGCAAAACGTTGCTCGCCAAGAGTTTGATAGTGAATAAAATCGCACTTAGGTAATGCAAGCCCTTTTCGCTCAGCCGCCCATTGGCAAAACGCTTCAAAACCCAACTGCAATTGTGATTTTTTCACACTCGGGATCGGTTGATATTCTGCAAACCCCAACTCTTTACGTAGCAGTTCATCTAACCCCAATCGATAGCTCATTTCTAAGAAGCGATGTTTTAGCACTCGCTCCCCTCCGGTGACGGTCTCTTGCAGAGGAATACGCAGTTCGGTTTTTGACAACGCTAAATTCGATTGTTGACCCAAACTAGACAAAGGTTGATAACGGTCTGCTTGGATAAGGTGATAGCAACAAGGGGCAATCGATAGCGCAGGAAGCTGATATTGAGTGGCGTGCTGCATCAAAGAGACATGTAAGTCTCCGCAGGCATGCAAGGCCACTGCATGTTGATTAGAATTAAATACACTTTGATGATCGCAAGCAAAGGCATCGCCCTGCACAAAATGCACGGGTAACTGCTGTTTATCCGCGTCAAGTTGCCCTTGCTGACACAAAGACTCTTGCCATTCAAAACTGGTGACAGCTTGCTGGCTATGATGGGCCAATATTCGACCTAAAAAGCCTTTACCTGCACACCATTCAAGCCATTCGCTACCATGATGAGTCGCCAACGCCTGTGAGCCCATGGCGGTAATTTGCGACAGCTTTCGCCCGGGAATACCTGAGCTTAAATGCGAATCTAAAGTTAACGAACTCAGCGCACTTTTATCTAGCTGGCAAAACTGTGTCAGCTCTGTAAGCTGTGGCAAATATTCGGTTAATTGGCTTAATAAACTCGGGAGGTCTTGCTTAAAACCTTGCACATCAGACATGCTAAGGCCATCTAGCCATGTTCCAAGCTCGGTATGAGTAAAACGATGTTCTAATGTTTGACTGGCATGAAAAGGCTCAAAGCGCCAATAGTGTTGGTGCTCAAGCAATAGATGGTCAAGTTGTTTATATTGTGTGCGCATGCTTCCCCCTAGACGGCTATTCTAGAGGGAAGTCCGTCAATTAGGAATGATTAACGAATTGGAAGGTCGATATCTTTAAACATTTCAGAGACTTCATGATTGTTTTTCAATGAAATCGCTTGTTCAACCACAGGTCGAGTTAAGTGGGGCGCAAAACGCTCGACAAAATCAAACATGTAGCTTCTTAGGAAAGTACCGCGTCTAAAGCCAATGCTTGTGGTACTTGCACCAAAGATATGGCTAGCATCAATGGCAACCAGATCTTTATCTTGTTCTGCATCAATCGCCATGCTGGCAATTACTCCGACACCAATGCCCATACGTACATAGGTTTTGATGACATCCGCATCCGTTGCGGTAAATACGATTCTTGGCGTTAATCCTGCGGCGTTAAAGGCGGTATCTAACTCTGAGCGCCCAGTAAAACCAAACACGTAAGTCACTAGCTGGTAGGCGGCAAGGTCTTCAATCGTGACATGAGATTTAGACGCTAAAGGATGGTCACGAGTTACAACGATTGAACGGTTCCAGTGGTAGCACGGCAACATGATGGCGTCGTGATACAAATGCAGAGCTTCGGTGGCAATTGCAAAGTTGGCGGTGCCTTTGGCAATGGCTTGCGACATTTGTGATGGCGTACCTTGGTGCATGTTAAGAGACACTTTAGGGTAGCGAGTGGTAAAGCCTTTAATCACATCTGGAAGCGCATAACGAGCTTGAGTATGAGTAGTAGTGATGTTTAAAGTACCCATTTCTGGATGGGTATGCTCTGAGGCAACCGACTTAATGGATTCAACGCGCGATAAAATCTCACGTGAAATCTTGATGATTTCGCCACCAGCGGGAGTCACTTGAGTTAAATGTTTGCCGCTTCGCTCAAATACTTGAACACCCAGTTCATCTTCAAGCAATCTAACCTGTTTACTGATACCCGGCTGAGAGGTATAAAGACTTTCAGCAGTAGCGGATACGTTCAGGTTATGATTAACAACTTCTACTATGTATCTTAGTTGCTGTAGCTTCATATTATGCCTCGGACTCCTTTATATATAATGATTAGTTATAACGCTTTTTGTTTATATTGAATAGTAGTTTCGTAAATTATCATAAACAATTCGCCACTATAGACATACTAGATCAAATTTCTTAGGCTACACCTAGCTGTAATCACCTTGGATCTCACATGTATCAACAACTGCTTGCTCCTATTCATCAATTTCTCAACTGCGCCACTCCCACACAATGGATAGACGAAGCAAAAAAAACTGAGCGCTTACCGATTGTGCTGATTGATCATCTGTTATGTGAATTAAAAGCAGGTCAATCGGCGATGTTTTTAATTCGTAAATACGCGGCCAATAATGACAGTAAACAGCAGCTTCTGAATTGGTTTAAACCATACGAAGAGTTTGCATATAAAGGCGTTGGCGATCTGGCAAGTTTAAAAGGCAAAAGTAATATTTCAAAGGGGATAATTGCGCAGTCAGACTCTCCCTACAGCCAAGATCTTATCGATAAAATGGTATTGCTGATAAAAGAAGAGTTGCATCATTTTTATCAAGTATTGGAAATCATGGTCAGTCGAGGCATTGAATACCAACACGTGCCTGCCGGTCGTTACGCGAAAGGTCTACTGAAACACGTTCGCACTTATGAGCCGCAAACCTTAATTGATAAGCTGATTATCGGTGCTTTTATCGAAGCGCGTTCTTGTGAACGATTTGCTGCCCTCGCCCCTTATATGGATGAAGATATTCGCACTTTTTATATTTCGCTACTTCGTTCCGAGGCGCGTCATTATCAGGATTACTTGAGTTTAGCTGAACAAATTGCAGGGGAAGATATCAGTGAACGTACTGAATATTTTGCGAAAGTAGAAGCGCAGCTTATCAGTACTGATGACCATGAATTTAAATTTCATAGTGGCGTACCAGTTAATGAAGCGGTTTTATAAATCAGAACAATAAAGATGAAATGAGCATGCAGAGAAACTCTGCATGCTTAGTCTAGGTTTGTTCGCAGTGCTAGCAATTAAGCCAGAGTGGCATTAATTTGCGCTAGTACTTGCGCAGGATCAGCCGCTTGAGTAATTGGACGACCGATCACAAGGTAATCAGAACCGGCTTGGATAGCATCAACTGGAGTCATGATGCGTTTTTGATCGCCAACATCAGCGCCTGCAGGACGAATGCCCGGAGTCACCAATTTAAATTGTTTACCCAGTTCGGTTTTTAAGAAATTAGCTTCTTGAGCTGAACATACTACGCCGTCTAAACCACTATTTTTAGTCAGATTCGCTAAGCGCAATACTTGCTCAGCAGGCTCTACATTTAAGCCAATACCGGCTAAATCAGCTTGTTCCATACTGGTTAAAACAGTCACACCAATTAATAGCGGACGGTCTTTACCGTAAGGTTCTAAGATTTCGCGTGATGCTGTCATCATGCGCTCACCACCACTGGCGTGAACATTCACCATCCATACACCCATTTCAGCGGCCGCACGAACGGCTTTGGAACACGTGTTCGGAATATCGTGGAATTTAAGGTCTAGAAATACAGAAAAGCCTTTCTGATGGAGTTGTTTTACAAACTCAGGACCAAATAAAGTAAACATTTCTTTACCCACTTTAAGGCGGCAAGAAGCTGGGTCAATTCGGTCAATAAAGTTTAAAGCGTCGGTTTTGTTGTCATAGTCTAAGGCAACAATCACTTTTTGATCCATCGAAGGGTCTCCTAATTAGAGGGGGGGGCATAAAGAGTAAAGCGCGCCTATTCTAACCTCCTATCAAGCAGAATGTTAGATCTAGCAGTGCTTTTATTCTCCGTCTAAGCCACGAATAGGCTTGATGCTGCCCCAACTGCGACAAGAAGGACAGTGCCAATGTAGCGCGTGGGTCGAATAGCCACATTTACGGCATCGATGATGAGGTTTTACTTTTAGCTGCTCACCCACCATAGCTTGCAGATGAGTCAGGCTGTCTTTTGCGTTGCCCTCTTCAGCTTCTGATGCGTGATAACCAATAAGGCGATAAAAACCTTTCATGGTTGGGTTTTTGGTCAGCTGACGGGTTAATAAGGCTTGCGCGGCAACGCTCCCTTCATGTTGAGCAACAATTTGTGCCAACATCAATTCAACCGAGACACCTGCGTCTTTTTCCATGCACTTTCTTAAAAAGGAAAGTAAGTCAGACTCTAAACCTAAATGGTGATAACAGTCGGCAATATTTGGCAGCACTTCGCTAATATAATCGACGTCTTGCGCTAAAATCGCTTCTAGGTATCGAAGTGCTTTCGGGTACTCTTCGGTTTCCATATAAATGCGCCCCAAAGAGATATTGGCACGTACGCATTTAGCGTCTTCAGATAGTGCTTTTTTGAAATATTGAATGGTTTTACTGCGCTTGCCAAACGCCTTCTCGTGAATAGCCAGTTCACACCAATAATGCGAGATACTGGTACGCATTTTTTTACGTCCCATTTTCACCAACATACCGGCATAGTGGATGGCTTTATTCCACTCTTTGGTTTGTTGATAAATAGCCACTAGCTGTTGCAGTGCTGGCTCTTTATGATCGGGTTCATCCACTAGCTGCTCATAGATTTTCTCTGCCCGGTCTAAGAAACCGGACACCATATAATCTTTTGCTAGCTGTTGTAGCGCAATATTTTTTTGATCTATGGTCAGCTCGGTACGAGAGATCAAACTTTGGTGAATACGGATAGCCCTATCCACCTCGCCCCTTGAGCGAAATAAGTTACCTAAAGCTAAATGCGTATCAATGGTCTCGTCATCGACCTGTAATAGCTCGATAAAGTGGTCAACCGCTTTATCTGACTGTTCTGACAGCAGCAGGTTTAAACCATGAACGTATTGGCGTGAGATCTGATTGGAATGTCTCTGATTATCTTGACGTGCACTGCGCTGCCCCATGTACCACCCATAGGCTGCTGCAATTGGTAAGAGTAGAAACAGTAACTCAAGCATTTAACAGATTACTTATTTAACTTATTTGTCGCAGGGACAGGAGCAGTCGTCGTCGTTGCGGTCATTTGAGGAGTCAATTTTTTCAACTTACGATTTAGTTTTCTTACTTGAAGTCTAGATTTAAAAAGCATGCTACCGAAAATAACACCCGCAATGACAAAACCCACCACAAATACTACGCCAATCAAGGTTGACAGATGGAAGGTGCCTTCTGCTAATAAATAGTCAAAGGTGACAACTTCTTGATTTTGTGCGCCTAATGCTAAGGCAATCAGAAACAGAACCAACACTAACGCTATCTTCAAAATTTTCACTAGGATGACCCTTTTTTAAATCAATGTAATAGCTTTGATTATGCAGTAATTCGCCACTCTACACCATGTTAAATCAATAATTATCATCAACTTGAGTATCCAAAAATGAAATTTTTGACGTCAAATTTGCATCCAGTGAGCAAAGCTTAAAGAAAAAACGGCACTTCAAGAGTGAAGTGCCGTTTTATTTAATAGGTTTGACTATAAGCCATCATTTACACGTTCGCGTAATGCTTTTCCTGGTTTAAAGTGAGGAACAAATTTTCCGTCCAACTCAACTTGATCGCCTGTCTTAGGATTACGTCCCATACGTGGCTCACGATAATGAAGAGAAAAACTACCGAAACCGCGAATCTCGATTCGCTCACCCGTTTCTAGGGTGTCAGCCATATGTTCAATAATTTCTTTTACAGCATCTTCAATTTCTTTGGCAGATAAGTGTGTCTGCTCTGCACACAGTCTTTCTATCAACTCAGACTTAGTCATAGTTTCCCTCATTCACAAATCAAAAAAAGGGAGCCTTGTGGGCTCCCTCTTAGCGTCTAACTTTTAATTAAAAAAGTGATTATTCGCCTTTAGCAGCCTTGAATGCATCAGCCATAGCGTTACCGAAACCGCCGTCTTCAGCTTTGTTCAGTGAAGCCATTGCTTCTTGCTCTTCAGCTTGATCTTTAGCTTTGATAGATAGGTTGATTACGCGGTTCTTACGGTCTACACCGGTGAACTTAGCTTCAACGCTATCGCCAACGCTTAGGATTAGAGACGCATCTTCGATACGGTCACGAGATACTTCAGAAGCACGGATGTAACCTTCAACGCCGTCTACAAGTTCAATTGTAGCACCTTTTGCGTCAACTGCAGTTACAGTACCAGAAACTAGAGCACCTTTTTTGTTGTCAGCAACGTAGTTGTTGAACGGGTCGTTTTCCATTTGCTTAACGCCAAGAGAAATACGCTCACGCTCTGCATCTACTGCAAGAACAACTGCTGAGATTTCATCGCCTTTCTTGTATTCGCGTACTGCTTCTTCACCAGCAACGTTCCAAGAAATGTCAGATAGGTGTACTAGACCGTCAATGCCGCCTTCTAGACCGATAAAGATACCGAAGTCAGTGATAGACTTGATCTTACCAGTAACCTTGTCGCCTTTCGCTTGAATTTCAGCGAATGACTGCCAAGGGTTAGCTTTACATTGTTTTAGACCTAGAGAGATACGACGACGTTCTTCGTCAATCTCAAGAACCATAACCTCAACTTCGTCGCCTACGTTAACAACTTTAGAAGGGTGGATGTTCTTATTAGTCCAATCCATTTCAGAAACGTGTACTAGACCTTCAACGCCTTCTTCGATTTCTACGAAGCAGCCGTAATCAGTTAGGTTAGTAACGCGACCAGTCAGTTTGTGACCTTCTGGGTAACGCTTAGCGATTGCTACCCATGGATCTTCGCCAAGTTGTTTAAGACCTAGAGAAACACGAGTGCGCTCACGGTCAAACTTAAGAACTTTAACTAGGATCTCGTCACCAACGTTTACGATCTCAGATGGGTGCTTAACACGTTTCCAAGCCATATCAGTGATGTGAAGTAGGCCGTCTACGCCGCCAAGGTCAACGAATGCACCGTAGTCAGTAAGGTTCTTAACGATACCTTTAACTTCAGTACCTTCTTGTAGAGTCTCAAGAAGTTCGTCACGCTCAACACTGTTTTCAGATTCGATAACAGCACGACGAGAAACAACAACGTTGTTGCGCTTCTGGTCAAGCTTGATAACTTTGAACTCTAGCTCTTTGTTTTCTAGGTGAGCAGTGTCGCGGATAGGACGTACGTCTACTAGAGAACCAGGTAGGAAAGCACGGATACCGTTTAGTTCAACAGTGAAACCGCCTTTAACTTTACCGTTGATGATACCAACAACAGTTTCAGCTTCTTCGTAAGCTTTCTCAAGTACGATCCAAGCTTCGTGACGCTTAGCTTTCTCACGAGAAAGTTGAGTTTCACCGAAACCATCTTCAACAGCGTCAAGCGCTACGTCTACTTCAGAACCAACTTCAACTTCAAGTTCGCCAGCAGCGTTCTTGAATTGTTCAGCAGGGATAGCAGATTCAGACTTAAGGCCAGCGTCAACAAGAACGAAACCGTTCTCGATAGCTACTACAGTACCTTTAACGATGCTGCCTTGTTGGAATTCAGTTTCGTTTAGAAACTCTTCAAAGAGTTGAGCAAAAGATTCAGTCATTAATTTGATCTTCAATATTTAAACGTCCACGGGCATCCTGCCACGAGGGGTTGATAAATTCGCCGGTCATCATCCTTGCAACCAACGTACCTTAATGTCTCGATAGCCTAAATAAAGACGATCAAGACAACTTAGATTCTATAAATTTTAAGGCTTCCTCTACCACTTCTTCAATAGAAAGTTCAGTAGAATCAAGCACTAAAGCGTCATCCGCAGGACGTAAAGGTGCAACCGTTCGGTTACGATCTCGGTCGTCGCGCTCTTGGATCTCGCTCAAAAGGTGGTCAATACTAACCTCTAAGCCCTTACCTTGCAACTGATTAAAGCGTCTTTGGGCACGCTCTTGCGCGCTCGCATCAAGGAAAATCTTAGCCACGGCGCTTGGAAAAACCACGGTTCCCATGTCACGGCCATCAGCCACTAAGCCAGGCTCGGTTTGAAAAGCGCGTTGACGACGCAATAATGCTTCTCGAACGCGAGGCAGTGCCGCCACTTTAGAGGCCGCCATTCCGGTCTCTTCTTTTCTGAGTTCACCGGAAACATCTTCACCTTCTAACACTACCTGCACCAGATCGCCTTGGGCGATAAACTGTACGTCTAAATGCGTCGCAAGTGGTACTAAAGCGTCTTCAGATTCCATATCCACACCGTGGTGAATCGCCGCTAGAGCCAGAACACGATAAATTGCACCAGAATCAAGCAACTGGAAGCCTAACTTTTCAGCCAACATCATACATAAAGTGCCTTTACCTGCCCCACTTGGGCCGTCTACGGTAATGACAGGAGAAAGAGAAGACATAATTACTCCAGATGTTTCTTGTGATTGTGGGTCTTTGCCCGTGTACCTCTCTATCGAGAGCGCGCATATTATAGTGGTTATTAGGCGGTGGTGCGAGGAAAGTTTGTCAAAGATTAGCAAGCAAATTAGCGTGATACCGCTCGCCCGTGACCGCATGCCTGATTTATACGCTACTTAACGACAATGATGGGATGATGATGAATTCGTAAATGCATTTTTCTAAGTTGCATAAACAACAACCCATGAACTCTTGGCTCCAAAGAGACTGTCTACCCACACACATCCAACCTATAAACGAAACCGTAAAAGAGAGTGATTATCATTTACCGTATGTAAGTTCCCACTTTTCCCTTTGAAATAAAGCATTTTTGCCTTCCATCATGATGTATTTTCATTAACCTTACCCCTCGCAATGCTAATGAAAACAATTGGCATTTAACCTCAAAAAAAGAACAACTTAAGTTTAGGGCAAGATAGCAAAGTCAAACATATACAACGCATTTCTTAATCCATTTATTGTTTGGCAATGATCTCTTCTAATACAAATCACATATCTATCGAGGTAGCATGATGGAATATTCAATCCTCACTGTTGGTAACCCTAATAGCGGGAAAACCACGTTATTCAATGCTTTTACTGGCGCGAATCAAAGAGTCGGTAACTGGGCGGGGGTGACTGTTGAGAAGAAAACGGGGCGCTATGAATTAGCCGGTGATCAGTTCGTTTTAACCGATTTACCCGGGATTTATTCACTAGATAGCGGTAATGATGTTAATAGTGTCGACGAAATGATTGCCTCTAGTGCGGTTCTTTCTACTCCAGCCGATATTATTATCAATGTTATCGATGCAACCTGTCTTGAACGTAGTTTATATATGACGATGCAACTGCGTGAGCTTGGTCGCCCTATGGTGGTCATACTAAACAAGATGGATTCGGTTGAAAAAGAAAAACGTAAGATCAACCTTAAGGGGCTTTCTAAAGCGATTGGCTGTCCGGTATTAGCCGTTAGTGCAACTAATCAGCATGAAGTAAATACTCTTAAGACTGATTTACATCACATGCTCGCGCAAGGTGTTCACACTCAACCATTAGCTTTAGAGTACGGAGAAGAGCTGCAGTCTTATATCCAAGATATTTCTAGCTTATTCGATTATGACTTAGTTTCGCCACGCGCTATTGCGATACGTGCTTTGGAACAAGATCAATTAATTTTGAAGAATTCCTCTTCTGTCGCGCAACAGAAAATCAAACAAATACACAGCACTAGCCGCTTAGATATTGAAATGCTGATTGCGGATGTAAAATATTCTTTTGTGCATGAAATCACCAAGGTCAATTGTCATCAAGTAGGCCGATTAAGCCGCAGTATCAGTGAAAAGATTGATGCCGTCGTTCTTAACCGTTGGTTAGGCGTACCTATCTTCTTCGGTGTGATGTACCTAATGTTCATGTTCTCGATTAATGTTGGCAGTGCATTCCAAGACTTTTTCGACATTGCATTTAGCGCTGTATTAGTGAATGGCGCACATTATCTGTTAGATGGTAATTTACCTGCATGGTTAGTGACTATCGTTGCCAATGGTATTGGTGGTGGTATTCAACTGGTTGCCACCTTTATACCTGTTATTGGTGGGTTATATCTATTTCTAACCCTTCTTGAAGGTTCTGGCTATATCTCGCGCGCCGCCTTTATTTTAGATAAAGTCATGTTGAAAGTAGGTCTACCGGGCAAAGCCTTTGTTCCGTTGGTACTTGGGTTTGGGTGTAACGTGCCCGCGATTATGGCAAGCCGTACGCTAGATCAAGAAAGAGAGCGTCGTCTTGCGGCATCTATGGCGCCATTCATGTCTTGTGGTGCTCGTTTACCTGTATACGCCTTGTTTGCCGCAGCATTCTTTCCAAGCTCTGGACAAAATATTGTCTTTATCCTTTATTTCTTAGGTATTGTGGCGGCAATATTTACTGGTTTGATCCTGAAATACACTATTTATCCGGGGAATAACGACAGTTTCATCATGGAAATGACGGACTACGAGATCCCGCAAATTAAAAACGTATTGATAAAAACTTGGCACAAATTAAAACGCTTTGTGTTTGGTGCGGGTAGAACCATTGTCGTGGTCGCCGCTATTTTAAGTTTTGTTAACTCAATCGGTGTTGATGGCACTTTTGGGAATCAGGACAGTAATAACTCTGTATTGTCAAAAGCGGCAGAATGGGTGACGCCAGTATTTGAACCTATGGGTATCGAACAAGACAACTGGCCTGCCACCGTTGGTATTGTGACGGGTATTTTTGCGAAAGAAACCGTTGTTGGCTCGTTAAATAGTCTCTATACCACACCGACAGATGACAACGCTGAATATGACCTATTTGGCAGTTTAAAAGACGCCGTAATGTCTATCCCTGAAAATCTAGCCGGCATCAACCCAGCCGACCCATTTAACCTTCAAGTAGGTGATGTCAATGACACGGCCGCGGCGGCAGAAGAGCAAGATGTGGATGTGTCAATATTTAGCAATCTTCGTCATAGATTTGGCTCTGCCGATTCTGCGTTTGCTTACTTGATTTTTATTCTGCTCTATACGCCTTGTGTGGTGGCTATCGGCGCTTATGTGCGTGAATATGGCGCTAAGTTTGCTCAATTTATTGCGATTTGGACATTTAGCTTAGCCTACTTAAGTGCGGTGCTTTATAAACAAATCACCAGCTTTAACCAACACCCTGCATACAGCAGTAGTTGGATAGCCGTGATTCTAATTATTGGTTTGGCAACTTTCTTTGGCTTGAAGTGGAAAGCAAGCAAAGACGAAAGTTTAAACATCGAAGCTATATAATCAGACCGTATAATCAGGCTATATAAACTGAGATAAGCGAAAACTCCCCTAGCCAAACAAACTAGGGGAAAAACTTAAAACGCTGCATATAAAAGGGCTCTAGATGTCACCATCTAGAGCCCTACGTTTATTTTAAAGCCAGCTTGTGTACTAACTGGTAGTTAATAAAAGAGACTTACAGAATCGGTCTTTGACCGCGCTGAACCCACTTCAACAATACAGAATCGGTCGCTTCGGCCG
Organism: Vibrio sp. B1Z05; assembly: GCF_052955985.1. NCBI lineage: Bacteria > Pseudomonadati > Pseudomonadota > Gammaproteobacteria > Vibrionales > Vibrionaceae > Vibrio > Vibrio sp. B1Z05. The sequence goes on from NZ_CP130463.1 coordinate 1,755,170, forward strand.
CCGCTTTACCAAACTTGTCAGCCAGTTTCTTTTTCTGCACGTAATGAACGGCAAGTACCGTTTTGTCTTTACACGCTTCTACTACTAAATCATCCGAGGTTTGTACTTTATCAATCAAGCCAAGATCAAGGGCTTGAGAGCCATACCAGTGCTCACCTGTTGATACTTTTTCAAGCTCAAGTTCAGGGCGACGTTCACGAATGAAATCTTTAAACAATACGTGAGTCTCTTCCAATTCTTGTTTGAATTTCTCACGCGCTTTATCGGTATTCTCGCCAAACATGGTTAATGTGCGTTTGTATTCACCCGCAGTCATTTGTTCAAATTCAATGTTGCTCTTTTTCAACAATTTATTGAAGTTAGGAATTTGCGCAATAACACCAATAGAACCGACAATCGCAAACGGTGCGCCGACAATTTTATCTGCCACACACGCCATCATATAGCCGCCACTCGCTGCCACTTTATCCACTGAAATAGTCAAAGGAATGTTGGCCGCTTTAATGCGATCTAATTGAGAGGCAGCTAGGCCATAGCCATGCACCATGCCGCCGCCAGATTCAAGGCGAACCAGCACTTCATCACCTTCACGGGCACAGGCTAAAATTGCGGTGATCTCTTCACGCAGATTGGTGACTTCTTTAGCATCAATACTGCCAATAAAGTCTAAAACAAACAGATGTGGCTTACGTATTGAGTCCAACTCTCCACCTTTTACCGCTTCTTTTATCTCTTTTTCACGCGCTTTTTCTTCTTCTTTACGCTGTTTCTTGGTTGCTTTATCACGAGCTTTTAAAAAGGCTTCATCATGTAGATGATGTTCCATTAACTCAATGTTTTGCTCGTGACGTTCAGACAAATTAGTCACTTCCAGTGAACCTTTACTGCCGCCTTTGCTTGAGGTGGATTTAGCAATCAGCAAAATCGCGATAATAGCCGCGACAAACGTAACAATTTTAGCCAAAAACAGGCCGTAATCTAACAAAAATTCCAATGTCTTGTCCCTGAAGATAAATATTGTTGTATTGTAACTCTCTATTCATTTTCGTTAAATCAAAACCGCATACAAAAGGACTCAGATTGTGGATTACGCAGTTGCAACTGACGCTTTAAAAAACAAAATTATTCTCGTGACAGGCGCAGGTGACGGCATAGGTAAACAAGCCGCTCTTACTTACGCAGAACATGGCGCTACCGTGATTCTATTGGGGCGCACCGTCAACAAGCTTGAACAAACTTACGATGACATCGTTAACGCTGGCTACCCAGAACCTGCCATTATCCCATTGGATATGCAGGGGGCGAGCAAACAACACTATGTGGATATGGCAGAAACCATCGAAGGGCAATATGGCAAGCTCGATGGACTGCTACATAATGCTGGCGTACTTGGCATGATAAGCCCATTTGATCAAATTGAAGAAAGTACCTTTGATGAAGTGATGCAAATCAATGTCAAAGCGCAATTTATGATGACTCAAGCCTTATTGCCTTTGATTAAAAAAGCCGAGTTTGGACGTATTGTATTTACCTCATCCACTGTCGGCCATATCGGACGTGCACTATGGGGCAGTTATGCCATTTCTAAGTTTGCTACCGAAGGCATGATGCAAGTGCTGTCTGATGAATTAAGCAACTCTAACGTGCGTGTGAATGCCATCAACCCCGGCGCAACTCGCACCTCAATGCGTGCAGGCGCTTACCCTGCTGAAGACGCATCTAAACTCAAAACCCCTTTAGATATCATGCCCCTTTATTTGTATTTAATGAGCGAGCAATCACAAGATATTAGCGGTTTGTGTGTGGACGCTCAGCCGAAGTAGCCACTCACTACGATGAGATAGCCTCCGCTTGTTTGGCGGCGCTATCTCAATTTATAAAAAGTATAAAAAGGAACCAAAGCGTACAGGAGGCATTATGCGCACAGTGTTAATTACGGGAGCCAATCGTGGCATCGGGCTTGGACTGACTATCCATTACTTGAAAATGGGCGTGAACGTTGTCGCCACCTACCGCACCCAAGCCACCAGCGAAGCACTACTCTCCCTTTGTGAAACCTATGAAAACTTGCGAGTCAGACAACTTGATGTCACAGATTATGCGGCAGTAGCCTTATTTGTGAATCAGTTTGAAAAGTTGGATCTGTTGATCAACAACGCGGGATACTATGGCCCGAAAGGCAGCAGTTTTGGCAATATAGACGTAGAAGAGTGGCGTAAAGTGTTTGAAATCAATTCCATTGCGCCGCTTAAATTAGTCGAAGCGCTCTACCCTGTTCTTCAAAAAAGTACCGAAAAACGCATCGCTATTTTATCCTCTCGCGTTGGCAGCATGGCTGAAAACACCTCTGGCGGTGGATACATTTATCGCTCTTCAAAAGCGGCGGTCAATTCGGTGGTAAAAAGCCTGCACAACGATCTTAACTCGCAGGATTTTACTGTGCTAGCTTTGCATCCGGGCTGGGTAAGAACGCAAATGGGCGGGCCTAATGCACTGATTGACGTTGCAGAATCGGTACAAGGGTTGGTCAATGTTATCGAACACTCGACAACAGAGCAATCCGGTGGCTTTTTCAATTACGATGGCAAGCATATTGCTTGGTAGAAATATACGTTTGGTAAAAGCTTATCTTATTGGCTAACCATTGATACGTTGTAACGCTCAAATTAAATAGCGAAAACCGCTATTGTTGAAAAGCATTATCGTTGAAAAGCACTAACGCTTAGCGTTTAGGCGTCGATTTAGCCGGTGTTTTCTTACGGCTCACTCGGCGCTTTTTATATGCGGGTTTCTTCACCTCTGGCAATGAACGTAACGAATCAGGAACTGGACCTGTTTTTGCGGTATCCATTAACTGCGCCAATTGTTGCTGTAATTGAGTAATAAAAGGCTGATACGCCTGTTTTTTCTCTGCCATATCTTGCAACTGTTTTTCCCAATGCGCAGTAAGATCTGGATAGGTCGATAAATCTGGCAGAGCTTCAACCAGCCCTTTTCCGGCAGGCGTACTCAGCACAGATTTACCACTGCGCATCAACAATGCTCGTTTAAACAAAGTATCTAATATGCCAGCGCGAGTGGCTTCCGTACCAATGCCGTCGGTTTCTCGCAGAATCTTTTTCAGCGAACTGTCTTGTACAAAACGTCCAATGCCAGTCATCGCTTGTAGCAATGTCGCTTCGGTAAAATGTTTTGGCGGCTCAGTTTGCTTACTTTTGATTTCACCTTCTCGGCAAGTCAATTGCTGCCCTTTTTCTAGCGCAGGCACCAGTGGCGCTTGCGACTCTTTATTGGCGCTGTCTTTTCTAGCCGGAAAAAGTACTTTCCAACCGGGTAGCAATAACTGACGACCAGAAGCGGTAAACTTGCCCCCTAAAATATCAAACTCTAATTTAGATTCGGCATATTCTGCGGGCGGATAAAACTGCATTAAATACTGAGTGGCGATAAGTTGATAAACTTTTGCTTCTTGCGCAGGAAGATTATTGGCTTTTTTTGGCGTAGGGATAATCGCGTGGTGGGCATCCACTTTAGCATCGTTCCACGCTTTTGAGCGCAATGATAAATCGGCGTTCGCCACCGCCGTTTGTTGATCTGTTGTATTGGCTAAAATTGCATCACAAACCGATCTCGCCTCTTTAAAATGCTCTTTCGGTAAATAACGACAATCTGAACGAGGATACGTGATCACTTTATATTTTTCATAGAGCGACTGACACAAATCCAATACCTGCTGCGCACTCATGTTATAGCGCTTAGAGGCATCTATCTGTAAAGCACTCAGCGAATACGGTAATGGTGGCGCTTGCTTAGTTTTTTTCTGCTCCGATTTGACCACAATCGCAGGCTGACCTTTGATGCGATTGGCAACATTTTCCACCAATGGCAAACTCAAAACCCGTCCATCTTCATCAAGCCATTTTTCACAGGCTTCGCTAGGCACCCATTTAGCTCGAATATCAAAAGCTTGATTACCGTCTTGATACGGGATTAATGCATCTAAGGTGAAATAGTCTCGCGGCACAAAGTTTTCGATTTCGCGGTCTCGACGCACCACCAGACCTAATACTGGGGTTTGTACTCTTCCTACTGACAGCACGCCGTTGTAGCCGGCTTTTTTTCCAAGCAATGTATAGGCGCGGGACATGTTCATGCCATACAACCAATCAGCGCGAGAGCGCGCCAACGCAGACACAGACAGAGGTACAAATTCACGATTACTGCGCATATTCGTCAGCGAACGTTTTACCGCCGCCAAGTTTAAGTCACTAATGAGTAATCGCTGCGCGGACTCTTTTTTGGTTTTGCTGACCTTACAATAATCGAACACCTCATCCACCAGCAATTGCCCTTCTCGGTCGGGATCGCCTGCGTTGACTATCTGTTGTGACGATTTAAGTAGCTTTTTTACCACCGCCAATTGTTTGGCGGCACTTTTGCGAGGTCTGAGTTGCCACTGCTCAGGAATAATCGGCAGATCCGCCAGATCCCAACGTTTATATTTAGGATCGTACACATCGGGCTCGACTTGCTCTAGTAGATGTCCAATACACCAAGTCACTATGTCGCCATTGCCACATTCGATATAACCTTGACCGTTTTTATGTGGTCTAGGCAGTGCACTGGCGATAGCGCGACCTAAGCTGGGTTTCTCTGCTACAAAAAGTCGAGTCATAGAGGGGGAACTAAGTTGAAATAAGTACTGGATAAATATACATAGCCAGTACTTTAAGTGCAAGAATGATTAAAGCATTATCTTGCTACTTGCCTCATTTCAATTAGGAAAATTCAAATAAGGTAAGAGAAAGTGAGCCCGATAAAAAATAATAAGTTATGACGGCAATGACTATTTGCGATCAGAACTATAAATATTCTACAAATTGATCAAGCTCGCGTATCGGCGCTTTTGCTTCCACACAATCGGCTGTACCTAGATATAAGAAACCAACGATTTTATCTTTGCCTTGTAAACCCAGCGCACTGGCGACATTGTCGTCAAACATCCAAGTGCCTGAGCGCCAAAAGCCTTGAAAACCCTGTGCGACGGCGGCCATTTGCATGGCTTGTGCGGCGCAACCTGCCGACAAGTATTGTTCAAATTCAGGGACTTTTGGATGTGGTTTGGTTTTGGCAATCACAGTGATCACCATTGGCGCGCGAAACGGAGCGTTAGACAGTTTTTCAATAACGCTCGGCTCAGCATTAGATTTATGCGCGGCTGACACCAAAATATCCGCCAGTTTTCGTAAGCCTTCACCTTGTGAAATCACAAAACGCCACGGCGTTAACCCGCCGTGATCCGGCGCTCTAAGTCCCGCTCTTAAAATATTATCCAGCGCTTCACCACTAGGCGCTGGCGTTGATAGTTTTGCTATTGAGCGGCGATTTAATAAAAGATCCAGTGCGTCCATGTCATTCATTCCACAGTTAAATTTTAACACTCAAACAGTGTAACATCTAAATGAGACTAGATCTTAATTGCAATTTCAAAGCCTTGACGAATCGCACGCACTGCATCCAACTCTCCGGCATGCTCAGCGCCGCCAATAACGTGCACATGCTCTTCCCTTTCGGACCAATGCTCCTCAAAAGGGCGCACCGATTCTTGACCTGCACAGACCACCACACTATCGGCATCGAGCAGTTGTTGTTCGCCTTTTACTGAGATATGCAAACCATCATCATCCCACTTTTGATACCCCACTCCGCCAAGCAAATGCACACCACGTTTTTTCAATGTTGCTCGGTGTACCCAACCTGTGGTTTTTCCGGGACCTTTGCCTACTGTGCCTTCTTTACGTTGCAGCAGCCATACTTCTGTTTTGGAATGGATTTCGGGAAATGGGTATAGACCACCTGCATGATTATATTCTTGGTCTATGCCCCACTCATGCATCCACTCTTGCAGTGAGAAACGGCTTGGCTCAGTGAGCATAGTGGCAACATCAATGCCGACACCACCCGCGCCAATTACCGCAACTTTGTTCCCTAAATAACTTTTGTCACGAATGAGGGTTTGGTAGTCATACACTTTGCTGCTTTCGGATAAACCGTCAATATTAACCTGACGAGGCTTAACCCCTGTTGCCATGATGATTTCATCGTATTCTTTCAACACTTGCGCTGTGGCTTCGGTATTAAGCTCTAGATTGACACCGTACTTGTCCAATTGATTAGCAAAATAACGAATGGTTTCTCGAAACTCTTCCTTCCCCGGAATTTGCATCGCCAGTCTAAATTGTCCGCCAATACGGTCACTTTTCTCTATCAAATGCACCTTATGCCCGCGCTTGGCGCAATATAAGGCCGCGCTAAGCCCTGCAGGACCAGCACCGACCACTGCAACTCGCTTGCGCAAGGTGGCTTTAACAATCGGCATTTCTGTTTCGTAGCAGGCTCTTGGGTTGACCATGCAACTGGCACGTTTCCCCTTAAAGGCATTATCAAGACAGGCTTGATTGCATCCTATACAGGTATTAATTAATTCAGGTTCATTGTTTTGCGCTTTGAGCACAAATTCAGGATCGGCCAAAAATGGACGCGCCATCGATACCATATCCGCAGCGCCTTGTGCGATAATCTGTTCGGCTTGATCTGGGCTGTTAATACGGTTGGTTGCAATCACAGGAATAGAAACGTGCGGTTTGATCTTATTGGTCACCCAAGTAAAGGCGCCTCTTGGCACTGATGTGACGATAGTAGGCACTCGCGCTTCATGCCAACCAATACCAGTATTAATAATAGTTACGCCTGCAGATTCCAGCTCCTTGGCCAGCAAAATTACATCATCGAGTGTGCTGCCCTCTTCCACTAAATCAAGCATCGACAAGCGAAAGATAATAATAAAATCTTCACCGGCAGAGCGGCGAATCGCCTTCACGATTTCAAGAGGAAAACGCATTCGGTTTTGATAACAACCGCCCCACTCATCATCACGCTGATTGGTGCGTTTACAGATGAACTGATTGATTAAATATCCTTCCGATCCCATCACTTCAACGCCGTCATAACCTGCTTCTTTGGCCAGAGCCGCGCTATTGGCATAATCTTCGATGGTGTTTTTGACCTGACGAGAGCTCATTTCACTAGGAGCAAACTTAGCGATGGGCGCTTTGGCAGGGGTCGAGCTTTGCGCTAAAGGATGATAGCCATAACGACCTGCGTGCAATAGTTGCAAGGCAATTTTGCCTTGATGACGATGCACAGCCTCGGTAATCACTTTGTGTGCTTGTGCGTGTTTGGCACGACTAAATTGCGCGGCTGTTGGGTACAAACGTCCACGTAAGTTGGGCGAGAAGCCCCCAGTGACAATAATACCCACCCCGCCTTTGGCGCGCTCTTCATAAAAAGCGGCTAACTTTTGTAGCCCTTTAACACTATCCTCAAGCCCTGTGTGCATTGAGCCCATCAATACTCGGTTTTTTAATTGTGTAAACCCTAGATCAAGAGGTTGAAGAAGGTTTGGGTACATAGCATCCCCTATTGGCTTTTTATAGTCTGGTCTGACCACGATAAGACGCAATTATCAATATGGCAAATATAATTTTACATTTCGATAACAAAAATCAGGATAAGTCACAATCTTGAGAAGTATTTATCATAAATGAAAACCCTGAATTCATTCCGCAACAAGCCCATTGTAGGTCTATGATTTTATTTGACTCTTTTGCATAATTAACGTTCGGTAATTTGTGATCAGCGCAATTATCACTTAGCATTAATAATCATCCCCCCTAACTCTCTGATTATTGAAGGATCAGGCGGAGAATATAATGAAAACACTGTTTCGCTTTATAGGTAAGATCATAAAAGGAATTTGGAAGATAATTACCTTTACGCGCCTTGCCCTAGCAAACCTTCTATTTATCGTTGCTATTGCGGTTATCTATTTTAGTTTTTCTCAAGTAGAGACCAAAGACCAAGCTGCTGTAGCGGATAAAGAACCGAAAGCACTGGTACTGAACCTTTCTGGAAAAATTGTTGAAGGCCGCAGTTTCGTCAACCCAATGGACTCTCTTACCGGCTCTTTACTTGGCAAAGACATGCCTCAAGAAAATGTCTTATATGACATTCGAGAAACCATACGCCATGCCGCCAGTGACAGTAATGTTTCAGGTTTAGTGCTTAGCCTTAAACGCATGCCAGAAACCAATTTGACTAAGCTGCGCTATATCGCCAAAGCGCTCAATGAATTCAAATCCAGTGGTAAGCCTATTTATGCCATCGGCGATTTTTATAATCAAAGCCAATACTACCTAGCCAGCTATGCGGATAAGATTTATCTTTCTCCCGATGGCGGCGTATTGCTAAAAGGCTACAGTTCATACACTTTGTATTACAAAACCTTACTCGATAATCTCGATGTGAATACGCATGTATTTAAAGTTGGTACTTACAAATCCGCGGTAGAACCTTTTACTCGCAACAATATGTCTAAACCTGCCAAAGAAGCAGCAAGCGTCTGGTTGGGTCAACTGTGGGGAGCTTATGTCGAAGATGTAGCACGTAACCGCCATATTGATAAAGCCACTCTAAACCCGAGTATGGATGAATTTTTAAGTGAATTTGAACAAGCTAAGGGCGATCTTGCTCAACTAGCGATAAAACTGAACATGGTGGATGAATTAGCCACACGTCAACAAGCCCGCACAGCTATGATTGACGCATTCGGTGGTGATGAAGAAAAAGGTTTCAAAGCCGTTGACTACTACACCTACAAAGATCAAATCACTAAACCTGCTGTTCAATCCGATAACGAAATTGCCGTCGTTGTTGCCAGTGGCGCAATTATGGACGGTAAGCAACAAGGTAGCTCAATTGGCGGCGACACCACTGCTGCCCTAATTCGTAAAGCGCGCCTTGACGATAAGGTAAAAGCATTAGTCCTGCGAGTGGACAGTCCTGGGGGCAGTGCATTTGCTTCAGAAGTGATTCGTAACGAAATTGTGGCCTTTAAAGCGACCAATAGACCTGTTGTGGTATCTATGTCTAGCCTTGCCGCTTCTGGTGGTTACTGGATTTCAATGTCGGCTGATGAGATTTTAGCCCAGCCAACCACGCTAACAGGCTCAATTGGTATCTTTAGCGTTATCACTACCTTTGAAAAAGGGCTAAATAAATACGGCGTCTACAGTGATGGTCTAGGTACTTCCCCACTCTCAGGTGTTGGCCTTACCTCTGGCTTAAATGAAGGAGCTAAACGCGCTATGCAGTTAGGCATCGAAAATGGCTACCGCCGCTTTACAGGACTTGTAGCAGAAAACCGTCATCTTGATCCAAAAGCGGTTGAAAGCATTGCTGAAGGTCGAGTATGGACAGGTCAAGACGCTGTTGAACGAGGATTGGTGGATTCAATTGGTGATTTTGATGACGCAATTGTTCGCGCCGCAAGTCTAGCTAAAATTGATAGCTACTCGCTTAACTGGCTACAAAAATCGTTAACGCCAGCTCAGCAGTTCTTGCAAGACTTTAGCAAACGCATCTCTGTGTCTCTTGGAGTGGACATTAATACTTGGTTGCCAAGCTCATTAGTGCCATTGGCAAGCAAAGTACAACAAGACCTCAGTTTGATGAGTGAGTTTAACGATCCGAAAGGCTATTACACTTTGTGTTTACCTTGTCAGGTTGAGTAAACGCAAATAATCTGAATTTAAGCCCAGCCTCGCTGGGCTTTTTTATTTTTATGCTTTTGAGCTCACATTGCTTGCTTGTTCAAATCCGCTATACTGCGCGTCATTCCGTTATCTGCAATGAGCGCCTGCATTTATGTCTCAAAATAGCACCCGTAAACACATCTATATCGCCTACACTGGCGGCACCATTGGTATGCAAAAATCAGGAAAAGGATACGTTCCTGTTGCCGGTTTTATGGAATCACAACTTGCAGGTATGCCCGAGTTTAATCGTCCAGAAATGCCACTTTATACCATTCATGAGTACGCACCTCTGATTGACTCTTCGGACATGACTCCGGCTGATTGGCAACAAATTGCCAATGACATTAAACAGAACTACGACAAATACGATGGCTTTGTGATTTTGCATGGTACAGACACCATGGCTTACACCGCCTCAGCGTTATCATTTATGTTTGAGAATTTGAGCAAACCAGTCATTGTCACTGGTTCACAAATTCCGTTGGCTGAATTGCGCTCAGATGGACAAGCTAACCTTTTAAACGCTTTACACATTGCCGCCAATTACCCAATTAATGAAGTAACGCTCTTCTTCAACAACCAATTGATGCGTGGCAATCGAAGCACTAAATCACACGCTGATGGTTTTTCGGCATTTACCTCGCCAAACTTACCGCCACTTTTGGAAGCCGGGATCAACATTCAAGTCAGCGCGCACGCGACCGTAGATGCTAAACCTGTCGGCGAATTCAAAGTGCATACTATTACCCCGCAACCTATTGGGGTTATCACTATGTATCCGGGTATTTCGCATGAGGTGATTCGCAATACGCTAAGACAACCGGTCAATGCGATGATTCTACTCACCTTTGGCGTGGGTAATGCACCGCAAAATCCTGAGCTATTAGGTCATCTAAAAGAAGCCTCTGAGCGTGGCGTCATTGTGGTTAACCTAACTCAGTGTTTGGCAGGTAAAGTGAATATGGGCGGTTACGCTACAGGCTGCGCCTTAGCCGATGCTGGTGTAATCAGTGGTTATGACATGACACCTGAAGCGGCGCTTGCCAAACTGCACTTTTTGCTTAGCCAAGGGCTGGCTTACGAAGAGATAAAAACGCAAATGCATCGTGTATTGCGTGGTGAAATGAGCCTGTAATAGAGCGAATTTCACTCAATTTCTGGGTGTAAAACAAGCTCCCAGACACACAGTGCAGACTCGAGAGTCGATTAATGGCCCCAAATAGGCTCGACTCTCGCGTTATTAAACAAATCCTTACAATTTGTACCGATAAGGCTATTTTTTAGTTTAGATGGCTATAATTAGGCTAAACGGGTGCGAAAATGAGGGTAAATACCCAGTATTTGCCACTAAACTTTAGATTCAATCGAGTTTTATTGTCGTGATCGTTTCCTGCTCATTAAACTGACGTTTTAGCTCACTTTTCGACTTGAAACTTATCTCACCACCCGCTGCGACCGTCATGTGCTGGGCATCGATATTATACTTACTTTGATACAGCATAATGGCCTGCTGACAATAAGCTCGCTGCTCTTCACTCAAAATAGTGCCTTCTGGCCAACGCCCTGTTTCTACAGCAAAAGTTAACCTTTGATACGCTTGTGGTGTGATCGCATCCACCATCTGTTGCACGCTTGGCTTTTCTTGATTCGATTTCTCTTGCTTCATAATTTCCCTCTAAAGTTGTCCACGCTCACTCCTATCGGCGAAACGCTTAATCCTTATCATTCCCTGTATTGTTAAATTTCAAAGAGACTGAATTAACACAATATCGTTCACCCGTAGTCTCAGGGCCGTCGGTGAATACATGTCCAAGGTGGCTATCACATTCGGCACAACGTATCTCGACACGCTTCATACCAAAGCTATTGTCCTCGATATAGCGAATCGCCTCGTTTGAGATTGGCGCATCAAAACTTGGCCAACCACAACCAGAATCGTATTTATTGTCTGACTTAAACAATACCGACTGACAGCAGGTACATAGGTATTCACCCGACGCTCTATTGTGTAATAGCTTGCCACTATAAGGGGCTTCAGTGCCCTTCTCTCGACAAACTCTGTACTCTTCCTTGCTTAATTTTTGACGCCATTCTTGCTCGGTCGGCGTGTTGTTTCTGTTGCTCAAATCGCGTCCTACTATGTTTAATGAAATTTATGTTTTGAACACTTGCCTCACGTCGTGTTGTAGCACATACTTCCCTCCACTTATGTGAAATAGTTAGTAATTTGCGTTTCAAGATGATGTTTTGTAGCGCAACGCACATTTTTTTGGTACACCACCATCAAATAAGTGCAATAAATCACCATCTGCAATCATATGAACGATAAGATCGTATTTTTTTTTGACTTTAAACAAAATAAACTTGATTATCTATTGCGGAAGGAAACTGAGTTTTGTAACTTCAATACCAGTTTATAATTAATCTAAAATAAGTTGTGGAGCAACTATCAATGACTATCAAAGTAGGTATTAACGGTTTTGGCCGTATCGGCCGTTTCGTATTCCGTGCAGCTCAAGAACGTAACGACATCGAAGTAGTAGGTATTAACGACCTAATCGACGTAGATTACATGGCTTACATGCTAAAATACGACTCAACTCACGGTCGCTTTAACGGCACTGTTGAAGTTAAAGACGGTAACCTAATCGTAAACGGCAACACTGTACGTGTTACTGCTGAGCGCAACCCAGAAGACCTTAAGTGGAACGAAATCGGTGTTGACGTTGTTGCTGAAGCAACTGGTCTTTTCCTAACTGACGAGACTGCACGTAAACACATCACTGCAGGCGCTAAGAAAGTTGTTCTAACTGGTCCTTCAAAAGACGCTACTCCAATGTTCGTTAACGGCGTTAACTTCGACACTTACGCTGGTCAAGACATCGTTTCTAACGCTTCTTGTACTACTAACTGTCTAGCACCTATCGCTAAAGTTCTTAACGACACATTCGGTATCGAATCTGGTCTTATGACTACAGTTCACGCAACTACAGCAACTCAAAAAACTGTAGATGGTCCTTCTGCTAAAGACTGGCGTGGTGGTCGTGGTGCTTCTCAGAACATCATCCCATCTTCAACTGGTGCTGCTAAAGCTGTAGGCGTTGTACTTCCTGAAGTAAACGGCAAACTAACTGGTATGGCTTTCCGCGTACCAACTGCTAACGTTTCTGTAGTTGACCTAACAGTTAACCTAAAAACAGGTGCTTCTTACGAAACTATCTGTGCAGCAATGAAAGAAGCTTCTGAAGGCGCTCTTAAAGGCGTTCTTGGTTACACTGAAGATGCAGTTGTTTCTCAAGACTTCATCGGCGAAACTTGTACTTCAGTATTTGATGCTAAAGCTGGTATCGCTCTAACTGATAACTTCGTTAAAGTTGTATCTTGGTACGATAACGAAATCGGTTACTCAAACAAAGTTCTAGACCTAATCGCTCACATCTCTAAGTAAGCATTAGTTAAGAAATTTGCATAAGGCGGCTCTCGAGTCGCCTTTTTTTGTCAATTTTTAGGGCAAAAGAACATTTGCTAGTTCAACGCAGAACTTGAGCAGTTGAATCCGCAAACCTCGATATGCCCTTTTTGTGAGAACTTAATATGGACGTATATCAACTCCCTGCGGTGACAGTACTTTCCGACAACGTCACTATTGCTCAGCACGAGCAGCTTAAAATCGTTCGCGTGATCCATGAAAAAGCACGCGCAGCAATCACCCTTCACGGCGGTCACGTCATCTCTTATATTCCACAAGGCCAGCAAGACGTTATCTGGATGAGCGAACAAGCTAATTTTGATGGCAAAGCAGCCCTTCGTGGTGGGATCCCTGTATGTTGGCCATGGTTTGGCCGAGTAGCCGCGCCTGCACATGGCTTTGCACGCACCGCGCAATGGCAACTCATCGAACATCGTGAAAATGACAATGGCGTTATTGTTAGTCTTGGTCTTAACGCTAGCGAAGAGACTAAAGCCATATGGCCACATCAATTTGAAGCTGTGCTTAACGTAGAGGTGGGTGACGAGCTTAAAGTAAGCTTGGTTATGACCAATACCGACAGCGCCGACTGGCGCTTCTCTGCGGCGCTTCACACCTATCTTAATATCTCAGATATTGCGAAGGTAGAAACCCGAGGCATGGGCCCTGAATACATCGATAGCTTAAACGATGCGGCGCTAACCCAAGGCGAAGATGTGTTGACTCTGACCGATACTATCGATCGCGTTTACACTCAGCCTAAACCATTAATTACTCTAAGCGACCCTGATTTTAAACGCGATATCATCGTAGAAAATCAAGGCGCAAACTCAGCAGTAATTTGGAACCCTTGGGCCGACGGCGCCAAAGGTATGGGCGATATGCAAGATGACGGCTACAAAACTTTCCTTTGTATTGAGTCGAGCCATCATGCACCTAGCCTAGAAGCGGGCACAGTGGTGAAAGCCGGTGATAGCTACACCTTGTCGACAACGATTCGCTGTCAATAAGCTGTTATACCAATCACACTAAGTAAGTGATCAGAACTAGCGCAGGAAAAATGCTCGAGAACAAGTCAGAATTTTTCGATAAGTAGTTATTCTACAATCAAAAATTCTAACGCCGTTATCGAGCATTTTAACAAGCTAGAATGACCAGTTATTTAGTACGATATGGTATTAAGTGGCTTCAGCTCTATAATTGGAGCCACTTTCCTCTCTATTTTATCTGCACACTTTGTATAACCGTTGTCTCGCTCACCAATTACGACTACTATCTGCTTAACATTTTTTGACTCCAGTGATTATGATTTACGCCTGCCCTCTTTGCTCACAGCCTTTAACGTTAGATTCTCGAACCTTTAAGTGCTCAAACAACCACATGTTCGACAAAGCCAAAGAAGGTTACGTAAACCTAATGCCTGCGCACCATAAGCATTCAAAAAACCCCGGTGACAGCAAAGAGATGATGCAATCTCGTCGTGCTTTCCTAGAGTCTGGGCACTACCAAAAACTGCAACAACAACTGGCGAATACCGTGCAGCAGTCCATCGCAAATTCTATAGGAAATCCCTTAGAAAATAGCCAACAGCCGACTATCCTAGATATTGGTTGCGGTGAGGGATATTACACCAATGAAATAGCGAATGTTTTAGGCGAGAGTGCGCAAGTTTACGGCTTAGATATCGCAAAAGTAGCAGTACGCTATGCCTCAAAACGTTATGCCAATTGCCACTTTAGCGTTGCCTCTAGCTATAAACTGCCGTTCAACGATCACAGCTTGGATGCCATCGTCAAAGTGTATGCGCCAAGCAAACAAGAAGAACTATTGCGTTGTCTAAAGCCAGGCGGAGTTTTAGTGACCGTCACTCCGGGCGCTAGACACCTGTATCAGCTTAGAGAGCGTATTTATCAAGAAGTGCGCTTACATGAAGAACAAGCGGATGAATTTGCAGGGCTAGAATTGATTGAACAAGCTAAACTCAATTATTCAATGCAACTTGTCGAAGGGCAAGCGTTTGAACTACTGCAAATGACGCCATTTGCTTGGAAAGCATCGACCGAATTACAAGCTGAGCTAAAACAGTGTGCCAGTTTTGACTGTGAAGCCGATTTTAATATTCAAACCTATCGAGTCATTTAATTTATGGGAGAGTAGAAATGCGCATTCAAATGTTAAGTGTACTTCTGCTCTTCGCTTTACCCATATCAGTGGCCAACTCGTCAGCCAGCAACCCCGCCTCCCCAATTCTCAACTTTTACGATTATCAGCTGTATTCCGCTAGCACCAAAGAAGCGCCACAAACAACACTAAAACCATTAACTGCCCTTCCCAGTGACATCATTAATGCTGATGTTGTGTTAGTGGGTGAATGGCACAGTCATTCTGCAATACACAGATTTCAAGCCGAGCTTTACCAGAAATTGCTTGAGCACAACACCCAGGTCGCTGTTTCGATGGAGCAATTTAGTCGACCAGTGCAAAACACACTCGATCAATATCTTAAAGGAGAGATAGGTGAATTAGCATTGATTGCGCATGCCAAAGCATGGCCTAACTACAGCAGTGATTATCGCGCTCTTGTAGAACAAGCTAAGTCGGCAAGTATGCCGGTCATTGCCGCGAATGCCCCTCGAGAAATAGTGCGATGTCTTGGGCAAGTCGGTGTCGGTTATCTTGAGAGTTTAAATGCAGAGCAGCGCCAAAACGTCGCCACCAATTTAGATATCACAGATAGGCCGTATAAAGACAATTTCAAACAGGCCATGCAAGGTGTTGAGAAAGCAAGTGTGGAGAAAATGTATGCCGCACAGGTAGCGTGGGATGAAACCATGGCCGAAAGTATCGCCATGCACCACGCCCAATACCCCCACCAGCAAATACTGCATATTGCCGGAAAATTTCACGTTGAAAATGGAATGGGTATCGCCTATTCACTGCATCAACGCGCCCCTAAACTGAAAATCGTATTGATCACTCCGGTAGCATCGTTGGATGAACCATTGGGCATGAGCCAATACTCAGAGTATCGCCTACTGGTATTACCCTTGCCTACACAAGTGATAAATACTCATGAGCATGGCAGCTTTAGTCATTCACACTCAAGTAGTCAATCTGATTGTCAGTAGCGGTTAGGATGATTCACATAAAAGAACTAGCAAAAAGCTGGCGTCTATACGCCTATATCAAAACGGAGTCCTAATCCCGGCACTGAATTTTCCCAGTACATTAGCAGGTAGCCGATATGTTCTATAATAGTCAATGAGATATAAGGATATTGAGTTGCATTGGTGTTTATTGGTGTACATTGATTGGATTCTTATACACTAACCATTGCTGCAATGATTAAGGTTTAGTAGGATGACAATAAATATATTATTTACCTAACAACTAGCGCAACGAAACCACCATGTTTTGTTGCGCTTTTCGCGTAGTCAGTTTTGGAGTATTAAATGGCTGTTTTTATATTAACTTCTGCATCAAAAATCAGCCTTAGATAACACATAATGGTACCTACACTCTTACTAATCACAACAAGCTAAATGGAGGCTATATGAGCAGTACGGCAGCTAAAGCAAACGCCGCCATGATGAGTGGCAAGAAACTATCTTCTTACGACTTACCTCAAGATGTAAAACGTAGTATCGTTGCGCGTCGTTACTCTCAAAAAGAGATTAACGAACGCTTCAAAGCTTACCGAGCATCGAAGGTGGGTTGCTAACTAATGTGGAAACACAATACCTTTGGTGACATCATTGAAGAAGAGGGCGATTTTGTAGGCTACGTGGCTTACGCCCTCTACAAAGAACAAAAAGTGAAATGGATTCACGCTTACAAAGAGAAAACTGGTGAGTTTCCAACCCCTACCCAAATAGAAGTCTACTTCAACACATTCCATTCATCGCAAGATTGTATTGATAAATTCAGAGAAGATGCTGAACGTATGCTCAATGAATATATCTACTTCTCATTTTCTGAAGAATTAGAAGCTTACCAAGAATCTGTAAAGGATGAAGCTATAGTGCAGGCTGTTCATAAACCATTTTGGACTGGTGTAAAAGAAAATGTTGTTGCTGGTATCGTGGCGTCTGTTATCACTGGTGCAATTTCGATTGGACTTTGGCTTCACTCAGAAATGAAATCGGCAGAGCGACGAGCTGAACTTTTCGAGAGAATACCAGTTTCACACGAAGTGAAAGAGTTTCTAATTGAAGCCGACTCCCCCTCAAAAAAAGATTAACGACCTTTTTCACGCTAACGGCCAATCGCTTTCCAATTCAGGGAAGAACAAAAGGTCTGGTTGTTGATATTCATCGTTATCAATCTCTGGTTGGGAAAATGTTTCGTCCCAACCTGTAACATTCATCCAATTCATGTCCTCTGCAGGTGAATGGTTCATCTCTACCAGTTGTGTTGGGCGAGTATTGCCGCTTTCATCCACTTCTGCGAAGCGAAGTCGAATACTCTTGTTGTTATCTACTCGTATTGAACTGCCTTTTAACAGTGCATTTAACGTAACGTCGTCAATATTGGGCGGGCCATTGTGCGTAATTTCCCCTGGAGCGATAAGCCTTGCCAGCTGATTACCAATCTGTCCTACGGCAAGCTCCGTACAGTTATTGATAGGACTCAGAGAGGAGCCAGGGCTCCAAAAAAGCAGTCGCTTCGCACCCAAAGCCGTTACTTGACCTCTGTGAGTCAAGGCTTGCGGTTGGTACTATCATCCACACCTTGGTGCGGGTTTTCACGGTTTTCGTGGGTGTGCTAAAGCCTTCTATCTTCCCTACGTCTTCGCCATGCGGTGACGCAAATGGCAATACTTCGTATGAATTTCTAATAACAAGATCGTCACGCTTAACCAGTGGACCGCCTTGCCCCATGATGTAGCCTTGCTAATAACCGTTATCGGTGGCAATTAAAGTGTCAGAAATGCGACATCTTCATTTTTAAATCTGGCTTGGTAGTTGTTGCCTATCACTTCAAGCGGTTCACTATTGCTGATTAATTTACTTGGTTTAATGGGGACAACGAGATCATGCTATAGCATTGAGCAAATGGTTAGCAAGTCCATGCGCTACGCTCACCTAGCCCCTGATCACCTAGAAGATGTAATCACAAAAAAAACCACTATCGAACCTCTAAATGTCGCCACTAAAATGGCGACAACATGGCGGCATATTTTCGTAATATAGGGTGCTATTGGTGTTTATTGATAAACCCACAAGCCCCGCCATGCCTTGATATGCCTATCCCCTGCCAGGGTGATTCAAAATGTGGTCTTCCCAATCCACAACATCAATCTCATACACCACTTTATTACGCACACTTTCACCTGCGGCGTGCATGGCAGATTTTGAGCCTGTGATTAATGGGTGCCATGATGGCAGTGATTTACCTTCGGAAAATAAGCGGTAAGCGCAGGTTTCTGGCAGCCAGTGGAATTCATGGATCTTGTCACGGGTCAGTTTTAGGCACTCTTCGCCGGACTCAAAACGATTTGGGTAATCTTTACAGCCACAGGTTTTACTGTTGAGCCAGCTGCACGCGACATTGGTGTAATACACTTCGTCGCTGTCTTCATCCATTAATTTGTGCAGACAACATTTACCACAGCCATCACAAAGAGCTTCCCATTCTTGTTCGCTCATTTGTTCTAGGGTTTTTGTTTGCCAAAATGGAGAAGTCATCATTAATTTACCGTCGTGAACTTGGAGGCGTTTTATACCTATTTGACGCCTAAAATACAAGCAAAAGCGATAATCAAGGGCTTACAAGTCTCGTTTGCACGGTTTAAGTAAAACTTCTTTCAATCTTGATAAATATGTTGATAATCCTCTCTTTGAATTTTTGAGACCAAATTGTATGGAATGTCGACTATATTGCGGGGCGTGCTGTATTGCACCGAGTATCTCTAGTAGTTTCCCGCTACACCCGCATGGGAAAAAAGCAGGTGAACGTTGTAAGCAACTCACCGATGACAATCTATGCAAGCTATTTGGTAAAGAAGAACGTCCTGATGTTTGCCATGATTTCAAGGCTGCAAAATGGGTTTGCGGTGAAGACTCCAAACAAGCTATTGAGATCCTTACAGAACTTGAATACATTACCGCCTGAATAAATATCCACGGAAACTTTGCCTATATGGCAAATAGCGTATATTTTTATTTTCAGAACTCAACTAGATTCAAAGGACGTTTTATGAACAAGTACATGGCCGAGCTAATTGGCACATTTTGGTTAGTGCTAGGCGGTTGTGGTAGTGCTGTATTGGCGGCTGGCATTCCAGATTTAGGTATTGGATACCTAGGTGTCGCTCTTGCATTCGGTTTAACTGTGGTGACTATGGCGTTTGCTATTGGCCATATTTCAGGTTGTCACCTAAACCCTGCAATTACTATTGGGCTTTGGGCAGGCGGTCGTCATGAAGCTAAAGAGGTGATTCCTTATATCGTTGCTCAAGTGATTGGTGGCATCATTGCAGGTGGCGTTTTATACATCATTGCCACTGGTAAAGCGGGCGCGGATATCGGTAGCTTTGCAACCAATGGTTATGGAGAGCACTCTCCGCACGGCTATAGCATGCTAGCGGCACTGGTAACTGAAATCACCCTAACGGCGGTATTCTTGTTTGTCATTATGGGCGCAACGGATAAACGTGCTGCAGCAGGTTTTGCACCACTGGCCATTGGTCTTTGCCTAACCTTAATCCACCTTATCAGTATTCCAGTAACGAACACATCGGTTAACCCAGCTCGTAGTACAGCGGTTGCGGTGTATGTAGGTGATTACGCCCTTAGCCAATTATGGCTATTCTGGGTTGCCCCTATTATCGGTGGCATTATCGGTGCTCTCGTATATAAAACTGTAGTTGGAAAAGAATAATTATTTCAATCGTATCGATATAAAAAAGGCCGTTTAGTTAAAAACTAAATGGCCTTTTTATTGGTTCATCTGTTACAGCTTATGTCGCCCTAAAAGAGAGTGCGAAAGCGTCGTGCCATCTACCAAATCTAGCTCTCCACCAACAGGGACACCGTGCGCGATGCGCGATGCGCCCACTTGATGAATATGGCAGAGCTCAGCGATATATTGCGCCGTAGCCTCACCTTCAACTGTTGGGTTAGTGGCTAGAATCACTTCTTTGATTTCGCCTTCTTGCAGCTTAAAATCCAGCTTATCTAAGCCAATATCACTAGGCCCGATACCGTCAAGCGGTGAAAGATGGCCCATCAGCACAAAATACAATCCTGAATACTGACCGGTTGCTTCTACTGCCGCAATATCCGCAGGACTTTCTACCACACATATTTGTCCGGTTTGCTGTCTTTTAGGGTTACTACAAATATGACAAACGTCATTTTCAGTAAAAGTACGGCATTCGCCACAGTGACCCACTTCAGTCATTGCTTGACTGAGTGCATCGGCAAGCTTTACCCCGCCGCTTCGGTCTCTTTGCAATAAATGAAAGGCCATACGCTGCGCCGACTTGGGACCTACCCCAGGTAGACAACGTAAGGCCTCCATCAATTGTTCCAGCATATTACTGGTACGCATTGAATTTAATTCTGCGTTAGAACGGCATTTTCATGCCTGGTGGTAGTTGCATACCGCCAGTCACACCCGCCATTTTTTCTTTTTGAGTCTCTTCAACACGACGTGCTGCATCGTTAAATGCTGCTGCAATCAAGTCTTCAAGCATCTCTTTGTCGTCTTCCATCAAGCTTTCATCAATGTCGACACGACGTACGTTATGGCTGCCTGTAATGGTTACTTTTACCAGACCTGCGCCTGATTCACCAGTCACTTCCATTTGCGCGATTTCTTCTTGAAGTTTCGCCATACGATCTTGCATTTGCTGGGCTTGCTTCATTAGGTTGCCCATACCGCCTTTTCCAAACATTCTGAATCTCTCTTTGATATCGGTATTGATAATTACTATTAAAAGTGGGGGCTATTCTACCCCATTTCAACCCTAAATTGGGCGAACACTCTCTCTATCAAGCTCAGCTGAAAAGCGAGCTTCAATAAATTTGATGTGCTCGTCATTTTCTAAACTTTCAAACGCCTTTTCTAGCTTGGCATGATACAAAATTTCACGCAGTTCAAGTGGTGTTTGACCTTGCTCGTCTACCTGAACGCTAATAGCACGCTGTTGCCCTGTCACAGCAGTTAGTGCTGACGCGAGTTCGTGGCGTGACTTCTCACTATCAAGGTGTTTTTGACTTGCTCTTAAATGTAGCACTATGCCACTGTCATTTTCTTCATAATGAGAATTTAAGGCCAATTGTTCGACCAGTTTTGCGGTGTTCAATTTGGCAATCAGTGCGCTCCAACTGTCTTTTTCTACAGACTCATTAAGCAGCTTCTCCACCATTTCGGGTGTTTTTTCATGCTCTAAGGCTTTTTTGAGTAAAGCAGGCGTTAAGCTCGGCTTTTTTTCCTCTGGCTGAAAGGTTTCTGATGCTTGCCATTGATACGGCTGATTACTGGTATCCACTTGTGGCTGCAACACTGACTGTGACGGTGCTTTAGGCGGGTGTTGTTGTGTCACACGCTGTAAAACACTTTCTTTTTTGCTGGTCGGTGTTGCTTCACCCTTTTTTACGTTGCTATCACCTTGTGTCGATGATTTGCTTTGTCGTTTAGAGCGAAGTTGATGACGAAGGCCAACCAGTGGGTTTTTTGTCCCTTCACTAGCAGGCTGATTTGGTTCATTGTAACTCGCGCTAGATGCGTTAGTTTGTGCGACATTCGCTGGAGCCATATTGGTTGAAGACAAGCCCTGTGGGCTTGTTTGTTCATTAGGCACACTGCGCGCTACATGAGACGCTTGCTCCTGTGTATTGGGCGCATGAGGCGCTCTGTCAGCCATTGGGCTTGTAGCAGGCTTAGGCGTTACCGCAGGTGCTTGCTCCATCGCTTTTTTGGCTTGTTGTATTGGAGAAGGTCTTTCCATCGCCGGAGCAACATCAACAATCGGCAGTGACTGTAACGGCGCAGCAGGTGCATGACTTACTGTGGAAATGGTATTGGCCGTTGGTTTTCCCGCAGGACTAAACGCAAGCATGCGCAATAGGGTCATTTCTACGCCAGCACGCTCCGTTGGGGCAATGGATAACTCTTTGCGTCCCTTCAAAGCAATTTGGTAATACAGCTGAACATCTTGCGGAGATATTTCTGCCGCTAGGTGCTGTACTCGCTCTGCATCTAAATGAGAGGCATCCAAAGTAGCAGGTAGAGCTTGATACATGGCAATGCGATGCAACTGCATAGAAAGCTTTTGTAGCAACCCATCCCAGTCAACGCCATTGTTTGCCAGTTGTTCTAGGGCATCTAGGCTTACTGATGCTTGGCGCTTAATAATGGCTTCAATAAGGTACAGGGCTTGTTCACTGTCTAGCGTGCCGAGCATTCTTGATACTTGCTCGGTAACCACCGAACCATTGCCAAGAGCAATAGCTTGATCCGACAAACTTAGTGCATCACGCATACTGCCATCAGCGGCATGCGCAAGCATACCCAGCGCACGCTCTTCTCGCGCTACGCCTTCTTGTTCCAGTACATGGTCCAATTGCTGCTGAATATTTTCAACGCTAATCGGCTTCAAATGAAACTGCAGACAGCGAGATAAAATAGTGACTGGCAGTTTTTGTGGATCTGTGGTCGCTAACAGGAACTTCACATACTCAGGTGGCTCTTCGAGCGTTTTAAGTAGCGCATTGAAACTGTGCTTAGACAACATGTGTACTTCATCGATCAGGTACACTTTAAAGCGCCCCCGAGCCGGTTTGTATTGTACGTTATCCAAAAGATCGCGAGTGTCTTCAACCTTAGTTCGAGACGCTGCATCTATCTCTAGCAAATCAACAAAACGTCCCTGATCGATTTCGATACAGCTCTGACATTGACCGCATGGCGTAGAAGTAATGCCTGTTTCGCAATTCAAGCCTTTGGCAAGCAAGCGACCTATGGTCGTTTTACCTACGCCGCGAGTACCGCTTAATAAATAAGCATGGTGAAGTCGATTCTGATCAAGAGCATTTTCTAACGCCGTTAAAACGTGCTCTTGTCCAACAACTTCCTTAAATTGCTTAGGTCGCCACTTACGCGCTAACGCTAAATAACTCATTAATTATCCTGATAGGGCTTGTAAATTAGTGTCCGTCAAACTCACATAGGCTGAATACTTCAATGCCCATTTTTTCGATACGTTTATCACCGCCAATTTCTGGAAGGTTGATAACAAAAGCCGCATGTTCTACCACGCCGCCTAGTTGACGAATCAGCTTAGTGGTCGCTTCAATCGTGCCACCCGTGGCAAGTAAATCGTCCACCACCAACACTTTGTCGCCTTCAACAATCGCATCGGTATGAATTTCTAATACGTCTGTGCCGTATTCTAATTCATAAGATTGAGAAATCGTTTCTCTTGGCAATTTACCTGGCTTACGCACTGGCACAAAACCAATGCCTAGTTCTAGCGCTAAAGGAGCACCAAACAAGAAGCCGCGGGCTTCTGTACCAACAATTTTAGTAAAACCCATACCTTGATAACGTTCGATGAACATTTCAATAGTGGCTTTATAAGCGGTGGCGTCTTCCATCAGACTGGTGACATCACGGAACAAGATGCCTGGTTTTGGGTAATCAGTGATACTTTTAATACTTGCTTTAACCAAAGCTTGCTTTTCAATATTCATAGTTATTCTTACTGTCTGTCTCAGTGCCTAACCGTAACAATCATCTAAATTCACATTTTGTTCGAGTCATAGTATTAACCAAACCCTATTGCGATTCAGTCATGCTCTAACGTATTAATTAGCTGTGTTGATTTAGATTTACGATTAGGTTGGGTTAATTGATATCAATCCAATGCAAGGTTAATTATTACTCAATCAGATTGATATTATACCAATCGTACTAAATAACTGGTCATTCTAGCTTGTTAAAATGCTCGATAACGGCGTTAGAATTTTTGATTGTAGAATCACTACTTATCGAAAAATTCTGCCTTGTTCTCGAGCATTTTTCCTGCACTAGCTCTGATCACTTACTTTAGTGTGATTGGTATTAGTGGAAGTCATATTAGTGAGTTTATCAATTTTGAGCAAGTTACTCTTTGGGGTAACTCAAGTTTTCATTGCTTGATGGCTCAGGGGCATTCGGTAATCGCCTGATCATAAGGAATAATACCAGCATAAGCACTAGCAGCATCCCTTTAATCCACACGATAGGTGCCAAATAAATAGAGAAGGAGAAGCTGATTAACATCATTAAGTAGGCTTTTCGCTTAATAGAAGGTCGCATGCTTCTATTTTGCTGCCAATTGTCAATCATAGGTCCAAAGGTTGGGTGCGCCCTTAGCTTTCGATTGAGGCGCGGAGAGGCCCTCATAAAGCAGGCGCTCGCCAATAACACAAACGGCGTAGTTGGCAAAAGAGGCAGTACAATCCCTAGGATACCCAATAGCAGGCTCAGTACCCCAACGCCGATTAAAAAAACTCTTTTTATAGAGGTCCCTGCACTATTCACCAAGTTTATGTCCGCGTTAACTCAAAGCATTAAGCGGAAGAGTATCTGAAGTCGCCGGAAAAAAGAAGCAGATCCTATGACTCTTTTCCTTCGATAACAATTTGACAGTTAGCGTGAGGTAAGCCGCTCAATCTGAATGTATTTTTCCCCGTTCGCGATAGTGACAGAGACTGCTGAACAAAAGCGCCTTCTTCTCCTAAGCTAATTTGTGAAGACAGTGGCATCAGCTTGCCTTGAGTGTCAGGCGCACTCCATACGCCATCCAGTCCTGCATTAAGCAGTTGCAACTCTTGATTGGGAAAGTTTGCCAAACCGATAATGGCATTAATTGGTTCACCGTATTCCGCGTAACGAATACCTTTATTTAATGTGCTGACCAGATCTTGAATATGGAACACCTGCCCTTCTTGACTGCGGATATAATCATTAAACAAGGCTCTGATTAACAAAGTGGTTGAAACTCCATATTGCTCACTAGAATCGGTATCTAAAATATAAAATAAGAACTGACCATTCATGCTCCACGCGTAATCGTAGACCAAAGGCATGCTTTCCAGACTTTGTAACACGCGAAAATGGCAATCCCATACCCCTTGGCTGGTTTTCGCTTCCGGTACCAGTGCTTGCAATAATTCTCGAGAAATAGCCGGATGATTGTGCAGATACTCCAAATGCCAATGCAATTCTTGATCTTCAGGCAATTCGCCTTGCTGATTTAACTGAAACCATTGACTGGTGAAATCTCGACCAACATCCACGGAATCTCTGGCTTCCAGCAGGGTACTTTCGACCGTTTTGAGTAAATGAGTAGGATTTACTATCGGCTTAGTAACAAAATCTTTAATTCCAAACTTGAGGGCTTTGGCAACAACTGATATTTTGTCGGTGCCGGAAATAACGATCATTGGCAAAGACGGGTATTGGTGACTGACCTCTTCGACAAATTCAATTCCATCTAGTACAGGCATTTCTATGTCACAAATCACTAGATCTGGAACTTTTTTAGCCAGATGTTGCAATCCAACCAGACCATTATCTGCTTCAAAGACGCGATAATTTTTTGCCTTTAATAGCGAGCTTACTAATTTCCTAAATACGATGTCGTCATCTAGGATTAGTACATCTCCGGCTTGTTTTTCAATCATTTGCGGTTCCACTACTATGCTTTGTACGTGCACTTTACGCTCTTTAAGTCTACCTATTTAGCTATAACATTAGATGTCCGTTGAAATAATAACAAAGATAAATGACTTATTTTAACGACAAATTGTGTAAACTGATTGATAATAAACACTTAATCACCTGGCCCATTGGGTTTACCCCCTCATATAAGTGAGTGCATATCTAGATCATGAAAGACACAATGAAACTTGATGACCTCAATCTGTTCCGCCAAGTCGTGGAGCATGGAAGCTATACAGCTACGTCACGCGCAACTCGAATTCCGGTTGCAACTATCACTAGACGCATACAAGCATTAGAAGATGCTATCGACTTACGACTGTTGAACAGACATGCTCGCAAATTGACGCTAACAGAAGCAGGACAACGCTTTTATGAGCAATGTGGTCCATTACTCAAACAACTCTCTAGTTCTGCTGTAGAGCTTGGTGAAGAGTGCAGAGGAGCCGCAGGTCGCCTACGTGTTTCTTCTCCGGCAAACTTAACTAAGCGTATGTTAATGCCTCTTATTGAAGGGTTCATGACCACTTACCCTGATATTCAAATAGATCTTAACATGACCAACAGAGCGGATGAGCTTGACCCAACAGAATGGGACATGATTTTCCGAGTAGGTCCACAGCGCGATTCAAACCTAATCGCAAGAAAGCTAACCGAAGTAAAAGATATTTTAGTAGCAAGCCCTGACTACCTAAAATCGAACACCGCTTCTTTGCAGCACGCGGAAGATCTTTCTGGTCACTCTTTGCTAAAAGGCTTGCCTTTGACTCATTGGTCTCTTGTGAACGTTCATGGTGAAACGGTAGTGAACAAAGAGAAAGGCAAGTTAGAAGCTTCCGATCTTAACGTGGTACGACACGCTTGTTCTTGTGGCGTAGGTATTGCTCTGGTTCCTGATGTTATGGTTGACCATCACATCGCAAATGGCGGCCTTGTACAAGTGCTTCCAGAATGGACAGCGAACCCTCGTGATATCTTTATGCTGTACAACCATAAAGACCATATCCCTGAGAAAACACGTTTGTTCATCGATTACATCAGAGATTACTTCAATTAATTGTCCGCGATGAAGTTCCATCTTCATCACAGCGGATATTGAATCACCACTGATATAAAAAGGCTCAGCAATGCACAATTGCTGAGCCTTTTTGTTATCAGGCATTCTCTATCAAACATAAAAAAACCAGCAGCCTAAGCCACTGGTTTATGATTCTGTTTACTAATCTTAGAAAATGAAAGAGCTTAAGCGCCTTCGTTATACATTTCCAAGTTCGCAAGATCTTGGGCAATGTTTTGCTCAAGTTTGGCATCATCTGAACGAAGTGAATCTAGGAAATCCAGATACTTCTGATCCACATCACCAGTCACGTATTGACCACTAAATACCGATGTTTCAAAAGTACTGATATCAGGGTTACCATGACCAACAGCCGATACTAGATCTTCAATTGATTGGAACATCAAGCCATCAGCGCCAATCAGTGCGGCAATTTCGTCAACTTCACGTCCGTGCGCAATTAATTCATTAGCACTTGGCATGTCGATGCCATACACGTTAGGGAAACGAACTTCAGGAGCGGCTGATACGATGTAAACCTTGTTTGCACCAGAATCACGCGCCATTTCGATAATTTGCTCAGAGGTCGTACCGCGAACAATTGAGTCATCAACAAGTAATACGTTTTTGCCTTTGAACTCAGAGCGAATCGCATTCAGCTTACGACGTACTGATTTCTTACGTTGTTGCTGACCTGGCATGATAAAGGTACGGCCAACGTAGCGGTTTTTCACAAAACCTTGGCGGTATGGTTTATCAATGATTTGTGCAATTTGCAGTGCAATATCACACGATGTTTCTGGGATTGGAATAACCACATCGATATCCAAATCATCCCATTCGCGTTTGATTTTCTCACCCAATTTGTTACCCATTTCAACACGAGCACTGTAAACAGAAATCTTGTCGATAAATGAATCTGGACGAGCAAAGTAAACGAATTCAAAGATACATGGGTTTAATTGTGGATTCTCTGCACACTGCTGAGTATACAGTTGACCATCAAATGTAATGTAAACCGCTTCACCAGGAGCCACATCACGCATGAAGTCAAAGCCTACCGCATCTAATGCTACAGACTCAGAAGCCACCATGTACTCAGTGCCACCTTCCACTTCTCGTTTGCCTAAGCAAAGAGGACGAATGCCGTTTGGATCGCGAAAAGCCACCATGCCATGACCGATGATCATTGCTGTAACCGCGTACGCACCACGAATGGTTTTGTGTACACGCTCTACCGCATCAAACACGTCTTTCTCAGTAATATTAAAAGTTTTGGTCATATCAATGTTATGAGCCAATACGTTCAATAGGACTTCTGAATCAGAAGTGGTGTTTACGTGACGACGGTCTTTCTCAAACAGGTTCTGACGTACTTCGGCAGCGTTGGTAAGGTTACCATTGTGCGCGAGCGTAATACCAAAAGGTGAGTTTACGTAGAAAGGTTGAGCTTCTGAAGCACTTGAGCTTCCTGCGGTTGGGTAGCGAACATGCCCAATTCCCACGTTACCTTGTAAGCGTTGCATGTGTTTTACTTCAAACACATCCTTAACCAAGCCGTTCGCTTTACGTAGACGAAAACGATTGCTATTTATGGTAACAATACCCGCTGCATCTTGCCCACGATGCTGCAAAACCGTAAGCGCATCATAAATCGATTGATTAACAGGAGTTGTGCCTACAATTCCAACAATACCACACATGTCTAAACCCTCAGTATTGGTTTAAGCTTTACCCACGCCGGATAAAAAGCTTGACGTTTCTTTAAGATGTTCGAAAAACGGTGCGATCAGACGACTAAACTCTGGAATCAACTGCGATTGGCGCCACCAGTCGGCATTTGAAAGACTGGTGAATGCATCCATAAAGAACAGTACGGCAGCGACGATGAGTACGCCACGTAAAGTACCAAATACGACTCCAAGCACGCGATCTGTACCTGACAAACCGGTCTTCTGTACTAATTGAGCGATGGTGTAATTGATAACAGCACCAACAATCAATGTTGCCACAAACAGAGCGGCTACTGCGGCCCCATTTCGAATCATATTGTCTTGGATGTTTGTAAAGTACACCGCGAGTTTTGTGTAATATTGACTGGCAATAAAAAAGGCGCCAAACCAAATCACTAAAGACAGGGCTTCCTTAACAAAACCTCGTACCAAGCTGATCAGCGCAGATAAGCCGATCACACCTAAAATAGTAAAATCTATCCAATTCATGAGCTTTACTTCCTCATGCTGGCGCGCATTCTAACAGAAAAATGCGCGACGCAAACGTTTTCTTTATGGTTTTAGTGGCTTAAATGTCTGAATCTGACCATTTGCGCCAAGCAGTTTATTTAGTTTTGGTAGTTCCGCTTCCAGTTTTGAACGGGAAACATCTGGCCCTACAATTACGCGATAAAAGTTGTTCGCTTTCACCACACTGGCTCGATAACCGCTTTTTTGCAGATCTTTTGCCATCTTCTCGGCGTTTTCAGCATTTCTTAATGAAACCAGCTGAATAATCCATGCGCTGTCTTGATAGTGATTGCGTTCTACAACTTTATGCTCCTTCACTTTCACCACTTCTGGTTTATGTTTGGTTACATGTTTAGTTGTGTGCTTCGGCGCTGCTTTGGCTTCGTGCTTCACTTCAGCCACTTTATGGGCTTTCGGCGCGCTGTGATCAGGAATCACTTCTTCAACCGGTTCAGGTGGTAAAGAAACGTCTTCTTCGACAGGGTCAAGAACTTCAAACGATTCTACTTCTGACTCAAGTTGAGGTTTAATAGGAATAGCGACCGTTTCTTCTTGATAGTGCGATTTTTCACCGTCTAATATATCAGGAAGCACAATTACCCCTACTGCAACCAGTACTATGGTACCGACTAAGCGACTTTGAAATTTACTCGCCATTGTTTCTCCTTGTTTGCCAGTGCTCTAACACGGCCCCTACAGTAAAAAATGAACCCATGACGACGACAACGTCATCTTCGCCAGCATCGCTCAACGCCTGTTCAAAGGCCGCGACAGGGTTATCATAAGCTTTGGTGCCTTGAGCAAGGTATTGGCATAGCTCTTGTGCTGATGCCGCGCGTGGGCCTTCTAGAGAGGCTGGGTACCAATGCTCAGTGCAATCCGATAATGCATTCAGCGTCGATGCCACATCTTTGTCATGCAACATACCAATCACGGCGCGAATGATCTTTTGTGGGTAACGCAGCTGCAGTTGAGCCACTAAATATTGCGCGGAATGCGGATTGTGCGCGACATCCAAAATCACAGTAGGCTGTTGTGATAAAACCTGCATTCTTCCGGCTAATTGAGCCTTATTAAGCCCATTAACGATATTCACATCGGTCAGATCTAATTCAGAGACACCTAATGCCATCAATGCCGTGGCCGCATTAGCCAGTGGCAAGTTTGGTTTAGGTAGGTCTTTAACATCAAAACTGCCCGATTGCCAATCCCACAGTGTGCCGTGTTCTTGATATGAATACTGGTAGCCCACTTGGTACAACTTGGCGCCAATGTCATCAGCGTGCGCGGCAACGGTCATCGGTGCATCGGGTTGACCACAAATCGCCGGTTTGCCAGAGCGGAAGATGCCCGCTTTCTCAAAACCAATCACATTAATGTCATCCCCAAGCCAATCAACGTGATCAATGGCAAGGCTAGTAATCACACTCACGTCATGATCAACAATGTTCGTGGCATCTAAGCGTCCGCCTAACCCTACTTCCAGCAGTACCACATCCACTTTTTGTTCTTGGAACAAGTGCAAAGCCGCTAGTGTCGCGTATTCAAAGAAACTTAAGCTAATTTCACCACGCAGTGCTTCAATGGCGCAAAATGCCGAGACGTGTTGCGCATCATCGAGGTCTTGCCCATTAATGCGGACGCGTTCGTTATAACGAATCAAATGCGGAGAGCTGTAAACACCGACGCTGTAACCGGCATCGAGCAATATGGCTTCCATGATGGCGCAAGTAGAACCTTTACCATTTGTTCCGGCAACGGTAATCACTTTAGGAGCAGGCTTCGTTAAGCTTGGAACCGCTTTTTGAGCAACTTGAGAAATGCGATCAAGACCAAGGTCAATAGCACTGGTATGAATGGATTGTAAATAATCAAGCCACACCTTAAGGGATGATGTGGCTTGTGGGATATATGGACTCATCAATCTATTAAACGCTAAAACTGTAGATAGTGAGTACTGTACTATTTTTCTGGCGCTACGGGTACTTCGTATTCAGCCTCTTTTGAGCCTTTATTCCCAGAAGTCGCTAAAGGTGTTGGATAATTAGTCATTTTTGCGACTAAGTTACCAACACACTGACGCATTTCACGACGGTCAACAATCATATCGATTGCGCCGTGCTCAAGTAAGAACTCACTGGTTTGGAAGCCTTCAGGTAAGTCTTCACGAACCGTTTGTTCGATTACGCGACGACCTGCAAAACCGATAACCGCACGCGGCTCACCGATGTTGATGTCACCTAGCATAGCAAAACTTGCTGAAACGCCACCCATAGTCGGATCGGTCATTACTGAGATAAACGGTAAACCTTTCTTAGAAAGACGCTCTAGTGCAGCACTGGTTTTAGCCATTTGCATCAAAGACATTAATGCCTCTTGCATGCGAGCACCGCCACTGGCAGAGAAACACACCATGCCACAGTTGTTTTCGATGGCAGCATCAACCGCGCGAACAAAACGTGCGCCCACAACCGAACCCATAGATCCGCCCATGAACTTAAATTCCATCGCACACGCCACGATAGGCATGTCGTTTAAAGTCCCTTTCATCGCAATCAAAGCATCTTTTTCGCCGCTGCTTTTTTGATAAGCAACGATACGATCTTTGTAACGCTTGGTGTCTTTAAATTTTAGTTTATCTTTAGGCTCTAATTCTGCGCCTAATTCTTCACGGCCGTCCGCATCTAAAAAGCTGTCAAGACGCATACGAGCAGAAATGCGCATGTGATGGTCACATTTAGGACACACTTCTAGGTTACGCTGCAGCTCAGCTTGGTATAAAACTTGTTCACAAGAGGTACATTTCGTCCATACACCTTCTGGAACGTTCGCCTTGCGAGACGGTGAAATACTGCTTTTATTGAAAATCTTCTCAAGCCAACTCATGAAAGACCTTTTTCATTAAGCTCTCGCCCCAAAGGCAAGAGGTTGATAATTTGCAAGGATTAAACCATAGATCTACTCAAGTGTAGATAAAAAACTGGTTGTACCTATCCTTTAATACTTAATTATGACAATAAAATGACGCCAAATTGATGCTAAATTTGCTTTTCGTTACATTTATTCAGGTAGAAACAACGGACCCATTGGATATTCTGGTATCGCAAATTCATCTGGGTAATCGACTCTCACCAAATATAATCCATGTGCTTTTGCCGTTGCACCTGCCAATGTGCGATTTTTCTGCGCTAACAACCACGCAATCCACTCAACAGGCTGTTCACCGCGCCCTACCACCAGCAAACTGCCGACAATATTTCGCACCATGTGGTGCACAAACGCATTCGCCTTAATATCCACTACGATATATTGGCTATGACGAGTAACGTCAATGTGCATCATATTACGAAATGGGCTTAGTGATTGGCAGTGAGCCGCTCTAAATGAACTGAAATCATTTTCGCCGAGTAGAGATTGCGCCGCTTGATGCATTTTTTCAACATCAAGGTCGCCGTGATAATGACTGACGCCTTTTGCCAAAATTGCAGGGCGTAATGAATGGTTGTAGATAACGTAGCGGTATCGTCTTGCGGTCGCGCTAAAACGAGCGTGAAAATCTTCTGAGACTTCAGTTGCCCAGCGCACCGCAATGTCGCTTGGCATATTGGCATTGACGCCCATTTGCCACGCTACCATTTTACGTGAAGCGGTAGTATCAAAATGGACTACTTGTCCGGTGCCGTGTACGCCCGCATCGGTACGACCGGCACATTGCACCTCTACTGGATGATTCGCTACTATCGATAATGCTTTTTCTAAACGCCCCTGAACAGAGTCAAAATCGTTTTGTCTTTGCCAGCCATAGTATTTTGCACCATCGTATTCGATGCCAAGTGCGATTCTCATCAGAAACAATCCAGTTAGAAATTAGGGTCGGCAGTATAAACGAAGCGTTTAACGGTCTCAATTTCTTATTATGAATGAATCGAATCTAGTAGATTTTGTGCGCGTTGCTGTTGATGTTCATTACCCTTATCAATGACATCGCGCAATAACTTACCGGCATGATTCAAATCATTCATTTGTATGTACACAGAGGCTAAGTCTATCTGACTTGATAGTTCCCCTTCTACGTCAACGTCTTTAAGCTCGACATTGCCGATCACATCAGGAAATTCTTCTAGTCCGACTCGAAGATCGAGCTCTTCTTCATCGGGGTTGGTTGCAGGTTCTGCATCTGCCTCAGCGATCACTTCATCGATAGACTTATAGGCAGTAGTTGGCTCTGTCTCTTCTGGTGCTGGTTCAGATATCGTTGCATCATTTTCTGTAGCAATAACTGGTTTTTCAATAACTGTTTGTTCAATAACTGAGTCACTCGCTGCTACTGCATCACCTAAATCTAGATCATCTTCTGCTAACAGCGCTAACGCTTCTTTTTTAGCATCCGCAAGCGCTTCTCTTTCGCCATATTCAGGCAAATCCGCGACGTTTACGATCTCATCGAGATGAGATTCTTGCTCTGTAGACTCTTCGCCCTTGCTATTGTCGCCATAGCTATTATCACTATCGCTATCAGAATCCGTGTTGTCTGGGGTAGCCGTCTCACCTGTAACTTTAACCGCTAATATTTTATCCAGCTCTTGCTCAAACTCTTTATCCAGTGGGTTAACCGTACTTTGCGCCATCTGCGCTCGAGCAGGCACTTCAATTGCGGCGTCTGGTGTTTGACTGTCATCGCTTTGTTCTTGAACGTGTTGCGCTTCGGTATTTTCTTCTGACGATGCCACAACGGTTGCGATAGGTTCTACATTTTCAATTTCAGGGTCGTTATCGCCTTTCACGCTTGGCACGGGGTTAAGTGCTTTTGGCTCTGTAGGCTCTTTACCAATTTGCGGAACCGGTCTGACGGATAAGGTCATTTTGATGATAAGCAACATGATAAGCGCTGTCACAGCGGCCGATAGCGCCACAATCACCCATACATTTGTCAATAAACTTGAATTTGATGCAGGCGCAGGGAGATTGGCATTTTCTGCTTTTAAAGTTTGCTCTGCGGCGGCGCGGCGCTGGGTTTCTAAATCGAGTTGCCCTTTTAATTGCACGACATCCGTACGAATTGAGCCTAATGCTTGCAGAAGATCTTGGTTATTTTGGCGTAATGAGCTGAACTCTTGCTGTGAGGATTGTAATTGCTGCTGCAAAAACTCGATTTGCTTTTGCTGTATTTGACGCGCACCCAAATCTTCTACATTAATTTTAGTCGGCGCATTGTCTTGAGCGATTTTTGCTAAATAGCTGGGCTTTTTCGCATGAATTTTTAATAAGCGCACCGCCTCAGCAACACTCTGTTTATCAATTTCAGCATCGGTTGGCAAAGTGATGATACTGCCCGGTTTGAGCAAGTGGATGTTTCTATCTTCAAAATCCGCTAAGTTATTTTTGTAGATAGCCAAGATCACTTTATAAACCGATTGCTGCTCGCTGGTTCTTACGGTTTGCCCTATCGACCATAAAGTTTCATCGATAGCTGTGGGGCCATAAGTGCGTTGGCTAGAGAGTTTATTTTGATCTCGGTTAAGCTTAGTTCCATCTAGTGAATCAGGAACGATATAAGTAGGAACGGCTTGCAAATGACCACTTGGGCCTACAAGACGGATGTCTTCTGCATGTGCCACGATAGAAACACACAAACACGCAATTACAATAAGAGTACGACGATACAATTCCATTTGAGTTCGCAACTAGATTTCCCTTAAGCGGTGAATAGTATTAATTTGCTAAAGTTTTGTGCAAAAGACAACTATAGGATGATTATTTACATCAAAAATGTGCCTAAAATTCGATTACGGGTCAAGTAGTGGTTCTTCAGTTACCAAAAATAGAAAAGCCACCAGCAAGTTACCTCGCCAATGGCCTTTTTTACTTATGCTTGTAAAGCAAAAAACGTTTACAGCAAAATCTAAAAAAATCAGATACTTCTATAGCTTAAAAGTAGTCACGAATTAATAGTTCTGCAATTTGTACGGCGTT
Source organism: Vibrio sp. B1Z05 (assembly GCF_052955985.1). NCBI lineage: Bacteria > Pseudomonadati > Pseudomonadota > Gammaproteobacteria > Vibrionales > Vibrionaceae > Vibrio > Vibrio sp. B1Z05. The sequence goes on from NZ_CP130463.1 coordinate 1,790,282, forward strand.
AGTCGCTGCGCCTTTACGCACATTATCCGCGACAACCCACATGTTTAGGCCGCTGTGGTGGCTAATATCGTTACGGATACGCCCAACCATGACATGATCTTTACCGCCAGCGTCACGAACTTGGGTTGGGAAATCTTGGCCGTGGAACACTTCAATACCGTCGGTTTGTTCAAGTAGCTGCACCGCTTGCTCTGCATCAATCGGCGCACGCGTTTCTAGGTGTACCGCTTCAGCATGACCATAGAAAACCGGCACACGAACACAAGTTGGATTCACCATGATAGAAGGGTCGTTAAAGATTTTTTGGGTTTCCCAAACCATCTTCATCTCTTCTTTGGTGTAACCGTTGTCCATAAAGGTATCGATTTGTGGAATACAGTTAAAAGCGATTTGCTGAGAGAACGCTTCCGCTTCTGCAGGTCGACCGTTTAATAGTTTCGCTGTTTGGCCTGCAAGCTCATCAATGCCTGCTTTGCCCGCACCTGCTACTGATTGATAAGTTGAGACGTTAATGCGCTCAATACCCACTTCATCATGGATAGGCTTCAAGGCAACCAGCATTTGAATGGTAGAACAGTTTGGGTTTGCAATGATGTTGCGGTTACGAAACTCTGCAATGGCTTCAGGGTTTACTTCAGGCACAACAAGAGGTACATCATAGTCGTAGCGGAACTGCGACGTGTTGTCGATAACCACTACGCCTTCATCTGCGGCAATAGGAGCCCATTTCTCCGACAGTTCACTGCCCGCTGAAAATAGTGCGATATGTACTTGAGACCAATCAAACTCAGCCACATCTTGTACTTCGATACTTTTGCCGTCAAAGCGGTAAGTTTTACCCTTACTGCGTTCACTGGCCAGTAGATGCAGTTCGCCAATCGGAAACTCTCTTTCTTTTAGAACGTCTAAAAGTGTTTCACCGACAGCGCCAGTTGCGCCTAAAATGGCGACATTAAATTGTTGACTCATTAACCTACCTCTACCTTAAATCCTAGCTCTTGCAAGGGTTGCAAATTACAAGACGCATCGCCAGTGAGCGTCACCGCGCCATATTCTCGGCGGTCCCAATACTCTTTACGCATCTTATCAAATGCCCCTGTTTTACCGATTTCACGGCGAAACAGTGCATCGTCTTTGCGCACATCATAAATCAATTGTGTGAGGTTGTGCAGTGTTGCTTCGTCCCACTGGCGTGATAAATGCATTTTTGGCACGGGAGCGGTAGGTAATAACTCATCGGCGCCAACCGCTAAGGGGCTATTAATGTGCTGGCAAAATGAATTAAAGATCATTGTTGTACCGCGCGCCTTACCCTCTAAACCGTAGCCTGCAACATGCGGAGTGGCAAATGCAAGCAGTGGTAATAACTCCAAGTCCACTTCTGGCTCAAATTCAAACACGTCCAAGACCGCAGTAAAACCGTCATTGCGCTGTAAACGCTGTTTTAAGGCTTGGTTATCCACTACAGGACCACGAGCGGCATTAATTAAAATCTGCTCAGGTCGCATTGCCTGCAAGCGCTCGCTATCAATTAAGTGATGAGTTGGGTATTCACCGTCTCGTGTAATTGGCGTGTGTAGCGAAATCACATCACCGCGTTCAAGCAATTCATTCAGTGGCGTAAATTGACGTGGGTCGCCTTCTGCTTCTTTTAAAGGGTCATTGATTAACACTTGAATGCCAATGCCTTGTAGACATTTCGCAAGATAACTGCCTACCTGCCCTGCACCGACAATACCCACGGTTTTATCAAAAATTGAGAAGCCTTGTTGCTGAGCCAGTACCATTAACGATGAAATGACGTATTCCGCCACGCCAACCTTGTTACAGCCCGGTGCATGTGTGTACGCCACAGCTTTGTCTTGTAATGCTTGTTGATCAAGGTGGTCATAACCGGCGGTAGCGGTGCCGACAAATTTCAGTTTGTTGGCTTTTTCCAGCAATGCTTGATTGACCTTAGTGACGGAGCGAATCATTAACGCATCTACGTCCACTAAGTCGTCAGCACTGATTGTGCGTCCAGATAAGGCCACAACCTCACCTAATTTGCCAAACAGTTCTTTGGCATACGGCATATTTTCATCAATTACGATTTTCATTTGTAATACTTCAGCTGTTTTGAATAAGTAACAGAATAATCATAAACAAAAGACCCGACAAGCAATGCCTGTCGGGTCTCATTATTTATGTGCTTTTTTGTATTTAATTGAGCTTAAAGGATTAACCTTCGTACTTTTTAAATACCAATGTCGCATTAGTGCCGCCAAAGCCGAAGCTATTTGACATCACTGTTTTCAATTCTTGGTCGCGTTTCTCAGTGACGATATCAAGACCTTCAGCTGCATCATCAAGCGTTTCGATGTTGATGCTTGGTGCAACAAAACCGTGCTCTAGCATTAATGCGGTGTAGATAGCTTCGTGTACGCCTGCCGCACCTAGAGCGTGACCTGTCATCGCTTTAGTGGCTGAAATTGCAGGGCTGTTACCGCCAAAGACTTCTTGGATAGCGCCAAGCTCTTTCACATCACCTACAGGAGTTGATGTGCCGTGTGTGTTCACGTAATCCACTGAATCTACGTTTTGCAGTGCCATCTTCATACAACGTACTGCGCCTTCGCCTGATGGAGCCACCATATCGTGACCATCTGAGTTTGCGCCGTAGCCAACAAGTTCGCCGTAAATCTTAGCACCACGAGCAAGTGCATGCTCTAGCTCTTCGACAACCATCATACCGCCGCCACCAGAGATAACGAAACCGTCACGGTTTGCATCATAAGTGCGCGATGCGCGAGTTGGCTCATCGTTGTATTTAGTTGATAGTGCGCCCATAGCGTCAAACATCATAGACATGCTGTAGTCCAGTTCTTCACCGCCACCAGCAAAGACCACGTCTTGTTTGCCAAGTTGGATAAGCTCCATCGCGTGACCGATACAGTGAGCTGAAGTTGAACATGCAGAACTCATTGAGTAGTTCACGCCTTTAATTTTAAACGGCGTTGCCAAACAAGCTGATACTGTAGAACCCATTGTACGAGTGACCATGTATGGACCCACTCGTTTAACGCTTTTTTCTCTTAGAATATCAACTGCTGCCACTTGGTTTAGAGACGATGCGCCGCCAGAACCGGCTACGATGCCAGTGCGTTCGTTAGACACCTGCTCAGGAGTCAAACCAGAATCAGCAATTGCTTGCTCCATAGAAATGAACGCATACGCCGCAGCATCACCCATGAAACGCATTTGTTTACGGTCAATGTGTTCCGCTGGATTGATCTTCAAGCTACCCCAAACCTGTGAACGTAGCCCTTTTTCTTTAAATTGTTCTGAGGCTTCGATACCAGATTTGCCAGCTTTTAGAGACTCTAGTACTTCTTCGACGTTGTTACCGATACTGGAAACAATACCCATACCAGTGATCACGACTCGTTTCATGTGACATTCCTATAATTCAAATTTTCCGCTAGATAATACCTAGAAAGAGCGGATCAAGTGGTCAGCTTTCCTAGATATTTGTACAATCACTTCAGTTAACGTCTCATTCTATGATCTATATGCCAAAAATTAAACACGCTCAACTCGATTGGAACGACGCCGGAACCCCGGTATCAGAGCAATTCGATGATGTCTACTTCTCGAACAACGATGGTCTTGCTGAGACTCGTTATGTGTTTCTCACCCAAAATCAACTGCCTGTTCGCTGGCCAACCTTCAACCAATCCCGCTTTGTTATTGCGGAAACTGGCTTTGGCACCGGGCTAAACTTTCTCGCTGTCTGGAAAGAGTTTGAGCTATTTAGAGCGCAATATCCACAAGCGCCCCTCACTCAACTGCATTTTATCAGCTTTGAAAAATACCCTGTCACATTAAATGATCTGCAACAAGCGCATAAAGCGTGGCCAGAATTAGAGAAATATGCGACCGAATTACAGCAGCACTACCCTATGGCGCTTTCTGGGTGCCATCGCCTGATTCTTGCTGATGGCGCTATCACTTTAGACCTATGGCTGGGGGATATCAAAGATAATCTTCCCGATGTACCAACTCATAGTGATGGGATTGTCGATGCTTGGTTCTTAGATGGCTTTGCGCCGAGTAAAAACCCTGAGATGTGGAATCAAGATTTATTCGACGGTATGGCTAAGCTGGCTAAGCAAGATTGTACCGTTGCCACCTTTACTGCAGCAGGGTTTGTGCGCCGAGGGTTGATTGAAGCAGGCTTTGATATGAGTAAGGCCAAAGGCTTTGGGCATAAGCGCGATATGATTGTCGGTAGCATGCGCGACAAACAGCCGTACAGCAATATCTTGCCTCACTTTGCCAGAGAGCCTCTAACCTCTGTTTTTGATTCAAACACACCCGATAAGCCAGTCGATAATATTGCCATTATTGGTGGCGGTGTCGCCAGTGCTTGTCTTGCTTATTCTTTAGTGCAAAAAGGTGCACAAGTGACACTGTATTGCCAAGATGAGCAACTGGCCCAGGGCGCATCCGGCAATAGACAAGGCGCACTTTATCCGTTGTTAAACGGCGATCACAATGCCGTTTCGCAAGTTTTTTCTAACGGCTTTGTGTTTGCGCGCCAATTCTATGATCACGTAGCGGCTAAAGTGAGCTTTGACCATGACTGGTGTGGCGTTACCCAATTATTTTGGAATGAAGCGGAGCAAACCAAGCTATCGCGCATTGTGCAAGGGCAATATCCGCATGAGTTAGTCACTCAACTCAACCCTGAACAAACCGCGCGCACTATTGGGCTCGATTGCTCGTACGGCTCGGTGTTATACCCACAAGGCGGCTGGCTATCACCCTCGCAATGCACACAAGGCATTATTGAGTTTCTTGCCCAACAGCAGCAATTAACGCTAAATCAGCCGTGTAAAGTGACCCAGTTAGAGCAAAACGAACAAGGTTGGTTGGTCACCAGTCAGCAAATGGACGAACATATAAGCGAGCAAAAAAATCAGCAGCAATACACTGCGGTAGTGATTGCGAATGGACACAATTTTGATGAGTTTGCGCAAGCGCAATCTATTCCCCTTGGCAAAGTAAAAGGGCAAGTGAGCCATATTCCTACGACTACTCAACTGCAAAAACTCAATACTGTATTGTGTTACGACGGCTACTTAACGCCGAAAAGCCCGTTAGATCAGCACTGCATTGGCGCAAGTTATGACAGTCGCGATCACAGCACTGATTACAATGAGCTGCACCAACAACAAAACGCCTCTAAATTGCAGCAGTGCCTACCCGACCAAAGTTGGCCAGCCGAGGTTGATGTGAGTGCCAAAGACGCGAGACAAGGCATACGCTCTGTTTCTAGAGATCATCTGCCTTTTATCGGTAATGTCGGTAAGTTTGCAGACATAGTGACTCAATACGCGAATTTAAGCCCGCAGAAAACAGTGCCCGCAACCGCAGTCAGCCAGTATCCAAATCTATTTTGCTTAATTGGTCTTGGCTCAAGAGGCTTAACTTCAGCGCCGTTAAGCGCCGAAATTTTGGCTTCACAAATGCTGGGGTATCCATTGCCTATGCCTGCTTCCACCTTAAATGCATTGCATCCAAGTCGCATGTGGGTAAGAAAGCTGATTAAAGGTAGACCTCTTGCTAAGCCAATTAAATAAGCAATCTGCAACAATATGGGCTCAGAAAGAGCCCATTATTTATAGTGCCAATTGGGTATATCCAAACTAAGCGATAAGCTTACCTAGCGCATCCATCACTTGTTGCTGTAACTGTTGGTCTTTAAATTCATTCTTCTGCACATCAAATGCATCATAAAAATTGGGCACAGATAACGAGGCTTTCACATCCGCACCAAAATAAGGCGCAGAAGCGACGGCGGCGGCAAGTACCGATTTAGCACCACCTGGGCCCGGTGACGTTGCCATGTACAAGGCGGGTTTATTTTGGAATACATTGCGCTCAATGCGAGTCGCCCAATCGAATAAGTTCTTATAGGCGGCGGTATAACTGCCATTGTGCTCTGCAAAAGAGACTATAATGGCATCAGCTCGGCCAAGTTTAGCCAACAGCTTTTTCGCTGATTCCGAGTGTCCAAGCTCTTTTTCAGTGTCTTCACTGAAGAGTGGCGCTGGATAATCAATAAGATCAAGCACTTCTACATCGGCATTGGCTAGCTGATGAGCAGCGTACGACGCGAGCGTTTTATTGATTGAAGTTGAACTGGTACTGGCGGCAAAAGCGATAATTTTCATAACTGATTCCTTGTTCGATAATCCATCGTGTCATTCTGTCTTGCAATGACGTCTTGCAATTAAAAGCGGGCTCATAAAAAATATGCTGTGACTCAACTCTGAATCACAGCATATTCATGTCCATTCCCAACATACTAATTAATCAGCGTTGAGTCAGCATTAACGCAATAAAAATTAGACTAAGCCAATGCTTTCGATAAACCATTCCACATGTCGGCCACAATAACGCGATCCGCTGGTGTTAGCTCTGATTGTGCGTCGGCAAGGCTTTGTTCGATTTTTTGCTTGAATACGGCAACATCGGATACCGCTTCGTATTCACAATCAGCCGCGGCTAAAGAGATATGACCACGTAAATAGCCACCCGCAAACAGCTCGTCATCCGACGCAGTGGCAACGGTTTGGTCAATCGTGTCAAGTAACTGTTCTTCGAGTTGTAAAATCATGGTTCAAAGTACCTTAAAATCTTCCTGAGTAAGTGGCGGGACACTATAAAAATCCCGAAGCGCATTAGAAAGCATCTCAACCCTAGTTGGCAAGCCTTTCTCTAAAATATCGATAACCTCTTGCTGAACCTTATGTGTAAAACCTAATCTATCTGGTTCAAAGTCTCCGCTTAGGTTGTCACAACTGACTTGAAAACGAAACCCTGCACTTTGTGCCAATATCCATTCATACGCTTGCGGGCGGATCTCGACCACTTCAAATTGCGCTTGGGTGTTGGCATCACGACCATCAGGTTCATACCAATAACCAAAATCTTCGAGTAATCGTCGTTTTGGCCCAGCGACACACCAATGCGCAATCTCATGCAGAGCTGAAGCATAAAAACCGCGGGCAAAAATGATGCGATGGTACGCAAACTCATCATCGGCAGGAAGATAAATAGGCTCGTCTCCCCCTAACACCAATCGAGTGTTAAAAGAGTCAAAGAAAGTATTATCGAAGATAGTAATAAGGTCGTTATAGTCGTGCATGGGAAAATCTTACAGAAAGGAAAGAGAAACGGGCGGAGAATTAAGAGCGCTGAATGCCGATTTTACAATCGGAAGCATCCAACAGCTCTTTAGTTTATCTATACAATTTTTGGTGTTTCGGTTACTACGCCATGGTTTTGACCACGGTGACGCAATAAATGATCCAGCAATACAATCGCGAGCATCGCTTCCGCAATCGGCACAGCGCGAATACCCACACAAGGATCGTGACGACCTTTAGTGATAAGTTGCGTCGCCTCACCTTGACGGTTAATCGTATTGCCCGGCACTGTGATGCTTGAGGTCGGTTTTAGTGCAATATTTGCCACAATGTCTTGACCTGTTGAAATGCCACCTAAAATGCCACCAGCGTGGTTAGAGGCAAAGCCGTCTGGAGTCAGTTCATCTCGGTGTTGACTGCCCTTTTGTGCAGCCACTGCAAAGCCATCGCCAATTTCAACGCCTTTTACCGCATTGATGCTCATTAACGCGTGTGCAATATCGGCATCTAAACGATCAAAAATAGGCTCGCCCAAACCGACAGGGACACGCGTAGCCACCACCTGTAATTTTGCGCCAACAGAATCGCCATCTTTTTTAAGATCACGGATTAGCTGGTCAAATTTATCGACTGCAATAGCATCTGGAGAGAAAAATGGGTTGTTTTCAATTTCATCAAAATCGATAGTATCGATTTTTACATCGCCCATTTGCGTCAAATAGGCGCGCACTTCAACGCCAAATTCTTGCGCTAAATACTTTTTAGCCACGGCGCCAGCAGCCACTCGCATTGCGGTTTCGCGAGCCGATGAGCGACCACCACCTCGGTAATCACGCACACCGTATTTTTGATGATAAGTGTAATCGGCATGACCCGGACGGAACTTGTCTTTGATTTCAGAGTAATCTTTAGAACGTTGATCGGTGTTTTCAATCAAAAGCCCAATCGAAGTACCTGTGGTTTTACCTTCAAAAACGCCTGAAAGAATTTTAACTTCATCCGGTTCACGACGTGCTGTTGTATAACGCGATGTACCAGGACGACGACGATCGAGATCTTTTTGAAGATCGGCCTCTTCTAAGGCTAAGCCTGGAGGGCATCCATCGATGATACAACCCAATGCGATACCATGGCTTTCACCAAAAGTGGTCACGCGAAAATGCTGGCCAATGCTGTTTCCTGCCATTACTTCCTCATTGTAAGTCTGTTTTAAACGGTCTAATGCCTTTCATACTGGCTTTATCACACTCTATTGTAAAGTGCTTTGTACTGTGTAAACAAAAAACGGCACCCTTTTAGTTACTATCGATAACTAGTGGATGCCGTTATGTTCTTTTTATCCGTATGGATTAATCAATATAAAGCGCAAACTCGTCAGCGCATGCTAGCAACTGCTCTTTGGTGAGCATAAATACGCCGTGACCGCCGTTTTCAAACTCTATCCAAGTAAATGGAATGTTTGGATACTGCTCAATCATGTGCACCATAGAATTGCCCACTTCACAGATCAAAATACCGTTGTCTGTTAGGTAGTTTGGCGCATTCGCCAAAATGCGGCGCACTAATTTTAATCCGTCAGTACCGGCGGCTAAACCAAGCTCTGGCTCATGTTTAAACTCGTCAGGTAGACTGTTCATGTCTTCTTCATCCACGTACGGTGGATTAGACACGATGAGATCGTATTTCTCTTGCACCAAATCACGGAATAAATCCGAACGAATTGGCGTCACTTGCGCTTCAAGACCGTGATCTTGGATATTTTGCTCCGCCACTTCTAGCGCGTCGCCTGAAATATCAATGGCATCGACTTCAGCATCTGGGAAGGCGTGACCACAGGCAATCGCAATACAACCACTGCCGGTACACATATCCATGATGCGAGTAGGTTCACCCGTTAGCCAAGGTTGAAACTGATGTTCAATTAATTCACCAATTGGCGAACGAGGCACTAATACTCGTTCATCAACGAAGAATTCCATACCGCAGAACCAAGCTTTGTTGGTGATGTAAGCGGTAGGTGTACGTTCGTTAATACGCTTAATTACGCGCTCAACCAAACGCAAACGCTCGCTACTTGTTAGGCGAGAATTTAAAACGTGCGCAGGTACGTCGAGAGGTAAATAGAGTGAAGGCAAAATTAATTGAACCGCTTCATCCCACGCATTATCCGTGCCGTGACCGTAAAATAAGCCCGCTGCGTTGAATCGGCTTACTGTCCAACGAATCATGTCTTGCAGTGTGTGAAGTTCAGCCACTGCTTCATCTACAAAAATCTTATCCAAAAGTTTCTCCAAAAAGCGCTACAATACTGCCTAATCTAAAGATAGATCAGAAACTTTATTCCATGAACAAATCAGATAAGCCAAATATTGATGACTTTTCTTTGTTTAAAGAAGCAGTACAAGGCGTTAAAAAGTTACAACAGGATACCATAATCCAACCGCCAACAAGAGAAACAAAACAAAAACAACAGCAAAGGTTTGATCGAGAAGCCAAAGATAACGAATTTTACTTCTCTGATGAATTTGAACCTTTGCTCAATGAGGACGGTCCAACCCGTTACGCTCGCAGTGATGTCTCTAAGTATGAAGTCAAAAGACTGCGCCGTGGCGTGTATGTGCCAGACGTGTATTTAGACATGCATGGCATGACGCAAATGGAAGCCAAACGTGAGCTTGGTGCCATGATTGCGCATTGCATCAAACAAAATGTGCATTGCGCTAGCGTCATGCACGGCATCGGCAAACATATCTTAAAGCAAAAAGTGCCATTGTGGCTGGCTCAGCACCCTGATGTGATGGCCTATCATCAAGCACCTTTGGAGTTTGGTGGTAGTGGTGCACTGCTGGTATTACTGTCTATTCCAGAAAAATAGTGATCTTTTCTGCCTTCGTTGCGTAATCAATGTCAGATGTTCAAATATTTGAATATCCAAAAAACAACACGAGGGATAGGATATGTGGTCGCAATTAACTAAAAAATCAGTTTGGTTCATCGGAATACTTTTTCTAAGCTTGAATGCCTACGCAGGCCATCATGGTATGAAAAAGGACATTGTGGATGTGGCCGCAGGAAATGAAAACTTCTCAACCTTAGTCGCAGCGGTTAAAGCCGCCGGCCTAGTTGATACTTTGAAAGGTGATGGACCGTTTACCGTTTTTGCACCAACAAACGACGCATTCGCAAAGCTTCCTGAAGGCACTGTCGAAATGCTACTAAAACCAGAAAACAAAGATAAACTTGTAGCGATTTTGACCTATCACGTAGTCGCCGGGAAAGTAATGGCGGCTGATGTGGTTAAACTGTCACAAGCTGAAACAGTGCAAGGCGGTACCGCCATGATAAAAGTAATGGATGGCAAGGTAATGATAGATAACGCCACCGTGACGGCGACCGACATTAAAGCGTCGAACGGCGTGATACATGTTATCGACACGGTATTGATGCCTAAATAATGTAACCTACTATGCTTAAGGTAACTCATTTAGACAAAACGTCGACCTCTTGGGTCGCCGTTTTACTTTTAGATTTTAAGGCTGATTCGCTTCTAGGTTAGGCCAAGCTGGCACTCTAGATTAAGGCGCGATATGCCACATCAATTCACCGTTTTTACTCTCAAGTTCAAAATCAATAGCAGCAAAACCTGAGGTTGGAAACATTGGTGCTGCCATATCATTGACAAATTCAGCAGTAAGGTAGCCCACTAAAGGCAAATGAGAAACCAGTAACACTGACTGCGGTTTTTGAACTTCAGCTAAAGCACACACATACTGGTAAACATCTTCAGAATGCCCGTAAGGAGTAATATCGGCACACTCTTCTACTTTATCGGCAGAAAAAAGCCCTTTAATCTTATCCCAAGTTTGTTGCGCCCTGATGTAAGGGCTTACCAAGACTAAATCAAAATGTGAAACACCTTGCTCGACTACGGCTTCGGCCACTTGCAATGATTGCGCCTCTCCGCGAGCGGTCAATGTGCGTTCAGCATCACTTGATGCAAAGCTTCCTGCTTCTCCATGGCGCATGATATATACGTTCATTTTTGTCCTAAACTTGTGACTGTCTGTTCAAAGAGTACACCATAATACTATTGGTATTCTCTGATTGAGGCAGCATTTCAATAAAATTTTATTTTTAAGTTTGCTAGAAGGCATTGCTCCGCCATACTTAACATATAAAACAATAGTTTATCTCAGCCCATTTTTAAATCTTCTGTGTTAAAGATCGGGGTTGAGGTAATTCAAGGAGAGCATCTAAGTGCATCAAAGTCCGAATGACAAAAACCACTATCGTGACATCACCTTAGATAACCAAATTAAAGTCATATTGGTTCAAGATATTACCGTGCAGCGCTCTGCTGCCTCGCTAGCGGTAAGAGTGGGACACTTTGACGACCCTGCTGACCGTGAAGGGCTTGCTCACTACCTTGAACACATGCTGTTTCTAGGTACTAAGGATTACCCACAAGTTGGTGAGTTTCAAACTTTCATCAGCCAGCACGGTGGCAGTAATAATGCGTGGACAGGCACGGAACATACCTGTTTCTTTTTTGATGTCGTGCCTGATTTCTTTGAACAAGCCTTGTCTCGTTTTAGCCAGTTCTTCATTTCTCCCCTCTTCAATCAAGAAGCACTGGATAAAGAGCGTCAAGCGGTTAACTCTGAATATCAAATGAAGATACACGATGATTCGCGCCGTTTTTATCAAGTGCAAAAAGAATTGGTCAATCCGCTACACCCTTTTGCAAAATTTTCAGTCGGTAATGAAGAGACGCTGTGTGATAGAGAAAGCGGCTCTATTCGTGATGAAATTATTCAGTTTTACCAAAGCCATTATTCTGCCGATCTCATGAGTGTGGTGCTCGTGGGTCCGCAGCCTTTAGATGATCTCGAACAGATGGCAACTCGCTTGTTTAGTGATATAAAAAACAATCACCTACAGGCCAAAACCATCACTACCCCATTGCTCACTCAAAATGAACAACAGCTGTATGTACAAGTAGAACCAGAAAAAGAAGCGCGCAAGCTAAGCTTGTCTTTTTCTTTCCCTAATATGGAAAAGCATTACGCGACTAAACCTCTGTCTTATTTTGCGCATCTTATCGGTTACGAAGGCCCGGGTAGCTTGACCTTGTTACTGAAAAATAAACACTGGGTGACTTCTCTTGCTGCAGGTGGCGGCATCAGTGGCAGTAATTTTCGAGAATTTAGCATTGGTTGCCTGCTTACCGCAGAAGGGCTTAAACATATAGATGAGATTGTAGAAACGATCTTTTCTTATATGAACTTGGTCTTTGAACAAGGCATCGAACAGTGGCGTTACACTGAAAAACAAGCGGTATTAGAATCCGCATTTCGTTTTCAAGAATCGGTTAAAGCTATCGACCTTGCCAGCTATCTGGTGATGAGCATACAACGCTTCCCTATGAGTGAAGTCTTGTATGGCGACTATCGCATGAGTGATTTTGACCATTCCCTAATTGAAAGTTTTGTTCCTTACTTCTGCGTAGAGAACCTTCGAGTATGGGTTACCGCCAAAGAGCTTGAGTACGACACACAAGCCAAGTGGTATTTCACCCCATATTCCGCTAAGAAATTTAGCGCCGAACAAATTGAGCGTTGGAAAAATCCAGCCAAGTTTGCTGACTTTGCCCTACCCAGCAAAAACCCATTTATCTGTTATGACTTAGACCCTAAGCCATTACAAGAAGTACAGCCGTTACCTAAAGTCATAGAAGAATTACCGGGCTTTCGTTTGTGGCACTTACAAGAGCCTGATTTTCGCGTACCAAAAGGCTCGCTCTACATTGCGATTGATAGCCCATGCTCAGTCAACAACCCACAAAATATTATCAAATTGCGTTTGTGTGTTGAACTGTTTATGGAGTCACTATCTAGGCAATCCTATCAAGCTGAAATTGCCGGCATGAGCTACAACATCTATGCCCATCAAGGCGGGCTCACTTTAACTATATCTGGATTTAGTGAGAAGCAGCCGCAACTACTGCAAATGATTTTAGAAAAATTTGCCACCCGTCATTTTGAGCAGCAACGTTTTGATAGCATCAAAACCCAAATGCTTAGAAAACTGCGTAACGCCAGTAAAGACAGACCCTTATCGCAACTGTTCAATCACTTATCCGGAATATTACAACCAAATAACCCTCCCGCAGGCGTGCTGGTTAAAGCCTTAGAGAAAGTACAAATTGAAGAGCTGCCAGAGTTTGTCTCTAGCTTATTAGGCAAATTATATGTAGAAATGTTTGTCTTTGGTGATTGGACTCAACAAGCGGCACAAGACATTGCCAATGAGCTGAAAAATGCGCTGCGCGTTGAAAATCAAAAGTACAAAGAATCACTCAGACCTTTGGTGAAGTTAGGTAATAACGGCACCTTCCAACATGAAATTCATTGCGACCAAGACGATTCAGCCGTAGCAATTTACTATCAAGGTGAAGACTCTAACACAGGCACTATTGCTACCTTTACACTTGCTAACCACTTGATGTCATCAGCATTTTTCAATGAAATTCGGACTAAACAACAACTCGGTTATATGGTCGGCACAGGGAATATGCCATTAAACCGTATTCCCGGAATTGTCATTTATGTGCAATCCCCTGTGGCTGCACCGATTGATTTAGTCGCTTCTATCGATGAATTTCTGAATGCTTTTTATATGGTGCTCCTTGAACTGACTGAAGCCCAATGGCAAAACAGTAAGCAAGGGTTATTAAACCAAATCATGGCACCCGACAATAACCTAAGAACCAAAGGCCAAAGGCTTTGGGTATCCATTGGCAATAAAGACCAACAGTTTAACAACCGAGAATTGGTGGTTGAACATATCCGCACCTTAACCCGCGCCGATATGATTCGCTTTGTGGTAAGCCAACTAAAACCTAGAACGGCGAATAGATTGGTCATGCACACCCAAGGCAACCAGCATCACGACGCACCACCACTGGATCTGGGTCAAGAAATTGGCTCTATTGAAGAGTTTCAGCTAATGCCGAAAGATATTGAACTGGGGTGATAGGGTAAAAATACGTTAACCTCAATTAAAAAAGACACTCAGCTTAATATCATATTGAACATAGGCTGAGTGTCTTTTTTATTAATCAAATATTAGAATGTCTGGGATTAACTATGCGTTATTGGTTTTAAGTTTAAGGTATTCAATATATCTGGTTGTGTTTGGTAGCATGATTTGAATACAGACATTACATATATAGATTTGTGATTTGATGTCCTAATGCTTTCTCCACACATCTGTTCTCTATAGTCTCTATTTTCAGTATTGTTGGTCATCAAAGCTTCGTATATTTTCTGATCCAACACGCCATGATGCGTTAAGGACATAGAGCGGTATCTATCAACCTGAAATGTTCGAAATGCCCCAAGACGATAAGTAGTATCACCTCTTGCTATATTAGAAAAATAACAATGGTGGCATTTTCTCCTCAATAACATTACAAATCCGTTGCTTTCTGTATCTTTGAAAATAGACATATCAAACGAATCTTTTTCACCACCGACAGTATTACTATATCCCTGAAAACTCTTAATCTTGAAATCTTCGACGAAAACATAATTAGAAGGTAAGTCTACGGAAGCCTCTACGCCCGCAATATCCACATGATTATTGTGATGGTTAAACACAATTTTATTGGTCAATAATGACGCACAACCACCGAGAGAAAATAGAAGAACTATTGATAGAATTTTTTTCATTATAATTTCTGATTATTAAATGTGATAATTTCATATGCCACACCAGAAATAATATTGATAAACACGCGATAGCCATCCAGTGCGACTCCGTATATATAATATTTAATACGTTTGTTATAACGTAGCGCTTGCATTGCAATCTTATGTTTCAAAAATGGATATAGGTTTGAGAGATTGTTTTTATGCTTCTTTTGCAATCCCTTGAGCTCGCTTACAAAGCTGATGCATGGGTTTGGCGCGATGGGTTTTTATCTGATACATTCGCGCTACTTAGCCTCAATCATCCAAACAGTTCACAATGGCCAATCAAGAATCCATCAATGATATTGTTGAATTTGGGAGCACTCTGCATCGCAGTGGGTGTCCTCCGTATAAGGTAGAAAAATTCACACAATATTATGCAAGGCAACAAGGAATGCCTTCAATGGTGCAAGCGCTCCCGACATCCATTAATTATCAATTTCCCGAAGATAACAATAAGGTCATTATGAAGCGCTTAGCACCCGCGTCCATTGATCTTAGTTTGCTTGCGCACACCATAGGTCGGCTCGACAATAGAAACGGTACTAAGGTGCAAAAACCTCTCTATTATCCAAAATGGAGCGTCGCACTGGCTAATATGTCGATTCCACCTGCTTATCTAATGCTTATCGGCAGCACTCTTGAAGCCATTACTTTTGCCACTCTGCTCGGGATTTTGGTGTGGGGATGTCAGCAAGTACTGACTGGACGTCGCACTATTGCCGTTGAGTTTATTGCCGCACTGCTAACGGGGATTTGCGTAGCGGGTATCAGTAGTCTTGGTTATCCCATGCCCATATACGCCTTGTGCATCGCCGCCGTAATACTGTTTGTCCCCGGTTTATCCATTGCCAATGCGTTGGAATGTTTAGCATTTAATGATCTCGTATCAGGCACCAGTTTATTAGGGCAAAGTATGCTCACGCTGATTAAGCTCTTCATTGGCATATTTATGGGCGTGCACATTGGTGAAACGATTTGGGGCGTCAGTGACTATTTAACTTATACCAATGACGTGCCAACGTGGATGCACTTTGCTGGACTGCCAGTGATATCCCTTGCTATTGGAATCATATTTAATGCCAGACCAAAAGACATGCTATTAGGTTTTCCAGTGGCTATCTTAGGTATGTGGGGCCCTTATTATCTAGGACTTGGCAGTGGCTGGATTGTCGGCACATGGCTAACTACGGTGATCATCACCTTATATGGCACATGGATTGCCAAGAAAATGCACCTAACGGGTTCTATCTATATACTGCAAGGCATCATTATATTAGTTCCCGGAAGCCGCGTGTTAGTGAGTGCTAGCCAATCGGTATTTGAGCAACCCATTTTGCCTATCCCAAGCATAGGCTTATCTGCGCTATTCATGTTTGCCGCTATCATGGCAGGCCAAATTACCGCCTACTCTATCTATTCACCAAAAATCGAAAGATAGCTAACAAAAAGGGAAGACGAAATGATATCGGCTTCCCTTGCAGTTATTTTTAATACCAATCACACTAAGAATACTTAGCCGTAGAAGGTTTTCCCTGACTCAGCCCTATCAATAAGCCCTTGGCACGGCTCAAATCGTTCGCCGTAAGTCAGCTCAAACTGGCGCATTTTCTCGATTAACTTGTCTAGACCATAAGTATCCATAAACCTAAATGGTCCACCGCTAAACGGCGGGAAGCCGATACCAAAGATGGCACCAATATCTCCGTCTCGAGCACTGGCAATGATACCTTCATCTAAACAGCGCACCGCTTCATTAAGCAAAGGAATCACACAACGAAGCGCAATATCCTCTTCAGCAATGCTGCGTGAAGGAGTCAATTTCAGTAACTTATACACAGATTTATCGACTTTCTTATCTTTGCCTTTGTACTGATAAAAGCCTTTACCTGCTTTGCGCCCAATACGCCCATCATTAAGAAGCACATCAAATAAGTTGGGACCTTGGAAACGCTCACCAAGTTCACTCACTAAAATCGGCATTATTTTAGCGCCAATATCCACGCCCACTTCATCGAGCAAGGTAATAGGCCCAACAGGGAAACCAAAGTTCAGCAGTGCGCTATCAATATGCTCAATCTCTTGCTCTGCCATCAACACTTGAGCCGCTTCGTTCATGTAGGGCGCTAAAATTCGGTTTACATAGAAACCGGCGCTGTCTTTCACTACGATTGGCGTTTTGCCTTGTTTGCGAGCAAGAGCCACTACCGTTGCCACTGTTTCTGCCGAAGTGGTGGCATGAGGAATCACCTCAACTAACGGCATTTTCTCTGCTGGACTAAAGTAATGCAGACCGACAATATTTTCAGGTCTTTGCGCGCCTTCCGCTATTTGATAAATAGGTAAAGACGAAGTATTAGAAGCAAAAATTGTATTTTCAGGACACTGCTGCTCAATATCTTGCACCATGCCTTGTTTTAATGATAAATCTTCAAATACCGCTTCAATAACAACATCAGCCTTATTAAAACCAAGATAGTCAGTACCGCCACGCAACTGTGACATTTTTGACTGTACTTGCGCTTTCGATAAGATGCGACGCTTGCGCTGCTTTTCCAACAGTTTGTAGTTGTAGCTCAGGGCATTTAATACCCCATCTTGTGCGACATCTTTTAAGTTAACGGCAAATTTACCTTTGGCGAGCGATACGTGAGCAATACCCGCTCCCATCAATCCGCCACCCAATACGCCAACATGGTTGACCTTAGCAGGGGTGGCATTACCAAAATGTTCTTTTTTCATTTCTGTGGTGGCAAAAAATAGCGAGCGTAATGCCTTTGATTCATAGGTCATGACCAGATGCCCGAACTCTAACGCCTCTTTTTCTAGACCGCGCTTTAATCCCTTCTCTAAACCAAATTGCATCACCTCGAGAATTTTGTCAGTGGCGGGATAATTACCACGAGTTTTCTGCTGTGTTTTCTTGGCGGCTTGATCAAAGATGACTTTACGGCTCAAGCCAACACTTGAGATCAGTTTTTCCTTTGTCGAAGATTTACGTTTAGGTTTCGATTTTTGTGCGTACGATTTCGCGACATCCAGAAAAATACTGTTTGGCACACTTGCATCCACCAATCCAAGCTTTTTGGCTTTCTTCGCGCGCACTTGTTTGCCAGTAAGAATCAAATCCAGAGACTGCATAAGTCCAATAAGCCTAGGCAACCTTTGTGTCCCCCCTGAGCCGGGTAACAAGCCAAGTTGAACTTCTGGTAAGCCTAAGCGAGTAATATCATCATCACTACAAACACGGTAGTCACAGGCAAGGGCAAGCTCTAAACCGCCCCCTAAGCATGGGCCGTGAATGGCAGCAACCACTGAAAATGGAAACTCGCCGAGCTTGGCAAACATTTTTTGGCCAGTGGTGGCTAACTCAGTGGCCTGAGTTGCGGTTTTGCATGCGTCTAACATGCGCACATCAGCACCTGCAATAAAATTATCTGGTTTTAACGAATGAATGATCAGCCCTTTTATCTCTGATTTTTTCTGTTCAAGTTGCGACAGAATCTCATTCATTTCATCGGCGAATGCGGCTTGCAGGGTATTCATTTTCTCACCCTGCACATCAATAGATAACCAAGCGAGTTGCTCTTCATCTATGCTTAAATTAAAGGTTTTAAGCTCAGTCATTATTCCACCTCCAAAATCATTGCCGCGCCAAGTCCACCAGCGGCACAGGCGGTATTGAGACCAAAGCCTCCGCCTTGTCGTTTAAGCTCTCTTAATGTTTGAGTGATCATACGCGCGCCTGTGGCGGCAAATGGATGTCCGTAGGCAATAGAGCCGCCCAGAACATTGAACTTATCCATATCAATCTCGCCAATCGCTTTGTCTCTGCCAAGTTTTTGTTGAGCAAATTTGTTACTGGCAAACATTTTCACATTGGCCAGTGCTTGCGCGGCAAAAGCTTCATGCATATCAATCAGAGTCAGATCGTTCAAGGTTAGCCCCGCACGATCGAGTGCAATCGGCGTAGCGTACGACGGCCCCATCAACATATCTTTTTCAACACCCGTTGCCGAAAAGGCATAAGAACGAATATAACCCAGAATCTCAAGCCCGAGCGCTTTGGCTTTACTTTCCGTCATTAGCATAATGGCCGCAGCGCCGTCAGTCAGTGGCGTTGAGTTAGCGGCGGTAACTGAACCAAATTGGCGGTCAAAAGCGGGGCGTAATTTAGCGTAACCTTCGATGGTGGAATCAAAGCGGATGTTATTGTCCGTATCAATCCATTTTTTATAAGGTTCAGGATAGGCGGTCATCACTTCGTCACGAATTTTCCCTTCGTTCCATGCGTTAGCGGCAAAGGCGTGTGAGCGATGCGCCAGTGCATCTTGGTCTGCGCGAGAAATAGAGTGAGTCTTCGCCATCTGCTCTGCGGTTTGCCCCATAGATAAACCGGTTGAATACTCCGCTACCGCCGGAGGCACAGGCATAAGATCTTTCATTTTAAGACGGCTCATCACTTTGAGCTTCTGTGGCAAAGTGCGCGCTTTACTCAGCGCCAATAAGTTTGCGGCTAAAGATTTAGTCACACCAATTGGTAAAACGGACGAGGAATCTGCCCCCCCAGCAATACCCACTTCGATGTTACCTGCGAGAATCGATTCAACAACATTGGCTGTCGCCTGAAAGCTAGTGGCGCAGGCACGAGTAACACTGTAGGCATCGGTATTGATGTTCATTCCTGTGCCTAGCACGATTTCTCGAGCAATATTTGGCGCAGCCGGCATTTGAATCACTTGTCCAAACACCACTTGTTCAATTAATGAGGCATCAATATCGGTACGAGCAAGCATTTCGCTGACCACCATCTTGCCAAGATCTAACGCAGGCATGTCTTTTAGTTCAGTGCTTTGTCTGGCAAAGGGGGTTCTTAACCCTGCCACCACTGCTACCCTATCTCCCTGCCGAGTAGTTAACTGCTGTAATCCCATCACACTTCCTTAGTTAAGAGGTCAGACCTCAATATTGTAATGAAATTGTTAATAAAATCAAAGTGTGTAATTGAATTAGATCTTAAATGTGGCTGTCATCACCAAATAAGTTAATTGATATGACGCAATTCATCTACATATTGTGTTTGCGTCCGTTTTATATTCTTGTACAGTTCATAAGAACCTAGACACATAAAAAGGAGCTTGTGTGGCACTTATGCAGATTTTCGACAGGAAAGCGAAATCTCGAAAGAAAAAGTCGCTCTCTCAGGTCAACTCTAATATGGATAAACAAAGAAGATACGAAGCGCTCGTACGCGCTTATCACAGAGACCTGTTTCGTTACGCTTATTGGTTATGTAAAGATCGTTCTATCGCAGAAGATCTTGTACAAGAAACCTGCCTGCGTGCATGGAAAGCGTTAGATTCTCTTTTAGACGAAAAAGCGGCTAAATCATGGCTTATCACCATTTTAAGACGTGAGAATGCACGACGTTTTGAAAGAAAGCAGTTAGATCTTGTCGATATCGATGATCCTGGTAATGAAGCCCATATTAGTGATGATGGATTTCATCAAAGTGAGTGGTTACAAGCTCAAATTATGCGTCTTGATCTGGACTATCGTGAGCCTTTATTTTTACAAGTTGTTGGCGGATTCAGTGGTGACGAAATTGGCGAGATCTTAGACCTCAACAAAAACACTGTGATGACGCGCCTATTTAGGGCTAGAAACCAACTTAAAGAATTACTAGATTCAACCACTTCAAATCAGGGGAGGCAAAATGGATGATTTAGAATTTCGCCGCCGTATTATGTCGGATCCGAAAGCGAGAGACGAAGAGTTACTCAAGGCGATTGCTAACAGTGAGCCAAATGCTAAGTTTACTGACGATATACTGAGCTTAGACGCCAGAATCGAGCAAGCAATGCGTGTCGATGTACCTGATAATTTGGCAGATAAGATTTTGTTCAAGCAGAGCGGCGAAACTAACGTGGTGCGACCGAACTTTGCCAAACGCAGTTTTGCTATTGCCGCATCCGTTGCTTTTGCTGTTGGCGTATTAGTGGGTCAGTTTAATTTGACTCCTAACATCGTCTCTAACGCTCACGCCAGTTTGGCTGATACTGCGGTACAACATGTTATCGATGAACGCCCATTTACCGATCAACTTGATGAGCAAGTAAAGTCCAGTCAAATTAATACCAAATTGACGCCTTTTGCTTATCAATTTACGGAAAGCTTCCCCTACCATGTTTACTATTTAAATCACTGCGGATTTGGTAGTAGCAATGCACTACACATGGTTTTTCAAGGTGAAAAAGGTCGAATTACACTATTTATTACCAATGTCAGCTCCGATCACTCGGTGAACTTTCACGAAAATAAATTGTCGGGCGCCGTAATGCCCATCGGCTCTGCCTCTATGATTCTTGTTGGTGAAGAGGGAGAAAACGTTACAGATATTGCAAAAAGGTTATCAGAAATCATAAAACCACTCTCCTAGAGAATTATCTCTATAATTTCAACCCCTTACATGTAGATATGTTAAGGGGTTATCAATTTCTACTAATTTATCGCACCAATCATTGATTTAGAGCAATGACTCTAAGTAACACAATAAATAGCTAAAATTACACCTTTTTTGTCGCAAAAATGAACAAACGCACTATTTTTAGTAGTGGTCTGAGTTGTTAAAACTATATTTAGCAATAGTATCAGCCGACTTCGAAATTTAAGACCGGTTGATACGCTAGGATTTTAGCGTAAAACATAAGGAAATTATTAATGAATAAGATGCGTACTCTTAAACGCTCCCTACTTGCAGTTGCAGTAGTTGCAGCTACCTCACAAGCACATGCTGCTGGCTTCCAACTTAACGCACAATCAGCTACTGGTATTGGTCGTGCATTCGCAGGTGACGCAGTAATCGCAGACAACGCGTCTTCTATGGCTCGTAACCCAGCAACGATGGCCCTTTTTGATAAAACATCTTTGTCGCTTGGTTTCGAAACTATCATTACTGACATCTCAGTAAAAAATGGCAGTAGCACAACTACTGTCAATGGCACACCGGTTGGTGCAAATGTTTACGAAGATTACGATGATGTAGGTGGTACAGCATTTGCTCCAAACATTCACCTAATCGTGCCAATCAATGAAAAATTTGCAGTGGGTGTAAATGCTTATTCTAATTTCGGAACTAGCACAGACTTCTCTGGAAGTTCAGATTATACCAACTCTGTATATGGTGGTGAGACTGACATTAAGAGCATGAATATTGGTCTTGCAGGCTCATATCGCCTGAATGAACAATGGAGCTTTGGTGCTGGCCTTGATGTTATCTATGGTCAAGGTACTTTCCGTCGTGGTGGCACAGAGCTTGGTATTCCTGCCCCAATTCAAACAGTTGATGTTGAAGACGCAGATGGTTGGGCAGTAGGCTTTAACCTTGGTACTGTTTATGAGCTAGATGAAAACAACCGCTGGGGCCTATCGTACCGTTATAGCCCAGATATAAAAGTATCGGATGACAAAGGACAAGAAATTGAATTGCCTCTTCCAGATATGGCTGAATTCTCTGGTTACCACCATATTAAAGATACAGACTTCGCGGTTCACTACTCAGTACAGTGGATTGGTTGGAGTGCGTTTGACGAGATTGACTTCCATAACTTAAGTAGTGGATATATCCAAGGTGAGTACAATAAACAATACCAATGGCAAGATGGTTGGCACTTTGCTATCGGTGGTACTTGGTACGTAACGGATAAAGTTGAACTGCGTACTGGTTACATGCACGATACCAGCGCTCAAGATGAGCTAACTTCTATCTCTGTACCAGATTCAGATCGTAATTGGATTTCTGCAGGTGCTAGTTACCACTTTACCGAAAATTCAACTCTAGACTTTGGTATCACCTACCTAATTGGTGCTGATCAAAACGTGAGTGAATCAACGCAATTCCCAGCTCCACTACCTGATGGTTCAGTTGGTCTTGGTAATAACACGATTACAGCAACCACTCGTGCTGATGCAATCCTTGTGGGTCTGCAGTACAATCAAAAATTCTAATATAAACGCATAAGCACTTTAGCTAAAGTTTAAAAAAAGGTGTTGAGAGCAATCTCAACACCTTTTCTATTTATAGATAAGTCAGTAACAATCTGTCGTCAGTAATCATCTAAACCCGATTATCCCCGCAACTAAACGCAATGATCTGACTAATTTCACTCATACTTCTGCCTGACTCTTTTTGCCAGTGACAAAAGGCTTTATTGGCCGCCAAACGTGATTTTTTGGTATCACGACCGCCATCAATAATATCGTAACTACGCAGGTAACTTTCTACATCTGAAGATAAAATGAAGGTATCTACGCCCATTGCTCTTAAAGCATAAGCACCGGTATTACCGCCTAAACGGCTGCCATGTTTCTTCAAATAGTCCCACAACTCGGTGATATTTTCCGCCGGCCAACTCGCCACCATTTGCGAAAAAGATCCATGTTCAAGGCGAGCGTTCATCAACATTTCAGCGTTGGTTTTAATGGTCATCACTTTGGCTAAATGACGGATTATTTTAGGCTCTTTGGCTTTCATTTCCCAATGCTCGTCAGAAAGCATTAATAGTAGCTCTGGCTTAAACTCAAAGAATAGCTCCTCAAAATTAGGCCATTTATTTCTAACGACTTGCCATGAAATACCACATTGAAAGACCTTCATGCTGAACTCAGACAACCAACGGTCATCAGGAATTTGTCGTATTTCATCGGAGGTTGAAGGATGTGTGAGCCTAAGCTCAAGCTGTGCATCCCCACCTTTACGATGAGAAGCACGGCGATAGATATCGGAGAATTTTTCGAGATGCATAAAAAACCTAGAGTCTGTCTAATAAACAACAGCAGTGAATAACTTCACTTGGCAGTTAACTGCACAAAAGGATTACACGGATAAAGAGAATTGTCTGCAAATTTTATGATGTACTGAATTTAAAAGTCATCGTCATCAAGGTAACTATCCAGATAATCTTCTTGGTCTTCATCTACCGCTTCTTCGTCAGTCACCTCAGCTTTATAGGCTCTGCGCTGTAAGAACACATCACGAGTCAGCACATAAGGATCAGGGGAGTTTTCCAGAGTGCTTTCTTGAGACACTAACGCGGCGCGTATTTCCATGCCTTCAAAGACCCATTTACCAAGCCCTGCCCAGAAGTTTAAGTACGATAACGGTGGATAGAGACCGTCAGCAAAGTCTCCGGCTTCTCGCAATGACCAAGGGCCATAAGCAGGAAAGACAAAGTACCAACCATTACCAACACCCCACTTACCTAATACATCACCAAATGCGCGCTCATCTTGTTTAGCAATACCGCCTTGAGATGCAGCGTCATACAGCCCGGCAACACCAAAGGTGGTATTTATCCAGAAACGGTTTAAATGAGTTAAAGCAAGGCTGCCGTTACCCATTAATAAATTATTCACCATACTTGCTGGTTCATCAAGATTGGCTAAGAAGTTACTGATACCGGTACGGATAAAACGAGGAGTGTAACCTGTGTAGGTAAGTGATACGGGGCGCACCAAGTAAGGGTCAAGGATTTCATAGTTAAAATCCCACATAATGCGGTTAAAACCTTCGAAAGGGTCATTAACGTTGCTTGTTGTGTCTGACTCTGCGCTCTCTTGTTGCAACAGTTCTTGTTGAGACTGATCTTGCTGAGAATGAGAGGCACAACCAGCCATTAATATAACAATTAATATCCAGATTTTTCGCATGTAGGATATCCGTTCCCTTTCGAATAATTAAATGAGGTGTAGCGGAGTTGCCGCCGCTACACCCATCATTGACAGTATTAGTATTGACTATTAATGACTAAAGTTACATCTTCTCCCTTCGCAGTAACAGCACTTTCGCCAAACCAATCGCCATCCTTAGTCGACACATCGCCATCGGTATCTATGCGAGCACGAACAATAAACTTATCTAAACTCGATAATTTTAGCCCTTCAAGCATGCTATTGCCGTCATCCATCATGATCATACGAGGAAAAGAGCCTAAACCATAACGAGCAGCAGCTATCGGCATTGGTGAACCATCTTCACGATGCACCGATACAATTAACACACCTTGCTCTGGTAAAGTCACGTTATCGGCAATAGAAATACCAATTCTGGTGACGCCAGGAATGGCTACTGCTGTGTCGCCCATTTTACTACGTGCGCTATTGATGCTGCGCTCTAACATTTCGTAACGGCTGTCATCAGCACCAATTAACTGTTGCATGGTGCGCCAATAACGAATGGCGCCCGCATAGTCTTGTTTTTCAAAGGCGCTGAATGCTAACAAAGAAAAGACTCGCAAATCAACATAGTCTTGGCGCAATAGGTCATGCAATAAACGTTCTGATTCAAGTTGGTCGACTTCATCGTTGGATAAGGTTAATGCTTGTGCAAGCCCCAATTGAATATCAACATTGGTTGGCTCCAATTTACGCGCACGTTTCATTGCGCCAATGGCTGTTTGCATATCGCGATTGGCAAGACCAATGCGCCCTAGCAATAGCCAACCTGTCGCATCATCACTGTTTTTATGAAGGTTAGTTCTCAGTGCTAACGTCAAATCGTTTAGCTCTTGGTCAGTTAATGTTTGACCATTGCTGTCCATTAACTTCTTGCTTAGCGCAGGTAAGTTAGCACTAACATCTTGCCAATGCTTAACCTCATTGATTGCGCCAAACTTAGCATAAAAACCGTATGAAACCCCAAGCAGTAATACCGCAGAAACAACGGCAACTAATACTGGAGAGCCCAATTTTGTGGAAGCCAATTGTTTTTCAGCGGGAATATCGTCAAGAAGTGCCTGTTTAAGATCAACAATCAACTCTTCTTTATCAACAACGATGCCTTCTTCATCTTCAACGGCTAACTCAGCAACACGCTCTCTAAAAATAGTTTTATTGAGCTCATCACGACGCTCAGCATCATTAACCACCTGCTTTCTAACTAGTGGGATTATAATTAAGGCCGCTGCAAACAGGACAATAACTAAGGTAGAAATCCAAAACAACGTCATTATTTGTTGTCTCCATTATCGTCTTTTAGCAAAGCATTTAGGCGTTGCTGCTCTTCTTCACTTAAGGTGGCATTACCTGCTACTTTGGCAGGTTTACGTCGGCTTCGAGTTAAAATAAAGCCAAAGCCAATCAGCACTACAAAAACCGGTCCCAACCATAAAATGGCGGTACCTAAGGTAAACGGCGGTTTATAGGTCACAAAATTGCCGTAGCGCGCCACCATATAATCCACGATCTCTTGCTTTGACTTGCCCTCTTTGGTCATTTCATACACTTTTTCTCGAAGATCTAATGCCAGTTCAGCGTTCGAATCACCAATAGTGTTGTTCTGACACTTAGGGCAGCGCAAAGTGTGGTTCAATTCTTGAAATTGCAGTTCTTGCTCTGGGGTATCAAATTCGTGCACTTCAATCACCGCGTGCGCGGTAACACTGAACATCATGGACGCGATAATAGCGATAAACCATTTCTTCATGATTTCACCTCATCGAGCATTTGTTGATACATAGGGCCTAATTTTTCTTGCCAGTTTTTAACGTTGACATCACCCACGTGACGGTAACGAATCACGCCCTTGGCATCAATTAAGAAGGTTTCTGGCGCTCCGTACACGCCAAGATCTAGCCCTAGCATACCTCGGCCATCGAACAAGCTCACCATGTAAGGATTGCCAAGATCTTGTAGCCATTTAATGGCTTTGCCACGGTCATCTTTGTAATTCAAACCGATGATCTTTACCCCTTGAGATGATAATTCATTCAGGTATTGATGCTCTGCATAACACGTTGGACACCAAGTCGCCCAGACATTTAACAGCAGTGGTTGTCCGGTAAAAATGGCTTGGTCATGCAACAACCCTGGAGTTTCTAGATCTTCTAACTTAAACACTGGTACGTTCTTGCCGATCAACACCGATTCCAATTTAGTCGGATCGTCGCCACCAGCATTTCGAGTTAGCTGAGTGGCAAACACCACAGCTAACACGATAAACAGCAGCAAAGGGACAAATAATATTTTCTTATTCATTACGCTTCCTTCTTAGCTGTTTTACTGCGAAAACGGTAGCGTCTATCACTGATGGCGATAGCACCGCCCAATGCCATAAACAAACTCCCCGCCCAAATCCAACGTACAAACGGTTTGTAATAAATGCGCACCGCCCATGAAACTCCATCATCAAGCTTTTCGCCCATCGCGATGTAAAGATCGCGTGTGACGCCAGCATCGATCGCCGCTTCAGTCATCATTGAACGAGCTGTGGTATAGAAGCGTTTTTCAGCGTGTAATGTATTAATGTACTTGCCGTCTTTAGTCACTTTAAAGTCGGCAATGTAACCATCGTAGTTTGGACCGTCATTGTCTCTCAGGTTTTCAAAATGGAAGTTATAACCTTCGATATTAAAATTCTCACCCGGAGCAAGTCGCACATCACGTTCAATGCTGTAATTTTGCACCATAGCGATGCCGATAACGGTCACCGCTAAACCAATATGCGCACTCATCATTGCCCAATGGCTGCGAGGGAGCTTGGTCAGTCCCACCGTAAATGAATGACGATGTGTAGCGCGTTGGTGAAGCTCAAAGATATGCAAACAAACAATCCACAGCGCCATCACCCAACCAAGGAAGGCAAGTCCGGTGAAACGTTCGCTCAATAGCCAAACCATTACCGCCGCTAACGTCAGTGAAATGACGCCACTGATTAATAGAGGTTTAGCAAATTGTTTAATGCTATCGCGCTTCCAGCGCATTAATGGACCGATACCTAATAGGAACGCAAATGGCACCATCAACCATGTAAACAGCATATTGAAGAAAGGTGCGCCAATGGATACAGAACCTAGCCCCAACTGCTTATGTACTAGCGGTAGTAAAGTCCCGACCAATACCACAACCAGTGCCGCTATCAGCAACACATTGTTGGCAAGCAAGGCGTTCTCGCGAGAAATTAGATCGAAATTACCACGTACTCTTACGGAGGCGCCTTTCAGGGCGAACAGCAGTAACGAACCGCCAATCACCACCACTAGGAATGCCAAAATGAACATGCCGCGCGCCGGATCAGAGGCAAAAGCGTGCACCGAGACCAAAATACCTGAACGAACTAAGAAGGTTCCAAGCAAACTTAACGAGAATGCCGAGATAGCCAGTAATACCGTCCACGCTTTAAACGTGCCACGTTTTTCTGTTACAGCAAGAGAGTGCATCAATGCGGTGCCCGCAAGCCATGGCATAAAGGAGGCGTTTTCTACTGGATCCCAGAACCACCAACCGCCCCAACCAAGCTCGTAATACGCCCACCAGGAGCCTAGTGCGATGCCCACAGTCAAAAATGACCACGCGGCAATGGTCCACGGTCTTGACCAACGAGCCCATGCGGTATCTAAACGGCCAGCCATCAATGAAGCAATCGCAAACGCAAACGCTACCGAGAAACCTACATAGCCCATATACAACATTGGAGGATGAATAATCAGCCCAGGGTCTTGCAGTAACGGGTTTAAGTCTCTGCCATCAACTGGGAAATACGGCAAGGTTCTATCAAACGGGTTTGATGTGACTATGATAAACAGTAAGAAACCGACCGTTATCATGCCCATAACCGCTAAAACGCGCGCCACAGACTCTTGCGGCATGCCACGGCTAAAGGTTGCAACTGCCACTGTCCATCCTGCTTGGATTAATACCCAAAGCAGTAAAGAGCCTTCGTGTGCTCCCCAAACTGCTGTAATTCGGTAATACCAAGGAAGATTACTGTTTGAGTTGCTTGCGACGTATTGCAAGGTGAAGTCGTTGTGGTAAAACGACCAACACAAGATGAAAAAAGAAATCCCAAGTAAGATGAACATGCCCCAAGACAAAGGTCTTGCCGTGTTCATCAACAAAGCATTATTTTTGGACGCCCCCCACAGAGGCAGCACGCTTAACAGCACTGCCATCGCCAGTGAGACGATAAGAGCAAAATGCCCTAATTCAGCAATCATTGACCGCTTCCTTGTTTTTGTTCTTGAGTATATTGAAGAGGTTCATGAGTCACCTTCATTGCTTCAGCAACTTCTGGTGGCATATATTCTTCATCGTGTTTTGCAAGGACTTCAAACGCTTCTACAGTATGGCTATCAACCAATACACCTTGAGCAACAATGCCCTGCCCCTCTCGGAACAAGTCAGGCAAAATACCGTCATAAACCACGGTTACTGAAGGGCCTACATCGGCAACATCAAACGACACGCGCAAAGATTGTGAATCACGAGAAACCGTACCGGCAACTACCATGCCTCCAATGCGAAGACGCTGTCCTACTTCTGGTTTTTCACCGTTAGGTTTTCCGTTCACTATTTCAGTAGGAGTATAGAAGAGATCCATGTTTTGATTGAGTGCATACAGCATTAATCCCACGGTTAACCCTAAACCGACTAACAGCGCGACAATCAAGCCCATCCTTTTTTTACGTCTAGGGTTCATAACGTGTTCTCCATATTCTTAGCTGCATCAATTCGCGCTTGGCGGTCCATTTTATTTTTCACTTCTTTTAATGTTGCTTTACTACTTAAGCAACTCGATACAAAAATCAATCCAAGAGCGCCAAAGGTAATGAGAAAGGCACCCCAAACGTAGGAGGCATAACCTCCCATAAAAAATAGCTCTGAAAAAGAATCAAAATGCATGCGTTACCCTTTGCTGAAAGTACGTTTAGCGAGTTCCTGCACCCAAGGTCTATGACCCTCTTTTTGCAAAATCGCAGTTCTAAATCGAATCATAGTCACTGAGCCTAAGAAAAAGGCAAAGCCGAAAATATTAAGCAGTAAAGGCCACAACATATCGTTAGAAATAGAAGGTTTAGCAAACTTGGTGATCGTTGCGCCTTGATGAAGGGTATTCCACCATTCAACAGAAAAATGAATAATTGGTAAATTGATGACGCCAACAACCGCTAAAATACCCGCTGCTTTGGCGGCCGTTTTTTGGTCATCAAAGGCATGATATAGGCCAATAACACCCAGATAGAGGAACAGCAATACTAGCTCAGACGTTAAACGTGCATCCCAAACCCACCAAGTTCCCCACATAGGTTTGCCCCATATCGCGCCTGTTACTAGCGCGATAAAGGTAAACACCGCGCCAATTGGTGCCATTGCCAGAGCGGCTAAACTCGCCAACCTTAATTGCCAAACCAACCCGATGAAAGCAGCAATGGCCATTCCCATGTACGCTCCCATCGACCAAATCGCCGACGGCACATGAATATAAATGATTCTAAAGCTATCCCCTTGTTGGTAATCACTTGGCGCAAATGCCAAACCCCATACACTGCCACAGGCAAGGAGAATTAAAGCTAAAGCTGTAAACCACGGTTGCAACTTGCCACAAAGATTGTAAGTTGCTTCAGATTTTGCGTAAGGATGGAGCCACTTCCACATGTTTTTTACTCTCAGAGAAAATTAAAGTTAATTTACCGACACGCGCAATGCCGCGCTAGTTGCAAAAGGCGTTAATGTTATAGAACCTGCCAAAATAGAAGCCATAATGGCAAGTTGACCATTATACGAACCTCCCATACCCGCCGCATCAATTGCTGATGTGGCAAAGATAAGTACCGGAATATACAAAGGTAAGATCAGAAGGCTCAGTAGCACGCCACCTTTTTGTAGCCCTACTGTAAGCGCAACACCAATCGCGCCAAGAAAGCTTAAGGTTGGCGTACCAAGTAATAAAGTAATAACGACAGCAGTCCAAGAATCCCAGCTAAGGCTTAATAGTATTGCCAGTAATGGGCTAATCAGAATAAGAGGTAAGCCAGTCAGAATCCAATGCGCGATGACTTTTGAAATCACCACTAGAGGCAATGGCAGTGGCATCAACATCAGTTGTTCAAGAGCGCCATCTTGGTAATCATCACGAAACAATCGCTCCAATGACAACAATGCAGCTAACAGCGCAGCAACCCACACCACCCCAGGCGCAATTCGCGCTAAAAGATTCGGCTCTGGTCCAATACCTAAAGGAAATAAAGTAATGACTATGATAAAAAACCACAGCGGGTTAAAGATGTCTGCTCGGCGTCTGAATGCAATGAGCAACTCACGACGGATTATCGCCCACATATGACCTAACATTAATGCCCCAACCTTATTTTACGAAGCGTGGCGCAATTTTCGAACATATCTTGATGGGTAGTTAACAACACCATGCCTCCTTGCTCTGTATGCTGTAAAAACAGTTGTTCAAGGACTTTAACACCTTGCTTGTCGATGGCGGTCAATGGTTCATCTAAAATCCACAGCGGATGTTTACTCAACCACAGCCTTGCTAACGCCACCCGTCTTTGCTGGCCTGCCGACAATTGCGCCACTGGCACATCTTCTCGACCGGCTAACCCCACTTTGGTTAATGCTTGCCAAACTTCATCATGGGTATAGGACTGCCCACTAATGTTAAGATAAAAAGACAAGTTTTCGAATGCACTAAGGTCTCTTTTAATGCCGGTTTGATGGCCTAAAAATAACAAGTCTTGATGAAAGCTATCTCTATCTGAAAAAATGGACTGTTGCTTCCATTCAATCTCTCCAGACTCTTTGTCGCCAAGCCCGGCAATGATACGTAATAACGTCGTTTTGCCAGTACCATTGCGCCCTTCAACTTGCACAAGATCGCCTGCCTGCATAGTAAAAGACAGGTTTTCAAACAAAATTCTTTCATCTCTAATTGCAGATAGTTCCGTAACTTGTAGCATCAACAAATTCATCTATGAAAAAGAGTCAATATACTATCACAAGCTATTAACTCCCATACAGCCTAAGCGATTAAGTTATAAGCGAAATCGCCTAATTTCAGTAACAAGCTAGTAATGATTTGAAGCGCATCAAGTTTCTGACTCAGCAACCTAGATTCTCCCCTAATACACTTGCTAAATCACAGTTTATAGGTATTTAAACGCAACAAAGCCTAGTAAATACTAGGCTTTGATTAATATGAGCGCGATAAGCGGTAAAAAAACAATCAATTTACGCGCTTTCTAACACTCTGGTGACCGTATTAGTTTGAGTTTTCTGCTGCAGGGATTGACTAATCCATTTGCAGAAAGGCGCGGTGCGCGTATCAAGGTGCCAGCTTAACACCAATCCTTTTTTCACCTTTGGCAATAAGCGCGAAGAGACCACTCGCAACTCTTCGTACATCGGCAACACTGTCAGTGCATTGTGCGGAATACAGGCGATGTTTGAACCCGACTCGCACATTTTAAACAAGGTATTAATGTCATCAATGCGCCAAACTGAGGCAATCTCAGTAATAGATTTTAATGACTCTGTTTCAAATTGAGGCGGTATCAAGTAGCGATAAGTGCTCAATTCAAACAACTGCTCTGCCGAGTTAATGCGCTGAATCGCATCTTCTTTCGCAATCCACACATTCTCAACCGTGCCAATGCTTTCGGTATGATACTCAGATGCTGGTAAAAAGGCATCGTTTCCGCCAATCACTATGTCCAAATCTTTAGCCAACAATAAGTCATTTAATGACTGACTATCGCGATAAACTAAATGGACTTCGACTGATGAAAAAGTAACTTCAAATTGTTGAATCAATCGAGTGGTGTTTTTAGGGCAAAGCAAAGGATCAATACCAATATTGATTCTCTGTTTTTGGTTGGTTTTCAGTTGCTCGGCGTGTAACACAAAGCGTGAATATTGCGCTTTAACCATACGCGCTTGTTTTAACAAAGCATGACCATTGTCATTCAGGGAAATAAAGTGTCCACGACGATCAAATAACTCATAACCAAGATCTATCTCTAAGTTATGAATAAGTTGGCTAACCGCCGATTGACTCTTGCCTAATTTTTTTGCAGCAATACTGAACGAATTATGTTCGGCTGCTAATATGAAAGCTTCAATTGCTTCAATCATGATGTTCCCATATCCAAATATTTATAATTCTTCAAATATCTCTAGTAACTAGCTATCGATTTTTGACTGACTTTTATTATTTTTACTGGATGCATTAATATGCACCAGAATTATTAATGGGTGAAATAATCCATCGGTTATACAGTGTTTTGATGCATATTTCTATTGCATGATTGTTAAGAAAATCAATAATTTGACGCATGACAAATTGTTTTGATGAATATTGTCGACTGAGCCATTAGATTTACTGCAACCTAGTGCTTATTAGTGGGTATTGTGTTGACATTCCTTATGTCTGGGCAGTTATTTGCTAGCCAGAATTGTGGTACTAAAGTTTCTTGCTTTAGATCAAGATAGAAGTTATTTTTCACTCTATCTGAGACCTTGTATGAAATACATACAATAGTAAGTATAGAAGCGATCACTAATAAAGAATGAACCCATTTGCTATGAATTTTAGTTGAAGTCAATTTGGTTCGGCCACAGAACCAACCTGTAAACATACAGGCGAGTAATAAGCTAAAGGGTGAATCTAGAACATTTGATACTAAGCTCAATGCTAAACCTGAAAGCACAGATAAACCTATCACTCGATATCGTCTATTTGTCTCATTAAATACTTGTTTCAACAAAATCAAAGTTAAGGTGATATAACAAAGAGTAGGAATAACACCCCAATTTAATAACACACTAATTATTGAATTGTGAGGTCTGATCTCAAGTATAGAAGTACAAAAATAGCCATCCCCACCGAGTCCCCAAAATCGATACATGCCGATAGCATTGCGCCATACCTGCAAGCGATCATTAGTTGTATCTCGCATATCTAATAGTGAAGGTGTAGCTTCTCCATGCATCAAATAACTCGGTAATGGCGTTAAGAAAACAACAGCAACCAATAACCCAAGTAATAACGAGACTATTGAGATCTTCGCTATCTTTCGTCTTTGAGATCGATCTACCATCATCCATAAAACGATTCCACCAAATGAAGCAATCGCTAGTCCTCTAGCGTCTAATGCAAACATCATGGCAAAATTCAAAATCGGTAATAAATAGCTAACGCGTTTTTTTGATACCAGTGCAATGTATAACGATGGGATAATTAGCCATATTTGAACTTGATTAAGAAACCTTGGGTTCACATAGCTAAGAATCATAAAAATAGTGGTGCCTTCACCGTAAAAAGTAGCAACTGTGTATCCAACAAATACCGACAGGAAACAAAGGACTATAATCCAAGAAAAGAGTCTAAAGGTTATGGACGATGGCCTTTCTAAGGCAAAGGTCACAGTCAAAAAACACAAACCGATGAAATAGAAATAAAGCGGAATCGCCTTGTGCGGAAATAAACCGAGCAGATCGGCAAAAAACGCAAAACCAAAAAAAGTCACTACAAGACTTTTTACTAAACAACTGCTACTTGCAAATCGCCCTACCAACCCATCTCTCAAGGTATGGCTGAATACTAAACTCAAGGCAACAAAGACTAAAATGGCACATAAAAACAAGCGCTTATAATCGTACATAAGCACCTGCTGATCAGGTAGCACATACAAATTGAAGCTAAATAGAGCGACGATAACGAGAATAATGGTGCTTAAAGCATATCGTTGTTTTAAAAAGTGCATAGAATAAAATTTACTTTAGTAGAAAGAAAAACAAGTGCCTCTAGGTTAACTAGAGACACTTGTTTGAATAAAAACTGTGGCATACGATCAACTAACCGTCTTTGAACTACTAATTAGTGAATCCCTTACAAAACGATAATAGACTGACTCGTAACCTAACTCCAGTTTATACTAATATATTGAAAACATGCAGGTTAAGATGATTCAGCCACAACAATCTCGACACGTCGATTGGTTGCGCGCCCTTGCTCGGTTTGATTGTCTCGTAGTGGTTTATTGAATCCTTCTGAGTGTGGTTGCAGCACCTCTTTTTCCACTCCAGATTCAACAAGAAACACTTTGCTTGACATAGCTCTATGCTTACCTAGTTCTTGGTTATAGCTTTCAGAGCCAACATTATCGGTATGCCCCACGATATTAAGTTTTGGTACTTCGTTTAATGACTGCATGCGTTTTGCCAAAGCGGTAAGTGTTAATTTAGACGCTTGTGTTAAATCACTATTATCAAAATTAAAATACACTCTGGCTATGACGCCTTCTGTATCAATAGAAAGCACGTCTTGCTGACTTAAAAACTCTAGGCAATCATCACCTAGGCTTACCTTTGTCGTTTTTAAATTCGCTTTTTGTTGCTCAGTCAATGCCGGTTGAATTTGATAATGCTGCGCCCTATTTCCGGCAACCGCGTTTGCCTGACCAATACTCACAGAATGTTTAATCAGCATATGCTCTGTTGCGCAAAGCTGTTCAATTTTGGCATTCATGTCATTGGCCGCAATAGCAGGTATCGAAGTGATGGTTAAGCACATAATAAAAGGGGCGAAAGAAAATTTCATAGTGCTCCTAGAGATTTTTATCATATAAACGAGAAACTCCATTGGTAGCGGCGCCTTTTTGGATCAGTTCTTTGATTTTATTGAGTAGGTCTTGGCTCTCACTTACATCGATAATGTTTCCTACACCTGCACACTCTGCAAACCCTGCTGCTTCTGAAGCTTTAAAGTCTATTCCAATTACACCAATATAAAGTGGACTATCGTGACTCACAAAATGGTTACGAATACTGGAACATAGCCCATTTTTGACTAGATCAGGAAACGTTTCAGTGAAAGGGTTTTCTTGACCATCACTTAAAATCAAAAGCATTTGTGCACGCTCATGGTATTTTTCAGGATCAGTTAGTGTGAAGCTTCCTTCTGCAAGAATTTGAGCGCCTCTAATAAGCCCTTGGTAAAGAGCTGTACCTCCATTGGCTTTCATATGACTAATTTCAGGCTGTTGAAGTGATAAAGGAATAGTATTAAATTGCTCGTTATCACCGCACATACCAGTAGAGAAAAGCTCGGTACCGCTAGAACTAGAAACAGGGTGAATCCACGGAGTTACTACTGTTTTTGTTGTATTCCAATTCTTTACTGTATTCTGTATATCGACAGAGTCATAAGGGTCTGGGAAGTTATAACTAGAACCAGAAAATACCTTTTCTATCGCCTTTGCTTCGTGTTGGGTCATATCATTGTCACAATACGTAGAGTTATCTGCACAGTTTTTAACCGTATCACTTGATTTCTTTGCCCAATCTACCCAACGAATACTATCGTATGCGATCGTATGATGCTTTCTATCGTCACTGGGGCCAGTGGTCACCTCAATAGATTTATATTTTAATTCAGTTACACAACGAAGATTGTCAACAATCACCTCTTGCGTCCTTAAATTATACGGTACAAAGCCAATCCTATGTGCATAGCCAGCATTTGTACCATCGGGAGAAAGTAATTCTCCCGCTATTATATCTACCTGATCTTTTAGCACGTCTAACTTGCTAATTTCATCACCAGCACTACCGCCACTACCGCCACTACCAGCACTACCACCGCTACCGCCACTACCAGCACTACCACCGCTACCGCCGCTACCAGCACTACCACCGCTACCGCCGCTACCACCCTTATAGCTATCTAACTTCCCCCCCCATGGGTCATTCATCGAACCAGAGAAATCAGCCACAAACACAAGGTCTAAATCCGATGGCAACATATAAGTTCGCGCCATAGCATCATTACCAACTTTATAAGATGAACTGTCTGACGAGCTATCAATAAAGCCCATTTGTCGTTCAAAACCCACATCGGCACCCACTTCATACTGGACATAATAGAGTTTGTCACCATCGACCTCTTCTTCACCTTCAGTACGGGTTACTTTCACATTACCAATATCTATATTAGGCAGGTAAGTTTCGAGATAGCTACGAGCAAGCTCATCTGACACATGCGGTCCAGTACGGTTGGCAATCGCAACGGCTAGCGTCGCAGCTTCAGTAGCATCAGCTAATCGATCTCGCTCTTGGATCATTCGCCCACCTTCGATGGTCAACTGCGCCATACCGCCAATTGCCACCATACTCAAGGCAACAATTATTACCGCAACACCTTTTTGACGCTTAAAATTCTTCATACCCTACCTTCCTTGTTTACCTTCCCGGTAACACCGATGAGCTATTGACATACCTCATTCCGGGGAAATATTGTGAGAAACCTTCCATTTTCAAGCACACAGTGACTTGATAAATAGGGAAAATGACTCCGTCTTCACGCTCTGGGCGTAAATCACCTAAATTGGCAATGGAGGTCTGTGGTTCACACTCCTCTCCACTGTCTAAATCCTTACTAAAGCTGACTACATTGGGACTACCATCGGTATAACCCTCTACAGTTAAACCATATCCATCTTGTTTCTCTGGAGCCTGTCGGCGTAACAAGTCAGCCGCTATATCGTTGATTAAGTCAAAATCAGCTTGACTAAGACTATGCCTAGCATCAAAAAATCGAGAGCGCTCTTTAGTTGCTGTTGCTAATGAGTAG
This sequence comes from Vibrio sp. B1Z05, assembly GCF_052955985.1. Taxonomy (NCBI): domain Bacteria; kingdom Pseudomonadati; phylum Pseudomonadota; class Gammaproteobacteria; order Vibrionales; family Vibrionaceae; genus Vibrio; species Vibrio sp. B1Z05. The sequence goes on from NZ_CP130463.1 coordinate 1,827,646, forward strand.
CTGACACGGCTTGCTTGGGTCTTGGCTGAAATCATTTGGGTCAAATCAGCGATAAAAAACATCATGATGACCAGCACTGTCATGCCAAATACCGCTTCGACAGTAAAACCACCTTTTTGCAGATCTCGACTATGCATCTTCATCTTCCCAACCTTCGTGCTCTTGCACTGTCATAATGCGGCGTGTGATATCAGCTGAAGGAAGCAAAGTCTCAAACAACACGGGGCGATAACGGTAGGTCAACTCATACACAACAATAGGGCAACGTTCATAGCAGCCTCTCTCTTCAACCTCTTTAGCGACATCTGACAAGGATGCATACCGGACAATATTAAAGACAAAATTATCAGCGTTAACCAAGCCTATTTGATTCCAAAAAGAGTCGTCATCTTGACGTATGTCTTGTAGGCGATCTTCATACGCCACTTCCAATGTTTGACCATCAAAGATTCGCACTTTTCGCGTACTTTCCGACAACGTGGTATCAGTCATATTCACCGTATAGCCAAAGCGTGCCATTTCAAACACAGCAAACAATACGAAGAAAAGAGCAAACCCTCCCAAACCAAATTCAATCGAAATTACCCCTTTTTGCTTATTCATTAATCCCTACCACTTAGCGCGTTACTTGAATAAAATAGTCATGAGGGTTTAATACCTCTTGATTTTGTTTAGCAAAGGTCATCGCTTGACGATAAGAGGCAAAATTGCCACTGAGCAATCGATACCAAGTTTCAGAATTTTGCAGCTCTACAGGACGAATCGTAATAGGCAGTTGAGTGCTCAATAAGCCGTTTCTTTTTTCCAGTGCCTCTGCCATGGTGTCGTAAGCCCCTAGCTGAATGTGATAGGTTCTTTTAGACTTTGCAGCACTCTTTTTTACAGATTCTGTTTGAGACTTTTGTTCAACAGACTGAGCGGTAAAAAACTCTTCAGCTGAAATGGTGGTGACTTCCACTTCATCGCTAACAACATCATTCTTCAAAGTCACCACAGAGCTATCTGCATTTTCATCAACAGAACCCGTATCGGTGAGTAAAGAAGAGTTTTCGCCTTGCTTCTCTTTCTTTTGCTTCAGCATGCTAATTTCTAAATTGGCATTGACCGTTTCATTGCTCGAATCTTTTTCATAAAGCGGCAGTAAAATATCGATAGCTGATTGGTAGTCGCGCTGATAAATGTGCACCATGGCGATATTATTCTTAATGCTTACATCGTCATAACCGCGCAACCTCGCCTTATTGAAGCTATCAATTGCCATGGCATACTGTTTAGTTTGCGCAAGAGCAATACCTTGCTGCATATATAGCTCGGCACTGTTTAACCCTTTATCAATAGCTTGCTTATATTTTACTAATGCACTGCTAAAATCCAGATTTCGCGCCAGAACTTGCCCTTTAATAAAATACGCCGTTGCAGATGGGCTTGGTGACAATGACAATACTCGCTGAATATAAAAATCAGCAGATTCAAGATCGCCATAACTTAAATATGCCTGCGCCAAATCTTGCTGAGCCTGCCAGTCATTTTGATCCTCTATAACTTTCTTTTTATAAAACTCAATTAAGCCTAGATAATTTTGGCTTACCGTGAATTGATTAATCGCCTGCTGATCTGAGACCTTATTTGTAGTCGTACACCCAGTTACAAGCAGAGCTAAAACAATAATTAAATACTTCATGCTAATTACCTGACATCATGCGGGTAACCCCTGGAGCTAGAATCAAAATTACAATAGGGAACATAATAAATAGAATTAGCGGTGCACTCATTTTCGCTGCTAATTTGCCTATTTTTTCTTCCATAACCAAAATTTGTTCATTACGAAAATCTTCCGCTAGATCTGATAAAACGGGTGCTACAGACGTACCATATTGAATATTTTGGGTTAACGTTAATGCAAAACTTCGAACTTGCGGAGTCGGTACTCGCTTCGTGAGATCAACTAATGCGGCCTCCATACCCTTAACTTCTGCTGCATCCGAGGTTTTACGAATTTGATAGCACAAGTCTTTATCAAAACTTTTAAGTTCATCCCCTAGATATCGGAATGCAGCTTCTAATGTCATCCCCGTTTGTACACATACCGACATCATGTCAATCATATAAGGTAACTGGCGCGAGTTTTTTTCGATTAACTTTTTCTTTCGCCATGCTAAGTACATATCAGGTATAACTATTACCGTGACAATTGCCGCCATAAAACTCAGCATCATCTCTTTTGTTTCGTGAACAAAAAACAATATTGCAATAATCGATAACGCGAGCAATCCCAACTTTATTGGTGTGTAATAACGAAGTAGCTCTCGGTTATAAATACCTGCATCTTCAAACTTGTCACGAATTTCACGCTGCTGTCCTTTACCAAAACCACCTAATACCTCATGAAAGAAATTAAAATTAATTTGTCTCTTTCCATCCAAAAAGATTTTTATTCTGTGTTGCTTCGCTTTCTGTTCAAGATAATAAGTAATACCATAAGCAATCATTGCAGAAACCAATAGAAAAAAAACGACAATTATCATCATTAGCGAATACTCTTAACCAACCACCACACAATAAACATTCCTGTACCTTCACTAATCAGCAAGTAGTACAGAATCCAACGTCCATCAGGATGAAACAATACAAACTCTAAATCTTTTGGGTTAATCCAATTAAGAAGTAAAAGAAAACAAAAAGGAATGGCGCCTACAATTTTTGCTGATATTCGTGCTTCAGAGGTCATTGCCATCTTTTTCTTTTCTAGATTACGTGCTTCTACCAGAACTCGAATTAATTTCCCTAGAACACTTTTTAACTGTCCACCACGCTCCATGTTGGCGCGAATAGTAATCACAAAAAATAAAAATGCAGGGTAAGGGAAGCGCTTACAAGAGCGTTCAAAAATGGTCTCTGTTTCCTCCCCTAAACGCATGCGGTCAGAAATATCTTTGAACTCCCGACCTACATCGTTATCAGAGACTTTAGAAACATAAGCAAAAGCAGCGTTAATACTCTCACCTGCCGTTACTGCACTCATCAATATATTCAGCGCGTCGGGAAAATCAGTATCAAATGCTTTGCGTCTTTTATCAACCAGTGAGCGAATGCCAAAGAAAAGACCAAGCGCTGTAACTGCAACACATATTTCAGTTTGTGGAAAACTAAGCCACTTCTGGTTCACAAACACTGCAACAGCGTTAATCACAACGATAAAAGCGATAATTTTGGGGATGGGAAACTTGCCAAGAGCCGCTGAAATCACATTCCATAAGCTAGTTACACTCTGTAAAAACTGAGATTTGGTCAGCCCTTTGATATCTACGGCAGATACTTCTTTGTTCTTTTTCTGAGTGGCATGTTCTAAAAATACATAGCGGGGATCAGGCTTGCGCTTAAAATATAGCGCTAAACCTAACCCCAACACAGCAATAGTCAAAAACGCCCAACTCATCATGCTGGCTCCGCTTCCATCTCGAATGCGGCTTCTAATTCACGAGATAATCCATATTCGGAAGCACTAATGTGAATCTGTGAGCGGCTCGGCAAGCCAGATGTAACAAATTGTCCACTTACCTTGTCTTTACCTTGTTCATCATCAGGCGCAAAACGGAAAATCTCCTCCATTACTGGCGCCTCTCCTTCCAACCCGTACAATTCAGAAATACTGGTGACTTTACGACTTCCGTCGCGCAAGCGGTTCACCTGAATAATCAAATGTACAGCAGAGACAATAGTTCGACGAATAGCGGCAAGGGGCAAAGCAAGGTTTGCCATCATTACCATAGATTCAATACGAGAGAGTGCATCACGAGGGGTATTGGCGTGCAAGGTAGACATCGAACCATCATGACCTGTATTCATAGCTTGGAGCATTTCAAAAGCTTCCGCGCCACGGCACTCACCAAGGATGATGCGTTCAGGACGCATACGCAGAGCATTTATTACCAAATCACGCTGAGTAATTGCGCCAGAACCTTCTGTACTTGCAGGGCGTGTTTCAAGGCGTACAACGTGAGGCTGCTGAATACGAAGTTCTGCGGCATCTTCAATGGTCAAAATACGCTCATCATTCCCAATGTATTGGGAAAGCGCGTTTAACATGGTGGTTTTACCTGAGCCCGTACCGCCAGAGATAATGATGTTAAGTCGACACCTTGCCGCAATCATCAATACTCGCGCCATAGCAGGAGACATAGCGCCAAATCCCACCAGCTCTCGCAAACCTAATTTCTGCTCTTTAAACTTACGAATCGAGATGGCAACACCATCTAACGCGATAGGCGGAATCACCACATTTACGCGGCTACCGTCGGCAAGACGAGCATCACATAAAGGGCTAGATTCATCCACACGGCGACCAACGTTATTGGCGATTCGCTTGGCAATTTCTAACAGCTGTTTATGGTTGATAAACGAAATATCAGCTTTTTGCGTCTTACCATTACGCTCAATGAACACCTCATCCACGCCATTGACCATGATGTCTGAAATGGATTCATCTTCCATTAACTGCTGCAATGGCCCTAGACCAATCAACTCATCAACTAAGTTTTTCGTCAGCTCAGCACGGGTGACCGCTGGTACGGGAACAGGATAGTTTTCGCACAATTTTCCAATAGCGCGTTCTATCTGTACCGTCAACTCTTGGCGGGTCATATCATTGAGTATGCCCGCATCAATCACTTCAAATATTTTGGCTCTAAATTGTTCGTACAATTCACGGGTCAGGCTCATTTCTTACCTCGCTTTAAAGAAAACTTGGCAAATAAGCCCGACTTTTTATTGGGGTTTTGTCCGTTGATCGCCATCGACAATTGAGTAAATGGCATTTGCTTGCCTTTTTCTAATTGGTGCAGTTTCTTGCCATCAATTAGCTGCTTCGACGCTGTTTTGTAGAATGGAATCACTACATCAGCTTTCATTTTCAAAAAACGTTCAACTTCTTCAAGATTAAGATTAAACGATCCCTCTGGGCGATGATGATTAACTACCACCATGACACGCGGGCGAACCAGTTGCGGAATGGCAATGTCTTTTATCTTATCTAACAGCCTTTGAGTCGCTCGTACGCCAGATACAGAAGGCTCTGTCACCAATACAACGACATCGTTTTCGGACATTAATTTTTGCGGATTTAAAGGAAAATCTAACGAACCTGAAAAATCACCGATCATAAAGTTGGCTTGGCGAGCCAGTTTTTCACTGATGATATTGGTATATTTTTCCAGCTCTTCAATTTTATCTTTGCCAGTAAAACCAAGGTAAAAGAAATTATGCTCAACTTCATTGAGATAACTGGTAGCCGACTCTTCATCAAGCTTGCTAGGTTCAACGGTAATACTGCTAACATCAACTTGTTCAAGATCTTTTTGACTAAGAATGATGTCTATATTGCTCTGTGTGTAATGGTGATCCACCAAGATCGTACGACTGCCTTTTTTAGCCAGTAGCACACCCAGTTCGGTTGCAATCACCGAAGTGCCAGTACCGCCTTTTGTGCCAACGACCGCAACGCGCTTTGCTTTTCGAAAATAGCCACTTTCGTAGCGTTTTCTTTCATCAAGACTAGCTTGCTTTAGACATTCAATCAGCTCAGCTCTATCTACAGGCCATGGCAGATAGTAAAAACCGAGTTTTTCGAGTCGGCGTAATACATGAATTGAATCTGTTTGACCCAGTAAAATTACGGTTTTGTTGTTAGGCAGAGTAGCATTAATCTCTTGCGCATCCGCTTCAATATCAACGGACGAGGTTAATTGCACTAGTACCACATCACCTAACGCTTGATCTTTTTCAGGTTGAGGAGTGCCTTTAAAACATTTTGGCTCTTCTAGGCCTTCGAAAACATACGCTTCGATAACCGCTTCTTTACATTCGTTATCAGAGAAAAACAGCGTTGCCCCGCCACTTTGCTTTGGCGCAACGCTTTTTGGTGTGGCTGTTTTTTTCTTATCTATATCAAGAGAGAGCTCTTCGGAGAGATCGAACATATTGGCCATTAATTTACTCTCGTACCAGGATTAACAAGTTGAATCGTTCTATTCGTTTCTACAGCACAACCCGCTTGAGGGTGAGGCTTTACGATCGTCAGAGGACGGCAATAATCAACTACTGATTGCCATTGAGAAACAATTAAAGTTAGAGATTGTCCCCGTTGTTGTGAATGACTTTCTATCCAATCAGGGCGAACATGAATTGACTTTAAAAACTGCACAATTTGCTCACCTTGCTTTTGAAGCTGTGTAGGCACGTAAAGCTCATAACGAGCTTGCTTTTCATCAAACTGACTTACAATGTCTTGAATACGCTCGAATTCAATTTTCTGAGCTGAAGATTCAAAGCTCAGCTCAAATTTATGCTGTTCTTGATAGGCAATGGTTTCTGTACCTCTGTGTTGCAGAGCGTGATCCGCACATCCTGCGATAACCAATACCAGTAACATTAATAAGGGTTTCATTGTGCAAAACCTCCGCTATTAAGAAGCTCTATCAAATTAGAGTCTTGTTGATCTTGCTCAGCAAATTCTTTACTCATACCCATCCAACGGCTTAAGGTGTTGGTTTTATGGATTCTAGGAATAACCAATTCATTCGCTTTGGTCGGCTTAACCAAATTTACTGTGGCGATAATGACCACTTCGGTGGTTTTTCTATTGGTGGTCGCTTTACTAAATAAAGCGCCAAACAGCGGGATATCGCCCAATAAAGGAATTTTTTGTAGCGATTCAATGTCTTCGGTATTCATCAAACCACCAATCATAAAGGTTTGACCATCGGCGATTTGAATCGTGGTGTTGGCTTTCCGAGTTGCCAGTTGAGGCACTTCCGCTGTGGTCGTTTTGTAGATTTGCTCCACCACGCTGACGCTCGGCTGTACTCGCAAACGTATTTCCTGCTCGTTATGCACTTTTGCCGCAATATCTAAGCCAATACCAAACTCTTTAAAACTGATGGTTGTACCATTGGTGTCTGAGGTGATCATAGGGATCTCACCACCGACTAAAAAAGAGGCTTCTTGACCAGAGAGTACCGTTAGGTTTGGCTCTGCTAATACTTCGCCTAAATTATCATTGGCTAACGCAGTAATAGTGGCGGAGATATCTGAAGCGGTCAGATCGGGGAAAGTAAATACGCCAGGAGATCCACCTGAAGTCCAATCAATGCCAACCGTTTCACGAAATTCACTGCCTACTGCAGCAATAGTAGTGCGTACATTGACCTGAAACGGAGAGCTCATTTCTAAGCCTTCAATCAAGCCATCGTAGGTATTGTTTCGATAAAACTCGGTTTGAGGATCGGCCATTGTCAAAGGTGCATCAGTAGTGGGAAAACGTGCTACAGGCTGTTTATCGAGCATGCTAGCGACTAACGCATAAATACCGTCGCGTTGTTTCTCAGTAAATACGACCCCGTTCACCGCAACTTTAGAGCCCATAGAGACCACTTCGATATCTAGTTCTGGATAGCGCTTCTTAATTTCATCACGGACTTTATTTAGAGGTTGAGTAACTTCAACCACTCTTGAGACTACTAGGCGGCCATCGATATCGTAAATCATCAAGCGTGTCTGACCGATGGAACTACCAAACACTACAATTTGACGCTCATTGATAACCTTATAATCAGCAATCGTCGGCTGGCTCATAAAGACCGTGCCAATTTGCTGTTTAGTGCGCACTGAGCGGGCATCATTAAGCGGAATCAAATAGGCGAACGCTTGCGTTGAAACAAAACAAAGTACCAATATCAGTTTGCTACACCATTTATTCAGCATTAGTAAACCTCTACATTGGTGGTCTGAGTTTCTGCGCCGCACAACTCTCGAATACCTTGATAGTTTTCAATCACATCACTCATATTTGCAGGAGGGATTTCTCCTGTTGATTGCGAGCGATAAATTTCCAAGTGCATGGTGCGCTGAGCTAAAGATAAGCGAGAAACGAAGTCAGGCTCTATTTCAATGACTACTGTTGTTTTTGAATTTCCAGAGGCGGAAACTCTTGGGCTTAATGAGTTACCACTTTTCGTAGGTTGTTCTTTTGGATCAACAGGCTTTTGTTCAAAGGCTAACACACGTACACCACGCTTGATGGTACGAGCTTTTACACCTTGAAATTGAGTAATTCGTGCGCCAGTATCAGCTAAATTTGTGAGTGGCGAACTGACAGAAATGATATCAATCATATCACCGGGACGAATATAGTTATTAATTAGATTTATAGTGGATATAGGGAGTGGATATAAGATCATTCCTTCAGATGCGAGAAGATCTAGATAACCCGGCTGATCTGGCGCTGTAAGCATTTCAGGGAAAACATAAGCACCACTAGTTATAGGCTGGTTAGCCCTGCTATCTTTAACTAAGTGGAGTTCAACGTCACGATTTACACCTAAAGAATTCGCTTCTGCTTCAGGTAATACCACACGCTCTACACCATTAGGAGGTATGATTTCGCCACGAGTGAGTTCTTGTTTGTTACGCCACAATACAAATTTAATTTCTTTTTTTTCTTCTACTTTCTCCAATGCTTCTTTTTTTGCACTAGCTTCTGCTCTAGCATTAACATTTTGCATAACAGCAAATAAACCGAAAGCAACAAAAAGGAAAGAAAGAATAAAGACCAGACGTGAGTTCATGAATAAATTGTCAATCCTTGAGAAAAATAAAGAGATAGGTGAGCTCCAAAAATTATTGCAACTCCATAAGGTAATCCAGATTCAATTGATTTGTTTAATATAACTCTATATTTGACAATATATATTAGTGATAAGACACCTCCACTGAATAATGTAGCCACATAAAAATCTAACAATTGTTCAGGAGCAAAAAATGGTGTCAAAGCAATTAACAACTTACTGTCGCCTCCAGACCATATAGAAAAAATAAACAATAAGATGCTAATTACTATGCAAACACTCAAAGAAAACATAATATCTAAAGGCGAATGAATGTTATAAATTAAGGCAACTAAGAAAAGAAGTACAGTATATAAGTTATATATTTCCCTTTTAAATATATCTATTGCACACACAAGGAAACACAGCACTAACAAAGCTATATCTAAAATCAAAGTTGCCAAACTTAAATAATCCTAACTCATGTTGCTAGCAATTTTACTAAATGCATCCCATAGAGTTTTAATAAATCCTGAACCTGCTCCCGAACTATCTACATCACCAAACACTAGAGCAAGTCCTACAGCCAATGCCACACCAATCACACCATATTCAATCGCAGTAACACCGCGTTCATCTTTAATAAAACGAGTCAAAAAAGTTTTAAACATGTTCATGTTCCTTATTAAATCATCATGTTAGGGAAACCCCAGAAGTCTTGTTCAGCATAAATCGAGCAAGAACAACACCAAAGAGAGACCAAATCTCCATCGCAAGTAAAAGAAACAAATTATCAACATTCGCATAAACATTAAAAAACAACAAGTATGTGATAGACATCTAAAAATTGATAGGCATCACAATCTAACTCTTTATCAACAAAGCTTAACCTAACTCTGATAATTAAATTTTTGGGACATTAATCTTGATGTAGTGATGTGTAATCAACATGTAAATTTTCATGATGAAATAATATACATTTTCAGGTGATTTATTATGCAGGTTGAAAAGCGATGAGAATGCTACTGTAAAGTGAAGAAAGTGCCGCAATAAAGCCACTATCCTGATTGCCCATAATCAGAGCAAGTGCACCAGCGAGGGCGACTCCCATCATTCCATATTCGATGGCAGTTACACCTTTTTGGTCTACTAGGAATCTTTTAAATAACTCGAACATTAATTAACAATAAAAGTGAGTGTTGATTTATTTTAAAAAATAAAAATGACTAAAACAAAATTTTCAAAATAAGCATTGCTTCTTTATAAGGTTAAATACCGTTACAATTAACTGTTAATATAAATGAGTGACTTACCAAATAGCCATTAGTTTTTATCTTCTTTTTAAATACTGATGCCAATTAACACTCAATTGCTGATAGTTTTCTTCACACACCTCTTTTTGCTCAGCAAGATAATCGCCTTCAATCTCATTTAATAGATCTGCGTACTCTTTAGGATCACTGCCATAAACTAAACAAAGTGTGGCAAAATAACGCTGTAAATCAAAGCTGTGATCACCAATATACTCACCAAAATCATAATACCCACTCCCCTCTTCAGATTCATAGCTAAACATATCCGCCGCATTAATAGCTGCTTGTGCGCCTTCCTCTAAATACTCAAGCATGATAATAGTCGCAAGGTTATCAACTGCATCTTCTTCACGTCCAAGAATAGGAATGTCAACATCAACAACAAGAGCGTGTCCGGCTTCATGTAATAAGGTATGCATCAAAGTATCTAACACGCCTTGATTAACTTCATCAGCTGACCTGTTTTGAGAAAAGTAATGCTGCGCTTCAAGGATAAAGCTATAAGGGATAAATAAAGTATGAATGCTGGGATCATACAGCGGGCCTTCATCACCACCATAAACTAGCGTCATAGCATTATTAAAAGGAAACACCTCTTCCACCAATGCAGAAAATTGTTGGTTAATGCCACTCTCTACAACCAACTGGTAAGCCGCTTGCTCATCCTTCCCCTTTGGCGATTGATACTTAAGCTCAACCAACTCACTCGCCAACACAGATGACGTAATAAAAAGTAATCCAAGCAATGCTTTCCTTAGCATATTAACCTCTTGATTTGATAGATAAGTTAAGTGTAGTTGAATATCGATTAGCGAAATGATTACAGCCATATACCTGCGTTCTATTGGCTAATCACTATTTAGTCTGAATGTGTCCATTATATCACCGCCAATAAGACACTTAGCGCATAACGCGTTAACAAAAAAATATCGTTTAGATTCAACACCTTGCTTAAACTGTGACGAAGGCATCATTTCTTTGTTTTGTATTATTTTATGGTAAGAAAATATTACAACCTAGAGGGATCATAATGTTCAACTGTAAATTAAAAGCACTTACTCTCATTCTTGGCTTATCTTGCTCTGCATTGGCATCAGCGGCGTTAAATCCACAAAAGCCACCATCAGAAAATTTTGATTTATCAAAATGGATGTTGAACGTACCTATGGAAGATACTAAGCCTGAGCGTAAAGGTCTGGTGATGGAAGTCTCTGTGCAGCAGTTAAATAAAGGCTACACGCAATCAAATTGGTTTTATACGGACAAGAAAACCGGCGCTATGGTTTTTGTTGCGCCAAACAAAGCGATGACGACGCCTAATTCAAAAAATGCACGTTCTGAATTACACGCCATGCTAGATCCAACCGAAGGCATTAACGAATTTAAACCTAGTGCCAACTTTGTGCTTTCAAGTCATGACAATGCACAAAACTATGGCGCAGTGGGCGGAAAACTGAGTGCCGTTCTTTCTGTTGACCATGTCAGTACCAGTGGCGATCACCGTAACAACGATTCATTTAGTGTTGTAATTGGTCAGATTCATTCAAAAGATAACGAACCACTGAAAATTTTCTATCGTAAATTACCGGATCAAGAGTACGGTTCGGTTTATTGGAATTACGAAAACAATGCGACGGGTGTAAATAAATCAAAACGTCTTGATATATCACATGATGTGTTCGGCAAATCAAAAATTCGTTACGGTCAACCAACACCAACTGATGGCATTAAACTAGGCGAGAAATTTGCTTATAGCATTGATGTAGTGGGTGAAGAAATGCACCTAGTGTTTACTAAAAATCTAGATTCCGCTAAACCGATTAAAAAAACATTTGTCATGAATATTGCGAAAGGCCACTACCTTGGCAACACTTATGACGAAGGTTATGCGCAATCTGTATTGCATTTCAAAGCAGGTGTATATAATCAATGTAATGTGGGCCCTGTTGGTTGTAAAAATAACGGCATAGCTGCAGGCGACTACGCGCAAGCTAGCTTTTATAAACTGGACTTAGAACAGTAATAAATACTTAGCCAATGTATGCTCTGCCCTGTTATGACTAAATTGTAGTGACAATAATCGGACAGAGCATGCATTTTTATATACTGCAATTGAACTGCTAGAATTGGATTTGAGTATTAAAGCTAACCTAAGCAGGAAATCATCCCAAAAGCACCCTACCGAAGAAACGATAGAATCTAAGCTATTGAATTTTAAGACAAGTATATATGAAGTGGCGTCCCCTACAGGATTCGAACCTGTGTCTAAGACTTAGGAGGTCCTTGTTCTATCCAGCTGAACTAAGGGGACGTGGGCTGTATTTTTATCATAGCTTACTGTAGGCGACAATCCTTTAGTAAACAGTTGCGTTATTTTTATTCTAAAAATACGCAACTCCATTCATTAAACACTCCATTTTATCCAAACTGTGATTTGTCACACCTGTTAATTTTAATAATTAAGTGAAGTAGCAACAAATAGTCAATGATTGTGCTGTACAGGGAGTGACTTCCTGTTTCATAATCACGACCTCTCATGGGTTCACCTAACTTTTCAGGACATCGAATGGATACTATATCTGCTGCGGTCATGCTTTTTCTTATCATGGACCCTATGGGTAACTTGCCTATTTTTAGCTCTTTATTAAAACACGTTGATAAAAAACGACGTCGTATTGTTTTAATTCGTGAGTTGGTGATTGCTTTATTAGTGATGCTGTTGTTCCTGTTTGCAGGTGACAATATTTTGACCTTCTTAAGTTTAAATAAAGAAGCGGTCTCTATTTCTGGCGCTATCATTTTATTTTTAATCAGTTTGAAAATGATCTTTCCTCCAGAAGGCGGGCTTGGCGCAAGTTTAGGTGCGGGTGAAGAGCCTCTTATCGTGCCTTTGGCCATTCCTTTGATGGCTGGCCCTTCTATTATTGCGACTTTAATTTTACTGGCGCATAAAGATCCAACTCGTATGTTTGATTGGTCATTGGCTTTGGTTGCAGCTTGGCTAGCTTCTGCGGTAATTCTTATGTTCTCTGAATTGTTTGAACGTATTGTCGGTGAGAAAGGCCTGCAAGCGGTAGAACGTTTAATGGGGATGTTGCTGCTAATGATTGCGGTACAAATGTTCTTAAATGGCATCGAAAGCTATCTGCACTAATGGTTAGCGCTTGGCTCATTAAGCCCTACTAAAAACTGATTATTGCCAAACATGTAAAACTATTTTGTTTGTTTCGTGCTTTATCACACTCAGTAGGGCTGATAGTCTGAACTCAGTTTCCAGATACCGTTAAGGGTTCTCTATGAGTTCAGCACTATTTCAACCTATCCAACTTGGCAACCTTACCTTAAAAAATCGTATTGTTATGCCTCCTATGACTCGCTCTAGAGCCTCACAACCGGGCGATGTGGCCAATGATATGATGGCAACCTATTACGCTCAGCGAGCGCAAGCAGGGCTTATTATCTCTGAAGGTACGCAAATCTCGCCTATGGGCAAAGGCTATGCTTGGACTCCGGGTATTTATAGTCCTGAACAGATCGCTGGTTGGAAGAAAGTGACGGATGCAGTGCACGCACAAGGCGGCGCTATGTTTGCTCAGCTTTGGCATGTAGGTCGTGTTACTCACCCTGACAACATCGGTGGCGAGCAACCTGTTTCTTCTTCTGCCATCAAAGCGGAAAACGTCAAAGTATTCATCGACAACGGCACTGATGAGCCGGGTTTTGTTGATGTGGTTGAACCTCGTGAAATGACCACCAGCGACATTAAAGCGGTAGTTAAAGAGTTCCATCAAGCGGCATTAAACGCTCTTGAAGCTGGCTTTGATGGCGTTGAATTGCACGCAGCAAATGGCTACCTTATCAATCAGTTCATTGATTCAGAATCCAATAACCGCACAGATGAATACGGTGGCAGCCTTGAAAATCGTCTACGTTTTCTTGATGAAGTAGTGGCAACTCTTGTTGATGCTATTGGCGCTGAGCGCGTTGGTGTGCGTCTTGCGCCGCTAACAACTCTAAACGGCACCGTGGATGCGAACCCTGAGCATACTTACACAGAAGCGGCAAAACTGCTCGACTCACACAATATCACTTATCTGCATATTGCAGAAGTTGACTGGGATGATGCTCCTGACACGCCAAAAGAATTTAAAATTGCGCTACGTAAAGCGTTTAAAAATACTCTAATTTATGCTGGCCGTTATAAAGCTGAAAGTGGCGAAACTGCCATTGCAGAGGGTCTAGCCGATATGATTGGTTTTGGTCGACCATTTATTGCTAACCCTGATCTTCCGCAACGCATCAAAGCTGGCGCGCAGTGGGCACAGCACGACCCAAATACTCTGTTTGGCGGTGATGAGAAAGGCTTAACGGACTACCCGACTCTTAGCGAGTAACGCCCTCACAGCGATAAAAACACAACAGCCTCTTACACTTGCACAGTGTAAGAGGCTGTTTTATTTAGCTAACAGTGTTAAGTCAATTAAAGCTGATTAAGCACATTCACCAATAGTTGCAGACGTGGCGCAATGGTGTCGATCAACAGGTACTCTTTAGCAGAATGAAGCCCAGCGCCTGATGGTCCAAAACCGTCTAATGTAGGGATGCCCATGTTCGCAGTGAAGTTACCGTCTGATCCACCGCCGGCATTTTCCCATGCATACACTAAGTTTAATTTATCGGCCTCAGCGCTAACCAAAGCAATCAGCACTTCCGTTGCATCGGTTGGAATCATCGCAGGCTTAAAGCCTAGACGCTTCACTTCTACGCTTGCACCCTCTTCAAAAGGTGATTGTGCCATTTGCTCTAGCTTGTTATGAATCGCTTGCGCTTCTTCGTTGTTCCAAAAACGCAAATCGACAATAGCTTGCGCAAAGTCAGGCACCACATTAACCGCAACTCCACCTTTGATGGTGCCTACGTTCATGGTTGTACCCGTTTCAAGGTTGACCATATCTTTGATCGCCAATGACCAATGACTCAACTCATAAATCGCCGATACGCCATCTTGCAATGCAGAGCCTGCATGTGAAGCCACACCATTAAAGGTCAGCTCATATTTAGCATTCCCTTTACGAGAGCGAATCAAATTACCATTGGCGCGAGAGGCTTCACACACCAATACTTGCGTGCTTTTGACCGCTAGTGATTCCACCCAAGAACGCGAATAACGAGAGCCGATTTCCTCATCACTGTTTAATGCCACTACAATAGCGAGTTTTTGTTTTTGCTCATCAGATATCATCTGCAATGCATACCATGCACTCAAAATGCCTGACTTCATGTCCGTCACACCCGGCCCATAAATCTTTTCATCATCACGAGTTAAAGGACGCTTCGCGACTGTACCATCAGGAAAGACCGTATCCATGTGTCCACACAGCATGACGTCATAATGCTGCGCATTGGGTTTATTGGTAATTTCTAAGCACGGACCAGCATCTTTATGCACGGTATGTCTTTGTACATGAAAGCCAATGCTTTCAAACATTGGCGTTAAAACATCAGCAACCTTAGCGATGCCTTGCGGATTATGACTACCACAATCAATGTTCACCAAGCTAGATAATTGCTCGATATAGGTTTCTATATTTACAGAAGTTGTCATATTACACCTCAAAAAAGCTCCCACAGAATGAGAGCTTTTGTTAATGACTGAGTTTGCTTATTAAAGCGTCATTGGAACTAGGTAAATAGTGCCGATAATTACGGTCGCTAAGCCACATAAAACAGGAACACTGGTACGTTTTACCACTTCAAACGGGCTGATTTTGCCCATCCCAGAAGTTGCAACGATAACACCAGAGACTGGTGAGATTGTGCGACCTAGGTTAGATGCTTGTAGCATTGGGATGATAAGAAACGCAGGGTTTACGCCCATTTTTGCAGCTAACGCAGGAGCAAGTTCAACAAACGCATAGAAAGGTGCGTTACCAGAACCCGTCGCAATAGCCGCCGCAACAGTTAGACCAGTTAGCAATAACATCAATGCCACAGCGCCTGCACCTGCATGGTCGGCTAGGTGAATTAAGTGATCAATAGCGCCGATAGACATTAAGCCTTGCGCAAATACGCCTGCCGCGACCAAAAGCATAACCACGCCTTTGAACGCATCCGCCATACCCGCATAACATGATTCAAGATCTTCCAAAGCTTGCTTGCCATCAAAGCGTTTAGTGACGTAGTGAACCAAAGCGCCAATAAAGATAGACAACACCACGATAGTATAAATATCCAGTGACAAGCCAGGGATAGTACGACCGTTAAAGACGAACACACCAAAGATAGGTAAGAACGGCAATAGTGCATAGAACGCTGGAGCCTCCACTTTCATCTCTGAAAGGTCGACTTTTTCCATTGGCGTATTCTCTTTTTTATCCAGATATTTATTCCAGAAGAATGCCGCAGCTGCCATCACAATAATGGCGCAAAACGAAACAGGCAATACCGTATTAAATGCAAATATATCTAAAGGCATATTCGATTTAGCCGCTGCTACAACTACGTCACCGGAAGTTGGCGATAAGATAATTGCCGCTGGTGACGCACACACGGCAACTGCCGCAGGGCGAGAGATCCCCATCGCCGTCATCATAGGGAATAAAGTGGCCATTAATAGCACACCTAATCCAGTCGCCGAGCTCACTGCCAATGACATTAAGCACGCCACAATATAAGCGGCAACTAACAAAACGTAAGGCGATTTAATGACAGAAAGAGGCTTAGAAAACTGTTTCACTACCACATTGTTGGCGCCAATATGAGTCATGTAAGAAGCAAAACCACACAACAACATAATTTGTAGACCTAAGCCACCGCCTCGGTACTGAAGCATATATTTCACAAACTCTAGAGCGTCAGTAAAAGTATTCCCAGTAGATGCAACTTTAGCCGGTAATACGGTGTGTCCTAAGAAACCGGTTATTAACAGTAGTGATATACCAGCGGTAAGCAATACACCTGCCGCACGATATCCTTTGATTATAAAATAACCAACAATAATGGTGATTATTAGTCCAATAAGCAATTCGAGCATATTAGTTAACCTTATTTACATTGAAATTATGCAAATTAAGTTACCAGAACTACTCCCTTCTAAAAGGGACTCAAATCAATTTTAGACACATTTATGGAGAATAAGATTACATTTTGTTACGTTTGTGATTTATTTATAGTTTACGCAAGGTAAACACTCATGTTATTTAATTTAATTAAAACACTACACAAACAAAATAATCACACCAAATCGACGTTTTGTATTCATTTAAATAACCCTATCAATTGTTTAATAATCTTAATGAAAATAAAAAACGGTCTAACTGCATATTAATATTCTAGTTATTTCATATTGCTTGACTGTTATTTATCCAACCCTCTATTGATTAAAACAAGCTATTTAAAACAGCCTATTCAATAACAAAAAACATCGCACCTACCTTGCCGCTTGAGATTGAGATGCAATCAGTCCTTTCTGTCTTGCGGAAACTGTGTTTATCATAGACTTCTGTCAGGGATATAAAGGGAACGGCAATGACTCAAGAACAGGATCGTCATCAACAGCGTCAACAAAAGCTCAAGCAAAAAGTGGATGAGAAAATCGCCAGTGCGGTAGAAGAAAAAGGGCTATTACTGGTCATTACAGGGAATGGCAAAGGCAAATCAACATCAGGCTTTGGTACTGTTGCGCGCGCTGTGGGTCACGGCTTTAAATGTGGTGTGGCGCAGTTTATCAAGGGAACGTGGGACAACGGCGAGCGTAACCTGTTAGAGAAGCTTGGGGTTGCTTTCCACGTTATGGCTACAGGCTTTACTTGGGAAACTCAAAACAAACAAGCCGACACCATTGCCGCGCAAGAAGTTTGGCAAGAATGCAAAAAAATGCTGCAAGACCCTAGTCTAGATGTCGTTCTATTAGATGAACTGACCTATATGGTCACCTATGACTACATCGACCTTGAAGAAGTGCTGACGGCATTTAAAGAAAGACCAAGCCACCAATCGGTTATTGTCACCGGACGCGCCGCACATCGCTCTATTATTGAACTTGCCGATACAGTTTCAGAAGTGCGTAACGTGAAACATGCTTTTGAAGCTGGGATAAAAGCACGTAAAGGTGTTGATTGGTAGGATACTAATATAGATAGAGGCCGCTCAATAGCCGCCTCTATTTTTATATTGGTTTGAGCAAAATTGCTAACACAGCGCCCAATCCACCGCCGACTGAGCATGAATTATCGTCGTATCAAATAAAGGTACATCGGTATCGTCGCTATTGATCAGTAGACCAATTTCAGTACACCCTAAAATGACCCCCTGCGCGCCCTTACGCTTTAAATCCGCAATAATATCGGCAAAAACTTGTCGAGACTCAGGCAAAATTTTACCTTGGCATAATTCATCATAAATAATGCGGTGTACATCGGCTCGTTGGCTCTGCGTAGGTATGGATACCGAAATACCTTGCTCAATCAACCTCTGCTTGTAGAAATCTTGCTCCATGGTAAATGCCGTACCAAGTAAAGCGACTTGCTGAATATTATTCTCTTGTAGCTCTTTAGCCGTCGCGTCAGCAATATGCAGCACAGGAATAGACACTACCTGCTCTATCTCTGGGGCGACTTTATGCATGGTATTTGTGCAAATGACAATCGCCTCAGCACCGGCGGCTTGTAAAGAGAGCGCCGCTCGCGACAATATCTTAGCTGCGGCATCCCAATCACCTTGACGTTGCAATTCTTCTATCTGCGCAAAGTTGACACTAAACAACACCAACTTTGCTGAGTTGAGCCCACCCAAACGCTGTTTTACCTGAGTGTTAAGCAGTTGGTAATAGGTTTGAGTTGACTCCCAACTCATCCCACCAATTAATCCTAACGTTCTCATGCTGGCCTCACTTAGAATAATTTTTTCAGCAATGAATCTGCCATTTTCTTGGTTTCATCGTTATCGGCGTTGTCACCAAACAGTTTTTTCAAACCACGTTCGGCTTCTTTTTTTGCCTTTTCTTCCAACTTTTTCTTATTACGTTCAAGCTCTTGTTTTTGTAACGCGGCTAAATCTAGGCTCACTTTAGGATCGGTCCAACTACCTTGTAAACGCAAAGGAATCGTTATATCAGCAAGATCATCAATGCCGCCACCGCCTTGCCCTTCTAATGAACCGACAATGGACGTTTTAGACAAGATATCCATGGTTTCATTGAGATAGTTAGCGTTACCCGTAGCCTTAATTCGCAACAATGGCGATGCCACCGCCACATTCGATAATGTCGCCACACCTTTATTTAACTTAACCGAGGCATCCATTGAGCTAAAGTCGGTTTTCTTAGGTTCAGTATCAGCGGGTACTTTTTCGCCTTTAAATTTTGCATAGTTAGTACGAATGATTTGTGCAACGTTAATGCCGTTGATCGCCCCATCGGCAAACTTCACTTTCACCGTGCCCGCTAAGTGTTTTTTCAGCTCATCCGCAATTAAACTTTTACCGCTAAGGTCGAGATCAATATTGCCAGTTCCTTCAAGGGTATTGTTATCCGCCACATCCACCAGCAATGGGCCTACCTTGACGTTTTTAACCGCTGCATCAATGTCGTAACTGGCAACCGCCTGCTTAGCATTAACCACAGCTTTAGCTTGAATACTGCCTTGATAAAGATTGGCTTTTAACGAGCGTAAGTTAAATACACCCTCTTTAATTGCAATATCAGCAAAAGCATTCTGCAATTTGGCATTGCTAGCTTGTAGCTTGTCGATACGAATACTGCCGGCCACATCGACCGTTTTTAATACCGACAAATCAGGTTCACTGGCAACGGTTGCTGCCTCGTTTGCTGATTCTGATGATGGCGCTGCGGCCGCTTTACTATCAGCTGTATCATCGGTTGCCGAGCCTGTCCACTCGTCCACATTAATCTCAGGGCTGTGCAGTTTAAAGCGCACTTTAGGGATAGCGGTCAGCTCAACACTGGTTGTTCCGTCAAATTGCAATTGGTTAAACGCCAGTTTTTTCCATAATAGCGATAATTTGTTCTTAATCAGATCGAATTCAACATCCGATTCAACCGCCACTACAATCGGGTTTTGAGGCAGTGCATCACCGGCTACTTTACCTTTCACCGTCAGAGCATCTACGTTGACTTTTTCAATGTTTCTATCAACCAGCAGATTCCCCATCACCATTAAATTGGCATCTAAATCTGATGCGCGCCCTTTAACGCCTACTTGGAAAGCGCCAACCTCACCTAATCTAAATGAGGAGACACCCACCTTAATCGACGCTAAATTAATATCTTTACCTTTTAACGGCGTACCGAGAGCAAAACTCTTAATGACAAAAGTAGATAAGTCGCTTTGTAGCAACACTTTGGTGGTGCTGGTGATATCAAACTCATTACCCGATGCCTGACCTTCGGCCAGTAGTGAAATATCAGACCAAGTATCGAGTTTAAATTGATCTACGTTGAGCTTGAAACTGGCCACGTTTAAATCAGGTTGTGAGAAATTGCCGTTAACCTCAATATCTTTCACTTGGTAATCAACAAAATCGGCATCCGTTTTGGCATTCGCTTTACCTGATACTGAGAATTGCTGTTGGTTATTTACCCCTGAAAAACTAAAGCTAATTGGCGTCCATTGCCCAAACTTAAAGCTTGCCACTTTTAAGTTCACATTTTCTAGCTTGGTATAGAGGTTGCTTCGTTGGTCTTTAATTTCTAGAAGTGCGTCTTTAATGTTAACGCCTTTCACTGAGATAGCCCAAGAGTTTGCAATATTGTCGGCTGCCTGATTAGAAGAGGTTTGTTGCGAAGAATTTTCAGTGACAGCGTCTTGTGAGAGAGTAGATTCAGGAGATGGTTCAACAGAAGAGGATTCAGCAGAGTTGGAGCTTGCCGTTAGCGCATCTAAGTTGCTGCTACCATCGGCGAGGGTTTCGATATAGATGTGGGCCCCACTTAACGTCACATTCCCCACTTGTAACTCTTTGCTAAGTAAAGGAAGAACCGAAATATCTAGCCCTACCTCGTCAACCTTAACCATGTTTTGCGAACTAAAGCCTTCCGGATTACTTAATGTTGTTTTTCCTAGGGAGAAACCAATAGAAGGAAAGAATTGCCAACCAATGTCCCCTTCAATCACCAAATCGAGGTTGGTTTGTTTCTTGGCTTGGTCAACAAGCATAGGTTTAAACTGATTTGGGTCGACAAACACCAATAATGCTATGACCGCTAACACAACCAAAATAATGGGCGTGATAATAAATAGTGAAAACTTCTTCATCTTCTCTTCCCTGTAACCTGATTTTTCTAAGCATTGTCCGGCTGCGTAAACGCTAAACACAAAAAATGGCACGCCTGTGCCATTTAATTCTTAACCATAATTTGGCGCTTGTATGTAGGCAGCCATAATAAATTTTCAAACCTAACAGCTAACGACTAAATTACTAAGATTTCAGTAATTTAGCAATATGCGCTTTTAACACGTCAATCGCAATTCGGTTTTTACCACCGCGAGGGACAATAATGTCCGCATACTGCTTAGAGGGTTCAATAAATTGCAAAAACATAGGTCGCACTGTTTTTTGGTATTGGGCAAGCACAGAATCCATAGTACGACCGCGCTCTTCTACATCACGCTTCACGCGGCGTAGCAGACAAATGTCTAACGGGGTATCCATAAAGATACTGGCATGCATAAGATCGCGCAGTCGCTGATCGGTAAGCAATAAAATACCTTCTAGAATAATGACCTTTTTCGGGTTCATTGTTTTAGTGGTACTAGTACGAGTATGCTCAGTGTAACTGTACTCTGGTACTTCCACTGCGTTGCCTTGCGCAAGCTGGCTTAAATGTTCACACAATAAATCATGATCTAAAGCCTGTGGATGGTCGTAGTTGGTTTTTACACGCTCTTCCATGCTCAAATGACTTTGATCTTTGTAGTATCTGTCTTCCGTGATAACACCGATTTGATCTGGGCCTACCTTAGCACGCAGTTCGTTATATATAGTACTTGCAATCAGGCTCTTACCCGATGCGGATGCACCAGCGATACCGATGATGACACATTGATTATTTTCAGACATTAACTGATCCTAGCAAAACAGATATTAAACTGACCAAATTATAGGGATTGATAAACTTCGATACCAGAAATAAGCTCACAATCCCTAAAGGTTGAATATATTTTGCGCAATATGCATCAAATATCGCACAGGATAACCACATTTATTTTACTTCAACAAAACTAATTCGCTCAGCTTGCGGCTTTCCATGCCAAAACAGTCGGCTAACGACTTGCTCGGCTAAGTCAAAATACGCTTGTGCTTGTGCAGAAGAATCAGCATTTACCACTGACGGAGTGCCCAAATCAATATCACGGCGGATATTGGCATGCAAAGGCAGTTGCGCTAATACTGAAATGCCTTTATCTGCGGCCAATTTCACCGCCCCACCACTGCCAAAAATATCTTCATGAGAGCCACAATTTCTACAAATGTGATAGCTCATGTTTTCGATAATACCCAGCACCCCAACATCGGCTTTCTCAAACATCGCAATGCCTTTAATGGCATCGGCCAATGCTAAGTCTTGCGGAGTTGTGACCACCAAAGCGCTCGTTAATGGAATATCTTGCGATAGCGTCAGTTGTAAATCGCCCGTGCCCGGTGGCATATCAATGATCAAGTAATCTAGCTCAGGCCACTGAGTCTCTTTTAATAGTTGCATCAAGGCTTTTGACGCCATAGGGCCGCGCCATACCGCCGCGTCATCACTAGAAATCAAATAACCGATGGATTGGGTGTAAACGCCATGCGCTTGCAGCGGCTTCATCCACTTGTTGTCGACTACTTCTAAAGACTGTCCTTTAGTACCAAACATCAACGGAATGGAAGGGCCGTACACATCAGCATCTAATACCCCAACCGTAGCGCCTTCTTTGGCGATGGCTAATGCCAAATTAGCGGTTGTGGTCGATTTACCCACCCCGCCTTTTGCCGATGTCACTGCGATAATATTTTTAATCGAGGTTAAGGTGCTTGGCACTTTGCTTTGTAAAGGACGTACTCTTGCCGAGACGTAAAAAGTAAACTCTTCCCAGCCTTGCGGCGCATCGTTGTCTGATATCCATTGCCCGACGGCTTTGGTTAACGAATCCACTAAAAAAGGGATCTCTACATCAATGGTTTTTTCTGTATTACCTACCGTCACCACACCTTGAGTGGCAGCCCATTCGCTGGCCAAAAGTGGATGTTGAAACTGATTTAACCAAGAGTAAAGTGTCTGTTTGTTGTTCTTCATCAATACGTCCTTTCTACATATATGCATTACATACTAGCTTGATTACGAGCTTCATTTAACCTGTTATTGCTCGTCGGCTAGAAATAAATTCCAAACAAGCACTAAAAACTGGCGCAAAAAGGGGCTTATTCAATGCTTGCTCGATAAACAAGAAACGATTTATCAGCGAGATCCTTTTCGTTACCGCTAGCTTACGGTAATATTAGCGGCTAGAAATTTATCCTATCTGCGAAAAGTTAAGTATGACTACTGAATTAAGAAAAATGCTCGTCACTTGTGCACTACCCTATGCCAATGGTTCTATCCATTTAGGTCATATGCTAGAGCACATCCAAGCTGATATCTGGGTGCGTTACCAACGCCTACGCGGTAACACAGTAAACTTTGTTTGTGCTGATGATGCCCACGGTACGCCAATCATGCTTAAATCTCAGCAGATGGGAATTACACCAGAAGAAATGATTGCTGGTGTCAGTGAAGAACACCAAAAAGATTTTGCCGGTTTTGACATTAGCTTTGATAACTATCACAGCACCCACAGTGAAGAAAACCGCGAACTGGCTTCAAGCATCTACCTAGAACTGAAAAAGAATGGCTTTATTTCTAGCCGCACTATTTCTCAGTTGTTTGATCCTGAAAAAGAAATGTTCTTGCCAGATCGCTTTGTAAAAGGCACTTGCCCGAAATGTAAATCAGAAGACCAATACGGTGATAACTGCGATAACTGTGGGGAAACTTACAGCCCAACAGAGCTTATCAACCCTAAATCTGCGGTTTCTGGTGCGACTCCGGTAATGAAAGATTCTGAGCACTTCTTCTTTGACTTGCCACAACTTGAAAGCATGCTAAAAGAGTGGACTCGCTCTGGTTCGCTGCAAAGTGAAACGGCCAACAAGATGCAAGAATGGTTTGAATCTGGGCTGCAACAATGGGATATCTCTCGTGATGCTCCTTACTTTGGTTTTGAAATCCCTGGCGAGAAAAACAAATTCTTCTACGTGTGGCTAGATGCACCTGTAGGTTACATGGCGTCGTTCAAAAACCTATGTGGCAAACGTGACGACCTTGACTTTGATGAATACTGGAAAAAAGACAGCACTACTGAGCTTTATCACTTCATCGGTAAAGATATCGTGTACTTCCACAGCCTATTCTGGCCTGCAATGCTTGAAGGCGCGGGTTACCGTAAGCCTAACAACATTTTTGTACACGGCTATGTCACTGTTAATGGCGCGAAAATGTCTAAATCAAAAGGCACGTTCATCAAGGCCAGCACTTATCTAAATCACCTAGACCCAGAATGTCTACGCTACTACTACGCCGCGAAACTCAACAGCCGTATTGATGATCTTGATTTAAACCTTGAAGACTTCACTCAGCGCGTAAACTCTGACGTAGTAAACAAAATTGTTAACCTTGCCTCTCGTAACGCAGGTTTCATTACTAAGCGTTTTGCCGGTCAACTCTCTACAGAATTTGCAGAGCCTGCTCTATATCAAGAGTTTGCAGATGCCGCCGAACGTATTGCTGAGCTTTACGAAACTCGTGAATTTAGCCGCGCGATTCGTGAAATCACCGCTCTTGCCGATAAAGCAAACCAATACGTTGATGAGAAAGCCCCTTGGGTTGTGGCAAAACAAGAAGGTCAAGATCAAGCACTACAAGACATCTGTTCGGTTGGTATTAACTTGTTCCGCGTACTGATGACTTACTTGAAACCAGTGATGCCTGAGTTAGCAGAGCGCACCGAAGCCTTCTTAAACCAAGAATTGACTTGGGATGGCGTAGCAACTCCATTGACCAACCATGAAATCAGCAAGTTCAAAGCACTGTTTAATCGCGTTGACCCGAAAAAAGTTGAAGCTATGGTAGAAGCGTCAAAAGAAGATGCAGCGGCCGAAGCAGCAGCGAAGGAAAAAGCCGAGCAAGCGAAAACTGAAACTGAGCTAAGCAAAGAGCCAATTGCTGACGAAATCGAATTTGATGATTTTGCGAAAGTCGATTTGCGTATCGCGAAGATTGTTGAGTGTGAATCTGTGCCAAAAGCAAATAAATTACTAAGACTGGTATTGGACTTAGGGGGCGAAACTCGTCAGGTATTTGCTGGCATTAAATCGGCTTATAACCCTGAAGATTTGATTGGTAAACATACCGTAATGGTTGCCAACCTTAAACCTCGTAAAATGAAGTTTGGTATGTCGGAAGGCATGGTGTTAGCGGCAGGCCCTGGCGGTAAAGATCTTTGGATTTTAGAGCCACACGAAGGCGCACAACCTGGTATGCGCGTAATGTAATCCATTATTGCTACTGAATATAAAAATACCGGCTTTCAATGAGCCGGTATTTTTTTATCTCTTTATTTTCCAATTAGTCTATTTATCACTAACCTTCAATAAGCTTCATCAACAATACCCCATCATACAGAGCCTGCTTAACCAAAGCAGCGCCCGGCATCGTAGCATTTTTAATAAATCGACTCGGTGAAATCTCCAAATCTTTACGATAGATAGGTAACGTTTGTTCCTCTAAGCAACTTTGTATCTGTGGGATAATAATGCCCTTAGACACATTAATATCCCCCCCAATGAGTACTCTTTCAGGGTTAAACATATTCACCACAAGTGAGACCGCGTAACCTAAGTGCTTACCTAAATTTTGAATGATGTTAAGTGCAATAGGATCACCCTGATTGGCGGCCATACAGATATTGATCACCGACAGTGACTCTAAGTTTAAGCAGGTCTCTTCCCCTGATTCTATCGCTTCAGTGGCTTGGCGAATAAGCGCACTAGAGCTAACCAGTGTTTCTAAACAGCCACGATTGCCACAATGACAAAGATGGCCATTGGGATCGATTTGTAAGTGCCCAAGCTCACCCACATTCCCTAATCGGCCTTGTAGCACCTGATCTTCTAAAATAATACCTGCGCCAATACCATTATGTACTGAGATAAGCACAGAGTTTTTATTTTGCTGTGAGTTACCAAATAACTTTTCAGCCAGCGCCCAAGCACGAGTGTCATTGGCAATAAAGACAGGTAAGCCCGTCGCTTTATAAATAGCAGGGCCTAATTCTAGGTATTTCACATCATAATGAGGCATTTGCAAAACCAGACCACTTTCAGAATGGACAAGCCCTGGCAAAGTAATCGCTAGGCTGGTTATACGCTCAAGGATATCGGATTTTTCTTCAAAGAATTGATAAATCTCTTTGAGTAGACGCGCTAGCACGGCATCTTGATCGCGCTCTTCTATATCAATGTATTTTTCAGAGATGATTTCGCCACTGAGTTCATGCAGTGCAATAGTTAAGTAGCCACGCCCAAGTCTGAGAGACAAAAACTGCCAACCTTCATTATTGGTCTGTAGGCCCACCGCTGGACGACCTCGGCTAGTCGCTTCTTGTACCACGGTTTCGTGAATCAAATGTGCTTCAATCAATTCACGAGAAATCTTAGTGATACTTGCTGGAGCAAGACCACTCAACTTAGAGAGATCAATTCGAGAAATAGGACCAAACTGATCAATCAGCTGATACACCTTACCGGCGTTTATCTGTTTAATATGATCAATGTGACTTGGTTGTGCGGTATACATGAGAGTCTCCCTAATCTAGAGACTCTATTATTTTACAGGGTGAAGTAAATGTGAAGTGTTGTGTATATATGTCGTGAGGCGCCTCACTTATTTGTAATCAATTATTACTAAAAAGGCTCAGATTTTTCCTTGCAGTGCATTGCCAATAGGTTTTGATACTCACTCACAAAACGATAGCCCGCATTTAATCCTTGTTGATAATCAAACAATAACTCATCGGGGTTGCTCATCAATGATGAACTTCGTAACGGTTGATCAGGAATAATTTGTAAGACAAAACAATCTTCGGGAGGTGCCGCGATAAACTCCTGAGTCAACGCATAGGTTTGATAATGCACCATGATCATATCCGCAAGCCCGGCATCAAGGCGGTTCCCTAATAAGTGCGATAACCGATACACATTATCGGCCCCAAACAGCCAACGACCACCATTGAGCAAATCTAAATGTTGTTTCGTTATATCGGTGCGATTTTGCAGTAATCGCTCCTCAATAAACTCATCAACACTTTTTTTACCTTTGTCTATCTGCTCACTCCAAAAACTTTGGATATGATCTATAGGGCTCTTATACCACACCGCTTTGTCAATGGGCTCTAGCGGTTCGTCACTTACGGTAGGTTCTGGATATTCGGTGCGTATCACTATGATGGTTCTTGCTTCCCTTCTCCAAGCCTCTTGTACAGGGATAGAGGCCGATACTCCGCCATCAACAAATGCCTTGCCCGATATTTCAATGGGCCTTGAGACCAAGTTGGGAATTGCGCAGGTGGCTCTGATGACATCAAACCAATTATTGCCCAATAACGGTAAGTAATGATCTTGAAAGTTATCGGCTCGCGTGACCGCCGCGTACGCCCCTCGGTCTTTTAGGACACTGAGTCCCATATCAATATCCAGTTTATAAGGAGCAGAACAAATTTGGTTCAGTGCCCAATCAAGGCCGATATAGTGCTTTTGCCGGATAAAACTGAATAAATTGAAGAAACGATCATCAGTCGTAAGATCAAGTAGAAATGACTTTCCTAAGCCAGGTTGTCGGCATAGATAGGCGCAAAGATTAAGAGCGCCTGCTGACGTGCCATAAAACTCATCAAAAGGGTCGAAATTAGAATACAGAAATGCATCTAATACGCCTGCGGTAAATACACTTCTTTGTCCTCCGCCCTGCGCTACTAGCGCACTCTTCCCTCCTATATATTGGGCTAACAATTCAGGATTATATGCTGTGCCGCTACTCCAAATTAAGCCACTGTTGGACATCCAATTAGCACCTGCTAATGATCAGCTAAAAATTGCCACTAAGCCATAGGCAAGTAGTAAGGCAAGGCTGGTTACAACCACCACTAGGGTAAACTTCAATTCCGTATTCATTAGTCACCTTTTTATCTATTGATACGCATCTGTTATTGGCAGTAAAATCCCGATGCTACATTTAGTATTAGCACCCGAACATACCTTGCTCAAGACTTTGCGAAAACCCGTGCAGAATTATGTAGTTACTGTCACAATTACTCTACAATAATGGTAAGCCATATTTTCTCTTCTATAGAAGTAGTAGCAGATTGAGCCACGATGCCTCTAGATCGACAAGGACGACACACCATGAATAAAAAATGCCTATCCCTATTAATAGTAGCGTGCAGTTACTCGGCCGCATCCCAAGCGGACATTTATATCACTCCGATGGTTGGCTATGGTATGGGAGGATCGTTAGATTCTGATAGCGATGAAAGTTTTGATATCGACAGAAACGTCAACTACAACCTTGCTATTGAAACCAATGTGGACAAAGGTCGACTGGGTCTACTGTATTCTGAGCAGCAATCGAGCATAGATAAACTGGACGTAGACACGACGTTACGTTATTTGCATTTTCAAAGTGCGGTCTACTATCCTGTCGATAATTGGAACTCGTACCTAGGTTTAGGCTTGGGTGGTACACAAATTGATATTCAAGGCGCGGATACGGAATACAAGTTCTCTTTGGGTGTCTACGGCGGAGTAGAATACAAGATAACCAAGTACTTTGCTCTGCAAGGGCAACTGCGTTACATGGGGACGCTGGTCGATAGCGAGTCTTTGACACTTTGTGATTCCAGCGCCTCAGGAAGCAACTGTAAAGTGGCTTTCTCGGGTAATTGGATGAATCAACTGCAAGCCAATGTAGGCTTCACAATTAGCTTCTAGCTCTATATATGCACAAAAAAAGCATATAAAATCACCATAAAATGTTAAGAGCCGAAAGATTACTGGTTTTTCGCTCTTAACCGTTCAATTAGTTATTTCAACTACTCAAGCAACCAAAAACACATTAATTGGGTGAATATTTACAAATATTCAGTGAGATAGTTCAGAATATTTCGATTTTCCAGCAAAAATGAGATCTTCATTCTTGAAATTCCATTTTATTTTATCTTGCCAGACAGAATATCTCACGGTAATCTCCCTTTATCACTCAGAATATTCCTCTACTTTTAGAGTCTGAGTAACAAAAAACACAACATAAAACACCTATTTAACAACTAAGAATCAGAGTAAACCACTAGATAGAAAGTAAATTACAGTCTTTCGGTTTACAACTAGCACTAAAAGCAGAGAAAGAGACTCTCACTCTAAAATTAAGCTATGTCATTCTTACAAAATCGCTACAAGGAGTAGTTATGAAACGAGAACAATGGGGTTCCCGTACTGGATTTATTTTGGCCGCAGTGGGCTCAGCAATCGGTTTAGGCAATATATGGCGATTCCCATATATGGCTTATGAAAACGGCGGTGGCGCATTCTTTATCCCTTACATTTTTGCCATGCTGACAGCCGGTATTCCATTTATGATTATGGAATTCAAATTAGGTCAAAAATACCGTGGTTCTGCACCAGCAGCACTAAAAGCCGTTAACCCTAAATTTGAGTGGTTAGGGTGGTTCCAAGTCGGTATTGCGGCATGTATTGCGGTTTACTACGTAGCCGTTATTGGTTGGTCTATTTCATACCTAGGTATGTCATTCCACCAAGGTTGGGGCACAGACACCAACGCATTTTTCTTTGGCCAATATCTAAATCTAGGCGACAACTCACCGTCTAACTTAGGTTCTATCCAATGGAAAATTGCTGGCACTATGCTTCTAGCATGGGCTATTACTTACGCTGCTATCGTTGGTGGTGTTAAGTCTGGTATTGAACGTGCGGCAAAAATCATGATGCCTGTACTGTTTATCATGGTTATTGTCCTTATCATCCGCATGGTTTTCCTACCAGGCGCGTTGAACGGTGTGAACTACCTGTTTGAACCAGACTTTAGCAAAATCATGGATATGAAAGTTTGGGCTGCAGCATACGGCCAGATCTTCTTTACCCTAAGTATCGGTTTTGCCATCATGCTCGCGTACTCAAGCTACTTGCCTGAGAAATCAGATATCAACAACAACGCCTTTATGACGGTATTGATTAACTGTGGTTTCTCAATCCTAGCGGGTATCATGATCTTCTCTGTGCTTGGCTTTATGGCTCATCAGCAGGGTAAAGAACTGACTGATGTTGTTTCAGCGGGTGTCGGTCTTGCCTTTGTTACTTTGCCAGCGGCAATTAACGAACTACCAGCGCCATACATTCTTGGCCCACTGTTGTTCCTTGCGCTGACTATCGCAGGTCTAAGTTCTCATATTTCAATCATTGAAGCGGTAACATCTGCAATCATTGATAAATTTAAGGTTGGTCGTAAGAAAGCGGCAACTCTAGTCTGTGGTATCGGTGCAATTGTTTCTCTAGCATTTGCGACAAACGGCGGTTTGTTACTGCTTGATTTGGTCGATTACTTTACCAACCAAATTGGTATCGTTCTAAGCTGCTTCATTGAAGTACTGCTTATCGTCTGGGTTGTTAAAGCGGCAACGATTCGTAACTATGTTAACTCTGTATCAGATTTCAAAATTGGCATTTGGTATGACCTTTGTCTGAAAGTAGTAAGCCCTGCAATTCTAGCGATTACTCTTTTCAATACATTGAAAACCACACTAACAGATGGCTACGGCGGTTACGCACAATCTGATCTACTGATGTTAGGTTGGGGACTATTGGCTCTACTTATCGTTATCGGTG
The DNA here is from genome assembly GCF_052955985.1 of Vibrio sp. B1Z05. NCBI lineage: Bacteria > Pseudomonadati > Pseudomonadota > Gammaproteobacteria > Vibrionales > Vibrionaceae > Vibrio > Vibrio sp. B1Z05. The sequence continues at coordinate 1,858,547 of NZ_CP130463.1, forward strand.
TTGCAATCAACGTACTAAGCAAGAAGGAAGCGTAATTATGACTACTAGCGCAATCATTATGATGGTTCTTGGTCTTGGGATTACTTGGGGTGGCGCAGCTATCTGTATCCGTAAGGCAATGAAGAAACAACAATAAGCATAGTTAGCTATGTATAAGAGCCGAGCCTTAGTGCTCGGCTTTTTATTACTTACTACTTATAAATGCCTGTTGTGGTCACTTATACCAATCACACTAAGTAAGTGATCAGAACTAGCGTGTTAAAAAATTAGGCAATAAAAAACCGACCCTTGAGGCCGGTTACGAGAACGAAAATTAATAATATATGCGATTCATTCTTTATCGCTAGAAACGGTATGTAACACCAATACCCGCGCCAAACTGTAATCTGGACTTTTGTTGCAATTGCCACTCTGGGTTGATATGCCCATAAGCATTCCAATTCGGTGCAAAATTCCAATCTAAGCCAAGCGGCACACGCAGACCAAAATCGTCGTTCCACTCATACCATGCACCAGCGCCTACAAACCAAGTAAAAGGAATATCGTCACTAAAGCTGCCTTTAGAAAAATGATAATCGAATGCCATGCCATCGTTCCCTACCGATAAGTTATATCGGTCTTCAAAATTGACGACAACACTCAGCCCCTGATCTAATCCCATACCTAACTTTACAGCACTGCCATTAGAAGTCGCAGCTTTAGCTGCTCCCACGTAAGTTGCTAGCCCGGTAAGCACAACAGTAACTAACGCTAACTTCCCAAGATTCACTTTAAACTCCTCACCCGTATGCAACTCAGGCTATATTACCCTGATTTTTTGCCCTTTTGTCAGTAAAAAAACATGAAATGTGTTGAAGTGCGTTTTGTAACACATTTTTTGGTTCTAGCGAACAATGGTTATTGTCTTACTTAGCACTATCTTGATGTATGAACTAACAACCGACATCAAAAAAGTCGACCGCACATTCAAAAAAAGGCTAGAGCATAATTATGCTCTAGCCTTTTTATTGAGTTAGATTAAGTGCTTATCCGTTGTTACGAATCCACTCATCCATATCCGTCTTAAGGTTATCTGACTTAGTACCAAAAATCGCTTGCACACCACCAGAAACCACGACAACACCTGCCGCACCTAACTGTTTCAGTTTGTCTTGATCAACATTCTCAGTGTCGGCAACCGCAACACGTAAACGAGTAATACATGCGTCTAGACCCGTGATATTATTTTTGCCACCGAACGCTGCAACCAGTTCACCCGCAAGCTCTGTACCAGTAATTGCTTCACCCTCTTCTTCAGTCTCGTCTTCACGACCTGGAGTTTTAAGGTCCATAGCCAGAATCACTGTACGGAATACAAAGTAATAAATAGCCGCATAACCAATACCCACAGCCACCATTAGGCCCATTTTCTGAGCATGACCAGACAACACGAGGAAATCAATCAAACCGTGTGAGAAAGACGTACCGTGAACAAAGCCAAGAGTATTTGATACGACGTATGCAGAACCCGCTAGTAGTGCATGGATACCGTACAATACTGGAGCAACAAACAAGAATGAGAATTCAATCGGCTCAGTAATACCCGTTAAGAAAGAAGTTAACGCCGCTGACAACATGATGCCCATGACTTTCGTTCTGTTCTCAGGTTTTGCACAATGTGCCATTGCAATAGCCGCTGCCGGTAAACCGAACATTTTGAACATGTAGCCACCCGCAAGCTGACCAAAACCATGACCTGCTGCGCGAGACGCATCATCTGCGACTAAGTAACACGTTAAAATTCCGTGCTGCGTTTCACCTGAGGCATTAACACAGTTACCTGCTTCGAAGAAGAACGGTACGTTCCATACATGGTGTAGGCCAAATGGAATCAAAGAACGCTCGATAACGCCGTAAATACCAAATGCTAATTGTGGGTTCTGATTGGCTGCCCAATGTGAGAACCATGAAATAGCACCGCCAATTGGAGGCCATACAAAAGAAAGAAGAATACCCAACACAATAGCCGCAAAACCAGTGATGATAGGTACAGCACGTTTACCGGCGAAGAAACCAAGATATTCAGGAAGCTGAATGCGATAAAAGCGTTTAAATGCCCATGCAGACAAAGCACCGATTAAGATACCACCAAGTACCCCAGTATTGATGGGATCACTAAGACCCAACACATCAGACATCACCTTCAACGTTGCGGCCATAATGCCGTAACCCACAATGGATGCTAGACCTGCTACACCATCGTTATTGGTAAAACCAAGTGCGACACCAACCGCAAACAACAGTGGCATTTGATCAAATACGGACCCACCCGCTTTCTCCATTAAAGAAGAAACCACAGCTGGAATAAAGCTTAAGTCGGCTGCACCCACACCAAGTAGGATACCTGCAACTGGCAGTACGGATACTGGCAGCATCAGTGATTTACCGACTTTCTGCAAACTAGCAAAAAGATTTTTAAACATGTTCATGCTCCTGATATTTATTAGTATTTTTAAGGTTTATCGACTTACCCCCGCAGTCAAAATGATAAACCTTACTCTCGAAATACAATCGAACTCGACTCTATTTTTCGTCTCTAAATATATAGATATGCCCTGTAAGTTTCTTCACCTCACAAAATACAAGTTGCTAAAAGTGGCTATGGATCACATTTGCATTGCTCTTAAAAATGTCACACAAACCAACCTAAGCCACTGAATTTATAACGAAAAACACAGACAACACTTAAAAATAATTTTGCTGCCGTGTAGATATCACTTATTTTTTAAACAGAAATTATCCTACTTCATCTCTGTGACACAGATTTTCAACACAAATAATAACTGGCAACATAATCAGTAAAAACATCTCAGAGCGGAGCACTTTTCAATCTTCAGTAGTAGTTCCAACCAAAAACTAATTTAGCGGCTCAAAAAAAGATCCGAGAAATTTTGTGTCGTTTTACTTGCGACCTCTCCTAACGAGATCCCTTTTAGCTGAGCAATATAGCTTGCCACTTCAACCACATACGCAGGCTGATTTTCACTACCTCTGTGCGGTACAGGCGCTAAATACGGAGAATCTGTCTCTATAAGCAAACGTTCAAGGGGCAGCGTTTTGACCACCTCTTTGAGCTCTGTTGCTTGGCGAAAAGTAACGATCCCCGAAATGGAAATATAAAAACCCAGCTCCATTGCGGCCTCTGCAAACGCGCGATCTTCAGTAAAACAATGAATCACGCCACCACAACGTTCTGCATGTCCATTTCTGAGTATAGACAAAGTCTCAGAACGAGCTAGTCTAGTGTGGATAATCAATGGTTTATTTACATCGACCGCCAATTCTACCTGTTGCTCGAATCGCTCAATTTGCAGAGCTTTTGTCTCGGGTTTGTAATGAAAATCCAACCCCGTTTCGCCAATCGCAACCACTTTGTCCTGCTTAGCAAAAGCGCTCAACGGTGCTAAATCAAAATCACTTTCAACATCGAGAGGATGTACGCCTGCTGATGCATGTACTTGAGGGAACGGAGCAATCAACTCCATCATCTTTGGGAAAGCCTCTAACGTTACTCCGACAGAAAGTAACTGCTTTACATTAGCTTGCTCTGCTTTGGCTACAACATCGGCCACATTGGTATGTAAGTCTTGATAGTTCAATTTATCAAGATGGCAATGGGAATCTACAAACATATAACACCTATAAAAAAACGCGCATTAAGCGCGCTAAAAACATTCATTAATACCAATCACACTAAGTCAGTGATCGGTTATTGAGTACGGTTGGTATAAAACGCCTCTTGTAAACTAAGAGGTCTTCGACTCTATTAACCACTGACTCAATAGCAATTCTTTATTCAGTCCGGTATGGATCGTCAATTGTTCTATCAATTTAGCTAAGCGGCGAGACATATCAAACGCAACGGAATAATCCACTAGCGACTGTAAGCGCTTTAATCCACTATGATTATCGAAGGTTGCTTGCGGTACAAAGTACCCTTTTTGCAACTCAATTAGCGCCAATGAGAGTTGATTAAGTTTGATCAATGTCTGAGTTGCGCAAGCATCCACAAACGATTTAGGTAAACTAAACTCCAGCTCTAAAAAGTCAGCCAGTGCGGTAATTGTGGCATCAAATTCCGCATTCTGCTTTTTCTCAATAAACTCTTTCAGTGTCAGCGGCGCGCCAAGACAGACTTGATAATACAGCTCAGGCACTTGATGGATGTTATTTTCTGCTAACCAAGGCTGATAGAGCTTCAGGTCTGGCGTTGGGATATGCCACTGCTGACAACGGCTTTTAATCGTCGGTAACAATCGGTGGGGAGCATGGCTTCTTAAAATGAACACACAACTGCTTGGCGGGGTCTCTAGAGTTTTGAGTAAAGCATTCATCGCCTGCTCTGTCATCGCTTCAGCAGGTTCAATGACAATCACTCTTTTACCGCCAAGTTGAGACGACTCAAGTGCATAGCGATTCCCTTCACGAATTTGATCCACTGAAATAGAACTTTTACCTTCAAGGGGCGTAATTCGATGAAAATCAGGATGAGTATCGGCTTGGAACAATTCACAGCTATGACAAAAGCCGCACGCCTCAACGTCGCTATTGTTGCACAGCTGTACTTTAACCAATGCGTTGATGATTGAATCTTCACCTAAACCTTGCGTCGCACTAAAGAGCAAAGCACCGGGCAATACCCTTTGTTCTAAACTCGATTGCAACTGTTTCCACGTTTCTTGCAACCAAGGGTATTGAACATTATTCATCGCTATTGTTTTCCTAACCACTGTTGCAGTGCTGATTCAATATCAGAGGCGACTTGCTCTATCGCTTGCCCTGCATTAATCACCACAATTGACTCATCGGCAGCAGCCAATTCTAAATATCGCGCGCGGGCTCGTTCAAAAAACGAAATGTCCATTTTTTCGATGCGATCAAGCTCACCTCGACCGCGAGCTCTCTCTAAACCTAAACTTGGTTCAATATCCATATATAAGGTCAAGTCTGGCTTAAACTCGCCTAGGCTAATTTGTTTTAACGACTGCATGGTAGCCGCACAAATTTGTCGACCGCCACCTTGATAAGCTTGTGAAGACAGATCGTGACGATCGCCCACCACCCAATGCCCTTTAGAGAGCGCTGGTTTAATCACTGTTTCAACCAACTGAACTCGCGCGCCATAAATTAGCAATAACTCGGTGGTGTCATGCAATAACTCAGACTCATGCTCTTCTTTAACCAAAGCGCGCATTTTTTCAGCAAGTGGCGTACCGCCGGGTTCTCTGGTCGAAACGATATCTTGAATGCCAGCGCCTTTAAGCTGCGACATGATCTTAGCAATTGCCGTGCTTTTACCTGCACCTTCCAAGCCCTCAATGACGATGAATTTACCTTGCTTCATTATTGTTGAGCCCTTAATTTTCTTAAATATGCTTGTACAGCGCGATTGTGATCTTTTAGGTTCTTAGAAAAGACATGTCCACCATGACCACTGGCGACGAAATAGAGATAGTTGCTATCGTCAGGATTAACGGCGGCGGCGATGGCCTCTTCACCCACCATGGCAATAGGAGTCGGAGTCAGTCCATAAATGGTGTAAGTATTGTAAGGGGTTGGCGTTCGTAAATCTCGCTTACGAATATTGCCATCGTAATTCTCGCCCATACCATAAATGACTGTAGGATCGGTTTGCAGGCGCATACCGATTTTTAAGCGATTGACGAATACAGAAGAGACTAAAGGGCGCTCTTCCGGAACCGCTGTTTCTTTTTCAATAATCGATGCGAGCGTCAATGCTTGATAAGGGGTTTTTAGCGGTAAATCATCTTGTCGCTGCGCCCAATATTCATTTAACACTTTGTTCAGCTGTTTATGAGCACGCTGCATGACATCCAGATCAGACATCCCTACCGTATAGCGGTAAGTTTCCGCTAAGAACAAGCCTTCTAACTTTTCTCGATCAATATTTAATGCCTGAGCAATGTCAGCTTCTGTCATATTTTTGGTGCTATGTATTAAATGAGGCGCTTTATCAAATTGCGCCCTCCAATCTTTAAACGTGCTACCTTCGACAAAAGTAATGCTAAATTCAATCTGAGAGCCATTTACCAAGCTAACCAACGCTTGTTGCAACGTTTGGCTTGGTTGGAGTTCAAATGTGCCCGCTTTGACCTTGGTCAACTCAGGATGAGCACGACTTGCTAAACGTGAAAACTCACTCGCGTCTACCCATTGGTTATTTTCAAATTGGCGTAGTAACGAATTAAATGAAGTGCCAGACTTAATAGTGATTAACGTTGGCTCCTCTATCTGCAATGGTTGATTCATGTAGCTATTCAGTTGATTCCATACATAAAATAGACCAGCACTGGCTAACACAACGAACAAAACACATAGGGTTATTATTTTTTTAAGCACTATTAATCCTCTCCTGGAAATCGCGTGTCATTATACCGATAGCAAAACATTTTTGGGTGATTTTTATAATAGGTGCAACGCCCAATATGGAATTACACATAAACACTTCGTCTGCGTCTAACAAATGCTCTATGTTAAAGTTTTTTGATAGAACAGAAATGCCGCGCTGAGCCGCATCTTCAAGTATCCAACGTCGCGCCACACCTGCAACACCGCTGCTAGTGATGCTTGGGGTATATAACTGACCTTTCGTGACCCAAAATACATTTGCCATCGTAGTTTCAATAACATGATCATTGAGATCAAGCACTATGCCATCGACATATCCTTGTTGTTCTATATCCGCTTTAACAAGAATTTGCTCTAAACGATTATTGTGCTTATGCCCAGCTAATAATGGATTGATGCCCAGTTTTGGTTTTGCGATTCCTAATTCAACGCCATGAGATTGCCAGTTTCTATAATGCGTAGGATAGGCAAAGTCACTGATGGTCACTTGCGTGTCTTGTACCCCTACTGGGCTATAACCTCGGCCACCGGAACCTCGGCTAACATGCAGTTTAATTCCCGCAACGCCAGCTTTGACCGCCGCCTGCTCCACCCATTGCAAAACCAAAGACCAATCTGGTTGAGTGATTTGCAATACGCTTAAACAGGCTTGCATTCTCGCCTGATGTGCAGCCCAGTGCTGCGGCTTGCCCTCTAACGTCCTGATGGTGGTAAAGGCACCATCGCCGTAATTGAAGCTTCTATCACTAACCGGAACCGTATCCTTAACGACACCATTTATCCAATACATGCTTGATTCCAAAGATCATCGACAATAAAAAAGGCCAGAGCCAGTTTCATTTGAAACTGAGTCTGACCTCAACATTTTAACCAATTATAGGTTGCTACGATAATTAAATCTTCTTGAAGATCAATGAACCGTTAGTGCCACCAAAACCGAATGAGTTACATAGAGCATATTCCATCTCTACATCTTGAGCTACGTTTGGCACTAAGTTAATACCCAGAGCTTCTGCGCGCTCGTCAATCTCATCAAGGTTGATTGTAGGCGGAACTTTCTGGTCGCGAAGCGCCAATGCCGTAATGATAGCTTCAACTGAACCTGCCGCACCTAATAGGTGACCGATCATAGATTTAGTAGAAGATACACGTACTTGAGCTGCACCTGCATCACCTAACGCGCGTTTCACGCCTTTAAGTTCTGCTACGTCACCTGCTGGTGTCGATGTGCCGTGTGCATTGATGTAGCCAATTTGCTCACCTGTCACACCTGCATCACGCATAGCGGCTTCCATTGCTAGAGCGCCACCTGAGCCATCTTCACTTGGAGAGGTCATGTGATACGCATCACCACTCATGCCGAAGCCAACAAGTTCACAATAGATATCAGCACCACGAGCTTTCGCTGATTCGTACTCTTCAAGTACCATGATGCCCGCGCCATCACCTAATACAAAACCATCACGATCTTTGTCCCAAGGACGAGAAGCGGCTTGAGGGTTTTCATTGTTAGTTGATAGAGCTTTCGCTGCACCAAAACCTGCGATGCCCATTGGAGTTGACGCTTTTTCAGAGCCACCTGCAACCATTGCATCTGCATCACCGTATGCAATCATACGAGCCGCATGGCCAATATTGTGCAAACCTGTAGTACAGGCGGTAGAGATAGCAATGTTAGGACCACGAAGGCCACGCATAATAGAAAGATTACCTGCAACCATATTTACAATGGTTGACGGAACGAAAAATGGACTCACTCGACGTGGACCTTTTGCGTTCATAGTATGAATACCGTTTTCAATCAGACCTAAACCACCGATACCTGAACCAATTGCTACGCCTACGCGACTGCAATTTTCGTCAGTGATTTCTAGGCCAGAATCATCTAGAGCTTGGATACCTGCTGCGATACCGTATTGGATAAACAAATCCATTTTACGAGCATCTTTTTTAGACATGTACTCTTCGCAGTTAAAGTCTTTGATAAGACCTGCAAAGCGTGTTGAAAATTCGGTGGTGTCAAAGTGTTCGATATTCGAGATACCGCTTTGACCTGATAGCAGGGCTTTCCAAGAAGATTCTACGGTGTTGCCGACCGGTGACAACATACCCATGCCAGTGACAACTACACGACGCTTGGACACGATTTTTACTCCGGGGTTAGATTAATGAGAGATGGAAATACAACGATAAGGAAGCTGTAAAGAATCAGGCGGTCAAAGAAATTAACCGCCTGAGAAGAGAATTACTGAGCGCTAGTTACGTAATCGATAGCAGCTTGAACAGTAGTGATTTTCTCTGCTTCTTCGTCAGGAATCTCTGTGTCGAATTCTTCTTCTAGAGCCATTACTAGCTCAACAGTGTCAAGAGAGTCAGCACCAAGATCGTCAACGAAAGATGCTTCGTTCTTAACTTCAGCTTCATCAACACCTAGTTGTTCAATGATGATTTTTTTTACACGTTCTTCAAGATTGCTCATTTTTTATTTCCTATACATAAGTCGCTGAATGCGATGTTTTGCGTAGTTTATTCAAAAGGTAAAAAGTTGCAAGGGCATCCTTGCTGGTCGAACCACAATTTTTTAATTTACCCGATTTTAATGGCACTTTTGACTTATATCACGTCAAATAATGCACAAAATTACACCATGTACATGCCGCCATTGACGTGTAATGTTTCACCTGTTATATACGCGGCGTCTGGAGAGGCAAGAAATGCCACAGCAGCTGCGATTTCACGAGGATCACCTAAACGACCAGCAGGAACAGACGACAGTGTTGCCGCACGTTGCTCATCATTTAGTGCTTTTGTCATATCAGTTTCGATAAAACCTGGTGCTACAGTATTGACTGTTACTCCGCGAGAAGCAACCTCACGCGCCATAGACTTAGTAAAACCAATTACACCAGCTTTAGCTGCTGCATAGTTTGTCTGTCCAGCGTTGCCCATAGTGCCAACAACTGAACCTACGTTTATGATTCTACCGCATCTTTTCTTCATCATGCCACGTAGAACGGCTTTAGACAAACGGAAGATTGAAGTCAGATTGGTATCCATGATATCAGTCCACTCATCATCTTTCATGCGCATTAGCAAATTGTCACGAGTGATACCTGCGTTATTCACTAGGATATCAAGAGGACCAAAGTCAGTCGTAATCTGTTTTAGCACTGTTTCAATAGAGGCTGGGTCTGTTACATTTAGTGCCAATCCCTTACCATTTTCACCTAAGTACTCACTGATAGCTGCCGCACCGTTTTCACTCGTTGCTGTGCCGATAACCGTTGCACCGCGAGCCACTAGCGTCTCAGCAATAGCGCGGCCAATACCACGGCTAGCACCAGTCACTAATGCGATCTTTCCTTCAAGGTTCATTATTTATTGTCTCCGTTAAGAATCTTATTTCGCAGCTTCTAGTGATGCTGTGTCATTCACTGCTGCAGCCGTTAGGCTTTTCACGATACGTTTAGTCAAACCCGTTAGAACTTTACCTGGGCCCAACTCAAAGAGTTTCTCTACGCCTTGCTCATGCATGCTCACCACGCCTTCAGTCCAACGTACTGGGCAATAGAGTTGACGTACAAGCGCGTCTTTAATTTTTGCAGGATCCGTTTCAGCAGCAACATCAACGTTGTTGATCACAGGTAGTGTTGGAGCATTAAATTCAAGATCTTTAAGCGCTTCAGCCAAACGATCCGCCGCCGGCTTCATCAGTGCACAGTGCGAAGGTACTGACACAGGTAAAGGCAATGCACGTTTCGCGCCCGCTTCTTTACACAATGCGCCCGCACGCTCTACCGCCGCTTTATTACCTGCGATAACCACTTGACCTGGAGAGTTGAAGTTTACTGGAGAAACCACTTCGCCTTGCGCCGCTTCTTCACACGCTTTTGCGATAGCGTCATCTGCTAGGCCGATAATCGCGTACATTGCGCCTGTACCTGCTGGTACTGCTTCTTGCATCAATTGACCGCGCAGTTCAACCAGTTTAATCGCTTGTTTGAAATCGATTACGCCTGCACAAACTAAAGCTGAGTATTCACCTAAGCTGTGGCCTGCAACCAGTTCAGGAGTAGCAAGACCTTGCTCATTCCATACGCGCCAGATCGCAACAGATGCGGCTAGCAATGCAGGTTGAGTGCGGTGAGTTTGGTTTAAATCTTCTGCTGGGCCATCTTGAATCAGTGCCCATAGGTCGTAACCTAAGACTTCTGATGCTTCAGCAAAGGTTTGTTTAACAACATCAAATTGCTCGCCAAGATCGGCCAACATGCCAAGGCTTTGAGAGCCTTGACCTGGAAATACGATTGCAAACTTGCTCATAATTCGTCCTAAATATTGAAAAAGAAGTGCAGTTGCACTTCTTTAAATTAATCATGTGCGCTTTTATCAGAACCTAACTAGCGCTGAACCCCAAGTGAAACCACCACCAAAGGCTTCTAGCAACATCAACTGGCCACGCTTAATTCGGCCATCGCGTACAGCCTCATCGAGTGCTGTCGGTACCGTAGCGGCTGAAGTGTTGCCATGACGGTCAAGGGTTACCACCACTTGATCCATCGGCATTGACAGTTTTTTGGCTGTCGCAGAGATGATTCTTAGGTTGGCCTGATGCGGCACTAGCCAATCTAAATCTTGTTTCTCAAGGTTATTGGCTTTCAACGTATCGGTAACTAAACGAGAAAGCTGAGTGACTGCCACCTTAAATACTTCGTTGCCCGTCATGTGCAGCCATTTATCGACTTCACCACCACGAACTGGCATTTCAAGGCTCAGTAATTCACCGTAACGACCATCCGCGCCAAGATGCGTAGATAGGATGCCTTGTTCTTCACTGGCACCTAATACAACTGCACCCGCACCGTCACCAAATAAGATAACGGTTGAGCGATCAATTTCATCTACTGATTTTGATAGAGCGTCAGCACCGATAACCAAAATGTTTTTACACATTCCAGAACGGATATGCTGGTCAGCTACTGACAACGCATACACGAAGCCAGTACATGCTGCCGCTATATCAAAAGCAGCACAGCCAGGAACGTCGAGCATTCCTTGAATTTGACACGCAGATGATGGGAAGGCATGGCTACCACTGGTAGTGGCAACAATAATAAGATCAAGATCGGCTTTATCAATACCTGCCATCTCAATCGCATTTTTTGCTGCAATAAAGCCCATATCAGCAACGGATTCATCCGGTGCTGAAATACGACGCTCTTTAATACCAGTACGAGCTACAATCCACTCGTCGTCGGTATCAACCATTTTTTCTAGATCTGCATTGGTGCGCACTTGAGAAGGCAGATAGCTGCCTGTGCCTAATATTTTGCTATACATGAAGACTAATTTTGCCTCTCGAGTAAAACGGTTTCCAAACGGTCACTTATACGACTGGGTACTTGACGTTTGACCTCGTGAACTGCCTCTATGATTGCATTGATGATAGCAGTTTTATCCGCACTTCCGTGACTTTTAATGACAATGCCGCGCAATCCTAACAAACTTGCCCCGTTATACTGGTCGGGGTTCAGTTGTTTTAGCTCAGAAAACAGTTCAGAGAAAATAATTTTTGATATCCAAGCTCTAAACTTGGATGCCAGCATATGATGTTTTAACCTATCTAGGAATAGATTGGCTACCCCTTCAGATGCTTTTAAACAGACATTGCCGACAAATCCATCGCAGACAACAACATCGGCTTCATCTTGTAATAGCTGATCTGCTTCAATAAATCCAATGTAATTAATAGATTCTGTTTGTTGCAGTAATTCAGCGCAATCTTTTACCAGATCATTCCCTTTAATATCTTCTTCACCGACATTTAAAATCGCCACTCGCGGTGAACGATGCAAATGCTCTTCGGCCAAAGCCGCACCCATCACTGCAAACTGAAACAAAGTGTTAGCGTTGACCGAGACATTCGCCCCAAGATCAAGTAGCCATACTTTTTCGCCGTTGCGTGTTGGCAATGCAGAAACCAGTGCAGGTCGTTCTATACCCGGCAAAAGTTTTAGGCGATAGCGAGATAATCCCATTAATGCACCCGTATTTCCGCCACTGACACAGGCTTGTGCGGTCTGCTCTTCAACCAGATCGATTGCGCGACGCATAGAGGTGCCTGCGCTACGGCGCATTACAGATGAGGGTTTATCGGTGTCTGCAATCACTTTATCGGTATGTTCGATGTGAATGCGTGCATTGGGGTAAAATCCCAATGTTGAGAGGTGGGGAATGAGGACGGATTCGTCACCCACTAAAATAACTTTTAGCTCTGGAAAAATAGACAATGCCTGCACGGCGGCAGGCACTGTAATATGGGGACCGAAATCCCCACCCATTGCATCCAGTGCAACGGTAATCGTTCGCAAAAAGTAACCTTACTTGTTGATTACTTTTTTGCCACGGTAGTAACCTTCAGCAGTCACGTTGTGACGTAGGTGAGTTTCACCTGAAGTTGCGTCTACAGATAGTGCAGCTGTAGTTAGCGCATCGTGTGAACGACGCATGCCACGCATTGAACGTGATTTCTTGCTCTTTTGTACGGCCATTGACCCTACTCCTTTGTCTTTGCTTTTAAGCTTTTTAAAACTTCGAACGGGTTTGGTTTCTCTTCCTCAATTTCTTCAGGAATGTCACCAAAAACCAAGTTATGTGTATTTACGCTACATTCAGATACATCATGCATTGCTACTTGAGGTAAGTTTAGAAGGAACTCGTCTTCAACTAACTGTATGAGATCGCATTCACCGTACTCGTTCAGATCTACCAAATCGTACTCTTCCGGGGCTTCCTCTTCGGTCTTTTCGCCCTTATTAGGGGTATAGACGAATTGGACTTCACAAACATGTGTGAAGTTCTCATTGCAGCGTTGACACTCTAAATCGACTTCGACGTTAGCTTTACCAGAGATAACGACCAATCGTTGTTCATCTAAGTCAAATGACAATGTGACTTCTGCGTTGCGTTTTACGCCTTCGACCGACTCGGCCAAGCGCTTGAGCAGACTGACTTGGATGATGCCATCATAGTCTAGTCGTTTCTGAGCTGCTTTACTCGGGTCAACCGTTCGCGGTATTTTTACCTTTTGCATAGGGCGCGAATATTATCTCTCAAATCAAATTTAGTCAAAGGAAAACAGAAAAAACTTACTCAATTTTTGTACGTCGATTATTCTATGCCAAACAATCTAAACATCGAACTGGAATTCATGAACGAATATCAAATTGTCTTAGCCTCGACATCCCCTTATCGAGCAGAGATTCTGCGTAAACTATCGGTTTCTTTTATACAAGTCAGCCCTGACTTTGACGAAACGGCTCTAGACAATGAATTGCCTGAGCAGCTTGTCGCAAGACTGGCTGAAGGAAAAGCCAAATCTTGCTCTCTTCCTGATGGTCAGCACCTCGTAATTGGTTCTGACCAAGTTTGTGTGGTTAATGGTCGCATTGTAGGTAAACCGCATACCACAGCAGGGGCGATACAACAGCTCACAGAGCAAAGCGGCCAAACCATTACATTTTATACTGGACTTGCGCTGTACAACACTAAAAATAGTCGCACTCAAGTCATTGTCGATACTTTTAACGTGCATTTTAAAACGTTGTCAGAGACTCAAATCAAACGTTACGTTGAAATAGAGCAACCATTAAATTGTGCCGGTAGCTTTAAAAGCGAAGGCTTAGGTATCGCTCTATTTCGTGCATTAGAGGGTAAAGACCCAAACACCCTCATTGGTTTGCCACTCATCGAGCTTATCGACTTACTAGAAAATGAAGGTGTCTCTGTTTTAGGTTAACGGCTAATTTAAATTAATCGCGACTTTACACACATTACGACACTCGCAGTTTTTCGATCGCACGCGTTAGTTTACCTTCCATTGGTGCCGAGATATCCATCTCTTCTTCTGTACCTGGGTGGGTAAACTTAATGTTAGCCGCATGTAAGAATAAGCGATCTAGCCCTACTTTAGCGGTAAATGCATCAAAACGGCGGTCGCCATAACGATCATCCCAAGCAATTGGGTGGCCAGTATATTGAACGTGCACACGAATTTGATGGGTACGGCCAGTAATTGGGCTCGCTTGAATTAAAGTCGAGTTATTCAACTTTTCAATCACTTTAAAGCGCGTTTCTGACGGCTTACCGTTCGGATTTACCCGCACAATACTGTTTACTTCATTTTTAAGAAGCGGCGCAGTCACTTTACGAATGCTGTTCTTCCACTCACCCATCACCAAGGCAAAATAATACTTTTGCACGGTTTTCTCGCGAAACTGGGCTTGTAGATGGCGCAGTGCCGAGCGTTTCTTGGCCACTAATAAAATACCGGAGGTATCTCTATCAATGCGATGCACAAGTTCTAAAAATCTCGCATCCGGTCTTAATGCTCGTAACGCTTCAATAGCGCCAAACTTCAAACCACTGCCACCGTGCACCGCAGTACCCGAGGGTTTATTTAAAATAAGCAGATGATCATCTTCATATAAGATGCAGTGCTCAAGCTCTGACACTTTATTAAGTTTAGTACTTAAGGCTGGCGTCTCTTCAGTGGCAGGAATCGTCACTGGCGGAATTCGCACAACATCGCCTGCCTGAAGTTTGTATTCGGCTTTGATACGCTTTTTATTCACGCGCACTTCACCCTTACGTATAATTCGGTAAACCATACTCTTAGGGATTGCTTTTAATTGATTGCGCAGAAAATTATCGATGCGCTGTCCGGCCATGTCAGAATCTATCTCAACAAACTGGACTGGGGTTCTTATTTCACTCATTTGCCTAGTGTAACATTCTAAAGTGTTCTAAATCACATCTTTCTACTCTGCACTGGATAAATTGGCTATGACGTGCATTCGCGGTTAGATAATTGAAAAACCTGTGTACAACATGACACCGTCACAGTTTTGTCATTTTTACTCACATTAATTAAATCTAATATAATCATATGATTAGCTATTTCAGCTTGGTGTTTTTTAGTTTTTTTTCTATCCTTTATCTGTTTGTCGATTGCTGTGCATTAGTGACACTGTTATAGTTCGTCAATCAATATGTTCCCTTGGTTATTTTTTACACTTTACTAAGGCGCAAATTGACAAGAAATGAAAGTTGATTGTTCATTACTCCGTGCTGCGTAAGGCATAAGACATTGATTCTGAACAAGCATGTCGCACAACTTTTACCTATCGATGCAGAGTTCGACTGCAAATTTTTCGCAGATCACCTTTTACTGAAGAGTAAAATGTGATGGCTAAAGTGTCCCCGAGCATCCCTTCCAGCCGTGAGGCTGCACCGATCGACCATGGGATCAGGCACCATCGATAGAAACAATTGCGACAATCACAAATAAAATAATCAGAGAAAAAACGACGAGAATTCGAATGAAAAGAATGTTAATTAACGCAACTCAAAAAGAAGAGTTGCGCGTCGCCCTCGTTGATGGACAGCAACTGTTTGATTTAGATATCGAAAGTCCTGGCCACGAATCAAAGAAGGCGAATATCTACAAAGGACGTATCACTCGCATTGAGCCAAGCTTAGAAGCAGCATTTGTTGACTATGGCGCAGAACGACACGGATTCCTCCCTCTTAAAGAAGTAGCACGCGATTACTTTCCTGCAGGCTACACATACCAAGGTCGTCCAAGCATTAAAGAAGTGCTTAAAGAAGGCCAAGAAGTTATTGTTCAAGTAGAGAAAGAAGAACGTGGTAATAAGGGCGCCGCTCTTACTACCTTTATCTCTCTTGCGGGTAGCTACCTAGTATTAATGCCTAACAACCCAAGAGCCGGCGGTATTTCACGTCGTATCGAAGGTGACGAACGCACCCAACTTAAAGCGGCACTAAGCACTTTAGAGCTACCACAAGGTATGGGTTTAATTGTTCGTACAGCCGGTGTTGGTAAAAGCGCTGAAGAACTTGAGTGGGACTTAAATGTTCTACTTAATCACTGGAGAGCAGTAAAAGAAGCGGCTGATGCAAATCAAGCGCCTTTCCTTATCCATCAAGAAAGTAATGTTATCGTTCGTGCTATTCGTGACTACTTACGTCGCGATATTGGCGAGATCCTGATCGACAGCAACACTATTTTTGAACGTGCTCAAGCACACATTCAATTGGTACGCCCAGACTTCGTTAATCGTGTTAAAAAATACGACGGTGAAGTGCCTCTATTTAGCCACTACCAAATTGAAACTCAAATCGACTCTGCGTTCCAACGCGAAGTACGCTTACCTTCTGGTGGCTCAATCGTTATTGACCCAACAGAAGCACTGACTTCTATCGATATCAACTCTGCTCGCGCAACAAAAGGCAGTGACATCGAAGAAACCGCACTCAATACTAACCTAGAAGCAGCCGATGAAATTGCTCGTCAGCTACGTCTACGTGACCTTGGTGGTCTAGTGGTTATCGACTTTATCGATATGACACCAGTTCGTCACCAACGTGAAGTTGAAAACCGCATCCGTGAAGCGGCTCGTTTAGACCGTGCCCGCGTACAGATTGGTCGCATTTCACGATTTGGTCTGCTAGAAATGTCTCGCCAACGCTTGAGCCCGTCTCTTGCTGAAGCTAGCCACCATATTTGTCCACGCTGTTCAGGTACCGGCGTTGTTCGTGATAACGAATCTCTAGCACTATCTGTTCTTCGTCTAATCGAAGAAGAAGCACTAAAAGACAATACCGCGCAAGTACTGGCTGTTGTGCCTGTGCCTATCGCCTCTTACTTACTCAACGAAAAACGCCGCAGCGTCAATCATATTGAGCGTAGCCAAGAAGTTAAGGTGCTTATCGTACCTAACTCAGATATGGAAACGCCTCACTACGAAATCGTTCGCGTTCGTGAAGGTGAAGAACAAAGCCTACTTTCATACCTATTGCCTAAAAAGCTAGATGCAATGAAAGAAGCGGAAGCTCGCGAAGCGGGTGAAGTAGAAGTTGCGCCAAAACGCATCGAAGAACCTGTACTACAAGGTTTTGCTTCTCCAACACAATCTGCAGCGCCAGCACCTCAAGCGGCTCCAGTTGCAGCAGCGGCTAAGCCGACTCCGTCAGCACCAAAAGCGCCAGGTTTGTTCTCTCGTATCTTCGCTGCTATCGGTAAATTCTTTAGTTCAGAAGAAGTAAACGAAGAACCAGTAGTAGAAGAAAAACCGAAACCACAACGTCGCGATCGCAACGACAGCCGTCGTCGCAACAATCGTGATAATCGCCGCAGAAATAACAACCGCTCTAATCGTAACAACACAGAGCGTGATGAAACTGCGACTGATAAGCCTAATTCAACGTCTACTCAGCAAGAAGCGCCTCGTAAAGAGAACAAGCGTAAACCTCGTAAAGAGAGAAAGACACCGAATAAGGTTGAAGAACAAGGCAAGAAAATCGCTGAGCAAGCTCAGAAAGAGCCTGAAGCTACGCCTAAGAGCGAAAAAGAAACTAAGACAAGTCAGGTTAAACAACGTCGCCAACGTCGTCAGATGAAAAAACAAGTGCGCGTTAAAGACCAACAAGCTGAAGCAAACCAACAAAATGTTGATGTCGCTAAAGCGCCTAAGCCTGTAGCTGAAAAACCAGCCAAGAAACAACAACCGAAAGGTCAAGTTTCTACTGAAACAGCAGCAACTGAACAAACTGACAAGTCTGAACAAAACGAAGCGCCACAACAACGTCGCAATCGTCGCTCACCTCGTCACCTACGTGCCAGTGGACAACGTCGTCGTCGCGGTCGCGATCGCAGACCTAATCCGTTCCGTCTACGTAAAGGTGGTGTTGCCTCTCCTGAGATGGCAATGGGCAAAGTTATGCCAAAATATGACTTACCTAAGCCTAAGAGAAAGCCACGTGTAGCTGAAGAAGTTATCGCTACGGGTATCACCAGTGGTGTTGCTTTCCCTGAAATGTCGATGGGTAAAGTGATCATCATGAAAGCAGCGCCAACGGTTACTGAGCAGCCTGTTATTGAGCAACCGGTTATTGAACAACCTATTGCGAAAACAGAAGCGGTAGTGACTGAAACCGTTACAGCTCCACAAGCTGAAGTGAAAGCGGTTGAAACGCAAAACGTTGAAGCACCTGCAGTAGCACCAGTTGTTAACGAAGCTGTTGAGCCACAACCTGCGCCAGCCACTAATGAAGTTGCTGAAACAGTTGCAGCACCTGTTGCTGAAGCTAAAGCGGTTGAAGCTGTTTCTAACGAGACACCAGTGAGTGAAAGCAGTGTTAGTGAAGCACCAGTTGTAGAGCCTGCGCCGGCTAAAGCTGAACCTGTTGCGGCCGTTGAGCCTCAAGCGGCAAAAGCAAGCTTTAAAGGCCACGCTCAGTCAGGTATGACTAGCGCACCTGGTCCACAGCAACTACAGGAAATTACGGTTAATGCCGCAAACTTCCGTAGCGAACGCTTTGAAGGTCGTGCAGCGGGTAGTCAAGCAGCAACGCATCAAGCTTCTGCTGGTACCACTAAGCCTAGCTTCTAGTCCACGCAAAATGTAAACCGAGAGCCAGCCATTAGGTTGGCTCTTTTTTTATATCTAGATAACACAAGATATGCATCTTGCACCTTATCTCTTGATTGCACTTCAACGGTGTTTCCGTTAGGATTCGCCGACTAAACAATAATTGTAAGAAGAAATGAATTCATATGTTTGAATCTCCTCAATTTTCAACCACCAGCGTCAAAAATGACGTTCTGTCGGGACTGACCGTTGCACTGGCCTTGGTTCCCGAAGCGGTCGCGTTTGCCTTTGTTGCCGGAGTTGACCCTATGGTTGGCTTATACGCTGCCTTCATCGTCGGTTTAATTACCTCTATTTTTGGTGGTCGTCCGGGAATGATTTCTGGCGCAACCGGCGCAATGGCTGTGGTTATGGTCAGTTTAGTCGCCGTGCATGGCGTGCAATATCTGTTTGCGACCATTATGTTGACCGGTATTCTGCAAATATTAGCTGGCGTATTTAAGCTGGGTAAGTTTATTCGCATCGTGCCGCATCCGGTAATGATTGGCTTTGTAAACGGTTTGGCGATTGTTATCTTCCTTGCTCAACTTGGGCAATTCAAAGCTCCTGATGTTGCAGGAGTAATGACTTGGCTTCCTAGCGACCAAATGGCCGTTATGTTTGCCCTGATTGCGCTGACTATGGCTATCATCTATTTTCTGCCGAAGTTTACAACGGCCATCCCCTCTTCATTGGTTGCCATTGTCTCGGTCACAGCTATTGTTCACTTTTTCGGATTAGACACTCGCACCGTAGTTGATTTCTTACGTGCCATGTCAGGTGACTCAAATGCTACATTAGCAGGCACTCTGCCAACCTTCTCTATTCCACAAGTACCGCTGAGCCTTGAGACATTAAAAATCATCCTGCCATACGCGATTATTTTAGCGGCCATTGGATTAATTGAATCACTACTGACTCTGACAGTACTCGATGAAATGACCAACACCCGCGGTAAGAGTAACCGTGAATGTGTCGGTCAAGGTATTGCTAACCTAAGCTGTTCGGTATTTGGCGCTATGGGTGGCTGCGCCATGATTGGTCAATCTATGATCAACATAAACTCTGGTGGTCGTGGACGACTGTCTGGGATTGTGGCGGCGCTTGCGCTACTGATGTTCATCTTGTTTACCTCGGGTCTTATTGAAATGATCCCACTCGCCGCACTGGTTGGAGTCATGTTCATGGTAGTTATTGGCACTTTTGAATGGGCAACCTTTAAACTGGCTCGTCGCGTACCAAAACAAGATTTCTTCGTGATTATTCTTGTGACTGTTGTAACAGTGCTGACCGACCTTGCGGTTGCGGTGGCAGTGGGCGTTATTGCCTCAGCACTGATGTTTGCATGGCAACACGCTAAGCACATCTACGCAAGCAGCCAGCTAAACGAAGAAGGATCTAAGGTCTACCAAATCCACGGCCCTGTATTCTTTGGCTCGGTAGCTAACTTCCTAGAGCTATTTGATGCGAAGAATGACCCTGATGATGTGATTGTCGATTTTGCGGATTCTCGCGTGACCGATCACTCGGCGATCGAAGCCATCGAAACCCTTGCTGAGCGCTACAATACCGAAGGTAAAACCCTACATCTTCGTCATCTAAGCCAAGATTGTCGTGCACTATTAGACAAAGCAGGCAGCCTAGTTGAAATCAACGTGAAGGAAGATCCTAGCTATAAAGTCGCGACCGATGTTCTTGCCGGTTAAACTTTAGCAAACCTACACAATGCCGATATCACTTGAGTGCTATCGGCATTCTTCTTTTTAGCGGTTATTTTTTCTCACCTAGCAACTCATCATTTTTCACCAGCTCTTCCATTGCCACAGCGTCATGAGTACAAAATGGCTGCATATTGACGCAATGTACTCCGTCTTCAAGCTCCTCATCGAAGGTCTCTTTTATCTCAGAAGGTGTTTCGGCATCTAATTGTTGTAAATGAAACCGTAAGGCGGCTAACGCTATCAAGCCAAACACTAGATTTCCCAGTGCTTGACCATATAAAACCCCAAGTGCGCCAAATAGTGTCGAACCCAAGTAGACAAAAGGAATGGTGCCTAACGTCGCCTTACCTACATTTAATGCGGTGGAATATAAAGGCCTACCAAGATTATTAAACGAGGTGTTTGCGACAAATTGCGCCCCATTAAACAAAAAGGTAATCGCAATGTAAGTGCAAAAAGTTCGAACCAGCACATCGGCATCGCCAGTGAGGTTAAAGGCATTCACAATTTGCGACTGCAAAAAGAACAACACCACACTGACCAATAGACAGTAAACCGTCACCACCAACAACGAATTACGCAGCGTTTCTTTCACTCTATCTATGCGCAGTGCACCGTAATTTTGTCCGATAATAGGACCCACTGCCCCCGACAATGCAAAAATAGCCGCAAACACTACGGGCGTTAATCTCCCCATCACCGCAAACCCAGCGACAAAGTCTTCACCATATTGCGCAATGGCACTTGTCACAATGGCGTTGCCTACGGGTGTCGCAATATTGGTACAAATGGCAGGGAATGCAATGGCGAAGATAGCCCGCTGGCTCATTAACCAATGGCGATAGTTAAAACGTCCAACAAGGTTGTGCTGTCTAATTAAAGGGGCTAAGGAAAACGTCAATACGGTCGCGCGGGAGATCACCGATGCTAATGCGGCGCCTTCGACATTCCACATAAATACGAAGATAAAAATGGGGTCTAAAATGGCGTTGACTACCCCACCCCAAATAGTGGCCATCATCGAACGTTTGGCATCCCCAGCGGCACGTAGCGCCGCTCCTGCTGCCATACCTAGAGCAACTATGGGTGTACTAGGCAATAAAATGTACATATAATCTTTAGCGTGCTCAAAGGCCGCACCTTTAGCACCGATTAATGTCAGCAATTCAGGAATATAATAAGTCATAATGCCGGTAATGACGGCATTGACTAGAAAGGCTGTCACCAATATGTTGATGACTAGATGCTTAGCACTTTTCCTCTGTTTTGCGCCAAGTTCTTTTGACACCAACGCTCCCATGGCAATTGAAGTACCAATGGAAATAGAGGTTGAGAAAAAGATTAAGGTTCCAGCAAACCCCACAGCTGCTGCCAGTTCCACCTGACCGAGCATACTGATAAACATCATATCGAGCAGGTCGACAATAAATAATGACATTAATCCAATGGAACCCGCACCTGACATGGTCAGTATGTGTTTCATTGTCGAACCTTGTACGAACTTCGCTTCCTGCTCTGCCACCGTCACTCCTTGATATCTTCTAATACCATTCGCAAGCACTACCACCATCAAGTAGGTTTACTCGATAGCATGCCTCGTTAATAGCACGTTCAGTATTAATTCCTCAGTAATTCAAAGGCCAGTAGCAGCATTGTCACCCCCACTAAACCTTCCAGCACTTTCCAAGTATGGGCTTTTTTGAAGTAAGGGGTTAATAATCTTGCGCCATAACCCAAACTAAAAAAGAAAATAAACGAAGCGCACACAGCACCTAAGCCAAATTCATATTTATCTGCGCCATATTGGGTGGACACAGAACCTAAGAACACTAAGGTATCTAGGTAAACATGCGGGTTTAACCAAGTGAACGCCAAACACACCGCTAATGTTTTGGCTAACGAGGATGGTGCTTTCGCAGTAGGGTCAAGCGTGTGTTTATTGCGAAATGCCGACCACAGGCTGCTCAGCCCATACACGATTAAAAACAAGGCGCCAGCATAACGAGCAATATCTTCGACTTGCGGATAGGCTTTCACCACCACTGAAAAGCCCGCAACACCGGCAAAAATCAACAATGCATCCGAGCATGCACACACTAAGCACACCCAAAAAACATGCTGACGCATTAAACCTTGCTTAATCACAAAAGCATTTTGTGCGCCAATAGCCAAAATAAGAGAAAGCCCAATCGAAAGTCCGGCAAAAAAAGGCGACATAGTATTACCCACAACAATAAAAATGGTGGATAACTTTACAGTTCACTTGCATAAATAGCAATTTGAGGAAATGGTCTTTAGAAAAGAAAAAGAGCAAACCCATGACTATGAGTTTGCTCTGAATGCCCACAGGTAAAAAGTAATGAGCGGTATCACTTTTTATCCATAATACTGACTAAATACTGTCCCAGTATGAGGATAGTGATTAGCCAGTCATTATTATAAATATCAATCCGGCGATAGAAATCCACTTATAAATTTGGGCATATAATCAATTTAGGTAAGTTCATAAACTAAATTGACATTAGACCGGAAGCTAGCCATGTATCATCGCAATGCCACGACACAAATAAGAGGTATGGAGTAGCTAGCCTCCAGAATTTTAGTACTTAAGCGCGTTTCGCTTTAAGTGCTTCATCTACCGCTACAGCAAGTGCTACTGAAGCACCAACCATTGGGTTGTTACCCATGCCGATGAAGCCCATCATAGCAACGTGAGCAGGTACAGAAGAGCTACCAGCAAACTGAGCGTCAGCGTGCATACGACCCATAGTATCTGTCATACCGTAAGATGCAGGACCTGCAGCTACGTTATCTGGGTGTAGAGTACGACCAGTACCGCCACCTGAAGCTACAGAGAAGTATGATTTGCCTTCACGGTTACATTCTGATTTGTAGATACCAGCAACTGGGTGTTGGAAACGTGTAGGGTTAGTTGAGTTACCAGTGATACTTACGTCAACACTAGCGCTACGCATGATAGCCACACCTTCACGTACATCATCAGCACCGTAACAATCAATCTCGCCACGAGGACCTTGAGAGAAACGACGACGTTCTACTTCTTTTAGCTCGCCAGTATCGTAATCAAATTGAGTTCTCACGTAAGTGAAACCGTTGATACGAGAGATAAGGTAAGCCGCATCTTTACCTAGACCATTAAGAATAACTTTTAATGGAGTAGTACGTGCTTTGTTTACGTTAAGTGCGATTTTGATTGCACCTTCAGCTGCCGCGAATGATTCATGGCCTGCTAGGAAAGCAAAACATGTGCTTTTTTCGTCAAGAAGACGAGCCGCTAGAGCACCGTGACCGATACCAACTTGACGTTGGTCAGCAACACTACCTGGTTTACAAGATGCTTGCAGACCTTTACCGATAGCATTTGCCGCTTCGATAGAAGATTTGCTGTCTGTGAATAATGCGTAAGCGGTACCTAGTGTGTACGCGTCTACTGCACTTTCAAAAGCGATAGGCTGAGTTTCCATGACTTGTTCACGGGTATCAATGCCGAATTCTTTACAATAAGCAGCCGCTTCTTCTAAAGATTTTAAGTTCATTTCTGCTAATAGAGCTTGAGTTGCGTTGTTCATGATTCAGTCCTCTTCGCTTACTGTTGACGTGGGTTGATAGTTTTAACAGCTTCTGCAAAACGGCCGTATTGACCACTTGCTTGAGCTAGTGCAGTTTCTGCATCAACGCCAGCATCAAGTGCTTTCATGAACTTGCCTAGGTTCATGTATTGATAACCGATAACTTCATCGTTTTCATCAAGACCCATTTTAGTCACGTAGCCTTCAGCGATTTCCATGTAACGAACGCCTTTAGCTTTAGTTGAGTAGCTTGTACCCACTTGGCTACGTAGTGTTTGACCTAGATCTTCTAACGCTTCACCTACTTCTAGACCGCCATCAGAGAATGCAGATTGAGTACGACCGTAAGTGAACTGAAGGAAGATTTCACGCATTGCTACGTTAATTGCATCACACACTAAGTCAGTGTTCATTGCTTCAAGAATTGTTTTGCCTGTAAGAATTTCAGACGCCATTGCAGCTGATTGAGTCATGCCTGAACAACCGATAGTTTCGATTAGCACTTCTTCAATGATGCCTTCTTTAACGTTTAAAGTTAGTTTTGCAGCGCCTTGTTGTGGAGCACAACCGCCCACACCGTGGCTTAGGCCAGAAATTGCAATAACTTCTTTAGGGTTAATCATGCGGCCTTCTACTGGGATTGGAGAAGAAGCATGTAGGTCGCCACGTTGAATTGGGCACATTGATTGAATTTCGTTTGTGTAATGCATAGTGTTTTCCGCTCTAACAAATGAATTAAGCTTGGGAAAACAGTGAAGAATGGGCAGAATGAGAATTGAAGATACACCCTACCAAACCGAGTACCATAATAGTACTAGCTACAATTATCCTAAGATAAATACGTCACTGCTTTCGATTTTAGTAGGAGTCATCAGCCAAAGATTTGGCGGTTAAGTAGGTGGAACCCCATCACCTGTGCAACTAATTTAGGTCATGGCACATTTGATAACAACATATTCATATGAAACCTAACATTACTGCGATGGAATAAGATATTCACAAAAGTTTGCGCTCAAACAAACTATTCTTTAAACCCTTTACCGATCAACTAGATACAAATTGAAAATAATGGGTAAAAAACAGATAAATCCGCAAATTGGTCCATAATTAACCGAGTTAGCCAATGCGAGATGAAAAATAATGTCACGGACAAGTATCAAATATAAGGAATTACCCAATTCCCTTTCTCTAATCAGTAAGACTTTATTTAAATCTCAAACCAATATCGAAATCCCTTTACTCAATTTAACCCTTCATGAATTTAACTTTAAGCCGGCACATCTTACTCGCTATCAGCAATATTGTGGTTTTCCAGCAGAGCATTTCCCTCTGCCTTATCTTTTTGTTGCCAGCCAAAAAGCGCAACTGGCTTTATTAAGCGACCCACGCTTTCCTCTAAAAATATTGGGACTTATTCATACCCGCATCCATTTTTTCCAAAATGATGCCATAGTGCCAAGCACCCCGTTAGACATCACAGTCGCAATTGGTAAAGTAGAACACAAAGATCGCGGCATTGAATTTGAGTTACAGGTACGGTTTTTAGACTCAGGCAAGATAGTGTGTGGTTTTGACAGTCATTATTTTTCTATCACTCACCTGCAGCGCGCCAATAAACCTGCGCCAATACGAGAGCAATACTCTAGCTATCAAATGATAGATACCTTGTCGTTTTCCGAACCGGATGTGCGCGGCTATGCCAGAATATCCGGCGACTATAATCCAATCCATTTGCATCGAATTACCGCAGCGCCATTTGGTTTCAAACACCCTATCGCACACGGGATGTATTTATTAGCTCGCTCTATGGTGTCGCTGGAAATCAATCCAGCTTCAATTGCAGTGCAATTTAAACGTCCTGCGCTATTGCCAACTCACACTCAACTGCTCAAAGATGGACAGCAAGCGGTGTTACTCAATGCTCAAAACAAACCGCTATTAGATTTACAATGGCGTACTTAACATCACTCACCTAACATAGCGCACTTAAATCATTGCTGCGTGAGGGTCACTGTGACTATGCCGTGATCACTGGCCATTCGGTCAATGGCATAGATAGGATTGATCAAATGGCTATCCGAGACTAAGTACTCACTTACCTCATATAAGCAAGAGGCGCTAGCGCGATCAAACTCTTCGGATAACAAGACATAATCTAATATGTTGCCCTTAGCGCCATAATAGTGAGTAGGAATAGGCTCTATTGGTGTGGCTAATAAACCTTTGGCATCTTGCAGATAGCCGCTACTCTGATAGCCGCCAGTCTGTAACTGCTGTTCATCCAAGGTGAGAGTTGAAAATTCGGCGCTATGCAAATCTCGATTAAAATCCCCTAGCAACACCTGCGGATAACCTATTTCAGCTTTGCGCTCTGCCATAAACGCACTTAAAAAACGCGCTTCTAGCCCGCGTTGCATGGTTGAACGCCAACGCTCTACTTCTAATAAGTGTTCATTGGGCACAGTTAATGCTTTGGGCCTTTGAGACTTAAAGTGCACCACGAACACATCCACTTTGCCTATCATGGGCAGTTCTATGACCGCATGGAGAGGCGCGCGACTAAATGCAAAACCAAGCTCTTGGCTAGCAAGGGTATCGGCGATAACAGGGTTAGCACTCACTATCGGGTAACGTGACGCTATGCCGACAACAGGCTCTGAATAGATAAACTCATCTTCTATTGTTGGTTCATCGATAACCGAGAAATGATGGTAGCCTAAATCCAGCAATTGCTCTTGTAATGGCAAAGGGCTAAAGATCTCTTGAAAGCCAATAATATCAGCATCACTGAGTTTGATTTGATCGAGCGTCCAACGCTGTTTGTCCTGCCATTGATCTATGCTGTAGATGTTTTCAAAATCGTAATACGCCCCCGGCGGGCTAAGATAATTGAATAAATTAAAGGTACTGATCTTGAACTGATGTAATGCCAAAGTGTCTTTGTCCATGTGGTAAGCACAACGCATACCTTCACGATAACCCAAGTTACTGGTTTCAGCGAGTTTCATGGAGTATCTTAAATAGATAAACAGGATAAGGAGAGCTCGAAATGGAGTATGCCAAACTTGGCCATAGTGACCTGCAAGTATCACGTGTCTGCTTAGGCAGCATGACTTGGGGTGTGCAGAACAATCAACAAGACGCCGATCTGCAAATTAACCATGCGCTAGAACAAGGCATTAATTTTATCGATACCGCAGAAATGTATGCCATTCCTGCAACCCCTGACACCTACGGTAAAACAGAAACTATTATTGGCGACTGGATTTCACGTCATCAAGCGCAGCGCCAAAACACCATCATTGCCACCAAAGTGGCAGGCCCGGGTATGCATTGGGTAAGAGATGGCGGCCCAATCACTGCAGAAGCGGTGATTCAATCGGTAGAAAAGTCTCTACAACGCCTACAAACCGATTATATCGACCTTTATCAACTGCACTGGCCAAATCGCACCTCACCGCACTTTGGCAAGCAGTGGCCTAATACCTTTAGCTTTGATGAAGTAGACGTAACTGCGCAGCGGTCGCAGATGTTAGAAATTTTACAAGCCCTGCAAGAATGCGTCAGCGCGGGTAAAATTCGTCATTGCGGGCTATCGGATGAAACCCCTTGGGGGGTCAGCACTTATTTAGAGCTAGCCAAACAGCACAGCCTGCCCAAAATGGTCTCTATTCAAAATGAATTTAGCTTACTATGCCAAAAAGACTGGCCATATTTAATTGAGCAGTGTCATCACAATGATGTCGCTTATTTACCTTGGTCACCGCTGGCTACTGGGCTTTTATCGGGCAAGTACGCCAATGGCGCTCGCCCTGATGGCTCTCGCTGGAGCTTAATGAACCCAAGCAGCATTTATCGAAGCAGCGACCTTGCCCATGAAGCTGTGGCGCAATATAGCCAAATTGCGCATGATTTAAATATCACTCCCGCACAGTTGGCGTTGGCTTGGTGTAACAGCGTGCAAGGCGTAACTTCAAGCATCATTGGCGCGACAACCTTGCCTCAACTAAAAGAGAACATTGCTGCGTTTGATATTATCCTTGATGAGCAAGCATTAACGCGTATTACGCAGGTTATTAAACAGTTCCCTGCACCTTATTAAACGCCTATCCATTAAAGCCCGAATGGCTGGGTACACCCAGCCTTTACACGAGATTTATCCATGAGTAACGCTGTCAGCCTACCGCCACCTGCGCCCATTTCTGCTAAGTCACATCGCATTTTACTGAGTATTATTGCCGTGGCTCTGACACTGGTCGCTATCTTTAACCTTGCCGATCACTACACCCTGCTCAAACTTGATGAGTCTATCGACCAAGGGCTGATTGCCTTTGCTTCGGTGCGTAGTATCCACGCCATTATTTCAGTGCTACAAGGCACAGAAATTAATGTGCCAGTGGTGACGTTAAGTGTCGGTGAAATCCTCTCGCCAGCCACAGAGATACTGCAATCAACTTCTGGTGTGCTCACCACGGCCCTTGCCTCCCTTGGCTTGCAACGTATTTTGTTGGATGTATTTACCAATAAAATCGTCAACATCACCATTGCGTTAAGTGCGATTAGTTACCTAGTCACGCTGTGGGTTGTGCCAATGGCACGCTTTACTAAATACACCCAGCCAACGTTTTTTATTTTGTGTTTTACGCGCTTTTTATTGGTAGGCACATTGCTCCTCAATAGCATGGCCGATACCTTGTTTCTCAACGAACAAACCGAGCAAATCACGCAACAAACGGACTTTATCGCCACTGATTTACATCAGTTCAATCAAGATTTAATGAATGGCACCACCGCAGATGCAGATGAGCAGACACAAGATGACAGTTTCATGAGTAGCGTGAAACACACTTGGCACAACGTAACCAATGGCTTTTCTGATACCAAGCAAGATCTGCAACACAAGTTTGATGAACTAAAAATCAAAACCGAATCTTTAGTGGTCAACCTATTGAAGCTGATTGCCATGTTCGTGTTAAAAACGATTTTGATACCGATTGGCTTTTTGTTGCTATTGAAGAATTTGTACTGGGGATTAATTCGTCGTATCTCAGTGGTATAACCGGATAGAGTGATACAGTTAGGGCCCTATAAATTAGGGCCCTTGTTATTTTTTACGCTCAATAGCCTCAAGCTAGGCTTCAGAAACCACATCCAATGGCTTGGCTTTTCTTTTCCAACGAATCGGCATTAAAGGCACCACAATCATTGCGATGCCAATGGCGGTAAGGGTATCTGGGATCTCATCAAACCACATAATGCCAAACAGAGTCACAAACACTAAGCCTGAGTATTCAGCTAATGCAATTTGGCTTGCGGGCGCTTTTCGATAACCAATCACCACTAATGCATGGTAGCTGAGCACAAACACATTAATGGCGGTGATCCAAAAGATATGACGCATATGAATTTCTGACCATTGTGGCAACGCCAATAACAAAGCGCCCGGTATCGTTAATGCCGTAGTCCAAAACAGCGTCGAAACCACCGACTGTTCCTTGGGTAAACGTTTAATTAAAATATTACCCACCGCCATTGCTAGCGCACTGCCTAAAGCAATAATCGCCGCCCAATGAAAGTGTTCAGGCCTTAACACCACCAGCACGCCTAAAAAGCCAATACCTGTGGCGATGATTTTTTTCAGCGGTGGTACTTCTTGTAAAAACACCACCGACAAAGGCAGCATCATCAAAGGTGCGACATAAAACATCGCATTCGCGGTGGCTAACGTTAAGTGAGTAATCGCTACCATAGCGCAACCACTGCCAATTAAAATGAACTGTGCGCGCCAAAAGTTAATCTTGCCACAACCTTGCATACGCTCTGCTTTGGGCAATCGCCACCATAACGGCGCAATAATCAACAAGCTCATCACCTGACGAATAAAGACGTATTGAAACGTCGGCACTTCGCCATTGAGCACTTTCAGTGAGACATCAGACAATGAGGCTAAAAAGTTAGCAAATACTAAGAGTAAAATTGCCTGAGAGACATTATTAATGCGCATAAAACCTTAACAGATAACAACCAACAAAAGACGCGCGAAGATACCAGTGTTTAACGAATAAATCCAATTTGTATGACAAGTACGCAAACGAAAATCTGGGCTCATTTATGCCGGAGGCTCATTATGTTAAGGTAGGCCCTGCTGAACTAACACCTAATATTGAGTATCGACACCTTGAACAAAAACAAAGCACATCCACCAAAGCATGCGGTTAAAGCCGGGCTTCACCCTAAAAACAAACACCATGGTCGATACAATATTGATGCGTTAGTTAAGGCATTACCTGCGCTAAAGAGCAAAATTATTTTAAATCCAAAGGGTGAGAAAACCGTTAACTTTAGCGATCCTGATTCGGTGCTCATGCTCAATAAAGCGCTATTGGCATTACACTATCAAGTGCGTGTTTGGGATATTCCGCAAGGCTATTTATGCCCGCCTATTCCCGGCCGCGCCGATTATGTACATCGCCTTGCCGAACTGCTAGAAAAAACCACAGAGGCTACTGAGACCATTAAGGTGCTTGATATTGGCACCGGTGCCAGCTGTATCTACCCGATTATTGGCGCAACCGATTATCAGTGGCATTTTACCGCCAGTGATGTCGACCCAGTATCAATTAAAGTTGCCAGTGAGATTGCGGCGCAAAATCCGCATCTATCAGGAAAGATCACGCCCAGATTGCAAACCGATGCTAAACATATTTTCCAAGGTGTCATTAAAGAGGGAGAGTATTACCACCTAACAATGTGTAACCCTCCTTTTCATAAGTCGCTAAAAGAGGCGCAGTTAGGCACGCAAAGAAAAGCCAGTAACCTTGCCAAAAACCGAGTGAAACGTGGCGCTCAAGGCATGAATGCCAAAGCCTGCACAATAAAACCTCAGCAAAAAGGGCTTAACTTTGGCGGACAAAAAGCCGAGCTATGGTGTCCCGGCGGAGAAGAAGCCTTCATCAAAAATATGGCCAATGAAAGCGCATTATTTAAAGATCAAGTAGGCTGGTTTAGCACTTTGATCTCTAAAAAAGAAAACGTCTCTAGCATGAAGAAAAAACTCACTAGCTTGAAAGTCAAAGAGATCAAAGTCGTCGAAATGTCACAAGGACAAAAAATCAGCCGTTTTATCGCATGGCGGTATTAGTCGAGCTTTAGAGCCTAGCTACCACTGATAAACTCAACATCACAGCGCTGTCCTACAAACAAACTCTGCGAGTCATTATTCAGTGACACAGTCACCGCAAAGGTATTACTGGCAGCGTCAATAATCGGGTCAATAATCGAGACCTTGCCTTGATAAGTGGCATCTTTACCCAGCGCCGACAGATTCACTTTTTGCCCTTTACTGATTTTGCCATACAGCTCAGCAGGCAACACCACTTCAGCATGGATAGGATTTAAAGTCGCAATGCGCAAAAACGGTTCTTCATCGACAAATTCACCGGGATCTTTAATGCGCTCAATCACCACCCCAGAAATAGGACTGCGAGTTTGCCTTTGGCTTAAACGAACCTTAGCTTCTTTCAGCTGAAACTCAGCCAAACGTTGTTCGGTCAGCATCTCGTCTTGCTCATTGTCAGAAATCAGACTCTTACGATACAAATCAGCGTTTCGCTCTACCTTACGACTGGCAAAATCTAGCCTTGCTTTGACCGTATTCACAGCGGCGATTTCAACGGTAGAGTTCAGCTTCATCACTACCTGCCCTTTCTTAACTTTATCGCCTCGGTTAACCCTAAGCTCTTTGATAACCCCTTGCACTTCACTGCTAAGCTCTACCTCTGAACTGGGTTCGAGTAAGCAGCTAAAAGGAGAAATCAGCGCATGGCTGGCATCGTTTGCGTTATTGGCATAAGAGCTAAAAGAGGCCAGCAACAATGTGCTTGCTAGCGCCCATTTGCCAAAATATGTTTGCTTAAACTTCCATGTTTTACAGCTTGTCATGTTTACACCTGATTTTGAGAGAAAGACAACACTTCCTGTTGTTGTTCATCGTGTTTTAGCAATTGCTTACGGCTCTGGTCTTGCTGACGTTCAATGCGCTTTTGACACTGCCGAATGCCATTAAATAATAGTTTACTTTTCAAACTGTTGGGCATTGGAATTAGATTTATTAACGCCAATAATTTGGCCCACTTAGCGGTAATCAGCTCTTCTTCTAATGACAGAATAAATTCGACGCTGCCTCTGTCCCCTTGCCGAGCACAGCGACCTTCCAATTGCCTGTCTACTCGTGAAGAATCATGCAGACCTGTCACCATCACATGTAGCCCGCCTTGCGCTTCCACTTGGCTGTCTAATTTAATATCTGTTCCCCTACCTGCCATGCTTGTCGCTATCGTAATTTTCGATGCCAGCCCTGCCAGTTTGACAATTTCCGCCTCAGACTCATCTTGCCTAGCGTTAAGCACTTGATGCTCAATACCGCGGGCTAACAATAATTGGGATAGGGATTCGGAATCCTTGAGTGATTGTGTACCGACCAATATTGGTCGCTCTCCCTGCTCACAAAATTGTTTAATCTTGCTCACTACGCACTGCCACTTTTGCTGTTCAGTGCGCAAAATCGTAGGTCGAAATTGACGGCGCTGATTGGCTTTATGAGTCGGCACATCCACCACCGGCAGTTCATACACGCGCCAGAACTCACTTTTCACTTCATCGGCGGTACCTGTCATGCCTGACAAGTGATGATAAAAACGGAAAAAGTTTTGAAAACTGATGCTGGCTAACGTCACCCGTGGATCGCTAAGTTCGCACTGTTCTTTAATTTCAATTAATTGATGTAACCCTTGCTCCCACGTTCTATCTGGCATGCGTCGTCCGGTGTGCTCATCAATGATGACCACTTTACCCTCATCCACTAAATAGTGCTTATCTCGAATAAACAAATGCAACGCCGTCAGCGCTTGTTTTACCAGTTCTAAACGTCTTAGCCGTGCTTGCCACAACGCCCCTAACCCTTGCGTTTGTCGTTCAATATTTTCCTCACCCAGTGGCGTAAACTCAATTTGCTTAGAAGGCAGGCGAATCATAAAATCCACATCAAGTTGTAGCGTTTGCCCTATCTCAAAGGCTTGTACATATAACTGCTGCTGATCAGGGTTAGGCGTGCTATCCCCCGAGATCACCAGTGGCGTAATCGCTTCATCCATAAATACACCATCAGCTTCATCAACCACTGCAAAATGAAGCCCTCTTAACATCAAGCTATCCAGTAACTCGGAGCGATGTGATGGCAAACTTCGCAGGGCGTGCAGGTGCAAAGCATCTGAATGTTGTTCAAGGACAATTGCATCTTTAAGGTAATCAAAAGCCAGTTCGTTATTTGTGCAATACACAATATCGCGGGCGTATTCTTGTTTACGTTCATTCAAGTCCAGACCTTGTATCACAACCCCGACACTCAAGCCTAAACGCTGATAAACAGGTAGCATCAACTGCGCATCTCGCTCAGTTAAATAATCATTTACCGTCACTACATGGGTAGGAATACCCGCAAGCGCGGCGGCGGCAACCGGCAAAGTTGCGGTTAATGTTTTACCTTCGCCCGTTTGCATCTGTCCGATGTTGCCATGCAAAATCGCTAGCCCGCCCAATAACTGACTATCAAAGTGCCACATGCCCAATTCACGCCCTGCGACTTCTCGTACTAGCGCAAAGACCTCAACGGTCAGGGCATTAGTCAGCCCAAAGCGCAGTAGCGATTGTTGGATGGTTTTGATCTGCTGATCTAACTCACTTTCTGAGAGTTTTCGGTAGGCTTTATCACTGCGTTTAATGCGCCATAACAAGGGTTTATATAACCAGATAGATGCGCGCAGCGGACGACTGCCAAACGCGGTTAACGTGCGCCACCAGCGCTGCATACGTTTTTGCGTATCCAACACTCGTTGCGGCCGCTCTAATACCGAGTTAGGTCTTCTTTGCGGGCGCTTATACATCAAACTGTCTCAACAATAAGCGCCTCACAGAGCGATACCAACGATAAGCGATAGGCTCTGCGTCATGCTCAAACAGCACATGCACCCGTTCATCAAAACGCTGAATGCGCGCGTTTGAACTGTCCAGTTCTACCCGAAAATAACTTTTGTAGCTTTCAAGTTCTGTGGTGCGATTAGGGTCTAATACAATCAAACCGCCGCCATCGGTACTCAGCACTGAGCTTGGTAATAGATGTGTAGAAGAAGGGGCTTGGCGAATAATGGCGCTAGCGTATTCAGGCTCAGGCTGTGAGGCCAGTTTTAACCACACCGCATGAGTTTGGTTGCTGACTCTATCGATATCATCCTCAGAGATCATCGCCGCAATCGGCAAATGCTCAACATCGACCACATAGCCAATGATTTCACCGCGATGAAAATAGTGCCCTTCTTGTAAATGCCTTTGGGCAAAAATAAGCTGACCTTTGGCTGGGCTGATGACGCTAAGGTGTTGCAGACGTCTTTGCACGTCTTGGTATTCCTGCCCTAAATATTTGAGCTCTTGCAGTAAGATTTCAGATTCGGTGCGATTATTCACGCTCGCATCATATCTGAGCTTTGCTTCTGCAAATTGCCCTTTCAAAATTTCAGCTTTGGCCTGCAAATCCGGCGCATCAAGTTGTAATAGAGCCGTACCTTGCTCTACCTGCGCACCGCCTTCTAAGAAGACTTGTCGAACAAAACCATTGGTTTGCGCTCTTATGTAGGCATTTTGCGGCACATAAATCACCCCTTGCGCATAAGTTTTATAGGGCGCAGGCACATAAAACAGTAAAAAGGCGATAGCAGTAATAACCGCAGCGCCACCGAGATAAATATAGGGACTTTTTCTTCGCATAAGAGGGTCTTGTCGTGGTTTAGCTATGGCTTTAACTATAGGAATGATCAAACTGCTCATCACCGACCAAATGGCCAATATAATGCCGATGAAGAAGTATTTACTGGCGACAAATAACGAGATTGCCACCATCACAAACAAGCGATAGATGTAGGAAGTGACCGCATACAGCGCCAACCAAAAAGATTCTGACTTGCTGTAGGCATTACTGCGCACGGCGCTAATTCGAAACAGATAACGTTTCACTAAATAACCAACTTGCGCATTACCTCGCGCGGCTAAATTAGGGATTTCCAGAAAATCTGCCAACACATAATAGGCATCAAATCTTAATAGTGGATTACCATTAAATAGTAGCGTCGATACACCGCCAATTAGCATGACGTTGTAAGCAAGGGCACGCACCACCCCCGGCTCAACTAACACCCACACCAACATTGCTAGTGCGGCAATAAACAGCTCCGCAAATACGCCCACTGCGCCAACAATCATGCGCTGATATTTATTACTAAACGAGGAAGCCGCTGACGCATCGACATAAGGCACAGGAATAAAAATAAGCAGCATCACGCCCATTTCATGCACTTCCCCGCCCCAACGTTTGACCGCCCAGCCGTGGCCCAATTCATGCGCCAATTTAATGACGGGATACACCAGCGCCATCAGCACGAGATTCTCAAGCCCTAACACTTGGTCACTTAAATTGTTGGTAAGCTCTGTCCAATGCAGCGTAGCTAACACAATGCCTAGAATGACAATCGCCAGCCAAAGCAAGGCCCCGCCGAAGGAAAATAGAGCCCGAGCGATAAAGCGCGTGGCAAACAAAAAACGCTCAGGGTCGAGCAGAGGAATACGCACACTTAGTGGTGATTTGAGCTGTTGCAGGAGCTTCTTTTTTTGCTCGGTTTCACCGCGACGATGCAAATGCTTGATGCTCGGCAATACATCGGTTTGCATGACATTGGCTTTGTTGAGTTGCCCAACCAGATTGATCACTTCATCTTGGCTCGGTAACTCTTCTTTTAACTGCTGACAGGCAATATCCCAAATTTGTTGTAGGGTGCGCTCGCCATTCATTAAACCAATTAATTGATACGCCTGCGGAGTAAAGCGCTGAAACTGCCCCGTGACATGGTCTTGCAACACGTACCACACTTTGCCTCGGTACACATGCCGATGAATATCGGCGTGTTTACGAATGCGCACCTTTAAATCAGCGACTTTATACCAAGCTGGGCTAAATAGCGTTTGCGACATAATCCGCTACCCCCACCAAGACCACGCCTGCAATCTTAACCACTGCGCCATTTCGCGAGTCCAAATATGAAACAGCAATTGCTCATTAATGGCGACTTTACCTATGCCTTCCATGCCCGGTTGCAATTGTTGAGAAAATGTCTGTAATTGCGCCTCTACAATAAAATAACTGGCGCCATCGACCGCTTCGGTCACTGGTGTCAATTTGCTAATCACAAACTCAAAACCTTGCTCTGGAAGCGCCGATAAATACAAGGTGCCTGTCTGTCCTAATTTAAGCTCCGCGATTTGGTCTTCCGCCACTTGCAGTTTGATGCGATGACTATCAAGGGGCGCAACTTCAAGTAATAATTCACCTTTACTGACCGCACTCCCCAAGCGTTGGCTAAGATCGCCATTGACCACCACACCATCGTAAGGTGCCAGTAATTGACCGCGCTGAAGCTGACTTTCAACCAAGGACAGCTGCACTTGCACCTGCTTTTCTTGGGCATTTAAGATATTGATTTTGGCGCGGTCACGAATTGATAACGCCTCTAGACGCTGGCGCACTAATTTGCTCTCTTCACTGAGCCATTTAAGACGCTCTAGGCGTAAATCTCGGTCATCCATCTGCACCAACAACTCGCCTTGGGTCACTTGATCGCCCGCCCTAACTAAAGCTTGATTTATATAGCCGTCATAAGGGGCAACAATAGCGCGCTGCACCGCACTTTCTATTTGAGCATTGGCGGATAATTTATATTCGCCCGTCACAGTGGCAAGCAGATAGCCGATGATCAGCGCGCCAATCATAAACAATTTTCTGCCTAAGTAATTAGGCCCAAGCAATCGAGCTAATTGACGTCGCGTGCCATCAAATAATTTGCGATACCAAGGTCTATCGTTAAGGCGTTTATCTTCTAGCGTGGGCAAAATCAGGCTAAAGATGCTTTGGCAAAACTCCGACTCTGATTTACTCCACACTTGGTCGGGCTTACCTTCCACCACTAAAGCCCCATAAATTTCTCCGCGCAGATACAAAGGCACCGACATCACTCCAATATCGCCCTGCGACTCAGATAAAGTTTGGTGTGCTTGGGTAATGGCGTGTTCATCGATATCAGTTTCAGGGAAGTGGATGATCTTACCTTGATCAATACACTCATCCATCACCCTTTCAATCTGGCGAACATGGTTCATTTTCTTGCCAAATTGGGCACTGTGCGAAAGGTATTTTAGGCGGCACCGATTTTTTTGATACTGCCCAAGACTGACTCGGTCACAGTTAAGCAACACTGCAATTTCGGTGACGGCGCGGGTCGCGGATGCGCCATAACTGGATTCAGACAATACTCGCGCCAAAAGCTCAACCCGAGTAGAATAAGATTCTTGTTCATCCAACGCTTGCTGAGCACGCAGTTGATGCTCCGCCACTTCAATTCCTGCGGCGCTCCACTGCAATACAGTTAAAGCTTGGGTAAGTTCGGTTTGCGTTTTCACCTGCACCGCAAATCCAGCCAGTGCAATAAGCTCACCCTGCTTATCTAACATAGGATAAATCAGGCCAAACGCTTCCCCCGCAGGAGAAATAGCGGCCAGTCGAGTGACTTGAGGTTGGGTGATGGTTTTATGATTATCGAGCAATTCATTAAGCTGATTAAAAGACGCTTGCTGCGGCTCAAAGTCCGCAATCGGTACTAACTCGCCATTGATTGGCAAGTAGATCACTGCCGACTGCAAACCGGGAATCACCGCTTTATGCTTGGCAAGCCACTCCTGATAATAATCATTTTGTTGTGTTGCCGCATCGTGCAGCGTTTGCTCTGGCGCAGCTTCGACTTGTTGCGTCATACAGTACATCCTTGTCAGCACACAGCGTCGACCCTTCCGATAGTCAGTGCTCTTCGCTCAAACGGTAATAAACATATCGCGTCAACAGACGCCAACCCATTGATAAAGTTAGTCTTGTTTATTAAAAGTGTCTAGGTGGATGGTGAAAGGTATTGGCTTTATTAAGGGGCTGGGGGCTAGTACACCTACGAAAATACCTTATATAGACTGTTTATCCAGTCCTCTCAAAATATTAACATCAGCACAAACCTCTAAAAACCGTTATGCCATAAACAAAAAACCCAACGCTGAACCAAAATGCCAAACGTTGGGATGTCACTCATAAATGCTTTACAGATTATTTACTACATAGCTTCTTTCTTTAATTCAACTTCCATATTTCTTTGCTCAACAGCCATTTCTCTTAAGATTTTCTTCTTTTCTGCGTCTACAAAACGCTTCAAGATTTGCTTCATAAGTGGCTGATAACCTATTCCATTAAGTTCTGCTATATCTTTCAAGTCTTCAATTAAACTTTTCTGTAACCTAATTGAAATCATTTGCAAGCCTAACTTGTCATCAAGCTTTCCACCATCATTGCTTGACTTCCTTACAAACTCTTCGCTTCTACCAAGTTTGCCTGACTCCCATGCTTCTATTTCAGCTGTATCTTTCATCAAGCTCATAGTGGGACTCCTCATTTTATCTACCTTTTTAATTATATTATTAACTTTTAACTAGTATCTTTGTCTTCTTGATGAAGATGCCTTTAGGCGTACTTATTATAAATTTCTATCTCTTTTTCATTCGGAGCATATGCCGTCTTAAGTTCAATACGATCAGGAAACTCTATAAAAACGACTTTAAGTTTACGTGCATAATCTGTTTCTGCAATAAACCACTTTGTCGCTGGGTTTGTTTTATGTTGCTCGCGAGTATCTTCTAAGAAACCTTTTTCTCGATTCGAAAAACACTCTTCAACCTCAGAGAGACTAACGCCATGTTTTACCTTGAGCTTAGCTTTAATGCTCTGAGGAACTGTATCTTCTAAAGACAAATCTACCTCCGTTTTCGTTCAAGGCTTTGAATATATACAATAAGGCGAAGTATATACTTTGTATATACAAATATTCAAGTTTAATTAGCACGCAGGTACACATAACCATCTAATGCTGCGCCAACATATATAGCAATTTGATTATGACATAACACTAACAACATATAACATAACCGATTGATGCTGTGGGTATTTTTACCCGCAGCATTTTGTACGATTACCCCTTGCGCAAGCCTGCTTGCATTTTCGGAGTATGGTTTTGACGAGGGTTAGACGCTTTCGCCACAATCCAGCTCGATGCACCCACAAGGCTTGCTACCGCCACATCCAAATCAATGCCTTCATCGGATTGTTGTGTCTCTTGCTCAGCGCTAATATCGATTGACTGTGGTGCACCGCTTATTGGCGCAAACTGCGCGTTCATAAATGGTTCAACAATCATCGCCTCAGAAACCGCGGCTTCTGTTGCCTCTGGAGCCAGTGTCGCTTCTTGCTCAGGATCTGCAATAGCTTCCTCTTCAATTGCTTCTTCAGCAGGTGCTTGAGGTTGCGTTTCACTTGGCTGTGTCTGCGCTGTTGACGCTGTTGTAGAGCCGCCTCCAGAACTGGTTGGTAAGAACATGGTGCCCATTTCGGCAAAGGCTAATTCCGCCTCTAGAGTGAATTGAGCCTCAACTTGCGCCTCTTCAGAAGCTCGCTCTTTCGCTATGTCGCTGTAAGCTGATTGAGAGTAAACCTCATCGGCATAACCGCTAAACAAGCCTGTTTGCAAGTGTCTGATTAAATCAAGCTGACCTTTCGCTAATGAGACAATTGATTCAGGTTTCGCCTCGCCGTCTAGCTCGACAAAGGTAAAGCGGCCATATTCACCGACCAATACATCATCACTTAAGTTAGCGTAGAAGAAGTCGCTGCCATTGTGCCCTTGCAAGTAATCTTGTCCATCACCTGCAATTAAGGTATCTGCGCCACCTTCAAATAGGTCAATGGCTTCAAAGACAATGGTGCCGTCTTCTTCTCGGGCAACTTTTGAACCGTCACCACCTAAGATGTCATTACCTGCGCCGCCGTTTATCAGATCTGCGCCGTAGCCACCAAAAATGATATCTCTATCGCTACCGCCAAACAGGATATCATCACCGCCAAGCTCTGAGTCACCTGTTGCAACTTCGATATAACGACCGTTGGCATCATTACTGATATAACCGTCGTCACCAATGATGATGCTTTCGCCTGATGCATTTCGGACGTCATCTTGCCCGACACCCGCGATAGCGTGGTCTTGGCCTGCGCCAAGGCTAATCACATCATCGCCACCGGTCATATTTTCAGTATCGCTACTGGTAATTAGCCTGCGTACGCCGTCAACAAAATCAACTTCACCGTTATCACCGACCACGATATCGTTATCATCACCGGTAGTAATGGTGTCATCATCAAAGCCGCCAAGCACTAAGTTGACGCCATTACCGGCATCGATAGTATCTTTACCACCCAATGCCAATGACGTGGTTTTGGCTTGGACTAAGACGCCTTGCTCATCAAAACTCACTTGCCCATTGTCACCAATAATGATGTCTACGCCGTTGGCTGTTGTAATGACATCAGAGCCATTACCTGCAATTACTAGGTTATCGCCTTCACCTAATCTGACGTTGTCATTACCGCCTAGCTCATCGGTCGTACTACGAGCTGAGGTTAAAATCGCGTTGGCGTTGTAAGTAAGTACGCCGTTATCAGCGATAAGCTGAGTATTGCCAGACGCTGAAACAACAGTGTCATCACCTAAGCCTGCAATTACGCGGTCATCTCCTGAGCCTAACGCAATCACATCATTGCCCGCGGTGCTCTCGTCTTGGTCAGTGCTTTGCATGTTGCGAATCACACCATCGATAAGATCTAGCTGACCGTTGTCACCAAACACCACATCAGCGCCGCTACCTGTTTCCACCTCATCACTGCCAAAGCCTGCAATCACGATATTGTCGCCATTGCCTGCCATAATCGCATCGTTGCCACCGAACTCTAGTGCGATAGATTCAACGTTTAGCAAAGTGCCCACATCATCAAAAGAGATTACCCCGTTATCAGCAATAACGATATCCGCACCATTGCCTGTTATGACTTCATCGTTGCCAAGACCTGCAATGACTCGGTTATCACCCTCGCCAGCGTTTATAAAGTCATCACCGCCAAGTTCTACAGCAGTCGATGTTACGCTTAGTAATACGCCTGCATCATTGAAGTTAAGCTCACCGTTATCACCGATAATGGTGTCTGCGCCATTGCCCGTTAGCACTTCATCGTTGCCAAGACCTGCAATCACGCGGTTGTCACCATCGCCGGTATTGATAAAGTCATCACCGCCTAGTTCTACGGCTGTAGATATTGCGCTTAGCAGTACACCTGCATCATTGAAGCTAAGCTCGCCGTTATCGCCGACAATGGTATCTGCGCTACTGCCCGTTAGTACTTCATCGTTGCCTAGACCTGCAATTACTCGGTTATCACCGTCGCCCGCATTAATAAAGTCATCACCGCCTAGTTCTACAGCTGTCGATGTTGCGCTTAGTAATACACCTGCATTATTGAAGTTAAGCTCGCCGTTGTCACTGATAATGGTATCTGCGCCAGTGCCTGTTAGCACTTCATCGTTGCCAAGACCTGCAATCACGCGGTTGTCACCATCGCCGGTATTGATAAAGTCATCACCGCCAAGTTCTACAGCTGTAGATATTGCGCTTAGCAGTACACCTGCATCATTGAAGTTAAGCTCGCCGTTGTCACCGATAATGGTATCTGCGCCAGTGCCTGCTAGAACGTCATCGTTACCTAGACCTGCAATTACAATATTATTGCCATTGCCTGCTCTAATAGAGTCATCACCGCCTTGCTCTACTGCCGTCGAGTTAGCCTGGATTAAAATGCCTAGGTCGTTAAAGCTCACCTCGCCGTTATCCGCCACGATAATATCGTTACCTTCAGCGGTAGTGATGTCATCAGAACCTTGACCGGCAATGACTAGATTGTCACCAATGCCCAAGGTAATGGTGTCGTCGCCACCTATCGATTCCTCTGTGGATTTTGCATTCACTAAAATGCCAGCGGCGTTGTAGGTAAGAATGCCATTATCCGCCAGAACGTGGGTGTTTCCAGAATCTGATTCTACGCTGTCACTGTTAAAGCTCGTGACCATTTCAATGCCATTTGGCGTTTCAACATACTCTTCCAAGAAGCTATCAAGACCCGCAATGACTCTATCCGAGCCTGCGCCAACCGAAATGGTATCAGCGCCCGCAGTGCTGTTGTCAGTATCACTACTTTGCATGCTGCGAATCACGCCATCGACAAGCTGTACGCTGCCGTTATCACCGATAATGTCGTCATCACCACTGCCAGTAGTAATGGTATCGTCACCAAAGCCTGCGATAACTAGGTTTTGTCCATCACCAAGTGTGATTGAATCATTGCCACCTAAATGTGCGTCAGTAGAAATGGCACTTTGCAGTATGCCTTGCCCGTTGTAGGTCAATGCGCCGTTGTCAGAAATGACATGAGTGTCACCCGAGGTCGAAGTGATGATGTCACTGCCTAAACCTGCCAATACGCTATCTGCGCCAGTGCCTAAATGAATCTCATCGTCACCGAAGGCATGCTCATCACCTTGTTCCGTTTTTAAGATAATGGCGCTATTTCTAAGATCTACTTCACCAAAGTCACCTAGCACCCAATCATTACCTGCGCCTGCTTCAATATAATCGTTGCCTGCGCCGGCTAGGATAATGTCATCATCTTGACCGCCGTAGATCTCATCATCAGCGCGATGGTTAGTATCCGAGGTGCTAACTAAGCTCACCGAGCCTACATCTATAAGCACGCTACCCATGTCGCCTAAAATGATATCGCTGTCTACGCCAACAACTGCCGCGCCTTCAACACCATTTCCGCCCGATAGCGTATCTTGGTCGTTACCGCCAAGGATAATGTCGTTGCCGGCATTACCTAACACGCTGTCCTCACCACCTAGCGTAAAGCCGCTATTGCTAATGCTAGTGACATCACTCAAGGATGTGGAAAGAATGCGGTTGATATCAGAGGATTGATTAATGACGCCTTTATCAGCAATCACGATATCATCACCAAAGCCAGCATCTATGCGGTCATTACCGACCACTAGGCTATCGGAAGTATCAAGATTATCCATTTGCACATCGGCAAGATTTACCACACTAAGTATCTGCGTGCTCAAATCCAGTCTGGTGGTGATATCGATATTAAATCCAGCATCACCATAGATATGATCATCACCGCCGAGAGCAAAGATCTGGTCATTGCCAGAACCGCCTGCAAGGTGGTCACCAAATTCACTGCCTGTGATGGTATCGTTGCCTTGACCGCCAAAGATAGTGACAGAGCCACCAGCGCCTGACGCATCCAAAATGTCGTTACCCGGATTGCTAAACTCACGTGCCTTATCGGTTTTTTCATCGGATGTGGCATTGTAGGTAAAGCCGTTTTGCGTGGTATCACCCAATAAAATCAGCACGCCATCCGCATCACTACCCGTCACGCTGAGAGTATCGCTACCGCCACCGCCGTGGACTACGGTAATCACGTCCGCTGCTGTATAGGTAATCGTTAGGTTGTCATCGCCTTGACCTAATAGCAGTTCCACCACTTCAACATCGGCATACTCAATGCCTACGCCCATACCTAAACCAGTAAGGTTGGTATCAGAAAGGATACCGCTGTCATTTTCTAAACTGCCATCGTTAAAGATATTCAGTACATCCGTTTGCAGAACCTCGCTCACTTCAATGTTCTTAATTGGCAGTTCGCTGTCGGTTTCACTTGGTAGCATAATTGCCACACTAAGAGCGCGAGCTTTACCTTGCGGCACGCCCCCTTCGATAATCAATTTGCCTTGAATGCCGGTCAACGTATGCGGTTGCAATGGCGGGTTTTGTACTGGCTGTCCGGTTTGCTCTTGATAATCATCATTTACCGATAAGGTAATGCTAATCGGCTGATCCCAATTACTGGCATCAAAGCTCACCGTATTGTCATCGGCATTAAATCTAGGGTCTTCACTGCTAAACAGAGTTTGACCGTCGTTTAATAGATTGACCGTGAC
Organism: Vibrio sp. B1Z05; assembly: GCF_052955985.1. Classification (NCBI taxonomy): domain Bacteria; kingdom Pseudomonadati; phylum Pseudomonadota; class Gammaproteobacteria; order Vibrionales; family Vibrionaceae; genus Vibrio; species Vibrio sp. B1Z05. The sequence goes on from NZ_CP130463.1 coordinate 1,902,835, forward strand.
TGTAGCCGATGGCGCTTTACTCAATACTAAGCTGTACTCATCAGTTTCAGTTTGGCTGACTAAGGTTGAGCCATCAGTTTGCGTCACAATCACCGCGCCGCTGTCGTTATCTGTCACAAACAGCACTTGCTCAGTATCGTCTAATTGATTGTATTGCGAATCAGTCACGGTACTGGTTGTGGTGAGCTTAATGCTGCCTTGATACAGATTTTCTACCGCACTATCATCAATAGCACTGACGCTAAAGCTCTGTGTTTGTGACCAATTGCTATGGTCAAACACCAGCTCTGTATCGCTCAGTGATAGCTGAGAAAGCAGGTTGTCACCAAGTATCTCACTTAGAGAAACTGTCACCAATTCGCCCACTTCTGGCTCAGTGGCAAGGCGCACATCAAACACGGCGCTTGTGCCGCCTTCAGTGACTTGGTCGCTACCTTGTGGCATTAGGATGATATCGGCTTGGTCATTATCAAATACGTTCACCACCACGTTGGCAATATCAAGACGATCAAAGTCTGGATTATCGCTGCTCACGCTATGGCTAATGACATATTCACTCTCACCTTCCATCGCGCTATCGTCGATGGCTTTCACATAAATGGTGGTGTTATCTTGCCAATTCACGCCGCTTTCATAGGTCACAACCAATGACTCGTAGAAGTTAATGTTATCGGTTGATACCAATATGCTGGCTGCTTGACCATTGGTATTGTCTTTATCACTGCTCGAGGCGCGCGCCGCCGATACCGTCACGTAAGCGACAGTCGCCACATTCGGCTCAGCAATACTCAAAGAGAGATCATAGCTGTCGGTCAGGCTGTCTTCATCTACCGTCAACTGTTGCGAGCTCACCGCAATAGCGCCGTTTTCTTCACTGGCTACATTGAGTGAAACGCCGTCAACAAAGATGCCGTTATAGGCGTCATCATCACTAAACACACTGTGGTTAATAAAGCTGCTACGGCCTTCAACAGAGTAAGAGACAATTGGCTGAGTCACATCGCTGGCGACATTAAATACATCTGCGCCTAGACCGCCAATGATGGTGGTTTCTACATCCGCATTAGTGCTTAAAATATAGAAAGTATCATCACCTTCAAGGCCATCAAGCTCGGCAAATTCCACCCCTTGATAACCAATATTTAAACCTGCGCCAAAGATGCCATCTTCGGTGATCATAAAGTTATCATCACCTTCTGTACCTAGCACCACGACCTTATCGCTACCTGCACCGCCATCAATTTTCAGTGCGGCGTTAATGCTGTATTCGATAGTGTCAGCACCTTCTCCGCCGAACAGTTCCACATCCACACTGTTATTAGTTAAACCGCTATCAGCGAGTAGGAAAGCACGTACCACAAAGCTGTCATCGCCCGCTTCACCGTACAACTTGGTGACCGCTTTGTTTGAGTACACCTTGATGCTGTCTTCACCATCGCCACCGTAAATGATCATCGGTAGACTATTACCTCGGCTCAAGAAGCCCAGCGTAGTTTCGGTGGTTTCAATCTCATCGCCTGCGGCAACCGTACCTAGTGAAGCTTGACGATCGCTACCAAATAGCTGACCAACTTGGAATGAATCATTACCAGCGCCGCCATCTAAGGTGACTATGGTTCCAGTATCATCACTGTAGAAACTGTCTGCTCCGTCTAGACCATTGATGATCAAGCGCGCATTGATATTGCCATCGTAGTTAATGCGCTCAACAGCATCACTGTAACCGCCATTGCCGTCATCATTTAGAGCGGCTACAAAGTTGGCGCGAATTAAGAAAATGTCATCACTTGCCAAACCGTTTAAGGTCAGTACATCGGCGCCATCGTTTTGTGCGCCCGAATCTTGCACATCGATAACGTAATCTTTGTCACTGCCACTGCGATTGATAATGTAGCTATCAGTACCGCCTTCACCATCAAGCACTAGCGCATCTTCACGAGTGTTCAGCTGATTGATGGAAATCTCATCATCACCACTACCAGTGTTAATACGAGTATCGCCAAGCAATGTTTGAGTATCCACTAGCACAGAATCACTGCCAGCGCCCATGTTCACCACAATACTGGTAGCATCCAAACTGCCTTGAATAACTAAGCTATCTTGGTCATCACCAGCTGATAGATTAATGTCACCACCTGAGGTCATTGCACCTTGAATATCCATGCTTGCGCCGACATTGGCATCTTGGTCGCCGGTGTCGCCACTGTCTATCTGCACATTGATATCAAGGTCAGCTTGCAGGGTTGCGCCAGATTGTAAGGTAAAGCCATCGCCTGAATTAATGTTGATGTTTTGCGAGGTTTGTAAGCTCACCCCTGAGACAATGGTAATGTCATCAAAGTCGGAGTTATCGGTAGAGGTTAGGTTGATATCCTGCTGGGCGGTCACGCTTTGCGTAACCGTCAGCGGGCTGCGAGTGATCATATTGATCTCCCCGCCGGCGCTAAATCCGCTAGAGATACCTTCCGCTACGCCACCAACATTCAGTGCACTAGTATTTTCAATATAAGTACTGCCTGTTGTAGATTGACCTTGGATATTGCCAACTTGCGTCGCGAGTGCTTTGTCACTGCTACCAATATCTAATGAAGCAAACAGATAGGTTTTGCCAGAAATGACGTTATTACCACTGGCACTGTCGTTTAAGATGCGCCCAGCTGGTGCGGCAATAAAGGCAATCGCCGCAGCGCCCGTTTGAATGGTATTTAAGTACAAGTCACCGCGAGTTTCGGTAAGGTGCGTGTTATTGGCACTGGATACCGTTAGGTTTTCACCTTGGGTTGAACCCGAGTCCACTTCAATGTCGTTACCAATTTGCCCAACGGTATCAAAGCGAGAGGTCAGCGAGATACTCGCGCCAATAATATCAGCAATCTCGGAGGCATCGTCGGCTACCGCATCCAAAATGGCCAGATGCGCGGCAAGCTCTACATCGCCTTGCGCAGACTCAACATGGTCAACATCTAGGTTCTGGTCGGTTTCATTGATGCGAATATCGTTCTGCGCCGTCGCATTTAATACTCCGCCGGTTAGATTAATATCCAGCAGATTACCTAATACGCCAATACTGCCTGCCTCTGCGGTCAAGGTAATGTCTTGCGCTCGAATATTCTCATAGTCATGGTTAAAGCTATCTAAAATAGAACCGTTTAACGCCTGCAAATCCACCTTGCCACCACTTGAATAGATAGTGGCAATATTAAGGTCTGAATTGATCTCAGTAATGTAGATATCTTGCTCGGCGCGAGCGGTCAAAGTGGCATCATCACCTAAATCGATATTGATGCGATTGCTAGCGCTACCAATGGCGCCTGAGCCTGCCTCAAGAATTAAGGTGCTGCTAGCAGAAATCGAAGCGGCAGTACCTGTGGTGTCGGTCAGCGACTGTTTGGACTTGATGCGAACATTGTCACCAGAGACTGAGCCGATCGCAATAGATTGCTCAGAGCCTAAATACACATTGCCGCTAGCCGTGGCGCTAATCACGCCTGCAACCAACACATCAATGTCTTCGCGCTGGTCAATCACAATCTTGTTCACATTGGCAATGCGGTAATCGCCCGCATCCAGTGCTACTACCGATGAGGCAATACTTGGGTCAACCTCTTCTAAATCCATTACCTGCTCAGCAATGCGATTTACTTGATAGATGTCAGAGCCAATCGAAACAAAGCTATCTTGCACTAAGCCAAGGCTTGCCCAGCTTTCGTTTTGCGTATTAATTAAGGTGGTTAAATCTGGCGTACTACTGATTGCTGCCACATCCATAGTCACTGCAATTTCTACACTTAATGCACTTGATGTCAGTGTCATAGTGCTTGCTGTGACCGAAGCAATCTCATAGAAACTGCCTTCATCGTTCGCATTGCCACTGTCACCTGCAGTGCGGATTTGCATACCACTCACAAAACCATCAGCAATCCAACTGCCGCTAGTACGTACTAGCGAATCACCACTGTCGGCTTCAATCACATTTACTTCTACATTTTGCGCGCGCTCTTCCAATAAGAAGTACACATCGTTTCGTTCAGCGGCGGCCAATTGCACTCGCTCATCGTCGCTGTAATCGCCATCAAGGTCGATTTCAACTGAGCCTACCGCAGTACCGATGTCGTCTTTAGTGACAATGGTAATATCGCCGGCTGCTGAAATGTTGGCATCTTCAATAGTGGCTTGAGTATTGGTGATCGGTTTTAGCAAACTACCGCTAATTAGGTTGGTCAGTTCATCTTCCGTCCACACATGCACGCTGCCTGAAAGTTCAGCGCGTTTCTCATCACTTAGCTGATACTCGTATTCAGAATCGTACGCTTCACCGCCATAAGAGGCGTGCAGTGCATGATATTCTGCGGTGCGTTTATTGACTAAGGTTTGAATAGCATCGTCAACGAAGGTTTGTAGTGCATCGCCTGTCAGACCATCTTCGGTACCAATTGCTTGATACACTTCGCGGTAATAAGCCTCTTCATCCACCGATAAGCTGACTTCTTCATCTGCGGTATAAGTGCCATCAAATTGGCCATTGCGGATGTTCCAGTAGGTGCCGTACTCCATCTCACGCGCGGTCACATAGGCATCAATCACATTATCAATTTTATCTTGCGCTGAGTCACTGCCTGCAATCAGCCCTAGGTTTTCCCATAGACCAGTACTCAACTCTTCATAGGTACGCTCATCTCTGGCAGTGGTGTTATTGGCATCCACCAAAGAGCCGTACGAGACATTGATAGTGACATCACCTGCGCTACTGCTGATCTCTTTCGCCAGTAAATCGCCATCAAGTTCACTGAGGTAAATATCGTTAATAGCCAATACCGTAACGCTGTCGTTGTTACCTTCACCACTGTCGACCACTAAAGCTTGGCTCGATGAACCGACATGTGCTTCGGAGCTGATAAAGATCGTCCCGCCGCGCACAATGCCGTTACTGCCAGACTCAGCTTCAATGCCACCGACAGCAGAAAGATAAACGTTGCCGCCAGTATCATTAGCCAGACCATAGGAGCCCGCAGAAGTGATATTGTTGACCACTAATGGGCCATCAGTTTCTACGATATTGATGCGCCCGCCATAGGTGCGCGCTGTAATACCACCGTTGCCGTCATTATTGAGGTTAGTGCGCAATGCGGTGCTTGCAGCATCAATACTGCCATCAACATTGGTTTGCGCGACACCGCCAATATAAGAGGCAGTGAGTTCGATATCTTTACCGCCGACCGAGCCAGTCGCTTGAGTATAAATACCAGCATTGGTGGTGATTGTGGTGGTGCCTTCTGTGTTACTAATCGCACCCTGCACTATCACATCACCGCCTTGATTGGACACGATATCGATAGAGCCTTGCTCTTTACCGGTAAAGGTAATTGCGACGCCGTAATCGGCTTTTATGGAGTGCGTTGACTCATCGCGCACCTTACTTTCATTAACAAATTTAGCGTAATAAGTTTTCTTACCCCACCAAGTACTCTTAGTCCATTTACGCACTAAAGAGGTTTCTGACGTCAACTCAATATGGTTGGTATCAAAGGTGTAGTCTTCATCAGAATCACTCGGTACATATTCAAAATAAGCCCCTTCACCACGCAGTGTTGGCGAACCTAATGGCTCTGGCTCACCATCAAATACCACGTCATCGGGATCTTTAGCAAAGGCATCAATGCCTAACCATGATGAAGTGGCCTCTGTGGTGTAACGACGTTCAAATTGCTCTTGGCCCATAGTCCAAGAATAACGCCAGCCTGATTTCGGATCGTAAGTCATGTCATCCGAACCTGTGCTAGCAACGCCATTGGTGGTGACCGTTACGCCGTTTTCATCTTTGATGTAGGTGGTTTCTAATGGGTTATCTGATGTGCCTTTGGCTTTATCACGAATGATCAATGTGCCTTTACCGCGTTGTGATGCATCCAATCCAAGGATCTTCACATCAAGGTCGGTATTGTTCACCACATCTATGTCAGCATAGCCACCCAACAGTTCAATTTCAGAGTTGCTATTGGTGTTTAAAATGTGCCCTTCAAGCTCAATGTAACCACCGCTAACGCGCATGTCACCCACTACAATTTGATCGTTAGTAGCGTCATAGAAAACTGAGAAATCTTCGCTCGCCACATCAAGACGGACTAGACCGGTCGCGCCCTTAGCTTTTAGCGCATCAATGGTATCTTCCATCGCTTTATCAATGGTGAGATTAAAGCTCTCTTTACCACTTTGAATTTTGCCATTGATATTGATGTATTCAGCGGTAATTGAAATATTATCTGCATAAATACTAGGGCCTGTAATTGAGCGGCCAATAAGATCGGCGATATCCGCATCAGAGGCTTCATCAAGACCATTGTTGCCAATCTCAGCATTCCATTTGGCGTATTCAGCGCCATCCACAGAATACACCGAACCCGGTGGAAGACTTATTACCGTAGAGCCGCCCGTCATCACAACTTGCTCTTTCACATCAATATCGGCGTAGATATTAATGTCACCTTTACCTAGTGCTGTTGAATCTTCACCACTTAAACTTTTCAGTTCAAGCTTGCCACTGCGGTTGGTGACTTCACCGTTTAAGGTGATTGATGGCCATGTCAGTACCGCATTGTTATCTGGCAGGCTAAGCGCCAATTCGGCTTGCTCTTTAGCTAGATCCACATCGTTGATGATGCTAATAAGCGGCTCATCGTCTGTGCCGACATCTTGTCTTTCGCCATTGAGATACACCCCGCCATTTTCCTGCGGAATCGTAATGTCATTCACCACTAGCGAGGCAAGGGTGTGGTTGATAATTGAAACTGACGCATCGCCCGGTGATAACACAGTACCGGTATCGGCGTATTCTCCAGAGCGAATATCAATGCGTCCTGCTTCTGCATGAATGTCGTCAATGGTAATCACAGAAGTCGACAGCTCGATAGAGAAGTATTCACCGCTTGGCGTAACGTCCATCAAGCCTTTTGCTAGCAACTCTTGTTGTAGGCGGTCAATTTCGGATTTGTAGAAGGCTTCGATATCAGTATCAGTGGCTTCACCATCATTAAAGATAGAGAGCTGCTCTTCGGCATACTCAAGGTCTGTAAATAGGCTTGAGCTAAGTGCTTCAATTGAGGTTGAGAAGCTAATGCCATCAGTTTTGCTGACCTCATCAACACTACCGTCATCATTTAAACTGGTAAATTCAATAGATTGATTACGGCGAATACCCGTTTCCAGCGTACCGGCATTACTGACCGTACCTGTAGTGCCAATAGTGACCTCACCGCCAAGGTCGGCAGTGCCACCAATGGCCGATGCCCAGTTAACGGTTTTGGTTTGCGCATCCATATCAGCAAAGCCAAAACGCTCTGAGTGCAGGTTCATTTGACGAGCGGTTTTTACATGTGCGCCCGCAGCAATGGCAATGCTGTTAGCTTGCGATAAAGTGGCAAATGCGCCCGCATCATCAATTGGAATAACGCTATCGGAGAAGCTATCGATCAGCGCGTGAACTTTATAATCATCGCGATTGAAATCAGTATCAGTACCGGCTGAGATATTCACATCGCCATAAGAGGTAATGTCTGCGCCTAAATCAATCAATACTGTATTAACTGGGGTAAGGTTAACCGTAGCGTTGGTGACCGACACCGATACCGCGCCACTAGAGTCTGCCTCAACATTACCTACTGCCGTGCCTTGACCTCGGGCAGATAACTGCAAATCACCTTCAGTAACTAACACGGCGTTCTCGCCAATGCGCACTTTTGCCAGCAATTCATCATCACTGATTTTCAGGGTTGCGCCCGTACCGGCCAGAGCGCCAGTGGCGTTAAGAACCACTTTATCGGTAATGTCTAAATCATTTAACGCATTTAACGCAATGCCGTCATCATCGCCAGTGCCCCAAGCAGTAAGCTCAGCATCGTCACCCACATCAATGGTGGTTGCCATATCCAATACCGTGCGACTGTCTGCGCCAGCGGCGCTAGCAAGACCTACCGCGACGACATCGATTCGCCCACTTTGATTTTTCTGAGCGCGGTTAATGGCATCCACATTAATGTCAGAGGCGGTAATCACTAGATTATCGCTACTGCTTGCCCCATCACCCAATACTACGGCGACATCGGCCGTAATATCATGATCAATCTCAGCACCTGAACCAGACAGTAAACCCCCAGATGCCACTACAACCTTGGCATCAAACTGCGCAATATGCTCGGCCTTAATGTCTAATACGCCGGTGCCTGAGTTTTCACCCAAGATAATCGATGACTCATCATCGACCGTTACCTTGGTATTACTGGTCGATTTAGTCTCTGCGCCAACGCCTGCTCCGGCTAACACGCCGCCGCTGCCTGCTACCGCCAGTACATAGTTATTTTCAGTAGCATTCGCAATCGCGGTTAAATCACCGCCCTGATAATCAGTTGCCGACATGCTGATTAAGGTATCCACATCAGTTTCACTATCGGCAAATACCACACCGGCAGAAATAAACCCAGCCGAGATACCGTAGGCTTCCGATGTTTGTTTAGCATTGGCAAGGGCTTTCACTTCACCATCACCTGCCACCGTGATATCCGAATCTGTCATACCAACATTGATATCACCCGTGACTTCACTTTCAACAAATACCCCTGCGCCAGAAAAACCTAGCCCTAGAGAAACCGAAGCTGCGACCCCTAGGGTATTCACATCATCGGTTGAACTTGCCGTGAGCGTGAAATCGCCACTGGCATCTAAATCAGAGTTGTCGATATCACTGTTTAGGTCGATATCTACCACATTAATTACGCGTGATGCGCCAATCGAGATGGCAAACCCGACAGGGACAAAAGCGCCAGCTATGGTTGCTGCGGCGGCTGTCGCGTCAATGTCTGACGTGCTTGAAGAGGTCACTGAAATATCAGCGGCATTCACTTGTGAGCTGTCTTTAATGTAGCTATCAACATCGGCATACATCTCATTTTCAACGCGCACTGCTGCGCCTGAAACTGCCGCGCCACCTGCGCCGCCAACCACAGCAGCACTACCAGAGCCAACGCCTGAATTAATGGTCATATCCAGCGTAGAATCGATATTCATATCGCCAGTGGCATACACTTGGCTGTTATCGACATAGCTTTGCACCGTTATGCGATCGCTCTCTTTACCAATGTCATTGATGGCCACCGAGCCACCAAGAGAAACGCCGACACCGCCACCTGCGCCGCCAGCACCTGCGACCGAAACTGCCGCTACGGTTGAGGTGATCTTAGAGGTGTTCTCCGCGGTAACGTCCACATCATCCACTGTGACATTAGCTGCGCCAATAGTGCTATTTGCGATATAGGCGCTGGTATCACCATAAATGTAATTGGCCGTTTCAGCGCCTGCGCCACTAATGGCAACGCCACCACCTACGCCACCTGCGGCGGCAATGGAAGCAGCTACAGAGGTCGCGGTAATAGTATTGTCGGTAGTCGCAGTAACGCTAATATCGCCACTGCTTAACTCACCCACATCGGTAATGTAACTTGAGGTATTGGCATCAACGGTATTTTGCGCCAGTGCTACACCGACACTTAAAGAAACACCGCCGCCCGCACCAAAGGCAGCTGCCAATGATGCAGCTCCGGCTTCTGCGGTAATTGAAGTGGTATTATCCGCATCTAAGCTGACCGAGCCGGTATCTATAACCTTGCTAGAGGCTGAGCTATTGTCGATATAGGTTTCAACATCAGCGTAAATATCATTAACTGTGCTCACTCCAGCGCCTGCGCCAGATAAACCGCCACCTGCGCCGCCTGAAATGGCCATACTGCCTGCGCCAACACCGGAAAATACCGTCATGTTACCGTCAGCATCTAGATTTAATGCACCTGTAGCGCTAATGCCGCTGTTTTTCACATACGAACGTACGCTCTGACGCGAGCTGCTATTACCAATATTATTGCTTGCAAGCGCCGCGCCAATCGCCACACCAATACCGCCACCAGCACCACCTGCGCCAGAAACCGCAACCGCGACTACCGTAGCATCAATATCAGAAGTATCTGAGGCGGTGATATCTACCTTACTGGCACTATCAATTTGTGAATTTTCGATATAAGACTGGGTTTCGCCAAAAATGCTGTTTACCGCTTCTGCGCCTGCGCCACTGATAGATACGCCTCCACCCGCACCTGCGGCAAAGGAGGCTGTAGCCGCTACAGAAGTGGCGTCAATATCGTTAGTTGCATTAGAAGAGACTGAAATTGAGCCAGTGCTATCAACCGAACCCGCTCCTTTAATATAGGCAGAGGTATCAACATCCACACTATTGTCAGCAATAGAGATACCTATGGTTAATGTACCGCCGCCACCAGCACCGCCCGCAATGCCTAATGAAGCGGAGCCGAGCTCTGCGGTCTTGGTTGACTCACTGGTTGCACTAATGGCAATGCTTGCCGCGTCTATACTGGCGCTACTTGCACCTGAATTATCAATATAGCTATCAATTAGGGCATAAACATCATTGGTTGCCACCACGCCTGAACCCGCACCTGCAAGACCGCCACCAGAGCCGCCAGCCACAGCCATACCGCCTGCGCCAACACCGGCTGTAATGGTCATTTCACCATTTGCAGTCACTGATAATGCGCCAGAGGCATCCACGCTTGAGTCGTGAATATAGGATGCAACAACCAGTTTATCGCCCGAGGTCCCTATTTCATTTTCAGAAACAGAAGCGCCAATGGATACGCCAACGCCACCACCAGAACCGCCGCCGCCAGACACGGACACAGACGCTACCGTTGCAGTGATATCCGAAACGTTCTCAGCATCAAGGGTTACCGCGCCAGCACTTTCTACATCGGCTCCATCAAGGTAGGCCAGTGTCTCGCCATTAATGGAGTTAATAGAGTTTGCACCTGCGCCACTGACCGCAATGCCGCCACCCGCGCCAAAGGCAATGCCTAATGAGGCCGCCACTGACAATGTATCGATGGTATTATCCGTGCTAGCGTCTAAATCTAATGCACCCGTTGCCAAATCAACATCAGCACCTGCTACATACGCACGGGTATTATTGTCTATCTCGTTACGAGCCAATGCTACGCCAATCGTGATAGCCGCTGAGCCACCAGAGCTAAAGCCTGCCGCCACCGTTGCCGCCGCTGCCACAGAATCTATATCTGAGACGTTACTTGCGTTAACGGTCAGTGATGTACCTTTCAGGGTTTGATTGGCAGCAGAGCTGTTATCTACATACGCATCTACCTTAGAATAAATGTTGTTAACCGCGCTAACACCCGTACCCGATGCTGCTACGCCAAAACCACTGCCACCTGCGGCAATCGCCATTGAGCCTGCACCAACGCCCGCATCAATGTCTAGATCGGCGGTAGAAGTCACCGAAATATTGCCTGTCGCATCAATATCTGAATCCAAAATATTGGCAATAACACCCAAGCGATTGCCTGAGGTGCCAATATTATTTTCAGTTTCTGCGCCGCCTACAGAGACGCCTAAACCGCCATCGGTGCCGACCGCACCGGCAACCGATACCGCGGCAATTTCTGCATTAACTTTAGAAGTGCTGGTGGCCGTGACTGACACGTCACCCGAGCTGTATACATCACTATTCGCAAGAGTCGCGCTAGTACCGCCCGTGATGCTATTCACCGCATTGGCCCCTGCGCCACTGGCGCTGATGGTGCCAGAGCCCCAACCTAGCGCAAACGATGCCGCTACTGAGGTTGCAGTAATGGTGGCATTAGTGGTCGCTAACACACTGACATTGCCTGCTCTATCATCGCTTGCACCAATATCAACATTATCAATTAAGGCAACCGTATTGTTTTCAATGTCATTTTCCGCCAGCGCAACCCCAATGCTTAGGCTGACCGCACCTGACGTTGCCGAGAAAGTGCCGGCAATAGAAGCGCCGACCACCGCACTAGTAATGGTGCTAGTGTCTTGCGCTGTTACTGAAATCGAATCAGCTATCACGCTATGATTCGCTTGGGTAGCCGTAATGCCTGACGTAGTATCAATTTTCACCGTATTATCGGTGGAGGCGCCCACGCCACTTAATGCACCTGCTACGCCATCATTTGAGTTCGCTAGTGCCACTGATGCCGCGACCACGACGGCGGTGATCTCTTGATTACTTTTGGCAAACGTATCGACCGTGCCACTTAGGTCGACACTAGAATCGGTAATAGTGGTGCTAATCGCATTGCCGTTGTCACCACCAATGGAGTTTTCCGCTAATGCCACTCCGATACCGCCGGAGACCCCCGTACCTGTGGTAGCGCCAGCCCATGCAACAGAAGCAGAGACTACCGTGGCGCTAATGTCACCTGAGGCATCGGCGCTCACAAACAATCCGTTCTCTGCTGTAGATGCATCATTTAGCGTTGTAAATTGGTCAATAGTCGTGCCATCAACCAGTGCAATCGTGTCGCCATACACTTCATTTTCTACCGAAGCACCACTGCCCGATAAGGTAATTGTTGTTTCACTGCCACTTTGTAAACCAATAGAAGGCGCAACTACTACCGCGATAATATCGCTGTCGTTATGCGCTTTAACGTCCATTCTCGATGTGTCTAAATCTTCGCTTGGTAAAGTGATCAGGCTATCAACCACTTTAGAGCGAGTATTCATGCGCACTGTGTTGTAACTGACTGCGGCCGCAACCGATAAGCCCACTTTGGTATCAAAGTTTGGCGAGGTATCTTTGCTAACACCTGCGCCAATCGCTACCGACAAAATATCCGCTTCACTGTTGGCTTGGCTGCGCACTTTACCTGTTGCAACGTCCATATCAACGTTGCTAATTAGGGCGTCAATATCTGAATCAATGGTGTTTTCAGCGTAAGTCACCGCCACCGTGCCATTGCCCGCATAAGCCACGCCGAGTGCTACCGCGTACACTTCTGAGGTATCTTTTGCTTCAATATCTACTGCGAAATTATTGCTATCTTTTCCGTTAATTGAGGCTGAACCGACATCAATTAGGAAGGCATCGATATCGTTAATCACATTGTTCACTGACACATTACCGGTAATGGCAATGCTACTGCTGTTCGAGCCAGGAGGCGTATCGGCAACGCCCGATAGCGCCGCTGAAACCGAGGCACTGACCACAGTCGTGTTGTTGATAGCATCAATGGATAGATTATTTAAAGTAAGGCTGTTAACACCGGAAATGCCGGCATCAATATCTACATCGACATCATTGCGCAGGCCAATACCGGCTGCCGCCAAGGCAAACTTTTGCGCCTCTGAGCTTGAGTAAGCGATAGGGAAAGCAAACACACCCGCGTTATCAGTCGCATCGAGAGTTAACGCCTCGGCATTTAAGCTGTTCAAGTTATAAATAGAAGCGGAAGTGGTGTGATCAACGATATTAAAAATGAACGCACCAGAGACTGAAATCCCGTATGCACTGTTATTGGTTTCTGGGGTATCACCGCCCGATGGCGCCACTTTACCTGTCGCCCACGCGGCGCTAATTGCCGAACCAATGATGAAACCATCACTACTGGCCGCCACTTTGACATCGCCGTTAACATCGATATCACCGCTGCGACTGCTAGCGTCTTGCGAGCCAATTTCCGCTTTGGTTACTTTAGTCACGATATTAACAATCGATGATGCGCCCACACCAATGGCGCCGCCCGAAGCACCGCCTCCGGCAATGGTAATAATGTCCACTCGGTTATCGGCGGTAACACTCAAGCGCTCAACACTGCCAACATTGGTGATGCGCGTGCCGACCATAAGATCAACGCCAGACTCAACTTGAGCGTACACATTGCTATCGACAATGTTATTAATAAACAAGCCTGACAGACCTAAGGTGCCTTTACCGTAGCCGGCTGAATAACCTAGGTTAATGGCAAACACATTACTATCTGCATCCACGCTGAGATCATCGGCATAAACTACCGCGCCATCTTCAATAATCGCTTTACTGTTTAGTGTCACGTTGTTGATATAAACGCTGACACCCGCGCCGTTTAGGGATTCTGACTGACCGGTTTTCTCGTAAATGGTTTTTAAAATTGGGATATTTGAGTTAGTCGCCGTCATCAACCCCACATAATCGACTTGTTGATTGATGGTATCTGATTTGATGGCGATATCACGATTGGACGCAGATAAGTCACCTAAAAATGCGTCCACTATCTGGTGATACGTATCCTCGGTCACTTCATCAAAGGTGTTTTCAAGGTCGGTTCTTTGGTTGATCTGCACTGTGCCCAAGACTTTCGCATTGGCATTTTGCGTCACATCTAAATAAGCAAAGTTAAGACCGATAGAGACTTTTGCCCCTGCCGCTTCTGACTTAACGGTGTTATCGATGAGATAAAGATCGGAATCACCACCTAGCAATTGACTCGGCAAGCTAGTGACCTTGTCACCCAATAGCTCCCACTTGCTGACATCACTAAAGTCGGTGCTCGCTAGACGTAAGGTTTGTTGTTCATCACCAATGTATTTGTACACTGCGCCTAAGTAACCGATATCCGGTTGCTGAGATTCGTTGGCTTGCTGCCAATCGTAATCTTTGTAATGAAAACCAACTAAATCGCCGGGATTAACTGTGTAATCCGTATCGATATCACTTGGCTGAATGTAGTCAGGTTTTACGTATTTAAAGGTAGTATCAGGGCTAATAAGACCAGTGAGATTTTCTGTTTTAGCATCTAAGCTAAATTTATCCAGCACATCTATGCGAGTGTTACCCTGTACCAATGCATTGGCATTGTTATCCATGTCCGCAATCATCACCGACACAGCGCCGCCAAACGGCACCTGACTGAACTCACTCTTAGTACCCGTTGAACCTGAAAGCTGTGAGGTTTGCGATACCGAGCTTGAGGTTGAAGACACACTAGTCAGCTGTCGGCTTTCCACGCTCGCATTTTGCGCCAAAGAGCCGCCTACTTGGATATCTGAGCTCTTATCGGCTAAACCAAGCAGCGCATTAGCATTGTTGGTATCATCGGCATAACCAAAGGCAATACCTAGGGTGAATTTTGTAGCTTTAAGACGATCACTTGGGGCAACACGCTTGGTGATAAATTCTGGCACTATGGTCTTAGCCAGTGCGTTAGCGGCTTTTTGTTTATATTTATCGGTAAAGTTATTCAGAATGCTTGGCACGCGATCAACAATCGCTTCAACCTCGGTGCCCCATACGCCATCCACTCGGCCTTGCTTTTGCTCAGCGCTAACCGTCAAATCACCCGCTACAATCACATTACCGGCTAGCGTGGCATTGGTATCACCGTGTTCAATATGCACAGCTACACTGGCGGCCAACTTACCTTTTGCACCCGCATCACTCAGCGCACCAACATAAGTGAAATCGGAGGTGTAAGCAGAAACCTCTAAATCCCCCTCGCCGATAATGGTGGCAGAATCAGAGACTAAAGTAGTGGAATCACTTTCTAATAAGCCAACCGCAATACTGGCGGCAAAGCCTTTAAACCCAAAGTAAGGTTCTGCAGCCACCTTCATGTAGTTTTCAACTTTTGAGGTGATTAATACATCACCTTCGGCAATCACGGTGCCGTTCATTTCTACGTTAGCGTCAGAGCGAATACTGCCGATAGCCACCGAGAACAAAATTGCTAACGGCTCAGACTTAACCCGAGCAATAGAGCGAGATTCTATGGTGACGTTATCCCCTTTGATGATGGCATTTTCATCAATGGTAATGGTGGTATCGACCTCAGAGCGAGAATAACCAACGAACAATGAAGAGCCTTCTAGCTCAGCTTTAAAGTCTTTAATGCTCAGCTCATCAGATTCTATGGTGTCGCCACCATAGTTAACTGGGCTATCCGGGTTTGTTTCGGCAAAGGCGAGAATAGTAACGTCACGACCTTCAATGGTTGCCGCGCCAATAGTGACGCTGGCACTGACATCATCATAGTTATAAAAACCAATGCCTTTGATTTCGTTTCTTGAGTCAGAGGCTATGATGTTGATGTCGCCATTTTGACTTAGTGACAGGCCTTTCGCGGAAATATTAACCCCATCTTCAACCTTAATATGGCGGGCATAAAAGCTGATATCCCCTGCAGTGTCACTGCTATCATCAGTTTCAACATCAGCGCTGACAGTGATAGTGCCGCCTGCTTCAAATTTGATAGATTGACCGACTAAAAAGACATTTGAATCAATGTTTAAATCGCCACTGGATTCATTGACGAAAGAGAAGTTATCGCCAGTAATAGCGGCAAAGCTAAAGTCGTTAACATCAAAGACATCGCTACCACCATAAAAGACCACATCATTACTGGTTGCACTGTCTGATAGCGTCACGTTTACAATATCAAGTGCGGTACGCGCGCCCACATCAATGCGAAATTCATTAATGCCGCTACTGCCTTTTAACTCGGCGGTGGTTTGCGCTGCATCTAATGTCACGTCAATACTGGCACTGCTGGCATCCAATACAGTGGCGCCAGTGGTGGCAATCACTTCCGCATGCTCAATACTATCTAGGCTAACGCTTTTATCGGTTTGTGCGTCGCCCTTCCAGACCAAAGCATCATCTGCGACATCAACTTGGGTGTGAGTAGCGGTGCTAGAGGCAGAAACGCGATCATAACCGCCTAAACCTGTAACCGATAGATCGTCATCATCGATAACAAACCAATCCACCCCTTGCGAACCGACAAAGGTATCACTGCCGCCATTACCACGTTGTGTGCTCAGTTGCGCTGAGGCCATTAAACTTAGGCTAACCCCTGTCAGCATAGAGCCTGAAATTGTATCTGGGTCTAAGCCTAATACCGTTAAAATTGAAGTGTCATCACCTGAGACATTTAACCCAGAAAGGCCTGATATCGATAGCGATGAGCTTTGCTGATCAAACGAAGCAAACAGCGCTCCCGTTTCTCTGTCATCAGCGATGTTGATCATGGCAATCAACTCTTCAAGGGTTTGCGCGGATTGGGGGTCTATTTCTAGAACGGCGCTATCATCATCTAAAGTAAATAACAGCGAAAAATCACTAACATCACTCCAACCTGAGAGTAAGTTAATCTCTGTAGTTTCAGATAAGCCTGAAAAGTCGGTAGCATCAAAGGTATCATCACCATCAGAGCCAATGAGTTCAGCGCTTTCAATGCCCAGCAAGTTGATGATGGCTAAGTCTGTAGTCAGAATATCGTTATCCAGATCAAAGCTATGCGCCGCGCCTGTATTGCCACTCATATCGGCAATCAGGGTATCTTCACCCTCGCCACCGATAATAATGTCGTTTGACTCACCAGAGACATAAATAAAGTCGTCACCACTGCCCGCATCAATCAGGTTGATCCCTTGTGCGCCAACAATGGTATCGCTGCCTTGCTGAGTGGAAATTTTACTGTTACCTGCAAATGCCGATAAATCGACATCATCCGCGCCCACGCTACCTTCAATATCCAAATAATCATTGGCATCAAAGCCCACTAAGGTATCCAAAACCTTAGTGCCAGTCTGAGAGACTGAAGTGACAACATTACCTGTCGAAGTAATAGATTCAATCATTGGCTGGCCCGAATAAAGGCCGGCAAATTCTATGCTAAAGCCGTCAGTTTCGGTGGTAACAATCAGTTGTCCGTAGGCCAAATCCAGTGCTTTTTCGATAGCGCGAGACACATCACGGGCGCGAGCATCCCAAGCAATTTCTTCAGTGACTATGCTTTGTCCATCGACTTGCATCGTAAAGGTGTAACCAGAGCCGCTGGTGATGGTCGGCAATGAAATGGAAAGGATTTCGTTTTCGCCATGCGACAGATCTAACTCATAGTCCACACCAGACACAGCCACGCTCGCGCGGCCATCAAAGGTTTCTTGCACGGTATCTACGCCCGCGCCTGCGGTAATAGTATCTGCGCCGCCAAGACCAATTAAGGTATCGCCATAAGCTGAGGCATAAATGCTATCAGCAAGTTCAGTACCTTCTAAAGTGATGTCGTAATCATTGGCAAGCCTTGCATCTAGGGTATAACCGCTAACATCATCGTCATTGGATAACGCCTTAACATAGATGCTATCAATATCGGTCAAGGTGTCCGTTTCAGTGTCACCTATTTTAAGCGTGTCGCCATCGAAGACTACATTGGCTGCGCGTACCGCAATCAGTTCGTTGCTACCTTCACCGCCGTCTATAGCGTCACTGCCTGCGCCGCCAATAAAGACATCATCACCGATGCCACCGATTAGGTAGTCATCACCCGCACCACCAAGCAAATGCACATCAAGCTCAGAGGCTGAAAAATCAAAATAGTTGTCACCACTGCCACCTTCGGCAGAAAGCAGGGCTAAATCAAATAAGCGAATGCTTTGGTTTTCGGTCTCAGTAAAGGTGGCGCCATCCCAACTGCCGCCTTGATAGATATAATTTACATCGGCATTGTCACTATCAGTCTGAACCTGTAGATCGATGCCCGTACTGCCAGTGTCTCTAAACAAAGCGGTATCATAACCGCCAAATCCATCGACACTATCGCCAAAGCCCACCACAAAAACGTTGTCGTTGGTATCTCCGACAAAACTATCGGCGTAATCAGAGCCAATAACCGTATTCATACCCGTTACGCTATCAAAACCGCTCACCAACTCATTTTCTAGGTCGACGCTGACGCCTTCGCTGTAAAGGCTGTAGTCTAAGTAATCACTGCCACTACCGCCGAGTTCATCAAAGCCTTTAAAGCTAATGCTCGTGGTGCTAGCAGAGTCTAAAATGCCGCCGACTTGGTCATCTAAGGTAGAAACAACCCCTTCGCCTTCGGCACCTATTTGCCAGTTGTAGCTGTTGTTTAAGGCGGCTAAAACATGGATAGAGTCATCACTTTGCGTCGCTTCAATGGCTTCGGTATTTAAAAACTCCACCGTGCCATTGTCACCAAGATTGCCCTCGTTATCGCCGTTAATTTGCCAGTTACTAGTGACGACCGTACTGCCTAACGCCACAGTATCAGTCCCTTCACCACCATCAAATTGGACAATAAAATTACTTTCACCCAGATCAAGGAAGGATTGATCTACGGTCAATGTATCGTCGCTAGCTGAACCGGTAATGGTGATAACGCTAGCCGCGCCAATACTGTCGAGCTTGCGCTCACCCAACACAGCGCCATTGTCTTTGTTATTGATAAGCTGGATATACTGCTCACTCGACGCATTCTCTACTACCTGCAAAGTAACGTCATTGGAGTCAGCGACTAAGGTTGCTAAAGGATCAGCAGATAAAAGCAATCTCGGCTCTAACTGCTCAATGGCAAAAGTATTATTTTGTGCAGGAGTTAACCCCCAGCGAGATGACTTAATGGCACGATTAATTCCATTCATCAAACTCGTTAAGCGAGGTTGTGAAATGGCCTTAATGCTTTGCTTTGATGATTGATTTGCGCCCATTTGTCTATCCATAACTTTAACCTTCCTTGAGCTCTGCCACCGCAGATACCCATATGCTTTATGCGGTTATTGCATTTCTAAAAGCAAAAATGCACAGCTCAAAGAGCTGTGCTATCTATTTGTTCTTTAAGGGGCAATCGGGTTGCCCCTTCCATCGACGACTAATGAACGCTTCCATGTTCATCAATATTCACTTGTTCTGACCCTGCGTTTTGCAGCATCTTATTCAGGTTACGTAGCGAGTGCAGATGCAGGTAAACCAGCTCCAAACCATCTGAATTAAACAGCTGAGATAGGTCTTCTTGCTGCAACGCTTTTAGCTTCTCTTTATTGATCACTTTAAAGCCTGTTAGGGTGCGCTCTTCGCCTGTCGGCAGAGTAAATTTCGCGCCCATATCTTCAAACAAATCAAGCTCTGCGAGTTTCTTGCAAAAGGCTTGTGTACGTTGATAGTGGCTTTGATAATCTTGTAGGAAGCTCAGCACTTTTGTTAAGTATTGAGTCTGCTCGCCATCGCCATCAAACAGACGTTCGCCTTGGTTTTCTTTATTACAGCCAGAGTAAGACTCGTCCAAACATAAAGTAAGAGTTTCGCCCTCATCAGTGCTGGCAAACACAAACGGATAACGACGAACAAACGCAGGGACGTATTTAGCCACCCATTGCCCTTGATCGTTGACGTATAAGTTTTGATCTTGCTTGATCCCCATAATCACCACAGGGAGTACTTGATCGCCTTCTCCCGCAAACACAATGGCATAGTCTTGCGCGGCATGTGGAAACTCAGCCGCCATCAGTGGTACTGAGTTGACGTTTTTTGCGAAATCATAGTTATTTTCAGCCTTAATCGACCAATCTTGATGACGCTTTTTGTTAACCGCTTCGACCTGTCCATAAATCAATAATTGAGTAGCCACATTGAACTCCTTTTCATCGGTAAAATACTTCTTCTCTCAGCACGCCTTGCCGTTATGAACGAACACTTTCTCTAGGTTGAGAAAATAGCCTGTTGAAAGAAAATTTTGTTGAGCTAAAACTGCTTATTTAAGCGCTTTGCTTACGCTAAATAATGACCGCTCAACCTAGTACAACATCAACCTAGAAATCTCTAGGTCCTCATCTAGAACACTTAAATCTGTTGGTACCTCTTTTCCTTGCAGCGTGTTGTTTATCTGCTGCAGATCAAACTCTGTCAGCGTGCCTACGGCTCGTTTGAGTCGTAAGTGGTTATAAAGATAGTCATAACGAGCAGCGGAATATTCGGTGCGGGCAATAAACAAATCGCGAACCGCATCTAACACAGTAATACTGGTCGCCACACCTGATTCAAAAGATTGTTCTTTAAAATCCACTGCCGATTCATACGCTTCTACTGATTTTTTCAGTGCTTCAACTTTACTAATTGAGCTGGTTACACCAGTAAAGGCATCGTGCGTTTCACGTGAGGTTTGACGCCAAGTTTGCTCTAGCTCGTTACGCGATTTATGGTAAAGAGACTCGGTTTCTCGAACTCGAGATGACACTGAGCCGCCGGCATAGATTGGGATTTTAAGACGTAGCATTACGTCAGCGGTTTCTATCTCACTTTTCCCATCAAACAAGGTGCCGTTGACTTCGGTAATGTTGTAATTGGCCACTAAATCAAGCTCAGGATAATGCCCACCTTTTTGGCTGCGGATATCTTCACGCGCCGCCTCAAGGGCACTTTGTTTTGCAATAATAGAAGGATTATTTTTTTGCGCGCTGGTTAGCCAACTTTCCACTTGAAAAGGATCAGGCTTGACTAATATCAGCTCTTCTCCAAGCGTTGCCATATTTGGCGGAATATAGCCGGTAATTTCATACAAACCTTGCAACGAATCTCGCAGTGAGTTTCCTACTTCAATTTTACGCGCCTGCGCTTGCAGCAATCGAGCTTCGGCATCCAATGCATCTGTTTTACGAGCAAGACCATTCGCAGCTTGGGTTTTTACAAATTCGTTTACTTGCTCTAACGATTTCACTTCGGCGTTGATGCCTAAGTAGGTGTCACGTCTTTTTAACACGCTAAAATAAGCAGTAGCCACTCGCAGCATTAACTCTTGTCGCACCCCTTCTAGCTCAGCAGCTACCCCTTTCACATCTTGTTTTGCTTGCGAAAAAGCAGCCCAATTGCTGTAGCTGTATATCGATTGAGTAAGAGAGAGGTTCAGCTCATTGGTTGGGTAATCCGTTGAATCCCGCGAAGAGAGAATCGGATTATCTGTGCTGATTATTTTTTGATAAGTCTGAGTATGACTCAGCTCTAGATCTAAGGTAGGAAGTAGAAAAGCCAGTGCTTGATCGTACACTTCTCTATCTGCGTCATGCTGGGCAATACCTGCACGATAAATAGGATCGTGTTCCAACGCTTGTTGGTACATATCAAGCAAGTTCTCTGCACTCACACTTGAGGCCAAAGCCCCAAGCGTAACTACGCTGAGGAGTTTCCTAATCATTTAATCCATCCCTGCATCTAAATGAGCATTTTATCTGTCTATGATTATGTAAATGCTCGCTCTTCTATGAGCAAACTTGATTTACTTCTCTACGAAGTATATGCAGGCTTTACAAAATCACACAAAAAATAACACTTATTATTAACACTTATGAATACCCTTACAGAAACAAGGAATTAGTTATTCTTTGTTTGTAGCGCATAACAGGTAAAATCGACTAACTAATGGATTACAGATAGGATAAAGCAGGGATAAGAGTTGATCTGACAATAAAGTAAAAGAGTTCAAATTTTTTAGAATATCTTATGACAAAACAGAAAATACATTATTAAATCCTAGCGGCATTCCTTAACCGGCACGGTTTCTTATTCTTCAATATTGCATAACCATTAGATTTGAAAACTTATGTAGTTTGCTGATGATCAAAATGAATTTCTACACGTCGTCCATCTGACAGCGTTTCATTTTTATAATACCAACCATATTGTTTGATCAATCGGTCAGTCAATTGCAAGCCAAGACCAAACCCTAAGTCATGTTGGTTATCATTATCTGAATAATTATGATTGGTAATAAGTAAGCTTTGTTGTTTTTGTTCAATAACAACATCACCTTCATAAGTATGTTGAAAGGCATTACGAATAATATTGGTAATCACGATTCGTCCCAAGCCTGGCGGTATACTTAGCATTGTAGAATCATGGCTTATGCTGACGTTAACGCTCTTACCTTCCAGTAAATAGCGCAACTCAGATTGAATTTGAAACACCAAATCACCTAATACAATCGATTCTTCAGCAAGCTGTTTGTGTTCTTGACGATTTAGCCACAGCAAGGTTTCAGTTAGATCTGTCATAGTAAAGGAAGCACGGCGGATTCTATCTAATACTTGCAGCTGTTTATCCGTATTGATACCTCGCTCAATCATTTTTTGTAGCAATTCAGCATTACTACGAGTTACTGCAATGGGCGTGCGCAGTTCATGGCTGGCATAACCTAAAAATTCTTTTTCGCGGGTGACGCTTTCTTGTACTGAATTCAAACTGGATTCAATGATCTCTGCTAATACATTGAGCTCACTGTATTGAAAGTTGGGCGTGGGTTCGTTTTTCTGCTTTTTGTCCAACCTTTTTGCCCAGTTACGCAACTGACGAACTGGCTCTGAAACCTGCTTAAGCATGATAAGCAGTATCACACCAAATAGGGTAATTGCTGCTAGCGCAAACAGTAAGATATAAAGAAATTTAGGACGTTCTTCGGCTAACGAACGCTTTACATCGCTATCATCAAAAGAGATGGAGATATAACGAAGCTTGCCATCACGTTCCAACTTCATCAAAAAGTCGCGAACAGAGGGGACTTTCAAAATAGGGATACCATCAATTTTCTTGGCTAACTTCCCATTTTCTAGATGGACATCTTTAAAGCGGTTTTGTATTAATTCTGGTAAATCTTGCCAGCGCGTTGCAATCGTCATCTCTTGCACTTGATAGGGCTTACCATCTTCTGCATCAAATTCGAATGCTTCCGAGCGCATGAAGGTGGTTAATGAAGTATCCAATCCATAAAAGAAATAATTCACCGCTACCGTAGACATGCCCGCCACCAGCAATGTGCCGGATAAAAACATGGCAACAGCGACATACAATCTTAGGCTTGCGCGAATTTTCATACGTTAGTTGCTCTCTCGTCGAAGCGCAAAACCTTGCCCAGTGACAGTATGAATCAGTTTATAGTCCGACTGGCTATCTACCGCTTTTCTAAGATTAAACATGTGCACTTTTAAGCTATTGCTGTCTGGCTGATCATCACCCCACACTACTTGCATTAGTTTTTCACGCTTAATCACATTCGGTGTTTTTCGCATTAAAGCGGCCAGTATTTTAAAACCGGTTGGAGACAACTTTAAGCTCTTCCCTGCTCGAGTCGCCGTTTCTGCTTTAAGGTCGAGCTCTAAGTCGTCCACGGTGAGTTTATTGACTTCGCCACTGCGACGCCGCGACAAAACCTGTATACGTGCCACTAATTCTTCTAACGCAAACGGCTTCACCAGATAATCATCCGCGCCACTGGAAAAACCTTTCAGCTTGTCATCCAGAGTATCGCGAGCAGTGAGCATTAGAATAGGAATATCATAGCCTTGTGCTCGCAGGTTTGAGCATACTTCTAGACCATCCATTTTGGGTAGGTTTAAGTCTAAAATGACCGCATCATAATGATTTTCTGTAATCATATTTAGACCAGATAAACCATTGGTCGCGTAGTCACAAGAGATAGAGTCCAACTCTAAATAATCAATAACCGCTGTCGCCAGATCCAAATCATCCTCGACCAACAACAACTGACAATTTTCTAAACCCATAGTGACCCGCTTACCTTTTATTATTTGTAGAGAAATGCACTGCTAGGGAATTTATCCCAGCATACATAGCATTAACTTAACTCTAAACTGGTTAATCCTAGGTTAAGGCTAAAAAGCATGCGCCTCAAGGCGAATCCAAGATTATATGTAAGATATGGGAGGGTAGATTCTGCTCCGGCTAGTTTCAGGTAGAAACTCAGCGGAGCACTATATTGAAGAGTTGGCGATTACTGTTTTAGAGAAAACAAATACACCTAAGTATGGCTATTTCAGCTTGTGATTAGTGACGCACTACAACAACGGGATGATCTTCAAGTTGGATAACTTGCGAATTAACATTAAACACATCTTGAATCAGTTGTTGGTCGATGATTTTTTTCGGTTCGCCATAAATAAACAGCTGACCATCATGTAATGCCGCCACTTTATGCGAGTATTGAATAGCTAGGTTTAAATCATGCACCACCATCAATACACAAGCGTTATTATCTACTGTATAACTTCTCACGTATTCCAGCAGTTTTAACTGGTTACTCATGTCTAATGCTGAGGTTGGCTCATCAAGAATCAGCACTTTCGGCTGATTGATCACCGCTTGCGCTAGGCCAACCATTTGGCTTTCACCGCCAGAGAGTTCAGTACACAGTTTGTTGGCAAGATGAATGATGCCCACTTGCTCTAACAAAGCTAAGGCTTTTTCGGCGCTGTGCGCTCGGGTAAAAAGTGAGCTGACACCCACATGCATGGTCGTAATTAAAAGCTCTACCACAGTGATACTAGCTGAGATCCTATGATCTTGCGGTAAATAACCAATATCGCCCAAAACTAACGGCTTATCATCAAGAGTCACAGACTTGGGATTTAAGCGAATCAGCTTGGTCATTTGCTTTAGTAGCGTTGACTTGCCTGCCCCGTTTTTACCAATAAGTGAAACCATTTCTCCTGAATGAATTTCCGGAATACTCAGATCGTTTAAAATTGTGTTGCCAGCAAAAGATACGGATATATTGCTAATTTTAAGTCCCATTAAAATCTGCCGCCCTTTTTGATGATTAAGTAAATAAAGAATGGAACACCAATGATTGACATCATTACCGTTAACGGAAGAATTTGCCCCGGCATAATCGATTTACTGGCAATGGAAGCCACTTCAAGTAATACCGCGCCAAGAAGTGCGGATGCCGGCAAGAAATAGCGTTGATCTTCGCCCAATATCATTCGTGCAATATGCGGGGCGACTAAACCCACAAAACCCACCGCACCAACAAAGGCCACTGATATTGAGGTGATTAATGACACTAACAGCAAGGTCTTGTTGCGCAGGCGATTCACATTGATACCCATAGACTCTGCGCGCTCTTGACCAATTTTAAGTGATGATAGCTTCCATGAATCTTTCATCATAATCACTAGCACAGTTGGGATTAAAATGGCTAACACAATGATTTTTTGCCAGCTGCCTCTATCTAATGAACCCATTTGCCAAAAGACCAATGTTTGCAATTGAGTCTCTGACGCTGAGTACTGCATCATGGTCAGCATACCGTCGTATGCAAACATGATGGCCACCCCGAATAACATCACACCTTCAATTGAAATACGTTTCATTGAAGATATGCCCGCAATCAAAAGCGTTGTTAATAAACACATAATGAATGCCATCGTCGCAATTTGATATTCCACGGGAATAAACGGCACCGCCACAATATTCATGATCACCAGTGCTGCGCCAAAGCCTGCCGCTGCAGAAACACCAAAGGTATATGGGTCAGCTAGTGAGTTGTTCAGTGTGGTTTGCATCTGCGCGCCCGCAAGTGCCAGTGCTGCACCAACAAATGGCGCCATTAGAGACATCGGCATGCGAATATCCCAGATGATGATTTGTGTGGCTAAATCGCTATTCTTTGGATAAAAAATACCATTAAGCACTTGTGATAAGGTTAAGCCCTGCGAGCCAATCAATATATCGGCCACCAGAAAAACGATGCTGAGTATAAAAAACACGCCCAACATGGTGACTTTCTTTCGCTCTCGAGTGCGGTGAAATGCCAAGGCACTTTCCGCCTCACTTCCTATACTCGGCGGCGCCGTTTTCTGTCGTGGGTTCACTATTGTATAACCTTAAAATTATCTTGGCCGAAGATGCCAGTCACGGTGCGGTTAGCTAATGTTTGATTCATCTCTTCAAACGTCTGCTCAGGATCTAAATTCTTGAATTGCTCTGGATAAAACCATTTTGCGAAATACTCTAAAGCCACAAGATTGTATGGCGAGTTATAAAACGGCATATAGATAGAGTAGACCTGTTTGTTCTGATACGCAGGAGTCGGTCTCATCCATGTGCGTTGCAATAGCTTATTCGTTGCCGATTTGATGGCGTCTTCATTTGGGTTATAACCAAGTGGGATCCCCGCTTTAGGATCGCCATTTTTATCCACCCAACCTGTTGTTTGCATGATGTAGATATCAGGCTGAGCAATGATGAGGCTTTCCGCTGACATGTTCCCAGAAAACGCACCTTTTAATGGCTTATCCGCAATATTGACCGCCTTTAAAAATGGAACGTAATCACCCATGTTACCGGCAGCAAATGTTTCACAACATGATTCACGTTTACCCGCAGAGCGCTCAATAAACACCTTCTTATTTAGTTCGCTAGCTGGCACTTTGGCAAGACCGGCTAACAAGTTATCTAAGTGTTTCTGATAGTAAGCTGCAAACTTCTGACCTTGTTCATGACGCCCTACCGCTGTCGCTACACTCGTTACAGACTGCACCGTATTTTTAAGCGGGTTTTCACGAAAATCCACCACTAACACTTGAATGCCAGCTCGCTCTAACTTATCAAACAAACCTTCTTCTTCTGCCAATTTCACATTCACGATATCGACAATAAATAAATCAGGCTTGTCCTTCATTTGGATAAAACGTTCAGCATCAAACTCACCCGATTTAATTTTACCGAGTTGCGTTAAATCTTTAAGTTTTGGGTAATCTTTAACATAGCTAGCATACATACTCGGCGCAGAAGTACGCATATCATCACGCCACGCCACTAAATGCGCAGCCGCTTCTTGTTGGTAAACGATGTCTAATAGCGGAAAAACTCGACCGGTTGAAATAGCAATATTCTTCGGTTCATGATCGATAGTGATAGTTCGTCCTGCAACATCAGTGACGGTAACAGGAAACGTATCAGCAAAAGCTACTGGAGAAGAAAGTAGGCACGCCAAACCAGTAAGTAATAGGCGCTTAACAATAGAGTTTTTCATAATGATTTGCATTCGCTTTGGGTGACGGTCTGGGAATGATAATCACTTTCAATTAAGTTGTAAACAATTGTAACCACGTGACACAGATCAACCAATGATTGCAGTATTTGAATAAATCACAGATCTCTACTGCATATTGATTAAGTAAGTAGCTTAGACCGACAATAAATGCCTTAAGAAGAATAGTTTAATAATGAGTTCAAAAACGCGATTTAAATGATAACAACGAGCAAGAAAACTATTTTTATAACAATAGGTTACAATTTAGAGAAACGTAAATTTGCGCGAACACTCACACAACTAAAAGGGAAATCACTAATCACTAGTCGCCCTAAAATATTCTGATATGCTTGCAAAATCTAGTTGCAAATCGAACTGCTTAGCACTCTCATTTAGTTAGAATTACATCGTATTCAACAAGCTATTATTTGACGTATTTTTCAGAAACCCATTACTGTTTAAAGGGCATAATATGAACACTTCAGTTTTAAAAGTTTCAATCCTATCTTTATTTGTCTTGTTTGCCGGACAAGTATCGGCAAAAGCACTCAACATCCCAACCCACGCACCTTACATCGCACTTAGTCAAAACTTAGACGAACCCAACGGATACGGTTTTTGCTTAGACACATTCGGCCGCGGCTATTCAGAACTGATGCACACCCACACCTGTAAGCCGCCATCAAAAGATAAAGACGCACCAAGAAACAACTCAAGCAACGACGCTCGATTTGAATACGACCCCCAAACCAAACAAATCCGTTCTTACGCCTACGAAAACCAATGCATGCAAGTGCTACTAGCAACCGGAAAATCAGAATTCGCCCTACTAGAATGTAGCGACCACCCACACCAAAAGTTTGATTACAATAAAGAAGACAAAACCATCAGATTGGATGTGGATCAAAACCGCTGTCTATCTATCGACACCAAAACCATTAAAGCTGGGCCTTGGGTTAAGCGTACATTGAAACTAACTGAGTGTGATAAAACTGAAGATTCGCTGAAGCAGTGGGATGTTGTGGCGAGCTAGTAAAATTAAAATTGCGGAGGTTACAGCTCTAAGCAACCTTCGTATTTAGAACCGCATATTAATGATTTTTAATATCTTAGTTACCACATATCGATACCTTTCTGGGGTTCGATAAACTTCAACTTAGTACGTTGAAAGCATCGAAACCCCAGACATATTTTTATTCGAAAAACACCTTGTATTTGTAGCGAGGTTTTTGTCGTTTTAGGTATCTAACAACTATGAAACTAAAAATTTTAATTCTCGCATTTCCACTCAGCCTAGCAGCCTGCGCTTCTATTTTCCCCAAAAATGGCGTGGTTGAAACACAATTTGAAAATGGTAGTTTTCAATCTAGCTATACTTACATAAACAACAAAATAGATGGCAAGTGCAAAGTCGCCTCAACGGATAACCCGCGCAATACCGAAATCTCAGAAGGCACCTGTAAAGGCCCAGCTCTAAAAGACTTCTCAGGTGTTAAGACTCGCTACCAATTGGGTCAAATCATATCAACATCCGAGTACACCAACGGCATAAATACAGGTACAACCAAAGACTTCTATCAAGACGGTAAAATTAAAGCTATTTATCATGTTGACCATGGTAAAAAATTTGGTGCTTATGAATCTTACGATGAGCGTGGAAACTTAACATCTAAAGGACAATATTCAGAAGGCAAATTTACAGGTAAAACACTACCAGTGGCATGATAACAACCAAAAAGCTCATGAGGTTACACTATCAAAAGATGTAATAACTGGTTTAGAGTTGCACTGGTTCGACACTGGAATTAAAGCTAGCGAAATAAACCACGACAGCAACAAAGCTGAAACCTACGCTAAGAAACTGAAATTGGAATCAATCCAAAACCAAACTGTCATCCGAAAGTGGGACGCCAATGGCAACCTTATCCAAGATGGTGTAATAAATATCGTAGGTTTTAGTGGCTTCTATTACTCGTACTTTCCAAGTGGCAATCTAAATACTAAGCGCAAGGTTATTAGTCTATTGGAGACTCCTGAGTATCTTTGGTCTGCGACAGCTTATTTCGATAATGCTAAAGGAAATACCAAATCAGAAACAATCGCCGATACAACTATGGACGGCCTTCTTCACTTTAAATCCACTACTAATTTCTATACAGAGCAGCACAAGTTAGAAGCAGTATTGCGCCAGCACATACCCGATG
The DNA here is from genome assembly GCF_052955985.1 of Vibrio sp. B1Z05. Lineage (NCBI taxonomy): Bacteria > Pseudomonadati > Pseudomonadota > Gammaproteobacteria > Vibrionales > Vibrionaceae > Vibrio > Vibrio sp. B1Z05. Next base: position 1,932,518 of record NZ_CP130463.1, read on the forward strand.
ATTCAAACGAAACAATCCAACATTTAACCACATATTATGAAAATGGCTCTAAGGAACAAGAAAGCACTGCGATCGAAGGAAAAGTATTTGGTACAGCAAAAACTTGGTGGCCGAACGGCAAAATTAAAACAATCGAATCCTATAAAAAAAGCAAGCTAATCGGCCCATATAAAGAATGGAATAAGCATGGAAATCTAATGCAATCAGGTATCTATACCATTGAAGGAGGTGAATCGAAATTTACAGGTAAGTCGACTTTCTATAATGAAGACAATAATCGAGTACAATTACAAAAATTAAAAGGTATGACTCACGGCCTTGTCAAAATCACAGACTCCAAAAGTCATCCAGTATCTACCCTACTCGTAGCCAACGACAAAATCTTGCTAAAAACAGACACCACCAAAATAGAACGAAAAAATAAACTTCATCAACACATGTTCGGTTTTGGGTTCTTTGCCGATGATTCCACCTTTTCAATCAACGATTCGAACATAAATAACGTTTCATTAAGTTCTTTTAGAGTCACTCTTAGCAACGGAAATAAGCAGAAAAACTATATTGAATTTGAAAATCTAAATAACGATATATGTAATACCAAAGACCAATTGCCAAACTCTGTAAAAATCGACAATCAGAATATTAAAGTTTTAAGTTGGTGTGATCACAATTCGTATAGTCGAACCCATACCCAACTAAGAATAACTCCATCAACCGCAGCTGGAACCAAATTTCTACTGAATCATCTTAAAAAACATAGCACTATCACTGTTACTTATAACGGTATCACTAGCGAATTGGACATTCGAGGCTTTAATAAGGTCTGGAATACAGCAGGCGGTGATGCGTTGTAATTCAAACTTGAACTGACCAAAACCGGTTTGTCAGAAGATTGGCCTAGCAATATATAAATGATTGATAGCCATAAATCTTTACAGATGATCTAACAGTAAACGCTCAATAAACCAGTGAAGCTCTATTGAGCTTCACTGATCTGCACGTTCCACGGCATTAGATCCGACATATCATCGGTAGGACTTCGCTTGGGTAGCTCATTAAAAAGGTGCTGGAAGTAGTAATATGGGTTCATGTCATTGGCGCGACAAGTCATCACCAAGCTATACAAGTTTGCACTTGCGATTGCTCCGCCCACCGAAGTGGAGAACATCCAGATGGTATGACCTTATATACTTAGATTCACTACTGGTGCGTTTTTGGAGGTCATCAATATGGAATCCGTCAACTATTCTGCTTATATTGGGCTTGATGTGCATAAGGATACAATTGCTGTTGCGATCGCAAGTCCAGAACGGCAGGGAGAAATTCGATTTTATGGGAATATATCTTCAGCAAAAGAGGCCGTTATTCGTCTAATGAAGAAGCTCATCAAGCTTCACGGTTCAATCCTTGTCTGCTACGAAGCAGGCCCAACAGGCTATGGTCTATATCGATTGCTACTTAGCATGAACATAGAGTGTACAGTTGTGGCTCCTTCTAGAATACCTAAGATATCAACCAACAAGATCAAGAACGATCATCGTGATGCGGTCGCTTTAGCGAGGTTGTTGAGAGCGGGTGAGTTAGTTGATGTCTGGGTACCTGACATAACACATGAAGCTATGCGTGATCTTGTGAGAGCCAGAAGTTGTGCAAAGAAAGATACTAAAGTTGCCAAGCAACGAATCCAAAGCATTCTTCTGAGAACAGGTAAAAAGTATGAAAAGAAAATGTGGACTGTGCGCCATCGTGTATGGCTAGCAAATCAATCTTTCCCCTTAGCTTCTCAACAAATAGCTTATGAACACTATCGACAAAGCTTGGAACAAATCGAAAATCGTATTGAGCAATTAGACCAAGAAATTGATAGGTTGCTTCCTAACTGGTCACTGTATAACTTGGTTAATCAACTTCAAGCTCTAAAAGGTGTCGGACGTACGATTGCAATCTCCGTAGTGGCTGAACTGGGTGATTTCTCCCGATTTAGTAATCCGAAACAAATAATGGCATTCCTTGGCCTAATACCTGGTGAACATTCAAGTGGTAGCGTGACTCGTAAAGCAGGGATCACTAAAGCTGGAAATGTTGAGTTAAGACGGCTTTTATATGAGGCAGCATGGGCTTATAGAAACAATGCTAAAGTCGGTAGTTGGTTAATCGCAAATCGACCAAATAGTGTTTGCCAAGAAGCTAAAGATATCTCTTGGAAAGCTCAGCAGCGGTTATGTTTCCGTTACCGAAGCTTGGTAGCTAAAGGGAAAAAGTCACAAATAGCAATTACTGCTGTTGCGAGAGAGTTACTTGGATTCATGTGGGACATTGCTGTCACCACTCGAAATCAGAGAGTTTAAAATTTGCTTGGAAGTGAAGAAGCTCAGGTGAGTAACCCTCGTCAAGAATTTAAGTCGACCACTTGGTTAGATACTAGCAGCCAGATAGAGGTAAACTCATTACGAAAACCATGTTGGGGCTAAAGATCCCCGAATAAGAGTATGTATAATCCAAGTTATTGCTAATTCACTTTCAAGCAATACCTACTCTGAAACTACGCCTCGTCTCACAGAGGAGAGAGAGGTTTTGCCGAAAAACTTGAAAAAGGTCATAAGAGTTTTTTCGACCCGTCGTGAACGGTCTTATATCACGTTCAGTCACATTATTGTCGATACTGATATCACCATCTTCAAGATAAGTGAGTAACTTCGACCATTGGTTTTGAGTGTAAGAGATCGCTTTCCCAAGCAACCCTTTAGGCAAAACATTTTGAGCATCAAGCCATTGCTTGAACTCATCCAAAATAGGTTGGGCTTCTTGTTGTCGTAGTTGGTAACGTGATTGGGCATCCAGTTCTTTGGCGTTCTTTTCAATACCGTATAATTTGCCGATAAAGTTCAGTGCCTTTTCTGGTTTGCCAGCTTTTTTAGACGGTGAAGCTTTCTGAGCCTCGGTGAACTTTCTGCGCACATGTGCCATGCAAGCGGCTTGAGTGACATCTTCAAGTTTGTCGTAAGCACTGTAGCCATCGGACAGCAGATAACCTCTGTACCCAGTCAAAAAGTCTTGCACACATTGAGCTCTGCGACTTGACTGATAATCGTATATGACCACGGGATTATTAACGAACTCACCACTGCGGTAGACCCACATGTATGACTTGGACTGCGCTTTTTTATCTTCTTCTCGTAGCACTTGAACCGTTGTCTCATCTGCGCAGATAAGCTTCTCTTTCAGAAGCTCTTCTTTCATTGCATCAATGATGATTTGGACTTTACAGCCAAGCTGAACACACCAGTTAGCCAGGGTTGCCCGACTAATATCGATACCCGAACGATTGAGAATATCTACTTGGCGATAGAGTGGTAGTGCATCGACGTATTTTGCCGTCACGACAGCGGAGAATGCATCGGCACAACCGATACTTTTCGGGATCATACTAGCTGGTTTTGGTGCAGTAACGATCTTTGTCTTAGTCTGCGTTTTCTCACATTGTCGACAAGCATATTTTGTTCGCTCGTGTCGAATAACGCTGACCTTTTGTGGAATGATTTTTAGCTCTTCAGACGTTTCAACACCGCATGGGTGTAAAGGTTCGTTACAGCAGTCACAATAAGGAGCATTGAGCTCATGTTTATGAACTTCTCTTTCGAGCTCTTTAGGAAGAGGTTTGCGGCCTCGTCTCTTTTTTCCGTCATCAGCTTTTGATTTAGATACGGTATTTTGCTGCTCTGCCTCGTTAAATGTGCCTTTTGGCGTTTTTTCACTCTGTGCAGAGAAGCGTTTTGATTTGTTCAGGTTAAGTTGCTCGATTAAGAGTTGAACTTTAGTCTTGAGCTCTGCAACTTCTTCCTGTTTCGCAGCCAGTAACTTATCTTTAGCTTCATTCTTCTGATGAAGGTCAAGCAACATCGCTTTTAATTGTTCAATATCGTCAGGAAGGTCGGTCATATCAGGGCTCAGATTAAATCAAGACCCTAAGTGTGACAGCGAAAAAAGATCGTTCAAGTGCAAAATGATGATCAATATCAGCGGTCACACTTCTAGACTAAATAAAGGTCGATGAGCTTTGGCATGATTTAACGTTAGCCCTGAAAGTAGCCAACTTAATTGTTGCTTGTTGATATGGATCGCCCCATCATAACTTGGTTTGGGCCATTTGAAGGTGCCTTTTTCTAAGCGGCGGTAATAGAGCCAAAATCCATTGGTGTCCCAAAATAGGATTTTCAGTTTGTATCGGGTTCGATTACAAAAGATAAACCAAGACTCACTGAACGGATCCATCTCAAGCGTCTCGGCGACGATGAGTGAGAGGCCATCGATAGACTTACGCATATCGGTCACGCCCGATACGAGAAAAACTTTACCCGATGGCATCATTGCAGCGCTTCAACCCATTGACTAATTTGTTGAGGACTGAGCGTGGCGGGTAACTCCGCTCGAATGCCATTGCCAAAGGTTAAGATCACACACATCGAGCTATCTGTAGCAGGCTCAGTAACGACAATCGGCTGTACTTCAGTTTGAGGCTCTGGCTGGTTTAGTTTTTTCGCCCAATAGTAAAAGGTTTGATAGCTAATACTGTTATCAATGCAATACTGTTTGATACTTGAGCCGCTGCGCTGTTGCTGCTCAAGAATGGTTGTCCAATACGCCCGTTTATCTTGTTGATTCATAGTACCTCCTTAGAAAGAGATACTATGGCAGACAATCAGTTAGCTTGGTACGTGGGGTTAATTAAGCGCTTACCCTTTCTCTGATGATGTTCAAAAGTGTTATCAGCCCGAGGAAGAAAGAACCCAAGAACAGAACTATAAGCTTGATCTTGAGCTTCAAAAATTGAAACGATCTCTATGAATCAGACAAATGATGGAATATTGTTTAACTCAACTCAAATTTATCTATCGCTTTATCTAAGTCTTTAACTTTTATGTTTTTAATTCCAACTATTTCCCCGCTAAATAAGCGTTATCATCTCAACTCCCAAGAACCGACCAGTTTACCTTTCACATAATTCTCTCTTTTTATCAACGTTCCTTTTTCATTGTAAAATTTTGAAACACCATGAAGTTGACCATTAATATATTCTTGTTCATTAACTAACTTTTTATTGATGAATTTTTTCTGCAACCCATCAAGTTTATTGTCGCTATAATTATTTATAAATAAAAGCTGGCCATTTACGTCATATTGTTTGGAAGGTCCCTCAAGCCCCCCTTTTTTATATGAAGCCTCCCGACTCAGTTTTCCCGAAGGGAAATACTGCCTACCTAAACCTGAAAAAAGACCTTCTTTCATAGGAATTTCCTCATGTAAAACGCCTGTTTCATAGAACCATTTGACTAAACCAGATTCTTTACCGTCAACAAAAGAAGCTTCCGATTGTAAAGCTCCATTTTCGTAATACCACTTACTTAAACTAGACTGCTGTCCTTCATAAAAAGATAGTTCAGATTGTAAAACACCACTTTCATAGTAGCTCTTAACCAAACCGTGCTGTTGCCCATCAATGAAAGGTATTTCAGACTGTAAACCACCACTCTCGTAGTATTGTTTACCTAAACCAGATTTTTTACCATCAACAAATGGAGTTTCTGACTGTAGAGCTCCACTTTCATAATAGCCTTTGTTTACACCAATTGGCTTGCCATCAACAACCGTAACTTCACCCTGCAACGCACCACTCTCGTAGTAGTATTTGATTAAACCAGATTCTTTACCACCAACAAATGGAGCTTCACCCTGCAGCGCACCACTCTCGTAGTAGGATTTACCTAAGCCAGATTTTTTATCATCAACAAATGGAGTTTCTGACTGTAAAGCTCCATTTTCATAATAGTCTTTCTGTAAACCAGATTTTTTACCATCAACAACCGTAACTTCACCTTGCAACGCACCACTCTCGTAGTACCATTTGACTAAACCAGATTGTTTACCATCAACAAATGGAACCTCTGACTGTAAAGCACCACTCTCGTAGTACGATTTGGCTAAACCAGATTCTTTACCATCAACAAATGGAACCTCTGACTGTAAAGCACCACTCTCGTAGTACCATTTGGCTAAACGAGATTCTTTACCATCAACAAATGGAACCTCTGACTGTAAAGCACCACTCTCGTAGTACCATTTGGCTAAACGAGATTCTTTACCATCAACAAATGGAACTTCTGACTGTAAAGCACCACTCTCGTAGTACCATTTGACTAAACCAGATTCTTTACCATCAACAAATGGAACTTCTGACTGTAAAGCTCCATTTTCATAATGTAATTTTCCATTTCCATTAATAGGCAAAATACCTCGGATTTTACCAGATTTATGGTAAAGCGTTTCTTCTGTAACTCTTTTTCCAACACTGTAAGTGCTTTTAGATGCTAGTTCACCTGTATCATAATAACCTTTAACATACCCATCTATTAGATAGTTATTACAAGCGTAAGTGACTGAATAGTCGCCTTCTACCTTAGTGATTTCACCCTCCGACAGTTCGGAACATGGGTTCTCCTTAACAGAAGTTTTAATTTGAGTAGATTGACAACCAGCAACTGTAAAAATGAGCAAGATCGAGGCGAAAAACCTGTTCATAAAATTGGGCATATCAATTAGCCTTTAACAACTAAGGAACCAGCCATAAAATCGTGTAGCCCTTGTTTCTTTTTAGTGAATGGAATCATTATCAAACCGATGAATAAAATTAATGAGCTAAATATCTTACTAATAAATCGCCACATTGCTCGGAAAAAAGATAGTTTTCCTCCAGTTTTAGTGATGATTTTTATTCCCATGATTAACTTCCCAAAAGTAGCTTGTTTTTTGGAACTATCCATAAAAGAAAAGTACAATAACGAAATCAAAAAACCAACTAAGTTGCTTAAGGCGTCAACTGTCGCATCAAGCCTTGCTTGAATTTCGAAACTGCTCATTCCTCCTGCGACCATAGAATCTATAGATGTAGTATTTTGATAAACATTTAATTCAAGAAAATAAACGAATATGAAAATTGGAATAACAAGAATGATAGAGTCGATAATCCAAGCTAAAACCCGTTTAAATGCTCCAGCATATTCAATATTATGATTTAGCATATAGTTACCTTATTAATTAATTTAAGACTCAATAGAAGTAAAGCTTCTTACAACTTTAGAAGCTTCACATGTCATCCTTGAATAGTTTTATAGCTTTTCAAGTGATATGGTGTAGCGCAACCAGACAGAAATAGAACACTTGCAATTGCAGTGGTGATCTATAGTGAGATTCTCAATTTTTTTCTAGGTGATTTTAATTAAAACCACCACCATAAGCAATTGATTGCGTTAGATAATTTGTGATTAATTGCACGGTTTTAGAAATATTGAATTCAGTCATAGACTTTAGAGTTTAAGTTCATGAATATTGAAGAAGTGTAAATTAGGCACAGAATATGCTGAATTTCTTCAAACCATTACTCAATGTCAAGGCAGACCTTTTGGGCAGTTGAATAATTTTACGTTTGGTATTTGTGATGAGGCGCCATACCACTCATCGAAAGCATTGACGATATCGCGAGTACTCATTCCTTGGGCATAGAGCCACAAGATTTTGTCATCCATAGAGGTAAATCGTGATTGGCTCGTTTGACCAGTTTAGGTTCAAACGAGCCAAGGCCCCGAGGGGTATCGAGTTCAAACTCTCCATCTTCGGTTTTTACGCGTTTACTGCTCTTGCCATTACGGTAATTATTAGACTTAGAGGGCTGATTCTTTTCGTAGCCAAGGTGCGCATCCATCTCTGCATTGAGAGCAGCCTCAACCGTGACTTTCTTCAGCATTTGACTGAACTCAGTTAAGTCTTCAGGAGTTTTAATTCCTTTAGCGGCTTCCTTAGCGAAAGCTTCAAGTTCTTTCTTATTCATATTGCCTATCCTTAGCCTTTAAGGCTTAGTTTAGGCAATTACACAGAATTTAGGACAGTCTCCTCACCATAGTTCGCGCATCACTTTATACGCCTTACTGAACGAGATAATGACATTGTTATTGTTTTGTGATGAATTAATCAGAAAATAAAATTTTACTTATGTATATTAACAATTATATTTGAAATTTATGGAGTGTGTAATGTTTTATAAAGCATGGAAACCAACATTGTGGTTTTTAAAGCTAGGTGCAATTGGGACAGTTATTTCAATGTTAATTAACTTTAATCAAGGTGGTGCTGCGATAGCCGAAGCTATGGTTGGTATAGGTGGTGCTACGATTATGTTTTCTATCGTTGTTTACATTATTTCTGCTGTTTATTTCGGAGTTAAAAAATCTATTAGACCTAAATGAAGACCTTTAACACTGCTCTCTTTTTCTTATCCTCAGTAAAGAATCTTTGAACTGTCTTCTTTGAAACTGATATTTTCTTTTCATCATCCGCTAGTTGAGCATTTAACTCATCAGTAAGCTTTGTTGCTACGCGCCCTGCAAGCCAAGAGTCACTTTTAGTTGGATGAACTTGTTTCAAGCTCTGTTGTAGCTCTATAGCCCTTTTCGCTTTCTCTGCACTCTGCTTCTTTCTTTCTTCATTCGCTTCATGAAATGATAATTTACTTGCAGCTGAAATTAATGGCTCATAGCGTGCTGTTGTCAGTTGAGCCCCGCAAAGAAGGCTTTCCATCATCAATTTATAGTCATCATCGGATAACGAAGAGTCAATAAAGCGTTTATAGCAAAAATCAATGTATACGCTTACAGCATCTCCTATGGCCTTATATATCGCTTGATTTGTTTCGTAAGACCCAAGTCTCAATAAGTTATCGACACTTACTTCTCCGTTTTCCACTGGATACATATTATTTAGAGTATTTTCTACTAAAGAAATTCCTACCTGATTCGCAGATGTAATAATTGTTTCCCACACTAAGTTATTCGAAGGTTCGAATACCTCTGGCTTGAAGGCTAACAAGCTCTGTATTTGATGTAATTTATTTGCACTCTCAGACTGAACTAAATCCCAAAAGTCGGGATCTGACAAATCAAACTTTAGAAAAGTTCTGGGATAAATGCCTTCTCCACCATTTATTCGTATGGATTTTAAATCACAATTTCTCATTGATGCTCCTTTGAGTACAAACATACTTAACTGCTGTTCAAATATATTTTTACTTCAAAAGCTCTTTGATGTGCAAGTAAATGAGTACAAACGAACCAGATATGGACCTTGATGCTTGATTTCGTTTTCACATACTTTAGCAAACAAAGCTATTCAGTTACTTTCTAAACCCAGCACTACACTCCACAAAAGCATCAATAAGCTTCATCAGGTAGCACCAAACCCCACCCTTACTTGACCACTTACTTGACCACTAAAGTGAAAAACCACCAAAAACGCAAAAGGCCTGACAACTTGAAAAGCTGTCAGGCCTTATAGAATATGGCGCGCCCTGTAGGATTCGAACCTACGACCACATCCTTAGAAGGGACGTGCTCTATCCAGCTGAGCTAAGGGCGCGCTACAGGAAAGAATTATACGAGTTGAGCGTGATTGGTCAACGGGTTTATTGAACATTTAGAACTAAGTGCTGAAAAAAAGGGCAGTAACATTAAAAATGCATATAAAGCGGACATAGCAAACGTTTGCTATGTAGCAAAAGTGTTTCTTTTCTGCGACAATGCGCCGAAACATTGAACTGCCTAATATAGGGATCGTCATGACTGCTCAAAATATTGATGGAAAACTGATTTCTCAAACTGTTCGTTCTGAAGTAAAGGCTCGCGTTAAGTCTCGTACCGACGCTGGACTGCGTGCTCCGGGCTTGGCTGTGGTGCTTGTGGGTCAAGATCCTGCATCGCAAGTGTATGTGGGAAGTAAGCGTCGCGCTTGTGAGGAAGTGGGCTTTGTGTCTAAGTCTTTTGATCTTCCTGCTACGGCGACTGAAGAAGAGTTGTTATCGCTAATTGATCAACTGAATGTTGATGACGAAATAGATGGAATTTTGGTTCAATTGCCGCTGCCTGCGGGCATTGATTCTACGCCTGTGCTTGAGCGTATTACTCCAGAAAAAGACGTGGATGGCTTCCATCCTTATAATGTGGGTCGTCTAGCGCAGCGCATGCCTAAGCTTCGCTCTTGTACGCCAAAAGGGATTATCACTCTTTTAGAACGCTACAACCTGCCAACGCACGGTAAACATGCGGTTGTGGTGGGCGCATCCAATATTGTTGGTCGTCCGATGACGTTGGAGCTGTTAATTGCTGGCTGTACCACCACTACCTGTCACCGCTTTACTAAAGATTTAGAAGGTCATGTTCGTCAGGCGGATATTTTGGTAGTTGCAGTGGGCAAACCTAACTTTATTCCGGGTAATTGGATTAAAGAAGGCGCAGTGGTTATCGATGTAGGCATCAACCGTTTAGAAAGCGGTAAATTGATTGGTGATGTGGAATATGACGTTGCGAGTCAACGCGCTGCCTACATTACTCCTGTCCCTGGTGGTGTTGGCCCTATGACAGTGGCAAGCTTAATTGAGAACACTATGATTGCTTGTGAAAAATCTTGGTAAATCACTCTTAATTTAACGCACACTAATAAAAATGAGCGAGGATATGTCCTCGCTCATTGCTTTTTAATTTTTCGATTTAAGCTATTTGATCTGATCGGCTAAATGGCTGACTGCTAATCCAAAATAATACGACCGATTCCATTTCATTAATACCTGATAATTGTTGTACACCAAGTACACGCGTCCTGAAGGTGAGTCTGGCGCAATAAGCCATGCCTTAATTGGCGTAGTGAGTTTAGGTAACGCATGCCCTTGCAGGTTACGCACCCCTAACGCTTGCCACTCTTGCAATGTTTTTCCTTGTTGTGACTTTAAGCCAAACAGCGACTTATCTAAAGATGCCGATAAAGTAACTTGTCTGCCCCAAGTGTAGGTATTATCCCAACCAAAGGTGTGTAAATAATTGGCGGCGGATGCAAATACATCTTGTTTGTTGCCCCAGATATTTTTGCTGCCATCACCATTACCATCGGCTGCGTATTTCAAAAATGAACTGGGCATAAACTGTGGTTGTCCCATCGCTCCCGCCCATGAGCCTTTCATATTGGCGGCGCTAATATGCCCTTGATCTAAAATGGTTAACGCAGACATTAATTCACTGCGGAAAAAGGATTCGCGACGCCCTTCATAAGCCATGGTGGATAACGCATCAATCACGTTATATCCGCCAGTGAGCGCACCAAAATTACTTTCTACGCCCCACAGTGCCACTATAAATCGAGGCTGAACACCGTATTGCTCGCCAATGCGCTGTAAGTCAGCTTTATACTGACGATACTTTTGATTGGCTTGCTTTACTTTCCATTGTGGCACCGCGCGTGGGAGGTACTCATCAAGTGTGATTTTATTTTCAGGTTGAGAACGGTCAGCAGAAATTGCTCTAGGTTTAAACTGCACATTTTGAAAAGCACTATCGACCGTTTTAGGTGTTATACCCTGCTCTATTGCTGCATGTTTTAAACTTTCGACATAGCTATCAAAACTGATATCACGCCCCGAAACCTGATCATTGGCCGACACCAACAAACTGTTCGCCAATAACATTAAGCCAAGGCTCTTTTTACACTTAAATATCCTTATCATAGTGTTGCCTCTTTTTTAGTTTCTCTATTCAGCGTTGTCACCTTGCTGTTTTTTACGTAGCTTGTAATTTTCCAGTTCGTTTTCTACTGGAGGTGGCAATTGCAAGAAGTAACCATCTTCAATTAGTGACGCTTTAACTTTCGCCACATCTACAGTCGCAAGATCGCGTTTTGCTAAGTTAATCACCATCACCATAGTGGGTTTGCCAAACATTTCCATCAATTGATCTGGGACAGAAGAGAAGTCATCTTTTTTGGTAATGTAAAGATACATACCTTGCTTTTTGGTACTTTTATAAATTGCGCAAATCATACATGGCCTTGATCTATTGGGTTCATATCTAATCTTAAGTCGTTAAAATGGAGTTTTTAAAGACTTAAGTCGATTTTGAGTCTAAAACTAATATTTGACAACAAGTTTACTTGTCGAGTGTCGCTTCGATGGATAACATGACAAGTAATTGTTTGATTATATGCCAAGGCTAGCTTCGATGTCTCAAACTCCAGACTTAAAGGGAACCAGTTTTCCACTTACGGTGCTTCATATGTATGAACACAGCACTGCTTCAGCAATTTGTTACTTGGATGAGAAAGTAGCCAAAGCTCCAGCTTTTTTTAAATCGGCTCCACTAGTCATTAATTTATCGCAAGCCAGTTCTGAGTTAGATCTGGTACAGCTAAAACAAGGTATTATTAATATTGGTATGGTGCCCGTTGGCGTGACTGAATGTTCCGATAAGCATTTAGAAAAATGCGCCAGGGAAGCAGGGCTTGCTGTTATGACAGGTACCAATCGCCCCGATAAAGCACCTGTTGAAATAACACCAAGTAAAGTAGTGCGTAATCCAGTGCGATCTGGGCAACAAATTTACGCAAAAGACAGCGATCTTATTATCCTCAATCACGTCAGTGCTGGCGCAGAGGTTATCGCTGATGGCAACATTCATATTTATGGTACATTGCGCGGACGCGCTCTAGCAGGAGCAAGTGGGCAAGACGCATCAATAATTTGCCATAACATGCAAGCAGAACTAGTTTCTATCGCAGGAAACTATTGGCTTAGCGAGCAAATCGAATCTCACTACTGGGGAGAGCAAGTGATCTTAAGTTTGACGGATCAAACTCTGCACTGTGACTTTCTCAACATTAAATAAAGGATAAAGGATAAAGTATGGCACGTATCATTGTTGTCACTTCAGGAAAAGGCGGCGTAGGGAAAACCACCTCTAGTGCTGCTATTGCATCGGGTCTTGCCTTGCTGGGCAAGAAGACCGCCGTTATTGATTTTGATATAGGCCTGAGAAACTTAGACCTTATTATGGGTTGTGAGCGTCGAGTTGTTTATGATTTCGTTAACGTTATCAATGGTGAAGCAACGCTTAATCAAGCTTTGATTAAAGACAAGCGTACAGAAAACCTATTTATTCTTCCTGCATCGCAAACTCGTGACAAAGATGCCCTTTCAAAAGAAGGCGTGCAACGAGTACTCAACGAGCTAGATGAAATGGAATTTGACTTCGTTATCTGTGATTCGCCTGCAGGCATCGAGCAAGGCGCGCTAATGGCACTTTACTTTGCAGATGAAGCCGTTGTGACCACTAACCCTGAAGTCTCCTCTGTTCGCGATTCAGACCGCATTTTAGGGATTCTTGATTCTAAGTCTCGCCGCGCTGAGCAAGATCTTGAACCTGTAAAAACTCACCTATTGTTGACTCGCTATCACCCTGCTCGCGTAACACAAGGTGAAATGCTAAGTGTTGAAGATGTAGAAGAAATCCTACACATCAACCTACTGGGTGTTATCCCAGAAAGCCAAGCAGTGCTTAACGCCTCTAACAAAGGTATTCCGGTAATATTTGACGATCAATCTGATGCAGGTATGGCTTACCACGACACTGTGCAACGTCTACTTGGTGAAGAAGTTGAGTTTCGATTCCTAACCGAACCGAAGAAAGGTATCTTTAAGCGTCTATTTGGGGGTTAATTGATCTATGTCTCTGTTAGAATTTTTCCGTCCTAAGAAAAAATCGACGGCCAACGTTGCTAAAGAACGTTTACAAATCATCGTTGCTGAGCGCCGCAGTCATGACGACCCGGCGCCCTCTTACTTGCCAGAGCTTAAAGCAGATATTCTGCGGGTGATCAGTAAGTATGTGGAAGTGGAACCGGATATGGTGAACGTCTCTTTTGAACAAAAGGACGACGATATTTCCGTGCTAGAGCTCAACGTTAAACTTCCTGAAGAAGAATAGCGTAGACAAACCACCAGCATAATAAAGAGAAAGGCGATGAATATTCATCGCCTCTTTTTTGTCTTAAATTTTTACTGCTAATTTGGCTTCTTATTTTAGCTTTTCTAGCAATTTGTCGCCCAGTAACGGCTTGCGCCAACCTTGCATTAAATCAGGGGTATATTCCACCGCCTGATCTTTTCGCCACACCCAAGAAATTAACTGATTCACTTGTTTCTTCGAGGCTAAAAACTCCGGAGCAAGATGCGATTGTTTCACCACCTTATTCACTTCATCTTTGAGCACTTTAAATGTTTGCTTATAAGTGGGTAAATCCACTAAGCGATCCACCTTTTGCGGCCATTCTGACTCTGGCGTCGATTGTGCTTTACGCACAATATTGGCTATCACAGCGCTATATCGGCGCACTGAACGTACGTCGCACTGCTCACGCTCCATATCGCGACTAGAGGTTAGATTAAAGCGAGCGACGGTGAGTAAGTCAGCTTCTTTAAACACAAAGTTAAGTGCTAAATCTTTACGCAGTGCCGTTTCATAACGCCATGTTGCCAATGGCTTAAGTACACTCAGTTGTTTTGGTGACAACTGCCATGCGCCTTTAATATCTAAATATGCTTTTTCTGGCTCATGATGACGAATGCGTTTTGATACCTGCAATTCAGACTCTTGCAGTGCATTGTCCCAATATCCTGACTCTTGCAATGACGCTTGCAGTTTGTCAAATAAAGGTTGCAGATAGAATACATCGGCTGCGGCGTAATCTAATTGCTTTGCGGTCAACGGTCTTGCTAGCCAATCAGTGCGCGCTTCACTCTTATCCAACTCGACGGACAAATACTCATTCACTAGGCTGGCAAACCCTGTAGAAAGCCCGTGCCCTAAAAACGCCGCCATTACCTGAGTATCAACCATTGGCGTTGGTATGGTGTGAAAGTGATGCTGGAATACTTCAATATCTTCACCACAAGCATGCAGAACTTTGAGTAAGTCTGGGTCTTCAAGTAACTCCACCATTGGCGTGATATCGTCAATAACAGAGGTATCAACTAGGCTAAGAAGTTCGCCATCATACATTTGCACCAAGCCAAGCTGTGGAAAAAAGGTGCGGGTACGAACAAATTCTGTATCCAACATAACGGCTGCTTTCTGTCGTGCTTGGTTGCACGCTTGTGCCAGAGTTTGAGTGTCTGTCACTATTTGATAATTCAAAATGCTCTTATACCCTAATTAAAACGCCCCCACATCGCATGCGCCGACTGCGCTTGCTTAGTGAGGGCTTACGTTCCGTATCGGTTTGCTAAGACTATAACTTTACTCGTTATAACTTTACTGGTTATAACTAAGCGAGTTCAGCTATGCCGATTTTTCTGCCGTTACCTCGGTGCGTAATTCGCGACGCAAGATCTTACCCACGTTTGTTTTCGGTAGATCTTCCATAAAGGTAACAATCTTAGGTATCTTATAACCAGTTAGATGCAAACGGCAATGGCTAATTAGCTCATCTTTGGTTAAAGAAGGGTCGCGTTTCACTACGCAGATCTTAACCACTTCTCCTGACACTTCATGCGCCTCACCAATGGCAGCCACTTCTAACACTTTTCCGTGCAAGGCAACCACATCTTCAATTTCGTTTGGATAGACATTAAACCCTGAAACCAGAATCATATCTTTCTTACGATCGACAATGTGTAAGAAGCCCTCTTCATCAAACTTAACCACGTCGCCTGTCGATAACCAACCATCTTGTGAAATCACTTCGCGAGTGGCTTCTGGGCGCTGCCAGTAACCTTGCATTACTTGAGGACCACGAACTTGCAGCTCACCTACTTCGGTATTCGGCAGTACTTCACCGTCATCATTCACAATACGCACTTCGGTAGAAGGCACAGGCAAACCAATCGAGCCATTGTAATCTGACATGTCGTGTGGACAGCCAGAAACCAACGGTGAACACTCAGTCAAACCGTACCCTTCTAGCAAAAAGACACCTGTGGTCTTTTTCCATTTTTCCGCTACCGCTTTTTGCACGGCCATACCGCCACCCACAGCTAAATGCATGTGACTAAAGTCTAGCTCATGGAAATCTTCGTTATTGACCAAAGCATTAAATAAGGTATTCACCCCAGTAATGGCGGTAAACGGTACTTTTTTCAGTTCTTTAACAAAAGTTGGAATATCGCGAGGGTTAGTAATAAGAAGGTTGTTAGCACCCAACTCTAAGAATAGTAAACCGTTCACTGTCAGCGCAAAAATGTGGTAAAGCGGCAATGCGGTAACCACTAATTCTTTACCGACTTCAAGTTTACCTAAGTACGCACCTTTTGCTTGCAGTACATTAGCGACCATATTGCGATGAGTCAGTACCGCGCCTTTTGCTACACCTGTAGTGCCACCGGTGTATTGTAAAAAGGCAATATCTTCACCGCTTAAAAATGGTTTCACATACTGTAGGCGACGACCTTTATATAACGCTTTTCTAAATGACATTGCGCCCGGCAAATCGTACTTAGGTACCATACCTTTTACGTATTTAACCACAAAGTCGACTACGGTGCCTTTTGCTCTAGGAAGCATTTGTCCTAGGCTAGTCAGAACCACGTTTTTCACCGATGTGTTATCAACAATTTGCTCTAGTGTGTTGGCAAAATTAGACACGATAACAATGGTTTCAACCTGGGCATCATTGAGTTGATGCTCAAGCTCACGCGGGGTGTATAACGGGTTTACGTTTACGGCAATACAGCCTGCGCGCAATACACCAAACAAGGCAATCGGGTATTGCAGCAGGTTTGGCATCATTAAGGCAACTCGGTCACCTTTTTTCAGCTTTAATTCATTTTGTAGGTAAGCTGCAAATGCACGACTTCTTTCTTCGAGCTTACGGTAGGTCATTACCGAACCCATATTGGTGAAGGCGGGTTGGTCGGCAAATTTATGCACACTGCTTTCAAACATCTCAATCAAAGAAGAATAAGAATCTGGGTCGATCGTCTCTGGAACGTCAGAAGGATATCGAGAGAGCCAAGGTTTATTCACGTTAATACTCCTGAAAAAAATAGTAGCGCATTATATACGACTATCAGGTTGAATTTATTTGTTTTATTGCGATTCCATTACAAGATAGTAGGAATTTTGATATTCACTCAAACTTGAGTCACAAAAGCTCACTATAACGGCAAAATTAACTCGAAGATTGCGAGAGCGATAGGTTGTGGCGAGGTAAAATGACAATGATGCCCCCCTGCAACCTGTATGATTTTTGTGTTTGATGCGCAATTTACATCCAAATGCTTAAAACCTTTATCTCCTAACACTAGTAAGTTGGAGCTAGGTAAAGCCTCTATCACCTGCTGAGCATGGTTAGGTGACATACGATACAGCGAATTTGCTTTGAGTTTTTTGTCGTGCCGCCATTGCCACCCTTTATCACTACGTTGACTGTCTCGTTCCACCAGCGCTGCTACTTGTGAAGCGGTCAAACCATAACGCATGGCACGCAATTCTTTCATCTGAGTCTGGCTATTAAAATAGCGCTCAGTTTTTTGCATCACACGCTGACGGCTAAGCACGCCTTTTCTCAGTCGCTGCAATGCATTGGGTTCCGGCTCAGAAATAGGCCCGTAACCTTCTATTTGTACAAGATAATCAATGTGCTCAGGAAATGCCGCGCTATAGCAACTGGCTATCAAAGCACCAAGGGAATGTCCAACTAATACCACAGGGCATGCGCACTGCTGCTTAAGCTGAATAATGACTTGATTAAGTGTATCGATATAATCATGAAAGGGATAAAAGCCATCTCTAGCATGAGAGCTTAAACCGTGACCGGGAAGATCCAAAGCCACTAGCTTCATAGCAGAGTTTTGCTTTTGCATCTCCTCTATCAGAGGGAGAAAGGACGCGGCATTATCTAACCAACCATGCAAAAATACAATGCATCTTGTGAACTGTTCAGGTTCGAAGCACAATGCAGATAACGCATAATGTCGAACCTGAAAGGTTTGCTCGGTTAGCACTACTCTACGCTCTGAATAACTTGTCCAGTGCTGTGGCCATAGCCATAACGAGATTGACGACAGTGCAATGAACGACATGGGAAGCCAGTTAATGGCTGATCATACACAATGACTTTTTCGCGAACTTGCCACAAATGGTAACCGCTGGCACTCAACACCGGAAAACGATAATCAAACTCGCCTACTTTTCCTTGCTCGATGCCATCAGATTGACCTAATACAGTCACCAAACGCCCTTCGGAAAAGGTAGTAGGATCGATAAAGCCATCAATGTAAGCCACAAATCGCCCTTTAGGCTCTACGTTAATATCAGGCTTGCCATTCTTGCCTATCGGTAAATTGACCAATTCTAAACGCGTTTTTTGTTCTAAATTAGTCACCTTAGCAATCACACCGCCAAGACGAATCTCAGCAGCATCACCTTGTTCATCATTGAGCCAAGTATCGTAATCGGTAATAACTGCCTTATTTGATGACACTAAAGGTTCTGGTAAAGAACTGCACCCAGCCATCACCGCACTCAAAATCAATATCCCTAAAATCCTAACCATAATACCTCCATGTATTTGCCCATTCATTTTTTACCAATTACTCACGACCCGGTAATTTTTTCCAAGCTACCTTGTCACGTAAATACACAGGAGAAGCTTGCTCTGCGCTCATTTGATGACCGGCTTCAAGTTCATGTTGTGCAAGTACGACAATATCTTGTGATTCAGGATAAAGCACGCCTGTTTCACTACGTTTGAATTTAAGTGCTTTAAATTCATCAGCATACGCATCCCAACCGGTACCAACTTGCGCCCAAATCTGGCTGTTTTCAACTTGGCTATTTTCAAGTTCTTGCTCGGCAAGTTGTTGTGGCGGCACCACACATTCAGCATCTTGAGTTTGCCATTTGCCTGACGCTAAACGATTGTAACGCGCCCAGTACACTTCACTCATACGCGCATCAATTGCCGCAGCAACATGAGTGGCGCCTTGTACACGATACGCGCCTTGCGCCATAGCTTGTAGGGTAGACACACCTAACATAGGTAAGTCTGCGCCAAACGCTAGCCCTTGTGCGATACCAATGCCAATTCTTACCCCAGTAAAGCTGCCCGGACCGCGACCAAATGCTAACGCATCTAAATCCGTCAATTTAACGCCAGCATCCACCAATAATTTATCAACCATAGGTAAGATCTTGGTGGTGTGCTCTCTAGGAGCCACTTCACCGCTAAACAATACTTCGCCGTCAATCATAAGAGCGGCTGAACAAAATTCAGTGGAAGTATCTAGTGCTAGAATTTTTGCTTTCATCTATTTCTCAGTTATTCATTGTACTTATTTATGAGTCTGAAACGCTTTCATCGCTCCCTGACTGCAAAAAATGTATCGTATTTGACAGACTGCGGGTGCGCGGTATCGGCGGCAAACTGGATAAAAACATTTTGCCGTAATCGCGAGTGACTAAACGATTATCACAGATAATCAACGCACCTTTATCGCTTTTGTCTCGAATTAGACGCCCCACTCCCTGTTTTAATGCGATCACCGCATCAGGAAGCTGAACATCAAAAAAGGGTTCACCGCCATTGAGCTTACAATCTTCAATGCGCGCTTTTAATAATGGATCATCTGGAGCGGTAAAGGGTAATTTGTCAATAATAACACAGCTTAACGCATCACCTCTAACATCTATCCCTTCCCAAAATGCGCCCGTTGCCACCAGCAGTGCATCGCCTAATTCCGTAAACTCTTTTAGTAGTGCCTGTTTGCTGCTTTCCCCTTGCATCAATACAGGAAACTGTAGACGCTGACGAAAGCGCTCAGTGAGATCTTTCATCATTGCATGTGAGGTGCATAAGCAAAAACAGCGACCTTTGTTTGCCTCAATGACTGGCGTTAACATCGACACCAGTTTCTGCGCCATTTGCGGGCTATTGGGTTCAGGTAAGTATCGTGGCACGCATAATCTGGCTTGAGACTGATAATCAAAGGGGCTGTTCAGCGCCAAACTGTGCTCAGTATTTAATCCTAAGCGAGAGGTGAAATAATGAAAATCTCCCGACACCGAAAGAGTTGCTGAGGTAAATATCCAAGTGCCTCCATGATTATCCACTTGCTCTTGAAACTTGTTCGCCACCGATAACGGAGTGATGTTGAGGGAAAAATGACGAGGGGTGCACTCAAACCAATACGAATAACCCATGATTGAGATATCACAGACTCGCGTCAGCCTGTTTTGGATCTGGGTGGTGCGATCAAAAGCAGTGTCGAGCAACTGACTTCGCCCCAAGGCCACTTTCAATACTTCTCGGCACAAGGACAGCGCATCTTGCAAACGCTCGATTTCGCGTTGTACTTTAGGATTTTTTAATGCGTCACGCCAATTGCCGCGAAAGCCCGGCTCACCTAATGCTAGGCGCATTTCAGAAGCTGAGCTGATTAATTTATCCGCCACTTTTTGCAATTGACGCATGTCTTTAGCTTCGGTGCGATAGCCAATTTCAATGTCTTTAGCTAAATCGGCAATTTGCTTGGAACTCATCGACTGCCCAAAGTATTGGCTGGCAATATCTGGAATTTGATGCGCTTCATCGAAAATAAACACTTCCGCTTCTGGCAATAATTCACCAAAACCGGTTTCTTTAACCGCCATATCGGCTAAAAATAGGTGGTGGTTAACCACTACTAAGTCTGCCTCTAAGGCTTTGGCGCGGGCTTTAAACACAAAACATTCGTTAAAACTTGGGCAGTCTTTACCTAAACAGTTTTCATTGGTCGAGGTGATATCTGGGATCACCTTACTGTCTTCGGCCAAGTCTTCACACTCACCCAGATCGCCACTTTGTGTCGAAGACGACCAAGAGCGCACTTTAACTAGCTGACTCAACAGTTGCGGGTCCGAGTCATGGCTATGACTTTCCACTAACTGACGACTTAATCTGTCCAAACACAGATAATTTGAGCGCCCCTTTAACAATGCAATGCGCCCAGTAAAACCCAGCGCATCTTTCATTAATGGCAGGTCGCGGTGATACAACTGCTCTTGCAAGTTTTTTGAACCGGTTGAGACTATGGTTTTTTTACCACTTAATAGCGCAGGCGCTAAATAAGCAAAGGTTTTACCCGTACCTGTGCCCGCTTCCACCACCAGCTGACTTTGCTCTTTGATGGCTTGCACGACACTTTGCGCCATGCGCGTTTGCTCATCCCTAGGCTGAAAACCAGAGATTGCTTTACCAAGAGCGCCATCGCGAGAAAAAACCGTGCTGATATTCAAAAAAAGCCTTTAGATCCGTTTTGTGCATCAAAAAATAATTATGTCAGCTTTTGGAGGCAGGCGCGATACCCGACAGCATAAGCGGTTCAATTTGCAAGCTAGACGATAATTCGATACTGTCAAGGAAGAGGATGAAAAAATCATCAATCATTATCAACCTGTTATCAAAGAGTTATCATGGAAAGAAAAACCCTATTAACGCATTGCTCAGACGAGCCTGGCTTGATCGCAAAGATCACCAATATCTGTTACAAACATCAACTGAACATTATTCACAACAATGAATTTGTTGATAATACCAGCGGGCATTTTTTTATGCGTACCGAGCTTGAAGGTAACTTTAACGATGCGGTATTTAAAGAAGATCTCGACTTTGCACTGCCAAATAATGCAGAGAAGACTCTAGTTGATTCGAGTAAAAAGAAAGTTGTTGTATTAGTGACCAAAGAATCTCACTGCTTGGGTGATATTTTGATGAAGACGTTCGATGGCAGTTTGAATGTCGACATTACGGCAGTGGTCAGCAACTACGATATTTTGCAGCCCTTGGTCGAAAAATTTGATATTCCATTTCGTCACGTCAGCCATGAAGGCTTGTCGCGCGAAGGACACGAGCTGAAAGTTCAAGAAGCCATTGATGATTTTGACGCCGATTACATCGTGCTAGCAAAATACATGCGCATTTTAACTCCGAGCTTCGTTGAGCATTATCAAAATCGCATTATCAATATTCACCACAGTTTCTTGCCAGCATTTATTGGTGCAAAACCTTATCTGCAAGCGTATGAGCGCGGCGTGAAAATCATCGGCGCCACTGCGCACTTTGTGACAAATGATTTAGATGAAGGCCCAATCATCAAACAAGATGTGATTCCGGTGGATCACAACTTTAGTGCACAGGATATGGCGCAAGCCGGTCGTGATGTTGAGAAAAACGTATTGAGTAAAGCGCTCAATAAAGTGGTGAATGACCACGTATTTGTGTACGGCAATAAGACGGTTATTTTATAAGAACGCTATTTATAGACGCCACGTAATAGTGGCGCCCTATAAACACTAGACTGTAAGCAACTGCGCTATAACTCGCAGTTGCTTATCCTTGTTCTGATTCAACAATTTGCTTTAAAGAATGCGGGTGCAACTTGATGCAAATTCCGTCTTTTTTAAACGCCACCGTTGGATTAGATAACCGCTCACCTTCGCCTTTCGGGCTCGATAATTTCATTTTCACATCATCATTAGGTAAAAAGCGAGTAAAGCGCTGCTGCAAATCAGCTAAATAGTCACTGGCGTGTTCTTTATCTGACGGCACCACAAATTCAATATGTTCCCAATCTTGAGCCGGATAGATTTTGCCCGCTGCAGGATATGGAAGCTCCAAACACTCGATAGACCAAGCGCCTACCTGAATGGGTGTATTAAAAGCGATGACTACGATTGGTCTGCCATTAATCTGCGCTTCTGACAGTGTCTGCCCCTGCTCTAGCCACGCTTGATGTGCCAATTTGGCTAACTGCGCATCATTAATGCGTAGCGCAATATGATCGGCCTGAAATTGAGTCAGATCTAAGCCTATCTCTTGCCCTAATGCTGCTATCTTTTGCGCAAACGCTTCGACTCGTTCTAGCATCTGTTGTGGGTGCAGACCGGCTGCCACTAAAGGTGTCATTTTTTAGCCTTTTCTTTATTTTTTAGCACTTTTGCAAAAGTTTACCTGCAACACAGAGTTTTACTATAGATTTATTCGAGATTGCACTCATTGGAGCACTTTTAGATTGGGCATTAACTTGTTATTATTACCTACATTTTTGTGAACTACGGCACGAAAGCACTTTATTAGCTTTCTTGACACTCCTTGAATTGAAGGAATTGCGTGTGAATATTCAAGCACTTATTAACGACAAAGTATCTCAAGCACTAGAAGCGGCAGGCGCCCCAGCGGGTAGCCCGGCAGCAGTGCGTCAATCTGCAAAAGCTCAGTTTGGTGACTACCAAGCCAACGGCGTAATGGGCGTAGCAAAACGACTAGGTACAAACCCACGAGAATTTGCTCAAAAAGTGCTTGAGCACCTAGACCTTGACGGTATTGCTAGCAAAACTGAAATTGCTGGCCCTGGCTTTATCAACATCTTCCTTAGCGAAGATTTCCTAGCGAAATCTGCAAAAGCGGCACTGGCAGACTCTCGCCTTGGTGTATCTACTGACGCGCCAACCACTATTGTTGCTGACTACTCAGCACCTAACGTGGCAAAAGAAATGCACGTAGGCCACCTTCGCTCAACCATCATTGGTGATGCGGTAGTGCGTACTTTAGAGTTCTTAGGTCATAAAGTTATCCGTGCTAACCACATCGGTGACTGGGGTACTCAGTTCGGTATGCTGATTGCTAACCTTGAACGCGTTCAAGAGCAAGAAGGCGAAGTTTCCATGAAACTGTCTGATCTTGAAGGCTTCTACCGCGAATCTAAAAAGCTATACGACGAAGACGAAGAGTTTGCGGTTAAAGCACGTAACTACGTCGTTAAGCTGCAAAGCGGCGATAAATTCTGCGTAGACATGTGGAGAAAGCTGGTTGACATCACCATGCAACAAAACCAGCTTAACTACGACCGTCTAAACGTATCACTTACTCGTGACGACGTGATGGGCGAAAGCCAATACAACCACATGTTAGCGAACGTTGTTGCTGACCTTAAAGAAAAAGGCTTAGCGCAAGAAGATGACGGCGCTCAAGTTGTATTCCTTGATGAGTTCAAAAACAAAGATGGCGACCCTATGGGCGTTATCGTGCAAAAACGTGACGGCGGCTTCCTATACACCACCACTGATATTGCGTGTGCGAAGTACCGTTATGAAGAACTGGGCGCAGACCGCATTCTTTACTTCATCGATTCACGCCAGCATCAGCACCTAATGCAAGCATGGACTATCGTACGTAAAGCAGGTTATGTGCCAGAAGAAGTGTCTCTAGAGCACCACGCATTTGGCATGATGCTAGGCAAAGACGGTCGTCCATTTAAGACTCGTGCTGGCGGTACGGTTCGCCTTGTCGATCTTCTAGATGAAGCGGAAGAGCGCGCACAAAAACTGATTGAGTCTAAAAACCCAACGCTTGCGGAAGATGAGAAAAAATCCATCGCAACCACAGTGGCAATGGCGGCAGTAAAATACGCTGACCTATCTAAACACCGCACTACGGACTACGTGTTCGATTGGGACAACATGTTAGCATTTGAAGGTAATACAGCGCCTTACATGCAATATGCCTACACTCGTGTTGCCTCTATCTTCGCTAAAGCAGGCGTGTCTATGGATGACTTGCAAGGCGATATCATCGTTACTGATGAAAAAGAAAAAGCGCTTATCGCTAAACTGCTACAGTTTGAAGAAGCGGTACAATCTGTTGCTCGTGAAGGTCAACCGCACATCATGTGTAGCTACCTATTCGAACTAGCAGGTCAATTCTCTGGCTTCTACGAAGCATGCCCTATCTTAGTAGCAGAACACGAAGAGGTTAAACAAAGCCGTCTACAACTTGCTGCACTAACAGCGAAGACCATCAAACAGGGTCTATCTCTACTGGGTATCCAAACTCTAGAGCGCATGTAATTAGCCGGCTGTGCTTGCCAATGTTTGGTAAGCCAATGTTTGGTGAGCTATAGCAATAATAGTAAAGGGTCTGAATATAGCATTCAGACCCTTTTTTAATGTGCTATGACACATTAGCGTTCGCTGAGCGAGCGAATTTTCGCAAAATAATGTTAGATTGGGCGAAATGACTTCGAGATAAAAATAGTGAACAAAACCCATCACTCACGCCTACTATGGGCCGATAACCTGCGCGCTTTAAGTGTCATTGCAGTGGTGTTATTGCATGTCGCTTCCGAGTTTGTCAGTGACATCGATGTTCACAATCCACTCTATGGCAGCGCCAGTTGGTGGGCAGGCAATATTTACATCTCTATCAGCCTGTGGTGTATCCCGCTATTTGTGATGATCAGTGGTTATTTTTTATTAAATAAAACAGACAGTCACCGTCTGTTCTTCAAAAAACGTTGTCGACGAATTTTAACGCCTTTAATTTTTTGGTCTGTATTTTACTCACTGTGGGTGATAGTAAAACACGCTCTAAACGACGACTTATCCAGTGCTTATTTTACCGTAGCAAAAGGTTGGGTATTGGGAGAGCCTTACTATCATCTTTGGTATTTGTTTATGATACCTTTCTTATATATCATCACCCCTGTATTAAGGATCATCAGCAACTCAATCACGCAAAAAGAGCTATTACTCCTCATTAGCCTTTGCTTTGCATTAGCAATGCTATCTGCTGTGTCCGACATTGTTCTGCTGTATTTTAACTTGAATGCAAAAATCAGCTTATTTACCCATGAGTTTTTAAACTATATCGGTTATTTCTGTTTAGGAGGCTATATTGGGAAATATGAGATAAAGCTGAATTCGAGATGGGCAACCATCGCCCTGATTAGCAGTGTAGTAATCACAGTCTTAGGTAGCTATTTCATTACCCATTTGTATTTTTATTCTTACTTGAGCACCAACGTGGTTATTGCTTCAATTGCGTTATTTTTCTTAATAAAACAGCATCTCAATAGAAACTTAAAACTATCTCAATTGGCAACGTATAGTTTTGGGGTCTACCTAATACACCCTTTATTTATCAAATCTATAACGTCAATGTTTGATCATTGGCTATTGGCATACATAGACGTGGCAATTTATATCCCGCTCGTCACACTAACAAGCGTCAGCCTCTCTTACCTAACCATGCACCTCACCTACCGCACTTGCGGGGTCAGGTCTTGAAATTTGCACCTGCCCCAATCATCTCAGTTTAAGACTGCGCGTCTAACCACTCTCGCGTCACTTGATCAATTTCGCGCCCTTCACGAGAGACTTTATAATCGAGCTCAGCAATGATTTCATTTGAGAATCTTAAGCTATCTAAGATATCTAGCTGATCTTGAGAGAAGACTTTCGCTTGGTCTTCACGCAGCAGCAATACAGCGCGGTCAACAATTCCTAACAAGCCTTTAGGCTCAATCACTTCTCTGATCGCGTATTTATGGTGTAAAAATTGCGGCTTCCATAACGGCACAATTAGCCACTGTTTCTCAGCCACAGCTTGTTCAAACGCGCTAAAGCAATCTTGCTCTGTGCCGGTATAAAAACGATAACCCGCAGCACTCAAACCATACTCTTCCATCATTTGAATGGAAAAACGAGTGATCCCTGCCCCTGCATTAATGCCTTGAATATCTTTATTCATACGCGCTAAAACTTCGGGCTTGAGTAAATCTGCTACTTCTTTGACTGATTGTTCAGGGACATAATCAGGCACACCCCAATGTGCGTAAGGTTCGTAGTGTAACCCTAGCTCAACTAAAGGCTCGACTTGCTCTACATCAGCTTTATAAATGCCGTGACTTGATGGCAACCAAGCCGATGCAATCATTCCCACTTCAGCCGATTTTAACTTAGCAAAATTCTGTTGATGCGGTGAATAAATGCGCTGCACCTGAAACCCCATATCACTCAACACATGGCTAACAATAGAAGCGGTGATACGATGAAAAGAGAGGTCAGTAACCCCCATTTTGATTTGTTTAGACATAAATACACTCTGGTGGATATTGCGGTGGATTATCGTGCTGAATAGTGTTTTGGAATGACTCGATCTTCTGGGCGGAAAATTCCCCCCAGATCAGCAAGTGACACTATCAAGCACAATTAATATTCTCAAATAACGCAAGATACGATTAGTAGGATAGGCTTATTTTTATAGCGCGCTAGGACAAGCCACACTTACTGCAATTAGTTACGCTATATGAGTCATTTCATTTAACGTAAAGCTCGCAACTGCGCCTTCCGTTGCGGCCATATATTCAGCCAAGTGAGTGTTACCCATGTGTGTTTGCCATAGTTCACGAGATGCCCAGTTCTCATAGAAAGTAAAATGAGCTGGGTTTTCATTGTCTTGGTGTAAGTCGTAGTTGATGCAACCTTCTTCTGCACGAGTCACCTCAATCAGCTTTAATAACTCTGCTTTTACCAATTCAATTGTGTCTGGATTCGCTACGATGTTAGCTACGATTGTTAGTTTAGTCATTTGATGTCTCTCTATAATTATCTGCAAATGAAGCGACATGCCTCAAGGTATGCATATAGATTAGAATCTCTAACAAAATACGTAAACATGCTAATAATTGAATTATTATCAAATTTTAATTGATAATAGAGTCACAAGGACCAATCAATCACGATACTGCAAATTTCAAGACCTGACCCCGCACTTTGAGATAATTATTCAACGGGGTCAGGTCTTGAAATTTGCATGCTTTAGGGGTTAAGCAGGAAGAGGCTTTTATCTATTGGGATTTTTAAGTCTAACCTTATATCTTTTATTTAATTAAATAAATTACATTTCTTAACATGCATAAATATTAGAATATTATTAGGGATATTTATCCTAAATCATGGATAAAATAACCTCTACCATTTCAATATATTCGATAATTATAAAATAGAGATCTTTATCACATATATATTAAAATAATACAAGAAATGAAGTGACAGGCAGCAATAATCTAAATATCTGTTTTTACAGGAAAAATAAAGGATAATCACAGTAAACACATGTTATTCAAGACTTTATCAGAAATAAAAATAAGATATATATCACTGTTTAGCGAAGACCCAAGCGTAATATATTGTAAATAAATATTACAAGAGGTCACGAATATGAAAAGAAAAACATTAGCTATATTAATTGGCTTGGCACTCGTTGGGTGTAATAGCGAATCGAATACAGCAGCACCGTCTCAGCAAGCTGTTAAAGCACCAACTAGTACAGCTGCAGTACAGACTAATTCAACAAAACTCACACCGGATACTGAGGTTGTTGACGCAGCAAAAATTGAACCATCAACAGAAATTCCACAAATGGCTGAGATTTCGCCTGCAACCGATATTGTGCAAACACCGACTCTGCCTATTAGTAAATTTGAAGCAAACGACGCGGCATTTAGATCAACCGGTATTCCTGAAGGGGTGACTAAAATCCCTGAAGTAAAATGTGACAAAGTATTTGATTCACTAGAGGATTTAGAAAAGGTTGCTAAGGATTCCGAAAGACATCCTGAGACTTTAGCAGCAGGTTCTACGCTATGTTTAGCCGATGGGGAATATAGTGATGACCTTGACCTAAGAGTGGTAAGAGGCATGACTGTAGCTGCTGAACACTCAGGTAAAGCAATTATAAAAGATGGTGTTATTTCTATCTCATTAAATGGTGAACATAGCCGACTTCAAGGTTTAGTGTTTAAAGACATCACCTATAAAAGTGCCATGATCAATACTCGTGGTCATGACAACACTACTTGTACAGATTGTCGTATTACTGAAATTTCAGTTATTGATCCAAAAACTGTAATAGACAAACGAACAGGACAAGGCAAAGCCGGT
Organism: Vibrio sp. B1Z05; assembly: GCF_052955985.1. Classification (NCBI taxonomy): domain Bacteria; kingdom Pseudomonadati; phylum Pseudomonadota; class Gammaproteobacteria; order Vibrionales; family Vibrionaceae; genus Vibrio; species Vibrio sp. B1Z05. The sequence goes on from NZ_CP130463.1 coordinate 1,961,137, forward strand.
AACCTAGTTAAACTTTATGGTGATGGTAACTGGTTTGATCACAGTATTCTAAGTGGTAAAACATCCGCTAACCCTATGATTTCATTAGTGCGTGAAAAAGGTCTGACTGACGAACAAAGAGCGCACAATATCGTGGTTTATAAAAACTATATTGCCAACCGTGCTCCCGCTGATGGCAAAATTTATGCTGGTGCACAAGATAATAACTACGAAGCTATTCGTACCGGTTTAAGCGAAACTCACGAACAAGCCAGCCACTCTTTTGTTGTTGGCAACTTGTTTGAAAACATCCAAGGTGAAGCAGAAGTTATCTCTAATAAAGCCAGTGAAAACACTATTAGTTTCAACACCATCAGAAACAGTAATGGCTCACTCACTAACCGTCATGGTCATGACAACAATATCGAAAACAACTTTATTTTAGGCGAAGGTTACCCTCTTGCCGGCGGTATTCGTATCGTTGATAACGGACACGTTATCCAAAATAACTACATCGATGGCGCACGTTACCTAAGTACAACTCACCATGGTGGTATTGTTCTATTAGGCTCTGATGGTGCAGGTGATGGCGACAACGGCTATCAACAAGTTGAGAATGTTCATATTGCTCACAACACTATCGTTGACAGCGTAAACAGCTTGAACTTAGATGGCGGCGGTAAAAAAACACAGCCTCAAAATGTGTTCATCGAAAACAATATCGTTGAAAAAGCGATTGGTCCTATCTTTAAAAGCTCTGACCGTGGCCTACCACCTAACTCAGAAATCTTAGGCAATATCTTCTCTGGTAATCAATTCGCGGATAGCGATGGTATTAAAGAGTCTCAACTTGCCAGTCAAAATAGCTTTGAGTCTGCTGAGCTTGAACGTAATACACAAGGCGACCACCTATATCGTCCAACAGCCAACACACCAAACTTAGATGCTACATTGCACGTTACCCGCAACTTCACTGCGCCTACTTATGACATGGATGGACAGTTGCGTAGTGCGATGACCACTATTGGTGCCGATGAAAGAAACGCAACCACTCGTACTGTTGCGCCATTATCCTATAAAGATGTAGGTCCAGTGACTTATAAAGTCACCAAACCAAGCCCAATTGTTGTCACCGCTGACATCAAAAATAGCAACTTTGACAACTGGTTAGAAGATTGGCAAGGTCAAGGCGGTTACACAGTGACAGGTGCAGAAGCCTTCTCAGGTCAAACACTTGCTCTTAGTGACAATGGTTATATGCGTCAGGATATTGCCGTAATGCCAAACCATCATTACGAATTAAGTGCATTTGTGAAAGGCAACTACAAACTTTCAGTTGATGGCATTGCAAGCACCAAAGGTGATGTGAAAGGTGACCAATACAAATGGGTAAGAGTACCGTTTGATACTGGCTCAAATGACACAGTGACTGTCTCTCTAGGTATTCCAGAAACAGTAACAGTAAATGCACCTCTAGTTGATGGTGACTTCACTCAATACTACAAAGGCGATAGAGAAAACTGGGTTGAGCATGAAGACAGTGTTGCAGGCCTAGGTGAAGTAGGCGGTTCTAAAGACAGCGCCTTCTCTGGCGAAGGGTCTATTCGTTTACGCTTCATTAATGGTACAGATGAGGATGGCAACAATATCGATGCCAAAAATGACTTTACTGCACAACCTAGTGTAACTCGTGTTGTCAGTGGATTACCAACCAACACAGATGTGACATTCTCTATGTACTACTGTGACAAAATGGGGGATAAATCCCTTGCAACCCTTGGCTTTGGCGCACGTACAGTAGCTGCTGAATCTCTTAAAGGAACATTACTAAAAGAAGATTTTGCGCATAACAAAGACCTAGCCAACGCACCAGAAGGTTCGAACAAAGATTGCTTCAAAAAAGTCACCACTACATTTAATACTGGTGACAATACTAGCATCGAACTCTTTGCCAACATGATAGTCGACAAAGACGGCAGTTTGACCAACGATCAAATTAAAACCGATAGCTTCTATCAAAAAAATAAATTTGAAGTGCGTCTAGATAACTTCGCCGTTTCTTACGAAGCCAAAGCAAGCGATGATTTAACCGCAAGTTTTGATGAAATACGTGCTGCAACTCGTATGGACCAAAAACCTCAACAAGCTGAATAAGTAAATCATCAACAAAGCCATGCCGTTCACTCCTGTGAGCGGCATTTTTTATTTAGGGGGTCAGGTCTTGAAATTTGCACCGACTTATCTTCTATTTTATGTTCAACACACCAACCATTTAAATCAGCGTTGGCAATACATCTTTTATAAATAGTCCTTTCTTGCAAATTTCAAGACCTGACCCCTGTAACTTATTTGCCACCCTATTGACGGTATATCCTCCATAAACAGCCCTTCCGTGCAAATTTCAAGACCTGACCCCGCTTGTGACTTACATCTCATAACTGTCTTTTGTGTGATAAGTCTGTATAATTCGTCGCCTCTAAATTCATTGTCTTTGATTAGGCAATTTCCAACTTCTATACCTAGGAATTCTTCTTTGATATCTACCGCAAACATCACCATGCAATTTGGCGCAGAGCCGCTATTTGAAAACATCTCTGCTAAGTTTGGTAACGGCAACCGCTATGGCCTAATTGGCGCAAATGGGTGTGGTAAATCAACCTTTATGAAAATCCTAAGTGGTGCACTAACACCGAGCTCAGGTAACGTGTCGATTACTCCAGGGCTTAAACTTGGCGTGTTAAGCCAAGACCAGTTTGCGTTTGAGCAATACAATGTTATCGACGTTGTGATCATGGGTGATCGCAAGCTTTGGGAAATCAAACAAGAGCGTGACCGTATTTATTCTTTGCCAGAAATGAGCGAAGAAGATGGCATGAAAGTCGCGGAGCTCGAAAGCGAATTTGCCGAGATGGATGGCTACACAGCAGAAAGCCGCGCTGGGGACATATTACTGCAAGCAGGCATTGAAGAAGAGTTTCACTTCGGCTTAATGCAGCAAGTGGCTCCCGGCTGGAAACTGCGTGTGTTGTTAGCGCAAGCCTTGTTTGCCAACCCAGATATTTTGCTACTTGATGAACCTACCAACAACTTGGATATCCACACTATTAACTGGCTAGGCGAAGAGCTAAATCAACGTAAGTGCACCATGATCATTATCTCGCATGACCGTCATTTCCTAAACTCAGTCTGTACCCACATGGCTGATATCGATTACGGCGAGCTTCGTATCTATCCGGGCAACTACGAGTACTTCCTTGAAGCATCAGGGCTTATTCGCGAGCAGTTATTAGCAAGCAATGCCAAAAAAGCGGCTGAAATTAACGAACTACAAGACTTTGTGAACCGTTTTGGCGCAAATGCTTCTAAAGCTAAACAAGCCAGTTCACGAGCTAAGAAGATGGATAAAATCAAGCTAGACGAGGTTAAGTCTTCTAGCCGTATCAGTCCTTCTATCGACTTTGGTGAAGGTAAAAAGCTGCATCGACTTGCACTAGAACTGCAAGATTTAGGCCATGCATTTGACGACGAACTGCTATTTGAACAAGGTAATCTACTGCTTGAAGCAGGTACTCGCCTAGCAGTGATCGGAGAAAATGGCGTCGGTAAATCCACATTATTACGCTGCCTAGTCAAAGAACTAGAACAAACCCAAGGCGTAGTGAAATGGTCAGAAAACGCCTCAATCGGCTATTGCCCGCAAGACAGCACCGCCGATTTTGACAATGACCTGTCTATCTTTGATTGGATTTCACAATGGCGCACCGTCAAGCACGATGATCTTATGGTACGTGGCATTCTTGGCCGTTTACTGTTCACCGCTGACGATGCCAACAAAAAAGCAAAAAACTGCTCAGGTGGCGAGAAAAACCGTCTGTTATTTGGCAAGTTAATGATGCAAGACATCAATGTACTGGTCATGGACGAGCCAACCAACCACATGGATATGGAAGCCATCGAAGCACTCAATAACGCATTAAAAGAGTACCAAGGCACGCTTATCTTTGTCAGCCATGACCGTGAATTCGTTTCATCATTGGCAACTTCAATTATCGACGTAAAAGATAAGAAACTAGTTAACTTCCAAGGCACCTACGACGAGTACTTAGCTCACCAAAAGAAAGAGCTCGCGATAGCCTAAACTTGCGGGGTCAGGTCTTGAAATTTGCAGCCGGTCCCTTCATTAAGCATTGCCAATAAAAAAGACCTGATTCTCACAAATCAGGTCTTTTTCTATAAATAGTTGAAGCTATTTTTTACTGCTAATAATATTGTGCGTCACAAAGTCACGGTTTTTCACCAGTAACCACATCACCAATCCCAAGCAACCTACTCCAATCTGAATCAATCCAAGATCTTCAATAAGCGATTGCTGACGAAGCGACACTAATACCATGCCCAAAGAACCCGCCATCATGCCGCTGAACTGAATAATTGCAACCGCAGAGCCCGTATCCTTCTCTTGCTGATCTAGCATTAAATTGGTACCAGGAATTCGAGTCGTAATAATTGCCATGGTGATTGGTGCGGCAATAAAAGCGAAAATCCAAGGCGATAGATGACCAATAGTAAGTGTCAACACACCTAAGAATGCAATCATGACATAACATGCGGTAATGATGCTTTGGGTGCGAACGCGCTTGGATACTTTCATGTAGATCGTTGGACCAAACGAGGCAAACAGTGCGTTAAATGCAAACGCGTAGCTAAATTGCTGCTCAGTCAAACCAAAGCCATTAATGTAAATATAAGAACCGGCAGCCAAGAATGCCATTAGCGCCATCGGAGTAAGAGAAAAAATCGCCAGCAACGCAACAAAGCGTGGATTTTTAAATACGATAATAAGACGACTCCACGAACGTATCATCGACCCTTCGTAGCGGTGCTCTAATGTCTCGGTATAGCAAAGCGCCACTAGAGTTGCAACAAGCCCAAACGATGCTAAAAACACAAACATCATGTGCCAAGAAGCCACTTTCAATAATAGTGCGCCAATCACTGGCGCGACCATAGGCGCAATAATCACCAACGACATAATGGTCGCCATGATTTTTTCACGCTCGCGACCGCTGAACATATCTTTGACAATTGCCGTTGCCACCACTGTGATAGCACTGCCACCAAAGGCTTGTAGAGACCTTGCGCCGATTAAAATATCGATATTAAAAGCAAAGGCACAAAGTATGCTCGCCAACATATACACACCAAGTCCAGTCAGCAATATAGGCTTGCGCCCAAACTTTTCACTCAATGGCCCCCAAAATAGTAAGCCAACCGCGTAAGTGACAAAGTAAACACTAAGAGTGAGGTTCACCATTACTTGGGTCGTATTTAAAATCTCAACCATTTGTGGCAATGCAGGTAGGTATAAATCGGTCGTTAAGGGAGGAAAAGCACTGATAATTACTAAAAAGAACAAAGTGCCTTTGTTACCAAGGATTGGTTGGTGTTTTGTCAAAATAAATCTCTATATCAAAGGTTAAGCGGGGTAAATGCGGGGGGTGATTCTGAGCTTAAGTCATACAAGTGTCAATTAGATATCCAATCTAGCCTTTAATTACCACTTTCGGAGAGTCGGCCTATAGAGAAAACTTTAGCTTAAAAATCATACTAGTCATAGTATTAATTCCTATGCCGTAGGTAGTGCCACTTATGTTATTTGATATTTTCTTATTCTGTTACCCCTCAAAACCTGCAAAATTCAAGACCTGACCCCGCAATTACTGCAAAGCTCATCGAGTTCAGGCCTTAAAAGTATGATAAGTGCAAATTTCAAGACCTGACCCCGCAATTTTGACCTGCTATTTTAGAGGGTCGTTGTCTGGGAGGACTTTGTGCATCCATAGGGCTAGGCGTTTTTTGATGTTTGGGCCGTCTTGTTTGTCTTCTGGGAGAGGGGCGATTTGTTTTACGCCGACTAAGAATAGGTAGACAGATTGTACTTTTAAAGGCTGTGTCGAACTTGGCAAATCAAACCCTTGCATCTTTGCCATCTTAAAACCGACTTCTATTGCTTTTTTAACTAGCTTGTCTTCGTTATGGATCTTAGCGGTTTTTGACATAGTAAACTCATCCTTTGCATTGATTTAAGAATGAGTATACCAAACAAGAAAGGTTACACGTATATCTAGATCTCAAGTTGGGAAAGCATCCACAAACTGTCATACACACCTTCGCTCACAAATTATACGGCAGGAACAAGTTTTATCGAGCACACACGTTTCGTTTCAAAAATAAGTACTGTTAACAACAATATACCTGTTACGCCAAGTCCAATGCCTATTCCGCCCCAAATGCCCGCTAAGCCGTAGCTTTTCATTAAAAACCAAGCTGCTGGAAGGCCAAATACCCAGTAGCCGATAGCGGTCATAATAGTGGGCACTACCACTATTTTCATGCCTCGCAGAAGGTTAATGGCGAGCAATTGCCATGCGTCTACCACAAAGCACAATGCCACTACCCAGATAACAGAAATCAGCATATTGCTAAGCTCATGGCTGCTGCCGCTATCGAGCTGGAACAAATTGGCAATCACCTCTGGCCAAATCGCAAAGGCACTGGCAATCACTAGGCTTAATATGGTGACCGCAATAAAGCTCTTACTGGCTATTTTCTTGATGCCCGCAAAGTTATTCGCGCCATATTCTTTACCAACCAAAATGGCTGATGCTTGAGCAAAGCCAAAATTCACATTCCAAGTAAAGGATAAGCACTGCAACATAATTTGGTGTAACGCCAAAGATGCCACGCTGATACTCCCTGCCATCAAGGTTCCGCCATAAATCAACCCATGCTCTAGTAAAGCGGCTAACGCAATTGGGCTTCCCATGGCTAGCATAGGTAATAGCAGTTTTGCTGAGTATTCATCGGTATTTATCCAAGGAGAAAATCGCTGGTATTTATGTTGGCGAAATACCCAAAATCCGTAACCTAAAAGCACAATCCAAGCCGATAACGCGGTGCCATAACCTAGCCCGGCAATGCCCAACTGCAAATTAAAGGCCATGAAGTAACTAATGGGTACATTGATGAACACCGTAATAATAGACATGATCATCACAGAGCGTACATCACCAAAAGTGCTGGTTAATCCTCTGAGTACCAATAGCAATAAAGTAGGCAACATGGCCCATTTAAGCGCATTCAAATATTGCATTGCGACGGCAACTACTTCAGGTGATTGCTTCGCCTCGATTAATAATTGTGGCGCAAAATGAAAACTGAACGTGAGGGCGATGCTTAACAGTACAGAAAGCATGACCGCCCCTTTTACTGCAAAACGTATCTGCTGATGACCAAACTCCGGACGGGCAATACTTTGTCCATAAGCAATCGCAATTAGGTTGGCGACACAACCGACAATGCTTCCTGCCACAAGAAAAACAAACGAATACACCGAAGCACCTAGTCCACCAGCAGCCAAATCAGCGACACTAATATGAGACATCATCCATACGTCGGTGAGCACCAATGCCATACCGATGAGTTGGGATAATGTAAGTGGCAACGCCAATTTTAAAATGTTTTTCATAATGACCTCATTGAATAGCTAGCCAAAGTAATGATTATTGAGCTAGCATTCAATTAACATTTACGCCTCTTGGCATTACTTGAAGTCATGTGAAGTTACAATGAAATCGTATCCAGACATTCCCTATTCTCACAACAGCCTAAAAATGTTTGAAAGTGTGGCAAGGCACTTAAGCTTTACCGAAGCCGCCAACGAGCAAAATGTCACGCAAAGTGCCGTCAGTCGCCAAATAAAGCAGTTGGAACAAGGGATTGGGGTTAACCTTATTATCCGCAAACATCGCAGTATCGAGTTGACGGCGCAAGGCAGTGAATTGTTTGCTGTATTGCAAAGAAACTATCAAAACATACAGACACTGCTTGAGTCGTGGCGACCTGAGACACAAAAGCGCATTGTAATAAAAGCGGCGTTAAGTTATGCCACGCGATCCTTATTGCCTAAGATCCAGCAGTTACAAGAGCGTTACCCTGAGTATGAAATTGTGGTGATCCCAACCATTGAAGAAGACGAAGCGCTAAGCTCAACCGACTATGACCTATTGATCTTAAATTCACGCGTGCCTCATCGTTATAAAGATCGCAGCGATGTGCTCTTTTTAAGAGATGAGTATATGGCTCCAGTATGCTCACAAGAGTTATATGCCCATGACCCCAATTTTGATGCCCTACTGCGTTTGCCTCGCTTGCACCCTACCCTTGATCATCACGATTGGAAAACATGGCTCAGCACTGTTGGGCATCAAGATGCCATTAAGGTGCGCAATACCACCTTCTTTACCTTAGATCTGGCATTAAGTGCCTGCTTATCAGGACAAGGCGTCACCGTGACTGATTTACTGCTCATCTTGCCAGAGCTAGAACATGGCTATCTAGTTTGCCCTAACAAAGCACAAATTCAGCCCAGCGCTTGGCAATACTTTTGCCATTGCAGAAGCACGTCAACTATCGTCGCCGACATAAGCCAGTGGATACAAAGTGAGACAAAGAAAGAGCTCGATACATTACAAAGGCTTAGTCATGATTTTGAATGGTATATGGTGCAGACTTAGCCCATAGAAAGGTGGGTTTTATCGCAATAATAATAGGGTGGGATATTTATGAGATTAAAGTGAATATTCAGTCACATTTTATAAATATCAATATCTTACTGAAATTAGAAAAGGCTTTTACAATGCGGAGGAAGGAGAATAAACAAAGATTTACACAATAAATAAGCTCTTGATCACATTTTTCAAATCAAGCGCTCATAAATACAATTTTCAGGGTTTCAACTTTACCTACAAACTGATTAACTTGCCACACCTAGAGCGTGAGTTAATTTTTATATAAGTGTACACTTTTGTTTACACTCTCTTTTTTAGCGCCTAGTTCTACATATAACAGATAATTTGGAGACATTGTGGCGACTGGAAATACAACCGCAGCCCCTCGTGATAACTGGGGTTCAAAACTTGGATTTGTAATGGCAGCAGCAGGTTCGGCTGTTGGTCTTGGTAATATTTGGAAATTCCCATACACAGCTGGTGAAAACGGTGGCGGTGCTTTTGTACTTATCTATCTTGCCTTTGTTATTGTGATTGGTTTTAGCGTCATGCTAACAGAATTTGCCATCGGTCGTCATACAAGTCGCTCTGTCGTAGGCTCTTTTAAATCTACGGATAAACGTTGGAGTTTTGTCGGCATTATCGGTGTGCTTAGTGGTCTATTAATCATGGGGTTTTACCCAGTTGTCGGCGGTTGGGCACTGGCCTATGTACCAAAGATAGCCACCGGCTTACTCGATACTCCAGAAGCCATCGGTGACAGCTTCGGCGGATTTATTTCTGATCCTGTGCAGCCACTACTATGGATGGCAGCTTACCTAGTCCTCAACATTGTGATTGTGAGTAAAGGCATTTCAGGTGGTATAGAAAAAGCAGGCAAGATCCTTATGCCTCTACTGTTCCTTATCCTTATCGTAGTTGCGGTTAAAGGGCTTACACTACCGGGCGCAAGTGCCGGTCTTGAGTTCCTGTTTAAACCTGATTTCAGCAAAGTAGACAGCCATGTTGTACTGGCCGCACTTGGTCAAGCCTTCTTCTCTCTATCTCTAGGTATGGGCGCGATGATTACTTATGGTAGCTACCTGAAGAAGAAAGAAAACCTAGTACAAACCACAGGTATGGTTGTTGGCATGGATACCGCAGTTGCACTACTGGCAGGTATCGCCATGTTCCCTGCAATGTTTGCCTTTAACATGGAACCTGCAGCAGGCCCAGGCCTAGTATTCGTTGTTGTGCCACAGCTATTTGCTGAAATGGGACACGTAGGTTTGCTATTTGCCCTGATGTTCTTTGTCGGCCTAACAGTGGCGGCACTGACCTCTTCTGTTTCACTACTTGAAGTTGTGGTTTCTTACCTTATTGAAGAAAAAGGCATGAAACGTGTGACAGCGGTACTTTCTGCAAGTTGCGTAATGGCTGTGATGTGTGTGTTTGCGTCACTCTCTCTTGGCGGCATTGGACCGAAACTGTTCGACACAGGCGTGTTTGATATTTTCGATCTTCTGACTGATAAAGTATTCCTAGCGGTTGGCGGCATGTTTATCTGTATCTTTGCGGGCTGGCGTTTAAATCGTATCGATTTGGAAAAAGAAATCACCAACAATGGCAAAGTCTCTTTCCCACTGTTTGGTCTTTGGTACAACCTAGTTAAATACGTGATTCCATTTGCGGTTGCCGTGGTCGCTTGTGCCGGCATATTGAGCGGATTTGAAAGTGGCAAAGGTGCTATCATGATTTTAGCTTTGGTTATTATCGGTAGCACGGCGCTGATTTCTAAGAAGCTTTAAGCTCTAGTTAGTTATTGCAGTTTAAACATTACGGTCAAATCTTTGTGACCCTAGTGCTGAATAAAAGGAGTTCATTATTGAACTCCTTTTTTGCGTTAGGTGTTTGTTTATCACTGCATTGGTTTTAAATAAGAGGGGCTGATTGGTTTCCCCCCCCCCCACCAACAAATACCCACAACCTCAATAAACAGATTTGCCTCATCCACAAAATTTGATACCTTAAACGGACTTCAGGGCGGGGTGAAACTCCCTACCGGTGGTAAAGCCTAGCTTGAGCCCACGAGCGCCTTAGTCTCTACCTTTATAAGTAGCGATTAAGGGACAGCAGATCTGGTGTGAATCCAGAGCCGACGGTTATAGTCCGGATGAAAGAAGTGACACAATTGATTTAACCCAATGACGCCTAGTGATCCTCACTTAAGGCGGTTTTGTGTTTTGCGTAAACTCATCCACTAGCCTTATACCAATCACACTAAGTAAGTGATCAGAGCTAGCGCAGGAAAAATACTCGAGAACAAGGCAGAATTTTTCGATAAGTAGTTATTCTACAATCAAAAATTCTAACGCCGTTATCGAGCATTTTAACAAGCTAGAATGACCAGTTATTTAGTACTATTGGTATTAGTGGCCGTGCAGTTTATCGCGCCGATTGCCTAACCTCTTAGCTCTGTTCACGTATATATCAAACCAAGCACACAAGTCGATTTTGGCTTGCATGGCTTATATTTGGAGATCCTCGTGGCAGGTATTATTTTTGTTATGATCGCAGCTGGTCTTTGGGCTGCCGATACGTTATTTCGCTATCCTTTACTGGAAAGCAACAGCACCTTACAAATCGTGTTCTTTGAGCATTTGGTGTTGGTTGTCATCATTGCGCTATTGCAGATTATGGTGCCTCGTTGGCGGTTTGCTTATATCAAAGGTTCGCTGTTTTCTTTTATTTTAATTGGCGTGATTGGCTCAGCGATTGGCACCCTTGCCTTTACTAAAGCCTTTACTTTGATGAATCCTACCATCGTTATTTTGCTGCAAAAGCTGCAGCCAATTGTGGCAATTTCACTGTCTGTCATTTTACTCAAAGAGAAGCTGCAAAAGCACTTTTTGCTTTGGGCAAGCGTAAGTTTGCTGGGCAGTATTGTGATGATTTCACCGGATATTATGGCGTTATGGTCGGAAAATTCAGTTTGGCATTATGACCCGAAACTGGTCAGTATTTTGCTCGGGTACGGCTGTGCACTGCTTGCGGTTATAGCGTGGGGCGCATCAACGGTTTATGGACGTAAGCTGACTATGATGGGCTATAACACGATGCAAATCCTCTCTGGTCGATATACTTTTGCGCTCTTTGCTTTGACGATTGCAATGCTAGGTTATGGTGAACAATTTTCTCTTTCTCAAGGCAGTTTTAGCCACCTCTTTTATATGGTGATGTTATCAGGCTTGTTGGGGATGTTTATCTATTATAAAGGTCTAGAAAGAATACCAGCGCGCTATGGCACCATTGCTGAGCTCTTTTTCCCTGTATCGGCGGTGGTGATTAACTGGTTTGCGTTTGGCGTCACCTTAACGCCACAACAAATCGTTGGGGCTGTATTGCTTATTGGTGGCGCATTGATGATAAGTCGCGAGCCAAAGCAACAACAGCAATTGGAAACTGACGTTGTTATGGCTCGATAAACAATAGACAAAAAAAAGCTAGGCAACTGTAAAAACAGTGAATGCCTAGCCGATTGGAAAATAGCGGATGTAAGTTGTGATGGTTATAACAACCTACATCTGTACGTTTAAGCTAATGCCTTGGTTGATGGTGTAACGTACGCCTTTTTCTTTACCTCTGATGGTATCGAACATACGCGACACTTTACCTTTCTTGATCCAGACTTGTAACATGGCATCGACGCCATCTTCAGACAAACCGAAGTGGTTAGATAACGTCACTCTATCTGTAGTGCCGTGCTCTTCAAGGTAAGCTTTGAGCTGTTGTAAAATCATAATACTGCCTTACTTCTAGGCTCTATATTTGAACGGTACTGCTGTATCGTACAATCCAATATAGAGCCTTATATCTTATACTGCGGGTTGTGGATCATCGTGCCATTGTTGTTTTCTTGCGTGGTGTTTAAGCCCTAAGAAAGTGGCAAATCCAGCAACAACAATACCGACAATCCAACAAGCACTTGCCACTGGATTCATGCTAAACATCATGATTTGGTAGTAAAGAACGGCACTTGAATACGCAAGTCCCATAGTCCATACCGCAATGAATTTAGCGTAGTCACGACCAAACTCTCTCACGTATGCGCCAAGTGCGGCCACACATGGTGTGTACATCAGGATGAAGAGTAAGTAAGCAAATGCCGCATGACCTGACAAGAATTTACTTTGTAGGTTGGCGAATACTGACTGATCAACATCTTGCTCATCGGCAGCAACTGCTGTGTCATTCAACTCACCGACTTCAATGCCTAGCGGATCACTAAAGCTTAGACCGGATAAGTTTTCAGGAATAGACATCACCGCTTCTTTTAAGCTACCGACTAAATCATATTCAGCGCCTTCGTCCGCTGGAGATGCGTAAAGGTTATTTAGCGTACCTACTACCGCTTCTTTAGCAAAAATACCCGTCACAATACCGACTGTTGCAGCCCAGTTATCTTCTTTGATACCCATAGGAGCAAATACAGGTGTGATAACTTGCGCCACTTTCGATAACGCTGATGCTTCACTGTCTTGGTTACCAAAACTGCCATCGGTGCCGATAGAGTTTAGGAAACTTAGGATAGTGACCACGATAACGATGGTTTTACCTGCGCCAAAGACAAAGCGTTTTAGTTTCTGCCAAGTTTTAATAATGACATTACGTAGACGAGGGATTTCGTAATCCGTCATTTCCATAATAAAGCTATCGTTGCCGCCCGGATAAATCGTGTGTTTTAGCACAAGTCCGGTAAAGACGGCGGCTAGAATACCAATGATGTACAGAGCAAATACTACGTTTTGTCCAGCGCTTGGGAAAAACGCGGCTGCAAATAATGCGTAAACCGGTAGACGAGCACCACAAGACATAAATGGCGCCATTGAAGCTGCTAGGCGACGCTCACGCTCTTGGTCTAGGGTACGGCTTGCCATGATAGCTGGCACGTTACAACCAAAGCCTAAAACAAGCGGTACAAACGCTTTACCCGGCAGACCGACTTTTTGCATCACTTTATCTAATACAAAAGCGGCGCGAGACATGTAACCTGAACCTTCTAGAAGAGTCAGGAACAAATACAAACCCGCAATCACAGGAATAAAGGTAGCAACTGTTTGAATACCGCCGCCGATACCATCAGCAAGGACAGTCACTAGCCATTGTGGTAGCAAAGGATCGAGTAGATGGTGAGTACCATCGACCAGTACTGCGCCAAATGAGATATCAAAGAAATCGATGAATGCCCCACCAATATTAATGGCAAACATAAACATCAAATACATGACGCAGAAGAACAATGGAATACCTACCCATTTATTCAACACAACAGCATCAATGCGCTCACTCAGACGACGAGTGATTTTACCTTCAGTAATTCTAAATGATTTAGTCAACTCATGTAGGAAGGTGAATTTCACATCAGCGATGTGCAGGTCAATATCCAAATCCAGTGAGTGACGAGCTTGAGCCACAATGTCTTTTACTTCAGAAGAAACGTTGTTTAAAACCAGTTTATCGTCTTCTAATGCACGAATCGCCAGAGCGCGTTCATCTACCATTTCATTGGTGAATTGTGAACGAATATCCTCTGCAACCGCTTCAAATTCAGCACCGTAATCAAGTGCTAACGGTTCAACTTCAATACCTTCAGCCAACATGCTATGCAGGTCTGCTTTTAGTTTATTCACTTCGTTTTCACGAGTTGCTGTCACCGTCAGAACTGGACAACCTAATGCTTTAGATAAGCCTTTCGTGTTAACTTTTTGGCCATTTCGAGCTAGCGCATCCATTTTATTTAGGATAACGACCATAGGTCGGCCTAGCTCTCTTAATTGCAAAGTCACGTACAAGCTGCGCTCTAGGCAACTTGCATCAATGACGTTCACAATCACATCTGCAGGTGTAGAAAGAACGGCGCGAGAGGCAATCGTTTCGTCCACACTGTTAGTATCGTTACCGCTGTCTAAAGCATAAATACCTGGCAAATCAGTAAGGCTGAACTCAGCCCCAGCTAAAGAATAGACACCGACTTTTTTCTCAACTGTAACACCGGCCCAGTTACCTACTTTTTGGTTTGCTCCGGTAAAAGCATTAAAAAGTGTTGTTTTACCGCTGTTTGGGTTACCAACGGTTAAAATCGAGTAGTCCATTAGTTAACCTCTACCGTAATTTGATTGGCAGTAGATTTACGAATCGCAACACTTACATCTCGAATTCTGACTTGCAACGGGTCGCCCATTGGCGCTTTACGAATGAGTGTTACTGCTGTATTCGGCAGTAGTCCCATGACCATTAATTTTTTTCTAGTCGAATTATCTAGTTGTTTTAAAGAGCAAATATTTGCTTGTTGCCCAACTGTGAGCTCTGATAGTTTCATAATCTAAATGCCAATTATTATCATTTGCATAAAATGTATCATACATTCTTACAAATTTACTTGTTTTAAATCAAAAAAAGCGCCCTATAGAGAGGGCGCTTTATCATTCATTCGTTTCACCTGAAGCTACTTCAAACAAGTCTCAAATTGTTGAGACAGTTGTTTTAGGAACGTAAAATAAGCGCCTGGTCTTTCTTCTACATCGGTCGCTAGTGGATCTAATTCACCAGAATTAACATGACTACCACGAGTCACTGTTTCAATTACCGCTGGAGTGTACTGTGGTTCACTAAAGACACAATATACGTCGCCTTTTGCTAGGCGTGTTTTAATTTCAATTAGGGTTTTTGCACCCGGTTTTCTTTCTGGACTCACGGTAAAGTGACCTAAATGGTTCAAACCGAAGTAATCTTCAAAATAACCGTAACCATCATGGAAGACATAGTAACCATGACCTTTGACTGATTTTAACTTAGTGCTAATTTCAGAGGTTGTTAGTTGTAAGTTGTTTAAGAAGTTATCAAGATTCACCGCATAACGAGCGGCGTTTTGTGGATCCATTTCGCTCAATTTATTCGCAATCGCCTTCGCCACAACAGCCACGTGTTTTGGACCTAACCAAAAATGCGGGTCTGTATTGCCATGATGATGTCCAGCATGTGAACCATGATCATGGTGATGCTCATGCCCTTCAGCAAAGTGACGAAGATCCAAACCAGAAATTGTGCTAATAGTTAAAGTGTTTGATTGGTCTTTCACGACTGCTGTCATAAAGCTTTCTAGATCTGGTCCAAACCAAATCACTAAATCTGCATTGCGAAGTTTTTTCACATCAGATGGGCGTAAAGAATAGTCATGTGGAGACATCGCCGTCCCCAATAGAGCTGAAGAAGTCCCGATGTTAGTCGTGATCTCTTGAGTGATAAGATGTATCGGTTTGATACTACTTACAACTTCTATCGCTTGAGCGTTATTAATAAACGCAAACGATAACAAGCACAGCAATATACGTTTCATTGATGTGTTCCATTATATTAGAGAAATTTTAGCGCAGATGTTACATTATAACACTCAGGTAGAGCAAATGAATAATATGATTGCAAAAATGGTAAAAAGAAGCTCTTTCAATTAATGAGAAGATACTCATTGCATAACAACTAGATACAGGCCCACTCACTATGACCCAAATCGTCACATTAAAAGACGTGACCGTTCAATTTAATCAACGTAAGGTTTTGGACAACATCAGTCTTTCAATCAACGAGTCTGAGATCACCACTTTAGTTGGCCCCAATGGCGCAGGTAAATCGACCTTAGTCAAAGTGATATTAGGAATACACAAAAAGTATCAAGGGAAAGTCACTAAGGCCCATAAATTAAGAATTGGCTATGTACCGCAAAAGTTGCATTTAAACGAGACACTGCCGTTAACTGTGGATCGCTTTTTACGTCTTGCCGGAAAATACAGTCAACAAGAACGCCAAGAGGCGCTGGCACTGGTTGGGGCAAGTCATCTTATCCATTTAGATATACATAAATTATCTGGCGGCGAAACCCAACGAGTATTGATCTCTAGAGCACTATTAATTCGCCCGCAATTACTGGTATTAGATGAGCCAGCGCAAGGGGTGGATGTACAAGGGCAAATTGATCTGTACAACCTTATTGATACCATACGCCACCGCTTTGGTTGTGCGGTATTTATGATCTCGCACGATTTACACCTCGTAATGGCTAAAACCGACAATGTCATTTGTTTGCAGCATCATATTTGCTGTTCGGGTTCACCCTTAGCGATTTCCAGTCACCCTAGTTATTTAAAAATGTTTGGCGGCGCCCCTGAAGCCAGCTTGGCACTGTATCGCCACCAGCACGACTACCATCACCACGACTTATCCGGCGACCCTGTCTCTGGGGATATTAATACCTGCCACCACCATAAACACGGACACCAACATGATTGAGTTTTTACTGCCTTCGATACTTGCAGGGTTAGGCATCGCCATTATTGCAGGCCCGCTAGGCTCTTTCGTTGTATGGCGAAAAATGGCCTATTTTGGCGATACCCTCGCCCACGCCTCGCTAATGGGTTTAGCGCTGGGCTTTTTGTTTGATGTAAATCTTTATCTCGCCTTGGTTGTTTGCTGTTTGACATTGGGCGTTATTTTAGTGGCATTACAACGCCAACAAATGGTGGCAACCGATACTTTACTTGGGATATTAGCGCAT
Organism: Vibrio sp. B1Z05; assembly: GCF_052955985.1. Taxonomy (NCBI): domain Bacteria; kingdom Pseudomonadati; phylum Pseudomonadota; class Gammaproteobacteria; order Vibrionales; family Vibrionaceae; genus Vibrio; species Vibrio sp. B1Z05. The sequence goes on from NZ_CP130463.1 coordinate 1,978,273, forward strand.
AGTTCATTATCACTGGGCTTAATTGCAGTCAGTTTTCTGGACAATGTTCGTGTTGATTTAATGGGCTATCTATTTGGGGATTTACTGGCGGTAAATTCACAAGATGTGATGTTTATTTTTGTTGGGGTGGCTATTGTGATGCTACTGCTCGTAAGCTTTTGGCGTCCCCTACTTTCAAGTACAGTAAACGAGGAGTTAGCGGCGATTGAGGGCGTTAATATTTCGCTGATGCGTCTGCTCACTATGTTGATGATAAGTTTGGTGATTGCGGTAGGCATGAAGTTTGTTGGCGCACTTATTATCACCTCCTTGCTCATCATACCGGCGGCAACGGCGCGACGTTTTTCTAAGAGCCCTGAGCAAATGGCGGTTATGGCATCGGTTATTGGCGGAATATGCGTCTTATCGGGGCTGAGCCTTTCTTGGCAATATGACACCCCTGCTGGCCCATCAGTTGTGGTTAGCGCTGCGCTGCTGTTCCTCTTAGTTCAGCTTAAACCGCAAAATAATTAGCCTTGTCTCTCAATAAATCGAATCCAAACAAAAAGCCTCTGATGGGAACATCAGAGGCTTCTATTACAGTTCTCTATTAGTAGAGCGAGTTATCTCATTACCAGCCGGTAATTTCGCGTAGCCCTTGACCAATATCGGCCAGGCTTTTCACGGTTTTAACACCAGCGGCTTCCAATGCTTGGAATTTATCTTCAGCAGTACCTTTACCACCTGAGATAATGGCCCCTGCGTGGCCCATACGCTTACCAGGAGGCGCTGTCACACCTGCGATATACGAGACTACAGGTTTAGTGACGTGCTCTTTAATGTAGGCTGCAGCTTCTTCTTCCGCTGTGCCACCAATTTCACCAATCATCACAATAGCTTCAGTTTCAGGGTCTTGTTCAAACAGCTTTAAGATGTCGATAAAGTTAGAACCCGGAATTGGGTCACCGCCGATACCGACACAAGTAGACTGACCAAAACCTTCGTCTGTGGTTTGCTTAACCGCTTCATAAGTCAGGGTGCCAGAGCGAGACACAATACCCACTTTGCCTTTCTTATGAATGTGACCTGGCATGATGCCAATCTTACACTCATCAGGAGTGATGACGCCCGGACAGTTAGGACCAATCATCACTACGCCGGCTTCGTCTAAGCGCACTTTAACGTCAAGCAAATCCAATGTTGGGATGCCTTCGGTGATCGTAACAATCAGCTTAATGCCTGCATCAATTGCTTCTAAAATGGCATCTTTACAAAACGGCGCTGGCACATAAATTACAGAGGCTGTCGCACCGGTTGTGTCTACTGCTTCACGTACGGTATTGAACACAGGTAAACCAAGATGCGTTTGACCGCCTTTACCCGGAGAAACACCGCCGACCATTTGCGTGCCGTACTCAAGTGCTTGTTCTGAGTGGAACGTACCTTGACCGCCAGTAAAACCTTGGCAGATAACTTTAGTCTCTTTGTTAATTAATACAGACATTATTTGCCCTCCGCTGCAGCTACAACTTTTTCTGCTGCTTCAGTCAGAGAGTTTGCAGCAATAATGTTTAGACCACTTTCCGCCAGTTTCTTCGAGCCTAAAGGTGCATTGTTGCCCTCTAAACGAACCACAACTGGCACCTCTACACCCACTTCTTCAACGGCGCCGATAATACCGTCAGCAATTAAGTCACAACGAACAATACCGCCAAAGATATTCACTAGAACGGCTTTTACATTGCTATCAGAAAGGATGATTTTGAAGGCTTCTGTTACGCGCTCTTTGGTTGCGCCGCCGCCCACATCAAGGAAGTTTGCCGGTTGTCCGCCGTGCAAGTTTACGATATCCATCGTACCCATCGCTAAGCCTGCACCGTTCACCATACAACCAATGCTGCCATCAAGAGCTACATAGTTAAGCTCCCATTGCGCTGCGTGTGCTTCTCGCTCATCATCTTGGGATGGGTCGTGCATTTCACGCAGTTTTGGTTGGCGGTACATTGCATTGGAATCGATGTTGATTTTACCGTCTAGGCACAGCAGGTTATCTTCTGCGGTGATCACTAGCGGGTTAATTTCCAATAACGCTAAATCGTACTGTGCAAACATGTTGCCCAGACCTAAGAAGATCTTAACGAATTGTTTAATTTGATCGCCTTTAAGACCTAACTTAAACGCCAGCTCACGACCTTGATAAGACTGAGGCCCTACCAATGGATCGATAGCCGCTTTATGAATCAACTCTGGCGTCTCTTCCGCAATCTTTTCAATATCTACGCCACCTTCAGTGGATGCCATAAATACAATGCGACGTGAAGCGCGATCAACAACCGCACCTAGGTACAATTCGTTGGCAATGTTTGAGGCTTCTTCGACTAAGATTTTAGTGACGGGTTGGCCATTAGCGTCTGTCTGATAAGTCACTAGGTTTTGACCTAGCCACTTTTGCGCAAATTCTTTTACGCCTTCTTTAGTATCATGCAACTCAACGCCGCCCGCTTTACCGCGACCCCCAGCATGTACTTGGCATTTAACCACTTTTTTTGCTGTGCTAATGCGCCCAGCTGCTTCAAATGCTTCTTGTGCTGTATTGCAGGCATACCCCTCAGGTACAGGTAACCCAAATTCAGCAAATAATTGCTTAGCCTGATATTCATGCAAATTCATTAGTATCTTCCATTTTAATTTGTCAGTGATAACAAGGTCATCACCTTCATTATTTCCTCATGCTAAAAGAGAGCTTTAGCAGGTGTGTAGGGGTACTTCTTTGTCTATGACTCAAATGCTAATTGCGATAAATGCCATATTTACCACGACTAATATAAGGTCAAAATAAGGGCGCCAACTGGCACCCTTAATTCTAATTAAACATCAAGTAGAAGACGCGCTGGATCTTCTAGTAGCTCCTTGATTGTGACCAAGAAACCAACCGACTCACGACCATCAATTAAGCGATGGTCATAGGACAGTGCCAAATACATCATTGGCAAGATTTCAACTTTGCCATTGACTGCCATTGGGCGGTCTTGGATTTTGTGCATGCCCAAAATAGCGGCTTGCGGTGGGTTGATGATTGGTGTCGACATCAATGAACCAAATACGCCGCCGTTGGTGATAGTAAAGTTACCACCCATCAACTCGTCGACTGTCAATTTTCCGTCACGACCTTTAATAGCAAGATCTTTGATGCCCTTCTCGATATCAGCAAAACCTAACGTATCACAGTCTTTTAGAACTGGGGTCACTAGGCCGCGCGGAGTTGATACCGCCATGCTAATGTCAAAGTAGTTGTGGTAAACAATGTCATCGCCATCAATAGAAGCGTTCACTTCTGGGTAGCGTTTTAGCGCTTCAGTAACGGCTTTCACGTAGAAAGACATAAAGCCTAAACGGGTATCATGGCGCTTTTCAAAAGAGTCTTTGTATTGCGCGCGCAGATCCATGATTGGCTTCATGTTCACTTCGTTAAACGTGGTCAACATGGCCGTGCTGTTTTTCGCTTCCAGTAGACGTTTTGCTACCGTCTTACGCAAGCGTGTCATTGGCACACGTTTTTGACTGCGAGCCGTCGCCGGCGCTTCAATTGGCGCAGCCACTGGTGCTTCTGGAGCCGCTTTCTTAGCATTAGCTAAGTGCGCGTCCACATCTTCACGAGTGATACGACCGCCAACACCTGTACCTTTCACATCCGAAGGGTTCAAGCTGTGCTCTGCAAGTAAGCGTCTTACCGCAGGACTCAAGGCTTCATTGCTTTCTTCAGTCAATGTCGCTTTATGGCGTTTGTCTGGAGAGGCTTCAGTGGCTTCGGTTGAGTCTTTAGTTGGCTCACCGGCTACCGCGCCCGGTTTGATTTTGGCAAGAAGCTGCTTGGCAAGTACCGTTGCACCTTCTTCTTCTAGGACTTCTTCAAGCACACCGGCTTCTGGAGCTGGCACTTCAAGGACAACTTTATCAGTTTCAATATCCACTAATACGTCATCACGCTCTACTCTATCGCCAGGCTTTTTGTGCCATGTTGCAACGGTAGCATCTGCAACTGATTCAGGTAAATCAGGAACCAGAATTTCAATTGTCATTTGTTGGGCTTCCTTATTCTTCTAGTTCTTTATCAATTGTAAGAGCGTCATCGATTAACGCTTTCTGTTGTTTCAAGTGCACAGACATGTAACCCACAGCAGGTGATGCTGACGCTGGGCGACCGGCATAATTCAAAGTGGTGTTAAATGGCGTTGCTGCGCGGAAGTTGTGTTGGCTTGAATACCAAGCACCTTGGTTTTGAGGCTCTTCCTGACACCAAACGTAATCGGTCACTTGCGGGTAAATAGAGATTACTTCACGCAAATCTGCGATTGGGAATGGGTACAACTGTTCAATACGAACAATCGCCACATCATCAATTTCACGTTTACGTCGTTCATCCAGAAGGTCGAAATACACTTTACCCGAACAGAACACCACACGGCGTACTTTAGACGGTTCAAGATCATCTACTTCAGGAATACAAGGTTGGAACGTACCTTCCGCTAAATCTTCTAACGACGACACACACAATGGATGACGCAGTAAAGATTTAGGAGACATCACAATCAAAGGACGGCGCATTGGGCGAACTACTTGGCGGCGCAACATGTGATACACCTGCGCTGGGGTTGATGGCACAACCACTTGCATGTTTTGTTCCGCACACAGCTGTAAATAACGCTCTAGACGTGCTGAGGAGTGCTCAGGACCTTGACCTTCATAACCGTGTGGCAGCAGTAAGGTAATACCACATAAGCGGTTCCACTTTTGCTCACCCGAGGAGATGAATTGGTCAATCACTACCTGTGCACCGTTGGCAAAGTCACCAAACTGTGCTTCCCAGATAGTCAGGCCGCCCGGCTCTGCGGTGGTATAGCCGTATTCAAATGCCAATACTGCTTCTTCAGACAATACAGAGTCAAAGACTTGGAATGGCCCTTGTTTGTCATGAATGTTGGCAAGTGGCACGTACGTGCTCGCATCACCTTGGTTGTGCAATACTGCGTGACGGTGGAAGAAAGTACCACGGCCCGAGTCTTGCCCTGAGATGCGGATACGCTTGCCATCGTCAACGATAGTGGCATATGCCAATGTTTCCGCCATGCCCCAGTCAATGGCTTTTTCGCCTTCAACCATGGCTTTACGGTCGTTATATAACTTGTTAACGCGGCTTTGCAATTGGTGGCTATCAGGATAATCGCACACTTTTTTGCCTAGCTCTTTTAAACGAGTCAGCTCTAATTTGCTGTCCCACTCAATATCCCATTCATGGCCAATATAAGGAGACCAATCCACAGAATGCAGAGCCATCGGGCGCCACTCTTTCACCACCACTTCACCGTGGTCGAGAGCATCACGATATTCATTCACCAGTTGCGTGGCGGTATCGATGCCAATCTCATCACGCTCCATCATCACATCAGCGTATAGCTTACGTGGCGTTGGGTGCTTTTTGATTTTTTGATACATCAATGGCTGAGTTGCGTTTGGCTCATCGGCTTCGTTGTGACCATGGCGGCGGTAACATACCAAGTCAATCACCACATCACGCTTAAAGGTGTTGCGGTAATCAAGAGCGATACGAGTGACAAAAGCCACCGCTTCTGGATCATCGGCATTCACGTGGAATATCGGCGCCTGTACCATCTTCGCGATATCGGTACAGTACATAGTAGAGCGAGTATCTCTAGGGTTCGACGTAGTAAAACCAATTTGGTTATTCACTACGATTCGCACCGTACCGCCCACTTGGAAACCGCGTGCTTGAGACATATTAAATGTCTCTTGTACCACCCCTTGTCCGGCAATCGCCGAATCACCGTGAATGGTGATAGGTAATACTTTTGAGCCGTCTTTATCAGCCAGACGGTCTTGACGAGCACGTACTGAGCCGATAACTACTGGGTTTACAATCTCTAAGTGAGATGGGTTAAAGGCTAACGCTAAGTGAACGTTACCACCGGGAGTGGCAAAGTCTGCGGAGAAACCTTGGTGATATTTCACGTCACCGGTACCCCAAGTCTCATCGTGCTTACCGGCAAACTCATCAAACAAGTCTTGCGGTTTTTTACCTAGCACGTTGACCAGCATATTCAAACGGCCACGGTGAGCCATGCCTACAACCACCTCACGCATACCACTACGGCCTGCATGACGAATTAACTCTTTGGTCATAGGAATCAGCGCATCACCACCTTCTAGAGAGAAGCGTTTTGCACCGGGGAATTTAGCACCAAGATAGCGTTCTAAACCTTCTGCCGCTGTGAGCTCGTCAAGATAAGTAATTTTCTCTTCTAATGAGAATTCCGGCTGAGATTGAACTGATTCAAGACGCTGCTGAACCCAACGCTTTTGCTCTGTGTTGGTCATGTGCATGTATTCTGCACCGACTGAACCACAGTAAGTCTTGTTGAGCGCTTTATAGAGGTCTTTCAACTGCATGGTTTCTTGCGCGACCGCAAAAGAACCGACGTTGAAATTTTCGTTGAGATCATCTTGTGTGAGATTATGGAACGCAGGGTCCAGTTCAGGCTGAACTGGGCGTTGCCATAAACCTAACGGATCTAGGTTAGCCGCTTGATGGCCTCTAAATCGATAGGCGTTAATAAGTTGCAAAACCCTTACTTGTTTCGCATCGACATCAGGATCACTTACTTGGACACTATAATGCTTAGTCTCTTGTGCGAGTCGGCGAAAGTAGTCACGGACGCGAGTATGGGATTGCTCCCCTTGTTCTGATGCTTGCACAGGCAGTTCATCAAATACGCGTTTCCATTCCTCACTCACCAAGTCTGGATCACTGAGATAAAGTTCGTAGAGTTCTTCTACGTACGTTGCATTGGCGCCAGCCAAGTGTGAAGACTCGAGCCATGCCTTCATCACACTGTTATGCATATATTCCCTTAATCTGTAGATTAATACTTGTTGTTTCGGTCTTTGCCGAACTTATCTTCAACCCAAAAAGGTTGGCTACAACAGGCTTAACAGTAAACCTCGAAAAGCCCGTAATTTCAATAATCTAAACCGAACGATTGACTAACATCGTTTTGATATGCCCAATCGCTTTGGTCGGGTTTAACCCCTTAGGACATACACTGACACAATTCATGATGCCATGACAACGGAAAACACTGAATGCATCGTCTAAACTGCTTAGTCGCTCATCAGTTGCCGTATCTCGGCTATCAATTAACCAGCGATAAGCCGCTAGTAGGCCCGCAGGACCGATGAACTTGTCAGGGTTCCACCAGAAAGATGGGCACGATGTGGTACAACACGCACACATAATGCACTCATATAATCCATCCAAATGTGCACGCTCTTCTGGCAACTGTTTGTGCTCACGTGACGGAGGTAATTCGCCATCAGAAATCAAAAACGGCTTCACTTTGGCGTAGTTGTCATAAAACTGAGTCATGTCGACAATCAGATCACGTACCACTGGTAATCCAGGTAATGGACGAATGGTCAGCGTATCCCCTTTCAATGCAGAAAGTGGCGTGATACACGCAAGACCATTTTTACCATTCATGTTTAAACCGTCACTGCCACACACACCCTCACGACAAGAGCGGCGGAAGGAAAGCGAAGGGTCTTGTTCTTTCAACAAGATCAGTGCATCAAGCACCATCATGTCCGAGCCTTCTTCCACCTCTAGGGCGTACTGTTTCATGTAAGGTTTGCTGTCCACATCTGGGTTATAGCGATAGACAGAAAAATTCAGGTTCATATCTCGCTCCCTTAATAGGTTCTAGCTTTCGGTGGAAACGCTTCACGATGTACAGGTTCCATATTCACATCACGCTTAGACATACTTTCCGTTTCTGGATTGTAAATTGAGTGGCATAGCCACTGCGAATCATCGCGGTCTGGATAATCAAAGCGGGCATGTGCGCCGCGACTTTCTGTACGGTAGTTAGCAGCAACCGCAGTTGCTACAGCGGTTTCCATCAAGTTATCAAGTTCGAGACACTCAATACGCTGTGTATTGAACTCTGTGGATTTATCGCTAAGGTGCGCATCTTGCAGACGCTCACGGATAACTCGCAGTTCTTCAAGTCCCGTTGCCATCGCTTCACCTTCACGGAATACCGAGAAGCTGTTTTGCATGCAACTTTGCATATCTTTACGGATTTGCGCTGGGTCTTCACCACGGGTGCTGTTCTCCCAACGCATAGTACGCGCCAAAGAGGCTTCAAGATCGGACTCAGATACTGGGCGAGCTTCAGATTGTGCATCTAAGGTATCGCCTAGGTGTAAACCTGTTGCGCGACCAAACACCACTAAATCAAGCAATGAGTTTCCGCCAAGTCGGTTTGCACCGTGTACCGATACTGAGGCGATTTCGCCACAAGCAAACAGACCTTGCACTTCCACGTCTTGTCCGTTGTCATCAAGCTTAATCGCTTGACCGGAAACTTGAGTCGGAACGCCGCCCATCATGTAGTGACAGGTTGGGATAACAGGAATCGGTTCTTTCACAGGATCTACGTGGGCAAAGGTACGTGATAGCTCACAAATACCCGGCAGACGTGACTCGAGTACGTCTTTACCTAAATGGTCCATCTTCAGTTTGATGTGAGGTCCCCAAGGGCCATCACAACCACGGCCTTCACGAATCTCGATCATCATCGAACGCGCTACAACATCACGACCGGCTAAGTCTTTCGCATTCGGTGCATAACGCTCCATAAAGCGTTCGCCATCTTTATTAAGAAGATAACCGCCCTCACCGCGACACCCTTCGGTCACAAGTACGCCAGCACCTGCGATTCCGGTTGGGTGGAATTGCCACATTTCCATGTCTTGCATCGGCACGCCAGCGCGCAGCGCCATACCTACGCCATCACCAGTGTTGATGTGTGCGTTAGTAGTAGAAGAGTAAATACGCCCTGCGCCGCCAGTGGCTAAAATAGTGGCCTTCGATTTGAAGTAACACATCTCGCCCGTTTCCATGCAGATTGCGGTACAACCCATCACTACGCCATCTTGGTTTTTCACCAAATCAAGGGCGTACCACTCACTAAAGATGGTGGTTTTGTATTTGATGTTTTGTTGGTACAAGGTATGCAGTAGTGCGTGACCTGTGCGGTCAGCAGCAGCAGCAGTACGCGCAGCTTGCTCACCACCGAACTGTTTTGACTGGCCACCAAACGGACGTTGATAAATAGAACCGTCTTCGAAGCGAGAAAATGGCAGACCCATTTTTTCTAGCTCGATGACAGATTCTGGACCGTTCTTACACATGTATTCGATAGCGTCTTGGTCACCAATGTAATCCGACCCTTTAACCGTGTCGTACATGTGCCATTGCCAGTTGTCTTCGTGAGAGTTACCAAGAGCAACAGTAATACCACCTTGCGCTGATACGGTGTGAGAACGTGTCGGAAATACTTTTGATAGTAATGCGCAAGTTAACCCTTGCTCAGAGATTTGTAGTGCTGCGCGCATACCTGCACCACCAGCACCAATGACAACAGCGTCAAATTCGCGAACTGGAATTGTCATTTATGCCCCCCAAAGAATAAATAGGCCAGAGAAGAAATAACCAAATAGCACCGCAACAAGGACCAGTTGCAGGCTGCCGCGGAGCAGCGTTGGTTTAATATAATCAGTTAATACCTGCCACACTCCAATCCACGCATGAATAAGAATGCAAAACAGGGCAATCATGGTAAACACCTTGGTGAACAGTCCACCGAAGAAGTGTGTCCACTGCAAATAACCTATGTCGCCAGTAAATAAGAAGAAGCCACATAGATAAATGGTGTATAGGGTCAAGATGATTGCTGTTGCACGAACCAACAAGAAATCATGGACGCCATTACGCCCTACGGAAGAAATAGGATTTACCATACAATTACCCCCGCAACGATTGCTAGTACGCCTGTCACAATAAAGGAGATTTGCGCACTTTTTGCGCCGCTCTCTAATTCTTCAAAGTAACCTAGGTCTTGGCAAAGATGTCGAATACCGCCCACGATATGATAGAAAAGTGCAGTCAGTATTCCCCACAAAATAAATTTGACGAAGAAGCCATCCACGTAACTGGCCGCCTCCATAAATCCTTTTGGTGATGATAGAGAAATAGAAAGTAACCAAAGCAAAATCCCTACAGCGACAAAGGTAATAACACCAGATACCCTGTGCAGAATCGAAGCAATGGCAGTGATTGGGAAATGAATCGTTTGCAGATCCAAATTGACGGGTCTTGTTTTTTTCTTGTCCACGGCGTGCTCTCTCAGCTCCTTTGAACAGTTACAAATCGTAAACAATTGCGCTTTCTTAGCAAAAACTTAACAAAAGCTTACATAAGTTAGGGTTAAACCTAATTATTTTGTCACTTTAATCCTCTATAACTTAGAACTACCTCCCACTAACTAAAAGTAGTGATAGAGATAACTCAATGATATAGCTTTTAATTCACCGCCACTATAACGTTTGTTAACAATGACACACAATATTATTAACAAATTTTGTTACATAGGCCTGATTTTTAGTTATTCTACTTATAGAAATCGAGACAAGTGCACACAAAAAGCTATATAAATTGACTTCTAGTGCGAACACCAGTACAAATTTGGTGCACCATTGAATCAAGATGGAAAATAAATAACAAAGGAGAATGTTATGGCAGATAAGCAAGCGACTCTGACTATTGAGGGTCAAGCGCCTATCGAATTGCCGATTATGAAGGGAACCGATGGCCCAGACGTGATCGATGTTCGTACATTAGGAAGCCAAGGGTATTTCACCTTTGACCCTGGTTTTCTTGCCACCGCATCTTGTGAATCTCAAATCACCTACATCGATGGCGACGCTGGTATTTTATTACACCGCGGCTATCCAATCGATGAATTAGCAAACAACGCAGATTATTTAGAAGTTTGTTATATTTTGCTCTACGGAGAAGCACCCACTCGCGAAAAATACGATAACTTTAAGAAGATTGTTGGACGCCATACTATGGTGCATGAACAAATCGCAAGCTTCTTTCATGGTTTCCGTCGCGACGCGCACCCGATGGCAGTAATGTGTGGGGTAGTAGGAGCATTAGCAGCCTTCTATCACGATTCACTTGACGTTAACAATGATGAACACCGCGAAATTGCAGCATTTAGATTGCTATCTAAAATGCCTACACTTGCGGCAATGTGCTACAAATACAGCATAGGTCAGCCGTTTATTTATCCACGAAATGACCTTACTTATGCAGAAAACTTCTTACACATGATGTTTGCAAACCCATGTGAAGAATACGAAGTTAACCCTGTGGTTGCTCGTGCAATGGATAAAATTTTCACTCTGCACGCCGACCATGAGCAAAACGCCTCTACGTCGACCGTTCGTTTAGCGGGGTCTTCTGGCGCTAACCCATTTGCTTGTATTGCCGCGGGTATTGCCTCTTTATGGGGACCGGCACACGGCGGCGCAAATGAAGCGTGTCTACATATGCTTGAAGAAATAGGCAGCGTTGACAACATTGAAGAATATGTTGCTAGAGCAAAAGATAAAGATGACCCATTCCGTTTGATGGGCTTTGGTCACCGCGTTTACAAGAACTACGATCCTCGCGCAACGGTAATGCGCGAAGCATGTCACGATGTGCTTAAAGAGCTAGACATCAAAGATCCTCTGCTAGATGTCGCAATGGAACTGGAACGTATTGCGCTTTCTGATGAATACTTTGTGGAGAAGAAACTCTACCCGAACGTAGATTTCTACTCAGGCATTATTCTAAAAGCCATCGGTATTCCTGTATCTATGTTTACCGTTATCTTTGCCATCTCACGTACTGTGGGTTGGATTGCCCATTGGAGCGAAATGCACGACGATCCGAATAACCGTATCGGCCGACCTCGTCAGTTGTACACAGGTGAAACTAAGCGCGGCTTTAAGCCACTTCACGAACGTGAATAATGTCAGCTAAAAATTGCGCTGCTTACGCTATGATTTAGTACAAGCAGTTCGAATAGAAAAGGCTTGAACACTATGTTCAAGCCTTTCTTTTTATTACACTATTTAAACCCAATTATACTGGGTTATTAATATCAACAAAGGTAACCTCAAAACCGTATTGCTCTGCCAACCACTCGCCTAACGCTTTAATACCATAACGCTCAGTGGCATGATGCCCCGCCGAAAAATAATGAATGCCCTGCTCACGCGCCACAAATGTTGTTCGCTCTGAAATTTCCCCAGAAATAAACGCATCCAGTTGATGATCTGCGGCAAGTTGAATGTAATCCTGACCGCCACCAGTACACCAACCTACACTTTCAATCATTTTATCGGCAAAGTCAGGCGCAATATGCAAAGGTTCACGATTGAGCACTTGCGCAATACGCTGCGCAAATTCCGCGCCAGTGACAGGCGATTTTAGACGTCCATACAGCGCGATAGATTGAGCGTGCCCTTCAAGGCCCCCTTCAATCTCAATATCCAACAGCTCAGCTAATTTTGCGTTGTTGCCTAGCTCAGGATGAATATCTAAAGGTAGATGGTAGCCATAAAGGTTAATATCATTTTTGATCAGTGCACGAATACGACGCCCTTTCATACCCACTATCGGCTCAGGTTCGCCTTTCCAAAAATAACCGTGATGCACCAAGAGTGCATCCGCATTAAGTCGAATAGCTTCATTGATTAACGCTTGGGATGCAGTCACTCCAGTGACTATTTTTTTGATATTTTCAGTCCCCTCTACTTGCAATCCATTCGGCGCATAATCTTTAATTTGTTGGGCACTTAGTTTGTCGTTTAGCAGTGTTTGCAATTTTAAATTGTTCATTTCTATTCCAAATATTTGAAAATGCATCGGATATGTAGCAAGTTAAATAGACCATCCTTGACAGGTTTGTATCTCTAACGGTTTATCTATGCCTAACTATACGGTCAATGCTTCAATTTTAACTCAATTTGCCCAGTGGATTGCAACAACAGCGCCGCTATTTCGAGAAGATGAGATCATTGTGCAGCATTTGCCCTTTCGCAATACAGAGACGGCGCAGTTTGCTGATTACTGCAAAAACTCACGGCTGGGCTTTATTTATCAGCACCTTTGTCAGGAACTGTTCGTACAATGCTCTGACTTATCTGTTGAGCAAACAGAATTACAACTAAATGATGCAGGGCGAACCATAGGCGAGCTGGATTTTGTTTTACGCCACCCGCACCAAAATAAGGCTCAGCACTGGGAAGTAGCGATTAAGTTTTACTTGTTGCATGAAGATAAGTGGTACGGGCCCAATGCGAGGGACCGCTTAGATAAAAAGCTGCGTCATATGTTGACTCATCAGTTGCAACATACGCATATGCCGTACTTTGTAGCGCAATACCCGCAGTGGCAATACCTGTCGCAACACCTGTTAATGCAAGGCCGTTTGTATATTAACCCTTTCCAACAACAGACCATTCCTAGCCATTGTGACGACAAAGAGATAAACCCAAGTCAAATCAATGGTTTTTGGTGCTATCAAAAGCAGTTTGCACAAATTGATGAACCGCTCTATCAACTGGACAAAGCGTATTGGGCTATCGGCAAAACCTCATCGTCACCTCGGGTAACAGAAGCCTCGCAAGGTATTTTACATTGTCAAAGTGAATCAGGTCGATTTTGGTTTGTAGTACCAAATGATTGGCCTAATAATCGCTAGTTAATTATTCAAACAGTGATTGCACTTTCTAGCAAACAGCGATTAAAAATAAAGTTAAAACCAATAAAAACAAAGTGTTAGGTGAATAAACTCAATACGCTTTCGGCACAGGCATTCACGCATGTCTCAGGGCGCATATTGAACCTGACCAAGCATAGGAATAAAGTCGGGCTACATTCAAAGCATTGGCTAGTTTATCTAGAAATTCACATGGCACAATTAGTAGAAGCATTGTTCGTTTTTATGCTGATGGTCTGTATTCCTATCTCAATCGTTATTCTGTTTCAGCGAAAAAACGATAAAAAAGCCGCGCGACGCTTATCACGCTGAGCAACTTCTGTGCAAAACTCTATAGCGCGATAGATTCAAACATAAAAAAACCCATTTACCGTTAGGCAATGGGTTTTTATGATTTGAGCGAATGGCTTAATCGTTATTTAAGGCGATTACGGTTATAAACCTGCTGCCTTGAATACTTGATTCACAATCTCTTGCGCTTCAGTTTCAATCAGTTTTAGATGCTCTGCACCTTTGAAGCTCTCACAGTAAATCTTGTAGATTTCTTCTGTGCCAGATGGACGAGCCGCAAACCAACCATTTGCAGTAGTTACTTTCAGACCACCAATTGCAGCGCCATTGCCTGGAGCATGCGTTAGACGAGCGGTAATCGCGTCACCCGCTAACGTATCCGCAGATACCATCTCAGCAGACAGTTTAGTGAGCACGTCTTTTTGTGGGCCGTTTGCTACCGCTTGAATACGGTTGTAGCTAGACTCACCGTGTTTCGCCGCTAACTCGTTGTAGTATTGCTGAGGGTTTTTACCCGTTACTGCGGTAATTTCAGCCGCTAGTAAACACAAGATGATGCCATCTTTATCTGTTGCCCAAGGCGTACCGTCTTTACGTAAGAAAGACGCACCTGCGCTCTCTTCACCGCCGAAGCCAAACTTGCCTTCGTACAGACCGTCTACAAACCATTTAAAGCCAACAGGCACTTCACATAGTTCACGACCAAGATCAGCCACAACGCGATCGATAATAGCACTAGAAACCAGTGTTTTACCCACGGCAACTTCTGCGCCCCAACCTTCACGGTGACGATATAAGTAATCGATACACACGGCTAGGAAATGGTTTGGATTCATCAAACCTGCTGGCGTTACAATGCCGTGACGGTCATAGTCAGGGTCGTTACCAAATGCTAGGTCGTAATCGTCTTTCAGTGCCAGTAGACCTGCCATCGCGTAAGGCGAAGAACAATCCATACGTACCACACCGTCTTTATCTAAAGACATGAACTGGAAGCTAGGGTCAATGGCTTCACTCACTAGAGTTAAGTCTAGGTCGTACGCTTTTTGAATTTGACGCCAGTAATCAATGCCTGAACCACCTAGTGGATCAACACCGATTTTTAAGTTGGCTTTTTGAATCGCTTGCATGTCAACAACGTTGACCAGATCAGCCACATAAGGAGCTACGAGATCTTTTTCAACGAACAACTCGCTCGCTTTTGCATCCGCAATGCCTACACGTTTTACATCCACCAGACCCGCAGCAATGATTGCATTAGCGCGATCTTCAATTGCTTTAGTCAATTCACCTTCCGCTGGACCACCATGTACAGGGTTGTACTTGATGCCACCATCTTGCGGCGGATTATGCGAAGGAGTGATGACGATGCCGTCAGCTTTAGCATCGTTGACTAAGTTATGAGTCAGGATTGCATGGGAGATACCCGGAGTTGGGGTATAACCTTCATGCTCTTGACAGATAACCTGCACACCATTTGCCACCAACACGTCTACCACAGTAGAAAATGCCGGTTCAGAAAGTGCGTGAGTGTCTTTACCCACGAATAACGGCCCGGTCACTCCGTGACTCGCGCGAACTTCAACGACCGCTTGCGCGATGGCTAAAATATGATTTTCGTTAAAGGTTACCTTGTCAGCACTACCACGATGGCCCGAAGTACCAAATGCAACTTTTTGTGCCGCATTGCCAGCTTCAGGTTGCAACAAATAGTAGTTAGCCACCAACTGAGGGATGTTGTGTAGATCTTCTTGCTGAGCCTTTTGCCCGGCACGAGGATGCATAGCCATTGAGTTGTTCCTTTTATAGTTCTTAAAATCAAAAATACCCACGAACCTGGGGGGATTCTGTGGGTATTATTCCTTGGGATTATATCGAACGTGTGACACGTTCTATTAATTCGGCGGGAAAGGACATTCGTACCATTAACTGTTCAACCATCTGACGTTTACGGCTGGTATTGTTATTGGTGATCACCCAAAACGGTGATCCAGGAATGGCTCTTGGTTTGGTCGTAGTGCCACTTGCCAAGAGTACCGCTTCGTTGTCTGCAAAATAAACACGCTTGCGCCCTTTTACTTGAGTCGCTTCGGCAAATCCGTCTTTATCGATTCTATGCAGCGCAGACAGCATAAACATAAATCTATCAATCGCCTTATCAAGAGAGGCAAATTCATCTGAAATCAATTCGCTGCGGATTTGCTTGATAGGGTCAATGGACTGTGTCGGTTTACCAACGGTGATCGGTGTTGCAGGTCCAGTAGGCTCAGCTTCAGTTACTTCTTGAGCCGCTTCGACTTCTTGTTCTACAGCACCATTCACATCGAGTAAACGTCGTAGAATATCGGATGCACTCTCTCCAATACGTTGGGTTCGGCTCGCGATAAATCTATACAGTTCTTCGTCAACTTCGATGGTTTTCATTCGCTTTTCACAATCTTATTAGTTTAAACTGCTTCAGATTATACCCAGTTATTGAGCAAGTCTCTACGGAAAGAAAAAAGGAAATGGATAAAATGTCGAGCCAGTTGCACTATAAAATCCAAGGTAACGGTAAACCTATGCTTCTGATTCATGGTTTATTTGGCAGTTTAGATAACCTTGGGTTACTTGCGCGCGATCTCAGTCAAGATCATCAAGTGATCAGTGTCGACCTGCGAAACCATGGACGCTCCCCTCATTACCCTGAGCATACTTATGCTGCGCAAGCGGCCGATATCCTCTCTCTTATCGACGATCTTGAGCTTACAGGAGTCACTCTAGTTGGGCATTCGATGGGTGGCAAAGTCGCGATGAAGTTAGCCTCACTAAGGCCGGAGCTCTTTGAGCAATTGATTGTGTTAGATATGGCCCCAGTGGCTTACCATGTTGATCGCCACAGCAATGTATTTGCTGGCATTCAAGAAGTAGCAAAACAAAAACCTAAACTTCGTTCTCAAGCCATGTCACTGCTGGCGCAGCATATTGAGATGGAAGGCGTGAGTCAGTTTTTGAGTAAGTCCCTATATAAAGAGGGAGAGACGTTAAGCTGGCGCTTCAATTACATCGCCTTACAAAATCAATATCAACAGATCATGACATGGGAGACTTTAGCGCCAAATCCAGTCGCTACCCTGTTTATGAAAGGCGCTAATTCCGACTATATTCAAGCCGAACATCAAAGCAGCATCATGCAGCAATTTCCCAATGCTAAAGCGCACATCATTGCTAATACTGGGCATTGGTTGCACGCAGAAAAACCGGACATGGTATTGAGAGTAATTCGCAAGTTTATTGCACAAAATTGAGATTCAAGGGTAAACAGAAGCCGTTAGGTTATGTTATAGTTCCGCGATTGATTAAGCATAAAGGGATGCCATGCTATACGATTACATTAATCAAATTGAATCCATAGGGCTCGATTTGCTGTTTGCTTCCGTATTTATACTTATCGGGTTAGCAATCAAGGATGTTCTAAAGCAGGGCAATGTTCCTCCATTTGGGCGTCGTATCGTATGGTTAGTGCTGTTTCTAGGTTGTGCCGGCTTTGTCACTAAGGGTGTTATACAACTCTCTTGGGAAGGCTCGGGTTTATAATCTATAACGCCAATATAAACGCATCCCATTACATCCAATATAGGTACTGATTCTATGGCAAGTGTAGGTCTCTTCTTCGGCAGTGATACTGGTAATACAGAAGCTGTTGCAAAGATGATTCAAAAACAACTAGGTAAACAACTGGTTCATGTTCAAGATATAGCAAAAAGTAGCAAAGAAGACATTGATAACTTCGATCTGCTACTACTTGGTATCCCTACTTGGTATTACGGTGAATCTCAATGTGATTGGGATGACTTTTTCCCTGAACTAGAAGCAATTGATTTCAGCACTAAACTTGTGGCTATTTTCGGTTGTGGTGACCAAGAAGATTACGCTGAGTACTTCTGTGATGCTATGGGCACGATTCGTGATATCGTAGAAGCGAAAGGCGGTACTATTGTCGGTTACTGGCCTACCGAAGGCTACGAATTTGAAGCCTCTAAAGCATTGGTTGATGATGATCACTTCATCGGCTTGTGTATTGACGAAGATCGTCAACCTGAATTAACCGAAGAGCGTGTTAAAACTTGGGTTGAGCAGATTCATTCTGAAATGTGTCTTGCCGAACTAGAAGACTAAATCGTCTCCATTTTTAAAAGGGGGCCTTGTGCTCCCTTTTTTAGTTTTGCGCGACAATCACTTACAATAAACCCATCAATGGCACATACTGTTCGTGATGGCCTTCCATTTTATAGAGAAAAAGAATACCCACAATTAACACATTGTTTATTGTTGTCTATTCTTTCCATATAATGAACAATTAACAAGCAGCTCAAATTTTTAAAGGAATATACATGCCAGATAACAACAAAGCCCTAAAAGAAGCTGGATTAAAAGTCACTTTACCCCGCTTAAAAATTTTAGAGCTCCTGCAACAACCGGGTTGTCAGCACATCAGTGCGGAAGAGCTGTATAAGAAACTTATCGATATCGGTGAGGAAATTGGGCTAGCAACCGTTTACCGAGTATTAAACCAATTTGATGATGCAGGCATTGTTACTCGCCATCATTTTGAAGGCGGAAAATCTGTATTTGAACTTGCAACTCAACACCACCATGACCATCTTGTTTGTCTTGACTGTGGTGCGGTTATCGAGTTTAACGACGAAGTGATTGAACAACGTCAGCATGAAATTGCTAAAAAACACAACATCAACCTAACCAACCATAGCTTATACTTATACGGTCGCTGTGCTTCAGGTGATTGTAAGACAAATCCTAACGCACACAGTTAATCTGATACAAAAAAGGGTTTTATGTCATTCAGCAAAAATGGATTTACGCTGATTGAGCTAGCCGTCGTTATTGTTATTCTTGCGGTGCTGACTGTTATAGCAGCGCCGCGATTTCTCAATCTCAATGCTGATGCTAGAGAATCAATGCTACGTGGTGTTGCCGCTGAGATGCAACAGGCCATCAATTTCGGACACCAAAAGTGGGCGATTGAAGGTAGAGCTAATCAGCCACAAATTGATCTTCCAAACTACGCCAATGGCGAGGTGGATTTCAATGAAGTGGGCTTTCCTATTGGCACTACCAAACAGGCTGTGTTTAGAGCACCTTATAACATAGGCAGTGGTGAAGTAGCATGTTCACTATTGTTTGATGCCATTCTCGTCACCTCTCTCACCGCTACCCGAAGCTATAATCAAGCCGACAACTTTGACTTTGTTGCCCGCCGAACCAGTAGCGATCTCACCGGTGAAAATAGTGGTCCCTATCAAACCAAATGTCATTACATTTATACTAAAGATGGCTTTGATAGAGATCCTGAGGTTGCCACGCATGTGATTTGGTATAACTCGCGCACCGGTAGCGTGTATTACGTTAACAACGGATAAAACACTCTCCTACCCTATTTTCACACTCAAGCTTGGCTAACACGCATAAATCGCTTAGAAGCAAATTGCGCCATGTGCGGAGCTAATAACACCACCATCAACAAACGTACAATCTGCATACTCATCACAAAGCCTAGGTTGACTTGGGTATGGCTTGACAGCGCTATCGCAGTAACTGCATCTAACCCTCCAGGAGTCGTTGCCAGATAAGCGGTTAAAGGGCTCACATGGAACACCTGCACCAACAGCACTGCCACCAAACCGCATAATGAGATTAATCCCAGGATAGACAATAGAATTTTAGGTAGCGCAAACAAGGCTTGTTTGACTATCTCAGGGCTAAATCTCATACCGATACTCACGCCAAGCACTAAATATGCGATATCCAATATCCATTCAGGCACTTCAAGTACCGCAACGCCGGAGTTAACACAAAAGGCACTGACAAATATCGACACCAGAAAACAGCCGGCGGGCAAACGTGATTTCACGCCAAGATAAGAGGTCGCCACAATAATAAACAGCGTTTCCAGCACCGCCAACAATGGATGTGGATCTAGCCAGTGCTGTATATGTAATTGAGTGGATTGAGCCGCGCCAATCGCTAAAAAATGCGCAACGGTAGCCGCCAGTAAGCTCACCATAACCACGCGCAAATACTGCATGAACGCGACTAAGCTGGGGTCATTACCATAAGACTCCGCCATCACTACCATAGCGGATGCACCGCCCGGGGCGCACCCCCATATCGCTGTACTGCCCGGTAAAATGCGTAACTTAGCTAGGCTATACCCCATCAACTGACAGGCTAATAGCACCACCAGCGCCACCCCAACAAAGATCCACCAAATAGACAAGAACGGCTTTAAGATACTTAAATCCAACACTCGACCTGCCATCAACCCAATCACAGATTGAATCAGGTAAATGGCCGATTTTGGCGTCTTCACTGAGCATTTATAAAAGCTAAATACAATAGCGGCTAACATTGGGCCCAGTAAGGTAGCCGCCGGAATATGCACGCTATCAAACAGAACGCCAGCCAATAAGCATGCGCTATACACAAATAAAGCTCGAAATGAAAACATAAAAAATGCCAGTCAGAGAAACTGACTGGCATTTTACCTATTGCTTATCGCGAATGGTTAAATATTAACGCAATGTAATTTTGTAACTAACTCACTTTAGCCCAAGTATCACGTAAACCAACGGTGCGGTTAAATACCAATGCCTCAGCTGTGCTGTCTTTGCTATCAATGCAGAAGTAACCTGTACGTTCAAACTGATAACCTGCATCTGCAGCCGCACTCACTAAGCTTGGCTCAACAAAACCTTGTTTAGTGGTTAAAGACTCAGGGTTAATCACCGCTTTAAAGTCTTCTGCTGCCGCAGGGTTTGGCACAGTAAATAAACGGTCGTATAAACGAATCTCAGCAGGCACACCTTTACTTGCTGATACCCAATGGATAACGCCTTTAACTTTACGGCCATCGGTTGGGTTTTTACCTAATGTCTCATCATCGTAAGTACAGAAGATAGTGGTGATGTTACCTTGCTCATCTTTTTCGATGCGCTCAGCTTTAATCACGTACGCGCCGCGTAGACGAACTTCTTTACCAAGCACTAAGCGCTTGTACTTTTTGTTGGCTTCTTCGCGGAAATCATCGGCTTCAATCCATACTTCGCGAGTAAATGGTACTTCACGATTACCCATTTCAGGTTTATTTGGATGATTTGCCACGGTCAGTGTTTCGACCTGATCTTCAGGGAAGTTTTCAATCACAACTTTAACGGGCTCAAGAACAGCCATTGCACGAGGTGCGTTTTCATTAAGGTCGTCACGAACACAAGACTCTAAAGAACCAAATTCAATCATGTTCTCTTGTTTTGTTACGCCGATACGTTTACAAAATTCACGAATAGAAGCCGGAGTAAAGCCACGACGGCGCAAACCAGAAATAGTCGGCATACGTGGATCATCCCAGCCGTTAACCAAGTTTTCAGACACCAGTTGGCTTAGCTTACGCTTAGACATAACTGTGTATTCAAGGTTAAGGCGGCTGAACTCATACTGATGTGGTTGAGTTTCGATAGTGATGTTTTCCAACACCCAATCGTATAGACGACGGTTGTCTTGGAACTCAAGTGTACACAATGAGTGAGTAATGCCTTCTAGCGCATCCGAAATACAATGCGTGAAGTCGTACATTGGGTAAATACACCATTTGTCACCGGTTTGATGATGGTGAGCAAAACGCACACGATACAAAACAGGATCGCGCATCACCATAAATGATGAGCTCATGTCGATCTTAGCACGCAGACAAGCCGCACCTTCAGCAAAGCCACCGGCACGCATTTTTTCAAACAGTGCTAAGTTTTCTTCTACTGAGCGAGTACGGTATGGGCTTTCTTTGCCTGGAGCGGTCAAAGTGCCACGGTATTCACGAATTTCGTCAGCACTTAGCTCTTCTACGTACGCTAAGCCTTTATTAATCAGTTCAATGGCATACGCATGCAACTGATCAAAGTAGTTAGATGAATAACAAATCTCACCAGACCAATCAAAGCCTAACCACTGCACGTCGCTTTTGATTGAGTCAACGTATTCAATGTCTTCTTTTTCAGGGTTAGTATCATCAAAGCGCAAGTTACACTGACCTTGATAATCTTGAGCAATACCAAAGTTTAGACAGATCGATTTAGCGTGCCCGATATGCAGGTAGCCGTTTGGCTCTGGCGGGAAACGAGTATGCACGCTGCTGTGTTTACCATCCGCGATATCTTTATCGATAATCTGACGGATAAAATTCGATGGTCGAGCCTCAGCTTCACTCATCTATAGCACCTCATGGTTCAATTTTGCAAAAGTATTCTATGACCTTACATTGTATTCGCCTCATTGATGAAATCTAGATGTTTATGTTCTAAAAAGTAAAAAAAATGCCTCCCGAAGGAGGCATAAGGACAATAATTAACTGTTATTGAATTAAGATGGAAGCTCTACTGCTGTTAAGTCAGCATCTACAGGGATTTGTTTCATTTCGCCTGCAACGATTTCAGCTAGAGGACCTAGGATAACTTGAACGTTATTTGAACCTAGTTTCACCACGCCCATCGCACCTAAATCTTTCAACGTTTTCTCGTTTACAACATTGGTATCGTTCAATGTTAGACGTAGACGAGTAATACAAGCATCGATAGATGAAATGTTGCTGTGACCACCTAGTGCTTTTAGGTACTGTTTTGCAAGCTCAGAAGAGTTTGAAGAACCAGTTACTGTTGATGCTTCACCTTCGTCATCTTCGCGGCCTGGAGTTTTAAGACCAAACTTAACGATAACGGTGCGGAACACTGCGTAGTAAATACCGAAGAACGCGACACCTTGTAGGATAAGCATGTACCAATCTTTCGCCAGAGGGTTACGGCTAGAAAGAACCATATCCACAAGACCTGCCGAGAAACCAAAGCCTGCAATCCACTGCATTTGTGCTGCGATGAATACAGAGATACCAGTTAGTGCTGCGTGCAGAACGTATAGGCCTGGTGCTAAGAACATGAATGAGAATTCTAGTGGCTCAGTCACACCGGTGAAGAAAGATGCAAAGCCCGCTGCAATCATGATAGATGCAACTTTCTCTTTATGCTTAGACTTAGAAGTGTGGTAGATAGCCAGTGCTGCGCCCGGTAGACCAAACATCATGATTGGGAAGAAACCTGCTTGGTACATACCTGTAACACCTAGTGTTGCAGTACCTTCAGCAATAGATTTCGCGCCGCCTAGGAAGTTAGGAATATCGTTAATACCTGCAACGTCAAACCAGAATACTGAGTTCAATGCGTGGTGTAGACCGATTGGAATAAGTAGACGGTTAAAGAATGCGTAGATACCAGCACCTACAGAACCCATGTCTTGAATAGACTCACCGAAGTGTACAAGGCCACCGTAGATTGCAGGCCATACGTACATAAGTACGAATGCCATTACAATACCAGCAAATGAAGTCAAGATAGGAACTAAACGCTTACCAGAGAAGAACGCCAACGCTTTGTGGAGTTCAACGGTAGAGAAGCGGTTATAGATTTCAGCAGAGATAATACCCACAAGGATACCGACAAACTGGTTTTGGATTTTACCAAATGCTGCAGGAACTGCGTCGCCGCTGATCCCTTGAATCTGAGCCACTGCTCCAGGTGATAGTAGTGTAGTTACAACATACATCATAACTAAGCCAGAAAGTGCCGCGGCACCGTCTTTGTCTTTTGACATACCGTAAGCAACACCAACGGCGAATAGCCACGACATGTTATCAATGATTGCTGCACCGGCTTTGATAAGGAAGCCAGCCAGTGGGCTGTTACCACCCCAACCGGTTGGATCAATCCAATAACCAATACCCATTAAGATTGCTGCTGCTGGTAGGGTAGCAACTGGCACCATCAGTGCCTTACCTACCTTTTGTAAATATCCAAGAATGTTCACGTTACTTCTCCTCCTGAGGAACCTATTAAAACTTTTTTTAGTAAATTAATTTAGTCCTCTTCATCTTAAAGAGATAATTTTGCGTCGCAAATTAAAACCCTATAAAGTGTGACCAGTGTCATATGAAAGCGGAGACCTAAACGGATTTTGTTACCTAGATCATAAAACTTATTTCACTATATAAAATAACTGTTTTTTTCAGTATACTCATTTCAATTAAATAAAATTGAATCTCAATTAGGTGTTCTTTCGAGGCTTATCCGAGACAAATTGAGTGTCAGACTAAAAGCGAGCGACAAAAAACATATTGTCAATGCAATCAAAGAGTTTAGTCCTACACTAGGTATAAAGTTATTGATAAGTTTTCACTAGACAAGTGCTGTTGCAAGCACACAGAAGGCCTATGAACTGTTTTACGAATTAGAAGCACATAACATCAAACATTTTTATCAGGAGATGCAATCATGTATGCATTAACGAACTGTACCGTATATACCGGTAGTGACATCTTATACAACCACGCTGTCGTCATAGAAAACGACCGCATTAAAACCGTTTGCTTAGAGCAAGATGTCGATCAAAGCATCGAACGAATTGATCTTAACGGTGCCAACTTAAGCCCTGGCTTTATTGATGTGCAGTTAAACGGTTGTGGTGGTGTGATGCTCAATGACGCAATCTCTCCTGAAACGCTACAAACCATGCACAACGCAAACCTAAAATCTGGATGCACAAGCTTTTTGCCGACCCTGATTACCTCTTCAGATGAAAATATGCGCTCTGCTATTGAAGCTCAAAAACAATTTCAAGAGCAAAATGCCCATCAATCTTTAGGTTTGCACCTAGAAGGCCCATACCTAAACGTTGCTCGAAAAGGCATTCATACCGAATCTTTCATTCGCCAATCTGACGATGAGATGATTGATTTTATCTGCCAGCATGCTGATATGGTGGTCAAAGTAACCTTAGCGCCTGAGCAAAATAATCCAGAGCACATCACGCGCCTAACTGAAGCTGGCATTGTAGTCTCTATCGGACACACAGCAGCAACCTATCAACAAGCAAGAGATAGCTTTGAGCACGGTATTACCTTTGCCACTCACCTATTTAATGCAATGACGCCAGTTACGGTTCGTGAACCGGGCGTTGTCGGCGCTATTTTTGATACTCCGGATGTATACGCAGGCATTATTGTTGATGGACACCACGTCAACTACGCTAATATTCGCATGGCGAAAAAACTGAAAGGTGACAAATTAGTTTTGGTGACTGATGCCACAGCACCTGCTGGCGCGGAGATGGACCAATTTAATTTTGTAGGCAACACAGTGTATGTTCGTGACGGCATGTGTGTTGGCGCAGATGGCACTTTAGGTGGCTCGGCTCTAACTATGATTGAAGCGGTTGAGAACTGTGTGAAGCACGCTGGATTCGCTTTAGATGAAACTTTACGTATGGCAACGCTATATCCTGCTAGAGCAATTGGCCTAGATCATAAGCTAGGACGTATAAAAACTGGTATGATAGCAAACCTTACAATTTTTAATCGCAACTTTGACGTTGAAGGGACCGTAGTAAACGGTCAATTTACAAAAGGATAGTTATGACTGGCGGACAAATTGGCAACGTTGACCTTGTAAAACAGCTGAATAGTGCAGCTGTTTATCGTCTAATCGACCAACAAGGGCCTATTTCTCGAATTCAGATCGCCGAATTGAGCCATTTAGCACCAGCAAGTGTTACTAAGATCACTCGACAATTATTAGAGTATAACTTCGTACAAGAAGTTGCCCAGCAAGCCTCTACAGGTGGCAGGCGGGCGATCTCATTAACCACTCAGGTGACTCAATTTCATTCTATCGCGGTTCGAGTTGGTAGGGATTACATTCAATTGTCCTTGCATGATTTGAGTGGTGAGGTTCTGACCAAAGCAGAATCTTCCATTCAATACAGCAACCAAGAGCAATTAGTTGGTCAACTTATTGATAAGATAAAACTATTCAAGGCAAGCCTTGAAGGTTCCGACTACAACCTAATTGCTATCGGTGTCACTTTGCCCGGCCTAGTAAACCCTGATGAAGGTGAAGTGCAGTACATGCCGAACACCAAAATCGACCACCTACCTTTAGGTAAAATTCTACAAGAGCAGTTCCAACTCGAATGCTTTGTCGGTAATGACATTCGCGCCATGGCACTGGCAGAATATTACTTTGGCGCTACGCGCGATTGTATGGACTCAGTACTGATCAGTGTGCACCGAGGTACTGGCTCCGGTATTATGGCAGGCGGACAAGTCTTCCTAGGTTCAAATCGAAATGTCGGAGAAATTGGGCATATTCAAATTGATCCGCTCGGCGAGCAATGTCAGTGTGGCAACTTTGGTTGTTTAGAAACTGTTGCTGCCAACCCAGCCATCATCAAAGGTGTTAAAACTCGCCTAGCAAGAGGCTATAATTCTACCCTCTCTGATGAACCGAACATTACGATAAAAACCATTTGTGATCATGCACTTCTTGGCGATGCACTGGCTACACAGAGCATTGTTCGTGTTGGTGTTCAACTGGGTAAAGCCATTGCAATTGTAATAAACCTATTTAATCCGCAAAAAATCGTTTTAGCAGGTGATATTACGGCAGCAAAAGAGTTATTATTCCCTGCAATTCAAAGGAATGTGAACAGCCAATCGTTAACAGCGTTTCATAAAGACCTACCTATTGTTTCATCTGAACTCGATCAGTTCCCAACTATGGGTGCTTTTGCAATGGTAAAACGTGCGATGTTAAACGGTATGTTGCTACAAAAATTAATGGATTCAGCACACTAGCTATTCAGCAGACTCGTTTGCGGTTGGGCGGTTGCTGACCCTCAACCACTTCGAGACTGCATAAAATGGACATAATGCTCATCTGTGGCGCTTTTTTAGCTGGATTTATCGCCCAAAGATGTAACCTTCCCCCTTTAGTCGGCTTTTTACTGGCCGGTTTTGCCCTCAATGCCTTTGGTTTTGAAAGCAACAACGCTATCAGCGAAATCGCTGATCTCGGCGTCACCCTACTGCTATTTACTATCGGTTTGAAACTGGACGTCAAAGTTCTGCTCTCTAAAGAGATTTGGGGAGGTGCTACGCTACACAATGTTGCCTCAACCGCTTTCTTTAGCTTATGTCTATTTGGACTGCAAGCGATTGGTGTAAGCCTGTTTGCCGACATGCCCTTTTCTCAACTGGTCATTTTAGGCTTTGCACTGTCATTCTCTAGTACCGTATTTGCCATAAAAGCACTACAAGACAACGGCGAAATCAACTCCACCTACGGAACTATGGCGATTGGTATCTTAGTCATGCAAGATATTTTTGCGGTGGCCTTTCTTACTGTATCAACGGGGAAGACCCCTGAATGGTATGCCATTTTCTTATTTGCTCTGCCTTTGGTTCGCCCGCTATTTTACAAAGTATTAGATAAAGTCGGACACGGTGAGTTACTGGTTTTATGTGGCATCTTTTTTGCGCTAGTGGTTGGCGCAGGGTTATTCGAGCTCGTCGGTGTTAAAGGCGATTTAGGTGCATTGATACTTGGTATGTTGCTAGCCGGTCACTCAAAGGCATCAGAGCTATCTAAGTCTTTGTTTAATTTAAAAGAAATGTTTTTAGTTTGTTTCTTCTTAAACATAGGTCTTTCTGAACAACCGACCATGGCTGGGTTAATCCTCGCCCTAGTATTCATGCTACTGCTACCGGCGAAAGGGCTTTTATACTACGTCATCTTAGACAGATTCAAATTTCGCATTCGCACCTCACTACTCACCTCTTTAACTCTATTTAACTACAGTGAATTTGGCTTGATTGTTGGCGGACTGGCTTATAAAGAAGGTTGGATTTCTGGAGACATCATGGTTTCTATCGCACTTGCAGTTTCTATCTCCTTTGTTTTAGCCGCACCGTTAAACCGCTTTAGTAATAGTATTTATCGCCGCAGCGCGACTTGGCTTAAAGAACACAGTGATAGCAAGATTCATATTCGAGATCAGGCTATCAACATCGGACAATCACAAATCTTAGTGCTCGGGATGGGGCGTATAGGAACTGGCGCCTATGATGAACTCAGCGAACGCCATGGTGATATCTGTCTTGGCATAGAAATACGCAATGACACATCCGAGCATCACGCAAAACATCAACGAAACATTCTCTGTGGTGACGTGACAGATTCCGATTTTTGGGAAAAAGTGCAGAATTTAGAACAAATTAAGTTGATATTACTCGCTATTCCAAACAATAAAGGTAACCGCTACGCGTTAGAACAATTAAGGCTAAGGGGTTATACGGGCAAAATAGCGGCGATTGCGGAATATCAAGATCAGGTGGATCAATTCATAGAGTTAGGGGCAGATGCTGCGTTTAATATCTATCGAGAAGCAGGCAGTGGTTTTGCTCGTCATGTATGTGACACTTTATCGCCTCAATTTGCATCTAAAAATAATTTGAAACAGTGATACCGACTACGAAAAGTATGCAACATAACACGGAAATTATGCTCGATAGCAAAGTAATATGTTTAATAAGTCATTATTATATAATAAAAAATTACAATACAACCATCGAACATAGTAACTGTTAGGATGATAAGCTACTGGTATTGGATACTTCAAATACCTAGCTTTCCTTATTGGCTTAGAGCTTAGTTTTCTACACTTTAAAGATGAACTAAGCTCTAGTCGTAATATCATTATCGAGAACACATGGACAAAGTGACCGGCACTCTCTCAAACTTGCAACAAGTTCAATTTCAGAACTTTATCACAAGCTACAATCGTAAACAGTTAAGAATATGGCTACCTATTATTGCCCTATGTTTATTTTCATTTGGACTAGTTATGCCGTTGTGGAGCCCGAAAAGTGCTCTACTTGATTCTGCAACCGATATACAACACTTTCGTGATTACCTGCTACTGTTCGGCCCGTTCACCTGCTTGTTAATTTGGTTTTTTGTACCTCGCCTGCCATCTAACAACAGCTACAATATACTGTATCTGTTTTTAACCACATGCGTGCTGACCATTTTCCATGCGGCATTAATTAGCCATTCGTACACCCTTGCGCCTATTTCCGTCATTATGATCACCGCTTTAGTGAAAGTCACCATACTCAAAAGTCGCGAGATCGCCATTATTTACGGCAGTAGTATTGTCTGCGGCTGTGCCTTTGTCATGTGGCATCAAGAGCGCACTGATATCCTGAGTGTACATTTACTGATTTCAAACTTAATCATCATTACTTGGTTGCTCTACTTAGGCAAAGATCACTATTCATCTCAAACTCTTACCTTTATACACAATCAACAGCAAAGTAAGGCAAAAAAACAAATCACCTTGCAATTAATGGAGCTAGAAGCACAAAAAGTACAACTTAAAGTGTTACTTGGACGAGATACTCTAACCGGTTTGTATAATCGTCGTTACTTTGATCAACAGCTTATCGAAGAAATTCAGCGTGCTACTCGCGCTCAATCACCACTAGGGTTACTGGTCATAGACATCGATCATTTTAAAATGGTCAATGACACACTAGGCCATCAAATCGGTGATAAATACTTAAAGAAAATCGCTATTGCCCTAAATCAAACCTGCCGCCGAGAAATAGATACCGTAGCTCGATTTGGCGGAGAAGAGTTTGTTATTCTGTTACCTAACACTGACACCAAGGGCTTGACCCTTCTTTGCAACAGGTTGCTGCAAGCGGTGGCTGAACTCAATATCCCCCACCCTAGCCAACCTAAATTGAGTATCAGCATTGGTGGTTGCCAATTTGATGAAACCACAATGAATAGTGCCCAATTTTTTGAAAATGCCGACCAAGCGTTATATCAAGTGAAAACTTCTGGACGTAACAACTTTATGATCCATACTAGTTAACTGGTCTTTTTTGCACCATTAATTAGAAACTATTTGCCAAATAATCACATTAATTAAACGCTATCTAATCAAGAGTGGCTTTTACTATCTAAATGTCGATTTGTGGGTTGATTTTTTTACAAACAATGGCAAATTGAACTTATATAAAGTGAATTTTTTTAAGGAAGAATTATGTGCTCGGTATTTGGTATCCTCGACATAAAAAGTGATGCGGACAAGCTACGTCCAGTGGCGTTAGAAATGTCGAAGAAACTTCGTCACCGCGGACCAGACTGGTCTGGTATTTACTCATCAGAAAAAGCCATTTTGGCACACGAGCGTTTAGCTATCGTTGGTCTTAACAGCGGTGCACAGCCTCTCTATAGCCCAGATAAAAAATTAGTGCTGGCAGTAAATGGTGAGATTTACAACCATAAAGAAATCCGAGCTCGTTATGAAGGAAAGTACGAGTTTCAAACTGATTCAGATTGTGAAGTCATCCTAGCCCTATACCAAGACATGGGTGCTGACCTGCTAGAAGAACTGAACGGCATCTTTGCTTTTGTTCTTTATGATGAAGAAAAAGACACTTATCTTATCGGCCGTGACCATATCGGTATTATTCCGCTATACCAAGGTCATGATGAGCACGGTAACTTCTATGTGGCTTCAGAAATGAAAGCGCTAGTCCCAGTATGTAAAACCGTGAGCGAATTCCCTCCTGGTAGCTACCTTGAATCAGGCGCAGCAGAAGCCACTCGCTACTACATCCGTGACTGGAATGAATATGCTGCAGTACAAGGTAACTCCACCAGCAAAGAAGAGCTGACAGAGGCTTTAGAAGCAGCGGTTAAACGTCAATTAATGACAGACGTACCTTACGGTGTATTGCTTTCTGGCGGTTTAGACTCATCTATCACATCAGCAGTGGCAAAACGTTTTGCAGCCATGCGTGTGGAAGATGACAGCCAATCAGAAGCATGGTGGCCACAGCTACACTCATTTGCAGTGGGCCTAGAAGGCGCACCTGATCTGAAAGCCGCTCGTGAAGTTGCAGATCAAATTGGCACTGTTCACCATGAAATGACCTACACCATTCAAGAAGGTCTAGACGCTATTCGTGACGTGATTTATCACATTGAAACCTACGATGTCACTACTATCCGTGCTTCTACGCCTATGTTCTTAATGGGCCGTAAAATCAAAGCGATGGGTATTAAAATGGTACTGTCTGGTGAAGGTGCTGATGAAATATTTGGTGGCTACTTGTACTTCCATAAAGCGCCAAATGCTCAAGAATTCCATGAAGAAACAGTACGTAAACTACTTGCATTGAACATGTTTGACTGTGCTCGTGCCAACAAATCTTTGGCAGCATGGGGCGTAGAAGGTCGCGTACCTTTCCTAGACAAAGAGTTTATTGACGTAGCAATGCGCTTAAACCCTAAAGATAAAATGTGTGGCAACGGTAAGATGGAAAAACACATCTTGCGTGAGTGTTTCGAACATTACCTGCCAGAAGCTATTGCTTGGCGTCAAAAAGAGCAATTCTCTGACGGCGTTGGCTACAGCTGGATTGATACACTACGTGAAGTGGCTGAAGCTAAAATTACCGATAAGCAAATGGAAACCGCAAGCTTCCGTTTCCCGTACAACACGCCGACGACTAAAGAAGGCTATGTGTATCGTGAAATTTTTGAAGAACTATTCCCTCTTCCATCGGCGGCTGAATGTGTTCCTGGTGGTCCATCGGTGGCTTGTTCATCAGCAAAAGCGATTGAGTGGGATGAATCATTCAAAAACAATGCCGATCCTTCAGGTCGCGCTGTGAAATCAATCCATAACGAAGCCTATTAATTCTGGCTGAACACAGACACAATTAAATGTAAAAGGGGCGCTAACATTAGCGCCCCTTTTTAATGCCTGTCTCGGCTGTTGTCTTGTATGGAAGTCGGTTTACAGATTAAGATCGGTATTATCAACTTTTACCGCAACTTGTTTATTGATCATAGTAATCAATAGTATCGAGCGAGTTTCACCGTCTGCCTCATGATAAATCGCATCAATTCCTGAAAATTGACCTGAGATAATTTCAATCTTGTCTCCAGCATTTGGCGCACTATATTGCACCACATCTGAGACTTCTTCTTGCTGTTTTAAGGTATAGACAAGATCGCCTTGCAGCTCAGTTGGGTACGCCCCAGTACGGATAAAATCAGCCACACCACGAGTTGAGCGCACTGTGGTAAATGAAGGACCTTGCTCATAATCAAAGCGTACAAACATGTAGCTTGGGAACAAAGGCTCTACCTTTTGTTGGCGTTTACCGCGCACTAATTTTTCTGTTACCAGCTTTGGGTAGTACACCTCTACACCTTGGTTTTCCAGGTGCGCTTGAGCACGCTGCTGATCACCACGCTTACAATACAACAAATACCAACGTTTCATGATCGTTACCTCAAAACCTAAATACTGTTCTGCACCGATACTTGGTGGTCGCAGATTACGGTATTTATATTATCAGTTCGTTCAGAAAGTTAAAAATAAACCAAGCGTAAGTGCTCACTAACCACGCAATATTTGTTCGTTAACTAAGCTCGCCATTAAATCTATGTGGGCATCATCGTCATTTAAACAAGCAACGTAGTTAAATTGTTCACCCCCTGCATCCTTAAATATCTGGCAACACTCTTCTGAGATTTCTTCTAATGTCTCTAAGCAATCAACCGAAAATGCTGGAGCCATGATGGTTAAATTTTTAATCCCTTTGTTAGGCAAAGCTTGCAGTGTTTTATCCGTATAAGGTTGTAACCACTCTTCACGGCCAAAACGCGATTGATAGGTCATGCCAATCTTACTGGAATCTAACTGCAGTTCTTTGGCGAGCAAATCCGTTGTCGCTTGGCAATGCAGCGGATAGATATCGCCATTGTCAGCGTAACGCTTAGGAATGCCGTGATACGAACAAAGTAGGTACTCACTTTGCCCTTGCTGTTGCCAAGCACTGCGAACCGAATCGGCTAACGCTTTTATGTATAAAGGATGATCGTGATAGTCGCCGATGACAGTAAAAGAAGGCACTACGGTCATCTGCTTAAAAGCTTTGCCCAGACCATCTACCACTGCCGCTGTTGTTGTCGCAGAATATTGAGGATATAAAGGAAGTACGATAACTTTTTCGACGCCTTGTTTTATTAAAGACTGCATGCCGTCAAGTAGACTTGGATTGCCATAGGTCATACCCAACTCAACCGGAATATTCAGCTTTTGCTTGAGTTTATCGGCTTGTCTAGTGGAGTACACCATCAAAGGTGAACCCTCATCCATCCATACACTCTGATAGAGTTTAGCGACTTTAGGCGCCCGTATTGGCAGTATCACACCATGCAGTAAAGGACACCACAACCAGCGGGTCATATCGACCACTCGCTTATCATGTAAAAATTGACTTAAGAAGCGCTTTACCGCTTTGGGCGTTGCTTGGTCTGGTGTTCCTAGATTAACTAATAACACACCTGCTTTAGGTTGATGTTCCATAAGATCCTGATATTTAAACAATAAAAAGGACGACCAGAGGTCGTCCTTATAGTATCTAAATTTGCGTATCAATAAGCAATAATTAAGATAGTGCTTTTTCGATGTCAGCGCTCACTTCTGCAACTTGCTTAGTACCATCAAATTTAAGGTACTGAGTTTTGCCAGCTTCTGCTTCTTTACCGTAGTATTGAACAAGTGGTGCAGTTTGAGAATGGTATACACCTAAACGAGCACGAACGGTTTCTTCTTTGTCGTCATCACGAACAACTAGCGCTTCACCTGTTACGTCATCTTTGCCTTCTTCTTTAGGCGGATTAAAAGTAACGTGGTAAGTACGACCTGATGGAAGGTGAGCACGACGGCCCGCCATACGCTCAACGATCACATCGTCAGCAACATCAAATTCGATAACGTAATCAACAGCAACACCCATTTCTTTTAGGCCGTCAGCCTGTGGAATAGTGCGTGGGAAGCCATCAAGTAGGAAGCCTTTTTCACAATCATCTTGTGCAATACGCTCATTGATAAGACCAAGAATGATGTCATCAGACACCAATTGGCCAGCATCAATAACATCTTTAGCTTTTTTGCCTAGCTCAGTGCCCGCTTTGATAGCAGCACGTAGCATGTCACCAGTAGAAATTTGTGGGATACCGTATTTTTCCATGATGAACTGAGCCTGAGTACCTTTACCAGCACCAGGAGCACCCAAAAGAATGATGCGCATTGTTTTTCCTCTTTAATGTTCTTCTTTTATACCGAAGCTCACAAACTTAAAGCAACCAGTAACTAACTGATTTTAATGAAAGTTTCGGTATAACTCTGTTTTTAATAACGATTGAGCCCAGAATATTATCACAATTCTGAGCTCAATGTTTAGCTTTGAGTTTATTGACCCTATTGCTTATTTAACCAATAGTTTGTTCACGGCACTCAAGAACTGGCTTGGATCCTCTAAAGAACCGCGTTCAGCAAGCATTGCTTGACCTAATAACAGCTCAACCCAACGACCAAATTCGATGTCATCAGCAGTGTCTGCCATTTGTGTTACTAAATCATGCTCTGGGTTAAGTTCCAGAATGTACTTCACTTCAGGAGCGGCTTGACCCGCAGCTTCTAGAAGTTTCGCCATCTGTGTACCCATTTCCATATCGTCAGTGACCACAACGGCTGGAGTATTGGCCAGTTTAAAGGTAGTGCGAACTTCTTTCACACGATCGCCAAGGTACTCTTTAGTACGCTCAACAACAGATTTAAACTCTTCTTCTGTTTCTTTGTGTTTTTCTTTTTCTTGCTCATCTTCAAACTGGCTTAAATCTAGACCGGCTTTAGTGATGGATTGGAACTGTTTGCCATCAAACTCAGTGAGGTAGTTCATTAGCCATTCATCGATGCGATCGTACATCAATACAACCTCAATGCCTTTTGCTTTAAATTGCTCAAGGTGTGGGCTGTTTTTCGCTGCCGCATAGCTATCAGCCGTTAGATAATAAATCTTATCTTGGCCTTCTTTCATCCGTTCAACGTAGCTTGCAAGGCTCACTGACTGCTCACTGCTTTCCACTTCCGTTGAAGCAAAGCGCAATAGACCGGCTACTTTTTCTTTATTAGCGAAATCTTCAGCAGGACCTTCTTTTAGCACTAAGCCAAACTCTTTCCAGAACGACAGGTATTTTTCATCGTCTTTCTTAGCCAGTTTTTCTAGCATAGTGAGCACGCGTTTTGTACACGCACTGCGTAGCGACTGGGTCACTTTATTGTCTTGTAGAATTTCACGTGACACGTTCAATGGCAGATCGTTTGAATCAATCAAGCCTTTTACAAAGCGCAGGTAAGACGGCATAAACTGCTCGGCGTCATCCATGATGAATACGCGCTGAACATACAGTTTTAAACCGCTCTTATGATCACGATTCATCATATCCCAAGGGGCTTTCGCTGGGACGTATAGCAAACTAGTGTAGTCGTTCTTACCTTCTACTTTATTGTGTCCCCACAATAGAGGATCAGCAAAATCGTTAGAAATATGTTTGTAAAACTCAGTGTACTCTTCATCTTTTATTTCAGACTTAGCACGCGTCCATAGTGCTTGCGCTTTGTTGATCTGCTCCCACTTAGTTTCGCCAGTTTCTTTGCCTTCGTCGTCAGTCACTTTAGTCAGGATAGAAACAGGAATACCAATATGGTCAGAGTACTTGCTGATAACATCACGTAAACGCCACTCAGATAAGAACTCTTTGCCTTCTTCACGCATGTGCAAAATGATTTCTGTACCACGAGACTCTTTAGTGATGTCTTCGATGGTGTAATCACCCTCACCCGCAGAATGCCACTGCACACCTTGATCTGCTGTAAGACCTGCAGCGCGAGTGCGCACGGTTACCGCATCTGCCACGATAAATGCCGAATAAAAACCAACACCGAATTGGCCGATGAGTTGAGAATCTTTTGATTGGTCTTCTGATAGCTTAGAGAAAAACTCTGCAGTGCCGGATTTAGCAATGGTACCTAAATGTTCGATTACGTCGTCACGGCTCATACCAATACCGTTGTCCGATACTGTGATGGTGTTGGTCTTCTCATCAAAAGAGAGTTTAACGCCTAGGTCGGCTTCACCTTGATACAAATCAGGCTGAGATAAAGCCTGAAAACGAAGCTTATCGGATGCATCGGATGCATTTGAAATCAGCTCACGCAGGAAAATTTCTTTGTTTGAATAAAGTGAGTGAATCATAAGGTGCAGAAGTTGTTTAACTTCAGATTGAAAACCTCGTGTTTCTTTATTCGCTGACACAGTTTCGCTCATTTTAACTCCATGGGTTTTATGTTACTCATATACGCACCAAGGCGCACATGCCTTTATGTGATACCTATGAAGAATAAATAAGGGTCATAAGTGCAATTTCAAGGTCGATTGCGACAAAAAAACTGCTTTTTAGATAAAATTTTATTATGCTATGCCTGTCATTCGCTACAAAACAGCGATTCATCTCACACTGCATCGAGAATGAGTGTGACGATTCATCAATCATGCAAACAAAAACTCAAAGAAGATCTAAATGAGCAAAATCGGTATTAAATACTTACTAGCCCAAAAGTATATTTTTGATCCAAAGAGCAATTCACTTATTGATCAATCAGATAACGATAGTTTAGTGCGCCTTGGTAGCAATGAAAGCCGAATTCTTATGTTGCTTTGCGAGCATCCTAATGAAGTGGTCACTCGTGATCAATTACACGAATACGTGTGGCGTGACCAAGGTTTCCAAGTCGATGATTCTAGCTTAACTCAAGCGATTTCTACGCTGAGAAAAATGCTAAAAGATTCTACAAAATCCCCTCAGTTTGTAAAAACTGTGCCAAAGCGTGGTTATCAGCTAATTTCTACTGTAGAAGCGACTTCTCCAACTCTGCAAGCCGAAGAAATTGTTGTTCCAACAGCAGAACCGGCACTGGCTTCAATCACCACCGCGCAGCTAAAAGAGCCAAAAATTGAAGTTGCTGCTAAGAAGCAAGCATTTTGGTCTAATTGGGATTTCAATACGCGTGTAATCCTGATTGTGGCGCTGCTTTTACCTGTTCTAGCATTGTTGTTGCCTCACTCATCTCCGGCGAAATTTCGCTCGGTAACCGTCGTCAATGGCGTTCCGGTAAAAACCACTGAAGGTCATCCACCACTCACCAATTGGTTGGATAGCATCAAAAGTTGCGTGAACTATTATATGGAAGCTTATCCTGATGAATCAGCCCCAGTTGAAGTGATTGCCACAGCAAGCCAATCTCAGCAACTATTTCTCAATTACATACACAGTGCTGAGTTTTCTTCAGAAAATAGCACTGTGCGCCTAGTCGCAAACCAACAAGAACTCTCCAAGATCTGTGCAACAGGAGACCGCAAATAATGAACCAGCGTGTAGCATTAATTCTATTAGCGATTTCTACAATAATCAGTGGTTGGTTATTTTGGGAAAGTGATGTAAAAGTTGAGCAGGTATTAACGGCTCGAGAGTGGCAAACCAACTTAGATGCGTTTGTACACACTGACCTGATTGATGAAAATCTTGTCGGCCCACTCAGAAAAGTTCATATTACGTCAAACGTAAAATATCTACCTAACGGTGAGTACATTCGTTCATCGCGTATTCAGCTATTAAGTGACAATGACCAAGAAGTTCATATCCTAAACATTGATGAGTCTGGTATTTGGCAACTTAGCGACAACTACTTACTGATCGATTTAAAAGAGTTTAAGCAATCTACTGGGATCAGTAGCCAAGACTTTAAAGAGTCACAACTCACTATCATTAAACAAATACTGCGCACCGATGCTCAGCAAAGTCGTCGTGTCGATATTATCAACGACAATTCGATCCTACTGACCAGTTTAGGGCATGGTTCTCGAGTATTGGTCTCTGCGCCAAGTCTTTAAAATAAATTAAACGCATGAAAAAAGGAGACTATAGTCTCCTTTTTTATTGGCTCTTTTTCGCCATGATGTCGTTTAGATCTGTGTGTTAGCCAACACGTCACCCGTAAAGCTCAGCACGCTAAGTTCAGTGCCATCTAATAATCCATAGCTTGCCACATTGCCGCCTTTCGGTATGGTCGAAGAGCCTGGATTAAACAGGGTGTATTCACCCATCGACTCCGCTACAGGTAAGTGCGTGTGACCGTGCGCCAACACATCACCTGACTTCAAAGGTGGGAGTTTGTTTTGGTTGTACAAATGCCCGTGAGTTAAAAATAAGCGCTGACCGCTTTCTAGTAACACCATGGCAAAATCGCTCATTAACGGAAACTCCAACAGCATTTGGTCAACTTCACTGTCGCAGTTGCCACGAACCGCAATAATATTATCTTTATAATTATTCAATAGCTCTGCCACTTGTGCAGGAGCATACGCTTCTGGAACCGGGTTTCTTG
Organism: Vibrio sp. B1Z05; assembly: GCF_052955985.1. Classification (NCBI taxonomy): domain Bacteria; kingdom Pseudomonadati; phylum Pseudomonadota; class Gammaproteobacteria; order Vibrionales; family Vibrionaceae; genus Vibrio; species Vibrio sp. B1Z05. The sequence continues at coordinate 2,016,492 of NZ_CP130463.1, forward strand.
GACCGTGATTAAGCACATCGCCCAGTAGAATAAAATGTTCAGCGCCAGAGGCGAGATAGGCTTCCACAACCTTTTTTGTTGACGCAAGACAGCCGTGTAAATCAGAAGCAAAAAACAGTTTCATGGTGAATCACTCTATTATTCTATATTTTCTCAGAGTGTAACAATGCCGGTGCTTGTGCACCAGAGACAAAATGCGCTATCACTTATTCACCTTGGTCTAACACCATGCCTTTAATAACAATATTATTGTAACTGACCATGCCCATCACTTTGCCTTCTTGCACCACCGGTGCTCGGCTTATGCCAAAACGCTCAAACAGACGTGCACAATATTTGACGTTCATCTCTGGTGATACGCACAAAGCCGGTTTACTCATGATTTCGTACACATTAGTGCGCGCTGGCGAGCGGTTCTGCGCCAGCACTTTTTTGGCGATATCATTCATCAGCACTAATCCATACTCATCATCGTCATGACGTTTATTCACAATTAATGCCTTTACTTCATTTGCCCGTGCAATGCCTATCGCTTCCTCTACCGTCATTAAACCATCGACAATGGCGTAGGTGGCCGACATCACATCCTTAACTCTTCGATTGGTTCGGCTTTTCATATTTCCTCCTCGACTATTTTGGTCAGCGTTTCCACCTGATGCGCAACCCCAACCGCATCTTCAACGTCAATTTGCACCGCAATACCCTGCCCTGATTCCTGATCAAACTCGCCAATATCACTTATTTTTTCTAGTATTCGACGGCTAAGATGCTCTTCAACCACAAACAGCAGCACGTCGTTTTGTACTTCCAAAGTCAAACCTAAGAAGGTGCGCTTTTTATTTAGCCCCTCTCCTCTGGCATTACTGATAACCGTCGCACCTGTTGCGCCCGCCTCTCTGGCGGCATCGAGCACGGCGTCTGTTCGAATATCTTCAACAAAAGCTAATATCAATTTAAACCTCATTGGAGTCCTCCTGTTTTATCGGACGGCGCTGATTAAGCCAGCGAGTGATTTGCGCGTAAGCCATGACGGAGATGATAGGAAATAGACTGGCAAATGCGATAAGGCCAAAGCCATCAATTAAAGGACTTCTATCGGGCACAGTAGAAGCCAGTCCTAATCCTAACGCTGTCACCAGAGGGACAGTCACTGTAGAGGTAGTAACACCTCCACTGTCATAGGCAAGGGGAATAATCATGGCCGGGGAAAAGTAAGTTTGGATAATGACCACCACATAGCCTGCGATGATGTAGTAATGAATTGGGTCTCCGGCCACGATGCGGTAACAGCCTAAAGTAATGCCTATTGCCACTCCCAGCGCCACGGCTAAACGTAAGCCATTCACTTGGATACTGCCACCAGAGACTTGATTAGCTTTAATCGCTACCGCAATCAGCGAAGGCTCAGCAATGGTGGTGCTAAACCCAATACAAAAAGCAAATAAATAGACCCAGTAATAATCAAACCACTGTAAAACGCCTATTTCAGAGAGACGCATCTGCTGTAAAAACTGTGGCGTGGTTAACTGCATTGCCATGGTTTCACCCAATGGAAATAGCGCAGCTTCTAACCCCACCAAAAAAAGTGCCAATCCAATAATGACCAATACAAAACCTAAAATAACAGACCATAAATTACGGATTGGTCGGCGCAACACGGCCGTTTGAAAAGCCAGTAAAATAACGGCAATCGGAAACACGTCCGTTACCGTCGAAGCGAATACATCTATGGTGTTGGCTAAGCTAATCATGCTAACCACATGCCATACAACAAAACAAAAATCATCGGTAACAAAGAAGCAAAAGCAATCAAACCAAAGCCATCCAACATAGGGTTGCGACCTTTAATGGCCGAAGCAAGCCCTACGCCTAACGCCGTCACCAATGGCACTGTAATGGTCGAGGTAGTCACACCTCCAGAATCATAAGCAATGCCAATAATGCTTGGTGGTGCAAGAAAGGTGAGAAAGACCACCAGCGCATACCCACTGATGATCATGATATGGATGGGCCACCCCTTAATAATTCGGTACACGCCCAATAACAAGGCACAGCCTACCGATAGCGCCACCGTCAATCGTAAATGATCGGCATATTGCTGCATGCTGTTATTGTTCGCTGTTATTACACCCTCTTTTGCCGCCACTTCGGCCGCTTCTGTCGCCACTGCGGTCAAAGCAGGCTCAGCAATGGTGGTTCCAAAACCTAAACAAAATGAGAAGCACAATAACCAGAACACACTCCCTTTTCGAGCAAAGGCTTGCGCCATAGATTCGCCAAGCGGAAACAGCCCCATATTGAGACCAAGTACAAACAAGGTTAACCCTAAAACGACCAACAACATGCCAAATAAAATCGTCAAAAAATACGGCAAAGGTTGTTGTAGGATCGCTAACTGAAAAAATGCCACCACCAATACAATTGGCGTCAGATCTTTGGCGCTATCAATAAAAGATCGGATAAAGGCATTCATTGGTAATGGTGACTCCTAGTGAATAAAACCCTAAGTAGCCAAAGTCAGCTACTGTTGTAAATAAAGTGGCTGAATTCTCCTTCTTTCAAATTTGCTCACAAAACCAATCAATATTGGCGGATATAAGCGGTAATCTTGTTAGACTTTAACTATGGTTAATTATTCGCCACTTAGGTGTGACGTGAGCCGCGAAATGATAGGTCTATAATTATAAGTTCATTACTCTAACCATAACGTTGCGAACGAAATGTTTAGATGTGATACAAAAGTCTAATTGTGATTTTAAGATGTGGGCTGAGATGTGAAGTGGAATATGAAGTGGAAAGTGGAGTGGGTATGCATATATTGATTACTGGCGGTACGGGGTTTATTGGTCGCTCTTTGATCAAGCAACTGATCCCTCACCAAATGACTATCTTAACTCGAGATTGCGATAAAGCCGCCGAGCAGTTAAAACATGTTAATCCCAACTGCTTACGATTTATCGATTCATTACACTCATTTAACTGCCTATCTGAGTTTGACGCCGTAATAAACCTCGCCGGTGAACCCATTGTTGATAAACGTTGGTCCCAACAGCAAAAGCAACGCATTTGTGACAGTCGTTGGGGCTTAACTCAGCAGTTGGTTGAGCTCATTAATCAAAGTAGCGCTCCCCCTAAAGTGTTCATCAGTGGCTCTGCTGTTGGAATATACGGCGATCAGAAACAACTCATCGTCGATGAAAACAGTCCCTATCAAGCAACCGGGTTTCCAAACTACGTCTGTCAAAAATGGGAAGAGATCGCCAACCAAGCACAATCGCCATTAACTCGTGTTATCACTATCCGAACCGGCATCGTATTGGGCACGCAAGGTGGAGCACTCAATAAAATGCTTTTACCTTACAAATTAGGTGTCGGTGGACCAATCGGCACTGGACAACAATACATGCCATGGATTCATATTGAAGATATGGTGCGCGCCATTCAATTTTTGCTTGATACACAAACTGCGCGAGGCGTATTTAATATGGTTGCCCCTCACCCAACAACCAATAAAGAGTTCAGCCAAGTCTTAGCTAAGACTCTGTCACGACCACACTTTTTATTTACCCCTAAGTTTGTTCTTAAATTGGCGTTAGGTGAATCAAGCTGTTTATTATTTGACAGTGTAAAAGCCAAACCTAAGCATTTAACCGAGCTAGGCTTCACTTTTACCTACTCTAGAGTGCAGCCAGCATTACAGCATTTGCTTTCACGTTGATCTTGTCTGTTTTGAGAAAATTAAAAACCAAAATAATCAATAAATAGCTAAAGGTCAGTTTCTCAATCAAAAACAACAACTTGGCAACATTTACACTCAGAATAATGCGTTTAACTTCAAACTTTATCAAATTAATTTCATAGAATTTTCATTTAGCCATAATTTTGTAATAAACAGTGTGCAAAATATCATCTATTGCAATTAATCCTATTAAAGATTGAAGAGAAGAGTATGTCTTTAAACAAGCTTAATTGGTTAAGCGTAGGGATTGTGGTACTGGTTTTAGTGCTATTGTAACCCTCACATAAACCAAACTTACAGAAACTCAAGCTCACTCCGTTAACTTTCAAGATTAACGTGATTGGCCTGAGTTTTTCTTTTTGTGCAGAGTATTGCTGTATACCAAATCACAAACTGCTGCTGATGTTTTTTGCCAACGCAATTTCTGGACATTTACTGACTATGATTGGCATACATACCTTGAGATTGTATAAACTAACCCAATCTATAACATAATTAGCATACTTATCATTAGTCTAGGGACACGTACATGCATTCAGAATTCATCGTAGAAATGAACCAGCAAAACTTCCAACAAATCTTGGAAGGCTCTATGAGCACTCCCGTTGTTGTCTACTTCTGGGCACCAATGAGCCAAGAAAGTGCGGATCTTGTTCCTCAAATGCAGCAATTGGCGCAAAAATATGCCGGAGCGTTTACACTCGCAACCCTTAACTGCGAGCAAGAACAGCAAATCGCAGGTCAATTTGGCATTCAAGCCCTGCCGACTATTGCATTATTTAATCAAGGACAAGCCGTTGATGGCTTAGGTGGCCCGCAACCGATTCAAGCTATTGAAGCCATGTTACAAAAACACCTTCCAAGCCAAGATGAATTAAACCTGCAACAAGCGCTAACCTTAATCTCAGAGCAAAAACACAGCGAAGCCTTAGCCTTATTGAGCACTCTTCCTGAAGCGCTACAAAACAAAGGCGAAATCAAATTAGCCAAAGCCGATTGTTTACTGGCAACCGCGCAGTTTACTGAGGCTGAAGCCCTGCTGGCACATATTCCATTAGAGTACCAAGACAACTACTACAAAGGATTACTCGCCAAACTAGAACTGCATGCTCAAGCGGCAAACAGCCCTGAGATCCAAGCGTTAGAGTCGCAACTGGCCAGTGACGAAAGTAATGCCAAAATTGCTAATGAATTGGCACTGCAATACCATGAAGTCAACCGCAGTGACGAAGCACTCGCACTTTTATGGTCTTTCATTGCCAAAGATCTTGGCGCACTTGATGGTGAGATGAAGAAAACCTTTATGGATGTCTTATCCGCGCTAGGACAAGAAAACACCACGGCTAAGCAATATCGCCGCCAGCTGTATTCCATTCTTTACTAGAATGTTTGCATAGCCAGTTGATGATAGTTATCTAAAGCGCGAATATTTCGCGCTTTTTTTAATCTTTAAGCGCATAGAACTCGTAAAAAATAAGGTATAGTAAATTCTTCAACTACTCCATTTAGAGGAAAGTCAGCATGGATTCAACCCTCATTACTATCGTTATTTTTATCGCCTTAGTTATTATTGTTCTCGTGGCCGGTATTAAAACGGTTCCCCAAGGAAGCAACTGGACCGTAGAACGTTTTGGTCGCTATACCAAAACACTTCATCCAGGTCTTAACCTAATCGTTCCATTTGTTGACAGTATTGGCAATAAAATCAATATGATGGAGCAAGTACTCGACATTCCTGCTCAAGAAGTCATTTCTAAAGATAACGCTAACGTCAGCATAGATGCTGTCTGTTTCGTGCAAGTGTTCAATGCTTCAAAAGCCGCTTATGAAGTAAGCGCACTTGACCATGCTATTCGCAACCTAACATTAACCAATATCCGTACGGTTTTAGGCTCTATGGAGCTAGATGAAATGTTAAGCCAGCGCGATATGATCAATACCCGCCTACTGACGATTGTTGATGAAGCGACTAACCCTTGGGGCGTTAAAGTAACGCGTATAGAAATCAAAGACGTCCAACCACCAGCTGATCTAACGGCAGCGATGAACGCGCAAATGAAAGCGGAACGTAATAAACGTGCCGACGTATTAGAAGCAGAAGGCGTACGACAAGCTGAGATCTTAAAAGCAGAAGGTCACAAACAAGCGGAAATTCTAAAAGCAGAAGGCCAAAAACAAGCGGCCATCTTACAAGCCGAAGCGCGCGAACGTTCAGCAGAAGCGGAAGCAAAAGCAACGCAAATGGTATCGGATGCAATTGCCGCCGGTGACATGCAAGCGGTGAACTACTTTATCGCGCAAGGCTATACTGACGCACTGAAATCTATCGGCCAAGCAGAAAACGGCAAAGTGATCATGCTACCGCTTGAAGCAACTGGGCTTATGGGCTCTATTGCTGGGGTGGCTGAAATGTTTAAAACCACCAACGACAAGGACAAAGCGTGATAGAACTGCTACAACATGTTAATCACTGGCATTGGCTAGCGTTTGGCCTTGCGTTGCTTTGTTTTGAAGTGCTAGGTACGGCAGGATACTTCTTGTGGTTAGGCATTTCTGCGCTACTGGTGGGTATTCTACTGAGTATTTTACCGCTAGGCTGGCAGATGCAATGGATGAGCTTTGCCAGTTTTGGCTTAGTCACTACTTGGCTATGGTGGCGATACCAGAAAAACAAAGATAAACAAGATGAGAAAACCACCACTCTCAACAAGCGCTCGCAAAGCTTGATCGGTCAATTCACCACCCTTGAACAAGATTTTCCGGTTGGCAAAGGCCGTCTTAGCTTAGGCGATACGTCTTGGACTGCGGTAGCCACCGAGAGCTTCAGCTCTGGCACTACTGTGGAAGTGTATAAAGTGGAAGGGATTGTGCTCTATATTCGACAAAAAGCGTAACTTGATAATATAGAGCAAACATAACGAAATGGGGTCTTAGACGAAAAATCTAAGACCCCATTTTTTATTACGCGATACCGTGCTGCTGCATTAATGTGACTAAGGCTTGTTCGTCTTGCACTTCAACACCTAACTCTTGTGCTTTGGCCAATTTAGAACCAGCCGCTTCGCCAGCAAACAAAATGTCGGTTTTCTTTGATACGCTGCCAGTTACTTTGGCACCCAGCGTTTGCAACGCCGCTTTGGCATCAGAGCGAGTTAATTGCGACAAAGAACCCGTCAATACCACCACTTTACCTGCAAGCGGTAATTCGCCGGCATCCGCCACTTCTTCTATTTCTGGCCAATGAATACCACTTTCAATCAGCTCAGCAATCACCTCTTGATTTCGCTGTTGGGCGAAAAAGGCTTTGATGTGCTCTGCCACAATCGCGCCGACATCAGGCACTTCGAGTAGCTGTTCAATAGTGGCACTTTCGATGTTAGGTAAGCTCTTAAAGTGCTGCGCTAAGTTAGCCGCTGTTGCCTCGCCCACTTCACGAATGCCTAGTGAATACAAAAAGCGAGCTAAAGTTGTTTGTTTAGATTTTTGCAGCGCATCAATAACGTTCTGCGCCGATTTGGGTCCCATTCTTTCTAAAACGGTAATGCGGCCTGCGCTGAGTTTGAAAAGGTCGGCTGGGGTTTTCACCATCTCTTTATCGACCAATTGCTCAACCACTTTATCGCCTAAGCCATCAACATCCATCGCTTTACGAGACACAAAGTGCTTTAACGCTTGCTTACGTTGCGCTGAGCACACCAAACCGCCAGTACAGCGAGTCACCGCCTCACCTTCTGTGCGCTCTGCATCTGAGCCACACACTGGACACACTACAGGGTAAATGATCTCTACCGCATCTTCAGGGCGTCTCTCAAGAACCACTCCCGTTATTTGCGGAATGACATCACCAGCACGACGAATGATCACCGTATCCCCAATGCGCACCCCTAAACGCTGAATTTCATCGGCATTATGCAAAGTGGCATTACTGACGGTTACCCCGCCAACAAACACAGGTTGCAGTTTAGCAACAGGAGTAATCGCGCCGGTACGCCCTACTTGAAACTCAACGTCGTTAAGTAAGGTCAGCTCTTCTTGAGCAGGGAATTTATAGGCAATCGCCCAGCGAGGCGCTCTAGCCACAAAGCCTAGCTGTTCTTGGCGCTCGATATCATCTAACTTAATCACCACACCATCAATTTCATAATCAAGTTGATCGCGGGTTTCTAAAATATGTCGGTAGTAAGCGATCACTTCGTCTAAAGTATCCACCTTGCGTACCGCAGGACACATAGGTAAGCCCCAACCTTTTAGTTGAATAAAGCGTTGGTAGTGACTCTCAACCAGTTCGCCCCCTTCTATCACCCCTACGCTATACGCATAAAACCCTAAAGGACGTTTTGCGGTAATGCGAGAATCCAGCTGACGCAAACTGCCTGCGGCGGCATTTCTTGGGTTAGCAAACGGCTTTTCACCTTTGGCCAATGCTTGCTCATTAATACGTTCAAAACCCGCTTTAGGCATAAAGACTTCACCGCGCACTTCTAAGCGGGTTGGAAAGCCTTCGCCTTGCAGTTTCAATGGAATAGCGCTGATGGTGCGTACATTTTGCGTAATATTTTCGCCGGTGGCACCGTCACCACGGGTTGCTGCTTGTACCAAAACCCCGTTTTCATACATTAAGCTCACCGCTAGACCATCTAGCTTAGGCTCACAGCTGAACGCACCAAGATCATCACTGTTTAAACGGTCTTGCATGCGCTTATAAAAAGCCTTTAGTTCATCATCATCAAATGCATTATCAAGCGATAACATAGGCACTTGATGGCTTACTTGCGTAAAGCCTGACAGTGGCGTGCCGCCAACACGTTGCGAGGGTGAATCTAGAGTGACTAATTCTGGATTACTTTCTTCCAGTTCAAGCAGTTGACGCATTAAGCGATCATACTCAACATCGGGGATCTCTGGGCTATCCTCAACGTAATAACGCACTGCATGATAATGCAATGATTCAGAGAGCTTAGCGTGTTGTTGTTGAATAGAATCGGACATAAGGGTTTCTCAAAAATTGGGAAAAGAAAAGGCTCTTATGCAGAGCCCTTTTTTACTATTTATAGTGTTAACCAGTGAACTAGATAATGTTGCTGGTTTCTTTTGGCTCTTGGCGATGAACAAACTCTTGGATCTGACGTTTGTACGCATCGATACGATTACGAGTCATTAAAGTGCGTTTGTCATCTAATACGTTGCCACTTAAATTATCCGCTATCATCTGCGCAGTATGCAGCATGATCTTAAAGTTCTGCTCAGGGTCGCCATAGCATGGCAAGGTCATGAAAAACGAAATCCCTTTAGTGGTAAAGTCCGCAGGATCGTCATGCGACAATGTACCCGGCTTAAGCATGTTCGCCACGCTAAATAAAACCTTACCTGTGCCTGCGCTATCCACATGGCGGTGGTAAATATCCATAGGACCGTAGTGCAGGCCGTGTTGTTCCATGCTAATAAATAAGTCACTACCCACAAAGTCTTCACTGCCACGTGCTTCAACGTGCAGTACCAGCACTTCCATCTCAGGTTCTTCAACCTTAGCAGGCGCTTCAGGAACCACTTCCACTTCTGGTTCAACTTCTGGCTCTGTTACCGTAAATGCACTATTGCTATTAAAGCCTGCATTGGCTTCATCAGTCGCACTAAACGGCGTCGTGATAGGCGCTTCAGATACCGGCTCTTTGGTAATAAAAGCAGACGATGGTTTATCATCGTGCTTAGAGTATGCATCAGAGCTAATAGTAATAGTAGGTAGCTCATCAGGCTTCACCGTTACCGTAGGTTTAACCACTTCTGCTGGCTGATGCGCTTTACTAAATTTATCACCCTGCGCTGTTTCTAACAGAGGGTCGCCAATATCATCATCAAAACCTGAGAAACTTGGCTCTTTCTTGTCATTCTTTGACGTTACCTTCACCACTTCAAAATCATCTTCTGCAGCGGGTGCTGGTTTAACTGAATTAGTTTGAGGTGCACTTGATCCCGATAACGGCTCATCATCAAGTTTGCTCAGTGGCTTATCTGAAAATCGACCACTTTGTTCTCGTTTATTCGTCCATAAACCATGGATAAGTAGGCCCGCGATGGCTAAGACACCTACGACTATCAATACGATTCGCAATTCCTGCATTTTTTGCTCTCTGCTTTACTCTGGTGAGACACCGAGATTGGGTGACTTAAACTACTTTAACAAAACTCTGATGTAGAGTTGAACCTTTTAACAATATCTATGTACTTTATGCTGTGATTTTGAGCACGCTTTTCTTATATTAGAGCTAATCCGCTGAAAACTCAGTATTTGGGACGAATAAGATGCATCAAAAATTACACACAATGTCCGGTTTCGGTTATTTCTTTTCTGGATTTAAACTGGCTATGCAACCAGGTTTACGTCGCTATGTTTTTATGCCACTACTCATCAATATTATATTAGTGGGCAGTGCGTTATTTTATCTATTTAGCCATCTCAATCAATGGATAGAACAATGGATTGGGGTGTTACCTGAATTTTTAAGTTGGTTGAGCTACATATTGTGGCCATTGCTAACCTTAACTATTTTAGCCACCTTTTCCTACTTCTTCAGCACTTTAGCCAACTTTGTGGCTGCCCCTTTTAATGGGTTATTAGCGGAAAAAGTGGAACAGCAACTAAGCCCAGAGGGCATGCTAGAGCAAAGCGTCACCGACTTAATCAAAGATGTACCAAGAATATTAGGTAGAGAGTGGCGAAAACTGGTCTATTTACTGCCAAAAGCCATCGGCCTGTTCCTGCTATTACTAATTCCTGCCTTTGGTCAAACCGTTGCGCCTTTTGTGTGGTTTATTTTTACCAGTTGGATACTTGCCATTCAATATTGTGACTATCCGTTTGATAACCATAAAGTCGACTTCAATTCGATGCGCTTTGCACTCAAGGCGAAACAAAGTAAAGCCTATGGCTATGGCGCTATGGTGGCCCTGTTTACTTCTATCCCACTTTTAAACTTGATAATCATGCCTATTGCCGTTTGCGGCGCAACCTTGATGTGGGTCACAGAATTCAAACAAGATCAGAAAGTTAGCTATTAGATATAACGTTTTATTCCTTTGTTAGAGCCAAGAACAGCTCTATTCTAAAGGCGTATGATTTAACTAATCAAATTACCGAATAATACAGAAACCCTAATACAATTAGCGTGTTAACCCACAAGGAAGCAAGCATGAGCAAGATTTACGATGATAATTCTCAAACTATTGGCAATACGCCTCTCGTTCGTTTAAACCGCGTCAGCAACGGCAACGTTCTCGCTAAAATTGAAGCTCGTAACCCTAGCTTCAGCGTGAAATGTCGTATCGGTGCCAACATGGTTTGGGAAGCAGAGAAATCAGGTGCACTAAAAGAAGGCATTGAACTTGTTGAGCCAACCAGTGGTAACACAGGTATCGCGCTTGCTTATGTAGCAGCAGCTCGTGGTTATAAACTGACTCTAACTATGCCTGAGTCAATGAGTCTTGAGCGTCGTAAACTTCTTAAAGCATTGGGCGCTAACCTTGTGTTAACAGAAGCGGCAAAAGGCATGAACGGCGCTATCGCAAAAGCGGAAGAAATCGTTGCAGCAAATCCTGAATCTACATTGCTTCTACAACAATTCAACAACCCAGCAAACCCTGAAATTCACGAAAAAACCACTGGCCCTGAGCTTTGGGATGCCACTGACGGTGAAATCGACGTATTGGTTTCTGGTGTAGGTACTGGCGGTACTATCACAGGTACAACTCGTTACCTTAAGAAAACAAAAGGCAAAGCAATTACTGCTGTAGCGGTTGAACCTGCTGAGTCTCCAGTCATTAGCCAAGTTCTTGCTGGCGAAGAAGTGAAACCAGGTCCACATAAGATTCAAGGTATCGGTGCCGGCTTTATTCCTGGAAACTTAGATCTTGAACTTATCGACAAAGTTATTACTGTAACTTCTGATGAAGCGATTGAAATGGCTCGTCGTCTAATGGAAGAAGAAGGTATTCTAGCGGGTATTTCTTCTGGTGCCGCCGTTGTTGCAGCAAATAAAGTTGCGGAACTTCCTGAATTTAAAGGAAAAACAATTGTAGCCGTACTTCCAAGCTCTGGTGAGCGTTACCTAAGTACAGCTTTATTTGCAGGCATATTTACTGAGAAAGAAAATCAGCAATAGCCACAAAAAAACTGTGCCCAAATCAAATTTTCAGTCAAAAAAGCCCCTTTCTGGGGCTTTTTTATTGATTAGTGGTCAGCATTTGGTAGTATTTCTAGGCTTTATTTTTTGCTTCAAAATAAAAGAAGCGATAATTTAGGCTGTAATTAAAAGTCATAAGAACTTACTCAGCCAAGGTCACGAGCCAATACATTTGTAATTGAGTCTTGGACTTCAAAACATAATCTAAATATCAACGGGGTATATCACATGTACGAGAAGCAAGTAGAAATCACTGCAGAAAACGGTCTTCACACTCGCCCAGCGGCGCAGTTTGTTAAAGAAGCTAAATCATTTGATGCAGATATCACTGTGACTTCTAACGGTAAAAGCGCTAGCGCTAAAAGCCTATTTAAGCTTCAAACTCTAGGTCTAGTAAAAGGCACTATGGTTACTATTTCTGCTGAAGGTCCACAAGCTACTGAAGCTGTTGACCATCTAGTAGCTCTAATGGATGAGCTGCACTAAGAGCCTACGTTCATATTATAAAAGCCACTTTGTTGTTCCCAGCTAAGTGGCTTTATTGAAATAGACTCTACAAAAGCTAAAAAAATTAGTTACCCGCCCACAATAGACCAAGTTAAGGTAAAGCTATGATCTCAGGCATTCTAGCATCTCCAGGTATTGCTTTTGGTAAAGCACTACTACTTCAAGAAGATGAAATCGTTCTAAACAAAAACAAAATTTCAGCCGACCAAGTTGACTCTGAAGTACAGCGTTTCTATGACGCTCGAAACAAATCAGCTGCGCAACTTGAAATCATCAAGCAAAAAGCACTTGAAACTTTTGGCGAAGAAAAAGAAGCGATCTTTGAAGGTCACATCATGCTTCTTGAAGATGAGGAACTGGAAGACGAGATCCTTACTCTTATCAAGAGCGACAAACTTTCTGCTGATTTTGCAATTTACTCAATCATCGAAGAACAAGCGACTGCGCTTGAATCTCTAGATGATGAATACCTAAAAGAGCGTGCAACGGATATCCGTGATATCGGTACTCGTTTTGTTAAAAACGCACTAGGTATCAACATTGTTTCTCTAAGTGACATTGATGAAGAAGTTATTCTTGTTGCTTACGACCTAACGCCATCTGAAACAGCACAAATCAACCTAGATTACGTTCTAGGCTTTGCTTGTGACATCGGCGGCCGTACGTCTCACACCTCTATCATGGCGCGCTCTCTTGAGCTTCCTGCGATTGTGGGTACTAACGACATCACTAAACAAGTGAAAAACGGCGACACTCTAATCATGGATGCGATGAACAACCGAATCATCGTAAACCCAACGGAAGCAGAACTAGACGAAGCGAAACAAATTCGTGATACGTTCCTCGCTGACAAAGCAGAACTTGCTAAATTAAAAGACCTTCCAGCAGTGACTCTTGATAACCGTCACGTAGAAGTATGTGGCAACATCGGTACTGTTAAAGACTGTGACGGTATTATCCGTAACGGTGGTGAAGGCGTTGGTTTGTACCGTACAGAATTCCTATTTATGGACCGTACTTCTCTTCCAACAGAAGAAGAACAATACCAAGCTTATAAAGAAGTGGCTGAAGCAATGGCAGGCCAACCAGTGATTATCCGTACTATGGATATCGGTGGCGATAAAGACCTTCCATACATGGATCTTCCAGAAGAAATGAACCCGTTCCTTGGCTGGCGCGCAGTTCGTATCAGCTTAGATCGTCGTGAAATTCTACGTGATCAACTTCGTGGTATTCTACGTGCATCAGCGCACGGCAAACTAAGCATCATGTTCCCAATGATTATCTCTGTTGAAGAAATCCGTGAACTAAAAGCTGCTATTGAAGAATATAAAGCTGAACTTCGTGCTGAAGGCTTAGCATTTGACGAAAATATTGAAATCGGCGTAATGGTAGAAACACCAGCAGCTGCAGCAATCGCTCACCACTTAGCTAAAGAAGTTTCTTTCTTTAGTATTGGTACAAATGACTTAACTCAGTATACTCTAGCAGTAGACCGTGGTAATGAGCTTATTTCTCATCTATACAATCCACTATCACCAGCAGTGTTAACTGTGATTAAACAGGTGATTGACGCTTCTCACAAGGAAGGTAAGTGGACTGGGATGTGTGGTGAATTAGCGGGCGACGAACGCGCAACACTTCTTCTACTAGGTATGGGCTTAGATGAGTTCTCTATGAGCGGCATCTCTATCCCTGCAGTTAAGAAAGTGATTCGTAACGCACACTTCTCGGAAGTAAAAGCAATGGCAGAAGAAGCTCTGCAAATGCCTACTGCCGCAGAAATCGAAGCGCACGTAGCGAAATTTATCGCGGATAAATCAAACTAATAATATAATTTAATAGAATAAACTGCTTAGGAGCATGTAATGGGTCTGTTTGACAAACTTAAGAAGCTGGTATCGGACGAAGGCAACGCTGCAGGTTCAATCGAAATCATTTCACCACTATCTGGCGAAATCGTTAACATTGAAGATGTGCCTGATGTAGTTTTCGCTGAGAAAATTGTTGGTGACGGTATTGCTATCAAACCAACTGGCAACAAAATTGTTGCTCCAGTGAATGGTACTATTGGTAAAATTTTTGAGACCAACCATGCGTTCTCTATCGAATCAACTGACGGTATTGAACTATTCGTTCACTTTGGTATCGACACTGTTGAACTTAAAGGTGAAGGTTTCACTCGCATCGGTTCTGAAGGTCAAGAAGTTAAAGCTGGTGATACTATCATCGAGTTTGATCTTGCATTCCTAGAAGAGAAAGCGAAATCTACTTTGACTCCAGTTGTTATTTCTAACATGGATGAAATCAAAGAACTGAACAAACTTTCTGGCGCAGTAACTGTAGGTGAAACTCCAGTACTACGTGTAACTAAGTAATTTCTACTTAGATTCAAGTGATTAAAAACGCAGCCAATGGCTGCGTTTTTTTATGCTTGTAAATCAGCAACTCCTCAACAAGTAAGGAGCGCTTATTCGCTTAAGCAGCCACTAAGTTTTTTAGCATAGTTTGGCTAGGAGCAAAGAAGTATGCGCCTGTTACCGCTTTAGTGTAATCAAGCAGTTGATCGGTCTTGCCGTCGACTTGGCCATACATGCTTTCTAGCATTGCAGTAAAGTTATGTACGGTTTTACAGTAAGCGATGAACAGCAAACCGTGCGGGCCAGAAACTGTGCCGTATGGCAGGCTGTGACGAACGATTTTAAGGCCTTTGCCTTCTTCTTTGATGTCTACTCGGCCTACGTGTGATTGCGCCGCTACATCGTCTAGCTCAACAGAATCTTCTTTGGTGCGACCTACAATTTTTTCTTGCTGTCCAACTGACAATTTATTCCATGCCGGTAAGTTGTGCTCAAAGCGCTGCACCATAATGTAACTGCCACCAGCAAATGGACCTTCAGGAATCAAAGCCACTTCTGCTCTTTCTTCGCCCTCTGGGTTCTCAGTGCCGTCGATAAAATCGGTCATATCACGAGAATCAAGGTAACGATAAGAATAAGTTTCATCAACAATTGCCACTTCTTCAGACACTTCTGACATCAGCTTGCGTAGCAAGTAGAAATGCAAGTCATGACGATGAGAGTGACAATGCAAAAGCACGTCTACTTCGGTACTTGGCGCAATTTGATCATCACATTCAAGCACTGGGAATGGCACAAGTTCACTTGGAACTTCTTCAGAAATGCTGCTGCTCCAAAACTGATGAGAAAACGCAATGCTGGTTGCTAGAGATGCACCCGGTTGGTTTGCGTTGATTTCCTCAACCCAACCATCTACTTTTTGTAGCGCTGTTAATACTTTGTTTTTATCGCCCGTGACCTTCATAAGGACATATAAAGCAAATGGGCTTGGCTCTGGAACTATAGCCGCTTGAGGTTGAATCATAATTACTCCGTTCAAACTAGTTATCGGAAATACTTTGGAAACAGTCTTTTACTCGTCGACTATTAAATAGATAAATGATTATCCAACTTAAGCCAACAACAGAGAGGGCACTCCCCCAACTAAACTGACCATCTTGTAGTGATATATAATGCAACTCTAACGCGAGTTGCGAAACGCTAAGCAGAATGGAAACAGCTCGTCCTAATCCAATCAACTTATTTAACCAATGTCTGTCTGGGTTTCTGAGCCCTATCACCCACATGAGTAATAAACTAGGAACCCCCATACACATCATCATGTATAAACTGGATGAATTTGGATAGATCATCGCCAGTATATCACTGCCGCGATCTTTGGTTACTCCAGCCAAAGCAAACACTATCCATCCACGAGCCAAAAACAGCCAACATAACCACAACCAAAACGGTGCTTTTAGATAGCCATTCTTATCATACTCTTCAATCAGGTACCGCACACTACTCACTTTATATTGAGGCATTTATTTGTATTTAAAGGCATAATTAACCTCAAATCTTTACTTACTAAACGCTTATGAAGAACAACAATACAACTGTATCATCCCAAACCCAGCAACAAGCTATGCAAGTGGCTAAAGCGACCCAAAAACCGGGGCAAACTAAAGAGCAAACCAAGCTGATTGCTCAAGGAATTGAGAAGGGTATCGCTGAATATAAAAAACGTCAAAAACAGAAATCACGAGACGCCGATAAACTTAAAAAACAAAACCTTAAGAAAAAACAACAGCAACTATCAACGCCAGACAATACGCCATCTGCTCAAGATAACGTATCAACAGCTAAGTCGAACCGACTGCCTTGGGTTTTGTTGGTCATTAGTTGGGTAGGATTTATTGCCTATACCCTACTCACCTCGCACTAATAACGCTAAGAAAGGTGTGAAACAATTGTGGTTGTATTACCAGCAACCCACTCTTCATCCAATGGTCCCCAATCTGAAACCTGATAATAGCCGTCATTATGGCGGCGACCATCTTGGATAAAACACAATGATACCCCGATCCCAGGCAATGCTTTTAACACGTCTTGGATTGTACGGCGAGGCCAACCAGTATATTCCACCAATTTAGGGACATTTGGACGCTCCATACTTGCGACCAAATGCGCAAGATATAAACGACGAGCAAAAACAGGATTGAGTTCCATTGCTACCTCCAAAAATAATTTAACAATTATTGCGAATATCTAAGATAGGAACTTGCGTCTGATCAAATAACCGCAACTTATGTCTATATTCATCTGTTTTTCTATTCTTGTTTCTCGTTCTGCACAAACTCAACTTGACTTAGTGATACACCGCACCGGAATTGTTTGATAGGATTCTACTTTCGATAAACGCACTAAGGACAGACGATGAGCGTAATTATGTATGGTATTCCCAACTGCGATACCATAAAAAAAGCCAAGAAATGGCTGCAAGAACATCAAATCGAATTCACATTTCATGACTACCGCAAACAAGGCATCACCAGTGACATGGTTAGCGAGTTTTGTGACCATTTAGGCTGGGAGTTAGTATTAAATAAACGCGGTACCACCTATCGTCAACTGGATGATGAGCAAAAACAATCCCTCAATCATGACAGTGCCATCACTCTTCTAGTAGAACATCCTGCGATGATTAAACGTCCTATCATTCGTGTTGGTGAACAACTGCATATTGGCTTCAAAGCCGATCAATATGACCGTATTTTTAACGTTTAATCCCCATATTAAGGAAATAGGATGAACTCCAGTCCCGTTTTAGATTTAGCTATCGATCTTATCAGCCGTCAGTCTGTCACTCCTGAAGATGCAGGATGCCAACCATTAATGATTGAACGCCTCAAAGCACTGGGCTTTGACATTGAAATTATGCACTTTGACGACACCCTTAACCTTTGGGCTCGTCGAGGCACACAAGCACCATTATTTACCTTTGCTGGACACACAGACGTTGTGCCTGCGGGTAACTTAAACGACTGGAACACACCACCGTTTGAACCCACTGTCGTTGATGGCTACCTGTATGGTCGTGGCGCTGCCGATATGAAAGGCTCACTGGCCTCTATGGTCGTCGCGGTAGAGCGTTTTATTGCTGAGCATCCTGACCACAAAGGTTCTATTGCCTTTCTTATCACCTCAGATGAAGAAGGCCCGTTCATCAACGGCACAACGCGCGTTATTGACACACTGACTGAGCGCAACGAAATCATTGATATGTGTATTGTCGGCGAACCTTCAAGCACAGATTATGTGGGTGATGTAGTGAAAAACGGCCGTCGCGGCTCTTTCACTGGCGAGCTAACCGTAAAAGGCATTCAAGGCCACGTTGCTTACCCGCACATTGCCAAAAACCCGATTCACCACGCACTGCCAGCGCTAACGGAACTGACGCAAATTGAATGGGACAACGGCAATGAGTTTTTCCCGCCAACAAGTTTCCAACTGCCAAACCTAAACGGCGGCACTGGCGCGAGCAATGTGATTCCGGGTGAAGTACATGCCATGTTTAACTTGCGCTATAGCACCGAAATCCACCACGAACAAATCAAAGAACGCATCTATGAAGTCTTAAATAAATACGACTTTGATTACGATATTAAGTGGACCTTAAACGGCGAACCTTTCCTAACCGATACGGGCGATCTGCTTACTGCTGTAGTTGATGCGGTCACTACCGTAAATGGTAAAGCGCCACAACTATTGACCACTGGCGGCACCTCTGACGGTCGCTTCATCGCTAAAATGGGCGCGCAAGTGATTGAATTAGGGCCAGTCAACGCCACTATTCATAAAGTGAACGAGTGCGTAAAAGCCGAAGATTTAGACCTGTTAGCGGATATGTACCAAAACGTATTGGTTAACCTACTAGGAAAGTAACATGAATGAGACTAGCGATTGGACCCAGCAGCAATTAACCGGTATTGATGAGTCACACCTTACCGCTATCACTATTGATAAGCGTGAGGTAAAGGTTCATCAAGCCGTTAGTGAAGCTCTTTTATCGCTAGTTCATCATGCGGCGCAACACGGCTTTGAACTGAGCATCGCCAGTGGTTTTCGCGATTTTGAGCGACAAAAAATGATTTGGAATAACAAGTACCTAGGCGTGCGACCTATTCTAGACATTGATGGTAATCCACTCGATGCTCATTCTCTTGCCCCGTTGCAGCGCATTCATGCCATTTTAAGGTGGTCAGCACTGCCTGGGGCAAGCCGTCATCATTGGGGCTGTGACTTTGACCTTTATGCTAAGAACCTGCTTCCAGAAGGCGTACAGCTACAACTAGAGCCTTGGGAATACTTACAAGGACATCAAGCGCCCTTCTATGAGTGGCTACTCACTTACGCACCACAACACGGCTTCTTTTTCCCCTACGCCAAAGACAAAGGCGGCGTTGCAGTAGAACCGTGGCACCTAAGCCATCAAGCCACCTCTGATAAAGCATTGGCCACCTTCAACAGCCAAATGCTTGCTGATATTTTGCGCCTTAATCCCATAGAAGGTAACAACGAGGTATTAATGCACCTCGATAAGATCTACACTCAATATGTCAGCAACATCACCACTTCGTAGGAAGGTCACTCATGCTCGTAGACCTGTTATTTAACCCTTGGGTCATTATTTTCATCGCCGTTAGCGTCGTAGCGGGCAACATAGCCGCGCTCAAATACACGGCAAATATGAAAGTAGGCACTATGTCTAAGCAGCAAAAAGACGACATAGAAAAGCTAAAACAGCTTGATGCCGAACGCCAAAAACAGACCAATAAGAACTTGAAAGATAAGAGCCCAGCCGATGGTGAATCGGAAAGTGGGGATGAGTGATTTTGTTAAAATAGGCGATTAACACCTTCTTCGCTAAGTTATGACCTGATTGTGTAATTTGGCCTAGTTGGAATATCAACGGTTAATACACCTACAATGATACTCAGTGTTACGCTACTTCCTACTAAATATTTACTTTTAGTAGTCGATTCTTAGGTAGTTACTTTATAGGTAAGACATAATAAAAAAGCCTCTTTCTGCATATGTCATATCCTTCGCTAAACAAGGTGTTTCTTTCACAAATTACCTGCGAAAGATGGTGATCCTCAAGTCAATATTAAGCAATGACGTCATGTTTGATAAAGACACGACTGCACATTAGCTGTTAGTGCAATAGTCGTTTGTTATAAAGCACGTTAAGTTATTTTCTTATCAACTAACTTTGAAAATTCTTTCATCACATTCAGCTGTTCATTATTAAGGCACTCTCTTGGATGAAAGCTATTCAATACCAAACGTTTTTTACTAAAGGCTGGATGTTTACCGATAAAATTTGAGTAACCTCGAAGAAGTTCAATTTTAGTCGTTGGACGAGAAAGAGCCTTTTTCACTTTTTCCTCGTACCGCTTTATTTCCAACTCATCATCATCCTCAAACTCATCCATGTATAGCTCACGGGCAAGTTTCTTTTGAGACCAGCCTAGAAGGTCAAGTAGAGCCTTAATTTCTCGTTGAGTTTCACTAATGTCCATTTAGTCCCCAATTGTCCCGAAACACTATCGTAAATTATCCCTGTCTGATTGAGACACCAAAACTAACACGATTAAGGAAGACAACATGGCTAACAACACTCCCCAAAATGGTCCAAGCAAAACTGGCAACCCTTCAGGCGGCGGTCGTGGCAATAATCCTCCACGCTCGAAGTAAGTATATGAGTGCTAGGTGCTTGTACCTAGCACTCATGAATATTCCGCCTCAAACTTTGATCAAAAAGGTGCTTAGACGACTTAAAATCTGAATAGCTAATATCATTTATTGCGCCTCGAACAGCACACAAACAGAGCGTTTGCTTTTTCTGATACTGACTTGAACTCAATGATCTTCCTGAGCTATTGATACACGCATCAGTAAGAGAGAACTCAACTTCCATCGGATATCTACTATCAAAAAGAACCGATTCAGCAGATTGACCGACACCATAGCCAACAACACCAATAATTCCGATTAATTTCAGCTTTTTCTTTAGTTGCCATCCTTTTATCGATTTATTGCATGTGGCACATGTATATGATGTCTTTATTTTAGGTGCTCCTTCACATTCGCAATTACTCAAACTTACTCCTCAACTCGAATTGCTGGGTGCTTATAACATTCTTAATAACAGACCCACTCGTTTTCCTAGTTATCTAACTGCCACTCAATCTACCATAAACTACTGATATATAAAGAGTATACGTCACAACTCACATTCAAGGTTTATATAAAAAAGTGGCTGAACCCTCGACAAAACTAGCATTTTCATATTCAAACCTAATAAACGACATAAATACGCAGAAAAACCCCACTTACTATTGAACTAAATACTTCATTTCATCTGTGGGTGAATAAACAAGTTTGACCAGATAGTTGGAGCGCTAGAGATGAAGAAAGGTAAGTCAAATTACTTAGATTCAAAAAGGTGCGATACAACACCCGCACATACGGAAACGCCCAAAGTTATTAGCTTTGGGCGTTTCTTCTAACAAACTTGGTTACGACAAACCGAGCTTTAAAGAGTCATATGCAGAATTGGAAAAGGTTTTCCCATGCCATCAAGGGGTGAGCGTGAAACGACGTTAAAACCCATATGCTGGTAGAAGCCTACTGCCTGTGGGTTTTGTTCGTTTACATCGACTTTGGTTGCGCCTAACTGCTCTATTGCGTGTTGCAGTAGCACCTTACCTATGCCTTGCCCTCTTGCCTCGTTTAGGATGAAAAGCATTTCAATCTTAGACTCGTAGGTACCTACGAAGCCTTGAATTGAGCCACTTGCATTTTTCACACATTGTAACGTGACAGCAGGAAACGCCTGCTCAATGATAATGGGTTTAAAAAACTCAATATCGTCTTCTGTTATGAAGTCATGAGTTGCTCGGACTGAATTTTCCCAAACATTAAGCATTTCTGCGTAATTTTCAGGAAGCACATTTTCTACAATCATTGGGGTTCTCTATAGTTGACTGAAATGAATGTGCAGCCGCGAGTGCGTATTTTATCGACAATATCTATGTCCGTCTATTTTGCATTAACATAAATAACAAAAAAGGAGCACCCATTGAGTGCTCCTTTTGCTATTCATTAAAAAGTATTCACTACTCTTGGTCAGCTTCGCCGTCTTTAGCTGCGCTAGTTTGTTCCATCATCTTAGCTAATACAGGTAGCATTTCTTTTAGCATCTCTTCTGTCACTGGTTTTCCAGCTTCATTGGTAATGTTAATCGAAGTTCGGTTACCTAAATCACCTAACAAGAAGGTGTATGTTTGTGAGTCGTAGCTTAGTGGCTTCATGCCGATGCTTTGCCAGAAATCGTCATTTGGCTGAGCAAAAGATGTTTTGATTGTGCCTTGAGATTGATTACGCTCATCCATGCTAAAGCCCATGGTTGGCAATAGCTCTGGGATACGTTGCCAGAAGACATTGTAAGGTGCGCGCGCAATAATAATAGGCAGACCGCTACGATCTTGTCCCATGCTCAAAGGAATGATCTTCACCAGTTCCAACGCTTTCTTAGCGGCTTCATCACGAACCACTTGGTCGTAACGAGACATCACTAAATTAGTCATAAAGGTGTTATAACGTTCTTTGTTGGTCAAGCTAACTTCTTGCTCTTCACCACCTTCTCTCCACGCAATTAAGCTAATGCGGAATCCAAAGCGAGAGTTTTCTTCAAAGCGTTCGATAAGGTAACGGCTGCTTAGCGTTTCCTCTTCGTCTTCTTCTTCCCAAACGATCCAATCTGTTTCAATGCTGTCGTCAGTAGAGGTTAGGCGTTTGATATCACGAGAATCCATCATATCTTGCGCTGTTTGCCATACTTTATCGCGCTCGTCTTTGGTCAGTAACCATAAGGTCACTACCCCATCAACTTGCTCAGTACGAGCACCAGGAATCAGTTCTAGAACCTGTTGTGGCGGGCGAATATCTACCTGTTTGCCAATACCACCGACATAATCCCCACTCGGGATATTATAGTCAGGGTAAAACTCAAGCTGCTGATCTTGCGCTGATACAAGATCAGGGCGAGGTTCAGCTTCAAGGTATTTAAAGTCGTCTTTTGCTTGACGACGCTCCGCTGCGCTACCAGCACAACCACTTAAAATAGCGACAGCCAGTGTACTAAGCACTAGCTGATTAACAAACTTCATTGAGACTCCTGATCCTTAGCACCTGATTGAGGTTCGAATCGTAGATAATTAGGTTTAACGAATGCCAGCTTGGTCAAGTGCAGCGTTTACTACTTCTTGGCCTGCTTCTGACAATGGCATCATAGGTAAACGCAATGCGCTGTTTCCAACAAGATGCAATTGCTGCGCTGCCCATTTAACAGGCGTTGGGCTAGATTCAACAAATAACCCATGATGTAAGCCCATTAATCGTTCATTGATAATTTCGGCTTCAGCGTACTTGCCTTCCGCTGCTAGGTTAAACATATCAGCCATATCTTTTGGCGCAAGATTGTTGGTCACAGAAATCACACCTTGACCACCCAGCTTCACAAATTCGAGACCTGTAGCGTCATCACCACTCAGTAAGACAAAATCATCGCCACAAAGTTCTTTGTGTTTTGCCACTCGTGATAAATCGCCCGTTGCGTCTTTTAACGCTACGATATTATCTATTTTAGACAGACGAGCTACCGTTTCTGGAAGCATATCTACGCCGGTACGGCTTGGCACATTGTAAAGAATGATAGGTACTGCGCTCACCTTTGAAATTTCAACAAAGTGTTGATAAATGCCTTCTTGGGTTGGCTTATTGTAGTACGGTGTCACGCTCAAGCATCCTGCAATGCCAGAATCATTTAGCAAACGGCTAAATGTGATGGCTTCATGAGTTGCATTTGCACCTGTGCCCGCAATAACAGGAATGCGACCGTTAGCAAATTCGACTATCTTGCCGACGACCTTCACATGTTCTTCAACGGTAAGCGTTGCCGACTCACCTGTAGTGCCTACTGCGACAATTGCAGATGTACCCGCATCAACATGGAACTCAACTAAGTTCTTAAGACTTTGGTAATCTACTTCATCATCTGTATTGAAAGGCGTTATCAAAGCAACAATACTTCCCGAAAACATGACTCACTCCCTAAATTTCATTAATATCGCATGGTACTTGATTGAGATTAGAAAACACAAGCGGATATAGGCACTGGCGTCAAGTTTTTACCAATTATTTGCATTCAAGTTGACAGGATCGACGTTCATCAAAGCCGATATGTTAATTCAGTTAAAGTTTCCAACATTTACCGGCACTAAAACAAATGATTGCGTGTAGACTATTAAAATTCGTCAGTCAAAGGATACTATTATGGCGCAGCATTTAATTATCACTGCCGTTGGTACAGATCGCCCGGGTATTGGCAACAAAATCATCCATCTTATTTCTGAACTTGGCTGTAATATCATTGATACCCGTATTGCAATATTGGGTAACGATTTTACGTTAATCATGCTAACTTCAAGCACACTTTCTCAAGCCACTCGCGTTGAGCATTCTCTTCCCCAACTTGGGGCACAACATGATTTACTGACCATGGTAAAACGTACTTCGCCACATACCGAATTGGCACCCAAATTTACCATTGAAGCGCATATTCAAGCACAAGATAGAATTGGCCTGACGGAACAAGTGACCTTTTTCTTTGCCAGTAAAGAGATTGGGATTAACTCGTTAAGTGCCAAAATGCTCAGCGGAGAAAACAAAGATAAGTTTCAAATTGCATTGAGCGCATCTTTATCAGATGAGTATAATTTAATGCAGTTACAAGAAGACTTTGCCGCATTTTGTGAATCGCTCAATGTGCAAGGGACTCTTAATTTCATCAATAATGGATAATGTTCAAGGACTTTCAATGCAAACATTAACGGCAGGCACACCCGCACCTGATGTCACTCTACTCGATCAGGATGGCAATTCAGTCTCTCTAAAAGACCTAAAAGGGCAAAAAGTTCTGTTTTACTTTTACCCAAAAGCAATGACTCCAGGTTGCACCGTGCAAGCGCAAGGTTTACGTGATGTGAAAGCCGAGCTTGAAGCACACAATGTCATGGTGCTCGGTGTCAGTATTGATCCAGTAAAACGCTTAGGTAAATTCATTGAACGCGATAGCTTAAACTTCACGCTGTTATCCGATGAAGATCACTCTGCAGCCGAAGCCTTTGGCGTTTGGGGAGAAAAGAAATTCATGGGCAAAGTGTATGACGGCCTACACCGCATCAGCTTTTTGATCAATGAAGAAGGCGTGATTGAACACGTATTCAACAAGTTTAAAACTAAAACGCACCATGAAGTGGTGTTGGATTATTTAAACCAAGCTTAATGACTGCCTGCGAATAATAACGACAGACATAAAAATCAAAAGCCAGTCTCATTTAAGCGACTGGCTTTTTCGTTTTTGCTATATGTGCTAAATACTATTGCTGTGACTCTTGTACTTTTTGCTGGTCTTGCAAAGCGTCTAAGTCAGGGTGAGTAAAGGCATTGACTACCGCTTTCACTAACGTGGCAAGTGGGATGGCGAAGAATATCCCCCAAAAGCCCCATAATCCACCAAAGACCAATACCGCAATAATAATGGCAACCGGATGCAGGTTGACCGCCTCAGAGAAAAGTACAGGTACGAGTACATTGCCATCAAGCGCTTGAATAATGCCGTAAGCGATTAAAAGATAATAGAACTGCGGAGCAAGTCCCCATTGGAACAGCCCTACAATTGCCACAGGGATAGTGACAGCAGCGGCGCCAATGTAGGGAATTAACACCGATAAGCCAACGGCAACCGCGAGCAACACCGAATAGCGCAAATCTAATATGGCAAAAGTAATGTAACTGGCACTGCCGACGATAACAATCTCCACCACTTTACCGCGAATATAATTAGAGATTTGACCGTTCATTTCATGCCATACCTGATAAGCAAGATTACGGTTTTTTGGCAATATACCGCTAAGCATACTTAACATTTGCTCTTTATCTTTAAGCAAGAAAAAGATAAGCAGCGGTACCAAAATAAGGTAAACACCAACCGTAGCCAAACTCACCAATGATGCTAATGAGCCTTTTACTGCGCTTTCACCCAGCCCAACGAATTTATTTTTCATGTCGGCAAACATAAACTCAGCGTTAGTGACGGTGGCAAATTCAGGGAAACGTTCTGGGATTGAGTTAATAAAATCTTGCAACTGACGGTACATGTTCGGCACATCATTGAAGAAATTACCAATTTGTTGCCAGATAGTTGGCACTATGCCAATAAATGCAACAAGCACTAAGCCAACAAACAGCAACAACACTAAAATAACAGCTAGAGTTCTAGGTACGCCAATGCGAACTAACTGCACCACAGGCCACTCTAAAAGGTAGGCTAATACGATAGCAACTAGCAGCGGGGCAATAAGATGCCCAAAAAAATAGATGGTGATAAATCCAAATAGAATGATGGTCACTAAGCTAACGGCGTGAGGATCAGAGAATCTGCGTTTATACCATTGCTTCATCATATCAAGCATAGTAAGAGTTACCCTTTGGTTATGGTTAAGGAATAAAAATCAGCACCTTGCTTTACATCCACCAACATACCGTGATGTAAAAAGTAAGCTTTCATATCTTTGATGGAGACTAAATCTAGCACTAAAAAAGTGAGGCTTTGAGACGTTGATAATGCCCTACTTGCACGCTTAGCCAGCAACAAAGTCATAGGACATCGTTCTTCAGTAAGATCAATGATTTCGACTGACATATTTGAACGAGTTCTATTTATTCTAAATACGCCTATTGTAAATCTTTTTTAGTTCAAAACCACTATTATCCCGTGTTAACCTAGTGACTAAGTTGTTAACAAGTGTCATTTTGCTCTTATCAAGAAACCAAATGGACTCAATAGGGTCTTACCATTAGACAGCCCTCTTTAAAATGGAAATCGGATCTCACGTTAATTAAACAATGACTGCCACTAATTTAAAACGCAAAGTATCGATATTAGCCACGCTATTAAGTGCATCTTTATGCTTTAGCGCCCCTAGTCTTGCCAACTCAACAGACTTGCCCGATATCGGCACAACCGCTGGTGCGACCCTGACCATAGATCAAGAACGCAATTATGGCGATGCTTATATGCGTATCCTTAGAGCCAGTCAGCCCATCGTCAGTGATCCCGTTTTAAGTGAATATGTTTCAAGTTTAGGCTATCGACTCGTCGCCAATGCCTCTGATGTAAAAACGCCTTTTAAGTTTTTTTTGATTCGTGACCGAAACATTAACGCCTTTGCCTTTTTTGGCGGACACGTTGCTTTGCATACTGGTCTATTTTTACACGCTAACACTGAAGGCGAACTTGCCTCTGTGGTTGCCCACGAAATTGCCCACGTTACTCAGCGCCACTTGGCAAGGCGCATGGAAGATCAAGCGCGTAAAACGCCAGTAACGATCGCCGCATTAGCCGGTTCTATTTTATTGGCGATTGCCGCCCCAGAAGCGGGAATCGCGGCTATAACTGCCACGCAAGCAGGCGCAATGCAAAGTGCCATTAACTATACTCGCAGTAATGAGAAAGAAGCAGACCGAGTGGGCATGAGCACCTTGATCAAAACAGGCTATGACCCGCATGCGATGCCGCATTTCTTTGGACGCTTAGCCGATCAATATCGTTATGCGAGCAAGCCGCCGCCAATGCTGCTGACTCACCCATTACCCGAAGATCGTATTACAGATACTCGTGCTCGTGCTGACGCATACCCTTCCAAGCCGCATGCTCCAGTACTGGATTTTCACATGGCAAAAGCACGAATCGTAGCCCGCTATGTAGGTATCAATAGCGATGGCGCGTTAGATTGGCTTAAACGCAAAGAAAAATCCGCATCAGCCGAGATAAAGCCCGCCTATCAATATGGTAAGGCACTGGTTTATTTAGACACTAAACAGCTAGACAAAGCCGAAGCTTTGCTCGTGCAATTGCAAAAACAGTTGCCCAATAGCAACTTTGTACTGGATGCGCTGGCCGATTTAAACATTGCCAAGAAAACACCATATAAAGCGCAAGTATTGTTAGAAAACGCATTGAAAACCAAACCGGGTAACCCAACATTAGAGATCAATCTGGCCAATGTTCTGATTGAACAAGATAAAAACAAAGAAGCGATACGATTATTACAGCGATACACGCACGCTAATTCTGATGACAGCAACGGCTGGCATCTATTAAGTAAAGCGCACGCTAACTTAGGGGATTCGGCAAATGAAGTTGCCGCTCGCGGTGAATTGTATGCCCTTAGTGCTAACTGGAATCGTGCGATTCAAAGCTTTACTCAAGCGGCTCAATTGTCACAGCTAGGCAGTAATCAGCAAGCTCGCTTTGATGCGCGTATCGATCAGCTTTTACAACAACGCGACCAGTTTATGGCGCTCCAAAACTAAAAAGGAAATTTCATGTCTGTTGTTATTTTTCATAACCCTCGCTGTTCAAAAAGCCGAGAGACATTAGCTTTACTAGAAGAAAAAGGAATAGCACCAGAAGTGGTTCTGTATTTAGATGCTGAGCTGACCCTAGATTCACTGCGCACTATCTACAGCCAATTAGGGCTAACTGAAGTGCGTCAAATGATGCGTACCAAAGAAGCCATCTATAAAGAGCTAAACCTTAGCGATAGCGCATTAAGCGATGATGCTTTGTTTGAAGCTATGTTAGCCAACCGCAAACTGATTGAGCGCCCGATTGTTGTGGCAAATGGCAAAGCCAAGCACGGCCGTCCACCAGAGCAGGTTTTAGAGATCCTATAATGCCTAATTCTAACGCCATAGAAATGGCCCCTAACACCAAGCTATGGCTACGAACAGCGCAAATAGGTCACTTTTGCTTATTAGTTTGGGTACTGCTTTGGCACAGTGTCATTTCACCTCCGGCTGAAATTAACCCTTGGTTTTTAACCATTGCTTGGTGTGTACCTTTGCTATTCCCTATCAAGGGCATATTGGCGCAAAAGCCGTATACCTTTGCTTGGGCAAACTTTATATTGCTACTCTACTTCCTGCATTCACTGACATTGGTGTATGTGGATGAAGGAGAGCGAACTCTGGCTATTATCGAGTTGGTTATTACCAGTATCGCTTTTATTGGCAACACGCTATATAGCCGATTAAGAGGACGCGAGTTAGGTTTGAAGCTAAAAAAGCTGTCTGAATATAAGCAAGAAGAACAGCAACGCTTTGGTCGCTAGTTTTTCTGGTGGCTAAAAAGCCCATACAACAAACAATAAAAAGCCCCTGTATTATCTATTTTTAGTAGTAATACAGGGGCTTTTTTAGATTACGCTAATTCGTCAGTAATGAAGAAGCTAAGATTGCCACTCATAGTCAAGAGTTTGCGCTTCTTCCTCTGCAACAGGAGTGGCAGGTGCGCTCTCCGTTGTCGCTGGCGTTGCCACAGGCACTGAAACTGCAGTCGACGGCTGTGTTGTGGTATCTGTATTGCTGCTGTCAGCTTGTACTGGTGCAACGGCTTGCGTTTTTTCTGTCGCGGGTGCCGTTGGTACGGGAGCTGCAGGAACAGGCTTAGCCGCTTTGTTCACTTTATTACTTCTAAGTAATTGACGTTCAAAGTCGGCTTTATCGGTAATTAAGTTAACTTGAAAATCAACATCATCACCCACTACATGACTCAGCTCTACCGATGCAACGCTTGGTAAACTTTCTAACATACGTTCAATGCTGAAAAACGAGAACGCGTCATTTACGCCAGAGAATTTAACATCAATTGATGAAGCCACTTCACCGCTGCTTTTGGTTGCGCTTTTGTTCGCGTAGTAACGACCTAGCTCTGCCACTAAAGCTTCTGTTACTTGTTTATTTGTACCTGAAGCCTCGCCAGAAACCGGAGACAATGCACTGTCGTCGATAAACTGAGGTTTATCATCGTAGAGTGTCCAACGCAGACGTTGCTGATGACCATTACGGGCAATTCGAGCCACTACGACGGCATCAACATTGTAGCGACGACTGCTACTCGAGATTTGCTTGGTAAAACCACCCCACAGCTCTGTCGGCTTGATGCTAGTGACATCATCAATATCACCAACAGGAACAATAATAGGAAGCCCTTTTTGACCTGCCACATATCTTAGGTTCGCCACAGAGGTTCGCTCTGACTGCTCCCAGCTAATGGTTCTATCATAGCCATTGTCTTCTACAACCCAAACCAACAAACGGGCGCGCTCTTCCGGCCAATAAGGTAAATTTGCCTGAGCTAGTAAAGATTGGATCTGCTTGGAGTTAAAAGACATTTTTAAGATAGGTTGACCATTTCTTTGAGATGGCATGATCGTCGACAAAAAACGGCTACTTTGGGTAATGGCTTTTTGCACAACTGGATTATCTAAAGAGGCTGAATCACCCGTTGCTCGTACAATAACTTCTCGCATGCCTTCGCGGCGCGCTAACTCTTCACCACTGTGTTTGGCTCCTTCTTGCTGTTCAAAAACGACAGCATCAGTATCAAACACATTCACTTTGGTAACCGCAAGTGCAGAAAAAGAGGTTAATGTTGCTAGCAAACAAGCTAATAATCGCATAAATAACTCAGTAATATTAATTAGTTAGAAAAGGATAAGCGAAGATACTAAAACCAACAAGTAGAGCCTGTTTAAAAGTACCCTACCGTATGGTTTTATTTAGCGTTACTTAGTACCAAAAATCTTGTCGCCCGCATCGCCAAGACCCGGAACAATGTAGCCTTTGTCGTTTAGGCATTCGTCGATAGCTGCAGTGAATAGCTCGATATCTGGGTGCGCTTTTTCTAGCGCTTCGATACCTTCAGGAGCGGCAACCAAAACCAGTGCTTTAATAACTTTACAGCCTTTCTCTTTCAATAGATCAATAGTTGCAATCATAGACCCGCCAGTTGCTAGCATTGGGTCAACAACTAGAGCAATACGTTGATCAATGCATGATGCCAACTTATTAAAATACGGTACAGGTTCTAATGTTTCTTCGTCACGGTAGATACCCACAACACTGATTTTAGCACTCGGCATGTGTTCCAATACGCCGTCCATCATGCCAAGACCGGCACGTAAGATTGGCACTACAGTTACTTTTTTGCCTTTAATTTGATCAACTTCAACCGAACCATCCCATCCTTCGATAGTGACACGTTCTGTTTCAAAATCAGCGGTTGCTTCATAAGTTAGTAGGCTACCCACTTCAGTTGCTAACTCTCTAAAACGCTTAGTGCTAATGTTACCTTCGCGCATTAAACCAAGTTTATGCTTTACAAGTGGATGTTTTACCTCAACAACTCTCATATCTTTCTCCAATCTGAATTCAATAAACCTCCGAATTATATACCCAAACTATGCTAACTTACGAGCTACATAGGTATTAGTGAGCAATTAATTATTGATTGCGAGTACAATCTGCTTATTGCTTCAATTTACCTATCTAATTCGGTTTTTGTGGTTATTTTTCTCTCACATAAGGGGGATAAATCAATAACAAACGTAAATAACCACGCAAACGTTTGCTATTGTCGATTATCCCTTGTTAGAATAGCGCCGATTTTTCTTCCCTAACTTTATCTAAACGAGGAATTTCCCGTGAGTAGTAACAAGGCTTCTCTTAGCTACAAAGATGCTGGTGTAGACATTGACGCTGGCAACGCACTGGTTGACAAAATTAAAGGTGCTGTAAAGCGCACACGTCGTCCAGAGGTCATGGGTGGCATTGGTGGCTTTGGCGCATTATGCGAATTGCCAACCAAATATAAGCAACCGGTACTGGTTTCGGGTACAGACGGCGTTGGTACTAAACTGCGTCTTGCACTAGACATGAAAAAACATGACACCATCGGTGTTGATTTAGTGGCTATGTGTGTAAATGACCTTATCGTTCAAGGTGCTGAACCTCTATTTTTCTTAGATTACTATGCAACAGGGAAGCTTGACATAGATACAGCCGCTGACGTTGTTGCGGGTATTGCTGAAGGTTGTGTGCAATCTGGTTGTTCACTAATCGGTGGCGAAACAGCAGAAATGCCAGGCATGTATGAAGGTGACGATTACGATGTTGCTGGCTTCTGTGTAGGTGTTGTTGAAAAAGAAGACATCATTGATGGCACTAAAGTTGCCGCTGGTGATGCACTTATCGCAGTAGGTTCAAGTGGCCCACACTCAAACGGCTACTCACTAGTTCGTAAAATCCTTGAAGTGTCTAAAGCGGATCTAAACCAAGATCTAGAAGGCAAACCTCTAGGCGAACACCTATTAGAACCAACAAAAATCTACATCAAATCTGCACTTAAAATGATTGAGAAGCACGATATCCATGCTATCTCTCATATTACTGGTGGCGGTTTCTGGGAAAACATCCCACGCGTTCTACCTGAAGGTACTAAAGCGGTTATCGATGGTAACAGCTGGAACTGGCCTACTATCTTCAACTGGCTACAAGAAAACGGTAACGTTGACACTCGCGAAATGTATCGTACATTTAACTGTGGTGTTGGCCTAATCGTTGCTTTGCCTCAAGATCAAGCTGAGCAAGCTGTTCAACTTCTTAAAGAAGAAGGTGAAAACGCTTGGGTTATTGGTCAAATTGCACAAGCAAATGGCGAAGAAGAGCAAGTAGAGATCAAATAATAATGACTAAAATTGTCGTCTTAATTTCAGGGAATGGAAGTAATTTACAGGCTATTATTGATGCTTGTATTAAAGGCGACATTGACGGTCAAGTCAGTGCGGTTATCAGTAACCGCGCTGATGCATTTGGTTTACAGCGAGCACAGCAAGCCAATATCCCTACCCATGTAAAATCGCATACCGACTTCTCTGACCGAGAATCCTTTGATCAAGCGGTGATGAGCATTATTGATGACTATCAGCCCGATATCATTGTGCTAGCAGGTTACATGCGTATTCTTACCGACGGTTTTGTGAATCATTACCTAGGTAAAATGATCAACATCCACCCTTCTTTGTTGCCTAAATATCCAGGTTTACACACCCACCAGCGCGCGATTGAAGCTGGAGATAGTGAACACGGCAGTAGCGTGCACTTTGTCACGCCAAAGCTAGATAGTGGCCCTATCATAGAGCAAGCGAAAGTTGCGATTGAAGCGCACGATTGTCCGCAATCACTATTAGCTAAGGTGCAAAAAGCGGAGCATATTCTTTACCCTAAAGTGGTTCAAGATATCATTTCAGGTCGCGTAGTTTGGCAGCAATAACTACCCCATAACGCTTCTTTTTACCGCAAATAGATTGATTTTTTTCAATACTATTCTCTGTTTTCATGTCACAAATAATAAAAAACCCTTTCTCTGAAAATTTGTTGCATATGGCGAGTATTTAATCAGCATTATAGAATCTTAGTTTTCATATAACGAGGTTAATATGCGCATTCCATGGCTCACTGTTCTTCTTAGTTTATTCACGGTGAGTGCTCACAGCGCACCAACTCCAGAAAATCAAAATAGCGCTTATATAGTCAACGGTATTAATGCTACCGTAAAAGACTATCGCTCTTTTGTTAGCTTATATTATGACCCCTCGGGATATGGCTCCAATGACCGCTATTACCCCTATTGTGGTGGCGTATTAATTGCCCCACAGTATGTGCTAACCGCTGCGCATTGCATTTATAATGATCGAGAAAATCAACTGTATACCTCAGTTGTATTTATGCCGCAAAATCAACGAGTCAATCACCCTACCATTTCAGGCTTCAGTCGCCGCATCAGCAATATTTACTATCGAAATGATTATAATGACGATATAGCGACCAGACTGCCCAATGACATTGCAATATTGAAGCTCGAAGCTCCAAGACAAATTGGTGACCCCGTCGACTGGGCAATTGATGAATCATATCGATATGATGCCATGGCACACTTCATTGCCGTTGGACATGGTCGCAACACATACCAAAAGAAAGAGACCCTTACGCTACAAAAGGTAGAATTATCGTTAGTGGATAACGAAAAATGTCGACAAGAATTCGGCGATAGTATTACCCAATCGCACTTATGCTTTGACGGCGATTATAATCCCATAACTCAGTTAAAAAATTCAACCTGTAGCGGTGACTCAGGTGGCCCGCTTTACTGGACGCACAATGGACGAAATATCTTAGTAGGCATCACTAGTTTTGGTCCTAAAATCTGTGGCACACCTTTGCGTAGCCTTACCTCGGTATTTACTGAAGTCGCCGATTACGACTTCTGGATTACCGATGTACTCAACAACCAAATTGATCCAGAGATCACCACTCACCTGCGCATTAGCGAGGAAAACCGACAATCTGGCATTGTTGAAAAGGTAAATCATAAGGTTGAGAAGGTGACTGTTGAGGAGAAAGAACCAACGCATATTAGTGAGCCAGTAACGGTGGATTCAAGCAGTAATTCAAAAAGAAGTGGCGGTACGATGGGAATGTGGTGCTTGTTGCTAATGGGGCTGTTGGCTGCTCAACGAAGAGCAACCAATAATATCAGCTCTAAAGCGCTTCAGTAGGTGCTTGACTGCGCGGTTTGGCTTCTGCATGGGCAACATCAGACAAAGCCTGCACATTGCTGTCAATCACTTCACCGAACTGAAATAAGGTAAATTCACCCGGCTTAAGTCGGTGCCATACCTCATCTTGCGTCAATGGTTGTGTGGCGATAACGGAAACAACGTCGTTGGGTGTGGTTTCTTCTTGGAAGTTAATCGTCACATCTTCATCAATCAACCTTGCCTTGCCAAACGGGGCTCGGCGAGTAATGTAATAAAGGTGGTTGGTACAGTATGCAAGTACGTACTCACCATCTGAAAGTAGCATGTTAAATACGCCCATCTTTCTTAATTCATCACATTTCTCAACTAAAAATAGGAACACTTCTTTCATATCTTTAGGCGGATGAGGGTAACGAGCTTCTAAATTATCCAAGATCCAACAAAACGCTTTTTCACTGTCGGTTTCCCCTACAGAGCGATGGCGAGATATCGGTAGATCTTGATAACCTGTCAGTTGACCATTGTGTGCAAAGGTCCAGTAACGTCCCCACAACTCACGAGTGAAAGGATGGGTATTTTCCAGATTGACCCCGCCACGGTTTGCTTGCCTAATATGACTAATAACAGCACGACTCTTGATAGGATAGCTTTGCACCAATTCTGCAATTTTTGAATCGCAGCTTGGGTTAGGATCTTTAAAGGTGCGAAACCCTTTCCCTTCATAAAAGGTAATCCCCCAGCCATCTCTATGCGGGCCAGTATTGCCACCGCGTTGAATCAGGCCAGTAAAGCTAAAACAGATATCTGTTGGCACATTGGCGCTCATGCCAAGCAGTTCACACATATAAATCTCCTACTAAGGTTTTCGTTGTATTCTTATTAAGCTTCCATCTCTTTTTCGATTAACTGAATAATAATATGGATAATCTTGATGTGGATTTCTTGAATACGATCCGCATACCCAAAGTGTGGTACGCGTACTTCTACATCCGCAACACCTGCCATTTTACCACCATCTTTACCGGTTAAGGCGATAGTTTTCATGCCTTT
The DNA here is from genome assembly GCF_052955985.1 of Vibrio sp. B1Z05. Taxonomy (NCBI): domain Bacteria; kingdom Pseudomonadati; phylum Pseudomonadota; class Gammaproteobacteria; order Vibrionales; family Vibrionaceae; genus Vibrio; species Vibrio sp. B1Z05. The sequence continues at coordinate 2,051,878 of NZ_CP130463.1, forward strand.
TTCTTTGGCCGCTTCAATAGCTTTTAAAATATTGCCAGAATTACCGGAAGTAGATAGACCAAACAGTACGTCACCTTTTTGAGCCACTGCTTCTATATAACGAGAAAAAACAAAGTCATAGCCAAAATCGTTGCTCACGCATGATAGGTGGCTTGGATCTGAAATAGCGATGCCAGGATAACCCGGGCGGTTTTCACGATAGCGACCGGTAAGCTCTTCGGCAAAGTGCATAGCATCACAGTGAGAGCCACCGTTACCACAAGATAAAACTTTACCACCTTGCTTGAATGAGTCGGCAATCGTTTTGGCGGCCAATTCTATCTGTGCAATGTTGTTGTCATCGGATAAAAATGCCTGCAAGACAGTAGCCGCTTCCGATAGCTCACTCTTGATAAGGTCTTGGTACATAGCCGATCTCTCCTAAAATTATATGCTATTGCTGTAACCTCGAATGTAACAAGAAAAGTTTAGCAGTGTCGAGGGGCATGTCGTTAGATTTCTAACTCAATTGTTTCATTGTCTACTATTGCGCCAGCTTTTCCTCCTGTTGCATGCAAACGGCCCAATTCACAAAACCACAACACTTACTCTTTACAAAATCTTAACATTTGCGATACTAAAGAAACTGGTTCGACCTCTTACCTTTACTTGTGCGTATTGAGTTATTGGGTTTTAGGTTGTGATAAACATGGTTAATGGAGAGACCTTTTACATGGATATACTTTTTGCTCTACTCACACTGTTTGTGGTGTCAGGCATTTGCCTTTATCACCGCAAGTCTTTGTTTATTGGGTTTGTCAGTAACGCTGTGGCACTGCTGCTGTGCTCATTTATCGTTGGAGTCTCGTTCATTGCTTGGTTTGTCTTACTGGCAGTTACCGCATTTATGCTATTTGATGAATGGCGTCAAAAAACCGTCACTAAAAAACTGCTCAAAGCATTTAAAAGCGTACTTCCTCCTATGTCTCAAACTGAAAAAGAAGCCTTAGATGCGGGCACAACTTGGTGGGAAGCCGAATTATTCCAAGGCAAACCCAACTGGCAGTTTCTAAAAGACATACCTAAATCTGAACTCAGCGACGAAGAAAAAGCGTTTCTCGATGGCCCAGTAAATGAACTGTGCGCCATGATCAATGATTATGAAATCACTCACCAACAAGCGGATATGCCACCGGAGATTTGGCAGTACTTAAAAGACAACAAGTTCTTTGCCATGATCATTAAAAAACAATATGGTGGCTTGCAGTTTTCCGCTTACGCACAAGCCCTTGTTCTGCAAAGATTGGCTGGCTCATCAATAGTGGTTGCCTCTACCGTAGGAGTACCTAACTCCCTTGGGCCGGGTGAGCTTTTGCAAATGTACGGTACAGAGGAACAACGCAATCATTACCTTCCTCGATTAGCCAATGGCCAAGAGATCCCCTGCTTTGCATTAACCAGCCCAGAAGCGGGCTCTGACGCAGGCGCTATTCCTGATTTTGGTGTGGTCTGTAAAGGAAAATGGCAAGGCAAAGATGTACTAGGGATGCGTTTAACTTGGAATAAACGCTATATTACCCTTGCCCCTGTTGCCACTGTATTGGGTTTAGCCTTTAAACTGAGAGATCCTGATGGACTGCTCGGCGATAAAGAAGATCTAGGCATAACTTGTGCGCTTATTCCGACTCAATTGGACGGAGTTAAAATTGGTCGCCGACACTTCCCTCTTAATATTCCCTTTCAAAATGGCCCTACGCAAGCTAAAGATTTGTTCGTACCGATAGATTTCATTATAGGTGGACACAAAATGGCGGGCCAAGGCTGGAAGATGCTGGTTGAATGTCTGTCAGTAGGACGCGCGATCACCCTGCCATCGACCAATACCGGAGGTATCAAGACCAATGCATTGGCCATTGGCGCCTATGCGCGTATTCGTCGTCAATTTAAACAGCCCATTGGTAGAATGGAAGGTATTGAAGAGCCGTTAGCCCGTATCGCCGGCAGTGCTTATTTGCTGGAAGGCGCCAACCTGCTCACCATGGGCGCGATTGATAACGGTGCTAAACCTTCGGTTATCTCTGCCATTGTAAAATACCATTGTACTCACCTAGGACAAAGAGCAGCCATTGATGCTATGGATGTGGCTGGCGGTAAAGGGGTGATGTTAGGTCCATCCAACTTTTTAGGTCGTGCTTATCAAGGTGCACCTATCTCTATCACCGTAGAAGGTGCCAATATATTAACCCGTTCATTAATGATTTACGGGCAAGGTGCAATTCGTTGTCATCCATACGTTTTAAAAGAGATGGAAATCGCCCATTCAGATGCGCCAGATGCACTGAGCAAATTTGATAAGGCACTCTTCTCGCACGTTGGTTTTGCCATGAGTAACTTATCTCGCAGTCTAGTCTTTGGGATTACCGATGGCATCGGCTCAGATTCACCGGCTACAGATGCGACTAAACGTTACTATCAACAGCTTAACCGTTACAGTGCCAACCTTGCCTTTCTATCGGATATTTCGATGGCCTTTTTAGGGGGGTCACTCAAACGTAAAGAGCGTTTATCGGCGCGCCTAGCCGATATGTTAGGTCAGCTCTATCTATGCTCAGCCATGTTAAAACGCTTTGAGCTAGATGGTAGCCCTAAAGAAGATCTTGCCCTTGTGCATTGGTGTGCTCAAGACAGTCTATTTAAAATAGAATCGGCTATGTATGACTTCTTAGTGAATTTCCCAGTGAAGTTTGTGGGTTTAAAACTGCGTGTATTGCTCATGCCAATGGGACGTGTGCGCAAGGCCCCATCCGATAAACTGGATAGTGCATTGGCTAAAATTTTACAAACGCCAAGTGCAACCCGCAGTAGACTTGGACGCAACCAATACTTTGAACCCTCAAAGCACTGTGTACATGGGCAACTAGAATTAGCGCTAACCGTTGTTCTGCAAGCTGAACCTATTTTTGACAAAATCTGCCAACAACTGGGTAAGCGTAAACCTTTTACTCATTTAGACTTGGTAGCAAAACAAGCGCTAGAAGCGAACATGATTAGCCAAGAAGAGGCCGAAATATTACAAGAAGCCGAGTTACATAGGCTGAAAACCATCAATGTCGATGATTTTGATCCTGCTCACCTCGCGGCAAAAAATAAGCAACATCAGCAACAAGCCGATACCGCCCATTAAGTCTTAACATCAAAAAACAAAATAGCCCTGAATATTCAGGGCTATTTACTGTCTATCGCATTTTAACTATTGCCTGATGAATCAAGGCAAGTCTTGGCTGTTAACTTACCAATTGGGCTCGCCAGAGAGCAAAGTTAAATGCTCAGCGTGAGCGGCAAGTTCTTCATCGCTGGCTTTAATTATGCGCAGTGGCGCACGTCCTGCTTCCACACGTTGAATGGTTGAACCTGCCGCCCCTTCAGAATTACCACCACCAAATTGAATAGCCGTTTGACCACCCGTCATAAACAGATAAACGTCGGCTAAGATCTCGGCATCGAGTAATGCGCCGTGCAATACACGAGCGGAAATATCGATAGTAAAATGTTTTGCTAATGAGTCTAAGTTTTTACGCGCTGGCATATTTGGCAAGCGTTTTGCCATCGCCAAGGTATCGGTAATTTTACAGTAGTCTTGGGTTTTACCTACCGAAGCGCCAATTTTGCTAAATTCATAGTCCATGAAGCCGACATCGAAGGGCGCGTTGTGCGCGACTAGCTCAGCACCGTCGATAAATTCAAGAAACTCTTGATGAACGTCTTTGTATTCTGGCTTATCAAGCAAAAACTCATCGGTAATACCGTGTACCGCAATCGCATCCGGTTGTATTTCTCGATCAGGCTTAATATAAACATGAAAGTGATTACCCGTTAGCTTGCGGTTCACTATCTCAACGGCACCAATCTCAATGATTCTGTGCCCAAGGTAAGTGGGACCGCCTTCACGGTTCATACCGGTTGTTTCTGTATCGAGCACCACTATGCGGCGCGAATTGTTACTAGTATTCATAAAATTAAAACTGTGTCAGACTAAAGGTAAGGCTGTTATTAGGCAATCATATCAAATCATGAATAAACAAGTTGAGATTTTCACCGATGGTTCGTGCTTAGGCAATCCAGGCCCCGGTGGCTATGGCATCGTCATGCGTTACAAAGAACACGAGAAGCTGATTTCTAAAGGCTTCATTCTGACCACCAACAACCGTATGGAGATGATGGCGGCAGTAGAAGGGCTAAAACTTCTTAAAGAGCCATGCAAAGTGGTATTGACCACCGATAGCCAATACGTGCGTCAAGGTATCACCCAATGGATCCATGGCTGGAAAAAGCGCGATTGGAAAACATCCAATAAAAAACCAGTTAAAAATGCCGACCTTTGGCAGGCTCTCGATGCAGAAAGCCAGCGACATGATGTGGATTGGAAATGGGTAAAAGGTCATGCAGGTCACAGAGAAAACGAAATCTGTGACGAAATTGCTCGCCAAGCGGCTGAGTCCCCGACCGATGAAGACACCGGCTATCAGCCATCTTGAAGCGGCAAAAATTAAGAGTTAAGACTTAACTCGACAATTAAGCCTCACTGGCGCAAGACGACGTTTCAGTTTCCAGTGGGGTTTAATCGGTTTTAATGGATAGGTTCTTTTGCGCGCCACAATAAAGTATTGGCTACAAAAAGGAGCGCTCCAATTGCCAATGCCATTTTCTAACCATGTCCAAATTGCCCTTTGCTTTTTCACTGGCACTAAACCATAGCTATCCATATGCACCACTTGGTAATTAAGCACACTGAGCCAATCTTTAACCCTGTGTGGGGTAAACATTCGTCCACACCAAGGCATAGTGCGCCGGCGCCATGGCATCAAGCTATTAAGTCCAGATAAGCTAATTGGATTAAATCCAGTTAAGATAAGATAACCATCATCAATCATCACCCTATCCACTTCACGCAATAAACGGTGCGGGTCCAAGCAATAATCCAATTGATGTGCCATTAAAACCACATCGATGCTTTTTTCTAGAAACGGTAAATCATAAGCATCAGCAATCACATTGTGCACTGGATTTTTGATGTCCAAGTTGATTTGATGCTGAATATTACAGTTACAACTGGTAATCTCACAGCTCAAGCCACCTAACTTAAGCATATGGTAGCCAAATAATTTCGGGCACCACTCATCCAAACGCATCTGTATAGCGTCACGAACCCACTTATGCTTAGGTAGGTCATCCCAAGAATGGGGTTGGGTTATTTTCCGTGATATCCGAGCTGGTCGCATTCAGCAGTCATCCGTAAAGAAACAATAGGAATATCTTAATGTTAGTCGTAAAAAGCATACCTGCATTTAATGATAATTACATCTGGCTTATTCACAATAACCAAGGTCAATGTGCCGTTGTCGATCCGGGCGACGCAACTCCAGTTTTGGCTTACCTCAAAGAACACGATTTGCAACTGAACACAATACTGATCACTCATCACCATTCGGATCATATTGGCGGCGTCTCAGAGCTTAAACGTGAATTTTCTGACGTCACTATTGTGGGTCCGCAAAAAGATGCCGTAGCTGGCCTTACTCACTCTGTAGGCGCAGGGCAACAGTTAGAGTTATTTGGTGAACACTTTATCGTACTTGATTTGCCGGGACACACCTTAGGCCACATTGGTTTTCTAGGTGATGGCAAACTGTTTTGTGGCGATGTGCTATTTTCGGCAGGTTGTGGCCGAGTATTTGAAGGAACACCGGCACAAATGTGGCAATCACTGCAAAAACTGGCATCACTACCCGTGGAAACCGAAGTGTACAGCGCGCACGAATACACCTCGAACAACCTATCGTTTGCCATGGCAATCGAGCCTAGTAACCCGCAGTTACAAATTTACCGCGAAAAAGTAAATCAGCTGAGAGCCCATCAAAAGCCCACTCTACCGACTACAATTGAACAAGAAAAATGGATTAATCCTTTTTTAAGGGTTGATATGCCTGAAGTCATTAACTCAGTAGCACATAAAACTGAAGATCTTTCCCCTGAAGGTGTTTTTACCGCACTGCGTAAATGGAAAGATAGCTTCTAATTAAGTACACTCTGGCACAATATTTTATTTACACCCATTTAATAACCCGTTTCTAACGACAACGGGTACAACACTTTTGTTCATAAAACCAATAACACTGAACAGTGATTACAAATAATGGGAAAGACATAGCACGAAGGCTTTTGCATGAAATTGAAATACAGCTGGATATTAGCTCTGGTACTTACAGGCTGTCAGACACCACAGCAGCCCACAGAAAAAGAGGTCACAGAGCTTCCTCCAACAACACAACAAAGCCAAGTTGAGATTGCGCCACCAGCCCAAGAAAAACCTCAAGAAGTGGCTGTAGAGCCCGTTGAAGAAGTGGAAAAGGCGCCTGAGCTAACCCCTCAGCAACAGCAAGACTTGTGGAAACGTATTGGCATGCAACTTAAGTTGCCTGTCGCCAATGATGAAAAAGTAGAATATTACCGTAACTGGTATATCAAACACCCAAGCCACCTTAGAACCGTCTCTAAAAGAGCCGAGCCGTACCTACACCTTATTGTAGAAAAGATCGAGCAAAAGAACTTACCAATGGAGTTGGCACTGCTTCCTGTTGTAGAAAGTTCTTATGATGCCTTTGCCTATTCTCATGGCAGTGCAGCAGGCTTATGGCAGTTCATTCCCGGAACCGGTAAATGGTATGGGCTTGAACAAAACTATTGGTATGACGGTCGTCGTGATGTTTCTGCCTCTACAGATGCCGCTTTAAAATACCTTGGCGACTTAAATAATCGTTTTGATGGTAACTGGAATCACGCTATTGCGGCCTACAACAGTGGTGGTGGTCGCGTGAGCAGTGCTATTCGCAAAAACCGTCGTCTAAATAAGCCAACGGACTTTTTCTCCCTAGAACTGCCGCAAGAAACCAGCGCCTATGTGCCTAAACTAATGGCAATTGCGGATATTGTGGCTCACCAAGAAAAATACGGCGTTGAAATCCCAGCCATTGAAAACAAACCAGTGTTAGTGCAAGTCGACCCTAAAGAGCAGTTAGATCTTGGCATTGCCGCTCAGTACGCCGATATAAGCGTTAAAGAACTGCAAAGCTATAACCCAGCTTATAATCAATGGGCAACCGCGCCTGATGGGCCTCATAAACTTCTGATTCCTATTGAGAAAAAAGAACAGTTTTTAGCCAAAGTAGAAAAGAACCGTGGCAAAGGCGTTAAGCTGATTCGCTACAAGGTAAAAGCGGGTGACAGCCTAGGTTTGATTGCACAAAAGCATAAAACCACGATTAAAGTGATTCAAACGGCTAACGGTATGTCTAACTCAAATATTCGAGCTGGACACTATTTGCTGATCCCAACATCAACTCAATCAAACAGTGCTTATATACTGAGCGCCGAGAATCGACTCAAACAGACTCAGTCTCGCAGTCGAGGTGATTATAAAGTTTCACATACCGTAAAATCGGGTGAAAGTTTTTGGAATATTGCCAAACAACACAACGTCTCAGTACAATCTTTAGCTAAATGGAATGGTATGGCGCCAAAAGATACTTTGCGCGTTGGCCAGAAGTTAGTAGTTTGGAAAAAAGGCTCTCCTGGCGCTGTGATGCGCACCGTTTACTACAATGTGCGCAGTGGTGACAGCATCAGCAGTATCGCGCATCGCTTTAAAGTACGCTCTAGTGACGTGGTCAAATGGAACAACTTGAACACGTCGAAATACCTTAAGCTAGGACAAAAACTGAAGCTGTATGTCGATGTAACTAAAGTGACGGTTTAGCAGCTATTAACGCAAAACTTGCCAGTAATGGATTATGATCAGAGGCGTCACTTGTTGGCGCCTTTGCTGTTATTAACTGCAGATCACGATAGTAAATATGATCCAATACATGCCCATTCATAAACTCTGAGCGCTGACCACTAGGGAACACTGCTTCTTTAAAATGTGCGGTAGCCATGATTTGGCCAAGCTTTTGCATTCGTTCATCACTCCAAGTATTAAAATCCCCACCAAAAATCACCGGACCTGGGTGCCTTTTTAGTTTGTTCACCAAAGTAATTACCTGTTGTCGATACTCGTCAGTACCCAGCGTAAAGTTAATTGCGTGCAAATTACCTACCGCTAATTCACTGCCATCAGACAAGGGATAAGTGGCGAATAACGCCGACTTTGGCAGTTGTAGCCACGGCTCTGAATCTAACTGAGCACAAATACGAAGCGGATAAACCGGCGCTAAATTGAGTACCCCAGCACTGACATCAAAAGCTTCAAAAGCTTTGGCTTGTTGCCCTATCCACTCAATTTGATACAACCAACTTTTGAACTCATCGGTTAAGCTCACCTCTTGCAATAGAGCTAACTGCTTACCTTTAAGTAATTCACTCAGTACTGGTTTCCAATTTTCTCTATTTTGTTTGTATAAGTTCCACACCAGAACATCAATCTGTCCATTATCATCTAACGTGCGGCCATTTCGCTCAAAGCTCTGGCACTCAAAGCGGCTCTCAACTTGGGTATCTTTCACTCCATCCGTGACCACTAAATGTTCGGCATCAGGCACAGAGAATAAAACTTTAAACACTATTACTGTGGCTATGGCGAGCCCTGCAATAATGAACAAAAACCAACGTGTTTTTTTATGTGCGGACATAGATTACCTGTTGAGAAGATCTGAACTAACGAAGTGTGATGTCATAGTAGCAATTTGGCTAAGTATAGAAAACAACAAGCCCCCGCACTAAGGCAGGGGCTTAAAAGATTAATCTACTATTTAAGGTGCAATACTACCTAAGATTAGATTGCGTCTTCGTCTTCTTCGCCAGTACGAATACGTACAACTCGCTCAACATCAGAAACAAAAATCTTACCGTCACCAATCTTGCCCGTTTGCGCTGTTTCAACGATCTTATCGATACATTGTGCCGCAACATCGTCAGAGACTACGATTTCTAACTTAACTTTTGGTAGAAAATCAACCATGTATTCAGCACCACGATACAGTTCAGTATGGCCTTTTTGACGTCCAAAGCCTTTTACTTCAGATACGGTCATTCCTGTAATACCGACTTCTGCTAATGCTTCTCGTACATCGTCGAGTTTAAAAGGTTTTATGATAGCTTCAATCTTTTTCATTTCTACTCCCTAATTTGCTCAGCCTATGGCAAGTTCAAGTATTATCAATGTTTTTTCCTAAATTACCAAATAGGAATTCATCTATATTGGCCAAGCTAAGACAAAATAGCCTTATTATTTCATTGCTGCATAATAAGCGGCTAGATTTTCCATATCTTGATCATTAAGCAGCGATGCTTGTGCTTGCATTACCACCGCTAGCCCGCCGCTTCTTTCTTTGGCTTTATAAGCCTTGAGTGAGCTAACAATGTATTTCGCATTTTGCCCATTGAGATTTGGGTAACCATCGATCACAGCTTTTCCATCAGCACCATGACAAGCTGCGCAGATTTGAGCCTTTGCTTTACCTGCTTCAATATCAGCAGCGTTCGCCGTTGCACCGATAACCGATGCCAAAAGAGCCGCAACAACCAGAGACTTTTTCATAATATTACCTTGTTGATTATTTTTTCTTCCAATAAAAACGGTGACTTGACCCAGTAAAGTCGCGACATACAAACAAATCGCCAACCGCTACCACTTTATCGTTATACATCAAAATGGGTATAAGTGATCGTTTCCATGGCGGAATTTGATACTCCTGAAACAGTTTTTTTAGTTTTCGACTACCGACGCGCCCTGCAGGATGGGCACTCAAACCACTAGGATTGAACTGAACCCAAGCTTTTTCATCGGCATTAGCCGCACGTACGCCAAGGCCAAGATCGCTGTGATTACCTAATACAACACTGCCTAATTGATGCGGCAGATCTAAGATTTGATTGCTCTTTAACACTGACTGCCACTCTTGTGGCGGCTCAATCTCTTTAACCAAGTGAATCGAGTTTTGGAATCGGCGCACTGTCCTATCTCCAATGACCAACTTAGGATTAGCATCTGCGCCCGCCCCTATCACTTCATTGAACAATAAAATAAGCTGCTTGCGACTGGGCATTGGTTGATTGTGCTGCTTAAACCATTGACGAATTAAGCGATGACGAATCGCTTCAGACACCGCACTTAAACGTTGCATACTCAGGCTATTATCAGGGTTCAGGGTTTGCTGATATTGATGTTGCAGTAATTCATCAAGCAGCTGCTCTTGTTCAAAGCATAGCTCAGCACTGCGCAGGGCATTTTTTTGTATTTCTGGCCAGCGCTTCGATAGTTGCGGAACCACTGCATGCCTTAAAAAGTTGCGATCAAACTTAGTGTCTTGATTGCTTTCGTCTTCTACCCACTGCAATTGATGCTCAACGGCATAATCATGCAGTTGTTCTCGGCGTAAGGACAGAAAAGGCCTTACTAGTAAGCTGTCCTGAAAAGCAGATGACGCCCCCATTCCAGCCAACCCTCTTGGGCCACTACCACGCTTTAATGCCAATAATAGAGTTTCGAGTTGATCATCGGCATGTTGCGCCGTTAATAACAAATCACCGTTCTGCAGGTGCTTAGCCAATAACTCATAACGTGCGTCTCTAGCTTGCGCTTCTAGGCTCTGTTTACTGTTGATATCTAAATGGGCATGTTCTACGCAAAAAACGATTGAGGAGGCTTCACACCACTGCTGACATTGCGTTGTCCAGTGCGCCGCATTTTGGCTTAAACCATGATTAACATGCACCGCCATCACTTTAGTTGTTTGGTTTTGAGTTTGATAACGAGCCAAACCCTGATAACGGGATAAGCAATGAAGCATCACTCGAGAGTCTAGCCCTCCACTTAATGCCAGTACGATTTTTGAATCAGAACTTCGATAAGCTTCAATGACTTTGCAAAAAGTATCGAAAATAATGTCCACGGCATTTCTCACTATATTCATGGTATTCATAAAGCAAAAAAGGCGAGCTAGTGCTCACCTTTCTCATTATTTCATCATTTGCGGTTGAGCAAATTTAGCTTAGCAGTAACCGTAGCTCATCAAGCGCTCGTAACGGCGCTCCTGTAGCTCTTCTTCACTTTTGCTGTCTAGCTCTTTTAACTGCTGAATCAATACCGCTTTAATATTCTCAGCTGTATGGACTGGATCTCTGTGCGCGCCGCCTAGCGGTTCAGTAATGATTTCATCAATCAAGCCGTACTCTTTCAAGCGCGGTGCAACTAAGCCCATTGCATCTGCAGCTTGTGGCGCTTTTTCAGAGTCACGCCATAAGATAGAAGCACAACCTTCTGGAGAGATAACCGAGTATGTTGAGTACTCAAGCATGTTCACGTAGTCACCGACACCAATCGCCAATGCACCACCAGAACCGCCTTCACCTACAACGTTACAAATAACAGGAACAGTAAGACCTGCCATCGCTTTTAGATTCGTTGCAATTGCTTCAGATTGACCGCGCTCTTCCGCACCGACACCTGGGTAAGCACCCGCAGTATCAATAAAGGTAATAATAGGCATGTTAAAGCGCTCAGCCATCTTCATTAGACGCAGGGCTTTACGGTAACCTTCAGGTTTTGGCATACCGAAGTTACGGATGACTTTCTCTTTGGTTTCACGGCCTTTTTGATGACCAATAACCATTACCGGACGTCCATCTAGACGAGCCATGCCACCAACGATAGCTTTGTCATCGCCAAACGCACGATCACCGCATAATTCATCAAATTCAGTGAAGGCATTTTCAATGTAATCATAAGTGTAAGGACGCTGTGGGTGACGAGCAAGTTGAGCCACTTGCCACGCACCTAGATCACCAAAAATTTTCTTTTTCAGTTCTAAGCTTTTCTTTTCAAGAGAAGTGATTTCCTTGTCTAGGTCTACTCCATCTCCTCCGCCGTGGCGACTTACATCGCGTAGGGCTTCAATTTTAGCTTCAAGCTCTGCAATTGGCTTTTCAAACTCTAGAAAGTTCAAACTCATCTAGCATTCCTTCATTTTTTTGCTCTGAATACAGGGTGTTCTGTAATCAGTTAAATTCGAGTTCTACCTGGTCATTCCCAAGTAGCTGCTTTAAATCGTCAATCAACGTATCGCTTGGCGTAACTCGCCATTCAACACCCAAGGATAACTTGGCTCTTGCGTCGCTACGTTGATAATAAATATGGACTGGAATAGTACCAGCGCGATGCGGCTCTAACACTCGACTGAAGCGTTCAAAGAACTGTGCATCAATTTGAGACTCTGATATCGAGATACTGAGTCCAGAAGCGTATTTCTCACGAGCATGGCCAAGATCCATGACTTCACGAGCCGTCATTTTAAGGCCACCATTGAAATCATCAAAGCTGACCTGTCCAGAAACCACTACAATTCTATCTTTTTCTACAAGTTCTGCATACTTTTCTAGCATATCAGAAAATAACATCACTTCCATTCGCCCCGAACGGTCGTCTAAAGTCAGAATACCAATGCGAGTTCCGCGCTTGGTGGTCATCACTTTAGCCGCAATAACTAAACCTGCTAACGTAACAGATTGGTCACGTCTGGTTGGTGTGGCGTTATTTAATCGACAGCTAGTGTATTTTGCCAACTCGCGTAGATACAAGTTAATAGGGTGGCCAGTTAAATATAAGCCGAGCGTTTCTCGCTCCCCTTCTAGCCACACTTTTTCAGGCCATTTAGGCACTTGCGCATAGGCTTGCTCAACATCGGAATGGGTATCGGTTAATACGCCAAACATATCCGACTGTCCAAAGGCTTCTGCTTGGTGGTATTGACCCGCCGCTTTTACCGCTGCATCTACAGAGGCCATCATAGCCGCTCGGTGTGGGCCTAGACGATCTAGTGCGCCTGCTTGAATAAGCTTTTCAATCACACGCTTGTTGCATTTTTTAAGATCAACACGCGCACAAAAATCAAACAGATCTTTAAAGTGGCCGTCTTTGGCTCGCGCCTCGATCATGCTATCAATTGGGCCTTCACCGACCCCTTTAATCGCGCCAATACCGTACACAATCGCGCCGGTTTCATCAACGTTAAAGCGATATAGACCCGAGTTTACATCCGGCGGTAAGATTTTCAGCCCCATACGGATACATTCATCGACCAAGCCGACCACTTTTTCCGTATTATCCATATCCGCGGTCATTACCGCCGCCATGAATTCAGCTGGATAATGGGTTTTTAGCCATAGCGTTTGGTATGAAACCAATGCATACGCCGCCGAGTGCGATTTGTTAAAACCATAGCCGGCAAATTTTTCTACCAAGTCGAAGATTTTCATCGACAACTCGCCATCTACGCCGTTATTTTCTGCCCCTTCTTTAAAGACTGAGCGCTGTTTCTCCATCTCTTCCGGTTTTTTCTTACCCATAGCACGGCGCAACATATCTGCGCCGCCGAGCGTATAGCCCGCCAAAATCTGGGCGATTTGCATAACCTGTTCTTGATACAGAATGATGCCGTAGGTCGGTTCTAGGGTTTCTTTTAATGAATCATGTTGCCATGTTTCATCAGGGTAAGAGATGGCTTCTCGACCGTGCTTACGGTCGATAAAGTTATCTACCATGCCCGATTGTAATGGGCCGGGACGAAATAGCGCCACCAGTGCGATGATGTCTTCAAAACAGTCCGGTTTAAGACGCTTGATCAAATCCTTCATGCCGCGAGATTCAAGCTGGAATACCGCAGTCGTTTCGGAGTTTTGTAGCACTCTGAACGAGGCTTCATCTTGCAAAGGAATCGATTCGATGCGAACCGGCTCTTCACCCATTTTTTCAAGCCTTGGGTTAATTAGCCCTAGCGCCCAATCAATGATCGTTAGAGTACGTAACCCCAAGAAGTCAAACTTAACCAGACCTGCGGTTTCTACGTCATTTTTATCAAACTGAGTAACTGGGAAGTGCCCTTCAGCATCCGCATAGATCGGTGAAAAGTCCGTAATTGTGGTGGGTGAGATCACCACGCCACCGGCGTGTTTACCTGCGTTACGTGTACACCCTTCTAGGATGCGACACATATCGATAAGATCTTTGACCTCATCATCGGCATCATAGAGCTCGCCAAGTTGTGGCTCAGCATCAAATGCTTTGCTTAGCGTCATGCCCGGATCGGGTGGCACTAATTTGGAAATACGATCAACAAAACCGTATGGGTGACCTAACACTCGGCCTACATCACGAATAACCGCTTTGGCTGCCATAGTACCGAAGGTGATGATCTGCGATACCGCATCTCGACCATACAACTCAGCCACGTGATCGATAACCTGATCGCGCTTATCCATACAAAAGTCGATATCGAAATCGGGCATGGAGACACGTTCAGGGTTTAAGAATCGTTCGAATAGCAGATCGTATTCTAATGGATCAAGGTCAGTGATCTTCAGCGCATAAGCCACCAATGAACCCGCACCTGAACCACGGCCTGGGCCTACTGGAATGTCGTTGTCTTTCGACCACTGGATGAACTCCATTACGATCAGGAAGTAACCGGGGAAGCCCATCTGGTTAACAACGCCTAGCTCGATTTGCAGTCGCTCATCATATTCAGGGCGACGCTCGGCGCGCACTTTAGGATCGGGGAATAAAAACTCTAAGCGCTCTTCTAAGCCTTCTTCAGACTTATGCACTAAGAATTCTTCAATGCTCATATCACCGGTTGGGAAGTTAGGTAAGAAATACTCCCCTAGACGTACGGTAACGTTACAACGTTTAGCAATTTCAACACTGTTTTGTAAGGCTTCAGGAATGTCTGAGAACAGCTCACACATTTCTTCTTCAGTGCGCAAATACTGCTGAGCACTGTAATTTTTTGGACGACGCGGATCTTCTAGAGTAAAACCATCGTGGATCGCCACACGTATTTCATGGGCGTCGAATTGTTCTGGGTTTAAAAAGACCACTTCGTTGGTTGCCACGACAGGCAAGTTACTCTGCTGTGCGCATTCTAGCGCAAAATGCAGATAGCTCTCTTCGTCAACGCGGCCTGTACGGGTCAGTTCCAAATAAAAACGATTGGCAAAATGTTGCTGATAAAAATCGATGCACTGCTGAGTCAGGTCGTCGTTGCCTTTTAATAAAGCTTTGCCTAACTCGCCACTTTTACCGCCAGAGAGAACAATTAAACCTTCGTTAAGCTCGGCTAACCATTCTTTATCGATAACAGGTTGGTGTTGAACATGACCGCGCAGGTAGGCTTTAGAAATCAATAGAGTCAGGTTTTTATAACCTTGGTTATTAGCAGACAAGACTGTGATACGGGTTAATTCATCACCAAACTCGGGTGACTGCATCATAAAGTCAGCGCCAATAATGGGCTTAACGCCCTCGCCGTGAGCCTTGTTATAAAACTTCACCAGACCACATAGGTTAGTAAAGTCGGTCAATGCTACCGCAGGCATACCAAGCTCTGCCACTTTCTTGACTAAAGGCGGTACTTTCGACAAGCCATCCACCATGGAATAGTCACTGTGGACGCGTAAATGTATAAACTTCGGCTCTGTCATAATTACTCTGTTGTTCCGTTAGTCAAGTAAACCTAACGCTCGTTTAACTGGCTTAAAACTTTTTCTGTGCTCAGCAATCACGCCGTGCTCTTCGATGGCGGCAAAATGTGCCTTAGTCGGATACCCTTTATGTTTCGCAAAACCAAATTGTGGGTACTTTTCATCAAGCTCAACCATTTCTTGGTCGCGCACCACTTTAGCGATGATAGAAGCGGCGCTGATTTCAGCCACTCTTAAATCGCCTTTCACGACCGCAAGCCCCGGCATCGCGATGGTCGGCACTCGATTACCATCAATTAAGGCAAAGTCTGGCTTAATGGACAGGCCTTCAATGGCGCGCGTCATCGCCAGCATAGTAGCATGCAAAATATTCAACTCGTCGATTTCTTCAGGTGAACAGCGACCGACTGACCATGCTAGCGCTTTTTGTTTAATTTCTGGAAATAACGCCAAACGTTTCTTCTCAGACAGCGCCTTTGAATCAGTCAGCCCTTCGATAGGGTTATTCGGATCTAAAATAACCGCTGCAGTGACGACATCACCCACCAGTGGGCCTCGCCCGACTTCATCCACTCCGGCAAACAAAGAGTAACCTTTTGGGTACTCAAAGGGAGGGTATTCTACTTTTGCTTTTGCCATTTATTTGCCTATTAAATTCAATACCGCGTTGGCTGCTTGAGTATCAGCGTCACGCTTTATCCACGCGTGCATTTCGCTAAACTTATCCGTCATATAGGTGGTATCACCATCGATAATATTCTGCATCGCTGTGAATATTTGCTGTGGATTACATTCTTCCATAATCAACTCAGTAAGTAGCTCTTCATCCGCTAGCAAGTTAGGCAAGCTGTAATACTTATTCAGCATCATACGCTTAGCAATAAATCCGGAAATTTTATTGACCTTGTATGCGGTCACCATTGGGCGATTAACCAGCATGCCTTCTAAAACCGCTGTGCCACAGGCCAGTAAAATAAAATCGGCTGCGGCCATAATATTACGCGCCGAGTTTTCTTCAATGATTTGAAAGTCGAGTTCAGGTGCGGTTTGTTGCCAAACTTCTTCAAACTGAGCTTTTCGTGCTGGGTTGACCGCTGATACGATAAAACCAATCTCTGGGTATTTTTCATGCAGCAGTTTACAGCCTTCAATAAAGTCTTGCGCCATTAACTTTACTTCACCGCGACGACTGCCCGGCAGTACCGCAAGCCAGCGTTTGTCTTGCTGTAGGCCAAAACGTTCACGCGCTTCGCTTTTGCTTGAATGCATAGGGATTGCGTCGGCTAAAGTGTGTCCAACAAACTCACACGCCACTTGATACTTATCGTAAAAGGCTTTTTCGAAAGGAAGAAAAGCTAACACAAGATCGGTTGCGGCATCGATTTTAAAGATGCGCTTCGGACGCCATGCCCATACTGAAGGGCTCACGTAATGCACGGTTTTTAAACCGGCATTTTTCAATTCTAGCTCAAGTCGCAAATTAAAATCAGGGGCATCAATACCGATAAAAACATCCGGTTGCCACTGCTTGAAAAACTTAGCGGTTTCTTTTTTGATGTGCAAAATTCGACGCAACCGCCCTAGGACTTCAACCAATCCCATGACCGATAACTCTTCCATGTCAAACAGAGAGCGACAACCTAATGCCTGCATTTTTGGTCCGGCAATTCCAACAAATTCAGCATCAGGATATTTTTGCTGAATTCCCTTGATAAGACCTTCACCTAGTGTGTCCCCAGACAACTCTCCAACAACAACACCGATACGTAATGGTCGACTCATACATTGCACTCCCAGACAAAAAAAGGAAACAAAAAAGCACACAAATAAAAAGATCGCCCATTACAGCGATCTTTTAAAAAGGAAAACTAAACGCTGTTATTAGCGAATGATGCCACGATTAACATCATTATTTAGGTAATCAATGAATTGCTTAACCGCAGGGTATTCGTCTGCTGATTTGGCAATTTCAACTTTAGCTTCATCTAAAGTTAGACCTGATCGATATAGGGTTTTAAATGCACGACGCACAGCGAGAATATCTTGCTTCTCAAAGCCGCGGCGTTTCATGCCTTCAGAGTTAATACCGATAGGACTACAGTGGTTACCTTGCGCCATCACAAATGGAGGGATGTCTTGCGCTACAGTAGAACCGCCGCCGATGAACGCGTGCGCGCCCAAAGTACAGAACTGGTGCACAGGAACGAGCGCAGTAAGAATTACGTAGTCTTGTACTTTAACGTGTCCTGCAAGAGTGGCGTTGTTACCAAGAATAACGTTGTCACCAATCACACAATCATGTGCAATATGTGCATTCACACAAAATAGGTTATCACTACCTACTTGAGTAATGCCCTTATCTTGAACTGTGCCACGGTGCATCTGCACGCTTTCGCGAATCACGTTACGATCGCCTACCACAAGTTGGGTAGCTTCACCGTGATATTTCTTATCTTGGTTTTCTTCACCTAAAATGGCAAAAGAAAACACGCGGTTTCCATTACCAATTTTGGTTAAGCCTTTAATCACGACATGAGACATAATCTCATTGTCTTCACCAATTTCAACATCGCCACTGATGTATGTAAATGGCCCTACGCTAGTGTTAGCGCCAATTTTTACATTGCCTTCAATAACTGCAGTTGGGTGAATTTTTGCAGTAGGATCAATCATATTAGAATTCTCGACGAGCACATTTTAATTCTGCAGAACAAACAACCTCACCATCAACTTTAGCAACACCGTTAAACATCGCAATGCCGCGACGGTTTTTTAACAGTTCTACTTCGATGATCATTTGATCACCTGGAGTTACGGGTTTACGGAATTTTGCTTGGTCTACGCTAGCAAAATAATACAATTCATTTTCTTTTGGTGCACCAAAGGTTTTAAATGCAAGCAAGCCCGTTGCCTGAGCCATAGCTTCTAGGATAAGTACCCCAGGAAATACAGGCAGTTGCGGGAAGTGACCAGTGAACTGAGGTTCATTAAAGCTCACGTTTTTCAAACCAACTAGATATTTTCCTTCTTCGTAATCGGTGACACGATCAAGAAGTAAAAACGGATAACGGTGTGGAAGAAGAGATTGAATCTCCATAATATCCATGGTCTTTTTTTCAGAAGTCAAAGTGCATTTCCTTTAATGTAACGCTTTAATTTATTTACGAATTATAGACTAAAAAGACCTGCTTATTGCAGGCCTTAATAGAGAATTTAAGAGCCGAGCTTTTTCTCGAGTTCGTTGAGGCGATTGAGCATGTCCTCAAGCCTGTTAAGACGAGCAACAGATTTACGCCATTCTCGATTCGGTTGCGCTGGCATACCTGACGAGTAAACACCTTTTTCCGTGATGCTGCGAAGCACCATTGCACGACCAGAGATCATACTGCCGTCGGCAATTTCTAAGTGTCCTGAAATGGCTGCGCCACCACCAATAATACAATATTTACCAATGTGTGTACTACCACCGACGACAGTGCCACCTGCAATACAAGAGCCGTAATCGATACGTACATTATGACCAATTTGAATTTGGTTATCTAAAATCACATTGCTGCCAATAACGGTGTCGTCTAACGCACCTCTATCGACGGTTGTGCTTGCCCCAATTTCAACACGATCGCCAATTCTGACCGTACCTACTTGAGGAATTTTGATCCATTCGCCACGCTCGTTAGCGTAACCAAAACCGTCTGCACCAATCACTGAGCTAGAATGGAAAACACAACGTTCACCGACTTGCACATGATGATAAATCGTCGCATTGGCCCACAATTGAGTGCCTGCGCCAATGACCGCGTTTTTGCCCACATAAGCACCGGCGCCAATAGAGACATTGTCTCCTAGTACAGCGCCTGAATCGATAGTGGCGTTTGGACCAATAGAAACATTACTGCCTAAAACTGCATCATCAGCAATACTTGCCGATGCTGCAATTCCAGTTGCAGGTAACTGTGGCGTATTTAACGCTTGAGCTACCTTAGCGTAAGCAACATAAGGATCAGCGACGACCAGAGTATTACCTTTACATAATTCTCGTTCGCTTTCCTTTACCATGACTACTGACGCCTTACACTCAGGCAATTGCTTTTTATAGCGCGGATTAGACAAGAAAGTAATGTGCCCTTCTTCTGCCTTATCCATTGCAGCTACCGAAGTAACCTTAGTTGCAGGATCACCGTAAAGTGTGCCACCGGTAATTTGTTCAAGTTGTTGTAGCGTCAGTTCTGTCATAATTTATTACTTATTTAGTTCGTCAATCACTTTTTGTGATAGGTCTAGTTCAGGCTTAGCGTATTGAAGAGCTTGCGCGTCAACAACCATGTCTACACCTTCACGTTTAGCAACAACATTTACCGCGTCTTGAATCACTTTAAATAGTTTTTGCTTCTCTTGAGCTTCACGACGTTTGCCATCACGCTCTAAAGATTGACCTTTCAATTTGTATTCAGCTTCTAGACCAGCGATTTCGATTTGTAGTTTACGAACGCCATCATCACCTAGGAGTGCCGCATCGCGACGTGCTTTATCCGCTTTAGATTTAATCTTAGCTTCAATTGCTTTTAAATCTGCTGTTTTGTCTTTGAACTCTTCTTGCAGAGTTTTCAGAACAGCTTCTCGTTGTGGTAGCTCTTGGAAAATTTGAGCGGTATTTACATAAGCAACTTTTTGAGCAGCTTCCGCGGCGTGCGCAACCAAAGATGTAGACAAGACTACAAGACTCAGGCCTGCTGCTTTAATTAGTTTTTTCAATTTATTATCCTCAAATGTTTAGAAGGTTCTACCAATTGTGAAAGTGAAGACCTCTTTGTCATCACCCTCATAAATTTCAATCGGAGTCGCTAATGAGAACACTAATGGTCCCATAGGTGACATCCACTGTACTGCGGCACCTACTGATGCGCGGTATGCAAATGGGTCTGAATAGTCGTAATAGTATTCAGAGCCCGGTAAGTTATCATCTACGTCAACGTCGTTAAACTCTGTGTCCCATACACTGGCGACATCTAAGAACAAACTAGTACGCAGTTGATTACGGAAGCTATCCCCTGCAAATGGTGTAGGTACGATTAACTCAATACTACCCAACATGGTGGCGTTACCACCCGCAGATTCATCGGTTGCGGAATAACATGGGTTGTTACCACCGGCGTTACCAGAACAGCCTGATGGATCATCGTATACCGCTTTTGGACCCGCACTGTTTGAACCAAAGCCACGCAAGGTAGTGAAACCACCCGCATAGAAGTTCTCATAGAATGGGAACAAGTTATCATTGCCGCCTGTTTTAGCGTAACCGTTGCCATAACCTAAACGACCGCGAAGCAATAAAGCAAAGGTTTGTTTGTGGTTAAGCGGGAAGTACTGTCTCGCATCGTACTGAATTTTATAGTACTGCGCATCAGAGCCCGGAACGGTAATTTTACCGGTCAAACGTTGGTGGTTACCCGACGTAGGGAAGATACTTCTGTTTAGATTATTACGCGTCCAAGTCAGAGAAACGTCAAAATCGTCAGTTTCTAACGTATTTTCAATCGCATTGTAGTTACTACCTTGAGATTGAAGGAAGTTTTCTATCTGAACATAAGGGTCAAGGTTAGATAAACTGTTGTGTGTGTAGCCAATACCCACTTCCACAAAGTTCAATTCATCAAATGGGAAACCCCAAGTTAAAGAGCCACCGTAGCTTTCATTGGTATAGTCAACAATACCCGCTTCAGATGCTTCAAACTTGTTGTAGAAAACCTTACCCCCCAAACTGACACCGTCTAAGTTCCAATATGGGTCACGGTATTCTAAGCTCACATTCTTCTGATAATCGTTCATCATGGCATTAATACCAACGCGATTACCTGTACCTAAGAAGTTGTCTTGTTGCAGACCAACTTGGAAACTAATACCTGATTCAGTACCATAGCCGACACCAAAGTTAACACTGCCTGAGTTGGCTTCTTTTACCGAGTAAACCACGTCTACTTGGTCATCTGTGCCCGGTACACGCACGGTTTGTACATCAACAGTTTCAAAGAAACCAAGACGATTCAAACGTGTTTTACCTGTTTCTAGGTTTTTAGAATTTAACCAGCTTCCTTCCATTTGACGCATTTCACGACGCAACACTTCATCTTTTGTAGAGTTATTACCCACAAAACGAATATCACGCACATAGATACGGTTGCCCGCTTCTACGTTAACCACTAGTGAAACCGTATGGTTCTCATCATCAAATTCAGGGATAGTTCGAACGTTAGGATAAGCATATCCTGACTCGCCCAATACGCGCTTGATGGACTCTTCCATGCCAGTAACGGCGCCACCGCTGTAAACATCGCCTTTTTTGAACGGGTTCATCTGTTCAAATTCATCGCGCTTACCAATGAGCTCACCACGAACTTTTACGTCTTCGACTGTGTACTGTTCACCTTCATCTAAGAATAGCGAGATATACACGCCTTTCTTATCCGGGGAAATCGCCACTTGGCTAGAATCTACTTTAAACTTGAGGTAGCCCTGATTCAGGTAATACGACTTCATTGCTTCGAGATCGCCAGCAAGTACTTGCTTTTGATATTTCTCATCGGCCATGAAGTTCCACCAAGGCACGTCTACATTCAAGTTGAAACGAGATAATAATTCGCTGTCAGTGAATACGGTGTTGCCAATAAAGTTGATTTGCTGGATCTTAGCTGAAACGCCTTCCGAGAAAACAAATTTAAGATCGGCACGGTTACGAGGAAGTGGTGTTACCACCGCTTGTACTGAAGCGTTGTATTTACCTACGCTGTAGTAAAAGTCTTCAAGTCCCTTTTCAATGGTGCTTAAAGCGGTGCGATCTAACGCTTCACCCACTCGAACGCCAGAGGAATTAAGGTTTTGTTGAAGTTGTTCTTCTTCGATGGCTTTGTTGCCCGAAAAAGAAACACTCGCAATGGTAGGACGTTCCGTAACACGGACAACTAAATCGTTGCCGTCACGCATCACTTTTACATCTTCGTAGTTACCAGAGCGGTACAAAGATTTGATGATGTCAGATACATCTTTACTGCCAACAGTATCACCAACACGAACAGGCATCTCCAATAGAGCAGCACCGAGAGCTACACGTTGAAGACCTTCAATTTTAATATCTTGGACCACAAAATTTTCTGCACCGTAAACTGCACTACTTCCAAGTAGTAACGCGGTAAGCAGGATACGTTTTAGCGACATATCGACTTCTAATTTCCTATAAAAATACGCTGTGAGCTCAAAAGAATTACAGACGCATAAAATCGTTTAAAATTGCGATAGACATCAGTGCAAACACTATTGCGCCACCGACGCGGTACCCCATTTCTTGAATTTTTTCTGGTACCGGGCGACGGGTAACCGCCTCGACCGCAAAAAACAACAGATGACCACCATCTAAGATGGGTAGTGGCATCAAGTTGATAATTCCTAAATTAATACTTATTAAAGCCAAAAAGCCTAAGAAATACACCAAGCCATAATCGGCCGTAGCACCTGCTCCTTTAGCTATAGAGATAGGCCCACTGAGATTATTCAATCCAACATCGCCTACCACCAACTTTTTCAGCATATTGAAGGTCAAAGATGTGACTTGCTTAGTTTTTTCAATCGCTCGACCGATAGAATCTAGAGGACCAAACCTCAGATCGAATCGATATTCCTCTGGCCATGTGCCCACTTTAGGTGACACTCCAGCGAATCCTATCTTGCCATCTGCCGTTTCTCGAACGCCAGGAATAAGAGTAATAGGTAACGTCGTGCCATTGCGCTGTATTTCAAGTTGTAATGACCGGTCCGGATTATGGCGGATAATGGAAGCAAAATCTTGCCACTCGCTCACAGAGTTGCCATTCACTGATAAAACAGTGTCCCCTACTTCTAATCCAGCCTTAGCCGCGGCCCCTCCCTCTTGAACATTTGCAAACGTGAGATACAGTTCAGGAGAGTAAGGTCTGAATCCTAAAGTGGTCATCGCCGACTCAGTTTCCAGATCAAAATGCCAATCTTCGATATTAAGAGTGACGGTTTTCTGTTGGCCAATTTCATCCGCTGATGCCACGGTCATTGTCATCTGCTTATCGCCAATACGGGCAATCAGCCCCATATTAACAGATTCCCAATCTGCGGTTTTGACGCCATCAATGGATTTAAGTTCCATTCCTTGTTGAATTCCGGCTTGTGCAACAATGGAATTGGGGGTTACTTCACCAATTACGGGTTTTACGGCGGGAACGCCAATCAAAAAGACCAACCAATAAGCCAGAATAGCGAACAGGAAGTTGGCCATAGGGCCAGCAGCCACAATTGCGCTACGTTGCCAGAGTTTCTTTTGATCAAATGCGAGAGGTTTTTCGTGCTCGGCAACTTCTTCCACGCGGCTATCAAGCATCTTGACGTAGCCGCCTAGTGGTATCACAGAGATAGAGTATTCAGTGCCCGTTTTGCCTATTTTTTTCCAAATAGACTTACCAAAGCCAATCGAAAATTTATGAACTTTTACGCCACAACGACGGGCGACCCAGAAATGTCCGTATTCGTGCACGGCAACTAAGATGCCAAGTGCCACAATAAATGAAGCAAAATTCCATAAAGCGGAGGCCATTACATCTATCCCTAATTTAGTTGCTCACTAGCAAAAATACGTGCCATTTTATCGAGCTCAATCAAGCTTTCCAAGCTATCCAATTGATGAGCGTGTTCAGTTGCACACACCTTGTTCATTACACTTCGGTTCACTTGCACGATATCAGTGAAAGCAATTTTTTGTTGTAAAAACGCATGTACCGCCACTTCGTTAGCCGCATTCAACGCGGTAGTGGCGTGTTGTCCACTATAACAAGCTTCAATCGCTAGTTCCAAGCACGGATAACGAGCAAAGTCTGGTTTGATAAAGGATAGTTCACCCATTTCAGTGAAATCCAATGGCTTAACGCCCGCTTTGACACGATTTGGATACGCCATAGTCAATGCAATCGGGGTACACATATCTGGCTCACCCATTTGCGCCA
Source organism: Vibrio sp. B1Z05 (assembly GCF_052955985.1). NCBI lineage: Bacteria > Pseudomonadati > Pseudomonadota > Gammaproteobacteria > Vibrionales > Vibrionaceae > Vibrio > Vibrio sp. B1Z05. The sequence continues at coordinate 2,076,405 of NZ_CP130463.1, forward strand.
GAGTAGAACCGTCTTTGTATTGCACCATAGAGTGGATAACGGATTGCGGATGAATAACCACTTTCAGCTGTTCTTTATTGGCATTAAATAACCAACGAGCTTCAATATACTCAAGCCCTTTGTTCATCATGCTAGCGGAATCAACAGAAATCTTAGGCCCCATAGACCAGTTGGGATGAGCAATAGCTTGCGCAGGTGTCACCGATTTAAGTGATTGGATATCGCTATATCGAAATGGACCGCCAGAACCCGTTAACAGAATTTTATGCACGCCAGCATTGTCTAGATCGCAATGTCCCAGATTGGTTTGAATACGTTCAGGCAAGCATTGAAAAATGGCGTTGTGTTCACTATCTACTGGCATAAGCTCAGCGTTGTGTTTTTTCACCGCATCCACAAATAACTGCCCAGACATCACTAGCGCTTCTTTGTTAGCCAGCAGCACTCGCTTACCCGCTTTAACGGCTGCCATGGTTGACAATAGACCTGCTGCGCCAACAATCGCCGCCATCACCATATCCACTTCAGGCAGTTGCGCTATGTGACAAAGGCCTTCGTCTCCAGCCAATACTTGAGCGGTATTGCCAACGGCACGCAGCTCTTTTTGTAATGTAAGAGCCGCTGACTTATCAGCCATCGCAACGTATTTAGGTCGCCACTGCTGGCACAAGGTGAACATTTGCGCGTGGTTTGTGCCCGCGCCTAGCGCGTACACCTGATAATGCTCAGGGTTTTCAGCCACAACCTTTAAGGTGCTGCTACCGATAGAACCGGTAGCGCCTAGAATAGTGATATTTTTCATGCTAATTGACCAATCAAGTGCGGGTTACTGCAACATGAAATAAAGAATGGCAAAGACAGGGAATGCAGCTGTTAAGCTATCTACGCGGTCTAATACACCGCCATGTCCTGGAATGATGTTGCTACTGTCTTTAATACCAGCAACACGTTTAAACATACTTTCTACTAGATCGCCTAGCACTGAAATCACCACAGTCACGAAAGTCAGTAGTATCATCAACCAAGGGGTAGAGAATTTAAGCTCAAACCATGTCGCCATGCCCCATCCGACTAGTAAAGCAACCACTAAGCCGCCCACTAAACCTTCGATGGTTTTATTTGGGCTAACATGAGGGGCCATTTTATGTTTACCAAAGCGTCTACCCGCAAAGTATGCACCGCTGTCTGCCGCCCATACTAATGCGCAGACGTACATAACAAGTTTAGCGCCATAGTAGAAATCCACATCTAAATTAACCGCTCTCAGCGCTACGATGCTCCAAAAGAAAGGCAATAACGTCAGTAGACCGAAGGCAAATCGAAGAATGTCTGAGTCTTTCCATAGCTTGGCGCTTTTGGGATAAGTAATCGCCAAACCGCTGGCGATAATCCACCAGATAGCACCTATGGCAATCACCACCGCCAAACTGCCCATCAAGTCGGGAGCAAGTACGGATTGCGAAGGGATACAAGAAAATGAGGTGAGAAAGCCCGTTAACAACAAAATCATTTTTGTTGCGCGGTTGCCGGATTCAATAAACTGAGTCCACTCCCACAAGCCGATCAAAGTGATTGCGCCTAACATCAGCATAAAACCAATAAATGGCAGCTGAAATACGCCTAAAATGACCAGAGGGCCGAGGATTAAAGCCGTTATAATACGTTGCTTCAAGGCTACTTCCTTATTTGTTATCCATAAGTGCTTTGATCTGCTCTCCAGTACAACCAAAGCGACGTTCGCGATTGATATACCAAGAGATTGCTTCGGCTAAGCCGTCTTCATCAAAGTCAGGCCAGTGTTTGTCGCAAAAGTAAAATTCTGCGTAAGCAACTTGCCATAATAAAAAGTTACTGAGACGAGATTCGCCACTGGTGCGAATCAAAAGATCCACATCTGGTAAATCTGCGAGGCATACTTCTTGTGAAATCAGATCTTCGGTAATATCAGAAGGTTGAATTTCACCGCGCATCGCTTGTTCAGCAATACGTCTTGTTGCCTGTGTAATATCCCATTTACCACCATAGTTGGCCGCCACATTGATAACCAATCCGTTATTATCTTGTGTAAGCGCTTCGGCTTCTGCTATTTTTTTTTGTAAACGAGAATTGAAACCACTTTTATCGCCAATTATTCTCAGTTTAAGATCATTTTTATGCAAACGCTTCACTTCCGTTGATAGCAAAGTGATAAACAATTCCATTAAAAGGCTAACTTCTTCTTGTGGTCGACGCCAATTTTCACTGCTAAACGCAAACAGAGTCACTGACTTAATACCCAGCTTAGCCGCTGCGGTAATGGTTTTTCTGACTGCGTTCACCCCTTTCTTATGGCCATAAACTCGAGGTTTACCATGAGATTTCGCCCAACGTCCATTTCCATCCATGATGATGGCAATGTGTTGAGGAATAGAGCTAGGTGTTATTGAAGTGTCAGACATAGAGAAGATAGTGAATAATTAACAGGTGGGAGATAATAGCAGAAAAAAACGCTGCACTGTAGATGTGCAGCGTTTTAAGAATCAATCGACAGTCAGTTTTGATTAAACTTCCATCAACTCTTTTTCTTTTGCAGCAAGAACTTCATCAACATTCTTAACGGCAACGTCAGTCAGTTTTTGAATTTCGTCTTGTGCTTTACGATCTTCATCTTCAGAGATTTCTTTGTCTTTTAGAAGCGCTTTAAAATCACTGTTTGCGTCACGACGGATATTACGGATTGCAACACGTGCACCTTCAGCTTCGCCACGAACGATCTTAACAAGATCCTTACGACGCTCTTCTGTTAGCGGTGGAAGTGGTACACGGATAACCGTACCTGCAGACATAGGGTTTAGACCTAGATCTGATTGTAGAATTGCTTTTTCTACTTTAGGCGCTAGTTCTCTATCAAATACTGTAATAGCAAGAGTACGAGCATCTTCAGCAACAACGTTTGCTACCTGATTAAGAGGGGTTGGTGCGCCGTAGTATTCTACTGAAAGACCAGATAGAAGACTTGGGTGAGCACGACCAGTACGTACTTTTGAAAGAGTGTTCTTTAGCGCTTCAACGCTTTTGTCCATACGCTGTTGCGCATCTTGCTTGATTTCGTTAATCACGATTTCACCTTTGAAATTGTCTAGGCCAAATGAATGGCCATTCTAAGTTGTGCTAGGGCGATTATTCAGCGCTGCTGATAAGAGTACCTTCAGCTTCACCCATTACCACGCGACGTAGTGCGCCTGGCTTGTTCATATTAAATACACGAATTGGCATGTTGTGATCGCGTGCCAATGTAAACGCCGCTAGATCCATAACTTTAAGCTCTTTATCTAGAACTTCATTGTACGTTAACTGGCTGTAAAGTTCAGCGTCTGGGTTCTTCGCAGGGTCAGCATTGTATACGCCGTCAACTTTTGTCGCTTTAAGTACTAGATCAGCTTCAATTTCGATACCACGTAGACATGCAGCGGAGTCTGTTGTGAAGAACGGGTTACCTGTACCTGCAGAGAAAATAACCACGCGGCCTTGACGTAACTCACGAATGGCATCCGCCCAATTGTAGTCGTCACACACGCCTTTCAGTTGAATAGCAGACATTACGCGAGCGTTAACATAAGCACGGTGCAGAGCATCACGCATTGCAAGGCCGTTCATTACCGTTGCTAGCATACCCATGTGATCGCCAACAACGCGATTCATACCTGCTTCTGCAAGACCTGCGCCACGGAAAAGGTTACCACCGCCGATAACAACGCCCACTTCTACACCTAGTTCAACTAACTCTTTTACTTCCTGAGCCATACGCTCAAGAATAGTCGGGTCAATGCCAAAACCTTCTGAGCCTTGTAGAGCCTCACCACTCAGTTTTAATAGGATACGCTGATATGCTGGTTTAGGATTTGTAGTCATGAAGTATACCTTCTAAAAGAGTTATCGATTAACAGTTGAGGATAGAGACTTGCTGATCTTGAAAGAAGATAGGCTAAATCCCAATTCTCAACCACTAACTATTTAGTGTTTATTCGTAAAAAGACCGCAGCAAAGGCCACGGTCTTTTAAAATATTAACAAGGCTATAAATTAACCTTTTTGAACCGCTGCTACTTCGTCAGCAAAGCTCATTTCGGCAGCTTTCTCGATGCCTTCACCTACTTCCAAGCGAACGAAATCAGATACTGATGCGCCACGCTCTTTTAGGATTTCACCAACAGATTTCTTAGGTTCCATTACGAACGCTTGACCTGTTAGAGAGATTTCGCCAGTGAATTTCTTCATGCGGCCGACAACCATTTTTTCAGCGATAGCTTCTGGTTTGCCTTCGTTCATTGCGATTTCAACTTGAACCGCTTTTTCTTTTGCAACAACTTCAGCTGGTACGTCTTCTGGGTTTAGGAACTCAGGACGAGAAGCAGCAACGTGCATTGCTACGTGCTTAAGTGTTTCAGCGTCGCCTTCACCAGCAACAACTACACCGATTTTCTCACCGTGACGGTAAGAAGCGATAGCAGTACCTTCAACGTACTGTACGCGACGGATGTTGATGTTTTCGCCGATTTTAGCAACTAGAGCAATACGAACTTCTTCGAATTGTGCTTGAAGTTCTTCAGCAGTAGCTTTAGAAGCTAGAGCAGCGTCAGCTACTTCGTTTGCGAATGCAGTGAAGCTTGCATCTTTAGCAACGAAGTCAGTTTGACAGTTAACTTCAAGAAGAACAGCAACGCCGTTTGCATCTTTAACAATGATTTTGCCTTCAGCAGCTACGTTGCCTGCTTTTTTAGCAGCTTTAGCAGCGCCTGATTTGCGCATGTTTTCAATTGCTAGTTCGATATCACCGTCAGTCTCGTTAAGAGCCTTTTTACAGTCCATCATACCTGCGCCAGTACGGTCGCGCAGTTCTTTTACTAGAGCAGCAGTTACAGCCATTCTCTAATCCTCAAGTTGATTCAAAAGGTAAAATTCAGGGGCCTAAATTGGGGCCCCTGATGTATACTAGCACTTAGTCTTTATTAATCGGTATTCCGACAAACGACTAAGTGTGACGCGGAGCAGATATTATTCAGCTTCTTCTACGAAACCGTCTTTATCAGCAGCAGTTGCAACGTCTTTGTTACGACCTTCAGTCACAGCTAGTGCAGCCGCGTTAAGGTATAGTTGTACCGCGCGGATTGCATCGTCGTTACCAGGGATGATGTAATCAACACCGTCTGGGTCAGAGTTAGTATCTACAACAGCGTATACAGGGATACCTAGGTTGTTCGCTTCTTTAACAGCGATATGTTCGTGATCAGCATCGATAACGAATAGAGCGTCAGGTAGACCGCCCATGTCTTTGATACCACCAAGAGATTTCTCTAGCTTCTCCATTTCACGAGTACGCATTAGAGCTTCTTTCTTAGTTAGTTTCTCAAAAGTACCGTCTTGAGCTTGAGCTTCAAGTTCTTTTAGACGCTTGATTGATTGACGAACAGTTTTGTAGTTAGTCAACATACCACCTAACCAGCGGTTGTTAACGTAGAATTGGTTGCTTGCGATAGCAGCTTCTTTAACAGCTTCAGATGCAGCGCGTTTAGTACCAACGAAAAGAACTTTACCTTTTTTCTCGCCAACTTTAGCAATTTCAGCTAGAGCGTCGTTGAACATAGGAACAGTTTTTTCTAGGTTGATGATATGAACCTTGTTACGAGCACCAAAGATGAATGGCTTCATTTTTGGGTTCCAGTAACGAGTTTGGTGACCGAAGTGAACACCAGCTTTTAGCATATCGCGCATTGATACAGTTGCCATTTTATAATCCTCTATTGGGGTTAGGCCTCCACATTCCCCATGAACTCGACTCCATCAATTTGCATAAGCAAACCGTGGAGCACCCCGAATCATGTGTCGAAATGTGTGTGATTTAAATTAAGTAAGTATGTGAGGTAGGTGTCCATATCGCCCAAAAATAGGAAGACAATGGAATCTATCTCGGCGCGCTTTATACCATATTTATCGGCCTGATTACCAGAAATATCCTATTTATTTTACGTTTGAGACTAAAGGTGTCGCTAGCTGAGTTTTATTTTCATTTGCGAGTAAGCACAGTATTGTTAGAATAAAGGTAATTGTAGAAAGAGTTAACTGAGTACAGCATGTCGATAAAAATTAAAACTGAAGCTGAAATCGAAAAAATGCGCGTTGCAGGTAAATTAGCAGCGGATGTTTTAGAGATGATTACCCCGCACGTAAAAGAAGGGGTAACCACCGAAGAGTTGAATAAGCTCTGTCATGAATTTACTTTACAGAACGGTGCCTACTCGGCTCCTCTGGATTACCACGGATTCCCAAAATCAATCTGTACTTCTATTAACCATATTGTCTGCCATGGTATCCCTGCACTAGAAGATGAAGTGGGCAGTAATGGTCAGAAAAAACCGGCTGTACTTAAAAACGGTGACATTGTTAATATCGACATCACTGTGATTATCCCAGACGATGAAAATGCCGATCTTAGCACTCGTCCAGAAGGCTATCACGGCGATACGTCTAAAATGTTTTTGATTGGCGATGTAACGCCAAGTGACAAACGTCTGTGCATGGTGGCGCAAGAGGCGCTTTACTTGGGTATGAAACAAGTAAAACCTGGTGCCACCGTTGGCGCTATTGGCACCGCCATTGAAAAATACATCAAAGAAAACAACAAAAAGAACCCACGTAATAAGTTCTCAATTGTTAAAGATTTCTGCGGTCACGGCATTGGTAACGAGTTCCACGAAGAGCCACAAGTCGTGCACTACAAAAACTTTGACCGTCGCGTGCTAAAAGAAGGCATGTGTTTCACCATTGAACCTATGATCAACGCCGGCAAGTTCGGTTGTTCTATCGATGCCAATGATGATTGGACGGTGTACACCGGTGATGGTAAAAACTCAGCGCAGTGGGAACACACCATTGTGGTGACTAAACAAGGTTGTGAAGTACTGACTCTGCGCAGTGATGAGTCCATTCCTCGTTTAATGAACAACTAATCAACGCGATTAAATGAATAAAAGCCAGCAGATGCTGGCTTTTTGTTTATACAGGTCGCGAATCACACCCAATAATCTTCAATATCCACATCATCTATTTGTTCAGGCGTTAGATACTGCTGAGCATAGTCCAGATAAATCTTGCTGTGTAAGAACAAACGATACACTTCTTTATCCAAATGCTCATCGAGCACCATAAACTTCATGATCTTCAAAGATTCGCTGAGCGTTTTGGCTTTTTTATACGGTCTATCTGCTGCGGTAAGAGCTTCAAATACATCCGACAGTGCCATAATGCGTTCAGGAATGCTCAGCTCTTCACCTTTGAGTTTTCTTGGATAACCAGTGCCTTTCATTGTTTCATGATGCGTAGAAGCGTAGCGTGGCACTTTTGATAACTCTTCAGGGAAAGGCATTGCTTCGAGCATTTTAATCGTACTGATAATGTGCTCATTAATCTTAAACCTGTCCTCTTCTGTCAAAGTACCTTTACGAATGCACAAGTTATAGATCTCACCTCGGTTAGCAAGATACTCGGGCACTTCCATTTTAATGGCAAAACTTGGGTCAAATTCCACCTTCTGCGGATGGGCGATGCAATGCTCAGGTTTATCCGCAAGCAAAGGTTCAATGGCCGGTGTATTTGCCGGCTTTGATTGCGCATAGGCTAAATCAGTTTCGCTATAATGGCGCTCTTCTTCAGGAGATAACCCTATCCGATTATCTAAATAACGAACCCACGTTTTTTGCGCAATTTGCTGGATGCGCTCAATGGCCTCATCATCCATCATTTCTCCACCGACATTGGCTTTAGCAACCAATGAAAACTCATGTTTTAGCGCCTCAATGTTGGCTTGCAGTTGGCTATCCATATCCGGATTTAACTGTGGGGATTGCTGTTGATAAAAGGTAATAATCTGATCGCGAATCATCACCTCAAAACGAGTTCGAATTTCGTGAATGCGGTTATAATTCACCTCTAATTTTGAGCCTTTATCAACAATATGCTCAGGGGTGGTGATCTTGCCACAATCATGCAACCAAGCGGCTATTTTGAACTCCCTTCGCTGCGCATCATTGGCAAATTCAAATTGAGCCAATGAGCCCCTAGCCGACTTTTCCGCTTCATTGGCTAACATAATTGCCAACTCTGGAACTCGATTACAGTGACCTGCTGTATAGGGCGATTTATCATCGATGGCTTGCGCAATTAGCTTGATAAATGAATCCACAAATTCTTGCTGTTGCTGTTCGTAACGGCTCAACTCGTCGGCCGTTGTTTGAATCGAAACCGACAGTTCATCCAACTCCTTAATCATGGTTGGCACTAGCTCAACACTGCTGTATTTACGCTCGCGGACTTTCACCGTTTGTGCAATCAGAGCATGAATAGGCTTTACAATAGGGTTGGAAAAAACATGCGATAACGGGATCAGTAACAACAAAATAGCGGCTGAACCTAATGTCACCGTCATGACGTTACTCAGCGCCACCTTTAACAACGATTCGGCAGGAATGGTAATGCTCAGATATTCGGTGCCGTCTTCATATAAGTTCAGTTGTTGCACAAAGCCAAAATAAGGCACGCCATCCACATTAAATTTAGACAGTTGATTGCGCAGACTAGGATCTTTGGTCGCATCGATGAGGAACTTGTATGGGACTACGCTGTTAGGGCTTCCTGAACCAAACCATTTATTTTCCAGAAAATGAATTTCACTCGGCGTTAAACTTTTGATCGCTAAATTCATGATCTCAGCAAGCTTAGGGTCGATGCTTTTCGCCACAAAATGAAACGAGTTTTGCACCTGCAATAGACTTGCCGAGTCGATACGATGAACCTTAAGTCCCTCTATAAAGTGTCGATCAATTTTACTTTGTAAAATCACCGCCAGATCAATCACGCCATCCAGCTGACCATCTTCTATTTGTATCAGACCTGTGTATATATCATCCAATTCCACCAACTCAATCGAAGGTTGTTCACGTCTAATTTCTTCGACAATTGACCATCCTTTTAAGATGCCAACTTTTTTTCCTTTTAATTCACTCAGCGTTTTAATTCGTGTATTAGAAACCACCACTGCGAAATCAAAATGCGCTAATGGCGTACTCAGTTCTCCCAAGCCTCGACTGGTCGCGTTATACGCCACAGGGAATAAAACCTCAATATCACCGTCTTTATACGCTTGCACCATCTCTAGCCAACTCAGTCCATTAATGAACTTGAACTGGATTCCCGTTTTTAGCGATATGATGCGCATAACATCAATAAAATACCCCGTAGGTTTACCCGAAACGGCAAAATCTAAAGGTGGCCAATCGGTTTGGTTTGATACTTCAAGCGTATCGGAGGCATTAATCAGTGCGTGTTGCTCAGGAGTAAGTTCAAGAGGGCTCACTCCCGGCAATAATGAATATTTATCCTCGTGCGATGAAGCCTTTAACGTGCCAGTTTGATCATAAATAAAAAACTGAGCAGGCAAATGAGTTTGCACCGGTCCTAATCCAGCTTTTACTTCGTGAGCTAAAGAAGCGACCACCACATCAATCCCGACCACACTGCCATATTTTGAATTTTTAATACGCGACGCGTAAGTTTGGCCGTTTAATTGCACATTGTGGAATAAATAGGGATCGGTTTTATACACTTGCGCATGGTTAGCACCTACAAACCAAGGGCGTTCAACCGCATTAAATTTGCTCCTCTCGATAACACTGTCCCTGAGTTCAAAGGCATCACTGTAGTAAGAGGTCACTTTCGTATTGGTCTGCTGATCTTTTTTTATTTCCACCAGCGCCCAACGGTCTTGAGTCTGCGCGCCAATTCGCGGCCGCAATCCTTCTACAGAATCTAAATTAATGAGCTGGTAAAAATGCCCGTTTTTTCTAGCAATATAAACGCTATAAAACATCGGGCTGTTTTCCATCAACTGAGCAAATGCATTGCGCGCGATATGGTTATGCTCAAATTGCTCCAGCTCTTGTTCAAGGCTGGCAAGGACTTTGGTTAGATTGGTCACAAACTCATCAAATTCACGAACTTCATTGCCAATGCTGTGAGAGATACCTTGATACTTTTCTAACGCAGTATGAAGAGCTTGTTGACGACTAAAATAGTATTGCAAACTGATTGCAACACTAGCGGTTATACAAGTTGTCAGGATAAAGAGACTGATCACTGTCACCTTTATCGTAAATCGCCTTTTCATCCAACCCTCATTAATGAAACTCCCTCACTAAATTAGATTAGAACAATAATTATGAAAGTGTATGAATATATTGGTTTTTTTGCCTAATTAACCATATGCAAACGCTTTTGTTTGCTAACTTTATCTTGCTATCACTCACAATTTCAGGAAATATCAATTGTAGTGACTCTACTGCATAAAAGGACTTCGTGCGTGCCAAACATCGATGCTCTATCCCCAGCTCAACTGTCTGATCAACAACTGGATATTCAAAACCTACGCCATTTACTGCACCTTTTTAGTGAACAGCAAAAAAGCGCTTTTCTAGAACGTCAACCTGTCTCTGGGTTGGTTCAACAACGCAGTGATTTTATGGACTCGCTATTAGAGCGAATCTGGAATTACTTCGGCTTTCAGAATATGGAAGGTATCTCTCTGGTTGCCGTTGGCGGTTACGGTCGTAGCGAACTGCACCCGCTATCAGATATTGATATCTTGATCTTGTCTAAACGACCGTTAAAAGAAGAAGTCACACCAAAAATTAGTGAATTTGTCACTTTGCTATGGGATCTCAGACTTGAAGTTGGGCACAGTGTACGTAGCATCAGTGAGTGTATTGAAGTGGCAAAAGACGATTTAACCGTTGCCACTAACCTGCAAGAATCACGTTTAATTTGTGGCAGCCAAAATTGCTTTCAGCTATTGAGAAACGAAATTCATGCTGAGACTTTTTGGCCAAGCGCGGTGTTTTATCGCGCTAAGTTAGAAGAGCAAAAACAGCGTCACGCGCGCTATCACGACACTGGCTACAACTTAGAACCCGATATTAAATCCAGCCCCGGTGGTCTGCGTGATATCCATACATTAAGTTGGGTGGCAAGACGTCACTTTGGCGCATCCTCGTTACTAGAAATGAGCCATCACGGTTTCTTAACCGACGCTGAATACCGCGAACTGCAAGAGTGCCAAAACTTCCTTTGGCAAATTCGCTTTGCCCTGCATATTGAATTAAAACGCTATGACAACCGTCTCTCTTTTGCCTATCAAGCAAAAGTGGCTGAAAACTTAGGCTTTACCGGAGAGAGAAATCAACCCGTTGAGCGCATGATGAAAGAGTTCTACCGCACTTTACGTCGCATCATAGAACTGAACAAAATGCTGCTTAAACTTTTTGACCAAGCGATTTTAAATCAAGGTAAGTTAGTTCCAGCAGACATCATCAATGACGATTTTCAGCGTCGTGGGCACTTAATCGAAGCCAGAAAACCCGCACTCTTTCAAGCTCGCCCCGACACCATATTGGATATGTTTATCCATATCGCCAATGACTCAAGCATTACCGGAGTAGCGCCGCCTACCCTTCGTCAACTGCGCACCGCCAGAAGACGATTAAACCGTTTTCTGCATGATATTCCTGAAGCACGCGAAAAATTCATGTTGTTGGTCAAGCACCCTAACTGTTTAAACAAAGCCTTTAGTCTGATGCATCAACTCGGGGTATTGTCCGCCTACCTGCCACAATGGAGCCAGATTGTAGGGCAAATGCAGTTTGATCTGTTCCACGTGTATACCGTTGATGAACACAGCATGCGTCTGCTCAAACACATCAATACCTTTAGTGATATTCAAAACAGAGAAAAGCACCCTATTTGCTGTGAAGTACTGCCTAGAATTCAAAAACCTGAGTTGTTGATCATTGCCGCTATTTTTCACGATATCGGCAAAGGACGCGGCGGCGATCACTCGGTGATCGGAGAAGGTGAAGCGTATGATTTCTGTATTGAACATAATTTATCGAAACCAGAAGCTAAACTGGTTGCTTGGTTAGTCAGACATCACTTATTGATGTCAGTTACGGCACAAAAACGAGATATTCAAGACCCAGAAGTGATTGCCGATTTTGCGAAAAAAGTAAAAACCGAAGAGTATCTGGAATTTCTGGTCTGCCTGACGGTGGCCGATATTTGTGCTACTAACCCTGAGCTATGGAACAGTTGGAAACGCTCACTTTTGACTGAGTTATTCTATTCAACGCAAAGAGCTTTGCGACGAGGGCTTGAGAACCCTGTCGATGTCAGAGAAAGAATAAGACATAACCAACAACAAGCATCTGCGGTATTAAGAAGCCAAGGCTTCACCCCACGAGAAATTGAACTGCTATGGCAACGCTTTAAAGCCGATTACTTCTTACGCCATACTCCACAACAGTTGGCGTGGCACGCTCAGGCTATTTTACAACAAGAAGATCCAGACTCGCCGTTGATACTGATCAACCCACAGCCAACTCGTGGCGGCTCTGAGTTATTTGTGTATACCAAAGATCAACCGGTATTATTTGCCAGCGTAGTGGCAGAGCTTGATCGTAGAAATTTCAATGTGCACGATGCGCAGGTGATGATCAGTCGTGATAAATACATTTTAGATACCTTTATCATCTTAGATCAAAATAATCAGCCGCTAGAAGAGAGCCGACATGCGGGGATTATTAAGCATCTGCAAGATGTGATCAAAGACGGTCGCTTAACCAAAATAAAACCAAGACGCACACCGCGTAATTTAGTGCACTTTAAGGTAAAAACTCGCACCGAGTTCATTGCCACAAAAAATAACAGCCAAACCTTAATGGAATTAGTGGCACTCGATACTCCGGGGCTGCTGGCCGCGGTTGGTGCCACCTTTGCCAAGCTCGATTTGCATCTGCATGCTGCCAAGATCACCACCATTGGTGAGCGAGCGGAAGATTTGTTTATTATCACCTCTCCCGAGGGGAATAAATTAGACGAACAACTGCAACAACTACTGCGCACTAAACTGATTGAAAACATCAGTAAACTGGCTCCCCATTAATCCCATAAATATTAATGTGAATAAGAGCAGAGTTGGGAGGTAAGTAACTACCTAAGTGCTTGCTTCCCTGCTAAATTGAGGACTCTATATAAAAGGTGTTCTCTTGAATATCAATCACAGTCAATCAACACTCATCTGCGGCCTTTTAGCCGGCTGAGTTATCAATGATTAACTTCGATGGATAACACGACCTTTTGTAAACATCTCCATCATATTTGTCCACAGAGGTGCCTATGTATCCACACCTAACCGGGTTGGGAATCAATGAGCCAACGCAGATTGAACGCTATTCTTTGCGCCAAGAAGCTCAAAAAGATGTACTGAAGATCTACTTTAAAAAGCAGAAAGGTGAATTGTTTGCAAAGAGCGTGAAGTTCAAATACCCAAGACAGGTAAAAAGCGTGTTACTTGATGACGGTAGCGGTCAATACCGCAACAAAACTGAGATCAACCGTAATCTAACCTTAGTGATTGATGAGCTAAATATGCTGACCAAGCCTACTGTGCCAACCAAGCTCACCACTAAACAAAAAATATTGTCCGATTTACGCCATTTAGAAAAAGTGGTTTCAAGCAAAATTGCCGAGATAGAAGCGGATTTAGAAAAGCTGAAATAGTGCATACTGGCTTACCACTAAAAGCGCATAAAAAAGCTCATAAGGATCACCCTATGAGCTTTTTCGTTGAGAAAGCAAATTACTCTCCGGACGATTACTCCTCAGCAAATACCTCTTGCCAAGCAAAGCGCTCAATCAACTGACACCAAGTTTCATCAAAGCGAGCTTCCAGAACTAACTGAACGCCAGTAAACGGGTGTTCAAACTCTAGCCTTGAGGCGTGCAATAGTAAGCGGTCACTTTGCAGATTATCTTTAAACAAACGATTGTGCTTACCGTCACCGTGCGTAGTATCACCGACAATGGGATGACGTAGATGCTTCATATGGCGACGAAGTTGATGCTTGCGACCAGTCAGAGGTTGCAGCTCCATTAAACAATAGCGAGAGGTTGGAAAACGCCCCGTTGAGAATGGCACTTCTACCTTTGCTAGAAGCTTATAATCTGTGATTGCCTCCTGCGCTTCTTTATCTTTGTTGGCAAACTTATCGGCAATTTTGTCGTATTCCACTTTCAGGGCATAATCGAGTCTATCGCCCTCTTCAATCCAACCACGCACAATCGCATGGTAGGTTTTCTGCATTTGGTGTTCGGCAAACATCGGCATCATTTGTGAAGCCACTTCGCTAGACAAGGCAAAAACCAATACCCCAGAAGTTGGACGATCTAAGCGATGCAAAGGGAACACATGTTGACCAATTTGGTCGCGCAATGTTTGCATCACAAACTGGGTCTCTTTTTTATCTAACCAAGAACGATGCACCAACATACCGGCAGGCTTATTGACTGCCACTATGTACTCGTCTTGATAAATAACATCTAACATTACGCACAAACCTCATCAATCTGTCTTAGTACTTCTAACACTGGATGCCAGCGAACATCATCACTACACACTTGCTCAAAATAGGGCGTAATCTCAAACCCGCGCGGCAAGGCTAAATTTGCATTAAGCAGTTGATTCATTCTAGGAATGAAAATCCATTGCAGCCATTGCTCTGGGCGCAAAGTATCAATAGCGAAAGGTTGTTCACTGCTCAACGCCTCTAATGAAGGCCTATCAGCCTCCCACAAATCGGCTTGTTGGAGCCTACTTTGTGCAGATAATAGCAATTTTTGCATTTGTTTAGAGATAGTATTCAAGGTATTTCTCATTTGCTCTTGAAATTCGGCGCAAGATTACCATGTTATAGGGAGAGTATGGGCTATTTAGACGCAGGCAAATGAAAACTATTTCAACACTGACACAAATTTTGAACGACAGCGACTGTCAATTTAAAGTACATGACCTAGGTCGTCGCATTGAATTGATTGCAAACGACGAGTTTGAAAACATTGAATTAGGCCGACAAGCCTACCCTTATCCAATTCAGCGCCAAGCCCAATTTGCCATCACCTATTGGAATGAGCAAAAACAGCCGTGGATATGGTTCCTTAAATTTGACCTCGATGAGCGCGGTCTATTAAGCGCTACCGATATCGGTAATTTTATTAAATTTGTACTAGAAGCAATGGGCTCTAGATTACAAAAAGAGCTCAGCGAAGAAGCTCAAGAGCAACTGGCAAGCAACCCATACACCTTTAAACCCAAAGAAGATAAGTTGGCGGTATTTAACAGCCAAGTAAGCGCAGAGCTTGGCCTATCGGCAAGCCAATACTACGCCCACGCACTGACTTACTTTAAAGGCGATTTAGGTTGGAGCAACTGGCAAACGGTTGGACTGCAAGGTATTACCGATATTTGTGCACGCTTAAAAGAGTCTGGCAATGAGCTGATGGTGAAGAAAAGCTTACCTCACCTACCCACTCAACCATTGTACGCGCTATTAGGCGCATTAGAGCACTGCGATATTAGCGACTCACTAGCCGCTAGATTGTACGACTTAGCCTTAGAGCAGCTTAATAACCCGCAAGGGGATTTGTTTTTATTATCGGCTTTGGTTCGTGCACTTGCCGGAGACAAAGGCAACAAGCTGTCGTCACTGGTGACAGCAATACTGTCGGAAAGTAAGTTCAGTCACCAAGAAGTATTGATTGCAATAGCCGGTCGCTGTTGGAGCCCACTGCAAGACAGCGCGCTGGCGGAGCAGTTTTTAATACGCTTGGCAGAAACCAATAATCAAGAGCTGTTCAACCAGTTGTTTGCTGATTTGGTAATGCAGCCAAAACTGCGCATGGTTATTTTGCCGATGCTACATCAAGCACCATCTGAAAAATTAGCCGATGCTCTTATTCACTTACAAAAAAGTGCAAAAGGGCGAAGCTAAATGGAGCACCTGCTGGCAATACTTGGATGCGCCATATTACTGACCCTGTTCTGGCAACATAGACGACAAGCCGAACTGGCAAAAGTCGCGATTTCGCGTCATTGCAAGCAACTCGAATTGCAAATTGTCAGTATCTCTTCGGGTAGCCATCGAGTTCGTTATCCCGATGGCAAACTAGGTTGGCATACTGTGTTTTGCTTTGAGTTTTCAGCCTTGGGCGACGACTGCTATCACGGTGAACTGACCATGCATGGCATGCGATTAGCGCACTTTTATACCCAGCCTTATCGCATTTAATTTTGCAGCTTAACCCTCACAACAAAATCTAAGAGACTGGCATCCAGTCTCTTAGATTTATATTTCTCATCTGTATAGTGCTCATTGAGATATTACGTATCGAGACAGTGTACTCGTGATACCGATTTCGATAGGATGAACCTAAACCTTCAACGAAAAAACAGACTATGCCAACCAAAGAAGTGACTGACGAACTCAACCAAGTGTTCCTATCCCTAGAAGCAGAAGGCAAAGAGCCGACTTTAGCGCTCGTTAAAGCGCGCCTAGCAAGCAAAATTCCTATGCCCGCTCTAATTAGCGCGATTAAAAATTGGAAGAGCAGCAAACGCGTACCTAAAATTGAAGTGGCTGATGACAGTCGCAGCGCCGACTGCAAAATCGAAGCCCTTGAACAGCAAATAGTGGCGCTAACTCGTCGCATAGAAGCCCTAGAAAAAGGACAGCAGTAATGAAGATTTGGGTTGATGCCGATGCCTGTCCAAAAGTGATTCGAGAAACCTTAATTCGCGCCTCAGAGCGCACCGGTATTGAGTGTATTTTCATTGCCAACCACCCGATCCCGCTTCCGCAACGAAACACCATTCGTTTTGTTCAGGTAAGCCAAGGCTTTGATATCGCCGATGACGAAATTGCTCTGCGCATTGAAGCTAATGATCTAGTAATCACCTCTGACATTCCCTTAGCTGATGAAGTCATTAGCAAAGGCGGACAAGCCCTGAGCAGTCGCGGTGAGCTATTTACCAAAGACAATATTAAAGCACGCCTTAACGTGCGTGACTTTATGGATACCATGCGCTCATCAGGCGTACAAACCGGCGGCCCTAGCGCATTATCACAAACAGATAGACGCGACTTTGCCAATGCGTTAGATAAAATTCTTGCACGTGCTCCGAAGTAAACTTGAGTTACCGTCATTGTTACAGATATAGAAAAGGGCTCTGTTGAGCCCTTAGTGCTATTCGATGTAAATCGAGATTAACCTTGCGCTTTCTCAACCATAGACAGTGCTAACGCTTCTGCGACTTTAATACCGTCGATGCCTGCAGACAAAATACCGCCCGCATAACCAGCCCCTTCACCCGCAGGATAGAAGCCTTTTAGATTAACGCTTTGATAGTCTTTATCACGCTTAATGCTAAGCGGTGAAGATGTGCGCGTTTCTACGCCAGTCAATAAACCATCGGCGCTAGCAAAGCCTTTAATTTTCTTATCAAAAGCTGGGATCGCTTCACGAATCGCTTCGATAGCGTAATCAGGCAGTGCTTTGGAAATATCGGTTAGCTTGATGCCCGGTGTGAATGATGGTTCAACATTGCCAATCGCTGTTGGATCTGAGCCTTTTAAGAAGTCGCCAATTTTCTGCGCTGGTGCATCGTAAGTTTCGCCGCCCAGTTTAAAGGCGCCTGACTCCAACTCACGTTGCAAGCGAATACCGGCCAATGCATCACCTGGGTAATCTTGCTCAGGTGAAATGCCCACCACAATGGCGCTGTTTGCGTTACGCTCAGCGCGAGAGTATTGACTCATACCATTGGTGACTACGCGTCCCTCTTCTGAGGTTGCAGCAACCACAGTGCCACCTGGGCACATACAGAAGCTGTATACCGTGCGACCATTTTTGCAGTGATGCACTAGTTTATAATCCGCCGCGCCCAAAATTGGGTTGCCTGCATTTTTACCAAAGCGAGCTTCATCAATCATAGATTGTTTATGTTCGATGCGAAAACCCACTGAAAACGGTTTGGCTTCCATGTATACGCCGCGCTCATGCAGCATTTCAAACGTATCACGCGCACTGTGCCCGACCGCTAATACCACATGACGAGATTTGATCTCTTCACCATTAGACAAGGTAACGCCCGTCAGTTGGCCATCTTCGATGTGCAAATCATCCACGCGCGTACTAAAGCGGATTTCACCGCCCAGTTCGATAATTTTAGCGCGCATTTTTTCAATCATAGTCACCAACTTAAAGGTGCCAATGTGTGGCTTGCTAACGAATTTGATTTCGGCAGGAGCGCCTGCATCGACAAATTCATTAATCACTTTGCGACTATAAAACTTAGGGTCTTTGATTTGACTGTATAACTTACCGTCAGAGAATGTACCTGCGCCGCCTTCACCAAACTGTACGTTAGATTCAGGGTTTAGATTACGCTTACGCCAAAAACCGAAAGTATCTTTGGTGCGTTCACGCACTTCTTTACCGCGCTCAACAATAATTGGCTTAAAGCCCATTTGTGCCAATACCAGTCCCGCAAACAAACCACAAGGACCAAAGCCAATTACAACTGGACGCTCGGTCAGATTCTGCGGCGCTTGCGCAACAAACTTGTACTCCATATCAGGAGTCACTTTTACGTGCGGATCGCTAATAAAGGCTTCTAATAGCTCAGCCTCGTTTGCCACTTCTACATCCAGTGTGTAAATCAATAAAATCTTAGATTTTTTACGAGCATCATAGCCACGTTTAAATACATTAAAAGAAAGAACTTCTGCTGCGGTAATGCCAAGCTTTTTAGTAATGGCTGCCTGAATCGCCTCTTCCTCATGATCTAAAGGAAGTTTAATTTCGGTTAAACGTATCATAGTGATGTCTCGTAGTCGGTGTCTTAGCTAGGTTTTGATTTATTCTTTTGCTGCAATAAGCGGTGAATAATTGTACGCCTAGCTCACAATGGCAGGAATTTTACGCCAACTTGAAGGTGCTGTCATATTTATTCCCCGTCCCTTGCCATAATTTCACTTCCCTTATCAGTGCTAAACTAAGCAGTACAGCTAAGCAATATAGCCAAAGGTGAGATATGGATATTTTCAGCGACAAATATTGTTTTTTGTAACGGTATCCGTATCATCGCCCCTCAGAAAAACAGAACATAGAGAGCTCATCATGGCGTTTGTCGTAACCGATAACTGTATACAGTGTAAATATACTGACTGCGTGGCGGTATGCCCTGCGGACGCATTTTATGAAGGGCCTAACTTTATGGTGATAAGTCCTATTGAATGCATCGACTGTGGATTGTGCGTACCTGAGTGTGACGCGCAAGCTATCTTTCAAGAAGATGAATTAACGCCAGACCAAGAAGTGTTCATTGCGTTAAACGAAGAACTTGCCGAAGTTTGGCCTAACATCACTGAAGTAAAGCCGGCACTGCCTGAAGCTGAAAAATGGAATGGCGTACCCGATAAATTGGATATGCTCGAAAAATAGAGCCTATAGCAAAAATAGAGCCACTGACGGCTCTATTTATTTAGGTTAGCGGCTTGCTGTATAGCGGCTAGTTACTGTGCTGACGGCGAATATTATCCAAAATAATACCCGTTGCCATGGCAACATTCAGCGACTCTGCCTGACCAAACGCAGGAATGGTCACTTTATCAGTGACAAACTTTGCTGCAGCCTCACGCACGCCGTGCGACTCACTGCCCATCAGTAAAATCCCTTCACTGCTGAACGCTTTTTGATGGGTACTTTCCCCTTCCAAAAACGCGCCATACACAGGAATTTGTGCTTGCTCTAAATAGCTTGGTAAATCTAACTGACTGACGAATACGCGCCCAAAACTGCCCATAGTGGCACTGATGGTTTTAGGGTTGTATGGGTCTGCGCAATCGGTGCTGGCAATAATGTGCTTAATGCCATACCAATCCGCAACGCGAATAATCGTGCCTAAGTTACCCGGATCGGAAACACCATCTAAAGCGATCATCAAACCTTGTGCAACTGGCGTTGCAACGGTTGGGATCTCCACCACCGCAATGGCCGCATTGTTGCTGACCAAAGTGCTGGCTTTAGTTAAATCATCAAGAGAGGCTTCTACGCAGTCAAAGTTTTGCAGAGCTTGACCGTTTGCCTGTAAAAACTCTGAGGTTGCAAATACGGTTTTAACGACTAACTGGCTATTACACAGCTCTAACACGTTTTTCTCACCTTGCACTAAAAACAAGCCATGAGCTTTACGTTGTTTCTTTTGCCCTAGTGCGCGAAGAAGTTTAATTTGGTTTTTCGAGATCATTATTTTTCCACAAAATTTGTTCAGAAAGTCCACCTAAAATACTGCTGAATAAAGCTAGCTACTTTAGGTGATCCCATGAAATATTGGACAGCAAACGGCATTGGTCGCATTTAAAATGAAACATGTCATGCAAAGGCTCATCTAAGCGCCATTCACCACCACATTTAGGGCATTTTCGTTGCTGCTCTTGCTGTAAGTTTTCTCCACCTACTCGATATAGATAGTAGTAGGTTGGGATCTTGGTAATGTATTCAATGCGGCCGCGCAAATCCCAACCACGACGATAAATATCACTGTCGATAGAGGTAAGCTCACGCAAAGCGGCAAATTCGGCCTTACAGCCACCCGCCATTTGCAACTCATCGCAGGCTTGCCATTCTGTTTGCCATTTTACTATGGATTTATGATCGCCATTTAGCGTCGGGGGGTTACGATACAGCGGAATCGGCATAAAAGAATCGCCACTGCGCAGCGGAGAGCAGGTATGTACATAAGTGGTGTACAAAATTTGCCAGCTTGGCTGTTCATCTGGCGCTGTTTGCTCTGAATTAAGATCTTGCCCTAGCACGCGGATCTTTGGTGTTAATACCCCCGCTTCAGAAAGTTTAGCCAGTGAAAAACGCACAAAATCTGAATGATTTCTAGGGTGCAAACTGTCCTCTTCAGGGCAGACACAACGCAGGCTAAAACTGGCGTCGTCCATAGCTAATGGAAATTCTCGACCTAGCACTTGTCCATTAAAGCGCAACGCTTCCATTAAGCCATTTATAGATTTTTCTACTGCGGTGATCGTGGTGTTTTCAAAGCACTCGAACTGCATTTCACACACGAACATACTAAACCTCTACGTCCAATGCTGACAAAAACTCTACAAGATTGTCAGCCAGCACTTCTCGTTTGCTAGTACCTAACGTTTCCAAAACCACATTCCCGCTCAGGTTACAGATAGAGATAACATCCAGATCGGAGTCAATGGCGGCAATAAAAACCGTCGGCTTAATTTTCAAGCGGCGCTGAGTGACTAAATGCCCCAAAATATTTTCTTGCAGACGCATATAATCTTCGTCACTCCACACTTGCAGCAGCGTCAAAGGTTTGCCTTGCCAACTCATCTCAAGATCGGCGCTGTAGTAACTGCCATAAAACTCAGCAATACTTGGATGAAGCAGCAACTCAATGCCCTGCTCTACATTACTAAGGTCGGCTTGCGGGTCTCGCAGTACGGGTTTCCAGTACACCACTTCCCCTGATTTTGTTTCTTCAATACAAGGTGAAGCTACCCCGACTAACTCAGCACTAGCGGGCAAAGTACCGTGCTCTTGCTCAAACGTTTTTAGATATTGTTGATGAATTGAGCTAAGTGCACTAGCGATTGAATTTGACATAAGTAACCCTACAAGCGTTCCGTTGATGACATCTAAGTATCTATTCAGTAAAATTCCCAACATTCTACTCTATAACGCAGTGTAAAATGAGCAAATATTCAGACGCAAAAGAACTCGCCGGCCTAACGCTTGGACAAAAAACGCAATATTCGTCGTCCTATGACCCTAAACTATTGCAAGCCGTACCAAGAAGTTTGAACCGAGATGACCTGAAGCTTGGCGATACACTGCCGTTCAAAGGGCAAGATATTTGGACTCTTTACGAACTGTCTTGGTTAAATAACAATGGCTTACCGCAAGTAGCTGTTGGACATGTGGTGATTCCGGCAAACACGCCAAACCTCATTGAATCCAAATCTTTTAAGCTCTATCTCAATAGCTACAACCAAACCCAATTTGCCGATTGGGATAAAGTACAAGCCTTACTTGTCAAAGACCTGTCTGCATGTGCCGGTGGGGAAGTTTCTGTCTCGCTGAGTAAAGTACAAGATTTTAATCAACAACCCATTGTCGATATGCAAGGCTCTTGTATTGATGAGCAAGACATTACTATCACAGCTTATGAATTTAATGCCGATTATTTAAAAGACAGCGTAAGCGACGAGTTAGTCACTGAAACTTTACACAGCAACCTTCTTAAATCTAACTGCCTGATCACTAACCAACCAGATTGGGGTAGCGTTGAAATTCGCTATACCGGTAAAAAAATCAACCGCGAAGCACTGCTGCGTTACATTGTTTCTTTCAGAGAACATAACGAATTTCACGAACAGTGTGTTGAACGTATTTTCACGGACATTATGCTGTTGTGCCAGCCTGAAGAACTGTCTGTTTATGCTCGCTATACCCGTCGTGGAGGCTTAGATATCAATCCTTTCCGTACCAGTTTGCATAATCCAGATTCTTTACCTGACAGCACTTTACGCTTGGCGAGGCAATAACACATGCTTCGTTCACTCAGGTTCGTTCCGTTTGCATTAGTTGTTTTTGCATTATTTTCGTTTTCGATCCCTGTCACAGCACATGAATCCAGCGTTTATACACCGAAGACTCTACTCGATGCTCGACGACTGGTGAAAGTCACCCCTTTGCAATCAAAAAATAAAGCAATGAGGTTCCTGAGTGATCAAAATAGTCCTAACTATGAAGAAAACTACTCCACCAATGGCGTGCAACGAAAAGTCACCCCGTTGGCCAAAGCCAGTAATCAAATTCATGCCTATCAAACCATCGGTATGGCGGATTATATTCTAGGTAATTACCGTTCTTCTTTGGCCAGTTTGGATAAAAGCATCTCTATTGCAATGACCAAGCATTTATTCGTTCCTGAAATTGAGTCGAAAATATTGCGTGTCAGCCTATTATGGAAAATGACGAGAGATTTTCGCAAAGTTGAAGCCCCATTAAACAAGATTGAGGAAAAGCTAAATACTTTACATATTAAGCATGAAGACAAACTGCGACTGGAGTATTGGCTAAGCCTTGCTCATGCAAAAATATACTCAGATTCCGGGAAAAACGAACAAGCAGAGGCCAGCTATCTTTTTGCTAAGGACTATGCGCAAAACTATGGCACTTATGAAGACGGCTTAGAAGCTAGCTTGCGCTTAGGTAAACACTATCTGAAAGCACACCATTTTAACTTGGCGTTAAAAGAGCTAATAGAAAGCTACTGGGTCGCTATTGGCAAAGATGATGCACAATATATCGCACGCGCTAACCACCTGTTGGCCGATCTGTATTTACAATGCCAAATTTATGATAAAGCCCAGGAGCATCTTTCTCAGGCAGCCAGTTATTATGGTCACTATGAACAATCTCCGATGTTCGCCACCGTGTTACAAAAACTGGCCGATGTGTATTTTATTCAAGGACGTTATAACCTTGCGCTCGTGCATTACTTCA
Organism: Vibrio sp. B1Z05; assembly: GCF_052955985.1. Classification (NCBI taxonomy): domain Bacteria; kingdom Pseudomonadati; phylum Pseudomonadota; class Gammaproteobacteria; order Vibrionales; family Vibrionaceae; genus Vibrio; species Vibrio sp. B1Z05. The sequence continues at coordinate 2,099,918 of NZ_CP130463.1, forward strand.
ACGTATTGGACCTAGAACTGGCAGAGAAAGACATCAGCAAAATCATCGATCTGCGACTAAAACTGACTGAAACTTACCTAAATTTATACAATTTCACTTTAGCAAAACGCTATCTCAATCGCGCCACCGATCTTCTTGAATATACAGATATCAAAGTACCAAAGGTTAAAGCGATACTATTGACCGCTAAACTGGATTTTCTGCAAAAACATCCCAAAGAAGCGGAACATCAAGCTAAATATGCCTTGCAACAAGCAAAAGCACTCAACAACAGTGACATTCAGTTGCAAACGCTGTCACTGCTTCATTTGATCACCAAGTCTACCAATAACACCAAAGACTCGTTAAATTACCTCGAAGAATACAATCGACTTACTGCGCTTAATCTTCAAGATAAGGAAGAGCAATTAAGTCAGAGTTTTCTGAACCAAATTACCTCTATCGAGCAATCGCTACACTACCAAGATCAAGTAAACAAATTCAATAACTTAAACACAGATTACAGCCAAACCAAGACCCTGACTCTGGCATTGTCCGTATCTTGTATCGTATTGTTCTTCTTGTTTGTATTCAATTCACGTCGATTAAATCGTAAACATAAGTTGATCACTGAACTCAACAAAGAGCTATATACTCACCCTCGTTCGGGTTTAAGAAACATGCGAATGTTAAGTAGAAAACTGCCTGATTCTTTAAACCGCTCTACCACTAATTACGAACAATGGCGTTTTGGACAATTAATTGATGAACCATTAAATGATCGGTTAAAGTTCTCGTTAATTGATATTCCTATGCTGTCGGATATCTACACTAAGCATGGTTATAAAGCGGGACGTAGCGAAGAAAAAGCCTTTGGTGAGCACATTGCAAGTTTGATTCCAGATGAAGCGCGTCTGTATCACCTATCTGATCGTTCATTTTTATATATTGAACCGAACCCCGAAAAACTGCACCAACCTAAACGACTGTTTGAGCAATTTAAAAATATTATTGATAGCTTTGAAACAGACTTTGCGGTCAATCGACTGTTTAGTCTTAGTCTTGCCGACTACCCGTTTTTACCGCGCGCCTATACCGCTATCAATGATGAAGATCTCATTGATCTGTTGCTACTCGCCTCAGACATCAGCAACACCTTAGTGCGATACGAGCAGCAAAGCCAATGGGTCTCTTTTGTGGCAATACCTTTAGCACCAGCGGCCTGCTTTGCCCAAGATGACATGCGCCGCTCCAGTCTGAACGCTATTCAAAAGGGCATGATTAAGGTGCACACATCAGGCTCAGAAGAAAATCTTGCCACTGTATTGAGTGAATTGCCCAAGCATGAACAAAGTGAAGACCAATAAGAATTAACTTAAATTATTAATTCTATTAGTCTTTATCATTGCTATTGTGCGTAAGGTATCTAGTATAAAGATTAGGTTGCGTGTCAACATTTGAAACCAATGGCCATGTTACTGCGTATTAATTGGGAGCTTTTTTGCAAGCTCATCACTGACCTAAGCAACATTGCTGAATCATGCGACATAAAAGTATCAAGCTATCTCAAAGCATCAGCTACTTTAATGTCATGTGGTAGAGGTCAGTACCATGAATAAGGAGCCGTTATGATAACAACGATTAACCCTGTCGGAAGTATGGATCTTCTTTCTCAACTCGAAGTTGAGCGTCTCAAAAAAACTGCCTCGAGTGAACTGTATACCCTGTATCGAAACTGTACTCTAGCGGTGCTTAATTCTGGCAGTCACACCGACGACAGTAAAAAATTACTAGAACAATATCAATCATTTGACGTCAATGTATTACGCCGTGAGCGCGGCATTAAATTAGAGCTCAACAATGCCCCAGAAGAAGCTTTTGTCGATGGCACCATCATCAAAGGGATTCAAGAGCACTTATTTTCGGTACTACGTGACATTGTATTTGTGCACATGAATATGGCGCAAAACACCAGCTTAGACCTTGCAAACCCCGTGCATGTTACCAACCTCGTATTCGGCATCTTACGTAACGCCAAAGTCTTGATTCCCGGTATCGAACCCAACTTGATTGTGTGTTGGGGTGGACACTCGATTAACGAAATCGAATATCAATACACCCGCCTTGTGGGACATGAGCTTGGTTTAAGAGAGCTGGATATTTGTACCGGTTGCGGGCCGGGGGCAATGGAAGGACCAATGAAAGGCGCCGCCATTGGTCATGCGAAGCAAAGACACAAACAAACTCGTTATATTGGCTTAACCGAGCCATCCATTATTGCCGCAGAGCCGCCAAACCCAATCGTAAACCAGCTGATCATTATGCCAGATATTGAAAAGCGTCTGGAAGCCTTTGTGCGTATTGCGCACGGCATAGTGATTTTCCCCGGAGGCCCGGGCACAGCCGAAGAGTTGCTGTATGCGTTAGGGATTATGATGCATCCTAAAAACAGAGATCAGCCACTGCCTATCGTATTAACGGGCCCTAAAGAGAGTGAAGACTACTTCCGCTCTATTGATCAGTTTATCCACGATACTTTAGGTGAAGAAGCGCAAAAATATTACGAGATTGTCATTGATGATCCGGCAAAAGCAGCGCGCATCGTGAAAAGTGCCATGCCAAAAGTAAAACAGCATCGTAAAGAAAACGAAGACGCTTACAGCTACAACTGGTCTTTATACATTGAGCCTGAGTTTCAAATGCCTTTTGATCCGACTCATGAAAACATGCACAACCTCGATCTGCATATGGAGCAAGCGCCAGAAAAGCTAGCGGCTAATCTACGCAAAGCCTTTTCTGGCATTGTTGCGGGCAACGTTAAAGCAGAAGGCATCCTAGAGATTGAGAAAAAAGGACCGTTCATTATCGATGGCGATAAAGAGCTCATGAAGAAAATGGATACTTTGCTTGGTGATTTTGTCAAACAGCAGCGCATGAAATTGCCGGGGTCAACGTATACGCCTTGTTATAAAGTGCAAACCTCAGACTAACCCCTTATCTGTTATTTAACATTAAACAGTTAAGGCAGTTTTCGATACAATAGGGCTACGGCCCTATTTTTTTTACTGATTTTATGTCTATACACCTGGTTATCATTGATGCACTGAACCTCATTCGCAGAGTACACTCAGCCCAGCCTGATGAAACGGATATCCAACGGACAATAGACACCACCTCTCGCACGCTCAAACGCATCCTAAGTGAAACAGAGCCAACGCATATCATCGCAGTATTTGATCACCACCAGCAGGTGCGTGGCTGGCGAGAAGAGCGCTTTCCTGAATACAAACAAAATCGCAAACCTATGCCAGAGCCACTGGCTTTAGGCTTAGATGCTATTCAACAAGCGTGGTGGGAGTTGGGAATTGACTCTTTGCTCTCCGATGGTGATGAAGCTGACGACTTAGTCGCAACCCTAGCGGTTAAAGTGGCAAACCAACAACATCAAGTCACCATTATTTCTACCGATAAAGGCTATTGCCAACTGCTATCCCCTTCACTACGCATCCGCGATTACTTCCAGCACCGCTGGCTCGATCAAGCTTTTGTCGAAAAAGAGTTTGCGGTTAAGGTGGCACAGTTAAGTGATTATTGGGGACTGACTGGGATAAGTGGTACAGGTTTAAGTGGTATTGCTGGCGTTGGACCTAAAGCAGCGCGGGAAATTTTGGCCAATCACGAGACCTTAGAGCAAGCCTTTGCGGATGACGAACTGCCAGAAAAGTACAAAAAGAAAATAGCAGGAAATGAACAGCATGCGCTGTTATGCCGAGAATTGGCATCGTTGAAAACAGACCTAGAGCTAGGCTTTAACTTACAAGATTTACGCTGGACTAAACCGTAGACACTGCCCATACAGCAGGTCTACGATTTTATCGTTTATAGCGCTAAATCGATTACCAACCTAAATTGGTATGCGATTGCACATGTACCGTGATCTCTTCACGGTCATGGTAAAGATGCTTAGCTTGTAGGGTAAACTTGATGCCATTTTCTTTTAAGAACACTTTCAAGTTTTCAATATCACCCAATACTTCATCATAACGGCCTTTCATTGGCAGTTTTAAGTTGAAAATTGCTTCTTTACACCAACCTTGAATGATCCACTCACCCATTAATTGTGCGACGCGAGACGGTTTTTCAATCATGTCACACACCAGCCAAGTGACATTCTTACGTGGTGGTTCAAACTTGAAGCCATCCGCTTGATGGTGTTTCACCTGACCAGTATCCATTAAGCTTTGCGCCATCATGCCATTATCAATGGCGTGGACAAACATAGAGCGCTTCACAAGCTGATAGGTCCAACCGCCAGGACAAGCACCCAAATCGACAGCCCACATGCCTGAAGCCAATCTTTCATCCCATTCATTACGAGGGATAAAGACATGAAAGGCTTCTTCAAGTTTCAAAGTAGAGCGACTTGGCGCATCTGCAGGGAACTTCAAGCGAGGAATACCCATGAAGAACTGAGAGTTGTTACTTGGGTAAGAGTATCCAACATAACACTTACCCGGTTCAACAAAGCACAAGTGCATGACAGGCTTATTCAAATTGTCTTTTTTATACAGAAGCCCTTTACCGCGCATCGCTTGACGCAATGGCACAGTAAACTTACGACAGAACTTCAATAGCTCTTTTGCTTCATTGGTATCAGGTGTTTCGATACGCAAATCACCACAAGTAGGAACGGCTTCTTGCTCAGACAGTGCCTCTAAAATTGGCGTAATACGATCAGATACCGGCAAATCTTCTAGACTTGCTGCCACAGCAAACATTTGGCGAGCAAAAATTAATGTTTTAAAATCAATTTCACGAACCAGACGGTTGGCATCGCCTTCTGTATAACATTCAAATAAAACATAACCACTGTTACGTTTTACGCGTGGAAAGCCAAACACTTCGATGTTGTTTGCCTTATCTTGAATCTCACCAGCACAATCTTTTTCAAAGCCAGCGCGACAATACAAAATAACCTGTTTCAAGTTAAACCTCGTTTTCATGCGCTGAATTTCTTCAGCGCGCGACGCAATTGCGTCAAAATAAATTAGTGTTGACCAATAGAAGGATCGCCTTCACTGGCCGCAATACTTAGCATCCAATCTCTAAATGTCGCAATACGCCCTACGTCAGCTTGCTTCTCGTGGCAAACAACGTAAAACGCATTTTTACTGACTAAGACCTCATCAAACGGGCTAACTAATCGTCCTGCTTCAATATCCGGTTGCGCTAATACGTTATTACCTAAAGCAATGCCTTGCCCATGTACAGCGGCTTGCAGCACCATAGTTGAATGACTAAAAATAGGCCCGTAGTTAACGTTAATCGTATTTAACTGATGCTCTTTGACAAACTGCTTCCAATCTTTACGTGACGTATCATGCAACAGAATATGCGAGCTAAGATCGCTCAATGAATTCAATGGCTTATTGCCATCCAATAAACTAGGCGCACACACAGGAACCAAATACTCTTGATAAAGCTTATCGGCGCGCAAGCCAGGCCAGTTACCCCTGCCATAATAGATAGCTACATCAACATCGTCAGTTAATGAACCTTCGTCCATATCTACCGCTTTGATACGCACATCAATATCGGGCTCTTGAGCATTAAAATCCGCTAATCTAGGCACCAACCATTGAATCGCAAAACTCGGTTGCAAGCTAATAGTCAAAGAACCTTTCTCACTGCGCTCCAATACTTTATCGGTCGCCTCAGATAATGAAGTGAAGATATCTTTAATATCTAAGAAGTAGCTCTGGCCTTCCTCTGTGAGTAACAAGGAGCGATTGCGTCTTCTAAACAGTTTTAAGCCTAAAAACTCTTCCAGTGCTTTGACCTGATGGCTCACCGCAGCTTGCGTAACAAACAGTTCTTCAGCCGCGCGAGTAAAGCTTAAATGCCTTGCGGCTGCTTCAAAAACCTTCAATGATTTTAATGGGGGTAATCGTCTTGCCATTCACTCTTATCTAGCATTAGTTTTTCTTATGTGAAACATTATAAATTGTCCGTTGCTCAACAGCCAGAGAAAATCTATATTGCGTCCCAAGCGATAGGGTCTAAACGGCATGCCTTTGGCATGGATCCGACTCGCAATGTTGTGTTTGTGAGCTCACTTTGAGCACGGTAGTCTCTACCACTGCTTTGGATATACCCCAAAGCACATCCTATTTAATGAACTTGTCTGTCATTTTAACACCGCTCTTTTGAGCGGTGTTTTTTTATGTGCATAAAAAAGAAGGCCGGAGTCAACTTATACCAGTCACACTAAGTAAGTGTTCAGAACTAGCGCAAGAAAAATGCTCGACAACAAGGCAGAATTTTTCGATAAGTAGTTATTCTACAATCAAAAATTCTAACGCCGTTATCGAGCATTTTAACAAGCTAGAATGACCAGTTATTTAGTACGATTGGTATCATGTGCTGACACCGACCTACTAATGACTCAACCCAATATTTACGGGCGATACACCTTCACATTGCTAAAGCCTTGCTCTTGCAGGTACAGTGCTTGCAAACGGCTCATTACGCCTCGGTCACAGTACAGCAAGTAAGTTTTCGATTGATCTAAATCGCCAAACTTAGTGGCTAGTTTATAGAAAGGAATGTGTTGAATTTCAACACTTTCAATTTCCAGTGGTTTATCTTCTTCTTCGTCAGGGCTGCGGATATCCAACACAACAGCTTGATCTTGAACAGCATTCACTTGTTCAACTTCTGGCGCTTGTTCTAGACTCTCTTTTTCAATATCTCTGATATCCATAACGCGCGCTTCACTGACCACTTTTTCAAGTACAGAGAAATCAAATTTCTCTTCTTCAGCTTCTAGCTTACTTTTCACAGCTTTCACTGTAGGACGACGAGAAATAACGCCACAGTATTCAGGCATGACCTTAGCAAAATCTTCAGTACCAATAATGCGAGACAAATCGATAATGTCTTCTTTATCCCAGTTAATTAACGGACGCAAAATCAAAGAATCGGTCACGCCATCAATGTGACGTAGGTTAGTTAGGGTTTGACTCGATACTTGACCTAGTGCTTCACCGGTAACCAAAGCTTCAATTTTAAAACGATCGGCAATCATGCCACCAGCACGCATAAACATGCGTTTTAAGATAACGCCCATTTGTCCGTCTTCGACGTTTTCTAGGATTTCCGCTACCACAGGTTCAAAATCAACCGCAATGAACTTCACTTTTGCCGAAGAACCGTATTTGTTCCACAGGTAGTGAGCCACTTGCTTAACACCAATTTCGTGCGCAGGACCGCCTAAATTAAAGAAGCAGAAATGCGTTTTAGAACCGCGTTTAATGTGCAGATAACTAGACACACCAGAATCGAATCCACCCGAAATCAAGCTCAGTACATCTTCTTGCGTTCCTAGAGGGAAGCCACCAAGACCTTTATGACGCGCTAATACTTGGTTTAGTTTGTCACCCGCCACTTCGATGTTAACCGTCACTTCAGGGCGAGTTAGCTTAACCTTGGCACTGGCAACCGCTTGGTTTAAACCACCACCAACATAACGCTCTAACTCTATTGAGCTAAAGTCATGCTTACCGCGACGTTTAGCACGAACAGAGAAGGTTTTATCTTCAATTCGGCTTGCGCTTAGCTCAAGTACTTGCTCGTAGATGTTATGCATATCAGTAAAGTCTGTTTGCTTAACTTCTAAAGAGTGATGAATACCCGGCGTGCGAGTTAAAATCTCTAGCACTTGTGGGTAGAATTCATCGCTTTCAGAAGAAATCTCAATATGATCTCTACGATTGAATACCGCCACTGATTCTGTGCGACGTTGGATGATAATCCTTAGATTGCACTCCAAAATACGTGTAAAGCGCTTCCTTACTGATTCGCTTTTTACAAAAATTTCTGGATGTGGTTTTACGATAAACTTCATAGATAATTTCACTTCTGATTAGTCAATGACTCGAGTCTAGCCTAAATTATTTTGCCAATTGGCACAGCGTACACAATTGAGGGCGACGAATTATATACTATTTATAGCCGAGTAAAAATAAAACAATATGATAGGCTGTTCATTTATCTAGCAACAAATGAACTAAAGTTAGTGATAAAGCAGGATTTTTAACTGCTAAAATTGACCATAACCCTTGGCTGAGTTACCTTTCCCAGATCCTAGTGTAGAAAAGAATAATCATGGCGACTAAAAAACCAGAAAATATGAGTTTTGAAGAGTCTCTTAAAGAGCTCGACAACATAGTAAATCAGCTTGAACAAGGTGATCTTGAACTTGATTCTGCACTGAAGAATTTCGAACGAGGCATTGCGCTTGCTCGTGCAGGACAAACTAAATTAGATCAAGCAGAACAACGTGTTTCAATCTTGATGGAAAATCAAGTAGAAGCAACTCCTCAGGATTTCAAACTTGACTCTGGCGATGACTCTTTTTAAACAACAACTAGAACAGTATCAAACCCGCAATAACCAACAATTAGAAACTTGGTTAGACTCATTGCAGGCACAAAATAATAGCTTAATCAAAGCGATGCGTTACGGACTGCTACTCGGTGGTAAACGTGCTAGACCGTTTTTGGTCTACGCGACGGGAGCGGTGTTTGGCATTGACACCCCATCTTTAGATACGCCTGCATCGGCAATTGAGTGCATTCATGCTTATTCACTCATTCACGATGATCTGCCCGCGATGGACGACGATGAATTACGTCGCGGTCAAGCGACCTGCCACATTGAATTTGATGAAGCAACCGCCATTCTTGCCGGAGATGCCCTGCAAACTCTCGCTTTTACTATTTTAGCGGAAGGGACTCTTGCCCCTCAGGCTGAGAGTCATCGCATAAAAATGGTGCAAAGTTTAGCCAGTGCTTCTGGCGCATCAGGCATGTGTTTAGGTCAATCTTTAGACCTTGAAGCGGAAAATCGTCAAGTTTCCCTTAAAGAATTGAAGGTTATTCATCGCAACAAAACCGGAGCTTTGATAAAATCAGCGATTCAACTTGGTGCCTTAGCGGCAGGTGAAGCAGGTATTGAACAGCTTCCTCGCCTCAATAAATTTGCAGAAAAGATTGGGCTCGCTTTCCAAGTTCAAGATGACATATTGGATATTACTAGCGATACTCAAACTCTAGGTAAGCCACAAGGCTCAGATGTAGCCTTAAATAAGTCGACCTACCCATCTCTTCTCGGACTGGAAGGGGCACAACAAAAAGCAGCCCTGTTGTTAAAAGAAGCTTTACTTGAATTAGAGAGCATTCCGTACAACACCGATCTCCTAGAGCAGTTTGCTCGCTACGTGATCGAACGCAAAAACTAACTTATTAACTTATCAGCGCGAATACTTATGACACTTGATATATCAAAATACCCTACATTGGCATTAGCCAACACGCCTGATGAGTTGCGCTCTCTGCCTAAAGAGACGCTACCAACACTTTGTGACGAATTACGAACCTATCTATTAAATAGCGTAAGCCAATCTAGCGGGCACCTAGCCTCTGGCTTAGGTACTGTTGAGCTAACGGTAGCGTTGCACTATGTCTACCAAACCCCTTACGATCAATTGTTATGGGATGTAGGACATCAAGCTTATCCACACAAAATTTTAACCGGTCGTCGTGAACAGATGTCGACTATTCGCCAAAAAGATGGGTTGCATCCATTTCCTTGGCGTGGTGAAAGTGAATACGACGTCCTTTCTGTTGGGCACTCATCCACTTCGATCAGTGCGGCATTAGGCATCGCCATTGGCGCACAAAAAGAGGCCAAAGACCGCAAGGTAGTCAGCGTTATCGGTGATGGTGCCATTACCGCAGGTATGGCGTTTGAAGCCATGAACCATGCTGGGGATATCCATCCTGATATGTTAGTGGTGCTTAACGACAATGAAATGTCTATTTCAGAGAACGTGGGCGCACTTAATAATCATCTGGCGCAAGTACTATCAGGTAGCCTTTACACCTCCATCCGTGAAGGGGGTAAAAAAGTATTATCTGGCGTTCCACCAATTAAAGAATTAGTGCGGCGCACCGAAGAACACCTAAAAGGCATGGTCGTCCCTGGCACTATGTTTGAAGAGCTTGGCTTTAATTATATTGGGCCTGTAGACGGTCACGATGTACTTGAGTTAGTCAAAACTCTGAAAAATATGCGCCACCTAAAAGGCCCTCAATTTCTACACATAATGACCAAGAAAGGCAAAGGCTACGAGCCTGCTGAAAAAGATCCTATTGGTTATCATGGTGTACCTAAGTTTGACCCAACTGAAAGCTCACTGCCTAAGAGTAAAGGCGGGAAGCCTACCTTCTCGAAAGTATTTGGCGATTTCTTATGTGATATGGCCGCGCGCGATCCAAAATTGATGGCGGTGACACCTGCCATGCGTGAAGGCTCTGGTATGGTGCGTTTTTCTAAACAGTTCCCTGAGCAATATTTTGATGTGGCTATTGCCGAGCAGCACGCGGTCACTCTTGCGACAGGTCTGGCTATTTCTGGCAACAAACCGATTGTGGCAATCTACTCAACCTTTTTACAGCGTGGCTACGACCAACTGATTCACGATGTGGCTATTATGGATTTGCCGGTATTATTTGCTATCGACCGCGCAGGATTGGTTGGCGCAGATGGCCAAACTCACCAAGGTGCATTCGACCTTAGCTTTATGCGTTGTATTCCTAATATGACCATTATGGCGCCAAGTGATGAAAACGAATGTCGTCAAATGCTCTACACAGGTCATCAACATAATGGACCTGCTGCGGTTCGTTACCCTCGTGGTAATGGTATCGGCGCTGAGATTCAGTCAGAATTTACCGCCCTTGAAATAGGCAAAGGTCGCACCGTTCGTCACGGTAACGGCAAAGTGGCTATTTTAAGCTTTGGTACTTTCCTCGACAACGCAATGCAAGCTGCTGAACAACTTGATGCCACAGTGGCCGATATGCGCTTTGTGAAGCCTCTGGATGAAGCTTTAATCCTTGAACTTGCGGATAAGCATGAAGTGTTAGTGACGATTGAAGAAAACGTTACAGCAGGCGGCGCTGGTAGCGGCGTAGTTGAGTTTTTGATGAGTCAAAAGCAGCTTAAACCTGTGCTAAACCTTGGCTTACCGGATAGTTTTGTCGCGCAAGGAACTCAACAAGAGATGCATCAAGAACTAGGTTTAGATGCGCAAGGCATTCAAGAGAGCATTGAACAGTATTTAGCAAAATAAGCGTATTTTAGTCCTAGAGCTATCCGCTCTAGGACTACTCGCAATTCAAGAAATTAACTTCTAAATCCAGCCAGCGACAAAACCTAAAATAGCCAAACAAATCCCGGCCATCACACCCGCTAGGATATCATCGATCATAATGCCAAAACCGCCATGCACTTGCTTATCTAAGTAGCTGATTGGCCAAGGTTTGATCATGTCAAAAGCGCGGAACAATACAAAACCGGCAATCAACCACTTCCAATCGTTAGCTGCAATACCGAGCAAAGGCACTACGCTCATGGTGATCCAAAAACCGGCAAATTCATCCCATACGATTGAGCCATGATCGTGCACGCCCATATCTTTTGAGGTCACATCACATATTTTGATCCCCACAATGCAACTGATAATCACAAACACCCAGTACGCGCTTAAAGGCAGTTGCACTAAAGCAAGATAAAGAGGAATAGAGGCTAAGGTACCCATAGTGCCTGGAATAATTGGTGACAGTCCACTGCCAAAACCAGTTGCTAATAGATGCCATGGGTTGTCTAGCGAAATTTTATCAAGGGGGTTGCTCATTGAGAGTATCTCTAAGTGGTTATATCAAATAGGTTCAAGAACGAAAGTGGTCAAAGCCAGCCACATCATCCTCTAATGCTTGTCCGTTATCAAATAAGTGTAGGGTATTGGAGTCAGTGATCTCTCCAATTTCAGTAATCATCACATTATGCTGCTGGGCAGACTGACGCACAGACTCTAGCAGATGTTGTGGCAGGGTAAAGCAAAGCTCATACTCTTCGCCGCTTTTTAGTGCGTATTGCTGAGCAAGGTGCTTATCTTGGGTAAATTCGATAAGCTCGGCTGACAGCGGCAGTTTATCGCAGTGTATCTGCGCGCCGACATTCGAACGTTGCATGATGTGCTGTATATCAGATACAAGCCCATCAGAGATATCAATGCAGCTACTTGCTTTTCCTCGCAGCATCATACCTAAAGCGACTTTAGAGCTTGCGCAGTAGTGACGACGTTCCAACTCACTAGCATGGGCGCGTTCTCGCTTGCTGGGATCTAAAATCACTTCAAGACCGGCATGACTGTCACCAAGACAGCCACTGACCAAGATTTTATCCCCCACTTTTGCGCCAGAGCGTAGCAATGCTAACCCCTGCGGAATAAAGCCCTGTACCGTTAAAGTGATGCCCAGCGGGCCACGAGTCGTATCGCCACCAATTAATTGCAGATCATGTGCGTTAGCTAGCTCAAAGAAGCCCTCACAAAAGCCCTCAAGCCAGGTTTCGTCTGCTGAGGGTAAAGTAATAGCCATCGATACCCACGCCGGCTCTGCGCCCATAGCGGCAAGATCGCTAATGTTGGAGGCTAAGGCTTTATGTCCTACCCATTGTGGGTTGGCGTGTTCGAGAAAATGCGTGCCCGCAATCAAAGAATCTGTACTTACCGCTATATGAGTATTCTCAGGTGCCTGCAACAAAGCGCAATCATCCCCTTGGGAGAGCGCTACATCACTGCGTTTAAGTTGCTGATTAGCAAAATACTTACTGATAAGGTCAAACTCTCCAGCCACGTGTTTTCCTTTAAGTTATACAAAAAAAGGCCAGCAGATGCTGACCTTTTCACTATAGAGTTTTCAACAGTCGATTTCGACTATTTTCTGTTTTTACACAGTGTTGGTGCCGCTTTATCAAGCACACCATTAACGAATTTATAGCTGTCTTCAGCAGCAAATACTTTCGCTAATTCAATCGCTTCATTAATTACAACTTTATGAGGTACGTCTTCACGACGAGTCATCTCATAAACGGCTAGACGAAGAAGTGCTAACTCCATCATATCCAAGTCTTGCATAGGACGAGAAAGGAATGGACGTAGTTTGCTGTCAAGCTCTTGGTGAGACAGTGCAACACCAGTTAACAGGTCACGGAAGTATGCTACATCTGTTTCTTGTTCGTTCAGTGCCGGCTCATCAGCTTGGGTTTCTTCTTCCCCGTACTTCCCTGCGGACAAAAACTGTTCTTCTACAGTTGCGATATTCTCTTTAGTGATCTGCCAAGAATAAATAGCTTGTAGAGCAAATTGACGTGCATTACGACGTGCGGCTGGTTTCACACTGGCCCCCATTAGGAATCGATTTCAGAAAGAACGTTGATCATTTCAAGCGCGCTTAGTGCAGCTTCAGCACCTTTGTTACCTGCTTTGGTTCCGGCACGCTCGATAGCTTGATCTATGGTATCAACGGTCAATACACCAAATGCTACTGGTAGACTGTGCTCCAGTGACACTTGCGCAAGACCTTTATTACACTCACTACAAACATAGTCAAAATGTGGTGTTCCACCACGGATAACTGAACCTAGAGAAACGATAGCATCGTATTTCTCGGTACGAGCAACACGTTGAGCAACTAGGGGTAATTCTACCGCACCAGGGCAACGTACTACTGTTATGTTTTCTTCTGCAACCTGTCCATGGCGCTTTAAGGTATCGATAGCACCAGACAACAAGCTTTCGTTGATAAAGCTGTTAAAACGCGAAATAACGATCGCAATCTTAGCGTTGGGTGCTGGAAATCCACCTTCGATGACTTTCATAAGTTTTCCTTCAACTATCTCATGAGTGAGAATCGCCGGATTCTAGCACAATTATGTGACTAGGATCTAATCTCATTTCAGCTAATTCTCTAGTTATTGATTAAACGGGTCGAATCTGCAACCCGTCCATATTAAATGTTATTCACACACATACTCTACAACGTCTAAGCCAAAGCCAGACAAAGAGTGGTAACGCTTGTTGCTTGATGACATTAATTTCATCTTGCTTACGCCCATATCGGCAAGGATCTGAGAACCCACACCCACACGGCGTGATGTACCTTGTTTCTTAGCCATAGCAGGCGCTTCGCCTTTATCTTGCTGTTCAAAAGCTTTTAGTTTGTAGATCAGTTGCTCAGTGGTTTCTTCGTTACCAAGCACAACCAATACTCCACCTTCATCACCGATACGTTTCATCGCTTTGTCCAAAGACCAGCTTCTGTCCGAATTACGGTTTGAGTTAAGAAGATCGGTAAAGGTATCTTGTAAGTGTACACGCACCAAACAAGCTTCTTCGGAAATTTCACCTTTACGCAATGCGTAGTGAATTTGGTTATCGATAGTATCGCGGTAAGTCACCATGTCGAAATCGCCAAACTCAGTTGGCATTTTGCATTCAGCAACACGCTCAATGGTCGTTTCGGTATTGTTACGATACTCAATCAAATCTGCAATAGTGCCTAGCTTAACGCCGTGCTTCTCAGCAAAGATTTCCAAATCTGGACGACGTGCCATTTCGCCATCGTCTTTTAAAATCTCAACGATAACAGATGCTGGCTCACAGCCTGCTAGACGAGCCAAATCACAACCCGCTTCTGTATGCCCTGCGCGAGTCAATACACCGCCGTCTTGTGCTGATAGAGGGAAAATATGACCCGGTTGAACTAGATCGGCTGCTTTAGCATCTGCTGCTACCGCCGCTTGCACAGTCACTGCGCGATCCGCTGCCGAAATACCTGTGGTCACACCTTCAGCCGCTTCAATTGATACGGTAAATGCCGTTGAATATTGAGCGTTATTGTCTTGAACCATAGGTGGAAGACCTAAGCGAGCACAGCGCTCTTGAGTCATAGTAAGACAAATAAGACCACGCCCGTAAGTTGCCATAAAGTTGACAGCTTCTGGAGTAATATGTTCCGCAGCCATGATCAGGTCGCCTTCGTTTTCACGATCCTCATCATCCATTAGGATAACCATTTTACCTAAGCGAATATCTTCAATAATTTCTTGTGGGGAGCTAATAGGCATCTTTTATTTCCTGTTTTAGAGTCAGTCACACGCGTTAATCACGCCTATGCAAATCCGTTTTGTTGTAAAAATTCCATGGTGATATTAGAGGTCTGTTGCTGCTGCTCAGAACCGACTCCGAGCAATCGCTCCATATAACGAGCAAGAACATCAACCTCAAGGTTTACTTTTCTTCCTACTGCAAACTCATCAATAATAGTTTGCTCACTAGTGTGCGGGACGATCGTCAGTTTAAAGCCGTTCTTACGCAGATCGTTGACAGTTAAACTAATACCATCCACCGTTATTGAACCTTTTTGAGCGACATAACGCTCTAATTCAGTGGGTAATTCAACCCAATATTCCACAGCGCGACCGACCGGAACTCTTTCAACAATAGTCCCAATACCATCGACATGCCCTGAAACAATATGTCCGCCAAAACGAGTAGTAGGAAGCATGGCTTTTTCTAGATTTACCCTGTCGCCAACTTGATACTGGCTAAAACCTGTTTTGGTCAGTGTTTCAACCGAAAGATCAGCGGTAAATGAGCGCTGATCAAAACGAACCACCGTCAAACAGATACCGTTAGTTGCAATGCTGTCACCTAACTGCACATCGGACATATCCAAAAGCCCAGTATCTACGGTAATAGAAATATCTTCGCCCTGATTGGTAATGGCACTTAGTGTGCCAACGGCTTCGACAATACCGGTAAACATAGTAATTCCTACTCTATCTTGATGATTTAAACGTAGCGACCAACTTAATATCGGGCCCTACTTGAGTGAGTTGTTCGATATTTAACTCTATCGCCTGATCCATTTTGGTTAACCCCAATAGGTTGACCAAGCCACGACCATCAGTGCCCATAATTTTAGGCGCTAAGTAGACGATAAGCTCATCGACTAAGCCTTGTTCGATGAAACTGGCCGCCAATGTAGCGCCGGCTTCAACCCAGATATGGTTGATATTGTGTTGCGAGGCTAAGTTTGCAAGTAGTTGTGGCAAATCAATTGTTGAATCTGCTTTGGTTTGCTCTGGCCCTGAGATGACTAACACTTCACCTGCACTGTTAAACAAACGCAAATCTTGGGTGAGCTGTTGCTGACGATCTAAAATCACTCTTAGTGGCTGTCGCAGTTTTTGACCTGAATTATCCGCATCAGAACGCTCAGTATCGGGATAAATAGATCGCACCTCTGCAGTAAGATCTTCCCAACGAACATTTAGCGAGGCGTTATCGTCGATCACAGTTTTAGAGGTTGAGAGGATAGCGCCGGCTTGCGCTCGGTATAGCTGTACATCAGCGCGCGCCAAACTACTGGTAATCCATTGGCTGTTGCCATTTTGCAAGGCCGTTTTACCATCTAAACTGGCGGCCATTTTCAATTGTACCCATGGCATGCCGCTGCGCATTTTTTTCAAAAAAGGTCGATTGATACGCTCAGCTTCGGCTTCTAAAAGCCCAACTTGCACCTCAATTCCCGCCGCTTTTAACATGGCAATGCCATTGCCCGACACTTCGGGGTTAGGGTCTTGCATAGCGCAGATAACGCGCGCAACACCGGCATCAATCAAGCCTTTAGCGCACGGTGGCGTACGTCCATAGTGAGAACACGGCTCTAAGGTGACATACGCAGTAGCACCTTTGGCTTTATCGCCTGCCATGGCTAAGGCATGCACCTCCGCATGAGGACCACCAGCACGAATATGATAGCCTTGCCCAACAATGGTCTCGCCTTGTGTGATCACACAGCCAACATTAGGATTAGGGTGCGTAGTAAATCGGCCTTTTTCAGCCAATTTAATCGCCTTTGCCATCATCTGATGCTCAAATACCGAAAAGTTCATTGCGCTTTAATCTTCTAGTCTAGCGATCTCTTCGCCAAATTCTTTGATGTCTTCAAAACTGCGATACACAGAAGCAAAACGGATATAAGCTACCTTATCGAGCTCTTTTAGTTGATCCATCACTAGATTACCTATCATATCGCTAGAGACTTCTCGCTCTCCGGTTGCGCGCAGTTTTGATTTGATAATACTCATGGACAACTCAACTGCATCAGCGCTAACGGGTCGTTTCTCTAACGCACGATGTAAGCCATTAGCCAGTTTATCTTCGTTAAAAGGTTCACGGTTGCCATTGGATTTAATCACCTTTGGCATCACTAACTCTGCGGTTTCAAAGGTGGTAAAGCGTTCATTACACGCGATACATTGACGACGACGACGTACTTGATGCCCGTCAGCAACCAATCGAGAGTCGATGACTTTAGTCTCATTTTCTGAACAAAATGGGCAGTGCATACAAGCTCCATAAGTGTGATAAAAAGGGAAAGGTACTTTGTAGTAAAGTACATTAAATTAGGCTTCTGCATTACAAAGCCACTCGCTATAACCAGTGTAACGGATTTACCGCACTGATTCGAGAAAGATGCTATAAAGCATAGAAATGAAAAAAGGGCTCTGTGATAGAGCCCCCATTACTTTTATTGGAAATAACTCTTTAAAGTATCAATCGGTTAGCCATAACAAGGCAAACGACTTAGCCTCTAAGGTCTTGGTAAATAGTTACCTTTACCCACCCATTTGTAACTGGTGAGCTCTTCAAGCCCCATTGGGCCACGGGCATGCAGTTTTTGCGTAGACACTGCCACTTCCGCGCCTAAACCAAACTGAGCACCATCGGTGAATCGCGTTGAGGCATTCACATACACCGCAGCCGATCCTGCTGTATTGATAAAGCGTTCAGCATTATTGAGATCATTGGTCATAATGGCATCAGAGTGACTGGCGTTGTGATCGCGCATATGTTGAATTGCACCCTCTACATCATCAACCACTTTAACCCCTAGCACAAACGCCAACCATTCGGTGTCAAAGTCACCTTCGGCTGCTTCTCTTACTTTGCTTGCATGAGTTAGATACGGCAATGCAGAGTCATGGGCAACAAATTCAACTTTGTCTTTTAATGATGCCGCCAATTGACTTAAAAAGGTTTCGGCTACAGCTTTATGCACCAATAAGGTGTCTAATGAGTTACACGCCGATGGACGCTGTACTTTTGAGTTTTCTACGACCGTCACTGAGCGTTCAATATCAGCGCTTTCATCCACAAAAATATGAGAAATACCAAAGCCGCCAATAATCACTGGAATGGTGCTGTTCTCTTTACACATTTTATGTAAGCCTGCACCACCGCGCGGAATGATCATATCCACGTATTCATCCAGCTTTAACAGTTGAGAGACCAATTCACGATCGGGCTTTTCAATGTATTGAACCGACGCAATCGGCAATCCCGTTTGTTCTAGTGCAGTTTGAATCACTTTTACCAGCGCCATATTGGAATGGAACGTCTCGCGTCCACCTCGCAAAATGCTGGCGTTACCTGTTTTAAGGCACAATGAAGCAATATCAATAGTAACATTAGGTCGCGCTTCATAAATCACACCGACCACGCCTAGCGGAACGCGGCGACGCGATAGTGAAAGGCCATTTTCCAGTACGCGACTGTCTAATTCACTGCCAATCGGATCATTTAGAGTAATGACATTACGTACGTCATTCGCAATCGCTTTTAAGCGATCTTCATTGAGCAACAAACGATCCAGCAGCGCTTCGCTCATGCCAGCATCGCGAGCGGCTTGAATATCGATAGCGTTCGCTTCAAGAATGGTTTTTGATTGCTTTTCCAGTTCATCCGCCATGACCGCTAATGCATTATTTTTAGTGGCGGTAGTGGTGGTAGCAAGAGCAAATGATGCTTGTTTTGCGCGCTGGCCTAGTTGAATTAAATCCAAAATATTGTCCTCTATAATTTTATCTCGGCTGGTCAGCCGTTAATCTTGCATCATGACTAAATCGTCACGGTGGATGATCTCTGAGCCATAATCGTGCCCGAGAACCTCACCAATTTCTTTGCTGTGCATACCTTGAATTTGAATCATATCTTCACTGGAATATTTAACTAATCCTTTGGCAATGAGAGTGCCTGATTGATTCACAATACGCGCGACTTCGCCACGCGCAAATTCGCCGTTGACCTCAGTCACCCCTTTTGCCAACAAGCTACTGCCTTTACGTTGCAGCGCATTCACTGCGCCATCATCAATGACAATGTCACCGGAAGCGGCAGGGCCTGCCAATATCCAACGTTTTCTATTTTCTAAAGATTCAGGCAACGGCAAGAAGCGCGTACCGCACGGAGAAGCAGACACACTCTCTAAAATCACGTTATCGGCACTGCCTGCGGCAATAATAACTTCAATCCCAGAACGTCTGGCAATGTCGGCTGCTTGCAGTTTGGTTGCCATACCGCCAGTGCCCAGAGTTGTGCCACTGCCACCGGCAATTTTAATCAAGGTTTCATCAATGGTAGAGACTTCACGAATCAGTTTCGCGTCAGGGTTGCTTCGAGGATCGGCGGTAAATAAACCCGGCTGATCGGTCAGCAAAACCAAAGTATCAGCGCCACATAAAATGCCCACCAACGCCGATAGGTTGTCGTTGTCCCCGACTTTGATTTCGGTCGTGGCAACCGCATCATTTTCATTCACGATAGGGATAATGTTGTGTTCAACCAGCGTATTAATCGTGTCGCGGGCATTTAAGAAACGCTCTCTGTCTTCAAGATCGGCACGAGTCAATAACATCTGCCCTATCTTCAAATTGTAGATAGAGAAAAGAGATTCCCATACTTGGATTAGATGTGACTGACCGACAGCAGCTAGCAGTTGTTTGGTGGCCATTGACTTAGGCAAACTGGGGTGACCCAATTGTTCTCGACCTGCGGCAATTGCACCAGAAGATACCAACACTAAATGATAACCACGTTGTTTCAATTCAGCGCATTGGCGAACTAATTCGACCATGTGAGCGCGATTAAGATATTGAGACCCGCCAGTTATTACACTAGTGCCTAGTTTTACAACAACTGTCTTAGCTTGCATTTGTTACTCATTCATATTGATAAAGGAGCTTCTTTTTTAACAAGCTAAGCACAGTTTCACAAGCAAAAAAGCAAAAAGGCACCCTAAGGTGCCTTTATTCTCAAATTTTCATTTAAGCAACCGCTTCAGAATCCTCATGCAGCTCAAACTCAAATGCAAATTGTTCGCTCAGCTGAGCTTGGATTTTGCTTTGAAAAACCGACTGAGTCCGTTTCACTTCCGCTTCCACAGCCGCTGGCAGTTTCTCATCTACCCATGTGCCTGAGGCGTTGTATTTGCCATGATGAAAATGGGCGATACAAGTTGATGCATCATCTTGTTTTTCAAGCTCCATCCACCAGCCCCAAAATTCACGACATTCCGGTGACTTTTTATCATCGACGCAAACGGACAGGCAATCAAACAAAAACAAATTTGGCTGACATTCTGATTCACGTAAATACGGACCGATCGCTTTTAGCTTAGCGATCATACGATGATAAGTTGGTTGCTTCCCTAGCATAATAACTCCATTTTTTATTATTTTTCGTTCGCAATAGCAGAGTGCGATACGTTTTATTGTTGCTCATCAGTTACATAAGCAGGAGTTATAGTGCCATTAAATTAACATTGCTGTCACGACTTTAATTCATTTAACAACCAGTCAACCGCTAAATCTAACGATTTTTGATAACCTTGACTTAAATTCTTCGACGGAACTTTTACCGCTTGTCCCACTTTACTCGACATTGAGATCAACTTGTTATCGCTGTGAGGAGCAATAGGATCGCCATCTAAAGAGATAGCTAACAAAGGCACGCTAGTGCGTCTTGAAGCGAGTAAGCCTTGTGTTTTTAAAGACCATGCCGACATTTGCCCAGCTAAGCTTTGAATATCCAGCGGAGATTTACCCAGTCGCGATCCTAGAACATCCAAATACATCTTAGGCATACTCGCCACTTTATCAGGAGAAGCAAAAATATCATGCACTGGGGCACCGATAGTGACACATGCCTTAATGCGGCTTTGCTCTAAAAAGCTCAACCTAACCAATGCATTACCACCAAAGCGGAAACCCAGTAATCCGACATTCCAGTGATCAATAAAAGGAACTTGGGGTAGATGATCTAATACCGCTTTATGCAAACAACTTGAATCTTCCGATAATGTCCACTTACTGCTTTTACCTATTGATGGCATATCTATGGTCAGCATCGCAAACTCATTTGGCGCAAGGTGCTCTAAGAAGAGTTTCCACATGTCGGTTTGTACGCTATCAAGGCCGGCGCACACGATTACAACGGGCAATGGACGCTCAGTGTGTGGCAAGTGCAAATTCGCCTGAATAGTTTTGCCTTTGTAGGGTACATTGATTTGCTTGAACACGTATTTACTTAAACGTGATGCTTCATCGTAAGCTTTATTCGCCAGCACTTGAGCTTGTGAGGCAAGGTTGTCACCTTTGATGTGTGGATAAGCGGCAATGCTAAAGTACAAACTGGCTTTGTACAGAGCGAGGGCAGCTTCATCCCCTTTTAATTCATTGGCGTGACGCTGATGTTCCATACCGGCCTGAGTCCACTCATAGGCCCAGTTTCCCGAACGAAACCCCGTCACAGTATCTAGCCATTCATCTTTAGAACGAGAGTGTGTTGATGAGGAGATGCGAGCTAATACTTGCTCCTGCTCAATAGGATCGGCACCTTGCCATATCCACTGTAAGCGGCGCAGGTTGCGATACCAAGATTGAGCAGGCTTATCTTCAAGCAGGCTTAAACTGCTTGGCATATATTGAGTCAAGCAGGATGTTTCTTTGGCTTTTAGATGTTTGGTAAACAGTTTTTCAGAAAGGTTCTTATTGTTGTCATCATTCATAAAGGGGTGTCTACATGTTGAACTTATCACTAAGCATAAACAAAAAATGCCTCTAAATAGAGGCATTTTGCATAAATTTTATTTTAAGGCATTAAGCAAAAGCTCAATAACCTTAACTACTTGCGTTTGCGATTGATAGGTTCAACAAACGTTAGCTGCATGTCCCATGGTTGCTCAATCCAGGTTTCCTGTTCAATATCGACAACATAGTCATCTAATAGATCAGCGCCAGAAGGTTTTGCACAAACCGCAATCAGTTTAGCTTTAGGGTACATTTCACGTAATTTACGTGCTGTATCACCGCTATCCACTAAATCTTCAACGATAAGGAAGCCTTCACCATCACCCTCAGGAGCTTTGAGAACGCTCATATCACGTTGGTGATCATGGTCGTAACTTGAGATACAAATAGTATCCACATAACGAATACCTAATTCGCGAGCAAGGATAGCAGCAGGGACTAAACCACCACGGCTAACACCCCAAATTCCTTTCCATTGTTCAGCAGGCATTTGACGCGCAGCAAGTTCGCGACAGTTGGTCTGCATTTCATCCCAAGTAATGATGTGTTTTTTTGGCATAACGGGTAAACCTATTTAAGACTAATTAACCGGCAAAAGCATATTTTAGTATAAAGATAGCTGACATAATCCACACACTTACGGATACATCGCGCCCTTTACCGCTTAACAATTTTATTGCAGCGTAAGAAATAAAGCCTAATGTAATGCCCTCTGCAATAGAGAATGTTAGTGGCATTAGCAAGCAAGTGACTACAACAGGAGCCGCTTCTGTAATGTCACTCCAGTCGATGTTAACCAGACCAGATAGCATTAAGATCGCAACATAAAACAGTGCGCCGGCTGTCGCATAGGTCGGAATCATACTAGCTAATGGAGAAAACAGCAAAGCCAATAGGAAAAGTACGCCAACGGTAACAGCAGTTAAACCCGTACGACCACCCGCAGCAACACCCGCAGTAGACTCAACGTATGACGTTGTGTTTGATGTACCAAGCAAAGCACCAACAGAAGTTGCTGTTGAATCAGCAAGTAACGCTTTGTTTAGACGAGGCAGTTTGCCATCTTCTTTAATCAAGTTAGCTTTAGTTGCCACACCGACCAGCGTACCTGCGGTATCGAATAAATCCACAAACAAGAATGCAAACACAACCGAGATCATGCCCACTTCAAATACGCCAGCAAAATCAAGTTGCATGAAAGTAGGCGCTAGGCTTGGTGGTGGTGCCATAATACCGTGATATTGAACGTCACCGAAAATCATGCCCAAAACAGTGACACAAAGGATAGCAATCATAACCGCGCCGCTTGTTCCACGATGAACAAGTGCAATGGTAATAAAGAAGCCAACCGCTGCTAAGATAGCGTGTAGACCTGTGATATCACCTAAAGAAACCAATGTTGCTGGGTTATCAACGACGATGCCGGCATTTTTAAGACCGATAAATGCAAGGAAAAGACCGATACCAGCAGAAATACCAGTACGTAGTGACATAGGAATTGAGTTAATGATCCATTCACGAATGCGACATAAGCTCAATAGAACAAACAAGATACCTGACATAAATACTGCTGCCAGTGCCACTTGCCACGTGTAACCCATTCCTAGCACAACGCCATAGGTAAAGAAGGCATTTAGCCCCATACCCGGTGCTTGAGCAATTGGATAGTTAGCGTATAGACCCATCACAAAACAGCCAATTGCCGCAGCCAAACAGGTTGCAACAAAGACAGCACCATGATCCATACCTGTTGCTGACAACATAGTTGGGTTAACAAAAATGATGTAAGCCATTGTCAGGAAGGTAGTGATACCTGCAATGATTTCCGTGCGAACCGTTGTACCATGTTCACGTAGTTTGAATAGCTTCTCCAGCATTATCAATTCCTAAAAATATATAAAAGTAAACGTTTGCGTAAATAAATTGGCGTGAATTATAGAGAGTAACATGACGAAATACCATACTGATTGGTCTATTTCTTTACTCAACACTCATTCTGCGTCTATCCCCTTTGCAACTCACCAAGGTAAATTATTGATATCAATAAATATATTTTGATTAAATACACGAAGTTACATTGAGTGTTTTTTATTCAGCTTAAAAGTTTTCAGCTCTGAAACCATTAGCATTTAAGCATGTAGCACATAAAAACCCCCTACTCGCTCTCGGAAAGCTCTCTGAGCAACTAAAGTGTATGATTTACAATTTGAAATAACTAAGACTTCCATTAAAAAACAGAAACGACAGACGAAAAAAAAGCCGTTCCAGATGGACGGCTTATGAAATCAGTAATTAATTTCCAATATATCAGGGGTGAACCGAAGTTCAATCACATGCTTAAAAACCCTATTACAGGGTTGAAACTGTAGATACATAATAATCTCGACCGACAAGTCCAAAAGTTACACATCTATAATCTCAAGGCTAACCAGTTGAAAAACAACAAGTTTGCGCTTTAATTTAGCATTGGTACAGACCAAATAATGAGTGGGGTGACTCACAGAAGGGTGGTCTGTATCGACAGGAAAGATAATACCAATACTGTAATTTAATTACAAGTATATTTATTCAAAAGCGTCAATTTTTCCATTTAGTGCAATTTACGAGCTTGTTTCTGTAATTTAATTTCATCAGTAAAATAAATTAACTAAATACACATTGATTGCAATTAATTAACAACTCACTATAAGCTGACATCACAAACCTTTCTTTGCCTGTCCAACCCTAGCAGTGAGTGATATCCTAACCCCATTAAACTGAGCTATATCAATGCCAGTCAATGTACCGTCTGTAGAGACCGTACTTTTAAGCATGAAGGAGTATCACCATGTCTACATTTCTTAGCCAGATCACTGCGCAAACGCAAAACCCGATCTGGCCATTTTTCGATAAGATTTGCTCTATCCCTCACCCATCAAAACATGAGCAAGCACTTTCTGACCACATTGTAGAGTGGGCAAAAGCACAAGGTCTGGCGGTGAAATCCGATAGCGCTGGTAATCTGTTTATCAAAAAACCTGCCACCGCAGGCATGGAAAACAAAAAAGGGGTTGTACTACAAGCGCACCTCGATATGGTTCCGCAAAAAAACGAAGATACCGAACACGACTTTACCCTTGATCCTATCCTTCCTTATATTGATGGCGAATGGGTAACAGCAACTGGCACTACCCTTGGCGCTGATAACGGTATTGGCATGGCATCCTGTCTTGCTGTACTAGCCGCAACAGATATTGAGCATGGCCCAATTGAAGTACTGCTGACTATTGATGAAGAAGCAGGGATGACAGGTGCATTCGCTCTTCAAGAAGGTTGGTTAGAAGGTGACATCCTACTTAATACCGATTCAGAGCAAGAAGGCGAAGTCTACATGGGCTGTGCTGGCGGTATTGACTCTAGCCTTGAATTTGACGTGCAACGTGAAGCAATTCCGGAAGGCTTTGTCGCGAAAAAGCTGATTTTAAAAGGCTTAAAAGGCGGTCACTCTGGTTGTGATATTCACACAGGCCGTGGCAATGCCAACAAACTATTGGCTCGCTTCCTTGCCGATCACGCTTTACAACTTGACCTAAAATTGATTGATTTCAATGGTGGTAGCCTGCGCAACGCTATTCCTCGTGAAGGCTCTGTCACTCTCGCCGTAGCAACGCAAAACATAGGCAAATTAGAAGCAGCACTTACCGAATATACCCAAACCTTAACCGCTGAGTTAGGTGCCATTGAAACCACTATCGCAACTTTCATTGAAGATGTAGAAGCGCAGTTCGGTGTATTCTCCCAGAAAAGCCAGCAAGCGTTAATTGCTGCGCTAAATGCATGCCCGAATGGTGTAATCCGCATGAGTGATGCGATTGAAGGTGTGGTTGAAACCTCGCTAAACCTTGGCGTGATTACTACCGAGCAAGATAAAGTGACTGCCCTGTGCTTGATTCGTTCTTTGATTGATTCAGGTCGTCGCCAAGTTGAAAGCATGCTCACTTCAGTGGCAACTTTGGCTGGCGCAAAAGTGACTTTCTCTGGCGCTTACCCTGGCTGGAAACCGGATGCAGATTCAGAAATTATGGCGGTATTCCGCGATATGTATCAGCAAGTATACGGACACATCCCTAACATTATGGTTATCCATGCTGGTTTAGAGTGTGGCCTATTCAAAAAGCCTTACCCGAATATGGATATGCTGTCGTTTGGCCCGACTATCCGCTTCCCTCACTCACCGGATGAAAAAGTAAAAATTGATACCGTTGATCTTTACTGGGAACAAATGGTCAATCTACTAAAACACATTCCAAACAAAGGCTAGTTAGCGCTTAGCTATACTCAACAACTATGCCCTAAAACGATAAAAGCCGAGCAATGCTCGGCTTTTTCTATTCTATAGCTAACACTAAGCTTTAGTTGCAGCTAGCTCTTGCAGTTGTGCGAGTGTCGTTTCTGCGACTAAGTCACCATTGTAGTAATAGCTAACTTTGTCACCGTCACGTACACCTTCAATAAGCGCTTTGTCACCATTATTATAAGTGACATTCATTTGCACTGTATTGGCATCAATCGCTTCAAACGTCGATGATTCAACCTGACGCATACTAATAGGATCTAGCGGCGCTTCGGTGAGTGATGGGTCAAGATCATCGTTCATGTTGTACATAGTTTCAACTTTTGAGTCGAAGATATGCGGTTTGCCATTTAGCGGGTTTTTGCCTGCCCAGAATTCAATAGAGTTGAAGATCAATGTATCGGCAGCCACTGACAAAGCATACACAGGCGCAAGTAGCATGTTCACACCACCACGAGCGTAACGGTTATCCACTACTTCAAGGTTAAACTTCATCACGTAACCTGTTACTGCGTTGCTACCAATACAACCAGTTAATGATGCGGCTAACACAGCGGCGCCAATGGCTTTCAAACAAAATTTTCTCATACAAACAATCCCTTATAGAGCATAGAAAAATTAATTAGCTCTATTAAGGTAGTTCACTATTAAACCTTTGCCATTGAAAACTAAGAAATATTTACATTTTTATTCATATTGCATGACCAGATCGCATTTATAAAAAAAGCGACCGTTAAGGTCGCTTATTAAATAATGTTGCTATGGAATAACTATTAGCCGATGTTCTTACGAACATTACGGAACATGCGCATCCAAGCAGAATCTTCACCCCAAGACTCAGGAGCCCAAGAGTTTGCCACAGTTCTAAATACACGCTCTGGGTGAGGCATCATGATAGTTACACGGCCATCTGCGGTTGTTAGACCTGTGATTGCGTTTGGTGAACCGTTCGGGTTGTTCGGGTATTGTTGAGTCGCGTTGCCGTTGTTATCAACGTAACGAAGCGCAACCGTACCGGAGTTCTCAATCGCATTCAGGTGAGCTGAGTCTTTCACTTCTACGCGCCCTTCACCGTGAGAAACAGCGATTGGCATGCGAGAGCCCGCCATACCATCAAAGAATACCGAGTCAGATTTTTGCACTTCAACCAAGCTAAAGCGAGCTTCAAAACGCTCAGATTCGTTGCGTACAAAGCGTGGCCATAAGTCAGCACCAGGAATCAACTCTTTAAGATTTGATAGCATCTGACAACCGTTACATACACCTAGTGAGAAAGTGTCTTGACGGTTGAAGAAACCAGCGAATTGGTCACGAGCTTGCGCATTGAACAATACAGACTTAGCCCAACCTTCACCTGCGCCCAGTACGTCACCGTAAGAGAAACCACCACAAGCCACTAGGCCTTGGTATTCTTCAAGTACCGCTTGACCAGTTAAAATGTCGCTCATGTGGATATCCACAGAATCGAAACCAGCACGGTCAAAAGCAGCCGCCATTTCTACGTGAGAGTTCACGCCTTGCTCACGCAAGATAGCCATCTTAGGTTTAACGCCAGTAGCAATGTAAGGCGCTGCAATGTCTTCGTTTACGTCAAAAGTCAGATCCACGTTCAGACCAGGGTCTGAGTTGTCTTTCTTGGCGGCAAATTCTTGGTCAGCACACACAGGGTTATCACGCAGTGCTTGCATCTTATGCGTAGTTTCAGCCCAGATAGTACGTAGCTCAGTACGTGAACGGTCAACAATGGCTGAGCCGTGAGCGTAGATTTCTACTTTATCAGTTGCTTCAACTGTGCCAATAACATGAGAACATGCTTCTAGGCCGTTGCTTGCCAATACAGTGCGCACAAAGTCTAGGTCGCTATTGTTAACTTGAACAACTGCGCCTAACTCTTCGTTAAATAGTGCTGCTAGAACGTCTTCGCCAAGCTCAGAGATATCTGCTTTCACGCCACAGTGACCGGCAAATGCCATCTCTGCAAGCGTAACAAATAAACCGCCGTCGCCTTTATCGTGGTAAGCCACTAGCTTGTCATCACGAACTAAGGTTTGCATTGCATCGAAGAAGCCTTTTAGCTGCTCTGCATTGTCAACGTCAGCTGGCTTGTCACCCAGTTGTTTGTACACTTGTGCTAGCGCTGTTGCGCCTAGACGGTTTTTACCGTTACCAAGGTCAACCAATACTAGGCTTGATTCGCCTTTATCAGTGCGTAGCTGAGGAGTCACAGTCTTGCGAACATCTTCAACACGACCAAATGCCGTAATTACTAGTGAAAGAGGAGAAGTCACTTCTTTGTCTTCGCCGTTTTCATTCCACTTAGTCTTCATTGACATTGAATCTTTACCCACAGGGATAGTTAGACCCAGTGCAGGACATAGCTCTTCGCCTACCGCTTTAACCGCTTCGTAAAGACCCGCGTCTTCACCTGGGTGGCCCGCTGGAGACATCCAGTTAGCCGAAAGCTTAATGCGTTTAATATCGCCGATATCAGTACCTGCGATGTTAGTTAAAGACTCACCTACCGCCAAACGTGCTGATGCGCCAAAGTCTAGCAGAGCAACCGGAGTACGCTCACCGATAGACATAGATTCGCCGTGGTAAGTATCGTAACTTGCCGCGGTTACCGCACAGTTAGCGACTGGAACCTGCCAAGGACCTACCATTTGGTCACGAGCCACAAGGCCAGTAACGCTGCGGTCACCGATGGTGATAAGGAAGGTTTTCTCAGCAACCGTTGGCAAACGCAGTACGCGATCAATGGCTTCGTTTAGCTCAACACCGTCACGGTTGATAGCAGGGCTATCGACTTTTAGTGTTTTCGCATCACGGAACATCTTAGGTGTTTTGCCAAGCAACACATCCATCGGCATATCGATTGGTGTGTTATCAAAATGAGTATCTTCTAACGTTAGTTCACGCTCTTCAGTTGCAATACCCACTACAGCGTACGGTGCACGTTCACGCTTACAAATAGCGTCGAACGTTGCCATGTTTTCATCAGCAACCGCCATTACGTAGCGTTCTTGAGATTCGTTACACCAAATTTCAAGTGGGCTCATGCCCGGCTCATCGTTTGGCACGTCACGTAGCTGGAATTTACCGCCACGCTCGCCGTCATCCACAAGCTCAGGAAGTGCGTTTGAAATACCTCCAGCGCCCACATCGTGGATAAAGGCGATTGGGTTTTCTTCACCTAGCTGCCAACAGCGGTCAATCACTTCCTGACAACGACGTTCCATCTCTGGGTTTTCACGTTGTACTGAAGCAAAATCAAGATCTTCGGCTGATTGGCCTGAAGCCATAGAAGAAGCCGCGCCGCCGCCAAGACCAATGTTCATAGCAGGGCCGCCAAGAACAATCAGTTTTGCGCCCACTGGGATTTCACGTTTTTGCACGTGTTCGTCACGGATGTTACCCATGCCACCTGCCAACATAATCGGCTTGTGGTAACCACGGATTTCTTCACCGGCGTGAGAAGTCACTTTTTCTTCGTAAGTACGGAAGTAACCCAATAGGTTTGGACGACCAAATTCGTTGTTAAATGCTGCGCCACCTAGCGGGCCTTCAGTCATAATATCCAACGCGGTTACGATGCGACCTGGTTTACCAAAGTCCGTTTCCCAAGGCTGTTCAAAACCAGGAATACGTAGGTTAGATGTGGTAAAGCCCACTAAACCTGCTTTTGGTTTACCACCAATACCAGTTGCGCCTTCATCACGAATTTCGCCGCCAGAACCGGTAGAAGCACCCGGCCAAGGAGAAATAGCGGTTGGGTGGTTATGAGTCTCAACCTTCATTAAGATGTGTGCATCTTCATGGTTGTAAGAGTATTGACGGGTTTCTGGATCTGGGAAGAAACGACCCACTTTAGAGCCTTCCATAACCGCTGCGTTATCTTTATAAGCAGACAATACATGGTCAGGAGTCACTTCCATGGTGTTTTTGATCATTTTGAACAATGACTTGTCTTGCGCGACACCATCAATTGTCCAATCTGCGTTAAAGATCTTATGACGACAATGCTCTGAGTTTGCTTGAGCAAACATCATCAGTTCGATGTCGTTTGGATTACGGCCTAGTTTATTGAAGTTTTCAACTAGGTAATCAATTTCGTCTTCGGCTAATGCAAGACCTAGTGTGATGTTTGCTTCTTCAAGGGCTTTGCGGCCACCAGCAAGCAAATCAACCACAGTGTGTGGCGCAGGTTCTGCAACCGTAAACAATGCTGAAGCTTGTTCCATCTCATTAAAGACCACTTCCATCATGCGGTCATGAATCAATGCTTTCACTGCTTTGATTTGAGCTTCATCTAACGCTACTGATGTCTCAACGTAGTAAGCCGTACCACGTTCTAGACGCTTCACTGTGTCTAGACCACAATTATGGGCAATATCAGTCGATTTAGATGACCATGGGGAGATGGTGCCAGGGCGTGGAGTAACAAGGAATAAAGTCCCTTGAGGTTCATGCTCTTCGATCGTTGGACCATAGGTAAGCAGTTTTTCTAGCTTATCTGTCTCTGAGGCGTCAAGTTCTGCACTTACGTCTGCGAAGTGCATAAACTCAGCATAAATACCTGTAACAGGTAGGCCTTGTTCACGACAAAGTTCTAGTAATTTTTGTACACGAAACTCAGAAAGAGCTGGGGAGCCACGCAAAATTCTCATGTGCTTAGGTCTCTTGATGATGGATTAAAGAAAATATTCAAGTAAAAACAATAGGTTATGATTTCTTATTATTTTTACTTCAGTATTGCCTCTGCTGTTTCGGGCGTATTATAAAGCAAATCTTTTTGTGAAGTAACACAAAAAGCAACCGTTTGCGCAAATTTTTGCGTCAAAGCCTTAGTTGAAGATAAATTACGCCTCATAAAAAATGAAACTGGCGTTAAGTACTTGTTAATACTGTTTCACTTCCCCCTTGATAGTGGGTTTGATATAAAGGCGTATAATTAAAATAATTACCCTCGATTGTTGGAGTGACAAAACACTATGCGCACGTCAGTGTTCACTAAATGGTTAACGAAATTTTGTACATTGGCTATCACCATAGTGACCTTGCTTTCTGTTGTTGGCTGTCAATACGATACCGATACACAAACAGAGCTACAAAAAATCCAAGAACGTGGCGTATTACGTGTCGGCACGCTAAACAATCAACTTTCCTATTACATTGGCCCCGACGGCCCCACAGGTATGGAATACGACCTTGCCTCTGCTTTTGCTAATCAATTAGGGGTTCGTCTAGAAATCAAACCCGCTTATCGCCTCTCTGAACTGTTCCCTGCTCTGCAAAATGGTGAAATAGATATCGTGGCGGCTGGGCTCACCCAAGCGCCCAATCGAGTAAAAACATTTCGTGCCGGACCGGCTTACTACTACGTCAGTCAGCAAGTGGTATATAAAAAAGGCACTTGGCGTCCTCGTAACCTAAAACAGCTTATCGACAGTGGCGAATCTATCACTGTGGTCAAAGGCTCACACTTTCAACAAACCTTGTTGGATTTAGCCAAAACGCACCCCGACCTGAAATACACCATCACCGATAGTTACGATACTAACGATCTGCTAAAACAAGTTTCCACAGGCGAACGTTTATTTACTGTGGTCGACTCTATCGAACTGTCACTTGCGCAGCGCATCTACCCAAACATCGCCTTAGCTTTTGAGCTTACCGAAGATCAGCCGACGTCATGGTACTTACCGCGCGGGGTTGATGAGAGTCTATATGCCTTAGTTATCGAGTTTTTTGGCAACATTCACCAAGACGGTCAGCTGCGTCTTATTGAAGAAAAGTACTTCGGCCACATCGACGACTTTGATTATGTAGATACTCGCGCCTTTGTCCGCGCACTGGACAGCAAGCTGCCAAAATGGGAATCACTATTTCAAAAATACGCTGGCGAATTTGATTGGCGTTTAGTGGCCGCGCTCGCCTATCAAGAATCTCACTGGAACCCTAAAGCTAAGTCTCCAACGGGAGTGCGAGGCATGATGATGTTGACTCTGCCTACCGCCAAAAGCGTCGGGGTAAAAGACCGTCTAGATCCAGAGCAATCTATTCGTGGCGGCGTTGAATATCTGAGAAAAATCGTCAATCGCATTCCTGATAGCATCAACCAACATGAAAAAATCTGGTTTGCCCTGGCTTCTTATAATGTCGGATACGGTCATGTAATGGATGCCAGACGTATTGCTAAAGCTCAAGGAGCCAACCCCGATCTGTGGAGTGATGTGAAAACGCGCCTACCTAAACTGCGCAAAAAAGGCTACTACGAATACACCCGTTACGGCTACGCCCGTGGTGATGAAGCACTCAACTACGTAGAAAGTATTCGCCGATACTACCAAAGCATCATTGGCCATATTGATCAGCGTGATCATAATCAAGTTGAAACAGGCACAGATGATCTAACGGTAATTGAAGCGCCAAACATGACACATTCGGCAGCAAAAACAGCAATAGATAGCGATACAGAATAGCAATCGCATTCAAACGATTGATATAGCTCACATTTTAAATGCAAATATGCAAGAGCTTGCTTTATTTGAGAGATATTTCCTTTGTTTAAATTAATATTACGGTAACAATCATGCTCTATATATGAGTACAGCAAACGATAAGAATGTGAGTAATTCAAACGTTTGCTGCCGTAAATTTCATAGGAGATTGTTCGTTGAAACTGAAAAGAAAACTGTCAAAGAAATTATCAAGTGGCACTGTTTCAGCTAACCGTCGTAAGCGTATGCGAGCCAATAATAAGAAGAAGCTTCTTTGGCGAAATCGTTCTTACGTAACGTTAGCTATCTAGTCATACCCGCGCGCAAACATTTGGCACTTAACTAGCGAAATGTTTGCCTAATCCCCTTTCTGCTGCGCCTCTTTTTGTAAACGCTTTAACTCTTTTTGTTCCTTGCGACGTCGTTTAAAAAACGCTTGTAGTTGTTCCCGACACTCTTGTTCTAATAACCCCGATTCAACATCAGCAAAATGATAGGCTGCTTGGCTAGAGAACAAGTCTAACACTGTGCCTGCTGCGCCCGCTTTTAAATCAGGTGCACCAAACACTACGCGCTTTACTCGGCTATGCAATAGTGCGCCTGCACACATTGGGCAAGGCTCTAGTGTCACATATAAGGTAGTGTCTAATAGACGATAGTTTTGTAGTGACTCACCCGCCTTTCTCAAGACTTGGATTTCTGCATGTGCGGTGGCATCGTGCGTGCCGATACAGCGATTCCATCCCTCAGCGACAATTTGATTATCTCGAACCAATACCGCCCCAACAGGAACTTCACCTTCATTTTCGGCATTGTGTGCCAACTCAATAGCACGACGCATAAATTGCTTATCTTGCTCAGAAAACTGGCTTACTTCTACGTCATTCACTGTATTACTCACTCTCTTTACTGCTGTGCTTATTGAGCATGACTCGTCTACCATGTTGTTCCATTATATGAATTGGTGCAAAACTTACCTTGCGCAAGTTGTTCACTCAAAAACTCTATGGCCAATTTTACTTTGGGTGATAAATGCCTATTTTGTGGATAGAGCGCCCAAATGGTCTCTTTTTCTGCACGATAATCTTTTAATAGTTCAAGCAAGCTATGATCTTGCAAATAGCGGGCAACATAAAAATCAGGCAGTTGCACAATGCCATTACCTTGCAATACCGCTTGGGTGAGCACATTACCGCTATTACAACGAAGTCGCCCTTTCATAGTCAGGCTTAGCTTTTTGTTGTTTTCCGTAAAACGCCACGTAGAGGATGAACCCAATAAGCAGGGATAGTCGGTTAGTTGTGCAGGGTGTGTCGGCTTTCCATATTGGGCAATAAATCCAGCCGAAGCACACACATATTGTTGTCGCTCAGTCAGTTTCTTCGCAATCAATGACGAGTCAGGAAGCGTACCTATACGTATCGCAATATCAAATTTATCGGCAATAAGATCTAAACGTTTATTGCTCAGCTGTAAATCTAATTCTAATTGCGGATAACGGGCAACAAATTGCATTAGCATTGGCGCAATAACACTTTCACCGTAAGTCGTTGGGGCGGTAATTCGCAGACGTCCTATGGGCTGAGAATGCACTTGAGTCACTTCTCTTTCAGCTTCAGCAAGCCCATCAAGTAACATGCGACAATGCTGAGCATAACCTAAGCCCACTTCGGTCACAGAAACGCGGCGAGTCGTTCTTTGTACCAACTTTACCCCTAAGCGAGCTTCTAAAGCAGACAACTTACGGCTCACTTGCGCCACGGATGTATCTAGCATTTGCGCCGCTTTAGTAAAACTCTCGCTATCCGCCACTGCGACAAATTCTTCAATGCCTTCCCACTGCGACATTATTACACCTGCGTAAAAGTGATTTTCATAAAGGCTAGTTTATCACTTCAAAAGAAACAATATAATCGTCCCTATAGTCTAAAGTTTTAATTCATACGTTCGCCAATAGGAAACCATCATGACCAAGACGACCACTGACCAATTTATCAAATCACGCGCCGCTGTTGCATGGGGGCCAAACCAGCCACTGAAAATGGAAGAAGTGGATGTGATGCTGCCTAGAAAAGGCGAAGTTCTGGTTAAGATTATCGCCACCGGCGTCTGTCATACCGATGCCTTTACTCTATCGGGTGACGATCCTGAAGGCATCTTCCCTTCAATTTTGGGGCATGAAGGTGGAGGCATTGTGGAAATGGTTGGTGAAGGGGTGACGAGCGTTGCGGTTGGCGATCACGTCATTCCTCTGTATACCGCAGAATGTGGTGAGTGTAAGTTCTGTAAATCAGGAAAAACCAACCTTTGCCAAGCGGTTCGAGAGACACAAGGTAAAGGCCTAATGCCCGATGGCACCACGCGCTTTTACAAAGATGGACAACCTATTTATCACTATATGGGATGCTCAACTTTCTCTGAATTTACCGTATTACCTGAAATTTCACTGGCTAAGGTCAACAAAGAAGCGCCCCTTGAAGAAGTCTGTTTGTTAGGTTGCGGCGTCACTACAGGTATGGGCGCGGTGCTCAATACCGCCAAAGTTGAAAAAGGCGACAACGTAGCAATCTTTGGTCTAGGTGGCATCGGCCTTTCCGCCATTATTGGCGCAAAAATGGCAGGCGCAAATCGCATCATTGGCGTTGATATAAATGAAAGTAAATTTGAACTGGCTAAACAGCTTGGCGCGACTGATTGCATCAACCCTAAAAATTTCGATAAGCCTATCCAAGAGGTGATTGTTGAGATGACCGATGGCGGCGTGGAGTATTCATTTGAATGTATCGGCAATGTCGATGTAATGCGCTCTGCACTCGAGTGTTGTCATAAAGGTTGGGGAGAATCTGTGATTATTGGCGTGGCAGGCGCAGGGCAAGAGATCTCCACTCGCCCATTCCAATTAGTCACCGGTCGAGTATGGCGCGGCAGTGCCTTTGGCGGAGTAAAAGGCCGCTCTGAATTACCAGAAATTGTTGAGCGTTATATGGCGGGTGAATTTGGCCTGCAAGATTTCATTACCCACACCATGGGTTTAGAAGATATCAATGAAGCTTTTGAGCTGATGCACAAAGGTGAAAGTATCCGCACTGTGATACATTTTGATAAATAGGTCTTTCTTTTGGGCGCTGTACATTATTCATTAATCGCAGCGCCTTTTCTTATTATTAGAAAGCAATATGACTACAGGAAACACTATGTCCATCCAACTTCTCAGTCAAAATACCGTGTTTGGTGGACGCCACCAGCGATACACCCATCAAGCACACTCAACCCATACCCAAATGACCTTTGCCATTTTTTTGCCGCCACAAGCACAGCAACAAGCAGTGCCTGTGCTGTATTGGCTATCAGGCTTAACTTGTAATGACGAAAACTTTATGCAAAAAGCAGGCGCATTTCGTAAAGCCGCAGAATTAGGCATCGCTATTGTTGCGCCAGATACTAGCCCCAGAGGAGAAACTGTTGCAGATGATGCTGAGCAGGCCTATGACTTAGGTTTAGGCGCAGGATTTTATCTCAATGCCACTCAAGCACCTTGGGATAAACACTATCGAATGTATTCTTATATTGTTGATGAACTGCCAGCACTCATTGCAGAGCACTTCCCTGTCACCGATAAAAAATCACTCGCTGGGCACAGTATGGGCGGTCATGGCGCATTGACCATTGGCTTTAAAAACCCACATCAATATCAATCGATTTCGGCGTTTAGCCCTATCACAAACCCAACAGAATGTCCGTGGGGCATCAAAGCATTTTCTCATTATCTGGGTAATGACCAAAGTACATGGGCCGAATATGATGCGTGTAAACTGCTCGCCAAACACGGCAGTCGTTTACCTATCCTGATTGACCAAGGTGATGCGGATGGCTTTTTAGAAGAGCAGCTCAAGCCTAATCACCTTATCGATGTTGCCGCGCAGCAAGACATCAACTTTGAACTGCGTATGCAAGCGGGTTATGACCATAGCTACTTTTTCATTTCTAGCTTTATCGATGATCACTTGAGTTTCCACGCCAAACATTTGTAGTAGCACTGCCTATTTTTAAAGCTTCTTTTTAAACACAAAAAACCCGCTATGTAACATAGCGGGTTTTGTTATTTAGAATCCGTTTATCGCAACGCTTACATTGTATAAGTGTAAGGCGCTTGAATACCTAGCGGGATACCCAGTGCCCAGTACGCGAGCAAGAACACAGTCCAACCAACAAGCATGGCAATGGAGAATGGCATCATCAGTGACGCAAGTGTACCAATACCCGTATTCTTCACGTATCGCTGACAGTACACCACCACCAGCGGGAAGAACACCATCAATGGTGAGATGATATTCGATACTGAATCACCCACACGGTACGCTGCTTGAGATAGCTCAGGAGAAATGCCTACCGCCATCAACATAGGTACAAGGATAGGACCAATCAATGCCCACTTAGCTGATGCTGAACCCACCAGAAGGTTCACAAATGCGGTCAGTAGAATCATGCCCACAACTGTCGCTTCACCTGGCAGATTCATCGCTTTTAGACCTTCTGCGCCATATAGCGCTAGCATAGTGCCTATGTTTGATTGACCAAATGCCACTAGGAACTGAGCACAGAAGAACGACATTACCATGTACGCGCCCATTGTGTTCATGGTTTCAGACATAGATTTAATTACGTCGTTGCTGCTTGAGAACTTACCTACTACACGACCATAAACGATGCCAGGGATGATAAATAGGATAAAGATCAGTGGCACAATCGACTGCATGATAGGGGCTGAGAACGCAGTAATTTCACCTTCTGGCGAACGTAACGCCGAGTTTTCAGGCATGATAGCAAACACTAATAGTGCTATACCTGCCATCATTGACCAGCCAGCATATTTAAATGCTTTTGACTCAAGCTCTGTCATAGAACCCAAATCAGGCGCTTCTTCTGCATCTTCATCAACATTTGTTGTGGCGTTTAAACGCGGTTCGATAATGCGCTCAGTCACAAACCAACCAATAGCAACAATCAATACCGAAGATAGACCAGTAAAGTAGATGTTAGCCAGTGGGTTAACAATATACTCAGGGTCTAATACGTTTGCTGCAGTCTGCGTGAAACCAGCCAGTAGCGGGTCGATACCAGAGGGAATAAAGTTAGCAGAGAACCCCCCTGATACGCCCGCAAACGCTGCTGCAATACCCGCCAATGGATGGCGACCTGCCGCATGGAAAATGATACCGCCTAATGGGATAACTAATACATAACCTGCATCTGCGGCTGTGTGAGACACAATAGCCACTAGGATCAGCATTGGCGTTAACAGTTTTGCTGGCGTAAAGCTCAGCATTTTTTTCAGGCCAGTAGTAATAAAGCCTGAAGAGTCAGCAACACCTACACCCAGCATTGCCACTAAAACGATACCTAGCGGCGCAAAACCGGTAAAGGTTGTGACCATATTAGCTAAGAAACTGGCTAACGCATCACCGGTTAAAAGGTTAGTAATTTCAAGAGGATTACCAGTGCGTGGGTTAACTAAGTCAAAAGAAACATGCGATAGTAAGGCTGAAGATACCCAAACTATAATTAATGCCCAAAAGAATAAAATTGCGGGATCAGGGATCTTATTACCTGCTTTTTCAATCAGGTTTAAGAAGCGATCCATACCACCTTGTTTAGGTGTAGCTGCATCAGCTAATTGGTTGCTCATTGGATTACCACCGTATCAGGTTACAGAAATGTAAAACCGTTAAATATAGGTCTTATTTTTATTAAGGCGGGCATTCTAACCAATTAGTCAGACAAAAACAGAATCTAAGTTTGCAAAATGTGCTACTTAGCGGAAGTTTTGCATATTGAAAACAACTGCAATACAAATAAAAACACAGGCACAAATAAACAAAAACAGAATAGTAACTTTTTATTCACTTGCATTCACCTCACTTATGAGTTTTATCTCATAAGGAAAATTTACCATTAACAAAAAACACACATTTCTATTATTTGAATGCGACCCAAGTAGATAAGGATAAGCTCTGCTGACGACGCCATGGATCAATCCAACTGGCTGAAACTGTAATATGCGTACCCGATATTCCTAGCGATGAAACTGCATATTTTTTCTGACTGGATATTTGAAACTCTGCTATTTGTAGAGTGCTACTGGCGTGCTCATTTTCGAGCGCTATGCTCTCACCTGTTAATATTTCTAATCGGTGTAACTCTAGCCTGTTCTCAACAACATTTAATACTTGTAGACTTTGCTCAGCGAATTTGACTTCTCGCTGTATAAATACGCTACCTTCTATCAGCAACACAGACAACAGCGAAACCAAGGCGCTGGCGGTAAGCACCTCTAATAAGCTAAAGCCGGCTTGCACTTTAGATGCGAAATTAGAAATCACGCCAACTCCCTTGAAGCCAACTTCGCTTAGCAAACTTAACTCTGGCCTCTTGCAGGCTGTACGTATTTTCAAGCACCAGCAATTCGGCTTGGCTTGTATCCATAGGTTCAGCAAGATGCAGCTGTAATCCTCCATCAATGCTTAACGTCCCTTGCATAACCACAGTTTGTGTAGACTCTGTTTGTTGCCAAATAGCCAATATTCCGCGCAATGTACCCGAAACCATCAGCTCAATAGAGTCACCGACAAACAGTAAGTTGAGCGGAGCTTGCTGAGATCTAGCAACAACTTGTTGCCACTGCATAAGATTGATAGCGCAACTGCCTTCTATCACGATATCTGTACTGGCGGTTTGGGTTAAATAAGTCAGCAGCTCACTGCCGCAGGTTTGTTTGGATGTCACCTCTAGAGTGCTCCCCCACCGCGGCTGTAATAATGCAATATCGTTATAAGCATAAAATGACAGTAATGCCGAAGGCTCAACTAAGCTCGAGGTTGCGGTAAATGCACTATCAAGAGCAAAGTTACTTATCACGGCGTAGTCTTGATCCATATCGCCAAATTGAATAACGGCACTGGTGGCAATGCTCTCTTTATGCGCTTCAATTTTATATTGATTAGCAGCTTGTTGTGGCTCAATTACAACCTGCACTTCAGCGTCATTATCACATTCGTTGTTAGGTAAGTTTTGTATCACGCTTAAATGCATAGCCTGACAATTGAGCATGGATTCCAACTCCCAATCCAAACTAGCTCGTCTTTGATACATGTAAGACTGCCCACTTAATGCGTTAGCAAGATAGCGAGCGTTATCCAGCGCCAAAAAGCCTAATACAAACAACAAACTTAAAACCGTTAACAGCACATAACCTTTATTCGAGTGCATTGCTTTGCTCGTCAGTCGAGAATTCAATATTGCGCGAAGCAACCAGCACCTGATGAGTTACAGAGGACTCGCCTTTAATTGCAATGCCGTATTCAATATCAATCAAGTGTTCAGCGGAACCTAAGCCTGTAACGTCCAACTGCCTAAAAGAAAGAAGTTTGTCATTTAGCATCGAGTAATTGATATTTTCTGAGCAGGTTTGCGCGAGAGGTTGCGGTGCGTCAGTAGAGTCTGCGCAGTATTTGAGTTTGTATTGCGCAGCGTCACGCCAAATCAGTATTCGGCGATAACCTCCTTGTTCATCTTGATAACCCAGCCCCAACTTGGATGCTTCAATATAGGTCGATTCCAACTGCTGATACCCCGCACGACGGACTTCCCCGCGTAAATAGCTGGCAAGATAGTGGCTTTCTATAAAACGTTGTGTGTGCTTAATTTGTTGGGCTAGTAATTGTTGTTGATGGACAAGTAAGGTGCACACCGCGACCAATAGCACGCTTGATAACCCTAAGCTCAATACGAGTTCAAGTAACGACAGCCCTTGCTGACAGCGATAAGTTACAGTGCGGGGAGAACATACGGAATTAACACGCTGGATAACCATAGGCTCGCTCCTCAATTGCGCAGATACGCATTCGGCCGGTGATATCGTGGAAGATAACTTTAACTCGTGGTTCGTCATTGAGCCCAATACTGATATTGCCATTACCGTAAGGTCTGCCAGTTACGCCACTAAAACGAAGCGTGCTAAAAGTAGTGCTAATAAAGGTGCCAGCAAGAGTTTGCGGATGAATTGCGCCATTGAACAATGACTCTGAATTACGCTCGCTACTATCTGTGTGTAGCGCAAATAATTGCTGCGAGTTAGACGAGGCGGTATGCAGCCACAGATCTTTTTTCATGCCATACGCACTATCGCTGGCGCTGGTTAATAATCCATGCACTTGAGCGGCGGCGGCTTTTATTTTTTGCTGTGCGAGTTGCTCGGCAATCGAAGATACTGTCCATTGCCCTACTATGCCGAGCACAAGGCAACACACTAAAACCTCTAATATTGAGAAACCATAAGATGCTGTTTTCATCTGCCAAGCGTAGTGCATAAGCCTTAGCAATTATTGATGTAGCCAACGCCTTTGGAGGGAACTCGCAAGCCGTCATACTTTTATAGACGATTTTTAGGCACAAAAAAGCCAACACTAGGTTGGCCTTTGTTTGTACGCTTTTTACTGCCAGCTATTACTTTTAATTAGCTAGTCAGGTCGTCAAAGAATTTCTTAACGCCATCGAAGAAACCTTTCGATTTAGGCTTATGCTTGTTGGCAGCATCACCGCCACAAGACTCTTCAAACTCTTTAAGCAGTTCTTTTTGACGAGCATTTAGCTTCACAGGTGTTTCCACCACTAGCTTCACAATCAAGTCACCTTGTGGACCGCCACGTACGCCTTTCACACCTTTACCACGCATACGGAACATACGACCCGTTTGTGTTTCCGCCGGTACTTTTAGGCTTACTCGACCATCTAAGGTTGGTACTTCAACTTCGCCACCCAGAGCGGCCATAGTAAAGCTAACAGGGACTTCACAATACAAGTTGCTGCCATCACGCTCAAAGATGTGGTGCTCTTTAACATGTACTTGTACATATAAGTCACCGGTTGGAGCGCCGTGCTCTCCCGCTTCACCTTCGCCAGAAAGACGAATGCGATCGCCAGTATCAACACCGGCTGGGATCTTAACGTTAAGTGATTTAGTTTTGTGCTTGCGACCTTCACCATGACATGAGTTACATGGATCTTTAATGATCTTGCCTTTACCATGACAGGTTGGACACGCTTGCTGAACCGCAAAGAAGCCTTGACGCATTTGTACTTGGCCGTGACCATGACAAGTGCCACAAGTTTGCGCAGAAGAGCCTTTCTTAGCACCTGTGCCATCACACACGTCACAACCGACTAATGTAGGAACTTCAATTTCTTTCGAACAACCACGAACCGCTTCTTCTAAAGTCAGCTCCATGTTGTAACGTAAGTCAGCACCACGTTGTGCGCGTTGTTGACCACCGCCACGACGGCCGCCACCAAAGATATCGCCAAACACATCACCAAAGATATCGCCGAAGTCACCGCTACCGCCGCCGCCAAAGCCGCCGCCACCGCCCATACCACCTTGTTCAAAAGCGGCATGACCGTATTGATCGTAAGCTGCGCGTTTTTGAGAGTCTGTTAGAATCTCATACGCTTCTTTCACTTCTTTAAACTTCTCTGCCGATGCTTCATCACCGTGGTTTCTATCCGGGTGGTATTTCATCGCAAGACGTTTATAAGCTTTTTTGATATCACGCTCAGAAGCATCTCGGGCTACGCCAAGTACTTCATAAAGATCACGTTTAGACATGTGTTTCGTCACCAATTTGTTTACTGTAAACGGAGAGACCGTTTAGTGTTTATATCGATATAGATGGCGGTTCTAGGTTCTAGGTTCTAGGTTCTAGGTTCTAGGTTCTAGGTTCTAAAACTATCATCTATAGCGACAACGCTTTTACAAACAGAAGGGCGTTAAGGTTTCCCTAAACGCCCAACTTCAATATTGAAGAGCAAGCTTTCCCGAGTGGGAAACTTTACTAAAGAGATCGCTATTTAATTATCTATCGTTAATCAAGCGTCGACCTCTTTAATCGGGAAGAATTATTTCTTCTCGTCTTTCACTTCTTCAAATTCAGCATCAACTACGTCGTCGTCTTTCGCTTGCTCTTGGCCTGCATCAGCACCTTGTTGAGCTTGAGCTTGCTGTTGAGCGATTTCCATTAGCTTTTGAGCTGCTGTCATAAGCGCTTGAACTTTAGCGTCGATAGCTTCTTTGTCATCGCCAGACTTAACTTCTTCTAGCTCAGTGATTGCTGCTTCGATCTTAGTTTTCTCGTCAGCTGGAAGTGCGTCACCCGCTTCTTCCATTTGTTTACGAGTACCATGGATCAATTGGTC
Organism: Vibrio sp. B1Z05; assembly: GCF_052955985.1. Classification (NCBI taxonomy): domain Bacteria; kingdom Pseudomonadati; phylum Pseudomonadota; class Gammaproteobacteria; order Vibrionales; family Vibrionaceae; genus Vibrio; species Vibrio sp. B1Z05. The sequence continues at coordinate 2,142,824 of NZ_CP130463.1, forward strand.
AGCTTGGTTACGAGTAGTTACTAACTCTTCGAACTTTTTGTCCGCTTCTTTGTTAGCTTCTGCTTCTTGTACCATTTTCTCGATATCGTCGTCGCTTAGGCCACCAGACGCTTGGATAGTGATTTTTTGCTCTTTACCAGTTTGTTTGTCTTTCGCTGATACGTGCAAGATACCATCCGCATCAAGATCGAATGTTACTTCGATTTGAGGCATACCGCGTGGTGCAGCTTGGATACCTTCTAGGTTGAATTGACCTAGAGATTTGTTGTAAGACGCTTGCTTACGCTCACCTTGAAGAACGTGGATAGTTACCGCATTCTGGTTGTCTTCTGCTGTAGAGAAAACTTGGTTCGCTTTAGTTGGGATAGTGGTGTTTTTCTCAACTAGCTTAGTCATTACGCCACCCATAGTCTCGATACCTAGAGACAATGGAGTTACGTCAAGAAGTAGTACGTCAGTAACGTCACCCGCAAGTACACCACCTTGAACTGCAGCACCCATTGCTACTGCTTCATCAGGGTTAACGTCTTTACGTGGTTCTTTACCAAAGAACTCAGTTACCTTAGCTTGAACCATAGGCATACGAGTTTGACCACCTACTAGGATAACATCAGTGATGTCGCCTACAGATAGGTCAGCATCCGCTAGAGCAACTTTTAGAGGCTCAAGAGAACGTTGTACTAGGTCTTCAACTAGTGCTTCTAGTTTTGCACGAGTCACTTTAACGTTCATGTGCTTAGGACCAGTCGCATCAGCGGTAACGTAAGGTAGGTTTACGTCAGTTTGAGTAGTAGAAGAAAGCTCAATTTTCGCTTTTTCTGCTGCTTCTTTAACACGTTGCATCGCTAGAGGATCGTGTTTAAGGTCGATACCTTGTTCTTTTTTGAACTCGTCAACCAAGTAGTTGATCATACGAGTATCAAAGTCTTCACCACCAAGGTGTGTGTCACCGTTAGTTGCTAGAACTTCAAAGGTTTTTTCGCCTTCAACTTCGTCAATCTCGATGATAGAGATATCAAAAGTACCACCACCAAGGTCATAAACTGCGATAGTGCGATCGCCGCCTGACTTGTCTAGACCGTAAGCTAGAGCCGCTGCTGTTGGTTCGTTGATGATACGTTTAACATCAAGACCTGCAATACGACCCGCATCTTTAGTTGCTTGACGCTGTGCATCGTTGAAGTAAGCAGGAACTGTAACAACAGCGCCAGTTACTTCTTCACCAAGGAAGTCTTCTGCAGTTTTCTTCATTTTTTTCAAGATTTCAGCAGATACTTGAGGAGCAGCCATTTTTTGGCCTCTTGCTTCTACCCATGCATCACCGTTGTCAGCCTTAACAATTTTGTAAGGCATGATTTCGATATCACGCTGAACTTCTTCATCTTCAAAACGACGACCGATAAGACGCTTGATTGCAAATAGCGTGTTCTCTGGGTTGGTTACCGCTTGACGTTTAGCAGGCTGACCAACCAAAGTTTCGCCGTCTGTGTAAGCAATAACAGAAGCGGTTGTACGCTCGCCTTCTGCATTTTCGATTACGCGTGGTGCGTCACCGTCTAGAACTGAAACGCATGAGTTAGTTGTACCTAAGTCAATACCAATGATTTTACCCATCAGGCTATCTCCAAGAATTTAATTATCTGTTTCTTTATACCCCATAAGTGGGGATGATTGGCTTGGTTTCAACCCCAAGCCTAAAATTTTTTAAAAGCAGTTAGCTTATGATTAATTGCTCTGCACCATAGATAGGGTCTCGATTCTATGTTTCAAGACTTCATGCAAAAAAAAACAAAAAAAGAGGCTGAAACAGCCTCTCTTATTGAGTTTAATCAATCGAAATTGATTACTTAGCAACCATAACCATAGCTGGACGAACTACGCGACCATTTAGCTCATAACCTTTTTGTAGAACAACAGTAACCATGTTGCTGTCGTGATCTGGGCTTTCAACCATAGACACTGCGTTATGCAGTTCAGGGTTAAACGCTTCACCTACAGGATTAATTTCTTTCAGGCCGTTTTTAGACACAACATCAATAAATGATTTATGCGTCATCTCGATACCTTCAAGTACTGGCTTAATCACCTCGTGCTCAGCATCTGCCGCTTCAATAGCGCGCTCTAGGTTATCAATAACTGGTAATAATTCTTCTGCAAACTTGTTGATCGCAAATTTACGAGCTTTAGACATCTCTTGCTCTGTACGACGACGCATGTTCTCAACTTCAGCTTTAGCACGAATAACGCTATCTTGCTGCTCTTTCAAACGTGTTTCTGTTTGCAGTAAAGCGGCTTCTAATTGAGCAACTTTAGATTCTTCAATCTCTTCGGCTGTCTCAAAATACCCATCAAGATCACCGTCATCACCGATAATTTGTGCTTCTTCAGCTGCGTCTTCTGCAACTTTTTCCGCTTCGTTCACCGCTTGCTCTAGTTCTTCTTCGTTAATCTTATTTTCTTTATCGCTCATGATTTCTCCGACATGGGTACGCTAATTTCTGAAAGTGCTATTATTTTCACAGAAATGCCCCCATAAAAATTAGCATCTAAATTCAACTTGCCTTTATTATGGGGATCATCGTTTCTGAATCAAGCCTAACCAATTATTTTGGGACTAAAATGAGTAACCAGTTCTCTACAATCGCTATTTTAGGTAAACCTCGCGACATCAGTGCCACCCAGACTCATAATGAGATCTACCATTGGCTTACTGAGAAAGGTTATCAAATCCTGATTGATGATCGACTTCAAGATCTTATGCCTGAGATCGACGACGCCGTATTTTGCAACTTAATGCAAATAGGTAAAAACGCTGATTTAGCTATTGTAGTCGGTGGTGATGGCAACATGCTAGGGGCCGCTCGTGTGCTTTCTCGATTTGATATTTCTGTCATTGGCGTCAACAAAGGTAACCTTGGCTTTCTTACCGATTTAGATCCTGAAGACTTTAAAGGCCCCCTTGAAGAAGTATTGGCCGGCCAGTATATAAAAGAGCAGCGATTTCTATTAGAAACAGAAATTCATCGCCACGGCTTAATCAAAGGTCAAAACTCAGCCTTAAATGAAGCAGTGCTTCACCCCGGACAAGTTGCGCATATGATTGAATTCGAAGTTTATATTGATGATTCCTTTGCCTTTACCCAGCGCTCCGATGGTTTGATTATATCCACGCCCACAGGCTCTACCGCCTACTCACTCTCTGGCGGCGGCCCTATTTTATCCCCAAGTTTGAACACGATTTCTTTAGTACCTATGTTCCCACACACGTTATCGAGCCGACCATTAGTTGTGGATGGAAACCGACAAATTAAACTGGTGTTGGCGCCGGATAATCGAGGTACACAAGAAGTCAGCTGTGACGGTCAGGTATCTTTACCTGTAGAACCGGGCGATGAAATTCATATTTATCGTAGCGATAATGTACTGCAACTGATTCATCCTAAAGACTATAGCTACTACCATGTTTTACGAGAAAAATTAGGCTGGTCAAGCAAACTTTTTTAATTAACAGCAAAAATTAGCAAAAAAATTCACCACCTGACTTTACTGTATGTAAAACCAGTATATACTGTTCCTATATACAGTGTTTCAGTCAATGGATTTCCGTATGCTTGCTCATCTAAGTGTTAATAATTTTGCTATCGTAAAATCACTACAAATTGAACTTCAGTCCGGTATGACAACCATCACTGGTGAAACAGGCGCCGGTAAGTCTATCGCTATCGATGCCCTAAGCCTTTGTTTAGGTAGTCGTTCCGATTGTTGCATGGTGCGTCAGGGAGAAGACAAAGTCGATCTGTGCGCCAGTTTTATGGTTGAAAACAACCTAAGTGCTCAGCGTTGGTTAGAAGACAATAAACTTGCCGATGGTGGTGAATGTATCCTGCGCCGAGTAATTAGCAAAGATGGGCGCTCACGTGCTTTCATTAACGGCAATCCTGTTCCTGTCTCTCAACTAAAAAGCTTAGGGCAAACACTGGTTAGCATACATGGACAACATGCTCATCATCAGCTATTGAAAAAAGAGTACCAACTGAACCTTCTAGACCAGTATGCCGGCCATCAACACCTAATGCAGCGCGTTCAAGCGCATTACCAAACATGGCGTCAGGCGGATAACACACTCAAACAAACGATCAAAAATGGTCAACAGAATCTGGCACAAAAACAGTTACTTGAATATCAAATCAATGAACTTGATGAGCTAGCCTTATCTGAAAATGAATTTTCTGAACTAGAAGACGAGCACAAGAAACTGTCTAACTGCGGTGAACTTGTCTCTCTTAGTCAATTAAGCCTAGAGCTTATCACTGACAACGACGATACCAATGCCAGCACTTTACTGCACAGCGCTATGAATCAAACCCAGCAGTTGAGTGAGCTAGATAACAACCTCTGTGGTGTCAATCAGATGCTAAACGAAGCTTTGATTCAAATAGAAGAAGCATCCAGTGAGCTTAGAAACTACCTCGACTCTATAGATATGGACCCGATGCGCATGAAAATGGTCGAAGACCGTTATTCTCTGGTCATGTCTCTAGCTAAGAAGCACTTAGTATTGCCAGAAGATCTTTATCAGCATCATCAAGATTTAGCCAAGCAAATTGCCATGCTAGATTGCTCTGATGAGCGTATTGCACAGCTGCAATCAGATGTAGACAACAGCCATGCAAAATACCTGAAAAGTTCTGAAAAACTGAGCACTTCACGTAAGCGTTATGCCAAAGAACTCAATAAGCTCATCTCACAAAGCATGCATCAATTGAGCATGGAAAAAGCGCAATTTGATATTTGTATCAATAGTGATGTTACCTATACCTCTCCTCTGGGCATCGATGATGTAGAATACTTAGTCTCGGCAAACCCTGGTCAACCATTGCAACCTTTAGGAAAGGTGGCATCGGGTGGTGAGTTGTCGCGTATCTCTCTAGCCATTCAAGTGATTACTGCGCAAAAAGTTGAAACGCCAAGTTTAATTTTTGATGAAGTCGATGTGGGGATTAGTGGACCGACGGCTGCCGTTGTTGGACAAATGCTAAGAAAACTAGGGGAAAGTACCCAGATCCTTTGTGTCACTCACCTACCTCAAGTGGCAGGTAGCGGGCATCAACAAATGTTTGTGGCGAAGAAAACCAAAGCAGGCACTACCGAAACTCAAATGTTTACCCTAAATACAGAACAACGTGTTGAAGAGCTTGCTCGATTATTAGGTGGTAGCGAAATCACATCCACAACACTGGCCAATGCCAAAGAGTTAATGGCGGCATAAAGGGAACTCATCTAAATATTGGTGGTCAATAATCATGAAAACTTGGGGAATGTCATGTTTTGCGTGCTCAATAATGGACAATCCCCACTCTCATGGCTGTTTCCCTATACAAGCAGGCTTAGCTTGTTTATTATCTGCCAAGTTTTATTTAGAAGTTAAAGACCTGATTATATGCAGTTTAAAAAATGGTTAATCGCAGTCCCACTAGCACTTTCAATGCTAACGGGCTGTTCTATATTAGAGAAATTGGTGTATCGAATCGATATTAGCCAAGGCAACTTTGTCGAACAATCGGCTGTGGATAAACTGCGTGTAGGCATGTCTAAAGAGCAAGTTCGCTATGTACTCGGCTCTTCTATGTTGATAGAAAATGGTAAACCAAACAAATGGTACTACATCTATCACTTCACTAAAGGGCATGAAGAACCAATACAGAAAAACCTGTTTGTTTTCTTCGGTGCTGATGATCGCTTAGAACGTATTGAAGGTGACTTTAGCCCTGGTGCTAACTTTAACCAAGCGATTCAATAGCCGTCATATTGAATACAAAGAAGGGGGAGCATTTAATGCTCCCCCTTCTGCTTTTTATCACTAATTTTACTTGGCGGATTTTTCTGCGGCCTGTTGCGCTCGCTTACGTCTAATCTCTTTTGGATCGGCAAGCAATGGGCGGTAGATTTCAATACGATCTTTATCTCTCACCACAGCATCAAGCTTAATGTTTCGGCTAAAAACGCCGACCTTATTCACGCTAAGATCAATCTCAGGAAACAAAGTTAATAAGCCTGAGCGTTCAATAATCTGCTCAACCGTTAATTCTTTGTTTACCACCAGTGACACAACGCGTTGATCATCTGGTAACGCATAAACTACTTCTACATGAATCATATAAAATTAATACTCATAACACGGGTATATTTGCTTAGCTCTTTGAGTAAAAGCGCTAACCATATTAGATGTTAACTCATTAAATATTTTACCAAACGCCATCTCAATCATGCGACTTGAGAACTCAAATTCAAGTTTAAGTTCAATCTTACAGGCGCCTTCATCTAAAGGGGTAAAGAACCAATCACCTTGTAAACGTTTGAACGGGCCATCCACCAAATTCATTTCGATACGACGGCCAGCATGCAACACATTATGAGTGGTAAAGGTTTTGCTAATGCCTGCTTTTGCAACATCAACAGACGCCACCATTTTATTCTCATCAGCCTCTTGGACATTAGAACCAGAACATCCAGGCAAAAATTCAGGATAGCGCGCGACATCATTGACCAAATTAAACATCTGCTCAGCGCTAAACGATACCAATGCTGAACGGGTCACCTGCGGCATAACTACTCCTCAACTACTAAATCACTAATTTTTCAGACCTTTACTCAAAACCGAGTAAAAAGAATTTCCCTATAATAAGGCAATACGTATAATGAGCCTATTATGGCAAAGAAAAAATCAAAAACCAAAGCGACTAGTAATACTATTGCGCTAAATAAAAAAGCCCGTCACGAGTACTTTATCGCAGACGAGCTTGAAGCTGGCCTAGAGCTCCAAGGTTGGGAGGTAAAATCTCTACGTCAGGGTAAAGCAAATATCGCCGAAAGCTACGTCTATTTAAAAGATGGCGAAGCCTTCATTAGTGGTATGAGCATTATCCCGCTTAACCAAGCGTCTACTCACATAGTAGCTAACCCTACTCGTATCCGTAAGCTTCTGCTTTCGCGTAAAGAGCTAGACAACCTTTTCGGTAGCATTAACCGAGACGGCATGACCCTAACAGCACTCTCTCTGTACTGGTCACGCTCGTGGGTTAAAATCAAAATCGGCGTAGCTAAAGGTAAAAAGCTGCACGACAAACGAACCGATCTTAAAGATAAAGACTGGGCGCGCGATAAAGCACGAGTTATGAAGAGTAAACTGCGCTAATATTGAGCATACAGTCAGCATGGTGCTAGACAGACTAGTCTTTTCTGGTACTATGCAAGAACACTAGGGGCTGATCTAGGATTCGACGGGAATTCTGAAGTCTGAGGTGCATGTCGTGGGGCGGTTGGCCACGTAAAAAGCCGCAAAAAAATAGTCGCAAACGACGAAAACTACGCACTAGCAGCTTAATAACCTGCTGAGAGCTCTCTTACCCTAGCTTCCGCTTTTAAGACGGGGACCAATAAGAGATCAAACCCAAAAGAGCTAGCCCGGATTCTCCCGCCTGAGAGATGAACGGCGAATTATAATTCAGGATAGTCATTTACTAGCGTGTCGGTTCGCAGGTACTTGGTGAATTTAAAGATCGACTAAGCATGTAGTACCAATGATGAATGATTTTCGGACGCGGGTTCAACTCCCGCCAGCTCCACCAATCGATTGGAACGGGACACCTCAGGGTGTCCCGTTTTTTTGTATCTAAAGCATTGTTTTACATAGTATTAGAATCCTAATTCAACTTATCTTATCCAACCCAGACCCGCTCCCTTTGTTCCTCGTTGCGTTCCCCTCTACTCATTGCTAATTTCTTGGGAGGATTACCCTAGAGCTACCTCCTACCTTTCTGATACAAAAATCAGTTCGAAAATTTTCAAAACCTATTCAAATCATCACCTTTTCTCATAACTAAAGTAGTAATGATTACTTTAGGTTACAACAACCTTTAAAATTTAGATTTGTGAGTAATTAAAGTTACACAATTTGAAATTCAGCACCTTTATGAGTAAAATAGTGCACATAAAGATCTGGAGATAGCTATGGAATCACTCACTATACAAGCTTACATACTAGAGCAATGGACTGATATAGCTTGTGTTACCTTCCCTAAAAGTAATGAAGGTAACTTTATAACCACAGAAGTTCATTACCTAAACGAATATGCTATAGAAAACTTCGAGAAAGATGACAACCATGCCGTTTCACTTAATCACCCTGTTAATTTCTTCTTTGATGATAAAGGGCGCTCAGGGTGGCAGAGGTTTCTCGATGACATAATGCCGAGTGGAGCAAGTAGGCGGTACTGGGTCAAGCAACTTGATATTGGGGATCTAGCTATTGACCAGCAAAATTTCATCCTTTTGAAGTATGGAACTATCTCTCCAGTTGGTAATTTGAGAATAAAGGAATCATTACCAAAGCGGACTGAAAAATCAGATTCACTGTCCTTTGCCCTTAATGATGTAATAGATAGAGCTAGTGATTTTTTAGATTACGCACAAGAAAGGGGGGCTGCCGCTGGAGGTGCGACTGGTGCAGGAGGTGAAGCTCCAAAACTACTACTGCGTTACTCCCAAAAGGGGCGAATCTGGATTGACAGTTATCAAGATGACGTTACTAATCAAGATTTATATTATCTAGTAAAGTATCCGCGAGGATCTAGAGGGAAAACTGACAGCAATATTTTACGAGCTGAATATTATTACTATCATGAGTTAACAAGCATGGGAATAGATACTATTCCAATAGAATCGATGCGATTAGAAGAAGGCGAGAATTACCCTTCTCTCTGGTTACCAAGGTTTGATATCTATGTAGGTGATAAGCAACACATGCAGCGCTATGCCATGGAGTCGGTTTACTCAGTTTTAAATAAAGGACCAGGTAGCCTTCTTGACCATGAGGATACTATTAGACAATTGATTGATAAAATTATAAATAGTCATATGGTTACTGAACAAGGCTATCAATTTAACATCCAAGAATTTGTTATTGAATGGGTAAAAAGGGACTTACTCAATATCATATTTGGCAATAGCGATAACCATGGAAGAAACACATCTTTCATCAAAAAAGAAGGTTTTATCAAACTTGCTCCAGTCTATGATTTTGCTCCAATGAAAGCAGACCCTGAAGGGATACCTAGAGCTACCAAGTGGGAATCACCTTTAGAGGTAGGAGGTGAGTATGATTTTGACGGTATCGCGACTTCACTGTCAGATTTAGTTCCTAAAGAGACTCTATTAAAAGAACTTAAAGTGCTTGCGCAAAACTGCCTTACTTTAAAAGAAAGGTTAGAAGAAAGAGGAACACCAAAGCAGATTTTGGATATGCCTGGTATAGGTATGGATTTCATTGCGGCAAAACTTGGTAAATGGGGGCTGATATGAGTTCTAACACTGACAGTTTAAGCCGATTAGATCGGCTTTCTCTAAACACTTCGGCAGAATCTGTGCATGATGCAATCTCCCGACTTCGTTTGAATAAAGAACACTTAAGTACGGCAATTACAATACCAAAAGAGCATGCTCAAACCTCGATTGGTCAGATTGAAAAAGTGGCAAAGCGTACGCCTAAAAACGTACAACCAATATCAGTATCAGAAAGAAAATATAAGATAAATAGAGTTATTAGATCGTTGCTTATGAACGAACTAACACAAGGATTAGCTCTCAAGGAGCTTAGGATAAACGTGTTAGGTGTCAAACAAGATACTTTTGCCAAAATGGTTGGGGTTTCCAGAAAAACTATATCTGAGATTGAGAATGATCGAGGTACTTTCAAAACTGATATTCTCGATAAAGTATTCAAGCCGTTTGGACTAAAAGTAGGACTAGTACCTGTATCGACTAACCTACTAAATTCAGCACTTAGCAGCCATGACGACTAAATGTTGAGATATAAACAAAGCTTAAATTTTGATGTTATTATTCAATAGACCATTATGAGTACGATCCATTACATTAAAGGTGAAAAACCTATTTAGTGAGTAGTTTTAGTTACACAGATAAATTTTTAACAATGATATATGCTGCTTTTATCAAGCGAGAAAAAATCATTAGATTTTCAGAAAAAAGATACAACCAGTTCGGTTGGCTTTAATTCTAATAGGAAAGCATATCGAAATTAAAGCTAACCAAATTACCGAGGCTGTAACAGATTCTGTGTAATTGCCATTTAGTTAATGTGCTTTTCGAGACGTTCCTCGAACTCGATAATAAACCGACTCATAGCCTGACGCCAGTTTTGAATGGGCATCGTCCATTTCTTGCTGGCGTCTTTGATCGCTAGGTATACCATTTTCGTTGCAGCCTCATCGTTTGGGAAGATCTTCCGCTTTTTTAGTGCTTTACGTATCACGCTGTTGAGAGATTCAAACAAATAATGAGAGCAACGGCATTCTTGATGAAGAAGATTGGTAATATCGTAATTTCCCAAGTGTATAAAATCAAAAATCAACATTTTAATGCGCATATAAAACAACCTTTACCACACTTTTATGCGCATAAAAGTGTAAGATAGAAACACAAATAAGCGCATTAATATGGTAGAGTGAGATTAAGCGTAACCAAAAATACGGGCAATATGGTATGAAGCGATCAATCTTAGACAAACTGCTGAGTTGGAAAAATAAACCATCAAGAAAGCCACTCTTGATCGATGGTGCCAGACAGACGGGTAAAACTTATCTGTTACAGGAACTACTAGGTCAAAATTTTAACAAGGTGATAAGAATTGATTTCTTAGAAGAGCCCCAGTTCAGAGAAGCATTTTCTAACTCTCTAAATCCTGACGATATCATTACCAATATTGAACTATTAACGGGAGAGGTATTTGACCTCGCCACTGATCTACTGATCCTCGATGAGATAGGTGAGTGTCCAAAAGCGGTCACTGCCTTGAAGTATTTTGCCGAAAAAGCACCCCAAGCTTATATCGCGGCAAGTGGCTCTAACATTGGCTTACTTACATCCTTTCCTGTCGGTAAGGTTGAACAACACAACTTAAGACCATTAACGTTTAAAGAGTTTCTATGGGCAAGTGAAGAAAAACCACTCATTAAAGCATTTGAGCAGCAAATGAACTCTGAAGTTGCGCATACAAAGCTATTCGACCTGCTCACTGATTATTACTTTGTGGGTGGAATGCCTGAAGCTGTTGATGCATGGTTTACTCATTCAGACAGAAGTATCATTGAACGAACGGAGCTTGTTTCAGACGTTCACAGCAACTTAATTCAAGGTTACTTACGAGACTTTGGCAAATACTCGGATAAAGTCGATGCCACACTTATAGAGTCCGTATTCAGAAACATTCCTTCACAGTTATCGTCAGTATTTGATGATTCAGTAAAACGTTTCAAGTTTAAAGGCGTCCATCAGCGTAAATCTCGATATGCTGAATACGAAAGTGCCATTACATGGCTACATAAATGCAGGCTAACCTTGAAGAATTACCCTATAGATGGGCAACCTAGATCGCCCTTATCAGCCTATCAAAAAGAGAATGCTATAAAGCTGTTTCTATTTGATGTAGGACTACTTAATCACATGCTCGCGACAAGTTACCGTGAAATAAAGCAACAAGGGTACGAATACAAAGGCTACGTTGCTGAAAACTTTGTTCAACAAGAACTTGCAGCACTAGGCTACGAACCGACTTTTTCATGGGGGGATGCTAGAGCTGAGATTGAATTTGTTATTGCCGATGAAATTGGTCGTATAATTCCTATAGAAGTAAAGAGTGGCAAAAGGACTCGTGCTAGGTCACTGCAATCCTATATAACGAAGTGTAAGCCACACAAGACAATCAAGCTAACAGGAACACAAGGCTCCAATGCACTAGAGCAAGATAATGTTGTAATGCCTTTGTATTACACACAATACTTGAACGACCACCTTAAGGTTCAGATAGAGAGTTAGCCATACTTTATTACATCATGCTATATGGAGGCACAAGTTGGTGGAATTGGAACAGATAGATCAGGTGCCATGATGTTCTTATCCGAAGCTGTTTATCAAGTTCAAACTGAAACCTCTTTCAGCCCAATCGATGATAGTGAATTAATTAAGAAGCTATCTGACCCTGAACTTTGGTATTTAGATGTATGGGAAGGTAAACCAAGACTACCAGTATCGGGGGGGCAATCTAAGCTAAACGTTTTATCTATCGATGGAAACTTAGGGGTTGGAGAGGTTGAGCTATGCTCAACTCATATTGTGAAGTTCGAAAAAAAATGACCACCAACACCTTGTCATAAATGAATTTATGACAAGGAAGTTAGCGAAGCTAATTGGACTAGATGTTGCTGACGTTGAATTGCGATATTTTGACCAATTTTCAGCCTTAATTCTAGGATTTTATCTTTATCGAAGTCATCAACACACAAAATAGGATAATCAGTCCTCCAAACAATTGTATTACACTCAAAGATTCGTCAAGCCAGAGCATCGCGAACGCTGCTCCGAATAATGGCTCACTCCCCATCAATAAAGAAACACGTGTCGGCGAGGTTCGGCGGACAGCGTAATTCTGTACGAAAAATGCAAACAGCGTGCAGCACAACACCAAATAAAGCAGGATCAACCAAAATTTTGGCTGTTCAGGCAGAATCAATTGATTCACAGGCAAATAGATACTTGCTACTAACAATGTGACTAAAGCAACCGTTAGTGATTGTAAGGAAGTAAGCGTACTTGTGGTGATTGATTTACCCTCGATTAAGCATTTAGTTGTCGTAACCATTATTGCCCTCAATACTGCCGCACCTAAAATAAAGTAATCACCGACATTTAAGTTATATGTATTGCTGGGTTGATAGGTAAGCAAGAAAACACCCAACACACTAGCAAAACTCATCCCCCATAAAAGTAACGACACCTTTTTCTTGTTGATTAATAGTTCTGCAAATGTCGTAAAGATCACCGATAAGCTAATCAAAAAAGCGGCATTAGATGCTGATGTCTGTGATACACCAAAAACTTCGCAAAAGAAGATCGCAGATAAAACCAAGCCTGTGGGGATAGCAACTTTCCAATCTCTATTAAGATCTTGCTTAAAGTCCCTTATCACAACGGGTAGCATCACCAGAAAGGTCAACAAAAAACGTAATATGATAAAAACTAAAACGCTAGAATAAGCTAATGCCTCCTTAGTTAGCCCGTAACTGGTTCCCCAGAAAATCGCAACTAGAAGTAACATTGGCTCAGTAAATGATATGGTATTTCGCTGTTCTCGAAGTGATTTGACTAGCATTCCTCATCTTCCTTTATCTATTGACGGTATCAGTATCCGAAACTAACCTCAGAAGAACAATCCATTGAATGTGCAAAGGAATTTTGCGTTTTGAACATAAATCAGATGATTTCTTTGCTGCCAGAAATGGCTATTTTTGTTCATGTTGCTGAGTCTGAAAGTTTCTCCAGTACCGCTAAGTCTTTAGGAGTAGCACCTTCATCTGTGAGCCGCTCTGTCACTCGACTTGAAAATGCTCTAGAGCAAAAGTTATTGCATCGCACCACCCGAAAAATGCGCTTAACCCATAAAGGCGAGGAAATTTATCATATCTGCCGTGACATAATGAAAAGTGCAAAGCTTGTGACAAATGCAGTTAAATCAGACAATGCAAAGATTAGTGGAGCTTTGAAAGTTGCCGCGCCAAAAGCGCTTGCTAAACAAGTTTTAATGCCTGCCATCCTAGATTTTATGACACTGCACCCTAATGTGGATTTTCAACTCAATGTCACAGACCAACCTATTGATTTAATTCGTGATGATATCGATTTACTGATTCATATTACTGATACTCCCATTGAGGCAATGGTAGGAAAAGTTTTAGCGGAATGCCGATTAATTATGTGTGCTAGCCCAGCGTATATTACTCAATATGGCGAACCTCTATCCCCACAGCATCTACTGAAACATAATTGCTTATGCCTTGGTGAAGATCTTAAAGATCGCAATTGGAAGTTAACTTCGTCTAGCCAAACTTGTTCTATTAATGTGGAGGGAACGTTTCATGTCAATCATAGTGAAATTCGAAGAGAAGCAGTCTTACGTGGTCTAGGTATTTCCATTTTCCCTGAGTTTTCTATTCAGCAATATATTCATTCTGGTGAGGTAGTGCCTTTATTAAGTGACTGGCGTATCAGTGGTAATTACCAAGGTGAGATTATCGCGCAGTATCCACAATCAAAATATTTACCGACTCAATTAACGCACTTTGTAAAATATTTAGTGGAGTATTTTCAAAGAAAAAATAGTGAGAAAAATCAACCCTAATTTAAACTATTTATTGCAAGAAAGCTCTGGCAAGCTTAAAGCTAACCCCTTTCACATACTATAGCCAAGTCACTTTGTAGCATTAGCAAAAATGGTAAACTGAAATCAGGGTAAATTAATCTAAATCGGGTTTTATATGAAATTAAAGACATTACTATTTTCCTTGTTGCTCCTTCCTTTTTTATGGGGTTGCGCTGACTCTCACAATCTTGAATTAATGGCATTAAATACCAATATTAAGCTGAAGTCAGGTGACTCCGTGTACATTGCACAGTCAAAAGATGGCATATATGGTAGCAAACACTATCAAGGTTCAGGTCAGATGGTAAACCAAGTCATTCAAGCTGAGCTGCTCACTAAGCTAAACCATATAGACACCGCAACGGCGTATAGTTCTTATAAAGATACTATTCAGTACGCCACAAAAAATGACTATGACTTCCTTATTTACCCAACCATTTTACACTGGGAAGATCGTGCGACGGAATGGTCTGGTATCCCTGATAAAGTGAAATTAAAAATAACGATTATTGACTTAAAAACCCATACCGAAGTAAAAACGGGCATTATTGACGGACAGAGTGGCCTTGCTACATTAGGAGGAGATCACCCACAAGATTTATTACCAGAACCTATCAAGGCATTTATGCAAGACGTCCTATAAGAAGCCACCAATGTCGACAAGCATTAAACTATAAACAGAAAGCACCGCTCTCTAAATTAGCGGTGTTTTTTATTCCCGTTCAAAAAAGACAGACTCCCCCCATTTTGAGATTACCCCCCCCCCCCCCTTAACCCAAACTTAACCATTGAATCGCTATGCTATTTTCATACTTGGGTTATATCTATCATTGAAAGGTGCTGTCTCTATGTCTTTATCTAAATCGCTAAGAATTTCTTGGTGCTTATTACTCTCTGTTCTTTTGCTTGGTTGTGGAGAACAAGGTCGAGATCACAGACCACCACAAGGCCCTTTACATGTGGATGTGTTGACCTTAACACCGACTACATTGCGTTTGACTCGTGAATTACCGGGGCGTGTTACTGCGTTTAAGCAAGCTGAAGTGCGACCTCAAGTAACTGGCATTTTGCAAAGCCGCCTTTATAAAGAAGGCAGCCAAGTGCAGGCTGGTGATGTGCTGTATCAGATAGACCCATCAACTTACCAATCAACGGTAAAAAGTGCTCAAGCTCAGCTAACTAAAGCATTGGCGAGTGAAGCATCAAGTAAGAAAACGGCCGACCGTTACGCTCAGTTATTAAAGAAAAAACTGACCAGTCAGCAAAACTATGATGATGCCGATGCCGCGTATCAAGAAGCTAAAGCGGAAATGGCTATCCGCCAAGCAGATCTTGACTATGCCAACCTAGAACTTTCTTATACTCAAATTAAAGCGCCTATCTCAGGTCAAGTGGGCTTATCTCAAGTTTCGGAAGGTTCACTGCTTACCGCTCAACAAACCTCTTATCTGACGACGATTATTCAAACATCAAATGTCTATATTGATATGCAGCAGTCTTCGCTTGCACTTTCTAAGATCAAACAAACGTTTACAGGGTTAAATAAAAAGCCAAAAGACATCCCTATCTCTATCATTTTAGAAGACGGTACTACTTACGATCAAACAGCGTATTTAGAGTTCTCTAGCACTAAAGTGTCTAACTCAACCGGTACTGTTACTTTACGCGCGATTGTGTCAAACCCACAAAACCGCCTGTTAGATGGCATGTATGTACGTGCTCACATTGCCCTACCAGAAGCGCGTGATTACTTAGTTGTACCGCAATCTGTTGTGGTAAGAAGTCAATCAGGTCAGCCTTTTATCTTTACTGTTGACCAAAACAATAAAACCGTTAAAAAATCAGTCGTGTTAGGTGATGAAGTCGATAATGGTTGGATTGTTGAAGAAGGTCTGGTTGCGGGTGAGAAAGTTGTAATCAGCAACCTAAGCAACATAAAAAATGACATTGCCGTGGTTATCGATAGTGGCGCCGATGACGCGCAATCAGCGCCGGATTCTCAGTCTGCACCAGCAGTAGAGGAGTAAGCCATGTCTCTTTCTAGATTTTTTATTCAAAGGCCTATTTTTGCTTGGGTAATTGCCATTGTCATTATGCTCACGGGTATCATTTCAATTGTCACATTACCGGTTGCACAATACCCAAGTATTGCGCCACCCGCGGTGACGATTTCAGCCTCCTACCCGGGCGCATCCGCTAAAGCGATTGAAGACAGTGTGACGCAAGTTATTGAGCAAAGTATGACTGGTCTTGATAACTTGCTGTATATGTCATCCACCAGTGACTCTGCTGGTAACGCTAGCATTACCTTGACCTTTAGCGCCGATACCGACCCTGACACTGCTCAAGTACAAGTGCAAAACAGTTTACAACAAGCGACCAACCGCTTGCCAACTGCGGTGCAAAACCAAGGTACAAAAGTAACAAAGAGTACTTCTGGCTTTATGTCAGTAACCAACCTTTACTCTCCTGATGGCAGTATGAGCGCGGCGGATATTCAAGACTACGCCAATACCAGCCTCAAAGATGTGCTTAGTCGCGTAAGTGGCGTGGGCAGTGTGACAGTATTTGGTCCTTCTTACGCTATGCGTATCTGGCTTGATCCTGCCAAGCTAAATAGCTACAGCCTAACCCCTGTCGATATTTCTAGCGCAGTATCAGTACAAAATAGCCAAGTAACTGTAGGTCAACTCGGGGGAACTCCCGCGATTGACTCACAGCTAATCAATGCCACTATTACCGCTCAGAGCTTATTGACAACTGTTGACCAGTTTAAAGACATCCTTATTAAGGTTGACGCAGATGGCTCACAGATAAAACTTAAAGATGTGGCTCGTGTTGAGCTCGCCAGTGAAGATTCATCTATGATCCCTAGTTATCAGGGACTAGAAGCATCCGGTATTGCGATTACGCTAGCAACGGGGGCAAACTCGTTAGATACACAAGCGGCAGTTGATGCAAAACTAGCGCAACTAGAAAAAGGTTTTCCTGAAGGCTTAGCTATGATTAAGTCAATGGATAGCAACTCGTTTATCCGTCTGTCGATTAGTGAAGTAGTAAAAACGCTATTTGAAGCTGTAGGCCTTGTATTTTTGGTCATGCTACTGTTCTTACAAAACCTTCGCGCAACCTTAATCCCAACCATTGCAGTACCAGTCGTACTACTTGGCACCTTTGCTATCATGTCTGCACTTGGCTTCTCTATCAATACCTTAACCATGTTTGGTTTAGTGCTCGCCATCGGCTTGCTGGTTGATGATGCCATCGTTGTAGTAGAAAACGTTGAACGAATCATACATGAAGAGAACTTATCGCCATTAGAAGCTACCAAAAAGTCTATGGATCAGATCACCAGTGCTCTGATTGGTATCACTATGGTGCTGTCGGTAGTATTCATCCCAATGGCCTTTATGTCTGGCTCAACCGGGGTAATTTATAAGCAGTTCTCCTTAACCATAGTGTCAGCAATGGTGCTTTCGGTCATCGTGGCGCTGGTCTTAACCCCAGTACTTTGTGCAACGCTACTTAAACCAACCAAAAGTGAGTCAAAACTCAAATTCTTTGGCGCTTTCAACCGCTTCTATGACAAGTTGTCATCGAAGTACCGTGGTTCAATTAATCATGTACTGCTGCGCCCTGCCCGCTTTATTTTGATATACATCGTTTTAGTCGGCGGTATGGCGTACATGTACCATTCCTTACCTAGCTCTTTCTTACCCAATGAAGACCAAGGTGACTTTGTTGTTATGGTGCAAGCCCCAACAGGTACAACGCTAGCCCAAACCCAAAAAGTGATGTTAGACGTTAAAGATTACCTTGAACAAGAAGAAGCAAACACCGTAAGTCATGTATTTACCGTGGCAGGCTTTAACTTCTCAGGTAAAGGTCAAAACGCAGGTATGGGGATCATTAGCCTTAAAGATTGGAGCGAAAGGACCACACCAGATACCAGTCTTGATGCTGTACTGCAGCGATTCATGGGCCATTTCTCTGGTTACAAAGACGCGAAAGTATTTGCCTTTGGTAGTCCAGCTATCAGGGAATTAGGTCAATCAACAGGTTTTGACTTCTACCTAGAAAACGTCGGTTCTTTAAGTCACAACGAGCTGATTGCCATGCGTAATCAACTATTAGGTAAAATGGCGCAAAGTCCGATTTTACAAAACATCCGACCAAACGGATTAGAAGATACTGCGCAACTGTTCTTAGATATTGATTACGAAAAAGCAAAAGTGCTGGGCATTTCTATCTCTGATATTAACCAATCACTGTCTATTGCTTGGGCTTCCTCTTATGTAAATGACTTTATAGACCGCGGTCGCTCGAAAAAAGTTTACATTCAAGCTGACGCTCAATATCGCATGACCCCAGAAGATCTCGATTTATGGTTTGTACGTAATAACCAAGGCGAAATGGTGCCAATTTCAGCCTTTAGTACAACCCATTGGGGACAAGGTTCACCGCAGTTAACTCGTTACAACGGTAACTCTGCTATCGAAATCTTAGGTGAAGCCGCTCCTGGTTACAGCTCAGGAGAAGCGATGGATGAAATTGAACACCTTGCAGCGGAACTGTCAGACCAAGTTCAAGTGAGCTGGACGGGGATGTCATACCAAGAGAAAGAAGCGGGTAATCAGGCTCCTATCTTATATGGCATCTCTATCTTAATGGTATTCCTATGTTTGGCCGCGCTTTATGAAAGCTGGACAATCCCGATTGCGATTATTCTTATCGTGCCATTGGGCATACTTGGCGCACTGTGTGCCATTACCTTACGTGGCCTTGAGAATGACGTTTACTTCCAAGTAGGGGTATTGACCACCATAGGTTTGACCGCTAAAAATGCCATCTTAATCGTAGAGTTTGCCAAAGAATTGTATGAAAAAGGCGTTAACTTGCTAGATGCCACAGTACAAGCCTGTGAAATGCGATTGCGCCCAATCATCATGACCTCGCTGGCATTTGGCTTAGGTGTATTGCCACTTGCGATCAGTACCGGCGCAGGGGCCAATGCGCGAAATGCTATCGGCACCTCGGTAATGGGTGGCGTAATGGCGGCAACCTTATTGGTTATCTACTTTGCACCACTATTCTTTGTCTTAATTCTTAGAATGATAAGATCAATAAAAGCAAAACAAATAGAAGCGAAATAGTACAAATAGAGTGAGCGTTATGCTCACTCTATTTACTAGACAAAATAAAAGGAGCCTAGGCTCCTTTTATTTTTACTTGTTGTTTGTATTTTTATAAAAATGCACGATATGGTAATTCTGGGTCATTTTTAAATATATCAGCAAAGCCTCTAAAGTGTTGGTAATGCATACGACCTTTATCTGTTGGGTATGTATAACGACCACCTACCTGCCAGAAGAAAGGTGCAAATCCATATTGCAGACGCTCTTTTTTCATATTCCATAGCATCTCAATTTCACGCGGATCATTTTGGAAGTTTGCCCAAATATCATGGTGGAATGGCACAACAACTTCACAATTTAAAGACTCAGCCGCACGCAAAATATCAGAAGAGGTCATTTTATCTGTCACCCCTCTTGGGTTTTCACCGTAAGAAAGTAACGCCACATCAATTTTATAATCATTACCATGCTTCGCGTAATAGTTAGAGTAATGAGAGTCACCAGAGTGATAAACAGAGCCACCGGTTGTTTCAACTAAGTAGTTCACTGCGCGATCATCCATACCATCAAGAATGCTCTTATCTAAAGACGATGTCCCTTCTGGAAGCGTTACTAACGCTGTACGATCAAACGCATCTAATACTTTAATTGTGACGTCTTTAATGCTAATTTCGTCGCCAACACGCGCAATCACGCAGCGATCTTCAGGAACTCCCCACTTCATCCATAAATCAACACACGCTTTAGGTCCGATGAATTTAACGTGATCTTCGCAGTTTTGTAAAACAGCCGCCGCGACATTAATATCAATATGATCACCATGATCATGAGAGGCCATCACTGCATCAATCTCTTTAATCGCAAACGGGTCTAGAGGAAAAATCGCTGTACGTAAGTTAGGTTGCAACGCTTCAACACCGCCCATACGCATCATCTGATGCTGATTTTTCATTTTTTGTACTTGCTGAGTTTTTTTACCCGTACCACACCAAAAATCCATTGATAGGTTTGCGCCACCTTCAGATTTTAGCCAGATACCGGTACACCCTAACCACCACATAGAGAAAGTATTTGGTTGCACAACCGTTTGCTCGATCTCTTCATTCAACCAAGTGCCCCACTCTGGAAATGTATTTAGAATCCATGACTCGCGAGTAATTTCATTTACATTGCTCATATATTATACCTTCTATTTCTTAATTTTTATTTTATGTAGGGTGTAAGGTGCTAGGTGTCTTAATTAGAAATTAAGACACTTTGCTTATTTAATAATATTTATGTATTAAGTTATTTAAAATTCAATATTAGAGATTATTAAACTAAAATAACTTTTGTACCTTGTTTTTCAATTGCTCGAATAACATCAGGATCAGCATTTTTACCCGTCACAATGATGTCTATCTGTGTGACTGAACAAAATAACATTCCTGTCCTTTGGCCTATTTTAGAGCTGTCGACCACAACGACTAATTTATCAATTTGTTGCAACATCTGCTGCTCAGCAACCGCTGTCAACATGTCTGCTTTATACAAGCCCGCTTCCGTCAATCCCTTGCCAGACGTAAACATCCAGTTGCCCGCATAACCACTTAGTGAGTTAGGTGCCGGATTTAAAAAGATCCCTTTGGCTTTGTTATATTGGCCGCCCAAAATAATCACATCATCATGATCTTCGTTGATTAAGTAACTCGCGAGTGGAAAATAATTGGTTACAATTTGCACATCATCGCTACACAATTGCTGACCCAGTAAGAAAGCCGTAGAACCACAGTTCACAACCACACTATCACCGGGTTGGCATAACGCCGCAGCTGCTTTCGCGATCAATGCTTTCTCTTCATAAAACTCAGTGCTGTTGATATTTAAAGGCGACCATTTGCTTTTGAAACTCTCAATACGCTCAGCGCCATTACGCACTTTCTTTAGCTTGCCTATCTCATCCAGCTTTGAAATATCTCGCCTTGCTGTAGCAGGAGAAACATTAAAGTTATCAATGATATTGGAAACACTGATTGTCTGCTTATCTTCCAATAGCGACAAAATCCCATTGTGTCTTTGAACTTCATTCATCTTAAACGCTCGATTCATCTCAATGATGATTTGATGACTCACTTTGATTACTTATGATTCTAGTAATCATCAAAGTGATTGTCAATACTCTTGAAAATAGATCTCAATTAGAGGTCAAAAAACGCGAGCTAAATCACAATTAAGGTTAAGTTATTGATTTTATTCGGTTTATACATTTCACAGTGATCATAATCTCGTTTATACGCTTTACTCAGTAGAATAATTGACTCATATCAAAGTAATCACAATCGAGCATTGCATGATTACTTTTGATTGTTAAAGTCTAGTTCGTGAGCAAAAAAATAGTAACTAAATCCTACAAACCATAAAAACAACAAATATTATTAGGGGTAAAGATATGGAGTTCATTTACGATATTTTCTATATTTTTTACAGTCAGGTAATGACCAAAGCACCATTGTTGCTCGGGTTAGTGACTTGTCTGGGGTATATACTTCTCAAACGGGATGCCACAACGGTCATCTCGGGTTCAATAAAAACCATTGTCGGCTTCATGATTGTACAAGTGGGTGCAGGCACGCTGGTTGCAGGTTTTAAACCTGTCATTGCGAAGATGAGTGAAATTCACGGCCTTACTGGTTCAGTGATAGACCCGTATACAACCATGATGGCAACCATGGAAACCATGGGGGATAACTACTCTTGGGTTGGATACGCTGTATTACTGGCGTTAGGACTCAATATCCTTCTGGTTGCGTTTCGTCGTATAACCGGTATTCGAACTATCATGCTAACGGGACACATCATGTTCCAACAAGCGGGTTTGATTGCGGTATTTTACTTCGTACTAGGCACTAGCATGTGGGAGACCATCATATATTCCGCTATTTTAATGGCGCTATATTGGGGTATCTCGGCAAACATCATGTTCAAACCTACCCAAGAAGTCACTGGCGGGGCTGGTTTTTCCATTGGTCACCAACAGCAGTTTGCATCGTGGATTGCAGTTAAAGTTGCACCAAAACTTGGCGACAAAAATGACAGTGTTGATCATATAAAGCTGCCGAAATGGCTGCATATTTTCCACGACAGCATCGCCGCAACTACCCTTGTAATGACGGGCTTCTTCGGCATTATCCTTCTTTCTTTTGGCCTTGATAACCTGCAAGACATGGCAGGCAATACACATTGGCTAATCTACATTTTTGAAACCGGTCTTAAGTTCGCCGTTGCTATCCAAGTTATTGTTACTGGCGTACGTATGTTTGTTGCTGAGCTTTCTGAAGCCTTCAACGGTATTTCACAAAGACTTATCCCAAATGCGGTACTTGCGATTGATTGTGCGGCGATTTATGCCTACTCACCAAATGCAATGGTATTCGGTTTCATGTGGGGCGCTGTAGGTCAGTTTACTGCTGTACTCGCAATGCTTGCCTTTGATGCACCAATCATGATTATCCCAGGCTTCATCCCAATGTTCTTCTCCAACGCCACCATAGGTGTGTTCGCAAACCACTTCGGCGGTTGGAAAGCGGTAATGAAGATCTGTTTTGTGATGGGTATTATCGAAGTCGTCGGTTCGGCTTGGGCAATCCATATCTTTGCACAATCAGGTACTGAGTTTAATGGCTGGATGGGCATGGCCGATTGGGCATTAGTCTTCCCTCCTCTAATGCAAGGTCTGTCAGCTTCAGGTCTATTCTTCTTCCTTATTGTGGCTCTTGCTGGTGTCTACATGTACTTTGCTTCAAAACAGCTGCGCGCTGAAGAAGACGCTGAAATGGAAACTCAAACCATGACAGCAGTTACCCCTGAAGGCATTGAAGTTGAGCTACCTGTTCAACAGGCAGCAACAGCGACACAAGCATCAAGCGTAAGCACTGAAAACCAAACACCGGTTCGCATCTTAGTCTGCTGCGGTTCAGGCCAAGGCTCGTCAATGATGTGTTCCAAGAAAATCAAAGAGTATTTAGATAAGCAAGGCGTTCCAAGCACCACCTTTAATAGCGCTATTACTGATTATAAATCTCACCTTTCTTCATTCGACATCATTGTCACCTCTGTCGCTCTAGCTGAAAAAATCACTGGGCTACCAGAAGGCAAACAACAACTTGCAGTGAAGAATATGATTATGGTGAAAACCTTTGGTGATGAACTGGTTTCATTAATCAAAAATAATTTTCATAAGTAGTCACTAAAAATCTAAATAACAACCGCTCAGTGGGATTCGCCCACTGAGCTATAAAAATAAATAAAAAGATGGGTAAGACTATGAACTTAAAAGAATCTCTAATCCACAACCACTCTATCCTACTCAATGCAAAAGCTAATGATTGGAAGCAAGCCATTAAATTGGGCACAGATGTTTTAGTTAAAGCCAATGTTGTCGAAGAGCGTTATTACGATGCCATTGTCAGCGCCGTCGCCGAAGAAGGCCCTTACATCTGCATTCATGATGCTTTTGCTCTCTCCCACTCTCGCCCTGAAGATGGCGTAATAAAAACTGGCTTTGCATTAACCGTCTTAGAAACCCCAGTATTTTTTGATGGTGTTGATGAGCCTGTTGATGTGCTAGTCACTTTGGCTGGTAAAGATTCCGAGGAGCATATTGAAGGCACCATGCAAATCGCAAATCTGATTGAATTTGACGAAGACTTCTCTTTACTTCGAGCTTGTAAAACTACCGACGAAGTCATTCAGTTAATTGATGCTGCACTTGCCGCAGTGGAAGACGAAGCCGCTTAAGGAGATAACATGCCAGAATGTAATACACCTTCTGTGTACCAAAACCTAAAACAGCGCGTTCTTAAAGCCAATCTACAATTACCAAAGTATGGCTTGGTGACTTTTACTTGGGGCAACGTTTCTGAAATTGACCGCGAACTGGGCGTGATTGCGATTAAGCCATCGGGAGTGGAATACGATGATATGACGATCAATCACATTGTAGTGGTCGATCTAAATGGCGCAATCATTGAAGGAGAATTAAACCCTTCTAGCGACACTGCAACGCATATAGAAATCTATAAAGCTTTTCCCAACGTTGGCGGCGTTGTGCACACGCATTCACGCAGTGCGACAATTTGGGCGCAAGCAGGCATAGATATTCCGGCGCTGGGAACCACTCATGCTGACTATTTTTACGGTGATATTCCCTGTACTCGTCGTTTATCCAACACTGAAATCGCTCAGGAATATGAAAGAAATACTGGCCTTGTCATCGTGGAAGAGTTTTCTCAACGCCGCATTGATCCTATGGCTGTCCCTAGTGCCATTGTTGCTGGGCATGCACCATTTTCTTGGGGTAAAAACGCCAATGATGCCGTGCACAATGCGGTAGTGCTAGAGGAAATATCAGCCATGGCGCTTGCCACCAGAGCGCTCAATAGTGGTATCAAACTGCAACCTGAACTGTCCGATAAACATTATTTACGTAAGCATGGCGAAAATGCTTATTACGGACAGGATAGGCATTAACCAATAAGGGTTAACGCCATGTATGAGAGCCAATTTTATGTATAAAGTGTTAGCGTTAGATCTTGATGGTACAGTGCTGACCGATAAGCACACCATCCACCCCAAAGTAAAACAAGCCATTGCGGATTTAAAGCGCGATTATCATGTGGTCATAGTGACAGGACGACATCATACCGCCGCCAGACCTTACTATTATGAGCTCGGGCTAGATACTCCAATCATCTGCTGTAATGGCACTTATATTTATGACTATCACAATGAAGCCATACTGCAGCAAAATGCCATCAGCCATTTTAATGCATTAACGTTTATTGATTTAGCGGAAGAGTTTCAACTGAAAATGGTCATGTACATTACCGATGCTATGACCTATTCCAACTACAACCCATTTGAATACATGTTGGCATTGGAAAGCTGGGCAGAAACCGCCCCTGAAGCGCATCGCCCCAAAATTTATCGAGTTAATTCATTTATTGAAGCCGCGAATAAGACCCAATATATCTGGAAATTTGTCGTCGAGGGCGATCAGCAATCCATTGATATCCTCATGCAACACTCATGGATAAAAGCCAACTTTAATGGTGAACGTTCATGGGCAAATCGAATTGATTTTTCTGCCACAGGAAACAACAAAGGCCTGCGTCTGGCCGAGTATGTCGAGCGATTAGGTTATCAAGCCTCACAAGTCATCGCAGTCGGTGACAATCACAATGATATCTCCATGCTCGAATACGCAGGATTAGGCGTTGCCATGCAAAATGCTGATGACCTCGTTAAATCTTACGCACAGAAAGTGTGCCCAACAGACAACAATTGCGATGGTTTAGCCCATCTATTACGTGAACAATTAAAAGGATAACCCATGACTAAACCAATGATTCAAATCGCCCTAGATCAAACCAACCTAGCCTCGGCTATAGAAGTAGCCAATAACGTGGAAAGCTTTGTCGATGTAATTGAAGTTGGAACAATTCTCGCTTTTGCTGAAGGGATGAACGCGGTATCCACATTACGCAAAAATCACCCCAATCACATTCTGGTCTGTGATATGAAAACAACCGATGGCGGAGCAATTTTAGCGCAGATGGCCTTTGAAGCTGGCGCTGACTGGATCACCGTTTCCGCAGCGGCTCATATCGCAACAATTGATGCATGTAAAAAAGTGGCCGACAAATTTGACGGTGAAATCCAAATTGAAATTTATGGAAACTGGACCATGCAAGATGCGCAATCTTGGGTTGATTTAGGTATTTCACAAGCCATTTATCATCGCTCTAGAGATGCTGAGCTTGCGGGTGTCGGTTGGACCGAAGAAGACTTAGTCAAAATGCGCGCCCTGTCAGAGTTAGGTATCGAGCTATCAATTACTGGCGGCATAGTCCCAGAAGATTTGTACTTATTTGAAGGCATCAAAGCCAAAACCTTTATTGCAGGACGCGCTCTTGCTGGTGACAAAGGCAAGCAAACAGCAGAGGCGTTAACAGCCCAAATCAATCGCTACTGGAATTAGGTGTCGATATGTATACAAACTTATCACGTCATCGTGTAGGGCTATATGAAAAAGCACTGCCAAACACTATGGGCTGGGAAGAAAAGCTCATCACAACCAAACAGCTCGCATTCGATTTTTTAGAAATTTCGATTGATGAATCCGATGAACGTCGCAGTCGACTTGATTGGACTGATGAGGAGATCTACACGCTAAGAAGGCTTTGTGAAAAACACCAGATTCCTCTGCAATCTATGTGTTTAAGTGCTCACAGAAAATTCCCGTTTGGCTCTGCTGATCCTCAGATTAGAGAGCAAGCGGTAATCCATATGCAAAAAGCCATTACCTTGGCCTACAAGTTGGGCATTCGCACTATTCAGCTTGCCGGTTACGATGTCTATTATGAGCCTGCGAATCAAGAGACTCATCAACGTTTTATTGAAGGCATGAAGCTTTGCGCCCAACTTGCTGAGCGCGCTGGGGTCATGTTGGCTGTAGAGATCATGGATACTGACTATCTAAACTCTTTGAGTAAATTTGAAGTATTAAATAGAGAAATCAATTCACCATACTTTACTGCCTACCCAGATGTGGGCAACATTTCTGGTTGGAACTATGACATTGTTACTGAGCTTAAATTAAGTAAACCCCATATCACCCAGATCCACTTAAAAGATACCTATAAAGTCACCTCTGACTACCAAGGACAGTTCAGAGATCTCATTATTGGTGAGGGTGAGGTGAACTTTAATGCCATTTTTAACACCCTTAAAGAAACCGAATGTTACGTACCATTAGTGATAGAAATGTGGGCGCATGATGACAACTGGAGAAAAAACATCATTACAGCTCAAAGGCGTTTAAATGAGGCTTGTAGCCATGCCCAATTGCCTTGGTTATTTGAACTCAACCCAGATACTTGCTTAAAAGCTATCTTTCGTTAAATACGAGCTTAGGCAATTTATGCACTTGCACAAATTGCCTTTACTTTCCTAGCTGCAAATCAGTATAAATTTGATAGGACACTTGATAGTTGTAGTTTCTGGCGATTCTTTGCGAAAAAAACAGCTGTGGTAGCTCAAACAAAAACAGAGCGATAAAAAACCAAATACCCCAACTTTCTCCAAGCATAAACCCCACTAGTGCCAAAATAGACCCCAGTAATTCAGCAACAAAAAGCCAATACCTTTTTAGGTAACAATGATGAATACCAAATAGGAAAAACCAATTTAAACAGGCATAGGTATCGGGATCTTTAAGTTGTTTAGATTGCTGCTGAAAATAAGATTTTCGATGGCTATCAGACAGTTGAGCAACCAGTAAACGCAGTTGCTCTTCTTTATACTCAACCTTCTCCAGTGAATCATAAAAATGCATCAAGGTACCTTATCTACGATTTTTTCGACTAAATCAGGTTGGCTACAGCGTTTAATCCGAGCCAAACCTAACTGCCAGCCCTTTCGAGCCCCATACTTTTGAATACATTGCTTCGTATATTCAGAGCAGGTCGGCTCAAAATTGCACTCAGTATTAAAATATCGCCGAGAGCCACCGCCTGCTTGATAACGCTTAATCAATGCTAAAGAGATAATCTTAAGCAATATTAGCGGCCTAAAGTAATGATGGCAGCTTCTCGTGACCAAAATAACCAAAAGCGTTTATGTTCAATAACTTGAAACACTAATTGCCAACCATCTTGTGCGTATTTATTAAGTTCTGCCTCAATTTTTTGCATAGGCAAACCACTTGAGCCTAACAAAATAGTGCCACAACCGCCCTCTACAATATGAACTACTTTGTACTCACTAAATCTCATTGATAATTATCCTTATTTGCTAAAATAGATATTGCTTATAGACAAAATCTTACTCCAATTTAACCTAAGTTATAACCTTAACTTTTTACTATTAAGGACAGATGAACATATAATATTCTTTATTAACAAACAGATACAAACATCACTCGTTATCTAGAATAGATAAAATATATTCTAGAATTCATATTTCATAATAACCCTATGATAAAAAAAGAAAACTTCGCCTGAATTCGAAAAGTAAAGTTGCGTAAGCTATGCTCAACTTTAACAATGTTAATATTGTTAATAAATAAACATTCACAGGGGTAAAAAATATGAATATAAAACCGATAAAAATTGGTGTCTTGTTGAGTCTATTAACAATATTGTTTGGTTATGGACTAGGTTGTATATTTGGTGCAGCAAATAGTAGTATGAAAGATTATTTTCACGAACAGGTTTATGTCGTACATGCCGATAACTTCTCTAATGTGAAAGATCAAGATACTGCATTTTCTAAAGCCAAAGATTACATTAAGCGTGCTCACTTACACTCTGCTGCAATGGGTACAGCCTCACTAG
The DNA here is from genome assembly GCF_052955985.1 of Vibrio sp. B1Z05. NCBI lineage: Bacteria > Pseudomonadati > Pseudomonadota > Gammaproteobacteria > Vibrionales > Vibrionaceae > Vibrio > Vibrio sp. B1Z05. The sequence continues at coordinate 2,171,605 of NZ_CP130463.1, forward strand.
TGACTATCTTAGCTTTAGGCTTTTGCAACATTTCGGATAAAAAGAAAAAAGTTGTGAGTACAGTGACAGGCTTAGGTGCATCAGGTTACGGCGTCTTTGTCTGGACATTAATGGCTTTTGTCACACCAATGATTGGCAAATCCGCAGCTCACGAAGCCATCGCAATTCTCGCCATACCGACAGGTTTAGCACTGGTTTTTGGTACTATGGCAACCATATATTACGTCTTCAAAGAGTAATTGTTGTACAAGTCTAAAATAGCGATTGAGCTCAATCGCTATTTTTATTTACCACTATCTATTCAAACAATGAATTTAATTCACTCTCTAAATACAACTTCACTCTAAATTACATTTTACTGTATTGAGCAATATTAATATCACCTTAGTAAAATCCTACTGTGAATTAATCTGTTCAAAAACTCACTTCAATATCCCACCAAGAAATACCTTTAGTTTCATAGCGTAAGCACTAATCACCACTAATTACTCATACCTATTAATCAATAGTAACCCCGATCCTCAATCGATCTAGATCACATAAAATGCCATTATCTAATGTACATTCACATTCATTTTGTTTGCTTGAACAAGTAGCGTAACAGGGACAATTTTCTGGTCTCAATAACCTTAATTGTTCAATTATCAAGATCGAATAATCAATATATTTTAATTTGTGATCAAACAAACATATCCTAACTTAGAGGCTTTTTTTTTAAATCCACCTAACTATTATGTATGACAATAATACATACATGGGGTTACATTATGAAAAAGAGTCTCGTTATAGCTGGTTCGCTTTTATTTGCAGTACCTGCTTTTGCCAACATCAATAGCAATGGGGTTTCTCACCCAGTGCCTGCTGACAAGTTTGATATGACCAACTGGAAAATCACCATTCCTTCTGATATCAACAAAGATGGCAAAGTAGATGAAATTGAAGGCGTAGCAATGCTTAGCTACTCACACGACGATTTCTTTCATCTTGATAAAGACGGCAACCTAGTTTTTGAAGTACAAAACAAAGCTATTACTACTAAAAACTCTAAGAATGCTCGTTCTGAACTGCGTCAAATGCCTCGTGGTGCTAACTTCGATAACATTCTGACGGATTCAAAACTAAACCAGTGGGCTCTATCTAGCCACCCTCAAGCAGATCAATACAGCGCTGTTGGCGGAACGTTAGAAGCAACATTGAAAGTTAACCATGTTTCTATTCACGCTAAATACCCAGAAAAATACCCAGCATTCTCTGTTGTTGTAGGCCAAATCCACGCTAAGAAACACAATGACCTGATCAAAGCAGGTACTGGATATGGTCACGGCAACGAACCATTGAAAATTTTCTACAAAAAATTCCCTGGTCAAAAATACGGTTCAGTATTCTGGAACTACGAGCGTAACCTAGCGAAAAACGATCCAAATCGCCAAGACATCTCATACCCAGTATGGGGTAACACTTGGGAAAACACCGCAGCACCTGGTAAAGCAGGTATCGCACTTGGTGAAGAATTTAGCTACGCGGTGAAAGTTGAAGGCACTATGATGCACCTAACTTTCAAAACAGCAAGACACGATACAGTGACTTACGATATCGACCTAAGCAAAGGTATTGATAAGAAAGACCATGCAACAGGTTATGCTGAAGATGATTTCTACTTCAAAGCCGGTGCATACGGTCAATGTAGCGTACAAGAAAAACACCCTGTTTGGGGCCCTGGCTGTGCAGGTACTGGCGACATCACTATCGACAGACAAAATGGCGACTACAACAGTGTGACCTTCTCTGCCTTGAAACTAAATGGTAAGTAATATTGTAAAACTCCTTCCTAGCAATATTTAACTCCCCACTTTGGCCTTTCACGCACCTACCGTGGAAGGCCTTTTTTTGTCCTTATTCTTTAATAAAGTTCAATCCAGCTTCAAAAACTGTCTTACCCTTGGCGAGTCAGGATCAGTAAAGAATTTCTGAGGCGGGCTTTTTTCTATTAATATCCCTTTTTCTAGAAACACAACTTGGTTAGATACGTTTCTCGCAAACTCCATCTCATGAGTCACCACCACCATGGTGTAACCCTCTTTTGATAACTTCTGCATAACCAATAGCACCTCATCCACCAGCTCAGGATCCAGCGCTGAGGTTGGCTCATCAAACAGTAAAACCTCTGGCTCCATTGCCAGCGCTCGAGCAATAGCAACGCGCTGTTTCTGACCGCCAGAAAGCATGCTGGGGTAACTATCCAATTTGTGTGACATGCCTACTTTTTCTAACTGCACTTTTGCTATCGCTTCCGCCTCTGGCTTGGACATTTTCTTAACGTGTAATAAAGCTTCCATCACGTTTTTTAGTACGGTTAAATGTGGCCAAAGGTTAAAGCCTTGAAACACCATTCCAATGCGCTCTCGCATTTTCGCTAACTCGCGATACTTCAGAGGCTTATTGGTTTTAGGATTAATCCCTATGCGCTCTTCTGCAATATGAATAGTGCCTCTCTCGGGCTGTTCAAGCCAGTTCATGCAGCGTAGCAATGTGGATTTGCCTGAGCCAGAAGAACCTAAAATACTGACAACCTCACCTTTCTTAATGGTTAAATTGATGTCTCTTAACACCTCAATGCCATCGAATTGCTTTGATAGGTTAAACACCTTCACAATATCTTCCGCTGCTATTGCAGGCTCAGTTGGCTTAACAGGCAACTCAACAACAGAGGCCGCCTCTTCATAGGATTCAACTGATGGGGTTTCTCTGTTCTGATTAAGCATGACTTAGCCCTCTTTCCTGAACTTTATTTAGCGTAATTTTAGATAGCTGTTCAATGACGATACTGATCAGCCAATACAAAGCGATGGCGACAATAAACGCATTCAGCGGGATGAAATAAGTAGATTGGATACTATTGGCCGCAGCGGTGATTTCCCCTACCGTGATAATGCACAAAAAGGCGGTATCTTTAAGGCAAATAATCAGCTGATTCGCTATCAAAGGCACAGATTTAAACAACACATTCGGAACGACAACACGTGAAAATATTTTAAACTTAGAAAATCCGCACGCTTGCGCGGCCTCGATGTATCCTGAATCTAACCCCTTGCGAATCCCGCGAAAAATTTCGCAGAAATACGTACCGTGATAAAGGCTTAGTGAAATAACCCCAGCGGTAAATGCATCCATACGAATGCCCACTTGCGGTAAGCCGTAGTACAACAAATACGCCAAAATCAAAAAAGGCAATGTACGCATAATATTGATGGCTAACACCACCCCAGCTTTTAATCCCTTTGCGCCATTTTCTAATACATACAGCAATACCATTCCTAAGCCAAAGCTCACCAGTGATGCAATGATGAACAGCAGGAAAGTGTTGCCAAACCCAGAGATAAATATCTCCTTTTGTTGCCAGATGATTTCCCATTCACTCATAATGACTCCTTAATGTGGTGGTATTAGCTGGTTAAATAGTCAGCTTTACGTTCCGCAATCTGTTGCGCCTTAATCAACATACCGATGATCAGCATATACAGTACGCCAGCACACAAGATAGGCAGCAAAGGCTCATAGGTCACAGCGGCAATTCGGTTGGTCACTCGTGTTAAATCAACTACGCCGATGACAGCAATGGCTGGACTTCCCTTGATCAAAAAAGACATTTCATTAACCAGAGCAGGAAGACTCATGATCACCATTTGCGGAAACATAATGCGTCGAAAATAGGTTAGGCGCTGCATACCCAAAGCTTCCGCCGCTTCTTTTTGACCGTTAGAAAAGTTGATGAAGGCATTTCTCCAAATCTCTGCATTAAATGCCGCGGTGTTTAGGGTTAAACATAAAATGGCTGAAAAATGTTTATCTAAGTTAATGCCAAAAGAAGGAAAAGAGAGAAAAATAAACAACGCTAAAGTCACTAAAGGCGTTGCTCTAGCCCAGCTGACATACACCCCGAGCACTTGGTCAATGATAGGCAGTTTAGCCATTCTCAACAGAGCAATCACAAGCCCGATGACAACCCCTAAAGCAATAGAGACCATTGATATCCATGCCGTTGTCCATGCCCCATGAAACAATTGCATCCATGCGTAGTAATCCATATACACCTACTTGTCTGCTTGACTCATTAAACGGATAAAAAGGTAGGACCAAGGCCAATACAGTGTCAGAACTCTCTCAGCCAAGGTCGCTACAACGAAGATAATGGGGAATTAGTGCACCGCCGTTAGCTTGCGGTACTGCTCAACTGACACAATCGCCTCTGTCGGTAAGTCATCAAAAGACTCTCCAAACCATTTCTCCTGCAGTTCAGCCAAGCGGCCAGTCTGTTTAAGGTGAGCAAAAAACTCACTCAGATACGCCAGCAGTTCTGGGTGGCCCTTAGGCACAGGCCAGCTGACAAAACCTGGGCCTGAAACAGCCTCACCTTTCTTAAAGATTTTCGATTTGGCTTTAACCACTTCATTGACTGAGACCACGCTATTTATGACATAGTCCAAACGGCCATTGGCAAGGTCGGCATACGCTTCAGGGTAAGATTGATACTCAACCACTTTACCGAGTTTTTTACCTTGAGACTCAAGCATGGCCTTTAGCTCAGGCAATCTTTCAAGTAACGCACTGCCTGCTTGTAGACCTAAGGTTTTACCGTCTAAGTCACTGATTGTACTAGTACTGTCATCCTTAGCTCTTGCTATAAAGTAGTGCTGTGCTGACGCAATCGGTGGCGTAAAATCAAAAACTTTTAGGCGAGCATCAGTGATAATCGCCCCGGTCAATGCCAAGTCATACTGACCGGCGGACACAGAGGCAAGCAATCCTGTCCAAGGTAAAATATCTTGCTTCACCTCAAACTGAGAGTAGTTACGAAGCTCGTCCAGTAGGTCTTTGTTAATGCCGGTTGCTTTGCCTTGCGCAATAAAATTAAAGGGAGAGTAGTTATCCTCGGTAGCCACCTTTAATCCTGCACTGGCAAACGATGGCATTTCATCCGCGATGGCTAAGCTAGACATACCTAAAGTCATTGTTGTGGCTGCAATCGCTAGCCATTTTGTCATTCCTTGTCTCATCATTCTTTCCTTGCTGTATTTTGTGGACACCTTCACTTTAGAGATGAGACAGCTTGATGGGTTAGATCCAATTATCAAAACCGCTTGGGACAGCATGTTAAAACAGCCGAATAATACCAAAGAGGTAGGTTGGCTCATTTATTGCAACGACTAACGTAATACCATGAGTAACCAATATAGGGAGATTGACTCTATGGCGATCAATTACAGCTGTTTCATTGAATTTGATAGTAAAAGAAGCCTGCAAGAACAAGTTCGTGAATATTTAGTGAAGGCCATACTTGAAGGTATCTTCTCGGTCGATGAGGCTCTCCCCTCGTGTCGCAAGCTCTCTAGCCAATTGAAAGTATCTCGCAATACTGTCTCATTGGTGTACGAGGGATTAGCGGATGATGGTTACCTGATTAGTAAGCCAAGAAGTGGTTACTATCTGTCTGAAAAATATAGATTTAGACAACAAGAAGTTGAAGATGAGCTGGATCATTATGAAGCAGATAATCCAGTAAGTGCACCAAACTGGGCAAGTAAGCTAAAAATATCCACCGACCGATTTCCACGTATTGTAAAGCCTTCACATTGGAGCTGTTATCAATACCCATTTATTTATGGCCAGCCCAGTATCAACGATTTTCCCTTAGCGCAATGGCGTGAATCGACACGCAAAGTTATTGCCGATCCTAACGATCATGGCTGGTTGTGTGACAAGGTAGATAAAGATGTGGAGTTGCTTGTTGAACAAATTCGCACTCGTGTTCTTCCGCAACGGGGAATTCATGCTAAAAGTGATGAGATTCTGATCACAATAGGCTCACAAAATGCCTTGTATTTAGTCTCTCAATTATTAATGGACAAAGGTTCTCGAGTTGGCGTTGAAAACCCCGGTTACAAAGAAGCAAACAATATTTTTGGCCTTGCTGGAGCGCAGCTCCACCCACATACCGTTGATGAAGAAGGCTTAGTGCTCAATCAACTCTCCGCTATGTGTGACTACTTTTATGTCACTCCTAGCCATCAAGCTCCTACGGGAGTGACCATGAGTAAACAGCGTCGCAATGCATTATTGCAACAAGCACGAAAAAACGATGCCATTATTATTGAAGACGATTATGACTCTGACAGTAACTCTGAATGGGCTCCTTTACCCGCGCTTAAAGCCCATGATAAAGACAATAGAGTCATTTATGTCAGTAGCTTCTCTAAGGTACTCGCTCCGGGGTTACGCCTTGGCTATATTGTTGCTCCTGAAGAGCTGATCTACGAACTGCGTACATTACGACGTTTAATGTATCGACACCCACCAAGTCGAGTACAAATGGAAATGGCGCATTTTATCTCGCAAGGCTATTACGACAGTTTTCTTCGTCGCTTCAAAGAGAACACTCGTCAGCGCTGGCAAACCATTAATGACGCCGTTGAGCACTATCTTCCGGATTGTGCTCGGCTGGCTAAAAATCACTACAGCAACGCATTGTGGTTAGAAACGCCAAACCAAATGAGTAGTCAGCGCCTCGCATCTCGCGCCTTATCCGGTGGCGTACTCATAGAGACGGGGTATTCGCACTTTATGGACCACAAGCAGTCTCATCCCGAAACCAACACCTTTTTTAGACTCGGGTTTCATGCCATAGATAAAGCGCTCATTACTCCCGGAATTGAACAGTTGGCTAAAGTGATACGCAATTAACGCTCCTTAATAGTGTTATCAATAACGGTAAAATAATAACGCCAAGACAGATGTCTTGGCGTTATTAAGATAGGTGTTAACGTCTAATAAACGTTTAATCAAGCTCAGCCAGAGCTTGGCTAATGATAGCAACGCCTTGCGCAATCTCATTTGGCTTAATGATCAACGGCGGGGCAACATGAATTCGATTATTCACGATGAAGGTCAATAGCCCTTTTTCCGTCATATTCGCTTTTAGAGAAGCAATCTTACTGTTGCTCAACGGCTCACGAGTCGCTCTATCCTCCACCAGCTCCAATGCCCAAAACATGCCTTTACCACGAATATCACCAATGCTCGGATGTTGCTCCATTAGCTCAATTAATGCGGGCCCTAACACCTTATTTCCAATCTCATCGGCATAGCGAACAATGCCCTCTTCTTCCATTGCATCTAAAGTGGCCACGATCGCTGACATAGCCAATGGATGCCCAGAATAAGTAAGGCCACCCATAAAGAAATTACTTTTAAAGTATTCCGATATTGCTTCGCTGACTATCACACCACCGGCGGGTACATAACCAGAGTTCACACCCTTAGCAAAAGTGATTAAATCAGGAGTCACGTTAAAGTGTTCAAAGGCAAACCAGCGGCCTGTTCGACCAAACCCAACCATGACTTCATCAAAAATAAGCTGAATACCATGCTCGGTTGCAAGCTCTCTAACCCCTTGCAAGTAACCTTCTGGTGGTAACAAGAAGCCCGCCGTTCCCGGAATGGTTTCAAGGATAATCGCGGCAATGGCGTGCGGGCCTTCACACTCAATGACACGCTTTAGATGTTGCAGAGCGCGTTCACACTCTTGCGCTTCGGTTTGCGCGTTGAACTCAGTGCGATATAAGTAGGGATTAAAAAAATGCACATGCCCACGGCTGTATTCATTAGGTACTCGGCGAAAATCCCCAGTCGCGGCAATCGCGCTCCCCGTATTGCCATGGTAGGAGCGATAGGCTGACAGCACCTTGTCACGACCGGTGAACTGCCTTGCCATGCGGATAGCATTTTCATTGGCATCCGCTCCTGCATTGGTAAAAAACACCTTTTTAAAGTTGCTCGGCGCTCTGTCTAAAATACGCTTAGCCGCCTCACCACGGGTAATATTAGCCGTAGCGGGAGCAATAGTGACTAAGGTTTCTGCCTGCGCTTTAATCGCATCAATAACCTTAGGATGCTGATGACCAATATTGGTATTCACCAACTGACTGCTGAAATCGAGATATTGCTTGCCCTCAAAGTCCCATAAGGTGCATCCCTGAGCACCTGCGATTGCAATCGGTGGCGCTGACTCTTGTACTGACCAAGAGTGGAAGACATTCTTGTCTAATTCTACGACGTACTGATTTGAACTCTCTGTGCCAAAGCCATCCATATTCATTCTCCTGTGCGATACCTAGACCATGTCGTTGTACTTGTTGTGTCCCAATATTTTGGCGATAAGTGATGCGAAAGGCGTAGGGGCAGTTTAAAAAAAGCCTTGGGTCAGGCAACAACAAAGCTCTGCCTCAAACAATCTTTACAACTGGCTCTATGGCGAAATCCAATGCCTGATTACATTGATGAAATAAACAAATGACAGGTGAATGAGCATGGGGTTAGCAGCAGTATTAGTCTTCTTTGCAGGTATTGTCAGAGGGTACTGCGGCTTTGGTTTTGCCATTATTGCCGCCTTGTGTCTTAGCTTTATTTACTCCCCCTTTGACTCTATTGCCATTGCTTTGAGCTTAGATTTATTGAGTAGCCTAGGACTACTTCGCGGAGTGAAACAAGAAATAAACAAGCGACTGCTGCTTTTGCTGATTGTAGGAATGCTAGGGGCAATACCACTTTCCTTGCTATTTATTACACAGGTGTCAGCCTATCAATTGAAAATGATGATCGCCGGCTTATCTTTGCTTGCAGGTGCATTGATCATGCTTAATTTGAAAATGAACTGGTTAAACCAACGTTATGCTTTATTAGCTGGTGCTATCTCAGGTTTTAGTATGACTACAGCCTCTGCCGGTGGCCCACCTCTGGTGTTATACCTGTTAAATCTATCCCTTAACGCCCGCGAGTTAAGGGCAACGGCTATTGTATTTTTTATCTTCAGCTCAACGGCGTCATTAATTGGCTTGCTGTACGTGGGCGCTATCTCTACTCACTCTATACAGTTTAGCTTGTTGCTCTTTCCGGCTGCCATGATTGGCAATCTTGCGGGGAAGAAGCTGTTTCGTCAGTACCCAAATCCATCACTCAGAAAAACCATAGCGCCTATTTTAATGCTATTAGCGCTACTCACTATTTTATTTTAAAAAGGAATTCAGCATGAAAAAGATCGCATTTATCACAGGTGCTACCTCAGGCTTTGGCAAGGCAGCCGCACACCGATTCGCCAAAGAAGGTTGGTCATTGGTGCTGTCCGGTCGCCGCTTAGAGCGACTCTTAGATTTAAAAGAAGAGCTCTGCGTACCGGTACATATCATACAACTGGATGTGCGTGATGCTGAGGCGGTAAAGCAAGCGGTCGATACGTTACCCGATGAGTTTTCAACTGTGACGGCATTACTCAATAATGCTGGGCTTGCGCTTGCGCCGCAAGGCGCGGCAGAAGTTGAACTGTCCGATTGGCATACGATGATCGATACAAACGTTACGGGATTGGTGAATGTCACACACGCATTATTGCCTACTCTCATCAAGACAGGTGCTGGGGCAAGCATTATCAATGTTGGCTCAATAGCCGGTCAATGGCCTTATCCAGGAAGCCATGTTTACGGCGCTAGTAAGGCTTTTGTGAAGCAGTTCAGTTACAACCTAAGATGTGACCTGCAAGGAACGGGCGTGCGTGTTACTGACCTATCTCCAGGCATCGCTGAAACTGAGTTTACTTTAGTGCGTACCAAGGGGGATCAAAGTGCTTCAGATAATCTATACCAAAGCACAACCCCATTAAGCGCAGAAGATATTGCTGAGCAGATGTTCTATATTGCCTCACTACCGGATCACATCAATATAAACCGAGTTGAGGTGATGCCAACGCGTCAAGCTTGGTCTGCCTTTGCCATTGATCGTGATTAGTTATTTACTGACAAAAAGTACAGGCAAAAAAAAGAGCTTGCATATAGCAAGCTCTGAAAAAAACCGCGAGGGAAATCAAGCGTTAATCCTATAACTTACTTAATCCCCTAACCCTCACAGTTAATCAAGATGGCTAGCCCCCACCAGACATCTTGACTTGTTTGGTTGGCATTACTAAATAACGCCACTAAACCAATATTATTGGTCTAGGTTTAGCTTGTAGAAGCTAACTTGAGCGTAATCGCCTGCTTCAAGGCCGTTGTTTGAACAACCTGCTGAACCAGTATTACATTGGTTGTAGTTACCTGCTTTAAAGTACATCCAGTCATTTGCATAACCTTGGTCGTATTTGTCGCCTTTTAGGTGACCTTTAGCTAGGTTAACGTCAAACTCTTTAACTTCTTGGTTTGGCTGACCTGGGTTTTTAGTAAATGTTAGGTGCATGATGTCACCTTTAACGTTTACGTCGTAAGAGAAGATATCACCAAGTTTGATGCCATCAACTGGTTCTGCAGAACCTTGACGTAGGCCGTTTTGACCAAATACGTCTGTGCTGATGTCGTGACGGAATTTATATTCGTCACCTTTAGCGTTTGTTTCGTAGTTCCAGTAAACAGAGCCGTATTCGTGCTCAGGTAGTTTACGGTATACGATTTTTAGAGGTTCGTTTTTAGAACCGTGGATTTGGCCGATAACGGTCGCGAATGCGCCACCTTTTTTGTAGTTACCGCTTGTACTTACCCAATCAACCGCAAGAGTTGCGCTCATGTGACCGCCAATCGCACCGTATTTTTCTGCATCTTTAGTAGATGCAACAGTGAAGTTGTTCTTAGGTGATGAGTAATCGTCAGATAGCATTGCACGAAGTTCACTACGAGCATTCTTAGAGTTAGGTGTTGTCATTGCTTTGTTAGGAGCTTTGAACACCATTGCACCTGTAGTTTGGTCAGTGTAGAACCACTGCGCTTGAGAGAAAGGCTTCTCTTTATTGTTTAGCATTGACTTGTAAATTTCCATTACTTTGCCAGCGCGTTCAGCCTTATCGTCATCCATAGGCAGGTTTAGTTTAAACTTAGATAGGTCAAAGTTCTCAGCAGGAGCTTTGGTTACGTCCAAGTTGTATTGAGCCGCAAGTTGCGGATCTTGGTTAGCCGGTGTGGCTGATGCAGTATCAGGAGAAGAAGCTGTAGAACAACCTGCTAGGCCAGCGACAAGCGCTGAAACAACAACAGCAGCAATCTTATTTTTTGTATGCATTTTAACCTCTAAGATTTTTATTTATAGCATAGCTGGCCACGAGAAAATTCTGGTGGCCAGCAATAAACATGCTAAAACAATACATTAATATAGTATTACAATATAGATGCAAAGATCACGATTTGAAACAATTGCGTCTGAATTATCTACAATCTTACTTTTCGGTTATCGACAACAAAAATATAAAAAGCTCACTTAATCAGTATCAACCTGCATTTGTTTTTTCTTTTTCATCTTCATTGTCGAGTACACCGAGAACACCGCTAGCAAGATAAAGGCTAGTGCTATTGGTCTCTCATATAAGAAGGACCATGAGTTATCGTACATCAACAACGCCTTACGTAGGTTTGTCTCTGCCATTGGTCCTAAGATAATCGCTAATAGTATAGGCGACGATGGGATATCTAGCTTACCTAAAACAAAACCTAAAATACCAAAGCTAATTGCAATGCCTACATCAAACATAGAGTTGTTGATAGCGTAAGCACCCACAACAGATAAGAATATGATGATAGGGATCATCAGCATCTTAGGCACTTCAATAATGCGACAGAAGAAACGAATACCGATAAGACCTACGATCAGCATGACAATATTTGCTACCAGCATTGAGCTAAATACGCCGTACACAACTTCAGGGTTTTGTGCAAACAACAGTGGTCCCGGAGTTAATCCTTGCACAATCAATGCACCAAGCAATACCGCTGCCACCGCATCTCCTGGAACGCCTAAAGTAAGCAAAGGCACTAGCGAACCGCCCGTAACACCATTGTTGCCCGCTTCTGCTGCTGCCAAACCGCGTACCGATCCTTTACCAAATTCTTCTGGATTCTTAGAAGATCGCTTAGCTTCGTTGTAACACACAAAGGCTGAGATATCCGCGCCGGCGCCGGGAACAGAGCCAATAGAGGTTCCCATCAAGCCACTTTTAATTGCGGTAGGCATCATCTCTTTAAGATCTTTTTTGCTTAGCAGTTTGTGGTCAAACTTGGCCACTTTGGCTTGCTTCTCTTTCAGGATTCGTTCGATTTGGTTGATCGCTTCAGATAAAGCAAATAAACCAATAAGCACAGGGATAACATTGATGCCGCTATAAAGATCCATCACGCCAAAGGTAAATCTAGGCACACTACTGATTGGATCTAGACCAACCGTTGAGACAAGCAGACCAATGGTACCGGCTAGCAGTCCTTTCAAAATGTTTTGCGCGGACACACTCGCAATGATGGTTAAACCAAATAACGCCAACGCAAAGTATTCAGGGGCATTAAAGCGCAGCGCAAAGTTTGCCAATAAAGGAGCAATCGCGATTAATACTATGGTACTGATCAGTCCGCCGACAAAAGAGGCGATAGCAGAGATACTTAACGCTCTTGCCGCCTGTCCTTTGGCCGCTAAGGTATGTCCATCAAGGACAGTGGCGGCGGAGGCGGGAGTACCCGGCGTTTTTAATAAAATGGCCGCTATCGAACCGCCATATATACCACCTATGTACACGCCGATCAGCATCACTAGTGCAGCGGTTGGTTCCATACCAAATGTAAAAGGCAATAGGATTGCCACACCCATGGTCGCGGTAAGTCCTGGCAAAGCACCAAGTACAATTCCCCCTACCACACCAAAAATAAGAATAGGTAAAACGGCTGGGCTGAACGCGGTCAGTAAGCCATTCAATAAATGTTCAATCATACCGCCTCCTTAATAAAATAGACCTTCAGGAAGCGCTATGTAGAACACCTCACCAAATAAGTAATAAACACCAAACACAAATGCCCAAGCGACAACGTAATACAGCGGCTTTTTCACTTTGAACAACACAAGGTATACGGTAAAGGCGACCAAACTCGCCAATAGGTAGCCAATCAAGCTAATTAAAAAGGCGTATCCAATTAAGAATGCCACGCCAAATATCGCCATTTTAGAGAAAATGGCGGGCTGTTTTTCAACAGCGATAGATTTAAGTTTGTGCTGCACCAAAAGTGCAATACAAATAAGAATTTGTGCAATCGCAATTGCGGTAGGGAAAAACTTTGCATCGACACTCGCATCTTGAAAGCGAGGCTCTGCGAACTGACCGATAAAAACCAAAATAACTGCGCTTAGGGCAATGATTAGGGAGGGGAAGACAACATTTCTATTAATCATAATGCTACCCGTTAAAGCTAGACTTTAAGGAAATGGGGAGCTCTTAGGCAGAGCTCCCAAGTGGAATCAGAAGTGGAATTAGTTGATCAATGCACCAAGGTTTTTAGTGTCTTGCTCAACAAAAGCTGTGAACTCTTCTGCATTCATGTTGTGGATAGTCATCGCACCTTTTTGCATGAACTCTTTAAATTCAGGAGATGCCATTGCTTGGTCAAATGCTTTACCTAGAGTTTCGATAACAGCATCTGGCGTATTTTTAGGAGCGCCAATACCACGCCATGTACCCGTTACTACATCAACGCCTTGCTCTTTAAGAGTTGGAACTTCTGGCAAGAAAGCGATGCGCTCTTCAGACATAACACCTAGTGCTTTAAGTTGGCCTGAACGTAGCTGAGCAATAGCTTCACCCGGAGTAACCATAGTTACGTCAGTGTGCTTACCTAGTACCGCAGGAATCGCTTCAGATGCACCGTTGTAAGGAATTGCGTTTAGTTTGATGCCTTGGTCTTTTTCTAGAGCCATTAGGTAAAAGTTTGGAGCTGCTGTTGAAGCAAATTTAACTACGCCATCGCCTTTCTTTGCTTCTGCAATAAGGTCGTTAATCGTGTTGTATGGGCTGTCCGCAGAAACTAGCACTACCGCAGGATCAAGGTTAACCATACGAATCAGTTTAAAGTCACTCGCATCGTGCTGCATTAGGCCCATTTGCGGTAGAGAAGCAATTTCACGCGTAACAACAGTAAGCGTGTAACCGTCTGGACGTTGCTGAGCGCCGAAGCTCATACCTACAGCGCCAGCGCCACCGGTACGGTTCATTACTGCAATGTTCTGACCAAGAATGTCTTTTGCTGAATTCGCAAGAGTACGACCTACAGCATCAGTACCGCCACCCGCTCCAAAAGGAACAACTAGACGAATATTTTTGCTTGGGTAATCAGCGGCAACCGCCGTTGCAGATACCATGATGCCAGCGGCAACAAGAAGTGATTTAAGAAGTTTATTCATGATAATTCCTTTTGTTTCAATGTTTGAATATGAAATTGATTAATTTCGAGTAATTTGAGTAGGGTTATTGATTTTATTATTTTGATACTCAGCCATGCACAGCTGCTCTATTGCTACTGCAATCCAACCACTGATTAGCATGTCGTACCATTGCTCAACGCCACTGCAACCTACAACTACGTCGCCATAGACAAAAGAGCCATAGAACAGTAAGTCATCTTCGTTGAGTGATGCGGTGTGTAGAGTTTGATTAGTCATGTTAGCGCGGGAGTTGCGCCATGCTTGTTTTGCTTTTTTGCGAGCAAACTCATCAAAAGGGATGGTCCACTGTTCTGGGTTGCCCAGTGAAGACTCAACTAAAATTGCTTCTTCAAATGAAGATTCCCAAGGTTTTACTCGTGGGTCCATCACTACAATGTGCAACTCTTTACGATTAGTTCGTTCAAATAATCGTTCAATTGCTGGTGTTACTAGTTCAATAGCATCTTTTGCTATCTCTGCATGAGTTTTCATCGCCTAACCTCTGTAATAGACACAAACCTGACTGATGAGTTAACTATATTGTATGACTTGATCGGCTGATATTGGCGACGGAGGCAAATGCTACCTAGATCACCCACCTTGCTCTGAAAGAGTCTAAGAGATCGGATTTTTAAGCAACTATGTACATTTTTATATGACATTACTCACACTCATCACAGAGTAAAAAGTGTGAGTAAGTCGACATTTATTAGCGGTATTTGAACTTGGAGGGATTACGTTTTTCTGGCTTTAGAGAAAAGTCATTGCCTAAAGTGAATTATTGACAATGAAAGAAAGATAAAGCCAGTCAATAACTGGCTTTATCTATTCACAATTAAGC
The DNA here is from genome assembly GCF_052955985.1 of Vibrio sp. B1Z05. Taxonomy (NCBI): domain Bacteria; kingdom Pseudomonadati; phylum Pseudomonadota; class Gammaproteobacteria; order Vibrionales; family Vibrionaceae; genus Vibrio; species Vibrio sp. B1Z05. The sequence continues at coordinate 2,186,708 of NZ_CP130463.1, forward strand.
GATTTTTATTGCATATTTTGCTTTCATACGCAGTGCAACATTAACCAATGCAATTAATACAGGCACTTCAATCAGTGGACCAATGACGCCAGCAAATGCTTGATCTGAATTGATACCAAACACGGCAATCGACACCGCAATCGCTAATTCAAAGTTATTGCCCGTTGCGGTATAAGCAATTGAGGCATTTTTGTCATATGGAATGCCTAGACGCTTACCGACATAAAAGCTAACAAAAAACATAGTGACAAAATAAATAGTCAAAGGGATTGCAATACGAACCACATGCATAGGCAGTTCAAGAATCATCTCACCTTTAAGGCTAAACATGAGAACAATTGTGGCCAATAATGCAATAAGAGTAATCGGCGAAATGCGAGGAATGTACACATCGTTGTACCACTGCTCACCCTTAGTCGAAATAAGGATTTTACGCCCTAAGAAGCCAGCTAAAAATGGAATACCCAGATAGATGAACACGCTTTGTGCGATATCAGCCATAGAGATATTCACTATCATTCCAGTGTAACCAAATACCGGAGGTAACACTGTGATAAAGAGCCATGCCATGAAACTGTAAGTGACGATTTGGAATGCACTATTTAATGCAACCAAAGCCGCGCCATATTCTTTGTTTCCGCCACCGATGTCGTTCCACACCAATACCATTGCAATACAACGGGCTAAACCAATCAGGATAATACCGACCATGTAACCAGGGTGATCACCTAAAAATATCAGCGCTAAAGCAAACATTAAGATAGGACCAACTAACCAGTTCATGATCAATGACAGTTTAATCGCCGTCTTATCTTGCGTGACTTTACCAAGCAGACTGTAGTCCACTTTAGCTAACGGTGGGTACATCATTAAAATCAAACCAATTGCCAATAGAACATTGGTACTGCCGATAGACATACTTTCATTAATTTCCGCTACTTGAGGAAATAACGCGCCAATCGCTACGCCAACAGCCATAGCTAAAAATATCCATAGGGTTAGATATCTGTCTAAAAAACCTAGCTTGGGTGTTGCACCCGCTATTTCTTTGCTCATAACCGATCACTCTCTGTGTTTATGAATTGCTATTCGTTAACTTACGTTTGTTAATTTGCGTTCGTCAATCGTCGAATAACGATTGAATTAAGTGTAGTCTATCTCTATAAAGTAAAATAGATCCGCTGTTCTACTGGTTAAAATAAACTATCAAGTAAATGCTGTATTCTTTGCATTGCGGGCATTTCGATGCGGTAACAGACCTTAGGAGGTTGAGGTTCACTGCGCACCAACCCTGCTTGACGTAATATACGCAAATGCTCAGATACAGTAGATTGCGCCAAACCAAGTTGCCCGACTAAAACACCATTCAAACATCCGCCTTGCAGTTCTAACTCTAGAAGTACTCTTAAAATTCTAATTCGCGCTGGATGCGATATCGCTTTTGCCAGTGTTGCCAACTCCTGCTCTTGCTTCTCATCCTCGATAGAGATGCTTGGTGCTTGGCATTTTTTTACTTGGCAATCTGTCATGCTTATCTCTTACTTATCGTCGAATGGCGATTAATATACAAACTAATCAAAAAAACCACAACACTTACTCTAAGTGAATTTTGCTTCTCTTTCATGAGTAATCTCTAAAAATATGCAAGTGGTTACACTTAACCTTTGATATCAATAGAATAAATATTGAACTAACCTTTCAAGTAGCGCAAAATCTAAACATCAGTAAAATTGATACTTAGTTTTCAATAATGGGGGTTGCATGTTTAAATTTTCTTTAAAGCAAATTGCGGTATTTGATGCCGTAGCAAGTTATGAAAGCGTGAGTATTGCGGCTAAAAAACTGTCTATGACACAGTCTGCAGTGAGCATGTCTCTCTCTCAATTGGAATCGGTGCTTGATCGCCCTTTATTCAACCGCCAAGGCAATCGTTTAGTGCTCAGCCATTGGGGACATTGGTTACGACCTAGAGCCAAGCACTTATTACAAGAAGCACAACAAATTGAATTTGGCCTGCATGACCAACACCTGATCAGTGGTACGTTAAGCCTATGTTCAAGCCAGACAGCGGCTAAACATTTAGTGCCCTCACTCATCAGTAAAATTGATAACGACTTCCCAGAAATGCGCATAAAATTGAACATTGAGAATACTGAGAACGTCATAGAATCACTGCTCAACTACGATTGTGATTTGGGTATCATTGAAGGTCGCAATACCGATAGTCGTCTGCAACAAGAGCACTGGCTAGATGATGACTTGGTGATTGTATCATCGCCTAATCACCCCTTCGCACAATACAAGCAAGTGACTCTGGCACAGCTAGAGCAAGCAAAATGGATATTAAGAGAGCCGGGAGCTGGCACTCGCCGTATTTTTGATGGTGCGATACATGGCTATATCGACAACATAAAAGTATGGAAAGAGTATGAGAGTATTCGGGTCATTAAATCGCTAGTAGCCAATGGCAGCTATTTAGGCTGCGTGCCTTATCTGGATATTTTACCTGAGCTGGAAAATAATCAATTGGTAGTACTGCCGACGCCGCAATTGAACATGCAGCGAGAAATCTCTTTTATTTGGCGTAATGACAGTGGTGAGTCACCACTAAGGGAGTGTTTACTTTCTGAGGCGAGAAGATTAACTAAAGGTAAATCTTTCAAGCCACGCAAAGATTGGACCCCTGCGTGACCTAAAAACTTAGTTGTGCTTTTTTAGATAGGGCGTCACAGGCCCTAATGTCATCGCTCAGAATTAAGCGACTGACAGATCCTTCTTTTGTTGCGTTTGTGGCTGATTGTAATTTGCCACCCACTGCGCAATCGCATCACGATTAAGCAGCCCAACATACTGACCATTAAAGACTACCGGATAAGCACTTGGCATTTTACTTGCCGCTTTTGCTAAACGCTCTTTAAATGACAGTACTTCTCCGCCCATGTAGAAACCTCCTTGGTTAACAGGGTAAAGCACATCTTGATCGACAATCATCGGCTCAAGAGCAGAAAGAATGCTTTGCTCTGGCGTCAGGGTGCAAACAGGTGATTGCATGTAGTCTTTAACCGGCATTTCTATCTCTGGGTCAAAATCTTGTCCCCACATTCCTCGAAGTAGATCTTGCTGTGAAATGAATCCCTGCACTTGATGATCTGCACTTAATACTGCGGCTCCTGCTTGCTCGTTATCGATTAATAGCTTTAGTGCAACTTGGCAGTTTAAGTCTTCTGCGAAAGTGATCTGGTTGTCAGAGGCTAGATCAGCAACTCGTAAACGTTTCATTTGTTCTAACATGGCATGCTCCAATGAATTTAAAGATGAAAAATTGATGTCTGTGTTTTTTATCGGATAAATTGACGCAGTTGAGCTTTGTTTTGGCTCTATGCTCCAATAAGCTAGCCCAACCAGAGCCGCTCCCCCGAAAATGTTCCCCAGAGTGACTGGGATTAGATTTGCAGTAATAAATTGTTTTATCGTTAACAGCTCTAGATGAATCCCGGCTGTTAGTGCTGCGTTGAGCAGTTGCGTATCCGCGGTTGCCTTAATCGCAATTCCTAGTGGCACCATAAACATATTGGCAATGCTGTGTTCAAAGCCTGAGCTCACAAACATAGCAACAGGAAGCAGCACCAAAAACGCCTTGCCTGCACTCTCCTTGCTACTAAAGCTCATCCAAATACCAAGGCATACCAATAGGTTACACATGACCCCTAACGAGAATGCTTGCCACCAAGAGTGCTCTAGCTTATGAGTGGCAATGCTCAGTGCATTCAACCCCCAATTACCATGATCAAGGATGTGCATCTTTGCCATCATAATGAAGGTAAGGGTGAGCATAGCGCCCACAAAGTTCCCCGCATAAACACGAGCCCAGCAGAGCAATAACTGCTTTGTAGTGACCCTTTTTTGTGCCCAAGCGACAGAACTCAACACTGTGCTAGTAAAGAGCTCCCCACCGCAGACAACCACCAGCATTAAACCAAGACTAAAAGCCACACCACCGATAAAGCGGGTTAAGCCCCAACCATTGTTATAAGAGCCCGTGGTCACTGTAATGTAGAAGACAAAGGCTAATGCGATAAACGCACCGGCAAATACCGCTAATACAAATGACTGCTTAAAAGGTTTAAGTACTTTTTTGTGCCCATAGTCCGCAGCTTGCATGGTTAGACTCGGCTTCGTCACTGACGAGCTGACATCAACCAATTCTGGGAATGGGCGTTTTATCGGCATAGTTTCCTCCTTCTCTGTAGGTAAATAACTAGGTGAATAACATCACCCGTTTAATTGAGTGCTTTTCGTGAAAGCCCATTCAGATTAAGAGAGTCGAAGTGGAAATAATATCTAGTAGTTTTGAAGATCAGTGTTAGGAAAACTGATGGAGTGCGCAAGGTTGCACAAGCGTGCAGTATCACAAAATAGAAAGAGTGCTGGATTACGGTTTTTAAACTCAGTAACCCAGCAGATTAAGAGTCTTGCAAAGTATGGAAACCAGAATAAATACGAGTTGCAGTAGTAAACCAACACAGACTGCCAAATACAAAAGCCAACTCAGCAAAATACTCAGGGAATAAACACATGACGATAAAGCAGGCAATGGTTTCCGTGCCTTCAGTTAACCCACTCATGTAATACAAAGATTTATGCTTATAAACTGGATTATCAATGCCGCGTTTGCCCGCCATAACCGCAAACGCTAAGAAACTGCTCCCAGTGCCAATAAAAGAGAAGATCAAAAAAGCACCCGCAATACCATTGATATCAGAGTTAGCGAGTACAAAACCAAACGGCACTAAGGAGTAAAACAAAAAATCTAAACTGATATCTAAAAAGCCACCGGCGTCCGTAATACCTTGTATTCTAGCCAATGCACCATCTAAGCCATCACAAATGCGATTTAGCACAATAAATAGCAACGCAATCTTGTATTGCTCTAGTGCCAGCATAGGCAATGCCAAACAGCCTAATACAAAGCCAAAGACGGTGATTTGATTCGCTGTCACCCCAAAATGATTAACAAACTTAGCCCCTTGAGTTAAAGGCCATTTGATCACCTTAATACTATAACTATCCAGCATGAGAACTCTCCCATGGCCAATTCAGTGTCACGCTATTACTCGGAATGTCTTGTTCATCATGGGTCACCATTAATGCAGGGATGTTAGCGCGCTTTAATTGTTCAAATACCCAATCGCGAAACTGTGCACGAAGTTGCTTATCAAGTTTACTGAATGGCTCATCCAATAATGCTACCTCAGGCTTCGCTAGCAACATTCGGGTCAGGCTCACTCTCGCCCTTTGTCCGCCAGAAATTTGCTCTGGGTACGAATCGGCCAGTTGACTCAACGAGATTTGCTGCAACGCGCCAATGGCTTGCTGCTTTCTTTGCACGCCTTTCACTGAATTAGGTAAAGCAAACGCTAGGTTTTCCCAGATATTTAAGTGCGGAAATAACAGATCATCTTGAAATAAGATCCCGACCTTACGCTTATGTGCTGCAATAGAGTCTAAGCGGCGCTGGTTTAACAGCACTTCACCTTGATAGGTGAACTCAGAAGATAAATGCCCCGCAATAATATCCAACAAAGTAGACTTTCCACATCCACTTGGCCCCATTAACGAAACCACTTCACCAGCATGAATACCCATATTCAACTTAGTGAATAACGTACTGCCATCAGATTTATGTACGGTAAGATTTTTAAGACACAGACTCATTTGATCAAAGCCCCTTTATTTTGCTGCAACGCGATCGGTGGGCGTAAACATCGATTGTGAAGTCGACTGCCCAATATGGCGATAAAGAAAAAAATCAGTGGTAACAATGCTTGCCATAACCCGTATATACCGGTCACGCGACGATCAAAGCCACTGGATAACGCCACCGCTTCGGTGGTTAAAGTAGAAATTCGCCCTGCCCCTAATACCAGCGTAGGCAGATATTGAGATAAGCTGACACTGATGGCCACCGCCCAAGCAAATAAAATGGCAGGCAGCAGAAGCGGCAGTTTCACAGTCATAAAAACACTCAGCGGCGTTTTACCAAGACTCAATGCCACTCTGGTCATGGCCTCGTTATAACTGCGCCAAGGGCCATCTAATGACAAATAGACAAAAGGAAAAGCAAAAAACAGATGTGCCCAACAGACCCACAACCAATGATGATCACCATCAATAAATAAGGTGCTTACCTGCAAACCAAATAACACCGAAAGCTGTGGAATCAGCATAGGTATCGCAATAATGTAGCCCGGGATTTGCCAGCGATATCGAATTCGATATTCATGAGCGATAAGCGCCAGCAGCACCGCAATCGAGCCGGAAACCAAGGCTAAACTTAGGCTTTGTTGTATGGTGCTGATAATGCCCGACCATTCGTACTCCCAAAATCTAAGGGAATAACGACTAGGTAAAAGATCAGGAAAACGCCAGCGGTGCGCAACACTCCACAGCATCATCAGCGGCAACATAATCCCCGTTAACAAAAGCATAGAGGTAAACAAACTCTTGCCTGGCAGTGATGCACCTTGCCTGCCAGAGACTTGCCACGCTCTGGCCCACTTGCAGATACTCCACTCCACTACTCTGGCAAACACAATAATCAAAGAGGCAAGCATAAATAGCACGATGGCCCCTGCCGATGCTCTAGGCAGTAGTGATAGATCTGGGTCGTTAAACCACTGCCATACTAATACCGCAAACGTAGGCGGATTGGTTGGCCCTACAATCAAAGCCACATCCACCACCGACAAGCTATAAGCTAATACTGCTAACATAGGAAAGCGCAGCTTAACCAACCATTGTACAAATAAGGTTTTCCACCACATCTGAGTGCGGTTATAGCCCATCGATGCGCTGATTTTCTCAGTCTTTTCGATATTTAATTGCTTTAACACCGGAATACTCATTAACAGCAGAAAAGGCACTTCTTTAAAGGCCAGCATAATGACCAGCCCCAGAGCATAAGGGTCATGAATTAACAGCGCTAATTCATGCGCCGACGCTTGGTTTAAGTCATGCCCAAATAGGCTATGTACCAAACGTACCCCTAGACCTGTAGGATCAAACAAAAAAGCAAAACCAATCGCAAACGCCACATGCGGAATAGACAGCAATGGCGATAACGATAGCTCTATTTTTTGCCACCAGCGCGTGTTCCAACAGCGCTGTAGCACTGCAAAGCTAATCAAGCAGGCAAGATAGCTGCTCACAATGGCAGAAAATAAAGTCAAAGCAATGGAGCGCCAAACACCGTTCCACGCAAAAACCTGCTCAAAACCGGTTAAAGAAACGGAGCTCATACCTAAAGGAGGAATATAGCTGAGTGACGATGAGACGACACCCAGCATGCCCGGCACTGTGGGCAATACGCATACCACTACAACTAATGCGTAAAAAAATCGAAGCATATTAGATCATTGCCCGTAGCGTTTAAGCCACTCTTTTTCTAGCATCACTTGCCAACTTGGGTGAGGCTCATCAATAGAGTCAAATTTCTCGGAGTTTTGCGCGCTGCCTTGTAAGTATTGACGCTCTAACACTGATGGGTCGCCCCATACATCCAAATCCCCTTTGCGTGATTGCGCTTCAGGGCTTAATAAAAAGTTAATCGCCACCAAAGCACCTTCTGTAGCAGAGGCGTTCCAAGGTATGGCTAAAAAGTGAATATTAGACAAAGCGCCACGGCTCATCGCGTAAGGCTTAGTGCTAGGTTCAAGATTACCTGCCGCTTGCGCAGAATAGACCGCATTAGGATTAAAGGTCAGCGCAACGTCTAGCTGTCCATCATCTAATAAACGGATCATTTCAGCTGTGCCAGCTGGGAATTGCTTACCACTGCGCCATGCTAAAGGGTGGAACTCATCGAGGTAGTTCCATAGTAATGGGCTTAATCTTGCAAATTCTTTATCGGTGACAGGTTTAGATAGCGCGGCATCATTGTCTGAAAGCTCAATTAATAACGCTTTTAAAAAGCTCGAACCATGAAACTCAGGAGGCTTTGGGTAACTTAAGCGATTTGGATGCGCTTTGGCATATGTTAGCATTTGTGCAAATGACGTTGGTGGAGTGCTCAATTGCTTTTGATCGTAAATGAACACCAGTTGCCCTACTCCCCACGGCGCTTCTAAGCCCTCGGTAGGTTCAGAAAAGTCCACAGTCACTGGCAAAGTTTTGTCGACGTATTTCCAGTTTGGCAAATTTTCAGTGAAAGGGCCAAACAACAGTTGGTTCTCTTTCATTGATTTGAAGTTTTCACCATTGATCCACACCAGATCAATACTGCCACCTTCACTCTTTGCTACGGCTTTTTCCGCAATAAGACGAGGGGTACTTTCCGCAATATCAGAGACTTTAACGTGCTTTAACGTCACAGCATAGCGCTGCTGAAGCTGTTTATTAGCCCACTGAATATAGCGGTTAATTTCCTGACTACCTCCCCATGCATGGAAGTAGACGGTTTGTCCTTGCGCGGTTTTCTCTATGCTATTCCAATCAAGTGTTTTCGCACCCACCCCAAACGTTGCACATAACGTAAGCATTGCCGTGAGTAATTTATTCATAATGATTTTCCGTTAGTTTCCTTGGCTCAAGCCTTTAACGATGACAGGTAATACGTAAGTAAATACCGATTTATCTCTTAGATATATTCACTAGACCTTACACAGACAGATTTTCTTTCCCTAATCCCGTCTAAGTGGTCAAATAATATCAATCACAGTCCGTCTGTGATCAATAGTGCATAGAAAAATGCCCTATTTGTGAGTTAGACATAGCATTTGTGAGTTTGATATAAAAATGGGCAGCATTACGCTACCCAATTACTGATGATATAAAATCAATTACCACATTAAATCATCTGGTACGACGAAGTCTTTGTACGGATCATCTTCATCTGGCGTTTCTTCTTCAGGCTTGATGGTTTCAACAATCGCTTCAGGCACTCGGGTAGCGATTTTTTCTGCCACAACCGTTGGGATCACCGCATAGCTTTCGCCGTCACGAGCAATGCTCAAAATACCTTTAATAAGCTGAGTGCGATTTAACTCCTCAACGTACAAAGATTTTACTAAAGTACCGTCAGTAAAGTTGTACTTGATCTCACCTTTTGAGGTATCGATGCGGTTCATATCAATCAACTGTTTAACTTGCGCTTTTAGCTCTTTAGCCAAACGTTGCTGTTCACGCTCTTGGTTGATCTTTTTGTCACGCTCTTGTTGAGCTAAACGGTTTTCTTCTGCAGCGGCCTTTGCTTCTCGTGACTGTACGCGAGACTTCTTAGCGCCTTTCTTGGCTTTCTTTAGCTTTTTCTCATTCACTAAGCCAGCTTTTAGCATTTGTTCTTGAAGGGTCAGTTTTGCCATTTCTAATACTTCTATTTACCGATTAATCTAATTGCGTTTATTTTCGCACGCCTACCGCTATATGTCCTAATTTTGCGTCACAATAAAAAAACCCGTAAGACTAAACTGGCTCACGGGTTTTTGTATCACTGATTATCTAAAACGAGAAAAGCGCAGGCTTATTCCCATTCGATAGTTGCAGGTGGTTTACCTGAAATATCGTAAACAACACGTGAAATACTGTCTACTTCGTTGATAATGCGGTTTGAAACCTTACCTAGGAAGTCGTATGGCAGATGTGCCCAATGCGCAGTCATAAAGTCGATGGTTTCTACAGCACGTAGCGATACAACCCAATCGTATTTACGGCCATCGCCCATTACGCCAACTGAGCGTACTGGTAGGAATACTGTAAAGGCTTGCGATACTTTGTGGTAAAGATCGGCATTGTGCAGTTCTTCAATAAAGATAGCATCGGCGCGACGTAGCAAATCACAGTATTCTTTTTTGATTTCGCCAAGAACGCGAACACCTAGACCAGGACCTGGGAATGGGTGACGGTAAAGCATGTTGTATGGCAGACCTAGCTCTAGACCAATCTTACGTACTTCATCTTTAAACAGTTCACGCAATGGTTCAACTAAGCCCATTTCCATATCGTCAGGCAAACCGCCCACGTTATGGTGCGACTTAATCACGTGCGCTTTACCTGTTTTAGAAGCCGCAGATTCGATAACGTCAGGGTAGATAGTACCTTGCGCTAGCCATTTAGCATTTTTCAGCTTCTTCGATTCTTCATCAAATACGTCGACAAATACGTGACCGATAGTCTTACGTTTTTGTTCTGGATCCGATTGACCTTTCAGTGCGTCTAAGAAACGGTCTTCCGCTTCCACTTTGATGATGTTTAATCCGAAGTGATCGCCAAACATATCCATCACTTGCTCGCCTTCGTTCAAACGAAGCAGGCCGTTATCAACGAATACACAAGTCAGTTTGTCGCCGATAGCGCGGTGAACTAGCATAGCCACAACAGAAGAATCAACGCCGCCAGAAAGGCCTAGAATCACTTCATCATCGCCCACTTGCTCTTTAATACGAGCAATTGCATCATCGATGATTGATTGTGATGTCCACAGTTTTTCACACCCACAGATGTTGATAACGAAGTTTTCTAACATACGTGCGCCTTGGCGAGTATGCGTTACTTCTGGGTGGAATTGAACACCGTAGTATTTCTTCTCTTCATTTGCCATCGCAGCAAACGGACAAGTTTCTGTTTCGGCAATCTTAGTAAAGTCAGAAGGAATTTCGACTACTTTATCACCGTGACTCATCCACACATCTAACAGTGCGTTGCCGTCTTCAGCAATAGCGTCTTCAATACCTTGGAATAGAGAGGATTCTTCAACAACTTTAACCTGTGCATAGCCAAACTCACGTTCGTTAGAACCTGCAACCTTGCCGCCAAGTTGTTCAGCCATTGTTTGCATGCCGTAACATACGCCCAATACAGGAACACCAGAATCAAAAACATATTGAGGAGCGCGAGGAGAGTTTGCTTCGGTTACACTTTCTGGACCACCAGAAAGGATGATGCCGTCAGGATTAAATTCACGGATATCCGCTTCTTCTACATCCCAGCTCCATAGCTCACAGTAAACACCAATTTCACGAACGCGACGCGCGACAAGTTGAGTGTACTGAGAACCAAAATCTAGGATCAAAATACGTTGGTCGTGGATATTCTTTGTCATTTAGAAATCTCAATAGTATTAGATGGATGGAGGCAAATGGCCTCCAAAACTTTAAATAATCTGTTACCCCTATAAATAGAGGCAGTTAGGTTGGTTTTTGCTAAGTTGAATCCCTTGAACTCAAGGGATTCATCGACGCAAAATTAACCTAGGCGGTAGTTTGGAGCTTCCTTGGTGATCTGCACGTCGTGTACGTGTGATTCATTCAGACCAGCGCCAGAAATACGAACAAACTCAGCTTTAGTACGCATATCTTCGATAGTTGCAGAGCCAGTTAGACCCATGCTAGAACGCAAACCGCCCATTTGTTGGTGAACGATTTCTTTTAGGCGACCTTTGTAAGCGATGCGACCTTCGATACCTTCAGGAACGAGTTTGTCTGCTGCGTTATCTGTTTGGAAGTAACGGTCAGATGAGCCTTGAGACATAGCTGCAAGAGAACCCATACCACGGTAAGACTTGTATGAACGACCTTGGTAAAGAATAACTTCACCCGGTGCTTCTTCAGTACCCGCGAACATAGAACCTACCATCACACAAGATGCGCCCGCTACGATAGCTTTACAGATATCACCTGAGAAACGGATACCACCGTCAGCAATAACTGGAATATCAAATTCTGCAGCAACTTCAGCAGCGTCTGCCACTGCAGTCACTTGAGGAACACCAACACCAGTAACGATACGAGTAGTACAGATTGAACCCGGGCCGATGCCCACTTTAACTGCACTAACACCTGCGTCGATTAGCGCACGAGCGCCTGCGCCAGTAGCTACGTTACCACCGATAATTTCTAGATCAGGGTAAGCGGCGCGAGTTTCACGAATGCGGTTTAGTACGCCTTCAGAGTGACCGTGAGAAGAGTCGATAAGTAGCACGTCAACGCCAGCTTCTACAAGAGCGGCTACACGTTCTTCGTTACCAGCACCTGCGCCAACTGCAGCGCCTACACGTAGACGGCCACGCTCATCTTTACAAGCGTTTGGTTTACGTTCTGCTTTATGGAAGTCTTTTGCAGTGATCATGCCGCGTAGTTTGAACTCGTTGTTCACAACTAATACTTTCTCAACGCGAGCTTCGTGCATTTTCTCTTGAACTTCTTCAGGAGATGCACCTTCAGTTACTGTTGCTAGACGCTCTTTAGGAGTCATCACTTCAGACACTGTTTTGCTCATGTCAGTCACAAAGCGAATGTCACGACCAGTAATGATGCCCACAAGCTCTTGGCTGTCAGTCACTACCGGGAAACCGGCAAAACCGTGTTTTTCAGTAAGCTTAAGCACTTGATCAATGGTTTGTTCTGGACGAACAGTAACAGGATCAGAAACGATGCCCGCTTCAAAGATTTTAACTTGGCGAACCATTTCGGCTTGCAAAGCAATAGGCATGTTTTTGTGAATAAAACCAATTCCGCCTTCTTGAGCTAATGCGATAGCTAAGCGAGCTTCTGTAACTGTATCCATAGATGCAGAAATCATTGGGATATTTAGATTGATATTCTTCGTCAAGCGGGTGCGAAGATCCGCTGTATTTGGGAGAACGGTGGAGTGAGCTGGAACCAGTAGGACGTCGTCGAAGGTCAGCGCTTCTTTGGCAATACGTAACATTTGCAATATCTCACAATAGAGGTGGTAAAGTAAGGAAACCAATCATTTATACGGGCTGTATTAAATAGTTGGAATTGATATTGCGGATGGATTATACGCAGAGCGCAATCGTTTTGCTACTCATTTTTTGAAATTTAATTTGCCTTTTACCTATTGCTGTGTATTATATTGGAGCTATCTTCCATACCCATGTCTGAAGAGCGTCAATTTGCCCTCCCCGCAATCCAATAATATTTTTACTGTTTCACGCCTCAATGCTGAAGTGCGCTTACTCCTAGAAAATGAAATGGGAGTGGTTTGGCTTATCGGTGAAATTTCCAATTTTTCATCTCCAGTGTCTGGACATTGGTATCTAACTCTTAAAGATTCCCGTGCCCAAGTGAAGTGCGCCATGTTCCGTGGCAATAATCGTCGTGTGACTTTCCGCCCTGAAAACGGCAAGCAAGTTTTAGTCAAGGCGCGCTTATCGCTGTATGAACCGCGTGGTGATTATCAGCTGATCATTGAATCTATGCAGCCTGAAGGCGATGGTCGTCTGCAGCAGCAGTTTGAAGCGCTGAAAATGCAATTGGCCGCTGAAGGCCTGTTTGCCCAGTCGAATAAACTGCCATTACCAGAACACCCAAAATGCATTGGTATCGTCACCTCCTCTACTGGAGCTGCTTTACACGATATTCTACAAGTATTGAAAAGACGCGATCCTAGCCTACCGGTGATCATCTACCCAACTATGGTGCAAGGGGAAAGTGCTTCCATTAGCATTGCCCAGACGATTGGCCTAGCCAATGAGCGCAATGAATGTGATGTATTGATTGTCGGTCGTGGCGGCGGTTCATTGGAAGATCTTTGGTGTTTTAACAACGAGATAGTGGCGCGAACCATTGCCTCTAGCCAAATTCCAATAATCAGTGCCGTGGGTCATGAAGTGGATGTGACAATTGCAGATTTTGTGGCAGATATGCGCGCCGCGACACCATCGGCCGCCGCTGAGCTAGTTAGCCGAGATCAGAGCTTTAAGTTGCAGGGTCTGCTTGCCAAGCAAAAGCAACTGATGAATGCGATGAATCGTTATCTGACACAGCAGCAGCAACAAATCTTGATTCAAGAGCATCGATTAGACAAGCTGCACCCTAAGCATCAATTGCAAAAACAAAGTCAGCAATTAGATGAAAAAGAGGCGCAATTAAAACGTGCAATGCTTGGACAAATTAGCGCCATAAAACAGCGTCTTTCTCGTTTGCAGATGCGCCTTGAAATGCATGCTCCTGCCAACAAAATTGCCAAGCAACAACAAAATCTAGTGTATTTAGAACAGCGACTAAATAAGGCTATTCAAAGCCAAGTTCGTCAAGATAGGCACCAGTTTGAGTTGTTGACAGAAAAACTAGACGCGGTAAGCCCGTTAGCGACTATGCGCCGTGGTTACTCTATCTCAACCAAAAATAACCAAGTGGTTACGCAAGCAACGCAACTCAAACAAGGTGATACCTTAGCCACTCGTTTTGCTGATGGTGAAGTAACGTCAAGCGTACAATCAATAAACGCGGCGCAATCTTAACTGCTTTCTACTCTCGTAAACTCAACACGAGCTCGAGACTTTGACTTGAGCTCGTTGCAAGCGGCATTACAAAAGTAACTGGCTGCGCCACAGGCTTGCAGTTTTTCCAACTCCGCATCGCAATCAGGGCAAAAGGCTAACTTTTTATAGTGCGCCTGACAGCCTGCACAATAATACTGACCATCCCATTGCAGTTCTTGATTACACTCAGGGCAAATGTTTTGTGTCATTCGCTACTCTCCACTGTTGAATGATGCTACTCATCAAAGCCATTAATTTATCTTAAAAATAACCTATAGTTTCACATAGCTTGCACAGATAAAATGAGTTTGATTAAATAGCCATCAATTTATGTTCATTGTTGCTTATTCTTCTATCAAAACCGCCGCATTACAGCTTTAACATGATCTTTGTTTGATCTTCTACTTTATTGCTCGTGATCAGCCTTCTACCGTAAAAAGAACATTTATATAACCACACACCGAAAGCATAAGTTACATATGCTGTTTTTCAATTTACAGAAGATTATTATTCTACCCTCTGTATTTTGAATGGCATTTTAAGAATAAAATAAAAAGATCTCCTATATCGATTTTGTGTAATTGTCCTCTTTTTAGGGTAAAAAAAAGCCGCTTCGGCGATCGAAGCGGCTTTAAAAATGATAAAGCGTAACTGTTACTTTTTGCTACTGCGGCCTTTCAGCATTTGTGACAAACGTTTTTTCTTACGCTCTTGCGAGATTGTCATCTTGCTAGATTTACCCTCAAATGGGTTTTCACTGCTTTGGAACTGAATACGAATTGGTGTACCCATGATCTCTAAAGAGCGGCGGTAGTAGTTCATCAAGAAACGCTTGTATGACGCAGGAAGCTCATTAACCTGATTACCGTGTATAACAACGATAGGTGGGTTATAACCGCCTGCGTGAGCGTATTTAAGCTTCACACGACGGCCTCTAACCAATGGTGGTTGGTGATCGTCGGTTGCCATTTTCATAATGCGAGTAAGTACCGAAGTACCCACACGGGTTGTCGCCGATTTATACGCTTCTTGTACAGATTCGAACAAGTTACCAACACCAGTACCATGCAATGCAGAGATAAAGTGGATACGCGCGAAATCAACGAAACCAAGACGACGATCAAGCTCTTTCTTAACGCGTTCTTTAACGTCAGTATCAAGACCATCCCACTTATTCACAGCAATCACAATAGAACGACCAGCGTTCAATGCAAAACCAAGTAAGCTCAGATCTTGATCTGAAATATTTTCACGAGCATCGATAACCAATAATACTACGTTGGCATCTTCAACCGCTTTCAGCGTTTTTACCACTGAGAATTTTTCTACCGTTTCGTTAATACGACGACGACGACGAACACCCGCAGTATCAATCAATACGTATTCACGCTCATCCCTTTGCATTGGGATATAAATTGAATCGCGTGTCGTGCCAGGCATATCGTAAACCACAACACGTTCTTCACCTAAAATACGGTTAGTCAGTGTCGATTTACCTACGTTTGGACGGCCGATAATCGCCAGTTTGATAGGCTGATCTTGCAGACGCTTGAATTCTTCTTCTGCTTCTTCTTCGGTGTACTCTAGCTGTTCTTCTTCGTCTTCAAAGCCAGTAAGGTCTTCAATTTCGCCTTGTTCTTTTAACAGGGCTTCAACGAATGGATCTAAAGCGCGATCAATCAATGCTGTCACACCACGACCGTGCGCCGCCGCGATTTGATACATATCATCTACACCTAACTGCCAAAATTCAGCACTCGCAGCGTCAGCATCGATACCATCAACTTTGTTTACTACCAGCATCGCTGGCTTTTCAATCTTGCGTAGGTGTTTAGCAATCGCTTCATCAGCAACGGTTAAGCCTGCTCGGCCATCAACCATAAACAGAACCACATCAGCTTCGTCAATCGCCGCTAGCGACTGCTCTGCCATTTTGGTTTCCACACCTTCTTCTGTGCCATCGATACCACCGGTATCAATAACAATAAACTCATGCTCGCCAAGCTTAGCTCGACCGTATTTTCTATCACGTGTCAGACCGGGAAAGTCTGCAACTAACGCATCTCTAGTACGAGTTAAGCGATTGAATAATGTGGATTTCCCTACGTTAGGACGTCCAACAAGCGCAACAACTGGAACCATAATGACCTCAAAGTAAAAGCGTTGTGTAGTTATACCAATCGTACTAAATAACTGATCATTCTAGCTTGTTAAAATACTCGATAACGGCGTTAGAATTTTTGATTGTAGAATAACTACTTATCAAAAAATTCTGCCTTGTTCTCGAGCATTTTTCCTGCGCTAGCTCTGATCACTTACTTAGTGTGATTGGTATTATTGGTAAATATATGCTTATACCAATTCCGATAAGTCAGTGTTCATCAAACCCGATAGCAAACAATTACTGCACAGCAAGCAATGGTTTGCACCTTAATACATAACACAAGGTATCGATGTAATCGGTAAGTACGATCACATATTTATCGGAATGGGTATGACCTATAACTACACTAAAATTAATAACAAAACGGCTCTTAACTGTTTCCAGTCAAGAGCCAATTGCGAATTATATCACGTTATGGGAACGTCTGGAGATCTAATTGATCTTCATCATTTTAACGTCACCGTTGCGTGTTGTGATAACAAAACCATCTTCCACCTCTAAAGGTGCGACGGCAAATCCGCTATCATCTTCCATCTGTTGAGAGATGAACTCACCAGTATTACGATCTAGCCAGTATAGATAACCTTCGCTATCTCCAAGCACTAATTTACGATCGATAACCGCAGGTCCAGTCAACAAACGATATTCAAGCTGACGGTTTTCCCAAAGCTCTGTACCACTGCGAGCATCGACCGCAACAATATGATCTTTATCTGTCACTAGGTAAATATTACGACCATCGGTCGCCATATTTTGTGCAGAAGAATAGTTGCGTTTCCATGCCGCAGAGCCAGAACGAAGGTCGATAGCAATCAGCTGACCGTTAATACCAATAGTATATAACATACCGCCGATAACGAGTGGCTGAGCATCAGAGTCAACTAAGCGATCAATCTCAGTGGCACCTTTTGGTGTACCAACTGGTTGCTGCCAGATCATTTGACCGCGATCCACTAGTGCCGCCGCTAAACGACCATTAGACGTACCCCAGAATACACCACCAGAAACCGCAACCGGAGAACTGGTTCCACGTAAAGTCAGAGTGGGTACTTCAGTACTCACAGTCCACTTTTCGTTACCGGTTTCTTCATCTAGTGCGACTAACGCGCCGCGAGTAGTATGCACAAGCACAAGGTTTGAGTCAGTTTCTGGCACTGATAAGACTTCGCCATCCACCTCTACTCGCCACTTCTCTTCACCTGTGGCTGCATCTAACGAAATCACTTCGCCGTTTTCAGAACCAATGAAAAGCTGTCCGTAAGAGGCTTTAATGCCACCGGCCAAACGAGCTGGGACATCTTTTTCTAAATCGACAGACCACACTTTATCACCGGAGGTGGCATCAAATGCTGCCACATCACCATCACGACTCGCCACAAACACTTTGTCATAAGCGTAAGCTGGCGTCAGCTTTGAAAAGTATTGTCCAACACCATCACCCACTGAGGTAGACCAGACAACAGAAGGCGTAAATTGACTTTCTACAACTGGTACTGGCGCCATAATAATGGTGTCTTCTTCGCTAGCACACCCGACTAACGCTACAGTAAATGTAGTGAGAAGTATGCGACGAAGCCACTTGTTAGTTAGCATGCTAAGCGATCCTATTTGGCTAAATCATCAAGTTTGAACTGGATAGTTTGGCTAGCATCTGTAGCTTGTTGTGCTGCAGAATATGCTGTGTATGCACCTTCACTATCACCGTTGCGAAGCAATAAATCGCCTTTTAGCTCAGCAATACGACCTTCCCAACCAGCTGCTTTTAGCGTGTCTAGTTCAGCAATTGCTGCATCCAGTTCGCCTAGCTCAGCTTTAACACGCACAGCACGCAAAGCGATAACCGGCGTAAGAGCTTCGTCTTTAGTATTGGCTTTTGCCCACTCAAGTTGAGTCAAAGCAGACTTGTAATCCGCTTGAGCTACTTGAGCTTGTGCAAGTTGCAATGCAGCCAGTACCGCGTATTCACGGTCAGAGTGAGCATTGATAAAGGCTTGAATGTCATCAGAAGCTTCTAAACCTTTAGTGTTCAGTGCTTGAATAGTTTCTGCGTACTCAGCCGCTGCGTCTTCTTGACCTGTGACGATTGAATCTTGGTAGTAACGCCAGCCAAATAAACCACCTAGGCCAATTACTACACCTAAAACGACTGCTTTACCGTTTTCTCTCCACCAATCCTTGATGGCTTCAACTTGTTGTTCTTCGCTATCGTACAATTCCACGACGGATCCTCTTAAATGAATTCTTTTAGTTTGTTTACCAGATCTGCTTGCGCGATAGTGATTTGTTCACCGCCGATGAGATCCTTTATTACGACATTATTCTCTGACACTTCGTTTTCGCCCAGCACTAGCGCAACTGCAGCACCGACTTTGTCAGCTCGTTTAAATTGTTTTTTGAAATTGCCACCGCCGAAGTGATTCATAACACGCAGCTCTGGCAATTGCTCACGTAACTCTTCAGCAAGTTTCATTCCCGCTAACATAGTGCCTTCGCCTGCTGTCACAACATAAGCGTCTACAGAGCGACGAACATCAGCAAGCTCTAACGTTTCTAGCATTAGCACTAGACGCTCTAAGCCCATAGCAAAACCAACTGCTTTAGTTGGTTTACCACCTAACTGCTCAACCAGTCCGTCGTAGCGACCGCCACCACATACTGTACCTTGAGAGCCAAGGCTTTCAGTGATCCACTCGAATACGGTGCGGTTATAGTAATCTAAACCACGCACTAAGCGTTGATTAACTTGATATTCGATACCAGCCGCATCGAGAAGTTCACATAAACCAGCAAAATGTGCTTTAGATTCAGGGTCTAAGTAGTCAGCTAGGCGTGGAGCCTCACCTAAAATCGCCTGAACATCAGCGTTTTTGCTATCTAAAACACGCAATGGGTTGGTGTACATGCGACGTTTGCAGTCATCATCTAAAACATCAATGTGCTGTTCTAGATATTCAATCAATGCAGTGCGGTAATTAGCACGCGCTTCTAGAGAACCAATCGAGTTCAGCTCTAAACGTACGTGTTTGTCGATGCCTAACTCACGCCATAAACGCGCCGTCATCATGATCAATTCAGCATCAACATCAGGGCCATCAAGACCAAACACTTCCACACCACATTGGTGGAACTGGCGGTAACGGCCTTTTTGTGGACGTTCGTGGCGGAACATAGGTCCCATGTACCATAAACGTTGTTCTTGGTTGTACAGCAAACCATTTTCGATACCAGAGCGTACGCAACCTGCGGTACCTTCTGGACGTAGTGATAGGCTATCGCCGTTACGGTCTTCAAAGGTGTACATTTCCTTTTCAACCACATCGGTAACTTCACCGATAGCACGACTAAATAAGTTCGTCATTTCGACGATTGGCATACGCACTTCATTGTAACCGTATGCGCTGACCACACGCTTAACTGTCGACTCTAATTTCTGCCAAAGAGGCGATTGAGTAGGAAGGCAGTCATTCATGCCTCGAATTGCTTGGATTGTTTTTGCCACTATTAAATACCGTATATTGTCAGGGCGTGCGCCCTGAAACATTTATTTTTGAATATTGTTCACATCGATGCGATTTTGCGGATCGAGTTGACTCGCTTTAGCGCGGATCTTAGCTTCAAGCTGATCGATGACATTATCGTTATCAAAACGTTCTTTCTGGCGTTTGCCATCAAGATAGTAAGCACTCTTTCTATTGCCACCGGCGATCCCCATATGAGAGACCTCAGCTTCACCAGGACCATTCACTACACAACCAATAATGGACACATCCATAGGTGTAATGATGTCTTCTAGTCGCTGCTCTAGTGTATTGACCGTATTGATCACATCAAATTCTTGACGTGAACATGTAGGACAAGCAATAAAGTTAATGCCACGAGAACGAATGCGTAGCGATTTAAGAATATCAAAACCCACTTTTACTTCTTCAACTGGATCAGCCGCCAGTGACACACGCAATGTATCACCGATGCCTTCAGAAAGAAGCATGCCTAAGCCTACTGCTGATTTCACCGAACCAGCGCGTGCGCCACCAGCTTCGGTAATACCTAAGTGCAAAGGTTGATCAATCTTAGTGGCAAGCAGTCGATAAGAATCTACCGCCAGAAAAACATCCGATGCTTTTACGCTCACTTTAAACTGATCAAAGTTAAGACGATCTAAAATATCCACATGACGCATAGCGGATTCAACCAGCGCTTCGGCTGTTGGTTCGCCATACTTTTCTTGAATTTCTTTCTCTAAAGAACCACCGTTTACGCCAATACGAATAGGGATATTCATATCACGCGCGCAATCGACTACCGAGCGAATTCGATTTTCATTGCCGATATTTCCTGGGTTGATGCGTAGGCAGTCTACCCCGTATTCCGCCACTTTTAAGGCGATTCGGTAATCAAAATGAATGTCCGCGATCAGTGGGACTTCGACTTGTTGCTTAATGATTTTAAACGCTTCTGCGGCATCCATTGTTGGAACAGAAACGCGCACCAAATCAGCGCCTACTTTCTCTAAGGCATTGATTTGCGCAACCGTGGCTGCAACATCCGTGGTACGGGTGTTCGTCATCGACTGTACAGCGATGGGAGCCCCATCGCCAATGGGTACGCCGCCGACATAGATTCGTGTCGAAGGGCGACGCTTTATTGGTGATTCTTGATGCATAATTACTCTGCAGTGAAACGTGCTACTTTGCCCGCAGTATACCTAGAAAGGTCGATAGGTTCACCCGAAATTGAAAGTGAAACCACCTCTGGGGCGCCAAGTACGAATTTGAAAGGACCTTCACCGTCCAACTCAAGTTTCTGTCCTTCTTTTTTTACGCCAGTCCATAGAGTCTTACCACGGACATCTTGGATTTGGATCCAACAATCAGCAGTAAAGCTCATCGCAATTTTAGGCGCATTCTCAATTGCTTTTGCGGCAGTCTCAGTGGTTGATTCATGCTTTGGCACTGTCGCCACCAGCACGGTATCTTTTTCTGTATTCGTCGCCGCTTGAGTACCTGCGTCGCTGTCACTTGCTAACGTTGTTTCTTCATTTGCAGGCTGCGGATTGGCAACTAATTCAGGTGCAACGTTTGCCTCTGAAACTTCGCCATCAACGGGAGCGCTGACTTCGGTTGTCGCAAGATCATTGACAATAGCGTCAGTATTTTGTTCGCTCTGCCACCACCAAACCGCTGAGATACCTATGATGATAGTAAAAATACCCCAAGTGAGCTTCATAATATTATTATCATGCTTCTTTTTCTTGGTCTGTTGAGAAAAGCTCTGCATGCTGTCTTCATGAGGCTGAACTAACAAAGAGCTATCAAGTAATTCAACAATGGCTTTTTCATCAGCACCCACCGCGCGCGCATACGAACGAACGTATCCACGGGTAAATGTATGCACTTGTCCTTCTTGAAAGTCGTTACTTTCAATGCCTTGTATAATGGCTAATCTCAACCGTAAGCGATCTGCGATCTCTTTTTGGCTGATTCCTAAAGATTCTCGCTTGGCACGTAAAATATCACCAATCATGGCTGTGTTCGTATCGCCATCGGTTGAATCAGAATGCTGTTCTTCTACGTTGTTTGAGTCTTTGTTCATTATTTTGATTACTTCATTCTAATTAGGAAGTTAAATTAAGGATCGACCATCAATAATTCATAGATGATTTGCGATCAAGTTCATCTTGTAATTGTTGCACTTCTACTCTTGGACCAAACCTTGAGTGAATAGTTTGCAATCTTTGTCGAGCTTCGCTAAATGCGCCGAAGTGAATCGACAATTTGGCCAACTCAATATGACTTCGGAAGCGTGATGGCTCATACTCTAAAGACTTATGAAAATAAGTTTCAGCCAGCCTAAAATCGCCCTGCATTATTGCACAGATACCTGCATTTTCGTAGCTTGCGGCAACATACTCATAACGGGTCTGTTTTATCGCTTGCTTAAACTGCTTCTGAGCGGATCTGTATTTTTTCTGTCGGCATAAGAATACGCCGTAATCATTTAGCACAGTACCGTCATACGGTGATTGGGCTAATGCTTTTTGATACCAAATATCAGCAACATTAGGCTCTGATACTTGCTGGTAATAATAGGCTATTGCAGAGGAAGCGCGTACATAATTGGGCGCATAACGGTATGCTAAGTCAAGATTTTGCTTTGCTCTGACATTGTACCCAAGGGCAAGGTAGTTTATACCCAGCTCTATACGAGCATCCGCAGCTTTGAGGGGGTTAAATTTCGCGGTTCCAGCCTCGCTATCAACTGTAACACAACCGAAAGTAAGACTGAGTAAAAAAAGTGTGACCAATCCTTTAAACATAAGGTTCCCCGGCAAGTATTATCGGGGAACCTCACGCCATGTAATTAACTAGTTTAATATCTGTTATAGAGTTTTAACAGGAATGGCTTCCCCAGTGTTTCGCTGAGTACGCTTAGTTCGGTCAATAACATCACCGACTAATTGACCACATGCCGCATCAATATCATCGCCACGAGTCTTACGTACAGTTACCGTGTAATCGTATTGCATCAAGGTTTTCATGAAACGATCAATGCGTGAATTACTTGGCTTCTTATAAGGTGAACCAGGATATGGATTAAAAGGTATTAAATTGATCTTTGCTGGGGTGTCTTTTAGCAATTCTGCGAGTTGTCTCGCATGCTCCATGTCATCATTCACATGATCCAACAAGATATACTCAACGGTCACTTTGCCACGGTTCGCATTTGAAGTTGCAATATAACGACGTACCGACTCTAAGAATTCTTCAATATTCCAACGATCATTGATTGGCATGATCTGGCTACGTAATTCGTTGGTTGGGGCGTGCAATGAGATCGCTAGCGCCACATCGATATTACCTGTCATTTGGTCAAGACCAGAAACCACACCAGAAGTAGACACAGTGACGCGACGCTTAGATAAGCCAAAGCCTAAATCATCTAACATGATGTTCAATGATGGCATCAGGTTATTCATATTCAGTAATGGTTCACCCATGCCCATCATTACCACGTTGGTAATAGGGCGACGGCCTGTCTCTTTTTCGATACCAATTTCACGTGCAGCACGCCAAATTTGACCGGCAATCTCAGATACGCGTAAGTTACGGTTGAAGCCTTGCTGACCCGTTGAACAGAATTTACATTCTAGTGCACAGCCTACTTGAGAAGAAACACACAAGGTGGCTCTATCGCCATCAGGGATATAGACCGTCTCTACGTCTTGATCGCCTACGCGCATAGCCCATTTGATGGTGCCATCGCTAGAGTATTGCGCATCAGACACCTGCGGAGCACGGATCTCAGTAAGGCGTTGCAATTTTTCACGCAACTTCTTATTTAAGTTGGTCATTTTCTCAAAGTCATCATAACCAAAGTGGTATATCCACTTCATTACCTGCTCTGCGCGGAATGCTTTTTCACCTAACTCATCAGCGAAGTACTGACGGAGTCCTTGGCGATCAAAATCAAGCAGATTAACTTTAGCTTTAGTCATGGAGCCTCTCAACAACGAACATCAAATCTCGGGGCGCAGATTGTACAGTGTTTGTGCAACCGCAACAACAATTATGTGAGCGAAGTAGAAGAAAGCGAAGAATTGAGTTTTAAAGGCTAGACCCTAATAAACTAGGGCCTAGTCGCTGTTTTAGCTTTAGGTTCTTGGATGGATTTCTGAAGCTGGGAAGAAAAACTCAATTTCACGAGCTGCAGAAATTGGGCTATCTGAGCCGTGTACCGAGTTGTAACGCATGCTAAGCGCATGGTCAGCACGAATAGTGCCACAAGCGGCTTGCTCAGGGTTAGTTTTGCCCATCAACTCACGATAACGAGCAATTGCGTCTTCGCCTTCAAGCACTTGCACCATAATAGGGCCAGAGGTCATAAACTCTTTAAGCTCCGAAAAGAATTCCTTTTCAGCATGTTCGGCATAAAATCCACCCGCCTGCTCATCGGTTAGATGTAGCATTTTTGCGGCTACAATACGTAGACCTGCTTGTTCAATTCGCTGATAAATAGTTCCGATGATATTGCGTTTTACCGCATCCGGTTTCACGATAGAAAATGTTCTTTCAATGGCCATTTATATTCCTTATAGCTCTTGAACCGTCTAAGACAGTTGTTTTGTTTCTATAAAAAAAGGCCCCAAAGGGACCTTAATTTCTAATTATTGATTGTTTAGAAGGTTTGCTAGTGTACGAATACCCATTCCTGTACCTCCAGCAGCCCACTTGTCTGAGGCAGACTTGCGATATGCCCCTGCACAATCAAAATGCAACCAACCCGTTTTATAATCTTCAACAAAGTAGGATAAGAACGCCGCTGCTGTGGATGCACCTGGGGAGTAATCACCGCTACTGATATTGGAAAGATCCGCAAAGTTAGATGGCAACATACCACGATGGAAATCAGCCAAAGGTAGAGGCCATAGACCTTCTTTTTCTTCTGCTGCGCAAGCTAATGCTTGCTCCGATAGTGCGTTGTCAAAGCTAAGCAGTGCGTGGAAATCATTACCTAATGCATTTTTTGCCGCGCCAGTTAATGTCGCGCAATCAATGATCAATTCAGGGTGCTGTTCACTGGCGTAGATAAGGCCATCAGCCAACACTAGACGCCCTTCAGCATCGGTGTTCATCACTTCTACTGTTTTGCCATTTTTATAGGTGATGACATCACCTAGTTTAATTGCACGTCCAGAGATCATGTTCTCCGCACAACACAGGATCAATTTCACGCGTTTGTTTAAGCCGCGAAGAATCGCTAATGCTAGGCCACCGGTGATGGTTGCCGCGCCGCCCATATCAGACTTCATTGCGGTCATGAATTGAGAAGGTTTTAAGCTGTAACCACCTGAATCAAAGGTGATGCCTTTACCCACTAGACACGCCATTACAGGAGCGTCTGGGTTACCCGTAGGGTTAAAGTCCAGTTGTAGCATTGCTGAGGTGCGCGCAGAGCCGCGTCCTACTGCGTAAATACCTTCCCAACCGCCTGTTAGTAGATCTTTATCTTTAACAATGCGGTAAGTTACCTGACCTTCTTCGGCTACTGATTTAATCAGTTCACCAGCCATAGTTGCAAGCTGACGAGGTGCAACTTCTTCTGCACTCTTGTTGATGATGTCACGAGTCCAGTTAGCCACTTTAATGCGGTCTTGAAGCTCTTTTTCATCCGCTTCAGCCAGTGGTTGCCACTCGAGTGTGTTGTTACGTTTTGGATTACGGAAACTTTGTGCAAAAGACCAGATAGTTTCTAGATCCCAAAGCTCGCCTACTAAGCTGACTTCTTTAATACCTTGCCCATCTAATTTACGCGCTGCTTTTTGAATTGCGCTGTAATCAAGAGTTTGGCCAATATGGACTAAGCAACCTTGCTCTGTGTGAGAAAGAACGGCGTTTTCGCCCCATTGAGGTGCTGCTTTATCTGTAGATAATGATACTTGCATTGCTGTCGACATGACCTCTCCTTGCCCTATATTTTACTTATATATTTTCAAGATACAGGAATCCTAGTTCCTCTGACAGAGGAAACTCTGCTATGCCATGAAAAGTAAGATCCCCTTCCTAGCAAGCCCTGCCTGATAACTTACTTATGGAGCCTATTATGCCTAGGCTCAATGCCAAAAACATAAAAATCGGGCGCAAAGGCCCGATTTTTATTAAATAAATGTTAAGTAGACCGTTAATCTGCTTCATCTAGCCAGCAAAGGATGATGGCTTCTAGAATTTTTTCATTCGAATGATTTGGTTCATCATCAAACTCTTCTAGATCTAATATCCATTGATGTAAGTCGGTAAAGCGTACTGTTTTAGGGTCCATTTCAGGAAACTGTTCGACTAACTCAATAGCAATATCACGACTGTCTGTCCATTTCATGTCGCACTCCTTTATTTATGACAATTGATTAATGATCTTCTGAAGCGTGATTTAATGTATAACGAGGGATCTCAACCACAAGGTCTTCATCCGCAACCACGGCTTGGCAACCTAAGCGAGACTCTGGCTCAAGGCCCCACGCTTTATCTAACATATCGTCTTCTAGCTCTTCACTCTCTTCAAGAGAATCAAAACCTTCACGTACAATCACATGACATGTGGTGCAAGCGCAAGACTTCTCACAAGCATGCTCGATGCCGATGCCATTTTTCAAAGCTACATCTAATACTGTCTCACCTGAATTAGCCTCAAAAACAGCGCCTTCTGGACAGAGATCATCATGGGGTAAAACTACAATCTTAGGCATAGTACTTTATCTCTATATATCATCTACTGACTGGCCAGATAACGCCTGGCGAATCGATTTATCCATACGACGAGACGCAAACTCTTGGCTTGCTTTATCCGTCTTCTTAATTCCATCTTCAATTGCATCGGCGTTGTCACTATTACGCAATGCGATCAAATCTTCAATTACGCTAAGCAGTTGGGTGCGCTCTTGCTCACTCAATAACTCATCGCCGTCTGCTTGCAGTGCTGCAATTAGACCTTCAATAACACGATCCGCTTCTACGCGCTGCTCAGCTAACGCTCTAGCGTGCATATCTTCTTTGGCAAACGCCATTGAATCTTTCAGCATGTTAGTCACTTCAGTATCGCTCAAGCCATAAGAAGGCTTAACTTGGATCTCTGATTGAACACCGGTGCTTTTTTCCATTGCAGTAACAGACAATAAGCCATCTGCATCCACTTGATAAGTGACACGAATATGCGCGGCACCTGCGGCCATTGCAGGGATACCTTTTAAGGCAAACTTAGCTAGAGAACGACAATCATCAACCATCTCGCGCTCACCTTGTACGGTGTGCACTGTCATAGCCGTTTGCCCATCTTTGAATGTAGTAAATTCTTGTGCTCTAGCAACCGGAATAGTGGTGTTACGCGGAATGATTTTTTCCACTAAGCCACCCATGGTTTCAATGCCAAGAGAAAGTGGAATCACGTCAAGTAACAGCATGTCTGAGTCAGGTTTATTACCTGCTAGAATATCCGCTTGAATGGCTGCGCCAATCGCAACCACTTCGTCTGGATTAATGCTAGTGAGTGGCTCTCTATCAAAGAAATCACCTACCATTGAACGCACTAAAGGGGTACGAGTTGAACCGCCGACCATAACCACTTCAAGCACTTCATCGGTGCTAACTTCGGCGTCTTTAATCGCGCGGCGACAAGACATCAGTGTTTTCTTCACTAGTGAACGAATCAGATCGTCGAAAGTTTCTCGGCTGATCACGCCTTGCCAATCAAGTACCGAGACTTGAGTTTGTTCATTATCCGACAGTGCAATTTTGGTGCGCGCCGCAGCATTGAGCAAAATACGGGTTTGTTCCGCGGTTGGCGCGTCTAATCCCATTTCATTTTGAATGTGCTCGGCAAGAAGATGATCAAAGTCATCACCACCGAGAGCAGAATCACCGCCAGTAGAGAGCACTTCAAATACGCCTTTAGATAAGCGCAAAATAGAAATATCAAAGGTGCCGCCACCTAAATCATAAACCGCAATCACACCTTCTTGGGCGGAATCTAAGCCGTAAGCAATAGCCGCAGCCGTAGGTTCATTTAGTAGACGTAAGACATTTAAGCCCGCCAGTTTAGCGGCATCTTTAGTACCTGCTCGTTGCGCGTCATCAAAATACGCCGGAACGGTAATGACCACTCCGGTTAAATCGCCACCTAATGTTTTCTCGGCACGTTGCCCTAAGCTACGCAGAATATCAGCCGAAACTTCAATAGGGTTTTTACTGCCATTGTTGGTTTGTAAGATAGGCAAACCATTCTCACTATCCACAATTGAATACGGTAAATTAGGGTAGCGCTGCTTGATATCAGCCACAGAGCGACCAAGAAGGCGCTTCACTGAAATAATGGTGTTTTGCGGGTCACTTTCTGCAGCATCAATAGCTGAATATCCAACACTGACACTGTCAGTTTGATAATGCACCGCTGAAGGCAATATAGCGCGACCTTCAGAGTCTAATAACGGGCTAGCTTGGCCACTGCGCATTGAAGCTACCAGTGAATTGGTGGTACCAAGGTCAATACCTGCCGCAAGCTTGTGTTCGTGTGGTGCAGAACTTTGGCCCGGCTCTGCTATCTGAAGTAATGGCATGACATTCCTATAATTTGTACGACTAACCGAGTAGTCTTTCTTCTAATCGTTCAATTTCTACTAATAATTTAGCGATAAACTTAAGCTTTCTTACGCTGTCTGCAGCTGCAACCCAATCTTCATTATTCAATTGCTGCTCAACAACTTGTAATTGCTGTTTGTGCATTTTGGAGACTTTCTCTGCAAAATCAAACAACCGGTCTTCTGCGCTATCACTGTCACCGATCTCTTCAAGCTCTTCCCTTAATTCCATCTGTTGCATTAAAAATAGAGGGTCTTGCATGGTTTGTTGTTCGGCACGAATATCATGCTGGTTTTCGGCCAAGATATATTCTGCGCGAGAGATGGGATTTTTAAGGGTTTGATAAGCATCATTGATGGTCGCTGCTTTCTGAACGGCCATGAGTCGATCTCGTTCGGAAGCGGTAGCAAATTTATCGGGATGAAAACGACGCTGTAATTCTCTAAATTGAGAAGAAAGAAGGCCACCATCCACTGTAAATTGTGTCGGTAGCCCAAATAGTTCGAAGTGGTTCATAATGAAACTCTCGATATCTTAAAGAGAGAGGGCCCATCTGATGACGAGCCCAAGCCTTAACTCGCTAGTTAAACGTTGAAGCTCTCGCCACAACCACATTCACTCTTAGCGTTTGGATTGTTAAATTCAAATCCTTCGTTAAGACCTTCTTTTACGTAATCTAACTCTGTACCATCAAGGTATACAAGGCTCTTGGCATCGATTACAACTTTCACACCGTCATGCTCGAAAACACTGTCTTCTTCGTTTACTTCATCTACGAATTCAAGCACATACGCCATACCTGAACAGCCGGTAGTCTTTATACCTAAACGTAAGCCGAAACCTTTACCTCGACTGTCTAGAAAAGCTCTAACGCGTTCTGCCGCGGTTTCTGTCATTGTGATGGCCATACTACAACCTTTATTGCCAATGAGGGGGAGCTCCCCCTCTAGTTATTACTCTTGATGTTTTTTCTTATAATCTGATACCGCTGCTTTAATAGCATCTTCGGCAAGAATAGAACAGTGCACCTTAACCGGTGGCAGCTCTAACTCGTCAGCAATTTCAGAGTTTTTAATTGCAGCGGCTTCGTCTACCGTTTTGCCTTTTACCCACTCAGTTACAAGTGAACTTGAAGCAATGGCACTACCACAACCGTAAGTTTTAAATTTTGCATCTTCAATAATGCCCTCTGGGGTCACTTTGATCTGCAGTTTCATTACGTCACCACACGCGGGTGCACCTACCATACCGCTACCTACGTTTGGATCTTCTTTATCAAAAGAACCAACGTTGCGTGGGTTTTCGTAGTGGTCAATTACTTTTTCACTGTAAGCCATAATATTGTCCTCTAATCCTCTACTTCCTTGGAATTAGTGATGTGCCCACTCTACAGTGTCCAAATCAATGCCTTCCTTGTACATATCCCAAAGTGGAGATATGTCGCGTAATTTAGTTACCGCTGTGCAAATTTGCTCAGCAGCGTGGTCGATTTCTTCTTCAGTGGTGTAACGACCAAAGGAGAAGCGTACTGAACTGTGTGCAAGTTCATCATTTAAACCTAAAGCACGAAGTACGTATGAAGGTTCAAGGCTTGCCGAAGTACATGCCGAACCTGAAGAAACCGCTAAGTCTTTTAATGACATAAGCAGAGACTCACCTTCAACAAAAGCAAAGCTTACGTTCAAGTTGTTTGGTACACGTTGCTCAAAATCACCATTCACAGTAACGGCTTCAAGACCTTTGATTTTATCCATCAAACGGTTACGTAGCGCCAGTGCGTGTTGGTAATCTTGTTCCATTTCTAGCTTAGCGATGCGGAATGCTTCACCCATACCCACAATTTGATGAGTCGGTAATGTGCCAGAACGGAAACCACGCTCATGACCGCCACCGTGCATTTGTGCTTCTAGGCGAATACGTGGTTTACGACGAACATAAAGTGCGCCAATCCCTTTCGGACCGTAGACTTTATGTGCAGAAAGAGAGATAAGATCCACTTTCATTTCTTGAACGTCGATAGGTAGTTTACCCGCTGATTGCGCGGCATCTACATGGAAAGTAATTTTGCGTTCGCGACACATTTCACCAATTGAAGTGATGTCTTGAATAACGCCGATTTCGTTGTTTACATGCATGATAGAAACAAGAATGGTGTCTTCGCGAATGGCGTCTTGCAGCTTGTTCAGATCAATTAGGCCATTAGGTTCTGGCTGTAGGTAAGTTACCTCAAAGCCTTCACGCTCTAATTGGCGGCATGGATCTAAAACCGCTTTATGTTCTGTTTTACAAGTAATAATGTGCTTGCCTTTCTTAGAATAGAAATGCGCAGCACCTTTAATCGCAAGGTTATCAGACTCGGTTGCACCAGATGTAAATACGATTTCACGAGGATCTGCATTCAATAAATCTGCGATATTCTCACGCGCCGTGTCGACCGCTTCTTCTGCTTGCCATCCATATCGATGTGAACGAGAGGCTGGGTTACCGAAGTTACCATCCATCGTCATATGCTGGAACATCTTCTTCGCAACACGTTCATCGACTGGGCAAGTTGCTGAGTAGTCTAAATAAATTGGCAGTTTCATTATTTACTCCAAGTAAAACTGTTTGCTCTATGAGCGGACATTGATGCCGATGGCTTCTGCAATTGATCTAGAGCTAAATCCATGATTTGACGCTAAATCCATGTCTTGGCGACCTGAAATTTCTAAAACTTCATTATCTTGCATCAACTCACCTAAGGTGATGTTGTTTAAAAAATCGCTAATTCGAGAACTCAAATCTCGCCACAGGGTATGAGTAAGACAACGTACGCCTCCCTGACAACTAGCTTTACCGTTACAACGAGTCGCTTCTACAGACTCATCAACCGCTGAGATAATAGTGCCAATAGCGATAAATTGCGCTTCTTTGCCCAAATTATAACCGCCACCAGGACCTCGAACACTTGCTACTAAACCTGCTTTACGCAGCTTTGAAAACAACTGCTCCAAATAAGAGAGAGATATACCTTGGCGCTCCGATATATCGGCCAGTGGTACTGGGCCACACTGAGAATGCAATGCTACATCAAGCATGGCGGTTACGGCATATCTTCCTTTCGATGTAAGCTTCATATCACACTCTTTCCGATTACGTTTGATAGGGAAAGTCTCCCATACCCGACAAAAACGGTCAAGTATTTATTTGACCAATTTACTCAAGTATTTATCCCCAAACTTAATACGGTTATTTTTTGTGCGATATTTCCTTTTGTACTGCGGTCAGTACGCCACGTAAAATGTTGATTTCTTGGGCTTCAGGACGAGCACGACTAAACAGTCTTCTCAGCTTACTCATTACCTGATTTGGTTTATCCTTTTCAATAAACTGGGTATCAACAAGGACATTTTCAAGGTGTTGATAGAACATTTCTAGCTCATTGTGTCTTGAATAAACAGCAGGCTCACTCTCTGGGTACTGAGCTTTGTCACTTTCAAGAAAGGCCATACGCACTTCATAACAAAGGGTTTGCACCGCCATTGCTAAGTTTAATGAACTGTACTCTGGGTTAGCAGGGATTGCGACATGGTATTGGCAAAGCTGTAATTCATCGTTTGTCAGGCCCGTTCTTTCACGACCAAACACTAATGCAACTTGTGAATGAGTTCCTTCTTGTACAAACTTAACGCCACACTCACGCGGCTCAAGCATAGGCCAGTTTAAGGTGCGAGAACGCGCACTAGAACCGACAACAAGGGCGCAGTCTGCGACAGCTTCTTGCATCGTAGAAAAGATCTGAGCATTGTTCACCACATCGTCCGCACCGGCGGCTAACGCCATGGTTTGATCGTCTATTTCACATTGAGGATCAACCAACACCAGTTGCTTGAGTCCCATCACTTTCATTGCTCTTGCTGCTGAGCCGATATTTCCTGGGTGAGAGGTTCCCACCAACACCACTTTGACGTTTTGTAACATCAAGCTTACCTCTGTTTATTAGAACCGAAGCATGTTATCACATACCCATAGTGGCGCAAAAAAAACACACGAACAAAAAATAACCACTTCCCTTTTGCCAAGAACTTGCTTATACTCCGCACCGCTTTCGTTCTTTAACATCCGTTGGGTATAACTATGCATCCTATGCTAAATATCGCTATTCGCGCTGCGCGAAAAGCTGGCAATCATATTGCGAAATCTCTAGAAACTGCTGACAAGATTGAAGTCTCGCTAAAAGGCGAAAATGACTTCATGACTAACATCAATAAAGACGCAGAACATGTGATTATCGATACCATCAAGTCTTCTTACCCTGACCACAGCATTGTTGCTGAAGAGTCTGGTTTGACTGCTGGTAAAGATGACGCAGTTCAATGGATCATTGACCCACTGGATGGCACCAATAACTTCGTTAAGGGTATCCCACACTTCGCTGTATCTATTGCTGTTCGCATCAATGGTAAAACAGAAGTTGCTTGTGTTTATGACCCAATGCTTAACGAGCTATTCACTGCACAACGCGGTGCTGGCGCTCAGCTAAACAACTCTCGCATCCGCGTAAAACAACTTAAAGATCTTCAAGGTACTGTGCTTGCTACTGGCTTCCCATTCAAGCAAAAACAACACTCTGAATCTTACTTTAAAATCATGAGCTCTCTATTTACCGAAGTAGCTGACTTCCGTCGCACCGGTTCTCCTGCTCTTGACCTATGTTACCTTGCAGCTAACCGTGTTGATGGTTACTTTGAACTTGGCCTTAAGCCTTGGGATCTTGCTGCTGGCGACCTTATCGCTCGTGAAGCTGGCGTGATTCTTACTGACTTTGCTGGCGGTACTGATTACATGAAGTCTGGCAACATTGTTGGCTCTAGTGCTCGCGGCGTTAAAAACATTCTTCGTCACATCCGTGAAAACGCAAACGAAGGTATGTTGAAGTAATCGCCTCAGCGAATACAAAAAACATAAAAAAAACGGCCATCATCTGATGGCCGTTTTTTTTATTTCGAATTTATACCAATCACACTAAATAAGTGATCAGAGCTAGCGCAGGAAAAATGCTAGCAATTTTCGCGAACGGTATCGGCAATACGGTTAGCAAGGTTTAATACAAGCTCACCATCTTCACCTTCCACCATAACTCGAATCAATGGCTCAGTACCTGACTTACGCAGTAATACTCGACCTTTGTCACCTAGCTCTTGCTCAGCTTGTGCGACTGAATCTAGCACCACTTCAAGTTGCATTGGATCAGATTCACCAGAGAAGCGTACGTTGACAAGCTCTTGCGGGTAAAGAGTCATGCCTTGTGACAAGTCAAACAAGTTCATTCCGCTATCCACGATAGAAGCCAATACTTGCAGTGCTGCTACAATCGCATCACCAGTAGTCACTTTATCTAATAGAATAACGTGGCCCGAGTTTTCAGCGCCAATGCTCCAGCCTTTTTCTTTCAGCTGCTCCATGACATAACGGTCGCCGACTGCTGCGCGAGAGAATGGAATGCCTAATTGCTTAAGGCCATTTTCCATACCAAGGTTAGTCATTAGCGTTCCCACTACACCACCTTTTAGCTCGCCGCGACGCAGTGCATCACGAGCAATGATGTAAGCGATTTGGTCGCCATCCACTTTATTGCCTTTGTGATCGACCATAATGATGCGGTCACCGTCACCATCAAAAGCCAGACCAAGGTCAGCTTGCTCTTCAACCACTTTAGCTTGTAGTGCGCGAACATCAGTAGCACCAACTTCTTCGTTGATGTTAAGACCATTTGGCTCACAGCCCATCAATACGAGCTCAGCGCCTAGCTCTTTAAATACATTTGGAGCGATGTGATAAGTGGCGCCATGTGCACAATCAACCACAATTTTCAAACTCGATAAGTTTGCTGCACTTGGGAAAGTACTTTTACAAAATTCGATATAACGACCTGCCGCATCGGTCATGCGCGCCGCTTTACCGAGCAATGCAGACTCCACACACTCGATGTCTTTATCCAGCTCAGCTTCAATAGCAAGCTCGATGTCATCTGGCAACTTTGTGCCTTCTGATGAGAAGAACTTAATACCGTTGTCATAGTATGGGTTATGCGAAGCGGAAATTACGATGCCGGCTTCAGCGCGGAAAGTCTGCGTTAAGTAGGCCACGGCAGGCGTTGGCATTGGGCCCGTCAAGGTCGCTTTAAGACCTGCGGCCGCTAAACCCGCTTCAAGAGCAGATTCAAGCATGTAACCCGAAATGCGCGTATCTTTACCAATAATGACTTTTTTAGTGCCTTGCTTTGCGAGCACACGGCCAGCAGCCCAGCCCAGTTTTAATACAAAATCAGGAGTGATTGGGTATTGCCCAACTTTTCCGCGAATACCATCAGTACCAAAATAACGTCTTTTAGACATTGTTCATTCCTAGTTATTATTTTAATGAATTCATAAAGCTTACCACGCGCACGGCATCTACCGTTTCTGCGACATCGTGAACTCTAATAATTTGCGCGCCTTTTTGTGCGGCAATAACCGCGCACGCGACACTGCCAGACACACACTCTGCTGGCGTTTTATCTAGCAGTTTAAATACCATAGACTTTCTAGACATTCCCGCCAATATTGGCATATTAAAGCGGTGAAACTCGTGAAGTCGCTCTAATAGATGGTAGTTATTCTGTAAAGTTTTACCAAACCCAAATCCTGGATCAAGGATCAATTTGTCACGACTTATGCCCACTTTTTCACATGCCAAAATACGCTCATCTAAAAACTGAGACACTTCAGAAAGTAAATCATCATATTGGGGATTAAGCTGCATGGTTTTGGGTTGCCCCTGCATATGCATTAAGCAAATCGGCAAACCAGATTTGGCGGCAGCCTCTAACGCTCCCGGCTCTTGCAGTGCTCTAACATCATTAATCAAATCAGCGCCAGCATCAGCGGCTTGCAGCATTACTTCCGCTTTGCTGGTATCAATGGATATCCACACATCCGATTCTGCTCGTAACGCTTTAATCACTGGGATAACACGTTGCAACTCTTGCGCAAGGGACACTTCTGGAGCGTTGGGACGAGTTGATTCACCACCAATATCGATAATGCTAGCACCTGCGGCGATCATTTTTCTAGCTTGGGTAAGAGCGTCTTCGATTTGATTGTATTTGCCACCGTCAGAAAAAGAGTCTGGAGTGACATTGAGTATGCCCATCACTTGAGGTGTGGCAAGGTTGAGTTGTTTGTTTCCGTTACTAAGAATCATGGCACTAACAAGGTTTGAAATTTAACACGATTTTGTGAAGGGGCTAAAACAGAAAAACCCCGAGAAGTCTCGGGGTTTAATTAGCTAAATGCTTATTCTGAGTCTTTTTCAGTTGGCTCTGTTTTAGATTCTTCAGCCTGTTCTGGCTTAGCTTGCGCTTCGGCCTTTGGCTCTTCTTTAACAGCAGCGGTAGGTTGTTCACCCCAACCGGCTGGCTCACGAATATCAGTTCGGCGTTCCATTAGGTCGTCAATCTGACCCGCATCTATAGTTTCGTACTTCATCAGAGCATCTTTCATCGAATGCATGATATCCATATTCTCTTCTAGAATTTGGCGAGCACGAGCGTAGTTGCGGTCAATGATTTGACGAATCTCATCATCGATAAGCTTAGCGGTATCATCAGACATGTGTTTAGTCTGAGTTACGCTACGGCCTAAGAAAACTTCACCTTCTTCTTCAGCATAAAGAAGAGGACCCAGTTTTTCAGAGAAGCCCCACTGAGTAACCATTTTACGAGCAATATCAGTTGCACGTTCGATATCGTTTGAAGCACCTGTTGATACGCGTTCTTTACCGTAGATTAGCTCTTCAGCAAGACGACCACCGTATAGGCTTGAAATCATCGACTCTAGATGACGACGGTTCATGCTCACGCGATCTTGTTCAGGTAAGTACATAGTCACACCTAGCGCACGGCCACGTGGAATAATCGAAACCTTGTACACAGGATCGTGCTCAGGAACCAAGCGACCAATGATTGCGTGGCCTGCTTCGTGGTATGCCGTTGACTCTTTAATGTCGTCGGTCATTACCATAGAGCGGCGCTCTGCACCCATCATGATCTTGTCTTTCGCTTGTTCAAACTCAACCATTGAAACGTTGCGCTTGTTACCGCGCGCGGCAAACAATGCTGCTTCGTTAACAAGGTTCGCTAGGTCTGCACCAGAGAAACCTGGTGTACCACGAGCGATAAGTGAAGGTTCAACGTCACTGGCTAGCGGCACTTTACGCATATGAACTTTAAGAATCTGTTCACGACCACGTACATCTGGAAGTCCTACGACAACCTGACGGTCGAAACGACCTGGACGTAGCAATGCAGGGTCAAGTACGTCTGGACGGTTAGTTGCAGCAACGACGATAATACCTTCGTTACCTTCAAAACCATCCATCTCTACCAACATTTGGTTCAAGGTTTGCTCACGCTCATCATGACCACCACCTACACCTGCGCCACGTTGGCGACCTACAGCATCGATTTCATCGATAAAGATGATACAAGGAGCGGCTTTCTTCGCTTGTTCGAACATGTCACGTACACGAGATGCACCCACACCAACGAACATTTCAACAAAGTCAGAACCTGAAATAGTAAAGAATGGTACTTTTGCTTCACCGGCAATCGCCTTAGCAAGCAATGTTTTACCTGTACCCGGAGGACCGACCAACAATACGCCTGTTGGGATCTTACCACCCAATTTTTGGAATCGGCTTGGGTCACGTAGGTAATCAACCAGCTCTTTAACGTCTTCTTTAGCTTCATCACAACCCGCAACATCAGAGAAAAGCGTTTTGATTTGCTCTTCACTCATCATACGAGCTTTTGATTTACCGAAAGACATTGCGCCTTTACCGCCACCGCCTTGCATTTGACGCATGAAGAATATCCACACACCAATCAGCAGAATCATTGGGAACCATGAAATGAAGATAGTACCAAGAAGGCTTTGCTCTTCTGGTGGTGTACCTGACACTTTCACGTTTTTATTGATCAAGTCATCAAGAAGCTTGCTGTCATACACAGGCATATAAGTCACGTTACGTGAGTTATCGCTGCGATAAAAAACGATTTCTTTATCGTTAATTTTAGCTTCACGAATCTGGCCTTGGCCAACTTCCTGTACAAAAGTGGTGTAATCCACTGATTTCCCGTCACTGTCTCCTGGGCCAAAGCTCTGGAAAACGGACATTAGCACTACAGCTATCACTAGCCACAGAATTAGATTTTTTGCCATGTCACTCAAGGTGTAAGCCTCTCGATAACTAATTGTAATTAAAAGTAGATTACTACAGTTTAGGTGCTGTAGCCAGAATGTAACTCTTTCTCAAGCTAGAAGTTAGACTAGCCTTTGTAACCGGTTGCTACAATAAACACTTCACGAGAACGAGCTCGAGAAGAGTCAGGTTTTCGAACTTTTACAGTTTTGAACATATCACGTACATCTTTTACGTACTGGTCAAAACCTTCGCCCTGAAACACTTTAACAACAAAACTACCATTTGTAGCTAGAACTTGTCGACACATATCAAGAGCTAATTCAACCAAATACATTGCCCTTGGTTGATCAACAGAATTGTTACCTGCGATGTTAGGTGCCATGTCGGACATCACCACATCCACCATGTTAGGCTGAATGCGATCTAGTAACGCCTCAAGAACACTGTCCTCCCTAAAATCACCCTGTAAGAAGCTTACACCAGCAATAGGGTCCATTGGCAACAAGTCACAGGCAATTATTTGTCCATTGTCACCAACTATTTTTGCGGCGTATTGAGACCAACCACCAGGGGCGGCTCCCAAATCCACAACCGTCATACCTGCATTAAACAGCTTATCTTTAGTGTGGATTTCTTCCATTTTGAAATAAGCACGCGAACGATAGCCTTTTTTTCTCGCTTCGTTAGCGTATTTATCATCAAAATGCTCTTTCAACCATCGACCCGAACTGGCCGAATGCTTTTGTTTACTCATTCAACTTCCAAAGTGGTTGGAGTAGGCAATTTGCCT
The DNA here is from genome assembly GCF_052955985.1 of Vibrio sp. B1Z05. Lineage (NCBI taxonomy): Bacteria > Pseudomonadati > Pseudomonadota > Gammaproteobacteria > Vibrionales > Vibrionaceae > Vibrio > Vibrio sp. B1Z05. Next base: position 2,225,293 of record NZ_CP130463.1, read on the forward strand.
AATATTCCCGTTTAATGGATAAAGTATAGTCTTGAGACCTATATGACGTTAAAATAGGATTTTTCAACCCTTACATAAAAGAAATTGGCCGCGATATGAACTTAAGCACCAAACAAAAGCAGCATCTTAAAGGCTTAGCACACGACCTAAAACCGGTTGTGTTGATGGGCGCAAATGGACTTACTGAGGCTGTTCTAGCGGAGATTGAAATTGCACTGGATCATCATGAATTGATCAAGGTTAAAGTTGCCTCGGAAGACCGTGACACCAAAAACCTTATTATTGACGCTATCATTCGTGAAACCGGCGCAGAGAAAGTACAAACTATTGGTAAAACACTAGTTATATACCGCCAATCAGAACAACGTAAAATCGAAATCCCTCGTAAGTAGGCTGTTTCGATTCATCGTACTAAAAAAGGCTGCTTACGCAGCCTTTTTGCTATCACTAACCAATCTCTATTAAATATACTCTACTTGGTCAATTTCGTAATCTTTTACGCCGCCTGGGGTGCTAATAGCCACATCATCACCTTCCATTTTACCAATCAAACCGCGGGCAATAGGTGACGTTACTGAAATACGGCCTAATTTGATATCGGCTTCATCTTCACCAACGATTTGATATTTAAACTCTTCTTCTGTATCAACGTCGATCAAAGTCACTGTAGTACCAAAAATAACTTTGCCTGTGTTATCCATTTTAGTTACGTCAATCACTTGAGCTACTGACAGTTTATATTCGATATCACGAATCTGCGCTTCACAAATACCCTGCTCTTCACGAGCGGCATGATATTCAGCGTTTTCTTTAAGGTCACCCAGTTCACGAGCTTCAGCAATCGCTACTGAAATTTGCGGACGCAATTTCAATAGTCTTTCTAGTTCTGTTTTTAGTTGCTGTTCGCCACGAACAGTCATTGGCACTTTTTCCATATCAAACCTCTTTGTCCACTAATTTTAGGACAGCAAAAACCTATCAAGCATAAGCTCAATAAGTAAAAAACGAATAGTGATGGGCTAATTGTACAGAAAGATCGGTTTTTTTTCATCTTTATTCGATTTAGCAATAACTATAGGGAGTGTGATGCATATCACGAATAAAAAAGTAAAAAACGAAGCGATTCAATTAGATAAATATAAATTAAAGTAAAAACAAATAATATGAATCGGATTGCACAATGGCAATAAGCTACTGATTTCATTGAAACTGTAATTTTGAGACTCTATTTTGCTATTAAAAGTTCCACTAATTTATATCATTTTACTATCACCCAATTCTTCTTCTAAGTCAGAATCCTAACTCGATGACAAACCTTGATAGATAAAAAATATCGCGAATTACAATAACTTAGCGCGGAAATTTATCAGGGGTTTGTTTTAGGGAGTTGAGGTTTATCAAACCTTTTTTATCGGATAAATACATTCTAGGACTTAGAAATGAACAAAAAAATTATTGCTCTAGCCGTTGCTGCAGGCGCATTCGGAACTCAAGCAACAGCTGTTGAATTATACAACCAAGATGGTTCTACTTTCTCTATCGGTGGTCACGTATCTGTTAGTGCTCTTGGCAACACAGGGGATGTATACAATTCAGATACAAATGCTTACCAAAGCGGTTCTACTGACATCATTGCAAACTCTCCACGTATCAACTTCAACGCAACTCAAGACCTAGGCAATGGCTTTACCGCTGACGCTAAAGGCGAATGGTCGCTAAATTACCTAAATGGTGGCGCGAACTCATTTACAACTCGTTTAGGCTACATTGGCGTTTCTCACGATGATTTAGGTCGTGCTGTAGCTGGTACACAATGGTCTCCATACTATGATGTGGCGGGTATTGCAGATATGCCAATCGCATTTGCCAATGACTTCCTATACGACAACCACGGTGCGCTAGGTACAGGCCGTGCAGAAAACATGCTTTCTTACCGCAACGATATTGAACTGGGTGACAACCTTTCTATCTTCGGTGGCCTAGGTTGGCAGGACAATGCAACGACTGGTTTTGACTCTCGTGGTCAAGTGACTGTCGGTGTGAACTTCCAAGACTTCATGCTGGGCTACGCATACAGCGCAGGTGATCGTACTGACGGTTTAGCAAGCAAAGAAGAAGCGACTTCACACGCACTTTCCGCTAAATACGGTTCATACGGTAACGGCCTATACGTTGCTGGTGTTTACACTATGAACGAATACATGCACGGCACAGCTAACTACAACACTGGCGCAAACACCGGTGATGTTCTAGATGACTCGAACGGTATTGAATTCATTGCCGCTTATGCATTTGCTAACAGCTTAAACCTATCGATTAACTACGAAGCGGTAGAAAGCAACGATAAGAGCGTCGTAGACGGCACAGTATATAGCCAAATGGCGTTCCAAGCTGAATACAACTTCACTCCAACATTCGTTGGCTTTGCCGGCTACCAAGTTGACCTAGGTTCTGACATCGACACATACAAAGAAAATGATATGTGGAACATTGGTGTTCGTTACTACCTGTAATCGCTATTTGTAAGCGCGCCAGTTTGACAGACATTAGGGCATAGGTTGGTATAAGTTGCGGCGAAAAATTGTCTGCTTAATAATGAATGCTATTTAGGCAAGGCCATTAGCCACAACAAATACTTACTTAGATTGCTATAATTATACAAAACACCTGCCTTTTGGCGGGTGTTTTTGTTTATACTGTTTTGCAAACAGCCTAATGCCGTCAGTAAGGATTCTATGCGCGCGCTCACCACCCTAATACTCGCCGGAGTCACTTTCGCGGCATCAGCTTCAATCTCAACGCCTTATGATGTTCTGCCAACAGGACATCTTTCTAGCGTCATTGTCATGCAAGGGAATGAAGTACAATCAAGCACCAATGCCGATCAGCTATTACCTCCCGCCAGTACCTTAAAGTTAGTCACCGCACTCGCGGCTAAACTGCACTGGCCAGACGGGTATCAGTTTTCTACCAAGCTTTATAAGCAAGGAAATGATTACAGCTTGCGCTTTTCTGGCGATCCTAGTTTAACCCGTCAAGATCTTGAGCAATTACTGAGTCATTTAAAGAACAAAACCATTAGTGGTGATTTGTATCTGGATGGTTCGGTATTCGATGGCTATGATCGCGGTGTTGGCTGGCCTTGGGATGTATTAGGTGTGTGTTATGCAGCGCCTGCTTCAGCATTAAGTCTGGAAGGTAACTGCGTACAAGCATCATTAAAAACACTTAAAAATGGCAATACCTCCATTTTTGTTCCTCAATATCAACCTATTACCGTCAAAACCACGGTAAAAGCAGTCACCAAAGAAGAAAAACGAACCAGCTACTGTGATTTAAACCTCTCCACTGAGCCCAATAACAGCTACACACTGAGTGGCTGTTTAACCTATAGAGATAAATTACTGCCACTAAAATTTGCGGTGCAATCACCTAGCCTTTATTTGAAGAAAACCATTGCGGCTATCTTTGCTCAGCAAGGCACTCAACTGGAAGGTAAGATCAAACTGCAAACCGCCAGTGATGATGCGGTATTGGTTGCCGAACACAAATCAGATCCATTAGATGACATGCTGCAATTGATGCTGCACAAATCTAATAACCTTTATGCGGACAATATTACTAAACAGCTAGGCGCTGATTATTATGGCGAACACGGAAGCTTCAATAGTGGCACTTCCGCTATTCGTGAGATCCTGAAAAAACAGGCCAATATTGATTTGGGCAATTCGGTTTTAGAAGATGGCTCTGGCCTTTCAAGAAACAACCGAATATCGCCAAGAGTGATGATGCAAGTGATGCAGTTTATCAAAAACCATGACCAGCAACTGCATATGATTGCTCTACTCCCTACATCCGGTATGGACGGTACATTAAAATACCGACCAAGCATGCAAGATGCACCGATTAAAGGACATATCAAAGGCAAAAGTGGCTCTTTATTTGGCAGTCATAACATGGTCGGTTACACCTATGACGAACAAGGGCATATCAAATATACCTTTGTACAGTATGTCAGTAACTATCACCCAGAGCCGGCAATTAAAGGGGTTAAACCCGCTATAACACGCTTTGAAAAAGCGTTTTATCATTCGCTAGTGACTGAATAACAGCGCTTAATACCTGCTACTTAAAAACTGGGTTACAACTAGGTTAAAACAGCAAAAGGGGCTAAATGATTAGCCCCTTTTGCTGTCATTAATTTGGCTGTTTCAATTCAGCTAATACCTAAGAAGTAATTGACCACGCTAAAGTAAACCCACATCCCAGTAATATCCACAATAGAGGCCAGCACTGGACTCACCAGTACCGCAGGATCAAGCTTAAAGGCTCGGGCAATAATAGGCAGTACGCCACCTAAAATAGTCGAGAATACAATCTGAATAAAAAGCGCAATCGCGATGGCAAACGCTATCATGTTTACATCATAGCCTCCTGTAGAAATGCCATCACTGAACCATAAAATGCGCCCGACAATCACTAGCGCGATCACCACGCCAATGCACAAAGCAACGCGACTTTCTTTCCACAGCACCGATAACCATTGACGTTTTTTAAGCTCACCGGTTGCTAATGCTCGTATCACTAAGGTAGCCGCTTGAGTGCCTGTATTGCCTCCTGCGGCCGCAATCACCGGCATATAAATAGCCAATAAAACCAACTGACTAAGGGTATCTTCATAGCTGGCAATAATCAGCCCAGAGACAATTCCCATCAAGGCTAAACCTATTATCCAGCCAATGCGCTGCTGCACGTGCGCCAGTACGCCCGTAGATAAATAGCCTTTGTTTGGCTCGGCTTCAGAGCGAATAAAGCCAAGCTGATGGGCAAAATGACGCGCTCTGACATCTTCTCCAATCACTTCCAGTTCCGCAATAATATGCTGAACAAAAGCCACAGAGCATTGATGCAGTACTGCGACCGCCTCTTCAATAGGCATGACTTGCAGTAACTTAATCTGCTGTTTTTCTTCGTATTTTAAAAATGCATTGGTCGCTGCATAAATTTCCTCACTCGAAAATAGAGTTTCATCGTGAGTTAAAGCTGTATTCATTACCGTCATGGCGAATCTCCCGATTAGCTGTGTCGACATCTATTTTTAAGCAAGCTCGTCAGCATGATTACTGCCGTTAATAACAGCTAAAAATAGATACAAATGGGGTAACGACCATCGAAATTACACGTACAGTTCACTGCAGAACAGCAAAGCTATTTCTGTGAAATTTTAGGCTAGAGTGTCAGGAGAAAAAAGAATAAGAGAATTCAGAAAGTACTTAGCAAAGTGCTTGGAGAAAGGCTCTCTACCGCTGAGGTAGAGACGTGAAACGTACATACCGACAGTGGCTATTTTTCTCCCTGCATACTAGGAGGATGGTCGGTAGTGTTCATAAAGTTCTCCAATAATTACTGGGGTGCCCAGTGGCGGCTAATATACAAAAATCAGACCGTGTTCACAAGTTGCTAAAATAAAAATAGGCGCCAAAAAGGCGCCTATTAACAGAAGTTTACAAGTTAGCTTACTTGAAGGTTAGTCGAGCAAATTTACGCTTACCGACTTGGAATACGTAAGTACCAACTTGAGGGACTAGTTTGCTATCCGCAACCTTTTCGCCGTCCATTTTAACTGCGCCTTGCTTAACCATGCGCATCGCTTCAGAAGATGAAGCACATAGACCCGCTTCTTTAAGTAGGTTGCTTACAGGGCGACCCACTTCAAATTCAAACTCAGGCATTTCGTCTGGGATTTGACCTTTTTGGAAACGGTTGATGAACTCTTGCTCAGCTGCATCGGCATCCGCTTGTGAATGGAAACGGGCAATAATTTCCTTAGCAAGCAGGATCTTCACATCACGTGGGTTTTTGCCGTTTTCAATGTCGGCTTTGAATTGCTCAATTTCAGCCAAAGGACGGAAAGAAAGTAGTTCGTAGTAGCTCCACATAAGCACATCAGAGATTGACATGATCTTACCGAACATATCGCTTGGAGCGTCGCTCACACCAATGTAGTTGTGTGCCGACTTAGACATTTTCTTCTCGCCATCAAGACCAACAAGAAGAGGCATAGTCAATACAGCTTGTGGTTTTTGACCGTGTGCTTTTTGCAGTTCGCGTCCCATCAAAAGGTTGAACTTCTGATCCGTACCACCAAGCTCAACGTCTGTTTCCATAGCAACAGAGTCATAACCTTGCAGCAATGGGTACATGAATTCGTGAATTGCGATAGGTTGTCCACCCGCATAACGCTTTTTAAAGTCATCACGCTCTAGCATACGAGCAACCGTTTGGTTAGCCGCTAGACGTAACATACCTTCCGCGCCCAATTCACCTAACCACTCAGAGTTAAATGCAATTTTGGTTTTTGCTGGGTCCAAAATTTTGAACACTTGCTCTTTATATGTTTCAGCATTACGCAGAACGTCTTCACGAGTCAATGGAGGACGAGTCGCATTTTTACCTGTTGGGTCACCAACCATACCGGTGAAATCACCGATTAAAAATGTAACATCGTGTCCAAGGTCTTGGAATGTGCGCAATTTGTTTAGAATAACAGTATGCCCAAGATGGATATCTGGTGCTGTTGGATCCGCGCCCAGTTTAATACGTAAAGGACGGCCTTCTTTTAGCTTCGCGATCAGTTCAGCTTCTGGTATTAGCTCTTCTGCGCCGCGCTTAATTTCAGCTAAAGCAGCTTCAAAATTTGCCATATTGGTTTGCTCCCACAAAATCAGGAAAAAATATATCTCGACAGTGTACTTGAATAGCCATTAGTTTTGAAAGCAGTTAGACTGATCAAAGACCATTTTTTACTGATTATTTAATGAATCGGGATATGCTGACCATTTTTCATCGTCTACCCTTCTTACATCAAGCGTTAATCTGCGGTTTTAGTGCCCTCATTGTGGTGGCTTTATTCTTATTGCCGCACCCAAGTCAACTTTACAAACAAGAAAATAATTACCAAGTTGGTCGCCAATACCCATTAGAAATAAATGCCAAAGCGCTCTCTCCTATTGAGGAGAAAAAGCCGATGGTGATCATGCGCTGGGAAACCCATAAAGTTCGCTCCGGAGAAAGTGCCTCGGTACTGTTTAGTCGGCTCGGTCTCTCCCCTAGCCTATTGCACAACATGGTCACCAGTGATCCCGCGATCAATAAGCAGTTATCACGGCTTCGTCCCAATGATGAGCTTGTGTTTGGCTATGACCAACAAAACAACCTCATTCAACTGCAACGTAAGATCAGCCCGTACGAAACATTTAAAGCCGTCAAAAGTGGTGACAAATTTAAAGCCGTCACAGATAAAAAAGACATTAATGTTCAGCTCAATTACGCACAAGCCAATATCAGCTCTAGCTTTTGGAATGCCGCCATTAGCGCCAAGCTCACTCCTAATCAAATCATGAGTATTGCCGGGATCTTTGGCTGGGATATTGATTTTGCGTTAGATATTCGTCCTAACGATAACTTTAAAGTGCTGTTTGAAGAGAATATTGTAGAAGGTGAGTTTGTCGGGTATGGACGTATTTTAGCGGCGCAGTTTACCAACCAAGGACAAACCTTTAAGGCAATTCTGGACCCGAAAAGTGGCAATTATTACGACGATAAAGGCCGCGCGATGAAAAAAGCCTTTCTTCGCTCTCCGGTGGATTTTCGCCGCGTAACGTCTAACTTTAACCCGAACCGACGCCACCCTGTCACCGGCAAAGTAAAAGCACACCGAGGCACGGATTACGCCGCTCCAGTAGGCACGCCAATTTATGCCGCAGGTGACGGGGTTGTGCTTAAATCTGGCTACAACAAATTTAATGGTAATTATGTATTTATTAAGCACAGCAATATCTACATTACTAAATATCTGCACTTACAAAAGCGTCGCGTAAAAGGCGGTCAGAGAGTCAAACAAGGCCAAACCATAGGCACACTAGGCGGCACAGGACGAGTGACTGGGCCTCACTTACATTATGAGTTCTTGGTTAATCACGTACATAAAAACCCTCGTACAGTAAAACTGCCCGAAGCTAAATCGCTCACAGGTGAAAAGAAGAAAGCATTTATGCAGTTAGCTGAAAAACGACTAGGCGAATTAGAACGCTATAGGGTGTTGCTAACCCAATAATAAAGTCAAACAAGTAATAAGATGGCAGATAAGGGGCGAATTTACTCGCCCCTTACTTTATTGAGTGTATTGAACAGTTTATACACTCTTTTCCCCAACCACTTTCCGACCAAACATCAGCAAGCATGGCGTGAGTACTAAGGTTAATACAGTGGCAAATGCCAAGCCTCCCGCGATAGCAGTCGCCAGTTGTGTCCACCACTGAGTACTGGGTGCGCCTATCTCTATTTTTTGATTAATCAGATCAACGTTGGTCTGCAGCACCATTGGCATTAAGCCTAAGATAGTGGTTACAGTGGTTAACATGACCGGACGCAAACGCTGTACGCCCGTACGTAAAATGGCCTCTTCTTTAGATAAACCGCGTCTGCGCAACTGGTTAAAGGTATCAATCAATACAATATTGTTGTTCACTACAATCCCAGCCAGCGCAATCACCCCTATGCCGGACATGACAATGCCAAACGGACGCTGGAAGATCAGAAGTCCAGCAAACACCCCTACTGTTGAAAACAGCACTGCGCTGAGAATTAAAAACGCCTGATAAAAGCTATTAAATTGGGTAATTAAAATCAGCGCCATTACCGCCAGTGCGGCTAAAAAGGCAGACTGTAAAAAGTTGGAGGAATTTTGCTGCTCTTCGTTTTGTCCTTTAATGCTAATTTCGACATTGGCTGGCAGGTTTAAGGCTTGTAACGCTTGCTTAATCTTGGGCAATTCAATCGCTAGGTTATAGCCTTCTCTCATATCAGCGACCACGTTCACAATACGCTTGCCATCTAAACGATTAATAGTGTCTTGCTTAGGCTCAGGTTTTACCTGAGCAAAGTTCGTGATCGGAATAAGCCCTAGCGCTGTTTTCACTCTTAACTCATCAAAGCGCCCAATGTCTCTTTTGTCTTCTGGATAGCGCACCAAAATATCAACTTCATCATCGGTGTCATCAGGCAGATAATCACCTATTTTCAATCCATTAGTTACAAACTGCACCGTATTTCCGACCAATGACGCATCTGCGCCAAAACGCGCGGCATTGGCGCGATTGACATCTATAGTCCAGTCGATACCTTCTTTACTCGAATTATCACTGACATTGGTCAGCGCTTCATTAGCATCAGCCCATAAGCGAATTTGTTTAGCAGCTGCATCCAATGCGCTAGGATCGCGAGAGGTCACTTCAATAACCAAATCATTTTCCACCGGAGGCCCGGCATCTGGGAATTTATACTCGATTTCAACCCCAGCAAATTGATCGGTTTTTTGCCTTAATTGCTCGATGATCTCTTTTACCGAGCGGCGATCTTGCCAATCCACAGGCGTAATCTGAATAGTACCAATCTCATCTTTGCCTCCGGTACGGGTATAAACACTTTCTAACTCGGGATGACCAATAATCTCTTTTTCGATATCGCGCATGATGTGATCTTTTTCCACGATCGACAGATCGCCATGCGAGCGCACTTTAATATTAAAATACGGCGGGTCTACTTCAGGGAAAAACTCGGCGCCTAAACCGGCTTTGTTGTATGCCACACCCACAGCACCCGCTAGCAAAATCGCGCTCAGTAACACTTTAATAGGATGCTTAATAGCTAATGAAAGCGTATTAAAATACAGCTTGGTCATGCCGGTTGCTTTAGAAAAATCTCCGTCATGTAGCTGCTGCATGCGCGTTTGAGTGTGCGCATTCATGTATTGCGGTTTGCCGATTAAACTGCCCAACACTGGTACAAATACTAACGCCATCACCAAAGATGCACTCAAAGTAGCAATCAAGGTTAACGGCAAGTACTTCATAAACTCACCTGTGGTATCAGGCCAAAATAACAGGGGCGCAAAGGCGGCTAAAGTGGTCGCTGTAGAGGCGGTGATCGGCCATGCCATGCGCTTGGCGGCGTCACGATACGCTTCTTTGCGAGGCGCACCTTCTTGCATTTTTCGGTCAGCAAATTCCGTCACCACAATAGCGCCATCGACCAACATGCCAACGGCCATGATCAAAGAAAACAGCACCACAATATTGACGGTTAAACCAAATACCGACAGCACCAACAAGCCGGTAAGAAAAGAGCCGGGAATAGATATCCCCACTAATAACGCGGTGCGCACGCCTAAAATAGCGATAATGACGATCACCACCAAAATAATGGCTGATAGCACGTTATTTTGCAGATCCGTCAACATCTGATCGACGTCTTTAGAGCCATCATAGGTGTATTTAACCAACAGATTACTTGGCCAGTCTGGCATTTTCTGCGCTTCGGCTAATACTGCTTTAACAATATCAACCGACTGAATAATGTTCTCGCCCGCCCGCTTTTTAACGTCTAAAACAACCGCGCTTTCCCCTTCTAAGCGAGCAAAGCTTTCTGGGTCGCGAAAAGAGCGGCGCACCGAAGCTACATCACCAAAAGTGACCACTTGCTTACCATCAACCTTAACCGGCAACTCAAGTACGTCTTTTAAAGAAGAGAATACCGAGGGCACTTTTACAGAAAAACGCCCATAGCCGGTATCGACAAAGCCTGCTGCAACAACTCGGTTACTGGCAGCGATCAGATTATAGATATCCCCTTGATCTAATCCGTAACTCTCCATCAGCAAAGGATCGACAATCACTTCCACAATGTCTTCTCTATCGCCAGCAATATCTACTTCCAGTATTTGCTTGAAGCTCTCTAGCTTATCTTGAATTTGGCGGCCAATTTGCACTATGGTTCGCTCAGGGACCGTGCCGTACAGTGCTACCGATAAAATCGGCTGTTCGCTGGCTAAAGTGACTTCATTAACGGTTGGATCATCACTGTCATCCGGCAGTTTTGATTTCACCAAATCCACCGCTTCACGTACATCGGTCATGGCTTTGTCTAAATCACTTCCCGCCACAAACTCTAACGTGACCGAGCCATGCCCTTCAGACGCTACCGAAGTCATCTTTTTCACGCCCTCAATCGAGCGCAGTTCTTGCTCTATTGGGCGCACTAACATCCTCTCGGCATCAAGGGGAGAAATACCTTGATGACCAACGGACACATAAATAATAGGAATGGTAATATCGGGGCTGGATTCTTTGGGGATGGTGATATAGGTGTACACGCCGGCAATGATCAGCATCACCAGTAAGGTGAGCACCGTGCGGCTACGAGATAGAGCGGCATCAATAATGGCAAGCATACTCTACCCTCTATTCTTTGATGGCGATAACAGGATCGCCATCGCGCACAAAACCTTGTCCTTTGGTGACGATATCAACGCTATCGCCCAAACCACTGAGCCAAACCCCTTCTTTTTCGGCTTTGACTATTTGGATGCCAACAAAACGAATGTGATCTTCTTGCAGGGTTTTCACCCCTAGCTCACCTTTTTCATTTAACGCCAGCATGGCAGGCGTTACCTTGACGGCCATTTTGGTTGCAAGCTTTAGCTCCACTTCTGCGCTCACGCCAGAGGGGAGTCGCTGTGCTTTATTGGCAATTTCTATTTCGATAGGGAAAGTGTTGGTGGTCACCGATGAATTGCGAGAAACGTAGCGTAATACGCCTTCAATTTTCTCACCGCCAAGCAAGGTGATATAGGCGCGACTGCCCTGTTTTACCTGCTGAATATGGCGCTCACTAAGGTCGGCTTCAATCACTAACTTATCAAGATCGATAAGATGCGCGACTTGATCCCCTCGCGCTACATAATCACCGAGTTCAACGTGTAAACGATCAATAACCCCGGCAAACGGCGCACGAATAATGCTGTTTTTAAGCCCCAATTTTACGTTGGCGACGCTTGCTTTGGCATTGGCTAATTCAGCTTCAGCGTTAGTAAAAGCAACTTCGTTCTGTAAACCGCGTTTTTTTAAGGTAGTGGCAGCATTGAGCTCTTTTTGTTTTACCCGTAATAGCGCAGTAGCGCGCTCTAACTGGATATCTAGATCCCCTTTATCTATGGTCGCAATAATTTGACCACGCTTGACCACTTCACCTTTGCGCACTTTTAATTGGTCAATTTTGCCTGCCAACTCTGCGCTTAACTCAACATCACGATTGGGCGCAGTGCGTCCATACAGATCTATTTTTTTAGCTATGGGCTCTGCTTTAAAGTGAGACACCACCACTTTTGCCAGTGGCACAGCTTGATCGTTACTTGCTGAAGTATTCGTGGTATTTGCAGAAGAAGATTCAGGGGGTGTTGCGGTAGATGACTTATCACCAAGCACACCGACTAAAAGCCAAGCGCCCAAAGCAATAATGAGAATAAGTGAGATAATCCAAGGATACTGAGCAAACAGCTGCCTGGTCCTTTGTAACGGCATAATTAAATCCTTTTAATTACCAACGGGCGACCTTGCCACATTGTTTTACGGCACACCTTTGCTAAAGATCAGTGTACCGATATTTGCCTGTCATTACTGAGGGAGGGATCACACGCTAAATGAAGCTCCACAACCACAGGTTGTTGTGGCATTAGGGTTGTTGATGAAAAAGCGTGCACCTTCTAAACCTTCGGTATAATCAACCGTACCACCAATTAGATACTGTAAAGACATAGGATCGACCACTAAAGTCACTTCATCTTTAACAATAATGGCATCGCCTTCATTTACCTTTTCATCGAAGGTAAAGCCGTATTGAAAACCGCTACAACCACCACCAGTGATGTACACTCGTAGTTTAAGTTCTGGGTTTTCTTCCTCTGTAATCAATACTTTAACGCGAGCTGCTGCTGCGTCAGAAAAATTCAAAGGGACATTTAATTCGCTCACCGAGACCTCTCTTTATTCGATGTAGCCGCTAAAAATAGCGGTTTTGATCTGCTGATTATGTAATACCTGAGCAAAGTGTTCAAGTATTGTAATCTTTGTACTTAACCTAATAGTGCGACACAAGCGTTAGACTTGTCAGCAATATTTATTACAATGCTGTCATTCTCAAAATGCTATTCGAAAAGCAAGGATCCTCTAAATGAGCAAGTCAGAAGCACTTTATCAACAAGCCCAAGCCATTATTCCCGGTGGCGTAAACTCTCCAGTACGAGCTTTCAACGGTGTAGGCGGTTCTCCCCTGTTCATTGAACGAGCAGATGGATGCCGTATTTATGACGCTGACGATAAAGCGTATATCGATTATGTAGGCTCTTGGGGACCTATGATTTTAGGTCACAACAACAGCGCTATCCGTGATGCGGTTGTTGAAGCGGCGCAACGTGGTCTAAGTTTTGGTGCGCCAACCGAGCTTGAAATCAATATGGCTAAGCTAGTTTCATCGCTAGTTCCTTCTATGGAACAACTGCGTATGGTGAGCTCAGGCACTGAAGCGACCATGAGCGCAATTCGTCTCGCTCGTGGCTACACTGGCCGTGACAAAATCATGAAATTTGAAGGTTGCTACCACGGTCATGCTGATAGCCTATTGGTAAAAGCAGGTTCTGGCGCTCTAACTCTTGGACAACCAAGCTCTCCTGGCGTACCTGAAGATTTTGCAAAACACACTTTAACTGCCACTTTTAATAACCTTGAATCGGTACAAGCACTGTTTGATGCTAACCCTGAGCAAATTTCTTGCATCATTGTTGAGCCAGTAGCTGGCAATATGAACTGCATTCCACCAGTTGCAGGTTTCCTACAAGGTCTGCGTGATATCTGCGACCAAAATGGCGCACTACTGATTTTTGATGAAGTCATGACCGGCTTTCGCGTAGCATTGGGCTGTGCACAAGCTCACTACAAGGTAAAACCTGACTTAACCACTCTAGGTAAAGTGATTGGTGGTGGCATGCCTGTCGGCGCTTTTGGTGGCCGTAAAGATGTCATGCAGCATATTGCGCCAACCGGCCCTGTCTACCAAGCAGGTACGCTGTCAGGTAACCCAATTGCTATGGCCGCGGGCTACGCATGTTTGACTCAGCTTTCACAAGCGGGCAATGCAGAGCGTCTTAACGAAATCACTGCAAAATTAGCCGCAGGCTTTAAAACTAAAGCGGACAAGCACGGTATTCCGCTACTGGTTAGCCAAGTGGGTGGTATGTTTGGTTTCTTCTTTACTGACCAAGCACAAGTGACTTGCTATGAAGAAGTGGCGAAGTGCGACGTTGAGCAATTTAAGCGTTTCTTCCACTTAATGCTTGAAGAAGGCGTATACCTTGCTCCTTCTGCTTTTGAAGCCAGCTTTACGTCACTTTCGCATACCGATGAAGATATTGAACAAACATTAGCTGCAGCTGATCGCTGTTTTGCCGCTCTCGCCGCTTAACACTTCTGCTGTTTTGTTTAAGAGGAGCCGCAAGGCTCCTTTTTTTATTTGTAGCGATTCAAGTTGCATAACGCTATGATTTATCTTCACAAACACTAATAAGTAGTCGGTTTAACGTGCCTAGAAGAATTCAGCTTACCTCCAGCCAGTGGCTGTTAATTATCGCTTTACTGTTTTTTGCGTATGCTTGTTTTGTCTTAATAAGACCGTATGTGAATTCCATTGTGATGGCATTTATTATTTCGCTGTTGATGTTCCCTATCCATGAACGTCTAGACAAGAAAATGCCGAGCATGAGAAATACCTCGGCGCTACTGTCGTGCGTGATTCTTACCGTCATTATTGTTATTCCATTACTATTGGTTTTTACCGCCATCGTCCAACAAGGCTCTTCTTTTTCTCAAGGGGTGTACCATTGGGTATCGGACGGCGGCGTACAAGATCTGCTCTCACAACCCTTTATCGTCAAAATATTTAATTTTGCCAATAGCTACCTGCCATTTGATACCTTAGAGCCTGCTGAGATTGCACAGAAAGTTGCCGAGCTTGCCAGTTCCTTTGGAACACATTTGGTCGGCATTAGCGCTTCTGTGGTCGGCAGTGCCACCAGCTTTTTGATGAACTTTGGTTTGATGTTATTCGTGCTGTTTTTCTTACTGCGCGACCATGAGCGAATCATCTCAGCCATGCGTCATATCATCCCGCTATCACGCTCTCAAGAAGACCGATTGCTTGATGAGATAGAAAAAGTCTCTAAATCGGCAGTCATGGGCTCGTTTCTGACCGCAATAGCGCAAGGTGTTGCCGGCGGGTTTGCCATGTGGCTGGTGGGCTTCCCCGGACTATTTTGGGGTACTATGATGGGCTTTGCCTCGTTTGTGCCTGTGATTGGCACCGCGCTGATTTGGATTCCTGCTTGTTTGTATTTGCTGTTGATTGGCGATACTGGTTGGGCGATATTCCTATTGATCTGGTCTGTAGCTGTGGTTGGCTCTATCGACAACATCTTGCGTCCACTGCTGATGCAGGGCAGCGCTGGCATGAATACCTTAATGATCTTCTTTTCTTTGCTTGGCGGTTTGCATGTTTTCGGCTTAATTGGTTTAATCTACGGCCCGCTGATCTTCGCCATTACTATGGTACTGTTCACCATGTATGAAGAGGAGTTTAACGACTTCCTTGATAAGCAAGATAACAACTAGTAAGAGTAAAATATGAGTGTCTACACCGCCCCAAGTCAAATCGCCGAACGTCAACTTGCTTACTTTGCAGGTAAACGCATCGTTATCGCAGGTGAAACTGAAGATCAGTTTCCAAAACAACTGCTGCAACACGCGGAATCGGTCACCGTATTTACCACCCACTACGGCTACCATCAGCAGATGCAAGGTATTGGCGTAGACAGTCAGTTTGGCATTGAATTTAATAATGCTAACGATGCCAATTTACTATTACTGTACTGGCCAAAAGCCAAAAGTGAAGCGCAATATCTATTGGATATGATGCTCAGCAAACTGGCACCAGAAACCGAAGTAATCGTGGTCGGCGAAAACCGCTCTGGGGTAAAGAGCATTGAAAAAATGTTCGCCAACTTTGGCCCAATGACGAAGTATGACTCAGCCAGACGCTGCTCTTTTTATGCAGGAGTCATCCAAACACCTCCACAACACTTTAATGTCGACAGTTACTTCAAATCTTATCCAGTGGAATTAGCCGGGCTATCTTTAGAAGTGCAAAGTTTACCGGGCGTATTTAGCCATGGTGAATTTGATTTAGGCACTAAACTACTGCTGGCCAACTTACCAAAACTTAGCGGCAAGGTATTAGACTTTGGCTGTGGCGCTGGCATCATCGGCGCGGCAATGGCATTGCAAAACCCGAATATTGAATTAGAGATGTGCGATGTGAGCGCATTTGCTGTGGAATCCAGTAAACGCACCCTAGACGCGAACGGCATTACAGGTAAAGTGTTTGCCACCGACGTCTACTCACAAGCTAGCAAAGACTATCAATTTATTGTCAGCAACCCTCCTTTTCATTCAGGTTTAGACACTAGCTACAGCGCAACGGAAACACTTTTAAAAGAGGCTCCCAAGCATCTTTCAAGAAATGGTAAGTTATTGATTGTTGCCAATAGCTTTTTAAAGTATCCACCGATAATTGAAAGTGCATTTGGCAATTGTGACACTCTAAATAAAACCAATAAGTTCGCGATCTATCACGCAACGAAATAATAAAACTGTGTGAGGCAACACGCTTTTCTAAGCGTTTGCTTGCCTCACTTTAATTGGCTAGTACATTTCAGCAATGGTGATCTTATTATCAGGGCTTAAATCCGTACCTTATGTCAAAACATCCCTCTCGACCAAAGTTTAAACGACTGAAAAGTACCTTAATGGGTGCCTTTTTGTTGGTTAGCCTTCCCCCAATGCTGCTCATTGCGTTCTTTTTTCTTCAATCTCATATTGAAGATCTTCAAGAGCAGAGCAAAACCTATTTAACTTCGATGAGAGATGGCACCACCACTCAAGTAACCGCCTACGTCAAAAACCTAGACTCAGAAGTGATTGGTTTTGTTCATTCCGAACTTGCTTATGCCAGTGGTGGACGTTTTTACGGGTTGATTGACTCTTTTCGACGCCTAGGCCCTGATATTGAGACATCTCGACTAATTGGTCAGCAGCAATACATTCCAGGTTCTGGAGATAAGGTCAATGCGCAAACCGCTAAAGAAAACAGCAATTACCTTAGCGTAAGGCGCTATCAACTATTACATACTCGCTATCACTCAACCTATCAAAGTCTGTTACAGCGTTCTGATTTTGACGATCTTGCCTTGGTAGATCTCGATGGTAATGTCGCCTATTCAGTGCAAAAACATAATTACTATTCTACCAATTTAAATACTGGGCCTTATAAAGACAGCAACTTAGGTGTGTTATTTCAACGATTAAAGAGTTACGTAAAAACCAATAAAAACACCTTCGATAAATACAATGATATTGTACTAATGAGCGATTTTGCCAAGGACTCAAACTCTCATGATGATAAAGAAGTCGCTTGGTTTGCCGCCCCTATCGTGCAGCAGGGATACCTGCACAGCTATGCATTTTTCCGCTTACCACTCTCCTCTTTAACGCACCTGATCGACAACACCAATAGCGGCTATCCCAAGCTATTATTGATTGATGAATCGCATAAACTCTTAACTCAAACTGCCGCTAAAAACGTAGAAAAAAGCAGTTTTATCACCGAAAAAGCACTGCAAGGGATCAACCAAGTTGAAACCTATTCTAACGCCAAAGGCCAAAGCATGATTGCCGCTTATTCGCCTCTTTATATTCACGATTTGAAATGGGCGGTTATTGCGGAGACACCCGAAAACATCGCCTTTTCTCGGGTGAATAAACTCTACTCTATCTTTTTATTTATCGTACTGAGCGTGACTGTCGGCATTGTCATTTGCTCACATTATTTGTCGAACTTCATTACTCGTCCGCTACTCAAATTGGCATGGACAGCAGAGCGTATCTCTACCGGTGATCTTAATGAGCACGTTGAAGGTACCGAGCACGAAGATGAAATAGGTCGCCTTGCGATTAGCTTTGAGCGTATGCAGCGATCGATTCGAGAGAAAATTGATCTTATCCATCAACAAAACAAAGAGCTCGCCTACAACTTAGAAACCATTGCCATTCAAAACAAAGAGTTGCAGCGAGCAGATAAGTTAAAAGATGAGTTTCTTGCCACGACATCTCACGAACTACGCACCCCTCTACACGGCATGATTGGTGTTGCACAAGCCATCATAGGTGAGGCTCATGGCAGCATCCCTGCGGCGCAACGCTATCAATTAGAAATTATCATCAATAGCGGGCATAGACTGTCGAACTTGGTGGATGATCTTTTGGATTATCACAAAATGCAGTACGGACAATTAAAGCTTGAGTCAATGGCGGTATCTCTGGCTTTAACATCACAATTGGTGATCGAACTCTCTAAGCATTTAATTGATAAGAAACCGGTGCGTATTATTAATCAAATTGGTGATGATCTGCCTATGGTCAGCGCAGATCCACAAAGATTAGAGCAAATCCTATATAACCTCGTGGGTAACGCGATGAAGTTTACCAACGAAGGCAAAATCATTTTGACCGCCGAGCCCGATGGTGATGCCTTGAAAGTGCAAGTTATCGATACCGGGCATGGCATTGCTCAAGAGGATCTTGAACATATCTTTGAGCCGCTGATCCAAGGGCATTCAACGAGTTACCATCAAGGTACGGGACTAGGTTTATCCATCAGTAAACAATTGATAGAAATCATGCATGGCGAGCTTAGCGTCAGCAGTCAGCCTATGCTAGGCACCACCTTTACTATGCGCCTTCCGCTTGCCAATGAAGAACAACTGCAAGCCTTTGATAGCAATCGAGAAGTGGTACACTACACCCGTGAAGACATCTTATTTGAAGAGCCTTCACAGCCTCAACTCAATAACAGCAACGGTAAACGAGTGTTAATTGCTGATGATGAGCCGGTTAATTTAAAAGTACTGGAAAGCTTTTTACGCATTGAAGGTTATAGCGTAATTAGCGCTACCAATGGGCGACAGGTACTCGATATCATCGCGCAAGAAAAGCCTGATATTTTACTACTCGATATCATGATGCCAGAGCTCAGCGGATTTGAGGTATGTAAGTACTTACGCGAGCTGTATTCCTACAATGAACTTCCCATCATTATGCTCACCGCGCTTGGACAAAATGAAGATAAGATCAAAGGCTTTGAATGTGGCGCTAACGACTACTTAGTTAAACCTTTCAATAAACAAGAGTTGTCTGCGCGTATTCAAGTGCACATTGATGCCAGCCTTTCTGAGGAGCGTAAGCAAGAGAATGAATCTCTAAACGCGGAATTAATGCAAAGGGAAAAGGTCGAATCTTTGCTATTGGAAACTCAAGCTAAATTGCTAGAGCAATTAGAAAGCACCCCAGAGGCCATCATCTGCATCAATGAAAGCCACAAGATAACCTTTGCCAATAAAACCGCCATCGACCTCTTTAAGCGCTCTAGTGAGCAGATAAAACGCTCGCAAATAGAAGAGTTTATTGCGCCAAAATATCTGCAATTTGATCAGCCACATCGCAGCGTCAATATTGATTTATTCGTCGGTGGAACTAAGCAAGTGATCGCCAGTGATATCTTTACTCTGCCTCTAGAAACTGGGCTTCGCGGTATGATCATCTTTAACTTTAGCCCTGATGAAGCAAACCAAAGAATCAATAACCTTGAGGTCGCATTAGATGCGCTAGCCAATTACGCCTTTGCCGGCGATAAATCCCAGTTAGAGCAGCTCAAAGAGCTTGGAGATGAGTTCTCTGGCTTAGTGAAAATGATGCACTATGACAAAGAGAGCAAACAAGAAAATATGCGTCAGCTGTTGGTGGATTGCATGTCGAGTGCATTGGAGTATTGGGATAGCCATCAAGGCAACAGCAAGTTTACTTTTGCTGAACAAAGTGGCTTGTGGCGAGTGTATCTAGACAGAAGCACCCTACAAACTCGCACCTTAGATAAATATCTAAGAGTTGAAACTTTACCTAAAACGCCTCGCTGGCGCACGGTACTCAATTCATTAGACTTTATCCTAGCCAATAGCGATAACGACAATGCACAGCGAGCACAACTGCTAGAGCTACGTGAGCAATTACAGCATATCGTTTCTCAGTAACCTCAACGGCAACATTCTTCCTTAATTAAGCGACAGGCTCTTTTTTTACACACTAAAAAAAGAACCTGTCTGTTAGCAAATTTAGATAAATCCATTCTTAAAACTCATTCATAATTGCGCTTTTATTTGAATATGCGAGCACACTCACAACAAATTGTACGCTGTATTTTTAACCAACAAATAAAGTCGCACTTGCTGCTCCTTGCAAAGTCACATCAATACGAAAGCGTAGCGATAAGCTTATTTAAAAAGAAACAGAAGAATAGTAAGCACTCACATAAGACAACAAAAAAGACAAATCCAAAGAAATAACATCAATATGCAATGTGTTGAAAATATAATTGTTTTAACGTTTTTAACAGCAATTGACGCTGTTTTAACGTTTTTGACGGGAATGTAAATTGACGATCTTAGTTTGAAAGATAATTCTAGCGTTAACCAATGGTTCTTCGAGATACATCATACCCTATAAGTAAAAACATAGAGTCATTGGATGGCACTGTAAAAGCCGTAACCTAGGTAATCAAATTTGGTTACTTAATAATAAGAAGCAAACAGAGACAAAGGATATAACATGCTTGCTAATATAAAAAAAACAGCTCTTGCTACAGTAGTAATCGCAACAGCGGCCACCGCCATATCAGCTCCAGCAATCGCAAGATCGGAACTGACTATCGTACCTGATTTTTACCCTACAATGGTTCGCAACTTTAACCCTTATCTAGCGACGAATCTTCGTACTACCACTGACTTCATCTATGAGCCTTTAGTCGTTTTCAATGAGATGCACGGCAACACCCCTGTTATGCGTCTAGCGGAAAACTTTGCTATGGCTGATGATCTAAAAAGCGTGACTTTTGATATCCGTAAGGGCGTGAAATGGTCAGATGGCAAAGCATTCTCGGCAGATGATGTTGTTTTCTCTTTCGAGCTTATCAAGAACAATACCGCGTTGGACCAAACAGGTATCAACAAGTGGGTAAGCAAAGTAGAAAAAGTAAACGACCATGAAGTACGTTTCGTTCTTACGGAAGGTAACTCAAATGTGCCATACGAAATTTCTAAAGTGCCTGTAGTACCTAAGCATGTTTGGTCTAAAGTCGAAGATCCAACGTCTTTCACCAATGAAAACCCTGTAGGCTCAGGACCATTCACTGAAATTGATACCTTTACTCCGCAACTTTACATCCAGTGTGCTAACCCTAATTACTGGGATGCAGATAACCTAGATGTAGATTGTCTACGTGTTCCCCAAATTGCTAACAACGATCAGTTGCTAAGCAAAATCGTTAACTCTGAGCTAGATTGGACTTCGGCGTTTATCCCTGACATCGACCGTACCTACAAAGCTGTGAACCCTAATCACGGTTACTGGTACCCGCCAGCAGGTACTCAATCACTGGTCGTTAACTTTAAAAACCCAGATCCAGCTAAGAATGAAGCATTAACTGATGTGAACTTCCGTCGTGCAATGGGCATGGCTATCGACCGTCAAACTATCATCGATATCGCATTCTACGGTGCGGGTACTATCAATGACTTCGGTTCAGGTCTTGGTTACGCATTTGAAGCATGGTCTGACGAAAATGTGCATAAGAAGTATCAGAAATTCAATACTTACAACCCAGAAGAAGCTAAAAAGCTACTGAAAGAATCAGGTTATAAAGACCTTGATGGTGATGGTTTTGTTGAAACTCCGTCTGGCAAATCTTTTGAATTGCTAATCCAATCGCCAAATGGTTGGACTGACTTTAACAACACTGTACAGCTTTCTGTAGAGCAGCTAAACGAAGTAGGCATCAAGTCTCGCGCTCGTACACCTGAGTTTGCGGTATACAACCAAGCAATGCTAGACGCAACCTATGACGTGGCTTACACCAACTACTTCCACGGTGCCGATCCACACTTGTACTGGAACAGTGCTTATAACTCAGCACTGCAAGAAGGTAGCGGCATGCCTCGCTTTGCAATGCACTTCTACAAGAATGCTGAGCTAGATAACCTACTTAACAGCTTCTACAAAACAGCAGACAAGAACAAGCAGTTAGAAATCGCTCACAGCATTCAGCGCATCATTGCTGAAAACCAAGTAACGATTCCTGTTCTATCTGGCGCAAGTAACTATCAGTACAACACAACTCGATTCACGGGTTGGTGGACTCAAGATAACGCACAAGGTCGTCCAAACATTTGGGCCGGTATCCCTGAGCGCTTACTCCACGTACTAGATTTAAAACCTGTCAAGTAATTGACCTCTAAATGGCGCACCTCCTGGTGCGCCATCATTACCCTTTAAAGTTAACAATAATTATGACGCGATTGCGTTAGGGATTCTTTCACTCAACGGGTGGATTTTATTCGATATATGGACAATAAATCGGATAGTTAAGGTGTAGGTATGGGATATTTTCTAAGACGTTTGTCGTTCTACTTTATAGCGCTATTAGTGGCCGCTACTATCAATTTCATTATTCCGCGAGCAATGCCCGGTGACCCAGTTACCATGATGTTCGCTAACGCAACAGCCCAAGTTACTCCAGAACGTATTGAAGCGATGCGCCAACTGCTTGGTTTTGTTGATGGGCCGCTTTGGGTTCAATACTTCACTTACATGAAGAGCATTCTTAGCTGGGAGCTAGGAACTTCTATTAAATTTTATCCGTTAAGCGTGAATGAATTACTTAGTGGTGCTTTTGGTTGGTCTTTATTCCTAGCCGGAACCGCCGTTATTCTTTCGTTTTCTATCGGTTCCATTCTTGGCATTTTTGCCGCATGGAAACGAGGCAGCAAATACGACACCTTTATCACTCCGGGCATGCTCATTATTCAAGCGGTGCCGCAGGTAGTTATTGCCATGCTCGCGATGTTTATCTTCGCGATTGGCTTAAAGTGGTTCCCTACAGGTTACGCTTATACCGCTGGTGTCACTCCCGATTGGACCAGCTGGGAGTTCATCAAAAACGTCGCCTATCATGCGGTATTGCCTCTGGTTTGTGCCTCGCTGGTGCAGATTGGCGGATTCCTAGTAAACATGCGTAACAACATGATCAATTTACTTTCTGAAGACTATATCACTATGGCAAAAGGCAAAGGCCTGAGCGAAAACAGAGTGGTATTTAACTACGCGGCACGTAACGCACTATTGCCAAGTGTTACCGCCCTTTCAATGTCTTTAGGTATGGCTATCGGTGGCCAGCTTATCATCGAAATCATATTTAATTACCCAGGACTAGGGACGGTCCTATTTAACGCAATTACCTCGCGTGACTACCAAGTACTGCAAGGGCAATTATTAATCATGACCTTGTTCATGCTGTTCTTTAACCTACTCGCAGACATGCTGTATGTGCTGTTAGATCCTCGCCTACGTAAGGGAGGTAAATAAGATGAAAAACATATTAAAGCTAGTTCGTGGCAATACGGTGGCGATGATCGGAGTGGTGATATTAAGCGCTTTCTTATTTATCGCACTGGCGGCACCTCTTATCACCCAACATGCGCCCGATAAACGTACCGGTAATCCGCACGAGTATCCAGGCATGATAGTAAAAGCGGCGCAAAACAACCCTGATGGTTGGATTGCAACCAATTTTGCTGATGACAAACGCACCTTACGCATGTCAAAAGATGCAGAGCATACCCTTGGCACAACTCGTATGGGCCGTGATGTCTGGGCGCAAATTGCCTATGGCGCACGCGTATCGTTAGCCGTTGGCTTTGGCGCAGGATTAACCGTGTGTTTCTTAGCAACCATTATCGGAATTTCTGCCGGCTACTTTGGTGGCAAAGTGGATGAATTTCTCACCGCAGCCATGAACATAATGTTGGTCATCCCTCAGTATCCATTGCTGTTTGTGGTAGCCGCCTTTATCGGGGAAGCGGGGCCTCTGACCATTGCCCTCATAATCGGTTTCACCTCTTGGGCTTGGGGAGCAAGGGTGGTTCGTTCGCAAACTCTCGCACTGCGTGAAAAAGAGTTCGTGAAAGCGGCAGAAGTGCTGGGTGAGTCTTCATTTAGAATTATCTTTGTGGAAATTTTACCTAACTTAATCTCCATTGTAGGTGCAAGTTTCATCGGTTCAGTCATGTACGCGGTAATGATGGAAGCAACAATTTCCTTCTTAGGTATGGGCGATCCAAACACCATTAGTTGGGGCATCATGCTGTACAACGTACAAACCTCATCTTCAATGCTTATTGGTGCATGGTGGGAGCTATTAGCCCCTTGTATGGCCTTAACCTTATTGGTCACAGGACTGGCACTGCTTAACTTTGCGGTTGATGAAATTGCTAACCCGCAACTTCGCTCTCACAAAGGAATGCGTCGCTGGAAGAAGCTTGCTACGCAAGATAAAAAAGTGCGTAAACCTCAACCAGAAGAACTCGCAAACCGTCAAGTAGTACACGGAGAACAATCATGAGTAATCCACTAATTTCTGTTCGTAATCTGTGTGTAGATTACATTACTGATGCCGGTGACGTTCGCGCGTGTAACAACGTCAGCTTTGACATTGCTCCGGGTGAAGTATTTGGCCTTGCCGGTGAGTCTGGCTGTGGTAAATCCACCGTGGCATTTTCACTGATGCGCTTACATAAGCCACCTGCATTTATCACTGGCGGAGAAGTCATCTTTAACGGTGAAGATATTCTGCAATACAGCGATAAAAGCATGCAGGCGTTTCGCTGGAATGAAATGTCGATGGTATTCCAAAGTGCTATGAATGCCTTAAACCCAGTATTGCCGATCTCTGAGCAGTTTTGTGACGTGCTCATGCACCACACAACAATGAGTCGCAAACAGGCACTAAAACGCGCGGAAGGTTTGTTGGAAATTGTCGACATTCACCCTAGCCGTCTAAGTGACTATCCGCACCAGTTTTCTGGTGGTATGCGTCAACGCTTAGTGATTGCAATTGCGCTAGCGCTCAACCCGAAAATGATCATCATGGATGAGCCTACTACGGCGCTGGATGTGGTGGTGCAACGTGAAATATTGCAAAAAATCTACGCCCTAAAAGAAGAGTTTGGATTTTCGATTTTATTCATCACTCACGATTTATCCTTAATGGTTGAGTTCTCCGATCGCATCGGAATTATGTACTCAGGCGAACTGATTGAAGTAGCGCCGGCTAAGCAAATACTGGAAAACCCTTTTCATCCTTACACGCAAGGTTTGGGCAGTTCTTTCCCACCGTTAACAGGGCCAAAAACCAAGTTAACGGGAATACCGGGCAATCCATTGAATTTATTAGAAATTCCACAAGGATGCCGCTTTCAAGCTCGCTGCTCTCAAGTGACGCCAATGTGTAGACAAACAGAAACTCAGTTGCGCCAAATCGAAGCACAACGTTTTTCTAACTGTCATTTATTTGGTGAACCCATTGCACAGCAAAAAGTCAGCTAACGCTAACAAGACGTATTCGGAGAAGTAACATGAGCAAACCAACTGGCGAATTACTCATTGAAGGCAAAAATCTAGTTAAAGACTTTCCTGTGAGTAGTAATGCACTGAAAAACCCAATGATGCGCGCCATTAACGACGTATCGTTCAAAATGTACAAAAGTCGCGGCTTATCTGTGGTAGGTGAATCGGGTTCAGGCAAATCCACTACCGCTAAAATGATAGCGAAAATGTACCCGCCGACTGACGGCTGTATCGAATACCGTGGACGCGATATTCAAACCATCAAAAAGAAAAATGATTTGATGCACTACCGTGAAGGCGTGCAGATGGTATGGCAAGACCCGTTTGGGTCATTAAACCCAACCCATAATATTTTTCACCATATTGCTAGGCCGCTGTTGATCCATAAAAAAGTCACTCCGGGCAATAAAAAAGAGCTCGAAGAACGAGTGCACGATCTTTTAGAGCAAGTGGGACTGATTCCGCCAAAAGAAACCGCGGCTAAGTTCCCCCATCAGTTATCTGGCGGACAGCGTCAACGTGTCAATTTGGCAAGAAACATTGCTGTCGGTGCTGAGGTGGTGTTGGCCGATGAGCCAACCTCGATGCTGGATGTATCAATACGCGCCGGTGTTTTGAACTTGATGGAAGAGATGAAGTTTGAAAAACAAATGTCTCTGTTATACATCACGCACGATATTGCCACCGCTCGTTATATTGCCGAAGACATTGCGGTCATGTACGTAGGGCATATGGTGGAATGGGGAGATACCGATGAGGTTATCGCAAACCCACAACATCCATATACCCAATTATTAGTCTCTGCTGTGCCCGATCCAGCAAAATCAATCCATACTAAGCTTGCAGGAAATAAAGGGGAAATTCCTTTATGGACGCCAGAATCTTTTGGATGCCCATTTGCAGGTCGATGCCAACAAGTGACTGATAAATGTAAAGAGCAACTCCCTAAGGTCACGCAACTGTCCGAGAACCACTTTGTTCGTTGCTATTTGCACGAAAGTTAACAGTGACCTTCCTTTTTTAGCCTCCTTAACCGGAGGCTACTTTTATTTAAAGCGTTTTGCTTATACCAATCACACTAAGTAAGTGATCAGAGCTGGCGCACTTTAACAAGCTAGAATGACCCGTTAGTACGATTGGTATTACACACTTTTTAGGCAAGGGATAGCGACGTATGCAGTTGTTAATCAATCAAATTGGCTACTCAGCGACTGCGCATAAAGTCGGTGTTCTGCATGCACCTTCCCCCCTCTGCTTACAAAAAGTCGATACTGCCGATGTCGTTATTATCGAGGTGCAAACAAAGCAAGAAGTAGCGCGAGTCCCCCTACAACCCGGCCAACTTGTTGAGCAGTGGGACATAGGTTGGAGCTACCCTTTTGATTTTAGCAAACTGAATTTACAGGGTCGCTTTGTGGCGCGCTTTGAACACGTTGAATCTTTGCCCTTTGATATTCAGCCTCAGCTTTTGTATCAGCGCACCTTTTCTGATCTGCTGCATTATTTTAAGTCGCAACGTTGCACGGGTATGTTTGATCACGCCGATAAAAACGTGCGCATATTTGGCAGCGATGCTCGGCGTGATGTCCGTGGCGGCTGGTATGATGCATCAGGGGATGTCAGCAAATACTTAAGCCATTTATGCTACGCCAATTATTTAAATCCTCAGCAAACCCCAATGCTGGTATGGAACTTACTCTCTAGTCTAGAAGTGCTCAGCGCGCGGGATAATTGTGCGCCGTTTACTCGTACTCGTCTTATTGATGAGGCGCTATTTGGCGCGGATTTTTTAGTGCGCATGCAAGCTAACGAAGGCTTTTTCTACACCACGGTATTTGATCAATGGAGCAAAGAGCCTGAAAAAAGGGAGCTGTGTGCCTATAAAACCCAAACCGGTAAAAAGCTCGTCACCTATCAAGCTGGATTTAGACAAGGTGCAGGCATCGCCATTGCCGCACTTGCCAGTGCGGCTCGGCTTCAACAAAATGGCGAGTACAGTTCTCATCACTATCAACAAGCTGCGCAAAAAGGCTATTGGCATTTAAAAGAGCACAACAAAGCTTATTTAAATGATGGTAAGGAAAATATCATTGATGAATATTGCGCTTTATTAGCCAGTGTTGAGCTGTACAAAACTACCCAAGATCAACGCTACTTAGATGACAGTCGCGACTGGGCACTGCGCTTAACTTTACGTCAGCACAGCGACCAAAACTGGTCACATTTTTGGTCTGCTACCGCGCAGGGTGAACGCCCCTATTTTCATCCCTCTGATGCCGGATTGCCTGTCATAGCCCTATGCTGTTTTTTAGACATCGAAACCGATTCTGTTTTTATAGAAAAGAACACCTCCAGCATTGAGGCGGCGCTGTCCTTTGAATTAAAGATCACCCATGCAACTTGCAATCCTTATGCCTACCCAAGGCAATATGTAAAAAATCTCGGCGGAGAAAAGCGCGATGCCTTTTTTATGGCACAAGACAACGAATCAGGCTATTGGTGGCAAGGGGAAAATGCCCGCCTCGCCTCTTTGTCAGCCATGGCATATAGAGCAATACCCTACGTATCAGCGTCATTTTTAAAGCCACTACAAAGCTACGCTCAATCTTGTTTAAACTGGATTATAGGATTAAACCCTTACAATATGTGCATGCTCGACGGGCATGGCGATAACAACCCTAACTATTTACCACACTTAGGTTTTTACAACGCTAAGGGGGGTATTTGCAACGGCATAACCGCAGGCTTTAATCACCCGCAAGGCATTGCTTTTAACCCAACCGCACACGCTGATGACTTACAACAAAACTGGCGTTGGGCAGAACAATGGTTACCTCACAGCGCGTGGTTTTTATTAGCGGTAGCCTATCAAACAAACGATGAATTATCAGGAGACTCACCATGAGCCTATTTCGCCTTGACCTTAAAGTAGTCAATGAAAGCGAGCAACGTACCCGTTTTGCGTTATCTATAGTCAATAACTCTAAGGCGCAACTGACTGACTGGACGCTGCATTTTTCAATGACTCGTTTCTTAGACAGTAGCAGCTGTACGGTAGGGCAACTTTCGCAAACAGGCAGTTTTTGCACCTTGAGCGCCCTGCCTGCTTTAGAAAGTAATCAAACCTTTAACACCGAATTTGAAATGCCAACGCCACCATTGCAACTGCAATGTGACGGTATTCTTGAAGCATTTATTCAATCCTCTGAACGCTATTCAGTCGCAGTAACCCCATTACAGTTACTTGCGCCAAAATCGGTTGCCCACGGCTTAGAGCCCGTAGAAAAGGCCGATATTGCTATCATTCCTAAACCGAACAATCTTGACCTGATGCAAGGGACATTTAAGTTTGTGATAGGCGAAGAATTGCATGTAGAAAGCCCAATCGCCAAAGAGGCAGCCTTATGGTTGTGTGAAAGTGCACCGCAACTAAAGCTAAAACTAACCCAGCAAGGTGCTCGAATCCACTTTAAACCAATGAGCTGCTTATCCGCATCCGCTTATCAACTGGATATCTCAGCCACAAGCCTGACCGTCAGTGCCAGTGATGCACAAGGCTTTGCACATGCGGTTGCGTCTCTATTGCAGCTATTTAAAGATGAAACATCACTCTGTTGCGTAAAAATCTCTGATAGCCCTGCTTATCCTTATCGCGGCATGATGCTTGACTGCTCTCGTCACTTTCACCAGATAGAGCAAATTAAACTCATCATCGATCAGTTAGCACGCTACAAATACAACCATTTCCATTGGCATCTGACCGATGATGAAGGTTGGCGAATCGAAATCAAAGCTTTCCCTGAATTGACCGATATTGGCGCATGGCGCGGCAAAGACTTACCTCTTGCTCCGCAATTTAGACATATAGAGTCCAAATACGGCGGCTTTTATACGCAACAACAGATCAAAGAAGTGGTGGCATTTGCCCAGCGTCGCGGAATCATTGTGGTGCCCGAAATTGATATTCCCGGTCACTGCCGAGCGGCAATAAAGTCTTTGCCGCACTTGTTATTAGACAAAGATGACGCATCCATCTATCGCAGCGTACAGCACTACACTGACAACGTGCTATCACCTGCCCTAGAAGGCACTTATGAGTTCTTAGATAAAGTTATTGCCGAAGTTGTAGAGCTGTTTCCAGCCCCTTATGTGCACATTGGAGCGGATGAAGTGCCGGAAGGCGTATGGGCACAAAGTGACAAATGTCAGGCACTGATGAAAGAACACGGCTATACCGAAGCCAAAGATCTACAAGGGCATTTACTGCGCTATGTAGAGAATAAGCTCAACAGCTATGGCAAACGTATGTTGGGCTGGGAAGAAGCGCAACATGGCGATAAAGTCAGCCAGCAAACCGTGATCTATTCTTGGCAAAGTGAGCAAGCGGCTATCGAATGTGCACGTAAAGGATTTGATGTGGTATTACAGCCGGGACAGTACACCTATCTGGATATGGCGCAAGAATTTGATGCGAGCGAATCAGGCTTTTACTGGGCGAATATTACCCCGCTCAAACACGCCTACCACTATCAACCCCTGCAAGAAATTGCCACCGATGATCCGATTCAGAAAAAGGTATGGGGCATTCAAGCAGCGCTATGGTGTGAGTTGGTTGATAACCCGCAAAAACTACAATATATGGTGCATCCTCGCCTGCAAGCCATTGCAGAAGTGTGCTGGACTGATGCCAGCAACAAAGATTGGACTGACTTTTTATCTCGCCTAAAATCTGATTTAGAACAGCTTGATCAACGAGGAATCCACTACCGTAACCCTTGGTACTAAATCTTTAAAAAGCCAGTAGTTGAGTTGATGTGAGCTGCACATCAACTCGACTACCGACATCCAGCTGTTCAATCGAACTAGACAGTAATCGATGCCCTTTTACATCCACAACATAACGGAAATGGTCACCCATAAACTGCTGTTCCAATACCACAGTTTCTCCCGCCGTATTCGCGGTTAATTGCAGATGTTGCGGACGAAATAAAATCATGGCGGCTTCATTACTGTCTTGCTGTTTGCAAGTTGCCTTCACCACTCCCAAAGCCGTTTGATACATCCCTTGATCTATCTTTGTGCCCTGCAAATAACTACCGCCACCTAAGAAATCAGCCACAAAACGACTTGATGGAGTGTGGTAAAGATCGCTGGCACTGCCAAATTGCTCAATCACGCCTTTATTCATCACCGCCATTTTATCGGCAAAAGCAAACGCCTCTTCTCGACTGTGAGTTACAAAAATAGCCGTCACCCCCGCTTGTTTAAAGATACTGCGGATCTGCGCGATCAACTTGTGGCGTACTTGGGTATCTATGTTAGAAAAAGGCTCATCAAGCAATAATAGATCTGGCTTATAAGCAAGAGATCGGGCAATTGCAACGCGTTGTTGCTGACCACCCGATAACTGGTGTGGGTAACGATCACCTAGGTTCTGTAGATGCACCATAGTCAGCATTTCTTCAATGCGATCTTTTTGCACTTCTTGAGACAACTCTTTGATGCCAAAGCTGATATTTTGCGCCACTGTTAAGTGCGGAAATAAAGCATAATCTTGAAAGATCATCCCGATATTACGCTGCTCTGGCGCTACCCAATGCTCACCATCATCAATCGCAGTGCCATTGAGTTCAATAAAGCCTTTCGTTAGCGGAAGTAACCCAGAAATGGCTTTAAGCAACGTGGTTTTGCCACAACCACTGGCTCCCAACAGACAAACAATCTCACCTTGCTTTACCGTCAAGGACAGTGATTCAAGCACCACTTGATTGTCGTATTTACAGGTAAGATCTTTAATGGCTAGAGTTCGGCTCATCAGTGGGGTTGCTCCAAAGAACGATTGATAATAATTAACGGAATAAGGCCAACCAAAACTAACAACACCGCAGGCATAGCTGCAATTTCCAGTTGTTCGTCTGAGGCAAAGTTGTACACATAGGTGGCGAGTGTTTCAAAGTTGAATGGGCGCAGCAATATAGCGGCATTCAACTCTTTCATCGATTCAATAAACACCAATAAAAAGGCAATTAACGCGCCGCGTTTCATCAATGGAATATGCACTCTTTTGAGCATTTGCGAGCTAGTGCACCCCATAGTGCGCGCCGCCATATCTAAAGAAGGCGATACCTTGCTCATGCTACTTTCAATTGTGCCTATCGCCACCGCTGAAAAACGCACCACAAAAGCAAATACAATCGCAAATATCGAACCGGAGAAAACAAGCCCCGGCCTACCCCAATCCATTGCTTTAGCAATATCATTCACCAAATGGTCGGCACTTAATACAGGTAGCATGACGCCTATAGCAAGTACTGTCCCCGGCACGGCGTACCCCATAGAGGCCAAACGCACAAATAAATTACTGCTGGTTGTGGCCGATAAACGACTGTAAAAATTAAGAACTACCGCAATAATCAAAGCAATCAGGGCCGCAAGTATCGATACTTTTAAACTATTAATGGCATACTGATAAAATTGGCTTGTCCAACTTTCCAAGAAGTAGTGATAGGCGTACAGACAAAGCTGTAACAATGGGAAAATAAACGCCACCGCCACAATCGACCAACACCAAGTCACTGCTGCCCACTTCTTCCAACCCGTCAGTTGGTAACGAAAGTTCTCATGACTATTAAATTGACTCTGAAAGAGCTTTTGTTTGCGACGACTAAAGCGCTCGCCACTGATCAATAAAATAATCACCAGCAACATAATGGCCGAAATTTTCGCCGCCGCACCCAAGTTGGAATATCCGAGCCATGTATCGTACACCGCGGTAGTCAAAGTATTGACGGCGAAATAACTCACTGTACCAAAATCACCAATCGCCTCCATTGCCACCAGCGACAAACCAACTGCAATTGACGGGCGAATAATCGGTAATGAGATTCGCCAAAAGCTCTGCATTGGTGAGCATTTTAAAAGCCTTGCTGACTGCAAAATGCTAACACTTTGCTCCATAAAAGCCGCACGACACAGCAAATACACATAGGGGTAAAGCACTAAGGAAAGCACCCATATCGCACCTCCTAAAGTGCGCATATCAGGGAACCAGTAATCACCGGGGCCCCAACCCGTTACATCGCGTAGAAAAACTTGCAGTGGCCCGGCAAAATCAAACCAATTGGTAAACACATAGCCCACAATATAGCCAGGCATTGCCAATGGCAGCACCATAGCCCATTGCAAAATTCCTTCTGATGGTAAACGACACATCGCCATTAACCATGCACTCGGTATCCCTATCAACAAAGACAGCAACATCACACCAAATACAAGCCAGAAAGTATTCGAGATATAGGTAGGCAATACCGTATCAAATAGGTGCACAAACAGATCGTTGTCACCACCGAGGCTGGTATAAAAAATAGCTAAAATTGGCAAAACCAGTAGCGCGGCTAACAGCGCACTACTGGCTCTAAATAAGGGATATTTTTCTTTCATCAAATAACTTGAAAAGGCGCCTTAAAGACGCCTTTACTCTAAACCTTAAAGTTTATATGTGTTTTCTTGCAGTGTATTACAGGTCGAACTTAGTTTCATCTAGCAACTTCACAGCAATAGCATGATTTTCAGCAATCTTTTCTAAAGGCAGTTTGTCCGCCTTAAAATCACCCCATGAAGCCACAAGCTCAGAACGCTTCACGCCCTCTTTCACTGGGTATTCATAGTTAATTTCTGCATACATCTGTTGCGCTTTATCACCTGTTAAAAATTCCATTAACTTAAGAGCATTGGCTTGGTTTGGCGCATGCTTAGCCATTGCCATACCACTGACGTTGACATGAGTGCCATTGGCTTCTTGACCTGGGAAGTTAATGTAAACAGATTCAGCCCAGCTCACTTGCTTAGGGTTGTTTACCATTTTTCCTAGGTAGTAGCTGTTGCCTAGAGCAATATCACATAGACCTTCTTTAATCGCTTTAACTTGAGCGCGGTCATTACCTTGTGGTTTACGAGCAAGGTTAGCTTTTACACCTTCAAGCCATGTTTTCGCTTCCGCTTCGCCGTAGTGCGCGACCATAGAAGCCACTAAAGAAACGTTGTAAGGGTGCTTACCGCTACGAGTACAGATCTTGCCTTTATACTCAGGGTTGACCAGATCTTTATAATCAAAATCAGAGCCTAGTTTACCCACGCGATCTCGAGACGAATATACGTTACGAGTACGCAATGTTAGGGAAAACCACTCATTTTCACTGTCGCGGTATTGCGCAGGAACATTCGCGTCAATCACTTTACTATCAACAGCTTGAACTACTTTTTTATTGCTTAGTTCAACCAAACGGCTGATGTCAGTCGTCAATACGACGTCTGCAGGGCTGTATTCACCCTCTTGTGCTAATTTCTCTGCAATACCGGTTTTAGAGAACTTAACGTTAACCGCAATTCCTGTTTGCTTAGTAAATTCGTCAAACATAGGTTCAACTAAAAACGGCTGACGATATGAATATACGTTAACCTCTTCTGTCGCTGATGCGATTGGTGCAAATACACTACTAACAGCAGCAGTCAACATAAGTAGTTTTTTCATTACAAGTCCCTTAAGTGAAATTGAGAATGGTTATCAATACGACCATTATATGCAATAACTCCCTGCAATCAATCGCGTATTCCGTTCTATATCTCATTTCCTTTATTTTCATGTAAGCAAATATGACTAATATCAATCAAATCTCAAAACAAAAACAACTTTTTTTAAAAAAATATGCTAGCAAACACAGTCAGTTATCTCCGTTCTATTTCCTCAATACCGCAACCACCCCATAAGATCTTGAAACGAAAAAGGCCCGCTAAAAAGCAGGCCTTCTATTACTAAATGGAGAGTAAAGATTATTTAACTGTCATGAACTCAGGATATGCGCCGATACCACAATCATGTACATCCATACCTTCAAGCTCTTCTTCTTCAGTTACTCGGATACCCATAGTTGCTTTTATGATAGCCCACACAAGCATACTTGCTAAGAATACCCAGCCGAAGATTACAGCAGCACCTAGTAGCTGAGCGCCAAACGTTGCATCTGCATTGCTTAGAGGAACAACCATCAAACCAAAGAAACCACACACGCCGTGTACAGAGATAGCACCTACTGGATCATCAATCTTGATTTTATCAAAGCCAACAATACTAAATACAACCACTACGCCTGCAACTGCACCGATAGCCACTGACGCTAGTGGTGAAGGTGATAGTGGGTCTGCTGTGATAGCAACTAGACCTGCTAACGCGCCGTTTAGAATCATAGTTAAATCAGCTTTACCCCAAGTGGTCTTACACACAAGTAGCGCAGCAATTGCACCGGCAGCGGCAGCGGCATTGGTGTTAAGGAAGATTTGACCTACTGCTGTCGCATTTTCAAAGTCAGACAGCATCAACTGAGAACCGCCGTTAAAACCAAACCAACCGAACCATAGGATAAAGGTACCTAATGTTGCTAGTGGCATGTTTGAACCAGGGATTGGGTGAACAGAGCCGTTTTTACCAAACTTACCTTTACGAGCACCTAGCAAGATAACAGCGGATAGTGCTGCAGCAGCACCTGCCATGTGTACAATACCTGAGCCAGCAAAGTCACTAAAGCCTGCTTCAGAAAGGAAACCACCACCCCAAGTCCAGTAACCTTCGATTGGGTAGATGAAGCCTGTAAGAACCACACTAAAGATTAAGAAAGACCACAGTTTCATTCGTTCCGCTACCGCACCTGACACTACTGACATTGACGTAGCAACAAACACCACTTGGAAGAAGAAATCAGATTCTAGAGAGTGATCTGCACCCTCAGCCTGACTACCAATCAAGTGTCCAAATGAAGGTAACCAGCCACCAGCACCATTATCTACGTACATGATGTTGTAGCCAACTAGCAAAAACATCGTACAAGCTATCGCGTAAAGCACGAAGTTTTTAGTCAAAATTTCGGTGGTGTTTTTTGAGCGAACTAAACCCGCTTCAAGCATGGCAAAACCTGCGGCCATCCACATGACCAAAGCACCTGAAATTAAAAAGAAAAATGTATCTAGTGCGTAACGTAACTCCGTTACTGTCGCTGTAAGTTCCATAATAAGTTCTCTCGTCCGTTAGTCTTAAAGGGCTTCTGAATCCATTTCGCCAGTACGAATACGTACCGCGTGTGATAGGTCGTAAACAAAAATCTTACCATCACCAATTTTGCCGGTGTGCGCCGCTTTGCTTACTGCTTCAATAACACGATCAACATTCTCGGCTTGAGTGGCAATTTCCAGTTTCACTTTTGGTAAGAAGTCGACTTGATACTCCGCGCCACGATATAGCTCTGTGTGTCCTTTCTGACGACCAAATCCTTTTACCTCAGAAACAGTCATACCTTCAATGCCCACATCAGATAGGGCTTCACGGACATCATCCAATTTGAACGGTTTAATAATTGCATTAATAAGTTTCATCGCTTTCCCTCTGCGTAAGTCATATCTGCATTAACATTTGTGCTGATACTTTACTTATACAAAGGACGTGCCAAGTTTTTAAGCCATTGAATTATAAAGAAGTTATTAATAAAGGAAGTGTAAGGGGGATTTTTGCGCACTATTTTGGTGCATAAGACTCACCAAAAAAGCTCAAGTTATTAACAAATGCCACAAAAAAGTGCAACAAGAGGCAGATGCCTATCTTCCTGTGGTCAAAAAGCGTTGCCATTGATGAATAAGCGCAGAAAAATCTTCTAATCCACACGCCGCCGAACTTTCACAATTGTAAAAATCCATATCAGGCTCAAACTCTTGCTCAGTTTGTTGCTGCAACACATTTTCTTGCACAGTAACTTCACCCGCTTCAATGCTCATACTGATCTCAGTACCAGACAAAAGCTGTGCTTCACTTTGGTTGTGGGTGGCTTGCTCAATTAAGGCAAATACCTGTTGCAGTTTGTCTGCATCGCGGCCGATTTCTTCTTGTAACCAACGACCGACGATCTCATGCCCCATACTGGTTTTTATTGAGTACTCACCAAATGCTCGTTTAAATTCAAATTCCATCATCGACCTCAATAATATTGTTCTAAATAAGATGCTTAAAGTACTTGAGCCATAAGTGCTCTCTAGCAGTAATGTAGGCAATTCTACCGTCATTCGCCCTTTGAAATCTACATCATACCAATCGTACTCAATAACGGGTCATTCTAACTTGTTAAAATACTCGATAACTGCGTTAGAATTTTTGATTGTAGAATACAAGCATAAAAAAACCGCTGACTAGCAGCGGTTATTGTGAGTAAGCGTGTTAACGATTAGGCCGGTTCTTGAAAGATCACGGTATCGGCTTTTTCAGTGTATTGCGCCATACGGTGGAAGTTCAAGTAACGGTAGGTGTCGGCAGCTGTCGCATCAATCTGAGAAGAGTACTCTAAGTATTCTGCTTTAGTTGGTATACGCCCTAAAATTGCCCCTACTGCGGCTAATTCAGCTGACGCTAGATACACGTTAGCACCCGTACCAAGACGGTTCGGGAAGTTACGTGTTGAGGTAGACATGACGGTCGCCTTGTCGGCAACACGTGCTTGGTTACCCATACATAGCGAACAGCCCGGAGTTTCAATACGCACCCCTGCACGTCCAAAGATGCCGTAGTAGCCTTCTTCTGTCAGTTGATCGCGATCCATCTTAGTTGGCGGAGCCACCCATAGGCGAGTTTCTAGCTGACCGTTAAACTTATCTAGCAATTTACCTGCGGCGCGGAAATGCCCAATATTGGTCATGCACGATCCGATAAAGACTTCATCGATATCAGTACCTTGTACTGCAGATAGCGGACGAGCATCATCAGGATCATTCGGTGCGCACAAAATTGGTTCATCAATTTCTGCAAGATCAATCTCGATAACGTGCGTGTATTCAGCGTCTTTATCCGCTTCCATTAGCTCTGGATTATCTAGCCACTCTTGCATCGACTTAATACGACGTTCAATGGTGCGCAGATCTCCATAACCTTCAGCGATCATCCACTTAAGCATGGTGATGTTAGAGTTTAAGTACTCTTCGATAGACTCGCGAGACAACTTAACAGTACAACCTGCCGCACTTCGCTCAGCAGACGCATCTGAAAGCTCAAAGGCTTGCTCTACAGAAAGGTGCTCAACACCTTCAATTTCAAGTACGCGACCAGAGAATTCATTCACTTTACCCGCTTTTTCTACCGTCAATAAGCCTTGCTTGATGCCGTAGTAAGGGATGGCATGAACCAAATCACGTAATGTAATACCCGGTTTCATTTCGCCTTTAAAGCGCACCAAAATTGACTCTGGCATATCCAGTGGCATTACGCCTGTTGCCGCCGCAAACGCCACCAAACCAGAACCTGCTGGGAAAGAGATGCCCAGTGGGAAACGAGTATGGGAGTCGCCACCTGTACCTACTGTATCAGGCAGAAGCATGCGGTTTAACCATGAGTGAATAACACCATCACCCGGACGCAGTGAAACGCCGCCACGGTTCATAATAAAATCAGGCAGTGTATGGTGCGTAGTCACATCAACAGGTTTTGGATACGCTGATGTATGACAGAAAGACTGCATCACTAAGTCAGCAGAGAAACCTAAACACGCCAGATCTTTTAGCTCATCACGAGTCATAGGGCCGGTAGTATCTTGCGAACCTACTGTCGTCATCTTCGGCTCACAGTACGTTCCCGGACGAATGCCCGCAACGCCACATGCTTTACCAACCATCTTCTGCGCTAAAGTAAACCCTTTGCCAGTATCTGCGATTTCGCCTGGCTTACGAAATACCTCTGATGGCTCAAGCCCTAGTGAAGTACGCGCTTTGTCTGTTAGGCCACGACCTACAATCAAAGGAATACGACCACCAGCACGAACTTCATCAATAAGCACGTCTGTTTTTAATGCAAACTCAGCGATCACTTCGCCGCTTGCATGATCACACACTTTACCTTGGTATGGGTAAACATCGATAACGTCACCCATGTTCAATTTAGTGACATCCACTTCGATTGGTAATGCGCCTGCATCTTCCATGGTATTAAAGAAGATAGGTGCGATTTTACCACCAAGCACATAACCACCTGCGCGCTTGTTCGGCACGTGAGGAATATCATCCCCCATAAACCACAACACCGAGTTAGTCGCGGATTTACGAGAAGACCCCGTACCGACAACATCACCCACATAAACCAGTTGGTGACCTTTCTCTTTTAACACTTCAATTTGTCCAATCGGACCAACTGTGCCAGCATTATCAGGATTTATACCTTCACGCTCATTTTTTAGCATAGCTAAAGCGTGCACTGGGATATCAGGGCGAGACCAAGCATCTGGCGCCGGAGAAAGATCATCGGTATTGGTTTCACCTGTGACTTTAAACACAGTCAAAGTGACTTTTTCTTGTAGCTCAGGTTTTGACAAGAACCATTCAGCGTCAGCCCAAGACTGCACCACTTGCTTCGCATATTCATTGCCCGCTTTGGCTTTCTCTTCTACATCATAGAAAGCATCAAACATTAGCAAAGTGTGCGAAAGTGCTTTGGTTGCGATAGGCGCAAGCTCTGCGTCATCTAGCAGGCTAATCAGTGGTTCAATGTTGTAACCACCGAGCATAGTACCAAGCAGTTCGGCTGCTTTTTGTTTTGACACTAGCGGCGATATAACGTCACCTTTAGTGACTGCGGTTAAGAAGCTAGCTTTGACATAGGCGGCTTCATCAACACCTGGTGGAATACGATTTTCTAAGAGATCTAAGATGAAGGTATCTTCACCTTGAGGTGGGTTCTTTAGTAATTCAACAAGTGCAGCGACTTGTTCTGCATCGAGGGGCTTTGGAACCACTCCCTGTTCAGCACGCTCAGCTATATGATTGCGATAAGCTTCAAGCACAACTTCATTCCTCTGGTTGTGGTCTGTAGCAAAAACTACAGACATCCTTTGATTAGACACTTCTTCCTATTGTCGTAACATTGCTGTATGCGGTAAGCATTACAGTAAACAAGCGCCAAAATGGTGTAGCGAGAATATCAAATTTAACATCAAATTAAAATCTCACCATTTTGACCAACATAGCAACTTAGGATGAAAGTACGGGGAAATCCTAGAAAAAACTGTAAACCTAAGCAAATCGTTAGGCTAGGTTTACAACCTTACATTTAAACTGATTATTCAGTTCACTCAATGAATGACTCTACATTCACAGGTTTTATACCAATCACACTAAGTCACTGGTATTACTTATAAGCATTACCTATCGAAAGATAAGCGGCGCCCATGCCGTCTTCTGT
Organism: Vibrio sp. B1Z05; assembly: GCF_052955985.1. NCBI lineage: Bacteria > Pseudomonadati > Pseudomonadota > Gammaproteobacteria > Vibrionales > Vibrionaceae > Vibrio > Vibrio sp. B1Z05. Next base: position 2,265,061 of record NZ_CP130463.1, read on the forward strand.
CTGACCGTACCCCAACAACACCGGGCCGATCGGAGAATCAATACCAATATAAGCCGAGCCTGCGACAAATAACGGCGCATTCTTAATACTGTGTTTTGAACCTGACCAGACTCCGCCATATTCCGCAGATAAACCCACATAAATAGGTGACTGGAACATGCCAAAGTCATTTTCAAACCAGCGATAACGGTACACGAGCATGGCAAATGCTTTGTTTTGGCCTATCAAGCTATTGCGTGGAATACCAGATAGGTGTTGGAAGCCACCAAGATCATATGGGTCAATGGGCGCGACATTATTAACCGAATCAAACAAACCTAATTCAGCATTACCAACAAAGGTGTGCTTTTGATGGAAAGTGACCGCCGATAGCCAGCGAACCTTATATTCATCCACTCGCTCTTCATCGTAACTTGAATCCTCATTATCAACCTTATCAAATGAGGTTAAGTACTCCATAAATAAGTAAGAGCCTGTGGTCGGCAAACTGGAGTTATCTAAGGTGTCTGCGACATACTGTACATAAACACCTTTACGATCGTATGAAATATCTCCGGCGGATGAGAAGGTCGACAGTTTCGCTCTGCCAGTTGTATAACGTAGCCCGACTGATAACTGGTTCCATAACGCTGGCTGCAAACCAATGCTGGCATCGGCTTTAAATTCAGAGTAAGTCACAGGGATATAGTTAGTGACTTCTGATAAATCGGTGATCTCACCACCTTGCACATTGGCAATAGCCACGTTGCGGTTTTCGTCAGAATATTGAACCAATACGGTGTTGTATAGCACCTGATTGGAAAAGAAAGGCGTATATAGATCGGCGGCAATTAACTTGTCGGTACCCAACTCAGCACTGGTTCTCATCTCGCCCCCTTCCCAACCAAGGTCGGTAAAGTTGGCAGAAGCGCCAATGGCATATTGACTAGTGGTTGTAAAATCATCTTCTAGGAAGAAACGAAAGTTTAAGTAGTTAGGACCCCAATCTTTTTCATCGACATCGATCACTAAGGTATTTTCTAAATCTTGCTGTTCGTATTTATAGGTGATTTTTTCAAAGCGATCTAACGCATACAGGCGTGAAACCGCATCTTCAATATCTTCAGATGTAGGGGGATGTTCAGGGTCGATAGCAAGGCGGTTATACAGCACTTCTGAATTGAAATGGGTTTGGTTCACCATTTCAATCTTATCAATCGGCACATCATCACCAAATATGATTTGCTGCGCCTTGCGCTCTTTTTGTTGCTTGTAAGCGGCGTAATCTTCTTCTGATAAAGCAAATTTTCGCAGCTCGGCCTTATGCTTCATCGCATCTTCGTAGCCACGTTGATAGGCTTCAGGCATGGCACTGAAATCCGTCGTGCCTATTTCTCCTATCTCAGGAGTTAACAGTACATCTTTATCTGAAAGCAATTTGCCTTGATCGATAGTGCCGCGTTTGACCAAATAATTCGAAAGCTGCCCGCCAACATCGAGGAAACTCGCCAGTTGTTCTTTGGTTTTATAATCAGAAGAGATATCGACCGCAATGATGTAATCCGCACCCATTTTCTGGGCTAAATCAACGGGCATGTTATTCACCACGCCACCATCAACTAAAAATTGACCATCAAGCTCATAAGGTGGCAATGCACCCGGCACCGACATGGATGCCATCATGGCATCGACTAAGTAGCCTTTATCTAACACCACTTGTTTAAGATTAACGATATCTGTCGCCACCGCACGATAGCGAATAGCAAACTCATCAAAACTGTCTACTTTGAGAGGAGAACGAGAGGTTTCACGTAAAATGCGCAGCATTCCTTGCCCTTGCACTACGCCTTTGGGGGTTTTTATCTTTCCCCAACCTATGCCTAAATCGGCATTGATTTGGTATTGGTCGTCATAGGCCTTATCGCGAATACGTCGGTCAGCGCGATCCACTTGATCGCGATAACCTAAATTCCAATCTATCGAGGTTAAGTAAGATTGAATTTGATCAGCACTTTGTCCCGTAGCGTATAACCCGCCAACGTACGACCCCATGCTAGTACCAGTAATAATATCCACTGGAACTCGCATTTCTTCTAAGGCTTTTAAGACACCAATATGAGCGGCGCCTTTTGCTCCGCCCCCTGCCAATACCAGTCCAATCGTTGGTCGCGATTTAGACGTAGCTTGATTGAACTCTGTCGCCGAAGCGGGGCTAGCACTAACTGCAAATGTGAAGAATACAATTATGCCAACCAATAATGCATTACGCTGCAATTGAAAATCCTATAAATCCATTTACGAGAATATCTACAAATCTAACATACTTTTCGACTTTTCATTGCCACTACCAAGGTAATATTTTTTTAAACCAAGGCTTTGCATTAGATTCACACTCACTTAAAGCTTCACCGCTGGCATCCCAGACCGGTAATTTAAATTGACTATTACAGTCCACAGTAAGGCTGCCATCCTCAAGTTTACGATAACCTAAAGTACGAATACCTTCAGGCCAAGGCAGGCTAAGCACTTCTGGTTCACGTTGCTTCAAGTAATCATCGTAAACTCGCAATGCGCCAGATGAACCGGTTAAATGCGCTTCTTTGTTATCATCTCTGCCCACCCATAGAGTCACCACTTCTCGTCCGTCTACGCCGACAAACCAACTGTCACGACCATCATTACTGGTACCGGTTTTGCCAGCTAAAGCAAAGCGAGAAAAATGATTGGTTAGATAACGACCAGAACCTTCGCTGATTACTTTTTTCATTGCATAGGTTGCCAGCCAAGCGGCCTGCTCTGGCACCACTTGTCGAGCGCGAGGCAATGATTGATACAGCACTTCATCATCTTGGTTTTTCACTACTCGCAGCGCCGTTAACGGCACTTTTTTACCTGAGTTAGTCAGCGATTGATACATCTGTGCCACTTGATATGGCGTTAAGGTAAATGCACCTAAAAACATAGATGGCAATGGTCGAATCTCACCTTCATCAACGCCCAGTTTTTCAATAGTGTGTTGCACATTTTTAATGCCTAAGCTCATCCCTAATCGCACCGTAGGTACATTTAGTGAATGTGCTAAAGAGCGATAAAACGGCACTTTACCTCTGAATTTTCTATCGAAGTTTCTCGGTGTCCAAGTGCTGCCTTTATTGCCTTTTAATGAGATAGGCTCATCAATTAAGGTGGTGGCTAGTTGATACTTATCCGGCTGCATTAAAGCATCTAAATAGATGGCAGGCTTAACCAAAGAACCGATTTGACGTGAAGCATTTAATACCCGATTAAAACCGTCATAACCGGTTCGCCTGCCTCCAACCATAGCGCGGATTTCACCGGTTTTTCTATCTACCGCTATCGCGGCCGCTTCCAGTTGCGAAGGTTTGCCTTTCTCTAGTCTAGGTAAGGTTTCTCGCACTGCTTTTTCCAGCATCGACTGAGATACAGGATCTAAAGTAGTAAATAGACGCAATCCCATATGTTGCTCAAAATCACTGCCTACATTTTTTTGCAATTCATTTTTTAATTGCTGGAAATAGGCTGGCTGGCGGCTGGCGATACGCGGCGTTTTTTGCAGATCCAAATCACGGCTGATCGCTTGTTGATACTGCTCAGCGTTAAGATAGCTTTGCTCAAACAAAAGCTTCAAAATCAGATCGCGACGCTGTTTTGCTCGTTGCGGATGACGTATTGGGTTGTAATACGACGGCCCTTTTACTAAGCCCACCAGCATTGCCATTTGATCAATACGTAACTCTTGAATCGGTTGCCCAAAGTAAAAACGCGCTGCTAAGCCAAAGCCATGAATAGCCTGACCTGCGCTTTGCCCTAGATAAACTTCATTAAGGTAGGCTTCTAAAATTCGATCTTTGTCGTAGCGATGATCAATGATGATCGCAATCAAGGCTTCTCGAACTTTACGCCACAGGGTTTTCTCTCTGGTTAAAAAGAGGTTTTTACTCAATTGTTGAGTTAAGGTGCTGCCCCCTTGCACTGCTCGACCCGCTTTTAAGTTCACTATAAATGCGCGGGCAATTGCGGTAGGAGAAACGCCATCATGATGATAAAAATCACGATCTTCGGTGGTCACCAACGCATCCACCAAAAACTCTGGATAATCTTGCCTTTTGACAAACAGTCTTTGTTCGGTGACGTTTTTCTCTAGCATGCCAAGCATCTTCGGCTCTAAACGCAAAAAGCCTAATTGACCCTTTTTCTCCAAAGATTCAATTTTTGTCACGCCAGTGTTGTTGAAGTACAACATGACATGGCGCTCTGGCTCTGGCCCATCTTGGAATTCAAATGGACGACGGATCAGCTCAATTTTAGTGCTAGAAGCCGAGTATTCCCCAGGAAACTTAGGTGAGCGAACCTTACGATAATGCAGAACATCGAGCTCTTTTAGCATCTGAGAATGGGTGATTTTAGCGTCGGGAGTAAGGTTTAAGATTCGTGCATACACTACGGTAGGCAAATCAAATAACTGCCCTTCAAAGCGTCGCTCGACAATCGTGTTTAAATACACCATCACAAACGCCAATACCGCAAATCCCGCCAAGCTGGATTTCCATGTTATGCCCCATAACGTTTTCTTCCACGATCGAGAATGTTTCGGTTTTGCCGCACGTTTTGAGGAGACGGATTTTTTCAGCGGCTTTTTCTTAGCCACTGTTTTTTTAGTTTGACGAGTTTTTGGCGGAGTCCGTTTTTCTGGCACGCTATGATTCCATTTCTATTTTAAATGACGTTTGGTTTTACTGGTGGCTTGGTGTGACGCAGGATCATCAGGCCAAGGATGTTTAGGGTAGCGACCCTTCATTTCCTTTTGCACCTCTTTGTATGCTCCTTGCCAAAAGCCCGCAAGATCTTGAGTCACTTGCAGTGGTCTTTGCGCCGGTGACAATAACTCAAGAGTTACCTTCACTCTCCCTTCCGCTACGGTCGGTGATTGTGGCTCACCAAACATTTCTTGCAGTTTAACCGATAATTTGGGCGGTTGATCTGCACTGTATTGCAGTGTTTTTGTTGAGCCAGAAGGTACTTTTATGCTTCTGGGCAACAATGTATCTATCTTTTGATTCAATGGCCAACCCAATGTGGCATTGAGAATATCCAACATATTCAATGCCTGTAAGCCCTTAACTGAGCGAATACCGCTAAGGTAAGGCAACAACCATTGTGCTAACGAATTAAGTAGCCCAGCGTCACTCCAATCAGGCCATGACATCTCAGGTAACCATTGCTTGGCACAGTTGACTCGACTACGCAGCAGTATCGACTCTTTGCTCCACGGCAAAACGGATAAACCTTTCTTTGCCACGTAATCGAGCATGCCACTTGCCAACAGTTCAGGGGAAAGATCCGCTGTCGCCATCGGCTTTCTTTGCACCACTAATTGCCCCAAGCTAAGTTGCTGCTCAGCAATTAGAGATTGCTTTTCATCACTCCATTGCAACACCTTTTTCTGCTCAAAGATATGCAATGCTTCAAGTTCAGCGCGACTCACATGTGCGCCAGCCAGTATTCGACTGGACGATTGTCGCCCTTTTTGTAGCAAAGCCGCCACTAGATACTCATCACCTGATAAACGACTGTTGTCATCGACAAATGCGCCATGCCCAGAGGTTAACTGATATTGAGAGCCATTGGCACTGCGTTGCTTAGCGATTCGGTCTGGGTACGCCAAACTTAAACAGACACCTATTTGCGCACTTTTCACCGCTGACAAAGTAAAAGAGCTGTGCATGCGTTTAGCTAAAGTATCCGCTCGCCTTTTTAATAGGCCCTGCTTGGGGTGTTTACGCTCCACAAACAGCGCCACTTGAAAGCCAATGTCATCGCTATTGCGCATCGGCTCTTCGAGCACTACGGCACAGGCTAATGCCGTATCAAATAATTCACTTGGCACTCTTAATAACATAGCGCTAAGGCGAGGTTCTAAGCCCAATTGTAGTGCTCGCTTGCCTTGCTGAGTCAGGGTGAAGTCAGGAGTAAGCAAGGTTAAACTCTGCAATAGCGCGCACGCCACACTCACTGCCGCTGCCGGCGGTTGCTGCACAAACTGCATACTGCTTACATCACAGCTCCCCCACTGCGCCGCCTCTAGCATCAAAGAGGAAAGATCACTGCGCATAATTTCAGGAACTGTGTGTGACGGGTTTTGTTTAAACTGAGATTCAGAATAAAGACGAATGCAAATACCGGGCTCTGTACGCCCCGCACGCCCCGCTCTTTGCACCGCCGATGACTGCGATACCCACTTTTGTTCAAGGCGAGTAACGCCGCTATTTAAATCGAAACTGGCACGATTTTCTAAGCCACTGTCGATGACAATTCTTACGCCTTCAATGGTTAACGAGGTTTCTGCAATGTTAGTGGTTAAGACCACTTTTCTTTGCCCTTGCGGGCTTGCTTGAATCGCTTGCTGCTGAGCAGAAAAATCTAAACCGCCATGCAATGCCATAATTTTGACCTGTTCATTACCAGAACACTCATCAGTTAACGCCTCTAAACACGCATTGATCAAACCTATGCTGGGTAAAAACACCAAAATAGAGCCTTGCTCTTCATGCAATGCTTTCAGGGTTTGCTGACAAATTAACCCGATAATATTTTGATTGGCTTTGGCTGGGGCGTAGCGCTGTTCTATCGGAAAGCCTCGCCCCTCAGAGGTATGCAGCGCGGCATCAGGGATAATCGAGTGTAAGCTGGATTGATCCAGCGTCGCCGACATCACCACGATTTTGAGTTGTTCGTTGAACACTTGCTGAACTTCTAGCGCTAACGCTAATCCCAAATCGGCATGAATGCTTCTTTCGTGAAATTCATCAAAAAGGAGCATATCAACCCCAGTTAATTCGGGATCTGACTGGATCATGCGGGTTAATACGCCTTCCGTGACGATCTCTAGCCGAGTGGCATTGCTGCACTTGCTCTCACCACGCACCCGATATCCGACCCTTTGACCTACCGGTTCTGCCAATTGCTTGGCAATAAAGCTTGCGATACTTTTTGCCGCTAATCGCCTTGGTTCAAGCATGATGATTTTGCCACTGCAACTGGCGTTTAACAGCAACTGCAATGGTAAAAAGGTTGATTTACCCGCCCCCGGTGGCGCTTGAATAATCAGCTGTGAATGCTGCTGCAAAGAGGCAATGATGTCATCTAAGATAGCGTTAATGGGCAGATTGGATAGTACTTGAGTCAAGAGATGGGCCTATGCCATGATGTGTCCTTTCTTTAATTCTACCCAAATGATTTAGAAATGGAATTTTATCCTCCCTTACAAAGCGGAACTTTGATCAAACGCTATAAGCGTTTTCTTGCAGACCTCACCTTAGATGATGGTTCTGAAATCACCATCCACTGCGCCAATACCGGCGCTATGACCGGGTGCGCTGAGCCTGGCAGTAAAGTGTGGTTCTCTACCTCGGATAATCCTAAACGTAAATACCCTAATAGCTGGGAACTCAGCGAAACCAAAGCCGGCCATCGCATCTGCGTAAATACTATCCGTGCTAATGCTTTAGCTGTTGAAGCGATTAACAATGGGGTTATTTGTGAGCTGTCAGGCTATTCAGTTCTCAAAACTGAACAAAAATACGGTTCTGAAAATAGCCGTATTGATATCCTATTGCGTGACGAAAACAAAGCGGATTGCTACGTGGAAGTCAAAAGTGTGACTTTACTTTCTGACGAACAACAACAACTTGGGCAGTTCCCTGATGCTGTCACTACTCGCGGCCAAAAACACCTCCGAGAATTGATAGAAGTTCAACAATCGGGAAAAAGAGCGGTACTTTTATTCATTGTTTTGCATTCAGGCATTGAAAAAGTGTCACCGGCACTCCATATAGATGGCCAATATTCAGTTTTACTAAAACAAGCTCAACAGGCCGGTGTAGAAGTAATTTGTTACAAAGCAGACCTGTCCGTTGAATGTGTGCAAATCTCACGTAACTTACCGTATCTTGGGAGTTAAAGTGACGAACTGTTCACATTTATACGTATATTTAAACATGTAACTTACAGACTTTATTGCTTAGTCAGAGACTTTTTGCTATAGATACCCGCCTTAAAATTAGACCACTTGTGGTTCGATAAGGTTACTAGGAGATGCGGTATGCCAGAATCTAAGAAAAAAGCGCTAGGCATTCTAGCCATAGCAGGCGTCGAGCCGTACAAAGAAATTGCTGGTGAAGAGTACATGTCACCAGAACAAATGGCTCACTTTACAAAAATTTTAGGAGCTTGGCGCGACCAATTGCGTACTGATGTAGAACGTACCGTTGTACACATGCAAGACGAAGCAGCTAACTTCCCTGATCCTGTTGACCGTGCATCACAGGAAGAAGAATTCAGCTTAGAGTTACGTAACCGTGACCGTGAGCGTCGTTTGATCAAAAAAATTGAGAAAACGCTGAACAAGATTAAAGAAGACGAATTCGGCTTCTGTGATTCATGTGGTGTTGAGATTGGCATTCGTCGCCTTGAAGCTCGCCCAACAGCGGATCTATGTATCGATTGTAAGACCCTTGCTGAGCTAAAAGAAAAGCAAATGCAAGGCTAATTGAGCATTACAGTTTTAAACTAATGCCAATCACGGTAATGACAGCATCAGACATAGCCTTTTAACCCGCTAGGATGATAAGTTAGTTGCTACGATTGGTACAAAGGGAGCCTTGGCTCCCTTTTTGCGGTAAAAAGTTTGTATGAAATACGTTGGACGATTTGCACCCTCCCCTTCAGGCCCACTGCATTTTGGTTCTTTGGTAGCGGCATTAGGCAGTTACTTTCAAGCCAAATCTCAAGGCGGTGACTGGCTGGTGCGCATGGAAGACCTTGACCCTCCTAGAGAAATGCCGGGCGCAGCTAAACTCATCCTAGAAACATTGGAAGCCTATCATTTATATTGGGATGGTGAGGTTGTCTATCAAAGTCACAGACACTCATTGTATCAACAGCAAATTGAGCAATGGCTCAGCAAACAGCAAGCCTACTACTGCCAATGCACCCGCAAACAAATTAAAGCCGCCGGTAACTACTATCAAGGGCAGTGCCGAGATAAAAGCCTCACCGCAGACAACTGTTCTATCCGCATCAAAATAGACGCTCCGGTCACTGAATTTGTCGACCTAAAACAAGGTAAAATCGATATTCCAACCGCAATTGCCGCAGAAGATTTCATTATCAAACGTCGTGATGGGCTATTTGCCTATAATCTGGCAGTGGTGATTGATGATATCGACCAAGGCGTAACACAAGTGGTGCGCGGCGCTGACTTGATTGAACCAACCGGGCGACAAATCAGTCTTTATCAATTACTGGATGCTAAGCCTGTGCAGTATTTACATCTGCCATTAGCAGTGACCGCAAACGGCGCTAAATTATCTAAACAAAACCACGCCCAAGGGATTAGCTTATCTAACCCAATCCCTACCTTAATTTGCGCGATGCGCTTTCTTGGTTTTACGTTGCCAAAACAAATAGAAACAGCAGATATTGATGAAATTCTTGCTTGGGGAGTAAAACATTGGCATCTTGAGCAACTGCCAAAAGAGACTCAAGTCACAACCTTGTTCTCAAATCGCATCAGCTAGGCTATTATATGCGCGGATTTGAAGCTCATTCAAACCAAATTCTTATGGAGTGCAATATGATGTATTGCCTTCTTGTTCCTACTAAAAAAGAAACTGACAAACTCGATGACATCTGATTTCGATACCACTAACTCAGTTGGGAAAATAGACCTTAACGTTTACCCAAGAGACCAGCACAATATTTCTAGAGAGCATATCAGTGAGAATGCACTCAAGGTATTGTATCGATTACAAAAAGCTGGATACGATGCATTTTTAGTAGGGGGCGGTGTTCGTGATCTTCTTCTTGGAAAAATACCAAAAGATTTCGATATTGCCACTAATGCTACCCCAGAGCAGATTAAGCTACTGTTTCGTAACTGCCGCTTAATCGGACGACGTTTTCGACTTGCTCACATCATCTTTGGTCGCGATATTATTGAAGTCGCCACCTTTAGAGGCCATCACCAACAACCCGAAAAGCAAACTTCCGTTCAATCAGAAGAAGGGATGTTATTGCGTGACAATGTATATGGCTCTATTGATGAAGATGCAGAACGCCGTGATTTCACTATCAATGCCATGTATTACAACATCGCAGACTTTTCTATCCATGACTATGCCAACGGCATGCGTGACCTCAATGAAGGCATGGTGCGTTTAATTGGTGATGCTGAGGTTCGCTATCGCGAAGACCCAGTGCGCATGCTTCGCGCGGTAAGATTCGCCTCAAAATTGGACATGGACATCAGCTTTGAAACCGCTGACCCAATCAACTACTTATCGCCTTTACTGCAAGGCATTCCTGCGGCACGTTTGTACGAAGAATCGCTAAAACTTCTGCAATCAGGCCATGGGCTAGACACTTACGATTTATTGCGTGAATTTGGTCTATTTGAGCATTTATTCCCGCAAGTGGCTGAACTGTTTACCGAAGAAGAAAACTCTAAAACGGAACAAATGATTGATTTGGTTTTAGAGTCAACCGATCAGCGCATTGCTGAAGGCAAGCGAGTTAACCCTGCCTTTATGTTTGCCGCTATGTTGTGGTATCCAGTCGAAGCCTACGCTGAACGATTGATAAATCAGCAAGGCATGAGCCATTACGATGCCATGATGACCGCAGGCAACTACATTCTTGATGAACAAGTTCGTAGTACCGCTATTCCACGTCGTCATACCGCCACCATCAGAGAAGTGTGGCAATTACAGTCTCGCCTTGAAAGACGCTCAGGTAAACGCGCTTTCCGCCTACTTGAATTAAACAAGTTTAGAGCTGGATTTGACTTCTTAGAGATGCGCGGTCAAGTAGAACAAGGCGACACTCAAAAACTGGCGCAATGGTGGCATACGTTCCAACATTCAGGTCGCAACATGCGCCAAGCTATGGTGACAGATCTTGGCGCTTCAGGTAACCGCTCTGGCAGTGGTCGCCGCCGCCGTCCTGCTAAGAAAAAACCAAAGAAATCCAGTTAATGATTACTGCGTATATTGCCGTAGGCAGCAACCTAGGTGACCCAATAGCACAAGCTCAACAAGCGATTAAGAGCTTGGAGTCACTGCCTAACAGCCGCGTGATAAAAGCATCATCACTGTACAGCAGCACGCCTATGGGGCCTCAGAATCAACCTGACTACATTAATGCGGTAGTTAAGATTGAAACTGACTTATCCCCTATCGAACTTTTGGATAACACACAAAAGATTGAAAACGAACAAGGGCGCGTGCGCAAAGAAGAACGTTGGGGACCGAGAACACTCGACCTCGATATTATCCTCTACGGTGATGAAGTCATTGACCTCCCTCGCTTAGTCGTACCTCACTATGGTATGAAGGTTAGAGAATTCGTTCTTTATCCTCTGCAAGAAATAGAATCAAACTTAATACTTCCAGACGGAAGTGCACTCAACAAACTCGTAGAATCAGTCGATAGAAACGGTTTGCAAGTGTGGGGCTAAGCCCCAACTTCCAGAAAAAGGCATAGAAATGAAAAAAGTAACCATTAATACGCTAATGAAGCTAAAAGAAGAAGGGCGTAAATTTGCTTCTTCAACGGCTTATGATGCAAGTTTTGCTCAACTATTTGAACAACAAGAGATGCCCGTACTCCTCGTTGGTGACTCTTTAGGAATGGTACTGCAAGGTAAAGCTGACACACTTCCTGTTACTGTTGAAGATATTGCTTACCATACGCGCTGTGTACGTGCAGGTAGCCCAAATAGTTTGCTTATGTCTGATATGCCATTCATGAGCTATGCCACCCCTGAGCAAGCGTGTTTAGAAGCAGGCAAGCTGATGCAAGCGGGCGCAAACATGGTGAAATTAGAAGGTGGTTCTTGGCTTGCTCCTACCGTGCGCATGCTGACTGAGCGCGCTGTACCTGTCTGTGCTCACTTAGGGTTAACACCACAATCAGTCAATATTTTTGGCGGATTTAAAGTGCAAGGTCGCGATCAAGAACAAGCGGATCAAATGGTTAAAGATGCACTAGAGCTACAAGCGGCTGGCGCACAAATCATTTTACTTGAGTGTGTTCCTTCGGCATTGGCTGAACGCATTACCCAAGCGCTAAATGTACCGGTTATCGGTATTGGCGCAGGCAACGTAACCGATGGTCAAATTTTGGTTATGCATGACATGTTCGGTATTGCTGCCAACTACATGCCTAAATTCTCTAAAAACTTCCTAGCAGAAACTGGCGATATGCGTTCAGCAGTCACTAAATACATTACCGATGTAGAATCGGGTGCCTTCCCAGGTCCTGATCATACGATTGCTTAGGAGCTGAACATGTTAACTGTTAATAACACTGCTGAACTTCGTCAGCAAATTCGTGCGTTTAAACAAGCAGGAAAAACCATCGGCTTTGTTCCAACCATGGGTAACCTGCACCAAGGTCATCTCACATTGGTACGCAAAGCGCAGCAAGTCGCAGACGTGGTTGTGGTCAGCATCTTTGTTAATCCATTGCAGTTTGGCAATCCAGAAGATCTGCAAAACTATCCAAGAACGCTACAGCAAGATCTGGCATTACTGGAAGAACAAGGCACAGCCTTGGTGTTCACTCCAACGCCTGAGATCATCTACCCTCAAGGGTTAGATAAGCACACCTTTGTGGAAGTGCCGGTACTTTCCGACATGCTAGAAGGCGCATCGCGTCCGGGGCATTTCCGTGGCGTAACCACGATTGTATCCAAGCTATTTAATTTGGTTCAGCCTGACATTGCCTGCTTTGGTGAAAAAGATTTCCAACAAGTAGCAGTTATTCGCCAAATGGTTGAAGACTTAGCAATGGATATCGAAATTATTCCAGTGCCTATCGTGCGCGAAGAAAATGGTCTGGCGATGAGCTCGCGTAATAATCGCCTAACTGAGCAAGAGCGAGCTATTGCTCCGCGCCTTGCTCAAGCCATGCACAAAATGGCCGATCATTTACTGGCTAACCCACTAGACGTTAAATCAGCGATCCAATTTGGTGAAGCTGCGATTGTGGACGCGCAAATGAAGCCAGATGAGCTGTTTATTTGCGATGCTCGCACCCTTGGCGAGGTCAATGCTGACACTAAAGAAGCGGTCATTTTAATCGCCGCTTTCTTAGGTCAAGTGCGACTGATTGATAATGTGGTTGTAACGCTAAAATAAGTACGCGATAAAGCTATATAAAACAAGGGCCGCTTCATATGAAGCGGCCCTTGTTTTATTTAACGTCTTATAGGTTCTCTATAGAACCAAAGCGGCGATCCAAGCAAATAACACCATGCCAAAGTTGGCATGGCAGAAGGTGGGTATCACCGAATCTCGAATATGGTCATGCTGCCCATCGGCATTTAAACCTGATGTCACGCCAAGAGAGATGGTTGACGCTGGCGAGCCTGCATCACCAAGTGCCGCTGATGCGCCTAATAAAGCAATTGTCGCGGCTGGCGAAAAGCCTAACGATAGTGCCAATGGTACGTAAATAGGAGCAAGAATAGGCACACTGGCAAAAGAATCACCAAAACCAATAGTAATAAACAAGCCCACCAGCAGCATCAATAATGCGCCAACAGCTTTGTTATCACCAATCAGAGCTCTAGTTGCTTCTACTAGCGAGGGGATCTCACCGGTCGCATTCAACACCCCTGCAAAGCCTGAAGCAATAGTAATAATAACGGCAATTTGCACCATCATACGCATGCCTTCAGTGAACACATCATCTTGTTGTTGCCAAGTGAAAATCCCTGAGAAGCTTAATAAGACAAAACCTATCATTGCGCCTAATAGCAAAGAATCAAACTCGATCTGACAAATCAAAGCGACCGCAACAGCGGCAATCACAAAGAACAGCTCTTTAAATTTCAGTTTTGTCGCTTCAGAGCGAAACACCATCTTATTAGTCAGTTCATCATCGTACTCACGAGGTTTTCGGTAAGTGATGAATACTGCGACTAGCATACCGGCAACAATACCCATTACTGGCAAGAACATCGCCTTTGGTACTTGTCCTGCTTGCACAACCAATCCATAGTCTGCACCTGATGAATTGATATTCGGTAACAGAATTTCAAACAGATAAATCGCACCAAAACCTGTTGGCAGTAATAAATAACTGACACTAATCGAACAAGCGATGATACAAGCTACAGCTCGACGGTCGATTTTAAGGTGGTTAAAAACGGTAAGAAGTGGCGGGATCATGACGGGAATAAACGCAATATGAACCGGAACTGCGTTTTGCGACATGATAGATGCCACTATAAATATTGAAAATAGTCCCCACTTTAACGAGCTTGATTTCACGCCACGAGAAACTGCGCCGCTCATCTTATCCGCCAACATATCCAAAAGACCACTGCGTGCTAATGCAACCGCAAAGGCACCAATCATTACGTAGGTCATCCCGACTTGCGCGCCTTCAGATAAATTATCATTAATCGCACCAATCGATTCATGAACATCTAATCCACTGTGTAAACCACCAACAATTGCCCCTGCGATTAATGCTATAGGCACAGGCAAACGCAGCAAACACATTGCAATCATTAAACTAATAGAAAGTAAGACTGAATTCACCGGAAGATAACTAGGGAATACAATGGCAACAAAGCTAATAATCGCAACGGCTGCAATTGAAAGCTTCTGTAAAGGAGTGCTTTGAGTGGATACTACCGACTCATCGCTAGAAGTTGTGTGTGTCATGTTGTTGTCTTTTTATATAGATAGATTTCCATTAAATCAATAATGCTACTGCTGAGTAAATACTTTTTTGAAGCAAAGATAATAATAATCACCGACAGTCCGTGAAAAGCATCACATTTAAGACAGTGCTTTCATAAATAAGATTGACAACACAAGAATTAAAAGGACTCCCTAACGCTCTTTGTCACTATACTTTATACAGATAAAACAGATGGATAGCTCTTCTGAGCTATCCATCTGTTTTATCTAAAGTGACGGTAAATATTGATTACCATTCGTAGCCAACACCAGCACCGATTGAAACTTGTTCAGAACCAGTATCGTATGCAAGGTTAGAACGAGCAGTGAAGTTTTCAGTAAAGCGGATACCAACACCACCAGCAATCGCATTTGCATCACCAGAGTGACCTAATGCAACAGTTGTACTAATTTTACCAACGTTGTAAGGCATAACTAATGAACTTGTTGCAATACCTTGCGCCATTGCACCGTCCATAATTTTCGCTTGTTGTTCTAAATCAGCACGTAAGCCTTTAATGTCTTGGCTATTTTGTTCAATACTTTGCGTATTTTGGTCAATAGCGTATGCATTGCTATCTATACGTGATGTGTTGCTAGTAATGTGGTGTGTGTTACTAGTAATAGTTTGTGTATTGGCTGTAATATGCTGTGCGTTAGTTGTTGAACGAGCGTCTACTGTTTTAGCTAATTGAGTGTTTGAATCAATTGCTTTGGTATTAGCAGTAATATGTTGTGCGTTAGTTGTTGAACGAGCATCTACTGTTTTAGCTAATTGAGTATTTGAATCAATTGCTTTGGTATTGGTTTCTATACCTTGAGTATTAGTATCAATAGCTTGTGTATTGGTTTCTATACCTTGAGTATTAGTATCAATAGCTTGTGTATTGGCTACTATACTATGTCCATTTGAAACAATAGCTTGTGAATTACCAATAATACCTTGTGCATTATGTACTGAACGTACGCTTGCTGTTTGAGCTACTTGAGTGTTCTGATGAACAACTTGTTGAGTTTCATCGATGGTTTGGGCATTTGCTTCAGCTTTAACTTCTGCATTATGTGCTAAACCTGTATTTTGTAGCATTGTTTGGTGATCATCATTAACTGTAGAAGCTACTTTTTGAATATCATTACTGTTTTGATCAATCATATCACTATGTGATTGGACTACAGTTGCTACTGTATTTATATCTGCATTGTTCTGATCAATCATATCTGCATGTGCTTGAACCGCAGTTGCGACCGTATTTATATCTGCGCTGTTCTGGTCAATCATATCTGCATGTGCTTGAACCGTAGTTGCGACTGTATGTATATCTGCATTATTCTGGTCAATCATATCTGCATGCGCTTGAACCGCACTTGCGACTGTATAAATATCTGCATTGTTCTGATCAATCATATCTGCATGTGCTTGAACCGCACTTGCGACTGTATAAATATCTGCATTATTCTGATCAATCATATCTGCATGCGCTTGAACCGCACTTGCGACTGTATTTATATCTGCGTTGTTCTGGTCAATCATATCTGCATGTGCTTGAACCGCACTTGCAACTGTATTAATGTCTGCATTGTTCTGATCAATCATATCTGCATGCGCTTGAACCGCACTTGCGACTGTATTTATATCTGCGTTGTTCTGATCAATCATATCTGCATGTGCTTGAACCGCACTTGCAACTGTATTAATGTCTGCATTGTTCTGATCAATCATACCTGCATGCGCTTGAACCACACTTGCAACTGTATTTATACCCGCGTTGTTCTGATCAATCATATCTGCATGCGCTTGAACCGCACTTGCAACTGTATTTATACCCGCATTGTTCTGATCAATCATATCTGCATGCGCTTGAATATTATCCTCATTTTTTTCTGAACGTAAATTAGCAGTCTGGGCAATAGTTTGCGGTGTAACTTGTGGTACTGGAGTCGGTTGCTGCATTTTTGATTTTCGTGTAGCAGTCAAATAAGTACTAACTTGTGGAGTAGTTTGTACAGCGTTGATTTTTTTACTGTGTGATAAAACAGTGATTGAACTTGATTGATCCCCAACCTGATTGCTTTGAACAGAGTCATTTGCCAATACACCAGTTGAAATAATTGCAGATACGGCTGCAGCCACTAAAGTTAATTTTCTCATCTTCTTACACCTTTCTACGCTCTACATGAGCACAGACAAAAACAATAAAGAAAACGAACGGTACACACTTGTTATCGAACGATTCACCATGAGGATTAATATATGCCTTTAAATTTATTATTCACTGTCAATAACTGCATACATACTTACCATTTTTGGTAATTATGGTATTATCTTTTTTAATCAATAACTTAAGTGCCAATTACCAAAAATGGGTGGTAATTTCACCATACACCCCACTATTAAAAACATGCTAGACATCACATTTTTTATTTGAAAACGGCATAGAATACGCGAGGATATGTACTGAACACTACACTCGAAATTTGTAGGAAAACATATGCAATCTAAACAATCCGTTCTTGCTAAGAACATTGAAAAACGAATGCATGATTTAAACATTCCATCTAACTTAGCGCTGTCAAAAGCGTCGGGGGTAAGTCGTGTCGTAATCACTAATATTTTGCGACATCCAGAAAAATCAATCATGGCTGATAGTGCATTACTTCTCAGTAAGCATCTAAAATGTCGTGTTGAGTGGCTTCTGACTGGAGAGGGTCCAATAAATCATGACGATGAAATAAACCACCAAAGACGCTCAGGTGCGCCGTTACTTTTGCTCAACGATATTACTGAGCAAAATATTGAAGATCTGTTATTGAAGGTTTCACAAAGTGATACTATGCCGCGCTTTATGTGCCCAACAGGTAATAAACCAAGCATTTTTGCCATTTGGCAAAGCCAACCAATAGGTAGGATCAACCATGCTGGATACCTTTATTTTGACCATAAAAAGCTCCCCACTTCAGGGCAACTGGTTATCGCAAAAACTACCCCAGAATCAGCTGCAGAATACATGGAATTTTACGCCACATATGACAAGAAATTTTTACGTTATATAGAAAGGAATATTCCTGAAGAGCTGCGAATGATTGAGCTAAAAGAGACTATGCAGATCATTGCAACATTTGAGAGTTTTGTTATTACATAAGGAAGGTAAGATTGAGCTTAAATCATCGATATTTCATAAAAATACCGCATTAAAAATGGCAGTCAATACTGCCATTTTTTGTTTATATTACGGTCACTTACTACTTAGTTAGCTTCTTAAGCCAATGCCTTTATCTACCAATCGATAAGCAATGGCAAAAAGCACGGCCACAAAAATAATCAGTACTGTAAATGAGCTTACAATACCCACATCAGATACCCCTAAGAAGCCATAACGAAAAGCATTTACCATGTATACTATTGGGTTGATCTTTGAGACTGCTTGCCAAAAATCGGGGAGTAGATTAATTGAGTAAAAGACACCGCCAAGGTAGGTAAGAGGCGTCAATATAAAGGTAGGGATAATTGAAATATCATCAAATGTACCGGCAAAAACCGCATTAATTAAACCGCCCAGAGAGAACACTACTGAGGTCAAAAATACGGTGGCAATGATAAGGCCCCAATGATGTACATTCAGATCAACAAAAAATAGGGACACTAACGTCACTATACTGCCCACCAACAAGCCTCGCACTACGCCGCCCATAACAAAACCTGCGATGATGACATAGGTAGGTACAGGGGCTACCAATAGCTCTTCAATGTTTTTTTGGAATTTGGCGCTAAAGAATGAAGAAGCCACATTAGAATAAGAGTTGGTAATCACGCTCATCATAATAAGGCCTGGTACAATATATTCCATGTAGCTAAAGCCGTTCATTTGACCAATTCGAGAACCGATTAGATTGCCGAAAATGATAAAATAGAGAGTCATGGTAATTGCTGGCGGGACTAATGTTTGCACCCAAATACGGGTGAATCGATTGATCTCTTTTCTTAGCAAGCTTTTAAATGCAGTCCAATATACCGCGTACATTATTGTTGTTCCTTAGTTTGATCTCGAACGATAGTGACAAACAGTTCTTCTAAACGATTAGCCTTATTACGCATTGAAAGTACTTTGATACCTGCATCACTCAACTGAGAAAATACATGGTTAAGCCCTTCTTCTTTCTTTAATTCTATTTCAAGCGAACCATTGACAAGATTTTGACTCTCGACACCTTCTAGTGTCCCTGGCTGCGCCCCTTCCTCTAGATCGAGAATAAAGGTTTCTACCTGCAGTTTATTCAATAGGCTTTTCATACTGGTATCTTCAATCAACTCACCGCGATTGATAATGCCAATATTGCGACACAGCATTTCAGCTTCTTCAAGATAGTGAGTCGTCAGGATAATGGTGATCCCTTCTTTATTAATCTTTTGCAAGAACTCCCACATGGAACGTCGCAGTTCAATATCAACTCCAGCAGTGGGTTCATCAAGGATCAGTAGCTTTGGTTCATGCATTAACGCACGCACAATCATCAATCTGCGCTTCATGCCGCCAGATAGGCTACGCGCTCTCTCATGGCGCTTCTCCCATAGATCGAGCTGAGTTAGGTACTTCTGTGCCCTTTCTTTTGCTTCGCTTCTAGAGACGCCGTAGTAGCCTGCTTGCTGCATAACTATCTGCTCTACAGTCTCAAACATGTTGAAATTAAATTCTTGCGGAACTAACCCTAAATACTGCTTAGCTAACTCTAAATCTTGACTTAAATTATGACCAAATACCGAGACATCCCCTGATGTTTTATTCACCAGTGATGAAATAATACCAATTGTCGTAGACTTACCTGCGCCATTTGGCCCAAGCAGAGCATAAAAATCACCTTGCTGCACACGAAGAGAGACTCCCTTTAGTGCTTCAAAGCCACCTTTGTAAGTTTTACGTAGATTATCTATTTCTAATGCATACATATGATTTGAATTTCTCAATGGTTATTTGTCACAAATCCGATTTGATTTGGCAATATTTTAGGTATAGTAACTGAATATACAAAAAAGGACTTAACATGCCAGAAATTAAACTTTTGTTTGAAAACAATTCTAAATGGTCACAAACACTTAAAGACGATCAACCTGAGTATTTTTCTACTCTAGCACAAGGACAAAGCCCCGATTTTCTATGGATTGGTTGCTCTGACAGCCGAGTTCCGGCAGAGCGTCTTACCGGTCTATTCTCAGGAGAACTGTTTGTTCACCGCAACGTAGCTAACCAAGTAATACACACGGATTTAAATTGCTTATCTGTAGTGCAATATGCGGTAGATGTTCTCAAAGTAAAACACATTATTATCTGTGGTCACTATGGCTGTGGCGGTGTAAACGCTTCAATTGAAAACCCTAAACTGGGTTTAATTAACAACTGGTTACTGCACATTCGCGACCTATACCTAAAGCATCGCGATATGCTCGACCAACTGCCTCCAGAAGTCCGAACTGACAAATTATGCGAAATCAACGTGGCTGGGCAAGTGTACAACTTAGCCAACTCAACCATCATGCAATCGGCATGGGAGCGAGGACAGGAAGTTGAAATTCATGGCGTTGTTTACGGTATCAGTGATGGCAAACTGGAAGATCTTGGTGTGCGCTGTTCTAGCCATGAAAGCTTAGAGGAAAACTTCCCGAAAGCGATGGCAAAAATATTAGGCCAAGATTAAGTTCTAGCGTTTTAAAGAACAAATACTCGCATGATTCATGTCGAGTATTTGTTTCGATCCCATTCGATAACCAAGTCAATAACCTAGCTTTTAATCTCTGTTTTTATAACGGGATAACTTTACCGATGTACGGAAGATTACGGTATTTTTGTGCGTAATCGATGCCAACACCTACTACAAATTCGTCCGGAATTTCAAAACCAATCCACTTCACATCAACATGCACTTCACGTCGAGAAGGTTTATCTAATAACGTCGCGATTTGAATAGAGTTTGGCTCACGAATCGACAAAATTTCGCACACTTTACTTAGCGTATTGCCAGTATCAATGATGTCTTCTACTAGCAAAACATCTTTGCCCTTAATATCGTCATCGAGATCTTTAAGGATACGTACGTCACGAGAACTTTCCATGCTATTGCCATAGCTAGAAGCTGTCATAAAATCTACGCTATGGTTCACAGTGACAGCGCGAGATAAATCCGCCATAAAGACAAATGAACCACGTAGAAGCCCTACTAAAACTAATTCGTTGCTGTCTTTATAGTGCTCATTAATTTGAGCGCCAAGTTGTTGCACTCGTTCCTGAACCTCTTGTTCAGAGATCATCACTTCTACGGTATGTTTCATACAGTTCTCTCGTTAACTAGACTCGCATCAACTATAGCTATAAGCCTACAAATTTGGCTAATATTTGCCTTTCTAATTGTGAAAATCCGTTGAGCTTAAAATAGGCGAGCATTGTAACAAACAAATTTTCAAACAGAAAAACAAAACCCAGCGAAAGCGCTGGGTTTTATAGTGAATCTTAATTTTCAGAAGTTAATCAATTACTTCTTTTTAACTGCTTTTTTGTTTGGAAGGTCAGTAATAGAACCTTCAAATACTTCAGCAGCCAAGCCTACAGATTCGTGTAGTGTTGGGTGAGCATGGATAGTCAATGCGATATCTTCCGCATCACAACCCATCTCGATAGCTAGACCGATTTCACCAAGAAGTTCACCACCGTTAGTACCGACAATAGCACCACCGATTACGCGATGAGTATCTTTATCAAAGATCATCTTAGTCATACCGTCAGCACAATCTGATGCGATTGCACGACCAGAAGCAGCCCAAGGGAAAGTAGAAACTTCGTAGTTAATGCCTTCAGCTTTTGCTTCTTTCTCAGTCTTACCTACCCATGCCACTTCTGGCTCAGTGTAAGCAATTGAAGGAATCACTTTAGGGTCAAAGTAGTGTTTCTTACCAGAGATAACCTCTGCCGCTACGTGACCTTCATGCACACCTTTGTGCGCAAGCATAGGTTGACCAACCACATCACCAATAGCGTGAATGTGCGGTACGTTAGTACGCATTTGCTTATCAACGTTGATGAAACCACGCTCATCCACTTCAATACCCGCTTTTTCAGCATCGATTAGTGCGCCGTTTGGTACACGACCGATAGCCACAAGAACCGCATCGTAACGCTCAGCTTCTGCTGGTGCTTTTTTGCCTTCCATTGAAACGTAGATACCGTCTTCTTTCGCTTCAACCGCAGTTACTTTAGTTTCAAGCATTAGCTTGAACTTGTTTTTAATGCGCTTAGTGAAGACTTTAACGATGTCTTTATCCGCCGCTGGGATAACTTGGTCAAACATCTCTACAACTTCAACTTTAGAACCTAGAGAGTGGTAAACCGTACCCATTTCTAGACCGATGATACCGCCGCCCATGATAAGCAGTTTCTCAGGGACTTCTTTAAGCTCAAGTGCATCCGTAGAATCCCAAATACGTGGGTCTTCATGTGGAATGAATGGCAGTTTGATTGGGCGAGAACCCGCCGCAATGATTGCGTTATCAAAAGTCACTGTTGTCGACTCTTCGCCTTCAACTTGAATAGTGTTAGGGCCAGTAAATTTACCGTAACCATTCACTACTGTTACTTTACGCATTTTAGCCATGCCGTTAAGGCCGCCAGTTAGCTGATCAACAACTTTTTCTTTCCAGATACGGATTTTGCTGATGTCTGTAGTTGGTTCACCAAATACAACACCGTGCTCAGCCATTGCTTTTGCTTCTTCAATTACTTTAGATACGTGAAGAAGTGCTTTCGATGGGATACAACCCACGTTTAGACAAACACCACCTAGGGTGCTATAGCGTTCAACCAGTACCGTTTCAAGACCTAAATCTGCACAACGGAAAGCAGCAGAGTATCCAGCAGGACCTGAACCAAGTACTACAACTTGGGCTTTAATTTCTTTGCTCATTTTGACCTCTTGTAGTCATTATCCCTAACAGGCTAATTGGATTTTGCGTCACTCCAGTTTACAAATTTGTAAACTAAGAGAAAACTAATTCCATTTAGGCTGTGAGCTATACAACAATTCGACGTCTATTATCTTAGATTTCGCCGAATTTTGTTAAAAAATTTCGATAAAAATCACTCACATAAAATAAGGGGATACCCTTTACTGTGAGTGAGAAAGAGCAGCTCTTGTGAGCTGCTCTCTATGATTACATTACAAGGCGACGAATATCGCTCATGCACTGGTTCAAGAAGGTAATGAAACGAGCACCTTCTGCACCATCAATCACACGGTGATCATAAGATAGAGACAGTGGAAGCATTAGACGAGGAGTAAACTCGCTGCCATTCCATACTGGCTTAATCTCAGACTTAGACACACCAAGGATACCGACTTCAGGAGCATTTACGATAGGCGTAAATGCTGTACCACCAATGCCACCTAGGCTAGAGATAGTGAAACAGCCACCTTGCATATCACCTGCAGTCAGTTTACCTGCACGAGCTTTCTTAGAAATCGCTGCAAGTTCTGCTGATAGCTCGTAAATGCCTTTCTTGTTCACGTCTTTAAAGACAGGAACCACTAGGCCATTTGGCGTATCTACCGCAATACCTACGTTTACGTATTTCTTCAGAATGATGCTTTCGCCGTCTTCAGAAAGAGATGAGTTAAACGATGGGAACTCTTCAAGTGCTTTCGCTACTGCTTTCAAGATAAACACTAGAGGTGTGATCTTGATGCCAGAATCTTTCTTGGCTTCAAATGCGTTCTGCTCTTTACGGAACTTCTCAAGCTCAGTGATATCAGCATTATCCCACTGTGTAACGTGCGGGATCATTACCCAGTTACGGTGCAGGTTAGCGCCAGAAATTTTCTTAATCTTAGAAAGCTTCTTAACTTCTGTGTCACCAAATTTGCTAAAGTCCACTTTCGGCCAAGGTAGTAGGCCAAGTGCACTGCCGTCGCCTTTGCCAGATGCTGCTGCACCAGACTCAAGACGTTTAAGCGCATCTTTAACGAAAGACTGTACGTCTTCTTTTAGGATGCGGTTCTTACGGCCAGTACCTTTAACTTTAGAAAGGTTAACACCAAATTCACGAGCAAGACGACGAACCACTGGAGAAGCATGAGTGTACTCATGATTTTCTTGGAAATCGTTAGCTTGTGGAGCGGCTGCCGCTTTAGGTGCCGCAGCTGGCGCTGGAGCAGGAGCTGCTGCTGGTGCCGCTGCTTGAGCAACAGGAGCTGCAACAACTGCGCCGCCTGCTGTTTCAAATACCATGATTAAAGAACCAGTAGAAACTGAATCGCCTTCAGCAACTTTGATTTCTTTCACTGTGCCAGCAAATGGTGCAGGTACTTCCATAGAAGCCTTGTCACCTTCAACAGTAATTAGAGATTGCTCTTCTTCTACTGTGTCGCCAACCGCAACCATGATTTCAGTCACTTCAACTTCGTCACCGCCGATATCAGGTACATTAACGTCTTGTACTGCAGAAGCAGTCGCAACAGGCGCGGCCGCAGGTGCTGCAGCAACAGGAGCTGCTGGAGCGCTAGCGCCAGTTTCAAATACCATGATAAGAGAACCAGTAGAAACAGCGTCGCCAGATGCTACTTTGATTTCTTTAACTGTACCTGCAAATGGAGCCGGTACTTCCATAGAAGCTTTGTCGCCTTCAACAGTAAGAAGTGATTGCTCTTCTTCTACTGTATCGCCAACCGCAACCATGATTTCAGTAACTTCTACTTCGTCGCCACCGATATCTGGAACGTGAACTTCTTTTAGTTCAGAAGCGCCCGCAGGAGCAGCTACTGGAGCCGCTTCAACTGCTGGAGCAACTGGTGCTGCAGCAGCACCAGACTCTTCTTCAAAAATCATAATTAAAGAACCTGTAGAAACTGAATCACCTTCAGCTACTTTGATTTCTTTAACAATACCCGCCTGAGACGCAGGAACTTCCATTGAAGCCTTGTCGCCCTCAACAGTGATTAGTGACTGTTCTTCCTCAACCTTGTCACCAACGTTAACTAGAATCTCAGTTACTTCAACCTCATCAGCACCAATGTCAGGTACATTAATTTCGATTGTCATTGTTTATTTCCCTTACTCAATGGAAGTCTTATGCAAATTGCGGGTTAGTTTTTTCTGTATCGATGTTGAATTTAGCAATTGCCTCTGCAACTACAGATTTCTCAACATCACCACGTTTAGCCAATTCAGTTAGCGCAGCAACCACAACGTAGCCCGCGTTAACTTCAAAGTGACGACGTAGATTGTCACGGCTATCTGAACGACCAAAGCCGTCAGTACCCAGTACTTTATATGACTCAGCAGGAACGTAAGCACGTACTTGCTCAGCGTAGTTCTTCATGTAATCTGTTGCCGCGATTGCTGGCTCATTACCCAGAACAGTAGTGATGTAAGGTACTTGATCTTCAGCTTCAGGGTGAAGCATGTTGTAACGCTCAACATTTTGACCATCACGAGTCAGTTCGTTGAAAGAAGTTACAGAGAATACGTCAGATGCTACGCCGTACTCTTCGCTTAGGATTTCAGCCGCTTTGCGTACTTCATTCATGATAGTACCAGAGCTCAATAGCTGAACTTTACCTTTGCTACCTTCGTGAGATTGAAGCTTGTAAATACCTTTACGAATGCCTTCTTCAGCGCCTTCTGGCATTGCTGGCATTGCGTAGTTTTCGTTCATTACTGTTAGGTAGTAGTAAATACTTTCTTGCTCCGGACCGTACATGCGACGGATACCGTCTTGCATGATTACCGCTAGCTCGTAAGCAAACGTTGGGTCGTAAGTCACACAGTTAGGGATAGTGTTCGCTTGGATGTGCGAGTGACCATCTTCGTGCTGTAGACCTTCACCGTTCAATGTTGTACGGCCAGCTGTAGCACCTAGTAGGAAGCCACGAGCTTGTTGGTCACCTGCTAGCCATGCCATGTCACCAATACGTTGGAAACCGAACATAGAGTAGTAGATGTAGAACGGAATCATTGGCAGGTTGTTAGTGCTGTATGACGTTGCAGCAGCAACCCAAGATGCCATTGAACCTAGTTCATTGATACCTTCTTGCAGAACTTGACCAGAAGTTGCTTCTTTGTAGTAAGAAACAATGCCCTTATCTTCAGGAGTGTATTCCTGACCATGCGGGTTGTAGATACCGATCTGACGGAATAGACCTTCCATACCAAATGTACGAGCTTCGTCACAGATGATAGGTACGATGTTCTTACCGATATTTTTGTTTTTCAACAAAATATTCAAAGTACGAACATAAGCCATTGTAGTCGAGATTTCACGTTTCTGCGCGCCAAGTAGTGGAGCAAACTCTTCTAGCTCAGGAACTTTAAATTCTTGAGTGAATTTAGGCAGACGTTGCGGCGTGTAACCGTGCAGAGCGTTACGACGAGCGTGCATGTATTCGTACTCAGGCGTACCTTCTTCTAGTTTCAAGTAAGGTAGTTCACTTACTTTTTCATCAGAAAGAATGTCTTGTAGGCCTAAACGATCACGTAGATGTAGAACATGAGTCATGTCCATTTTCTTCACGCCGTGTGCAATGTTTTTACCTTCAGCTGCATCACCCATGCCGTAACCTTTAACAGTTTTAGCTAGGATTACCGTTGGCTTGCCGCCTGTTTCTTTTGCATTGTTAAATGCAGCAAACAGTTTAGATGAATCATGACCACCACGCTTAAGAGCGAAGATTTCGTCATCAGTCATATCAGCAACAAGTGCGGCTGTTTCAGGGTATTTACCAAAGAAGTGCTCACGTACGTATGCGCCATCTTTAGATTTGAATGTTTGGTAGTCACCGTCGACAGTTTCGTTCATTAGTTGAAGAAGCTTACCAGTGGTGTCTTTAGCAAGTAGTGAATCCCAGTTGCTACCCCAGATAACTTTAACAACGTTCCAACCTGCGCCTTTAAATAGACCTTCAAGTTCTTGGATGATGCTACCGTTACCCATTACAGGGCCGTCTAGACGCTGTAGGTTACAGTTAATTAGGAAACATAGGTTGTCCAGTTTTTCACGAGCAGCAAATGAAATTGCACCGCGTGATTCTGGCTCATCCATCTCGCCATCACCTAGGAAGGCGTATACGCGTTGCGCTGAAGTTTCTTTCAAGCCACGGCCTTCTAGGTACTTAAGGAAGCGAGCTTGGTAGATAGCTGAGATTGGACCTAGGCCCATAGATACTGTTGGGAACTGCCAGAATTCAGGCATCAACTTAGGGTGTGGGTATGAAGGGATACCTTTACCATCAACTTCTTGGCGGAAGTTATCTAGTTGCTCTTCAGTTAGACGACCCTCAACGAATGCGCGAGAGTAGATTCCTGGAGAAATATGACCTTGATAATAAACTAAGTCGCCACCGTCCGTCTCATTTGGAGCACGGAAGAAATGGTTGAAACACACTTCGTAGAAAGCAGCTGCAGACTGGTAAGACGCCATGTGGCCACCAAGGTCTAAGTCTTTCTTAGAAGCACGCAATACAATCATAATTGCGTTCCAGCGAATGATTGAGCGAATACGACGCTCAAGCGTTACATCACCAGGGTAAGCTGGTTCTTGCGCTGCTGGAATGGTATTAATGTAGTTAGTGTTAATGCCAGTTGGCATATCAACACCGTCTAAACGCGCCTTATCTAGAACTTGTTCTAGTAAGAATTGTGCACGCTCTACACCTTCTTCACGTACTACTGACTCAAGCGCTTCTAGCCAATCTTGAGTTTCCAGAGCATCAACGTCATGCTTCTTATCAGACATTGCGAACTATCCTTTTATTAAGTTAGGTCAACTACTAGGGTCACATACCCTAAGCAAAAGCTTACTATTTGTTCTGTTGAATCCGACGTAATGACAGAGCTCGTCTTTCTTGCTCTTCGGTCAAATCCGACAATATTTCATCGATAAAGGCCAAATGAACTTCACACAGCTCGCGAGCTCGTTGTGGTTGTCTAGAAGTGATAGCGTCTACTATCTCTTCTCGGTATTCATTTAGCTTTTGTATGGCGTCATCACGACCGTGCAAAAGCATCAGGTTTTGTGACACGTTCTCTTGTAATAGTGGTGCAAGACTACGAACAATATGCAAAAGCACTACATTGTGTGAAGCCTCTGAAATAGCAATCAAAAACTCCATGATTGCTTTAGTTTCACTTTCTATATCATCGCTATTTACTGGAATACTCAGCGATTTTTGACATTCAGTAATACGCTGAAAATCTTCAGCCGTTCCTCGTAATGCCGCAAAATATGCTGAGATACCTTCTAAAGCATGACGCGTTTCTAATAAATCTCTTTGCGTATCAGAATGACTCGCCAACAGATTAAGTAACGGATCAGCTAAATTAGAAGACAAGCTTTCACTGACGAAAGTTCCGCCACCTTGGCGTCGAGTAAGCAATCCCTTAGCTTCTAGCCGTTGAATTGCCTCTCTTACTGAAGGTCTTGAAACATCAAACTGTTTCGCCAGCTCTCTCTCCGAAGGTAGTTTTTTCCCAGGAGATAAAATTCCGTCCAAAATTAATGTTTCCAACTCTTTTTCTATCACATCAGATAGCTTAGGTTGGCGAATACTTCGAAAGGAAACTTTTGGCATTTAATTCTCTGCGTCCTGCACGTTGTAAATTGGTATTACCAATTTTAACTTGAAGCGAAACTTAACATAGCAATTTATTTTCTGTCTAGGGAAAATTGATTTAAATCATAGAATGGCGATAGCGATAACATAAAATCGCTATTTAAAGCCCATAATGTAAATATTTTGTTACCTAAGTTGTCGTGTTCGAGCTTAACGCCATAAACTCTATTTGTATGACAAATTTATCAAACATATATTATTTTGCAATCAACTTATTAAATTTTGACCAATGAAATGACAATCCGGGGTCGGTTTTGCGCAATGGTGCAATATATTGATGCCCAGTGATACGCAACGGCGTTAATTTTGGATACTGCTGGAGTAAATACCTTGTTACTTCCGCTAACGCTTGGTATTGCGCATCGGTATAGGCAACAAAATCTGTCCCTTCAAGTTCAATACCAATAGAAAAATCATTGCAACGTTCTCTGCCTGCAAAAGAGGAAACGCCCGCATGCCACGCCCTTTTTTCAAATGGGACAAACTGGATTATTTCTCCGTCTCTTTTGATAAGGCAATGTGCAGAAACTCGCATCTGACTGATTCTTTCAAAAAAAGGATGCGCATCAGCACTTAACTTCCCTTGAAAAAAAGCTTCGATATTGTTTTGCGAGAACTCCCCGGGAGGCAGGGAAATATTATGTATGACAAGTAGTGAAATGTCTCGAAGGTTTGGCCTATCGTCGCAATAGGGAGAAGGCACAATTTTCGCGTTCGAATACCATGATGAAGTGGACATTTTTATTATCCTAGATCAATTGTTGCTGAATTATAATTCAAGCCAGAGTATCATTCAGCACAAATTGGTTTTAAACAACATAGTGAAAGTTTTGGATATGAAAAATACCCACGACAGCGGTGCTCGTTTAGCGTACCTAAAGCAACAATTACCTCATGAAGTGACTCGCGCAGTAGAAGAAACTCTAAGAGAAGATCTTGGCGGTACTTCAGATGCATCTGTAGATATCACAGCAAACCTTATTGCGGCTGATACGCAAGGTGTCGCCACCATAATTACTCGTGAACATGGCGTCTTTTGTGGAAAAATGTGGGCTGATGAAGTCTTTAAGCAACTTGGCGGACAAGTCTCGATTGACTGGCACGTAGAAGATGGCGACACCGTTCAGCCAAACCAAACGCTATGTACCTTAAGTGGTCCAGCCCGCACCCTGCTTACTGGTGAGCGTAATGCGATGAACTTCATCCAAACCTTATCTGGCTGTGCGACGGTAGTTGCGGAATACGTCAGCAAGATTAAAGGCACTGGATGTAAATTGCTCGATACTCGTAAAACTATCCCATGCCTGCGCAGTGCTCTTAAATATGCCGTCGCTTGTGGTGGCGGTTTTAACCATCGCATCGGTGTGTTTGACGCTTACTTGATTAAAGAAAACCACATCATTGCTTGTGGTGGCATTGAACAAGCTATCTCAACGGCGAAAAAACTATCACCGGGTAAACCTGTGGAAGTGGAAACCGAAAGCATTGCTGAGATGCAGGCCGCTATTAAAGCTGGCGCAGACATTATTATGTTAGATAACTTTACGTTAGATATGATGAGAGAAGCGGTAGCAATCAACCAAGGTCAAGCGGTACTAGAAAACTCAGGTAACGTGACCCTAGAGACTATTCGCTCAATTGCGGAAACAGGCGTCGATTACATCTCGGTCGGTGCGCTGACTAAGCACCTGAAGTGTATGGACCTATCTATGCGTTTCAAATAAATAATTTCAAAAGAAATTATTCCCGATAAGGTCAGCGTAGCTGGCCTTTTTATTGCCCAGTATTAACTCACGACTGCCCTACTCCTACCTAGCTCTCATTTTTTCATGCGCAGCTTTGCATGCCCTCAACATAGAATTGCGAGACGGTTGCCAAGCCCTGCTGCACACTCTTTTATTCCTCCTAATAGCTTCTAGTTTTACAGCCACCAGCAATTATTTGTCGAGGTACAGAAGTGAATATGAATAACAAGCAAAAAGGATTTACCTTAATTGAACTGATGATAGTGGTTGCCATCATTGGCGTACTCTCCGCGATTGGCGTTCCTATGTATAAGGATTATGTGAAGAAATCAGAGCTCGCCTCCGCCACTGCAACCTTAAGAGGTTTGCTCACCAAAACCGAGCTGTACTATCTAGACAACGGAGCGTTCCCCTCTTCCCTTAGTGAAATCAACGCTGTTTCCAGTGCCGCAGGAAGTTTAGGAGAAATCAGTATTGCAACCAATGCCTTACAATTCACTTTTGATAGTGATAAAAGTTCATTAGATGGTGCGTCAGTTTCGTTTAGTCGAGATGAAAGCAACGGTTGGAGTTGTACCGTCAGTGGTGCGAGTGGTGTTGATGCGCCAAAAGGCTGCCAGTGAGTCATCCTTTAATCCACATACTCTCTCCAACTTTACTAACGGCAAAGCAAGCCGAGGTATTGTTGGAGCGAAAAGCCCTTTCTACTGAACAATTACTGTATTGGGTCTCTCAGGTTAGCGGTCATTCTCAGGCCGATATCAGCAAATTTTTGGCAAATCAGCATCAGTTACATTACGAGCCTCAACCTACACAGCAATTTGAACTCTCAAAAGTGATGGCGATTATCATTGAGCTTAAACTAGAGCCTATCACCCTGACTCAGCCGCTCATTCCCATTGCATTAAGCAAACACGGCTTACAATTACTCAGCTACGATCCTTGCCTAAAAACACTCGCATTAGAATTGCAATTTCATCATAACCTGCCAACACAACTGATACTGACCGACCTTGAACAGTTCCAATTTCTACAGCAAAAAGTACATAGTGAGCTAAAAGATCATCATAACTCAAACGAACACGCAAGCTTGCTATTTGAGGTCATGCAAATCAGCTTACAGCGCAATGCTTCCGATATTCATATCGAACCGGATAAAGAGCAAGCTCGGATACGGATGCGTTGTGATGGGCTACTGATTAGCGTCATGACGCTATCCAATCGTGAAGTAAAAGCACTCATAAGCCAGATAAAGATCAATGCTGAGCTAGATATTGCAGAGCAACGTTTACCGCAAGACGGGCGAATGCATTATTCCCTTTCTAAGGAACAATCTATCGAACTGCGCGTCGCCACACTGCCGACATTATGGGGCGAGAAACTGGTGATGAGGTTAGCCAACAATACTCAAGCACTACCGACATTAAACCAGTTAGGGATGAACCAAGCACAGCACACTTTACTTGAACAAGAATTGCATCAACCACAAGGGCTGATATTAGTCACCGGCCCCACCGGCAGTGGCAAAACGATCACTCTCTACTCTTGTCTCAATAGCATTGCCAATGACAACATCAATATTTGTACGGTTGAAGATCCAGTGGAGATCCACTTAGCGGGCTTTAACCAGATACAGGTGAACGCTAATATCGCCCTTACCTTTGCCAAATGTTTACGCTCACTGCTTCGGCAAGATCCTGACGTGATTATGCTTGGGGAAATTCGCGATCAAGAAACGGCTGAAATGGCGATACAAGCGGCGCAAACCGGGCACCTAGTGCTCTCGACACTGCATACCAACTCTGCCTTTAGCGCGTTAGAGCGTCTTTATCAGTTAGGCATTCATCCCACCGATTTGCAAAGCAGTTTACGGCTAGTGATTGCACAAAGGTTATTGCGTAAAAGCTGTCCGTATTGTGCCAAGATTGGTGTCAAGTTTGCTGAAAACAGCGGCTGTTTTCAATGTAATCAGGGATACAAGGGCCGAGTCGGTATTTTTGAACTGCTGCCAATCAATCGTGAACTGTTGCAACAAGTCACCCAGCCAAACTTCGATGCGCAGCAAATAACAGCGCACTTGGTTTCACAGCAAGATCTCAAAGCCTGCGCAACGCAACTGCTCAAGCAAGGCCTCACTACAACACAAGAGCTGCAAAGAGTATTAGGGCATGGGTAAACTTCGTCTTTATTACTGGCTAGGAGTGAACTCATGCGGGCAAAAAACTACAGGCAGTCAATTGGCGTACTCTGCCGAGCAATTACAAAGAGAAATGAAGCATAAAGGAATTCGCCTACAAAAAAGTATCGCCAAACCTATGCCCTTCTTTACAAGTATCAAACACAGCGTCAATGACCGCCAGATCACCACCTTCACACAACAACTGGCAATCATGTTAGATGCTGGGCTTCCTATCAGCTTGGCAATGCAAGAGCTCAGCCAATCTAATTATCGACAAGGGCTAAGCGCATTGCTCGAAGAGCTAACTTTTCAGGTTCAGCAAGGACATTCGCTATCCACTGCTATGCAAGGCTTTACTCATTTTGATGCTCTGTATTTGCAGTTTGTTCGTATTGGAGAGAGTAATGGCGACCTCGCGCAAGCACTGAACTACTGCGCTGAGCATAGAGAGAAAAACCACCAGCTGATAAAACAGATCAAATCAGCGCTGATCTATCCCCTATCGGTGCTGATTGTCGCCTGCATTGTCATGATCATTATGATGATCTTCGTGGTTCCACAATTCTCCAGTCTATTTCGAAGCTTTGGTGCGGAGCTTCCAGCTTTAACGCAATTTACCTTAGATGCTTCGCAGTGGTTTCAAGCGCATATTGGCACAATCCTTATTGCCACTGCGGTACTTGGTATGAGTTTGCATATCCTAATACGCAAAAGCCCAGCGGTGCGCCGTCAATGCGCTCAATTGCTTTTAAGGCTCCCTATACTTGGGCCGTGTATTTTGGTTGGCGAATTGGCTCGTTTTAATCTGTTATTATGTAACGGCATCCAAGCAGGACTGCCCCTTTTATCCTGTTTAGACAATGCCATAGGCGCCAT
The DNA here is from genome assembly GCF_052955985.1 of Vibrio sp. B1Z05. Classification (NCBI taxonomy): domain Bacteria; kingdom Pseudomonadati; phylum Pseudomonadota; class Gammaproteobacteria; order Vibrionales; family Vibrionaceae; genus Vibrio; species Vibrio sp. B1Z05. Next base: position 2,298,258 of record NZ_CP130463.1, read on the forward strand.
ACACAACCCTTTCCTTAAACACAAACTCAGTGGTATCCATCATCAAATCCGTGCAGGAAGCAGTTTTAGCTTGGCTCTGTCCTCGGTATCTCTTGTGCCTCCCTTAATGTTAAAAATGCTGAATATTGGCGAGCTAACCGGCAGACTGGCATTTATGACCGAAAAGCTGGCTAGACTATTTGAAGAGCAGCTGAATGAGTCAACTAACAAGATAGGTCAGCTGATCGAGCCATTAATGATTGTTTTTCTTGGCAGCTTAGTGGGCGGATTGGTGTTATCTATGTATTTGCCTATTTTTAGCCTTATGAGCGCGGTTGGTTAGCTTTATCTCTATGATAAGGATAAACAACTGCCCTAAGTTGCGATAACATACCAATAGAATTTTTTATTGTGAGCCGACAATGCTCGATTATTATTTTACGTACTTCCCGATGCTGTTTCCGATAATGGTGACCATTCTTGGTTTGATTATTGGTAGCTTTCTCAATGTGGTGATCCATCGACTTCCTATCATGATGGAAAGAGAGTGGCAGAAAGAATTTGCCGAAGCCTATCCTGAGCTTAAATTAAAAGTCCCTGAAGGGGTGTTTAATATCAGCCTACCCGGCTCACATTGCCCTAAATGCAACACCCCAATAAAAGCTAAAGACAATATTCCAGTATTGGGTTGGCTGTGCCTTAAAGGTCGTTGCCGTGCTTGTAGCACTAAAATCAGTGCGCGTTACCCTCTGATTGAACTGTTATCTGGCGCATTATGCTTAACCATTTCTCTGTATTTTTCTCCGGGTCTATACGCGGTCGCATTACTTGGGTTTACTTGGGTATTGATCTGCGCCACCTTTATTGACCTTGATACTATGCTGTTGCCTGACAGCCTGACCTTACCTTTAATGTGGGCGGGTATTGCGCTGTCTGTACTCGGTATCAGCCCTATCTCACTACCTGATGCCATTATTGGCGCAATGGCAGGCTACCTGTCTCTATGGAGTGTCTACTGGCTGTTTAAACTGCTCACAGGCAAGGAAGGTATGGGTTATGGCGACTTTAAACTGTTAGCTGCGCTAGGAGCATGGCTAGGTTGGCAATCGCTACCTTTGATCATTTTGTTGTCGTCTCTAGTTGGACTGATTTTTGGCATTATTCAGCTACGCCTCAAAAAACAAGGCATCGAAAAAGCCTTTCCTTTTGGTCCATATCTGGCAATTGCCGGTTGGGTCTATTTGATTGTGGGTAATGATATTGTGGCTTGGTATCTAAGCCATTACATCCCTGCGTATTAATAACGATTTACTAGAAGGATTGAGTCATGGGATTAGTCATAGGTATCACAGGTGGTATTGGTAGCGGAAAAACAACCGTCGCCAATCATTTTCATGACAATTACCACATCGATATCGTAGATGCTGACCTTGTGGCACGAGAAGTGGTTGAGCCTGGCAGTGACGGCTTACAAGCTATAATTACTCAATTTGGTGGTGACATCATCCATAGTGATGGCACCCTTAATCGAGTGAAACTGCGAGAATTGGTTTTTGCCGATCCTAAAAATAAAGCGTGGATCGACCAACTGCTGCATCCAATGATACGCCAAAAAATGCAGCTACAACTGCAACAATCAACATCTGCTTACTGTTTATTAGTGATTCCACTGATGGCAGAAAACAATTTGCAGAGCATGGCTGATAAAGTATTAGTCGTTGATGTGTCACCAGAAACACAAATACAGCGCACCTTAGCCAGGGATGGTGTGTCGAAGGAACAAGTACAGGCGATTTTAAAAGCACAAGCGAGCAGAGAGCAAAGATTGGCTATTGCGGACGATATTATTTGCAATGATGGCTGTAGCGAATTGCTAACTGAAAAAATTGCCCAGTTACATCGTAAATATCTGGCGTTATGCAAATGATTTCGTGACAATACCTATTATGTCTAAAGCAGGATGCAATATATGACCATTCAAAAATATGAACATCCTCTGAATGAGAAAACCAGAACTTACCTGCGTATTGAAAGCCTTCTACGTCAGATGCAACACTGTGCCACTTTTTCAGATACACAACATTATCAAGTTCTGTTTCGTTCATTGTTTGATCTTTTAGATATATTTGAACAGATTCAGCTCAAACCAGAAATTCTAAAAGATCTAGATAAACTCAAATTAACCTATAGTAACTGGCTAAATGTACCCGGTGTTGATCAACAACGCCTACAAGGCTTACTCGGTGAAATTGCGTTAGTGCACACCGAAGTGATGCAAGCACAACGATTTGGCACCGAGCTAAAAGAAGACAGCTTCTTGTCTTCTATTCGACAGCGCTTCAACCTACCCGGTGGCGCCTGTTGCTTTGATTTACCTGCATTGCACTACTGGCTCCACCAACCATTAGAAAAACGTATGGCTGATGCACAGCAATGGCTGACCTCTTTGGCGCCACTCAACCATGCTTTGCAACAATGGTTGAACCTCACTAGAAGTTCGGCACAATTTAAGTCGCAAATAGCGCGCAGTGGCTTTTATCAAAGCGATGCCCATGAAGCGAATATACTCAGAGTGCATTTTAACCATGAATACGGTGTATACCCTATGGTTTCGGGACATAAGAACCGTTTTGCGATAAAGTTCATTCACTTTGATACTGGCCAAGCCAGTACCCAAGATATTGAGTTTGAATTGGCTATTTGTAGCTGATTCTAGTGGATATGAGCATGGAACATCTTTGCTCTGTTCTGCTTTAGCTAAAATGATCTGTAGGTATCAACCAAGAGAATGAAACATGAGCAAAATTACCATCGTACCTTGCCCAACCTGTGGTGTAGATGTTGAGTGGGGAGAACAGAGCCCACATCGCCCTTTCTGTAGCAAGAAGTGTCAAATGATCGACTTTGGAACTTGGGCAGATGAAGAGAACGCCATTGCCGGCGCACCTGATATGTCAGACAGTGACGGTTGGTCAGAAGATCAGTACTAAGCTAATACCTGATACAAGTAAAAAGATAAAAAAACGGGAGCCAATTGGCTCCCGTTTAACTTTATGAGAAATGCAGGTTGTGCATTACTTCTTAGCAAGTTTCTCTTTAATACGAGCTGACTTACCAGAACGCTCACGTAGGTAGTACAACTTGGCACGACGTACTGCACCACGGCGTTTAACTTCAATGCTATCAACCATTGGAGAGTGAGTTTGGAATGTACGCTCAACACCTTCACCGTTCGAGATTTTACGAACTGTGAATGCAGAGTGTAGACCACGGTTACGAATAGCGATTACAACGCCTTCGAATGCCTGTAGACGCTCACGGTCGCCTTCTTTAACTTTAACTTGAACTACTACAGTGTCACCAGGTGCGAATGTAGGTAGGTCTTGTTTCATTTGCTCTTGCTCAAGAGCGTTGATGATATTACTCATGTTTCTATACCCTAGAATAAACTGAATCTATATTTAATAGGTTACTTGCTGTCTTTGCTCGTGCGCTTTCGCTCAATCACGAACTCGGCTAGTAAATTTTCCTGTTCGTCAGTCAGAGCTAGGTTTTCCAGCATCTCTGGCCTTCTTAGCCAAGTACGGCCTAACGATTGTTTTAATCGCCAGCGACGAATGTCCTTATGATTTCCGGATTTCAGTACCGCTGGCACTTCTTCTCCGTCTAACACTTCAGGACGCGTATAGTGGGGACAATCCAGTAACCCATTAGCAAAGGAATCTTCCTCTGCTGACGCAAAATCTCCTAGTACACCCGGAATAAACCGAGATACTGAGTCGATTAAGGTCATGGCTGGCAGTTCACCACCTGTCATCACAAAATCACCAATTGACCATTCTTCGTCAACTTCGGATTGAATGATGCGCTCATCTACCCCTTCATAGCGACCACAAATAAGAAGCAAGTTCTCGCTTGTTGCCAACTCTTCTACGCCTTGCTGGTCGAGCTTTCGACCTTGAGGGCTAAGATAGATAACCTTCGTCTTGCCGGGTGCTGCTTGTTTGGCTGTGTTAATAGCATCGCGCAAAGGCTGTACCATCATCAACATGCCAGGGCCGCCCCCGTAAGGTCTATCATCAACAGTGCGATGTTTGTCATGAGTAAAATCGCGGGGATTCCACGTTTCTACCGACAAAAGACCTTTCTTTACCGCTTGACCTGTTACACCAAAATCAGTGACAGAGCGGAACATCTCTGGAAACAGGCTTATTATGCCAACCCACATAGTTCACTCTCTAATTTTGATTTAAAAGGCAGGATCCCAGTCAACTTCGATCCGTTGAGCTTCGCGATCAACTTTGATGATCACTTGCTCTTCAAGGAACGGAATTAATCGTTCCTTTTGGCCAAAAGCATCTTTCAAATTAGCTTTCACTACTAAAACATCGTTTGAACCCGTCTCAAGCATGTCTGAGACTTCGCCTAAGTCGTAACCTTTTGTGGTTACAACCTTCATTCCAAACAATTCACGCCAGTAGAATTCTTCTTCTGACAGTTCTGGTAATGAAGATGGGGCTACCGAGATTTCAAAGTTAGTCAATAGATGCGCGTCTTCACGTACATCAAGACCTTCCAGCTTACACACATAACCTTTGTTATGACGCTTCCAGCTTTCTACTTTGTGCTCTACCCATGTCCCCTTTTGGTTCAAGAACCAAGGGCTATAATTGAAGATGTTTTCAGCATCGTCTGTAAAGGAATGAACTTTAAGCCAACCACGAATGCCATAAGTAGCGCCGAGCTTTCCTACAACAATTTTCTCGTTTTGTTCACTCATTCATTCTTTTCCTTACATCAAGATATTTGCTGATTAAGCCGCTTTTTGAGCGTCTTTAACTAGCTTAGCTACGCGGTCAGAAACTGTAGCGCCTTGTGAAACCCAATGGTTCACACGGTCTAGGTCTAAACGTAGACCTTCTTCTTGACCTTGAGCAGTAGGGTTGAAGAAACCTACTTTCTCGATGAAACGACCAGTAGCTGCGCGACGGCTGTCTGCTACTACGATTTGATAAAATGGACGCTTTTTAGCGCCGTGACGTGCCAAACGAATGGTAACCATGTCGTCCTCTTTGCTTTCTCAATAATAAAATTAACCCCAAACTACTCCTCAGAGTTGTGTGGGGTCTCGTGCCAAAATGAAGCTCGGGAATTTTACTCTTATTCCCAGTCTTTGCAAGGGGTTTAGCTATTTTTTAGCCAACTAATTGAATGTGAGCCAGTTAACAGTTTAAAAATAGAGGCTAGAAAAAGCTAAGGCCCCAATAAATTGGAGCCTTACAAGACTTTAAGCAAATAGTGCGTGGCTTATCGGCCGAATGGTCCACCCATTCCGCCCATACCGCCGCCACCCATGCCGCCCATCATGCCTTGCATGTTGCGCATCATGCCGCGCATGCCACCTTTCTGCATTTTTTTCATCATCTTCTGCATCTGGGTGAATTGCTTAAGCAAGCGGTTAACGTCTTGTACTTGAGTACCAGAACCTGCCGCGATACGTTTTTTACGAGAGCCTTTAATAAGCTCTGGGCGCAGACGCTCTTTCATGGTCATTGAGCTGATGATCGCTTCCATCTGCTTAAACATTTTGTCGTCGACTTTGTCTTTCACATTGTCAGGTAGGTTACTCATGCCAGGCAATTTACCCATCATGCTCGCCATACCGCCCATGTTTTGCATTTGGCCAAGCTGTTCACGGAAGTCTTCAAGGTCGAACCCTTTCTTCTCCTTGAACTTCTTCGCCATTTTTTGGGCTTTTTCCGTATCGACATTGCGCTGCAGATCTTCGATAAGAGACAGTACGTCGCCCATACCTAAGATACGTGAAGCAATACGATCTGGGTGGAAAGCTTCTAGTGCGTCGGTTTTTTCACCCACACCCAAGAATTTGATTGGCTTACCTGTAATCTGTTTAACAGAAAGCGCCGCACCACCACGTGCATCACCATCAACTTTGGTTAGAATCACACCTGTTAGTGGTAGAGCATCGCCAAAGGCTTTAGCGGTGTTCGCCGCATCTTGACCTGTCATGGCATCCACCACAAACAAGGTTTCAACAGGGTTGATTGCGGTATGCAGCTGCTGGATCTCAGCCATCATTTCTTCATCGACCGCTAAACGACCGGCGGTATCGACCAAAAGTACGTCGTAAAATTTCTTCTTCGCGTGGTCAATTGCCGCATTAGCAATATCGATAGGCTTTTGATCAGCGCTAGATGGGAAGAAATCCACACCCACATCAGCGGCTAATGTTTCTAACTGTTTGATCGCCGCAGGACGGTAAACATCGACAGAAACAACCAGTACTTTTTTCTTATCACGTTCAGATAGAAGTTTAGACAGTTTACCTACACTGGTGGTTTTACCCGCACCTTGTAGACCTGCCATCAATACTACCGCTGGCGGTTGCGCAGCTAGGTTAAGCCCTTCGTTGGACTCCCCCATCACCGCTTCTAATTCAGCCTGAACAATTTTAATGAATTCTTGACCCGGAGTAAGAGATTTAGAAACCTCAACACCCACAGCTCCCTCTTTCACGCGTTTAATAAATTCACGTACAACAGGAAGGGCCACATCCGCTTCAAGAAGTGCCATGCGCACTTCACGTAGCGTCTCTTTTATATTGTCTTCGGTCAGACGACCTTTACCGCTGATGTTCTTCAGCGTCTTGGATAATCGTTCACTTAAGTTATCAAACATCTTGCTCTCTTCGCGTGAAATTGCGATTCATTAGGTAAAGTATAACCCAGAGGCACTATTTACAAAACCATGCAAAAGAAGTACATAGCCAGTAATGTGGTATTAGGTGTATAATTTTCTTTTAACTCTAAATACTAGTATCGACAATATATGAACTTTGTAGTTGTTATTTTAGCCGTGCTTTTATACTTAGCGGCAACCTTTCTTATCCTTCCCGGGCTGTTACGTCAGTCTGAGATAAATAAAAAAGTTGTTTTAAGCATAACCTCTATTGCTTTGATCCTACACTTTTCAACTCTTATCGAGACCATCTTTGCCTCATCAGGGCAAAATATGAGTATTCTCAATGTTGCTTCGCTAGTCAGCTTTATTATTTCATGTGCCTTAACCTTGGCAATGTTTAAGATCCGTTTGTGGTTCTTACTGCCTATTGCGTTTGGCTTCTCATGTTTAAGTCTTATTGCTGCTGAGTTTATCCCAGGTACGTTCATTACTCATTTTGAACACTCTCCGGGCTTAGTTGTTCATATTATTCTAGCGCTATTTGCCTACGCAACACTGATGATTGCCGCACTGTATGCTATGCAGTTGGCGTGGCTAGATTACAAATTAAAGCAAAAAACCTGTCAGGCATTAAATCCTAACCTACCTCCATTAATGAAGGTGGAACGTCAGCTTTTCAATATCATTCTGATTGGTAATAGCCTACTTACCCTGACTTTGATTAGTGGCCCTATGTTTGTCGACGACTTCTTCAGTAGCGGCAAAACGCACAAAGCTCTGCTCTCTTTTATCGCTTGGCTAGTCTTTAATACTCTGCTTTGGGGGCATTATAAACTAGGTTGGCGCGGTAAAAAGGTTTCTTGGTTCTCAATTATTGGTGCTTTTATTCTAACACTGGCCTACTTTGGCAGTCGTTTCGTGCGCGAAATCATATTGACCTAACCTGCAATCTTAGTTTTATTGACACTGGCTCATAACTCATTCATTAATTGAAAAGACCATAACAAAAGGATTCTTTGCACTTGGACAACATATCAACGGAGTTATTATTCACTCTCCTTGCATGTCTTATCGTTATCTCCGGCTATTTCTCAGGCTCAGAAACAGGAATGATGTCTCTTAACCGTTATCGATTAAAGCATCTCTCTAATCAAGGGCATAAAGGGGCAAAGCGCGTTGAGAAGCTACTTGACCGTCCAGATCGCCTTATTGGTCTTATCCTTATCGGAAACAACCTTGTCAATATTTTGGCGTCAGCCATCGCTACCATCATAGGTATGCGCTTATACGGCGATCTAGGTGTAGCCATTGCAACGGGTATTTTGACCTTAGTGGTGCTGGTCTTTGCTGAAGTGACCCCTAAAACTCTTGCCGCTATCTATCCTGAGCGTGTCTCTTATGCCAGTAGCCTGCTGTTAAGAGTGCTGATGAAGGTGCTTGCGCCACTGGTTATTCTGGTTAACTTTATTACCAATGGCTTTCTGCGTTTACTCGGCATCAAGAGCTTAAACAATAAAGCTGATCATCTTAGCTCAGAAGAATTAAGAACCGTGGTCAACGAAGCAGGAAGCCTTATCCCTAGTCGTCACCAAGATATGTTGGTGTCGATTTTAGATTTAGAGCACGTGACCGTAGACGGCATCATGGTGCCACGTAACGAAATCACAGGTATCGATGTCAATGACGACTGGAAATCCATCGTTCGTCAGTTGACCCACTCTCCGCATGCGCGTGTGGTGCTGTATCGTGACCAAATTGATGAAGTGGTAGGTATGGTTCGCTTACGTGAAGCCTATCGTTTGATGCTAGAGAAGAATGAATTTAATAAGCAGACACTGCTAAAGTCTGCCGACGAAATTTACTTTATTCCAGAAGGCACACCACTGAATGTGCAGTTGATAAAATTTCAACGTAACAATGAACGCATCGGTTTAGTGGTAGATGAATATGGCGACATTATCGGCCTAGTGACACTCGAAGATATTCTGGAAGAGATTGTAGGTGAGTTTACCACTTCTATGGCGCCGAGCTTAGCAGAAGAAATTACCCCACAAGCGGATGGTTGCTATCTCATTGAGGGCAGTGCCAACATCAGGGACATCAACAAAGGACTGCAGTGGAGCTTACCTACCGATGGTCCACGAACACTAAATGGTTTGATTTTAGAGCATCTGCAAGATCTTCCTGAAACCAACATCAGTATCATGATTGCCGAGCACAATATGGAAGTCATCGACTTTTCGGAAAACAAAATCAAGATGGTTAAAGTGCATCCGATACAGTAATACCCCCCACCAGCTAACAGACATAAAAAAGGCTCCTTAATCGGAGCCTTTTTCACGAGTATTACCCAATCACACTTTTAGTGTTTGTAGCATCTCTTCTGGCAGTGCTAATTCGTCATTCTTATTCACAGATACACCCGCTTCTAAGATAGCGCTAGCAATGGCTTTTGCTTCTTCTAAAGAGTGCATTGCCGCTGTACCACATTGGTATTCGTTCAGCTCAGGAATTTTGTTTTGACCTTCTACTTTAAGTACATCGTGCATAGATGCAACCCAAGCGGTTGCCACTTCAGACTCTGATGGTGTACCAATTAGGCTCATGTAGAAACCAGTACGGCAACCCATTGGAGAAATATCAATAATCTCCACAGCAGCACCGTTTAAGTGATTACGCATAAAGCCTGCGTAAAGGTGCTCAAGAGTATGAATACCCGTCTCAGACAAAATGTCTTTGTTTGGCTGAGTAAAACGAAGATCGAAGACAGTAATTGTATCACCGCTTGGAGTCTGCATTGTTTTTGCCACACGTACAGCTGGTGCATTCATTTTAGTGTGGTCAACGGTAAAACTATCTAGTAAAGGCATATCGGCTCTCCAAGGTTATTTCAGATACGCAAAGTAATCTTTTAAGTATTGTTCAAAATCTACCGCATCGGCAGCTTCGATTTGATGTTGCTTTTCGAGTGAATCAGTCACTTCTTGATCCATGATCGCTTTCGAATAAGCACCGTAGTTATGTTGACGATATTGCTCTTGATAGCTGTCGCCTAGCTGCATACCAAATTGATTATTACCACCATACTGTTTCACTTTTTCCAGCATTTTGCCCGACAGTGTCAGTTCTGGCTCATCAATCCATTCACGCAGTTCAGTTAATACATCTTGGTAATCGTTAGTACCATGTGCCGCATCCATCTCTTTAGCGATCATTTCAAATTGATCAAAGATGCTGTGTACCCACTGTTGCAAGGTTAACTTCTCACCATCACAACCTATGGTTAAGTACACGCCCTTACGACGACCTTCGGTAATAACGGAATTCCAGTTGCGCTGCCAACAGGTCAACTCACAGTCATCCATAGGCGCAGACTCACTCAGCGCACACCAAGTAATGAAGATATCTAAGAAACGTATTTGACGCTCACTGATACCGACAGAGCTAAATGGATTCACATCCAGTGCACGAACTTCGATATATTCCACACCGCCACGCTCTAGCGCTTCAGACGGTTTTTCACCGCTTTTCGCAACACGCTTAGGTCGAATTGGTGCGTACAGCTCGTTTTCAATTTGCAGAACATTGCTGTTCAGCTGTTTAAGATGCCCATCTTCTTCAAGACCAATCTTAGAAAACGCTTCTGATGGTGTACGAATGGCTCTATTTAAACCTTGCAGATACTCTTCAACGCTATTAAAGCTGATTTTTAGATCGCTTTGTTCGCTATTGGTATAACCCAAATCGCTTAAACGTAAAGAGGTGGCATGTGGAAGATATAAAGTGTCATCCAACTCTTCAAAAGGAAGATTGGTTTCACGCCCTTTGACAAAGGTATTGCAAATGGCTGGTGACGCACCGAAGAAGTATGGGATTAACCAACCAAAACGATAGTAGTTTCGAATCAGGCCAAAGTAAGCCTCTGATTTCGATGCTTGGCGAGCGGCTTGGTCTTGCTCACCATATAAGCTATCCCAGAAGCTTTCAGGGAAAGAGAAATTAAAGTGCACACCAGAGATGATTTGCATCAAGCTTCCATAACGATGCTTTAGACCTTGACGGTACAAGGTTTTCATTCGTCCTGGATTAGAGGTGCCGTATTGGGCAAGCTCAATATCATCTTCATTTTGTACCGCACAAGGCATGGACAATGGCCAAAGTTGCTGACTGTCTAGTTTACTGTGTGCGTAGTGATGAATATCCTGTAATTGAGCTAGCAGCTCTGGAATATCGTGCGAGACAGGAGTGATAAACTCCATCAAAGATTCTGAGAAATCTGTCGTGATCCATTGATGAGTTAAGGGAGACCCTAAACTCTCTGGATGCGGAGTAATTGCGATTTGCCCATCGGGGTTATAGCGTAGCGTCTCTCGCTCCACTCCACGTCCATACTGTTTAAATACCTGCTTGTTAGCAGTTACCTGCTTCAGGCGCTGAGAAAAAATAGTCAAAACAAGATCACTTATATATTTAGAGAGTACTCTCTCAATAGACAGTCCAGCATCTAATAAATAGATGCTGGACATACAACTGCTTTATAGATGGGTCAATTAAGGCTCAATTTCAAGTGTTTGAATCGGGAAATTTAGCGTCTTAAGCTGAGGCATTAACTGTTTAGCATCGCCAACCACAATAATTTGATAGTCAGCAGGCTTAAACCACTTACTCGCAACCTCGTTAAGTGTTTGTTTAGAAACATCTGCAACTATACTATTGCGAGTGGCTAAATAGTCATGATCCAAATTGTAAGTCAGTATTGAGCTTAATAAATAGGCTTTTTGCTCAGGGGTTTCATACTTAAGAGCATCTTGTTGCCCCACGGCTAAACGCATGAACTCAATTTCTTTATCAGTAAAGCCCTCTTTTGAGGCCTTGTCCATCTCTTTAATGATCTCCTCAATAGCAGGAGCGGTAACGTCCGCTCTCACTTGAGCGCTGACCACAAAGGCACCTAACTCTCTATTACCAGTGACATAACTGCTCGCACCATAGGTGTAGCCTTTATCTTCACGCAAGTTTTGATTGATGCGGCTATTAAAGTTGCCACCTAAATTAAAGTTGGCTAATTGCGCCAAATAGCTCTCGCCAGTGGCATCAAAAGGCAGCCCGCGTCGCACTAAACGCACAACAGATTGCGGTGCTCCCGGCTTATCAACCACATACAGTTTTTGTGGCGCGGGTTTGGTCAACTTATGGTGACGTAGCATAGGAATCACTTCACCCTGCCACTGCTGTAAACTGCGAAGCTCTTTCTTCACTTGTGACTCAGAGATATCGCCAACCACTAAGATTTGCGTCCCTTTAGGCGTATAGAACTTATTATGGAAATTCTTCACGTCTTGCAAGGTCAGGCTTTTCACCGAAGGCATTGTGCCGGATGAAGAACGAGCATAAATGCTATTGCCATACAGCACTTCTCTGGTCGCCTGTGAAGCCAACCAACTTGGGGTTTGATGTTCATACACCACACCTTCTAGCATCTGACGTTTCACGCGAGCAAAGTCTTCTTTACTAAATAACGGTTGGAAAAAGGCTTTTTCTACCAGTGCCATAGTCGCGGTAAAGTTCTTACTTAAACTTGAAACGGTCAAGGTTGTCGCATATTGACCTGCACTCAATGATGCCGAGCTACCCAATTTATCCAGCTCAGCTTGAAGTGCTTCACTGCTTAATAAAGTGCTTCCCTCTGCCACCATAGAAGCGGTCAAACTGGCTAAGCCTTCTTTACCTCGCGGCGCATAACGATTACCCGCTGGCATTCTGATCTGCATCATCACCGTTGGCGTTTCTGAGGTTTTACTGCCCAGCACCTCGATATCATTTTGCAGATGGAATGAATAAAGCTCTGGCATGGTGCCTGTAACCGCTGATTGAACTTGCGGCATCACCGAGCGATCAAAATCGTCATGCACAAACCGATACTCTAAATCACTGTCGGTAATTTTTTGATGCTCGGGTAATGTTCTTGGTGGCGTAACAAACGTTGCCTCTTTCGCCGCCAGTTGCAGTTTACCTTTTGGCACAACGGACAAGGTCACTTTGTGCTTATTATGAATAAACCTTTGATAAGCCTTATAGATAGAATCTGGTGTGACTTGATGTAAACGATCTAACTCAATTTGCAAACGATCCGGTTGCTGATAGAAGGTTTCGTTTGCAGCCAGTTGCGCCACCTTGCCGTGCACACTTTGCAAAGCAAAAATAGCGCTCGCCTCAGCGCTGCCTAATACTTGTTGTAATACATCAGGGTCGATATCCGAAGTCTGCATACCTTCAATGATGTCATACACTTCGTCATATAAAGGAGTCAGGTCGGCACGCTTGCTTGAATCAGCCATAACATACACATAAAAATTGCACGACAGTTCTTCACAGCGATGAAAAGCACCGGCATCTAAGGCTTTGCCTGTCTTGACTAATTTTTGATACAGAATACTGTTTCTACCACTGCCTAACACCGTAGCTAATACATCAAGATCCGCATTATGTTGCTCGCCAAGATAGGTGGTAGGCCAGCCAATCACTAGCATTGGCTGCTGTATGCGATCTTCTAGGGTGATATAACGATCTTCGGTAAGTACCGCAGGCTGTTTTGGCGCAGCTTTCACCTCTGGCCCTTTTGGAATAGAAGCAAAGTATTTTTCTACCCATTGCAGTACTTGCTGGGTATCAAAATCCCCACCTATGGTCAGTACCGCATTATTCGGGCCATACCAACGCAAGAAAAAGGCTTTGAGATCGTTTACATCAACTTTGTCGAGATCTTCAACATAACCAATTGTTTGCCATGAGTATGGGTGGCCTTCTGGATACATAGCCTCGCCCATTTTCTCCCACATTAAACCATAAGGACGGTTTTCATAATTTTGTGCACGCTCGTTTTTCACTGTGGAGCGTTGTATTTCAAATTTATGTTGAGAGACGGCTTCTAGTAAGAATCCCATACGATCAGATTCTAACCACAGAATTTTTTCTAATTGATTGGACGGTACGGTTTCAAAGTAGTTAGTGCGATCGCTATTGGTTGTTCCATTTAGCGAGCCACCAGCTTGAGTAATCAGTTTAAAATGCTCTTGATCAGCAACATGCTTAGAGCCTTGGAACATCATATGTTCAAAGAAATGCGCAAAACCCGATTTACCGATTTCTTCTCTTGCAGAGCCCACATGATAAGTCACATCAACATGCACTAAAGGGTCGGAATGATCAGGGGCTAAAATTAAGGTTAAGCCATTTTCTAGCTTATATTTTGCGTAGGCAATTGAGGCTGTGCCCGGAGTCGCATCAACTTGCTCCACCAATTGAATGCCTAAATCGCTCGATTTCAATTCTGCAGGTTTATCTTGAGAGCTACAGGCAGAAAGTAGCGCCACAACGGTCAGCGCCCCCACTAACTTATACTTCGACAATGACAAATTGAAATGAGGTAAAATCATTAATATTCCTTATAGATTACTTAAACTAGTAAATATCCAAACTAGCGTCACATAACGAATTAGCTTTCCAAAAGTGATCAACAGCAGACAGGGTAAAAAGCGCATCCGAAGCCATCCCGCCGTTAAACATAATGTATCACCAATAATTGGTGCCCAGCTAAATAATAACGTCCAATATCCATATTTATGTAACCAAGCTATAGCCTTATGACCATGCTTTGCTCCTTGAGTTCGATTCGGGATCCACAAACCAATCCAATAGTTGGTTAATCCTCCCAAGGTATTGCCTAAAGTCGCCACAATTATAATGTCTGACACAGGATGTTGATGCTGACTGAGTGCACCAAGCAACGCAGCTTCAGAGCCTCCGGGTAAAATCGTGGCACTTAAAAATCCGGTAACAAATAATAAAGTGAGAGTAGAGCCTGCAAGCAAGGTATCTAATTGAGCAAATATGGCATCCACTAAATGATGTCCTCAACGGGAAATACAGACATCGGTAACACCTGATACGTCATGAGCCTAAGCGGCATAATATTGTTGTCTAATTTAAAAGAAGTCGCGTTACATAGTACCGATTATCATATTGAAGATCATTGTTTTGCGGTGTTATTTGGTCGTACTCAGAGCAAAAACAGGTGTACTAGGTTAAGTCGTTGCAGATTCGGGGATCGAATAGAAATGGAGAGCATTATTAAGTGATTTTTCTGTGAGGCGATAGCTTAAAGCAAGTGTGATTGATGTATGAGAAAGGCGGGTGGCTGACCCGTTTGTACCCAAAGCTTACTATCACAAACTCGTCGATGACCTATCATTTTTAGTGATAGGTACGCAGGAAACATTTTTCTCTTTGCAAAATTCAAGACCTGACCCCACTAACTATTCACATCCTAATTGTTCGGGTCATACAGGACGCCATTCAATATCGAGATTAATGACGAAAATACTAGACGGAAAAAAGTGATACCGAGCTGAAAAAATTATTCAAAACCTACTGCACTATTAGAGATGAGCGTTCGCAAAATGACTATCAGGAAATAAACTGGCAAAGTTTGCGTGAAAAAACTAAGGATATGTTTAAGTGAGATATTTACTGACAACGGGGCATCGCATCCCTAAATTCTATAACGCTGATGGTTCAATAGTAGAAATTGAATTGAACTACGTTGACACTAAATTAGTTTCATCCATTGATGAGAGTGGCAAACTAACTCACAAGCAAGTCTGCGGAACATCACCTTGCATTGGCAACATTTGGCTGGTGGACTCTGTAGATAAGTCACTATACCGCTTAGCTGAGCATGATGTTTACCCGTACATTAATAAAGCGGCAGCGAGAGAGAATGCTAAACGTTTGGGTTTGCAGACGTTTAAATACATTTCTGTACCTTAGAAACGAAAAAACCTGCACACTGGCAGGCTCTCTCTTTATCATATGTCTTTGGTGGGCTGCCGAAACAGGGATATCCAAAGCTCTCATGACGTATACTAGGCCAATTTGCCCTGCTGGTCAATAACCAATAATAACCAATAATATTCAAGGAACTTCAATGCCTCACAATGCTATTGAACAAACTCTGTCGGTGAGTCGGTTTTCTACATACCGAAATGCCATTATTGCAGCTCAAGGGGCAGACTGCCCAATTACCGCGCTTCAACTTTATGAGTGGAATGCTCAGTTGGCCTCCAGGTTTTTCTTTCCATTACATATCTACGAAGTTGCACTACGTAATGCGATCTCTGAAGCCTTATCAAAGCGATATGGACAAGACTGGCCTACAAATGCCGTATTCGTAAATTCACTCAATAGCCAAGACAAATACACATTGAATCAAGCGCTTTCAGATGGGTATAAAGGTGTAGGTAAACTATTGCCTGAACTTAAATTTGTATTCTTTGAGAACATGTTAACCAAACGCCACGATGGGCGCATTTGGAAGCCATATATCAATGATGTATTTCCTAATGCACCTAAAACCATTACAGCACCAGAGCTAAGGAAACAACTTAAAGAAGCGTGCTATGTCATCAGGAAATTTAGGAATCGTTGTGGTCATCATGAGCCTGTGTTCAATAACCAGAACCTTGCCAACATCATGCCTTACATGGCAGAAACTATGAAATGGCGATGCTCCGATACATACCATTGGTTCAATCAGCAAGAAACTGTTTCAGACCTGCTCACTAACCCCATTATTTGAGATTGCAATGACTGAGAAACCAAGCAAAACCCAAACCTCTTTTCTTAGGCGTCTGCTAGTGGCTTACTTAATTGATACAGGCAAAAATACAGTACCGCTAGTGATGGATGCGACTGGTATGCCGCGAAGAACAGCGCAGGACACGATCAAAGCCTTAAATGAGTTAGAAATAGATATTGAACAATTCAATCGTGGTGAATATCGCATCAACAGTTGGGGAGCTGTTAACCGCAACTGGATAAAAAACAACTTTACGCACGTCTGTAGCGTGCTAACATATCCTCAATATGAAATTAGTGAGGTAAGTGAAATGCCATACGAGCAAGTTGTCCATGATCAAACTCTTTATTGTGCGAACCAATCGCTAGAGTTAGCACAACAGCTTTCTGTCTTATCTAGAGCACCTGAGTCCGAAGATAGAACTCGTAAGGCTAAACAGCTTATTCAAAAGTTAGACAGCAATGAGAGCCGCATAGCAGCTCTGCGTCACATGTATCGTACCGTTGGTAGAGATGATTTAGAGCAACTAATGTTTGAGCTTACCGAGCTAACAATAGAAGAGCACTCAATAGCTCTAAGTGATCCAGATGGATGGAAAGAAGTATTGCAAATTGCAGGACAAACGAATGATGAGGAATCTTATTTCGCTCCAACGGAAGAAATAACTCAGTGGCGTGTTAAGTTCATCAAAGCTATTCAATCTAAGTAGAAGTGTAAAATAAGCAACCTAATTAAAAAACGACCTACACCTGAAACAATTTACGTTTTGAAAGTGGTCAGTGTATCTATGTGGAAAGTGTCATTTACGATGAGGATCTGGTGAGTATGCTTGACCTTGAACCAGAAGATAAGGTTAGTGGTGCGGAACTAAACAAAATTCGCTCTATGTTAAAAAAACAGTAATGGAAAACTTGTCACTTATTCAACAGTGAATATAGAGGAACTTTGAATGACAGGATATGAACTAATACTTCATTCTGAAATGAAGGGAGGGCCCATTTTGATTAAAGATACTGAGTCTATAATCTAAACTTCCTATGAAACAATGGTACACAGTACTACAGTTCTAAAACACTTTGCCCAACCATGAGTTTGAAAATTCATATTGAAATAACTCTCTGAACAACTGTTAATTCCAGAAAAAACGCCTCAATAGACACTCTATTAAGGCGTTTTAATTTCTGTACCAACCCATATTTATAGCAAAACACAATGGCTTAGCACTATTTTTAGATTTGTATTTTATTAACCCACTAGCGCCAACAAAATACCCGCTGCAACAGCTGAGCCAAGTACACCTGCAACGTTTGGTCCCATTGCATGCATTAACAAGAAGTTTTGTGGGTTGGCATCTAGACCTACCTTATTCACTACTCGTGCGGCCATTGGAACGGCGGAAACGCCTGCTGCACCAATTAATGGGTTAATGTCTTCTTTAGATACCTTATTCAGCAGTTTCGCCATTAGAACGCCACCTGCTGTACCAATACTAAAGGCTACTGCGCCTAAGCCAAGAATACCTAGTGTTTCAACATTTAAGAATTTATCCGCTTGCAGTTTAGAGCCTACGCCTAAGCCTAAGAAGATAGTCACAATGTTGATCAACTCGTTCTGAGCGGTTTTGCTAAGACGATCCACCACACCGGCTTCACGCATTAAGTTACCTAAACAGAACATTCCCACTAACGGAGAGGCTGATGGTAAGAAGAGTATGGTCATCAGCAATACGCCCAGAGGAAAACAGACTTTCTCTGCTTTACCGACATGACGTAACTGACCCATTTTGATCTTACGCTCTTCTGGGGTGGTCAAGGCTTTCATGATTGGTGGCTGGATAATCGGCACCAACGCCATGTAGCTATACGCTGAAACCGCAATTGCCCCTAGCAGTTCGGGTGATAACCGACTGGCTAAGAAGATGGCGGTTGGCCCGTCCGCACCACCGATGATGGCGATAGATGACGCATCTGCCAAACTAAATTCCATGCCCGGTACATAGTTAAGTAAGATT
Organism: Vibrio sp. B1Z05; assembly: GCF_052955985.1. Taxonomy (NCBI): domain Bacteria; kingdom Pseudomonadati; phylum Pseudomonadota; class Gammaproteobacteria; order Vibrionales; family Vibrionaceae; genus Vibrio; species Vibrio sp. B1Z05. The sequence goes on from NZ_CP130463.1 coordinate 2,316,587, forward strand.
GCGCCAAACAAAGTCGCAAAAATACCAAACTGAGCTGCCGCACCTAACCAAAGTGTTTTAGGGTTCGCAATCAAGGCACCAAAATCGGTCATTGCGCCTACGCCCATGAAGATAAGTAATGGGAAGATCCCCGTCGAGATCCCCACTTCATAGACGTAATACAGCAAACCACCCGGCTCGGTAAAGCCGGTATTTGGAATGTTTGCTAATACTGCACCAAAACCAATTGGTAGCAATAGTAGGGGCTCAAATCCCTTACGAATGGCAAGAAATAACAGACCACAACCGACCAAGATCATACAGATTTGGCCAAATTCAAAGTTAGCGATGCCCGTCTCTTTCCAGAGAGTAATTAAACCATCCATGTTGCTTCCTTACGCTAGGCTAAGTAACGGTGAACCAACAGAGACAGCATCTCCTTCTTTAACATGTAAACCTTGTACTACGCCGCCTCTTGCCGCGCGCACTTCAGTTTCCATTTTCATCGCTTCTAGGATAAGCAGTACATCGCCCTCTTCCACAACTTCGCCACTGCTTACATTTACTCTAAAGATATTACCCGCTAAAGGTGCAGGAACGTCTTCGGCATCTGTTTTAGGTGCAGGAGCGGTGGCAGGAGCTTGTTGTGTAGCCGCCGGTGCAATCGAGGTAAGCTCCCCTTGAGGGCCAACTTCTACGTTATATACTTGTCCGTCAACTTTAACGCTATACGCTTCAATTGCCGTATTGGTGCTTGTTGCTGCAACTGCAGGCGCTTTTTCTTCAGCAGCTTCTGTGCCAGGCGCAGGTTCAAACATCGCAGGGTTATGACGATTTTTCAGGAACTTAAGACCTACTTGCGGGAATAGCGCATAAGTCAGTACGTCATCTTCGATATCTTCTGCAAGTGAGATGCTCTCTTCTTTCGCTTTCTTTTGTAGCTCTAAAGTGAGTTCTGCAAATTCATCATCAATCAGATCAGCAGGGCGACAAGTCACAGGCTCTGCACCATCAAGAACTTTTAGCTGTAGCTCGCTGTTGAGCTCAGCAGGTGCTTTACCGTATTCACCTTTTAAAACACCGGCGGTTTCTTTAGTGATGCTCTTGTAGCGCTCACCAGTGAGTACATTAATTACCGCTTGCGTGCCCACAATTTGCGAAGTTGGTGTAACCAAAGGGATATAGCCAAGATCTTTACGTACACGAGGGATCTCTTGCAATACTTCATCTAAACGATCGGCTGCGCCCTGCTCTTTAAGCTGGCCTTCCATATTGGTCAGCATTCCGCCTGGTACTTGAGCAATTAAGATGCGTGAATCTACACCTTTAAGCTGGCCTTCAAACTTGGCGTACTTTTTACGCACTTCGCGGAAGTAAGCTGCGATAGGTTCGATTTGATCAAGTTTCAGGTTGGTGTCGCGCTCAGTGCCTTCTAGCATAGCGACAACGGTTTCTGTCGGCGTATGCCCGTAAGTGCAACTCATAGATGAAATGGCGGTATCTAGGATATCTACGCCCGCTTCTACCGCTTTCACTGCTGTGGCAGTGCTTAATCCAGTCGTAGCATGGCAATGCAAGGCAAGAGGCACATCACAAGACGCTTTAATGCGCGTGATAAGCTCTTCGGCTTCATACGGCTTAAGTAATCCAGACATGTCTTTGATACATAAAGAGTGACAGCCTAAATCTTCCAGTTTCTTAGCTAAATCAACCCACGTCTCTAAATTATGTACAGGGCTAGTGGTATACGAAAGTGTGCCTTGCGCATGCGCGCCAACATCGACCACTGATTTGACTGCGGTTTCAAAGTTACGTACATCGTTCATCGCATCAAAGATACGAAATACATCCATACCGTTTAAATGGGCACGCTCTACAAATTTTTCTACTACGTCATCACCATAGTGGCGATATCCTAGAAGGTTTTGACCACGAAGTAGCATTTGCATTGGGGTATTAGGCATGGCTTTTTTAAGTTCACGCAGACGCTCCCACGGATCTTCACCTAAAAAACGAATACACGAATCAAATGTCGCTCCCCCCCAAGTTTCCAAAGACCAGTAACCCACTTTATCTAACTCAGCAGCGATAGGTAGCATGTCTTCTATACGCATACGAGTGGCAAATAAAGATTGATGTGCGTCTCGCAAGACCACATCAGTTATAGCTAGCGGTTTAGTCATTTTAATTAACTCCTTTTAATTTTTATATTCTATTGAGCTACAGTCGAGCGATGACGATGCACAGCGGCCGAAATAGCGGCCACAATTTTTGGATCGTTCTGAGCTGTCGAATCAGCAGTCTTAACTTGTTTTGTATTCTTGGGGCGTACAGGCGCAGTCGGTTGTTCAGTCGGAAGGAGTTTCGACATTAAGCGAACAACAAATACCAGCAATGTAAGAAAAAGAAAAACCATGGCCATACCAATAGCCATAATTGAGGCTGCTTCAGACAGCAAACCTGTGATGTTATCCATAATATTTATTCCCTTAGTTGTCATCCTGACAAAGTGATGCATTCACACCAAGCATCTGATTATCTAGATTGATAAGAGTTTGTCAATTTTCTTTACGCATATAATTGCACAGGAACAATTGCACATAAAATATCTGAAAGGAACAAGAAATGCGCAGATCTGCCAAAAACTTATCAAAAACGGCAAAAAGGCAACATTAAATGTTAATTTTTTGTGGGGAATGTGAATATTAAGATATAAAAAAACCCCGCCGAAGCGAGGTTTTTAAAAGTGGCGCGTCCTGGAGGATTCGAACCTCCGACCGCCTGGTTCGTAGCCAGGTACTCTATCCAGCTGAGCTAAGGACGCGCAATGCTTCTTTGCAGAAGACTTTATAGAATTGCTGATATAGGTATCAACATTTCGTTGTAGTGGCGCGTCCTGGAGGATTCGAACCTCCGACCGCCTGGTTCGTAGCCAGGTACTCTATCCAGCTGAGCTAAGGACGCGCAATGCTTCTTTACAGAAGACTTTGTAGAATTGCTGATATCGCTATCAACACTTCGTTGTAGTGGCGCGTCCTGGAGGATTCGAACCTCCGACCGCCTGGTTCGTAGCCAGGTACTCTATCCAGCTGAGCTAAGGACGCGCAATGCTTCTTTGTAGAAGACTTTATAGAATTGCTGATATCGCTATCAACACTTCGTTGTAGTGGCGCGTCCTGGAGGATTCGAACCTCCGACCGCCTGGTTCGTAGCCAGGTACTCTATCCAGCTGAGCTAAGGACGCGCAATGCTTCTTTGCAGAAGACTTTATAGAACCGTTAATATTTCTATCAACCATTCGTTGTAATAGTGGCGCGTCCTGGAGGATTCGAACCTCCGACCGCCTGGTTCGTAGCCAGGTACTCTATCCAGCTGAGCTAAGGACGCGCAATGTTTTGTACAATGCTGGTTGTACAATTTTCTTTTTCAAGAATGTTCTCTTTCAAGAAGGGTGCGAAGTCTATCACACTTTCCAAAATGAGAAACAAAAAAATTGACCAAACGGTCAATAAATGGCGGTGAGGGAGGGATTCGAACCCTCGATACGGCTACAAACCGTATACTCCCTTAGCAGGGGAGCGCCTTCGGCCACTCGGCCACCTCACCGCATTATATTTTATATCGAATAAACGATATGGCGCGTCCTGGAGGATTCGAACCTCCGACCGCCTGGTTCGTAGCCAGGTACTCTATCCAGCTGAGCTAAGGACGCGCATTGTTCTCGATTAAGAGAGTTCGCAAGAATGGCGGTGAGGGAGGGATTCGAACCCTCGATACGGCTACAAACCGTATACTCCCTTAGCAGGGGAGCGCCTTCGGCCACTCGGCCACCTCACCGTCTTGCGGAGGCACATATTACGATTTACCAAAAATATGTCAAACATTTTATTGGTAAAATGACAGAAAAATCAGTCAACAGAACAACTTTCAACCAAACAGCTCAAAATTGTCAGTTCTATGTGTTTATTATCCCCTCAAAACAGAAAGACTAACCGTTAAGGTTAGCCTTTATAAAAAACTTAGTAGTTGCCTGTTGCAACGTTTCCATTTCCTTTTTCTGCCTGAATACGCATATAAATTTCTTCACGATGCACAGAAACTTCTTTTGGTGCATTTACACCGATACGTACTTGGTTACCTTTAACACCTAATACGGTCACAGTAACCTCATCCCCTATCATAAGGGTTTCGCCAACGCGGCGAGTCAAAATTAGCATTTGATAGCTCCTTGCTGTCACTCAAATTCATTTGAGATCCATTATTCAACAAAAATAACAACTTGGTAAAGAACTTATTACAATATAAGCTCTTTTTTGTCTTTAGCAACATAATGAGACAGCTCAATATAATGAGCGTGTATAAAATTAGCGGCTCGATCCAGATGTTCTGGTAATAGTAACAATTTCACTACCCTATCACACCTAAAACTATCAAGAACTTTGATATCATTCTCTAATAGTTGCTTTTCGACTTGATGAAATAACTCATCAAGTTCTGCTCCAACCACTGTCAGCGTGCTTACAGGGGCGACATCAATCACATCCGCTTGTAACATCTGCAGTATTTTAGACAGATCATGGCTGTCCACTGCAACAATAGAACCTGAGTGCCAGTGCAGTGTAATTCCCAGTAACTGACATTGGGTGATGATGGCCTCTGTCGATAATGGGGCTAAATCAATACGATAAACGTCTCTTTGCAATGCTAGACCACAAACAGGCGCTCGGCTTGGTAAACGTGTCACTAAAGTCCCATGTAGCGGAGAGAACGACGACAACACACGGATATCTAAGTCGTATTTAGCCGCAAATTCAACACAAGGAAGGTGTAACACCTTAGCGCCATGTTTCGCCATGGCTTGCATATCGCTAAAGTCAATTGTATCAAGCTTAATAGCGGTATCGACCACTCTTGGGTCACAACTATAAACACCGTCTACGTCAGTGAAAATTTGACATTCATCCGCGCCAAGAAGGCCCGCCAAAGTAACCGCACTGGTATCAGAACCACCTCGACCGAGAGTCGTTACATCACCGTTTTGATTCATGCCTTGAAAACCTGCCACTATGACAATGTGATCATCAGCAAGCAAAGTGTTGAACTTATCATTATCGATAGACTTGATCGTTGCTTGATTGTGTCTATCGTCAGTAATAATCCCAGCCTGCCAACCCGTCAATGACGTAGCTTTGTAGCCTAACTTATGCAAAGTCATCGCTAATAAGGCAACCGTCACCTGCTCGCCTGCGGACAACAGTACATCAAGCTCTCTAGCATTCGGTACGCTATCCACTTCACTGGCTAAACTTTGCAAGCGATTCGTTTCACCAGACATAGCCGATACCACCACCACAACTTGTTTACCTTGTTGTTTGGTTTTAATGACTTGCTCGGCGACGACTTGGATTCGCTCAACTGAACCAACAGATGTTCCACCGAACTTCTGTACGATTAATCGGTTTTCCACTAACTTTCCACCTTCCTAAACAATATGTTGTTCGTTGTACATTTATACATATGCGTACATTGGACAATTAAAAACAATAAAACCAAGCACTTTAGATTCCAAAATGCCTGGTTTCGATTTTGCGTTATTGAGCCTTAACGGCTCAATAATTAGCGACTGTAATTAAAGACGCTCTTCAAGCCAGCTATGCACTGATTTTAACGCCTCTGGAAGTGCAGCAACATCGGTGCCACCCGCTTGTGCCATATCAGGACGACCGCCGCCTTTACCGCCAACTTGTTGCGCGACCATATTCACCAACTCGCCCGCTTTCACTTTGTCAATCAGATCTTTGGTGACGCCAGCAATCAAGCTAACTTTGTTGTTATCAATGTTCGCGATAAGGATAACACCACTGCCAACACGATTCTTAGTATCATCCACCATGTTACGTAGGTTCTTATTATCTGCACCTTCGAGTGCGGCAATTAATACCTTAGTACCCTTGATCTCTTGAACCTTACCCATAATGTTGGCACTTTCAGCAACGGCCATTTTCTCTTTCAGTTGCTGAATTTCTTTATCAAGCTGTTTGGTTTTTGCTTGCATGTCTGACACTTTTTGAGCGTGGCTTAATTGCTCGGCTTCAATAGAATCCAGTGCAGCTTCACCCGTTACCGCTTCAATACGACGGATACCAGCAGCAATACCACCTTCTGAGATAATACGGAACAAACCAATGTCACCGGTATGCGCAGCGTGAATACCACCACACAATTCAACCGAGAAGTCACCCATTGAAAGAACGCGAACTTCATCATCGTACTTCTCGCCAAACAACGCCATAGCGCCTTTTTGTTTAGCTGATTCGATATCCGTGACTTCTGTCACTACATCGTTGTTTTTTCTGATTTGCTGGTTAACTAGACGCTCAACAGTGCGCAACTCATCCGCTGTCACAGCTTCAAGATGAGAGAAGTCAAAACGTAGACCTTCAGGCTTAACTAATGAGCCTTTTTGCGCAACGTGTGTACCTAACACTTGACGAAGTGCAGCATGCAATAAGTGCGTTGCAGAGTGGTTTAATGAAGTTGCTAAACGACGCTCAGCATCTACGATAGCTTCAACACTGTCGCCGGTACTCAATACGCCTTCGGCTAACACGCCGTGATGTGCAATGGCATTACCTAGCTTCTGAGTATCATCAACTTGGAAGCTGCCTAGTTCAGTTTTTAATAAACCGGTATCACCACATTGACCACCTGATTCTGCGTAGAACGGCGTTTCACTCAGGATGATAATGGCTTTATCACCTGCAGAAAGTGATTCAGACGCTTCACCTTCCACAAAAATTTCTGTCACTGTGCTGTGACCTTGTGTGGCGGTGTAGCCACTAAAGTCAGAGGTTGCTTCTGTTTTAATCGTGGCGTTGTAGTCAGTACCAAAATGGCCTGCTTCACGAGCACGCTGACGCTGCTCTTCCATCGCTTTTTCAAAACCGGCTTCATCGATATCGAAATCACGTTCACGTGCAACATCATTGGTTAAGTCAGCTGGGAAGCCGTACGTGTCGTACAGTTTAAATACTGTCTCACCATCTAGCGTGGATTTGTTTTCAGACTTAAGCGCATCTAGTGCATCATTAAGAATATTCATGCCGCGCTCTAGAGTGCGACCGAAGTTTTCTTCTTCAATACGTAGAATTTTTTCAACAAGTGCTTGTTGTGCTTTAAGTTCAGTACCCGCTTCGCCCATCACCTCAGCCAGTACGCCGACTAGTTTATGGAAGAAGACATCTTTAGCCCCCACTTTGTTACCGTGACGCACTGCGCGACGAATAATGCGGCGTAGCACATAACCACGACCTTCATTTGAAGGCATAACGCCGTCAACGATAAGGTAAGAACATGAACGGATGTGGTCGGCAATTACGCGTAGAGATTGGTTTGATAGATCATCACAGCCAACAACTTCAGCGGAAGCTTTGATTAGCGTTTGGAAAACGTCGATTTCGTAGTTTGAATGCACACCCTGCATGATTGCAGAGATACGCTCAATACCCATGCCTGTATCTACAGATGGCTTTGGAAGCGGCTCCATAGTGCCGTCAGCATGACGGTTGAATTGCATGAATACGTTGTTCCAGATCTCGATGAAACGGTCGCCATCTTCTTCAGGAGTACCTGGACGGCCACCCCAGATGTGTTCACCGTGATCGTAGAAAATTTCTGTACAAGGACCGCAAGGACCGGTATCACCCATTGCCCAGAAGTTATCTGATTCAAAAGGCTTACCGCCTTTCTTATCGCCAATGCGAACAATACGATCGGCAGGAATGCCCATCTCTTTGTTCCAAATATCAAAGGCTTCATCATCAGTTTCATAAACTGTAACTAATAGCTTTTCTTGTGGCAGTTTTAGAACTTCGGTCAAAAACTCCCAAGCATAGCCAATAGCATCATGCTTGAAGTAATCTCCAAAAGAGAAGTTACCTAGCATTTCAAAGAAAGTATGGTGACGAGCAGTAAAACCAACGTTTTCTAAATCATTATGCTTACCACCAGCACGTACACAACGTTGTGCCGTAGTTGCACGAGTATAATTACGTTTCTCGGCTCCTAAGAAACAGTCTTTAAACTGGTTCATACCTGCGTTAGTAAACAGCAAAGTAGGATCGTTGTGAGGTACAAGAGAAGAACTCTCTACTATCTGATGCCCTTTACTCTCAAAGAACTTTAAAAAGGCACTACGAATCTCGGCGGTACTCATGTACATGTGGCTATTCCTGAAGTGTTCAAGTTAGATTTTTGCCACATTGTAAAACAAGCAAGAGAGAACGACTAGTTTTCTGTCTTAATTGACCACAAATGCCGATTATTTTGTAAAAATTACGCTAATTCCTTTAAATCTGGCTATTAGATTAAGGGTTATTTTCGATTAATTAGTAGAAAGGGATGTCGATGAGAGTGCGTATTGGATCTGTTCAAGGCTAAAGCCTAAAAATTGCAGTGTGCGTACTTGTCGGGCATATTCTTGGCTATCAACAGTCAATGCATCATGCAAATGCTTCTCCACTGACAACTTAGCCAACTCAAACCAATCTTGAGGCTCCTCTCGAAGTGCTTGGTTAATGACATCGCCGCCAACCCGCTTCGCTTGTAATTCTTGGCGAATACGATGTTCACCATGGCCTTTACTTGCTTGTAGCCTGACCTGATCTTTTGCGTAGCGCAAATCGTCCAAATAGTGATGTTCATGACAAAAAACAATGGCGTCATCAATATCATTTAAGCCAAAGCCTTTATTGAGCAATTTTTGTTGCAACTCATAACGCCCATGATCACGAAGACTCAAAAAGCGTAATGCTTCTTTTTTAGCAGCATTGTTGGGGGATCGAGAATACATACACACCTCGGAAAATTCAGTGCGAAAGAGAAAATGGATAAATTGAAAATAAGGAGGTAATTACTGAGCCTTAACAATAAGACTCAGTAATTAGGAGCATAATTGGGGAAGAGATTATTCGGCTTCGGTCGCTTCAGTGACTTCTTCAGCAGTCGCAACTGTTAGAAGCATTTCACGAAGTTTGGCGTCAATAGCCGTTGCCGCTTCAGGGTTTTCACGTAGGAATTTACCCGCGTTTGCTTTACCTTGACCAATCTTATCGCCATTGTAGCTATACCAAGCACCGGCTTTCTCAATAAGCTTATTCTTAACGCCTAAGTCGATAAGCTCACCTTCACGGTTAAAGCCTTGGCCGTACATAATCTGAGTTTCAGCTTGCTTAAATGGTGCCGCAATTTTGTTTTTAACCACTTTAATGCGAGTTTCGTTACCGACAATCTCATCGCCATCTTTGATTGCGCCAGTGCGACGAATATCCAAACGAACAGAAGCGTAAAACTTAAGTGCATTACCACCGGTAGTGGTTTCTGGGTTACCGAACATTACACCAATTTTCATACGAATTTGGTTAATGAAGATACACATACAGTTAGACTGTTTTAGGTTACCGGTTAGCTTACGCATTGCTTGAGAAAGCATACGTGCTTGCAGACCCATGTGGCTATCACCCATTTCACCTTCAATTTCAGCTTTTGGTGTTAGTGCAGCAACAGAATCGACAACCAATACGTCAATAGCACCAGAGCGTGCTAGAGCATCACAAATTTCTAGCGCTTGCTCACCAGTATCTGGTTGAGAAACTAATAGAGAATCGATATTTACGCCCAGCTTTTGTGCGTAGATAGGGTCAAGTGCGTGCTCGGCATCGATGAATGCACAAGTTTTGCCTTCACGTTGCGCCGCTGCTATAAGCTCAAGAGTTAGAGTTGTTTTACCTGAAGATTCTGGACCGTACACTTCTACGATACGTCCCATAGGTAGGCCACCAGCACCCAGTGCGATATCTAATGCAAGTGAGCCTGTAGAGATAGTTTCCACGTCCATGGTGCGGTTATCACCAAGGCGCATGATAGAGCCTTTACCGAATTGCTTTTCAATTTGACCAAGTGCAGCCGCGAGCGCTTTTTGTTTGTTATCGTCCATTTTATGCTCCATGGAATAGGGTCTTTCAGTTTGATGAATCAATTATTACTGTTAATTCATACAGTGTCTAGATGAAAACGTGTTTTTTTTAGCATTTAAGTGTAATTAGTTACTTTCTATATGTTTTTCAATAATTTGAAGAGCATGACAAACAGACTGATTTCTTACTTGCGTGCGATCACCTGTAAATAAACAGCGTTGTACCTGTATAAGTTCGCTTCCTACTGCCAAGCCAAAACATACGGTGCCAACGGGCTTATCTTGTGTACCACCACCGGGGCCGGCAATACCTGTGATGGAGACCGCAATATGAGCACGAGAGTGTTGCACAGCGCCGAGAGCCATTTCTGCGGCTACCTCGGTGCTTACTGCTCCAAATTGCTCAAGGGAGCTCTCTTTTACGGCTAGCATCTCAACTTTGGCTTCATTGCTGTAGGTCACAAAAGCTCGGTCAAACCATTGTGAACTGCCCGCTATCTCAGTAACGGCTTGCGCCACACCGCCGCCGGTGCAAGATTCTGCTGTTGCCATTATATAACCTTGCTTTTTGAGTAATTCCCCTACTCTAAGGCTCAATTTATTCAATGTTGTGTCAGACATTTGCTTAATTCACTTTACCACTCATTTAAGATTCATTTATCCTAAGCCCCTAGAGAATTAATGGAAAGCAACAGAACCTATTATGTCGGTAAAATCTAAGCCAAAACACACTCCAATGATGCAGCAGTATCATAAGCTTAAAGCAGAGAATCCTGAGATCTTGCTTTTTTACCGCATGGGTGATTTCTATGAATTATTTTATGACGATGCCAAACGCGCCTCACAGCTGTTAGATATCTCTTTAACCAAACGCGGCGCGTCTGCTGGCGAACCGATTCCTATGGCTGGCGTCCCTTTTCATGCCGTTGAAGGCTATCTCGCCAAACTGGTGCAATTGGGTGAGTCCGTCGCCATATGTGAGCAAATTGGCGACCCTGCTACCTCAAAAGGCCCGGTTGAGCGAAAAGTAGTACGTATTATCACCCCCGGCACGGTCACCGATGAGGCCTTGTTAAGCGAGCGCGTAGATAACCTCATTGCCGCCATTTATCAGCACAACGGTAAATTTGGTTACGCCACTTTAGATATTACTTCAGGGCGCTTCTTATTGAGTGAGCCTGAAACAGAAGAAGCTATGCTTGCCGAGTTGCAACGTACTAGCCCAAAAGAGCTATTGTTCCCCGAAGAGTTTGTTGCTGTACATATCATGGAAGGTCGTCATGGCAATCGCCGTAGACCAGAGTGGGAATTTGAACTGCAAACGGCCAAACAGCAGTTAAACATTCAATTTGGCACCAAAGATCTCATTGGTTTTGGCGTTGAAAAATCCGAAGTAGCGCTGTGTGCAGCAGGCTGTTTAATCCAGTATGTTAAAGACACTCAGCGCACCGCTTTGCCACATATACGCTCTATTACTATCGAGAGACAAGACAACTCAGTTATTTTAGATGCCGCAACTCGTCGTAACTTGGAAATTACCACCAATTTAGCCGGTGGCATGGATAACACTCTGGCAGAGGTTCTTGATCATACGGCAACGGCAATGGGTAGCCGCATGTTTAAACGTTGGTTACATCAGCCGACTCGTGAGTTGACCGTATTAAACAACCGCTTAGATTCCATTACAGAGCTAAAAGAGCAGGCTTTATATCCAGATCTAAATCAGATCCTAAAACAAATCGGTGATATTGAACGTATTGTCGCAAGACTTGCGTTGCGCTCCGCTAGACCAAGAGATCTGGCTCGCCTTCGCTCAGCCTTGCAAACACTTCCTGAATTAGAAGTGGCCTTGCAAACCCTGCAAAACTCACACTTGCAAACTCTCGCCACAGACTCAAAGCCAATTGAAAGCTTGTGTGAACTGTTAGAGCGTGCCATTAAAGAAAATCCGCCAGTGGTCATTCGTGATGGTGGCGTATTAGCGGAAGGTTATAACGAAGAGTTAGATCAATGGCGCGATCTCGCCAATGGCGCAACCGAATACCTAGAAAAGCTAGAAGCAGATGAGCGTGAAAGACACGGCATTGATACGTTAAAAGTCGGCTACAACGCTGTACACGGCTTCTATATTCAAGTCAGCCGAGGACAGAGCCATTTAGTTCCGCCGCACTACATTCGTCGCCAAACTTTAAAAAATGCCGAGCGGTATATTATCCCTGAGCTAAAGGAGCACGAAGACAAAGTCCTTAACTCAAAATCCAAAGCATTGGCCATTGAGAAAGGTTTATGGGAAGAGCTATTTGATCTGATATTGCCACATTTAAGCCAACTGCAATTACTGTCGGCTGCTCTATCAGAAATGGATGTATTGCAAAACTTAGCAGAGCGAGCCGATACCTTAGAGTATTGTCGCCCAAATATTCACGACAATATTGGGATTGCTATTACCAATGGCAGACACCCTGTTGTGGAGCAAGTGTTAGAGGACCCATTTATTGCCAACCCAGTCGACCTACACCCACAGCGTAAAATGCTGATTATTACTGGCCCTAATATGGGGGGTAAATCGACTTATATGCGTCAAACCGCGTTAATTGCATTACTGGCACATATTGGCGCTTACGTTCCGGCACAATCGGCAGACATTGGGCTTCTTGACCGCATCTTTACCCGTATTGGTGCTTCTGATGATCTTGCCTCTGGTCGTTCTACCTTTATGGTTGAGATGACGGAAACCGCCAATATTTTACACAACGCCACCAATCGCAGTTTGGTTCTGATGGATGAAATTGGGCGCGGTACAAGTACCTATGATGGTTTGTCTTTAGCTTGGGCAAGTGCGGAGTGGCTGGCTAATCAAATTAGCGCACTAACCTTATTTGCTACTCACTACTTTGAGCTTACTGAATTGCCGGCTCAATTGCAGGGATTGGCAAACGTACACCTTGATGCGGTTGAACACGGTGACGATATTGCCTTTATGCACGCTGTCCAAGAAGGTGCCGCCAGTAAGTCTTATGGCTTGGCTGTTGCAGGGCTTGCCGGTGTACCTAAAGCGGTAATCAAAAATGCACGACAAAAGTTAAGCCTACTGGAACAGCTCAGCGCTCAACCACAAAGCAATGTCGCATCGACGGTCGAGGTTGCCAACCAACTCAGTTTGATCCCAGAACCTAGTGATGTGGAGTTGGCATTAGGCAATATTGATCCTGATGATCTTACGCCACGACAAGCGCTTGAAGAGCTGTATCGTTTGAAAAAAATGTTATAGCGCTTTGTACCAATCGTACTAAATAACTGATCATTCTAGCTTACTTAGTGTGATTGGTATTATTCGACAAGCTATCTCTAGACTAGAAACACAAAAGAGCCTGACTTCTTACGAAATCAGGCTCTTCTTTTTCAATCGTTATACTATTGCTTATTCGCTATCAATTATTCGCTATCAAAGTTAAATAGCGATTCCATGTTCAAACCTTGCTTCAATAAAATCTCTCTTAATCGGCGTAGGCCTTCTACTTGGATCTGACGAACACGCTCACGAGTCAGGCTAATTTCACGCCCAACTTCTTCTAGAGTAGATGGTTCGTAACCCAATAAGCCAAAACGACGTGCAAGCACTTCTTTTTGTTTCGGGTTCAGTTCATCTAGCCAATCAATTAGAGAGTGTTTGATGTCGTCATCTTGGGTAGAGACTTCTGGATCTGAGTTGTTGATATCTGGAATGATATCCAGCAATGCTTTATCGCCATCACCGCCAATTGGCGTGTCCACTGAACTCACGCGTTCGTTCAAACGCAGCATTTTGCTGACATCGTCTACCGGCTTATCCAGTTTTTGCGCGATTTCTTCAGCAGTCGGTTCATGGTCTAGCTTTTGCGAAAGCTCACGAGCGGTACGCAGATAAATATTTAGCTCTTTAACGACGTGAATAGGCAAGCGAATAGTACGAGTTTGGTTCATCAAAGCGCGTTCGATAGTTTGACGAATCCACCATGTAGCGTAAGTCGAAAAACGGAAGCCACGCTCAGGATCAAACTTCTCTACCGCACGGATAAGACCAAGGTTACCCTCTTCGATAAGATCGAGTAGAGCCAAACCACGGTTGCTGTAACGGCGGGAAATTTTCACAACCAAACGCAGGTTACTTTCGATCATACGTTTACGAGCGGCTTCATCACCGCGCAAAGAGCGTCGTGCATAGAGCACTTCTTCTTCGGCTGTGAGAAGAGGCGAGAAACCAATCTCACCAAGATACAGTTGGGTTGCATCTAAATTCTTTGCTGAAACATCAAACTCTTCCTTGGCAGGGGTTTGTTCAACCGCTTCGACGATGCCAGCTCCTAGCTCGTCATTAGCTTTATCTTCAACTAAGTCATCCACTTTTGCTGCTGTGTTATCCATACTCATATTGCCTCCAATGGCTCAACAAACGTGCATTTTCAAATGCTATCTGTCAGGGTAAATATCTCTCCGGGTTAACGGATTTTCCTTGATACCTAATTTCAAAGTGCAACTTGACGCCATTGGTACCTGAACTGCCCATAGTGGCAATTTTTTGCCCTGCGGTAACTTGCTGTCCCTCATGGACTAGCAACTTATCATTGTGAGCATAAGCACTAAGATAGTTGTCGTTGTGTTTCACGATAATCAGGTTTCCATAACCACGTAACGCATTACCCGAATACACAACACTACCTTTGGCAGTTGATATAACAGCTTGTCCACGCTGACCGGCAATATCAATCCCTTTGTTTCCTGTTTCGCCAGAGGAGAACTTGTTAATTACTCGCCCTTTCGTTGGCCATTTCCAAGACGCAATTTTTTGGTTTGATGATGCGGTTGATGTTACAGCACTGTTAACACCTTGTTTAGAGCTAACATACTCCTTTGTTGAATGCTTATCAACCTTTGCATGTGCACTTTTTTGCATTGTGCTAGAGGTCTTATGAGTGTGACTGGTAGGAGCGCTAGCCACCGCAATGGATTTACTTGAAGTATAAGCTGGAGTTTCTGGATACCACAGGCGGATCCTCTGTCCAATCCGCAGAGTATAGGGGGCTTTTAGATTATTAAACCGAATCAGACCGTTAACATTCCGATCAGTCACATAGGCAATATAATACAGCGTATCGCCTTTTTTTACCGTGTAATAACTACCACGATAACTACCTCGATCAGCTTGTTTATAACCACGATGATTACTTGTTTGTCCACTAGGCGCACAACCTACTAGTGAAACAATCATTAAAGCAGCAATGACTAAGCGTAATAATCTTTCCATAAACCTAAGCCAGTTCTCCCTGAACTAAAGGTACAAACCTAACGTTTTCAATAATTTCAGAGCGAATACCCGACTCTTGTTTGACAATTTTCAGCAATTGCTGATCCGTTTCACCAATAGGAATAATCAAGCGACCACCAATGGCTAACTGATCCACTAATGCTTGTGGCAATTCAGCGGCGGCGGCAGTCACTATAATGGCGTCAAAGGGAGCATGAGCACTCCAACCTTTCCAACCATCACCATATTTTGATGACACGTTATAAATATCAAGCTTAGCTAATCTGCGCTTAGCATCCCATTGCAGAGTTTTGATTCTTTCAATGGTATGCACTCGCTCAACTAACTGTGCTAACACTGCTGTTTGATAACCTGAACCTGTTCCCACTTCTAAGACCTTAGAGTGGTATTCAAGTTCAAGCAACTCTGTCATTTTTGCGACAATATAAGGCTGAGAGATGGTCTGCCCATTACCAATCGGTAAAGCATTATTGTCATAAGCCTGATGACGCATAGCCTCAGACAAAAAAAACTCGCGCGGTAAACTTGCGATAGCCTTTAAGATTGTCACGTCCTGAATACCTAACAATTGCAGGTGTTCAGAAAGCCGTTGTGCTTGATAATGTCCCATTCTATCCTTTTAGCCAACTGTCCATACTAAGCAGTGATTCGTGCGCTGTCAGATCAACTTGCAAAGGCGTAATGGAAACATGCTTGTGCTCGATAGCATAAAAATCGGTTCCCATACCCGCATCTTGCTCTTTCCCTGGAGGCCCTAACCAATACACTTGCTTGCCTCTAGGATCGAGCTGTTTGATCATAGTTTCAGCATGATGTCTTGCGCCCAGTCGCGTCACTTCCGTTTCTGTAATCGCATCCCATGCCACATCGGGCACATTCACATTCAATAAACGATTGGTCGGAATCGGTTTGCTGAGATGTTGCTCTACTAACTGACGGGCAATCTTAGCTGCCGTCTTAAAGTGTGTGCTACCTACTAGTGATATTGCAATGGATTGAACACCTAAAAAGTGCCCTTCCATAGCAGCTGCCACCGTACCTGAATACAACACATCATCTCCCAGATTCGCACCGTGGTTGATGCCACTTAATACAAGATCTGGGTAGTCATCTTTCATTAATTCATTTAACGCAAAATGCACGCAATCTGTTGGGGTACCCTGTACAGAAAATACATTTGGCTCTATCTCATCCACTCGTAGCGGGTTTTCGAGAGTCAATGAATTAGACGCACCACTACGGTTTCTATCGGGTGCGACAATCACGATATCGGCAATCTGTTTTAGCTCTTCGGCAAGTACTCGAAGACCTTCGGCATGCACGCCATCG
Organism: Vibrio sp. B1Z05; assembly: GCF_052955985.1. NCBI lineage: Bacteria > Pseudomonadati > Pseudomonadota > Gammaproteobacteria > Vibrionales > Vibrionaceae > Vibrio > Vibrio sp. B1Z05. Next base: position 2,333,173 of record NZ_CP130463.1, read on the forward strand.
TCATTACTTAATAAAATTTTCATGCAATCCCTTAGTCAAACGAACGTTCAAACGGGATCTCTTCAACGACCTCTCGCATAATAGAAGTAGCGAAACAGCCAGAGTCTAACCAGAACTTAATCACTACTTGGTCGCCTTCACTAGACCAAGTTAATTGCTCAGGGATCAGTTTGATGATTCGGCGATCATGACGCATGCGATTGCCTCGGATCAAGGCCATCAAATCAGGTTCGGCATCTACTGCAACTTGTTCTATCTCTAGCGCTTTATTTGCCGTTGGCAAGGCATTATCACCCGCTAAAGCGGCCGTTATTGCGCCAAGGCTTGGCGCATTGGCAAGTGTCGCTTCATCCAGCAACACAGTGCCCGTAGAAGAGAGCAATACATCGCCGAGAATAGCGCTATCAAAGCACTGCTGCTCTATGCGTGCCGACACGATTTGGTTGAAAATCCATGAACGAGCTGTAGAAAGGTACAAGCTGCGTTTGTTTTGATTACGAGTACGTACGTTATCACGGCCCCAACGACGAGCTTCATCAAGGTTATTGCCGTTATTACCAAAACGTTGCGCGCCAAAATAGTTTGGCACACCTTGCTCAGAAATGGCTTGTAGACGTGCTTCTACCGCTTCAACATCGGTCACTTCACTTAGAGTAAGCTCAAATGAGTTACCTTTTAGATCGCCTGGACGCAATTTTTTATTGTGTCTGGTGGTCTCTAAAATTTCGATGCTTGGGTGCATTTGGGTAAACAAAGCAAAGTTAAGATCATCACTTTTAGGAAGATGTACACTTAACCACTGCTCAGTAACAGCGTGGCGATCTTTCAATCCAGCCCAGCTTACATCTTTTGATTTTACGCCACAGAATTTGGCCAGTTCGTTCGCCACAAAGCTAGTGTTCTCACCGGTTTTGCGTACTCGTAGCATTAAGTGTTCACCACTGCCTGCCAACTCAAAACCGAGATCTTCTTTAACCACAAAGTGCTCAGCTTTTGCTTTTAATTTTGCTTTTGCTTGTGGCTTACCGTGTAAATAAGCCAAGTTTGATAATATGTCACTCATAAGATGGAGTGCGCCTCTAATTATTAGGGTGTTGGATCAGAACCACAGCTTCTACTGCAATTCCTTCTTTGCGTCCGGTGAAGCCCAAACGCTCTGTTGTGGTGGCTTTCACATTCACATTGCCGATCTCTGTTTGTAGATCTTCGGCAATGGCATTGCGCATAGCTTGAATATGAGGTGCCATTTTAGGGGCTTGCGCCATAATGGTCACATCTAGGTTGCCCAGCACATAGCCTTGCTCTTTCACTAGGCGATACACTTCTTTTAACAGTTCACGGCTGTTCGCACCCTTCCATTTATCATCAGTATCAGGGAAGTGGTAACCAATATCGCCTGCGGCGATAGCCCCTAACAGCGCATCACTGACCGCATGTAAGACAACATCACCATCAGAGTGAGCCAAAAGCCCTTGTTCATACGGAACTGAAATCCCACCAATAATGATTGGGCCTTCACCGCCAAATTTATGTACGTCAAAACCATGTCCAATTCGGATCATAATTACTCCTGGGTTGTCGTCGCAGTTAAATAAAACTCAGCCAAAGCTAAATCTTCAGGTTGGGTCACTTTAAGGTTGTCCGAACGTCCCTCTACCAACAACGGAGATCGCCCTATAAGCTCCATACAAGACGCTTCATCTGTGACAGGATGATGATTGTGCAAAGCGGATTGTAAAGCGCTATGTAGTTCAGGCGTACGGAACATTTGTGGTGTTAATGCATGCCATAGATGCGCACGTTCGACGGTAGAATCGATTTCATTGTTGCTCGATGAGCGCTTCATGGTATCGCGAACTCGAGCGGCCAAAATAGCGCCAACGCCATGTTGCGTGCCTTGCTCGATTAATGAGGTGATATTGTCCAAGCACACATTCGGTCTGGCAGCGTCATGCACTAACACCCAATCTTGATAACCTTGCTCGATAAGATGATTGAGCGCACTTAATACTGAGTCACTGCGTTCTTTGCCACCCGCAACGCGGGTAACTAAAGGATGACACGCCAGAGAGGTATCAGAAAAGTATCCATCGTTTTCACTAATTGCTACTACCACCTCTGATATTTGAGGATGTGATAACAACTTCTCTATTGTGTGTTCTAGGATAGTTTTCCCATGCAGCATGAGATACTGTTTCGGCTTATTCGCCTGCATCCGACTACCGACTCCGGCAGCGGGGACAATAGCTATATATTTATTCAAGTTGAAAACCGCTTGTAAAGTTAGTCGGTATCGATGATTCGATAAAAGGTTTCACCTTTTTTAACCATGCCAAGTTCATGACGCGCTCGTTCTTCAATAGCATCAAGGCCTTGTTTAAGGTCGTCAATTTCAACAAACATTTCATCATTGCGCTTGCGTAATTCAGAGTTTACAGAGCTTTGTATCGCTACCTCATCTTTTACTTGGCGATAATCATTCACACCATTCTTACCAATCCACAGCGTAGCCTGCATCAGTAATAGTAAGCAAAATAACAATATAGAAAATAAACGCACGACAAAATCCTTACTTAATCGCCAAGGGTTCAAACCAATTATGCTTATCCAGATACGTTATTATTTCGCCTTAAACGGGCAAACATACTCAACAGCGTATTTGGATTGGCATTATCCTCAGCCAATTAATATTTATAACATATTCAGCTAATAGACGACACGCATCTGGGTTAATGACGAGAAAAATACGCCAATGATGCGAAAAATACAAAAAAAAACACCCCGCTAACGCGAGGTGTTTAAAAGTATATGCAAATAATTCAACATTGTTATTGCAATAATCTGATGACTCAGTTACCGCAATAAGTTAGTAAATTATTGGCCTTTAACTTCTTTAAGACCGTTGAAAGGAGCACGTTCACCTAGTGCTTCTTCGATACGGATAAGTTGGTTGTACTTAGCAACACGGTCAGAACGGCTCATAGAACCAGTTTTGATTTGGCCTGCAGCAGTACCTACCGCTAGATCAGCGATAGTTGCATCTTCAGTTTCGCCAGAACGGTGAGAGATAACTGCTGTGAAACCAGCATCTTTAGCCATCTTGATTGCAGCTAGAGTCTCTGTAAGTGAACCGATTTGGTTGAACTTGATTAGGATTGAGTTAGTGATACCTTCTTTGATACCGCGCTCAAGGATCTTAGTGTTTGTAACGAATAGATCGTCACCTACTAGTTGAAGCTTGTCACCTAGTAGTTCTGTTTGGTGCTTGAAGCCAGCCCAATCAGACTCGTCAAGACCGTCTTCGATAGAAACGATTGGGTATTGGTTAGCAAGGTCTTGTAGGTAGAAGTTAAATTCTTCAGAAGTGAAGATTTTGCCTTCGCCTTTCATGTTGTACTTGCCAGTTTCTTTGTCGAAGAACTCAGAAGCAGCACAGTCCATAGCAAGAGTAACGTCTTTACCTAGCACGTAACCAGCAGCTTCTACAGCTTCTTTGATTGCAGCTAGAGCAGCAGCGTTAGACTCAAGGTTTGGAGCGAAACCACCTTCATCACCAACTGCAGTGTTAAGGCCTTTAGACTTAAGTACTTTAGCTAGGTTGTGGAATACTTCAGCACCGATGCGTAGTGCTTCTTTAAGAGTTTTAGCGCCAACAGGTTGAATCATGAACTCTTGGATATCAACGTTGTTATCAGCGTGCTCGCCACCGTTGATGATGTTCATCATTGGTAGAGGCATAGAGAATACGCCAGGAGTGCCGTTTAGTTCAGCGATGTGCTCGAACAAAGGCATGCCTTTTGCAGCTGCAGCTGCTTTAGCGTTCGCTAGAGATACAGCAAGGATAGCGTTAGCACCGAACTTAGATTTGTTTTCAGTTCCATCTAGGTCGATCATTACTTGGTCAATAGCAGCTTGGTCTTTTGCGTCTTTGCCGATTAGAGCATTAGCAATGTCGCCATTTACAGCAGAAAGAGCTTTAAGTACGCCTTTACCTAGGAAACGAGACTTGTCGCCGTCACGTAACTCAAGAGCTTCACGAGAACCAGTAGATGCGCCAGATGGAGCAGCAGCCATACCTACGAAACCGCCTTCAAGGTGTACTTCAGCTTCTACTGTTGGGTTACCACGTGAGTCGATAATTTCACGACCTAGAACTTTAACGATCTTAGACATTAAATGTTTCCTCTTATAATCAAAAAAATGTCAATTTTTAAGGGGTGCTATAAAAATCCGCTCAACACCCCTTGCATCCTTTCTTACTTTTCGAATTCACCGCGATGGTATTGACCAGCTGCTTTAACGAAACCTGCAAACAATGGGTGACCATCGCGAGGAGTCGATGTGAATTCTGGGTGGAATTGTGCCGCTACGAACCAAGGGTGCGCAGGGTTTTCTACTACTTCCACCAGTTTTTTGTCTGCTGATAGACCTGATACTTTAAGACCAGCTTTCTCAATCAACGGACGTAAATTGTTGTTCACTTCGTAACGGTGACGATGACGCTCATGAATTTCAGCGCTACCGTATAGCTCGTATGCTTTAGTCCCTTTCTCTAGGTGACATAGCTGTGAACCAAGACGCATTGTACCACCAAGGTCAGAAGTTGCATTACGCTCTTCAACTTTACCTTCGCTATCAACCCATTCAGTAATCAAGCCTACCACAGGATTTTTAGTGTCTTTATTAAATTCTGTTGAATGTGCATCTGCAAGGTTAGCAACGTTTCGTGCAAACTCAATCAGTGCCACTTGCATACCTAGACAAATACCAAGGTATGGGATTTCATTTTCACGTGCATATTGTGCCGCGCGAATCTTACCTTCAACACCACGATCGCCGAAACCACCAGGAACAAGAATTGCGTCAAGACCAGCCAGTACTTCAGTACCTTTGCTTTCAACATCTTGTGAATCTACATACTTAATATGGACGTTAAGACGGTTTTTCAACCCTGCATGTTTTAATGCTTCGTTAACTGACTTATAAGCATCTGGTAATTCGATGTATTTACCCACCATACCAATGGTCACTTCACCCGTTGGGTTAGCTTCTTCATAGATAACTTGTTCCCATTCAGACAAATCAGCTTCTGGAGCGTCAATACCAAAACGAGTACAAACAAGATCATCTAGACCTTGAGATTTGATCAGTTGTGGGATTTTGTAGATTGAATCTACATCTTTCATTGAGATAACTGCTTTTTCTTGTACGTTACAGAATAAAGCAATTTTCTTACGCTCGTTTGCAGGAACCATGCGGTCACTACGGCAAACAAGAATATCTGGTTGAATACCAATTGATAGCAACTCTTTAACCGAGTGCTGAGTTGGTTTGGTTTTCACTTCACCCGCAGCAGCTAGGTAAGGAACTAGAGTCAAGTGCATGAACATCGCACGCTCACGGCCTAATTCAACCGCTAGCTGACGAATCGCTTCCATAAATGGTAGAGACTCAATATCACCGACTGTGCCACCCACTTCAACGATAGCCACGTCGTGGCCTTTAGAACCAACGATTACGCGGTCTTTGATCGCATTAGTAATGTGAGGAATAACCTGAATAGTCGCACCTAGGTAATCACCGCGACGTTCAGCTGCTAGTACGTCTGAGTAAACACGACCTGCAGTAAAGTTGTTGCGCTTAGTCATCTTGGTACGAATGAATCTTTCGTAGTGACCAAGGTCAAGGTCAGTTTCAGCGCCATCTTCCGTGACAAACACTTCACCATGCTGAGTCGGGCTCATAGTACCCGGATCAACGTTGATGTAAGGGTCAAGCTTCATCATGGTCACTTTAAGACCACGAGCTTCTAAAATAGCAGCCAATGATGCTGCTGCAATACCTTTACCGAGTGAGGAAACAACCCCGCCAGTAACAAAAATGTAATTTGTCGTCATGTTTAACCTGAAATTGGTTGAATGAGGGAAATGGATATCTTCTAGACGGGATGTAAATATACCAGAAGCCCTTTATCGCCACAACGTGAAACTTATCACAAGCCTTTTTTTAATTTTTTGCTTCAAATCAAATCAGCCTGTTTCGGCGATTTTACTTCCGTTCATCTAGCTTCACTAAGTCCCACAGCGAATCTAAATATTCTAGATCACACTCGTCCAATAATTTACCTTGTTCGCGCACTTTTTGCTCTACGGCTTTAAAGCGACGTTCAAACTTATTATTGGCTTTAGCCAGCGCAACTTCGGGGTTGCAATTCAAGTGTCTGACAAGGTTGACGGTGGCAAATAACAGATCGCCCAACTCATCTTCCACTTTATGTTGCTCAACCGTGACTTGCAGAGCTTCATCTAAAACTTCTTGTACTTCTTCATGCACTTTATCCACTACCGGCCCAAGACTATCCCAATCAAAACCATGTTTAGCACATCGTTTTTGGATTTTATTGGCGCGACTTAATGCCGGCAAAGACTTTGGTACAGAGTCTAGAATACTTTTTTCAACATTGCCTAACTGGGCTTTTTCTTTCGCTTTTTCCGCTTCCCAGTTGTCATTTATTTCTTGTTCGTTAGCAAATTTAGCATCTGAAAAGACATGCGGGTGACGGCGCACTAATTTTTCATTGAGTACATCAACCACATCGCCGAAATCAAACAAATCTTGCTCTTTGGCCATTTGCGAATAGAAGATTACTTGAAACAGTAAATCGCCTAACTCTTCCTTTAGATTATTCCAGTCCTTGTTGTGAATAGCATCCACGACTTCGTAAGTTTCTTCGATGGTGTGCGGCACTATGCTATCGAAATCTTGCTTAATATCCCATGGACAGCCCTGCTTTGGGTCTCGTAGCGTAGCCATGATAGTAAGCAGTTGTTGAATGGAGTTTGCCGAAGTGTTTGCTGTTTCAGATGACATGGGAGTTCCAATTTATTGATAAAAAAGCCCCTAATAAGGGGCTTAGTAAATTTACGATTTGATACAAATAAGTTAGCCAAGACGCTTAACGGATATCACATCTTTGATTTGCTCGATGCGTGATTGTACGCGAGAGCTGATTTCAATATTACTGACTTGAATATCCAAATCCATGATGGCTAATTGACGTTTGTAATCCGTGCGAGAACGCATGCTGGCGACCTTGAGCTTCTCATTGGTAATAAGCGTAGTAATGTCCTTTAACAGACCCGTACGCTCAAGGGCTTCCACTCGCAAGGTCAGTATAAACGACCCCACAAAACCACTCCCCCACACCGTATCGATAATACGCTCTGCGGCATGCAATCTAAGCTCGTTTAATTGTTCACAATCACTGCGATGCACTGAAATGCCGCGACCTTGGGTAATATAACCACTGATGCGATCGCCTGGAATCGGCTGACAACAGCGCGCCAAGTGAGTCATTAAGTTGTCTACCCCTTCCACCACTACTGCGTCTTTGTGAGGCTTGCTCGCAACGGGCATAGTGGAGTCTGGGCTTTTTAACTTAGCCAGTGCTTGTTTGTCTTCTTCTTCCGCGGTCGGTTTATTGACCACTGCATTGATGTGATTGATGACTTGGTTGATACGCAAATCACCACTACCAATACCCGCATAAAGCTCATCGACTGAATTGACGTTAAAGCGCTTCAGCGTAGATGCATCCGCATCTTTTAAATTTGCGCCAATTTTAGACAGCTCATGCTCAAGGATCTCTTTGCCTGCAACAACGTTTTTCTCACGGCCTAGTTTTCTAAACCATGCGTTGATTTTGGCGCGCGCACGACCTGAATGTACAAAGCCCAGTGAAGGGTTTAACCAATCACGAGAAGGGTTGGGTTCTTTTTGCGTGATGATCTCGACCTGATCGCCCATTTCTAGCTTATGGGTAAACGGCACAATGCGACCACCAACTTTGGTACCAATACAACGGTGCCCAACTTCAGAGTGAATGTGGTAAGCAAAATCTAGTGGCGTTGCTCCCATAGGCAAATCGACCACATCACCGCGCGGGGTAAAGGCATACACGCGATCGTCAAAGACTTGCGAGCGCAGTTCATCCAGCATTTCGCCAGAATCGGACATCTCTTCTTGCCAATCCAGTAGCTTACGTAGCCAAGTAATTTTCTCATCGTAGCCACTGCGCCCGCCAGATGCGCCTTCTTTGTACTTCCAGTGCGCCGCCACGCCAAGCTCAGACTCTTCATGCATCTGCTTGGTACGAATTTGCACCTCAATGGTCTTGCCTCCAGGGCCAAGAACCACGGTATGAATGGATTGATAACCATTAGGCTTAGGGTTTGCTACGTAATCATCAAACTCACTTGGCAGGTGTTTATATTTGGTATGAACAATCCCTAATGAGCCATAGCAATCTTGTAATTCATCGGCAATGATACGCACAGCACGAACATCAAACAGCTCATCAAAGGCGAGCTTTTTCTTCTGCATTTTGCGCCAGATACTAAAGATATGCTTAGGACGACCACTGACTTCTGCCTTGATGTTGGTCCGCTTCATCTCATCTTTTAATGAAGCGACAAACTCTTCAATATAGTGTTCGCGGTCTATGCGACGCTCAGCCAGTTGTTTAGCGATTTTCTTGTATGTGGTTGGATTTTGATAGCGGAAAGCATAATCTTCGATTTCCCACTTAAGCTGACCAATGCCGAGGCGGTTAGCTAGAGGCGCATAGATATTGGCGCACTCTTTGGCGACCGCTTGGCGCACCTCATCGGGTGCATTTTTGACTTCACGTAGATTACAGATACGCTCAGCCAACTTGATGACCACACAGCGGAAGTCATCAACCATAGCTAAGAGCATACGTCTGACGTTATCAACTTGAGAAGAAGCGCTGCTGTTTTCTAAAGATGCGTTGAGCTGACCGATAGCAGCCATCTCTTCCACACCTTCGATAAGCTTGATAATTTCTTGTCCGTAGCGCTCTTTAAGCTCTTCGGTATCAAACAAACCACTAGATACCACAGGGAACAACTGAGCCGCCAACAACGTAGCTCTATCCATTGATAAGGTGATTAGGATTTCTATCATCTCTCGTCCACGCCACAGCAATAATTCCTTTTGCTCATGGGTAGCCAACATCTCTTCACAATCAATATAGAGCTTGCGCAGTTTATTCTCTGTTTTTTGCCCCTGCTGTAGGCTCTCGATCCAAGAATCGAGTTTAAATTCTTCATCCTTTTTTATGTGCGCACTGCGAACCGCAACCATACCTCTTCCCTAAATTACTCTACGTTTACTCTTACTATCATTGATACCACAGTATACCCTTTGCAGGATTCTGCTGTTTAGCAAAACCCAGAAATTTGCGCTATTTCTCAAATAACACCATAGATTCAAGGTGCCCGGTATGTGGAAACATATCTAACACCTTCATTTTCACTATTTTGTAGCCTTGTTTTAGCAAAGATTCACTGTCACGAGCTAAGGTGGCAGGGTTACAAGAGACATACACAATTTGCGTGGCGCCAAACTGCGACAGTTGTTCAACCACACCAGCTGCGCCTGCTCTTGCCGGATCAAGCAAGATTTTATCAAAGCTTTCTTTAGCCCAAACTTCTGTGCCTGTTAGCTCAGCAAGATTGGCTTGATAAAAGTGTGCATTGTGAATACCCAATGATTGAGCATTATTGTTGGCGCGAGAAACCATCTCATCGACCCCTTCAATGCCGACCACAGCCGATGCCTTTTTGCTTAGTGCAAAAGTAAAGTTACCAATCCCACTAAAGAGGTCTAACACTCGATCACTGTCTTGCACATCTAACCATTCAATGGCTTGTGCGACCATTTGTTGATTGACTGAGCGATTGACTTGAATAAAGTCAGTTGGCAAGAAATCTAACGCAACACCGGACTCTTCACATATTGGCGATTCGCCACACAGTTGTTCTGGCTGACTGTGTCCTTGATGCAAATATAAGGTCAGCTGTTTTTGCTCGGCAAATTGCACGAGCAACTGACGGTCTTTCGCTCGCAACTCAGCGCTAGTACGCAGCAAAAGTACACTGCCGTTATCGGCTTGCACCAACTCTAAATGCCCCAGTATTTTAGGCTGTGAGATTTTTTCTAACACTGGCTTAATCAAAGGCATAATTTCGGCCAAAGGCTGTGCAACCACAGGACAAGTGTCTAGCGACACAATGTTATTGCTTTGACCTTCCCTAAACCCAAACTGCAATCTATTCTTTTTGATATCCCATAACAGGCTGATGCGAGCTCGACGACGATAATGGATGTCCTGCGCAATAATAGGCGCTTCTAAAGTGTGCTCTGGCGCAACTTTCGACATCATTTTGCTAAAGGCTTGCTGTTTTACCGTCAGTTGTTGGGCATAGGGCATATGCTGTAGAGAGCAACCGCCACATTGAGAAAACTTAGGGCAAAAAGGTTCGATTCGTTCATCGCTGCTTTTTAACAGTTTAATCATCTTAGCGCGGATGAATTTTGATTTGGTTTCTATGGGTTGGCACACCACTTGTTCACCGACCATAGTTCCGGGAATGAATACAGGCTTTCCTTGGCTATACGCCATACCAGCACCTTGATTGTCATATTTTTCAATCGTTAGACTTAGGTGTTTTTGAGTGCGATTGGTGTTTTTTTGCGGTTTATAAAAGTTAGCCATAAAGGTGCCTAGTAATTTTAACGGTCATACATCAAGCTTTTCGCTACATTTTTAGCCTGACTCTGTTCTTAGGAAGCAATTTTAATTTCAATGATTTAGACTTAGGTCCAAGTTTACAAAATTTGAAAGCCTTTCACGGCTTATTTTTTCACATCCGACGCATTAATAAAACATGACCAGATATGGACTTCGTGCCCGCGTAATAACACTCACTCTTGCACCGACGCTGATTGTCGGTATGTTACTGAGCCTGTTTTTCACCTCTAATCGATATAACGACCTAGAGGCACAGCTCATTACTGCGGGTACTAATATTGTAGAACCATTGGCCATTGCCAGTGAATTTGCCATGTTGCAGCAAAATCGCGAAGCGGTGCGACAATTAATAAGCTACAGCCATAGAAAACGTTCCGATGTAGTGCGAAGTATCGCAGTATTCGATGCGCATCACGAACTATTTGTGACTTCAAATTTTCATCCTAACTTTCAAAGTTTGATGTTTAAGAAGTCCGAACCTATTCCACTGCACAGCACGGTGGAACTTATTGATACCCGCTTAATTATCCGAACCCCGATTATTGCAGAAGCGCAATTTGTTGCCCCGCAAGCGGATGCCAAACAAAGTGACCAAATTCTCGGTTATATCGCTATTGAACTCGATCTCTCCAGTTTGCGCTTGCAACAGTATCAAGAAATTGTGGTGGCGTTAGTGGTGATGTTTTTGGGGGTCGGGCTTTCCGCCTTCTTTGCTTATCGGTTAATGCAAGATATTACCGCGCCGATCACCCACCTTAAAAACAGTGTTGACCGCATCCGGCGCGGACAATTGGATGTGCGTATTGAAGGTAAGATGCACGGTGAGCTCAACTCGCTAAAAAATGGTATCAACTCGATGGCAATGTCGTTGTCGGAATACCATATAGAAATGCAGCACAGTATCGATCAGGCAACCTCTGATCTTCGAGAGACCTTAGAACAGTTAGAAATTCAGAACGTTGAATTAGATATTGCGAAAAAACGGGCTCAAGAAGCAGCAAGAGTCAAATCTGAATTCCTTGCCAATATGTCACACGAGCTTAGAACGCCACTAAATGGGGTGATTGGCTTTACCCGCCAAATGCTCAAAACCAATCTTTCTCATAGCCAGACCGATTATTTACAAACCATTGAACGTTCGGCAAATAATCTTCTGAGTATCATCAACGATATTCTGGACTTCTCTAAACTCGAAGCCAGTAAGTTACTACTGGAAAACATTCCGTTTGATTTCCAAGAATCACTGGAAGAAGTGGTCAACCTGCAAGCGCCAAGTGCCCATGAAAAAGGTTTGGAGTTAACCCTTAAAGTTGATCCTAAGATCCCGGCAGGCGTTGTTGGTGACTCACTGCGTATTCAGCAAGTACTGACTAACTTAGTAGGTAATGCGATCAAGTTTACAGAGCGTGGCAACATTGATGTCAGCATTGAATTACGCACCCAAAAAGAAGAGCAAGTTGAAATTCAGTTTATGGTTAAAGATACCGGTATTGGTATCTCTGAGCGTCAGCAAGCTCAGCTATTCCAAGCCTTTAGCCAAGCCGATGCCAGCATCTCTAGACGCTACGGCGGTACAGGTTTAGGGCTAGTGATTACCCAAAAACTGGTGCGTCAAATGGGCGGAGAAATCAGTTTAACCAGTCGTCTACACCAAGGCTCAACCTTCTGGTTTACCATTCGACTCAATGCTACTGACTTACCTATGGAGCAGACGGACCTTTCTTCTATCCGAGGTAAAGAAGTACTGCTTATTGAACAGAATTTACAAGCGGCGAATGTGTTGCAGCAAATGCTGACTCAAGAAAACATTGCTACGCAATATCGCTCAGCCTTACCAGAAACCATCACCCCTCACGATTACATGATCTATAACGTTCCAGTCAACGAGATCATCAGTGAAACAGAGCTTATCGACTTTATCAGCCAAGCCAAAGCGGTCTGCCCTAATGTCATTATTGGTCTGCCAAGTAACCAACTTGCGCTGTCTGAAACCTTGATCGAACAACATGCGGTGTCGTGTATTATCAAGCCTCTGACCCGCACTAAGATCATACAAGCTATGCTGAGAAATCAAGATGATGACTTGTCTGTGTATGACAAACCTGAGCCTATCTTGTTAGATAAATTGCCATTAAAAGTCATGGCCGTTGATGATAACCCAGCTAACCTAAAACTCATTTGTGCCCTGCTCAATGAACATGTTGAGTCTGTTGTCACCTGCTCCGATGGACAGTCTGCGGTTAATGAGGCCACTCATCATCAATTTGATTTGATTCTAATGGATATCCAAATGCCGGGCATTGACGGTGTGGCGGCTTGCCAAGCGATTAAGAAAACCGCCAGCAATAAAGATACGCCAATTATTGCCGTAACAGCTCACGCAATGAGTGGCGAGCGAGACCGATTACTTAAAGCAGGCATGGATGATTACCTCACCAAGCCAATTGAAGAACCGGTACTTTTAAAACTGCTTAATCACTGGGGTGGACACTCCATAGAAGTGCCAGAGCCTATGATTCCGCCTCTGATTGCATCTAAGCCTTCCAGTAGTGACGTCATTATCGATTGGCGCGCTGCGTTAGCTCAGTCAGCAGGAAAAGAAGAGTTAGCCAAAGAGATGCTACAAATGCTGGTTGACTATATTCCAGAGGTCAATCAGGTTGTCGAGCAAGCCATTGATGAGCAGTTATCATCAAAAGATGAGCTTATTCATCACATTCATAAGTTGCATGGCAGTTGCAGTTATTGTGGCGTGCCTAAACTGAAAAAAGCCTGTGCTCAATTAGAGCAAATGCTGCGTTCAGGAGACTCGATGGATGATGTGGAGCCAGAGCTTTTAGAGCTGCAAGATGAAATGGAAAAGGTACAAACTACCGCAAATTTGTACCTTTAGAATGAATACCAAGCACACTAAGTAAGTGTTCAGAACTAGCACAAAAAAATGCTCGAGAACAAGGCAGAATTTTTCGATAAGTAGTTATTCTACAATCAAAAATTCTAACGCCGTTATCGAGCATTTTAACAAGCTAGAATGATCCGTTATTTAGTACTATTGGTATCACTTTCAAAAATGACGGTGGCGACCGCATAGTGCCTTTCATCGGATATAGAAAGGTGCACATGAGTTGTCCCCAATTGCTTAGATATTTGCAATGCTTTACCCGATAGGTGCAATTGTGGCTTGCCTAGCTCATCGTTACTGACCGTAAAGTCTTGAAACGAAACGCCTTGTGCAATACCTGTACCTAACGCTTTTGAAGCGGCTTCTTTAGCGGCAAAGCGTTTAGCCAGAAACTTAGCCTTTAAATTAAGCTTTTCAAACTGAGCCATTTCTGACTCAGTTAAAATGCGTTGTGCAAAAGGTAGCCCTGTTCGATTAAGTGCTTTTTCGACACGCTCAATCTCAGCAATATCCGTACCTAAGCCAACAATCGCCATTATTTACGAGCCTGATCCATAATCGCTTTCATATCTGAAACGGCTTTTTCTAAGCCTTCAAATGCAGCGCGGCCGATAATTGAGTGGCCAATATTAAGCTCATAGATTTCAGGTAAAGCGGCTACTGCGGCAACGTTGTGGTAAGTCAGACCATGACCCGCATTCACAATGATGCCTTGCTCAGATGCATAGGTAGCAGCCTTAGCAATCACAGCCAACTCTTTGTGTTGCTCTTCTTCTGTTTCTGCATCTGCGTAGTGGCCAGTGTGCAGTTCGATAAAAGGAGCACCTGCCGCTTTCGAGGCATCAATTTGCGCTTGGTTTGGATCGATAAACAAAGAGACTTTAATTCCTGCTTCGCTCAGTGTTTTGGTCGCCGCTGTGATTTTCTCTAGCTGACCGACAACATCTAGCCCACCTTCTGTGGTCAGTTCTTCACGTTTTTCAGGCACAAGACAAACAAACTCAGGCTTTGTTTTTAAGGCAATTTCAACCATTTCATCGGTCACTGCCATTTCTAAATTCATGCGCGTTTGCAGAGTTTCGGCCAATAGACGTACGTCTCTGTCTTTGATGTGGCGACGGTCTTCTCTTAAGTGAACGGTAATGCCGTCAGCGCCAGCACGCTCAGCAATATCTGCCGCATGTACAGGATCTGGATATTTAGTTCCACGAGCATTTCGTAAGGTCGCAATATGGTCAATGTTGACCCCAAGTAAGATTGGATTCATTTTTTGATACTCCGTGTTCGGGGCATAAACAACTCCCGACTTTTTATTGGTTTTCCGCCAAGATAAGGCTTTAAGGCTATGCGTGTAAAGCGCTTTGCCGAACTCAGTTGTGATTTTGAGATAAAGCGCCTTTCACTTAATGCGATCAGATCTTCTCCCTTAAAAGTGAGGTTATCTTTACGCACGGATGCAATGAATCCTTGCTGTTCTCGATAGCGATAAGTCATCTGTGGATCGATAGGCATACCCGTGCCAGTACAGTGCAGAAAATCCACACCATAACCGAGTGCATTGAGCAGGGCTAATTCAAAACGGCGCAGCGCAGGCTCAGGGTTATCCGCTTGCGCAAGCTCAGTTAAAGCATGCAGATAATCAATAAACAGCTCTGGATATGGGACTTCTTGAGCGATGACACGGGCGAGGATTTCGTTGATATACATAGCAGAGTAAAGGCTTACTCCACTCAAAGGTAATCCGAGACTGATAGGCTCTGCTTGGCGCAATGTTTTCATTGATCCGCCACCAGACCACTTTAGCAGTAGTGGCGTAAAAGGTTGCAATGCGCCTTTTAAAGGTGAACGCTTGCTTCGACCTCCCTTACTGAGGATCGTGACTCGACCAAACTCTTCAGAGAAGACATCTAAGATCAAACTCGATTCTGTATAGGGACGACGATGTAATACAAAACAGCGCTGAAATCCGTCAATTACCGACATAAATAGATACTATAAAAAACTCCACCAAGGCGGTGGAGTTTTGGGATGTGTTTTTATAGGTCGTCCATGTAGCCTAATGAACGAAGTGCTCGCTCATCATCTGCCCAACCCGACTTAACTTTGACCCAAGTTTCAAGGTAGACCTTGCGACCAAACAACTCTTCCATATCCAGTCGAGCTTCACGGCCGATGGTTTTGATTTTTTCGCCACCCTTGCCGATCACCATTTTCTTCTGGCCACTTCTCTCAACTAAGATAAGGGCATTGATATGGAAACCATCGTTATCAGGGTTGTAATCAAAACGTTCAACTTCAACTGTTACTGAATAAGGCAGTTCATCACCGGTGAAACGCATGAGTTTCTCACGCACAATCTCTGACGCCATAAAGCGCTGTGAACGGTCTGTGACATACTCTTCAGGGAAGTGATGGGTTGCTTTAGGCAAGAAATCACGTACGTGCTTACGCAGTACATCGGTGTTCTTACCTAATTTAGCTGAAATAGGAACCACATCAACAAAGTCCATTTTGCCAGTCATTTCTTGCATATGTTGCATCACAAGGTTGCGGTCTTGAACCTTATCAACTTTGTTCACACACAGCACAACAGGGAAATTAGCGGCTTTTAATTTGTTTAGCACCATTTCATCGTCAGCAGTCCAGTGAGTGCCATCAACCAAGAAGAAAACCAAGTTAACATCACTTAAAGAACTGTTTGCAGCACGGTTCATCAAACGGTTGATCGCACGCTTTTCTTCGATATGTAACCCTGGGGTATCAACGAAAATAGCTTGATAATCACCGTCGGTATCCACACCCATAATGCGGTGGCGCGTGGTTTGTGGCTTGCGTGACGTGATTGAAATCTTTTGCCCAAGAATATGGTTCAGAAGCGTTGATTTACCTACGTTTGGTCGACCCACAATGGCAATAAAACCACAGTGTTGGTTTTCCGTTGAGGTAGCTTCGCTCTGATTGTTCGAGGCAAAATACGCATCCAGATCAATGCCTTGATCTTCTGCTTGGTCTTCTGGTTGATCGTGATTAGACATTTGTTAGTTTCTCCAATGCAAGTTCGGCAGCCGTTTGCTCAGCTTTACGGCGACTTGTTCCCTTGCCAGTGAAAGGCTTTTCAATACCCGAAACAATACAATCAACAGTGAACTCTTGGTTATGAGCCTCACCTTTTATCTTGATCACTTCATAAGTCGGTAGAGGCTTACGACGCCCCTGCAAGAATTCCTGTAGACGTGTCTTAGGATCTTTTTGTGATACGCCAGGTTCAATCGCTTCAAGACGGCTCATATACCATCCTAAGACCATTGCACGTACCGTTTCTGTACCACTGTCTAGGTATACAGAACCGATAATCGCTTCTACCGCATCCGCTAGAATTGAATCACGACGGAAGCCGCCACTTTTCAATTCACCTGGACCTAATTTTAAGTAGTCTCCGAGTTCGAATTCACGTGCTAATTCAGCCAGAGTTTTTCCTCTTACCAAGGTTGCGCGCATTCGACTCATATCACCTTCGTTTACCTTAGGAAAACGATGGTACAAATCATCAGTGATGACAAAACTTAAAATTGAATCGCCCAGAAATTCTAGTCGCTCATTATGTTTGCCATTGGCGCTGCGGTGTGTCAGCGCCAAGTGTAGGTTATTAATGTCGTTAAACTTATAACCAATGCATTTTTCTAATCTGTTTAATTGAGAATTCATACTCTCTGATTACTCTATACCGCCAATGCGGTTCAAACGAATACCGGTTGGAATCCATGAAGGTAAGAAGCTGTCGTTGTCACGATCAAACTCAAAACTCATCCAAATACCAACTGCTTTGCCAACTAAATTGGCTTCTGGCACAAAGCCCCAATAACGGCTATCAGCGCTGTTATCACGGTTGTCACCCATCATGAAATAATGCCCTTCTGGCACAATCCACTCACGAACACCAGGTCTAGGCTGATACGCAGACACGTTATCTTGGCGTAGAGGGTTCACCAATACTTGGTGCTGATGTTCACCCATAGTTTCATCTAGACGAATCAATGGGACATTATTTTGTACAAACTCGCTTTCCGTATAGTTAGTTAGAGGCACTGGTTTACACTGCTTCTCACCACTTGGTTTAATACAAAGTTTCTTCTCTTGAGTATAGCGAATAGTATCGCCCGGCAAGCCAATTACTCGTTTAATGTAGTCAATGCTCGGTTGCGGTGGGAATTTAAATACCGCAATATCACCGCGCTCAGGCTTACCTGTTTCGACCAACTGTGTGCGCCATACTGGATCTTTCAAACCGTAAGAGAACTTCTCTACTACGATGAAATCACCCACTAGCAACGTTGGCATCATAGAACCTGAAGGGATTTGAAACGGTTCATAAATAAATGAACGCAAAATCAATACAAAGGCAATCACTGGGAAGATAGAAACGCTGTTTTCTACCCACCACGGTTGGTTTTCTACTTTTGCTTTCGTTTCTTCATCCAAACCATTGGTTTGCGCTTCAACGTCTGCCACCTTGGCTGCTCGTTTCTTCGCCCAAACTAGCTTCTCTAAAGCGTAGACAATACCAGTAACCAAAGTCACTATGACTAGGATTAGTGAAAACGTATTAGCCATTGAAATCCCTTAAAATTTATATGTTTCTAAAACAACGAAAGTGAAAGAGCCAATAACTCTTTCACTTTGCAATTATTATCTAACCATTTTTGAATGGTTAATCTTTGCCGACATGAAGAATAGCAAGGAAAGCCTCTTGCGGAAGCTCAACGTTACCGATTTGCTTCATACGCTTTTTACCTTCTTTCTGTTTCTTCAATAGTTTCTTCTTACGACTCACATCACCACCATAACATTTTGCTATTACGTTTTTGCGTAACTGCTTAACGGTAGAGCGAGCAATAATGTGGTTACCAATCGCGGCTTGAATTGCAATATCAAACATTTGTCGAGGAATGAACTCTTTCATTTTCTCAACCAATTGGCGACCACGAGTTTGAGAGTTATCTTTGTGCGTGATAATTGCCAATGCATCTACTGTATCACCATTAAGCAATACATCTACGCGAACCATGCTTGATTCTTCGTAGCGATGGAAGTTGTAATCCAATGATGCATAACCACGAGAAGTGGATTTTAGACGATCAAAGAAGTCCAAAACAACTTCTGCCATAGGCAGGTCGTAAGTCAATGCGACTTGGTTACCGTGATAAACCATATCCACTTGAATACCACGTTTTTCAACACAAAGCGTAATAACGTTACCTAGGTAATCTGATGGCACTAAGATATTACAACGTGCGATTGGTTCACGGATAGCTTCTAAATCGTTAACTGCAGGTAGCTTAGCTGGGCTATCTACATATAAAACTTCGCCGTTAGTTTTCTCAACTTCATACACTACGGTTGGTGCTGTAGTGATTAGGTCAAGGTCGTATTCACGCTCTAGACGCTCTTGAATAACTTCCATGTGAAGCATACCCAAGAAACCACAGCGGAAACCAAAACCTAGTGCAGCTGAGCTTTCTGGCTCATAAAACAGTGACGCATCGTTTAGGCTCAATTTACCTAGTGCATCACGGAAGTTTTCATAATCATCTGATGATACAGGGAATAGACCCGCATATACTTGAGGCTTCACTTTTTGGAAACCTGGCAGTGCTGTTTCACAGCCGCCTTTAGCGTGAGTTAGGGTATCACCTACTGGAGCACCAAGGATATCCTTGATACCACAGACTACCCAGCCTACTTCACCGGTATTTAACCCTTCGGTATCAATACGTTTAGGGGTAAAGATACCTAGACGATCCACACCCCATACTTGGCCTGTGCTCATCACTTTAATTTTGTCGTTTTTCTTTAGCTTGCCGTTTTTGATACGCACAAGTGAAACAACGCCAAGGTAGTTATCAAACCATGAATCGATGATCAACGCCTGCAATGGGCCGTCAGGATCACCTTCTGGTGCTGGGATCGCTTTCACGATTTCTTCCAACACTTCATCAACGCCAAGACCTGTTTTCGCCGAACAGCGCACAGCTTCTAAAGCATCGATGCCAACAATTTCTTCAATTTCTTCAGAAACACGCTCAGGATCAGCGGCTGGAAGGTCAATCTTGTTTAGGATTGGCACAACCTCTAGATCCATTTCAATGGCGGTATAACAGTTAGCCAAAGTTTGCGCTTCAACACCCTGACCTGCATCAACCACCAGCAATGCGCCTTCACAAGCGGCAAGTGAACGAGATACTTCGTATGAGAAGTCTACGTGTCCTGGAGTATCGATGAAGTTCAATTGATAGGTTTCCCCATCATTTGCTACGTAGTCTAAGGTCACACTTTGAGATTTAATGGTGATGCCGCGCTCTCTTTCAAGATCCATAGAATCAAGAACTTGCGCCTCCATTTCACGAGAGCTAAGACCCCCACAGACTTGTATTAAACGATCTGATAGGGTGGATTTACCGTGGTCAATGTGGGCAATAATCGAAAAGTTACGAATGTTCTTCATAGTAAGGTGTGGTTAGACTCATACAAAATTGAAAGGGGAAATGATGTTTATACTCATCATTTGGCTCAGATTGGCAGATTCTACCGAATTTCGGCGCTTGTCGCTATCTTCATTTTACTTCTAGTGGTTGACCTAAGGTGCGAATTAAGGTGACTTGTTGCGCAGCTTGGTGATTAGTACGCTTTAATTTTGCTTTTACCACTACCCCACCAATACACGCAAAGCCAACGCCAAGCACTATGCTGAGCCATTCGTGACCATCTAACATCACATTAGAGATCTCGGTGCCAACTAGAGCGCCAAGAAACAAGAATAGTAAAGGTACTAGGTACACTATGGCTGCGGCTGACAGTAACGCTTTTTCAGGCAAACCTATTTCAACAATATCGCCTTTAGCTACCGCCGTGGAGGTAGTCACTGACCAAGCATGCTCTTTATTGCCTATAGCTTTGGTCACCTGCCCTGTGGCACAGCTTGATTTAGAGGCACAGCCACTACAACTGGTCTGTTGCTCACAGGTCAGATCGACTTTAAATATCGCTTCATCGGTTTCAGGTGATGACACTTGCGTCACTTTGGTCACCTGAGCTAATGCATTCATCATGGTCTTTACACCTAGCTAGTGGAAAGTCACCGATTGTAATATACGCTGCGCCGTACGTGGAGGAATATCTCCGACTACAATGACTTCATGTTTATTCATAATAGCACTTTGTAGGGTACGTCTGCCTTGTCGCACCAATTGACGCTTCAATGATTGATCGTCTTCTGGGGCAACATAAATGGAAAACTGGAATAATCCATCTGAATATATTTGGCTTTCAACTATGCGATCTGAACCAAATAATGGGTGACTTTGCATTTTTTTACTCACAAAGCCTTTTGGCATCCATTCAGCATTCCATGAGATCTCATCCACACTGCCGTCGGGCAAGGTGACCACATCCGGCAAGGTCGCTTTTTCTAGCCCCTTCATAATGGGAATCAAATGATCAGAAATAGAATAAGACACGGTTCTATATTGCTCGATGATTTCGCCGTCACGATCAATAAGATCGGCACGCAAAGGTAACGCTGTTCTTTCATCAATCCACATAATGTAAGAGTAACGTTGACCATCTTTTGGTACTACACGTACAACTTCACTAGCTGCACCGGCTTCGCGAGCACGCCCAACTTTAACAAAATCGTAATAGATTTTTAGCTTGTCAGGATTGATGCTAAGCATAGGCATTAATGGAGCAACCATTTTATCGGATGCGATGGTAAAAGGATCAATGCCGGGCTCGATGTAACTGATCTCTCCACCACGACGAATGACTTCTCGTACCGGTCCACTTAAATACAACAATTGAGCAAATCGAGTGTCATTATCATTGGCTTGGCGATACACCAAAGGCTCAATGCTGCTCTTTCGAATCAACACGTATGACATCTCGTAGTTGAGAGTCTCGGTTGCAGTGCTCATTTTGTAGATTAGGGCCTCAGCTGAGTTCTCATCAGCTAAGGCTAAGGGAGAGGCTGTTAAGCTGAGCAGCGCGCACACACTGGCCAGAAATTTCTTCATTTGATTTCCGTTTCTACGTCGGAGCTAGTTTCGCTATGGTTTAAACGAAGTTGTAACTCATAATCTTGCAATACTGTATTGATGCGACGACGTTGCTCTGCAAGTTGTTCATCTTTCGCTGAGATTTTTGCCGACTCTGACTTAGTACGCACTGAGTCACGAGTTAAGCTCACCGGCTCAGCACTACCTGCAATAGGAATCGTCTGTAGCACAGGCAGTGTTTCCGGAGCTTGTGACGCATTACCGTCTACGCTACCGCCGTATTGCTGAACTCCGACAATGACCGCAAAAGAAACGCAAGCAGCCACGGCTACCTGACCAAATTGGGTGAGCCATTGGGGAAGAGCCTTTTTAACTGTCGCTGGTGTTGGTTGTTCTTCTAGCATTGGACGCACATTGCTTGAGTGAGCAGGCTCATCTTCAAGGGCAAGAGCAACTTTGCTCGCAATATCCCAATCTGCGCCTTGTTTTGCGTCACCGCGCATAACATCACCAATGAGATGGTAATTCTGCCACGTTTGTTGAGCATCCTTCTCGTGTTCTACCTCAGAGATCAAGCTCAAGTCTACCGACTCTCCATCCATCAATGCTGAGATTTTCTCTTTGTTAGACATTACATTCACCATTGTGATTATTTTCTAACGCTGAAGAAGCGGTTGCATTTTTTTCTCTACCGCTTCTCGAGCTCTAAATATTCGCGAACGAACTGTGCCCACTGGACACTCCATAACGGCGGCTATGTCTTCGTAGCTCAAGCCATCAAGTTCTCGCAACGTCATTGCTGTTTTTAAGTCTTCTGGCAGTGCTTCAATTGCATTGAACACTACCTCTTTCAATTCATTGGACAACGCTAAGTTTTCAGGGTTCGAAATTTCTTTTAGCGCATTACCAGTTTCTATATATTCAGCGTCTTCAGCATCCACATCCGTTGCAGGCGGTCTGCGCCCTAACGCAACAAGGTGATTTTTTGCGGTATTCACCGCGATACGATACAACCAAGTATAAAAGGCACTTTCTCCCCTAAAATTAGGGATAGCACGATACGCCTTAATAAAGGCTTCTTGGGCTACATCAGCGACATCACTTTGGTTGTTCACATATCTAGAGATCAAGTTGCACACTTTATTTTGGTATTTAACCACCAAAAGATTAAAGGCTTGCTTGTCTCCATTTTGAATTCGCTCAATCAATACCTGATCGGTCAACTGCTCGTTCATTCGAGCTTTTACTCCTATGTTCAGCTCTCATCTTCTCAGATATGAGTTTTATCAATGCATAATGTATTATTGACACCATCGATTACTAGAGCACTATTGTGACTCAATCGAGACACAAAAGTTCATTTTGGTTATGTTTTTTTTATAACTTGGTCCAAAATGTGATGTACTAGACGCTTGATGGCCATTAGAAACGAACTTAAGTCTAAGATTAAAAACTTGATACAACGCATTGCTTTGCGTGGCAACTAGTAGTCGAATAGTAGCACCCTAGTCCTCGTCTGGGTTAAGAACACGTCAAAACTATAAGATATAAAGTGTTCGACGAGTGGTTAATGGAAGGCGATAGAGCCTAATCGAAATAGGATAAAATATATCAATGAATTCAATCGCTCAGCATCAATGTGATGTATTGGTTATCGGTAGTGGTGCCGCAGGACTTTCGCTAGCCCTTCGTGTCGCAAAAAAATCTAAAGTTATTGTGTTAAGTAAAAGTCTAAGCCGAGAAGGGGCTACCTTTTACGCACAAGGCGGTATTGCCGCAGTATTTGATGAATCAGATACCGTTGAGTCTCACGTAGAAGATACGCTGATTGCAGGCGCAGGCTTATGTGAAAAAGACAAAGTTCAGTTTATTGCTGAAAACGCCAAAAAATGTGTGCAGTGGCTTATTGATGGCGGTGTTCCTTTTGACCAAGAAGAGTCACAAAAAAGTGGCGAGCAGCCTCGTTATCACTTAACTCGTGAAGGGGGTCATAGTCACCGCCGCATTCTGCACGCCGCAGATGCAACAGGCATGGCAATGCAAACTTCTTTGCAAGAGAACGTACTAAACCACCCTAACATTACTGTGCTAGAACGCCATAATGCTGTTGACCTAATCACCGAAGATAAAACCGGTGGTGACTCAAGCAAAGTGGTTGGTGCTTATGTATGGAACCGCGACTCTGAGCATGTAGAAACAATTGCCGCAAAATTTGTCGTGCTTGCCACTGGTGGTGCATCAAAAGTGTACCAATACACCAGTAACCCAGACGTATCATCGGGTGACGGCATTGCTATGGCATGGCGCGCAGGCTGTCGTGTGGCCAACCTTGAGTTCAACCAATTCCACCCAACGTGTCTCTTCCACCCAGAAGCACGTAACTTTTTGCTGACTGAAGCACTTCGTGGTGAAGGTGCCTATCTGCGCCGTCCGGATGGCACTCGCTTTATGCCCGATTTCGACCCGCGCGAAGAACTTGCGCCACGCGATATCGTTGCTCGCGCCATTGACTATGAGATGAAACGTTTAGGTGCAGACTGCATGTACTTGGACATCAGTCATAAATCAGCTGAATTTATTACTAAACACTTCCCGACTATCCATCTACGCCTACAAGACCTAGGTTTGGATATGACCAAAGAGCAAATCCCAATTGTTCCTGCAGCACACTACACCTGTGGTGGCGTAATGGTAAACCCTCAAGGGCAAACCGATGTGGAACAACTGTATGCGATTGGTGAAGTGAGCTACACCGGCTTACATGGTGCAAACCGCATGGCATCTAACTCACTGCTAGAGTGTGTGGTATACGCTTGGTCTGCCGCTGAGAGCATTCTTGAGCAATTGGATGATGCGCAAATGCCTGGCAATCTACCTTGCTGGGATGAAAGTCAGGTGAATAACTCTGATGAAGAAGTTGTTCTGCAACACAACTGGCATGAACTAAGACTGTTTATGTGGGATTACATGGGTATTGTACGTACAGATAAACGCTTAGAGCGTGCCCTGCACCGTATTCAACTTCTACAACAAGAAGTTCATGACTACTACAGCAACTTCCGCGTATCAAATAACCTGCTGGAATTACGTAACTTGCTGCAAGTGGCGGATCTTATGGTGCGTTGTGCAATGGAACGTAAAGAGAGCCGTGGCTTACACTACACGCTTGATTACCCAGAGATGCTTGAAGAAGCTAAACCGACTATTTTGGTGCCTCACCATTCAAATAGAACATACCCTAACTAAGCTGTATGTAGCCCTAAAATAAACGGTATGCAACCTAAAACTAAAAAGGCGCTCAATGCTAAATGTCATTGAGCGCCTTTCTTTTTATTCTCTTTATTTTTCAAGAAGATAAATTACGAACGCACTTTACTTAAATTATGTGCCACAACTTTATCTATCATAGCGGCCAGTGCTAAATTTTCACTGCGTCCATGTCCCATAACCCAAGTAAACAAATCTGGATCGTCACACTCAAGCAGTGCCACAAAATCTTTCTTTTCTTGCTCGGTTAGCTCATCAAAGCACTCATCAAAGAACGGCATAATCACGACATCCAGTTCCAACATGCCTCGACGACACGCCCATTTAATACGTGCCTTTTGTTCAGGTGTATACATGCTTTACCTCAAAATAATCACATTCCTTTCAGTCGAGTGTAACAGCAGTCAACTAAGGTAACTATTAGATCAATCACAGTAATTTAGTATTCAGAAATAACCAAGGAAAAATGCTGAAAACAAGCTAGGGTAATAAGTGACAGACTGCGATGGGTTTTATCGCTGAATATTATTGAAAATAGTCTCTTAACTAAAATTCCGCCCTTAGACATCAAGCCAAATTCTGATTACCATAGACAAAACGACTGAGTTCAAGGAACCACTATGAGCGCGCAACCTTCTGTATCTTTAAATACCCCACCTTTAGCATGGACTGAATTGGCTGATTGGCAATCGATCACTGCAATTGGAGAAGAAAGTAAGTCTTACCTGCAAGGTCAAGTGACGTGTGATGTCGTGCAATTAGATGCGACAGAAGCCACCTTGGGTGCCCATTGTGATGCGAAAGGCAAAATGTGGAGTCTATTTCGCTTATTTCACCACAACGGTGGCTACGCTTTATGGCAGCACAAGTCGGGTATAGAAACGGCTCTTCAAGAAATCAAAAAGTATTCGGTATTCTCAAAGGTTGATATTGAAATCAACTCACAACAAGTTAGCCTTGGCATACTTGGTGAGCAAGCCGAAGCGTTTATCGACTCAATTAGTGAAAGCACTGGGGATGTACGAGACCTTGGTTTTGGTAGCGCCGTTAAAATTGACGCTATGCGCTGGCTATTGCTGGTAGATGAAAGTGCCGTTGCTACGTTAACTGCAAAATTAACCGCGGCTGAAAAAGTGCCATCGAATGATTGGGACTACTTTGATGTAAGTGCAGGGCTTCCTCGCCTTACCGCCGCTCAACAGAACACGCATATTCCTCAAATGCTAAACCTACAAGTATTAGGTGGCATTAGCTTTGAAAAAGGCTGTTATACCGGACAAGAAACGGTAGCCCGAGCCAAATATCGCGGGACTAATAAAAAGGTAATGCGCCTAATCCAAGGCAAGGGAAATACCACAACTCCATTTACGTTTGAACGCGCGGTCGGCGACAATTGGCGTGGAGCGGGCGAAGCCATTGCTCAATATTGTAATGAAAATGGGGATGCGCTAGCTCTGATCGTGCTAAACAAAGATATTGAATTTGATACTGAATTTAGACTAGCAGACGATAACGACAACCTTTGGGCTTTAGTTGAATTACCCTATTCGCTAAATGACTAGCCATAGCTAATCGCAACTCAGACTAACTTACACCAGCGGTTGATAAGTCTCTATCAACCGCTTTACTTTGCAACACTTCCCCTCTCACGTGATCTCTCAACACTTATACCAATCGTACTAAATAACTGCTCATTCTAGCTTGTTAAAATGCTCGATAAACGGCGTTAGAATTTTTGATTGTAGAATAACTACTTATCGAAAAATTCTGCCTTGTTCTCGAGCATTTTTCCTGCGCTAGTTCTGATCACTTACTTAGTGTGATTGGTATTATTTAGCGTAAAAGAGACAACATCAAATTTAAAAATTGTGCTTAACTCTTTGAGTAACTTATTTTTTTGCGATATTTACTCATAAAAATAGAACTTTTCATCAATACCTAGTGTCTACTTAATGTGCATATGAGAGCAGGTGCATCAAGCCCCTACTCACTAGCACTAATAACTAGTCACAAACAAATGGCCGCAATAAAAATTCAAACTAGGCCACAAAACCAGATAAAAAGGTCAAGAAGCCTCAAGATTCTGTTTATAAATCTAGTTGCATCACAATTTTGTAAACCAAACTATTTATAATGTGCCCCGCCATGGAGGCAAAGAATAAATTAAAATTATAAAGGTATCAGAAATGAGACTGTTCAAGCGTTATGTTCCGAGCATGATTGCAAAACACGTAAGTAGATTATTCAAAGGAAGAATTTTTATTTACGGTATTGGTAAGTTTGAGTTTGATAACGGGAAGCTAATCCTCCCACATCACGCCGAAGAACGTCACTTCAAAGCGGTAACAGAAGTGAATACTGAGGTGAAAAGACTTAGAGCTTGCTACATTTAGTTGGCTAAAATAAGGAGGCAATTGCCTCCTTTTTTATTAGTTAGTCACACACTTTTATTTTGCCAATTTTGGCAGGTCGCCTTTTAGGCCAAGGGCGTGACGTATCACTTCATTTTTCATTCCGGGCAAGGTCCCGACTAGGCTCATGCCTACACCACGAAATAGTTTCTTTAATGGATCATCACCGGCAAAAAGCTCTTTAAAGCCTTGCATGCTAGAGATCATTTTGACCGCTTCGGCTTTTCTCCAACGCTCAAAATGACGCAGATTGGCATACTCACCAATATCCTTGCCCTTGTTCCAATATTTTTCGATTTCTTCGGCTAACGTTGCAGCATCAAGCAGCCCTAAGTTGACACCCTGTCCAGCCAATGGATGAATGGTATGCGCTGCATCACCAATTAACGCCACTCGCTCTTTAGCAAAATCCCGAGCGTAGCGCATTTTCAAAGGTATCGCATTGCGTCCACTAAGTTGCTTAACCTTACCTAAACGCATGTCAAAATCGACCGCCAGTTGCTTGCAAAACTCTTCTTCGGTCACTTGCATAAGTTGCTGTGCTCTATCAGTGTTTTGCGACCAAACTATTGAACATAAATGAGCTTCATGTAGCGGTAGAAAGGCTAATGGACCAGAGGGCGTAAACACCTGTCTGGCCACATTTTGATGGGGCTCTTCCATCACGACATTACTGACAATAGCGGTGTGGTCATAGTCCCACTCCGTTAAGGGGAAATCTTGTTGCTGACGAACCCAAGAATTGGCGCCGTCAGCAGCCACGACAAGTTTGGCGGTCAGGTTTTGTCCGTTATCTAAGGTTAACCAAGCTTCTCTTTCTCCAACGGCTAAATTGGTACAGAGGTTGCTATGAAATAAGGTGACATTCTCTAGCTTTTTTACTTGTTCAAGCAAAGCATGCTGAATGATTTGATTTTCGACGATATGTCCGAGGTTATCCTCAAAAAGATCAGCCGCAGAAAAATCAATGTTGGAAAAGGTATCTTTTTCCCATACTTGCATAGCAGTGTAAGGCGCATGGCGGTGGTTTAATATTTCTGGCCAAGCACCCAGTTTATGCAATATTTTTTCACTGGCTCGGCTCAGTGCAGATACTCTTGATGCAGGCTCTTCGCTCACTTCAGTCGGTGCATTGCTTTCAATAACGGCAATTCGAATGTCCGTCTCTTTTAATGCCAAAGCTAGGGTTAACCCAACCATGCCACCACCAACAATCACTAAGTCTACATTTTTAATCATTGTATGTTCTATACCAGTCCTAGACTACGGTTCTTAACCGGGCCTTGTATGGAGGGGGCTATATCGAAGATAGCAAGCCCTAGGTTCCTAGCTACCACCATAGGTAGCCAATCATTTGAAAATATTCGGACCAATGCTGAGGTCATGTCACAAGTAGCCTCGCGATCCGCTTCTCGGTTATCCCGAAATTGCGCTAAGCACGAATAATCACCGCAATCAGTATGCTGGGCCAGTACATCCACTAAACCTGCCACATCACGAATGCCTAAATTAAAGCCTTGCCCAGCAATTGGGTGTAGGGTTTGTGCCGCGTTGCCAACAAAGGCAATACGATGATGAACTAAACGTTCACGCTTATGCAACTGTAAGGGATAACTGGCTAAAGCACCCACTTTATCAAAGCGGCCTAAACGCCAACCAAACTCTTGTTGTAACTCTTCTAAGAACTGCGTTTTACTCCAAGACAATGCGTGTTGCAGCATCGACTCTTTCATACACCAAACCAAAGACATGCGTTTACCTGTCATAGGCAGTAACGCCACTGGGCCATGGGAAGTAAATCGCTCAAAAGCCTGATTGTTATGCGGTTTATCTAACTCTACATTGGCAATCAGCGCATGCTGTTCAAAGTCATCCAGTGATTTGGGGTTATTGATCAGCTCAGCAACTTTTGAATTGGCTCCATCCGCAGCCACAACTAATTGCCCGCATAAACGAATGCCTGACTTTAATACAGCTTCAATATGTTGTGGCTCTTGTACAAGATCGACAATGGCGTCAGGGCAAAAAACGTCGATATTTGGATCACGCTGTAACTGCTCTCGATAGACCGCACCAACATTGGCAAGCTCAACCACTGCGCCCAAAAGAGGCTTATTCAGTTCATCGGCACTAAAGCCTGTTTGAGCGAAGTGTCCACGATCCGATACATCTATGCTATTAATCGGCGTTGCCTCACTAGAGAGCGCATCCCACAATTTATAACGACGCAACAAGTCAATGCTACCTAATGACAAGGCTATTGCTCTGGAATCGAATCCAGGGTGTTGTTGTGACTCAGAGAAAGCCTCTACTACCGCCACTTTTTTATTCGCGGTACGGCTTAATGCAAGCGCGAGTGTCGCTCCACTCATTGCACCACCAATAACAATCACATCGTACTGCAATAGAAAACTTCCTTTCTTATTCGATTAATGAACAGTCTTTGGTTCAGGTTTTGCAGGTTTACCACCTAACTCTCCATGGATAGTCAGCACGCAAACTTTAACATGTTCAAGCACTTGCTCTAAAAGTGCTGCTTGTTCTTCTTGATCATCTTCTGGGTCTACTTCAAGTTTTGCGATCTCTAGCAAATCTTGTAGTGCTTCTTTTGTTTGGGCACTCGCTTTATTTATTTGCGCGTCAATTAAGCCCAAACCTGATACAAAGTGACTCACCCACTCCACCATAGCCTGTGCGTAGACCTGAATATCTTGGTCTTCAGGTAGCAATGTACTGAGTTCAAAATTATCATCCGCTAGCTCAGCACGAGCCACTTTAAGGCTTTGTTGTGCAATTGCTAAACACGCCATTGGCCAACCCATTCCATCATTGGTGTAGTCAAATAATAGGGATTGCCATGCTTCGCTATCGTTGCTTAATCCACCGCTTAACATGCCAATTAGAAGACCATGCATTTCAGCAGGAGTAATTGCAATTTCTGCTGTCTTTAGTTCATCAGCAACGGTGAGGTAATTAGGTAAAGAGATCTGACTCATGAGGTACAATTCCTATTAGGGATTAATCGCATTATCTTATCATTTGACTGGAACTCATTACAGATGCAAATCAGCATGCAAACTAGTCAGTTCTGTTCAAATACTACTATGCTTCTATATCAAGAATGTAGATCAAATGAGCAAATTGCTTTGTTTCTGACTAGTTAGCACCATAACCTGATGCTCATGTTCGGAAAAGCTTGAATCTTGGTGGGGGTTTTTCTATAGTTTCTTGCCTGTATGTGCATAGGATGCACAGACTTTTGGAGCAGCAATGAGTTATCTAGCATGAGCAGTCAAGCAGTTGAAGTTGAAATTTTAGGTAAGATCACTCGAGTAAATTGCCCTGTCGGCAAAGAAGATGCATTACGACAGGCTGCACTTAACCTTGATCAACGTATTAAGGATATGGCGGACAAAACAAAAGTCGCTAATACCGAGAAACTCATTACCATAGCAGCTCTAAATATTTGCTATGAATTGTTAGAACAAGAGGCAAGTAGCGAAATTCAACAAGATATCGCACAGCGCCTTGAGTTTCTGGATGACAAGCTAGACAAAGCTCTAACGAAAGAGTAAAAAAGTAGCCAACTGGACGGCAGAATTAAAATTACCCTGGGGTGTGCGTCAGCTGGATTTATGTCCCTGAGCCGATAAGCAACCCTTAAGGGTTAGTACTTGATGGCTATTGAGCAAGCTCGACTCGTATCGAGAAGCCTACGGTCCTCATTGCTGATCCGCCTTGAACCAGCTGGTTCAAGGGCCAAAATCCGCAACGGCACTCTGGGGTCCCTCATGCAATTACCTGTAACTCGTAATGAGATACGTAAGCACATCCGTAAACTTCGCATTGCACTGACCACGGCTGAGCAAAACCTTGCTTCCTTACAGTTAGTCGAGCAATTTAAACAGCTTGCCGAACTTACTCAGGCTAAAAATGTTGCGCTGTATTTAGCGAATGATGGCGAAATCAATCCCGAACTCGCCATTCAATGGTGCTGGGAAAACAGCATCAACACTTATGTTCCTGTGCTGCATCCTTTTACAAAAGGCCAATTGCTTTTTCTTAAGCTAACGCCGACAACCGAGCTTATAGCCAATAAATACGGCATTCTCGAACCCAAACTCTCTGTATGTAATATTATTCCTGTTGCTGAACTTGATGTGATATTCACGCCTCTGGTAGCGTTTGATGTACATGGTCATCGCCTAGGTATGGGTGGCGGATACTACGACAGAACGTTAGCGCCTTTTATTGATGGCCATGGCCCACAAGCAATTGGGATCGCTCATGATTGTCAGCAACTGTCTTTGCTACCCACCGAAGAATGGGATGTGCCGCTAAATAAAATCGTCACGCCAAATAAGACCTGGAATTGGTCTCTTTCACCTTAAGCACTTGATTCAAATATTTAACAGATGAGTATATACTCTTGCTGACCCCCTTTACTCTCGATCTGGAGAACTAGAATGACCCAAGATGAAATGAAAAAAGAAGCTGGTTGGGCAGCACTTAAATACGTTGAAGCTGGCGCAATTGTCGGTGTAGGAACGGGCTCTACCGTAAACCATTTTATTGATGCCTTGGGAACAATGAGCGACAAAATCAAAGGGGCTGTATCTAGCTCGGTCGCATCGACTGAGAAATTAGAAAAACTGGGTATTAAAATATTTGATTGTAATGACGTCGCTTCACTGGATGTCTATGTAGATGGCGCAGATGAAATTAACGCCAATAAAGAAATGATCAAAGGCGGCGGCGCAGCGCTAACCAGAGAAAAAATTGTTGCGGCTATCTCTGAAAAGTTCATCTGTATTGTAGACGGCACCAAAGCGGTTGACGTTCTAGGTGACTTCCCTCTTCCTGTTGAAGTGATTCCTATGGCTCGCTCATATGTTGCTCGTGAGCTAGTAAAACTTGGCGGTGACCCTGTTTACCGTGAAGGTGTCATTACCGACAACGGCAATATCATCCTAGATGTACACAGTTTAAAAATCAGCAACGCTAAACAACTTGAAGACCAAGTGAATGCACTACCGGGCGTAGTGACTGTTGGCCTATTTGCACATCGTGGTGCAGATGTAGTCATTACAGGTACGCCTGCTGGCGCTAAGATCGAAGAGTAATAATATATATATTTCAGCTTTAACTACAAAGTTAATACGCTGATTTTATTGAATAATCATGAAAGCAGAGGCGAAAAATAGCCTCTGCTTTTTTTTTATTGTAATTTTCTTACCCAAACTGTTCTTTTTTTGATAATTTAAAGACAGCCTACTTTGGAAAACGATTGCTTTTCGAAATTAATTTACTAAATGTTAAGGAATAACCACAATGACTAGAGTCTCTTTGCACAAAGATAAAATAAAAATACTACTTCTAGAAGGGCTTCACCCTTCATCAGTTGAGGTGCTAGAGGCTGCGGGTTACACCAACATTGAATACCATAAAGGCTCTATCTCTGAAGAAGAATTGATTGAAGCCATTAAAGACGTACACTTTATTGGTATTCGCTCTCGTACAAACCTTAATGAACGTGTTTTAGCGGCAGCAGACAAGCTGGTCGCTATCGGTTGTTTCTGTATTGGTACCAATCAGGTTGACCTAAAAGCGGCCGCTGTGAAAGGCGTACCGGTATTTAATGCACCATTCTCAAACACTCGTAGTGTGGCAGAATTAGTTCTAGGTCAAATACTGCTATTGATGCGCGGTATTCCTGAAAAGAATGCTCTAGCTCACCGCGGTATTTGGAAGAAAAGTGCCGACCACTCTAATGAAGCACGTGGCAAGCGCTTGGGTATCATAGGTTATGGTCACATTGGTACTCAGCTAAGTATCATTGCTGAAAACCTAGGTATGCGTGTCTACTTCTACGATATTGAAAACAAGCTTTCTTTAGGTAATGCCACCCAAGTTTCAACTATGGCTGAACTGCTCAATAAGTGTGATGTGATTAGTTTGCATGTCCCTGAAACGCCAGAGACTAAAGACATGATGGGCGCAGAACAGTTTGCACTAATGAAGCCAGGCGCTATCTTCATCAACGCCGCTCGCGGCACTGTGGTAGATATCCCTGCGCTCTGTAATGCTCTAGAATCTAAACACCTATCAGGTGCTGCTGTCGATGTGTTCCCTGTAGAGCCAAAAACAAATGCCGATGCATTTGAGTCTCCACTAATGAAATTCGACAATGTTATCCTAACGCCGCACGTAGGTGGTTCGACTCAAGAAGCACAAGAGAATATCGGCGTTGAAGTTGCTGGTAAGCTAGCGAAATACTCAGACAATGGTTCAACACTATCAAGTGTGAACTTCCCTGCGGTATCTCTACCACAGCACAAAGGCACCTCTCGCTTGCTGCACATCCATGAAAACCGCCCAGGTATTCTAACTCAAATCAACACCATCTTTGCTAGCGCTGAAATCAACATCGCAGGTCAGTACTTGCAGACCAACAGCCACATTGGTTACGTTGTGATTGATGTAGAAACCGCGCGCTCGCAAGAAGCACTGGATAAGCTAAAAGAAATCGACGGCACTATCCGCGCTCGTCTACTTCACTAATTTGATGTCGCTATACGCTTTATAGAAATATAAGTGTTAGACAATAACAAAGCCCTTACTGAGCCTAAATTAATAAAGGTCAGTAAGGGCTTTTTAGTATCAATATCTCAGCAGCTATTGGTGTTATACCAATCGTACTAAATAACTGGTCATTCTAGCTTGTTAAAATACTCGATAACGGCGTTAGAATTTTTGATTGTAGAATAACTACTTATCAAAAAATTATGCCTTGTTCTCGAGCATTTTTCCTGCGCTAGTTCTGAACACTTACTTAGTGTGATTGGTATTATTTAAGTTTATAAACCACATCAACTCGGTCTTTAATCACGATAGTGGTATCTTGATAACTATTCGCTCGCTCTGATGAATCCATTGCCATACTGCGAGACAACATTGGTCTAACTTGCGGGGATTGGTAGTTAACTTGCCATACTTCACCCAAGGTTCTATCAAAACCCTCAGCAATAGATTCAGCCTTTAGCTTGGCATCTTTAATGGCCTCGCTGCGTGCAACGGCTTGGTACTTAGAAGGGTCTTTGACACCCAATTGAACCTTATCAATACGATTAATACCCGACTTAAGTGCTACGTCCAATAACTTAGGCAGCATCTCTAAATTATCAATCGTGACTTTTACTTTTCTTACCGCTCGGTAGCCTTTTTGTTCTGGTTTGGCATTTTTCGGATAATGCATTTGTGGCAGCAGCTGAATATTGCCGCTTCTAATATCTTCTCTGGGCAAACCTAACGCTTGCAGTTGCTGCAAAAAATCATCGACTACTTTATCTGTTTTTTGTTTTGCTTGTTCCGCACTATCTTGCACCATCACCACTTGTACACTAAATTCAGCCATGTCGGGTTCAGCGAGCACTTCGGCATACCCTGTCGTATTGATGTGCGGGAAATTTATCGCTTGTGCCTGCACGACTAAAGAACACCCTGCTAATACTATCCCTAAAAACCAATGAGTTATCGCATTACTCTTCTTCATCTAAAGCCCTTCCTTTTTTGGCATTCCACACATTCCAACTGCTACTCGTTATTTATATAGAATAGATAAAAAAACGCGCCATAAGGCGCGTTTTAATTGAATTAGCTTACTTTACTCAGCAATTTTGTTCAGATGAACATCCATTTGTGGATACGGGATTTCAATACCGTTTTCATCCAGAGCAATTTTAATCGCTTTAAGCATATCAAAATACACATCCCAATAGTCAGCAGTGCGACACCAAGGGCGAACAACAAAGTTGACTGAAGAATCCGCAAGCTCAACCACACCAATCTGAATGCCTTTATCTTTCAGAAGACGCTCTTCAGCTTCCAGTGTCTGACGAATCACTTGTTCAGTTTTCTTCAAGTCGGCACTGTAAGAAACCCCTATCACGTAGTCAATACGACGGGTTTCATGGCGGGAGTAGTTGGTAATTGGACTACCAATAACGCTACCATTAGGTACCACAACCATTTTGTTATCAGGCGTAGTCAATACTGTCTGGAAAATTTGAATTGAATCAACAGAACCGGCAACACCACCAATCTCAACATAATCGCCAGATTTGAATGGACGGAATGCAACAATAAGTACACCCGCAGCAAAGTTAGATAGTGAACCTTGCAGAGCAAGACCAACCGCTAAACCAGCCGCACCAATAATAGCAACTACGGAAGCAGTTTGAACACCTAGACGCCCTAGAGCTGCAATCAATACGATAACAAACAGTAGGTAACGCACCATAGCGTGAACAAAATCAATGACAGCTTTGTCTAAATCACGCTTTTTAAGCACTTTAGAAACACTGTTCGCAATCATCTTGGTAATGATATTACCAATAAATAGAATCAGAACAGCGGTAATGATATTCATTGCATAGCCAATCAGAAGGTCAGTATTATTCACGAACCAATGATGAGCATCTTGCATACCTTCATGAAGGGCATCTACGTTTGGGATTTGGGGAGTTTCTTGTGACATTGTAAATTTCTCTTCCGTAATAAAGTGTTACAAACAAACTAAAACCAGCATCATACTTCCATATGTCCGTTATAAGTCAGACTTCTGTCAAAACACAATCGTCTAAAGACCTTATACCACTTGAGCTAAATAACAGGTCGTTCTAGCTTGTGATTGGTATTAAAGGCAGTACTTAAGAACAGCACTTAAAAACTATAGTACACAAGACAAAAAAAACCCGCTAAATAGCGGGTTTTTTTAATTTAATTAGTAGCTTGCAGGCGTATTACAATACGTCAATCGCGTTAAGATCAGCAAAGGCTTTCTCAAGACGAGTCACCATTGAAGATTGACCAGCACGTAGCCATACGCGAGGATCGTAGAACTTCTTGTTCGGCGCTGCTTCACCCGTTGGGTTACCGATTTGACCTTGTAGGTAATCGTGGTTTTTAGCTTCGTAAGTACGGATGCCGTCCCAAGTTGCCCACTGAGTATCAGTATCGATGTTCATTTTGATAACACCGTAGCCGATAGACTCTTTGATCTCTGCTTCAGAAGAACCAGAACCACCGTGGAATACAAAGTTAAGAGCATTTGGTGCGATACCAAATTTCTCTGAACAGTATGCTTGAGAGTCACGTAGGATAGTTGGAGTAAGAACTACGTTACCCGCTTGGTAAACACCGTGTACGTTACCGAAAGATGCTGCGATAGTGAAACGAGGGCTGATAGCGCTCAGTTTTTCGTATGCGTAAGCGACATCTTCAGGAGAAGTGTACAGCTCAGATGCATCCATATCAGAGTTATCAACGCCATCTTCTTCACCGCCAGTACAACCTAGTTCGATTTCTAGAGTCATACCCATTTTAGCCATGCGCGCTAGGTACTTAGAACAGATTTCAATGTTTTCTTCTAGAGACTCTTCTGAAAGGTCAATCATGTGAGAAGAAAATAGAGGCTTACCAGTTTGAGCGAAGAACTCTTCACCAGCGTCTAGTAGACCGTCAATCCAAGGAAGTAGTTTCTTAGCTGCGTGGTCAGTGTGAAGAATAACTGGAACACCGTATGTTTCTGCTACTGCATGAACATATTTAGCGCCAGCGATACCGCCAAGGATTTGTGCACCTTGACCTTCTAATTTAACGCCTTTACCAGCAAAGAAGCCAGCGCCACCGTTAGAGAATTGAACAACTACAGGAGCTTTAACTTTTGCAGCCGCTTCTAGTACACCATTTACAGAATCAGTGTTTACAACGTTTACAGCAGGAAGAGCAAAACCATTTTCTTTTGCTACTTCAAATACTTTTTGAACGTCATCACCAGAGATAACACCAGGTTTTACAAAATCGAAGATCTTAGACATGGAATAAGTCCTATTTTCTGTCGTTTAGTATTAAATTGCACTTTTGCAAGTATAAAAAAGATTGCATACAACGCAAAGCATTGCAGCAAAACAATAAAAAGGCGAGGACAAGGTCCTCGCCAAAAAAATATTACGCTTTTGCTCGTTCTTCTAGCATAGCAACTGCTGGAAGTACTTTACCTTCTACAAACTCAAGGAAAGCGCCGCCGCCTGTTGAGATGTAAGAAACATCAGCTTTGATACCGAACTTGTCGATAGCTGCTAATGTGTCACCGCCACCTGCTACAGAGAAACCTGCAGATTCAGCGATTGCTTTAGAAATACCCGCTGTACCCGCTTCGAAGTTTTTAAATTCGAATACGCCAACAGGGCCATTCCAAAGAATTGTTTTTGCGTTAGCAATGATGTCAGCTAGAACTGCTGTTGAATCTGGACCAAGGTCGAAGATCATGTCGTCATCAGCAACGTCAGCAACGTTTTTGATTTCAGCTTCAGCGTTTTCGTCAAATGCTTTTGCACAAGCAACGTCAGTTGCAACTGGAATTGCACACTCTTTCATTAGTTTCTTAGCAGTTTCAACTAGGTCAGCTTCGTATAGAGACTTACCTACGTTGTGGCCTTCCGCAGCGATAAATGTATTTGCAATACCGCCACCCACAACAAGTTGATCAGCAACTTTAGATAGAGACTCAAGAACAGTCAGTTTAGTAGAAACTTTAGAACCACCAACGATAGCTACTAGAGGACGCTCTGGGTTATCCATTGCTTTACCTAGTGCTTCTAGCTCAGCAGCCAAAAGAGGGCCAGCACAAGCAACAGGAGCGTAAGTACCTACACCATGAGTAGACGCTTGAGCACGGTGAGCTGTACCGAATGCATCCATTACGAAGATGTCACATAGTGCAGCGTATTTCTTAGAAAGCTCTTCTTCGTTTTTCTTTTCGCCTTTGTTAAAGCGAACGTTCTCAAGAACAACAAGTTCACCAGCGTTTAGTTCAAGACCTTCTAGGTAGTCTTTAGCTAGTTTAACTTCGCAATCTAGTGCGTCGTTTAAGTAGTTTACTACTGGCTGTAGTGAGAACTCTTCAGCGTACTCGCCTTCAGTTGGACGACCTAGGTGAGAAGTAACCATTACTTTAGCGCCCGCTTCTAGGCAACGCTTGATAGTTGGAAGAGATGCAAGGATACGAGCATCAGAAGTTACTTTACCGTCTTTTACTGGAACGTTTAGGTCAGCGCGGATAAATACACGTTTACCTGCTAGTTCTAGGTCAGTCATCTTGATTACAGACATTGTTAGTCCTCTAGGTTTTAATTTAAAAACTTTCCGCCTATCCCCACAAAGTTGTCGGCATAGGCGTTCGAAATCTATCTAATGTGATGCTACATGGGGTCTCTTACTCTATAGTTCAAGAGGTTGAACTAAAAAGCTACGGATTTATTTCACGCGATGTAATAAATGTGACGTGTGCATCGCTAGAGCCGTATCTAGCATCCGATTTGCAAACCCCCACTCGTTATCACACCACACTAGCATCTTCACTAAATGGCCATCACTAACACGGGTTTGCGAGCCATCGACAATCGCACTATGCGGGTCGTGATTAAAATCTATCGAGACAAGAGGCGCTTCCGTGTAGTCGACTATTGATTGTAATCTACATTGAGATGCATGCAAAATAGTTTGATTTACATCATCAACACTCACTTTAGCATCTAGTGTAACACTCAGATCCATCGCTGTAACATTGACAGTGGGCACTCTCACTGATATTGCCTCAAACTTATTTTCAAACTTAGGAAAAATACGTTCAATGCCTTTATGTAACTTAGTATCAACAGGGATAATTGATTGGCTCGCACTGCGAGTTCTACGTAAATCTGAGTGATAGGCATCAATGACTTGCTGATCATTCATTGATGAGTGAATGGTGGTTATCGTCCCTCTTTGAATGCCGTACGCTTCATCTAATACTTGGATAATCGGCACGATACAGTTGGTGGTACAAGAACCGTTTGACACTACATTATGCTCAGACTTTAGGCTCTGGTGATTAATGCCATAGATAATAGTGTTATCGAGATCGTTAGAGCCAGGGTGAGAGAACAATACCTTACTCGCACCAGCGGCAATGTGCTGTTGCCCATCCGCCTGCGAGCCATACACCCCAGTACAGTCCAAAACAATATCTACACCTAAGTCACGCCACGGTAATAAATCCAACTCAGCAAGATGTAAAATTCGTATCTCATCTTTGCTTCCATCGGCATTATGAATATTCAAATACTCTTGGGTATGAGAGATTTTTCTAAGAAAGCGTCCATGGCTAGTATCGTATTGCAACAAGTGAGCCATCGCATCCGGTTGTGCGAGTTCATTAACGGCGACCACTTTAATCTGATCTTGTAGCCCCCCTTCATAAACAGCGCGTAGGACATTACGACCAATACGACCAAAACCATTTATTGCGACTCTTAGCATACCGAAACTCCATCTAAGGTTTATTATTATAGTAATGAGGCAAGAGTTTATCAGATCACATATTTTTATACATAAGTGAATTTAACAGTGCTTATCTTATGCTTACGCTTTTATATTATAAGATAGTCTTGTATCCTCTAGAGGCTAGAAGAAAAAGGGTTAGTCTGGATGCTCAAGGGGTGGGTTTACAGCAATAGAAAGGATCTCCTTTTTATTGTTTTTTGTTGGTTTATCATCGCTACCGTAATGTTCACAAAGAGTTGGGAAAATATTTCTAATCTTGAACTAAAGGATAACGATGACTACATGCGTTATGTCCAGTTTATGGATTGGATAAAGTTCGGCAATTGGTATCTAGAGCCAATGCCACGCTTTAACCCTGAAGATGGGGTGATAATGCATTGGTCGCGAGTTTCAGATTTTATTCCGGCAGGGTTAACCCTTTTATTCATCTCATTTTTAGGGTTTGAAGTTGCCAGTCTAGTAGCAATTGCTGTTACGCCATTACTGTATCTACTGTTGTTTGCTCTAGCCTTATTCGCCTATGTTGATCACTACCTTGGAAAGGATCATCGCTTTATAGGTATGTTATTTGCTCTCGGCTCACACGCTATTTCGAAGTTTTTTCCTGGCTCAATTGACCATCATAACCTTCAATTAATTATTGTAGCACTGTTCTTAATTGGCACCCCCCAACTCTGTATTCAAGAGAATGAAAAGTGGCGTCCTATATATCAAGGATTACTGATCGGACTATCTCTATGGATAGGGTTGGATAACTTTATTTTATTTACAAGTTACCTTTGTCTTTACACACTTTATAGTTATCTTTATAGATATAAATTACTTGATTACTTATTTAGACTTTGTTTTTTTGCCACCTTATTTACTACAATAGCAATACTACTTAATAGACCAATATCTGAATTTACATTTGAACATTATGACTCTATTTCATTACCCTTTGCCTTATGCTTTTTAGCTGGAGGGTTCTTTACCTATTTATCCAATAAATGTTTGACTATAGAAACTTCTTTTAATTCAAAGTTAATTAAAGGCATACTATTATTTATAATTTGTTTTGTTCCTATTATCTATATTTACCCACAATTACTGAAAGGAGCTCTAGCTGACTACCCATTATTGCTTCGAGAATTTTGGTTAAATAAAGTGACTGAAGCTCAACCAATGCTGAGAACAATTCAAAAAAATGGCTTCTTTTCTTCTGAGAATTACTTTTTATTTTTCGTTCCTGCACTTTGCTACCCACTATTGCAAAAAAAAAATAAAGACCTCAATATTCTCTACTTTATGTTACTCATTCAATTAGTACTTGGCTTATTGTGGCAAGTAAGAGTTATGACTATTTGCTTCATACTCAGTGCCCCTATTCAAGTGTACGTACTTATGAAGATCAGTAATAGTTTTAAGTTTCAACTGACTCAAGCTATAATTATATTATCTGGTATGCCTATTATTGTTCTAATACTTATCTCTATGATATCACCCAGTCCTGATGAGCCGGAGAAAAATACTAAGAATAATGTCAGTGCATACCAACAACTCATTAATAGTGGCATCAATAGCAATAAGATAATGACTGGAACAGAATCTGGTGCAAAGATCTTAGCTACCACCCACAACACTATCATTGCTGCTCCCTATCACCGCAATATCAACGGTAATAGCTTTGTTATAGAAACCTTTTTGAGCACTAACATTGACGAAGTACATAAAAGACTCATCCAAAATAATGTTGATTTCATACTCATCAATAATGATTCTCAGTTGAAGATCATCCGAGCTTCAGCCACAAATGACGCTTTCATTAATGTATTGGAGCACACTGAACTACCAAGCTGGATTCAACCCACCTCAGTTGACTTCAATACAAATTCACGTTTATTTAAGATAATAGGTCCTAATGAGTAAACCCAATATCGCAGTATTACTTCCGTGTCACAATGAAGCAGGTGCTATCGGCATTACTGTCAATGCATTTAAGCAAGCGCTACCTGATGCAACTATCTATGTTTATGACAACAACTCCTCAGATAGTACAGTAGAAGAAGCTAAAGAAGCTGGCGCGCTTGTTCGCTTTGAACAAAGACAAGGGAAAGGGGAAGTCGTCAGAAGAATGTTTGCTGATATTGATGCTGATATCTATGTCATGGCCGATGGAGATAATACCTATGATGCATCAGTTTCTGCTAAGTTAATCCAAATACTGATCAACGAACATCTAGATATGGTAATAGGAACACGCTCACGTAAAGAAGCTTCTTACCCTAAAGGGCACATTCTAGGCAACTCCATATTTTCTAAGTTAATCAACCGTGCATTTTATTCAAACCTGACTGATGTTTTTTCTGGATATAGAGTTATGTCAAGAAGATTTGTAAAATCAGTGCCTTTATTCAGTGATGGATTCCAAGTCGAGACTGAATTAACAGTGCATGCTTTACAGCATAAGATATCTATCAAAGAAGTACCAACAAACTATATATCACGACCGGAAGGGACTATAAGTAAATTAAATACTTATAGAGATGGATTTAAAATACTAGCGTTTATTATATTTCTGTTAAGGGATGTAAGGCCATTATTTTTCTTCAATATATTGTCATTAATATTCATATCTTTATCTCTTACGCTTGGCATTCCAATAATTATTGATTTTTTTGAAACTGGATTAGTTAAAAGAATACCAACTGCTATATTATCTAGCTCTGTAGCCATACTAGGGATTATATCATTATTTACTGGCTTAATTTTAGATAATGTAAGTAGAGGAAGAAAAGAAACCAAAATCATTAATTTTTTAATGTATAAAAATTAGAGGCAGCAACATGAGAAGTGATCATAATGAAGATCCTGAATGGGAAAAATACTTATCACGATTTAGCAATGAGTACGATGAAAGAGTATATGATAATAAATCCACTGGCTATGTTATGAGGGCCGGCCATAAAGCCACTGAAGCGTTATTTAAGAAAACTCACCATTTT
Source organism: Vibrio sp. B1Z05 (assembly GCF_052955985.1). Taxonomy (NCBI): domain Bacteria; kingdom Pseudomonadati; phylum Pseudomonadota; class Gammaproteobacteria; order Vibrionales; family Vibrionaceae; genus Vibrio; species Vibrio sp. B1Z05. The sequence goes on from NZ_CP130463.1 coordinate 2,375,787, forward strand.
TCTAAAGTTTTAGAGGTTGCAGCAGGCACTGGGGAGCACTTACTTTCAGTAAACCACTCTTATGATGAGTATATTTTAACTGACGGTGATGAAAATGCGTTGAATATAGCAAATCTAAACTGCAAAGACTTAAGTAACTATAGTAAAATCAGATTTAAAAAAGAAAATGCCTCAAAACTATCATTTGCAGATAATACATTTGATCGAGTTGTTGCTACACATATACTAGAGCACTTATATCACCCTCACCTAGCTATTAAAGAGTGGCTAAGGGTACTGAAGCCTGGTGGTACTTTATCAATTTTAATTCCTACCGATCCTGGGGTCGCTTGGAAGGTTGGACGTCATATTTCAACAAGAAAAGTAGCTCTAAAATATGGATGGAACTACGATTACATAATGGCTAGAGAGCATGTAAACCCTTGTAATAATTTAATTGCTTTTTTGGACTACTATTCAACTGATAGTTCATCATTCTTTTGGCCATTAAAAATAATCCCTTCGATAGATTTAAACCTATTTTACATACATCACTCTATAAAACCTTAAATCTATCTAGAAAAATTTAAGCCATATTTATAAATATTTACCTAGTAGGTTATGCTGTAATCCTCTCATTAATAACTGCACGTAATTGTAGCATTTAGACTGCAGTTTTTAGGGGGGATTCCCCACCAATTATTTTTTATTATTGATTAGTTTATAATTATCAATAGTATGTAAGCTTTAGACATTTTTAGTTATTGTACGTAACACTCTCTATGTAGAGATATATTATATCTAACATATGAACATTTCTTATATAAATCATAATATTTAAATCCACTAAAAAATTGCTATTAATGATTATTGCCTAGTTTACACTTGAAACAATAACGAACAGCAAAATTGAATCTGTTAATTATTCTTCCTGATTGTTCTTATTAACATACATAAAAAGAGTAATGTCAGTACTGGAGCATATGGAAAACCAATAATAGAAAAACGCATAGTAAGAATTGGAGTCACCCAAATAAATACCATTAAGTATCTTTCTAGCTTGTTGAAGCTGCATATTTTATCACTAGAAATCAATAAGACGATAATGACACTTAATGCACTCATATCATAAGAATGAATATACGGACTGCTTAAGTAAGTAGCAGTAACTAAAACTGCTACTTTAATTAACCAACAATCTGATTTAATAAATGCATATATGGTAGATAAAATAGCTATTAAACAACATATCACTTGAACAATCCAGGCAAAGTAAATACTTCCAGTTAATAACCTTGCACTTATAAATGGGGATATTTGCATATTAATTCCCAAACCTACACCATGCTCTATAAAATTTTTAGCATACTTCCATGGGCTATTTATCATCCAATAATACCAAACTTCATAGCTTAATATAAAACAGCTAAAAGCAACCATAATAATTGCAGTCAACGTTGCCCATATAAATGTTTTCCAATATCTTCCTGCAATTAACGCAAACGGTATTAGTATTCCCATATGAGGTTTAATAGTTAGGATACCAAATAATATTCCTGAAAGTATATGAGATCTATTTAAAGCTTTACACCCACCAATTAACAAGGCAGCTGTCAGTAAACCATTTTGGCCAAAGCTTATATTAATTAGAGTTGCAGGAGCAAGCATTAAAACTAGTATGTATATTTTATTATAACTAGATCCTAATGTTACAGATAATAAAAAGCAGGAGAAAGAAAGTAAACTCCAGATAATAAATGCACTCTCATAACTTAAAAATCCTAGAGGGTATAGAATGGATAACATCTGAGGGGGGTACGCAAAGTTAAAAGCTACACCGGTGGCTCTCACTTCATCAGGTGCATGATTTGGAAAAAGTGTATGGTTATATACATCAGGTAAGTGATTATTTACTGCTAACTTAGCTGCAGTCCAAGAATGTAAAAAATCTCGCCCAAAAATCTGTCCTCTAGACAGCTCACCAGAAATAAAATCTATATTATCTATATATAAGAAATTTAATGTAATTATTAATCCTAAGATAAAAAAAAACAAAAAGAAAACTTTGTAATCAATATTCTCATCTGTCATAAAAAGTATCCTTTAGTGTTTATTTAGTCTAGATTATAATATGCAAAAAAAACCAGCAGTAAACTGCTGGCTTTCATTTTTTAGAGGTTGCTAGACTTTAATTAAGCTAACAACTCTTTAGCTGTGTTTACTACGTTTTCAGTAGTGAAACCAAACATCTTGAACAACTCACCTGCTGGTGCAGATTCGCCGAATGTTGTCATGCCGATGATCTTGCCACCGAAGCCAACGTACTTGTACCAGAAGTCAGCAATACCAGCTTCTACAGCAATACGTTTAGTTACTGATGAAGGAAGTACTGACTCACGGTAAGCTTCATCTTGCTTATCAAATGCATCTGTTGAAGGCATAGAGACAACGCGTACTGCTTTGCCTGCCGCAGTGAGTTCAGCTTGCGCTGCTACTGCTAGTTCAACTTCAGAACCTGTCGCAATGATGATTAGCTCAGGAGTACCCACGCAATCTTTCAGTACGTAACCGCCTTTTGCGATATCAGCTACTTGAGTAGCATCACGCTCTTGCTGTGCAAGGTTTTGACGAGAGAAGATAAGCGCAGATGGGCCATCTTTACGTTCGATAGCCAGTTTCCATGCTACTGCTGACTCAACTTGGTCACATGGACGCCATGTGCTCATGTTTGGAGTTAGACGTAGAGAAGCCACTTGCTCAACCGGTTGGTGAGTTGGGCCATCTTCACCCAGACCGATAGAGTCATGAGTATAAACTTGGATGTTCTGAACTTTCATTAGAGCAGCCATACGCATTGCGTTACGTGCGTATTCCATGAACATTAGGAAAGTTGCGCCGTATGGTACGAAACCACCGTGCAGAGCAATACCGTTCATGATAGCTGTCATACCAAATTCACGTACACCGTAGTGAATGTAGTTGCCAGAGAAGTCTGATGCTTCAAGAGACTTAGAACCAGACCACATAGTCAGGTTAGAAGGCGCAAGGTCAGCAGAACCGCCCATAAATTCAGGAAGCATTTTACCAAATGCTTCTAGTGCATTTTGTGATGCTTTACGAGATGCGATGTTAGCAGGGTTTGCTTGCAAATCAGCAATGATTTGGTTTGCTTGTTCTTCCCACTGAGCTGGAAGCTCACCATTAACACGACGTTTTAGTTCAGCCGCTTCAGCAGGGTATGCTGCTGCGTAAGCGTCAAACTTAGCATTCCAAGCCGCTTCTTTCTCAGCGCCAGATGCTTTTGCATCCCATTGTGCGTAGATGTCAGCAGGAACTTCAAATGGTCCGAATTCCCAACCTAGTGCCGCTTTAGTCGCAACGATTTCGTCTTGACCAAGTGGAGCACCGTGACAGTCGTGCGTACCCGCTTTGTTTGGAGAACCAAAGCCAATCACTGTTTTAGTACAGATAAGTGTTGGGCGAGGATCTGCTTTAGCCGCGATAATAGCCGCATTAATTGCTTCGCTATCATGGCCGTCTACTGCTGGGATTACGTGCCAGCCGTAAGCTTCGAAACGCTTAGGTGTATCGTCAGAGAACCAACCTTCAACTTCACCATCAATTGAGATGCCGTTGTCATCCCAGAAAGCAACTAGCTTGCCAAGACCTAGAGTACCCGCAAGAGAACATGCCTCGTGTGAGATACCTTCCATCAGACAGCCATCACCCATGAACGCATAAGTGAAGTGGTCAACGATGTCGTGGCCTGGCTTGTTAAACTGAGCAGCAAGTGCTTTTTCAGCCATCGCCATACCAACAGCGTTAGTAATACCTTGGCCTAGTGGGCCTGTCGTTGTTTCAACGCCGGGTGCATATCCATATTCTGGGTGACCCGGAGTTTTAGAGTGCAACTGACGGAAGTTTTTAAGATCATCAATAGACAACTCATAACCACTCAAATGAAGCAGAGAGTAGATCAGCATTGAACCATGACCATTAGAAAGGATAAAACGGTCACGATCAGCCCACTCTGGGTTTTGTGGGTTATGGTTTAGATGATCACGCCAAAGTACTTCAGCGATGTCAGCCATCCCCATTGGTGCGCCTGGGTGACCAGAGTTAGCTTGTTGAACACCATCCATGCTAAGAGCACGAATTGCATTGGCTAGATCTTTACGAGAAGACATGTCTGCTCCTGAATGCATAAGCAATTTATAAAAAATAAGTCCTGTTCCCAACAGAGGATGTTGGGCGGTGTTATTGTCGCAAAGCGCCTCTGTTACTGCAAACAGTTTCCCGTGCAAAATTCAAACTATGAGATATTGATTTATTTAACATCTAACGATATTTAGTAAAAACTAATGTGACCTAGCGCAAATATTTTACTCACTTAAATCGTAAAAAAGCTTGTATTTCGTCTATTCAAAATTAGAATAGACGTCTAGAAGTAGAAACACCTACTTAAAGTACAATTCAAAAGACGCCTATGATGCGTCTTTTCTTAAACCAGAATAAGGGAGCCCATCATGGCTAAGCACCTGTTTACTTCTGAATCAGTATCAGAAGGCCATCCAGATAAAATCGCAGACCAAATCTCTGATGCGGTTCTAGATGCAATCATCGAGCAAGACCCGAAAGCTCGCGTTGCATGTGAAACTTACGTAAAGACTGGCATGGTAATGGTAGGTGGTGAAGTGACTACCTCTGCTTGGGTTGATATCGAAGAACTAACGCGTCAAACCGTTCGTGAAATCGGTTATGTAAACTCAGAGATGGGCTTCGATGCTGACTCTTGTGCTGTACTAAATACTATTGGTAAGCAATCTCCAGATATCAACCAAGGTGTTGATAAAGCTGACCCTAAAGATCAAGGCGCTGGCGACCAAGGTATTATGTTTGGTTACGCGACTAACGAAACTGAAGTATTAATGCCTGCACCAATCACTTACTCTCACCGCTTAGTTGAAAAACAAGCTGAAGTACGTAAAAACGGCACGCTACCTTGGTTGCGTCCTGATGCAAAATCTCAAGTTACCTTCCAATATGACCAAGGTAAAATTGTCGGCATCGATGCTGTTGTTCTATCAACTCAGCACAGCGAAAGTGTTTCAACAGAAGAGCTTCGTGAAGCGGTGATGGAAACTATCATCAAACCAGTACTTCCTGAGCAATGGTTAAACAAAGAAACTAAATTTTTTATTAACCCAACCGGTCGTTTCGTTATCGGTGGCCCAATGGGTGACTGTGGTCTAACTGGTCGTAAAATTATCGTTGATACCTACGGCGGCGCAGCTCGTCACGGTGGCGGTGCATTCTCTGGTAAAGATCCATCAAAAGTTGACCGTAGTGCGGCATACGCAGCTCGTTATGTAGCGAAAAACATCGTTGCTGCTGGCATGGCTGACCGTTGTGAAATCCAACTTTCTTACGCTATCGGCGTTGCTGATCCAACATCAATCATGATTGAAACCTTCGGCACTGAAAAAGTAGCTCAAGAAATCATCATTGAAGCTGTTCGTCAAAACTTCGACCTACGCCCATACGGCTTACAAGAAATGCTGAACTTGCTACAACCTATCTACAAGAAAACAGCAGCTTACGGTCACTTTGGTCGTGAAGAATTCCCTTGGGAAGCGACAGACAAAGCAGCAATCCTTAAGGATTTTGCTGGTCTATAATCGACTAGAAACACCTATTTATATCAACCTCAGCCTTTGTGCTGAGGTTTTTTTTGCTCTCAGTTTACTCCTGTCATCTACCTCCTTCTGATTATTTTTCATGCAAAATTTGTAATTCCTAGCATCCACAACGATAGTTATGAAAGTTAATAAAATGTTAAATAGATCACCTTTTACATAAAGGAATCAAAATAGCAGCAGACCGACTCTAGTAGGATTTCTAGTGCTAACAACCAGTTATCCCATGTTCAGAGTCAATATTACGGGACTCAATCAGGAGGATTATCATGCCTCGTACATACGATGACAGTGATTTTCATAAAGCATCTGAAATCAAAAACAGTGAATATGCCAAAACACTGCCCTGCAATAAAATCAGCATCAGCGACCCTTTTCAATGGTTAGCTTTAGGCTTAAATGACTTCGTCCGCTCCCCCGTTATTAGCCTCTTTTATGGCACCTGTTTTGCTATTGCCGCCGCAGGCATCGTTGGCTTGATCTACCTACAAGGTAATCATCCACACCTAGTGATACTGCCGGCGCTGATTATCTATATGCTCATTGGACCATTTTTAGCGCTAGGGTTATACGATGTCAGTTGGGCAAGAGAAAGAGGCAAACAACCCAACCTACTGCATTCAATGAAAGCCATCGGTCGTAATTCCACATCACAATGGAGCTTTGCAGTGTTGTTGGTTGTCGCCATGATATTTTGGATGAGAATAGCCTCACTACTGCATGCTTTATACCCTTCCGTGGAAGGCGCCAGTATCGTCGAATTTGCACCATTCCTTATTACTGGTTCCATCACAGGGTTTATTTTGGCATCCGTGGTATTTAGCATTGCGGTTTTCTCGATGCCTTTAATGCTAGAAAGACGCGTTGATATTATGACCGCAATATTTTCCAGTTTTAATGCGGTTAAAAATAACCCCGGCCCTATGCTAGTTTGGGCGGCCATTATCTGTGGGGGTGTTTTAATAGGCTTTGCCACCTACGGGGTAGGAATGATAGTTACTATGCCCATTCTAGGTTATGGCACATGGCACGCTTATCACGCGACGATTCAGAAAAAGAGTTAGCGTTTTTGCGGGATAAAAGAGCACAAAACGACAATTGCCCACCGATTAATTGGTGGGCAGTTTTTATCAATAATTGTTGGTAGACAATGAAGGTTGATTGATTTATAAGAAAGTTTTGGACATAAACGTATTAGCAAAAAATTCCCAAAACGTCTATGCCATATAGATTAAATTATCTTTTCAATCTATGGTTATTTTTTATTGACTATATTACCTAACAAACCAGAGATTTATTAGTGACTTTTTTAAAGTCTCATGTCTATCTTTTAAGGCTGAAATATTCCATTCAGGAACTTTACAAATATCCTTTGTAAGATCAAAAGAGCTTTTATTATTGAGCTTCTCGTAAATATCTTTCTTCCTATCGAAGTCGCTATTTTGAGCTTCAGAGTTCTTTGTGCCACTTATTAATGTTAGGTTGCCTAATTTATGCAACCATACTGCATGTTCTTCATTAGAGAACCTAGTGTTCCAATATTCATTGGCTAATTTTTGCGGGAGTATATGTTCAATCGTAATTCGCCCTGTATATGTTTTTATTACACTTTCATCTTGTTGCTCAAGATCCAGACGTAACAAAATAGACTTGATTAAGTTAACTTGATTAGGTCTTGGTTCATACAAATCCTTATCTAGAGATTCCATAAACCCTTCGTTATCGGCATGCTGATTTACATGTTCAATTATTTCCGAAAAAGTCCCTTCATTGTTTATAGCTACAAGAGCAGAATAACAGACCATTTCTCTCTGACTTTTAACGAGGTTTTTGATTCTTCCATGCATGTATACCTTCTCAAAAGCAGAGACAAACTCGTCGAATTCAATCCATGTTAAATCTTGCTTCCTAGTCATTCGATTCATAAACGCCATAACTGGCGGAATCCACTCATCAGTAGCAAGATTTGTTAGTGAGGCGATACGTCTCTTTAACGATAAGTTTTCAAAATCAATTTCAGCTAGCCTAGTGTAATTCTTAGCAGAGTTCACTAGCATTAAAGCCATCTCTACTGCATCATCTGAAAAGTCAGTCTGTAAGCTCTCAATGAACGAAGATAAGCCTTTCTGTAAAACACGGTCACGATCCTTTTTTTCGGATAGCCGATGAAGTGTTAGAAACTTGTCTAGTTTATTAACACCGACCATATCCTCAATTTGAGACCAAGAAGATTCTATTTGACTTGAATCTTTTCTCATTGATGCTGCAGACTCAAAAAGAGTATTTTTCAATAAATCAGCATTACTTAGAGGTAGGCCTCTATTATTAAGTACATTAAACAACCTAAATGAAGATGCGAAATCATCAGTTTGTACAAATACTATAAAAACATTGTGGAGAATATACTTCGCGATTTTCTTCAAATCAATCTGATCTTTATCAGATAGAAAACTCCTTACTACACAGGAATTGTCTATAAATAATTGTTCTGTATCTGTAGGCTTTTCTGGTTTATATTCTTTTTTATCTTGAAGAATGTAGAACTTATATAAGCTATGCTCTTTACTACGAACAACTAATCGAGGTTCATCAGTTTCGTCTGAATATACATCTATTGGTAAAATACGTTTTTGTAAGTCGTCTTTTACCCCCTGAAAATCAATGAGTTTTTTCAACTCTGAGACTATAAGGCTAAGTGTCGTTAATCGCTGCTGACCATCAACCACTTCAAAAGTATTATTTCCCTTATTGATGCATATCATACTGCCAATGAAATATTCATTTTCATCTGAAAGGTAACTCTGGTAAATATCATTGATAAGTTGTTCTGCATTATCAGCACTCCAACTATATGGCCTTTGATAAGGCGGGATAATATATTTTTTATTTTCTGTAAGGATATCCTGAACTTTGCATTCTTTCGCTTCCACTATAAATACCTATTTAATAACGGTTTATCTCATTATGACACAGTACATTTTAAGCACAACTTGCCAATAATGGTTCCGTTTCAAAGTCGTGATAAGCGGTTTAGTGAAATGAACACTCATAGACTATGGATTTGTTCCGAGTCTAACAAGAAAAGGGGGATTTCTGAGTTACGAAGTACCGCTATGAAAATTTTGAACAACATTTTTGCGCTCCCGCCCCACATGAACTAAATCATCCATATTTTTCCCACACATCTACCCAAGTTATTCACCCCAAAGCATCTATCACGAACTTTGTATCCAAAGAGAGATTAAGCTAAAGTTGTACCCGTTTTAAATCGATAGCCAAAACCACTGCATGACGCCAATTCAATACCAATTGCTTAGAAAAGCCACAGCACTCATCAAAGTGGCTAATACTCACTTTGAGCGACAGTTTTCAATTCCTACGATTGAAACTGATATGCGTGGTAAGGCGGCCGGAAAAGCCTTTTTGCAGTTGAATACCATAAAGCTGAATCGCGTATTGCTGGCGGAAAACCAACAAGAATTTATTGAGCACGTTCTGCCTCATGAAGTTGCGCACTTAATCACTCATCAAGTGTTTGGGCGAGTTAGACCGCACGGTAAAGAGTGGCAATACGTGATGTCTAAAGTGTTTGGTATCAAGCCAGATCGTACGCATTCTATGGATGTCAGCTCGGTGCAGGGCAAAACGTTTGAGTATCAGTGCTCTTGCCGCCAGTATCCTTTATCGATACGTCGCCACAATAAAGTGCTGCGAGGGGAGACTAACTACTCTTGTCGCAACTGTGGCAATGAACTTAAATTTACTGGTAAGCAACTCTGTTAATAACACTATTACAATCTATAACTGCAAGGCGAGATTAGGCTGAACAATATCTGGTCAAAGCGCCAAAGTGGCTGTATTCTCTGCGCTGTTTTTCTCAACAGCCGTAATTTACTCTTGAAACGTTATATTCTCCCTATCATTAGCCTACTGCTGGTCTCGCTATCAGTGCATGCGAAACCACACTCTTTTTATCAATCTAAACGACTGGCTGTTGGCATCTATCAGCAACACCCACAAACCTTCTATTGTGGATGCAAAATAGATTGGCAAGGCAAAAAGGGCAAACCACAATTATCCGATTGTGGCTATCAAGTACGTAAACAAGAACGTCGTGCCAATCGCATTGAATGGGAGCACATTGTGCCTGCCGCACAACTGGGTAATCAGCGACAATGTTGGCAACATGGCGGCCGCTCCAATTGCACCAAGAGCGATCCTGTTTATAAGGAGATGGAAGCGGATTTACATAACTTAGTGCCTGCCATTGGCGAAGTTAATGGTGACCGCTCTAACTACTCTTTTACTCAGTGGAATGGCAACCGTGGAGTAAGCTATGGTCAATGCCATATGCAAGTCAGCTTTAAAGACGACAAAGTGATGCCACCAAAACGTGCTCGTGGCGCTATTGCTCGAACCTACCTATATATGGCACAGCACTACCCTATCAAGATATCAGATCAGCAAATTAAACTGATGCAAGCATGGAATAAAACCTATGCTGTGACTGATTGGGAATGTCAGCGCAACCAAATGATCGATAAAATTCAAGGCAACTCAAACCCATTTGTTGACCAAGAGTGCAAACATTAGATAAATCCTGTCACGCAGACGAAGCGACACCTCTTGTTATTTGCTAACATAGCAACCATATTTATTTTGTTAAGTTAGTTACAGGTGTAGTTTTAATGCGCATTCCTAGGATATATCATCCTGAATCTTTATCTTCAGCCACACACGTTCAGCTATGCGATGATGCCGCAGGGCACATTGGACGTGTGTTACGAATGCAGGTAGGCCAAGCGGTTTCACTCTTTGATGGTAGCAATGTTGAGTATTCTGCTGTCATTACCGAGGTCTCCAAGAAAAATGTCGCGGTTGAGATACAAGATTCCAAACAACACAATGTAGAATCACCACTGGATATCCACTTAGGGCAAGTGGTCTCTCGCGGTGACAAAATGGAATTCACCATTCAAAAATCGGTGGAGCTTGGTGTTAATACGATCACTCCACTTATTTCTGAGCGTTGTGGCGTGAAACTAGACCAAAAACGTTTCGAGAAAAAGCTGCAACAGTGGCAAAAAATCGCTATTGCCGCTTGTGAGCAAAGTGGTCGAAATACCGTGCCCGTCATCCGCCCTATCATGCCTCTAGAGCAGTGGTGCCAAGAAGAATATCAAGGGTTGAAACTCAATCTTCACCCTAGAGCTCCCTACTCTATCAACACCCTTCCTCAGCCAATCACAGAAGTGAAATTATTAATTGGCCCTGAAGGCGGACTTTCTGAGTCCGAAATTGACATGACCACAGAATATAACTTTGAACAAACATTATTAGGCCCGCGCGTTCTTAGAACAGAAACCGCGGCCCTAACAGCCATAACCGCACTCCAAGTTCGCTTTGGCGATCTTGGCTAGGAGAAATAAATGATTAAGATCGGCATAGTGATGGACCCTATTTCGTCCATCAATATTAAAAAAGACTCTAGCTTTGCCATGCTTTTAGAAGCGCAAAAACGTGGTTATGAAATCCACTATATGGAAATGAATGATCTGCATTTAGATCAGGGTGTGGCCGTTGCGGATACCAAAACTCTAAAAGTAGAGAAAAACCCTGACAATTGGTTTGAGTTCCTTTCAGAGCAAACCATCCGCTTGTCTGATCTTGACGCTGTGTTAATGCGTAAAGATCCTCCGTTTGATACTGAATTCATCTACGCAACTTACATTCTTGAGCGCGCAGAAGTTGAAGGCACCTTGATTGTCAACAAACCACAAAGCCTACGTGATTGTAACGAAAAGCTCTACACAGCATGGTTTGCAGACATGACACCAACCACCATCGTGACTCGCAAAGCAGACAAAATCAAAGCCTTCCACGAGCAACACAGAGATGTAATTCTAAAACCTCTAGATGGTATGGGCGGCGCGTCAATCTTCCGCGTTAAAGAAGGCGATCCTAACGTCTCCGTTATTATCGAAACCTTAACTAATCACGGTCAAAACTACGCTATGGCGCAGGCATTTGTGCCAGATATCAGCAACGGTGACAAGCGCATCTTAATTGTTGACGGTGAGCCAATGCCGTACTGCCTAGCTCGTATTCCAGCTAAAGGTGAGACTCGTGGCAACCTAGCGGCTGGCGGCCGTGGTGAAGCTCGTCCTTTAAGTGACACTGATTTTGCAATAGCGAACGCAATCGGTCCTACACTTAAAGAGAAAGGATTAATCTTTGTTGGCTTGGACGTTATTGGCGATAAAGTTACCGAAATCAATGTGACTAGCCCTACTTGTATCGTAGAAATCGAAACTGAATTTGGTATCTCGATTACAGGTAAATTGATGGATGCTATTGAGCGTCGCATCGGCAAATAATCAGTCATGCAGACATCATTGATAGCCACCTCAATGAGGTGGCTTGTTATAGGAGGGAATGCATGAATCTCACCAATCATTTCTTGGTGGCTATGCCATCGATGCAAGACCCACATTTCAAGCGCTCAGTGATTTATATTTGTGAGCACAATGAACATGGGGCGATGGGAATTATGATTAATGCTCCCATCGATATTACCGTTGGCGGTATGCTAAAGCAGATAGAGCTAAAATCAGCCCATATTCAAGCGGGTGATAGCCTAAAACAACCTGTACACAATGGTGGTCCTGTTTCCGAAGATCGCGGCTTTATTTTGCATCAGGCTAAAGATAAATATCAGTCCAGCTTAGTCATGACCAACGGCATCACTATGACCACCTCAAAAGATATTTTATCGGTATTAGGTACTGAAGAAGAACCGACTCAATACCTAGTGGCATTGGGGTATTCGGGTTGGGATGCAGGGCAACTGGAAAGCGAGTTAGCGGAGAATTCTTGGTTAACCATTGAAGCAGATCCTGACATCATTTTCAGTACTCCAGTACAAGACCGCTGGGCTAGCGCAGTACAATCTCTGGGCATCGAAGCCTCACAATTATCAACACAAGCAGGACATGCATGAGCAAAACCATAATGGCGTTTGATTATGGCACTAAAAGTATTGGCAGTGCTATCGGACAAGATATCACTGGCACCGCCACCCCACTAAAAGCCTTCAAAGCCAAAGATGGCATCCCAAACTGGGACGACATTGGCACTCAAATACAAGAGTGGAAACCCGACTTAGTTGTGGTGGGCTTACCAACGGATTTGCATGGCAAAGATCTGAAAACCATTACCCCGAGAGCTAAAAAATTCGCCCAAAGAATACATGGTCGATTTGGCGTACAAGTCGAGCTGCATGATGAAAGGCTCTCCACCACTGAAGCTCGCTCAGACCTTTTTGCTATGGGCGGTTATAAAGCACTAAGCAAAGGCAATGTGGACTGCCAATCTGCCGTTGTGATCTTAGAAAGTTGGTTTGAAAATCAATGGGCTGAGTGATTCACCGCCCCTTTAAGCTCACCCCATATCAATCTTAACGTCATCTAAGGGGCTACTGCCTTTAGTCCCTTGCTGATTTTTAAGCATTAAGCGCAGATCGTTGGCTGAATCAGCACTGCGCAACGCTTCTTCTGCTGTGATCTTGTCTTGCATCACTAAGTTAAACAAAGAGTGATCAAAAGTGCAGATCCCCTCTTGTCTGGTTTTACTCATGTAATTTTTAATTTCAGCAATCTCACCTTGTCGGATAAGATCGGACGATCTTGGCGTAGAAAGCAGTATTTCCAATGCCACATGACGCCCTTTTCCATCTTTGGCTTTTAGCAGTTGCTGGCCAACAATCCCTTTTAAATTAAGCGAAAGATCCAACAAAAAATGCTCTCTTTGATCTTTTGAGACTAAATGTAAAATCCGCTCTAAGGCTTGGTTGGCATTATTGGCATGCAAGGTTGCCACACACAAATGCCCTGTTTCGGCAAAGGTCATCGCATAACGCATGGTTTCTGGGGTGCGGATCTCGCCAATCACTATCATATCGGGCGCTTGTCGTAGCGAGTTTTTCAGCGCGATTTCGTAGCTTTCCGTATCTAAACCCACTTCACGCTGAGTCACTATGCTTTGCTGATGTTGATGCACAAATTCAATCGGATCTTCTACCGTTAAAATATGCCCGTGTTGATGCTGATTTCGATGCCCCACCATAGCGGCAAGCGTTGCCGACTTACCAGAGCCTGTTGCTCCAACCACCAGCACTAAACCTCGCTTAACCATAGCCAGATCTTTTAAGGTATTGGGCAAGCCAAGATCTTCAAAGGACGGAATTTCTGTCTCAATATGTCGAATAACCGCACCGGGTAAATCACGCTGAAAAAAGGCGCTGACACGAAAACGCCCCGATTCACTTTCAATGGCAAAATTGGCTTCTCGGCAGGCTCGATACTCTTTGCGCCTATCGTTATCCATAATGCTGTCTAAAATTGCAGTCACACCTGATTGATGCAGCTTTTCACCAAACGGTTGCAGCTCTCCATCGACCCGAAACATACAAGGTGCATCGACTGTAATGTAAAGATCAGACGCTTTGTGCTGTGTCATTGCACCTAACAACTCTTTCAATTCCATGTTGCTGCCCTCGCTGTTATTTTGCGCTTAAAAACCGCCACCAAGACCGACTTGAATCTCAATTTTAGTTTCGACTTCTTCTCTAGTGACCTGATTTTGTTGCATCAATTGATTTGCCGCTTGCTCCATCGTTTTCATGCCGTGTGACGCGCCCGTTTGGATAATGGAATACATCTGCGCCACTTTATCTTCCCGAATTAGATTTCTAATGGCTGGGTTAGCCAACATGATTTCATGACAAGCAATACGACCGCCGCCCACTCTCTTTAATAGCTTCTGCGCAATCACCGCTCGCAGTGATTCAGAAAGCATAGAGCGCACCATGTTTTTATCTCCGGCAGGAAACACATCAATAATCCTATCTATGGTTTTGGCCGCCGAACTGGTGTGCAATGTGCCAAAGACCAAGTGCCCTGTTTCAGCCGCTGTTAACGCTAAACTAATGGTCTCTTGGTCGCGCAATTCTCCCACCAAAATCACATCTGGATCTTCACGCAGTGCCGAGCGGAGCGCCGCTTTGAAGCTGTGCGTATCACGGTGTACTTCACGCTGATTGATCAAACACTTATTGCTTTGGTGTACAAACTCAATCGGATCTTCAATGGTCAATATATGTTTATTGTGATGACGATTAATATAGTCCACCATCGCCGCGAGCGTGGTAGATTTACCCGATCCTGTAGGGCCAGTGACCAAGACTAAGCCTTTTTCATAATTGACGATGTTTTCGAAGATAGGCGGGCAATCTAGCTGTTCAAGCGTAGGGATATCGGTGGGAATGGTTCTAAATACCGCTGAAGCGCCACGACTTTGATTAAAGGCATTAACCCTAAATCGCCCCACGCCTGCAAGCTCGATCGAAAAATCCAACTCTAGATTTGACTCAAACTCACTTCGTTGGGCATCATCCATGATATCAAAAATAAGCTCGTGGACTTCAGTCTCGCTAAACTCTGGCATCTCCAGACGTCGCACATCGCCGTCTATCCTCACCATAGGAGGTAAGCCCGATGAAAGATGTAGATCTGAAGCATTATGCTTTACACTAAAGCGAAGTAATTCGGTGATATCCATAAAATTCCTTGTTAAGTCAAAACTATGCAGACAATCCAATCAAATTTAGAACACATTCATCAGCAAATTAAAGATTCTGAACGTAAGTTTGGGCGTCTAACTGATTCCGTGCAACTTCTTGCGGTAAGTAAAACCAAACCTATTCAAGCTGTGTTAGATGCTTGTCACGCTGGTCAGCGTCAGTTTGGTGAAAATTACGTACAAGAAGGTGTTGAAAAAATTCAATACTTTCAAGAACATCATAACGATTTCGATATAGAATGGCACTTTATTGGGCCAATCCAGTCAAATAAAACACGCCCTATTAGTGAGAGTTTCGACTGGGTTCACTCTATTGATCGACTCAAGATCGCACAACGCCTTAACGATCAAAGACCTAGCGGTAGTGATCCGTTGCAAGTCTTGCTGCAAGTCAACACCAGTGGCGAAGAAAGCAAATCTGGGATCAATGCTGCTGAAGCACTAGAATTGGCCGCAGCTGTCGATGCGCTACCTAATCTGACGTTACGCGGACTGATGTCTATACCGGCAGCAGTTGCGAGTTATGAAGAACAACTGCAAGCCTTTAATCAACTGAAAGGCTTGTTTGATCAAATTAAATCCCAATATCCTCAGGTAGACACTTTATCTATGGGCATGAGTGGTGACATGGAAGCCGCTATCGAAGCTGGCAGTACAATGGTTCGCATTGGTACCGCTATTTTTGGTGCTCGAGATTATTCGAACAAACAATAGTATTCGAACAAACAAGAAGGAAGACAGGTTTGGCACATTCAGTACGTAATATCGCCTTTATCGGCTCTGGAAATATGGCAAAGTCTATCATTGCCGGTTTGCTTGATAGTGGCTATCCAGCTCAAGCCATTACCGCTACCGCTCCATCAGAGCAAAGCCGTGACAAGGTTAGCCAGCGTTTTTCAATTTCGACTACCGCTGATAATCAACTGGCAGCGACCATGGCAGATGTAATTGTGTTGTCAGTCAAACCGCAGATTATGTCTGAAGTGTTGGCCGAGCTTGCCAATGTCGACCTAGAGAACAAACTGTTAATCTCAATTGCGGCGGGAATTACCATCCCTCGCCTGCAAACCATGCTAGGTAAAGAAGCCAATTTTGTACGAGTGATGCCAAATACACCTTCTCTACTTGGGCTTGGCATGAGCGGCCTATACGCGCCAGAAACCATCAATCAAGCAGACCAAGATTTTGCCAATGAGCTAATGCAAGCGGTTGGTGAAACTTGCTGGGTTGAGAGTGAAGCACAAATTAACTCGATTATTGCGGCAGCTGGTAGCTCTCCTGCGTATTTCTTCCTATTTATGGAAGCAATGCAAAAAGAAGCAATAGCGCAAGGTTTTGATGAACAAACCGCGCGTCAGCTAGTACAACAATCTGCACTCGGAGCGGCACAAATGGTTGTTGCCAATCCAAATTTAGATCTATCCGTTTTGCGCCAGCAAGTCACTTCCAAAGGCGGTACTACCGCAGAAGCGATTGCGACATTTAACCAACATCAACTCTCTGACACTGTTTCTAAAGCGATGCAAGCTGCGGTTACTCGTGCAGAAGAGATGGAAACTCTTTTTTAACCCATCAAGGATTTGTAATGAATTCAATGCAGTTTTTAGTGACTACCGCTTTTGATCTCTACATCATGATAGTCATTCTTCGAATTTGGTTGCAGGCGGCGCGAGCTGATTTCTACAACCCATTTTCTCAGTTTATTGTTAAAGCTACACAACCGGTATTAAAACCACTACGTAGCATCATTCCATCTATTGGCAGTGTCGACCTCGCAACATTGACCTTTGCTTATGTACTGTGTGTATTGAAGTTTGTATTGCTAATGCTAATCGCTTCCAATGGCGCTATGGCCTTTAGCCCTGATTTATTAATCATTGGCTTGATGGCATTAGTAAAAGCGGCGGGTAAATTGCTATTTTGGGTATTACTACTGCGCGCTATTTTAAGCTGGGTAAGCCAAGGCCGTAGTCCTGTTGAGTATGTATTCCACCAGCTAACAGAGCCTTTGCTTGCGCCTATTCGCCGTATTATTCCTGCCATGGGCGGGCTTGATCTGAGCGTATTAGTGCTGTTTCTTGGTCTACAATTTGCCAACTACTTAATCGGCGATCTAACGACTAGCCTATTTGGTCCAATTTGGTACGGACTATAATAGTCACCTCTATTAAAGGGCGATAAATGAAGAAGATATTCAGCGCACTCTTATGTGGCTTACTGTTAGCAAGCTTTGCCGTGCCAAGTTGGGCAGGACAATTTGTACGCATGAAGGATATTGAACTGCACTACTCAGCATTCAATTCAACATTTATTGCCCCTAAAATTGCTCGCGAGCTAAAGCTCAAAAGAAACCCTTATGTCGCGCTGATCAATATCAGCGCACTGGATCTCTACAGTGTAGGTAAAAAGCCAACTCAAGTGACTTTAACGGGAACGGCAAAGAACCTAATCGGTAATACCCGCACACTAACTTTTAAAGAGATCACTCAAGGTGACGCTATTTATTATTTAGCCGAATTACCTATCACCGAAAATGAAACCTTCCGTTTTGAAATCAAAGCCGATGCAGGAACGAAAGGCAGTGGCATTCTTCGTTTTAATCAAACCTTCCATATTCAGGAGTAATCCCTTTGTCTGCAAATAAATTAGTACTAGCGACCGGAAACCAAGGCAAAGTACGCGAAATGGCCACCTTGTTAGCCGAGTTTGGGTTTGAAGTACAAGCGCAAAGTGAATACAAGGTCTCTGAAGTTGCAGAAACTGGCACTACCTTTATTGAAAACGCCATCATCAAAGCCCGTCACGCAGCTCAAGAAACTGGCCTGCCCGCTATTGCTGATGACTCAGGCTTAGAAGTCGACTTTCTTAAAGGTGCACCGGGTATTTATTCTGCTCGCTTTGCTGGCGAAGACGCGACAGACCAACAAAACCTCACTAAGCTACTAGCAGAGCTTGATGGTGTACCACAAGCACAACGCAGTGCACGTTTCCATTGCGTACTGGTATATATGCGCCACCACCTAGATCCAACTCCTATCGTATGTCACGGTGTGTGGCAAGGCGAAATCCTAACCCAAGCACAAGGGGAAAATGGTTTTGGCTACGACCCAGTATTTTACGTACCAGAAGATGACTGCGCCTCAGCGCAACTAACACCTGAACGCAAAAAGCAGCTATCACATCGTGGCAAAGCACTGGCTGAATTATTCCAGAAGCTAAAACACGCTCTATGAGCCAGTTAATACCACCATCACTGGGACTGTATATCCATATTCCGTGGTGCGTACAAAAATGCCCTTACTGTGACTTTAACTCGCACGCTTTAAAGGGAGATATCCCTGAAGATATTTATATCAATGCGTTGCTTGAAGATTTGGATGCAGACCTCGCCAGATATGCAGATTCAATCCAAGAGCGACAGCTCACTTCTATCTTTATTGGCGGCGGCACGCCTAGCTTAATCTCGCCGCAAGAGATTGCGCGCTTGTTGCAAGGCGTAGAACAACGTATCGCCTTTAAAGACGGTATAGAAGTCACCATGGAAGCCAACCCCGGCACTATTGAGGCAGCACGTTTTGCTCAATATGTCGAAGCAGGTGTCACCCGCATGTCGATTGGGGTGCAGAGCTTTGAACAACAAAAGCTAGAACGTTTAGGGCGTATTCATGGTCAGGATGAAGCGGTCAATGCCGCTAAGTTAGCTCATCAAATTGGGCTCAATAGCTTTAATTTAGATCTTATGCACGGCCTTCCAGATCAAAGCATAGCGCAAGCTCTGGTTGATTTAGAAAAGGCGATTGACCTTGCTCCTCCGCATCTGTCTTGGTATCAGCTCACCATTGAGCCCAATACCATGTTCTACTACAAAACACCGACCTTACCCGATGACGATGACTTGTGGGATATCTTTGAACAAGGACATCAGAAGCTCAGCGACGCCGGTTACGTGCAATATGAAATCTCGGGCTACAGCAAACCCGGATATCAATGCCAGCACAACCTTAATTATTGGCGCTTTGGTGACTACTTAGGTATTGGCTGTGGTTCACATGGTAAGGTGAGTTTTAGCGATGGTCGCATCGTGCGCACCACCAAAATAAAACACCCGCGTGGTTATTTAGCCGCTTATCAAAATATGGTGAAACCCTATTTAGATCATGAGCACCAAGTAGCAGAGATTGATCGTCCGTTTGAGTTCTTTATGAATCGCTTTCGCTTGATAGAGGCGTGCCCAAAACAAGACTTTATTGATACTACAGGCTTAGCGCTGAGCGCAGTGAAAGAGACGATGGATTGGGCTATTGGTATGGATTATGTCACTGAAACAGACACTCATTGGCAGATCACCCGTAAAGGAAAGCTGTTCTTAAATGACTTGCTAGAAGCTTTCATGGCTGACGAAGACGCCGACTAACCACTCCCTAATGCACTATTTTATTTAGCCTCTCTATGCTCAGTATAGGGAGGCTTTTTTATTAAAATATCGAACGTCCGATACGTTCAGATAACAACTCTAAAGCGCGAGTACCCGCTAGCGAGTTCCCAGAAGCATCCAGCTCTGGAGACCAAACCGCGATACTCATCTCACCCGGCACAACCGCAATAATTCCGCCGCCAACACCGGACTTACCCGGCATACCAACTCGATACGCAAACTCCCCTGCGCCATCATACAAACCACACGTCGCCAGCAAGGCATTTAATTGCTTGGTTTGAGTAGCCGTGATTATGCGTTTACCTGATGGAGCCAAACACCCTTTGTTCGCCAAATAACTAAAGGTTTTAGCTAGATCGACACAACTCATTTTTAACGCGCAAGCCGAAAAGTAATTGTGCAGTACAGGGTGAACTTCACTATGAAAATTGCCAAACGAACGCATCAAATAAGCGATAGCGGCGTTACGGTCGCCGTGCATCATTTCTGATGCCGCCACCACTTTGTCATACACAATGCGCTCATCACCAGACAACTGACGGACAAACTCTAACAGGTAATGACGCGGCGCTGATAAACGGCAGTTTAATAGGTCTGATACAACAATCGCCCCAGCATTAATAAATGGGTTGCGCGGAATACCTTGCTCCATTTCAAGCTGAATCATGGAGTTAAAAGCTTGCCCAGAAGGCTCTTTCCCCACTCGTTGCCATATTTCTTGCGGATCATACAGTTGCATGGCCAAGGTTAGGCTCAGTGCTTTAGAAATCGACTGAATTGAAAACGGCTCGTCAGCATCCCCTGCTTTAAACACTTCACCTGTGTTGGTGTACACCGCAATGCCGAGCTTTTTATTTGAAACCTCAGCTAACGCGGGAATATAGTCCGCCACTTTTCCTTGCCCTATTAACGGGGCAACCTCTGTCAGAATGTCTTGTAATAGTTGAACGGTTGGTTTCATCTTTTACCTTCTTTCATAGACAACAAAGCCAACACTAAGTTGGCTTTGTAATGAAGTAATAATTTTTGATTGTAGAATAACTACTTATCGAAAATTTCCGCCTTGTTCTCGAGCATTTTTCCTGCGCTAGCTCTGATCACTTACTTAGTGTGATTGGTATAAAATTAAGGCTTAACAGCAATAAATATATTTCGATTTATGGATTGGTCCACTCGGTGCAGATAACCGATATAAGGTTCTTGATCTTGCACCTCAAAACCTTGCTTGGCGAACAACTCCGCGAGCTCAGTCCATTTCAAAGTAAATTCATTAAACGACAATACAATTGAACCCTTAGGTTTTAATACGCTCTTCCAAGCCGGTAGCGCCTCTTCTAGAAGCTCTAACGGGCTACGAGCCATCTTAGTATCTTTTGCACTTTTACTGCCGTGCTGAACACCGTAGGGAAGATCTGACACCATCACATCACAAGAATTCTTTTTGATGATTTGATTTACAATGCGGGTATCCGATGCATATAGCTTCAGTGATTGGCCTTGGTCTTTAATAAACGCTTCTTTGGTCACAGCCGCATTCACCACAAAACCATCGGCAATTTTTTTACCGCCAGCACCTGTGCGCTTCTCTTTGGTTACTTTATGCTTATAACGACCATTTTTCATGTACTTAACGATAAATGTTTGAATCTCTTGAACCCATTTAGCGTTAATTTCTACTCCCATCACATCTAGACCTTGAATCAAACCTTCATACAAAGTCGTGCCTTTGCCACACATAGGGTCCATTAAACACTTACGCTGGCTGTCCGTTTTAGCCGCGCTAAGACCAAGGTTAACCATCAAGCGAGTAAACTGCTCATTGGTTTTGCCTGTATATCTGAGTATTTGGCTCATGCTTTCAGGAAAAGTATTAAAAGCTTGTGGCTGCAAAGGTTTCAACAAACCGCTATCCATTACTTGGAATATGGCGTAATAGATAGACGAGGAGGACAACCTTTGTAGCTGTACGTCATCAAGTTGTTGTTCTGTTTCAAATACCAAAGCCGCAGGTAAACCGATATCTTTTTCAGTGACCTCATCAACTGCAATATCCATAGAAGAAAGGATTGCTTTTAGCTCAGAACAAGCAATCTTTACTGCGGTATCAAAGTAGATTCGATTGTGACCGGGGTTGGCCAAGATAGCGTATTGAAACATCCAAAAACCTTAATTTGAATTATTGAGAATAAAAAAGGAGCTACATTGGTAGCCCCCTAGAATAGAGAATCAGTCGCCCCACACATAAAGGGACTACATGAGACTAAACTGTGCGCTTGTATTTAATGTCCCAAACGCCGTGACCTAAACGATGACCACGCGCTTCAAACTTAGTTAAAGGACGCTCGTCAGGGCGAGGAACATAATCGCCATCAGTGGCAATGTTAGCAAAACCCGGTGCTTGGTTCATTACTTCAACCATATGCTCTGCGTAGTTTTCCCAGTCAGTTGCCATGTGGAAAACACCAGAATCTAGTTGAAGTTTAGCACGTACCATTTCGGCAAAATCAAGCTGCACGATACGACGCTTATGGTGACGCTTTTTATGCCAAGGGTCTGGGAAGAATAATTGTAGCGTATGTAAGCTACTATCAGGAATCATGTGAGCAAACACTTCTACAGCATCGTGACACATTACGCGCAGGTTAGTCACACCCGCATCACGCGCTAAACCAAGGCAAGCACCCACGCCAGGACGGTGAACTTCAATACCGATGAAATTTTTCTCTGGAGCAGCTTTTGCCATTTCTACTAGAGAGGTGCCCATACCAAAGCCAATCTCTAATACTACTGGGTTGTTATTGCCGAATACTTGCGCCCAGTCTAATAATTCGTTCTGGTAATCGATGCCCATTGTTGGCCAGCATTCATTCAAAGCTGTTTCCTGACCTTTAGTCAATCGACCTTCTCGACGTACAAAGCTGCGGATCTTTCTCACCAGCTTGCCATCTTCGGTGTATTCGTTAGTCGTTACTTCGCTCATTCTGTTTGTTGCCTGCTCATCGATTAATCAAAGCGGGAATTATCCAAAGAATTCTTCAATACGCAAGTGTATAAACCACTTCAATCGCAAATTATTCCAATTTCCACACATATTCGCCGTAAGTTGCGTTTATTCCACACAAACTCAGTTTTACTTCCTTACACTATTATGGTGCAATTTCTGATCTTTGATGACTAATTTATGGGCTCTCAGTGACACCATTCGCAAATCAAATACTCAACTGGTATCAAAAATACGGGCGTAAACATCTGCCTTGGCAGCATGACAAAACCGCTTACAGAGTTTGGCTCTCTGAAATTATGCTCCAACAAACTCAAGTAGCCACGGTTATTCCGTATTTTGAGCGCTTCATCGAACAATTTCCGGATGTGACTTCACTTGCCAATGCCCCTATTGATGAAGTGTTGCATCTATGGACTGGCCTTGGCTATTACGCACGGGCGCGCAATTTACATAAATGTGCGCAAATAGTGGTTACACAATACCAAGCAGAGTTTCCCCTCGATATTGAACAGCTTAATGCCCTACCCGGCATTGGACGTTCGACCGCTGGCGCCATTTTATCTTCGGTCTTTAAGCTGCCACACGCTATTCTTGATGGGAACGTAAAGCGAGTGCTTGCGCGCAGTTATGCTATCGACGGTTGGCCGGGGAAAAAGGCGGTCGAAAACCAATTGTGGGCAGTGGCGATAGAAAATACCCCACAACAAAGGGTGGATGAATATAACCAAGCTATGATGGATATGGGGGCTATGATTTGTACTCGTAGCAAGCCTAAATGTTCGTTGTGCCCTGTATCGGAGCATTGCGTAGCGTATAAGCAACACACGCCAACGGACTACCCTGGTAAAAAGCCGAAAAAAGAAAAACCGACCAAGCAAGTATGGTTTGTGATTCTGCACTATAAAGATGAAGTTTGGCTTGAACAGAGGCCATCGTCTGGAATTTGGGGAGGATTACACTGTTTTCCTGAACAAAGCAGTGCCGATATTGATTATTTTTTACAGACTTTTAATTGCTCACAAAGCGATATAGATAATGCTAAAACATTGATTACGTTCAAACATACTTTTAGCCATTACCATTTAGACATAACACCTGTTCTAATAAACCTATCGCAACGACCTAGCCTTATAATGGAACAAAGCCAAGGTCTTTGGTATAACTTGTCTCAACCACAGAAACTAGGTCTGGCTGCACCGGTTAAGAACCTGTTAGCAAACCTTAAGTATGATCTAACATAAGGAACACTCATGAGCCGCACAGTATTTTGCGAACATCTAAAAAAAGATGCCGATGGTCTAGATTTTCAACTTTACCCAGGTGAACTAGGTAAACGTATATTTGATGGTATTTCGAAAGAAGCTTGGGCTATGTGGCAAAGCAAACAAACCATGCTAATTAACGAAAAGAAATTAAATATGATGGATCCTGAACATCGCAAACTACTTGAAACAGAAATGGTAAATTTCCTGTTTGAAGGAAAAGAAGTTGTGATCGATGGTTACACACCACCAAGTGAGTAATTCTATAGAGTGGCGTTAGCCACTCTTTTTTTGACCTTTATTTTTAGCTTTTGGATACCAATGAGAAAACTGCTCTATTTCGCCCTTCCTCTCATACTCGCCGGTTGTAGTCGTGAATTTGTCGAAAAAATCTATGACGTAAACTACGAACCAACCAGTCGATTTGCGGCGCACAACCTAGCCCCAATGCCGGGACAATTTGAAAAAGATACCGATGCCCTAGATGCTTTGATGAATAGCTTCACCGGGGATATCGAGAAGAAATGGGGTAAAGACCAAGTCAAAGTGGCGGGTAAAAGTAACTATGTTAAATACATAGATAACTACGACAGTCGCGCCGATGTTAACTTCTCAACCGGCAAGATCGTCATCGAAACCATTGCCTCTGACGATCCAAAAGCACACTTAAAAACCGCGATTATTACTACGCTGTTGACGCCAGATGATCCTGCGCATGTGGATCTATTCTCTTCATCAAACATTAAATTAAAGGGTGAACCCTTTTTATATCAACAGGTTGTCGACCAAGACAATAAAGCGATTCAATGGAATTGGCGCGCAAACAGATTTGCCGATTACCTGATTGCGCACAAAATGAAGACCAAGAAAGTAGACTTCAAAATAGCGCATTACGTTGAGATCCCTATGGTGTCCAGTCACTCCAATGTTCGTTCGTATAAGTACGCCAGCATAGTGAGAAAAGCCTCTCAGCGTTACGATATTCCTGAAGATCTGATTTATGCCATCATCAGAACAGAAAGTAGCTTTAACCCTTATGCGGTAAGTTGGGCAAACGCTTATGGTTTGATGCAAGTGGTTCCAAAAACCGCTGGTGCGGATGTATTTAAGTTGGTGAAGAAAAAATCGGGCATGCCTTCTCCTGAGTATCTATTTAATCCTGAAAACAACATTGATGTTGGTACAGCTTATTTCCACATATTAAGAACTCGCTACCTTAAAGACGTGAAAAACTTCCTCTCTTTAGAGTACGCCATGATCTCTGCTTACAATGGCGGTACCGGTGGAGTGCTGAATACTTTTGACCGAAATAGCCGCAACAATGCAATGAGACACATAAACTCCTTGAATCCGAGCCAAGTTTTTTGGGCATTAACCCATAAACATCCCAATGCGGAGTCTCGACGCTACTTAGAGAAAGTGACCAAGTACAAACGGGAATTTAACCAAAGTAAGGGATAATTTAACCAATATGCTTAAATAAAAAGCAAACAACACAGTTTTTGAAAAAAAACCGAAAAACAAGTTGACGGATTCCTTAAAAATACGTTTAATAGCGCTCCGTTGCCCGGATAGCTCAGTCGGTAGAGCAGAGGATTGAAAATCCTCGTGTCGGTGGTTCGATTCCGCCTCCGGGCACCACAATTTGTTGTTGGTGTTCATGTAACGTCAACGAAGCAATAAGAATATAGTGTGCCGACTTAGCTCAGTAGGTAGAGCAACTGACTTGTAATCAGTAGGTCACCAGTTCGACTCCGGTAGTCGGCACCATTCTTTTGCCTCGATAGCTCAGTCGGTAGAGCAGAGGATTGAAAATCCTCGTGTCGGTGGTTCGATTCCGCCTCGAGGCACCATTATTTGGTGCGTAACACGATAAGTGTTGCTCAAATAATTCCCCTTTAGTTCAGTTGGTAGAACGGCGGACTGTTAATCCGTATGTCGCAAGTTCAAGTCTTGCAAGGGGAGCCACATTATAAGCCCTAGTCTTCGGACTGGGGCTTTTTTGTATCTGCATGATTCCTCATCACAACAGCAAAACAATACAATACAATACAATACCTTCTACTCTTACCCCTATTTGCTTGCTAGCTAAACACACTTCTAAAACCAAGAATGGCTAATAAACCTAGTGCACAACAATTCAGCAGCGTGAATTTTATCTCCCCTCTATTGTTAGTTAATCAGCAAAGCCAGCCGTTAATTAGTGATTACTCAATTAGATCTCAATACTGAGGGTGAAAAGTCACACATTTACCCGCATATCTTCAACACAGGGTATGCAAGCACTCTAATAGAGAAAACGTAATCATGAATTAATTGATGAAAAAACCGCTCTTTTATACACAAAACATACACTTCGGACTAGAATTTCGCCAAGTGGAAGATTTTTTGCATTTTTTTGTTGACCTTAAAACCGAAAAACCGTTTAATACCCCCCGTCGCCCGGATAGCTCAGTCGGTAGAGCAGAGGATTGAAAATCCTCGTGTCGGTGGTTCGATTCCGCCTCCGGGCACCACAATTTATTGTTGGTGTTCAAAGAACGTCAATGAAGTAAAAGAATATAGTGTGCCGACTTAGCTCAGTAGGTAGAGCAACTGACTTGTAATCAGTAGGTCACCAGTTCGACTCCGGTAGTCGGCACCATTTATTTAGTTTGAAACAATTCCCCTTTAGTTCAGTTGGTAGAACGGCGGACTGTTAATCCGTATGTCGCAAGTTCAAGTCTTGCAAGGGGAGCCACATTATAGTCAATAGCAAAAGCTGTTGATCAGGCGCCGACTTAGCTCAGTAGGTAGAGCAACTGACTTGTAATCAGTAGGTCACCAGTTCGATTCCGGTAGTCGGCACCATTTATTAGTTTAAAAGTAATTCCCCTTTAGTTCAGTTGGTAGAACGGCGGACTGTTAATCCGTATGTCGCAAGTTCAAGTCTTGCAAGGGGAGCCACATTATAAGCCCTAGTCTTCGGACTGGGGCTTTTTTGTTTCTGCACGCCCGCCTCTATTTCTGTCTCTGCCTGATCTTATTTCTTGGTATTCCCACGCCTCAAGCCACAAGGTTAACGTGAACTCCCCCTCTTCTTTCCACTAAGCTCACTACAAGCGCTCAAGACGCTCTATCTGATTATCTATGTCATATGACTCTTTAAACCATTACCAAGCGATACAGAGCGAATTAAACAACATTTCACTTGAACAGCTACAACTACAGCTACAACTTCAACTACAACTGATATCGCACCAACCCTATAGATGGTGGTTTAGCGTCAAGATAAAGGTGCTATTCCTATCCCGAATTATTAATAAAGTTAATGGCTAACAAGTACACAGTAATCAACAGATGAATATCCTTACACAATTAATGTAATTTAATTACAGATCATGTAAAACCCTCTTATTTGTTCACTATGCAATCAAAAAACAGCGGTTATCCGAGCAATTGTTGCTGCTAATTTAAGTCAAAGTTTATAAAACGCGATCTGTATCACTATTTATTTTTCCTACCCAAGACATAAAACGTTATGTAGATCACCTTTAATTGAGAATCAATATCATCTAAAGTGCTGTGTAATTTATTGACACGTATTTATTGTGACGAATATCACTAAGTTAAAAGTTTGATCGGATTCTTTGTGTGATTTAAATCACACTTAATGGGCTAGTAATGCGTTTTCAAATTTATGTGTTAGATTTTTCTCAACGTTAAACAAAACAACAGTGCCATTTGGCTCAAATAATAAACGAGGTCACCTATGCTATCTCCCGAAGCGAAGATTAAGGTTCAAAACTTTGGTCGTTTCCTCTCCAACATGGTTATGCCAAACATTGGCGCATTCATTGCTTGGGGTTTCATTACTGCACTATTCATTCCAACTGGCTGGATTCCTAACGAAACGTTAGCCGCTATGGTTGGTCCTATGATCAAATACCTTCTACCACTATTGATTGGTTACACCGGTGGTAAAATGGTCGGCGGTGAACGCGGAGCAGTTGTAGGTGCTATTACTACAATGGGTGTCATCGTTGGTACTGATATCCCAATGTTTATGGGTGCAATGATTGTTGGTCCACTCGGTGGCTTAGCCATCAAGCGATTTGATGAAGCTGTTCACGGTAAAGTGAAAAGTGGCTTTGAAATGCTAGTGAACAACTTCTCTGCCGGCATCATCGGTATGATTTGTGCGATTCTAGCATTCTTAGTTGTTGGCCCTGCTGTAAAACTTCTCTCTACTGGCCTTGCTGCTGGTGTAGATATTATGGTGACCGCAGGCCTACTTCCTCTGGCTTCTATTTTCGTAGAACCTGCAAAAATCTTGTTCCTGAATAATGCGATTAACCACGGTATCTTCACACCACTTGGTGTTCAGCAATCAGAAGAACTAGGTCGTTCAATCTTCTTCCTTATTGAAGCAAACCCAGGCCCAGGTCTTGGTCTACTACTTGCTTACATGGTGTTTGGTAAAGGTAATGCTAAACAATCTGCAGCGGGCGCTTCTATTATCCACTTCTTCGGTGGTATCCACGAAATCTACTTCCCATACGTATTGATGAACCCTCGTCTAGTGCTTGCTGTAATCGCTGGTGGTATGACAGGTGTATTCACAAACGTAATCTTTAGCTCAGGTCTTATTTCTCCAGCATCACCGGGTTCAATCTTTGCTGTTCTTATCATGACACCTAAAGATTCCTTTGTTGGCGTAATCCTATCTGTAGTTGCTGCAGCAGTTGTGTCTTTCCTAGTGGCTTCGCTACTAATGAAAACTCAAGCAAATTCTGATGACAGTGAAGACTCTCTAGAAAAAGCAGCTAACCAAATGAAGGACATGAAAGCGTCTTCTAAAGGTCAAGAAGCGGGCTCTGTAAACATGTCAGCTGTAAAAAGCATCATCGTAGCGTGTGACGCGGGTATGGGCTCAAGCGCAATGGGTGCGGGTTTACTACGCAAGAAAGTTGAAGCTGCAGGTTTAGATATTTCGGTTATTAACTTGGCAATCAACAACCTTCCACAAGACGTTGATATTGTAGTTACGCACCGAGACCTGACTGACCGTGCTCGCTCAGTGGTAACAAGTGCTCACCACATTTCACTATCTAACTTCCTTGATGGTGGTGTGTACGACAAACTTGTAGAACAACTTGTTGATGCACAAGGCACTGGTTCAGCGCCAGTCACAACTCAAGCACCTAAGTCGCAAGGTACTTTGCACTTATCTGAAGACCATATCTTCCTAGGGCTACAAGTTAAAACAAAAGAAGATGTCATTAAATTTGCCGGTGAACAACTAGTTAAACTAGGTCACGTAAGCCCTGAATATATTGATGGCATGTTAGCGCGAGAAGAGTTGGTATCAACCTATCTTGGCGAATCTATTGCGGTACCACACGGTACTATCGAAGCGAAAAAATACGTGCAAAACACGGGTATCGTATTCTGCCAATTCCCTGAAGGTATTCAGTGGGGCGAAGACGAAGATGATGTTGCTAAGATGGTTATTGGTATCGCCGCTCAAGGTGATGAACATATCCAAGTTATTACCGCTATTACGAATTCACTTGATGACGACGAAGCAGTTGAGTTATTGAAGACCACATCTAACTCTCAAGATGTACTTAATATTCTTAACGGAAAGTAATGCTTAAATCGTGCTCCTAAGTAAGTGACGAGGCCAGTTCCCCTAGTTTTCTACTGGCCTCTTTTTTATTTTTAATCTCTATTGTTTAGGTATTGTTATGAAAGCTCTACATTTTGGTGCAGGTAACATTGGTCGTGGTTTTATCGGTAAACTGTTAGCGGATGCAGGTATCACAGTTACGTTTACAGACGTCAATGAAACCGTGGTAAATGCTCTAATCGAGCGCAATGAATATCCAGTGAAAGTTGTCGGCGCTGACTGTGTTGTTGACACAGTGTCCAACGTCACTGCTGTAAATTCAACTAGCCCAGAAGTGATTGATTGTATTGCAGCCTCAGATATGGTCACCACCGCAGTTGGTCCAACTGTATTAAACATCATTTCTAAAACCATAGCGCAAGGTATTGAACTGCGTTTCTCGCAAGGAAACACAGCACCACTTAATATCATCGCCTGTGAAAATATGGTGCGCGGTACTAGCCAGCTAAAAACCGCAGTTTACGGCCACCTTAGTGATGAAGTAAAAGCACAAGCAGACCAATTTGTTGGCTTTGTGGATTCAGCGGTCGATCGCATTGTGCCACCAGCAGAAGAAGGGGAAACAGACCCACTAGCTGTTACGGTAGAAACCTTTAGCGAATGGATTGTTGACCGTACACAATTCAAAGGAGAAGTACCTAATATTCCAGGTATGGAATGTACTGACAATTTAATGGCATTTGTTGAACGTAAGTTGTTTACATTGAACACAGGTCATTTAATCACAGCTTATCTCGGTGTTTTAGCCGGCCATGAAACCATTAAAGATTCTATCGAAGATGAAGCAATTCGTACTGAAGTAGAAGCAGCAATGCAAGAAAGTGGCGAAGTTCTTATCCGTCGTTACGGTTTTGATCCAAAGGCACACGCTGCATACATTGAAAAAATCTTAGGTCGATTTGCTAACCCTTATCTTCGCGATGAAGTTGACCGTGTAGGCCGTCAACCAATTCGAAAATTGAGTCCTCAAGACCGTTTAATTAAGCCATTAAATGGTACTCTAGAGTACAACTTACCTAACGAACATCTATTGAAAGGTATTGCAGCTGCATTCCACTACAAGAATGACGATGACCCACAAGCTGTCGAGCTTCAAGCTATGTTCGCCGAGAAAGGTTTTGCCGAAACACTCGCTCATTACTCTGAGCTGAATGTTGACGCTGAAGTTGTTAAACTTGCAGAGCAAGCTTATCTAGCCATTAAATGACCGTCGAAATTAGGTGCTTCAAACGAAGCACCTTTTAGGTTTATTTCTCATAGTATAAAGAACTGTATGCCCATAACCCCACAAAATGAAACTGAGTTACTCGAAGCCCTTTCTGAAGCAGAAAGTGCCCATGAGTGCTTGTTCACCGCCTACGATGTATTAGACGATACCGTTGATGCATTGCTAAAAAGCATCTTTTTCAAAGATGACTATGCGGTAAAGTTTGTGGTCGACCCACTACTGACTAACGACGGTCCTCTTGGCGAAATTCAAGTTCGTACCAAGCTATTACTAGGGTTAGGAAGTATCTCCAAAGAAGTGTATGACGATATCGAAATATTCGTCACTCTAAGAGAGTGGGCAAAAATTCAAGGGGATGATGTTAGCTTTACTGAAGTCGATGTTTTATTTGAATTAAATAGAATTAACGCCATTAAAGGCATTACTCCATTAGAGTTTGATGCCACACTCCTTGAAGGCATGAACGGTGCAACATTAGATATGTTTTTAACCCGCCACTTTCAAAGGGTGCGTTCCACTTTAGTGTTAGCGGTCACTGATATCGTCGCTCAGCTATGCCAAGAGAATGACCTCACCTCTTAAAACACAAAAACCACCTTGCGGTGGTTTTTTTAGCTTTACTATAATCGGTTTAATTATAGACCTTTAATGTTCTCAGCTTCTAGCTCATTAAAGTATTTAACTGTTTTCACTTTAAGCTCTTGTTGTGCTGGTTCATCAGCAACAATCACAGCTTTATTGTGAAGTTGTAGTGCAGTTACAGTCCACATGTGGTTGATAGAACCTTCTACCGCCATTTGTAGTGCTTGTGCTTTATTGTGACCTAAAGACAGAATCATCACTTCTTCAGCATCTAGCAAAGTCGCAACACCAATAGTGAGTGCGTATTTAGGCACTTGCGTGATATCGCCATCAAAGAAGCGAGAGTTAGCAATACGAGTATCTTCAGTTAGCGTCTTAATACGAGTACGTGAAGATAGAGATGAACCAGGCTCATTAAATGCGATGTGGCCATCAATGCCTACGCCGCCCATGAACAAGTTAATCTTGCCATAAGACTTCATTTTCGCTTCGTATGCCGCGCAATGAGCGTCGATATCATCCGCTAAACCGTCAAGTAGGTTAATGTTTTCTTCTTGTACATCAACGTGGTTAAAGAAGTTGTTGTACATGAAAGAACGGTAAGATTCAGGATGGTTAGGATCAATACCCACATACTCATCCATGTTAAAAGTTACTACGTGTTTAAAGCTAACTTCACCCGCTTTATACAAATCGATAAGAGCTTTATATGTAGTTAATGGAGTACCACCTGTTGGTAGACCAAGTACAAATGGTCGTTCAGCAGTTGGTTGAAATTTATTAATGCTTTCAACAATATGACGCGCTGCCCACTTACCTACTTTCTCAGCATTGCTTAACGGAATCAGTCTCATAAATCTACCTTTCTAACGATTAGGGTTGAATGTTTTTTTGTAGTGTAAAATAAGTCTGGGTATTATCCAATAGAAATTAGAGATTTTTTGACCTAGATCGTACAAAAATTCGCTAATCAAGCAAATTAACTCACCTATTCTCTGTTTAAAATTGACTTCAAAGTGAAAGTTTATGCCATGAATTGCCCTAATAATTCTCGATGAAAATTATCTACTTCGATTCACAAGCTGTAATGCCCTACATGTATTAGCTTATAAATAAACCATTTCGTTTATGTTTCGATTTATAGACATATGACTTTCGATGTGAAACAATTGAATAATCGAAACGAAACACAGACACCCATGACCAAGAGAAACTCACAAATTCGACGCAGTGCTATTGCCTCCTTAGTTGAACAACAAGGAGAAGTGACGGTTGAAGAACTAGCAAAACGCTTTGACACTTCTGAAGTCACTATTCGTAAAGACCTCGCCTCTTTAGAGCAAAGCGGACAACTAGTACGTCGATACGGTGGCGCAGTTTCTATTCCTAGCGAAACTGTGGTTGAAGAACTCAGCCTTCTTGTCTCGGAAGAAAAACGCTCTTTAGCTGCCACTGCAGTATCCCTTGTCCGTGACCACAACCGTATTGTCATTGATAGCGGCAGCACCACTGGCGCTCTGATTTCTATGCTCAATACCAAAAAAGGTTTAGTGGTTATGACTAATTCGTTAACCGCAGCAAATGCGTTGAACGAATTAGAAAGTGAGCCAACCTTACTGATGACAGGCGGAACATGGGATGCACATTCAGACTCATTTCAAGGTCAAGTAGCAGAAGCCGCTTTAAGATCGTATGACTTTGATCAGCTGTTT
Organism: Vibrio sp. B1Z05; assembly: GCF_052955985.1. Classification (NCBI taxonomy): domain Bacteria; kingdom Pseudomonadati; phylum Pseudomonadota; class Gammaproteobacteria; order Vibrionales; family Vibrionaceae; genus Vibrio; species Vibrio sp. B1Z05. Next base: position 2,408,995 of record NZ_CP130463.1, read on the forward strand.
GTTGGCGCTGACGGTCTGGATCTTGATCGAGGCACCACCACCTTTAATGAACTGATTGGTTTAAGCCGAGTCATGGCCGAAGTGTCGCGCCAAGTGATCGTGATGATCGAGTCAGACAAAATTGGTCGACGTATCCCCAACCTAGAACTGGCTTGGGACAACATAGATATTGTCATTACCGATCAAAGCCTGTCTGACGAATATAAAGAAATTATCGAATCAAAGTCTGTTCGTGTCATACGAGCAGAAAATTAAATTAGTACTTATGGTCTTCCTCTCAGGTAAAGAAGACAAACTGGAGAATATAAAATGTGTGGAATTGTTGGTGCAGTAGCACAACGTGATGTAGCTGAAATCCTTGTTGAAGGTTTACGCCGTCTTGAATACCGTGGCTATGACTCTGCCGGTGTTGCAGTAGTAGATAGTGAATCAAACCTAACTCGCGTGCGTCGCTTAGGTAAGGTTCAAGAACTTGCTGATGCCGTAAACGAGCAGCACGTTGCGGGCGGTACAGGCATTGCACACACACGTTGGGCAACTCACGGTGAACCAAGTGAAGCAAATGCTCACCCACACATGTCTGGCGATATTGCAGTTGTACACAACGGCATCATTGAAAACCACGAAGAACTGCGTGAACTATTAACTGGACGTGGTTATGTGTTCACTTCTCAAACAGATACTGAAGTTATCGCTCACCTAGTTGAGTGGGAACTGAGAACTTCGGCTTCATTGATTGAAGCTCTACAAAAAACTGCAAAACAACTTGAAGGTGCGTACGGCACAGTAGCCGTTGATCGTAAAGATCCTAGCCGCATCGTAGTTGCTCGCTCTGGTAGCCCAATTGTTATTGGTCTAGGTGTGGGTGAAAACTTCCTAGCCTCTGATCAGCTAGCACTGCTTAACGTAACTCGTCGCTTTATCTACCTTGAAGAAGGTGACATTGCCGAAATCACTCGCCGTGAAGTGTCTATCTTTGATGCAGAAGGCAATGCAGTTGAGCGTGAAGAGCACGAATCTAACGCTGAACACGATGCCGGTGACAAAGGTAAATACCGTCACTTCATGCAAAAAGAGATCTTTGAGCAACCTGCTGCGCTTATCAGCACTATGGAAGGTCGTCTATCTGCCGATGCTGTTATCACTAACGCGATTGGCGTAAAAGCAGAAGAAATCCTAAGCAAAGTAGAACACGTACAAATCATTGCTTGTGGTACTTCATACAACTCAGGTATGGCCGCTCGCTACTGGTTTGAATCTATCGCTGGCGTAAGCTGTGACGTAGAAATTGCCTCTGAATTCCGCTACCGCAAATTCGTGACTCGCCCTAACAGCTTGTTAGTGACACTTTCTCAATCAGGTGAAACAGCCGATACACTGGCCGCACTACGCCTAGCTAAAGAGAAAGGCTACATGGCCGCAATGACCATCTGTAACGTGGCAGGTTCATCACTGGTTCGTGAATCAGACTTCGCCTTCATGACCCGCGCGGGAACTGAAATCGGCGTAGCATCAACCAAAGCATTCACAACCCAACTTGCAGCAATGCTAATGATGGTAGTCTCTATTGGTCGCTTGCAAGGTCGCGTAGATCACGCGCAAGAAACAGAAATTGTTAAAGCACTGCACGAGCTACCAACCGCTATCGAAAAAGCGCTAGCCTTCGACAAAGAAATCGAAGCACTAGCGCCTGATTTTGCAGACAAACACCACACCCTATTCCTAGGTCGCGGTGAGTACTACCCAATTGCAATGGAAGCCTCTCTAAAACTGAAAGAGATCTCTTACATTCACGCAGAAGCCTACGCCGCTGGCGAGCTAAAACACGGTCCTCTAGCGCTAATTGATGCTGATATGCCTGTAGTCGTCGTTGCACCAAACAACGACCTACTAGAGAAGCTAAAATCTAACGTTGAAGAAGTACGTGCCCGTGGCGGTCTACTGTATGTCTTTGCTGATGAAGAAGCCGGCTTTGAAGGCGACGAAAACATGAAGATCATCAAAATGCCTCACGTCAGTGAAATCATTGCCCCAATCTTCTACACAGTACCAATGCAATTGCTGTCGTACCACATTGCATTAATCAAAGGTACTGACGTTGACCAACCACGTAACCTAGCGAAAGCGGTAACGGTTGAGTAAGACTCAATAATTCGCAAACGATTCTGTAAGGGGCTTCTAGCCCCTTTTTTGTGCCTGCCTGTAGCATGCCTGTAGCATGCCAGAAAGTACTATTGGCACACATTAAAGAGTGCAAATTTAGTCACTGAAGATAGATCGATCTGAGTAATGTTGAATTTTTTCTTCTTAGATACGGCATCAAAAAATCATATAGCTACAATGGCATCAACAAGTTACAAAGAAGGATGACAAAGTGCTATTACCCAAGAATAATCCTACAGATTTCTGTCAAGCGTTCATCAAACGAGAATTAGAAGATTTCAAAGAATCTAAAATATATATGAATTACTGGCCAATTATGGAAAGAATGATCGACCGTAGGTATGAGCTCAATACAGTTTATGAAGAGATCATTAGTAAATATGGCTACTCTGACAAGCAATATTGTGATTATGTTTGGCTAATTCTTGAGCATATTTGGTTTAGTGTTGATTACGCAAAAATAGAAGTTGAAAAAGCAAAGGCTGAATTAAAAGAGATAAATCAACTCAGTGAAGAAATTGAAACTCTTGCTTGTCGTCTCTCCACTGCATTAGCTAGACAGAATGAACTTTTTGAATATTCGGGATTCAGAAAACCAGATTATCAGACAGTGTTAGATATGGTAGAGGAAGCTAACGAGCACAACTATTTATATCAGTCTCATGTATCTGATCAAATACGGTTATTGGGGACTCGATACGATTTGAAATATTGGCCGAACCGTTCTGATTTAGTGAAATCTATTGCTAAATTTGAAAAGCGACAACCTCAGCCAGCACACTCAGAATACCCAGAAACAGTATTACAGGGGCGCGCTTCTGACATAAAAGACTTTGTCATTGCTTTTGACGCAGCATTTGATGAACTTAATGGGTTACCAACTGGGTTTAGGTTCACTAATAACGCAATGGCTGACATTCTCAATGTAATACTAGATTTACCGCTTGAAAAACTCACTACAGGAGAAGCAATTAGGGTGGTTAGAAATAGGCAACGCAAGAAAGGCGTATCTGGAGACTGTCCTAAATTCTGTGTAATTGCCTAAACTAAGCCTTAAAGGCTAAGGATAGGCAATATGAATAAGAAAGAACTTGAAGCTTTCGCTAAGGAAGCCGCTAAAGGAATTAAAACTCCTGAAGACTTAACTGAGTTCAGCCAAATGCTGAAGAAAATCACGGTTGAGGCTGCTCTCAATGCAGAGATGGATGCGCACCTTGGCTACGAAAAACATCAGCCCTCTAAGTCTAATAATTACCGCAATGGTAAGAGCAGTAAACGCGTAAAAACCGAAGATGGAGAGTTTGAACTCGATACTCCTCGGGATCGCCTTGGCTCATTTGAACCTAAACTGGTCAAAAAACACCAATCACGATTTACCTCTATGGATGACAAAATCTTGTGGCTCTATGCCCAAGGAATGAGTACTCGCGATATCGTCAATGCCTTCGATGAATGGTATGGCGCAGATATATCACCGAGCCTCGTATCACGAGTGACAAATGCAGTGATAGAAGAAATAGTTGAGTGGCAATCTAGGCCACTTGATGCCATTTACCCCATCGTTTATCTCGATTGTATTGTGGTCAAGATCCGCCAAGACAAACGTATCATCAATAAGTCGGTCTTCCTCGCTCTAGGTATTAACACTGATGGTCAGAAAGAACTCATGGGCATGTGGATAGCAGAAAACGAGGGTGCGAAATTTTGGTTGAGTGTTTTAACTGAGCTCAATCAACGTGGTGTTGAAGACATTCTTATTGCTTGTGTGGATGGATTAAAGGGTTTTCCCGATGCCATCAACACAGTTTTCCCCCAAACGCATATTCAGCTGTGTATCGTCCATATGGTACGAAACTCATTAAAGTATGTGTCATGGAAAGATTATAAGGCCGTCACAGCTGACCTAAAGCGTGTGTACCGCTCAGCTACAGAAGATGAGGCTTTACTTGAGCTAGAGCGCTTTGGCGAAGCCTGGGATAGTCAATATCCACAAATATCCAAGTCCTGGCGCAATCATTGGCAGAACCTCAACACGCTGTTCAACTACCCTGAAGATATCCGTAGAGCTATCTACACAACTAATGCTATTGAATCTCTCAACAGCGTGATACGTAAAGCACTAAAAAAACGGAAGATCTTCCCAAACGATGAGGCTGCAACAAAAATGGTATACCTAGCGATTAAAGACGCCAGCAAGAAATGGACGATGCCCATTCAAAACTGGCGTCAAGCTATGAGTCGGTTTATTATCGAGTTCGAGGAACGTCTCGAAAAACACATTAACTAAATGGCAATTACACAGAATCTGTTACAGCCTCGAAAAAGCCTGTTTATCTTAATCAGTAAAGAGGTTCTGTATGATAAAAGTAATCTCACCAATCGGCTTCTTGATTCTCATATCACTAGAACCCTTCAACAAAAGTTTCAACAAAGCTTTTCAATCTATCGCTAATCCTAGGCAATATTGTCCTTCTCGATCTAAAAGTCATCCTCTCGGTGGTTAGTTGAGCAATATCATCGGATTTCAAACGTTCAACATCCAAACCATTTTCGAGTTCAATGATCATTTCGCTAAACTTATCAGTGTCCAGATTCTCCTCTAGAACAATCTGCTGCAGCTCTTTTTTCTTTTGCTCCTCGATATACTCATCAAATTCTTCGCCCTGAACGATGCCTTGCATGCTCTTCTCAATAAAGCCTTCGATGAGTTCACGTTTACTGTGCAAAGATGGCTCTGTGGCAAGTAGGTTAGCAATCACTTGGCGTTTTTTATCTTGGGCTTCTTTGCTTGGCTCTTCGAGCATGGTTTGCAATAGGTGACGAATGTAGCCAACATTTACGTTATCTCGTTGCAGCAACTCAAGTTCAAAGTCGATATTGTCTAGGATGGATGCTTTATCGGCTGGCCCTTTTTTCAGCTCTCTGGCGAGATCGCTGTACTTAGATGCATAATCGACAAATTCCTGCTCAGAGATACCCAGAGTTTCAATATCAAAATCACTGAAAGTTTCCAGTTGATTCTTCAGTCTCATCAAGATGCGAAACTGTTTTACAAACCCGGCTTGCAGGTCTTCATTGGGCAGGTCATCAACACTTTGTACATCGGGCACAATGGCTTTTAATGCCTCAAGAGCCTTGGCAAAGTCGTCGGTTAAACCATTAAGATCAGGGACTTCTATGTACTCTATCGGTTGCTTGTTAGAGAACAGGGTAAAGGCTTCATCTGCTTGCGGTTTAAGGTTGCGATAGCACATCACGTTGCCGTGCGACTTCACGGTGCCATTTAAGCGGTTGGTGCGAGAAAAGGCTTGCACTAAACCATGATATTTAAGGTTTTTGTCGACATAAATGGTGTTCAATCCCGGCGCATCAAATCCGGTTAAGAACATATTCACCACCAGCAAGATATCAATTTCACCATCTTTAGTGCGCTTGGCAATGTCTTTGTAGTAGTTATAAAAACTGTCGGTGTCTTTGGTTGAATAAGAAGTGCCAAAGTTATGATTGTAATCATCAATATAAGAATCTAGCTTATCTCGGCTATGGTATTTGGCGCTGGCTTCATTAACGCCTTTTATATTGATGTCAGCTTCATATTCTTCCTCTTCGTTGACCCCGTAACTGTAGATAGTGGCAACATTAAGCTTATGTTGTCCTTCTTCTTTTAATGCTTTTAACGTGTCGTAGTAAGTGATCAAATCGGGCACACTAGCCACACACAGCATGGCATTAAACTGACCCTTGGTTTTATGTCGATGGATACCAATCAGGTGTTCACACACCTTTCTGATCCGTTTAGGCGAGCTAAAGAACTCACTAATATCGATACTGCTAACATCAACGTCTAGATCCGTATCACGCTGTTTAAGCTTGCCGTAATATTCAATGGCAAATGGCAGTACGTTGTCATCTCGAATCGCATCCACAATCACGTAACTATGCAAACGTTCACCAAACAGATCTTTGGTGGTTTTCTTGTGGCTTTTCTCGGCTTTAGTGGTTTGGTTTTTTATCTTCTTAGTGGTGGCGTTATCGGCAAAGATAGGCGTACCGGTAAACCCAAACAGCTGAGCATTTTTAAAGAACTCAACAATGTTCTGGTGTGTCTCACCAAACTGGCTCCGATGACATTCATCAAAAATAAACACCATACGTTGGTTGGCAATATCTTCGATCTGCTTTTTATAGTGGCCCTTGGTCACTAGGTTATTAAGCTTCTGAAGTGTGGTAACAATTAGCTTAGAGTTACGGTTCTCATTAACTGCTTTACCCTTCTCTGCTTTGCCTAGAAATTGGTTCAATAAACTCTTGGTGTTGTCGGTGCTATCAACACACCCTTTGAGGAATGAATTGAACTCCTTGGCAGTCTGATAATCCAGATCCTTCCTATCCACTACAAACAGGACTCTATCAACATCATCCAATTGTGTGAGAAGTTGAGCTGTCTTGAAGCTAGTAAGTGTCTTACCACTACCTGTTGTATGCCAGATGTAGCCATTCTTATTGGTAGTAGCCACTTGGTTCACAATGGCCTCAACAGCATAGAACTGGTACGGACGTAGAACCATAAGGAACTTACCTGTCTCGTTCTGCACTATGTATCGTGACAGCATCTTAGTCAGGTGTTCTTGGTTCAAGAAAGCACTAGCAAACTGAGGCAGAGCATTGATCTTCTGGTTCTCTACATCAGTCCAGTGGAAGGTTTGTTTGAATGACAGTTCTCGGTTGTTTGAGAAGTACTTGGTGTTTACACCATTAGAAATCACAAACAGTTGAACGTAGTTAAACAGTCCACCCTCTGCACCAAAGCTATGCTTGTCGTAGCGTTTGATCTGGTTGAATGCTTCTGCCATTTCAATGCCACGGCGTTTCAGCTCAATTTGAACCAAAGGCAAACCATTCACTAGTATGGTTACATCGTACCTGTTCTCGTACTTACCATGGATCGTAATCTGGTTCGTAACTTGAAAGATGTTCTTCTCTGGTTCAGTAAACAGCAGAGTCAGGTAACTAACTGTACCGTCCTCGTGAACCACATCTACCTTACCTCGTAGTCGCTTGGACTTATCGAAGATGTTGCCTTTCTCAAGGCTTATGAGCACACTTTCGAACTCACGTTCAGTTAACTTAATATCATTAGCTCTCTCTAGCTGAACCTTCAGGTTAGCCTTGAGTGCATTTGCATCCTCAATTACCACTGGTTCAAAGCCAAAGGTGTTCAGTTGTGCAATGAGATCGTTCTCTAGTTGTGCTTCTGATTGAGTCATAATAGTTGAAAGTTGATAAGTGAAAGTTGATAGCTAAGAGCTAAAAATAGAGCAAAGAGATAAGCACTATTTGTTTAAATTTTGCTTGCTGGTTTTTACTATACTAACCAGTAGTTTAAGTATTTCAATACTATCTGGAATGATCGACTGGGATTGCGTATGTGACAGGTATTCAGAATCTCTAAGCAACTCCAGCCAATAAACGGTTTCATTGGCTTCTTTCAAAGCAATATTCATCTTATTAATAAAATCTGCTTTTGATTGAGCATGCTCAGCTTCTCGTACCAATGCCCCTATCGCAGTACCACTTCTAAGTAATTGCTTAGATAGTACATATTCACGCTTTTCACTCTGCAAAAACTGATACAGCTTGATAATCCGTAGTGAAAAGTTGTATGACTTTATTTTTATTGCACCGTCCATGGTGAGCCTTTTATTAGTTGAAAGTGGTAAGTTGAAGGTTGAAGGTTGATAGTGGCAAACATCACTGTCAACTATCCACTCTCCATTTTCAATTAAACAAACATCTGTTGTAGCAAGCCTTTCTTCCACTCTTTGGCTTTCTCAAGTTCAGAGTTTGTTAGGTCTATCTTCCGATCGATGGAAGATAGAAATTTAGCTATTTTGGTTTGCTCAGCTAACGACGGTATCAAGAGTCTAATATCTTTGATATCCTCTTGCCCTATAGTGGTCATTGTGCTTTGCTTACCTCTTGATATTAAAGCCTTTCTTGATGAATAACTTCGTAAGTAGTTTGCAAAGTAGTAAGGTGAAATCATGTCTAATTTAGGGCTGAATTTTATCAAATGACCATCATAGGTAATATCATCATCGTTGGATAAATTCACATTACTGTAGGCAATACCGCTAGGTACGAGTGAAGAACGGGTAAAGAAAATGTCACCATACTTTACTTGGTTATTAGAAAATTCTTTTTCACTTAGATCAAGGAGTGATAATGTCAATGTATCAATGAAATTACCTGAATACATATCCTTTACATTTATCAATTTATAGCCCTTACCAATCCTTTTAGGGTCGTTGAAAACACCATTTGATAGACGCTGATCTGCTAATTCAATCAGAGTTTTCTCTTCCCAATCAGGAAACTCGCTATCATCAGCCTTGAATCGTAGAGTTGGTGGAATGAAGGTTAGCTGTCCATCTTCTTTCCCATCAACATAGCCCCACTTACCATTGAACAACTGTTGCATCACACCTTTCTTGTACTCAGTGAGCTTATCTTTTTTCTCTGAAAGTAGGCTGATTTTCTCGTCTACCTTTGACAAGAATGAGGCTATTTTTTGTTGTTCAGGCAGTACCGGAAGGCTTACCTTTATATGGTTAATTTCAGAGGGAGCTAAGTTCGGTGGATCTGTACCAGCGATATTTTGAACAATACTTGTAATCACACGATTACATTGTACTTGATAGTAAACGTAGTCTAAGTGTTCGTTTGATAGTAACTTCGCTACTCTCTGGTTCAACAATGAGTTTTTTGATTCCTCATCGATATAAGCAATTTTCAATTTTCCATTGAGTACAGGGCGAGTCAAAGCTACAACTATATCCCCTTCATCCAACTTGAATTTCTTATACTTTTCTAGAAACCCAACTGGCAGATATGAGATATTCTTATCAGAAATTTCTTGGATGCCAACATCAGCAATTTTGATCCAACGTACACCATTACCCACCGAATCCGTGCTTTTGAATGCAAATCCATTAAAGAGAGAAAGTACGTTTTTCAGAGTGGTTTGCTGAAGGGAACTTTCCTTAAACTCGTCAAATCTAAGTTTTGGCACATTCACATGTTCTGTCATGACATACCTACCTTAGAATGGAGCTTTGATATTAAGCTGAGAACAGAAGTCAGCAATGTCAGCATCAACTGAATGCATCTCGGTTTCAAGCTCAGTCAAGTCAGTAGCTACTGCTTCTAGATCTACTGATTCCTCTTCCTCAAAGGTATCAACGTATCGAGGGATGTTGAGGTTATAGTCGTTCTCGGCAATCTCAGACAAGTCAGCCACATGAGCAAACTTCTCTACTGGTTCACGCTTGGTGTACGCCTCAATGATACGATCTACATCTTCATCTCTCAGGTGGTTCTGAGCTTTACCTTTCTCGAAGTGGTTTGAACCATCGATAAACAATACGTCTTCAGTGTGAGTACGATTCTTCTTAAATACCAAGATACAAGTAGGGATACCTGTACCAAAGAAGATACCGGCAGGTAAGCCAATTACTGCATCAAGGTAGTTCTTCTTCTCGATTAGGTGTTTACGGATATGTCCTTCAGCCGCACCACGGAACAGGATACCGTGAGGGACTACAACAGCTAGAGTACCGTTCTGGTTTAATTGATGAACCATGTGAAGTACGAATGCAAAGTCAGCTTTAGTCTTAGGAGCAAGCTTGCCGTAATCTGCAAAACGTTCATCATTCAGTAGTAGTTCGTTTGCACTCCAATTAGCTGAGAATGGAGGATTAGCTACAACAGCATCAAAGCGTTGATCGAGGTGCATTGGGTGTTCAAGAGTATCGTCATTCTTAATATCAAACTTATCGTAGCGAACACCGTGCATAAGCATGTTCATTCGAGCAAGGTTGAATGTGCTTGGGTTTTGTTCTTGACCTGTAAATTGAAGATTGTGACTAGCTTTATTTCCTGAACTATCAACCTCACGAGCAACACGAAGTAGCAATGAACCAGAACCACACGTAGGGTCATATACAGACTTCACATTACCATCGATGCTCACCAACTTAGCAAGAATCTTACTGACCTGCTGAGGTGTATAGAACTCCCCTGCTTTCTTACCTGCACCCGATGCAAACTGACCAATCAGATATTCATAAGCATCGCCAAGAAGATCAATCTCTGTATTCTCAATCTGGAAGTCGATGTTCTCTAAATGAACCAGAACCTGACTAATTAACTTATTACGAGAGTCAGGGTTCTTACCTAGCTTGCTTGAGTTGAGTTCTAGTTCTTCAAACAAACCATTGAAATCATCTGCTGAGTCAGCAGAGGTGGTTGATTGTTCAATGTCGTTAAGTACACGGCTCAGTTCATCAAGAATAAACTCATTCTTCTGACCACGCTCAGCTAGGCTTGAGAACAACTGGTTCGGAGCTACGAAGTAGCCTAGGTTCTCAACACACTCTTCATGTAGTTCTTTGATTAACTCATCGTCAGATTCAACGAACTTGATACCATCTTCAGCAAGCAAGTTGTCACAGTAAGTGTTTAGTTTTTCCGAAAGATACTTGTAGAAGATCAACCCTAGTATGTAATCACGGAAGTCATCTGCCGACATATTACCTCTGAGTGTGTTGGCAATATTCCAGAGCTGTTTTTGTAATTCTTGTTGATGTTCACGAACCATGACGTACCTATAAATGGGAATGAATAGCTTGAATAATAAAAGTGCTTAACTGAGCTCATAGCACAAACCGATACAAGCTAAGATAAATTTTTCTACGCGTACTATATAACGGCTCAAAAACAAAATCCGACGCTCAATATCAAATTACCTCGATTTAACGAGTATTTATGAACAAATAGTGAGTTTTGCTGGAGAAAGTTTCTGTGGCAAGGAAGCCACAGCAAAGCCATCATGGATGATTTCACGGCGTCTTTCGTAAGCAAAGCTCATTATTTGCCCACCTTCCCCTTAATTACCCCGAATTTACGCTACGTAAAGAGAACGTTCGAATATAAAGAGACACAAGAAAGGTTTCTTTTAGCGGGAGATTTTACAGAAAATAAAGTAAAGAAAGGAGGCTAACTATTTGATTACGCTAGATACAACAAAGCCCCGACTTTCGTCGAGGCTTTATCATTTAAATAATGGTACCGGTGGGCGGACTTGAACCGCCACGCTCGAAAGCAACGGATTTTGAATGCATAGCCCACCTGTTGACACCTTTAATAACAGTAACTTATAATTAAAAAACACAATCTATGCAAGGGACTATGCAAAAATGGACAATGAAGGTTATCATTACAAACATCTTCAGAAAGGACTTTCAATCTATAAGCAAAAGCAGAGTAAAAACTACTATCTATACCTTCGAGGCACTTATCAAGGAGCTCCAATAGAGCGTAGATTTAGCCTGAGAACCAGTAATGAACAAGAAGCTGAACAGCAAGCATATCGGCATTATTTTAACATGAGGGATGGTACGCCTTCTAAAGAACTTGAGGCACCATCAAAAAAGCTCAAGCTTTCTAGTATCTGTCAAAAAATCATCGAGCAACTGGATAAAGACGTCCAGCAAAGCTCCAAAAAAAATCCTCAGCCCAAAACACATATAGCATGTATCAAAAATGATATCCTTCCTTCATATGGAGATCTGCCTATAACTAAGTTTAAAAGTAAGCAGATAAAAGAAATCTTTAATACAGCTAAAAACAAAACCAAATTGAGTAATCTAAAAAAGATAATTAATGATATTTTTACATATGCCTACGATGAAGAGTTGATAAAAAAGGGGGATATACCTGATGTTAATCATAAAGGGAAATTTAATGATCACAACTCTAGAAAACCTTTTAGTAAAACAGATTTAGATAATATTAAACGAAATTTACCACTATTTATTGATGAAAGTGCGAATGAAACAGTAGCTCAGAATCGTTTTTTATTATCTATTGCATTTGACTTTCTATTGCTTACTGGTTGTCGACCTGGAACAGAAATTGATGGGCTAAAATATGGATGCATATCCAAAATCACAGAAAGAAATGGGGATAATAACAACTTCAAACTAACATTCCCTCAATCAAAAACAGAAAACCACAAAAAACCAAGAACAATACAAATAACTAGAAGTGTATTTTGTCTCTTTTTAAAAGTACATATGAAATTTAACCCCAACGTATACAAACATTTAAATGAAAGCTATAAAAAATCGACACAAACAATAAATGGGAAACATTTATTCTATAAAGATAGTTCTTTAAGCAATGAATATGATAATGTTTTTTTTAAATCTATAGATAAAGAACAATTTATATTTAGGCGACCTAGTCATCCTAACCTAACTCTTGGTTGGAGTAAATTTTTCAAACAACTAATGAGTAAACTAAACTTCGATTACACCTTATACTCATGTCGCCATTATTATATAACGAAATTATTAAAAGCTAATGTAGACATTCACACTGTAGCATTACAGTGTGGCACCTCAATAAAAGTCATTGAAGATTATTATTCAGATATGCAAGCATATGATGCAAGTGACCGAATTTTGCAACAAATGCCAAGAGAAAGTATCGAATTTGAGGTGGTTCGTAATGGTAAAGTAACAAAGGTTCATACTTTTGATTTGAAATGAGTGAAAATGTGACAAGCATATATAATACTAATTTTATATTGATATATAATTAGTATTATATATATCAATATGAATATTTACATATGACTATTTCAAATATCGCTAAAAAGTACAGTCTAACTATTAGCTTTGTTTTTATTTTATTCTATTCATTATATCCAATATACTCTGAAGCTAAAAATAATGACTTATCGATCGCTTTAAAAAAAATAACCTCAATTGACGGATTTCAAAGATCAGGTTTACCACTTAAAAACGACGACTGTAGTAATGGCTTGTCTAGAGGTGTAATGCATTACTCATATGATAACCTAGGTAAAAGCGGTGTTCAGTATTACATTATTGAAAAATGTAAATACCGAACAATATTTATTGATAAAGAGTCGATTGTTATAGCTGATGATAGTTCTGATGTACTAGGTTTAGAGCAAGAATTTTTAATAATCAGTCTAAGTAACAGTAATATAAACAACATTCTTAGTGAAATAGGACTATCTGATTATATTTTTTTTCCAAAGAAACTAAGCTTTTATTACAACTATACAATAAACAATGTATATGCTGGTATATCAGAAACAGATAGTGGAGCAGGAATTATGATAGATCTACAATATTATGATCTATCTTCACTATATGCTAGTAGTCTTAATGAGTTTGAAGAAAACAAACTATTATCTTCACTTAAATATTTATTTAATACTAATGACAAGAAAAACAATGGATATATAGCAACTATTCGAACAAGGCGTTATTTATAATGGTTATTTTGAATTAATCATACAATGCTACCTGATAATAATATGAAGTAAAAAAATGGAGACTGTTCTTAATTCTATATAATTGCCTAAACTAAGCCTTAAAGGCTAAGGATAAGCAGTATAAATAAGAAAGAGCTTAAAACTTTAGCTAAGGAAGCCATTAAAGGAATTAAAATACCTGAAGACTTAACTGAGTTCAGCCAAATGCTGAATGAGGGTGCTCTCAATGCCGACATAGATGAGTATGGCGCAGAGATATCACCTAGCCTCGTATTGCGAGTGACAAATGCGGTGATAAAAGAGATAGTCGAGCGGTAAACTAGGCCACTTGATGCCATTTACCCCATTGTTTATCTCGATGTATTGTGACCAATATCTACCAAGAAAAACGTATTATCAATAAGTAGATCCTCCTCACTAGACATTAACACCGATGGTCAGAAAGAACTCATGGGGATGTGGATAGCAGAAACCGAGACGCTGGGTTATATGAATCCCTAAATTTGAAAAGTACGAATTATCTTTAGTATCGTATTCATTTAACTCTAGCTCACTATTGCAAGGCTAAACACTGTCTTCGAAGGTTTATTTCTTTAAACGTAGGCTGTCTTTATGAACTCTAGTTGGAACGGCATGAGGAAAATTTACCAATGCCGTTTTTCCTTCGTTCTCAAGTATCACTCCAATTCCAAGGTCTTGATGTCCAATATAAAATACTGAATCCCCAACATTGAATTGCAGGTGCTCCTTGTTTACCTGAGTTGTCGGTGTGGGATTAGCTGCTTCATAAGCAACTTTAACTTCATGGGCAACTTTAGCTTCATCAACAATAGATGTCGCTCGCAACTGAATGTATATGCTCTCGCACTTGTCCATATTTCCTTCAGACAAAGCTTTTGCTTTAGTCCATAAGCCTTTTCTGATCTCACCTATCTCAAGTTCATCTGCGACAAGGTCGTATACCCACTCTTCTATAATACGTTTTTTTGAGCTTCTATTTTTAGTAAAAAATCGCATTGCTTTGATGTTCCAATCCCAAGATAACTTATTAATTTATCGATACTACTTACTTAAATCCACTAGCGCCAACACGTCTCTGGACAAAGCTTTGTCAGTTGTATTACTAAATTAGGATATAACGGGTTAGCTGAGATATGAGAAAGTAACGCCGTATTAAGTAGCCAAAAACCAATGCGATACACTTTGCAGAGCGAAATCGGCATGCGTTTTTGGTCTGTCTTAAACACTTTGTTATATTTTATTTCCCGCAACCCTATGATTATAAACCCTATTTTATAAAATGAATATCTACATAGTCAATGACTTCATGCTTTCTATGATTCTGTAACCGCCAATATTGACGTTTCCCATGAGCTTTAAAAACAAATGTGCCTGTACGATAAAGAACTTCACCACCATTAATATGGTGAATTCGCGTGACTAAATCCCCTGTTATTCGTAATTCACGCTGGCTAATCACGACTACATTGCCACTGAACTTCATAAAGTTTAATTCATTATCAACTCGTTCTTCTTGATAGCCTTTTGCTACAATTCCGTCACCTAAACGGCTAAATTCTATTTTCCCACGATTACCCACTCTGGAATTATCTAACCACTGAAGAGTAAAGTCATGAGTGCCAATTATGGCTTTGTTTACAAAGTGTTCTGAGACATTACCAGCTTTCAATGAAAAACTAAGAAGTAATAATACAATTCCCAACCCATTTATGACGTGTTTCAAGTCTGCTTCCTTTTATTTAAGATGACTGATATATGACTAATTTTCGCTAAAATATAACGCCTAAATCAGGTGCGCCGTAGGCTTCACCTGGATTTACTTGTTAAATTTGTACTTGCTGGCAACGTATTTGGTCGAGTTCTCAATATTTGGAAATACAGTTCTTTCATTAATATTCAGTAAATCCAATTCATCTAGAATAGCCGACTTATTTTTTATTGTTATCCGCTCAACTTGAATTTCAGGAGTTCCTTGTCCGTCTAGCACTGCATCAAGACCAAATAGTAAAAATGCTCCGATTATGAAATGATACAAAATAACTCTATACTTGCTCGAAAAATGTTGGGGGCTTGCGTATTTCAGGCAAAGATCATAAACGATGCCACCAAAATTTTTGACTTTTGATTTCCTTTAGCTATTTTGTTGCAGATTTTCGTCTAAAATTTCCCAAAAGGCATTCCTTGTCACAATTCACTTGGGTCGGGTGCAACTTGAACAGTTAGAACAAGTTGCACTAATGCTACTTGTAATTATTCTCAGTTGATATCTCTCAGAAATACAATTTTACCATCACGGAAATCACGCACCTGTTGAGCAAGCCCTTCGATTTCTTCACGCGCTTTAATAAGCTTTATAGCTTTATCATGCTCCATTTTTGGCAAAGCTCTCTGCAGGAACTGTTCAGTAATCAAAACCATCGAAAATAAGTAAGTGAAACGCTCATCAACATTAAACGCCAAATGTCTAAGTGAGTTAGTTTTGTTGTTTTGAATATCAGTGATGTGGCCAGTTAAGAATGCTTGATCTAACATCCCTTGCACGAGTGTATGATTGCCAGTTTCATTTGGATCAGGTAGTAAGCAAAACGAATCATCAAAATAAGCATCCAGCACTAAATCAACCAACTCATGCGCTTTTTTGCCAAACTCAAAAGTTGATACTTTCTCTTTAAATATATTGCTAAAGAAACCCATCTGATTACCCCCTAATCGCACTTATATTCCAGTAAGATAGTTAAATCATTGCCAAGTCCAAACCATCTAACTTGTGGTATTTCGGCTTTATGTGGTGAGTCATTGCGCTAATAGCCGTGTTGTACATATCTCGAGTAAATATTTCAGGTACTCTAGAATTGCTTTAGCGAAATTACCAATCTCAATATGGACGCATTATACTGTATAAGCATCCATTAACCGTGATGAGTATCAATTATGCGTAAGGTTGCTTGGTAAGTTTACGATTTTGTTAATTGGGTAAATGATAATTGTAAAGGCCATCACCATACGCCTTAATATCTACGTTAAGTTCATCCATAAACAATGGAAAGATTTGGAAACTTTGGGGCAATTCTGAGTTCCCCCCCTCCCTCAACCGCTTTTAAAAACTCAAAAACCAAACAAAAGTATCTATCTTAGCTTTCTATCACTTACCTATTAGGCGTGGAGCTTCCATTTTGTTGCTCTTAAATCCATAAAGTAACTTTCCGTTCTACTCACAAAAAAAGCATCCTATTCCCTTCTATCGGAATACAATGTTCGCTATACGTCCGTATTCTGATTGCTTAAAATCACCACGTAGAAGATCAGCGACTGACCATACAAACGAAGCTATTGATGAGTGGTTATTATGAGTTTTACCTTGAGACATACAAAACAGACTCTTTCAGAGAGAAAAATTGCATGAATTATCCAGAAATAAGCACAACTATTCTGTAAACGATATCAAAAAGAGTTGGATAGAGCATCCGTGGGTGGTTCGTCTGCGTGGCACAGGAGGCTTTTGCAGGCTCAAGGGATGCACTAGGCAAACTACCAGAGTTAGCCCCTGTCTATGGGACGTCACAATAAACAAATCACGATGGTATCAGCAAAACCATCGTGATCTATCTTTGATACAGCCTAGAATGGAAGGCGAGGGGTACACAGCGATTGTATTTTGTCTTCTATCTTACATAGCAATTCTGTTTCGGTTGGCTTGTGGTTTGTCATTCTGGCTTGCTCTAGAATAGAAACCATAAACCAAGATAGAGCATAGGGATCAACATGATCACTACGACTCATTACCATATCACTTAAATCTTCATGCATAGCATGAATCCATTCAAGTGATGCGATTTCAAAGTTGGCGTGGTCCATTATATCTAAGCAAGTGCTCGTACAATGGATACTCTCTTTACTAAACTCCATAAGCTTCCCTCTTACCCGTAAGTATCAGGTTTTGATAGTGTTAACCTTATCGAGGACAACACCTTTTACAAAACCTTATCTAGATGTATTATTAAGGCTACAATTTATCTCTCAAAAAACAATAATAACCTCCTATAGATTAAATATAGTAATAGAAAATTGCTTTTGCAAGTTTTTTTGCTCTTCTGTAGATAATAAAGATATAAAGGAAGTAATTTTGCTTAAATGTAACCTATCTAGAATCATGGGTGAGAAGCGATTGAAGATATCTGACGTTGCACGAGACACAGGGATAAACAGAGGTACTATCACCCGCATGTATAACGAAACGGCCACTCGGGTTGACCTTGATGTTATTGAAGCCTTGTGTCGATATTTAGAGATCGGTATATCAGAACTCTACCAACTTCAAGACTAGGGGTAGATCTAATAATTAAAGGGGAAGTAAGAGCAAAGTTCACACATACGATAGGACTGTTCTTGTTGCTCGACTTTCGAATTGATTGTTGCCTATGCGTATGTGTGACTTAATCAAGGCTCATTAGCGATACGTTAAATGAATTCGCGAAAGTGAATGTATTCAACACAAAACATATACACAATGAGAAATAGCCTTAAGGCTATGCACACTTATTCCAGTGCCTCTTCACTGTCGCAATGCCTAAGGCCAGTTCAGCAGCAGTCTTTCCCTGTGATAACCCATTCATTTTGCACTCCTGGACCCGTTTAGTTGTTTCAATAGCTATTGGCCTACCTAACTTCTTGCCTTCAGCTTTAGCTCTGGCTAAGCCTTCCTGAGTTCGCTCACGAATTCGGTTGCGTTCAAATTCAGCAAAAGCAGAAAACATTTGCAGCATGAGCTTACCTTCCGATGAAGATAAATCAGCAACAGGCAGATCAAGACAAACAACTTTAATATAGGAATCGCTTAGCATCTGAATAGTTTGTTGGACATCAATATTGTCACGCCCCAAGCGATCAAGTTTCAGCACGACTAATGTATCCCCTGCTTCTAGCTTGTGATTGAGCAAATTGGAAAACTGTTCTCTATCACAAGCTTTAGTACTACCTGATATAGTCTCAGAGATAATACGCGATGATAAAATATCGTATCCAGCATTCTGGATAGCTAATACTTGGTTTTCTGTTGTTTGCTCAGTAGTAGAAACTCGGCAGTACGCAAATACTCTTCCCATAAATCACCTATTGGTATCAAAAAACTTAGTATCATTATAGTTTAGGTATCATAAATTGCAAATCTAGTTTGTTGATACCAATTATGTTGATTTTTAACTGGTATCATTTAACGTGTGTTTATTGATACCAGACTGCTAATCAACTCTCTGGGTTGTGTCGTAATAAGATTTTGCCGTTTGCGTCATATCATTGATTAAAGTGTTTAGCAGCTCCCCATCTATATGGTAAAAGTAAATTTCTAGTTTAGAACTACCCTTCTTCTTCAGTAAGATATATTTATTATCTTTACGGTATAAGTAAGTTTCTGAGGAGGCGGATTTATACTCAAACATCATCTTGACTATAAACTTTATAGTATTAACATGCTGAGTCTCTAAATTGCAATTTTCTAACTCTTCTAGACCTGCAATTATATTATTATATTTTTTTGAGTTTTTTATTTCTAATTTCTGTAATGCATGAATATGATCCACATCATCATGAGTAAGCATATCAGGAATTATTTTATTAAAAATAACTTCATTTATTTTTGTAAACCTCATTAACTTTGAAATATAGCTAGGATGAACCCCCCAGTCTTTTGCTATTTTCTTTTGTGCTCTCCCACTTTTAACAGAATGCTCAACAAACATTGCTTTCTGATATTCACTCACACCATCTGTTTCTTTCATTAAATGCATCAAGGTAAATGCCTGATAACAGTTGTCACCCGAGTTCAATATCGAAACAATAGTGAACTTATCATCTGATTTGTTAGATTTAAACTTTTGGAAGTCACAGAAAGACGAAACTAATATTATCTTCTTTTTTTCTTCTGAGAAGTAGCCAAAAGCAGGCACTACTTGTTTATTACCTTGGACTTCTTTATTTTCAACAAAACAAGGTCGTAAGGAGGGAGAATATTCTACATATTCATTAAGTTCATCGTAGGTTAATTCTTGCTTACTATATTTAATAGTTTTGCTAGTTGAAATGAATGTTTCTTTAGTCGAAATTAGCTTATCTATGAAGTTATTTTTACTCATATTTCTGTACTCGATTTTCTTTAGAATATCGAATGAGTAAATTCATGTCAACATAGTTGCATATATTTCACACAACATCATAGCACTCAGAATCATGAACTACTAACATACAGTGCAACCAATTTTTCATAAAATGCTTTCTAAAGCAGTCGACTTGCAACGAAAAGCACCTGAATTGCATTCCGTTGCACTTTATATTTAGCGGTAATCAAGCATTTTGTTAGTCAGCACAGCCCGAAATAGAATGCTTCCTTATAGTAAGGTTATAAATTTATAATAGTTATAATAGTTATAATAGTTATAAATACCATGAATTAACCAAGCGATCCAGAATCTTTACAATAAAGAAACAAACCCACTAGCGCTTGCTTACATTTTACTGAGGGGATAAAAATTCCTTTGTCACCTTATACTCCATCACTTTATTCTGGCACTTATGTAACTTTCTACCATTTTCTGTAGTCCAAACATCGTGAGAGTAGATGTAAGGTAAGTTATCGCAACTTAGAAATATGATGGGGTTACCCCCTTAGGTAAGATGTCCATTAAGAGCTTCACTAGCTCTAGTCAGTTGGCCTTAATAAGCATGAATTAGATCACTTTGCTTCTACGTTATTGCATTAAATGGTTGTTTTCTCTTAAACGAGAACTATATTCCAACTGATATATATCAAGGGGGGGGGCAGCGTAAGTATCATTGATACTAAAAAGGTTAAAGGCAGAGTAAATCAGGTAAAGTAATCAAGTATACGGTAGGTTAATGCCCCTAATTTATCCGCTACCTGGGCACCATTTATCTATCATAATAATCGTGCTGATCGTGCAATAAGACCGCTAGGCTAATGATCTCAACCTATATGATTATGTGGTGAAAGCAATTTAGGAACTGGCAAAGCGTTAACCTAATACAGACTCACTTCTGCCTTGGTACTTCAAAAATTTATTATTATGCCCCGTGAGATCATGTCTATAAATCGTACAGTTTAACACAGTACATCTGAAGTCTTTACGCCTCTTCTACCTGATCTCTAGTGAAAATAGATTTACCATAGTATTTGTAAGCGGCTTTCTCCCCCCTTCTAACCTGATAACCTAGTTCCCTCCACTTATCATAGGTATGGCCTTCATTACTGTTCGTATCATTATCGATATATTCTTGGTCAGTCGATGAACTATATCTTTTTTTCGCCCTATAAGCATCAAGCCTTTTCTGTTCTTGATGTCGAAAATCGCCATGTACCATATCTGCGCCACTATTTCCAACCCCAAAAATCTCTTCCCATTCACTTCCCATACATTACCCTTAACTATATTATTAATTGAAAAAATTACTCAAAAGTAGATATTTTATCGTGTTATTATATTGATATTTTTTACCTTCTCCTTTTATTTATTGTTAACCATAGTCAATCTTGATAATAAAGTGTCAATTTTTGTACCCAAGGTGAAACTTAATAATGCAAATAGTAATAAAGCTATAATTGTGTTTATTTCAGATGTATTTGAAGTAAAGTAAAATAAAATAACGAAACTAAGCTCAAATGGCAGTAATGGTCTAAATAAACCTTTACATATACCTATATTGCTTTTACAAAAAGGACATGTAATCGAGGTTTTGTACATTAACTTCAACTTATCTTCTTTGCTAATATCAAGCCTGCACTTAGGGCATTGATATTTTTCTTTAAAATAATCTGTAAACATAATTTGTTCGCTGTTTTTACTTTTATCACCAGATCCATAGCTAACCGCCTTCGAATAAGTATCAAGCCCCACAAATGTTGAGCAAAAAGCAAACTGGCCGACTTTTTCGTCATGTTGATTTGCTCTGTCCTGTGAGTATCACAGACTCTCTCTTGTTCTTGACTCATAGTAATCAATGGCTTTAGCTATTCAGTAACCTTGAACTTGAGAGTACAACTTATCCCCCCCAAAAAAATCGTGTCCGAGCAATAATCCGCAATGAACATGGGGTATACAATAAACTAACAATTATTGTCATAATCTAACATCAAGAACAGCAGATCAAGGACTAACAATTAAAGGGGGGCAGAATTTTGAAGTTATACAGTTCAAAGTAATTAATTGGTCAGCTAATCAAGCTTTAGTGCACACTTTCGCTATTTTTTGTGTTATTGAGAAAGCTGTTTCAAGTACTGCAAACCTTAATCAACAACCACGTTATAATATTCAAAAGCTTGATTCGCTAAATGATGTTGTTTCATCCAGTTCCAAATTTGTTCTATATCATTAACAACGCCGTTATGACCTACTACTTTAAAGTACTAATGAAACCTTTGAACAAAAGTCTGAGCAAAGCTTTTTAGTGTTTGCGTGATCTTAGGGAATAGCTCTCGCTTGGCTTGCGATTTAACATTTACTTACTAATAAATTAAAATATTTACAACAAAAAATTTATGTAATTAAATGAGTTTCGATATTATTTGTATCCTTCTATATTTGATCTTGAAAATACATTCAATGAAGGGGTTTGATTATATTTCGCAAAATAACAATTGAGGCTATGCATGAAGGACTTTCTGACGGAATTTCAATATAACTTTGGAAAAGGTAATGATGATTATATCGATTACCACGATAATGGACAGGTGCACATCCATATAAAAGATAATGAAAAGCAAGTGTTTGATCATTCAGGTTCTTTAATTTATAAAATAGTACCATTTTATAAATATGAAGGTCTCAAGATATATGATAGATATGCATATGAAGTTTACAAATACAATGCATCAGGCGTAATAATTTCTTATCAAGAATTCTCTGGTTTTCTCAGTAAATTAAGTTTAGACATCACTTATAGAGATGACGGCAGTTTAGAAAAAAAGATAATTTACGATGGGCAGTTATACGATAATCAAGATATTTATCGAAAAGAGCGTACAGAGGTTGAATATTATCCAAATGGTAATGTCAAGACTGAGACTCGTTATAGGATATGTGACCCCAATGAAGAAAACTCTTTTGGCATTTATTCAATTAGAAGAATAGAAAGGGATTTTTTTGAAAATGGCTCTATTAATATAATAAGAAAATTTGATAGTAGCGACCGTCTCAGTGAATTTATATTTGATGATTTTTCAAGTCTTCAAGATTTATATGGTTGGGCGTTTGAGTATGATATTGAACTACCTGAAGATGAATCAAAATTAAAAAACATATTGAATCTTGATTTATCTGAAACTAGTGAACTAATTAACTATTTACCAAAATCAATTAGTAAGCTTAAAAACCTTACGCTTTTAGATCTAAGTGGCAATAACTTAACAACGTTACCTAAAACTATTGGTAAGCTAGCCAATCTTGAAACATTGAATATAGGATATAACAATCTTACTCATTTGCCTGAATCAATTGGCAGCTTGGTTAAGCTTAAAGACCTAGATTTAAGTAATAATGAAATCAATCAGTTACCAGAATCCATGAATCAGCTAGTTAAGCTTGAGGCATTAAATATAGGATATAACAATTTTACTCATTTACCTGAATCAATTGGCAGCTTGGTTAAGCTTAAAGACCTAGATTTAAGTAACAATAAAATCAATCAGTTACCAGAATCTATGAATCAGCTAGTTAAGCTTGAGACATTGAATATAGGATATAACAATCTTACTCATTTACCTGAATCAATTGGCAGCTTGGCTAATCTTGAAACATTGGATGTAACAGATAATCAACTTACTCATTTGCCTGAATCAATTAGCATCTTGGCTAATCTTGAAACATTGGATGTAACAGATAATCAACTTACTCATTTGCCCAAAGCCATTGATAAGCTAATTTATCTTGAAACATTATCTGTAAGCGGTAATAATTTTTCTAATTAGGTAAATACTGGATGTAAATTTAATTCGGGTATACTGTAGTGGTTTATTGAAATTAGCCTCCTAATTGGAGGCTTTTTAAGATCTAGGGATAACTTCAGAAATTCTCGCCTTATTTAACAGTTTGTACATTATGTGCATAAGCCAAACATCGCTTTTAAAGATGCTAGATTTACGTGGTGCTCTCGTGAGCATCAATGTGATGGTATGTCAGACTAAAATAGCCAAAACCATCATTAATCAAGGCGGAGACTATTTATTTGCGGTTAAGTACGACTTCTCCTACCCAGAAGAGAGATTAACGGATCTGGATAGGAGAAGTGAAAAAGTCATTAATGATAAAGCCAAATATACAGATTGAAACAAGCAGAGCACTTTAAGCGCCATGTGTCTTGGGTCGAAGCCCAAGATTGCGTATGGTGCTCGAATGATTTAGCTCTAGAGGCATTAGTCTAACTCACAGTCATATGCTCCATAACAATGGTCTGATAACGTTTAGAGAGTCTTGATTCTAGGAGACACGGAATTTGATGTTGCTCGAAAAAAGTCATAATCAGTACAACTGAAAAAATAGTTAACTCTCTTGATCATTGATCCTTAGCTCAGTTCCTTGAATCAAATCAACTGCTCGAAATGCGACCAATCTGTGTAGGTGCCTATAGCTAGATGTTGTATCTAAATATGGGAAAGAATCTCTGATTCGATATTTAGACCATAAAATACTCGACGGTCATGAATGATGTTCAGAGACGTGTCAGCATAAGCATCACTAGTACGTTTATGTCTATTACCTTCTAAACCCAAACAAAGAGTTCCTCTAGTAAGCACTCAATCTAAATTAATCTCATTGTCTTTAAACACAAAAAGCCCCTTACTTTCGTAAGGGGCTTTTTTGAATATGGTACCAGCGGGCGGACTTGAACCGCCACGCCCGAAGGCGGGGGATTTTGAATCCCCTTTGTCTACCAATTCCAACACGCTGGCATTTTTTAAACTATAAAACACTATAAAACTATTTTCAACATAATGTTGGATATAATTTTATAATATTATCAGTGGGTTAGTTACACTTATCCTATACACACCTTGGATTTTGAATCCGTCGTGTATACCAATTTCACCACACCGGCACTGCATACCTTGAAGGTATGTGTCGCATTATACGTAACCGAACCCGTCACGCAAGGATAAAAATAGTAATTATGATTCGTTCGCGTATTTTTTAAACATGAAGTGCACTTTTTTACACTGTACTGCTTTGCACGGAGCGGGCAAATGGCTATTCTGAATTTCAAAATACAATTATTAGAATATCAGGAAAATGAACTCACAAAATACCTTACCTAAAGCGGGTTTGATGCGACGTTTAAGTGCTTGGCTTTATGATGCATTTATCATTATCGCGATTGAAATGATGGCCGCAGGGCTTGTTGTCGCCATCTTTGAAGCTCTAGTGGCGGCGGGTGTGATGGACTATGGTCAATATATTGATGCTAGTGATTACCTCACTCGTCATCCGCTGTGGAGTGTGTTGTTTACCTTGTACTTAGCGACGGTTTGGATTGGATTTTTTGTATTTTTCTGGACAAGAGCTGGGCAGACTATTGGGATGCGAGCTTGGAAACTGCGAGTACAAAATAACGATGGTTCGCTCATCAGTGTCACTCAGGCTTGTATTCGCGTTGCAACTTCGGCGTTTGGTCTAAGTAACCTATCGGTTCCACTGGATAACCAAAAGCGTGGTTTCCATGATGTGTGGGCAAAAACTGAAGTCGTGGTACTGCCAAAAATATAACAACGGCTTAAAGTTACCCTCATTAAAAAAGGAAGGCGCAATGCCTTCCTTTTCTGTTTTAACAACTGTGTTAGCTTACAACTTACGCCGCAACAAGATAATCGCCACTAACATAAAGGCGATACTTGGCGCAATGGCCCCCCACATAGGTGGCACTTGATACACTACGCTCAGCGGGCCAAAAAACTCCGATGAGATATAAAACGTGAAGCCGGCAATGACCCCAGACAGTATCCTTGCCCCCATAGTAACGCTACGCAATGGGCCAAAGACAAATGACAGTGCCAACATCATCATTACAGCGATGGACAATGGCTGAGTGATCTTACGCCAGAAGGCTAAATCATAGCGTGAGGCATCTTGTTCTGAATCTTTCAGATAAGTGACGTAACTGTATAAGCCAGTTAAAGAGAGCTCCTCTGGCTTAACGGTGACTATCTCAAGCCGCTCCGGCACTAAGGTGGTTTGCCAATTTAAACTGGCTTCTTTCTCTTTACTCACCTGAGTTTCGTTGGTGTAAAGCGTGGTGGTCACTTGGTTAAGTTTCCACGTTTTATCGCCAATATAGTTAGCATCTTTGGCAAACATACTTCTGATCAGCTCTTTATTCTGGTCATACTCCCAGATATTAACCGCCTGAAGCTTGCCGTCATTCACTCGGCCAATATAAATAAAGTCATCACCATCTTTTGCCCAAACGCCTGAGCGAGTGGATACCATATGCCCCCCAGAAATAGAGGCGGTACGAAGGTCACGTGCCATTTTTTGCGCTTGTGGTGCACCCCATTCGCCCAATAGCATAACCATCAACATCAATGGTACAGCGGTTTTAAGCACTGACATGCCAATATCAACTTTGGAATAGCCCGCCGCCTGCATAACCGTCAGCTCAGAACTGGTTGCTAATGTACCCAAAGCAATCAATGCTCCTAGTAATGCCGCCATAGGGAAGAACATTTCGATATCACGAGGCACACTCAGCAGAACAAAATACAATGCGTGCAACAGATCATACGTGCCGCGCCCTACTTTTCGTAGCTGCTCAACATATTTGATAATGCCAGATAGGCCAACTAGGGTAACTAAACATATGCTTGAGGTCGCAATGATAGTTCTGCCTATGTATAAATCTAGAATCTTAAACACTTAAGAAGCCCTCTTCTGGCGAATCTTATCTTTCCAACGTCGCACTGGCAGACTGTCTATTGAGTTTAAGACAATGCCGACCACGAGCAAACTGATGTTCATTGGCCACATCCCCACAACATCGGAAATTTTACCCTCTTCTATCGCGGATTTTGCGGCACTGATTGCCATAAAGTATGCCAAATAAAACAAGATAGCAGGTCCCATTTTAGCAAAACGCCCTTGTCTTGGGTTTACCGCAGACAAGGGGATAACCACCAAGGTTAATAATGGAATACAGATAATTAAACTGATGCGCCAATGCAACTCTGCTTTCGCTTTTGGATCTGGGTTATTAAACAGCTGAATGGTTGGAATTGCCTCAAAGTCTCGACCTTTAGGTTTCACTTCTCGCTGACCGATGAGTGCATCATACTCATCAAAATTGGTCTTCATATAATCCAGCTGAGTCGGAATCCCTTCATAGCGGGTACCGTTATACAGAGTTAAAATCTGACGACCATCAGATAACTCTTTTGCTTCTCCAGAATCTGCAAACGCCACACTTGGACGAATTGAACCTTCACCCACAGTTTGCGCGACAAATACATTGGTTAATTTTTTGTCTTTTAAATCGTCAATAAAGACCACCGCACTGCCGTCTGGCGTGCTTTGGAATTGACCTTTTTGCAATAACTCTACGCTAGTCTCTGCGGCCAACTTATCCATTATCTGCGCTTCTTTATCTTGAGACCAAGGCGCAAAGTACAATGAGTTGAATGCAGCAATACCAGAAGTGATAAGTGCAAGGTACAACGCAGCCTGAATCAGAAATTTATTTCCGATCCCAGTTGCATTCATTACTGTAATCTCACTTTCAGCATATAAACGTCCGAAAGTAAGTAAAATACCTATATATAGACTCAGTGGTAGCATCAACAAGCCCATGGCGGGCATGTTTAGACCAACTACAGTCATAATAAGTCTGGCGGGAATGTCGCCATTTGAGGCATCGGCCAACACACTGATAAACCTTTGGCTTAGAAAGATTAAAAACAGTACGAAAAAGATGGCCAGCTGACTCTTGATTGTCTCGCGGATCAAATATCTAACAATAATCACGCTAAAGTCCCTATAAGCTTGGATGCAAAACTTGTATTTTTACAGGAATCGCTATAATTTCTGAATGAACCTTTTATTTTTCAAATTTACTGACTAATCGATAATCAATTAACTTGCTTATACTCATTGAGTAAACATAGCTCTTGACCAAGATTCAACAAGTTAAGCAGGCATTATCTAACATTTATTGTGGTTTGTCTTCACGATGTAGGAGTAGGCATGGAGTTCAGCGTAAAAAGTGGTAGCCCAGAGAAGCAACGCAGTGCTTGTATTGTTGTTGGGGTGTTCGAGCCACGTCGTCTTTCACCAGTTGCAGAGCAACTAGATAAAATCAGTGACGGATACCTAAGCTCCCTACTGCGCAGAGGCGATTTAGAGGGTAAACCAGGGCAGATGTTGTTGTTACATCAAGTACCTGGTGTGCTTTCTGAGCGCGTTTTGCTAGTAGGTTGTGGCAAAGAGCGAGAGCTTGGTGAACGTCAATACAAAGAAATCATCCAAAAGACCATTAGCACGTTAAACGAAACGGGCTCAATGGAAGCGGTCTGTTTCCTAACAGAACTGCATGTAAAAGGTCGCGATACTTATTGGAAAGTGCGTCAAGCTGTAGAAGCAACGAACGACGGTCTGTACACTTTCGACCAATTTAAGAGCAATAAGCCAGAAACACGTCGCCCATTACGCAAATTAGTGTTCAACGTACCAACGCGTCGTGAACTGAACATTGGTGAACAAGCGATCAATCATGGTTTAGCCGTTGCATCAGGTGTTTCAGCGTCAAAAGACCTAGGCAACATGCCACCGAATGTGGCAAATCCAGCATACCTTGCTTCTCAAGCGCGCCGTTTGGCTGATGACTATGAGAAAGTCACCACTAAAATCATCGGTGAGCAAGAGATGGAAAAACTGGGTATGACTTCATACCTTGCTGTAGGCCGTGGTTCACACAACGAATCCATGATGTCTGTGATTGAATATAAAGGCAATCCAGACGCAAGCGCGAAACCTATTGTGCTTGTTGGTAAAGGCTTAACCTTTGATTCAGGCGGTATTTCACTAAAACCAGGCGATGGCATGGATGAAATGAAATACGACATGTGTGGCGCGGCCAGTGTGTTCGGCACTATGAAAGCCTTGGCACAATTGAATCTGCCAATCAATGTGGTGGGTATTCTGGCTGGCTGTGAAAACATGCCAGGCAGCAATGCTTATCGCCCAGGTGACATTCTAACGACGATGTCAGGACAAACAGTAGAAGTATTAAATACCGATGCTGAAGGTCGCCTAGTTTTGTGTGATGCACTGACTTACGTTGAGCGTTTTGAACCAGATTGTGTAGTCGATGTGGCAACGCTAACTGGCGCGTGTGTGATTGCACTTGGTCACCATATTAGTGGCGTTCTATCAAATCACAACCCACTTTCTCATGAGCTAGTAAACGCTTCTGAGCAATCGGGAGATCGCGCTTGGCGTCTACCAATGGCCGATGAGTACCAAGAACAAATCGCCAGCCCATTTGCTGATATGGCGAATATTGGTGGTCGCCCTGCAGGTACTATCACCGCAGGTTGTTTCCTGTCTCGCTTTACCAAAAAGTATAACTGGGCTCACTTAGATATCGCCGGTACAGCATGGAAATCAGGTCAAGCTAAAGGCTCAACAGGCCGCCCTGTTTCACTATTGGTTCAGTTCTTACTAAACCGTAGCGGACAAGAAGCGGTAGAGTCTTAATCGCCTACGGCAATTAACCTAACCTATATTACGCCTCCTTCGGGAGGCGCTTTTATTGAGAAAGAACATGTCTATCGCCACTTTTTATCTCATCGAACCTAACAGCGCTGTAGATTCTAAGCTAGGTTTTCAACAGTACGTTTGCTACCTAATTAGACATTTTACTCGGCAAGGTGCGCGCATTTATCTCAATACCCAAGATAAGCAGCAAGCACAGCAGTGGGATGATGTCTTGTTTCAACTCGATAATGCTGATTTTATCGCACATAATCTTAGTGGCGAAGGGCCAGTTAATGGCACTCAAGTTGAAATAGGAACTGGTACAACTGAACTACATAGAACACGCAATATCGTCATTAATCTAGCGGAAGATGATACAAACTTTGCGGGAATAGTCTCTCAAGTGGTAGACTTCGTCCCTTGTGATGAAAAAGCGAAGCATGTTGCCCGAGAAAGATATAAAATCTATCGTCACGCAGGGTATCAAATGCAAACCGTATCCATCGCTGAACTGAACAAACAGAGCTGAACAAATAACCCAAACTTCATAGCTAAAGCATTTATTAATTTATCGTTAATAAACCCTTAATTTATGCAGTTTGCCATCAACCAATTATCCATGTAAGAGTATTATGGAAAAGACATATAACCCACAATCTATCGAACAAGATCTGTATCAGACTTGGGAAGAAAAAGGCTACTTTAAGCCACACGGTGACACCACGAAAGAATCATATTCCATCATGATCCCGCCGCCGAATGTCACAGGTAGCTTACACATGGGACATGCATTCCAAGATACCATCATGGATACGCTGATCCGTGCTGAACGTATGAAGGGCAAAAACACCCTTTGGCAAGTGGGTACCGACCACGCCGGTATCGCAACCCAAATGGTTGTTGAGCGCAAGATTGCCGCAGAAGAAAACAAAACTAAGCACGATTACGGCCGTGAAGCTTTCATTGATAAAATCTGGGAGTGGAAAGGCGAATCAGGCGGTACTATCACTAAACAGCTTCGTCGTCTTGGCGCATCTGTGGATTGGGATCGTGAGCGCTTTACTATGGATGACGGCCTATCAGCTGCCACTCAAGAAGTGTTTGTACGTTTGTACGAAGAAGACCTTATTTACCGTGGCAAACGCCTAGTAAACTGGGATCCAAAACTGCACACTGCGATTTCTGATCTTGAAGTAGAAAACAAAGATAAAAAAGGCCACATGTGGCACTTCCGCTACCCTCTTGCAGACGGCGTAAAAACCGCTGACGGCAAAGATTACATCGTAGTGGCAACCACTCGTCCAGAAACCATGCTTGGTGATACTGGCGTAGCGGTAAACCCAGAAGATCCTCGTTACAAAGATCTTATCGGTAAAAACATCCTATTGCCTCTAGTTAACCGCTTGATCCCTATCGTAGGTGATGAACACGCGGATATGGAAAAAGGCACAGGTTGTGTGAAAATCACGCCAGCGCATGACTTTAACGATTACGAAGTTGGTAAACGTCATAGCCTACCAATGATCAACATCCTAACCTTCAACGCTGACATTCGTAATGCAGCAGAAGTGTTCACGACTAACGGTGAAGAAAGCGATGTATACGCCACTGACCTACCTGAGAAATATCACGGTATGGAACGCTTTGCGGCGCGTAAAGAAATCGTTGCTGATTTTGATGCGCTAGGTCTGCTTGATGAAATCAAAGATCACGACCTAACCGTACCTTACGGTGACCGTGGCGGCGTAGTAATCGAACCTATGCTGACTGACCAATGGTATGTGCGCACAGCACCTCTAGCAGAGCCTGCTGTAAAAGCGGTTGAAGACGGCGAAATTCAATTTGTACCTAAGCAGTACGAAAACATGTACTTTGCTTGGATGCGCGACGTTCAAGATTGGTGTATCTCTCGTCAACTTTGGTGGGGCCATCGCATCCCAGCATGGTATGACAACGACGGCAAAGTGTATGTTGGCCGCAGTGAAGAAGAAGTACGTGAGAAACATAACCTTGCTCCAGTAGTTGTTCTTAACCAAGACAACGACGTATTGGATACTTGGTTCTCTTCTGCTTTATGGACGTTTGGTACACAAGGCTGGCCAGAAGACACAGAAGCACTGAAAACATTCCACCCATCAGAAGTTCTAGTATCTGGTTTTGATATTATCTTCTTCTGGGTTGCTCGTATGATCATGATGACCATGCACTTCGTGAAAGACGAAGACGGCAAACCACAAGTACCATTTAAAACGGTTTACATGACGGGTCTAATCCGTGATGAAAACGGCGATAAAATGTCTAAGTCGAAAGGTAACGTACTTGATCCTATCGATATGATCGATGGTATTGATCTTGAGTCACTAGTGACTAAACGTACTGGCAACATGATGCAGCCGCAACTGGCGAAGAAAATCGAGAAGAACACTCGTAAAACCTTCGAAGATGGTATCGAACCATACGGTACGGACGCATTGCGCTTTACTCTAGCGGCAATGGCATCGACTGGTCGTGACATCAACTGGGACATGAAACGCCTAGAAGGTTACCGCAACTTCTGTAACAAGCTATGGAACGCCAGCCGTTACGTACTAATGAACACAGAAGATCAAGATTGCGGTTTTGCCGCTGATGCCGAGCTAGAATACTCACTCGCTGACAAATGGATTGAATCTCAGTTTGAATTAGCCGCTAAAGAGTTTAACGCTCACCTAGACATTTACCGTCTAGATATGGCCGCTAATACTCTGTATGAGTTCATCTGGAACCAATTCTGTGACTGGTACTTAGAACTGACTAAACCGGTTCTTTGGAAAGGCAGTGAAGCGCAACAGCGCGCGACTCGTCGCACTCTGATTACAGTATTAGAGAAGACGCTACGTCTTGCTCACCCTGTGCTTCCATACATCACAGAAACCATCTGGCAGAGCGTGAAACCTCTAGTAGAAGGCGTTGATGGCGAAACCATCATGACTCAGCCTCTACCTCAATACGATGCAGCAAACTTTAACCAACAAGCTCTCGATGATATCGAGTGGGTTAAAGTGTTCATCACTAGCATTCGTAACCTACGTGCAGAATATGACATCGCCCCTAGCAAGCCATTAGATGTCATGATCAAATCGGCAGACGATAAAGATGCCGCTCGCCTAGAAGCGAACAAAGCCGTACTAATGTCTCTAGCAAAACTTGAGAACATTACCTTGCTAGAAGACGGCGCTGAGACTCCAGCTTGTGCAACCTCACTTGTTGGCAAGTCTGAGCTAATGATCCCAATGGCAGGTCTGATTGACAAAGACGCTGAGCTAAACCGTTTAGCTGGCGAAATCAAGAAAACTGAAGGCGAGATCAAGCGTATCGAAGGCAAGCTAAACAACCAAGGTTTTGTAGCGAAAGCACCAGAAGCCGTGGTTGCCAAAGAGCGTGAAAAGCTAGATGGCTACAAAGAAACATTAGCTAAACTTGCAGAGCAAAAAGCAACAATTGCCGCTCTATAATTAACAGTAAGTGCTTAGAAGGGTTGACGAAAGTCAGCCCTTTTTTTGTATTTGTTAACCTGATCACACCTTATACCAATCTGGAAAATTAACTGGTCAGGTCAATCCAGTCCCTTGTGCACATTTGAGCGACTCTACTAGTGCTTTTCAGAAACTGATTCCATGCTGAACATACCTTTCCCACTATATCGTTGTAGTCAGTGAAGCTTTGGTTAGAAAGATAATGTTGTCGGAGCCAACTCCAAACTTGTTCTATAGGGTTTAGCTCTGGTGAATAGGGCGGGAGTTTGATAATACTGACATTACTAAATCTCTCTGCAATATCATTGGTGTGCCATCCAGCACCATCCATAATAACCACTGCGTGACGACCTTTCTCGGTTGCTTCAGATATCTGCTTAAGGTGTTCGATCATGATGTCCTTGTTTACCCAAGGAACAACCATGGCTTCTCCAATACCTTTCGAAGGACAGACTGAGCCAAACAAATACGCATACTCAAACTGTTGTTGTTTTACCGCTCTCGGTCTTGAACCACGCTCAGCCCAAAGTCGAGTTGTGCTATTTTGCTGACCAAATCTGGCCTCGTCTTGAAACCATACATCAACGCTTTCAAGGCCTATATGGCCTGGGATCTTGAGGATCGTTTCAATTTTGAATTTTTTTAAAATCGTCTTGGATTTGTTGGGATTGATGAGGATGCTTAGATCGTGACGTTATCCAAGAGAAGCCCATATGGTTGAGCAAATAATAAATGGAATCAGGGTGATAGTGTTTATCAAACTCTTGCACTATATAAGCATGAATATCAGCACCGGTTAACCTTCCTCCAGATGAATCCGCAGCTCGACTCTTAATAAACTGGCTCAACTGTTCACGCTGCTCAACGTTAAGAAATGCAGGGCGACCTGTCCTTGGTTTTTCTTGTAGCCCTTCAAGGCCTTCCTCTAGGAATGTTTGAACCCACTTATTTACACTAGTCCTACTAACTTTAAGGAACTTAGCTATTTGGGTACGAGAATGACCATCCTTAAAATGAGCCAGTGCGAGTAATCGCATTTTCATTTGTATAGATTTTTGTTTGCTAGCAAGCTTTTTAAAATCAATGTCATTTAGGCTGTCCATTGCATCCATTCTATTGTAAAAGTGGCAAGCCTAATTAGATCATATTTTTACTTAGAATGGTATTACAAATGCCAACATAAACCATTGAAAATAAAACAAAAATAAGTAAAGACATCACTCTAGGCACCACTATAGATAATACCTATCAAAGCAATAGTGAAAAAGATATTGACCAAATGAGAATAATTATCAATACTGTTTACATCAAAACAAATTACTTACAACAAACTTTGGTATCGGTCATGAAAAAAACAATGAGCTTTGCAACCCTACACTTCTTTATCGCGTTCAGTGTGGCATACATTATTACAGGTGATGTGATTATCGGTAGCTTGATAGCGATGATTGAACCTAGCGTAAACACTGTGGCATTTTACTTCCACGAAAAAGTATGGCATTCGGTCCCATACCTAAAAGCAAAACAAGCATTTTCTCGCATCAAAACCGCCAGTTTTGCAGTTGTACACTTTAGCGTTGCGTTTACGGTTGTGTACCTAATTTCTGGTGATGCACTTGCCGGTGGTTTGCTAGCACTGATTGAACCATCAATTAATACCTGTGCTTACTACTTCCATGAGCGTGTATGGACAAAGTACTTTGCCAAGCAACCTAGCGCTACTCTAAGCCATGCTTAACTAAATCATGCTTAAGCACTAAATTCAGCCAGACACAAAAAAATAAAGCTCGCAATTGCGAGCTTTATTTTATGAAGCAGTATTCAAACAAAGAACAGGACGATTATTCTTCCTCGTCGTCTTCGTCATCAAACGGCAGAGCATCTTCACCTTCGTAGTAAGTGCCCCAGCCATCGTAAATAATGTCGTATTTTTCAGCAAGATTGATCAACTTTTCAGCCTGCATATCAATCAGCTCAGGATCTAAAGTACAAGTCATAGTTGCATCGCAGCACAACAATTTGTTGCCTTCTTCATCTTCTGACTCTTCAGCCTCTAAAACCTCAAAACCCATTTTGAAAGCTTCCACAACCGCTTTTTCTAAAGTTTCAAAATTCTCAGCAAAAAGGTGATGTTCAATTTCATACAAAGCATCAGGTTCACTACCGTCTTCAAGCAGAGCGGCGATAATGTCACGCGTCTCTTCTTTCTGAAATTCGATAAGTTCTTCGACTGATAGATACTCTTCCACTTGTGACATGGGTGCGCTCCCGAACAGGTAAAAAATAAAGGATTTATATACGGACGAAATATGGCACGGTTCGACGCGAAATACCATATCTAGGCTCAATCTAAAGATAGATTTCTTAAATCAGAGCCTTAGATAAAGCCTGCTACTTGCCCGTTATCCTTATGCTACCTATAAATGGCAAAATAGCCTGCCAATAGATGCATAAGCAATGCCTAAGACGTCATCTCGACAAGACGAAGCCGATTCCCTGCTTGAGCTAATCACCCAAAAATGCGCCATGACAATATTTCAGCTAGGGATAATTGATATATTAAGCAGACATTACCGATAAAACCTCGTGTATCAGTCACCGAATCAAAAGAGACTTAACTCAATAAAAGTGAATTGATATTTGATTTTATAGCATTTCTATGCAATAAAATCAGAATAGAATCAAATGAGAGAATCCTTATGGCTTATAATCTAAGAAATAGAAATTTCCTAAAACTTTTGGACTTTAGTCAAAAGGAAATTCAGTTCTTGCTCGACTTTGCCGCCGAACTAAAAAAAGCAAAGTATGCTGGCACAGAGCAAAAGCGTTTACTGGGAAAAAACATTGCGCTGATCTTTGAAAAATCATCAACAAGAACACGTTGCGCATTTGAAGTGGCGGCTTTTGACCAAGGCGCACAAGTATCATACTTAGGTCCATCAGGCTCTCAGATTGGTAATAAAGAGTCCATGAAAGACACAGCCAGAGTACTCGGACGTATGTACGATGGCATCGAGTATCGCGGCTTTGGTCAGTCGATTGTCGAAGAGCTAGGCGAGCATGCTGGCGTACCAGTTTGGAATGGTCTAACTGATGAATTCCACCCTACTCAAATACTGGCTGACTTTCTGACCATGCAAGAGCATGCGCGAGGCAAGCAACTGCATCAAATCAGCTTTGCCTACCTTGGCGATGCTCGTAACAACATGGGTAACTCTCTGCTGGTTGGCGCCGCTAAAATGGGCATGGATATTCGATTGGTCGCCCCTAAAGCATACTGGCCAGAAGAAGAGTTGGTCGCGCAATGTCAGCAGATTGCACAAGCAACGGGGGCTAGCATCACTCTTACCGAAGATGTTGCGGCTGGTGTTAAAGGTTGTGACTTCTTATACACCGATGTTTGGGTTTCTATGGGAGAGCCAGCAGAAGCATGGGAAGAGCGCATTGCCATCATGAAGCCTTACCAAGTGAACATGGCAACCATCAAAGCCACCGACAATCCACATGTGAAATTCATGCACTGCCTACCGGCTTTTCATGATGACCAAACCACAGTCGGTAAAGAGATTGCCGAAAAATACGGTATGCAAGGTTTAGAAGTGACTGACGAAGTTTTTGAGTCAGACTACTCGATTGTTTTTGATGAAGCAGAAAACCGCATGCACACTATTAAGGCTGTAATGGTCGCAACTTTAGGTCACTAATTCTACTCCTGAGACTTGCGATAACATCAGCAGTGAGTATAATCCCACACGATAAATAGGAGGATTGTATGCTGCACCGTGGCAATCGAAACATGACGACAAAACACAGCCAACGCCGTGTTCAACTCCTATTCATTTAGAATTCTATAGCCTCCCTTTTTTAGGGGGGCTTTTTTGTATGTACGACCAGGGGAAGAAACCATGCAAAACACGCTTTTCAAAAAGCACATCATCTCCATTCCTGAGCTAAACCGTGAAGAGCTTGAACTGATTGTTCAGACGGCAGGAAGATTAAAATCAGACCCTATGCCGACACTGCTACAGAATAAGGTGATTGCGAGTTGCTTTTTTGAGCCATCAACCCGAACACGTCTCTCTTTTGAAACCGCAATTCAACGTATTGGCGGTAGTGTGATTGGTTTTGATAATGCAGGTAATACGTCCCTAGCGAAAAAAGGGGAAACATTGGCTGACTCAGTACAGGTTATCTCAACCTATATTGATGCCTTTGTTATGCGCCACCCACAAGAAGGTGCTGCGCGACTTGCGTCAGAGTTTTCCAATGGTGTGCCAGTGATTAATGCGGGTGACGGTTCAAACCAACACCCAACACAAACCTTGCTTGATCTGTTCTCTATTTACGAAACTCAAGGTCGTTTAGACAACATCAACATCGCATTTGTGGGTGATCTTAAATACGGTCGTACCGTGCACTCACTAACGCAAGCATTGGCTAAATTTAACAATGTGCGCTTCTATTTCATCGCCCCTGAAGCTCTAGCTATGCCAGATTATATCTGCGAAGAGTTAGATGACGCAGGTATCCAATACAGCTTACATACAGATATGGAAAGCGTGATTCCTGAGCTGGATATTTTGTACATGACTCGCGTACAAAAAGAGCGTTTCGATGATTCAGAATATGCACATATTAAATCGGCGTACATCCTAACCGCTTCACTGCTTACCAATGCTCGTGAAAATCTAAAAGTGCTGCACCCATTGCCGCGTGTTGATGAAATCACGGTAGATGTCGATAAAACGCCACATGCCTACTATTTCTCTCAAGCAGAAAATGGCGTCTACGCTCGTGAAGCCTTATTGGCTCTTGTCCTAAACCAAACCCTGTAATAGAGGAGATTTAACCATGACTAAACCCACTCAATTACAAGTTGAAGCGATCAAAGACGGCACTGTAATCGACCATATTCCTGCACACGTTGGCACTAAAGTGTTAAAACTGTTCGCCATGCACAAGTCGAATGAACGTGTCACTATCGGTCTTAACCTGCCTTCATCAGCGTTGGGCGCAAAAGACATTCTAAAAATTGAAAATGTGTTCATTAACGAAGAGCAAGCCAGCAAGTTAGCCCTGTATGCACCTTGCGCGACCGTGAACCGAATTGAAGATTACCGCGTAGTGAAGAAGCTAGAGCTTGAACTACCGAAAGCAGTTAAAGGTGTATTTGCGTGTCCAAACAGCAACTGCATTACTCACGGTGAACCGGTAGAAAGTCACTTTAGTGTCATCGAAAAGAAAGACCGTATTCGCTTAAAATGTAAATACTGTGAAAAAGTGTATTCACGTGAAGTGGTCACTGAGTTATAAATAGACTTTATACAACTAAATTAAGATGGAATTGGAATAACAATGACTAAAGTTCTTCATACTGAAAATGCTCCTGCGGCAATCGGCCCATACGTACAAGGTGTTGATCTAGGCGGCATGGTAATGACTTCTGGACAGATCCCTGTCAACCCAGAAACAGGCGAAGTGCCATCTGACATTGCTGAGCAAGCGAAGCAATCTCTAGCCAACGTAAAAGCGGTTGTAGAATCTTCAGGCTTGAGCGTTACTGATATCGTTAAAATGACGGTATTCGTAAAAGATCTTAACGATTTTGCGACAGTTAACGAAGCGTACGGTAAATTCTTTGATGAGCACAACGTAGCAAACTACCCTGCTCGTTCATGTGTTGAAGTAGCACGTCTTCCAAAAGATGTCGGCATTGAAATCGAAGCTATCGCAGTTCGTAAATAGTCTCTAAGCTAATCGTTTAGAACAAGCTGCTTAAAGAAAAGCTGTTTAAATAAAGAAGGGAGCCAACTAGGCTCCCTTTTGTTATCCATTCTCACCGGTATAAAACAAGGCAAGTTAGTCAGGCAAAAGAATTACTCTTTACCGCCTTTAATCGCTTCAATAATTTCTGTTGTTGAGCAACCATTTTCAAAGTTAAGCACTTCGACTCGGCCACCAGCGGCGATCACTTCTTCTCCACCTGCTATTTCTTCAGGCTTGTAATCACCACCTTTAACCAGCAAATCAGGCAATACTTCAGAGATTAATCTTTGTGGAGTATCTTCCGAGAATGGAACCACCCAATCTACCGCGCCTAAGCCCGCTAAAACCGCCATACGGCGATCCGTTGGGTTAACTGGTCTTGCAGGACCTTTTAAACGTTTAACCGAGTCATCGGTATTTACCGCGACAATTAAACGGTCGCCAAGACCTGCCGCATGGTTAAGGTATGACACATGCCCTGCATGTAAAATATCAAAACAGCCGTTGGTCATCACTACGCGCTCACCTTTCGCTTGTAGCTTTTTCACAGCCGCAATCAGTGCTTGCTCTCCAATCACACCAAAATCAGTGTCTTGTGAACCGTGCATTGCTTCGGCAAGCTCAATGGTCGATAGCGTTGAAGTGCCTAGTTTACCGACAACAACGCCAGCGGCTGCATTGGCAAGAGCACACGCTTCATCTAACGGTTTACCCGCTGCAACGGACGCTGCCAATACCGAAATTACCGTATCACCGGCACCGGTCACGTCATACACTTCTTGCGCTTGAGTTGGCAAATGGAATGGGTCTAATCCACGACGCAGTAGCGTCATGCCATTTTCACTACGTGTGACCAGCAGAGCTTCAAGATCGAACTTTTCAATCAGTTCCAAGCCTTTTTCAGCCAGTTGTTGGTCATCTTTAATCGGACCAACCACACACTCAAACTCAGACATATTTGGCGTTAATAGTGTTGCGCCGCGGTAGCGTTCAAAATCAGCGCCTTTAGGGTCAACAAACACCGGCACACCGGCTTTTCTGGCTTTTTCGATCATGGCTTTAGAGTGCTCTAACGCCCCTTTGGCATAATCAGACAAAATTATGGCTTTGCTGTTTTGCAAAGAGTTATCGAGACGTGAAAGCACTTTTTCAGAATCGATATTCTCAAATTTATCTTCAAAATCTAGACGGATAAGTTGCTGACCTCGGCTCATCACACGTAATTTGGTGATGGTTGGATAGTCAGGCAGAGAAATAAAATCACACTGTACGTTCAATGCACTTAACTTTTCAGTCAGCATACGTGCAGGCTCATCTTCCCCAGTTAAACCGATTAAATGCGAAGCGCCCCCTAGAGCGGCAATATTCATTGCAACGTTGGCTGCGCCCCCTGGACGCTCTTCGTTATTTTCAACCTTAACGACCGGCACTGGTGCTTCAGGGGAGATTCGACCTGTAGGACCGTACCAATAACGGTCTAGCATCACATCACCGACAATAAGGACATCTGCCTCGCTATAATCAGGCAAGATTGGTTTCATAACGACTCCACATAATAATTTTTGCTTTTAATTTTCACTGTCAATTCTAGCATAGCTAAAGATATATCAAAGTAATGCTAAGCGTTTGAGCAATTTAACATTGTTCGTTGCTCACTTGCCCATCTTTCATCCACTCACACCACATCTCACTGACAAATTTACGTTGTTCCATAAACTTATCTTGCGCCACATTCGCGTCTAAATTGAGTAAGTTTCGTCTATGGATTTCATTTCGCATCGTGGTGTACGCCTCGGCTAATGCTTTAGCTTGCTCGGCTGAAAGTAAATCCACTTCCACAAGGCTGTCGAGAATACGGACATTATCAGACCATTTTGTCAGGCTAGTGTATTGATGCGCATAGTTAAGCACCCAATATTGGGTCAAAAACTCAATGTCAGTGATGCCGCCAGGATCTTGCTTGAGCATAAATCGATCTTTCTTTTTACCGCCTAAGTGATCGCGCATTTTCTCACGCATTTTTACCACTTCACTGCACAACGGTTGTGGTTCGCGAGCGAGACACAACACTTTGTTTCTCACCTTGGCAAAAGCATCCACCAGCAGAGCATCTCCGTATATAGGACGAGCACGTACTAGCGCTTGATGCTCCCAAGTCCACGCTTCTGTCAGTTGGTATTCTTCATAAGAATCAATCGGGCTCACCATTAACCCTGAGGCGCCAGAAGGTCTTAGGCGCGTATCAATTTCGTAAAGGATGCCTGATGCGGTGCGAGTAGAGAATAAATGGGTAATTCTCTGCGCCAAACGCAGATAAAACTGTCGGCCATCAATGGATTTCTCACCATCGGTATACGCCGATATAGGACAATCGTGCACAAACACTATGTCTAGATCTGAGTTGTAGCCTAACTCCCAACCACCAACTTTGCCGTAACCCAATACTGCAAAGCCACGACCTTCTCTGCCTTCTAAATGGTTTGGTTCGCCATATTTTGCCGCCATTTGGCGCCATGCTTGGTTGATGACTTGCTCGACAATAGCTTCGGCTAAATAAGTTAAGTGGTCACTTACTTTCATTACAGGCAATACACCTGCAATATCAGCAGCAGCAATACGTAAGATGCAGGTTTGCTTAAACTGACGTAGAGCTTCCATTTGTTGCTCCATATCCTCTTCAGGGATACGAGCCAAATAATCTCGCAATTCAGATTTGTAACTGCTTAGCTCAACCGGTTTATATAACTGCTGTGGATCAAGAAGCTCATCGAGCAAGATAGGATAACGCCCTAATAGCTCTGTGATCATAGGGCTAGCTGTACACAATCTCACCAGTTGCTCTAATGCGGCTGGGTGCTCATCGAGCAATTCGAGATAGGTGGTTCGAGTGACAATTTTCGCCAGTACCGTCAGCACTCGCTCTAAGCCAAACTCACCTTCTGGATGTGATAATACGGTATGCAGTAACTTAGGCATTAAGTGCGTAATTACCTCTCGCCCTCTTGGCCCTAACGTTTTCTTGCCTAGCTCAGACTTAAAGTGACATAAACTGCTAGAAAGTTCAGAAAGCTCTTTCTCTTTTACGTCAACAGACAACTCCTGCAAAATCGTCTGCACTTGCTCTGGCTCTTTGGCCAAACTCCACAATTCCATATAGGCAGCGTCTATGCTTTGACCCTGCTCTTCTTCATCACCAATTAATTCTTCAAAGACATGGTGCACATTCGCCATATGCTGACTTAATTCAGTTTGTAGATCTGAAAACTGATTAAAGCCCATCACCACAGCCAGTTTGTGCTGATTATCCGCATCTTCTGGCAAGGTTTGAGTTTGTTTATCTTCCATTGCTTGCAATAGATTCTCAAGGCGACGTAAGAAACAATAAGCGCTCATCATGCCATCAACATCACTAGGCTCTAATAGCTGTTGCTGTTTGATAGCTTGCAAGGTTTCAAGTAAACCTCGACCACGCAGGCTTGGCTCACGCCCGCCACGAATCAATTGAAAAACTTGTGCGATAAACTCAATCTCACGGATACCGCCAGGGCCTAACTTAATATTATTGGTCAGCCCTCGACGACGCACTTCACTGCGAATCATGGCTTTCATACGGCGCAATGATTGAATGGCACTAAAGTCGATATAACGACGGAACACAAATGGACGCAACATCTGGCGAAGTTCTTGGTATTGAGGGTACATTTCTCGCCCCATCACC
Organism: Vibrio sp. B1Z05; assembly: GCF_052955985.1. NCBI lineage: Bacteria > Pseudomonadati > Pseudomonadota > Gammaproteobacteria > Vibrionales > Vibrionaceae > Vibrio > Vibrio sp. B1Z05. Next base: position 2,451,292 of record NZ_CP130463.1, read on the forward strand.
CGAGCTTTGACCATCGCATAACGTTCCCAATCACGCCCTTGCTCTTGGTAATAATCTTCCAATGCGGCAAAGCTCATCACCAGTGGGCCACTTTCGCCAAACGGACGTAAACGCATGTCGACTCGATAGCAAAAACCATCTAGCGTATTTTGATCTAATGATTTAATTAAACGCTGACCCAAGCGGGTAAAAAATTGCGCGTTGGCAATCGGACGTCTTGCACCCTCAGTTTCGCCGTTTTCTGGATAGGTAAATATAAGGTCGATATCTGAGGAGAAGTTTAATTCGCCCCCACCCAGTTTACCCATACCAATCACGAGCATGGGCTGATCGGCGCCATCGGAACCTTTCGGTGTGCCCCACAATTTAGTGCAGTCGGCATAATGCCATGCATAGCTTTCAAAGATCATAGCTTCAGCAAGCATAGAAACGTGCGCAAGGCTTTGCTCTACTGACCAACTCGCCACAATGTCTCGCCATGCAATAGTGATGATTTCATGGTTACGAAAGTCTCTTAGTACTTTCATGACCTTATTTTCATCTTGGCAAGTCGCTAATAACGCATGCAAGTCTGTTCGATAGTTGCAGCAACGCTGCTCGCTTTGCAACATATCTGGAAGCTTCAATAACAAGGCTTCATCACAAAGCAGTCGATTAAAAATAAACGAGCTGAAATTGACCACTCGATTTAACTCATCGAGATATTGCTGTGACCATTGCTCTGTAATAAAAGGAAACTTACTAATAAGTTGCTCAGTTCTAACGACTGTGGCTTGTTCTGAATTAAGATGCATAAAAGTCCATTCTTGCGTTCAGGATATGAGGGGCATGTATAGAGCATAAAAAAGCGCTAACCCAAGGGCAAGCGCTCAATCTCTGAAATAAGACGTGCAATGATAGATACTCTATCTATTAGCCTTTCCAATAGGGTCTTGCTTCCATACACATAGCTCTGGTTTGTTCCATGGCATATAAAATAGAAGCTTGCTGGCGCTCTAACCAACGTTGCAGTTGATCTTGCTCTTCTCCTTGCAATTGATCAACCAATTGCGACACAGGATCAAGCATCAGCAGATCGTCGATCCCTTGCGCTAAATCCGCCCACGGCAAACGAAACGCTTGGCGAGACTCTTGATCAAACAACGCAGCAAAACAGATCCCAGAAAATAGACACCGTTTTAGGTGATAATGCTCTTCTACATAGTCTTTCGATGTCAGGGTTTGCTCAATAGGGAATGCACTGACCATTTCCGCCCAAGTGCGATCCAGTTGATCTTGGGCAAACGACACCAAGTTTCCAGACATTTTCTTACGCGCTTTGGCATCTAAGAAAGGCTGCCATCCTTTCGTCAGTACCCAACGACTAAGATCGAGAATAACACCGGTATATCGAGCAGACTCTAGTAGTTGTAACACTTCTTCTTCTGTCGATAATTCAGCACGTACTCTTTTTAGCTGTTTCACTAACGTCTTTTGCGTATCAAGCTTGCGCAGTGCATGCCCTTTATCTTCGGTAAGATCGTCAAGATAGTCGGCGGCTTGCACCCAAATCAGCTCTTGCTCTAGCCATTTTAATTCTTGTCGTAGAATAGCACTGGCGCGGCGCGGGACAATTCCGCCAAATACCGCTAAGGTTTGTCTCACAAAGCTCAACGAATAGCAGATCTCATTTAAGCAGTCCATTGAAGGCGCTTCAACATAGGCTTGCTCATGATAAAGCCAATGAGACAATGCATGCTCCAATGACTTAATAAAGCACTCTTCTACGCTATCTTGCAAAGCAACATCCACCAAACCCAGAGGTTTAGCTTTACTACCGGTAAAGCCTTGCGCAAGTCGGTAGCCTCTAGCAGCTTTACTTAAATTGCCAAGACGCATGCCTCCGTCTTCGCATAATTGCCTTGCTAAGGTAAATAAAGCATCTGTTTGACCAGACTTTAGTTCCAACTCAACTTCGCAAATAGTAGAACGCTTCTCACCAGCAAGCACTTCACCCTGATCAAACGCCACTTCTACTTGGCTACCGTCAGGCATACCCACCAGCCAAAGCTCGCGAGTAAAGTTAGTAGCAAATAAAGGTTGCAGTTGTGATGCTAACTCTTCGACTGTGCGCCCTTCTGGCCAAATGCTCTCAGGGTGCAAGCTAAGGTCAGGATCATTACTGGTATGCTCTGCATTATATTCTGGGCGTTGGTGTAAACCGGCCACAACTCGGCCTGAGGTTTTTACCGTTTGCACATAGACATCATCAAAGCGACGAATGCGCATGCCTATATCGTGCTCTCGTAGCCAGTTGTCTGGGGTATCAAAATAAATGTTTCCCAGCTCACGACTGTTGTGTTGAAGAATTTTGTTGTGTGGGATTTTCTCTTTCAAAACTTCAGAGAATTGTGGTGAAACAAAAAATTTCAGCTCTATTTCAGTTTCCATAAATCACTCATAATCGACCGTCTTTAGCAGATTAAATCGAATTTTGTTTATCAGCAAGTGACATTCAGCTGATCTAAATCACAAAAAAAATGCCTTTTGTGCAATTTTAAATCACATAAACCCTTTTAATACTAAAAAAACCTATTATAGTTACACCCCAGCATGACAATCACATGACAATACAAATATGCCAGTAAATACCATCATTGGTTTATTCGCAAAATCGCCAATAAAACCGTTGCAGCAGCACGGAGCAAAAGTCCAAGAGTGTGCATCACTTTTGCCTGACTTTTTTGCTGCGTCAAATGCTAACAACTGGGAAAAGGCGGCAGAATACCGTCAACAAATTTCTACGCTAGAAAAAGAAGCTGACACTCTCAAACGTCAGATTCGTTTGCATCTACCAACAGGCCTATTTATGGCTTTTGATAGAGGTGATCTGCTGGAATTATTAACTCAACAAGATAAAGTAGCAAATATTGCTAAAGATATCTGTGGCCGTGTTCTAGGCCGAAATCTACTTATACCTGAAGCTTTGCACGAAGACTTCTTAGCATATGTAAAACGTTGCTTAGATGCGGTCGGACAAATGTACCGGGTAATTAATGGGCTAGATGAATTGCTAGAAACGGGCTTCAAAGGACGTGAAGCAGAATTGGTTGAATCTATGATCGATGAACTCGATAGAATAGAAGATGATACTGACCAAATGCAAATTGAATTACGTCGAAGCCTCAGAGAAATTGAAGATCAATATAATCCAATTGATGTGATGTTCTTGTATAAAATCCTCGAGTGGGTTGGAGGCATTGCGGACCAAGCACAGCGCGTTTGTGCTCGTCTAGAGCTGATGATAGCGCGTAGCTAATCACTCTCCACCTCATTTCAACTTATTAATATCAAAGGATATTTAATGGATATTCTAGCTAACTACGGCACTATACTTCTTATCTGTGCGGCCGTATTCGGTTTTATGATGGCTATCGGTATCGGTGCCAACGATGTTGCTAATGCTATGGGTACCTCTGTAGGTTCTAAAGCATTAACCGTAAAACAAGCGATTGTTATCGCGATGATTTTTGAATTTGCAGGGGCTTACCTTGCAGGTGGTGAAGTTACTGACACTATTCGTAAAGGTGTTATTGATACAACTCTATTCGCTAATACACCCGATCTACTGGTATTCGGTATGATGTCAGCCCTACTGGCTGCCGGTACTTGGTTACTGGTTGCCTCTTATATGGGTTGGCCGGTATCGACTACTCACTCAATCATTGGTGCCATCATAGGTTTTGCCACTGTTTCTGTGGGTTCTGATGCTGTGGATTGGACCTCAGTACAAAATATTGTAGGCAGCTGGGTTATTACGCCGTTTATATCGGGGTTATTTGCTTATATTATTTTTGTCAGTGCGCAGAAGTTTATATTTAATACAGATAATCCCTTAGAAAACGCCAAACGTTATGTTCCGGGCTATATGTTCTTAACTACTATTGTGATTTCACTAGTAACGATTAAGAAAGGCCTTAAACACGTGGGTTTATACCTATCCACCACTGAAGCATGGATTTGGTCTATCTTATTGTCACTATTAGTGATGGTAATTGGTTATCTCTATATCCAAAAACGTTTCAAACTTGATAGCAAAAACCACGAGCACAGCTTTACAGGTGTTGAGCAAGTCTTTAGTACGCTAATGGTAATTACCGCATGTGCGATGGCATTTGCTCACGGTTCTAACGATGTTGCAAACGCCATTGGTCCACTATCGGCTATCGTTGCCACTATTAGTAATATGGGTCACATCGCTGAGAAAACTCAAATCGCTTGGTGGATTCTTCCTCTTGGTGGTGTCGGTATCGTGGTTGGTCTAGCGACTATGGGCCACAAAGTTATGTCGACTGTTGGTACTGGCATTACAGAATTAACCCCAAGCCGTGGCTTTGCAGCGCAGCTTGCAACCGCAAGTACCGTTGTTCTGGCTTCTGGTACAGGTTTACCTATTTCAACCACCCAAACACTTGTGGGTGCTGTTTTAGGGGTAGGTTTTGCTCGTGGTATTGCCGCACTAAATCTAGGTGTTGTTCGTAACATTGTTGTCTCTTGGGTGGTGACTCTTCCTGCGGGTGCACTGCTTGCGATTATCTTCTATGAGATCATGTTGGTGATTTTCACCTAAGTAAAATGTCAAATGTCTGTCATATTTTGACAATATGACGTTATAGAGGGGGGCTTTGGCCCCTCTTTTAGTTGCAGGCAACCTATAATCTACTTACTATTTAGGCAATGATGGAATGCGTTCCTCACCTGAATCTGATTTTTTGAAGGACATACAGTGAAAAAACTTTTTTTGATCGCTTTTGCTGCAGTGCTATCTGCACCAGCCGCATGGGCTCAAACGATCTACATCTCCGATAACCTATTTACTTATATGCACTCAGGTCCTAGTGCTCAGTACCGAATTATCGGTAGTGTTGATGCAGGAACAAAGGTCACTTTAGTCCAATCTAACAAAAAGAGTGGCTATACAGAGGTTGTTGACCAACGTGGCCGTAAAGGTTGGGTTGAATCTAAATACGTAACTAAAACTGAAGGTATGGTTACTCGCATGCCTCGCCTTGAAAAAGAACTGGTTCAAGTTAAAGCAAAACTTGCTAGCTTTAACGAGAAAGCCGACAAAGAACAAGAAGGCTTGGTTCGTTCTCTAGAGTCTCGCAATACACAAATTGCTGAAATGGAAGCTAACTATAAGAAAGTCAGTGATCAACTGCTTTCTGCCCAAACTGAAGTGCGTGAGCTAAGAGCTCGCATTGATACGCAAAAAGAAGACCTTCTATTGCGCTACTTCATGTACGGTGGTGGTGTTGCAGGTCTCGGCTTGATCTTTGGTCTACTGCTTCCGCATGTTATTCCTCGTCGTAAGAAGTCTCCAAACGGCTGGGCGTAATACTCGCGAAATAACGAAATCAAAAAAAGCTGCCAATGGCAGCTTTTTTTATGTGCGAATGATTAAGAGCAACCCTAGTACTAACCGTGCCAATCATATAAGGCTGGAATTTGGATTTTCTCTCCGCCAAATTCAACCACAATAAAGCGCGGCGAAATCACAACCAGTTTCGTCTGATCATTAATCATATCGCCCTCTTGTAACTCTTTACCATTGATCTTCACCAAGCGATGCTTTGGGTTACTGGCGTACATGTGGGTTTGTAAATTAAGCGCAGGTAATCGACCTTTATATCGGTCTACATTTTTATCTAGCTCATTAACCTTAATATGGTCCAAGCTATTTCGCTCACCTTGTTCATCTAATGATGATGGTGTATCCAAGGCATGAGTCACTCGCCCTGCCAGTTCAGGAGAGAGTTGAGATAAATCGAGCTTAGAAAGATTCCACTCATCGTCAGTTGCATCCTGACCCGTATTCTTTTGCGCCGTTGGCTGAACCTTCGGCACGGTATTAACCGGTGTTGAGGATGCAGTTTGAGATGCTGTTGTAGAGCTACTCGCTATCCTTGTTGTAGTAACAGCCTGAGTCTCATCAATGACTGGCGGAGGCAAAATCTTTGGCAAAGGCAGTAACGGTTTCGCCGGCGTTGCAGGCAAGTACACAATATCTAAGCTTGGAGCCATAGTTGGCATCTTAGCGATAGGCGCTTCTTCGGCAACCAACACACTATTAAGCGCAGGGCTTAGCATCGCCTCGATACTACGCGTGGTTGCTGAGCCAGCCAGTAAGCTGTGCGCTGCTACACCCACACCTAAACCCACGGCAATCGCGACCATCAGCTTCACTTTGCCATTACCCGCTTGTGGTCTAGAGGATGGGTTAGCCTGTCCACTCGTTGGTATTGACGCCTGTTCAAATTGCTTTTGAGATTGCTCAAGTGCTTTTAATACCTCTGACATTACTGATTCTCCTCGCTATCAGCTTGCACACTTGATGTACTTGGCGCACTTAGCTGTGCTGTCGCACTCAGTAACTTAGGTGCGTTATCACTGGTGAGTCTATCGAGTTGGCGCAATGTTTGGTTTCCAGCAATGCCATCGGCATCTAATCCCTGCCAAGCCTGAAAGGTGGATACTCTCTTCTTCAATTCATCATTAAAAATGGATGTCTCCAAAGGCGTTGCATTCAACGCTTTCGCCAGCAACTTATCCAGTATTTGTACCTGTTGGCCGCTACTATTTGCTTTCACTGTTTCCAGTATCTCGCTATACCAAAGATATCTAAACTGCCCTTTCCAATGTTGGTCTAGCCAAGTCACTGGTAACTGTACTCGCTCGCCTGCCAATAACAGAGTCACTCTATCGTTAGCTACACCTTGCAAAATAGCAAAATAAGGGTGCTGATCATCATACAGCGTAATCACCACAGGGCGATTCGACGCTACAATACTCGACAGCGATGCTTTGCTTTGGAAGCAATGGAAAGGTGGCGTAGTGCCATACTCACAGTCAGAATCCACAATTGAGGCATCAAAGCCCCACAGATGATACAACGCCTGCATAGCGCCCATTGGGGAGCGGCTTTGCTCTATCAATTGCGCAAAATGCTGCTGCTCTTGATTGGCTATGCTCTGCTTTTCCGCCATTTGCTGCTGTAATTGCTGAGTATGAGCTTGTTGCTCATTGAACTGGGTTTGCAGTTGTTGCCACTGATGCCAAGAAGTCAGACCGAGGTAAGTCGCCCCAGCGATAGCCAGTGATAGCAATGCCGGTGATAGCCAATGATGAGAACGGCTTGAGTGAGTACTAACTTGTGCTTTATTTCCTGTCGGGGCTTGATAGGCCAATACATCATGACAGGCTTTTTTAGCTATATTTCGGTCAACGCTGTTTTGCTGACTCAACATGGCGTAATACAAGGCTTTGTCGCAAATAAGGTTGATTAAGCGCGGAATACCTTGTGACTGTGAAGCAATAAATTGCACCGCTCTGTCAGAAAAAATATCTTCACAACCACCCGCTACTCGCAAACGGAATCCAATATAATCGGCGATATCTTTTTCCACTAAGGGCAGTAGATGATAACGACCAGTGATGCGCTGTGCTAATTGGCGCAGTTCGATTGTTTGTAGCTTGTGTTGTAGCTCAGGTTGACCCACCAGCAACACTTTAAGTAACTTGCGACTGTCAGTTTCTAAATTGGTCAGTAGGCGCAACTGCTCTAGCACTTGCGCAGAAAGATGCTGAGCTTCATCAATTAAGAGTAAAGTTTGAATACCTTTTTTATGATTGTCTAAAAGGTAATGATAAATGGCTTGCGAGAGCTGTTTTAAGCTGGAGGGTTGCGTATAGGAAAGTGAAAACTCGTCACAAATCGCTTCCAGTAATTCAACTTCAGAAAAAGTAGGATTCAGTATAAGCCCTGCGACCCAGTTCCCTTCTAAGTTAGCCAACATCGCTTTAGAAACCGTCGTCTTACCTGTGCCAACCTCACCGGTCAGCATGGCAAAACCACCCCCACTATTGAGGCCAATTTGTAAATGTGACAGAGCCTCACGATGGCGCGCACTTAAGAATAAATACTTAGAACTGGGAACAATTGAAAATGGTTCTTCTACAAAACCAAAAAAATCCTTATACATTTAGAACTTCTATACATACTTCTTTTCTCATTTGAGTCAAGCTACCATTGAATGAAAGAAAGTAAAGCAATCCTTTCATCGACTGATCGTAGTGTTAGGTAGTGCAAAGAATAGCGACATATAATTGCCATCACTTTCATCCACAATACAAAAAGGGAGACTTCATTGTGCAAACCTATCTAGTGGGTGGTGCAGTTAGAGATAAACTGCTCAATATAGAAAACTACGACCGAGACTGGGTTGTGGTGGGCGCAACGCCACAAACATTGTTGGATCTTGGCTATCAAGCCGTCGGCAAAGATTTCCCTGTTTTTCTGCATCCTAAAACACATGAAGAATACGCTCTGGCTCGCACCGAACGTAAATCAGGAAGCGGTTACACTGGGTTTGATTGTTACTTTGCGCAAGACGTCACTTTAGAAGAAGATCTAATACGCCGCGATCTCACTATCAATGCCATTGCACAAGATGAATCGGGCACCTTGTATGATCCTTATGGCGGTCAGCAAGATATCCAAAACAAGTGCCTGCGACATGTTTCGCACGCTTTTGTTGAAGACCCTTTGCGTGTATTACGTGTGGCGCGTTTCGCCGCTAAATTGCACCACCTAGGCTTTAGCGTGGCGCAAGAAACCCTCAGCCTAATGCGAGAGATTGTCGATTCAGGTGAGCTACAAACCCTCACAGCAGAGCGTGTTTGGCAAGAGTGGCACAAATCGTTATTAACCCAAGATCCGCAAGTGTTTATCGAAGTGCTACAAGAGTGTGGCGCACTCGCTGTCGTCATGCCTGAAATTAGCCGTTTGTTTGGCGTGCCACAAACTGAAAAATGGCATCCTGAGATAGACACTGGAATCCACACTTTAATGGTCGCCAAGCGTTCTGCGCAGTTAAGCAAAGTGCCCGAAATACGCTTTGCCGCGCAAATGCACGATCTCGGCAAAGGTGTCACCCCACAACCAGAGTGGCCAAGCCATAAAATGCATTGTCATACTGGCCTTAAAATTATCGAAACCCTCAGCAAGCGCCTGCGCGTACCCAACCAATACAAAGAGTTGGCACTGCATGTATGCAAGCAGCACTCCAACATTCATCGAGCGCAAGAGCTAAAAGCCTCGACCGTTTTGCGCGTGCTAGACAGCTTTGATGTATGGCGTAAGCCTAACGTACTAGAGCAAGTATTAATTACCTGCCAAGCCGACACTCAAGGGCGATTAGGGCATGAATCTACCCCCTACCCGCAACGAGATTACTTTGTCGCAACCTATCAAGCGGCATTAGCGGTGAATGTTCAACAAGTGATTAAAGATGGTTTTGCGGGCAAGGATATCAGAGAAGAGCTCAACAAACGCCGCACTGAGGCGATTGAACAAGTAAAACAAAGCTGGCATTGGCTGTAAAAAATCGGCATAAAAAAGGCCTCTAAGATTTACTCTTAGAGGCCTTTCATTTTGTGGTTATCGATTACTGAGTCAGCAAGAAAGCAAACAAGCCTGCACCCAATAGCAAGCGGTAGATGACAAATGGCGTCATTCCCATGCTAGAGATCAGCTTCAAGAAGTAATGGATACAAATATAGGCACTCACAAACGAGACTAAAATCCCCGTAGATAGCAAACCTAGATGCATAGGCTCTGGGCTAAGAGCCAACTTAGTGCCTAAGTAACCACCGGCTAAGGTGATGATTGGGATAGACATTAAAAACGAAAAACGCGCCGCCGCCTCACGAGTAAAGCCGAGATAAAGCGCCGCGGTAATAGTGGCCCCAGAGCGTGATGTGCCCGGAATCATCGCCATTGCTTGAGCAATACCAATAATTAACGTCTTCTTCCAAGTGGCTTGATACTCATCTTTAGTTAACGTTGATGTTTTATCTGCATGCCACAGCAATAAACCAAAAATGATCGTCGTGCAAGCAATCACCCAAGCACTACGTAGATACAGCTCTATCAAATCGTTTAAGAACAGCCCGGCTAAACCGGCTGGAATGGTCGCTAAAATAATCATCCACGCCAGTTTGGACTCTTTGTTGTGTTGCTGTTTAAACACGGAGCCAAAAAATGCACGTAAAAGAGTAACCACTTCATGTCTAAAATAAATCACAACTGCGAGCAAGGTGCCCACGTGTACCGCTACATCAAACGCCAAGCCTTGATCTTCCCAACCTAACACAGCCGAAGGTAAAATCAGGTGAGCAGAACTCGATATAGGTAAAAATTCAGTTAGGCCCTGAATTAAGGCCAATGCAAAAGCTTCTAAATAGCTCATTAATTATCATCACTTAAATGTAAAGAAGTGGCGGTAAGATTCGACATACCACCGATAGACAAAAATTCTTGCTGCCAAATTTGACCAATACAACGGCCGTCCCCGGGAACAATCAGTTCGGGACACAGCTCATACAAAGGTTGCAGCACAAAATTGAACTTAACAATATCCTTTCTTGGTATTTGTGGCGCTTGCGCACTTTGCACATCACCAAACAAAAGAATATCGATATCTAATGTACGATCTTGTTTCTTTTGGGCATTGAGTGGGCGACCATAAGCCAGCTCCAGCGCTCGCAAACGATGACAAAATTCAGGCAAAGCTAAATCCGTATCTAGGCCAACCACAAAATTATAAAACTCAGCGCCATCAAATCCCGTTGCCGGGCAACTGTAAATCGTTGAGACTTGCAGGTTACAGCCTAAACGTTGCAACTCGATGATCGCGGCGCGAGCGTGCTTATCTCGTTCAATGTTGGTCCCAATACCTAAATAGGTTTGGGTCACAACGAGCCTCGTTCAATGACAACGCCAACACTAGCAGCTTGTGGCACAGCGCCAGGCTTACGAAGTTTGATGCGAATCCAAGGAACGTTAAATTTATCCATAATTAGGCTGGCAATTTCTTCTGCTACTCGTTCAACGAGCAAAAATCGCCCACCCTCAATATGCGCAAGAACCGCTTGGCTGACAGAGAAATAATCTAATGCATCTTCAACATTATCACTGTGCCCAGCGGCTTGGTTATCGTGAGCCATTTCTATATCAAGCACTAGTTTTTGCTTGATCTCTTGCTCCCAGTCATACACCCCAATAGTGGTAATTACCTCGAGCTGTTCGATAAAAACTCGGTCTTGATTCATTATTTCGATCCTTTTCTTGCCTCTTTAAGTAGTAAATTCTTGCAAAACAAGTTCAAATACATAGATTGAGGTCGGATAAGCTAAAAGTATAAAAAAACGTAATATACTACATTGATTACCCAACTATAATCCCGATTCAATCGATATTAGCTACAAAGTGTAAAGGATATCTATGACAGCAACGGCTCTACTCATGATCATCTTGGCCTATTTATTAGGCTCAGTGTCGAGTGCCGTTCTCATTTGTCGAGTATTTCGCCTTCCCGATCCTAGAACCACAGGCTCAAAAAACCCTGGTGCCACCAATGTGATGCGCATAGGTGGAAAGCTACCTGCGGTATTAGTTCTGCTTTGCGACATGGCAAAAGGGACCATTCCTGTTTGGTCAGCCTACTACCTCGACCTTGACCCTGTGATGTTAGGTTTGATTGGTATTTCTGCCTGTATTGGCCACATTTATCCTATCTTCTTCCACTTTAAAGGTGGCAAAGGTGTGGCAACAGCGGTGGGTGCGATAGCCCCAATTGGTTTTGATTTAACCGGCTTATTGATGGGAACATGGCTAATTACCGCAGTGGTCTCGCGCTACTCTTCACTGGCGGCTCTAGTGACCGCTTTAGTAGCCCCGTTATACACTTGGATGATCAAACCGCAATACACCTTGCCTGTGGCAATGCTGTGCTGTCTCATTATCTGGCGACATCAAGACAATATTAAGCGTCTGTTTTCTGGAGAAGAGCCGAAGGTGGGCTCTAAAAAGCGGTAATGACACCGATCGCCTTTCTTTCTCCCTCATCAACTGACTCAAGTTCAATGCACAAAAAAGCCGACCTAGTTAGGTCGGCTACATATCAATGTTGTTTAACGATTGTAATCACTAGGCAATCGGCTCTAGTTGATCGATAGGCCAACGAGGCTGAGCTTTAACGCCTAAGCCTGATGTTTCGCCATTTTTTAAACGTTGCATACCCGCATAAGCAATCATAGCGCCGTTATCGGTACAGAACTCGGTTCTTGGGTAGTAGACTTCACCGCCCACCTTCTTCGCCAAGGCTTCAAGTTCAAGGCGCAATTGTTTGTTAGCACTTACGCCACCCGCAATTACAATACGCTTCATGCCCGTTTGTTGCAGCGCACGTTTGCATTTAATCGCTAATGTAGCACACACCGCTTCTTGAAACGCATACGCAATATCAGCGCGGGTTTGCTCATCGTTGTCATTGCCAGAGATAGTATTGGCCGCAAAGGTTTTTAAACCAGAAAAGCTCATATCAAGCCCCGGACGGTCTGTCATAGGACGAGGGAACTTAAAGCGGCCTGGCGTTCCTTTTTCTGCTAGACGAGATAATAGCGGACCACCGGGGTAATCCAGTCCCATCAGTTTAGCCGTTTTATCAAAGGCTTCACCTGCGGCGTCGTCAATTGATTCACCAAGAATTTGATATTCACCAATTGCTTTCACTTCTACGATCATGGTGTGACCGCCTGAAACGAGCAAAGCAATAAAAGGAAACGGTGGCGGGTTATCTTCTAGCATAGGAGCCAGCAAATGCCCTTCCATATGGTGCACTGGTACCGCAGGGACATCCCACGCATACGCAATACTACGGCCAATAGTCGCACCAACTAACAAAGCGCCCACTAGGCCTGGGCCTGCGGTATAAGCGATGCCATCAATATCGGCAGAGGTTAAGTTGGCTTCTTTTAATGCTTCTTTTACCAATGGAATGGTCTTTTTCACGTGATCGCGAGAAGCGAGTTCTGGAACCACGCCACCATAATCAGCATGGAGCTTTACTTGGCTATATAGTTGATGTGAAAGCAAACCTTTCTCATCATCATAAATAGCCACTCCTGTCTCATCACAGGAGGTTTCAATACCTAAAATACGCATACATTTCTCGCGACTTCTTTAATATGTGGCAAGTTTACCTTGTCCTAATTGTTCAAACAAATGATTGATCGTTTTCTCCGCAATAAAGTACTTTACAAACACTATCAGTTCGGATTAAAATTCCGCACCATTTTTGATCAAACTGGTTATTCCCCTTGCAAGTTAACTTGCCCAGAAAGTGGAACCCAGTATTAACGAATAACCCCTGAGGTGAAAGGCATATGCCAGTAGTTAAAGTACGTGAAAACGAACCGTTCGACGTAGCTCTACGTCGCTTTAAGCGCTCTTGCGAAAAAGCAGGTATTCTTTCTGAAGTGCGTCGTCGTGAGCACTATGAGAAACCAACTACAGTTCGTAAACGCGCTAAAGCAGCTGCTCAAAAGCGTCACGCTAAGAAGCTAGCTCGTGAAAACGCACGTCGCGTTCGTCTTTACTAATCCCCGATATTATTAGGAATTAGTAATGGCTCTTATTGATAAACTCAAAGAAGAGCAAAAATCTGCGATGAAAGCCAAGGACAAACCGCGCCTTGGCACTATTCGTTTAGCCCTATCAGCAATTAAGCAACGTGAAGTCGACGAGAGGATTACTCTGACCGACGACGATATCATCGGTGTGCTGACTAAAATGGTTAAACAACGTCGCGATTCTGTCGCTCAATATGAATCTGCCGGTCGTCAAGATCTTGCGGACATTGAGAAAGCTGAAATTACAGTACTTGAGGAATTTATGCCTCAACCGCTGAGCGAAGAAGAAGTGGCTGCATTAGTTGATAGTGCAATTACTGAATCTGGTGCTGCGGGCATGCAAGACATGGGTAAAGTAATGGGCGTTCTCAAACCACAAATTCAAGGGCGCGCAGATATGGGTAAAGTAAGTGGTTTAGTTCGTTCTAAACTGGCTTAAATCCCCAATAAAAATTAAAGCAAGCCGTGCTATTCATTGAATGCACGGCTTGTTTGTATCTCGCACAAACGAACTTTCTTTAGGATCTATGGCTGGACACATACCACGTACCTTCATTGATGACCTACTTGCTCGACTGGATATTGTCGATATCGTTGACGCGCGAGTAAAACTAAAGAAACAAGGCAAGAACTACGGTGCTTGCTGCCCATTCCATAACGAGAAAACCCCCTCTTTCAGTGTTAGCCAAGAAAAGCAGTTTTATCATTGCTTTGGTTGTGGTGTTCACGGGAATGCCATCGATTTTATGATGGAATACGAACGCCTTGAGTTTGTCGAAGCCATTGAAGAGCTTGCCGCTCATCTAGGTTTAGAAGTCCCAAGAGAACAGCGTCAAGGTGGCTTTAGTAGCCAAGGACCAACCGCCAATACTGAACAGAAACGCAGCCTATATGATTTATTGGGCAGCATCGCTAACTTCTATCGTTCGCAATTAAAAACGAGCGCCGGAAAAACCGCGATTGAGTACTTAAAAAACCGAGGGCTCAGCGGAGAAATAGCACAAAAATTCGAGATTGGTTTCGTAGCGGATGAATGGGATTCGGTACGAAAACAATTTGGTCAGCAAAAACAGGCACAAGATGCTTTAGTCAGTGCTGGTATGCTCATTGAAAACGACAAAGGTAATAGATACGACCGCTTCCGTGGTCGAGTCATGTTCCCTATTCGTGACCGTCGTGGTCGAGTGATTGGTTTTGGTGGACGTGTCTTAGGTGACGGTACGCCAAAATATCTCAACTCACCGGAAACGCCCATATTCCATAAAGGCAAAGAGCTTTATGGTTTATATGAAGTGCTACAAACTCATCGCTCGCCAGAACAAATTCTGGTGGTTGAAGGGTATATGGATGTAGTGGCTTTGGCGCAGTTTGGAGTGGACTATGCGGTGGCCTCACTTGGCACCTCCACTACTGGCGATCACCTGCAAATGCTATTTCGTCAAACCAGCAATATCATTTGTTGTTATGACGGGGATAGAGCCGGTCGTGATGCAGCATGGCGAGCAATGGAAAATGCCCTGCCTTATTTAAACGACGGGCGTCAGCTTAAGTTTATGTTTTTGCCTGATGGCGAAGACCCTGATACCTATATCCGTCAACACGGTAAACAGGGGTTTGAAGAGCAAGTTCGCAGTGCGACTACGCTATCAGAATTTATGTTTCAAACCTTAATGCAGCAAGTGGATACCAGCAGTAAAGAAGGCATGGCTAAGTTAAGCACTTTAGCTATCCCTCTGATTAGTAAAGTACCTGGCGGTACACTGCGCATGTATCTGCGTGAATTACTTGGACGAAAATTAGGTTTAGTCGATGAGCGTCAACTGCAACAATTGATCGCCAAAACAGACGAGAAATCTGCACGTCCAGCGCCGCATAAGAAGATAGAAAGAACGCCAATGCGTGTTGTCATAGCCTTATTGCTACAGAACCCGCATTACGTAGAGTTAATACCAAATCTAGATTCAGTTAGTCAAACTAACCTACCTGGACTAAGTTTATTACTCGATGTGGTTGATAAGTGTATAAATCATCCCCATATCACCACTGGCCAGTTATTAGAACACTGGCGAAATCAAAAAGAAGAACGCATATTGTCACTTCTAGCAAGCTGGGATCTCCCAACTTATAAAGAAGAAGACAATCATGACGATATATTTTGTGATTCACTGGATAAAGTAATTTACCAGTGTATTGAACGGCAAATTGAAACCCTACAAGCGAAAGAAAGAAGTGTCGGCTTATCAGTCGAAGAAAAAAGGGAGCTGCTGGCTTTAATGCTAGATTTAAAAGCATGAGACCCTGAACGCTTGTAATGTAAAAAAGTTTGCTATAATTAGCGGTCTGCATTTCGCAAACTAGTTCCTTCACCAGACCAGAATTTGGATACCATCTATGGATCAAAATAGGCAGTCACAGCTTAAAGCGCTTGTTCTTAAAGGCAAAGAGCAAGGCTATCTAACTTATGCCGAAGTTAACGACCATCTACCGCCTGAAATCGTAGATTCAGAACAAGTCGAAGATATCATTCAGATGATCAACGACATGGGTATCAAAGTGGTAGAAAACGCCACTGAGATCGATGATGACACGATCAATGATGAAAGCACAGAAGTTGATGAGGATGCAGCTGAAGCAGCTGTTGCCGCTTTAAGCACCGTTGAAAGTGAAATTGGCCGAACAACAGATCCAGTGCGCATGTACATGCGTGAAATGGGTACTGTTGAGCTTCTAACTCGTGAAGGCGAGATTGATATCGCTAAGCGTATCGAAGATGGCATCAACCAAGTTCAAGCATCAGTTGCAGAATTTCCTGGCACAATACCGTATGTTTTAGAGCAGTTCGATAAAGTACAAGCTGAAGAACTTCGCCTAACAGACATTATTTCAGGTTTTGTTGACCCTGATGATGACGGTACAACAGCGCCAACAGCAACTCACGTTGGTTCAGAGCTGGCTAAGACAGATCTTGAAGCATCAGACGCTGACGATGCTGACGATGACGAAGACGAGGAAGAAGAAGATACAGGTATCGATCCAGAGCTAGCTCTAGAGAAGTTCACTAATCTTCGTAACACATACCAAAACCTACAGCTAGTTTCTAACAGCGAAGGCCGCGACAGCAAAGCCTTTAAAGTAGCAACCGCTAAGGTAAATGATGTATTCCGCGAATTCCGTCTAACGCCAAAACAGTTTGATCACCTTGTGACTCAACTTCGCACCTCAATGGAGCGAGTTCGTACACAAGAGCGTTTAATCATGCGTCAAACCGTAGAATACGGTGGCATGCCTAAGAAAGAATTTGTTAAAACTTTCACTGGCAACGAATCAAGCGATGCTTGGGTAGACAACGTATTGTCTTCAACAGCACCTTATAAAGAGAAGATTCGTCGTAACGAAGAAGACATCCGCCGCTCTATTCAAAAGCTGAAAAGCATTGAACAAGAGACTTCTCTAACGGTTCAGTCTATTAAAGACATCAGCCGTCGTATGTCTATCGGTGAAGCAAAAGCTCGCCGTGCGAAAAAAGAGATGGTAGAAGCAAACTTACGTCTAGTTATCTCTATTGCGAAGAAATACACCAACCGTGGTCTACAGTTCTTGGATCTTATCCAAGAAGGTAACATCGGCCTAATGAAAGCCGTTGATAAATTTGAATACCGTCGTGGTTACAAATTCTCAACTTATGCGACATGGTGGATTCGTCAGGCAATTACACGTTCTATCGCTGACCAGGCGCGTACTATTCGTATCCCTGTGCACATGATTGAAACCATCAACAAATTGAACCGTATCTCTCGTCAGATGCTTCAAGAGATGGGCCGTGAGCCACTGCCAGAAGAATTGGCAGAACGCATGCAAATGCCTGAAGACAAGATTCGTAAAGTACTTAAAATTGCTAAAGAGCCAATCTCAATGGAGACACCAATCGGTGACGACGAAGATTCGCATCTAGGTGATTTCATCGAGGATACGACTCTAGAACTACCTTTAGACTCTGCAACGGCAACTAGCCTTAAGTTTGCAACTAAAGACGTACTAGCAGGCCTAACACCTCGTGAAGCTAAAGTACTGCGTATGCGCTTTGGTATCGACATGAACACTGACCACACTCTAGAAGAAGTGGGCAAACAGTTCGACGTTACTCGTGAACGTATCCGTCAGATCGAAGCAAAAGCACTACGAAAACTACGTCACCCAAGCCGCTCAGAAACACTGCGCAGCTTCCTAGACGAGTAAATAATTAGTCTTTATGTACAAAAGGTGAGCACTAGCTCACCTTTTTTGTATTTATCGGTTTGATAGCACAAAAACTGTACATTATTACTCCCTATTCTAGCGACTTCACCTAGACACTCCCCTGTCCATCTCATATAATCTTCACCCTACAAAGGCCCCTTAGCTCAGTGGTTAGAGCAGTCGACTCATAATCGATTGGTCCGCAGTTCAAGTCTGCGAGGGGCCACCAAATTAAAGAAAGGCGTAGCAGGTTAATACCTACTACGCCTTTTTTGTACCTAAGAAAACCAGCAACAATCGTTGCTGATCTACACACTTTATTCAGCCTGTTTTATTAGCCTTATTTATTAACTAATGCACTCTTACTCAGTACAGTTATCAACAAACGTTACGGTTGCTGGCCAGTCACTGAATATACCAATCGCATTAATATCATTCTTCAGTACGTTGACGACTTCTAGCTCATTGTAGTCGGTATATTGACGCTCAATGGTCCATGTGATGATGTCTAGCCCTGACTCTTTAATCTCGTTCGCATAATCGGTTGCGACGACTTCATCACCCGATTTTGTTACTAGTAGCGGATAAATTGGGGCGATGATATTGATGCCTTTTTCCACGATTTCGGCTGGAGTTGGAACGTTGTTTAGAGAGAAAGTCAGGTATACGCCCTGCTCTCCAAATTCTGGAGTATTCGCTACCCAGTATTCAACATCGTCGATTAAGAATGACTGGGGGTAAACGTCACTGGGTGCAACACCTGCGTCGATATATTCTTGGATCATTTTTTGAGCAAACTCTTCTTGAGTTAACCCTGCAGCAGCTAAGTCTTGTGCGTCTGGCGTTTTTAGCTCTGGAGTCATTTTTACGCCAAGTTCTTTAAACAAAGCAATGCTTTCTTTGTGCGTCATCAGTGTGCCAGTACCAGCATAAAGGTCGGTACGGTAGCTTGGCGTGGCATCCATATATTCAGCAACAGTGGCCGCGTTTGGATTGTATGCGTCCATTTTGCCTTGCAATGACTTAAATTCTGCCAGAGTAAAATCAGAAGTGCGACACTCTGCCTGCGCTTGAACGCCGTTAAGCTCATCGGCTGGAGTGAATGGAATTGAACACTTATCTGCTAGCTCAGTTGCTAATACATTAGTGGTTGTGTGTAGATCTGAGTGGGAATGGCGACACACTAGTTCAGCATCGCTAGTAAAGGCAACGTCACATTCCAGTACGCCAGCACCCATGCGCGCAGCGGCAACGTAGCTCTCTTTAGTATGCTCAGGGAACATTAATGGTGCGCCGCGGTGACCGATAGAAAGCTCACTCTTTTCAAAGTGTGATTGGTTATTTAGACAACTTGTTAAGCTATCCTTTAGCTCTCCCTCTGCCAGTTGGTCAACCAAATAAGCAGGACGAGGGCCAAGTTGAATATTTGCCTCTGTTGGAGCTTCAATATCCAGACTCTCACTATCACAGGCTGCAATTAAAGAAATGGAAAGAAAGACAAACCCAGTTTTAAAACGAATCATAGTAACACTACTCTTATTAGACTTATTTTAGAAAAGAAGGTCACGATTTAATCCTGATAGCGTTTAATTCTCATGACTGATTTATTAATTATTTGAGTAGGGTTTAGTGAATGACAAACACAGGTATCTGAATCTTATTGTCATCGGCGATTAAATAAGAACAAAAAAGGAATTTGAAAGCTAAAACGCCCCTTTACTGTATTAAACAATAAAGAGGCGTTGATATAAAAAGACTACCGCCTTTTATCTAACTAGTCATGAGTAACATCAATCACAGTAAACGTAACAGATGCGTAATCTGGGTATTCTGTACCGGATTTATTCTGGTTATATAGACCTGCTTTGAAGTACATATAATCATCGGCATAGAAGTCAGAGATTGTAATTGCGTCTGTGTCACTTGAGTTGCGGATTGTTTGCTTAGAACGTGTTTTGGTGTAAGCAATTGAATCTGCAGTCGTGTAAGTGTAGCCATCATGCCAAACTGTCACTTTTAGTTGATCGCCAGTTAGGTCAATTTCGTAGCTCCACTCATCACCCAGTGCGATGCCATTTTCAGGTTCAACTGGGTCACCACTTGCGTCCTGATCAATATCGTTTTTATCAGTGAAACCAATAATGTTGATACGATCACCAGGGTTACCACTAGAGTCGTCTACAGTAAAGAATACAGAGCCTTTGTCGTGCTCAGGTAGTTTACGGTAGTAAATCTTAACAGGTTCATGATCCCCACCATGAATCTGACCGACAATGATACGACCAATTTGGTCTTCACTAGTTGCATCTACAGAGACTTGGTTTACCACTAGCGTGGCTTTCATGTTGCCGTTAACGCCACCAGCAGCTGACTGATCAGAAGATGATGCTTCACTTGTCACCCAGTTGTTCTTAGTGATGCCTTTAACATTAGCGTCGCCGCCGTCTGTGTATCTTGCCATTAGCTCACGTAACTCAGAACGAGGGTATGTAGAACCGCCAGAGCTTGCTGCGTCATTTTTCACTGAGAAAGTCACACAGCCATCGTTGAAGACAATTTCTTCAGCACCGTTAGAGCCCAGAGTTTTGTTATCAACAAGGTCTTGAATATCTTCAACATCGTTCATTGATACACCATCACCTGTGGTGTAACCCCAGATAGACATATCAATATTACAACTACCGACAATCTCACCGCCAGAACCAGAATCACCAGAACCTGAATCACCTGAGCCAGAACCTGCATCTGAGTCACCAGAGCCAGAGTCGCCAGAACCATTGTCAGGATCTGAGGTGTCGCCGTCACAGCCATAAACTTGCGTTTCAATGATACTGTTCCACTCAGAACCTGCAGAGTTACCAGAGCCGATAATACGAACATAACGAGCTTCGGTGTCTGCTACATCAATATCTTCAAAACCAGAATCTGCACCTGATGAAATGCCACCAGAAAGTACGGTTGTCCAGTTGCTGTTATCTGTTGATGTTTCTACATCAAAATAAGAGCTACGTGCGTTACCTTTGTACCATTGAATCGCTAAATCAGTGACTGAAGCTTGAGAGCCTAAGTCAAATGTAATGGCTTTTCCGATACCGTTAGAAGACCAACGAGACTCATCTGTTGTATTATTATCGTACGTGTTTTCAGGTCCGTGACCATCATTCGTGCCATCATCATAAGCACTAACAATGCTTAATTGACCACTATTATCTACGCTACAAGTACCGCCTACGCTACCAGAGTCGCCATCGCCAGAGTCACTGTCAGAGCCATCACCATTGTCCGGATCTGGGTCTGGCGTTGTACCTGAGTCACCACCATCTTCAGTACTTTCTAGGGTAAAGTCATCTAGGCGACCTTCATCCCCACCGTAGCCACCAAAGATAGTTACTGACGTTGCAGAGCCCGAATTGAACGAAAGGCTAACCTGCTGGAAGTCATCCCCACCCCCAGTATTGCTGTAAGTTTGACCATCAACAACAGCGCCAATCTCACCCAAACCTTTAACATAAGCACTTAATAAATAAGTAGTATTTGGTTCAACCGTTAACACTTGCTCAACTTTACCTGCTGAGCCAGTAATTTTCGCTGAACGCGAACCTGTGCGAGCATCCCCTGAAATTGCTGAAGGGTCGGTATCAGACCAACCGTCAAAACTGCTTTCAAAACTGGCATTTTCAATGGAGACTGTTGCCGCATGTACAGCCGGCAAAACCCCGACCGACAAGGCTGCAGCGACAACTGCTGTAATATATTTCTGTTTTGTCTTAAGCATCATAATTAATGATATCCCTAAAGATTATTAGCTAATGAAGACCCCTGATAATTCATCTTCAATCCCTATATAACAGATATATGATTTTTATATTCTTATAATACAAATCATTTCTGTTGAAACTAAAAGTAACGTAAATTTACTTTTTAGCAACATTGAAAATTACAGAACAATTCAAAGTAGGATACGCATCACAGTTAATATGAAATTTAGGGTTATTAATTTGAGCTAGCTCGCTCACACTTTGTAGGGGTAATTAGGGGGTCAGGTCTTGAATTTTGCATTAATAATATTTAGTTAAATCAAAAGGTTTAGTCATAATATGCACTAAACCTTACATGAGGATTTTCTTATATATTGGAGATCATAACTTAATTTTAAAAAGCTAAAACTTAGTTTAAATTTGCTGTCCAAGTTTCAGTAACGCCGCAATATTTCGCGAGGAGCGAATAAGGTTTTCATCGGCTTTTTCTAACACTTGAGAAAGTGTTTGTGGTGATGGGGTTGTGCCAAAAATACAGTTAAAACTGTTATAAAGTTCATTGATTTCATTACCGAGCGAACCTGCTATTCCAATAACAGGAATACCTTTATTTCTGGCTCTAGTTGCAATGCCAAAAGGGGCTTTTCCACTAAGGGTTTGATTATCCATTTTCCCTTCGCCGGTTATTACTAGATCGGCGTTTTCAAGTATTTTATCGGCATCTAATAAATCTAAAACAACCTCTATTCCTTGTTTAAGGGTCAACATAAGAAATAGCAATGAAAGCCCCATAGGAACGCCTCCTGCTGCGCCAAAACCTGGAGAATTAAAGTGCTTAATCCCCGTTAAATTAAAACTCTTGGTCGCAAAATGAAATATGGCCTCATCGAGAGATTTCACTAATAACGAATCAGCTCCTTTCTGTGGAGCAAATACATAACTTGCCCCTTTATCCCCCACCAAAGGGTTACTCACATCACAAGCTAGAATAACCGGCACTTGCTTACAACGTGCATGCACGCTTGATAAATCAATCGTGTGTACCTTTGATAAGGCCAAGCCACCAGCAGGTAGCAACTGACCTTCGGCGTCCAATAATTTACCGCCTAACGCGTGAATAATTCCAGCGCCAGCGTCGTTGGTCGCACTGCCACCTAACCCTAGTAAGATTTTAGATACGCCCAGATCCAAAGCTTCTTTTATGATCTCACCCGTACCATAAGTACTTGTCACTGCGGGGTTTCTTTCTTCAGGCGCAATAAGATCTAGCCCAGATGCGGAAGCCACTTCAATCAATGCGGTTTTGCCTTGCTCCAACAGTGCCCATTTAGCACGCACTTGTCGGCCAAGAGGATCACTTACCCAAGAGTGCCTAATCTCTCCTTGTAGCGCATCGATTAACACCTCAACCGTCCCCTCTCCACCATCGGCAAGAGGAAGGTGGTAATATTGCGCTGTCGGAAAGACTTCCTTAAAACCAAACTCAATACACTGACACACCTCTTTAGCCGATAACGACTCTTTAAATGAATCAGGGGCAATAACAATTTTCATTGGGTGAACCATATTCAATTCGTATGAGCTTAATTAAACACCATCCAAAGCTGCGTTACCGCTAATTTATCTCAGAGTTGAGAGATTTTAGCGATAAGCCGTCACCTCAATAAGCAAACAATATCGGGTTTTCTACTTCACCCACCCCTTCGATAGAAACAGAAACAACATCCTTATTGTTTAATGCTTTGGTTCTGCCTGGTGTGCCCATAAAAATAAGGTCTCCCGGTTTTAAAGTGAAATATTGACTTAAATAACTCACCACCTTCTCTGGGCTATGAATCATATTTTTGGTGCTCTCTTGTTGCACTACCTTCCCATTTAAACGAGTAGTTAGCAGTACATCGTTAAAATTGACACCTCGAGTCATAGTTGCAGCTATTGGACCAAACCCATCACTCGCTTTCGCCCGCATCCATTGTAGGTCTTGACCTTGCCAACTACGCTCAGTTAAATCGTTTCCTACTGTCACGCCCCAGATATAATTTTTAGCTTCATCTATCGAAACATTTTTCGCTGTTTTTCCAATAATAAGCACCAACTCCCCTTCAAAATGCAGATTTGTCGCCCCTTTAGGAACGAGTACCGGATCGCCAGAAAGAATCAAAGAAGAAGGTAATTTTAAGAATAATGGCGGAGGTGCAGAGGATGGAGAGCTAAGATGACTGGCAAAATTCATCCCTACCGCAAAGACTTTCTCTGGGGTAGTTGGTAATTTCATCTTGATTTCGGCTATCGGTAGAGCGTTTTCTGAGGTTTTATATCGAGTAAAAATATCACCCACAATAGGATAAACCTTATCATTCTCTAGCTTTCCATACTGA
Organism: Vibrio sp. B1Z05; assembly: GCF_052955985.1. Taxonomy (NCBI): domain Bacteria; kingdom Pseudomonadati; phylum Pseudomonadota; class Gammaproteobacteria; order Vibrionales; family Vibrionaceae; genus Vibrio; species Vibrio sp. B1Z05. The sequence goes on from NZ_CP130463.1 coordinate 2,475,176, forward strand.
GTAATACCTTGATACTCAAAACGTATAAAATTCTCAGTATTCGCAAAGGAAGTTGTTGAAAATATAATTAAAAAAAGTACGCCTATCCATTTCATCTTTATCACTCCTTCTAAATATTTAAGCATAGGAGATGTTTGATAAAGTGCAGTTACTTCTTAAGGGCTCATTTAGGGGGTCAGGTCTTGAGTTTTGCAATAATATGATGATTACTATCCATATTGATTTACTCCTTTATCAGACAATAAAAAACCCAGCATTTCTGCCGGGTTTTCTGTATTCAAAGCTCTAGTTTTGTATATAAAGCCTAATCTCTGGTAACCGCTAGAACGGAATGTCGTCGTCAAAATCCATTGGTGGCTCATTATACTGCTGAGGAGCCTGTTGTGGCTTCTGCTGTTGCGGTTGTTGCTGTGCAGGTTGGTGAACTTGAGGTTGTTGAGGCTGACCCCATCCACCTTGTTGTTGACCTTGTTGCTGACCGCCATATTGGCCGCCTTGGTTTTGGCTTTGACCACCACCTTGACGAGAACCTAGCAGTTGCATCTGACCTGTTGGCCACTGCACTACTACTTCTGTTGTGTAGCGATCTTGACCAGATTGGTCCTGCCACTTACGTGTTTGCAATTGGCCTTCGATATAAACTTGTGAACCTTTTTTCAAGTACTCACCAGCAATCTCAGCGGTTTTACCAAACAAAACAACACGATGCCATTCTGTTTTTTCACGTTGTTCGCCACTGGCTTTATCACGCCAAGTTTCTGAAGTCGCAATTGTAATATTTGCAATTGCATTGCCATTTGCGGCGAAACGAACCTCAGGATCCTGCCCCAAGTTACCCATAATAATTACTTTGTTGACGCCACGGCTAGCCATGTATCACTCCATTTACTTTTTATTTGCGCTAATACGCCAAGCATAGCACGCCTAACGGACTACTTAAATCACTAGAAAGTGTAATAGAGAGACTGCCCTATAGATAACATCCATACAAAAGCAGAAATACTTATTTGCATTTTTTTCGACTTATCACGCAATTTTATGCAATAAAACACATGAAACAGGACTTTTTATTGAATATAATCGCAAAAAGTTAGTGTCGAGCTTCTCAAATTGGAAAGATATAAAAGAAACTGACCGTAGTTAACAGGGAGGAAAAGTATGTATTTTGATGGAATAAATTCTCAGCTTTTTTTGCATGAGAGCGGCGGGTTTAGTGGCGAGGTAATTCAACAATTACAAGAGAAATCAAAGCTAACCCTGTACCCTCTAGAAGAATGGCACATGAGCTACAAGCCTAGCTTAACACCGATTATTTTTGCGGATTACAACGACCCAACATTTGACCCTGCAGACTTCGAGAACCCAAGTACACCAGGGAAACATATCAATATGGTCATTACTCAAGCACCGTTGCAACTAAAAACAGCCGACTTACTTAAATATGGACGTTTGCGCGGGGTTTTCTATAAACAACAATCCTTTGATGACATTGTGCAAGGTTTGCAAGCGTTAAGCCAAGGACGCTCATGGCTAAGTAAAGCGGTCAACGAGCAGTTAATTTCTTATTATCAATCCGTGCTGGTTCGCTATGCGCCACCACATACCATTGACTTAACGCGACGAGAAATGGAAGTTCTAGAAGCATTAAGAATAGGTAAATCCAACTTTGGCTTAGCTGAACAATTATTCATTAGTGAACACACTATAAAGTCTCATTTATATAAGATTTTCCGCAAAATTAAGGTAAAAAACCGAGAAGAAGCAGTACTGTGGGCACATCATTTTCTGCCATAGAGCAATAAAATTGCAGATTTAACCTAAGTGTATTTTATATCGCCTAATTCTAATGATAGAGTTAGGCAAAACTATTTAATTATAATGACTCAGTTAGGTTACCCCTCATGATTAAAAAATGCCTTTTTCCTGCAGCAGGTTACGGGACTCGCTTCCTACCCGCGACCAAATCAATGCCAAAAGAAATGATGCCTGTCGTTAATAAACCTCTTATTGAATACGGTGTTGAAGAAGCTATTCAAGCAGGTATGGATGCAATGTGTATTGTGACAGGCCGTGGCAAACACTCAATCATGGATCACTTTGATAAGAACTATGAACTTGAGCATCAAATTCAAGGCACCAATAAAGAAGAATTACTCGTAGACATTCGCAATGTCATTGAGTCAGCCAACTTTACCTACATTCGCCAACGCGAAATGAAAGGCTTAGGTCATGCAATTCTAACCGGGCGTGAACTAGTCGGTGATGAACCTTTTGCAGTCGTTCTTGCTGATGACCTATGTGTCAATGAAGAACAAGGCGTTCTAGCGCAAATGGCAGCGCTTTATAAGCAGTTCCGTTGCTCTATTGTGGCTGTGCAAGAAGTGCCAGAAGATGAAACACACAAGTATGGTGTGATCAAAGGTGAAATGATCAAAGACGACATCATTCGCGTTGATGATATGGTAGAAAAACCAGAAGCTGGGACAGCACCGAGCAACCTAGCCATTATTGGTCGTTATATTCTAACTCCAGATATCTTTGATCTTATTGAAGAGACAGAACCAGGCAAAGGCGGTGAAATTCAAATCACTGATGCCCTGCTTAAACAAGCTAAAGCTGGTTGTGTGCTTGCCTACAAATTTAAAGGCACTCGTTTTGATTGCGGTAGCGTAGAAGGCTATATCGAAGCCACTAACTACTGCTTTGAAAACATCTATCTAAAAGATAAAAAAGCCACTGAACTTGGCAAAAAATCGACATTAAAAGAACCTATCAAGTAAAACGATAGCCACTCTAAATCTTAAAAACAGTGACCCAGTGTCACTGTTTTTTTATCCAGTATTTATTTGCAGTCGTTTAAAGCTATGTAATACTTGGCAGATGATTATGTAATTGAGCAGGATTAGATGGATACTATCGACGTTCGTGGTGCTAGAACTCACAACCTTAAAAACATCAACCTCACTATTCCAAGAGATAAACTGACGGTTATTACTGGCCTATCCGGTTCTGGTAAGTCGTCGTTGGCTTTTGATACTTTATATGCCGAGGGTCAGCGTCGCTATGTTGAGTCTCTATCAGCCTATGCCCGCCAATTTTTATCTTTGATGGAAAAGCCAGATGTTGACCATATTGAAGGTCTGTCACCTGCTATTTCAATAGAACAAAAATCAACCTCTCATAACCCCCGTTCAACAGTGGGTACAATTACCGAAGTGTATGATTACCTTCGTTTATTGTATGCCCGTGTTGGCGAACCTCGTTGTCCTGAGCATAAAGAGCCTCTATCCGCGCAAACCATTACTCAAATGGTCGACAAAGTGCTTGAGTTGCCAGAAGGCTCAAAAATGATGTTGCTGGCTCCGATAGTTAAAGAGCGCAAAGGGGAACACGTTAAAACCTTCCAGAATCTCGCTTCACAAGGCTTTATTCGTGCGCGTATTGATGGTGATATTTGCGATCTTTCCGATCCACCGACGTTAGAATTACATAAAAAACACACCATTGAAGTTGTCGTCGATCGCTTCAAGGTGCGTAGCGATCTCCAGCAGCGCCTTGCTGAATCCTTTGAGACCACTTTAGAGCTCTCTGGCGGGATCGCCGTCGTCGCCTCGATGGATAAAGGCGACCAAGAAGAGATCATCTTCTCTGCCAACTTTGCTTGTCCACGCTGTGGTTATAGCATGCAGGAATTAGAACCAAGACTGTTCTCTTTCAACAACCCTGCAGGGGCTTGTCATACTTGTGACGGGCTTGGGGTGCAGCAATATTTTGATGAAAGCCGAGTGGTTTTAGATGGCAATCTAAGCATTGCCGAGGGAGCAATCAAAGGCTGGGATCAAAAGAACTATTATTATTTCCAAATGCTAGGCGCACTGGCTGAGCACTATGATTTTGACTTGTATGCACCTTTTAAATCTCTGCCGAAGAAGATCAGAGAGATCATATTAAAAGGCTCGGGGCGTACCGAGATCGAATTTAAATACATCAATGATCGTGGTGATATTCGAGTTAAGACGCATCCATTTGAAGGTATTCTTAATACACTAGAACGTCGCTATCACGATACTGAATCCAATTCTGTGCGTGAAGATCTCGCCAAATATATCTCGACTCGTTCTTGCACCAGTTGTGATGGCACTCGATTACGACAAGAGGCGCGTAACGTATTTGTAGACGATACGCCATTGCCTAGCATTGTTGAGATGAGCATTAGCGAAGCATTAGACTTCTTTAAAAACATGAATCTCGAAGGGCAAAAAGCGCAAATAGCCGATAAGATCATGAAAGAGATCAACGATCGCTTAAGCTTTCTGGTTAATGTTGGCCTTAACTATCTCAACCTTTCTCGCAGTGCTGAAACCCTATCTGGTGGTGAAGCGCAGCGTATCCGTTTGGCCAGCCAAATTGGCGCAGGTTTAGTCGGTGTAATGTATGTATTGGATGAACCTTCCATTGGCCTGCACCAAAGAGACAATGAGCGCTTACTTGGCACCCTTACCCATTTGCGAGATCTTGGAAATACCGTTCTTGTGGTAGAACATGACGAAGATGCCATTCGAACTGCCGACCATATTATTGATATAGGCCCCGGTGCCGGCGTACATGGCGGACATGTCGTTGCAGAAGGGACTTATGACGATATCATCAACAACCCTGATTCACTGACCGGACAATACCTAAACGGCACCAAAGAAATCGCGATTCCGAAAAAGCGAACTCCTGTCGATAAAGAGAAATTGATCGTGCTAAAAGGCGCGTCAGGTAACAATTTAAAAACTGTTGATCTGACTATTCCTTGTGGATTGTTTACTTGTGTCACTGGGGTATCAGGTTCGGGTAAATCAACCTTAATTAATGACACCTTCTTTAAAATTGCACATAGAGAACTCAACGGCGCAACCACCAGCAATCCAAGTGCTTACGACACAGTAGATGGCTTACAGCATTTTGATAAAGTGATCGATATTGACCAAAGCCCTATCGGTCGCACCCCAAGATCAAACCCTGCCACTTACACCGGAATCTTCACGCCAATTCGTGAGTTATTTGCCGGCACTCAAGAGTCTCGTTCTCGCGGTTATAAACCAGGTAGATTTAGCTTTAATGTACGAGGTGGCCGCTGTGAAGCGTGCCAAGGCGATGGTGTAATCAAAGTTGAAATGCACTTCCTACCAGACGTTTATGTACCTTGTGACTCTTGTAAAGGCAAACGCTACAATCGTGAAACCCTAGAAGTTAAATACAAAGGTAAGTCCATTGATGAAGTGCTGAATATGACGGTGGAAGATGCGCATGCTTTCTTTGAACCTGTACCTGTCATCGCCAGAAAGCTAAAAACTTTAATTGATGTGGGGCTTTCGTATATTCGTTTAGGACAAGCGGCAACGACGCTATCAGGCGGTGAAGCGCAGCGTGTGAAACTAGCCCGAGAATTATCTAAGCGTGATACCGGAAAAACCTTGTATATTCTGGATGAACCTACCACTGGATTGCACTTTCATGATATACAACAGTTACTTACTGTTTTACATCGCCTGCGCGATCACGGTAATACAGTAGTAGTTATCGAGCACAACCTTGATGTGGTAAAAACCGCAGACTGGATTGTCGATCTTGGCCCTGAAGGGGGGCAAGGTGGTGGCGAAATTGTCGCAACCGGTACACCAGAGCAAGTAGCAAAAGTCAAAGGCTCGCATACCGCTCACTTTTTAAAGCCTATGCTTAAATAACAACAAAGGACGCAACCAATGGCAACCCTGTTAACTACAGGTACATTACTTGAAAAAAAGACTCCTAAAGTACCGTTTAACAGGCGTTTTCTGCTGTTTATGGGGATTGTCTTCCTCATCGCGACCCACTTCTTCTCCCCCAACCCTGGGGGAGCAGGTTTAGCACTCTCTTTTAATCCTCCAGTATGGGCATTTTTGAGTATTGCACTTGGTATTGCCATGTATCAAACCGCCAATAATCGCGCCATCAAATACTCAAAAATGACCGTGGCTCTGTTTATCAGCTGTTTGTTGATGACCTTGCCCGTACTATTACCCAATGCCAATGTTGAGATTGTACTGCCAAGGTTAATGGGATTATGGGCCGGCTTTTTTCTGTTCCTATCTTTTCAGCAATTTCGATTTAGTAATGAAGAAAAGCAGCGACTGCTGTGGTTTATTTTATTTTCGGTCGCCATTGAAGCGCTATTTGGTTGGGTACAATACAAATTACTGTCACCGGGTAATCCATTTGGTTACGACACACTTAGAAATCGTCCTTATGGCATCTTTCAGCAACCTAATGTCATGGCTAGCTTCTTAGCCACAGGACTGGTGCTTTCTGGATACTTACTCGCAAGACAGCCTCACGACAAATACTTAAAGTGGCGACAAAAAATCTCCTTTTTGTATGCCATTCCGCTACTTACAATCCCTTTATTAGTGGTATTGGCTTCTAGAACCGGTTGGCTAGGTGCCATCATTGCGGTTGCTATGGTCTCGCCTTATCTGTATCGCTTTGCCCTGCGCTCACGAGCCATCATTTGGTCTGCAGCAGTTTTGATTGGACTCGCTATTGGCGTCGGCTTGACCTTCACGGGGAGCAGTCAGTCATTAATCAGCCAAAAAGCCGACTTAGAAAGTGCACGTGCTTATACCTTCCCTCAGGGGATCGATATGATTATCGAACGCCCTATTTCAGGTTATGGCTACGGAAAATTTGAATCGGCTTATATTGTCTATACCGCAAGACAGCACCAAATAAATCCTGACTACCCTGCCGGTTTACCTTCAATGGATCATCCACACAACGAGCTACTAATGTGGGGAATTGAAGGAGGCATATTACCTTTAATCGGAATATTTCTGGCGATGGGATTTGTGCTATACCGCTTGTATATGGTCAGGCAGGGTACTCGTGTTGGCATCTTGGCACTCTTCATACCGATAGTGCTACACACACAATTAGAATACCCCTTCTATCACTCTGCTATCCATTGGGTATCATTTATTATTCTGCTGTATTGGGTCGATCAACGCACCGCACGTTATCGTCCACAAAGCTTTGGCCGCATAAGTAAAATGTTTCTACGCAGTGCCAGTTTGATATTACCTATATTAACCTGCGTCTACATGGTGACAGCGCTACAGACCAATTATGTTCTAACTCAATTTGAACATTCTAAGCCTAAAAACCCAGATATCTTAGACAGAGTAACAAATCCAATTGCATGGAAAGATCGTTACGAATGGGATATTAACAGCACCTTGTTAAACATCGGTATTACCACCAATCAAAAACAGCATATTCAAACCTACGTTGATTGGTCACTCCCGTTTATAAAAGACAAGCCACGCCCTGCGCTATACAAAAACTTAATACTGGCGTATTTAGCTCTAGACCAACAGCAGATGGCGAATGCAATTCGTAGTGAAGCGGAGTTTTTATTCCCTAAAGTGGACTTTAGCACTGTATCGTTACAGAGAATTAAAGTCAGTAAGGCGCAACCTACCACCAGCGACGAGTAATCCCTCACTGGTGGTTTAGCTCTCTTAGTTACAACACCTCTTTAAGTGCCTGCAAGCAAAGTGCGACATTTTCCTTGCGGGCGCCATAGCCCATCAAACCGATGCGCCATGCTTTTCCTGCTAAATCTCCCAGCCCCGCGCCAATTTCCAGATTGTACTCATTTAATAGGCGTTGACGCACAGCGCCATCATCGACCCCTTCAGGAATATAAATCGCATTTAATTGTGGCAATCGATATTGCTCATCCACTACAAATTGAATACCCAGCTCAGATAACCCTTGTTTCAATATTTGATGAGCATCGGCATGACGTTGCCACGCCTGCTGCAACCCTTCCTCTTTTAATAGCAATAAGGATTCGTGCAGCGCATACAAGCTATTAACTGGCGCTGTATGATGGTAAGCACGTTTACCTGCGCCGCTCCAATACCCAAGCACTAAGCTTTGATCTAAGAACCAGCTTTGTACCGAGTGAGTTCTCGATTCAATTTTTGCTAGTGCTTTCTCTGAAAAGGTCAAAGGAGACAATCCCGGAGTACAAGATAAGCATTTTTGGCTACCCGAATACACCGCATCCAACTGCCATTCATCAACCAATAGCGGCACGCCGCCTAGTGAAGTGACGGCATCAACAATCACCAGCATATCTTGCTCTTTTGCTATTTTTGACAATGCTTGCGCGTCACTTAGAGCACCGGTTGATGTTTCGGCGTGCACAAACGCAACCGCTACCGCGTCAGGATGTTCAGCAACAGCACTGGCCAATTTAGTCGCTGATACCGGTGCGCCCCATTCATCGTCCACCACAACTGCAATACCACCACAACGCTCTACATTTTGTCGCATTCGTTCGCCAAACACACCATTGCGGCAAACAATCACCTTCTCTCCCGGTTCAATAAGGTTTACAAAACACGCTTCCATCCCTGCACTGCCCGGCGCTGAAATCGCGATGGTAAATTCATTCTCGGTCTGGAAAGCATATTTTAGTAGCGATTTAAGCTCATCCATCATGCCGATAAACAAAGGATCTAAATGTCCAATAGTTGGACGTGACAATGCTTGTAATACTTGAGGGTAAATATCTGAAGGACCAGGACCAAGTAGAGTTCGTTTAGGAGGATTGAAGCTGCGCATAGTAAAGCCTTAATTTTAAATAAGAATAAATAGCTTATTGCATAAAAAATCGTCGTCAATAAGCAAAGCTCAGAAGTATGCGGTAGGTAAAAAAGCCAAGATCGGGATTAAGATATTGACATAATTTATACAAACCAGTTCAATGAAGAGAAGAGATAAATACCTCAGGGCAAGCTCTTATTATCAAATGTGTGATTAATAAAACGCATTTGAATCTCATACTGTTAACTCAGTATGGGTATTTGCACATTCTAAAGGACTAATGGAGAGATACAGTGAGCGCAATTAACGTTGCTAAATTTGGTGGCACCAGTGTGGCAAACTTCGAGGCGATGAGCCGATGTGTGACTATTGTAGAAAACAACCCTCAAACTAAACTGGTTGTCATCAGCGCCTGCTCTGGCGTAACCAATATTTTAGTTGAGCTTGCGAATGGTGTTACAGAACAAACCAAACGCGAACAACTTCTACAAACGTTAGTTGATATTCACTTCTCGATTATCAATCAGTTAAAACACCCAGAAAAAATCAACAATGAAATCAATGAAATACTGACCAAGATTTCTCAGTGTGCTGAAAGAGCGGTGAGTGAACCGAGCGAACAACTCACTGACCAATTGGTCTCTTGTGGCGAGCTAATGTCGACGCATATCCTGTGTCAGTTAATGTGCGAAAAAGGCCACAATGCGCAACGCTTTGATATCCGTACGGTAATGAAAACCACATCGGTATTTGGTAATGCTGAACCTCTACTGGATGAAATTAGTATTGCCGTACAAACGCACCTAGCGCCACTTTGCAAAGAGTCGATTGTCGTGACTCAAGGCTTTATTGGTTCAGACCTTAATAATAAAACCACGACTCTAGGTCGTGGCGGCAGTGACTATAGTGCTGCTCTTATTGCTGAAGCTATTTCAGCCTCTGGACTGGAAATTTGGACTGACGTACCGGGCATTTATACCACTGACCCACGTATTGCGCCGCAAGCGCATCCAATTAAAGAAATCAGTTTTGCTGAAGCATCAGAAATGGCCAATTTTGGTGCCAAGATCTTACACCCATCCACTCTAGTACCGGCGTTAAGACACAAAATTCCTGTGTTCGTTGGTTCTTCAAAAGAGCCTCAACTAGGCGGAACTTGGGTTAAGCAAGAAGTCGAAAGCGCACCACTATTTAGAGCGGTGACACTGCGTGGTAATCAAACCATGATCACTTTAAAAAGCCTAAATATGTTCCAAGCCAGTGGCTTCTTAGCCAAAGTATTTACCATACTGGCGCAACATAAAGTCTCGGTTGATCTGATTACCACTTCAGAGATCAGTGTGTCACTGACTCTCGATCATACCAACACTCAAGGTGGCTCACCTAAACTGCCACCAGCGGCTCAACAAGAACTGGAAAAACTCTGTTCTGTGGTGGTTGAACATAACCTGAGTCTTGTGGCGCTTATTGGTAACGAGATGGGACAAGCCAAAGGTGCGGCGAAGCAAATTTTTGGTACACTAGAAGATTACAATCTACGTATGATCTGTTACGGCGCAAGTTGCCATAACCTGTGTTTCTTGCTGCATGAGTCTTATGCACGTAACGCAGTGCAGCACTTACATAGAGAGCTGTTTGAAGGCTAATGCTTGAAAGCTAGTTAAGTGGATAACGAACTATAAAAAATGGGGCTATTTAGCCCCATTTTTGTTGTTTACTTGCTAGTTGTTCAGGTTTGGACCTAACCACTTCTCAGCCTCTAACCACTCCCAACCTTTACGCTCGGCATAGTCTTTAGCTTGATCTTCTTGGATCTGTGCAATCGCAAAGAAACGACTGTCAGGATGAGAGAAATACCAACCTGAAACAGAAGCTCCCGGCCACATGGCGTAACTGGTCGTGAGCGACATACCAATACGCTCTTCAACCTGCATTAAATCCCACAAAGGGCCTTTCTCTGTATGTTCAGGACATGCAGGATAACCCGGCGCAGGACGAATACCTTGATACTTTTCACGAATAAGATCATCGTTACTCAATTGCTCATCAGGGCTGTATCCCCAAATTTTAGTACGCACTTCTTGGTGTAGATATTCTGCAAATGCTTCAGCTAAACGGTCGGCCACAGCTTGAATCATGATGGCATTATAATCATCACCCGCAGCTTTATAGTTATCCGCCAGTTCACGCTCACCAATGCCACCGGTCACCGCAAACGCACCTACCCAGTCTTTTACTCCACTCTCTTTCGGAGCAATATAGTCACTCAAACAGTAGTTAAATCCTTTCGGTTTTTTGGTTTGCTGACGAAGGTGACACAAGGTTTTAGCTACTGTAGTACGAGACTCGTCGGTATAGACTTCAATATCATCACCCACGCTATTGGCAGGGAATAATTGACAGATACCATTGGCTTTTAGCAGACCTTCTCGCTCCACTCTATCCAATAGATCATTGGCATCTTTAAACAAACGACGAGCTTCTTCGCCTACTTCTTCATGATCGAGAATGGCAGGGTATTTACCCATCAATGTCCAAGTCATAAAGAAAGGAGTCCAGTCGATATATTCACGTAACACCGACACGCTCATATCTTTAAGGATAACAGGCTCTAATTGCTTAGGCTCAGGAGGAACATAAGACGACCAATCAATATCAACCTTATTTTCACGAGCTTTTGCGATTGTAGTTGGCGCAGTCTTGGGACGCTTTCTCGCATGTTGGTCACGAACACGTTCGTAATCCAAATCCAATTTTTCGATAAATGCAGGTTTCAACTGATCAGACAATAATGCAGAACAGACACCCACCGCACGAGAAGCGTTGTTTACGTATACCACTGGCTCAGAGTAGTTTTGTTCAATCTTCACCGCGGTATGCGCTTTAGAGGTGGTTGCGCCACCAATCAGTAGTGGCAGTTTAAACCCTTGGCGCTCCATCTCTTTGGCTACGTATACCATCTCATCTAATGATGGCGTGATAAGCCCAGAGAGACCGATAATATCGACGTTTTCTTCCTTGGCGACCTTCAAGATTTTATCACAAGGCACCATTACCCCAAGGTCGATGATCTCGTAGTTATTACACTGCAGTACTACGCCAACAATGTTTTTACCGATATCGTGAACATCACCTTTAACGGTGGCTAATAGTATTTTACCGTTGGTTTGACCGACTTCTTTAAGTGCATCGATAAACGGTTCTAAGTGACCGACAGCTTGCTTCATTACACGAGCAGATTTTACGACCTGAGGTAAGAACATCTTACCTTCACCAAATAAGTCACCGACGACGTTCATGCCATCCATTAGAGGGCCTTCAATCACCTCCAGTGGTCTACTTGCTTTAAGTCGCGCCTCTTCTGTATCTTCAATAATAAATTCAGTGATGCCTTTAACCAGTGCATGCTCAAGGCGTTTTTCAACTGGCCAGCCACGCCATTCTAGCGCCGTACCATCATCTTTAGGTCCAACACCGTTTTCACGGTATTCATCCGCAATATCAAGCAATCGTTCAGTGCCATCCGGACGACGGTTAAGAACAACGTCTTCTACCGCTTCACGCAGTTTATCTGGAACGTTATCGTAAACCTCCAACTGACCTGCGTTTACGATCCCCATATCCATACCGTTCTTGAAACAGTGATATAGGAATACTGCATGGATGGCTTCACGTACGTAGTTGTTACCACGGAAAGAGAAGGAAACGTTAGACACCCCTCCCGAAATCATCGCATGCGGAAGCGTACGCTTAATATCGGCAACCGCTTCGATAAAGTCGACCGCATAGTTATTGTGCTCATCAATGCCGGTTGCTACCGCAAAGATATTGGGGTCAAAAATAATGTCTTCAGCAGGAAAGCCAACTTCATCAACCAAAATATTGTAGGCATTGGTACAAATCTCGACTTTACGCTCGCGAGTATCAGCTTGGCCTACTTCATCGAAAGCCATCACGATAACCGCAGCGCCATAGCGGCGAATCAGCTTAGCTTGAGCGACAAATTTTTCTTTGCCTTCCTTCATAGAGATTGAGTTCACAATCCCCTTACCCTGAATACATTTTAGACCGGCTTCGATAACCTCCCATTTCGAGGAATCGACCATGATAGGCACTTTAGAAATTTCAGGTTCTGACGCACAAAGATTCAAGAAGCGAACCATACAGGCTTCAGCGTCAAGCATCCCTTCATCCATATTGATATCGATGATCTGAGCGCCGTTTTCTACCTGCTGACGAGCCACATCTAACGCTTCTTCATAAAGCTCTTCTCTTATTAGACGTTTGAAGCGAGCGGAACCGGTAACGTTGGTTCGTTCACCAACGTTCATAAACAGTGATTCTTTTTCTATAGATAGCGGTTCTAAACCAGATAAGCGACAAGCAGGTTTGATATCAGGCAGTGCGCGAGGAGTCGCTTTTTCGACTGCGTCTGCCATAGCTCGAATGTGCTCTGGCGTAGTACCACAACAGCCACCAACAAGGTTAAGAAATCCTGAATCAGCCCATTCTTGAATGTGCTCTGCCATATCTTCAGCAGAAAGATCGTATTCACCAAACGCATTCGGTAAACCGGCATTCGGGTGAACCGATACAAAAGTTTCTGAAATGCGAGAAAGCTCTTCCACATACGGGCGAAGCTCATCTGGGCCTAATGCACAGTTCAAACCAAAAGAAATTGGATTTACGTGACGCAGAGAGTTATAAAACGCTTCCGTTGTTTGTCCTGAAAGGGTACGTCCGGAGGCATCGGTAATAGTACCGGAGATCATCACTGGCAATGTCTGGCCAATTTCATCAAATACGGTTTCAACAGCAAAGGCACACGCTTTAGCGTTGAGAGTATCAAAGATAGTTTCGATAAGAATAAGGTCTGAGCCACCTTTGATTAACGCTAAAGTAGATTCTTTATAAGCGATAACCAACTCATCAAAGCTCACATTACGAAAGCCTGGATCATTAACATCTGGAGAGATAGAACAAGTTCGGTTAGTTGGGCCTAAAACACCCGCTACATATCTAGGTCGATTTGGCGTCTTTTTCGTCCATTCGTCTGCAGCTTCACGAGCCAGTTTTGCCGCCACATAGTTAATTTCTTCACTCAACGCCTCCATATCGTAGTCTGCCATGGCAATGGTGGTCGAGTTGAAGGTGTTCGTTTCTAGAATATCCGCGCCGGCTTCTAGATAATCACTGTGGATCTGTTTAATCAACTGTGGTTGAGACAGAACAAGTAAGTCATTATTCCCTTTTAAATCACAATGCCAATTGGCAAAACGAGCGCCCCGATAGTCTTCTTCTTCTAATTTCAGGTTTTGGATCATGGTGCCCATACCACCATCGATCAAAAGAATATGCTTCTTTAATTGCGCTTCGATCTGTTCTCTCATATTGCATCCTGCTCAGACGTGCTATTACTAACTTATTAATATCATCCTATCACAGAAAAATTAGATTCCTAGACGTCTAAAGCATGCATATTAACGCTATGATGCAGTAGTAAAGGTAGTTTTATTTGATATCACTATTAATTTGTCTCACAGTATTGAGACTTGCGAAACATAGGAGAAAGGAATGGACGCCTACCATACGCTATCTTTTTTAGCTGCCGGCGCGGTATTTATCGCATTTATAAACAGCAAAATAGGGAAGATGCAAACTACGATAGCTATCACCGCAGGTGCGATGTTGCTTTCGTTAGCGCTTATCATTGCAGGTCAAGCGGGATGGTTTAAGTTATCCCATGTAGCCCGAGAAACTATCGCATCAATTAATTTCGAAGACTTCTTGTTAAAAGGAATCCTTGGCTTTCTGCTCTTTGCGGGCGGTTTAGGTATTCAACTTAACCATTTAAAAGATCAAAAATGGGAAATCTCGTTTCTGGCGTTAGCCGCCACCTTGTTTTCCACTTTTGCAATTGGGTTTTCTTTACACGCTATCTTTGCCTTAATCGGCTTTAATTTAGATATTATTTATTGTTTGTTATTTGGGGCACTCATCTCGCCAACCGATCCAATCGCGGTACTGGCTATCGTAAAGAAGTTACAAGCCCCAACGCGTATTTCGACGCAAATAGAGGGAGAGTCACTGTTCAATGATGGCTTCGGTTTAGTCATATTTGTTACCCTTTATAGCATTGCCTTTGGTAACGATGCTCCTACATTGAACTCTGTTTCAATTTTATTCCTACAAGAAGCCATTGGTGGTATTGCTTACGGTTTTGTTCTAGGTCTTATATTCCATAAACTCATCAGCTTAACCGACGATCATTCAATGGAACTACTATTGACTCTAATCGTTCCTTCCGCTGGATATGCACTCGCTGAACTATTGGGCGTATCCGGTCCACTATCTATGGTGGTATCAGGGATCATAATTGGTAACTGGACTCGAAAATCTGGTTTTACCGAAGAGAGCCATCGTCATTTAGACCACTTTTGGGAGTTGATTGATGAGTTTTTAAATGGGGTGTTATTCCTGCTTATCGGTATGTCGATGTTGTTGTTTGAGTTTCACAAAGAAGACTGGCTGATGATGGTCGTGGCTATCCCACTGGTATTAATTGTTCGCTACATCAGCATTAAGCTGTCATATGCCTGCTTTAAGCAATTTAGATACTACAATCCAATGTCTGTGAAAATTCTTACGTGGGGTGGACTAAGAGGCGGATTAGCACTAGCAATGGCGTTATCAATACCCGCTGGGATTATGGTAATCCCTGAGAAAAATATCGATGTCAAAGAGGTCATTATTGTTATGACCTATGCGGTAGTAATGTTCTCTATTTTGGTGCAAGGGATGACAATCACACCATTGATCGAAAAGGCGAAACGCTTAGAGCCAGCTGCTACAGAAGAAAGCGACAGTAAATAACAACCTTCCCTCCAAATACACAAAAGGCATACTTAACAAGGTATGCCTTTTTGTTTTTAACTAAACCTATATCTATTCGTCGATAGTAAAGTTCTTCTCTGAGAACTTATCCAAATCATAAGGCGTCTGTTGGTAAACACAGTAATTTAGCCAATTGCTAAATAATAAATGTCCGTGACTACGCCATGTAGCATGTGGATCATTGCTCGGATCATCATCAGGATAGTAGTTTACTGGGATTTGCGGATCCATGCCTTCACCACAGTCTCGAACATACTCAGTATGAAGGGTGTGTGACTCATACTCAGGATGTCCTGTCACAAATACATTACGCTTATCTTGTGTTGCGGCTAAATAGACTCCGGCCTCTTTAGAGGTGGCTAAAATGTCTAAGTCTGTATTCTCTGCTAGATAATCAGATGAAAAGTCAGCATAACGAGAGTGAGGCGCTAAGAAGCAATCATCAAAACCTCTTAATAGCGGATGGTACGCATTGTGCGTCTCATGGCTGTATACGCCCGATAGCTTTTCTTTACGTGTTCTTTTAGGTAAGTCATAAAGTAGCTTTAATCCCGCTTGTGCAGCCCAGCACACATACAAGGTTGAAGTAACGTGCTCTTTTGCCCAAGACATAATAGTTTTGAGGTGATCCCAGTAGAATACATCCTCAAACTGAACTAAACCTAATGGCGCACCTGTAATGATAAGCCCATCGAAGTTGCGCTCTTTAACCGCTTCAAATTGTCGATAGAAGTTATCTAAATGCTCTGTTGGAGTGTTTCTGCTCGGTCTGTTATCGATGCGAAGTAACTCAATATCAACCTGTAGCGGACTATTCGATAGTAGACGTAAAAATTGGGTTTCAGTCTCTATTTTCTTTGGCATCAGATTTAAGATCAGTACGCGCAATGGACGAATCATTTGCGTCGATGCGCGAGTTTCTGACATGACAAAGATGCTTTCGCCTCTGAGTATATCTGTTGCAGGTAATTGATCGGGAACTCGAATAGGCAAAACTTAACTCCTCTAAGCATCTAGACGTCTATACGTTTCTACATTTAGACTACTGCAATATAGAGAAGGTGTCGAGTACGAATATGCAATCTAAGAGTTAATCACGTGACCACTGATACTCAGAAGGTTGCCCAAGTTGTTCAAAGTACTGCGAATGTAGTTGTTTGAATTGATCTTTCTTAATATCAGCAATATTCCACTCCGCAAAATCAATACTTAATTTTTGCCCATCAAAATCAATGATCGCGCTGTTCAAATGAGAAGTTACCACACTAAAGATCATCTCATTACTACCTTTGCAGTTAAACGTAACTGTTTGAACTGGCTTTTGGTTAAGTTGTAATTGCCCTTGTTTCGAGTCAGAACAGGTTTGGAAGCGCGCGAGATGCAATACCAACTTATTATTCATAGTGGTATACACAGAGACTTCTGTGGAGGGAAATAAATAGACTTTACGCAACAGTAATTGATGAGTGTCACTGGTACGGGCTATCTGTACACCGCTATTTATAAGAGGAAAACCAAGCCACTGCCAGTCATAGCCTTTGTCTTTATAAGTGAGTAAGCCAAACAAGCTAGCAAAGGCAACTAAAGAACAAATAGAAAATAAAAGGACGACTAATATAAATAACTTTTTCATCGATTTAGATAACCATTTATTTCTTAAATATGATTAAAGAATACCATCAAAGAGAAGAGTTAATGAAATACTATAGACGAAAAAAAGCCCTAGCATTTCTGCTAGGGCTTCTTATTAGTGGCGGAGTGGACGGGACTCGAACCCGCGACCCCCGGCGTGACAGGCCGGTATTCTAACCAACTGAACTACCACTCCGCACCAATTTGTTACTAAACAAGGTCTTATAAATGCCTTATCCAGTTTTTGTCTCTAGATATAAAATCTAAAAACGTAATTAAATCCCGATAATGTCCTACTCTCACATGGGGAAACCCCACACTACCATCGGCGCTATTATGTTTCACTTCTGAGTTCGGCATGGAATCAGGTGGGTCCACAATGCTATGGTCATCGAGAAAAATTTTAAAATTTAGAAAGCTGTTATTTAAAAGTTCGTATCACACATTCAAAGTTCTACTTTGAGTCCACAAAACCCCTTGGGTGTTGTATGGTTAAGCCTCACGGGCAATTAGTACAGGTTAGCTCAATGCCTCACAGCACTTACACACCCTGCCTATCAACGTTCTAGTCTCGAACAACCCTTTAGGACACTTAAAGTGCCAGGGAAGACTCATCTCAGGGCTCGCTTCGCGCTTAGATGCTTTCAGCGCTTATCGATTCCGAACTTAGCTACCGGGCAATGCCATTGGCATGACAACCCGAACACCAGAGGTTCGTCCACTCCGGTCCTCTCGTACTAGGAGCAGCCCCCTTCAATCTTCCAACGCCCACGGCAGATAGGGACCGAACTGTCTCACGACGTTCTAAACCCAGCTCGCGTACCACTTTAAATGGCGAACAGCCATACCCTTGGGACCGACTTCAGCCCCAGGATGTGATGAGCCGACATCGAGGTGCCAAACACCGCCGTCGATATGAACTCTTGGGCGGTATCAGCCTGTTATCCCCGGAGTACCTTTTATCCGTTGAGCGATGGCCCTTCCATTCAGAACCACCGGATCACTATGACCTGCTTTCGCACCTGCTCGAATTGTCATTCTCGCAGTCAAGCGGGCTTATGCCATTGCACTAACCACACGATGTCCAACCGTGTTTAGCCCACCTTCGTGCTCCTCCGTTACTCTTTGGGAGGAGACCGCCCCAGTCAAACTACCCACCAGGCACTGTCCGCAATCCCGATTAGGGATCAACGTTAGAACATCAAGCATACAAGGGTGGTATTTCAAGATTGCCTCCACAAACACTGGCGTGCTTGCTTCAAAGGCTCCCACCTATCCTACACATGTAGGGTCAATGTTCAGTGCCAAGCTGTAGTAAAGGTTCACGGGGTCTTTCCGTCTAGCCGCGGGTACACTGCATCTTCACAGCGATTTCAATTTCACTGAGTCTCGGGTGGAGACAGCGTGGCCATCATTACGCCATTCGTGCAGGTCGGAACTTACCCGACAAGGAATTTCGCTACCTTAGGACCGTTATAGTTACGGCCGCCGTTTACCGGGGCTTCGATCAAGAGCTTCGACCTAAGTCTAACCCCATCAATTAACCTTCCGGCACCGGGCAGGCGTCACACCGTATACGTCATCTTACGATTTTGCACAGTGCTGTGTTTTTAATAAACAGTTGCAGCCACCTGGTATCTGCGACTCCTAGTAGCTCCATCCGCAAGGGACTTCACCGCCAAGAGCGTACCTTCTCCCGAAGTTACGGTACCATTTTGCCTAGTTCCTTCACCCGAGTTCTCTCAAGCGCCTTGGTATTCTCTACCCGACCACCTGTGTCGGTTTGGAGTACGATTCCTTATAATCTGAAGCTTAGAGGCTTTTCCTGGAAGCATGGCATCAATGACTTCACTGCACGTAGCAGCTCGACATCGTATCTCAGCGTTATGAAAGTCCGGATTTACCTAAACTTTCCGCCTACATACTTGAACCTGGACAACCATCGCCAGGCCCACCTAGCCTTCTCCGTCCCCCCATCGCAATTATAAGAAGTACGGGAATATTAACCCGTTTCCCATCGACTACGCCTTTCGGCCTCGCCTTAGGGGTCGACTTACCCTGCCCCGATTAACGTTGGACAGGAACCCTTGGTCTTCCGGCGTGGGGGTTTTTCACCCCCATTATCGTTACTCATGTCAGCATTCGCACTTCTGATACCTCCAGCAGCCCTTACAGACCACCTTCAACGGCTTACAGAACGCTCCCCTACCCCGCATACAAAAGTATGCAGCCGCAGCTTCGGTGTATAGCTTAGCCCCGTTACATCTTCCGCGCAGGCCGACTCGACCAGTGAGCTATTACGCTTTCTTTAAATGATGGCTGCTTCTAAGCCAACATCCTGGCTGTCTAAGCCTTCCCACATCGTTTCCCACTTAGCTATACTTTGGGACCTTAGCTGGCGGTCTGGGTTGTTTCCCTCTCCACGACGGACGTTAGCACCCGCCGTGTGTCTCCCGGATAGTACTCAATGGTATTCGGAGTTTGCAAAGGGTTGGTAAGTCGGGATGACCCCCTAGCCTTAACAGTGCTCTACCCCCATTGGTATTCGTCCGAGGCGCTACCTAAATAGCTTTCGGGGAGAACCAGCTATCTCCAGGTTTGATTGGCCTTTCACCCCTAGCCACAAGTCATCCGCTAATTTTTCAACATTAGTCGGTTCGGTCCTCCAGTTGATGTTACTCAACCTTCAACCTGCCCATGGCTAGATCACCTGGTTTCGGGTCTAATTCTAGCAACTCGACGCCCAGTTAAGACTCGGTTTCCCTACGGCTCCCCTATTCGGTTAACCTTGCTACTAAAATTAAGTCGCTGACCCATTATACAAAAGGTACGCAGTCACGCTTCGAGGCGCTCCTACTGCTTGTACGTACACGGTTTCAGGTTCTATTTCACTCCCCTCACAGGGGTTCTTTTCGCCTTTCCCTCACGGTACTGGTTCACTATCGGTCAGTCAGTAGTATTTAGCCTTGGAGGATGGTCCCCCCATGTTCAAACAGGATATCACGTGTCCCGCCTTACTCGATTTCACTTAAAACAACATGTCGACTACGGGGCTATCACCCTTTATTGCGGCACTTTCCAGAGCCTTCGTCTGTGTCATTAAAAGCTTAAGGGCTAATCCAATTTCGCTCGCCGCTACTTTCGGAATCTCGGTTGATTTCTCTTCCTCCGGGTACTTAGATGTTTCAGTTCCCCGGGTTTGCCTCATTAACCTATGTATTCAGTTAATGATACGTGCTTATGCACGTGGGTTTCCCCATTCAGAAATCCCAGACTCAAATGGTTATTACTACCTAATCTGGGCTTATCGCAAGTTATTACGTCTTTCATCGCCTCTGACTGCCAAGGCATCCACCGTGTACGCTTAGTCACTTAACCATACAACCCCAAAGGGTCTTGCTTAACGCAATACGTTTGCTACAACGTAGTATGACGTTTCCAAGGTGCGTTATCTCTTTATTATGAGCGAGATAACTATTGTTCATTTCCGCTTTAAAAAGCAGAAGCAAACATCGATTTTGCCGGACTCAAATTTGAATAACATCAGGCAATGATGTTATTCCCAAGAACACTTGAATGTGTGTTGGTACCTACATCTTAAAGATATAGGATTTGAGAACTTTTAAATTTGATAAGTAATAAATCAATTACTTATCGTCAGCTTTCCAAATTGTTAAAGAGCATGTTTATTTCCTAAAAGGAATATAACCATTTTTAAGAGTACTTAAGCAAATACGCTTAAAGATGGTGGAGCTATGCGGGATCGAACCGCAGACCTCCTGCGTGCAAGGCAGGCGCTCTCCCAGCTGAGCTATAGCCCCATCTTGGTATTTTTTCTTAGACAAGGCAGATTGTGAGGCCGTGTACATCAGTACACAACGAATAATCTAACGCAGTATAAGGAAAAATTGGTGGGTCTGAGTGGACTTGAACCACCGACCTCCCGCTTATCAGGCGAGCGCTCTAACCAGCTGAGCTACAGACCCAATTTTTCACAAAATAGCTAAAAGCTATTTCGTAAAATACTCTCTTACTTTCTAAACCATATCAATCTGTGTGGACACTCATCGTGAATAATCATCGTATAAGGAGGTGATCCAGCCCCAGGTTCCCCTAGGGCTACCTTGTTACGACTTCACCCCAGTCATGAACCACAAAGTGGTGAGCGTCCTCCCGAAGGTTAAACTACCCACTTCTTTTGCAGCCCACTCCCATGGTGTGACGGGCGGTGTGTACAAGGCCCGGGAACGTATTCACCGTAGCATTCTGATCTACGATTACTAGCGATTCCGACTTCATGGAGTCGAGTTGCAGACTCCAATCCGGACTACGACGCACTTTTTGGGATTCGCTCACCATCGCTGGTTGGCTGCCCTCTGTATGCGCCATTGTAGCACGTGTGTAGCCCTACTCGTAAGGGCCATGATGACTTGACGTCGTCCCCACCTTCCTCCGGTTTATCACCGGCAGTCTCCCTGGAGTTCCCACCATTACGTGCTGGCAAACAAGGATAAGGGTTGCGCTCGTTGCGGGACTTAACCCAACATTTCACAACACGAGCTGACGACAGCCATGCAGCACCTGTCTCAGAGTTCCCGAAGGCACCAATTCATCTCTGAAAAGTTCTCTGGATGTCAAGAGTAGGTAAGGTTCTTCGCGTTGCATCGAATTAAACCACATGCTCCACCGCTTGTGCGGGCCCCCGTCAATTCATTTGAGTTTTAATCTTGCGACCGTACTCCCCAGGCGGTCTACTTAACGCGTTAGCTCCGAAAGCCACGGCTCAAGGCCACAACCTCCAAGTAGACATCGTTTACGGCGTGGACTACCAGGGTATCTAATCCTGTTTGCTCCCCACGCTTTCGCATCTGAGTGTCAGTATCTGTCCAGGGGGCCGCCTTCGCCACTGGTATTCCTTCAGATCTCTACGCATTTCACCGCTACACCTGAAATTCTACCCCCCTCTACAGTACTCTAGCCTGCCAGTTTCAAATGCGGTTCCGAGGTTGAGCCCCGGGCTTTCACATCTGACTTAACAAACCACCTGCATGCGCTTTACGCCCAGTAATTCCGATTAACGCTCGCACCCTCCGTATTACCGCGGCTGCTGGCACGGAGTTAGCCGGTGCTTCTTCTGTCGCTAACGTCAAACGATAAAGCTATTAACTTTAACGCCTTCCTCACGACTGAAAGTACTTTACAACCCGAAGGCCTTCTTCATACACGCGGCATGGCTGCATCAGGCTTGCGCCCATTGTGCAATATTCCCCACTGCTGCCTCCCGTAGGAGTCTGGACCGTGTCTCAGTTCCAGTGTGGCTGATCATCCTCTCAGACCAGCTAGGGATCGTCGCCTTGGTGAGCCATTACCTCACCAACTAGCTAATCCCACCTGGGCATATCCTGAAGCGAGAGGCCCGAAGGTCCCCCTCTTTGGTCCGTAGACATTATGCGGTATTAGCTATCGTTTCCAATAGTTATCCCCCACATCAGGGCAATTTCCCAGGCATTACTCACCCGTCCGCCGCTCGACGCCGTTATCGTTCCCCGAAGGTTCAGATAACTCGTTTCCGCTCGACTTGCATGTGTTAGGCCTGCCGCCAGCGTTCAATCTGAGCCATGATCAAACTCTTCAATTAAAGTTTTTTTGGTCTTTCGACCGGCTCAATGAATACTGACTTCAAAACTGTTCCTTACTCGAAAGTAAGAAGTAATTTTAAAGCTATTATCGTTCCAACAGAACGATAATGAATTGACTGTGCTCTTATTGGTTTTTACTTTTAAAAAAGTAAAACAAAACAGCTCAAGGCTGAATTCCAATTTGATTTTGGTCACTCAGTTCATTGATAAATCTTTTCGATTATCATCAACGAGTGCCCACACAGATTGATAGGTTTAAATTGTTAAAGAGCGTTGCTTTCCGTGTCGTAACACGTGAGCAGGAGGCGTATATTACGCTTTCTACTTTGAAAGTCAACATAAAATTCTGAATTAAATTCAAAACCTTATGGTAACTTCTTTCATTCAGAAAGAAGTAGAAATTAAAGCCTGGCGATGTCCTACTCTCACATGGGGAAACCCCACACTACCATCGGCGCTATTGTGTTTCACTTCTGAGTTCGGCATGGAATCAGGTGGGTCCACAATGCTATGGTCGCCAAGCAAAATTTTGCTTTACTTTCAGCTTTTCAAAAAAGCTAAAGGTAAAATAATCTAGAAAGCTGTATTTAAAAGTCTCTGTTACACATTCAAAGTTCTTACTTTGAGTCCACAAAACCCCTTGGGTGTTGTATGGTTAAGCCTCACGGGCAATTAGTACAGGTTAGCTCAATGCCTCACAGCACTTACACACCCTGCCTATCAACGTTCTAGTCTCGAACAACCCTTTAGGACACTTAAAGTGCCAGGGAAGACTCATCTCAGGGCTCGCTTCGCGCTTAGATGCTTTCAGCGCTTATCGATTCCGAACTTAGCTACCGGGCAATGCCATTGGCATGACAACCCGAACACCAGAGGTTCGTCCACTCCGGTCCTCTCGTACTAGGAGCAGCCCCCTTCAATCTTCCAACGCCCACGGCAGATAGGGACCGAACTGTCTCACGACGTTCTAAACCCAGCTCGCGTACCACTTTAAATGGCGAACAGCCATACCCTTGGGACCGACTTCAGCCCCAGGATGTGATGAGCCGACATCGAGGTGCCAAACACCGCCGTCGATATGAACTCTTGGGCGGTATCAGCCTGTTATCCCCGGAGTACCTTTTATCCGTTGAGCGATGGCCCTTCCATTCAGAACCACCGGATCACTATGACCTGCTTTCGCACCTGCTCGAATTGTCATTCTCGCAGTCAAGCGGGCTTATGCCATTGCACTAACCACACGATGTCCAACCGTGTTTAGCCCACCTTCGTGCTCCTCCGTTACTCTTTGGGAGGAGACCGCCCCAGTCAAACTACCCACCAGGCACTGTCCGCAATCCCGATTAGGGACCAACGTTAGAACATCAAGCATACAAGGGTGGTATTTCAAGATTGCCTCCACAAATACTGGCGTACTTGTTTCAAAGGCTCCCACCTATCCTACACATGTAGGGTCAATGTTCAGTGCCAAGCTGTAGTAAAGGTTCACGGGGTCTTTCCGTCTAGCCGCGGGTACACTGCATCTTCACAGCGATTTCAATTTCACTGAGTCTCGGGTGGAGACAGCGTGGCCATCATTACGCCATTCGTGCAGGTCGGAACTTACCCGACAAGGAATTTCGCTACCTTAGGACCGTTATAGTTACGGCCGCCGTTTACCGGGGCTTCGATCAAGAGCTTCGACCTAAGTCTAACCCCATCAATTAACCTTCCGGCACCGGGCAGGCGTCACACCGTATACGTCATCTTACGATTTTGCACAGTGCTGTGTTTTTAATAAACAGTTGCAGCCACCTGGTATCTGCGACTCCTAGTAGCTCCATCCGCAAGGGACTTCACCGCCAAGAGCGTACCTTCTCCCGAAGTTACGGTACCATTTTGCCTAGTTCCTTCACCCGAGTTCTCTCAAGCGCCTTGGTATTCTCTACCCGACCACCTGTGTCGGTTTGGAGTACGATTCCTTATAATCTGAAGCTTAGAGGCTTTTCCTGGAAGCATGGCATCAATGACTTCACTGCACGTAGCAGCTCGACATCGTATCTCAGCGTTAAGAAAGTCCGGATTTACCTAAACTTTCCGCCTACATACTTGAACCTGGACAACCATCGCCAGGCCCACCTAGCCTTCTCCGTCCCCCCATCGCAATTATAAGAAGTACGGGAATATTAACCCGTTTCCCATCGACTACGCCTTTCGGCCTCGCCTTAGGGGTCGACTTACCCTGCCCCGATTAACGTTGGACAGGAACCCTTGGTCTTCCGGCGTGGGGGTTTTTCACCCCCATTATCGTTACTCATGTCAGCATTCGCACTTCTGATACCTCCAGCAGCCCTTACAGACCACCTTCAACGGCTTACAGAACGCTCCCCTACCCCGCATACAAAGTGTGCAGCCGCAGCTTCGGTGTATAGCTTAGCCCCGTTACATCTTCCGCGCAGGCCGACTCGACCAGTGAGCTATTACGCTTTCTTTAAATGATGGCTGCTTCTAAGCCAACATCCTGGCTGTCTAAGCCTTCCCACATCGTTTCCCACTTAGCTATACTTTGGGACCTTAGCTGGCGGTCTGGGTTGTTTCCCTCTCCACGACGGACGTTAGCACCCGCCGTGTGTCTCCCGGATAGTACTCAATGGTATTCGGAGTTTGCAAAGGGTTGGTAAGTCGGGATGACCCCCTAGCCTTAACAGTGCTCTACCCCCATTGGTATTCGTCCGAGGCGCTACCTAAATAGCTTTCGGGGAGAACCAGCTATCTCCAGGTTTGATTGGCCTTTCACCCCTAGCCACAAGTCATCCGCTAATTTTTCAACATTAGTCGGTTCGGTCCTCCAGTTGATGTTACTCAACCTTCAACCTGCCCATGGCTAGATCACCTGGTTTCGGGTCTAATTCTAGCAACTCGACGCCCAGTTAAGACTCGGTTTCCCTACGGCTCCCCTATACGGTTAACCTTGCTACTAAAATTAAGTCGCTGACCCATTATACAAAAGGTACGCAGTCACGCTCTAAGGCGCTCCTACTGCTTGTACGTACACGGTTTCAGGTTCTATTTCACTCCCCTCACAGGGGTTCTTTTCGCCTTTCCCTCACGGTACTGGTTCACTATCGGTCAGTCAGTAGTATTTAGCCTTGGAGGATGGTCCCCCCATGTTCAAACAGGATATCACGTGTCCCGCCTTACTCGATTTCACTTAAAACAACATGTCGACTACGGGGCTATCACCCTTTATTGCGGCACTTTCCAGAGCCTTCGTCTGTGTCATTAAAAGCTTAAGGGCTAATCCAATTTCGCTCGCCGCTACTTTCGGAATCTCGGTTGATTTCTCTTCCTCCGGGTACTTAGATGTTTCAGTTCCCCGGGTTTGCCTCATTAACCTATGTATTCAGTTAATGATACGTGCTTATGCACGTGGGTTTCCCCATTCAGAAATCCCAGACTCAAATGGTTATTACTACCTAATCTGGGCTTATCGCAAGTTATTACGTCTTTCATCGCCTCTGACTGCCAAGGCATCCACCGTGTACGCTTAGTCACTTAACCATACAACCCCAAAGGGTCTTGCTTAACGCAATACGTTTGCTACAACGTAGTATGACGTTTCCAAGGTGCGTTATCTCTTTATTATGAGCGAGATAACTATTGTTTATTTCCGCTTTAAAAAGCAGAAGCAAACATCGATTTTGCCGGACTCAAATTTGAATGCATTCTGGCAAGAATACATTCCCAAGAACACTTGAATGTGTGTTGGTACCTACATCTTAAAGATATAGGATTTGAGAACTTTTAAATTTGATAAGTAATAAATCAATTACTTATCGTCAGCTTTCCAAATTGTTAAAGAGCATAAAGCAAAAAGCTTTAATCAATAACCGAAGTCATTAATTAAAGCTCTAGTACTTTAACTAAAATAAACCATCAATCTGTGTGGACACTCATCGTGAGTAATCATCGTATAAGGAGGTGATCCAGCCCCAGGTTCCCCTAGGGCTACCTTGTTACGACTTCACCCCAGTCATGAACCACAAAGTGGTGAGCGTCCTCCCGAAGGTTAAACTACCCACTTCTTTTGCAGCCCACTCCCATGGTGTGACGGGCGGTGTGTACAAGGCCCGGGAACGTATTCACCGTAGCATTCTGATCTACGATTACTAGCGATTCCGACTTCATGGAGTCGAGTTGCAGACTCCAATCCGGACTACGACGCACTTTTTGGGATTCGCTCACCATCGCTGGTTGGCCGCCCTCTGTATGCGCCATTGTAGCACGTGTGTAGCCCTACTCGTAAGGGCCATGATGACTTGACGTCGTCCCCACCTTCCTCCGGTTTATCACCGGCAGTCTCCCTGGAGTTCCCACCATTACGTGCTGGCAAACAAGGATAAGGGTTGCGCTCGTTGCGGGACTTAACCCAACATTTCACAACACGAGCTGACGACAGCCATGCAGCACCTGTCTCAGAGTTCCCGAAGGCACCAATTCATCTCTGAAAAGTTCTCTGGATGTCAAGAGTAGGTAAGGTTCTTCGCGTTGCATCGAATTAAACCACATGCTCCACCGCTTGTGCGGGCCCCCGTCAATTCATTTGAGTTTTAATCTTGCGACCGTACTCCCCAGGCGGTCTACTTAACGCGTTAGCTCCGAAAGCCACGGCTCAAGGCCACAACCTCCAAGTAGACATCGTTTA
Organism: Vibrio sp. B1Z05; assembly: GCF_052955985.1. Taxonomy (NCBI): domain Bacteria; kingdom Pseudomonadati; phylum Pseudomonadota; class Gammaproteobacteria; order Vibrionales; family Vibrionaceae; genus Vibrio; species Vibrio sp. B1Z05. The sequence goes on from NZ_CP130463.1 coordinate 2,502,665, forward strand.
CGGCGTGGACTACCAGGGTATCTAATCCTGTTTGCTCCCCACGCTTTCGCATCTGAGTGTCAGTATCTGTCCAGGGGGCCGCCTTCGCCACTGGTATTCCTTCAGATCTCTACGCATTTCACCGCTACACCTGAAATTCTACCCCCCTCTACAGTACTCTAGCCTGCCAGTTTCAAATGCGGTTCCGAGGTTGAGCCCCGGGCTTTCACATCTGACTTAACAAACCACCTGCATGCGCTTTACGCCCAGTAATTCCGATTAACGCTCGCACCCTCCGTATTACCGCGGCTGCTGGCACGGAGTTAGCCGGTGCTTCTTCTGTCGCTAACGTCAAACGATAAAGCTATTAACTTTAACGCCTTCCTCACGACTGAAAGTACTTTACAACCCGAAGGCCTTCTTCATACACGCGGCATGGCTGCATCAGGCTTGCGCCCATTGTGCAATATTCCCCACTGCTGCCTCCCGTAGGAGTCTGGACCGTGTCTCAGTTCCAGTGTGGCTGATCATCCTCTCAGACCAGCTAGGGATCGTCGCCTTGGTGAGCCATTACCTCACCAACTAGCTAATCCCACCTGGGCATATCCTGAAGCGAGAGGCCCGAAGGTCCCCCTCTTTGGTCCGTAGACGTTATGCGGTATTAGCTATCGTTTCCAATAGTTATCCCCCACATCAGGGCAATTTCCCAGGCATTACTCACCCGTCCGCCGCTCGACGCCGTTATCGTTCCCCGAAGGTTCAGATAACTCGTTTCCGCTCGACTTGCATGTGTTAGGCCTGCCGCCAGCGTTCAATCTGAGCCATGATCAAACTCTTCAATTAAAGTTTTTTTGTTCCTAAGAACGGCTCAATGAATACTGACTTCAAAACTCTTTCTTTATAAATAAAGAAGTAATTTTAAAGCTATTATCGTTCCAACAGAACGATAATGAATTGACTGTGCTCTTATTGGTTTTCACTTTTGAAAAAGTAAAACAAAACAGCTCAAGGCTGAATTCCAATTTGATTTTGGTCACTCAGTTCATTGATAAATCTTTTCGATTATCATCAACGAGTGCCCACACAGATTGATAGGTTTAAATTGTTAAAGAGCGTTGCTTTCCGTGTCGTAACACGTGAGCAGGAGGCGTATATTACGCTTTCTACTTTGAAAGTCAACATAAAATTCTGAATTAAATTCAAAACCTTATGGTAACTTCTTTCATTCAGAAAGAAGTAGAAATTAAAGCCTGGCGATGTCCTACTCTCACATGGGGAAACCCCACACTACCATCGGCGCTATTGTGTTTCACTTCTGAGTTCGGCATGGAATCAGGTGGGTCCACAATGCTATGGTCGCCAAGCAAAATTTTGCTTTACTTTCAGCTTTTCAAAAAAGCTAAAGGTAAAATAATCTAGAAAGCTGTATTTAAAAGTCTCTGTTACACATTCAAAGTTCTTACTTTGAGTCCACAAAACCCCTTGGGTGTTGTATGGTTAAGCCTCACGGGCAATTAGTACAGGTTAGCTCAATGCCTCACAGCACTTACACACCCTGCCTATCAACGTTCTAGTCTCGAACAACCCTTTAGGACACTTAAAGTGCCAGGGAAGACTCATCTCAGGGCTCGCTTCGCGCTTAGATGCTTTCAGCGCTTATCGATTCCGAACTTAGCTACCGGGCAATGCCATTGGCATGACAACCCGAACACCAGAGGTTCGTCCACTCCGGTCCTCTCGTACTAGGAGCAGCCCCCTTCAATCTTCCAACGCCCACGGCAGATAGGGACCGAACTGTCTCACGACGTTCTAAACCCAGCTCGCGTACCACTTTAAATGGCGAACAGCCATACCCTTGGGACCGACTTCAGCCCCAGGATGTGATGAGCCGACATCGAGGTGCCAAACACCGCCGTCGATATGAACTCTTGGGCGGTATCAGCCTGTTATCCCCGGAGTACCTTTTATCCGTTGAGCGATGGCCCTTCCATTCAGAACCACCGGATCACTATGACCTGCTTTCGCACCTGCTCGAATTGTCATTCTCGCAGTCAAGCGGGCTTATGCCATTGCACTAACCACACGATGTCCAACCGTGTTTAGCCCACCTTCGTGCTCCTCCGTTACTCTTTGGGAGGAGACCGCCCCAGTCAAACTACCCACCAGGCACTGTCCGCAATCCCGATTAGGGACCAACGTTAGAACATCAAGCATACAAGGGTGGTATTTCAAGATTGCCTCCACAAACACTGGCGTGCTTGCTTCAAAGGCTCCCACCTATCCTACACATGTAGGGTCAATGTTCAGTGCCAAGCTGTAGTAAAGGTTCACGGGGTCTTTCCGTCTAGCCGCGGGTACACTGCATCTTCACAGCGATTTCAATTTCACTGAGTCTCGGGTGGAGACAGCGTGGCCATCATTACGCCATTCGTGCAGGTCGGAACTTACCCGACAAGGAATTTCGCTACCTTAGGACCGTTATAGTTACGGCCGCCGTTTACCGGGGCTTCGATCAAGAGCTTCGACCTAAGTCTAACCCCATCAATTAACCTTCCGGCACCGGGCAGGCGTCACACCGTATACGTCATCTTACGATTTTGCACAGTGCTGTGTTTTTAATAAACAGTTGCAGCCACCTGGTATCTGCGACTCCTAGTAGCTCCATCCGCAAGGGACTTCACCGCCAAGAGCGTACCTTCTCCCGAAGTTACGGTACCATTTTGCCTAGTTCCTTCACCCGAGTTCTCTCAAGCGCCTTGGTATTCTCTACCCGACCACCTGTGTCGGTTTGGAGTACGATTCCTTATAATCTGAAGCTTAGAGGCTTTTCCTGGAAGCATGGCATCAATGACTTCACTGCACGTAGCAGCTCGACATCGTATCTCAGCGTTAAAAAAGTCCGGATTTACCTAAACTTTCCGCCTACATACTTGAACCTGGACAACCATCGCCAGGCCCACCTAGCCTTCTCCGTCCCCCCATCGCAATTATAAGAAGTACGGGAATATTAACCCGTTTCCCATCGACTACGCCTTTCGGCCTCGCCTTAGGGGTCGACTTACCCTGCCCCGATTAACGTTGGACAGGAACCCTTGGTCTTCCGGCGTGGGGGTTTTTCACCCCCATTATCGTTACTCATGTCAGCATTCGCACTTCTGATACCTCCAGCAGCCCTTACAGACCACCTTCAACGGCTTACAGAACGCTCCCCTACCCCGCACACAAAGTGTGCAGCCGCAGCTTCGGTGTATAGCTTAGCCCCGTTACATCTTCCGCGCAGGCCGACTCGACCAGTGAGCTATTACGCTTTCTTTAAATGATGGCTGCTTCTAAGCCAACATCCTGGCTGTCTAAGCCTTCCCACATCGTTTCCCACTTAGCTATACTTTGGGACCTTAGCTGGCGGTCTGGGTTGTTTCCCTCTCCACGACGGACGTTAGCACCCGCCGTGTGTCTCCCGGATAGTACTCAATGGTATTCGGAGTTTGCAAAGGGTTGGTAAGTCGGGATGACCCCCTAGCCTTAACAGTGCTCTACCCCCATTGGTATTCGTCCGAGGCGCTACCTAAATAGCTTTCGGGGAGAACCAGCTATCTCCAGGTTTGATTGGCCTTTCACCCCTAGCCACAAGTCATCCGCTAATTTTTCAACATTAGTCGGTTCGGTCCTCCAGTTGATGTTACTCAACCTTCAACCTGCCCATGGCTAGATCACCTGGTTTCGGGTCTAATTCTAGCAACTCGACGCCCAGTTAAGACTCGGTTTCCCTACGGCTCCCCTATACGGTTAACCTTGCTACTAAAATTAAGTCGCTGACCCATTATACAAAAGGTACGCAGTCACGCTCTAAGGCGCTCCTACTGCTTGTACGTACACGGTTTCAGGTTCTATTTCACTCCCCTCACAGGGGTTCTTTTCGCCTTTCCCTCACGGTACTGGTTCACTATCGGTCAGTCAGTAGTATTTAGCCTTGGAGGATGGTCCCCCCATGTTCAAACAGGATATCACGTGTCCCGCCTTACTCGATTTCACTTAAAACAACATGTCGACTACGGGGCTATCACCCTTTATTGCGGCACTTTCCAGAGCCTTCGTCTGTGTCATTAAAAGCTTAAGGGCTAATCCAATTTCGCTCGCCGCTACTTTCGGAATCTCGGTTGATTTCTCTTCCTCCGGGTACTTAGATGTTTCAGTTCCCCGGGTTTGCCTCATTAACCTATGTATTCAGTTAATGATACGTGCTTATGCACGTGGGTTTCCCCATTCAGAAATCCCAGACTCAAATGGTTATTACTACCTAATCTGGGCTTATCGCAAGTTATTACGTCTTTCATCGCCTCTGACTGCCAAGGCATCCACCGTGTACGCTTAGTCACTTAACCATACAACCCCAAAGGGTCTTGCTTACGCAATACGTTTGCTACAACGTAGTATGACGTTTCCAAGGTGCGTTATCTCTTTATTATGAGCGAGATAACTATTGTTCATTTCCGCTTTAAAAAGCAGAAGCAAACATCGATTTTGCCGGACTCAAATTTGAATAACATCAGGCAATGATGCTATTCCCAAGAACACTTGAATGTGTGTTGGTACCTACATCATAAAGATATAGGATTTGAGAACTTTTAAATTTGATAAGTAATAAATCAATTACTTATCGTCAGCTTTCCAAATTGTTAAAGAGCATGAATTTACTATCTATAAAGACAGTGAAACCATTTTTAAAAACACTTAACTCTTCGTTTAAGAAGAAATGCGCTTAAAGATGGTATCCCGTAGGGGAGTCGAACCCCTGTTACCGCCGTGAAAGGGCGGTGTCCTAGGCCTCTAGACGAACGGGACATAGGAATAACTCTCAACTTTCTAAACCATATCAATCTGTGTGGACACTCATCGTGAATAATCATCGTATAAGGAGGTGATCCAGCCCCAGGTTCCCCTAGGGCTACCTTGTTACGACTTCACCCCAGTCATGAACCACAAAGTGGTGAGCGTCCTCCCGAAGGTTAAACTACCCACTTCTTTTGCAGCCCACTCCCATGGTGTGACGGGCGGTGTGTACAAGGCCCGGGAACGTATTCACCGTAGCATTCTGATCTACGATTACTAGCGATTCCGACTTCATGGAGTCGAGTTGCAGACTCCAATCCGGACTACGACGCACTTTTTGGGATTCGCTCACCATCGCTGGTTGGCTGCCCTCTGTATGCGCCATTGTAGCACGTGTGTAGCCCTACTCGTAAGGGCCATGATGACTTGACGTCGTCCCCACCTTCCTCCGGTTTATCACCGGCAGTCTCCCTGGAGTTCCCACCATTACGTGCTGGCAAACAAGGATAAGGGTTGCGCTCGTTGCGGGACTTAACCCAACATTTCACAACACGAGCTGACGACAGCCATGCAGCACCTGTCTCAGAGTTCCCGAAGGCACCAATTCATCTCTGAAAAGTTCTCTGGATGTCAAGAGTAGGTAAGGTTCTTCGCGTTGCATCGAATTAAACCACATGCTCCACCGCTTGTGCGGGCCCCCGTCAATTCATTTGAGTTTTAATCTTGCGACCGTACTCCCCAGGCGGTCTACTTAACGCGTTAGCTCCGAAAGCCACGGCTCAAGGCCACAACCTCCAAGTAGACATCGTTTACGGCGTGGACTACCAGGGTATCTAATCCTGTTTGCTCCCCACGCTTTCGCATCTGAGTGTCAGTATCTGTCCAGGGGGCCGCCTTCGCCACTGGTATTCCTTCAGATCTCTACGCATTTCACCGCTACACCTGAAATTCTACCCCCCTCTACAGTACTCTAGCCTGCCAGTTTCAAATGCGGTTCCGAGGTTGAGCCCCGGGCTTTCACATCTGACTTAACAAACCACCTGCATGCGCTTTACGCCCAGTAATTCCGATTAACGCTCGCACCCTCCGTATTACCGCGGCTGCTGGCACGGAGTTAGCCGGTGCTTCTTCTGTCGCTAACGTCAAACGATAAAGCTATTAACTTTAACGCCTTCCTCACGACTGAAAGTACTTTACAACCCGAAGGCCTTCTTCATACACGCGGCATGGCTGCATCAGGCTTGCGCCCATTGTGCAATATTCCCCACTGCTGCCTCCCGTAGGAGTCTGGACCGTGTCTCAGTTCCAGTGTGGCTGATCATCCTCTCAGACCAGCTAGGGATCGTCGCCTTGGTGAGCCATTACCTCACCAACTAGCTAATCCCACCTGGGCATATCCTGAAGCGAGAGGCCCGAAGGTCCCCCTCTTTGGTCCGTAGACGTTATGCGGTATTAGCTATCGTTTCCAATAGTTATCCCCCACATCAGGGCAATTTCCCAGGCATTACTCACCCGTCCGCCGCTCGACGCCGTTATCGTTCCCCGAAGGTTCAGACAACTCGTTTCCGCTCGACTTGCATGTGTTAGGCCTGCCGCCAGCGTTCAATCTGAGCCATGATCAAACTCTTCAATTAAAGTTTTTTTGTTCCTAAGAACGGCTCAATGAATACTGACTTCAAAACTCTTTCTTTATAAATAAAGAAGTAATTTTAAAGCTATTATCGTTCCAACAGAACGATAATGAATTGACTGTGCCAATGATTAAAAATCATTGTATTGGTCACTCAGTTCATTGATAAATCTTTTCGATTATCATCAACGAGTGCCCACACAGATTGATAGGTTTAAATTGTTAAAGAGCGTTGCTTTGCGACGCTTCCTTTTGTGAGGAAGCTCTCAAAGCGGACGGCCATTCTAGCGATTTGAACCTCAGTGTCAAACACTTTTTTGAATTTATTTTCGAATCGAACTTAAACTCAAATGGTTCGGCTAGTTAGCCTACTGATTCACTGCGAAGCGTTGTGCGCTCTACCGTGTCAGTGAGGCGCATTATAGAGATGCTCAGCTTATTGGCAAGGCTTTTTTTCAATAAATATAATAAAAAAAGCCTTTCGTTCATTTTTTGAGTGAAACGCTTATTTATCTATTTTTACCCCCTACTTAGGTACAGGTTATCCACAGACTTATCCTTAAAACCCAAAAAACCGCCTAATTTGGCGGTTTTTGAATTTACTTTATATAAGGAAGAATTAGATCCCTGAGCCGTCAGATTCTCCATTATCTTCATGAAGACCACATTCTCTCTTCAAACCAAAGAAGCGAGTATCTTGTTCTTTCATGCCTTCTTGGTATTTTTCAGTGGTATGTACATCGCCAATAGAAACGTATCCCTGAGCTTTAAGTGGGTGCTGAGGTAATTGATGTTCTTCTATATAGCTATTTACTTGCTCACTCGTCCAATCAACGATTGGTAAAAACTTAAATACGCCATTTTGAATAGATAGCACTGGCAACCCACCACGTGAATCGGACTGACTTCTTCTTAGGCCAGAAAACCAAGTACCCACTTCCAACTCTGATAGCGCCCTATGCATTGGCTCTACTTTGTTAAGTTTATTGTATTGGGTTATCCCCTCTACACCTTTAGTCCATAGTTGACCAAATCGAGCTTCTTGCCATGCAGAACTTAATGGGCTGCTATATACCTTTAGGTTTAAGCTCAATAATTCAGTCAGCTCATCAATAAACTGATACGTTTCTGGAAATAGATAACCGGTATCAGTCAAAATCACAGGGATATTCGGTTGCTGTCTAGAAACTAAGTGCAGCATCACGGCCGCTTGTGCGCCAAAACTTGAGGAAAGAGCGAAGCTTCCTTGTAAGTTTTCTAGCGCCCAAGCAATTCTTTGTTCAGCTGAAAGATCTTCTAGATCGGCATTCAGTTTTGCCAACTCAAGAGTTTGCTGCACCTTATTTAGGTTCACTATTTCTTTTAAGTTTAATTTCTGTGTCAGTTCAAGCATGGAAATCCCTCTTCGATACTATGACTTCTTTTACGATGCCATCACGAATGACAAAGTCCCCAAATGCTTCATCAGCTAAACGCTCTGCAGCCCATCGTTCCACCAGCGAATCGATGTCTTGTAGAATTTGTGCGGAACTGATGTTCTCTTTATATAGCTTAGGTACTCGTGTACCGGCTTTATTACCGCCAAGGTACAAGTTATATCTGTCTGGTGCTTTACCGACTAAACCGATTTCAGCCAACATTGCTCGGCCACAGCCATTAGGACAACCCGTTACTCGTAAGATAATGCTTTCATCATCACTGATTGAATGCTTTTTCAATATGCCTTCAACATCAGTCACAAATTGAGGAAGGAAGCGTTCTGCTTCTGCCATTGCTAATGGACAGGTTGGGAATGCTACACAGGCCATTGAATCTTGACGCTGTTTAGAGGTTGTTGGATCAAGCAAGCCATGCTCGAACGCTATCTTTTCAATCTTCTGTTTATCTTTTAACGGTACACCTGCCACGATGAGGTTCTGATTTGCTGTCATACGTAAATCGCCAGTGTGGATTTTGGCAATTTCAGCAACACCTGTTTTCAGTGGTTTACCTGGGTAATCTAATAAGCGGCCGTTTTCAATAAACAGCGTTAAGTGATGCTTACCGTCTATACCTTCTAACCAACCAAACTTATCGCCACGGTTAGTCAGTTGATAAGGTTTGATCGGCTCAAAGCTTACGCCTGAGCGTTTCTCAACTTCTTGTTTGAACACATCAATGCCAACGCGATCTAATGTGTATTTGGTTTTTGCATTTTTACGATTTGAGCGATTACCCCAATCACGTTGAGTCGTGACTACGGCAGCGGCAATATCTAATGTGTTCTCTAGAGAGATATAACCAAACTCATCCGCTTTACGTGGGTAAGTTGAGTTATCACCATGAGTCATGGCCAGTCCACCACCCACTAACACATTAAAGCCAACTAACTTGCCGTCTTTTGCTACTGCGACAAAGTTAAGATCGTTCGCGTGTAAGTCAACATCGTTGTCTGGCGGTACAACGACTGTTGTTTTAAATTTACGTGGCAGATAGTTGCTACCTAAGATTGGTTCTTCGTCTGTAGTCTCAAGCTTCTCACCGTCTAACCATATTTCAGCATAAGCTCTGGTTTTTGGCAGTAGGTGCTCACTGATCTTAGTGGCCCACTCATACGCTTGCTGATGCAATTCAGACTCAACAGGATTACTACTACATAGCACGTTACGGTTTACGTCCCCCGCTGTGGCAATAGAATCAATACCAATTGAATTTAGAGTTTGGTGCATCAACTTAATGTTTGGCTTCAATACTCCATGAAACTGGAATGTTTGACGCGTAGTAAGACGGATGCTGCCATAGAGCGAACTTTCAGTTGCAAACTTGTCGATAGCGAGCCATTGCTTAGGAGTAATCACTCCCCCAGGCATACGTGCACGCAGCATCACATTATGCAGTGGTTCCAATTTTTGCTTAGCACGCTCATTGCGGATATCTCTATCGTCTTGCTGATACATGCCGTGAAAACGGATTAACTGAAAATTGTCCGCGTCGAACCCACCGGTAATCTCATTTTTGAGGTCGTTGGTAATGGTACCGCGCAAAAAGTTACTTTCTCGTTTTAATCTTTCATTATCAGAAAGTGGGCCCAACTCGTTGCCCAACACTGCTTGCTTTTCCATTAGTACACGTCCCTTTGGTATCTTTTCTGTTTACGAAGGTCTTTTAGCCATTCTTCTGCACTTTCTACGTCTAGCCCACCTTGCTGTTGTGCAATTTCAAGTAAGGTTGCTTGTACATCTTTAGCCATTCTTTCTGCGTCACCACATACATAGAGGTAAGCGCCATCTTGCAGCCATTGCCATACTTGCTGTGCATTTTGTTTTAGCTTGTCTTGCACATAGACTTTATTGGCACCGTCGCGGCTAAAGGCGACATCCAACTGGCTCAATAGGCCATCTTTTAGGTAACGTTGGAATTCAACTTGGTATAAGAAGTCTTGAGCAAAGGTGCGGTCACCGAATACTAACCAGTTTTTACCTTCTGCTTCTCTAGAGTCTCGCTCTTGTAAGAAACTTCTAAACGGTGCAATACCCGTTCCAGGGCCAATCATAATAACGGGCGCATTATCATCGGTTGGCAGTTTGAAGTTATTGTTGTGTTCAATGAACACTTTTACTTCTTCACCCTCTTCCAGACCATTGGATAAGAAACCAGAAGCGCCACCAATTCTTTGACCTTTACTTGTTTCGTACTCCACCACACCGACAGTTAGGTGTACTTCTTCATCCACTTCAGATTGAGCTGATGAGATTGAATATAAGCGAGGAGTTAAACGTCGCAGCATAGCAGTTAGCTCAGTTGCGGTTAGCTTGGCTTTCTTCTCTGAAATAACGTCAATGATCTGAGTTTTCGCGGCGTATTCTCTTAGCTTGTTTTTGTCTTCCACAAGCTTAAGCAGTTTCTTGCTCGCTGACTTCTCGGCGTATTGAGTAATAAATTGCGGATTAGATGAAGTCACTTCAAACTGTTCAATCAGCGCTTGCTGTAATGAAGTTGGTTTACCGTCTACCTCGATAGACTCATCTTTATCTAAACCAACCGCGGCAATGATTGAATCCACCAGCTGTGCATCGTTTTTATACCAAACCCCTAATGCATCACCCGGTTGATAGGTAATGCCTGATTCTTCTAGATCGATTTCGATATGACGAACGTCTTTCGTTGAATCGCGGCCAGTGATTTTTTGGTTGGTCAGTAAGGTCGCGGTATATGGTGATTGCTTAGTGTATTCAGAAGCACTGTTAGAAAGTGGCAATTGAACAACGCCATTACTCGCTTCTACATTAGATTCTTTAAATAGCTCACCGATAGTGCTCAGTGCTTGAGACTGCCAGTTCGCCACAGGTGATTCGTAATCCACATCACAGTCGATTCGTTCTAGGAAAGGCGTTGCCCCTAACTTACTCAGAGCAGCATCAAAATCCTTACCCGTTTGGCAGAAGAATTCGTAGCTAGAGTCACCAAGTCCGACAACCGCGTATTGCAGTTTGTCCAGTTTTGGCGCTTTTTTAGAATTGAGGTAGTCATAAAACTCTATCGCATTGTCAGGAACTTCACCTTCACCATTGGTAGAGGCAACGACAATTAAATGCGTTTCGTTTTTCAGGTTCTTAAGTTTGTAATCAGCCGCATCATAAAGTTTAGCTTCGAAACCTTCTGCCACTACTTTGGCGTGCAGTTGTTTGGCGACGCCTTTGGCATTCCCAGTTTGAGAAGCAAAGATGATCGTCAACTGTGAAGGTGTTCCTACTGCAACTTGCGTCTCTGGAACAGAAGCAACAGCATGATTTTGACTAATACCGTAGAAATAGCCACTAACCCAAGCCAACTGTTGTGGCGATAGTTCGGAGGCAGCTTGTTTTAATTGGTTTGCTTGATTATCACTAAGTGGGGAAGCAAAGCCGGAAAGATCCTTGAGCAACATGGTCACGTTTTCCCTGTATATTACATGACCACTAGATTACCTACTATTTGTAATAGCAATAAAGAATAAAGGGGTATGTTTAATAATAAAAAGGAATGAAAAAACCATTTCGCCTATAGGGATTCAATTCTTACTTGGCTAAAACCCACTGCCATTGCGCTTTTTGAGGCTGAATCTAAGTCGTTGTAATAGCGTTGTTCGCCTTGCGGATCAGTAAGCGCAAGCATACCGCCGTGGCTGTCTCGAAACTCTACAACCCACTGCCCATCTAGGTCTGCTTGTTCCACAATAGCTTCCACCAAGCGCTCAGAGCGATATAACACACGAAGTTCATTGATTGTCATATAAAAGCTTGCTCCTGTTTTCTTCTATTAAGAATGGACCAAACTGCTAAAAATGCGAATTGAGAAGAGCTATCAATTAGAAAACAAAAGAGCATAAAAAAACCAGCCTTTTATAAGAGACTGGTTTATATATCGATCAAATAACACGCTTAAAAAGCAACTTGCACACCGGCAAACCAGCCATCCACAAAACCGTAGGCTTTCTTATCCACTTCTTTAAAGGTGTAATCGAGCACTCGGTATCCACCGCGTAATACTATGTCGGCAGAGTCAAATGCCACAGTGTATTGAATGGCACCGGTTAAATCCGCCGACTTCAACTCATCGGTCTCACCAAAATCAAACTCGCCAATGACAGCAAAGTTACTATTTGGCACTTGGATTAAGGCATTTGCGAACCAACTGAATATCACACTATCAAAATCGATAGTGGTATTGGTTTCAGGATCGTAAAACCGGCTATCTCGATAATCCGTTAAAGTAAACCCAGCATCAAATTCAAGATTTTCAGTTCGTAACGGGCGGTAGTAAAAGGTGTAGTCAAACTTATCATGGGCAAGAAAGTCGGTATCTAGCCCTGTGTAACGAATTCTGAAATTAGGTAGGTAGGGAACATCATGTTCAATTTGCGCAGACAACACTGGTAATTCATCATCAGCAAAGCGAGTTTCTCGAATTTTAGTACTGCCCCAGAACATATCGGCGGTAACTTTGCCATGAACACCGGGTTCAATCACTTTTGCTTGTACCGACCAAGAAGCGCCCAATGCAGCAGTTCCTATTGCCGCAATCAAAGTCCATTTGCTCATTATCTACCTCTAAGAAAACCAAAATCGTTACTTTATAAGCAGATAGTAGCATAGGTAAACTTTAGATAAATCAATAAGCAAGCTTATGAACAAGCTCTGTTACGCTTAATTAGCCAATAAACAATTAATCCAACCACCAGATAAGGCAGAAAATTAAATGCTGCTCCTAGCAAGCCTACGATCACGCTAAAGGTAAAGACTGCAAGAAATGCCATAAAGAAGCCAAAGAATGTTAAGCCAACAAAGAAAAATACACCGAAGAACATCACTAGCATCAGTAGCTCAAACATGGTTACTCTCCAAAATTCATTTGAGATCAAAAACTTGTTCCAAGATCCCCTCTAGTTACTATAAAGCAAGTACCTTGCCAAAACAGCGAAAAATATAACCACTTGATAAGTAAACAAAAAAAGCCATCACATAACATGATGGCTTTTCTATAAAACGAAACTTGGTAAAAACAACCAGTTATTGGTTAATTCTACACACCTAACTCTTTAGGTATTTTAGCCAGTGCGGCTTCAACTACTTCGATACCCGAACCTGGTTTGTGCGCGTTTTCGCTGATGTAACGACGCCATTGACGCGCACCCGGCATACTTTGGAACAAACCTAACATATGACGAGTAATATGCCCCAAGTAAGCACCTTCCGATAGTTGTTGCTCAATATACGGGTACATCAGCTCAACTACTTCGCTACGTTTAATAATCGGTTTATCTTGACCAAAGATCAGCTGATCAACCTCAGCTAATAGATATGGATTTTGGTAGGCTTCACGGCCAATCATTACCCCATCAAGATGTTTAAGATGCTCTAGTGTTTCATCTAATGTTTTTACGCCACCATTTACCGCGATATCAAGATGCGGAAAGTCTTTCTTGATCTGATAAGCGCGCGGGTAATCCAAAGGTGGAATTTCACGGTTTGCTTTAGGGCTTAAACCACTTAACCATGCTTTACGAGCATGAATAGTAAAGTGCTCACAACCGCCCTTCTCGTTTACCGTTGATATAAAGTCTGTCAAAAACTCATACGAGTCTTGTTCATCGATACCAATACGGGTTTTCACCGTCACTGGAATATCAACCACAGACTTCATCTCTGCCACGCAATCTGCCACCAGCTGAGGATCGGCCATTAGACATGCACCAAAACGACCGTTCTGCACTCGGTCAGAAGGGCAACCTACGTTTAAGTTCACCTCATCATAACCACGCTCTTCAGCAAGCTTGGCACAATGAGCAAGATCTTTGGCATTGGAACCACCAAGCTGCAATGCAATCGGATGTTCTTGCTCGCTAAAACGCAAGAAATCACCTTTACCATGAATAATGGCACCGGTGGTCACCATCTCGGTATATAACAGAGTATTCTGCGACAGTAGTCGATGGAAGTAACGACAATGGCGATCTGTCCAATCGAGCATTGGGGCGACAGATAAACGAGATGATGGATACATAGCTAAGACCTTTTGTTGAACCACGTAGCACGAGACCAAGTGATTGAGTCCGTGTTTTAAGAAAAAGTGACCTTCACTTCTACTTTGAGGTGCGGATTATACGGTTTGGTTGAACCGCCATCAATAATAGTCTTTATCTATATACAACAAAGCCCACCTCGATATGCTCTCAGTGGGCTTAAATCTTGTTGTTCTATGTTGTTGCTAATGCAGATTAGAACGCAGGTTCTATCGTACCTTTGAAGGTTTTCGCTAAGAAATCACGAGTGGCTTGTGATTGGAAGATTTTCACTACTTTCTGGTAGGTAGGATTGTCTTTTTGATCTTCACGAGCGGCGATAACCATAACCGCAAGTGGTGCATCTTTGGCTTCTAAATAGATGCCTTGTTTTTTAGGGTCTAAGCCTGAAGACATCACGTAGTTCATGGTGATAGCGGCGGCATCCACATCATCTAAAGAGCGAGGCAGTTGCGCGGCGTCTACTTCGACAAACTCTAGTTGTTTAGGGTTGTCGATAATGTCTTTTAATGTGGCTTTAGAGCCTACACCCGGTCTTAGTGTAATTAGCTTTGCGTCAGCAAATAGTAGTAAACCACGACCGCCATTGGTTGGATCGTTTGGAATCGCAACACGCGCTTTATTTGGCAAAGCTTCAATAGAGTTAAATTTGTTGGAGTAGATACCCATACGCATCAGTATTGAACGGCCAATAGATACTAGATGAGAATCATGCCCTTGGTTGTAATTGTCTAAGAAAGGTTGGTGCTGGTAGCTGTTTAAATCAATGCTACCATCGTCGAGTGCGGCATTTGGCGTCACGTAATCAGAGAATTGCACCACTTCTATATTGATGCCTTGCTTGGCCGCTTCTTTGGCTACGGCTTCAACCACTTGAGCGTGCGGCCCAACTGTTGCGCCAATTTTGATGGTTTTCGCTTCTTCTTTACCACACGCTGTTAGCCCTAAAGCCAATGCTGAGATAAATGCCAAACTCACTACTCGTTTAAAACCTTTCATTGTTACTCCGTATATCCATATGGGACTTCTAGCCATCTAAAAGGCTATATTACTCTTTTGGATTCGGAATGCAATTAGCGACTTACAATTTCCTTAAAAGATAGGCAACAAAAAGGCCAGCACTTGGCTGACCTTTATTTACTAACCGATACCCGTATTCGCTTAATATCTTAGATTTTAAGCACGCAGTTGTTTAAATGCGTTGATTAGACCGTTAGTTGAGCTATCGTGTGAATCAACTTCTGTACCGTCTGCTAGCTCAGGTAAGATTTGGCTTGCCAGTTGCTTGCCTAGTTCTACGCCCCACTGATCAAAGGTAAAGATATTCCAGATAACACCTTGTACAAAGATCTTATGTTCGTACATTGCAATCAGGTTACCTAAAGTGCGTGGCGTAATTTGCTTCACTAAAATAGAGTTTGTTGGACGGTTGCCTTCAAACACTTTAAATGGCGCTAGCTCTGCAATTTCTTCCGCTGACTTACCCGCGGCAACCAACTCTGCCTCTACAACTTCACGAGACTTACCAAATGCTAGCGCTTCTGTTTGAGCGAAGAAGTTAGACATCAATTTCTGATGATGATCGCCCGTTGGGTTGTGGCTGTTTGCAGGAGCAATAAAGTCACAAGGAATCAGTTTAGTGCCTTGGTGGATCAACTGGTAGAAAGCGTGCTGACCGTTAGTACCTGGTTCACCCCAGATAATAGGACCTGTTTGGTAATCCACTGCATCGCCGTTGCGATCTGTGTATTTACCGTTAGATTCCATGTTGCCTTGTTGGAAGTAAGCGGCAAAGCGGTGCATGTACTGATCGTACGGAAGAATCGTTTCTGACTCTGAACCGTGGAAGTTGTTGTACCAAATACCAATCAAAGCCAAGATAGTTGGGATGTTGTTCTCTAGCTCTGTCGATTTGAAGTGGTTATCCATTTCATGAGCGCCGGTTAGTAGCTCAATGAAGTTGTCGTAACCTACACCTAATGCAATAGACAAACCGATTGCTGACCATAGTGAGTAACGACCACCAACCCAGTCCCAGAACTCAAACATGTTGTCAGTATCAATACCAAACTCAGACACAGCCTGACCATTAGTTGATAGCGCGGCAAAGTGTTTAGCGACATGCGCTTCATCTTTAGCATCTGCTAGGAACCAATCACGCGCACTGTGTGCATTGGTCATGGTTTCTTGTGTGGTAAAGGTTTTAGAAGCCACTAAGAACAGCGTTGTTTCTGGGTTCACTTTTTTCAGTGTTTCAGCAATATGAGTGCCGTCAACGTTAGAAACAAAGTGTAGGTTTAGATGATTTTTATATGGTGAAAGTGCTTCTGTCACCATGTATGGGCCTAGATCAGAACCACCGATGCCGATGTTAACAATATCGGTAATCGCTTTACCTGTGTAGCCTTTCCACTCACCGCCAATCACGCGATCAGTGAATGATTTAATTTTGTCTAAAACCGCATTCACGGCTGGCATTACATCTTCGCCGCCGACAACAACTGGTGTGTTGCTACGGTTACGAAGTGCAGTATGAAGAACTGAACGACCTTCTGTTTTGTTGATGGTCTCGCCAGAGAACATGGCGTCGATTGCTGACTTAAGCTCTGTTTGTTTTGCAAGATCAAACAGGTGCTGCATAGTCTCGTCGTTCACTAAGTTCTTTGAGTAATCGACTAAGATATCGTCACCAAAACTTTTTGAGTAGTTCTCGAAGCGCTTAGAATCTGCAGCAAACAGATCTTTCATTTCGATATCTTGTGCTGATTCAAAGTGAGCAGTTAAGGCTTTCCATGCATCAGTGTGCGTTGGATTGATGTTCTTCAACATTATGAGTTCCCATTATTTTAATTTTAGTTTCGCCCAATAAAGTTATTGAGCTCCCCTGATACGGACTTTAACGGCGACAGTTAATTAGAGTGTCGTCCAAATAATTCTTTTAATATTTATTGTTACTCACTTGGGCTTAACAATGGCATCCAAGTGTTTTCATCGATAAGTATTTTCATCGATTATAGAAGAGTCGCCTCTTCATTTAATAGGCTAAATAGCATCTTTAATGTAAACAGGTATCACACGAGAAGTCAGTTTAGTCACTAATTCATAGCTAATTGTACCTACATATCTAGCCACTTCTTCTACTGGCAAAGACTCTCCCCAGAGCACTGCCAAGTCACCAACTTCATCTTTAGCATCTGGTCCAAGATCAACGGTTAACATGTCCATTGATACTCGTCCCGAGATTGGAACCTTACGTCCATTTATCCACACCGGCGTACCATTTGGTGCCGTGCGTGGGTATCCATCACCATAACCTACGGCAATAACGCCTATTTTGGTATCGCGTTCACTAACCCAATTAGCCCCATAACCTACACTTTCACCCGCTTTTAGCTCATTAACAGCAATGAGGTGAGAGCTTAAAGTCATTACTGGGCGATAACCCATTTGCTGAGCATCGTTATCATCAAATGGCGATACACCATACATAATAATCCCTGGACGTACCCACTCAAAGTGGCTATCACTGCGCGACAAAATGCCAGCTGAAGCAGCAATTGAACGCTCTCCTTCACACTGTGACGTCGTCGCTTCAAAAAGCTCTATTTGCTGTGAAGTAATTGGATTATCAGGCTCGTCAGCACAGCCAAAATGGCTGATGTAACGCAATGGATGCGCAACGTTTTTGCAATTGTGTAAGCGCTGAATGTATTCATCGTATTGCTCTGGACGCACACCTAAGCGATGCATGCCTGTGTCCATTTTTAACCACACTACCACAGGGTTTTCTAGCTCAGCTTGCTCTAAAGCAATTAGCTGCTCTTCACAGTGCACCACTGTCTGAATATTATTGGTGACCAAAATTGGCAAATCACTGTCAGAGTAAAAACCTTCCAGTAATAAAATGGGCTTCACAATACCACCGGAGCGCAGTTGCAGTGCTTCTTCGATACGAGCAACCGCAAAGGCATCTGCTCCTTCCGCATTTTTAGCCACTTCCAGTAAGCCATGACCATAACCGTTAGCTTTTACTACTGCCAACAAACGACTATTAGGTGCTTGTTCATGTAATCGTTGAATATTATGACGTAATGCATCTGTATTGATAGACGCAACAGCAGCCCTTAATTTACCCATGATATTTCCTACTCATCATCATAATCAAATGCAGGGCCAGCATAGTTATCAAAGCGTGAATACTGCCCTTGGAATGTTAAACGAACTGAACCAATTGGGCCGTTACGCTGTTTACCGAGAATAATTTCAGCAGTACCTTTCATGGCGCTATCTGGGTTATAAACTTCATCACGATAGATGAACATGATCAAATCGGCATCCTGCTCGATCGCACCGGATTCACGTAGATCTGAGTTGATCGGACGTTTATCGGCACGCTGCTCCAAGGAACGGTTAAGCTGTGAAAGCGCCACCACTGGAACGTTAAGTTCTTTTGCTAATGCTTTTAATGAGCGTGAAATTTCAGAAATTTCTAAAGTACGGTTGTCTTGCATACCCGGAACACGCATCAACTGCAGGTAATCGACCATGATGAGGCTTAGGCCACCATTGTCACGCGCGATACGACGTGCGCGTGAGCGAAGCTCTGTCGGTGTTAAGCCTGAACTATCATCGATGAACATATTCTTCTTCTGCATAAGAATACCCATGGTCGATGAAATTCGTGCCCAATCTTCGTCATCGAGCTGACCAGTACGGATTTTGGTTTGATCAACGCGAGACAGTGACGCGAGCATTCTCATCATGATTTGTTCTGAGGGCATCTCTAGAGAGAATATCAAAACGGGTTTATCCGAATCCATGGCAGCGTTTTCACACAAGTTCATGGCAAAGGTGGTTTTACCCATTGATGGACGAGCTGCTACGATAATAAGATCGGAAGGTTGTAAACCTGCCGTTTTCTTATTTAAGTCATTGAAACCTGAGTTAACACCTGTCACCCCGTCTTGTGGGGTTTTGTATAGAGTTTCGATACGTTCTAGAGTTTTCTCAAGGATGTTGTCAACGCTTTGTGGACCGTCTTTCTCGTTTGAACGCTCTTCAGCAATGGCAAACACTTTGCTCTCAGCAAAATCCACCAGATCACTCGAAGAACGACCTTGAGGATCGTAACCCGCATCGGCAATCTCATTGGCCACACCAATTAGGTTTCGCACCACGGCTCTTTCTGCAACAATCTCTGCATAGGCATTAATGTTGGCCGCACTCGGGGTGTTTTTAACCAGATCAGCTAAGTAGGCAAACCCACCAACATCTTCAAGCTGTTCACGACGCTCTAAAAATTCAGATAAGGTAATTAAATCCAATGGCTGACTATCTTCAAGCAGAGTTTTAACTGCTTCAAAAATCAGTCTATGAGGTCGACTGTAGAAATCGATTGCCATTACTTTCTCGGCAACCGTATCCCAACGCTCGTTATCCAGCAACAACCCGCCAATAACTGACTGCTCAGCTTCTAATGAATGGGGTGGAGCTTTGATTGCTTCGACTTGGGAGTCTTGTTTTTTATTCGTTCGTTGATCTGCCATGGATGTGCTCAGTGACCTTCTATTCTTTGCATTATACCAATGCTAAACATGATCTGTTTAGAAAATTATTTTTAATAGATGAGGTCATAAAAATAGACACTATTATTTGCAACTTTAAGAAAGATATTATTAGGATAGAAAGTGCATAAACGTCTATCATTGTTTACCTCATCTTGACGTATTTTTAGTAGGTTTAAGTACAATTCATAAGCAATATTTTAGTTTGAGGTATTTTGTGTCAAAAAAATTGCTATTTTGTCTGGGATCACTGCTGTGCTCAGCACCCCATGCGGAAGAGCTGACTGATACCGATATCGCAAGCCCTTCCCCCTTCAAAAGCGAAGTTGAATTTGGCTATCAAGCCCATTCAGGTAATTCTGATTCCGAATCTCTCAATGCACGTCTTAGCGGTGAATACATTAAAAATCGCTATCGTCTGACTGGAGAATGGAAATATTACTTATTGTATAAAGATGGTGCAGAAGACAAACGACAATCGACTTATGATCTACAGGGGGATTATAAGCTAGGTCCTAAAAGCTACGCTTACTCTAACTTCAATGGTTACGACTCTAAATACAGTGCCTATTTTACTGACTATACCGTATCTGCTGGTATGGGTTATCAGATAACCAATACCAAACACTTGTTGATTGAAGGCGAATTGGGACCGGGTTATCGATACCAAGAACCTAATTTAGAAGAGATTGATGATGACGATATCATCATGAAAGAGACGGTGCAGGAAGCAATTATCAGGGGTAATTTATCTTTGGTTTGGAAACCGATTAAGTCTCTATCGATAGGAACCGATGTCACTGTAGTCGCAGGTGAAAGTAACACTAGAACCGATACTGAGATTTCAGTGATTAATGAAATTACCGAAGATATTGCATTAAAGTTGGTACACAACCGTCAATACCACAACAAAGTTCCGGATGGACTGAGCCATACTGATTCGGTGTTTTCCGTTAACCTACTGTTCTTGTTCTAACATTTAACAAATTTTGGGCATAAAAAAACACCGACCAAGGCCGGTGTTTTAAAGTCATCTTCAGAGTAAAAAATTACTCTGCAGCAACAACTTGTAGTTTCACAGTAGCGAAAACTTCAGAGTGAAGTTGAACGCTTACTTCGAACTCACCAGTGTTACGTAGTGCGCCTTCTGGAAGACGAACTTCGCTCTTAGCAACTTCAACGCCAGCAGCAGTAACTGCGTCAGCGATGTCACGAGTACCGATAGAACCGAATAGTTTGCCTTCGTCACCAGCTTTAGAAGCAATAACAACTGCTTCTAGAGAGTTAACTTTCTCAGCACGTGCTTCAGCTGCAGCTAGGTGCTCAGCAACTTTAGCTTCAAGTTCAGCACGACGTGCTTCAAACATTTCAACGTTTGCTTTAGTAGCCATTACTGCCTTATTTTGAGGAATAAGGTAGTTACGAGCGTAACCAGATTTAACGTTAACAGTGTCGCCAAGTGCACCTAGGTTACCGATTTTATCAAGTAGAATAACTTGCATTATTTAATCCTCTATTCTTAATAAACCGACCGATTACTGATGCTTATCAGTGTACGGAAGTAGTGCTAGGTAGCGAGAACGCTTGATTGCACGAGCTAGTTGACGTTGGTATTTAGCGCTTGTACCAGTGATACGGCTAGGTACAATTTTACCAGCTTCAGTGATGTAGTTTTTAAGAGTTGCTACGTCTTTGTAATCAATCTCTTGTACGCCTTCTGCAGTAAAACGGCAGAATTTACGACGACGGAAGAAACGAGCCATGGGCTATCTCCTGATCTTAAATTTGAGTGATATCTTCGGCATGTAAAACCAATTTTCCCAAACCGTTTCGGCTTGTTTGATAAGCGACAAAGCCACTTACCTTGATTGAACTGCCTTTAACTAGTTCTTGAGTTAATGTGTGCGACCTTTTACCACTCACCACCACTGGCATTCGACAGTAAACCTGTCTCGGAAGCTCGGCTTCCATTACATTTGAGCGATGCTCGAGCCAAAATTGGCAATGTAAAATCCCTGAGGGGCTTCGTGTTCGAATAGGATCTTTAGCAACAATGCCGCTTAAATCCATTCGATTGGTCATACAATCAATTACTCAGCAGATGCTTCTGGCTTAGCTTCAGTACGCTCTTCGCGACGAGGAGCACGCTCTGCACGCTCTTCTTTTTGCTTAAGCATGATTGATTGCTCAGTCACAGCGCCTTTAGTGCGCATGATCATGTTGCGTAGAACTGCATCGTTAAAACGGAAAGCAGTTTCTAGCTCGTCGATCACAGCTTGATCAGCTTCAACGTTCATAAGAACGTAGTGAGCTTTGTGAAGCTTGTTGATTGGGTAAGCCAGTTGACGACGACCCCAGTCTTCTAGACGGTGTACAGTACCGCCAGCTTCGTTGATAGAACCAGTGTAACGCTCGATCATGCCAGCAACTTGCTCGCTTTGATCAGGGTGCACCATGAATACGATTTCGTAATGACGCATGTGTTGCTCCTTACGGATTATTAGCTTCCACGAGTGGCCCGGTCGTCCAGAGGAAGCAAGGAACTAAAGATAAATGACCGAGTTTTAAGGACGGCAAATAGTACAGAAACCGTTCAATAAGATCAAGCAAAAACACCGTTTCTGCACAAGATAGTTTGTCAGTCCGACTATTCGCCCTTTATTCCAAGCACTTAGATTCATAACTCTTTGTATTTTAAAGAGGTTATATGCAAATGATGAAAATAAAAATCACAGGTATAAAAATGGCTACAAGCCACCGTTTGTTACCACAAAAATAGGAGCCGAAGCTCCTATCTCATTTAATGCTATCGACAACAAAATTAGCTTAGACGCTGTCTTACCGCTTCAAACAAACATACTCCAGAGGCAACGGATACGTTCAAGCTAGAAACAGAGCCGGCCATTGGGATCTTGATTAAGTCATCACAAGTCTCGCGGGTTAAACGGCGCATGCCATCCCCTTCGGCTCCCATTACAATTGCCAATGGGCCTGTTAGCTTGCTTTGATAAACATCATGAGTGGCTTCGCCTGCGGTACCAACAATCCATACATTTTGCTCTTGTAGGTGACGCATAGTGCGCGCAAGGTTAGTGACACGAATCAAAGGTACTGTCTCTGCCGCGCCACAAGCAACTTTGCTTACTGTCGCGGTTAATGGTGCAGACTTGTCTTTTGGAACGATGACAGCGGCGACACCGGCTGCGTCAGCATTACGTAGACATGCGCCAAGGTTGTGCGGATCGGTTACGCCATCCAAAATCAGCAGTAGTGGATTTTGCTCAGCAGCCAAAATGGTATCTAGGTCATTTTCATTCAAGGCTTTGGCCGCTTTAACACGTCCTATAATACCTTGATGGTTTGCACCTTTTGCTTTGTCATCCAGTGCTTTGCGACCCATTTGTTGGATAGAAACACCGTAAGATTGCAATAGATTGATTAAAGGTAACAAACGGTCGTCCTGACGCCCCTTTAAAACAAATACTTCAATAAAACGTACAGGATCTTTTTCCAACACAGCTTTCACTGCATGGATGCCATAAATATATTCGTTACTCATTTAATTGCTTCTCTTATTTCTTAGGGGCGCGAGCTGTATTCTTTTTGCCACGAGCTTTGTTTTTCTTCGCTTTGTTTGATTTTGGCTTTTTAGGTGCAGGCGCACTGTCCTTACTGCCATCAGGGCGAACGGTTGGTTCAACCTTAGCTTTGGCACGTCTAGAGCGTCTTCCCTCTGACGAGCCTGATTTTTTCTTATCATCAAAACGCTTAGCATCTTCAACTAAACGTTTCTTGGCGGTTTTGCCTTTGCCTCTTGGAGTGCGTTGGCTACCCACCATTTCAAAGTCAATTTGCTTGTCGTTCAAATTAACGGCTAATACTTTCACTTTTACCGTGTCACCAAGGCGATAAATTTGCCCAGAGCTTTCACCCACTAAACGCTGACTGATCGCATCATAGCGATAATAGTCATTAGCTAATGTTGATATGTGCACCAATCCGTCAATGTGCAGCTCTGTTAATCGGACAAAGAATCCAAAACCCGTCACATTGGCAATCACACCGTCTAGCTCTTCACCGACGTGATCTTGCATGTACTCACATTTGAGCCAATCAGTCACATCGCGAGTCGCATCATCGGCGCGACGCTCAGTCATTGAGCATTGCTCACCAAACACATCCATATCATCAAATGAGTAATGGTAACCCCCCGTTGGTGTCCAACGGTCGGTATTGCGCCCTTCTTGCTTGGCAATGAGGTACTTAATTGCACGGTGCAATAGCAAGTCAGGATAGCGACGAATCGGTGAGGTAAAGTGTGCGTAACGCTTCAGAGCCAAGCCAAAGTGGCCGGCGTTATCTGGATTATACACAGCTTGTTTCATCGAGCGTAGTAGCATTGTTTGAATAAGCTCTTTATCCGGACGCTGAGTGACGATGTGCATGAGATCGGCATAATCCGTTGGGGATGGTGCTAAACCACCATTCAGGGTTAAACCAAGCTCACTCAGGAAGTCTTTAAAGCCCACTAAACGCTGTTCACCTGGAGTTTCATGCACTCGGTACAACGCAGGCTCTTTGAGTTTTTCAACTAAAGAGGCAGAAGCGATATTTGCTAAGATCATGCACTCTTCAATCAGTTTGTGCGCATCGTTACGTACCACAGGTTCAATGCGATCAATTTTTCTATCGGCATTAAAGATGAATTTGGTTTCGACCGTTTCAAACTCAATCGCACCACGCAGGTCACGCGACTGTTTAAGAGTGCGATACATATTATGCAGTTCTTGCAGATGTGGAACTAACGTCTCATAGCGTTGATTTAACTCTTGGTCGCCATTAAGAATATCGTTGACCTTGTTGTAGGTTAAACGCGCGTGAGAGTTCATTACCGCTTCATAATGCTTATAACCAGAAAGCTTACCGCTTTCAGAGACGGTCATCTCACACACCATACACAAGCGGTCGACTTGTGGATTAAGCGAACATAAACCATTCGACAACACTTCAGGTAGCATAGGTACAACCTGAGATGGGAAATACACTGAGTTACCGCGATTAATCGCTTCTTTATCTAGCGCAGAATCTGGGCGCACGTAGTAACTCACATCGGCAATAGCGACCCATAAACGCCAGCCACCGCTTTTTTTCTTTTCACAATAAACCGCATCATCAAAGTCACGCGCATCTTCACCATCAATAGTCACTAATGGTAACTCTCGAAGATCTACCCGACCTTTTTTCGCTTCTTCTGGAACCTCTTCTGCCAGAGAGGTTATTTGCTTGGTAACTTCTTCTGGCCATTCATTAGGGATTTGATGAGTACGGATGGCGATTTGAGTTTCCATGCCCGGCGCTAGGTTTTCACCTAACACTTCAACCACTTTACCTGTCATTCCGCGAGAACGATTACCGCGGTCAGTGACTTCAATTACGACCACGTTCCCCATTCGAGCGCCCATTCGGTGCTCTTTAGGAATAAGAATATCGTGATGAATTCTAGAGTCATCAGCCACTACGTAAGCATGACCAAACTCAAGGAAGAAGCGCCCAACAATTTTCATTGCTCGCTCTTCAAGTACGCGAACAATTCTGGCTTCTTTGCGGCCGCGTTTATCCGTGCCTGATTGTTGCGCTAGTACATAGTCACCGTGGATGATGCTACGCATTTGATGAAATGGTAGAACTAAGTCCTGCTCTTTGCCGATAACGCCTTCAGGACGCACCCATCCAAAGCCATCTTTATGACCGATGACATAACCTTTGATCATTTCGAGTTTATCAGGAAGGGCGTAACATTGACGGCGAGTGAAGACTAGCTGACCATCACGCAACATAGCGTTTAATCGGCGACGTAAGCCTTCATATTGATCTTCACCGGCCAGTTCAAGAGCGGTGAATAGATCGTTGCGATTCATTGGCACCCCCGCACTCTCGAGAAAGCTTAAAAGAAACTCTCTGCTTGGTACTGGGTTCTCGTAATTTTTAGCCTCTCGATCTGCATGGGGGTCAAGAGATTTAGAATCGGACATGGGCGTGCTCATTAAATAGAATAATTAAGTAAAGTATATTCTAGTAATGCGCCACAAGGAAAAAATGCTTTAACAATTAGTAAAATAACTCGGTTATGGGTCTATCCTTTCGACAAAAGAATCATCAAATCGGAATTATTATCAACTAAGTCGTCTAGATAACATTTATCCAACTCTGCTAAAAAAGCCTCTTTGGCTTTGTGCAGGTAACTTTTAAGACGGCAAGCCGGAGTGATATGACAAAATTCCGGAGCACAATTGATGACCTTCATCGGCTCTAATTCACGAATGACATCACCAATATTTATCTCATTGGCTGGCTTATTAAGTCTAATACCACCATTCTTACCGCGAATCGTTTCAATAAATCCCTTCTGTCCTAGCTTATTCACGATTTTAACCATGTGGTTACGTGAAATATCGAATACCTCACTCACTTGAGTGATATTAGTAAGCTCATCCTTTTTAAGGGCAGCCAAATAAATAAGTGTTCGTATCGCATAGTCAGTAAAGCTAGTAATTTGCATAGTGGTACTCCGTATCAACCTCACAGTGTAATTCTTTTGTTGACTTTAATATACAATTTATACAACACTGAACATGAATATAAAATACACCTTTAAATGGAATACTAAGATGTTGGAACAAAAGACGATCGATACAGTTAAAGCCACTGCTCCTCTTCTAGCAGAAACTGGCCCTAAATTAACCGCTCATTTCTATGACCGTATGTTTGCTCACAATCCAGAGTTAAAAGATGTATTCAACATGAGTAACCAACGCAATGGCGATCAAAGAGAAGCGCTATTCAATGCCATTTGTGGTTACGCAGCTAATATTGATAATCTCGGTGCTCTATTACCTGTAGTAGAAAAAATTGCACAAAAACACACTAGCTTTATGATCACGGCAGAACAATACAACATTGTTGGTGGCCACCTTCTAGCAACGATTGATGAACTTTTTTCTCCTGGTCAAGAAGTGCTAGATGCTTGGGGTGAAGCGTACGGCGTATTAGCGAATATCTTTATTCAACGTGAAGAAGACATTTATGTTGATAACGAACAACACACTGGCGGTTGGCGTGGACTGAGAGATTTCGAAGTTATCGAAAAAACGCAAGAGAGTTCAGTTATTACTAGCTTTGTACTACAGCCTACTGATGGCAAAGCGGTAATGGATTTCAATCCTGGACAATACTTAGGTATTTACATCAATACTGAGAAATTTGAAAACCAAGAAATTCGTCAATACAGCCTTTCTGCTGCGCCAAATGGTAAAACTTACCGTATCTCAGTAAAACGTGATGGCGAAGGCCGAGTGTCTAACTTCTTACATGATGACCTACAACAAGGTGACATCATTAAAGTCGCGCCACCGGCGGGTGACTTCTTCTTGCAAGCCCAATCAGATAAACCTGTGGTACTGGTTTCTGCCGGTGTTGGCCTTACTCCTATGCTATCTATGCTAGAAGCACTGCAAGGTTCTGATAAAGCAGTGACTTGGTTACATGCGGCTGAAAATGGCGAACAACACGCTTTTAAAGATCACGTCACTGAACTGTGTAACAAACACAGCAATCTACAGCAGTTCACTTGGTACCGCGCACCACTAGAAAGTGATAAACAAGCAGAAGATTTCCAATTTGAAGGCTTGATTGATCTGTCTCAGCTAAACCAACAACAACTACCAAACAATGCCGAAGTGTATTTCTGTGGTCCTGTTCCTTTCATGCAATTTGCAGCAGAACAATTGGTTAAACTTGGCTTTGATAAAGACCAACTTCACTACGAGTGTTTCGGTCCACATAAAGTGCTTTAATCCATTATAGCAATCACAAAAAAACCGGCGAAAGCCGGTTTTTTTATTTAAGGTCAATCATTTAATGATTAGTTAAATGGGTGAACCTTAATCATAGTCTCGTTACGATCAGGGCCAGTCGAGATGATATCGATAGGCACGCCTGTTAGTTCTTCAATACGTTTGATGTAATCTAGAGCTGCTTGTGGCAATTGCTCAAGAGATGTAGCACCAAAGGTGTTTTCAGACCAACCAGGTACGGTTTCGTAGATAGGCGTTGCTTCTTCAAATGCTTCAGCAGCCATTGGAGAAACTTCTAGTACAGAACCGTCTTTCATCTTGTAGCCAATACAGATTTTTAGCTCTTCAAGACCATCAAGTACGTCTAGTTTAGTTAGACAGAAGCCTGAGATTGAGTTGATTTGTACAGCACGACGCATTGCAACAGCATCAAACCAACCAGTACGGCGTAGGCGTCCAGTTGTTGCGCCAAACTCATTACCCACTTCACCTAGGTGTTTGCCGATAGGATCTTGTTTTTCTAGACCATCGTACAATTCTGTTGGGAATGGACCTGAACCAACACGAGTACAGTAAGCTTTTGCAATACCTAGAATGTAACCGATATGACGTGGACCAAAACCAGAACCAGCGGCTACGCCACCAGCAGTAGTGTTTGAAGAAGTTACGTACGGGTAAGTACCGTGGTCGATGTCTAGAAGAGTACCTTGTGCACCTTCAAACATGATTTTATCACCACGTTTACGAGCAGCATCTAGCTCATCAGTCACATCGATAACAAGAGACGTTAGAAGGTCAGCATAGCTCATCGCTTGCTCAAGCACTTCTTCGTAGCTTACTGTGTCTGTTTTGTAGAAATGTTCTAATTGGAAATTATGGAATTCCATAATTACTTTTAGTTTCTCAGCGAATGCTGCTTTATCGAATAGGTCGCCAACGCGTAGACCGCGACGAGCAACTTTATCTTCGTATGCTGGACCAATACCACGACCGGTTGTACCGATAGCTTTTTTACCAAGAGCAAGCTCACGAGCTTGGTCAATAGCGATGTGGTAAGGAAGAATTAACGGACACGCTTCTGAAATGAATAGACGCTCGCGTACTGGAATTCCGCGCTCTTCAAGAGGCTTCATTTCATTTAGAAGGGCTTCCGGAGAAAGTACAACACCGTTACCAATAATGCATTTAACATTATCGCGTAAGATGCCTGATGGAATTAAGTGTAAAACGGTTTTTTCACCGTCAATAACTAGAGTGTGGCCTGCATTGTGACCGCCTTGATAGCGCACCACATACTTTGCATCTTCAGTTAAAAGGTCAACGATTTTACCTTTACCTTCGTCACCCCATTGGGTGCCTAAAACAACTACGTTATTTCCCATCTTTCCGATTCTGATTGCTAGTTAAAAAAGGATTTTAGCACCGAAAAATTAAATTTGCAGTCATTTTTTAAGCACTCGCTATAAAATAATTAGAGATATTCAAATTAAGTTCAGTGTAAAACCCTAAGTTGCCCACCTTTACAGCAACATAAAAGTGATCACAGCTCCAGCAACGACTAAACAACCGCCCAACCTACGTAACTGGTTATCTGGCTGTTGGCTCATTTGTGCCATCATTTTTCGCCATGCATTAGGTGCTAACAGCGGACCTAAGCCTTCTAAAACCAACACTAAGCCAATGGCTATCCAAATTCCTTGCGACATTACGCCTATTCCTCTATCAACAAAAAAGGCTCCTAAACAGGAGCCTTTGTAATACTTTAATCTAGTTTACTTCTTTGGTGCGCCGTTTGAATCATTCATGAAGCGGAAGAAGTCACTCTTAGGATCGAGAACCATGATGTCCCCTTTCTCAGAGAAAGATTTCTCATACGCATGCAATGAACGAACAAAGCTATAGAACTCAGGATCTTTACTGTAAGTATCAGAATAGATCTTAGCCGCTTTAGCGTCTGCATCACCACGAGTAACACGAGCAGTACGGTCAGCTTCAGCTAGAACTGTTGCCACTTCTAGCTCAGCTTGAGCACGGATAATCTCAGCCTTCTCACGACCTTGAGAACGGTGCTTACGTGCAACTGATTCACGCTCAGCACGCATACGACGGTAGATAGATTCAGAGATTTCATCCGGTAGGTTGATTTTCTTCATTCGGAAATCAACCACGCGAACACCTAAATCATCCATCGCACTTTGACGAGTATCGTCGAGTACTACAGACATGATCTTGTCACGCTCACCATCAATCTCTACCGCAGCACGTGCTGCTTCAGAAACTGTATCGTCTAGCTCTGACTCGTCAGGTAACACGGCTTTGTTACGAGGACCCGATACAATCTGTTTGATTTCACGAGAACCGATTTCAGCACGAAGCACGTCAGTCACTTTACGCTCTAACAGCGCCTGTGCAGTCAGTGCGTTACCGCCACCTGTTGCTAGGTAGTATTGACCAAAGTCTTCGATACGCCATTTCACGTACGAATCAATGATAACGTCTTTTTTCTCTGACGTTACGAAACGGTCAGAACGACCATCCATAGTTTGAATACGTGCGTCTAGACGCTTAACGTTATCAAACAAAGGCATTTTGAAGTGCAGACCTGGCTCGTAGATACGAGAAATATCATTGTTATCTTTTAAGATACGACCAAATCGAACAACGATACCGCGCTCACCTTCAGGGACCACAAATACCGACATTAGCATCAGTGCTAGTGCAACCACCAATACTGGGATCATTAACTTACGCATTCCTAGTATCTCCCTTCACGAGTAGTCGTTGTTGTACGAGAGTTAGTCGCTGGTGCAGTTGTTTTCGCTTTATCTGCATCTAACTCGATCTTATCGTAGGTTGACGATGACTTACTTGAACGTTTAGTTGCTGAACTTTCTTGGCCTGCCAATTTATCAATTGGTAGGTAAAGTAGGTTGCCACTAGAGTCAGAATCAATCAGTACTTTCGATGTATTCGAGTACACTTCTTCCATTGTATCTAAATACATACGATTACGAGTGACTTCTGGTGCTGCCTGATATTCAGGAAGTAGTTTTTCAAACTGAGCCACTTGACCGTATGCTTCGTTTACTACACGTTCGCTGTAACCAAGCGCTTCTTTCTTCAAACGCTCTGCACGACCGGTTGCTTTAGGCAAGATTTCATTCTTGTAAGCTTCAGCTTCACGAATGAAACGCTCTTCATCCTCACGCGCCGCAATAGCATCATCAAATGAATCTTTAACTTGCTCTGGTGGACGTGCTGACTGGAAGTTCACGTCAACAATCTGAATACCCATGTCATAGTTATCAATGATACTGTTTAGGGTTTCTTGAGTGCTTTGACGAATTTGTTGACGACCACTGGTTAAGATGCTGTCCATCAATGAATCACCGATTACCGCACGTAGTGCAGAATCTGTTGCTTGACGTAAGCTGTCATCAGCGTTAGTTACGCGGAACAAGTATTTATATGGATCGGATACTCGGTACTGAACACCCATACCAACGGTTACTACGTTCTCATCTTTCGTTAGCATCAAGCCAGAAGCTTGAAGTGCACGAATGGCTTCAACGTTAACTGTGGTTACTTCATCAATAAAGCGTGGACGCCAGTTTAGGCCTGGATCAACGATACGGTCGTATTTACCTAAACGAAGCACTACGCCTCGCTCAGCTTCACCAACGGTATAGAAACCAGAACCAACCCAAATGACAACAGCCACTAATGCAATCAATCCAAAACCAATTGCACCACCACCGGTAGAAGATGAACCCCCACCGCGCTTACCAAATTTGCCACCCAGCTTTTGACTCAGCTTATTAAACACTTCATCTAAATCTGGCGGCCCTTGATTGCGACCACCGGATTGCTGTTTACCACGATCATTATTACCCCAAGGGTCGTTATCGCGGCCATTATTTCCATTATTATTTCCAGGCTCGTTCCACGCCATTAGAAATCTCCATCACTAGATATGACGTTATAAAGTAACAGTCTTTTAGATGACTATAAAGTCATCCAACTGCGCTTCTTCTCTCTTTTGCAATCTAGCCCAATCGGCTTGTTGCATACGAATATCGATCAATAAGTTGCCTTCTGAATCATATGCCTCTTGTCGAATAGATTTCATATTGAAAAATACACTGCGTAAACGCCCTTGATGTAAAGGCGGAATGCACAAACTATATTCGACCATTTGACTGGCTAAACGCTCAGTTAATGCTTGAAACAGTAGATCTAAACCCAAGCCTTCCATCGCTGAAACCCATACGATGGTCGGTACGCCCTCTTCGTTATATTCAATACGAGGAGATTGCTGTTCCATGTTGTCTATTTTGTTCATCACAAGCAAAACAGGGATTTCATGCGCATCGATCTCTTCTAAGACGATATCGACAGCTTGGGTATTCTCTCTGAAACGCTCGTCGCTGGCATCTATAACATGTAACAAAATGTCAGCTTCTTGAGTTTCTTGCAAAGTGGCTTTAAAAGCCGCGACTAAATCATGCGGAAGATGACGAATAAATCCGACCGTATCCGCTAAAATCGCCAAACCCACATCTTCTAACTCTATTTTACGTAGAGTCGGGTCCAAAGTAGCAAATAGCTGATCAGCAGCATAAACGCTGGCTTCGGTGATCCGGTTAAATAAAGTGGATTTGCCCGCATTGGTATATCCTACCAAAGAGACAGTTGGAATTTCTGCACGCTTTCTCGCTCTGCGACCTTGCTCTCGTTGCTTCGCTACCTTTTCTAAACGACGTAGGATGGCTTTGATTCTATCTCGGAGTAAACGTCGGTCGGTTTCAAGCTGGGTTTCACCCGGCCCTCTTAAGCCAATACCGCCCTTTTGTCTCTCTAAGTGAGTCCAACCACGAATTAATCGGGTAGAAAGATGGCGCAATTGTGCCAATTCAACTTGCAGCTTACCCTCATGGGTTCTAGCGCGTTGAGCAAAAATATCCAAAATCAAACCAGTGCGGTCTAATACACGACATTTACACAATTGTTCGAGATTTCGTTCCTGAGCAGGAGAAAGAGAATGGTTGAAGATAATGATCTCGGCATCAAGTAGCTGAACAAGATCAGCAATTTCTTGAGCCTTACCTTCGCCCACATAGTATTTAGCATGAGGGGCTTGGCGACTGCCTGTTACTGTTTGCAGGTTGTTTACTCCTGCAGAAGACACCAACATTTCAAATTCGGCTAAGTCTTCCCACTCCCCTTCTTGTGTAAAGTTAATATGAACAAGTATCGCCTGTTCACCTGATTCATACCGGTCAAACAAGCGATAAGCTCCTTACACAATTTTTTTGATAATTAAGTAACGTATTCAATTAGTCTTCTGATTTCTCTTGAGTGCGATCTGCACGTTCATTACCACTGTGATGAGCTACTGCACGAGCAGGAACTACTGTCGAAATAGCATGCTTGTATACCATTTGATTAACAGTATTTTTAAGAAGGATCACGAATTGATCAAAAGACTCAATTTGACCCTGAAGCTTAATGCCATTGACAAGATAAATAGAAACCGGCACTCGCTCACGACGCAGTGCGTTTAAAAACGGGTCTTGTAAAGATTGCCCCTTTGCCATTGTTATTTTCCTTATTAGTATGTTGTTGTAATTATTTAGCAAGTGACAGTAGAAAAATTGTACTGCTTGCGCATCCTAGCTAAACCATACAATACCTCAAAAATTACTACATTCCGTGTAGAGGTATTGTTTATGCAAAACGATCATATTATACACAGCAAATTCAATTAGATGCTATGACATTTGCGATAGTTTCTACTCCTTGATCGATATTTAGACTATCAAGCCAAGTTAAGTCATCCCAACTACGAAGCCAAGTAATTTGGCGTTTCGCTAGCTGTCTAGTGGCACAAATCCCTTTAAATATTGCTTCATCAAAACTGTATTCACCTTCAAGGTATTCCCACATTTGACGATAACCCACACAACGAATTGCTGGAAGATCTGCATTTAAATCAGTGCGTTGATGTAAGGCTCTCACTTCCTCTTCAAAGCCTGCTTGCACCATGTTTTCATAGCGAAGTTCGATTCTGCGATGTAATTCAGAGCGTTCTTGAGGCGCTATTGCAAACTGCTTCACATTGTATGGAATCGGCTCGCCTTTTTGCTGAGTGAGCTCAGTTAAAGACTTTCCGGTAATGCGATACACTTCTAATGCTCGAGATAAACGCTGTGGATCATTGGGGTGAATACGCTCCGCCGATACAGGATCAATCTCTCTGAGTTCATCATGTAAGGCTTGCCAACCTTTCTCTTGCGCTTGTTGCTCAATTTGAGCGCGAATGGCTTGGTCTGCCGCTGGCAATGGCGAAAGTCCTTCTAATAGAGCTTTGTAATACAACATAGTTCCACCGACCAACATAGGAATTTTGCCTTGTGCGGTGATCTCTTGCATGAGCTGTAAGGCATCTCGACGAAAATCCGCCGCAGAATACGCTTGTGAAGGGTCGATAATATCAATCAGACGATGTGGTGCGGCTGCCTGCTCTTCGGCTGTAGGTTTTGCTGTGCCTATATCCATCCCTTTGTACACTAGGGCTGAATCGACACTGATTAGCTCAATAGGAAAGCGACGGCGTAAACGAATCGCCAATTCAGTTTTCCCTGAAGCCGTTGGGCCCATTAAAAATATAGCCAAAGGCAATTTATCATTCATGTAATAGCGCTTTAATTGGTGTGGAAAAATCCACTAATTGAATAAGTTGAGTATCTTGTAAGTCTAGACCTTGCAATGACACGCCTTCTAGATCAGACAATAACTGCACAGCTTCAGATAAAGTGTAGACCTTATTTTGCTCTGCCACTTGAGAAGCAAGCCATAAGCTTAATTGCTCAAACGACATGGCTTGACCACGGCTTAACTGAGTCAGTAATTGAGAAAAAAGTTGCTGTAAATTGTGTTGTCTTAGAGGCTGAGGAACCGCCATGATCATCACTTTTGATCCCGCTTTAAACATTAGCTGAATGGCAAAGCGTTGTAGCATAGGTTGAATTTGTTTTAGCTGCTCAATATCGTCACTGCTGACTTTTAATGCCAGCGGTATCAATAGGGGCTGTTTTACCAATTGTCTTTGTTCTACGGACAACTGACCACGCAGTTTTAAAGTTTCAGCTCTGGCCAGTGACAGCAATGCACAACCTGCATTGGTATTAATAAGTAAGTAACGCTCATTGACAACCGTTAGTGCTTTGCCAAGTTGCGTCACTGACTTAGGCAGCGCAAGACTAGCAGTACCGGCCGTGTTCGATTCACTTGCTACCTTTGATGGTGCAATACGGGCACTTTGACTGACGCTTTGCGTCGCTAAATCAGGTTGAGATGAGTCGGCTTTATCTACCGTCATCAGTTGTTGGTAAACTCTGGCCTCTCTTTCGGTTACTTGCGATTTTTCAGGTCGCGGAGCGCTTCTTTTAGTCGCGCTCTGCCCACTCGTCTGCCCACTCGATCCTGCATTGTAACTTGAGTTTGAAGCAGAATCAGCACCCCAGCCCGAACCAGAATTTGGTTGCGGTGCTTTATTTGGATAAGCCGGAGACTGCTGTATCGCTTGCGCTTCATTTTGTGAAAGGCTTGCTTCTGTAGCGCTAGCACCAGAGGTACTAGCAGGCTGGATTTCATCGCTGTCCACAACCGGATGAGGAGTGGCATAAGCACTCTCACGTCTTTCTTGTGAGACGAGTTGCTGTGATTGAGCTAATGCATCCACCAAAGCTTGGTAGATAAAATCATGCACCACACGCCCTTGATGAAAACGCACTTCATGCTTAGCCGGATGTACATTCACATCCACCTGATACGCATCTATCTCGATAAACAGCACGTAAGCAGCATATTGATCGGGTCTTAAGGTGTGCTCGTAGCTTTGACGAATAGCATGGTTGATTAACTTATCGCGCATCATACGTCCATTGACGTAGCAATATTGCAAATCACCTTGTGAGCGAGCCGCCAATGGTGTGGTTATCCAACCATACAGTTTTAAATCTTGGTGCTGCAGTTCCACTCTGAGCATGTTGTCAGCAAAATTCTTGCCGCACACCGACTGCACCCGTTGTTCTATTTGACGATCGGTTTTTGCCGCGCGGTATTGTTTAACCAGCTTGCCATTATGTCTAAGGTTGATCGTGACCTGAAAACAGCTTAACGCGATTCGCTTTAATAGCTCTTCAATATGGGTAAATTCTGTTTTTTCGGTACGCAGGAATTTGCGTCTGGCAGGGGTATTAAAAAACAGGTCTAACACTTCAACCGAAGTACCAATAGGATGTGCGGTCGGTTGCAGTTTAACCTGCATATCACGCCCTTCAGAATACGCAGACCATGCCTGTTCTTGCGTTGCTGTGCGTGAAGTGAGCGTTAAGCGAGATACCGAGCTAATACTGGCGAGCGCTTCTCCGCGAAATCCTAAGCTCATGATCGCTTCAAGGTCATCTAGGCTAGTGATCTTTGAGGTGGCATGTCGGCTCAAAGCCAATTGCAGTTCATCTTTAATGATGCCCTTGCCATTGTCTCGAATGCGAATCAGCTTACTGCCGCCTTTCTCAATATCGATATCAATACGAGTCGCGCCAGCATCTATGCTATTTTCGACTAGCTCTTTCACTACAGAAGCGGGTCTTTCAACCACCTCTCCTGCGGCTATTTGGTTGGCCAGTCGTGCTGGCAGAATTTTTATTTCACTCATCGGTTTGGAATAATCAGCACTTGCCCAATGGCAAGTTCATCAGAGCGGAGTTTGTTAGCACTGCGAATGCTACTGACCGAAACACCGTATTTGGAGGCTATCTTACCTAAGAACTCGCCTCGCTGAACTTTATGCTTACGTATCGGAGCATCTTTCACTGCCACCGTTATTTTCAGCTTTTGCCCAACATGTACTTTGCTGGATTTTAATTTGTTCTCACGCTGAATGGCCGCCACAGAAACCTTGTACTGCTTGGCAATCTTGCCAAGGTATTCTCCGGACTTCACTACGTGGGTAATAGATTTAGTTTCAACCGTATTTAAGTGCGTTGTCGATGCTGTTTTTACCCCCGGAATAGTGAGCTTTTGCCCTACTTTTACCGTATCACTTTTCAAGTTATTGGCAGCCTTAAGGGCGCTAACTGAAACCTTATGATTTTTCGCAATCTTAGATAAGAAGTCGCCACGTTGAACAACATACACTCCGTGATGATGAGGAACGGACTTATCAAAGCCAGTCCCTTCTGGCGGGTTCTCTTTTAGGTAAGTCACTACCGCACGAGTTATCGAGCTGGCTAACTTATCTTGATATGAACGTTGGAACAGCAGTTTCTCTTCGGTTGGGTTAGAAATAAAACCGGTTTCAACCAAAACCGATGGAATTTGTGGAGAACGTAATACCGCCAAACTCGCTTCACTCGGTTTATCTTTATGCAGTCGCGCGACCTTTTTCAACTCACCCAAAATCTCAGTCGCTAGCTTTTCACCTTCGCGTTTAGAGTGAGTAAATTGCAAATCCAATAAGGTTTGGTTTACGTTTCTATCAGGACGAGTCACCGTCGATGTGCCACCTAGCTTGCGTGACTGACGTTCTTGGTTTTCTACCCAGCGTGAAATTTCAGTATTTCTACGACGGTCGTTTAAGAAGAAAACCGACGCGCCTCTTGGGCGTGGTGAAGTAAAAGCATCCGCATGGATAGAGATAAATAAGTGCGCTTTATATTTATCGGCAATCGCCACACGCTGATCAAGCGGCACATAGTAGTTACCAGTACGGGTTAATTTTGTTCTGATACCCGGCACAGCATTTAATTGCGCAGCTAATTTCTTCGCAATGCTTAAAGTCACGTGCTTTTCGTATTTTTTACTGGGACCAATAGAGCCCGGATCTTTACCACCATGACCCGGATCGATAGCAATCAATACTTCTTTGCGGTGCGGAATACTGGTTTTAGTAGCAACCACTGGTTTAGCTTTCGCAGTCGACGCCGCCTGCTGACCGTTTAATGGAATATCCACCACTAGTCTGTGCCCAGAACCATTGCCCGGTTTTAGCTTAAACACATTTGGTGAGGCTTTGCCTTTCAATTCAAATACCAAGCGCACGGTATTTTTACTTGGAGGGTTACTGACTCTTACCTTGCTCAACAGAGGACTCTTAGTGACCGACTTAGGTAACTTGGCGCGATTGGTAGCGTTTTTGATGTCCACCACAATGCGCTCGGGACTGCCTAGCGTAAAGAAGCTGTAATCAGCGGCTTTCGTTAGGTCGATAACCGCTCTGGTATCCTTACTGGTCGTCGAGATACGAATGTCTTTAATTTCATTTGCTTGCACAGTGGCAAACAAAGAAGAAAGAAAGAGCAAAGTAAACGCCCATACTGAATTCTTAATCAATTTAGCTCCAGCTTTTTCATCAGTGTTAATCCGTTTTCACTGTTTGCAGTAACAGTCACTACTCGCCCTGTACCTTGATAGCGAATATCAAGTTCCAAATCCGCCTTAGGCAATAAACCTTGACCTTTTTCTGGCCATTCAACCAAACAGATAGCATCCGGCGTAAAGTAATCACGAATCCCCATAAATTCTAGCTCTTCAGGATCGGCTAGGCGGTAAAGATCAAAGTGATACACTTGCCATTGTTGTAAATCATACGGCTCAACCAGCGTATAAGTCGGACTTTTTACATTTCCTTTATGACCCATAGACTGAATAAAGCCACGGCTAAATGTGGTTTTGCCTGCCCCAAGATCACCATGTAAGTAAATGGTAGTCTGCTCAGAGCATAGGGCTGAGAGTTTTGCCCCAAGTTTTACCGTATCGTGCTCATCTTGAAGAGAGAAATGCTTCTGGGTCATAAAAGGTTGGTCTTCGGTTGATTTTATAAATAATGCTCTAATTATCTCTACTGAGCGCGTTTTGTCGAGTAAACCCGCCTCTTTGAGAGACGATGAACAAATAAATTTCATTTATAACTATAAAGGAAGCACTGTCGATGTTACCTGTTAGTGCGTTTATTCGCTAAAATAGGGTTATATTCCTTTAATTGACGTCATCCATGAATCTTCACCATTTAGCAGAACAAATCAAACTTTGGGGCAATGAGCTCGGCTTTCAAAAAGTCGGAATTACCGATCTTGATCTGTCTAAAAGTGAACAAGCTTTAACTCAATGGTTGGAGAAGGGTTATAACGGCA
This sequence comes from Vibrio sp. B1Z05, assembly GCF_052955985.1. Taxonomy (NCBI): domain Bacteria; kingdom Pseudomonadati; phylum Pseudomonadota; class Gammaproteobacteria; order Vibrionales; family Vibrionaceae; genus Vibrio; species Vibrio sp. B1Z05. The sequence continues at coordinate 2,541,259 of NZ_CP130463.1, forward strand.
ATATGGAATGGATGGAGCGTAATCTAGATAAACGCTTATATCCCGATAGATTACATCCCGGTACTCTTCGAGTAATCAGTGTGCGATTGGATTACCTTCCCCCTGAAGCCCGCTTTGCTAGCAATCTCAGTGACCCAACAGAGGCTTATATCAGCCGCTATGCTTTAGGTCGAGACTATCACAAGCTAATGAGAAATAAACTAAAGAACTTGGCTCAGAAAATCGAACAAGAACTTGGTGAACTCAACTACCGCCCCTTTGTTGATTCTGCTCCTGTAATGGAGCGTCCATTAGCTGAGAAAGCAGGATTAGGCTGGACAGGGAAGCACTCACTACTGTTAAACGACGATACGGGATCTTGGTTCTTCCTTGGAGAACTGCTGATTGGGTTACCTCTACCGATTGATGAACCAGTAGAGAGTCAGTGTGGCAAATGCCGCTCCTGCATTACCAGTTGCCCAACAGGGGCGATTGTCGAAGAAGGTACTGTCGATGCTAGACGATGCATTTCGTATCTGACTATCGAGTATGACGGCATTATTGATAGCGAACTATCCGATGCAATGGGGAACAGAATCTACGGCTGTGATGACTGCCAGTTAGTCTGTCCTTTTAACCGCTTTGCCAGCATTACTGAACAATCTGATTTCCATCGCCGAGAAAGTATCGAAGATAGTAATTTGCTGTCTTTGTTCGCATGGAGTGAGGCTGAATTTTTGAAGAACTTTGAAGGCTCAGCTATTCGTCGTATTGGCTATCTACAATGGTTAAGAAATTTGTCTATTGCTATGGGAAACGGCAATTATTCAGCCGAGGCTATCTCAGCACTGGAGAGCAAATTAGGAATGGGTGAGGTACTTGATCATCATATCAACTACGCCATTGAACGTCTTAACTCACAAAGTGAGTTCACATCCAAAAAACAACAGCGACTGATTAGAATAGTACAAAAAGGGCTGCCACGAGATGCTTAAATGCCAGAGATTGGTATCACTCCATGAAAAGCTATAGGCATGAGATATTGGATAAGCCCTATCCCTCAGAATAAATCCCCATAAACCTACGCAAATACTCCCTTATAAAAACATAATAGGACGCAAACTTAGCGAAATGTCGCAAGTCGGTGCGCAATGTGGAAAAAGAAAATAAAGCAAGGCTCGTTTAAGCAATGTCTAAAGTTAAACACAGACACGAAATATGATAAAGATCAAATAAAACAACATTAAAGATCGAATAACTATATTGCATAGATCGACAGATATTGTAATTTATTCTTTTATTTCAATAAGTTAATGGCTTTCAGGTGTTTTGCTATTACGTGGTTACGACATTAGATCTTGACAAAAGATCTTAAAAAAACTGTGTGTAATATTTTTATCAACCAAGTTATCCACAGATTGGTTTTTGTGGATAAGTCTGTGTGTTAATTCTTAATTGAATGTGAGAAACACTGTAAATACTAACGTTTTATAGGGAAGTAACAATAAGGAAGAAGAGCATAGTGTTATAGAGCAGGTATAGACCTTAAATTCGAAATCGTTTTAAGCGCCTAAATTGGTTGCGGGGGCTGGATTTGAACCAACGACCTTCGGGTTATGAGCCCGACGAGCTACCAAACTGCTCCACCCCGCGTCCGTATTGTATTACCGTTAAAGTACGATAAAGACTACTTCTCTACTCAATTATTTTAAAAGATAAGGAGAAGAGAGAATTTGGAGCGACACACGAGGTTCGAACTCGTGACCTCAACCTTGGCAAGGTTGCGCTCTACCAACTGAGCTAGTGTCGCATTCCGTGACTACCTGATGCTATGAAATCATCAAATTGTCTAAATGTGGTTGCGGGGGCTGGATTTGAACCAACGACCTTCGGGTTATGAGCCCGACGAGCTACCAAGCTGCTCCACCCCGCGTCCGTATTGTGCCATCGTTAAGTACAATGGAAACTTTGAAGAGAGTTTGGAGCGACACACGAGGTTCGAACTCGTGACCTCAACCTTGGCAAGGTTGCGCTCTACCAACTGAGCTAGTGTCGCATTCCAATGACGACTCGATTGTTATAAAACCATCAAGTTATCTAAATGTGGTTGCGGGGGCTGGATTTGAACCAACGACCTTCGGGTTATGAGCCCGACGAGCTACCAAGCTGCTCCACCCCGCGTCCGTATTGTGCCACCGTTAAAGTACGATGAAGACTTGCTTTCGCTCTCTTAAAAGAGAAGAGAAAGTTTGGAGCGACACACGAGGTTCGAACTCGTGACCTCAACCTTGGCAAGGTTGCGCTCTACCAACTGAGCTAGTGTCGCATTCCAATGACGACTCGATTGCTATAAAACCATCAAGTTGTCTAAATGTGGTTGCGGGGGCTGGATTTGAACCAACGACCTTCGGGTTATGAGCCCGACGAGCTACCAAGCTGCTCCACCCCGCGTCCGTATTGTGTCACCGTTAAAGTACGATGAAGACTTGTTTTCACTCTCTTAAAATAGAAGAGAAATTTGGAGCGACACACGAGGTTCGAACTCGTGACCTCAACCTTGGCAAGGTTGCGCTCTACCAACTGAGCTAGTGTCGCATTCCGTGACTATCTGATTGTTATAAACAAACCATCAAATTGTCTGAATTTGGTTGCGGGGGCTGGATTTGAACCAACGACCTTCGGGTTATGAGCCCGACGAGCTACCAAGCTGCTCCACCCCGCGTCCGTATTGTGTCACCGTTAAGTACGATGAAGACTTGCTTTCACTCTCTTAAAAGAGAAGAGAAATTTGGAGCGACACACGAGGTTCGAACTCGTGACCTCAACCTTGGCAAGGTTGCGCTCTACCAACTGAGCTAGTGTCGCTTCGTAAACGAGTTTAATTCGTTTAGGGGTGCGAATTATAAGAGGTTATTTCTGTGATGCAAGCCTTAATTTTACTTTTCTTTGTAGTTTCGCTTTAAGTGTGCAAAAAATAGTCACACTAGATATTCATAATTGTCTTTCTGTAGTAACGAAGCTCTGCTATAGACTCTCGAATATCATCCAACGCAAGATGCACGCCTTGTTTAGTGAAGCCATCTAAAACTTCTGGTTTCCAGCGACGAGTCAATTCTTTTAAGGTGCTGACATCCACATAACGGTAGTGGAAATACTGCTCTAGCTCAGGCATATGCTTGTACAAGAAGCGTCTGTCTTGCCCAATACTATTGCCACAAATAGGTGAAGCGCCTTTGGGTACCCATTTTTCTAAGAATTCGATCGTCAACGCCACCGCTTGATCTTCGTTGATATCGCTGTTTTTAACGCGTTCAACTAAACCGCTGTTGGTGTGGGTATTGGTACACCAATCGTCCATTTTTGCCAGTTCTGCATCAGACTGATGAATGGCAATCACAGGCCCTTCAGCTAAAATATTGAGCTCACTATCCGTTACGATAGAGGCGATCTCGATGACTTTATGAGTTTCAGGATCAAGCCCTGTCATTTCCAGATCAACCCAAATCAAATTTTTATCGTTCAACACCATGGATTAAATTGCCTATTATTGTTGTAAGGAAACCTCAGTAGTCTTACTGAAATGCAAAAAGTAGATTCGCTTAATTGTGAGCAGATACTGCTTAATCTCGCATCTTGAGGTCAATTAGGTATATCATACCCGTCAATTATAGAAAGCCAACCGGACACTAAAGAATACATGGCTAAAAAGAAAAAGCTAACCAAAGGACAAGTACGTCGTGTACGCGGAAATCAGAAAAAGCGACTGCAACAAGACAATGCTGTTCAATGGGATGAGCAAATGCTCGGTGAAACCAAAAAAGGCTTGGTCATCACTCGATTTGGGCAACATGCTGATATTGAGGACACTGAGACTGGTGAAATTCATCGCTGTAACTTACGTCGTGGTATCGAGAGTTTAGTCTCCGGTGATCGTGTGCTTTGGCGCATCGGATTGGAGTCTATGGCGGGTATTTCTGGAGTTGTTGAAGCGGTAGAACCTAGAACGTCTATGCTCACCAGACCGGACTACTATGATGGTCTAAAACCTGTTGCGGCCAACGTTGAGCAGATGGTCATTGTATCCTCAATACTGCCTGAACTGTCACTGTCTATTATCGACCGTTATTTAGTGGCCTCTGAAACGCTAAGCATTGCGCCGTTATTAGTGCTCAATAAAATTGACTTAGCCACCGATGAACAGCTACCTGTCCTGAAAGAGCAATTAAAAATTTACAGCGATATTGGCTATAAAGTGTTGTTGGTCAGTAAGGAAACAAGAGAAGGTATTGAAGCGTTAGAAGCCGAATTGGCTGGAAAAATTAACATTTTTGTTGGGCAATCCGGTGTCGGTAAGTCGAGTCTAGTCAATGCGTTAATGCCAGAGTTAGACGTTGAAGAAGGTCTTGTCTCAAGCAACTCAGGCTTAGGTCAACACACCACAACCGCGGCGCGTTTGTACCACTTCCCTGCTGGCGGCGATTTGATTGACTCCCCAGGAGTGCGAGAGTTTGGTCTTTGGCACCTTGAAGCCGATGAAGTCACTACGGCGTTTGTGGAGTTCCGCGAATTCTTAGGCTTATGTAAATTCCGTGATTGTAAGCATGCCGATGACCCCGGTTGCGCGCTGCAACAAGCTATTAGCGATGGCAAAATACATCCTAATCGTTTTGAAAATTACCAACGAATTATTGAAAGCATGGTGGAAAACAAAGCTAACCGCCAATACTCAAAAAATAAGAAACTGGATCAGTAGTTTACTTAGACAAATAGCCTTAGTTTAAGTAACATTCTGCCCCAATTTAGGAATAATGGACCTTATTGTGATTGATAAAATCAAAGTCGGTGCCCAATACTGGATGCCACAACATGGCCTTACCCGCCTAGTTGGAAAGCTAGCATCTGCGAAACTTGGCGTAGTAACCACGTCGATTATTCGTGGCTTCATCAAGCAATACAAAATTAACATGGATGAGGCGTTGCACTCAGATCCTGCATACTTCGCTACTTTTAACGACTTTTTCGTACGTGAATTGAAGCCGGGGCTAAGACCTATCGCAGAAGGCGAGAGTGTTATTACGCACCCCGCTGATGCTTGCGTAAGTCAATTTGGCCCGATTGAAGATGGCAAATTGATTCAAGCTAAAAACCACGACTATTCTGCTTGTGAGCTACTTGGTGGCGACTCTGAATTAGCTGCAGATTTTACAGACGGCAGTTTTGCTACCTTGTACCTGTCACCAAGTGACTACCACCGCGTGCACATGCCATGCGACGGCACATTGAAGCAAATGATCTATGTACCGGGTGACCTGTTCTCTGTGAATCCATTAACGGCAGAAAACGTAGAAAATCTCTTTGCACGAAATGAACGTGTGGTGTGTATTTTCGATACGGAATTTGGCCCTATGGCGCAGGTATTAGTCGGTGCCACTATTGTGGGTAGTATCGAACTGACTTGGGCTGGAACCGTCACACCACCTCGTGGTAATACGGTATATCGTTGGGATTACCCAACCGAAGGCGAAAAAGCCATTCACTTCAAAAAAGGTGAAGAAATGGGTCGCTTTAAATTGGGCTCCACGGTGATTAACTTATTCCCGAAAGATGCCATCGAGTTTGACTCTAGCATGCAACGAGAAGCCACTACTCGCTTAGGTACAGCCTACGCTCACAAACGCTAATCTAACGTTTGTAAAAGACATAAAAAAGGAGCTAACGCTCCTTTTTTTTATACCAATCACACTAAGTAAGTGATCAGAACTAGCGCAGGGAAAATGCTCGAGAACAAGCTAGAATGACCCGTTATTTAGTACGATTGGTATTACTCAGCTTCTGCTGTACAGGTCATTTGTAACCCTTCTTCAAGCAAAAGTAGTTGCTCTCGACCCAATTGAGTTGCCACAGGTTTTACCATAGCCAATATCTGCAACATTCCTTGCATAATCATCGACTCAGTCACCTTTTGATTGGCACTCATCGCCGATTGATAAGCTAGCCAACCATTGGCAATAAAGTGCAAATTAGTCACAAAACGAGGCATGTTATCCGGTTCAACCACAATCAGGTTGAGCGTGCGAAAAGACTCTACAATTGCCACTAAGTTGATACGTAGCTTCTCTTGAACTTGGCAGTAGGCACTGTGTAGCTGTGCATCTCTACTGACGATATCGGCAAGGTTTGCATAGAAAAAACGGTATTTCCACATCAAGGAAAAAGTAGAATTCACATAATGCTTCAATAGCACTAAACTTTGCTCTTGGCTTTCATAAGGGCGGAATCTATCCAGTAACTCTGAAGTGTAGTCTTTGAAGATGGCGCGGATAATTTCTTGTTTGTTTGAGTAATGGTAATAAAGATTGCCGGGACTAATTCCAAGGTGTTCTGAGATATGATTAGTCGTGATGTTGCGCTCACCATGTTGGTTGAATAATTCTAGCGCTCCATACACAATTCTTTGCTTTGTTTTCATTTTGCTTCTCAATACCTTACTTAGGCCATTGTAATTTGATCAAATGGAAAATAGATTTGCTATACTCAATCACTGTCATTTTAACGTAAAAAGCTATATTACTTTGTCTGCTTCTCATTGGTTATCAGCCGCTCGACCTAAAACATTACCACTGGCTCTCACTTCCATCGTAACCGGAAGTTGCTTGGCCTATACCCATCAGCATTTTTCATGGAGTGTCAGCCTGCTTGCTTTGCTGACCGCGACTCTATTGCAAATCTTATCAAACCTTGCCAATGATTATGGTGACTCCCAACAAGGAACTGATAATCAAGATAGATTGGGGCCGACGAGAGCGATACAGTCGGGTGAGATAAGTCCGACACAAATGAAGATAGCAATGATTGTGTGTTCGCTCCTGAGTTTACTTTCAGGATTGACACTAATTCTATCATCTTTAACCACCATAGTAGATATAGGTATCTTCCTTGGCTTAGGCGTTTTAGCTATATTCTGCGCCATTGCTTATACCGTAGGTAAACGACCTTATGGGTATATGGGATTAGGCGATCTGGCAGTTTATGTCTTCTTTGGGCTACTAGGCGTGGGTGGAACCTATTACCTGCACGCACTCAGTATCACCGCTGATTTATTACTGCCTGCCACCGCCACCGGATTACTGGCTGTCGCGGTTCTCAACGTCAACAATATGCGCGATCTTGATAATGACCAAGCATTTGGAAAAACAACCGTAGCGGTTCGTTTAGGTTTAGGAAAAGCTAAGCTATATCATGCGCTATTAATCTCTTTAGCTTGGCTGGCATATCTTACCTTTGTACTCAACGGTCACTGTAACCCATTGAGCTTATTGCTTACTGTTGCTATTTTAGTGCCGAGTGTATTGCATTTGCGTGCCCTCAATCGTGCGCAAGACAGTTTAGCTATTGCCCCATTGATGGCTGGAGTGGTAAAACTGGCATTAATCGCTAATGTATTATTTTCTTTAGCTATCATTGTTTAGTAAAAAGGTTAACTTGCGTCAATTATCAATTGCCATTGCAAGATATACTCTAGTTTGGGAATACTAACTTAGAAGGTGACACCGATTATGGAATACAATACTTCAGCCCTGTGTGATGTTTACTTAGATCAGGTTGATGTCGTAGAACCAATGTTTAGTAATTTTGGTGGTAGTGCGTCATTTGCCGGTCAAGTCACCACCATTAAATGCTTTGAAGACAATGGACTGATACGCGAAGTTCTCGATCAAAACGGGCAAGGTAGAGTATTACTTATCGACGGCGGTGGTTCCTTACGACGCGCATTGATTGATGCTGAAATTGCTTCTCTTGCAGAAGAGAATGAATGGGAAGGCATTGTAGTGTACGGCTCAGTTCGTGAGGTCGACGAACTAGAAGATATGAATATCGGTATCCAAGCGCTGGCTTCTATCCCTGTTGGTGCAAGCCAAACGGATATCGGTGAAGTGGATGTACCGGTTAACTTTGGTGGCGTGAGCTTCTTGCCTGAAGACTATATCTACGCCGACAACACTGGCATCATCTTGTCACAAGAAGAATTAGACACAAATTTCGAGATAGAGGATGAAGACGTCGCCTAAGCGTCGGTACTTCTTAAACCTTATCCAACAAGAAAGCAGTTCGAGATAATCGAGCTGCTTTTTTTTGATTAAAAGCAAAATACTTACAAATAAATAGCATTACCTGTTAAAAAGGTGCAAGAAAGCCAAACACTTGCAACAAGTTTTCGATAACCTGCAACTTCGCATGAAAAGGAAGTGATGGGATGAACAAAGAAAACTCAAATCAAATAGCTAAAATAGGTTTTTGCCTCTTAATACCTATTCTCATACTCGCTATGCCCAGTGCGTGGATCCCAATCCATGGTATTACGGTAGTGCAGCAACGCCTGTTAGCAATTTTCGTGATGTCTGCATTATTGTGGGTACTTGAACCTGTCCCTGTGTTTGCGACCTCCATTTTAATTATTACCCTTGAGCTGATTTTCTTATCCGATAAAGGGCTGACCATTTTAAGGGTCGATCACGCCAATGAAGCCTTTGGTACGCTGATCCCCTATACCGATATATTGGGCTCATTCTCATCACCGATCATCATTCTTTTTATGGGTGGTTTTGCCTTAGCAATTGCAGCCTCTAAATATCAGCTGGATAACAACTTAGCGCGAGTGTTGTTAAAACCCTTTGGCACCAAACCTAAGTACATCATGTTAGGCCTAATGTTGATTACCGCTGTGTTCTCAATGTTTATGTCAAATACCGCCACCACAGTGATGATGCTGGCGCTACTTGGGCCAATTGTTGCCTCAGCCAAACCCGGCGATCTTGGGATTAAAGCGTTGGTATTGTGTATCCCTATTGCGGCTAACACCGGTGGTATTGCAACGCCCATTGGTACACCGCCAAACGCCATTGCTTTGCAGTATCTGACTGGGGAAAACAGCATCGACTTTTTAAGTTGGATGCTGTTTGGTTTGCCGTTTGTCATTGTGCAACTGGCCATTGCGTGGGTACTGTTACAAAAACTATTCCCGTCATCTGAAGAAAAAATGGTGTTGTCTTTAGAAGGTACATTCCTAAAATCATGGAAAGCGATTGTGGTCTACGTTACCTTTGCCCTGACCATCATCCTTTGGATGACCACTAAACTGCACGGCATGAATACCTATGTGGTATCCGTTATCCCATTGGCTGTATTTACCCTAACGGGGATTATGGGCAAAGCTGAAATTAAGCAGATCAACTGGGATGTACTGTGGTTGGTCGCCGGTGGTATTGCCATTGGTTTGGCTTTGGATAAAACAGGACTTGCCAGTGCTTTAGCGCATTCGATTGATTATCAGAGCCTGTCTCCGGTTGCAGTAGTCATCACCTTATCGATTATTTGCTGGCTGATGGCGAACTTTATGTCCAACACCGCAACCGCTAACTTATTGATGCCGATTGCAGCCGCCATTGGCGCCTCTATGCCAAGCCTAGTGGCGGTAGGTGGTTTGCAAGGGCTATTAGTGGTCGTCGCCTTCTCTGCGTCACTGGGTATGATTTTACCTGTGTCCACGCCTCCTAACTCGCTAGCGTATTCAACCGGCTTAATTGAAAGCAAAGATATGGCAAAAACTGGGGTTATTTTGGGTATCGTAGGTTTGGCTCTGGTGTATATTGCTATGTTCCTACTGACTTAAAAAGGAAAAACCATGCTGGTGATTGCGCACCGAGGGGCGAGAGAAACTCACCCAGAAAACACTTTGCTTGCCTTTGAACAAGCATTGGCTGGCGGAGCTACCGCCATTGAATTGGATATCCACCAGCATCATGGCGAGTTATGGGTTATTCATGATAGCTGGGTCAACCGTACCACCAATGGCTCAGGTCCACTCAACTGGTTTTCGCTAGAGAAACTCAAAAAGCTCGATGCGGGGCAAGGCGAACACATACCCACGCTCAAGGAAACCTTCCAGAGCTTATCCGGTCGCTGCGCCTTAAATATCGAACTCAAAGGCATGGATGATATGGCGCTTTTGCTGGAGCATTTAGATTATGCCATTACCCACTGTCAGTTCAGCAATGAACAATTGCTTGTGTCCTCGTTTAATCATCATTGGCTAGCCGAGTTAAACCGTCTACGTCCTGCAACCAAAATAGCGGCCCTAACCGCCAACAAGCCGATTGGCTTATGCCAGTTCGCCGAGCAGTTAAATGCCTATAGCATCAATGTTGATATCGATGTGGTGGACAGTGAAATGGTGCAGGACGCTAAAATGCGTGGCTTAAAAGTGTTTGTGTATACCGTCAATCGTCCGCAAGATTGGCAACGTCTGCACAACATGGGAGTGGATGGTGTTTTCTGTGATGCACCAAGTAACGCCGTTGACTACTTCTCCCCTAATACCGTTCAGCGTCCATTCTGGCCTTAGAAGGATAAAAATACCATAAACGCAAGGGTTTCTAATCGACACGATATGGGGCATATTGACGCTACCTTTTAAGCAACTTCAATAATGACCATGGGATACGAATGGTTGGCCCTTGCTGCGGCCTTCTTATGGGCAATATCTAGCCTTATATCTGTCAAACCTGCTCGCCACTTAGGGCCTTTTGCCTATAGTCGCTGGCGAATGGGCTGTACCGCCGTCATGCTTACCGCAATGGCATTTATCACCGGTGGATGGAGCACGGTAAGCAGTGTGCATGTCACGCCTATGGCCCTCTCAGGGCTGATTGGTATCTTTATTGGTGATACCGCACTATTTGCCTGTATGAACCGTATGGGACCGAGACGCGCTGGATTACTCTTTTCTTGCCATGCGGTTTTTTCTGCAGTGATCGGCTACTGGCTGTTCAACGAAAAATGGCAAGGGATGGAACTGCTCGGCGCCATTTTGGTGTTTTCTGGTGTGGTGATCGCCATCTTTTTTGGGCGCAAACAAACAGGACAACATGATTGGGAAGCCATACAGGGAAAAATGAACATCAGCATTGGCATTGGTCTGTTGGCCGCACTTTGCCAAGCCTTAGGTGGCATTATTGCTAAACCGGTAATGCAAACCGATATCGACCCTATTGCCGCCTCAGCCATTCGCATGATTACCGCTTTTGTTGCCCACTCTCTATTTTTAGCTTGCGGAGCCAAACAAGCAAAAGCGGTCAACCGTATTAACTTAAAGATTTTTGCTATTACGGCGCTAAATGGATTTTTGGCGATGGCAGTAGGAATGACATTGATCTTGTATGCGTTGCAAGAAGGTAATGTGGGTATGGTTGCGCTGCTCTCATCGACCACCCCTATTATGATACTGCCGCTATTATGGTTTATTACCAAACAACGACCAAATCGCTATGCGTGGTATGGCGCGATTTTAGCCGTTGTTGGTACTGGCTTGATTGTCAGTTAGGTACGCGGTTAGAGAGCGTTAAGCGCGAGAAAACGTAAACGCAGTAATATCGTTGATATGCTGTTGCTGACACGCCAGCATAATCAATCTATCTATGCCCAATGCAACACCAGAACACTGCGGCAAGCCATGTCGCAGTGCTTCAATCAAATGGTAATCAATCGGTTGTGGTGTTAATCCCATTTGCTGACGTTTCGTATTGTCATCTTCAAAGCGGCGTAATTGCTCTTCAGGGTTATCGAGTTCATGGAAGCCATTAGCTAACTCTATGCCTTTAAAATACACTTCAAAGCGATCAGCCACTCGCTTATCACCAGCATTGATTTTCGCTAGCGCAGCTTGTGATGCAGGGAAGTCATAAACAAAAGCCGGCGCTTCTTGCCCTATTTTCTCTTCTACTCCCACACTAAATAACAGCTGTAGCAAAGTATCTCTGTCCGATTCTGTCTCGGCTATATCGGCTAACCCCAACGAAACGGCTACCGCTTTTAACTCAGACATACTCGCTTCCAGTGGGCAGACATTGAGCACCGAAAGAAAAGCTTGTTGATAAGTCATGCGATGTGCCTTGTTGCAACCTAGAACCAATTGCAACAGTTGTTCCATTTCATCCATTAGATCATGGTGATCAAACCCCACTCTATACCACTCTAAAAGAGTAAATTCAGGGTTGTGGTAGCGACCTGCTTCTTCATTACGAAACGCCTTCGCTATTTGATAAATACAACCGCTTCCGGCAGCAAGCAGACGTTTCATATGAAACTCTGGGCTGGTCATGAAGTACAGTTTTTTACCATCAGCATATCCAGGGCCGACAAACTCAGTTTGAAAGGTATGCAAATGAATGTCAGTGACTGTCGCATGACTCATAGCCGGCGTATCGACTTCTAAAACATTTCTCTGGGCAAAGAATTGTCTAATTTTAGCTACGATTTCTGCTCTTCTTTTTAACGCCTGAATGCTAGCGGAAGGCTGCCAATTGGAAATAGTCATATAACGCCCTTTGCGGTAAATGGGATTTTATTCATTGAATCGGCCCTTATTTTTGCATGATTATGATCACATACCCCACTCTTTTTAAGGTTTTTATGTTCTACTACCCCCAAATGACTAGATAAATCAATTTTTTCACGACACGTATCCATTAAAATAGCTGATAACATTTTAATATTTCGATAATCACAAGCAGGTAAAACTGCCTACAATCTGGAGGATAACTGTGAAAGTATTACACACAGATATCGCGGTCATCGGCGCAGGGGGTGCCGGTCTTCGAACTGCTATCGCAGCAGCAGAAGCAAACCCTGAATTGGAAGTTGCACTAATTTCCAAAGTTTACCCAATGCGCTCGCACACTGTAGCGGCTGAGGGTGGATCTGCAGCCGTAGTCAAAGAAGAAGACAGCTTAGACAACCATTTCAATGATACTGTTGGTGGTGGTGACTGGCTTTGTGAGCAAGACGTAGTTGAATACTTTGTCGAAAACTCAACCCGTGAAATGATCCAAATGGAACAATGGGGTTGTCCATGGAGCCGCAAAGAAAATGGCGAAATTAACGTTCGTCGTTTTGGTGGTATGAAAGTTGAACGCACTTGGTTTGCCGCAGATAAGACCGGCTTCCACATGTTGCATACTCTTTTCCAAACCTCGATTAAATATCCACAAATCAAACGTTTTGATGAGTACTTTGTAGTTGACCTTCTCGTTGTCGATAACGAAGTTCAAGGTTTAATTGCCATTCATATGGCCGAAGGTGAATTAGTCACCATCAAAGCAAAATCTGTTGTACTTGCAACCGGTGGCGCAGGTCGTGTTTACCACACTAATACCAACGGCGGCATCGTAACAGGTGACGGCATGGCAATGGCTTATCGCCATGGTGTACCTCTTCGTGACATGGAATTTGTTCAATATCACCCAACAGGTTTACCGGGTACGGGTATCTTGATGACCGAAGGTTGTCGTGGTGAAGGTGGCATTATTGTCAACAAAGATGGCTACCGTTACCTACAAGACTACGGTATGGGACCAGAAACACCTGTTGGCCAACCGAAAAACAAACACATGGAGCTTGGCCCTCGCGATAAAGTATCGCAAGCATTCTGGCACGAGCAACAAAAAGGCAATACCATCAAGCACCCACTGGGTGATGTAGTGCACCTAGATCTTCGTCACTTAGGTGAAGAGTATCTGCAAGAGCGCCTACCTTTCATCTGTGAACTGGCTAAAGCGTATGTCAACGTTGATCCAGCAAAAGAGCCTATCCCTATCCGCCCTACGGTTCACTACACCATGGGTGGTATTGAAACCAACCAAACTTGTGAAACACGCATCAAAGGTCTATTCGCGGTTGGTGAATGTGCTTCTGTTGGTCTGCATGGTGCAAACCGCTTAGGTTCTAACTCTTTGGCAGAGTTTGTCGTATTTGGTCGCGTTGCCGGTGAACACGCAGTGAAACGTGCCACTGAATTTGAAGGTTGGGACGACGACGCAATTAACTCTCAAGTAGAGTTGGTTGAAGCGCGCATTCAAGCTCTACTGGATCAAGAAGGCGACGAAAACTGGGCAACCATTCGTACTGAAATGGGTAACACCATGGAAGCTGGCTGTGGTATCTACCGCAGTGAAGATCTTATGCAAGAGACCATCGATAAGCTGACTGAGCTAAAAGAACGTTATAAGAAAATTAGCATCAAAGACAAAGGCAAAGTGTTCAACACTGACCTACTGTACGCTATCGAAGTGGGTTACGGCCTAGAAGTCGCAGAAGCTATGGCTCACTCAGCATTGCTGCGTAAAGAGTCTCGTGGTGCTCACCAACGCCTTGATGAAGGTTGTACAGAGCGTGATGATGAGAACTTCTTGAAGCACTCTCTAGCATTCTATGCACCAAACAAAGGGCCTAGTATCGACTACAGCCCAGTTAAAATCACCAAATCACAACCTAAAGCTCGCCTGTACGGTGAGGCAGCTGAAGCAGCTGCTGCGGAAGAAAAAGCAGCAGAAGACAAAGCAGCGAATAACGAGAAGGAGCAACAGTAATGCCAGCTCGCATTCAAAAAGTAGATATTCTGCGTTACGATCCAGAGAAAGATGCAGAACCGTACATGCAATCCTTTGAAGTGCCGTTTGATGAAACTATGTCTGTACTAGATGCGATTGGTTACATCAAAGACCACCTAGACAAAGACTTAGCCTATCGCTGGTCTTGCCGAATGGCGATCTGTGGTTCATGTGGCATCATGGTGGATAATGTTCCAAAACTTGCCTGTAAAACCTTCCTACGTGATTACCCAAATGGGCTCACGATTGAACCGCTAGCAAACTTCCCAATCGAAAAAGATTTGATTGTAGATATGACGCCATTTATTGAGCGCCTAGAAGCTATCAAACCTTACATCATTGGTAATGACCGCACTCCAGAAGATGGCACTAACCTGCAAACTCCTGAGCAAATGGCGCGTTATAAGCAGTTTGCCGCTTGTATCAACTGTGGTCTTTGCTATGCAGCATGTCCTCAGTTTGGTTTGAATCCTGACTTCCTAGGCCCAGCGGCGCTAACCCTAGCGCATCGCTACAACCTAGATAGCCGTGATAACGGTAAACAAGAACGTATGGAACTTATCAACGGTGACAACGGCGCTTGGGGCTGTACATTTGTCGGCTACTGCTCTGTGGTATGTCCGAAGAGTGTTGATCCTGCAGGTGCGGTAAACCAAGGTAAGATTGAATCATCAAAAGACTTTGTGATTGCTATGCTGAAACCGGAGGATGCGTAATGAGTAATCGTAAACCTTACGTACGTGATATGAAGCGTACTTGGTGGAAGAACCATCCTTTCTATCGTTTTTATATGGTGCGAGAAGCAACGGTTTTACCGTTAATTCTATTTACTCTCTTCATCACTATCGGTTTAGGCTCACTGGTTAAAGGACCAGAAGCTTGGGCAAGTTGGTTAGAGTTTATGAGAAACCCTATCGTCATTCTTATTAATATTTTGGCGTTGTTAGGCAGTTTGTTTCACGCATTTACCTTCTTCAACATGATGCCGCAGGTAATGCCGATGCGCTTCAAAGGGAAGGCCATCGATGGAAAAGCTATCGTACTAGCACAGTGGGCTGTTGTGGCCTTTATTTCTCTAATTGTTCTCGTCATTGTATAAGGAGTCGAATGTGATCAATAAACATCCAAAGCGTTCTGACGAACCCGTATGGTGGGGGCTGTTTGGTGCCGGTGGTTCATGGTTTGCCATGATCACCCCTGTAACGATTTTTGTGCTTGGTATTCTTGTACCACTTGGCATTATCGATGCTAATGCAATGAGCTACGAGCGAGTGTCTGCGTTTGTAAAAACCATCATAGGGGCATTGTTTGTTATCGCAACTATTGCGCTTCCTATGTGGCATGCAATGCACCGTGTACACCACGGTATGCACGACCTTAAACTGCACACTGGTGTTGCCGGTAAAGTGGCTGCTTACTTCATTGCAGCGTTCTTTAGTGGCTTAGCTGTAGTATTTGTCTTCATGGTGTAAGCCTAGACTTAGATTTAAGACAAACAAAAGGCCGCTGTGAAAACAGCGGCCTTTTTAATGTTTGCTTGTCAGTGGATTATTTTACACGTCCAACGTATTCGCCAGAGCGAGTATCACACTTAACAATTTCACCAATCTGGATGAATAAAGGAACACGAACAACAGCGCCTGTTGATAGTGTTGCTGGCTTACCGCCTGTACCTTGAGTATCACCTTTCAGACCTGGATCTGTTTCAACAACTTCAAGCTCAACAAAGTTTGGTGGAGTAACTACAATCGGGTTACCGTTCCAAAGAGTGATCATACAAGTGTTGTTTTCAACGAGCCATTTAGCGCTATCACCAACAGCTTTAACATCAGCAGCAATTTGCTCGAATGTTTCGTTGTTCATAAAGTGGTAGAATTCGCCGTCTGAATATAGATAATCTAGGTCGATATCTAGAACGTCAGCAAGCTCAACAGATTCACCAGACTTAAATGTTTTCTCTAGAACCTTGCCTGATAGTAGTTTACGAACTTTAACACGGTTAAATGCTTGGCCTTTACCCGGTTTTACATATTCGTTTTCTAGAATTGAACATGGCTCGTTATCGAGCATGAACTTTAAACCGCCCTTGAATTCATTGGTACTTACAGTAGCCATTTTTTCCTCTTTTTATTCTTAGAGTAAGTTTTAATGTCGCATATAATAACCCAAAAACCGGTATCTGTTGAAAAAAACTGGTTGCAACAATTGGCTAATGGGATCTCCGATCCTACCGAACTACTCTCAATGCTTAATATTGACCCTCAAGATTGGGCAAATAGTTTGTCAGCTCGCAAACTTTTCGCACAGCGAGTGCCTGTAAGCTTTGTTGAGAGAATGGAAAAAGGCAATATCAACGACCCTCTTTTGCTACAAGTTTTGCCTGTCGATGCCGAATTTAATGAAGTGGCTGGATACAGCAAAGATCCGCTACAAGAACAAGACAATGAACAGCCAAGCCTACTGCACAAATACAAAAACCGTGTGCTATTGGTATTTAAAGGCAGTTGCGCTATTAATTGCCGCTACTGTTTCCGTCGCCATTTCCCGTACGCAGATAACAAAGGCAGTAAGTCTATTTGGCAAAACAACTTAGACTACATTGCCCTGCACCCAGAGATAAACGAAGTGATTCTCTCTGGTGGTGACCCATTAATGGCCAAAGATCATGAACTGCAATGGTTCATCACCCAATTACAGCAAATTGAGCATGTACGCACTTTGCGTATTCACTCTCGATTGCCAGTGGTGATTCCTGACCGAATTACTGACTCACTTTGTCGCATGCTACAAGAAAGCTCTTTAAACACGGTATTAGTCACTCATATTAATCACCCGAATGAGATCAATGCTGAGTTGGCAGTAGCCATGTTTAAGCTAAAACAAAGTCAGGTAACCTTGCTCAATCAAGGGGTCATGTTAAAAGGCGTGAATGATGAAGTGTCAGTGTTAAAAGCCCTCAGCGAGAAGCTTTTTAATGCCGGAATTTTACCTTATTACATGCACGTATTAGATAAAGTACAAGGCGCAGCGCATTTTTATATCAGCGATGACCAAGCTCGAAGCTTAATCGCAGACTTAATGAAAGAAGTTTCTGGCTATCTGGTGCCTTCGCTTACCCGAGAAATTGGTGGTAGAGCCAGCAAAACGCTATTAGATCTGCATTTAGAATAGAAAAAACCTCGGCGAGACACTGTCTCGTCGAGGTTCAATAATAAGGTGTGTAAAATGTTTTAACGTCGATTACTTAGCAAAGTTCACGATAGGGAAACATTTAAAGAAGCCATTGTCAGCACAGTTAATTAGACCGATCTGTACGCCATCAATTTTTTCTGTTTTGTTGAAGATACCTAGCTGGAAGTTAGATTCTTTAGAAAGGCTCACCACGGCTACATCAGCAATAGTTTTCCCTTTAGAGATGTTAGCCACCCCCAAGTTTAGACCTTTCACATTATTGGTAATGTTAACCGCACTAATGTTAGCACCTGTTGTATTACCTGGGTTCCAGTTAAATAGACCTAATGCCGCACCGGTCATTTGTTTATTAACTTTAGAACCGCCAAAGAAAAAGCTTAAGTTAAGCCCAGTCATGTTATCGCGCTCGGACATACCTAACACTGAGATATCTAGCCCTGTAACTTCACGAACTTGACCGTGCAATACAGACAGACGTACACCGCCTACTGAATCTGCATTTGGCGCATTAAATCCATTTAGAGAAGAGAACATTACCGGCGCACTTTCAGCCATAGCAAAAGGTGAAGCAAGGGCTAGTGTCGCTGTTACTGCTAATAGTCGTTTTTTCATTTTAAAATCCATCTTATTGATTACAACTCTATTTGGTTTGAGTCTCAAACCGTCACCAATTAAGCATAAAACAAAATAAACTGATTGCATATGAAATATAATTATTTCATGTATTTATCCATAAAAAAGCCCCTGCAATTGCAAGGGCTGTCATCAATCAAAAAACGTAATTAGGCTTGGCTTTACTTAGCTCTCAATACCACGGTTTTTCAAGAACTCAGCGTAAGTACCACGGAAGTCGTTGATCTTACCGTCTTTAATTTCAAGAATGCGTGTTGCCAACGAATCTACAAATACACGGTCGTGAGAAACGAAGAACAAAGTGCCCTTGTAGTTCTCTAGCGCCAAGTTTAGCGATTCGATAGATTCCATATCCATGTGGTTAGTCGGTTCATCCATCAATAAGATGTTTGGCTTGTGCATCATGATCTTGCCTAACAGCATACGACCTTGCTCACCACCAGACAGCACCTTAACTGGCTTCTTGATATCGTCTTGACCAAACAACATACGGCCTAAGAAGCTACGTACCACTTGCTCATCGTCGCCTTCTTGACGCCATTGCGCCATCCAGTCAAACACTTTTAAGTCTTCTTCAAAGTCGTGTGCATGATCTTGAGCGTAGTAACCAATGTTTGAGTTTTCAGACCACTTGTACTCGCCGCTACGAGGGGCAATTGAGCCGGCTAATGTGTTCAACAGCGTTGTTTTACCTACGCCGTTTTCACCGATAATAGCAACGCGCTCGCCCACTTCAAAAATGGCATTAAAGTCAGCATATAAATCGTCTTCAAAACCTTGAGTTAGGTTTTCAATCACCAAGGCATTACGGAACAACTCTTTAGATTGCTCGAAACGAATGAATGGGTTTTGACGACTTGATGCTTTAACTTCATCCAATTGGATCTTATCAATCTGCTTAGCACGAGAAGTGGCTTGTTTCGCTTTTGAAGCGTTCGCTGAGAAGCGAGAAACGAAAGTTTGCAGTTCAGCAATTTGCGCTTTTTTCTTAGCGTTATCAGACAATAGACGCTCACGAGCTTGAGTCGCCGCAGTCATGTATTCGTCGTAGTTACCAGGGTATAGACGCAACTCACCGTAGTCTAAGTCAGCCATGTGAGTACATACTGAGTTTAAGAAGTGACGGTCATGCGAGATGATAATCATGGTGCAGTTACGTTGGTTCAACGTCTCTTCCAACCAACGGATGGTGTCCATATCCAAGTTGTTGGTAGGTTCATCGAGTAGCATGATGTGCGGGTCAGCAAATAGTACCTGCGCTAATAGCACACGCAGTTTCCAACCGGGAGCGACTTCGCTCATCAGGCCGTAATGCTGCTCTTCAGGAATACCTACCGCAAGCAATAATTCGCCCGCTTTGGCTTCCGCCATGTAACCGTCCATTTCTGCGAACTCAACCTCAAGGTCAGCCACTTTCATGCCATCTTCTTCACTCATTTCAGCCAATGAGTAAATACGGTCACGCTCTTGCTTTACCGCCCAAAGCTCTTTGAAACCCATAACCACAGTATCGATTACGGTAAATTCTTCGTAAGCAAACTGATCCTGGTTTAGTTTAGCCACGCGTTCATTAGGATCGTAGCTAACATTACCACCAGAAGGCTCAAGCTCACCGCTTAAGATCTTCATAAACGTGGACTTACCACAACCATTTGCTCCGATCAGACCATAGCGATTGCCTTCGCCAAATTTAACCGAGATATTTTCAAATAAAGGCTTAGCGCCAAATTGTTGAGTGATGTTAGCTGTGGAAATCAAATCAGACCCTTATGCGTTGAATATTTTTAACCGCGCAAAGGTACTCGTTTGCGGGAAAAATAGCCAGTAAAGTTTGAGCTAGAGCACAGGTTTATTCGGTTATAACACTCGCAGGAAGGGAGAAATCGCTTATTCAGGCACATTCACATCATTTATGCCCTCTAAGTAAGTGCCCAGTAAACTGAGCCCCTACTTAAAGGTATTGGCAATAACGACTAGCTGATCACCAGTTGATGGCCTTCGGCGACAGGTTCAAAGTCAATGAAGTGGTCGATGGCTTCTAAGGCATCTTCTGCGTAGTGGGTCACGTACAGCAGTTGGCTCATGTTGGTTTTGGCGATGCGATTTAGCACAAAGAACACCAACTTACGGTTAATGTAATCAAGCCCTTGGTACGGTTCATCTAGCACGAGCAATGCCGGTTGCTTAATCAAGGCGCGGCCAATCAGTAATAGTCGCTGCTGTCCGTAATCTAAACTCTTAAAGCCAATCTTCTCAAATTCGCTCATTTCCAGCACTTTTAGCCATTGCTGAGCAAGCTGAATCTGTTTCTTACTCGGCTTTTCATACAAGCCGATACTATCAAAGAAACCCGACAGCAATACGTCTAGCGCACTGCAATTCACGCGATACTGCAAATGCAGTGCAGACGAGACTATGCCGATTTGCTTCTTGATATCCCAAATGCTTTCGCCAGAACCGCGCTTCATACCTAGCACAGAAATGTCATTGCTGTAGCACTGCGGATGGTCACCCATAATCAAGCCTAACAAGGTGCTTTTACCACAGCCATTTGGCCCACGAATTTGCCAGTGCTGACCAATTTTAGCTTGCCAAGTAAAGTCTTTGAAAATCACCCCATCTAGATATTCCACTTTGACGTTTTGCATATCAATTAAGGGATCAAGCAGCTGCTTTTGCTCATGGTAAGACTCAAGAAGCTCAAACACACCACCGCTCTTTTGTTGTGACAGTTTCTTGATGTGTTGCTTGATAGGATGGTTGTGCCACTCTTCTAAGGTCATGGTTTGGGTCAGCGAGTGGTGGTCAAACAAAGCCACATGGCTGATACAAGTTGGCAGTTCATCTTCACGAGAAGTAATGACAATCAGTTGCATCTGCTCGGCGCACACGTTAAGTAGCTGACTTAGAGCCAGTCGGTGCGCAGTATCTAACCCTGTATAAGGTTCATCAAGAATCAGCAGTTGCGGCTTAGTCACTAAGGCGCGAGCAAGCATAGCGCGACGTGTTTCGCCCGTAGAAAGTTGACGGAAAGGACGCTGACGCAATTCACCCAGATCCGTTTTCTCAATCACTTCTTCTAGCTCAGCTTGAGTACAACCCATGTTTAAGATCAGTTGCTCAACCGTTGAACCGTAATCAATGCGGTCTTGAAAGTCGGTTTCGTCTTTAGCAATCTCTTCTTCTAACAAGCGTTGCTGATGAAGCAAAGAGACACACGCGATACGTTGCGGGCTATCCAATACCTCACCTGAGTTCGCTTCGAGTTCGCCACTTAACAACTGAACAATTAGCGCTGAACACTGACTTTGTGAAGAAAATATTCCCCAATGTTGGCCGGCTTCAATGTGCCAATCAGCGATAGACAGCTCCGCCATGCCGTCTTTGTACTTCAATTTTTGTATGTGCATCTTCTTTCTCTAACTGTTCAGATGAACTTAGTGTGCAAGATATTGGCAAAGAACACTAGTGGAACTGATTTTGCAGATATTACGACCATAAAAAAGCGCCACTCAAATGAGTGGCGTTTTATATGCGATTTAGCTCTCTTGGATTACAAGAATGGAAAGCTAATGCAATGCTTTAGCATTACATCATGCCACCCAAAAACTCTTTCAGGCCAGCTATTGCCTACACACAAGGGCTAGCGCTAACACTGGGGTCAACATCGAGGACTACAATGGGGGCAACTTGTCCAATAAATACATCCAACTAAAGACCTATCTCTTCAACATGGGTATACCAAAAGCATTAGCACACCTATATCCACACAAGACCTATATCACTAAAAGTCTCCAGACCACCTGTATCCAAACAGGTCAGATTCGTAGTGATAAGATCATAGGTGAGATAGCCACCCCAAAAGAGCATGCTTTCATCAATGGTCGCGCTGCATTTCTTTCATTTGTTGATGCCCTCCAAGAAGCCAAGCAAGAAGCTCAGACGTTTCAAGCAAAAGACGTTTACATTGAAGATGATCTAATGGCGTTCTTTGTATGCAAAGGTAAGACCGCAGCACAACGTACCGTCCCACGATGTGATGAGCTAGCTAATGAGATAAAAGAGCGAATCTATCAGCAAAGACAAATCTAAATGCTTCCATAGCTTCCGTGTTCATATGGCTACAGCCTTTGGTCGCACTGGTGTTGATGAGCTAGCCGCTGCCTTCTTCCTTGGTCATAAAGATGGAAATACTTTGTCTTACGGTTACTACACTAAGGAATCACGATAAGAGCCATAGCGATATGGATATGCTTGATGTTGAGACTTTTAGAGTCCCGTTGTGAATCACTCCAAGGGCACATCACGAACTCACCACGTACCCTTATATTATCGCTAAGTGATGCTGTACACAGGTGAGCTCCTTCAGGGAGTCTTAGGGTGTACACAACACCACTCTAACGTATCCTGAGTCAGGTTTTAACTACCAGACTGCGTCTCTACTAGATTTTTAAGGATAGGTTCAAAGTCACCTAGCTTACTAACATGAATAACCAAGCCTAGATTGTTAGGTATTGAGGAGATTGATATTGGTTTATTTGCCGTTGGTACATTTACAACATGTACTTCCCCTGTTGCTGTATGTTGGGGTCCAGCATATAGAGTCCCTAATAAGGCTACTCTTGTCCCAGTACACAACGATCCAGAAGAATCCACAAAGCTCCCTATGTTAGCCAAGAAGACCGGAGATCCACTAGAGCCGGGAAAACATGCTGCATCAATCATAAATTCTGGTTTGCCGTTGTAAGGCAATTTAGGATGTGTAGCAGTTATTCCTTTTCGGATAATCGGCAAATTATGTGTCTCATCCCATATCCCATTGGGATACCCAATCATGATGATCTCTTCCATGGTTGGAAGCTGGTTCAATAGAGTATTATCAGCCTTAACCCCCTTCCCTAACATAACACTATGAATCTTTATTCCTTGCTCATTAGCTTGGTGCATAATTGGTCCAAGCGGAAAAATTGCAAGGTCTACGTTAGGATCTGGATGCTTAATCCACATAGACTCAAACTGGTCATAAACAACTGGAAAATGCTTCCCTAGATCGACTCCCCCTTCCTCATTTTGCACGGACAGATAAAACTTACCTTTTTTGGCACCTCTAATGACATGCTTGTTAGTGACGATACATGGTACATTTCGACCATCATCCTCTTCTAAAAAAGCATAAAAATAGCCAGAACCAGAACTTATCCCCTCGTCTGTCTCACACTCTATCCTAAGGGTACTGTGAACCAATTGCTCAACTGGGTTTACATACTTCGACATTCAAAAATCCTTCTCGCCTAAGCCTCAGAAATCAAAATTAACCTACTGAACCTCATGCATTATTCAGCACAAAAAACCACATTTCAAAAACACGTTTTGTGTGAAAAGCACCAGACGCCGTAATCACCTGACACTCTTCCCCTCTCCGCACTGCCCCCATGACTCATTGAGACAGTATCAAAGAGGTTTAGTGGTCAATTTCCATACCACCCATAAACTAAAAGGCTACCGTAGGGGTCAACATTAGTGTCAACACGGTAGCCTTAAGATAATGATTTAATTGATATTTAAATCTTGAGTGATTATTACATCATGCCCGGCATGCCGCCCATTCCACCCATGCCGCCCATATCAGGCATTGCAGGAGCATCGCCTTGTGGCTTGTCAGTTACCATAGCTTCGGTAGTGATCATAAGACCGGCTACAGAGGCTGCAAACTGAAGTGCGCTACGAGTTACTTTAGTTGGGTCAAGGATACCCATCTCTAGCATGTCGCCGTATTCGCCAGTAGCTGCGTTGTAGCCGTAGCTGCCTTCGCCTGCTTTAACGTTATTTGCCACAACAGACTCTTCGTCACCTGCGTTAGTCGTGATTTGACGAATTGGTGATTCCATTGCACGTAGAGCTACGCGGATACCGACGTTTTGCTCTTCGTTGTCGCCAGTTAGCGCTGTTAGTTTTGAAGCAGCGCGGATTAGTGCAACACCACCACCTGCAACAACACCTTCTTCAACCGCGGCGCGAGTCGCTTGTAGAGCATCTTCTACACGGTCTTTTTTCTCTTTCATTTCAATTTCAGTAGCTGCGCCAACTTTGATTACTGCAACACCGCCAGCAAGTTTTGCTACGCGCTCTTGAAGTTTTTCTTTGTCGTAGTCAGACGTTGCGTCTTCAACTTGTTGACGAATTTGCGTAACGCGACCGTTGATAGCCACTTCATCACCCGCACCATCGATGATGGTTGAGTTTTCTTTGGTTACTGTCACGCGTTTCGCTTGACCTAAGTCTTCTAGAGTCACTTTTTCAAGGTCTAGGCCGATTTCTTCAGAAATCACAGTACCGCCAGTTAGGATAGCGATATCTTGAAGCATTGACTTACGACGATCACCAAAGCCAGGTGCTTTAACAGCTGCAACTTTAACGATGCCACGCATGTTATTCACAACTAGAGTAGCTAGTGCTTCACCTTCAACGTCTTCTGCAATGATAAGCAGTGGACGAGATGCTTTAGCAACCGCTTCTAGAGTAGGAAGTAGCTCACGAATGTTTGATACTTTCTTATCGATAAGAAGGATGAATGGGCTATCTAAGTCAACACTGCCTGCTTCTTGGTTGTTGATGAAGTAAGGAGATAGGTAGCCGCGGTCAAACTGCATACCTTCAACTACGTCTAGCTCGTCTTGTAGAGCCTGACCTTCTTCAACAGTGATAACGCCGTCACGGCCTACTTTTTCCATTGCTTCAGCAATGATGTTACCTACAGTCGCATCAGAGTTTGCAGAGATAGTACCCACTTGTGCGATAGCTTTAGTATCAGCACATGGTTGAGATAAACCTTTAAGCTCTTCAACAGCCGCGATAACCGCTTTGTCGATACCGCGCTTAAGATCCATTGGGTTCATACCCGCAGCTACCGCTTTAAGACCTTCAGTGATGATAGATTGTGCTAGCACTGTCGCTGTGGTTGTTCCGTCGCCCGCAGCATCGTTTGCTTGAGAAGCCACTTCTTTAACCATTTGCGCGCCCATGTTTTGGAACTTGTCTTCAAGCTCAATTTCACGCGCTACAGATACACCATCTTTAGTGATTGTTGGTGCACCAAAAGATTTGTCTAATACTACGTTACGGCCTTTAGGACCTAGCGTTACTTTTACTGCGTCAGCTAGAACGTTGACACCTTCTAGCATTTTGATTCGTGCGTCATTACCAAATTTAACGTCTTTAGCAGCCATTTTTATATTCCTTTCTAAATTCGATTCTATTTTTTAGTTGTTGATTCAGATAATGGTTACTTATTCAACAATTGCCATGATGTCGTTTTCAGACATGATGAGCACTTCTTTGCCATCAATCTTTTCAGTTTTAGTGCCGTAGCCTTCAGCGAAGATTACTGTGTCACCAACTTGAACGTCTAGAGGTTGCACTGTGCCGTTCTCTAGGATGCGACCTTTACCGACAGCAAGGATTTTACCGCGAGTAGATTTCTCAGCAGCAGAACCAGTTAAAACGATGCCGCCAGCAGATTTTGATTCAACTTCTTGACGCTCAACGATAACTCGATCATGTAATGGACGAATATTCATCGATTGATTCTCCTAAATTGTATTTCTAACAAATGATAAAATGCCGTTTCTTGGCTAGTGAAGAATATGTTGGGGGCAATCCGGATGATCCCAAGGGTAGAAGCTGAGTTTTTTACAAAAACTTCATATTAATGTGCACTTTGATTACTTAAGTGCTTTGTTTGCCCCTCTGGTTGAAAGCACGCTTACAGGTTATTCTATGCTTCCATCCAAACCAGCAGAATCTAGATGCACGATAAACACGGACTATTAACCGACCCCATCGACAAAGTGTTGCGTCAAATGACGCTACCTATGGTGCTGGGTATCGTCGCCATTTTAATGTTTAATCTAGTGGATACTTTCTTTATCTCGCTGCTTGGCACCGATGCGTTAGCGGCGATCAGTTTTACCTTCCCAGTTACCTTTGCCATGAACTGCATCACTATGGGCATTGGCATGGGGCTATCCACTCATGTGGGGCGTTTCTTAGGGCAAAAGCAACCAGAGCAAGCGGCGCGATTTTCCAGTCACGGTATTTTGTTGGCGGTGCTCATAATTAGCATCACCTCGCTCATTGGCCTGCACACCATTGAGCCTTTGTTTACTCGTCTTGGAGCTGAACCGAAGCTATTGCCTCTTATCGATCAATATATGGCGGTCTGGTATCTGGCAATCCCATTATTGGTTATCCCGATGAGTGGTAACGCCGCTATTCGAGCCTGTGGAGACACCAAAACCCCCGCCAAAATCATGATTACCGCAGGGGTAATTAATGGCGTATTAGACCCACTTCTTATTTTCGGTATTGGCCCGTTTCCTGAGCTTGGTATTCAAGGGGCGGCAATTGCGACTGGGATCAGTTGGTTTGTCGCTATGCTAGCCTCATTTTATATTCTAGTAGTGCGCGTTAAATTACTGGCTAAGCCCAAGCCAAAACAACTGCTCAGTGACTGGAAAAACATTCTTAAAATCGGTACTCCGGCTGCATTATCAAATGCGCTTAATCCGATCAGCGCCGCTATTTTAATGATGATACTGGCCAGTCACGGTACAGCGGCGGTTGCCGCCTATGGCGCAGCGCAAAGAATTGAGTCTTTGTTATTAATCGTGCTCATGGCACTGACCTCAGTTTTAACACCCTTTATGTCGCAAAACCTCGGCGCAAATAACCCACAACGAAGTTTCAAAGCACTGTTTATGTGTATGCGTTTCTCTGTTCTATTTCAGCTGTTGGTCTTTATTGTGATGGTGCCACTTAGCGCACCTTTTGCCAGCTTATTTAGCCAAGAAGAGAGCGTGCGTCACTTGTTATGGTTATATCTAGTATGCGTGCCAATCAGCTACGGCTTTCAAGGTGTAGTAATGTTACTGATCAGCAGTTTGAATGCTATGCATAAACCTATGTCTGCGTTCATCTGGAGCTGTTTGCGCTTGTTTGTATTTACTTTACCTTGCGCATGGTTAGGTAGCCGATACTTGGGGATTCAGGGGCTATTTATTGGAGTGGCAATAGGCAATGTTTTAGGCGGGATCAGTGGCTACTTGTACGCGTATGCACTGCGCCGTAACACCTTAAACGAAATAAGCCCAACACTAATTACTAAATAACGATTTACTGCATTTCTAAGAAACTACTAGATCCCGTCACCATGGATAAAGTTCTGTGAACGACCATTAAAGTTTTGATCCATATCTTCCGCAGGTTTATCCGATTTTGGTTTGCCGGTAATTTTAGCCGGAACGCCCGCCACAGTGGTATGCGGAGCTACGTTTTGCAATACCACAGAACATGAGCCGATTTTCGCGCCTTGTCCCACTTCGATATTACCCAGTACTTTAGCACCCGCGCCAATCATAACGCCTTCACGGATTTTAGGGTGACGATCGCCACTCTCTTTACCAGTACCGCCTAGCGTGACATCTTGTAAAATAGACACATCATTTTCTACCACGGCTGTTTCGCCAATAACAATCCCCGTGGCATGGTCGAGCATAATGCCCTTACCAATTTTAGCGGCTGGATGAATATCAACCTGGCAAGCCACTGAGATTTGGTTTTGCAGATAAGTGGCTAACGCCACTCGGCCTTGTTTCCAAAGCCAGTTAGCAATGCGGTAGCCTTGTAAAGCATGATAGCCCTTTAGGTACAGCAAAGGAGCTGAGTACATCGCAACCGCAGGGTCTCGGTTAACAGTGGCACAAATGTCACAGGCTGCTGAGTCCGTGATACTGGGATCTGCGGTTAATGCTTCTTCAATCACATCGCGTACACCCATGGCAGGCATACTGGCGGTTTTTAACTTATTGGCAAGGATGTAACTCAATGCCGCCGCAAAGCTGTCGTGATTAATAATGGTCGCATGATAGAAGCTAGCCAGCATAGGCTCTTGCTCTGCTTGTTTACGAGCCTCATTGACAATGCATTGCCATACATCGTTAGCTTCACACTCATCCATCTCAACTATCCTTTTTTACTAATATTCTTATCGTTCTGCTTTTTTATCGCGGGCTAACAAGTCCTGCGCAGCAGCATTGGCATCTTTACCTTGATAAAGCACTTGGTAAATTTGCTCCACGATTGGCATTTCGATGCCTTCACGGTTGGCCAGTAGCCATACTTCTTTGGTGTTGCGGTAGCCTTCAACCACTTGCCCAATCTCTTGCTGTGCAGTGTCTACGTCTTGACCTTTACCCAATGCCAATCCAAAACGACGATTGCGCGATTGGTTATCAGTACACGTTAGCACTAAATCACCAAGACCTGCCATACCCATAAAGGTTTCCGGTTTCGCGCCTAATGCTACGCCTAAGCGAGTCATTTCAGCAAGGCCACGAGTAATCAATGCGGTACGAGCGTTAGCACCAAAACCAATGCCATCAGACATACCGGCGCCAATGGCAATGACATTTTTCACCGCGCCGCCCAATTGCATACCGATGAAATCATCATTGGCATACACGCGGAAAGACTTACTGCAGTGAATTTTATTTTGTAGTTCAGTGGCAAATTGTGGCTCAGAAGACGCTACCGCAATCGCAGTCGGTAAACCCATGGCCAATTCTTTGGCAAATGTCGGGCCAGACAATACCGCCAACGGATACTGATCACCGAGTTTCTCTTGCGCAACATCTTTTAATAGACGACCTGTTTCAGGCTCTAAGCCTTTCGTTGCCCAACAAATACGTGAATCTGCTTTTAAATGTGGTTTTAAGCTGTCTAATACAATGCCAAAAACATGGCTTGGTACGACAACCAGTAGATCTCGACTAGCGGCAACGGCTTTTTCTAAATCACATTCCACAATCAGTGAATCAGGAAAAGGCACATCCGGTAAGAACTCTTTGTTCATTCTATCCGCTTGTAGCTTCTGCATGTGTTCGCGCTCATGGCCCCAAATAATGACTTCTGCGCCATTACGAGCGAGCGAGATAGCCAATGAAGTGCCATAAGAACCGGCGCCAATCACTGTCATTGATGTGCCTTGAAACTCACAATTTGATGCTGCCATATTCAAATCCATTATATGTGGTGAAAGGTCTAAAGACCCTTGAAATTAAAATCTACTGAATTTTAAAAGATAGTGTAAATAAAAAATGCACACCGTATCAAATGATTAGATGCGGTGTGCATTGATATTTTCAAGTGAATTTAATCAAAAAGATTAAATTAAACTCTAATTATGCGTCAGCTTGTGGCTGTTCTTCTTGTTGCTGTTGGCTTTGTAGGTAGTTCATGAACAACGCATCAAAGTTTACAGGAGCAAGGTTTAGTTGAGGGAATGTACCCTTAACAACTAGGCTTGAAATAGTTTCGCGAGCGTATGGGAACAAGATGTTCGGGCAGAATGCACCTAGGCAATGTGCAAGTTGACCTGGTTCCATATCTTCAGCTGTGAAAATACCACCTTGTTGAACTTCACATAGGAAAGCTGTTTCGTCAGCATTTTTAACAGTTACTGTTAGACGAAGAACAACTTCATAAACGCCTTCACCTAGTTGAGCACTTTTAGTGTCTAGGTCTAGGTTTACATCTGGTTGCCACTCTTTTTGAAACATTGCTGGAGAGTTTGGCGCTTCGAAAGAAAGATCTTTCAAGAAGATACGTTGAATTGTGAAGTTCTGTTGTGGTGCTTGAGTCGCTGCTGCTTCAGACATTTTTTAATCCTTAATTTGTATATCTTGGTATAGGGCACGCATCTGCTGCCCTATGATTATTTTTATTCAGCTAGAGCTTTTTGCTTTTTCTTCTTACGTGGTTCTTTTTTAGCACGCACTAAAGGTAGATTTGCATCACTCCAAGAAGATAAGCCATGTTTCAACACGAATACTTTTTCAAAACCAGCTTTAGCTAGTACGTTGGCATTCTCAATTGCAGTTTGACCTGTCTTACATACAACAATGATTGGGTCGCTTTTTCTGTTTTCAAGCGAACCTAATGTACCTTCTTTGATTTCAGAAGGTAAAATGTGAACTGAGTCAGTAATATGACCTTTTTTGAAGTCATCATTAGTACGAACGTCCACTACGACACCGTTTTCACGGTTGATTAGCATGGTCATCGCCTGAGTATCAACTTCAGTATATCCAGCGGTGGAAGATTTGAAGATATTCATCACTAGGGCGACAATAATACCAACCCAAACAACACACAGAATCATATTCTGGTGAGCAAAATCGAAAATTTCTTGCATCGTCAGATACTCTTTTTAATTCATAAACCGAAAAATTTAGCAGGCAGTATACCATTACAAACGTAGGATGCGAGATTGAGCCTGGGGTGATTGCTTTTTAAAAAGGAAACATAGATCACGAATACAGCACTATTCACTGCTTAGTTTTATAAATGAAACGTGAACGCAACCTAATTGATCGTAAATTCACACCTTCTTTGAAATTTAATTACTCTTGCTGTATAAAAATCATCCGGATTTACCCATTAGAAGTCAGCATTGAAAAATTTATTTAACCTTAAAGTGCTTCAATTGAGGTAATCTGTAGTAAAATCACGTGAGTTAAAGTTATTTAAAATTAAACAACGAGGTCAAACTATGTCAGCTAAGAAGCCTATGGCTCTAGTGATCCTTGACGGTTACGGATACCGCAAAGATAAAGCCGATAACGCTATCGCAAATGCAAACACACCCATCCTAGACAACCTAATTGCTACTCAGCCAAATACGCTTATCTCTGCTTCTGGCATTGACGTTGGCCTACCTGATGGTCAAATGGGTAACTCTGAAGTAGGTCACACCAACATTGGTGCTGGTCGCGTGGTTTACCAAGATCTAACTCGTATTACTAAGTCAATTGCTGACAAAGAGTTCCAACAAAATGAAACTCTAGTTAACGCAATGGATAAAGCTATCAAGTCTGGTAACGCTGTTCACATTCTAGGTCTAATGTCTCCAGGTGGCGTTCACAGCCATGAAGACCACATTTATGCCGCTGTTGAAATGGCAGCAGAACGTGGCGCAGAAAAAATCTACTTACACTGTTTCCTAGACGGACGCGATACTCCACCTCGCTCTGCTGAAGGTTCACTACAACGTTTCCAAGATCTATTTACTAAACTAGGTAAAGGTCGTATTGCCTCTCTTGTAGGCCGTTACTACGCAATGGATCGTGATAACAACTGGGATCGCGTTCAACAAGCTTATGACCTATTAAGTGAAGCTAAATCTGACTTTACTTTTGATAACGCTGTTGCGGGTCTTGAAGCCGCTTATTCTCGTGATGAAAACGATGAATTTGTTAAACCAACTGAAATCAAAACAGCAACAGAAGAATCAGCCGCTATCGTTGATGGCGATGCTGTTATCTTCATGAACTACCGTGCTGACCGTGCTCGTGAAATTACTCGCACTTTCGTACCTTCATTCGATAACTTCGAACGTAACGTATTCCCACAAGTAGACTTTGTTATGCTAACTCAATACGCAGCAGACATCCCTCTACTATGTGCATTCCCACCAGCATCTCTAGAAAACACTTACGGTGAGTGGTTATCTAAAGAAGGTAAAACTCAGTTACGTATCTCTGAAACAGAGAAATACGCACACGTTACTTTCTTCTTCAATGGTGGCATTGAAAACGAGTTTGAAGGTGAAGAGCGTCAACTTGTTGCTTCTCCAAAAGTAGCAACTTACGACCTACAGCCTGAAATGAGCTCATTAGAATTGACTGACAAGCTTGTGGCTGCGATTAAATCTGGCAAATACGATGCGATTGTTTGTAACTACCCTAACTGTGACATGGTTGGTCACACTGGCGTTTACGATGCAGCAGTTAAAGCAAGTGAAGCTCTAGATGAGTGTATCGGTCGCGTAGTTGAAGCAATCAATGAAGTGGATGGTCAATTGCTAATTACCGCAGACCACGGTAACGCAGAAATGATGGTTAACCCTGAAACAGGTGGTATCCACACTGCACACACTAACCTTCCTGTTCCTTTGATCTACGTTGGTAACAAAGACCTAGAATTCAAAGAAAACGGTAAGCTTTCAGATCTAGCACCAACTATGCTTGAGCTATCTGACATCGAAATCCCAGCAGAGATGTCTGGTCAGGTTCTTGTAAATCTGAAATAATCTTTGCTAAGAACGCTTTGCTACAGTGTACACTGTAGCAAAGAAAGCCAAGTTAAAGATTTAGGATGAATCTCATTCCTCAGAAAGTACCATTTTCGAAAAAATTAAACGCCAGTGTGCTATGCGCTGGCGTTTTGTTATACCTGTCGTCTTCGCTATTTTTCTCGCCAAATGCAAACGCCAACCCTGAAGAATTAAAAGGGGTTAAAGGTGAGATAACTCGTCAGCAAAAAAGTCTTTCTCATCAGCAGAAAGAACTGGATAAGCTGCAAAAACGCCTAAAGACTGACGAACTCTCAATTGCCAATGCAAGCAAGAGCTTGACCCAGACTCGTTCATCATTAAAACGCTCAGAAGCCAATCTGAAAGTTTATGATAAACAGCATCAAGAATTATTAGATAAAACTCAGTCACAAGCTGAAGCGCTACAAAAGCTGGTTAAGTCTTACTACATGATGCACACCAGTGCCAAAATCGAGAGCTTTCTTAGTCATGAAAGCCCTGAAGAAAAAGACCGCATCAGCCAGTATTATCAACATCTTGCTAAACAGCGCACCGCGACTATCACTGAACTGCAAAAAACCAATGCTCAGTTGGAACAAAAAAACCAACAGTTAGTGGCCGAACAACAACAAATCGAAGCCCTGCTAAGCAAACAAACCCAACAACTTAAGAAACTGCGCACTTCACAAGCCAACAGAAAAAACACGGTAGCGAAAATTAAGCGCGGTATCGCAGGCGATCACGCCTACCTCAATGAGCTAAAACGTAACGAATCTCGACTCAAAGCCGAAATTGCCAAAGCCGCTAAGCGTAATTCTGTTCCTATGGATGGATTAGCACGACGCAAAGGTCACCTACCGTGGCCAATCAAAGGTAAGGTACTGCACAACTACGGCACACGACAAAGTGGCCAAGTGTACTGGAAAGGCGTAGTTATTAGCGCCCAATATGAACAGCCAGTAAAAGCGGTTTATCCGGGTACTGTGGTATTTGCAGATTATTTACGTGGTTACGGTTTAGTGCTACTACTTGACCACGGTAAAGGCGATATGACGCTCTACGGTTACAACCAAGTATTGACCAAGAAAGAAGGCGATAAGGTGACAGCAGGAGAGACCATCGCTCTGGCCGGAGATACAGGTGGACGTTCGACTCCTTCCCTCTACTTTGAATTAAGGCGCAACAGTAAAACCCAAAACCCGCGCTATTGGTTGAAACACTAAAGACAGAAACGCCAGCTTAAAGCTGGCGTTTCTGTCTTTAGCAATTGGAAAAGTAAAACTTATTCTACTTCTTCCATTTTGCCTAGCATGCTGCGAATGCGTTCTTGCCACGCATCATGCTCTGCTTGAACTTGTTGTGCACGCTGTTCAGTTTCAACTTTCTCGTTGCGTAGTTGCTCAGCTTCATTAGCAAGGCTTTGCTTCTGCTCTTTCAGTTCTTCAACTTCCATTTGTAACAGAGTAATTGTATCTACTGCTGTCTGCACTTTGGCTTCTAGTTTTTCTAACACTTCTAAAGACATGTTGGCCTACCTAATTCGTTATCCATATATAAAGACTGACTTCTCAACCATTCTACCCACACGCATGTATATAAACACACCTAAAAATTTAATTCTGGTTTAAATGGCCAAAAAAAACACGATTCTAATCAAATTTTGACAATCACAAACCTTTCCTCACCATTCTTGCTGTTGTCGATGAGGCAAAACCGATAAATATTCAAGAAGGCGAGTAAACTTGAGCAAATCACGCAAACGTTTACGTGAAGATATGGTAGAATCTCGGCGATTTTTTGAACCCTTTATGTGAACCCCCCTCAATTGGAGTCGATATGAAACGCGATTTAGCAATAGCATTTTCTCGTGTAACAGAAGGCGCAGCTCTAGCCGGTTATAAATGGCTTGGACGCGGAGACAAAAACGCAGCAGACGGCGCGGCTGTGGAAGTTATGCGTACCCTACTGAATAAAACTGAAATTAGCGGTGAAATTGTTATTGGCGAAGGTGAAATCGATGACGCGCCGATGCTATACATTGGCGAGATGGTCGGTATTGGCGGCGATGCAGTAGATATCGCAGTTGATCCGATAGAGGGAACTCGCATGACGGCTATGGGGCAATCCAATGCCTTAGCAGTACTTGCGGCAGGCGAAAAAGGCAGCTTCCTAAAAGCACCGGATATGTACATGGAAAAACTGGTTGTCGGCCCTGGCGCAAAAGGCCACATTGACCTGACTAAACCACTTGCTGAAAACCTAGTCAATGTAGCAAAAGCATTAGATAAATCTCTGCATGAGCTGACAGTGATTACTCTGGCAAAACCTCGTCACGATAAAGTAATTAAAGAGATGCAAGAGATGGGCGTGCGTGTATTTGCTGTGCCAGATGGCGATGTAGCGGCTTCTATTTTAACCTGTATGCCAGACAGTGAAGTAGACATGATGTACTGCATTGGCGGCGCACCAGAAGGTGTTGTTTCAGCCGCAGTTATCCGCGCTCTAGACGGTGACATGCAAGGTCGTCTTCTTCCTCGTCATGAAGTGAAAGGTGATGATGCAGAAACTCGTGCTCACGGTGAAGAAGAGTTAAAACGCTGCGCTGAAATGGGCGTTGAAGCTAATGTGGTATTGGCTTTGTCTGATATGGCAAGCAGTGACAATGTACTTTTTGCTGCTACTGGTATCACCAAAGGTGACTTGCTAGAAGGCATTACTCGTCAAGGCAATATCGCTACTACAGAAACACTATTGATTAGAGGCCGTTGTCGTACAATCCGTCGCATAAAGTCTATTCATTACCTTGAGCGTAAAGACGACGAAGTTAAAGGTCACATCCTATAACTCGCACCTACTCGCAAAAAACGCAGCCTCGGCTGCGTTTTTTATTACCGGTAAGCTTCCCCGTAATCATTCTTACCATCACTGCCCTTTAACAAGCCACACTCCACCAAAATCCAAACGCCACATATCAGAGCAATCAACGACAAGATTCGAGAAACCCCGTCACCAGTTTCGGCCTGCGCCGAAAATGGCACCAATAAGCGGCCAATAATCAATGGTATATTCAGTAATAAAAAGCGGTTTGATTTATTGCGATCGTGCCAACGTTTAGCCGTTACAGCTAAATCTGGATAAAATAAGATCAGTGATAAAACTGGAATCGCATACAGCGCCATCCCCGGTGATATATGGGCTAACATAGACCCAACAGCAGAAAGGAATAAATAATAGCTGATATTCCAAATCCAAAACTGCTTTCGCCCTATACGCCCATCAAACGAAAATAAGAAAAATTTATAGTCCATTGCTCATTCCTAAAGATTACATTGTTTATGGAAGCACTCTTTGTCCATCTCACGCACATTGACACTCAAACTGCCTACCCAACTGGCTTGGTCGACTAATAATTGAAAAATGCTCTCTGACAATGCTTTTTTTTGTTCGTTGTTACGTCCTTCAAGGAGTTCGATACTGACATGGATAAAGTTATGTTGGTCTTCACTCTCGCCAATCAACCATAAATGCGTTCGTAAGGTGCGCGAACGAATGGAATTACACTCAAACAGTTCACTATCAATCATAATTTGATGCATGTCTTGCAGCACACTATGAATATTCAATCGCCCTTCTAGAGCATCACTGTACTCCATAACTAAATTAGGCATAACAAACACTTCCTTGAAATAAAACCTCATCCTGATGAGGTATAAACCATACACTAAACGCTGCCTACGACAGTCAATTTCCCTTTATTTTTGCCAATGAGATCACCTCACACTTTTTGCTTACAAACTGAGCTGAATAAGAAATCATTGCTTCCATGATCTATGGACTTTTATCTGTTATATTGATCCACAGCGTATATTTTTTACTAATTTAGAAGGGAGTATTTTATGCGTCATCCTGTAGTTATGGGAAACTGGAAACTAAACGGTTCCAAAGAAATGGTAGTAGATCTACTAACTGGCTTGAATGCTGAACTTGAAGGCGTAACAGGTGTTGATGTAGCAGTGGCTCCGCCAGCGCTATTCATTGACCTTGCAGAACGTACTTTAACGGATGCAGGTAGTGCAATCATCCTTGGTGCACAAAACACAGATATTAATAACCAAGGTGCTTTCACAGGCGACACTTCACCAGCGATGCTAAAAGAGTTTGGGGCAACTCACATCATCATTGGTCACTCAGAGCGTCGTGAATACCACAAAGAGTCAGACGAGTTCGTAGCACAAAAATTCGCTTTCCTAAAAGAAAATGGCTTAACTCCTGTACTATGTATCGGTGAGACTGAAGCTCAAAACGAAGCAGGCGAAACTGAATCTGTATGTGCACGTCAAATTGACGCTGTTATCAACCTACTAGGTGCAGAAGCACTTAACGGTGCAATCATTGCTTATGAACCAATCTGGGCTATCGGCACAGGTAAAGCAGCAACAGCTGATGATGCACAGCGCATCCACGCTTCTATCCGTGCTCACATCGCTGAAAAGAACGCAGATGTCGCTAAGAACATCGTGATTCAATACGGCGGTTCTGTGAAACCAGATAATGCTGCAGCTTACTTTGCTCAACCAGACATCGATGGTGCTCTAGTTGGCGGCGCTGCACTTGATGCGAAAAGCTTTGCCGCTATCGCTAAAGCAGCCGCAGTTGCTAAAGCACAATAATCGTCTTAATGGACTGTCTTGATTGGCAGTCTTAATTGACAAAAGTACAAAGGTCAGCTTCGGCTGGCCTTTTTCGTTTTGGTACTATACAAAACAAAAAAAACGCTACCAAAGGCAGCGTTTTTCACTGAATAATTTCTATATGGCTTGCTTAGAAAAGCTCATCCGCAACCATGTAAAGATCATTACGCACTGGACGACGCATATTTTCAATTGCATCGATAATGTCGTGATGAACCAACTCTTCTTTTTGGATACCCACACAACGTCCACCATGACCTTCTAGAAGAAGGTGTACAGCGTAGTTACCCATGCGAGAGGCCAAGATACGGTCAAATGCAGTAGGACGACCGCCACGTTGGATATGACCAAGAACCGTAGCACGAGTTTCACGTCCAGTCGCAGCTTCAATATCTTTTGCCAAATCATTGGCATCAAACATCAATTCAGTCAAAGCAATGATTGCGTGCTTCTTGCCTTTTTTGATGCCTTCTTCAATATTAGCAATCAGCTCTTCTTTGCTCCATTGACGCTCAGGAGTGATGATGTACTCACAACCACCCGCGATAGCAGACATTAGAGTCAAATCACCACAATGGCGACCCATGATCTCAACGATAGAGATGCGTTGGTGAGAAGATGAAGTATCACGTAGGCGGTCAATCGCATCGATAACGGTATTAAGCGCCGTTAAGTAACCAATGGTATAGTCTGTACCAGCAATATCATTATCGATAGTGCCCGGCAGACCAATACATGGGTAACCCATTTCAGTCAGCTTCTTCGCCCCCATGTAAGAACCATCACCACCAACAACCACTAGTGCTTCGATGCCATGTTCTTTTAGGTTTTCGATAGCTTTAGCTCGCACTTCTTCGTCTTTAAACTCAGGAAAACGAGCTGAACCTAGGAATGTACCGCCTTTATTGATCACATCCGATACACTCGAACGATCTAATTTTTCGATGCGGTTTTCATACAAGCCTTGGTAGCCATCGTAGATGCCATAAACCTCAACACCTTTTGACAACGCTGTACGTACAACCCCTCGTACCGCAGCATTCATACCTGGTGCGTCACCACCACTTGTTAGTACACCAATTTTTTTAATCATGTTGCCCCTCATTATTGGGATAGATCTAATTTATATTTTAATTTTAAGTGCCTTGTCATCGGCAAGAATTCTATCAGTCTCGCTCAAGCCCCCTTCTGGCTGTATTGAGCAAAACTACAAATCTTTCTCTTAATTAGAGTATTACAGTTTCCTGCAAAGTTAAGGTTGATTCAAATCAGAATCCGAAAACTTAACTTTCACCCTTCAAGATAGCGAATTTTAACTAAATCTCATAAACAATTCGTTGCAGTCCGATATGGTTATTTGTCCTGCCTCTCGTATTTAGCAATCACAGAAAGTGGATCTTGATGAATCAGCACATCACACCCCTCAAAATGTTGCTTTAGTTTATCTTCAACTTCATCCGCTATGTTATGAGCATCTATTAAAGGAAGCTGATCATCAAGTTCGAGATGTAACTGTATAAAACGAGTCGGCCCAGACTGACGAGTTCTCAAGTCATGAATGCCGTATACCCTATCTACTGAACTGGCGATTTCTTCAATCTCAATTAACTCAGAATCCGGTAATTGACGGTCTAATAAAGACTGCACAGCCTCAACAATCATCTTAAACGCACTCACTAAGATAAATACGCCAATACCTATCGCAAAGATGGCATCCGCTTGAGTAAATCCATACATGCTCAATATCAATGCCACTAAAATTGCGCCATTCATATAAAGGTCAGTTTGATAATGCAGAGAATCTGCGGCGATGGCTTGGCTACCCGTTTGACGAACGACATATTTTTGGAAAGTTACCAGACCAAAGGTAATCAGCATGGCAAACAAGCTGACATAAATACCCAGTTCAGGTTGATTGAGTGCTTCTGGACGGAAAAAACGTTCAAAACCGCTCAATATCAAGAAGAATGCCGAGCCAGAAATAAACATAGATTGTGCAAGCGCGGCTAATGATTCAGCCTTACCATGACCAAAAGTATGCTCATCATCCGCCGGTTGCAGGGCGTACTTGAGTACCACTAAATTGATTGAAGAAGCGGCAATATCCAGTAGTGAATCGACCACTGAGGCTAATAAACTCACCGAGCCTGTTACCCACCAAATCGCTATCTTTACTACCAAGAGCAAAGTTGCAACCAATGTGGCAGACCACGCAGCAATCGTAACTAATTTCTTATATCGTGGGTTCATAATCTTTATTGCAGTAAATTTGCACAAAGTATACACCGAAATATAACATCGATGTAATCCCAGATAGAGGATAAGTGGAAGGAAAAGAGAATGAAAAAGTGGCTACTTAATCTAATAAAACAATATGTTAGGTGGTGTGAGAGCTTAGGTTTAACTCCAGAAAATAGACGTAGCTGCGTGCCTTATCGCCGCGATCCTGCAACCACTAAAGCGAACACTACCAACAAAAAACGCAGCCTATAACGGCTACGTTTTTATTGGCAGAAGTACGGGACTTCAAAGAAAATCTAGGCTATCTCATCATTAGCTTATTGGCTGTCTTTTTTAGCCATTTTCTTTTCCATTTTCTTCTGCATTTTTTGCTCACATTTTTGTGCTTTTTCGGCTCTCTTCTCTACTAGCTGTTGCTTTTGCTCAGCAGTAAGAACACTCATCATGCGGTGCGTAGTGCGCATTTTTTCTACTTTCATTGCCGTACGCTCAGCCACCATTGAAGACGCTAGCTCTTTGGCTTTTGCTTCGTCAAAATCAGCGGCAAGAACCAATTGTTGCTCTTGGTCTTTCATCGCTTTCATTTGCTCATGCTTGCTCTCACCTTGGGCTTGTTTCGAGGCACGCACTTCATCACGAATGGTTTTTAGCTCTGTTTTTTGTGCATCGGTTAAATCAAGTCCACGAAACATGTTTTTACCGTGCATTTGACCGCTACACTCTTTAGCGCCTTTATCGCCACCTTTTTTACCGTTAGCCAGTACAGCAGTGCTCGCAAATGCCAAAGGAACCATCATTGCTACCGCTAACCATTTTTTATTCATTGTCATGAGATCTACCTCGATAATTAAAATTATTCACTACTGTTTTTAGTAGATGACTTTAGAATAATAGTCTGTTTGTAAAGTGCGGTATGCAAAACGTAAAGATAAGTAAATCACTTCCACCCTCCTTTACAATGCTCGTACAATCTATGCATCAACAGATATCCAGCACAGTGAGATTGAATTTTATGCCACACATTTTACTAGTCGATGACGACACCGAACTAACCGCTCTGTTGGAAGATATATTGACCTATGAAGGGTTTACGGTTTCCCAAGCCAACAACGGCTTAGAAGGACTAGCGGCTATCAATGACAGTATTGATCTCATACTGCTTGATATCATGATGCCTAAAATGAGTGGCATGGAAATGCTTAAACACCTGCGTGAAAAATGGCAGACACCAGTTTTATTTC
The DNA here is from genome assembly GCF_052955985.1 of Vibrio sp. B1Z05. Classification (NCBI taxonomy): domain Bacteria; kingdom Pseudomonadati; phylum Pseudomonadota; class Gammaproteobacteria; order Vibrionales; family Vibrionaceae; genus Vibrio; species Vibrio sp. B1Z05. Next base: position 2,581,829 of record NZ_CP130463.1, read on the forward strand.
TGACCGCCAAAGGGGAAGAAGTCGATCGAGTGATAGGTTTAGAACTTGGCGCTGATGACTTTTTACCGAAACCATTTAGTGACCGAGAATTATTGGCTCGCATCAGAGCGATTTTACGCCGCACTCAAGGCACTACATCCGCGCAAACAGACGATGACAACACCAACGATATTGAGCTGAATATCGGTGCTCAAGAAGCTTACTGCCAAGATAAGTTACTTGAGCTCACTAGCACAGAATTTGCATTATTAGAGCTGTTCTTACGTCACCCTGGAACCGTTCTCACCAAAGAAAGCATCAGTGTCGAAGTACTCGGCAAACGCCTTGCCGCATTTGATAGAGCGGTGGATATGCACGTCTCTAATTTACGTAAAAAGTTGCCTGAAAGAGAAGATGGTAAACCGCGCATCAAAACACTGCGTGGCAAAGGCTATCTGTTTGTCGAGACCAGCAAATGAAGTTGCCTAAATTCAACAGCTTTTATGGGCGCATCTTTGCCATTTTTTGGTTCACCATTTTAATGGTGCTACTGGCAGTACTTGGCTTACAAAAACTTGACCCACGTAAATCGCACTCCATCAATAGCTCAGCGCTGCATAAAATCACTCATCTCGTCAATTCTGTAGAGTTGGAATTAAACCACAGCTCTAGCCCTTCCCGCGCCCTGAAAACACTAGAACGTCGCCGCTTTGGTAGCAAAGATTTTCGTTTGTATCTGGTCAATTCTGAGGGGAGTTTAATCAGCAGAGAACACGGTGCTAAACGCCAAGCTCTGCAAGCGATGGCGGCAGAATACAGTAATACCCAAGAACCCAGTCAAAAGTTATATGGACGCTATATGGTGGCAGGGCCTTTCCCTATTTTTGTAAATGGTGAAAATTATCGAATCTACGCCGGCTTTACCGCTAAACGATCGCCTCCCCTCTTATATCTGCTGTTAGATGCACCGTTTAAATTAATGCTATTTATTATGATCATCAGTACTCCGTTACTGCTGCTCAGCGCATGGAGTTTAAGCCGACCTGCTCGCCGACTAGAACATGCCGCCAAGCGCGTGACACATGGTGAATTTGAAGTTGACCCTAGCCTTGAGCAAGGTACTAACGAATTTAAACAAACTGGGGCCAGCTTTAATCAGATGGTGCTATCCATCAACCAAATGGTTTCTGGTCAACAAAAGTTACTTTCGGATATCTCACATGAATTGCGCTCACCATTAACTCGTCTGCGAATGGCGAATGCGCTAGCCACCCGAAAACAAGGCACATCAAAAGAGCTGGAGCGTATTGAAACAGAAGCCGAAAGATTAGAACAAATGATCAAAGATCTTTTGGACTTATCCCGCATGCAAATTGACAGTCACCACAACCGTATTCACATTGATGCGCCCTCACTGTGGGATGATATTTTATCTGATGCGCAATTTGAGGCAGAACAAAACCAAATTAACCTGACCTTTGAAGCAGTGCCGGAAGTATTTTTAGTTGGTAATAAAAAGCTATTAACCAGCGCCTTTGAAAACATAGTACGTAACGCGATTCGTTATGGTCACTCACAAGTGAGCGTATTGTTTTCAGTGACCGCTGACCAAGTGACCTTTATCGTTGAAGATGACGGCCCCGGTGTGCCAGACGATGAGCTAGAAAGCATATTCCGTCCTTTCTATCGCGTTTCTACCGCGCGAGATAGAGACAGCGGTGGCACGGGCCTAGGCTTAGCAATCACTGAAAATGCCATTTTACAACACAACGGTATGATTGAAGCTAGCAAAGGCTCAACCTTAGGTGGATTAAAAATGACGGTACACCTACCTATTCAAGCATAACAGCGCAACAAAATAAGTGACGATTGGAGGCGGTGCACCCAAAGCCGGTTTGGGTATATACTGCCCCAATATATTTTAACTACGTGACCACTTATGTTTGATATCGCTTTATACGAACCAGAAATTGCGCCTAACACAGGTAACATCATTCGACTGAGTGCCAATTGTGGTGCCAACTTGCACCTAATTGAACCTTTAGGTTTTGATTTAGAAGAGAAGAAAGTAAGACGTGCTGGCCTTGATTACCACGATCTTGCACGCGTTACTCGCCACAAGAACTATCAAGCTTTTATCGATTTTTTAAATGAAAGAGATGGGGATTACCGAATTTTTGCCTGTACGACTAAAACCACAGGTCATCATATCGACCCTCAGTATCAAGCAGGTGATGTACTGTTATTTGGACCAGAAACTCGCGGACTTCCTGCTGAGTTAATTGAGTCTATGCCGATGGAACAGCGCATTCGCATTCCTATGATGGCAGATAGCCGTTCACTCAACTTATCCAATGCGGTTGCCATTATTGCTTTTGAAGCATGGCGTCAAATGGACTTTGGCGGCGCTGAATAAACAGCGCCTCCTTAAAAAGCATTAATTTAGACGATCTTTATCTTGGTCGTCTTTTTTCTCAAACTCGCCCTCAAACACATTTCCGTCACCTTTATCTTGGTTTTGAAATGGATTGCCCTGTCCGGCGTTAGTATGAAAACCAGAATGCATGCCATTGACTTGCACTCTTTTCATTAATTGCTTAGCAATAATGGCTCTTGGTTTAGGTAATAGAACGATCATCCCTAAGGTATCGGTCATAAATCCAGGCGTCAGTAAAAGCACACCTGCGACCGCTAACATCACACCTTCAACGATTTGCTGAGCAGGTAGTTCACCTTGTTGTAAACGCGATTGCACCGAAAGCAAAGTCGCAATACCTTGACTCCGCACCAAAGAAGCACCAATCAAAGCAGTAAAGATGACAAGGAATATTGTCGTCCAAACACCAAGAAATCCACCTACTTGAATAAATAGGCCAATTTCCACTATTGGCACCAATATAAATAACAACAATAAAATAGGAAACACGTATCCTCCTCAAAATTAGGTGCTCAGTTTAAGCTCAAAAAGGGGGTAAGCTCAATTGTTATATAACGCTGAGCACATCTCATATGTGAGTCACCTCACTCCTAGAGCATTTCAGTCACAATCTCTAATAAACTTGTCTATTTTTAGGTGCCAAAGGTGATCCATTCATGAGTTTTTTAGGCACAGTTTAGTATTATTGAGCTTCACAAAATCTAGTCTGATTTTTACACCAAAATAAACTGCCGAATGGACTCATCACTTATTGTTTAGCGCACCCTAATCGCGCTATCAAACATTCAATATCACTAAGAAAAATAAAGGTCCATGCTATGACGACAACTCCTACTCAGTCAGCAACTCGTATAGAAGAAGATCTCCTTGGCCAACGTCATGTTCCTGCCGAGGCTTATTATGGCATCCATACTTTACGTGCGATTGAAAACTTTAATATTTCTAGTATGACCATCTCTGATGTACCCGAGTTTGTTCGTGGTATGGTCATGACGAAAAAAGCGGCAGCTATCGCCAACCATAAACTTAGCGTACTTAAACCTGAAGTGGCGGAATACATCATTAAAGCCTGTGATGTGATTCTTGATACAGGGCGCTGTATGGATCAATTCCCTTCCGATGTATTCCAAGGCGGTGCGGGCACTTCGGTAAATATGAATGCCAATGAAGTAATTGCCAACCTAGCATTGGAATTGATGGGTAAAGAAAAAGGTCAATACGACATCATCAACCCAAATGATGACGTCAATAAAAGTCAATCCACCAACTGTTCATACCCTACGGGCTTCCGTATTGCGGTGTACAACAGTGTTATCAAGCTTATTACCTCTATTGAGTACCTTAAAGGGGCATTTGACGCTAAAAGCACCGAGTTCAATAGCATTCTAAAAATGGGCCGCACCCAGCTACAAGACGCTGTGCCTATGACAGTAGGGCAAGAATTTAGAGCTTGGTCTGTGACGCTTTCAGAAGAAATTCGTAACCTGCAATATACCGCAAAATTATTGTTAGAAGTAAACTTAGGCGCAACCGCTATCGGCACCGGCTTAAACGCGGCTGAAGGCTATCAAGAGCTTGCTGTACAAGCATTGGCTGATGTTACTGGCCTAGACTGTGTACCAGCAGAAGATTTAATTGAAGCCACATCCGACTGTGGTGCTTACGTAATGATGCACGGCGCACTTAAACGCCTAGCAGTAAAACTATCGAAAATCTGTAATGACTTACGCTTACTGTCATCTGGCCCTCGCGCAGGTCTAAACGAAATCAACTTACCTGAGCTGCAAGCCGGTTCTTCAATTATGCCAGCCAAAGTAAATCCAGTTGTACCAGAAGTGGTTAACCAAGTTTGCTTTAAAGTATTAGGTAACGACAACACCATCTCTTTTGCAGCAGAAGGCGGTCAGCTACAACTTAACGTGATGGAACCTGTTATCGCACAAAGTATGTTTGAGTCTTTAGATATTCTTAGCAATGCTTGCGTGAACCTACGCGATAAGTGTATTGACGGCATTACCGTGAACAAAGAAGTGTGTGAAAGCCACGTATTTAATTCAATCGGTATTGTGACCTATCTAAACCCATACATTGGGCACCATGAAGGGGATATTGTCGGCAAAATCTGTGCTGAAACAGGCAAGAACGTCCGTGAAGTTGTACTGGAACGAGGACTGCTTACCGAAGCTGAACTGGAAGATATTTTCTCTGTAGAGAACCTAATGACGCCACAGTATCGAGCAAAACGCTTCGATTAGCACCGAACAATCACTCAACGTGAATAGAAGTGAGCCTATGCTTGTCTAGATGACACTCACTTCTATACTTACAACAATTCAAATACATATTTCTAGAGCTCAAAGTTTCGACTTTGGGCTTTTCTTTCTTACAATCAACTCACTCAAAGGAAAACAACAATGTTAATAGTAGAACTTCTGGTCGTCTTGGTATTCATATACCTAGGTGCCAGAATTGGAGGAATAGGAATCGGCCTTGCTGGTGGCTTAGGTGTCATTGCTCTGTCCATCGGGCTAGGTGTTCCCACCAGCCAAAGCTATATCCCTATCGACGTTATTTTAATTATCATGTCGGTGATTACCGCCATTGCAGCTATGCAGGTTGCCGGTGGTATGGACTGGTTAGTACAAATTGCAGAAAACTTTTTACGCAAAAACCCAGAGCGCATTACGTTTTATGCTCCTATCGTTACCTTCCTAATGACCGTTATGGCAGGTACTGGACATACCGCATTCTCCACACTCCCTGTTATTGCTGAAGTAGCAAAAGGCCAAGGCATACGCCCTTCAAGACCACTTTCAATTGCCGTTGTCGCCTCTCAAATTGCTATCACAGCTTCACCTATTTCAGCGGCTGTGGTGGCTTTCTCTACCATGCTAGAACCTCAAGGCGTTCACTACCTAACCTTGCTCGCCATTTGCATACCTACTACTTTTATTGCCTGTATGGTAGGTGCATTTGTCGCAAACTTTATTGGTTGCCCGCTTAAAGACGACCCTGTGTATCAAGAGCGTCTTGAACAAGGGCTGATTAAGCTCAATACCGCTGAGCATAAGCGTGAGATCCTGCCAACAGCAAAACGTGCCACCTATATTTTCTTAGGTGCTATCGTGCTGGTTGTGTCATACGCGGCGGCAATTTCTGGCTCGGTCGGCTTAATTGAAAATCCAGCCATCGGGCGTAACGAAGCCATTATGGCAGTAATGCTAGGCGCTGCAGCCGTCATCGTACTGACCACTAAAATTGATGCAGCAATGATTCCTGCGGCCGCCACCTTCCGCTCAGGTATGACAGCTTGTGTTTGTGTATTGGGTGTTGCGTGGCTTGGCTCGACCTTTGTTAATGCGCACGTAAATGACATCAAAGAGTTCTCTAGTGCTCTCCTATCTGATCACCCATGGATGCTAGCGCTAATATTGTTCTTTGCGTCTATGTTGTTGTATTCACAAGGTGCCACCACAGTGGCGTTAATGCCAGCGGCATTGGCTATTGGTGTCGCACCACTCACCGCAGTGGCCTCTTTTGCTGCAGTAAGTGCGCTATTTGTATTGCCGACTTACCCAACACTGTTAGCTGCAGTAGAAATGGATGATACTGGCTCAACACGCATTGGTAAGTACGTCTTCAACCACCCATTCTTTATCCCAGGCGTTGCGACAATCTCAACCTCAGTTGCGTTAGGCTTTATGTTTGGTAGCTTGCTTATCTAACCTCTCTAGCGGGATTATTTAGGGGCACATTTAAGTGCCCCTTTTTCTTTTATCCTACTCAGCAAATTGTAAAAGCCTGCCAAACAACGCAGAAAAATAACAAGCGCATGATAGTCAGTAGGCGAACGAAACTTAATCCGCTACTATCGGGTCTACTAGTTATCTGAACCTAATTGATACAAATACTATGCGCGCTGTTTTTATCTCACTCTTGTTACTTTGTTTCTCGCAGACAACCTTGGCCGCTTTCAATAGCGAATCAAACTCGCCATCAAGTCCTGCGCCAGCTAACAACTTCGATCAAGCCAGTTTTGGGCAACCTAGCTTTGTGCGAGTTGATCAAGCCTTTCCATTCGATTTTATTCAGCAAGGCAATCAAGTTAAGTTAACTTGGCAAGTCACTGATGGTTACTACCTGTATCAATCTCGATTTAATGTCAGCGCAGAAAATGCCACTTTAGGTGAGCTATCACTGCGAGACGGCACACCTTACCAAGATGAATTTTTTGGCTTAGTCAATATCTACACAGAACCTGTCACCATCACTGTGCCTATTACTGGGCAAGGCGAACACTCACAACTCATAGTGCAATATCAAGGCTGTGCCAAAGCCGGTTTTTGCTACCCGCCAGAAACTAAAGTCATCGATCTGCAAACTATCGATAACCTCGCAACACTCGACTCTTCTAAGCTAGCGACAAATACAACAGCCACATCACAGAGCGTCTCTCAAAATGCTCAGCCTAAAAGCGAAAGTGATATGGCAGCAATGCTTGGCGACTCAATCTGGACGCCGCTTATCTTCTTAGTGCTCGGCATTGGCTTGGCCTTTACGCCGTGCGTACTGCCTATGTATCCAATTTTAACCAGTATCGTATTAGGCAACGGGAAACTGTCTCCTGCCAGAGCACTGTCGTTGTCTTTTGTTTACGTACAAGGGATGGCTCTAACTTATACCTTACTCGGGCTGGTCGTCGCCTCCGCTGGCATGCAGTTTCAAGCGGCATTGCAACACCCAGCGGTGCTTGTCACCATTAGTGTGCTGTTTGTATTGCTGTCGTTATCTATGTTCGGCTTATACAACCTGCAACTACCAAGTAGCCTGCAAACCAAGCTCAACGAAATCAGCAATAAACAAACGGGTGGACGTTGGTTGGGTGCATTTGCAATGGGCGTAATATCCGGCTTAGTGTGCTCACCTTGCACCACCGCCCCGCTTTCTGGTGCGCTATTGTATGTGGCACAAACGGGCGATTTGTTCACCGGAGCCATCACCTTGTATGCGCTGGCATTAGGTATGGGCATACCTCTGATTGGTCTGGCGGTATTTGGCAATCGCTTCTTGCCAAAAGCTGGTCTATGGATGGATAAAGTTAAAGTGCTATTTGGCTTTGTGCTATTGGCCGCGCCACTGTTTTTCTTAGAGCGAATCTTAGCTGAACAATGGATCACAGCACTTTGGTCTATTTTAGGTATTAGCTTCTTTGCTTGGCTGTATCATTCTAAAAATCATCTACCGTTTGGCAGTTGGAAGCAAAGCCTTATCGGCATTATTGCGGTACTTGGCTTAGTTGGCTCAGCACAACCGGTATGGAACAAACTGCTAGGGCTTGAGAGCCCAGTTGAAGCGCCGAAAGCGCAAATTGAGTTTATTCGCGTCACCACAGTTCAAGACCTGCAACAAGAATTAGCCAAGGCGAAACTGGCGGGTAAGCCTGTATTATTCGACTTCTACGCAGATTGGTGTGTGGCCTGTAAAGAATTTGAAAAATACACTTTCCACGAAGCAAATGTGGAACAAAAGCTCAGCGGATTTGTACTACTGCAAGCCGATGTCACCAAAAATCAGCCGCAAGACATCGAGCTATTAAAACATATGCGCGTGCTAGGTTTGCCAACTATCGAGTTTTGGGATGCGCAAGGTCAGCACCTACCAGCGGCTAGATTGACCGGTTTTGTTAAGGCCGAACCTTTCCTAAGTCATCTGCAACGTTTTAATCTATAAACGCTTTAGTCTATAAACGGACTACCCACTCAAAAAGAGACGCCCACTAACTAATTTAGTGGGCGTTGTTACTTCTACAGAAAATAAATATAGAGGTAAGCCAGAGTTTTAATGACCGATTCTTGTTGAACAATATAAAACTATCAATAATCACTAAGACTCCCATTTTATACATGAGTACAAGTGATATGGATGCCACTTACACGATTGTTATTGCTGACGATCACCCCCTCTTCCGAAATGCATTATTTCAGTCGGTACACATGGCTATTAGTGGCGCAAACCTTCTGGAAGCGGACTCTCTCAATAGCCTGCTCGATATACTGCGTAAACAAGACGATGTGGATCTGATTCTGTTAGACCTAAAAATGCCAGGCGCGAATGGCATGTCTGGCTTAATGCAATTGCGCAGTGAATTTCCAGACATCGCAGTGGTAGTCATATCGGCCAGTGAAGAGCCTTCAGTGGCGAGCCAAGTAAAAAGCCACGGCGCCTTTGGTTTCATCCCAAAATCTAGCGATATGCGCAGCCTGATCAGTGCCCTAAATCAAGTATTAAATGGCGATCAGTTTTTCCCGGAAGGATTAGCAAAGCAAGCAGAACGTTATAGTGATATTACCGATAAACTGGCTTCGCTTACCCCACAACAATATAAAGTATTGGCGATGCTTGCCGACGGTCTGCTCAATAAACAAATTGCCTACGAACTGGATGTATCCGTTGCTACAATCAAAGCCCACATGACGGCTATTTTTCGCAAACTAGGTGTCACTAACCGCACGCAAGCGGTGATCTTATTACAACAATCTGAAATTGAATCCTAAGCGCCTTATATCTCTTTGATTAGGAAATAAATCTGTTTCCTAATCTCTCCCCTTATTAGACCTTTGGCTAATATCCAGCAAAACCCAGTTCACACTTTCCTAGCACACCAAAACAAACCATTGATTTTTATTGTTTTTTAATCATTCGCACTCAAGACCAAAGTTCAAATGAGTTATTAACACCTCACTGCTATCGTATGTTTGAAACATTTTATTAACAAACATACGTAAGGAGACGGCAATGGCGTTTGAAAATGAAGAACGAGCCAAAGCCTACTGGAGCAAGAATGTTCGACTCATGGTCAGCCTAATGGTGATCTGGTTTGTTGTGTCATTTGGCTGCGGTATTTTATTTGTAGACGAACTCAATCAATTTCAACTTGGTGGTTACAAACTAGGATTCTGGTTTGCACAACAAGGTTCCATCTACTGTTTCTTGGGCATTATTTTCTACTATGCGTGGAAAATGCGTCGAATCGACCGCGAATTTAACGTAGAAGAATAGGGAGCAATTAAAGATGGAACTTAAGACAATTACCTACCTAGTAGTGGGGGCAACATTCTTGCTCTACATAGGTATCGCAATTTGGGCGCGCGCAGGCACGACCAAGGAATTTTATGTCGCGGGTGGTGGCGTACACCCTATCGCAAACGGTATGGCAACCGCTGCCGACTGGATGTCTGCCGCGTCATTTATCTCAATGGCAGGGCTTATCGCCTTTATGGGATACGGCGGTTCTGTATTCCTAATGGGTTGGACCGGCGGTTATGTACTACTGGCCTTATTATTAGCCCCTTACCTACGTAAGTTTGGTAAATTCACTGTTCCTGAGTTTGTTGGCGAACGCTTCTACTCAAAAACAGCACGAGTGGTGGCGGTTGCCTGTCTTATCATCGCCTCGGTCACTTATGTTATCGGTCAGATGAAAGGCGTTGGTGTTGCGTTTGGTCGTTTCCTTGAAGTGGATTATGCCACCGGGCTTGGCATAGGTATGTGTATCGTATTCATCTACGCTGTTATGGGTGGAATGAAAGGCATTACCTACACTCAGATAGCTCAATACTGCGTCCTCATTCTTGCATACACTATTCCAGCAGTATTTATTTCACTTCAACTCACAGGTCACGCCCTTCCGCAAATTGGCTTAGGGAGCACCATGACCGGAACCGATGTCTATCTACTGGATCGGCTTGACCAAGTGGTGACCGAACTCGGCTTCAGTGAATACACGACCCATGTGCGGGGAGATACGCTCAATATGTTCGTGTACACCATGTCACTGATGATTGGTACTGCAGGTCTGCCACACGTAATTATTCGTTTCTTCACTGTACCAAAAGTGCGTGATGCACGAACCTCAGCCGGTTGGGCTCTGGTCTTTATCGCAATCCTTTACACTACAGCACCTGCTGTTGCGGCAATGGCTCGCTTGAATCTAATGGACACGGTTAATCCTGCATCTGGGCAACACTTGGTGTATGACGAACGTCCTGCATGGTTTAAAAACTGGGAAAAAACCGGCTTACTTGGCTTTGATGATAAAAACGCTGATGGACAAATTCAGTACACCTCTAGCGCTGAAACTAATGAGTTAAAAGTAGATAGAGACATCATGGTATTGGCCAACCCTGAAATTGCGAAACTACCAAACTGGGTGATTGCCTTAGTGGCAGCGGGTGGACTGGCAGCGGCACTTTCTACCGCAGCGGGGTTACTACTGGCCATCTCCTCCGCCATATCCCATGACTTAATCAAAGGGGTCATAAACCCCAACATATCGGAGAAAAAAGAGTTACTTTCCAGTCGGATAGCCATGGCTGTGGCAATTGGGGTCGCGGGGTATCTGGGACTCAATCCACCGGGCTTTGCTGCGGGGACGGTGGCCCTAGCCTTTGGTCTCGCCGCCTCCTCCATCTTCCCGGCCTTGATGATGGGTATCTTTAGTAAAGGCATTAACAAAGAAGGCGCGATTGCAGGGATGATCGCAGGTATCAGTATTACTTTGTTCTATGTATTCCAACACAAAGGCATCTTGTTTGTCGCAGATTGGACCTACTTGCAAAGCTGGGGAAGCAACTGGTTCCTAGGTATTGAACCAAATGCATTCGGTGCGATTGGTGCACTGTTTAACTTCATCGTGGCATTTGCTGTGTCTAAAGTTACAGCAGAAACACCGCAAGAGGTAAAAGACCTTGTAGAGCATGTACGAGTTCCAGCAGGAGCTGGCTCTGCTCAAGACCATTAATAGATTCTATCCAATCTAGTCCACAAAAGCCCCTTAGGGGGCTTTTTTAATAGCATAAGTCGAGTATGGTAAGAAGATGGATATGCAATATCATCCCTATACTTTATACCAACTCTTTTACATTGACGCTAGGATGCAAAAATGTTCAAAAACAAACACTTTATCGTTGCTTTAATAGTTGCACCCATCTTGGCTGTAATTACCTATTTTGGCATCGATATGGCCGTCAGTGAGAAACCTCACGCGGCTAAACAAGGCGAAAGCTACAAGCTGATCAGTAAATCAAATTGCCGTTACACCAGTGGTCTATGTGACTTTGAAAACGGTGAATTCAAGATTCAATTTCGTTCAGAAAAGCTCACTGAAAATACCTTAGATCTCACTCTAAAAGCGAAATTTCCTCTGCAAGGCATAAAAGTCTCACTGGATGAAAACGGCGATACTAAACCAATAAACATGACCGCCACCAGTGCAGACAAACGCAACTGGGCTGTCTCATTGCCTGCAAGTAATCTCGACACTAAACAGCTGCGCGTGGTTGCTCAAGCCGACAACACCTATTACTTTGGCGAAACCGACACTACCTTCGTGGTTTATGAAACGTTATTTACCGAAGACAAATAACGTTCAGCGTTATTCAAAAGGGTCCGAAGTTTTAATGGTTTGACCGGTTTTGCCAGAAAATCAAAGCCTTCGTTTTTCACTTGTTCAATAATATCTGGGGTGCGATCAGCACTGATGATCACCCCATGAAAACTGCCGCCTAATAGCTGACGAAAACGTTGCAGCACTTGTAATCCTGTCTTGCCATCTTCTAATCGATAATCTGATAAAATCACATCCGGTTGCCAATCATGCTCTAATCTAAGCAAACTCAACTGCAAATCAGTGGCTAACCTGACATCACAGCCCCAACGCTGTAATAGGTTTTCCATGCCTTCCAATATCGAGGTTTCATCATCAACACATAATACGCGCAAACCGCTTAAAGGAGTCGCTATCGGCGCAACAGGGCTGGATGAAGGCGTGGATAACAGTGTTTTCTCTGCTAGAGGAACCGTCACCGAAAAGACACTTCCTTTGCTCGGCCAAGAGCGCAATGAAATGCGATGCCCTAATAACTGCGCTATCCCTTTAGATATGGCAAGCCCTAAGCCCAAGCCTTTGTCTGAGCGAATTTGATTGGTACGAGTAAACTCTTCAAATATCAGTTGCTGTTTGTCTTCTTCAACCCCAACGCCGTTGTCCCACACCTGAATAGAAAGAGAGTTACCTTCTCGTCGTACGCCCAATAGCACTTTACCTTGCGGACTATAACGAAAGGCATTAGTTAAGAAGTTTTGTAGTACTCGACGCAGTAACTTAGGATCAGATTCAACAAATTGTTGGGTAGGAATGGTTCTAAAATTGATGCCTTGCTGTTCTGCAATCACGCCAAATTCAGCGTCCAGATTTAATAGCATTTCGCGCAAAGCAAAAGCCTGCACTTTGGTGGGTAACTTGCCCGACTCTAAGCGCGAGATATCCAATAAATCACTGATCAGCTCTTCCGCCGCTTCCATGGCGCTTTCAATATGCCGAGCCACGCGCTGAGTTTCATCATCTTTGGCTACTTCTGATAATGAAGAGGTAAACAATCGCGCTGCATTTAACGGTTGCATCAAGTCATGACTCACCGCCGCCAAAAAGCGAGATTTAGATTGTGACTCTTGCTCAGAGCGTTGCGTGGCAATCGTCAACTGACGGTTTAATTGCTCTAGCTCATAGGTTCGCTCTTGCACTCTTTCCTCAAGAGTCACATTGGCATCTTTTAACGCCTGCTCCGCCTGACGATACACAGTAATATCGCTAAAGCTCATCGCAAAACCGCCGCTTGGCATCGGGTTGCCTTGTACTTCAATCACTCGCCCATCGGCTCTTTGACGAGAAGAGGTATGGTGACTGCCGCGCTGTAAGTGCTCGATTCGGCGCTGCACATGAACCTCGGGATCACCGGGGCCACAAAGCCCTTGTTCGGCGTTATGGCGAATAATATCGGCAATCGGTCTGCCTACCTGAATCAAGCCCACCGGAAAATCAAACAGCTCAATATAGCGCTGATTCCAAGCCACCAGCCTAAGCTGCTTATCCACTACCGCAATGCCTTGTTCTATGTGTTCAATCGCTCCTTGCAATAAACTACGGCTAAAATCGTACAGCTCGGAGGCTTCATCCACTATGGTAGCCACTTCTTCCAACTGCATGTTCTTACCCTGCAAAGCAGAAGTGAGCACTAACTTTGCTGAAGAGGCACCAAATACACCCGCCAATACTCGCTCGGTATGTCGTATCAAGGTTGAAGGTGCGTATTGATTTGGCATCAGCACTTGTTCTTGCTGACTCCAAAACTGGTTAAAGGCACTGCGCACTCTTTGCCTGCCAACAAATTTGGACGCCACCAACTCCAGCTCTGCCACTGTGACTCGGCTTTGGTAAAGGCTGGTATTATCTGACTCAGGAAGTGGCGAACCGACAAAAGCCGCCGATTGTAAGCGCTCACTAATGTTTGAACGAGTTAATATCGAAACCAACACATAGCAGGCACTATTGGCGCTAATGCTGAGCAACATGCCCCAATCGGAGTTTTTGATCTGCAAATTCGCCAATAACTCTGGCGGGGAAATAATCCAAATCAGGATATTGGTTTGTGCATCTCCGGCCAAAATACCGGTTTGGCTCATCAGCGTTACTAGCCACAATACAAAACCCACCACTAGGCCCACATACACACCATTGCGATTGCCGTGTCGCCAATACATACCCCCGAGCAATGCCGGAGCAAATTGAGTCACGGCGGCAAAAGAGAGAAAGCCAATCGCCGACAAACTACCAATGCTATCGAGCACCTGATAAAAGAACCACGCCCCAACAATCAGTAGCACAATCAAGATGCGGCGAATCACCAAGAGACGCCCAGAGAAATGGCGGAAGTTATGCTGTGACAGTTTCATTCTGCGCAATAGCAGTGGCATGACTAAATCATTAGACACCATAATCGCCAGCGCAATAGTCGAGACAATCACCATGCCACTGGCCGCCGACACACCGCCAATAAACGCCAGTAACGCTACCCCATCTGCGCCCATGGCAAGGGGGAGACTAATCACATAACTGTCGGCTGAACTGCCCGGCAACAAACTGGATCCAACCCACGCAATCGGCAATACAAACAAGCCCATCAGACCTAAGTAAGCCGGAAATACGCGGCGCGCAGTGTGTAAATCGTGCGCTCTTTCGTTTTCCACCACCATGGTATGAAACTGTCTAGGCAAACAAAAAATCGCCATCATGGTCAGTAAGGTGTGAATCAATAAGGTAGGAATATTGGGGGCGGCGTAGGTTTGCTTTGCCACCTCCCACAGTTGAATGTCTGTGCGTTGCAGTACCACCAGCACCACAAACAAACCGACAAACAAAAAAGCCACTAACTTGACGATAGACTCAAACGCAATCGCCATCATCATGCCGCGGTGATGCTCAGTATTATCAATATGGCGCGTACCAAACAAGGCAGTAAACGCAGCTAATGCAATCACCATTAACCAAGAAACATAGAATTTATTCGCACCGTCTTCACCCAGTATTTCAGGTACTGCCAACTCAATGCCCATCATAATACCGCGCATTTGTAAGGCGATATAAGGCAGAATTCCCACTACAGAAATCAAGGTAACAAAGACGGCTAAGCCTTGCGCTTTGCCATAGCGAGCTGCGATAAAATCGGCAATGGAACTGATGTGTTCTCGCTTTGCCACCAAAATCATGCGCGCTAATACGCGCCAGAAAAACACAAAGACGATGATAGGAGCGAGATAAACAGGCAGGAATGCCCAAGGGTTGTTGGCGGCTTGGCCTACCGTACCAAAAAAGGTCCAAGAGGTGCAGTAAACCGCAATCGACAGGCTATAAATCCACGGACGCCAATTGGCTAGCCATTGTGGTCGCTTATCCCCATACCATGCGATTAAAAAGAGCAACACCAAATAAAGCAGTGATGCGGGGACAATCACCCATCCTTGCATAAGTCATCCTTAACTCGTATCAACGTTCATCTCATCAGCAAATCCACTGCATTGAATAATACCGACAACGTCGGCAAGTAGATTTATTGCTATAAGACTAGTCAAGGATCGCTTTATAGTTCAGTTAGTTAGCTTGTTTTTGTGGTTCAATGCTCACTTCTTCAATATTGCTCGCTGGTGCATCCAGTTTGATGAACATCGCCAGAAGCCCCATCGCCGACATCGCCCAAAATACATTCGCTCCCCACAGCTCATAACCCCAACCACTCAAGGCGGTCATGGCAGCCATTACCACCCCAAGCGGAATCGCATTGTATAACGCCTGCAGCGCCACCATTTTGTTTGTTGGCGAGTTTTGGATATAACGAATAGCGGCAATATGCGCCAAAGCAAAAGTGATGCCGTGGAGTAGTTGTATTAACACTAGCGCAAACAACATAGTGGTCGAAGCGGTTAAGCCCCAACGCACGATCACACCGGCCGAAGCGACTAAAAACAGAGCGCGCAGTGACCACTTACCAAACCAACGATTGCTAAAGGCAAAAATCGCTACCTCGGCAATCACGCCTAAGCTCCACAGATAACCAATAATGTCAGCAGTGTAGCCGGCTTCTTTCCAGTGAATAGAGCTAAATCCATAGTAAGCAGCGTGACTGCCCTGAATCAGCGCA
This sequence comes from Vibrio sp. B1Z05, assembly GCF_052955985.1. NCBI lineage: Bacteria > Pseudomonadati > Pseudomonadota > Gammaproteobacteria > Vibrionales > Vibrionaceae > Vibrio > Vibrio sp. B1Z05. The sequence goes on from NZ_CP130463.1 coordinate 2,597,777, forward strand.
ATCAAAGCAATGAACTTAATCACTGGCCACTCACGCAATAACTGGCTCAGCTTTGGTCGCTTCGATTCAGTATTGCCTTGTGTCACTGGCATCGGCGTAGGATTACGCATCGACACTAGGATAGAAAATGCGATCCCGGCTAAAGCGGTATACACAATGAAATCTACGCCAAAGTGCGCCACCAAAAAACCCACCACCGTCGAACCGACAATAAAGGCAATCGAACCCCACAGACGAGTTCGACCATAGTCGAGCATTTTTAAGCGTGCATAGTGATTCGCCATCGCATCAGACAGCGGCACTATCGGCCCGCAACACAGGTTAAACAAAATGGTCGCCACCGCCATGAGCCAAAAACTGCCACCAGTAAAAAAGTGAAAGGCGATAAATGCCAGCGAGGCCAGACTCAATACACGCAAGGTCGGAATTAAATGTTCAACCTTATGGATACGAGGCGTAATCACTAGGTTGGCAACACAACGCGTAGCAAAAGCAACACCGAGCAACAAGCCAATGTCAGATGCAGAGATACCTTGGTCTTTAAACCATAGCGCCCAAAACGGCAGATACACGCCATAGGCAAAAAAGAACCCCAAGAAATACTGGGAAATCCACGCATAAGGTGACGGCTTCAACATTCATAATCCAACAATAAACTGATTTAGGGCGCAATTATGAAGTGAACCTTGTGGAATAAAAAGGGATAACTGTTATTTCACCTTTTCCCTATTCGGCCAATCTCCTATTAGACCAAAGTCGTCTGGAGCTTATTGGAAAATTTGGCACACTAGTCACTATTAAGGTTTGTCGCCAAAGGATGAAGTCTGCATGCCTGAGAAATTTAATACCCAACATCCCCCTTTTGACCGCCTCAACTCGCAGCAAATAAAGCAGTTGAAGGCTTCGTTAGACATTGCCTACTTTCGCGCTGGCGATATTTTGATAGACAGCGGGCAATCCAGCACCCACTTATATGTGCTAATTAAGGGCGCAGTAGAAGAAAGGCAGCAAAGCGAAGTGTTTGCTCACTACGGGCACGATGATCTCTTTGATGTGCGCTCACTGTTTGAGGGAAAAGTTCGCCATCAATACGTCGCCCTCGAAGATGTATTGTGTTACCTACTACCCAGTGAGGTTTTTCTTGAGCTGTTCAACAAGAACCAATCCTTTGCTGACTATTTTGATAGCCGTTTATCTAAGCGCCAACAACTCATTACCGAAGCAAAAAAACAGCAAAACCTTGCCGAATTTATTCTGACTAAAGTGGATGAGTCTATCTATCATCCTCCGTTAATTTTAACGCCAGACACCAGTATCCAACAGGCGACGATGCTACTCAACAATGATGATATTGATGCCGCATTAGTTGAACTTGCCGCAGACGATCCCCGCGTGCAGCAAGCACCTAGCGCCTCTCCGTATGCCATAGTTACCCGCACCAATCTGTTGCATTCGTTAGTGTTACAACAGCTAACGATGAGCACGCCGGTGGCGGATATCTCTACCTTCCCTGTTTATGAAATCAAGCAAGGTGACTTTATATTTAACGCTATGCTCACCATGACTCGTCACAAAATGAAGCGAGTCATGGTGGTTAAAGACAAACAAGCGGTTGGCATGTTGGATTTAACCCAAATACTCAGCTCATTCTCTTCGCACTCTCACGTTTTAAGCCTGAGTATTGCCCGAGCAAAAAGCATCGCAGAGCTGGCGCAAACTTCGCAACGCCAAAATGACTTTGTAAAAAGCTTATTGGTGAATGGCATACGCACTCGATTCATCATGGAGCTTATTTCAGTACTCAATGAGCAGATTATTGAGAAAGCCTTTCAGCTCATTGTGCCTAAAGAAATTCAGCCTCACTGCTGTCTACTGGTATTAGGCTCTGAGGGGCGCGGTGAACAGGTGCTAAAAACTGATCAAGACAATGCTCTGATTATTGAAGATGGTTATGAATGGCCGCAGTGCCAATCGATAATGAATGAACTCACCGAAACCTTATTACAACTTGGCTACCCACTGTGCCCCGGTCAAGTCATGGTGAATAACCCGCTTTGGGTGGCAACCCAAAGCCAATGGCAACACAAAGTAACGCAATGGATAGCAATGAGTAATGCCGACTCGGTGATGCAGCTTGCCATATTCTCCGATGCTCTGCCTGTAGCAGGCAATAAACAGCTTGTTGAGCCAGTTTTAGACGCCTTACATACTAGCCTAAAAGGGCGAATGCTCACCCTGTCGGACTTTGTCAGACCGGCACTGCAATTCTCAGTTCCACTAACCTTATTTGGCAAAGTAAAAGCACGCAAAGATGGCTTAGATATCAAGCAAGGTGGCATTTTTTCTATTGTGCATGGCATTCGAACGCTAGCGTTAGAACATGATATTCGTCAGCGTAATACCTTTGACCGGATCCAAGCTCTGCACCAACTCGGTTGCCTTGAAAGTGACACTGCCGATAACCTCAGTGAAGCCCTAAAACTCTTTTGTAAACTGCGTCTAGCTCAACAACTGGCACATCAAGATGCGTCAAATAACCTCGACCTCAGCGCTTTAGATAGAACCGAGCGAGACCTGCTCAGGCACAGCTTGCATGTGGTGAAAAAATTTAAGCAATTCCTTAGCTACCACTATCAGATAAGGGATTAATTATGAACTGCTTACTGAAACAATACTGGCATTGGAAACTGCAAGGCTCCCCTTTTCAGTCATTATTTGCACACAGCGATAGTGACAATAACGAATATGTCTCCATTGATTGTGAGACCACCAGCTTAGAGCCCACCCGAGCGGAGCTTGTCACTATTGCCGCCACTAAGATCATTGATAATCGAGTCATCACTAGCGCCCCTTTACACATCAAACTCAAAGCCCCGCAGTCATTAGACGAAAGTTCAATAAAGGTGCATCAAATACGCCACCAAGACCTTGGTGATGGCTTAGACGAAAAAGAAGCGCTACAGCAGTTGCTTGATTTTATCGGCCAGCGCCCTATTGTGGGCTATCACATTCGTTACGATAAACGCATTCTGGATATCGCGTTTAAAAAGCATTTTGGCTTTCCGTTGCCCAACAACATTATTGAAGTCAGCCACATCTACCAACAAAAGCTCGAACGACACCTGCAAAACGCCTACTTCGATTTAAGCCTGGAAGCCATTTGCCGTCATTTAGAATTGCCTATACGAGATCATCACAATGCACTGCAAGATGCGATCACCGCCGCCTTGGTTTTTGTGCGCCTCACCAAAGGTGATCTACCTAGTCTCAACATGCCTCATATCAAGTAAAGATCAGCCTCTCAACTTACAAAATAACGGTTAATTTTCACGGTGATAACGGCCATCTCATCCTAAAGTCTAATTGTGGAAATAGCCTAGGTGATAGAAAGTGATATCTATTACTTATACCAATCACACTAAATAAGTGATCAGAGCTAGCGCAGGAAAAATGCTCGAGAACAAGGCAGAATTTTTCGATAAGTAGTTATTCTACAATCAAAAATTCTAACGCCGTTATCGAGCATTTTAACAAGCTAGAATGACCAGTTATTTAGTACGATTGGTATTACAACAATCGTCAGATAGCGAAACAGCGGTTAAGCCAGCGTGTAAAGAAATAGCCGTATTCACAAGGAGATCAGCAATGAGTGAAACCCACATCTATCCAGTAAAACAGAACATAAAATCGGTCACCCATGCAGACAACGATACCTACTTGAGCATGTATCAGCAGTCCGTCAGTAACCCAGAAGCATTTTGGGCGGAGCATGGCAAAATTGTCGACTGGATTAAGCCCTTCACTAAAGTCAAAGAAACCTCTTTTGACACTGGGCATGTAGGTATCAAATGGTTTGAAGATGGCACCTTGAACGTTTCAGCCAACTGTATTGACCGTCACCTTGCGACACGCGGCGACGAAGTAGCGATTATTTGGGAAGGCGATGACCCCGCCGACGATAAAACTCTCACCTTTAATGAACTGCACCAGCAAGTGTGTTTATTTTCCAATGCGCTAAAAGCCGAAGGCGTAAAAAAAGGCGATGTGGTCTGCCTGTATATGCCAATGGTTCCCGAAGCGGCCGTCGCTATGCTGGCATGTACTCGCATTGGCGCGGTGCATACTGTGGTGTTTGGCGGTTTCTCACCTGAAGCACTGGCAGGACGCATTGACGATTCAGATGCAAAAGTCGTGATTACCGCCGACGAAGGCGTGCGTGGTGGACGCGCGGTGCCACTCAAGAAAAACGTAGACCAAGCATTGAGTAACCCCAATGTCACTACCATAAACAAAGTGATTGTTTTTCAGCGCACTGGCGCGGATGTGGCTTGGAATGCCGATGTGGATGTTTGGTGGCATGACGCTATCGCCAATGTAGACGCGGATTGTCCTCCTGAAGAAATGAACGCCGAAGATCCCCTATTTATCCTTTATACCTCTGGTTCAACGGGCAAACCGAAAGGGGTACTGCACACCACTGGCGGCTATCTTGTGTATGCCACCATGACCTTTAAATACATCTTTGATTACCAACCGGATGACATATTCTGGTGTACCGCAGATGTAGGTTGGATAACCGGTCACTCATACCTAGTGTATGGGCCTCTTGCCAATGGCGCGACTACCATCTTATTTGAAGGTGTTCCTAATTATCCCAACACTAGCCGCATGAGTGAAGTGGTTGATAAACACCAAGTCACGTTGCTCTATACAGCGCCGACCGCTATTCGCGCACTAATGGCAAAAGGCGATGAAGCCATTCAAGGCACCAGCCGCGACAGTTTGCGTATTATGGGCTCAGTGGGTGAACCGATTAACCCGGAAGCGTGGGAGTGGTATTACAACACCATTGGCGATGCCAAATCTCCAATTGTGGATACTTGGTGGCAAACCGAAACCGGCGGAATCCTCATCTCGCCACTTCCTGGGGCAACCGACCTAAAACCGGGTTCTGCCACTCGTCCATTCTTTGGCGTACAACCTGCGCTGGTGGATAACATGGGGAATCTAATTGAAGGTGAAGCGTCAGGCAACTTGGTGATTCTGGACTCATGGCCGGGACAAATGCGTACCGTGTATGGCGATCATGACCGTTTTGAACAAACCTATTTCTCTACCTTCCAAGGCATGTACTTTACCGGAGATGGCGCACGACGAGATGAAGACGGTTACTACTGGATAACAGGACGCGTGGATGATGTACTGAATGTATCCGGTCACCGCATGGGAACCGCCGAATTAGAATCCGCATTAGTCGCGCACCATAAAATTGCTGAAGCCGCTATTGTGGGAGTCCCGCACGATATTAAAGGCCAAGCCATTTACGCTTACATCACTCTCAATGCCGATGAATACCCAAGTGCGGAACTGCACAAAGAAGTGAAAGAATGGGTAAGAAAAGAAATTGGCCCTATTGCCGTTCCAGATACCTTGCACTGGACAGATTCGCTACCCAAAACCCGTTCCGGTAAGATCATGCGCCGTATTTTGCGCAAAATTGCCACCGGAGATACCAGCAATCTTGGGGATACCTCAACACTGGCCGACCCAAGCGTGGTAGAAAAATTGATTTCCGAAAAAAGTGAACTGGTTTAACCACCGATAGCAAAGTAAATAGCCGTCACATCGTGACGGCTTTTTTGTTTAAAGACGGTTACAAATTAACCATAATAAAATTAATTAGTTAACCTATGATTACTTAATCGGCATTCTGCATAATTAAATAATGACGTGACTAGACTAACTTTCAATCACTTATATGTGATTAGACCAGTAATTTGCTGTTAATTTCGCTGAATTAGCTATAATCATGCGCTAATTTGTCTTTTGACATAATTCTGACTGGAAATTATTCAGGATTCGTAAAATAATTAAAGGCAACAGTGAATAACTCACATTAACGGAAGATAGCGACAAGATGACTACAAAATCACGTGTTCTACTCCTAAACGGTCCAAACTTAAACCTACTCGGCAAACGAGAGCCAGAAGTTTATGGTTATGCGACATTAAACGATATTATCCATGATCTGCAGCAACAAGCCGATCAAGCAGGAATAGAACTGACACACGTTCAGTCCAATCGTGAATACGAACTCATCGACGCTATCCATAATGCCATGGGAGAGATCGATTTCATTATCATCAACCCAGCCGCATTCACCCACACCAGTGTTGCTCTAAGAGATGCACTACTCGGGGTCAATATTCCGTTTATTGAAATACACCTATCCAACGTACACGCCAGAGAACCATTTCGTCATCACTCCTATTTATCCGATAAAGCGGTTGGGGTGATATGTGGACTCGGGGCACAAGGATACAACTTCGCATTGTCGGCAGCGAAACAACACCTGCAGGCAAAATAAATCTAAGCCATCTCGATAACACCGAGAGGCCACACACAAGACAAGAGAAGAATCATGGATATTCGCAAAATAAAGAAGTTAATCGAGCTAGTAGAAGAGTCTGGAATTGCAGAACTTGAGATTTCTGAAGGTGAAGAATCAGTACGTATCAGCCGTCACGGTAATGCACCTGTTGCACCAATCCATTACGCAGCAGCACCTGCACCTGTAGCAGCGCCAGCTCCTGCACCTGTAGCTCCTGCAGCAGCACCTGTTGCTGAAGCGCCTGCAGCTCCTGTTGATAACGGTCATAAAGTTCTTTCTCCAATGGTAGGTACTTTCTACCGTGCTCCTGGTCCAGATACAAAATCATTTGTAGAAGTAGGCCAATCTGTTTCTGCTGGCGACACTATCTGTATCGTTGAAGCAATGAAAATGATGAACCAAATTGAAGCCGATAAATCTGGCGTAGTTACTGCAATTCTTGTTGAAGATGGTGCTCCGGTAGAATTCGACCAAGCTCTGATCGTTATCGAATAATAGAGGTCGACATTATGCTAGACAAATTAGTCATCGCGAACCGAGGCGAAATTGCGCTTCGTATTCTTCGCGCATGTAAAGAGCTAGGTATTAAAACCGTAGCCGTTCACTCAACAGCTGACCGTGATCTTAAACACGTTCTACTTGCTGATGAGTCAATCTGTATCGGTCCTGCTCGCGGTATCGACAGCTACCTAAATATCCCACGTATCATTTCAGCAGCAGAAGTTTCTGGTGCTGTAGCGATCCACCCAGGCTATGGTTTCCTTTCTGAAAATGCAGATTTCGCAGAACAAGTAGAAAAATCAGGCTTCATTTTTGTGGGTCCTAAAGCTGAAACCATCCGCATCATGGGTGACAAAGTTGCTGCTATCAACGCAATGAAAAAGGCAGGCGTACCTTGTGTTCCGGGTTCTGACGGTCCTCTTGATGACAACGCGGCAGCAAACAAAGCTCATGCTAAACGTATTGGCTTCCCTGTTATCATCAAAGCCTCTGGCGGCGGCGGCGGTCGTGGTATGCGTGTAGTTCGCTCTGAAGATGAACTAGTAGAAGCTATCGCTATGACTCGCGCAGAAGCAAAAGCTGCTTTCAACAACGACATGGTTTACATGGAGAAATACCTAGAAAACCCTCGTCACGTTGAAGTTCAAGTAATTGCTGATGGCCAAGGTGGCGCAATCCACTTAGGCGAACGTGACTGTTCAATGCAACGTCGTCACCAAAAAGTAGTCGAAGAAGCACCAGCGCCAGGTATTACTGACGATATGCGTAAGTACATCGGTGAGCGTTGTACTCGTGCTTGTCTTGAAATCAACTACCGCGGTGCAGGTACTTTTGAGTTCCTATACGAAAACGGCGAGTTCTACTTCATTGAAATGAACACCCGTATTCAGGTAGAGCACCCAGTGACTGAAATGGTAACTGGCGTTGACCTTATTAAAGAGCAGCTTCGTGTTGCTGCAGGTCAGCCTCTATCATTCACCCAAGATGACATCAAAATTCGCGGCCATGCTGTTGAATGTCGTATCAATGCTGAAGATCCAGAGCGTTTCCTACCTTGCCCAGGCAAAATCGAACGTTTCCATGCTCCAGGTGGTATGGGTGTTCGTTGGGAATCTCACATCTACTCAGGTTACACAGTGCCACCTCATTACGATTCAATGATTGGTAAACTGATCACCTTTGGTGAGAACCGTGATGTTGCTATCGCACGCATGAAAAACGCACTTAGCGAAATGATCATTGAAGGCATTAAAACTAACGTGCCTCTACAACTCGACATCATGAATGACGAGAACTTCCAACATGGTGGTGCAAACATCCACTATCTTGAGAAGAAGCTTGGTCTGCAATAAGTATTAACTAAATACTTAGCGTAATTAAGGGTGTTAGCCAACCATGTTGGCTAACACCCTTTTTATTTGTATAGATGAAGTTGGTTAAATTTACTGCTAAAATCCACGCCAATTATCAATACGCAGAGTGAACTCCATGCCTTGGATTCAAATCAAACTTAACGCCACTGACAAAAATGCCGAGCAAATCGGTGATATGTTGATGGAACAAACTGGTGCCCTTTCCGTTACCTTCCTAGATGCTAAAGATACGCCTGTATTTGAGCCACTACCGGGTGAAACTCGCCTATGGGGTGAAACAGACATCCTAGCCCTGTATGACGCAGAAGCGGACACACAGTGGATTTTACAGCAAATCGAAGCAAGTCAGCTTCTTGAGCAAGGCTTTGCGCACAAAGTAGAGCAGCTTGAAGATAAAGACTGGGAACGCGAGTGGATGGATAACTTCCACCCAATGAAATTTGGTGAGCGTTTATGGGTATGCCCTAGCTGGCGTGAAATCCCTGAGCCAGATGCCGTCAATGTTATGCTTGACCCAGGTTTAGCCTTTGGCACCGGTACACACCCAACCACTTCACTTTGCTTAGAGTGGCTAGAAGGGTTAGACCTTGCAGGAAAAACTGTGGTCGATTTTGGTTGTGGCTCAGGCATTCTCGCGATCGCAGCGATCAAGCTAGGCGCGAAAAAAGTGATCGGGATCGACATCGATCCGCAAGCGATCCTTGCCTCTACCGCTAATGCTGAGCGCAACGGTGTAAAAGAGCAATTAGAACTATACCTACCGCAAGACCAACCTGATGGTCTGATTGCCGACGTTGTTGTAGCTAATATTTTAGCCGGTCCATTGCGTGACCTGTCCGCTGTAATCAAAGCACTGGTTAAAGAAAATGGTGAACTTGCTATGTCTGGCGTGCTCGATACACAAGCAGAAGATGTCGCAAATTACTATCGTGACCAGTTTAATGTAGACCCTATTGTAGAGATGCAAGAGTGGTGTCGCATCTCTGGAAAAAAGCACTCTAGTTGAGTCACATCAAAATTTGTGTAAAAAACAGCCAAGTTCGCAAATATTTTTTGAAATGCTCAAATATTAGGCTTTTCACGCGCGCAAAAAATGCGTAAAATGCGCGCCCTTGCTGTTAATAATGTGACCATGATTTGAAAATCGGTAAATACGAACTTAAGAATAATTTGATTGTAGCACCTATGGCTGGCGTTACAGACAGACCCTTTCGAGAGTTGTGTCTTCGATACGGTGCTGGTATGGCTGTCAGTGAAATGATGCTCGCCAACCCTAAGACATGGAATACATCAAAATCACTGCAACGAAGAGTACATGAAGCCGAATCGGGCATTCGCTCAGTACAGATTGCAGGATCAGATCCACAATTAATGGCAGAAGCTGCGCAATTTAATGTAGAGAGCGGTGCGCAAATCATCGATATCAACATGGGTTGCCCAGCTAAAAAAGTGAACAAGAAACTAGCGGGTTCAGCGCTACTAAAGCATCCAGAGCTTGTTGAACAAATTCTGAAAGCGGTAGTAGATGCGGTAAATGTCCCTGTGACATTAAAAACCAGAACCGGTTGGGATACAGAGCATAAGAACTGTGTCGAAATCGCTAAAATAGCCGAAGACTGCGGCATACAGGCTCTCGCTCTACATGGTAGAACGCGAACTTGTATGTACAAAGGAGAGGCCGAATACGAGAGCATCAAAGCGGTTAAGCAAGCTATTTCGATACCTGTAATTGCCAATGGCGATATAGATAGCCCCGAAAAAGCAAAGCATGTACTGGAGTTTACCGGTGCAGACGCCTTGATGATTGGTCGTCCCGCCCAGGGTCGTCCGTGGATTTTTCAAGAAATCCAACATTATTTAGAAAACGGCACCACGATGCCCGAGCCTCCTATGCAGGAAGTAAAAGACATCATGCTTGGTCATGTTCACGAGCTTCATCAATTTTATGGTGAGTTCTTAGGTCCGCGCATTGCAAGAAAGCATGTGGGTTGGTACCTAAAAGAGCACGAACAAGCACGTGAGTTTCGCCGTGTCTTCAATGCCATCGAAGTTGCCCCTGCGCAATTAGACGCATTAGAAGAGTATTTCAATTCCTATCATTGATAGGGATATGGTTGCATTATAATTACGAGAAGAGCTAGATTGAATATGTTCGAACAAAACCTGACTTCTGAAGCACTAACAGTTACTACAGTAACAGCTCAAGACCAAATCGCGCAAAAACCACTTCGCGACTCAGTAAAAGTTTCAGTTAAAAACTATCTTGCACAATTAAATGGTCAGGATGTAGACGACCTTTATGAGCTAGTGCTAGCTGAGGTTGAACAACCACTACTAGACATGATCATGCAATACACTCGCGGCAACCAAACTCGCGCTGCATCTATGATGGGTATCAACCGTGGTACACTTCGTAAGAAACTTAAAAAATACGGCATGAATTAAGAGGAATTAACTTTTCTCAATAAATACAAGGGGTTAGCTTTATTGGCTAGCCCCTTTTTCATATTCAAACCCACAGATAAACCCACCAAATACAAACCACCAGCAAAATTTGCATAAAAAAAAATCATGCTAGCCAGACTGTGTTTTTCCATACATCCCCATTACATAGATAAGCATTTGCTAATATAAAGGGTTTCAGAGAGGTTTACAGAAAGTTATCTTTTCGGGTGTGGCTATCCCTGCGACCCTGCGTTACCTGCGAATAAAGAAAACATAAGACTGGCTAAGTGAAAATGATAATAAAAACCTTAGTCTTAGTTAGGATTTGAATATTAGCGAGTACTAATAAAATATCAGGAAAATTAAGGATTTTGGGAAATTTGAGCATAATGTTTTCTTAGGTTTTGCCCGCCGATTTTTACTAAGTTTTATGAGGTTTTCGACTGCCACAGCCTTAACAATTTTTAACAGTTTGGCGTCACCTTTTTTTATACGCATAGACAAATATCCAACTGGGGGGGGCGTTTTAGTGAGTGGAGGATTTTACCCCGCTTAGCGGCGCGCAATTCGCAGCACTGAAAGGGATTATCTGCGATTATGACAAGTTTTGTATGATTTTACGGGGCGGTATGCAGAAAAGGTTATAAAGCTTTGTTATGTTATTCCGCACAAAATAACGAGTTAAATAACTAAAAGGACGTAACAATGAGCAAATTGAAAATAATCGCTAGTGAAGATTTTATGCATTTTTCGGGTAGCTATATGCTGGGTGAGTTTAAGATGTCAGTTCCAGGGAAGATTTTACAAGAAAAAATCAAAGTGTCAGAAGTGAAAACAGTTGAAGAAGCATCTGAAGAGTCAGTAATCAGTATTGGCGGGGCAGCAGGATGGGGCGTTGCGGGTAGTGTCTTACTTGGTCCAGTAGGTTTATTAGCTGGCTTGATTTTAGGCGGAAAAAGTAAAGATACTACTTTCGTATGTGAATTTAAGGACGGACGAAAATTCATTGCAACAGGACGAACTAAAGTTTTTGAAGATATAAAGAAAAAAGTCTTAGCTGCTTCATTTTAATAATAGGGGCAACAGATGAAAAAACAACTAGCAATAATCGCACTACTAACATCAACTAGCTCAGTTGCAGATATAAGGGATGTAAGCGATTGCACTCAGGTAGGTAAGCTTGCAAGGGTGTTCATGGAGCTAGCTCAATACCAAAATTCACTAACGGATATCTTCGAAACAGCAACCCCCCCGTTAACCGAAAAAGAAGCTGAGATGCTTTTTGATGCTTTTGAGCAACCAAGGATCAAGGAGGGTAAATATCTCGATATCCCTCAAGCCAATGCATTTTCCAATAAGTGGTTTTTAAAATGCATTAAGTCGAACCAATACTAATAATAACCCTCACAATTATTATTCTGACTGATTTTTATTAATTCAAAGCTGTTAACTGACATAAAAAAACCGCCCTCACGAGCGGTCATTATTTAGGATTGATAATCGGGGTGAACCCAGAACTGAACAGTAGGACGCCCTTTCCCGCTAGCTGGTGGCTTGGTCACTTCCTTTAAGTATCCACGCCCCACAAGCTCTGCTATTGCTTCCTCCCTTGAATCCTTAGCGGCTAAACCTTTCCAGTCCTTTTGGCTCAATACGTGCCTAGTGAAGTAAGGCGAAACTTGAGGCAATCTATCAAGTAAGGTCTTTGCAGGTGCTAGAGACTGCTCAGCATCAAAGTAAGTCATTATTCTGCTAGCATGGCTCTCTAAATACCCCATCCATTTAATTGCACGCTCTAGGTGCTCAATATCTATAACAGTGTTTGGCTCTGGCTTGCTTCCCACCAAGGTTGCACCACATTCACCAATCAAGTGGAATACTAAAGATAGCTTTGCGCATAGAGCATCGTATTTACCGATCATGCTTTGCCATTCTGGTGTTGATGTGTTTTTTCTATGTACTAGATGCTTCGCCCACGACTCCCACAGATCCTGCGCATCATCAGCAAACTTACAAATAAGCGGCTCATCCAATTCACCAAGATAGGCTAGAGCATCAAACGTACTCTTTGCTGTCATTTCTGCTAATACATCAGGCGCTTTGTCTACATACTGCATGCCCGAGAAATCAGGATAAACCATCAATTGCATGATTCTCTCTAGTAATCCATCGTCACCGGTACCGCTAGATTTACCTGCTAGTAATGGGGTTAGCTTGGCTGGTTGTATTCCTCCCAGAACAGAAATAACAACCCTCTCTAACTCTACGTTTTTACGAGTCACGCGCTCTTGAGAGTAGCTACCAGAACCGTTAAAGCCCTCTAGGTAAAATCCTCTTTCATGCTGCCTATCTGCTCGCTCCATATTGGCTAACCAGCTAGAAAGCTCATCACGAAACATTAGCGCACCTAATGGGTTTTGCTCTAACCGAATAGCAAGAGCCTCACTTGTTGAATCGTTGATAACCACTTTTCGGATCTTAGGTGGCTTGGGTTGTATTTGCTTAGCTTCTCGCTGAATTTTTAACGCTTGTTGCTTGTCTCCATTTTCTAAAGCCTCTTTTGCTTTTAGCTTGGCTTGGTCTATTTCATCCTCTGCTAGTTGCACCTCAAGCTCAAACAAATCCATCTTTTCAGCGTTAAGTTTATCTATTACATTTTTTTGTGCGTGCTCAATAAGTTTACGACCACAATTCAATGATGGCGTTTTCTTAGTTGATGGCTGACCAACAGCGCCACCCCACATTGTTGGAACAATTCTCCATCCAGTATCAAGGCGCTTCGGTTGTATCTCGGCAGATCCACCAATTAAAGCCCCAGCGCAAATAACACAAGATATTGCTGCAAAGTCCACTGGCGCTTTATCCATTCGATAGGAATAATCAACTACATAGTTACGCAACTGCTTAGGTAGTAATTCATCATCAAAGCTCGCAACAGGATTTAATTTAGAAACTAGCTCTACAGGTGTAGCCCATTCGGTTTCCTCATCATTCAGACTATTAAACTCCTGATTTGCTGCCTTAATATTCTGATCGTTTATTTTCTGGCTGTGTGCTCTCTGGTTATGCTTTGTGATACTCACGCCATCAACATTCCTAAGATCTTCGCCTAGCGTCTTTAGTGCTTCACCAGTATTGCCCGAGTGCTCAAAATGGCAGTACAAATCAAACTTATCATGAGAAAAACCATCACTTAACGGATCGCTTGTATGCCCTGAAACATAACGACCATACAAGCAATCCCTATAAGAAATTGAGACACCAGCTACCCCACTTTTACTGCTAGGGTGCAGCCATTTCTTACCCCGCTTTTTAAAGCCATAACTTGCTAGAAGCTCATTCCATTCATTCGAGCTATTAAACACATCAATAGGCGAGATTTGCCCCGCAGTCAGGCTAATATTCTTAGGCTTTGCTACCTTAGCTTTCGCCTCCTGCTCTAGGTTCTCTCTGCGTTGTTCCTGATCTAACAGAACCGCTTGTTGTGCAAAGTATGAATCAAACACATCTAACGGATCGCCCTTTTCAATAGCAAATTGATAGCAATCTCTATTAAGCACAGATAGCGCTGGCATGTATGAAATTTGCTGACTTCTGCTTGTGCAATCATCACCATCTAAAGCCACAACTAAAGCGGTTTGCAACGCTTGCCAGTGGTCTAAATCAACAGCATTAGCAATTGGGACAATAACTCTCCAACGCTTATCATCAGGCTTACAAGATACCGTAGAGTAAATGTAATATGTGTTTATTCCGTTTAACTCTAAGTCACTTTCAACATCACGAATATCGCTATTTCCATCATCAATATCAGCAACTAACAGCGTGTAATTTGAATGACTTTCAATATCTGATTTAAGTTTTGAGCGACCAATATCTGACGGCAGAAACCAAGGGCAATTAGCTTTAGCCTGTCTTAGTTTTTGATTTGCATCAGGTTGGTACTGTGAAAGGTCTACGGGGTTCTTTATCGCCTGCTCAAGGTCATTAAAGCTAGCTAAAGCAAAGCCGCTTGTTTGGCTGTGATTACTTCCAGTAGTAATTATTTTGCTATCACAGTAATTATTTTTTGCGACAGTAGGGGAATTTTGCATATAATAATTCTCGATGATGGCTGTTGGAAAGTCGCCAAACTTAAGACCAACAGCCTGATTTGTTTATAAAGCCTTACAGTTTATGTAAGGCTTTTTCTCGTTTAACGGATCGTAGTTAACTGTTAATGAACTAAGCAAAATAGAACAACCCTTGATATCAAAGGCTTCTTGGTGGTGATAATTAATAAAATTGCAATTTAAACCCACCTTTAAACCCTCGCTTTCTTTTCTTGCTCAAACATTCCACACTTAATACAACCAGCGTAAAACAAGTCACTACTTAACTGCTCGTATCCGCAGTGTGAGCACTTAGAAAACTCAGATGAGCTTTTCTTTGTCATCCTCCTATCAACTGCTTTAGCTCGCTTCAGTGTCCAATCAATACCGTATCGCTCAATGCTAAGCTCTAAATTCCGCTCTGTGCGTTCCTCCTGCCTCTTTGCGTTCTCTCGCTTAATTTTTTTGCGTTGAGTGCTTCTATCATTAAGCAAGCAGTGAAGATCGGCTAACTTAATCAAGTGTGCTTTATTACTACCTACTCCAGTGCTTACTGAAGTAATCGGCATCAACCACTTCAAACGCAGGACACTAATTATTGCGTCCTCTTTGTCTAGTTGTTGGGTTGCGGTATTTCTTCCTGCTGGCTCAAACGTTTCTCCATTCATTAGCTGAATAAGAACACCTAGCTTGTCTGCTTTCATTAAACGAACTTCTTGCCATAACTCAGGGTGATCACTCATTAATGTTTCAACTGAAAACTTCATAGCTAAGCCTCCTGCTGTTTGTTGAGCCATTCGCGATAAACTTCTTGAGTCCATCCAAGAGTTCGCTTACCTAGCATTACGCCTTTTGGAAACTTCCCTTGCTTAACCCAAACCCACAGGGTTCGCCTATCTCGATTTAATAGCTCGCACATCTGAGCGATTGATATTAGTTTTTCTGGCATATCGGATACCTCCTTTTATGTCTCGACAAGTCCGATACGACCAATGTACATCTATGGTTGTTCTAAGTAGGGGTACTTTTATAACGGTAAAAATACCCCTTCCTCTATTGACTCCCAAAAGAATTGAGGTTGGTACTTAAGCGCACGCTCAACATTACCTTTATCACGCTTCCAATTTCTGTAACTAGACTGAACACTATCAACGCCAAGGCTACTCATACCAGCAAAAAGCCTACAGACATAATTAATACTCCGTTCGCGGTCATCTCCGCACTCTAATACCCGGTGAATGTTTAAATTTCGCTTCATTATTTTATTCGTCACTCTAGGTTTACTCTTAACCTCACCCACGCCCATTAAATACTCATGCACTTGATAAGCTATTAATTGCTGGCTAGGTGTTGCTTCTGCACACCGAAATGCCTCCCATGCACCGAATATTGCAATCATTTGCTTTGCTAACTCTGTTCCGCGGTAGGATTTATTCTTTAACCTATTGTCCCACTGGCGAATAACATCTCTTGTCTTTGTATCAACTGCAGTTATTTCAATTGTTTTTGATGAGATAATCATTAATCTACGCCTTGGTCATCCATTTGATTGCTCTGCGAAACATAGAGCTAACATTGCTCTGAACTAGCTCATCCTTACAGTAAGGGATCGCATTCTTACTCTTATCTAGGATATGATGTAGAACGCAATTTTCATGGTGGTATCTGATAGCACGCTCAATATTATCTTTATCACGCTTCCAATTTCTGTAACTAGTCATAACGCTTCCTGCATCGAGTGATTTACGCTTAGCGACTTCTTTACAAGCCTTATTAATGGTCATTTTTTTATCTAATGGGTTTTTCACCATTCTGTGAATAGCGTAATTCCTAGTTATTGGTTTCTCGTTGCCAATATTTGTATTATTCATTAAATATCTATGTACTTGATAAGCAATAAACTGCTGATTCATAGTTGCCTCACAAGCCCTAAACGCCTCCCATGCGTCCATAATCTCTGTTATTTGTAAATCTAACTCTGTTCCGCTATGAGATTTCGCCTTATCTCTACGATCCCACCGGCGAATGATTTCAATTGTTTTTGCTGGATCAATCATCTATCTAAACCCCACTACATTCGTTTGATGTTCTTTTTCTGCTAGCTTTGATTGCCATAAATCTAAAGCTACTCTCTTTTGTTCAAGGTACTGAGCACGGTTATAAATACCTGCTACCCCTTTAATTGAATGCCCTAACAGCTGTTCTATGATATGAGGCTCTATTCCTGAATCATTCAAATGAGTAGCCAGTGTTCTTCTAAGATCGTGAAGCCTCCATTCGTCATGCCCTAACTTTTTAGGGATTAATGCCCCAGCAGACGACACCGCAGGCGCGTGCTTTAGTTCCCCTAAAAGGTATTCATTGCTTGTTTGCGACAAAAGACTAGCTAGATATTCTTTTAATGATTCTGGTATCGGTCTAACTATCTCAGACCCATTTTTAGAGTGAGCTTTTGGGCAAGTCCAAACCATGCGCTCTAAGTCCCACTCATCAACTTTACTTAGCCTGACTTCTTGTGTTCTAGCTCCAAAGCAAATGAGCAACTTGACCAACTGGCGATAATACCAATTACCTTTATCGCTCTCACACCATGCGTAAGCCTCGCGAATCTCGCTCATAGATAAGAACCTGTCTTTCTTTTGTTGCTTTTCGCCAGCATCGGTAATAGTTAGATCATCAAGCGCGTGACTGGTGCAAAAATGGCGCTTCCTACAGTAAATTAAAGCCTGCTTTGCATTTCCGAAAATGTACCCAGCAGCTACTGGGGCAGGTCTATGATGAGTCCCTTTTTTAATATCATCGAACACCTTTACCCATGCGCGTGTTGGCACTTCCTCACAAGGCAGATCACCGATAAATGGGAAAATATGCTTTTCAAACTGAGCCAAGTGTTTATCTGCGTTAGATCGCTTATCTCTAGCAAAATCATCAATCCAATAATTCAACGCACCTCGAACTGTCACCGCTTCGCGTATGGATGTTTTGTTTAAAACGATTTCGCTTCTAGGGTTTCTTCCCTCATCAAGCCACGCTCGACACTCCCCAGCCTTAGCTCGAGCCTCAGCAAGTGACATTCCACCAGCTCGCCCCGTGTACTCGCCTAGTGTTGCTGTTTGTGCCTTTTGGTTGTAACGATAGCGATAAATGAAAGACACCTTTCCGCTACTTCGCCAAAGTGCCGCCAGTCCATTTCTATCTGATATTTTTTTAGGTGACTTTGAGTCATGCCCTTTTAGAAGTGATCGTAATTTTGAGTCAGTCAATGCCATAAAATCTATTTCCGCAGGTAATGCAGGTTCGCAGGTAAGGGGTTAACCTCGTTTAAAATCCATATTCCGCAGGTTTCGCAGGCTTGCAGGTGTAGCCACATGCAAAAGCAATCAATTAAGTGGGTTCAATTCAGTATCAAACCCACATATAAACCCACGTTTTATGTTCTAAACAACAGGATACGATTAGATAAAGATAGACACAATAGACCCATAAGCCATTGTAGATAAAGGAATTTAGATAGATTAAACAAGGTAATGCGAGATAAGGCTAGACGGTAGTGTAGTTAATACGGCATGAACTAAGCATTAGTTTTAGTTTTAGTCGCTAGAATCCTAAGGCTTACCAAATTTGGTAAGCCTTTTTTTATACCCACACTCCAACCCTGCAAAAATGATCTGCTATCATTCCATTTATATAGTTATTGGGCTTATATAAACAAAAAGCTAGTACACCTGTCACAATCCACGATCTGTTTAATACTCCACCTAAAACACCACAAATGATCGCTTATCATTTCATTTTTATAGTTATTGAGCTTAAAGGTTCAAAAAGCTTGTACGTATGTACGCGTATCTCAAGGAATATTAGTGACTTTCTGCTGTTTCCCCTGTTGAATAGATTACAGAGAATAAAAAAGTAAATATGAATAGCTCAAGGTAGATTGCAATGAAGCAGCTAAAGTTGTGGATGTTACGTCATGGTCAATGTGAAGGTGGCAACATTTTAAGGGGACAAGTGGATGTGTTGCTCACTCAAGTCGGGCAAGCACAGATGGATAAGGCGTTTTCTGCTATTCCTCAATTGCCCGCTGAGATCGTCAGTTCACCTTTGCAACGATGCGCTCTTTGGAGCAATAAGACCGCTGTAGAGAACAAGCTAGTGATGAGCACTCTTAACGGTTTTGCGGAGATGGACTTTGGCGACTGGGATGGCAAAACCTTTGATGAGCTTTATCAGCACTCGGCGAAAAAAATGGATGCCTTTTGGCGTAATCCTTGGCAGATAAAAAACAGCCCTCCCAACGGCGAAACTTTAGCTGACTTTGAGTTAAGAGTATTAAACGAGTTATCTCAACTGTTAGAAAGTCATGCCAATCAAACAACGCCCTCAGAGGATGCCACAGCGTCTGTGCTAATGGTGACTCACGGCGGAGTCATCAAGGTCATTCTAGGGCATATATTAAAAGCTCAGCAAAACAACGGCCTTTTTAGTCAATTCACCTTACCTTATGCCGCGCTACTGGAAGTTGATATCTACTTTTCAACACCTAAGCAAGCATCAAATACATATAGCCCATCAACAGCAGCAACAAAAACATCACTAGAGGAGGTACAGCAGCAGCTGCAAGCCTATCAATTCTGCATGCACTGGCCAAAGCTATGAATATCCTAATTACTCGCATTAAGCTGACAATAAGCGAAATAATCCTTGGCATCATAAATGGGTATTTATAATTTATTACACTTTGTAGTGCCATTCATTGAGTAGTGACGCATCAATTAGTAACACATTGAATAGTAAAGAATAACCTGCCAGTATGGTTTGCTGTTATCAGTAGTTTCTGATTACTGAATAGACCTTATACCAATCACACTAAGTAAGTGATCAGAGCTAGCGCAGGAAAAATGATCGAGAACAAGGCAGAATTTTTCGATAAGTAGTTATTCTACAATCAAAAATTCTAACGCCGTTATCGAGTATTTTAACAAGCTAGAATGACCAGTTACTTAGTACGATTGGTATTACTTAGGTTAATACTTACCAATGACAACATCAGGTCAGATAACCTCAATTATAAATACATGAGTCATAGCATAGGAGTTGCAATGTTTTCTGTAGACCCGGTTAACCACGCGTTAGACGAACAAATTAGTCACATCATTGATCAAAAAACCAAACCATTAGGCGCTCTAGGGCAACTAGAAACACTTGCTGCGCAAATTGCCAGAGTGCAAGCCGTTGGTAAAGATAGCCTTGCTAGACTCACCATCACCAAGCCTGCCATGCTGGTGTTTGCTGCCGACCATGGTATTGCTGAATATGGTGTATCTATCGCGCCAAGCGCTGTCACCACGCAGATGGTGTACAACTTTGTCGCAGGTGGCGCGGCCATCAATGTATTTAGTCGTCAGGTAGGTTTTAATCTGGAAGTGATTGATTGCGGTATTTTAGAGCCGCTTGCCGATCCGACTGGAGTAACAGAACAACGCTTAGGTGCAGGTACCGCCCCTATTCATCTTGCGCCAGCAATGAGCCTTACCCAAGTTGAACAAGGCTTTAATTACGCGACCGAGCTGGTTCAGCGCCATCATCAATCAGGTTGTAATTTAATTGCGCTAGGCGAAATGGGGATCGGCAATACCTCGTCAGCTGCGGCAATAATGTCGGCACTGTTAGATATGGAAGTAAGCCAATGTGTTGGACGCGGCACTGGAATCGACGATAAAACCTTACAGTTAAAAACCAAACTGCTTAATGAAGCACTTACGTTGCACCGTCAGCAATTAACCTCTCCTATGCAGGTTTTAGCGCATGTTGGCGGGTTCGAAATTGTACAAATGACCGGAGCAATCCTCGCCGCCGCAGAAAGAAAAATGTTGGTTGTCGTAGATGGCTTTATTGCTACTTCGGCAGCATTAGTTGCTGTTGAGTTATACCCAGAAGTTCGTGACTATCTTATTTTTGCTCACCAATCGAATGAAAGCGGTCATAAGCTAATGCTAGCGCATTTACAGGCAACACCTCTGCTACACCTAGATTTAAGATTAGGTGAAGGTACAGGTGGCGCATTAGCGTTACCGTTAATTCAAGCTGCGACTAATTTTTATAATGATATGGCCAGCTTTGGTGATGCAGGAGTTAGCAACATCACCTAAAGAATGTCAGCTAAAAATTACACCAATAAAAAAGACTAAACGACAGCAAGCACCCCTGCATTTGCTGTCAGTTTTAGGCTTACATTATGTTGAGCATACCGCAATCTTGTATTACTCAACGCCGTTAATGTGCAGCTTATGTCTATATAAGCTGCTGTAAATCAGTTCAGAAAAAGGAACCCGAATGTCGGTAATCTCAAATAAATATCGCCAGCTAAATCTACTACTGGTCGCCGTCAGTTTTTTCACTCGAGTTCCAGTACCGCATTGGGTTGACTACGGCGAAGATCACTTAAACCGTGCCAGTCGTTATTTTGGCGCGGTCGGTGTGTTAGTGGGTGGCGTAAGTGCCTTGGTGTTTTATTTAGCCCAACTTAGCTTACCGGCATCAGTGGCGATTATCCTTGCCATGATCGCTAGCGCATTACTTACCGGATGTTTTCATGAAGATGGTTTGGCTGACACCGCAGATGGCCTAGGTGGCGGTTGGAGCGTAGAGAAAAAACTCTCCATCATGAAAGACTCTCGTCTTGGCACTTATGGCGCTTTAACGCTCATGCTGGGCCTATTTTTAAAATGGCAATTGCTGGTTGAGCTTTCGGTATTCGGACCTGCGGCAGTATGTAGCATATTGGTTTGTAGCCATGTATTAAGTCGCGTGGTCGCATCTAGTATGATTTTCAGTGAAAAATACGTGCAAGATACCGATGCCAGTAAAGTAAAACCCTTAGCCAATGAGCAACAGCCAAAAGACCTATATATTTTATTATTTACAGGCTGTTTAGCCTTATTTGGCTTTCACGGTATGCTCGCGCTGACTTTAGTCATCAGTTTATTTTGTGTTCGATACGCTCTTTGCCTATTCTTCAAACGACAAATTGGTGGTTACACTGGTGACACGCTCGGTGCAACACAACAGATAACTGAAATTATCTGCTACATCATCATTTTAAGCGTCGGATTTAGTTAATGATTCAATTAGTTATTGGTGGTGCTCGTAGCGGTAAAAGCCGCTACGGTGAGGCTAGAGTTGCCGAGTTTTCAGCCGAGGGACAAGAGTGTATTTACTTAGCCACAGCCCTTGCCTTTGACCAAGAAATGCGAGAACGAATTAAACGGCATCAACTTGATCGTAGCCATGCCCGTCAAGTAGCTAATCAAACAGCCAGCCAAACAACCGACCAAGCTAGCCCACCAGTAAATTGGCAACTGATTGAACAGCCGCTGTATGTGGCAGAATCCCTACTCGCTCTTGATAAACCCAATCAAACCATCTTCATCGATTGCTTAACCTTATACCTCACTCAGCATCTCTGTCGTGATGCTGAGCAAATCGATTTTGTCGAACCACCATTGTCAGCCCCTCTAGTACACATTTCCAACGACTCTGCTTATCCAAACCTAAGTAGCCACTGGCAAGAGCAAAAACAACGCCTATTAGAGGTGTTACCTAAGCTACAAAGCAATGTCATATTAATCAGTAATGAAGTAGGTTCTGGGATAGTGCCGATGGGCGAACTAAGTCGTGAATTTGTCGATGAAGCAGGTTGGTTAAATCAAGCGGTGGCGGCGATTGCCGATGAAGTCACCTTAGTTGTAGCAGGCATTCCAATGACACTAAAAGGACAATAACAAAACCTAATGAGTAAATTACATTCCGCTAAAAATCCACCGCAGATTCGCGGTTCTTTGATGGTGCAAGGCACAACCTCAGGTGCAGGTAAAAGTACCTTAGTGGCAGGTCTGTGCCGTTTGTTTACTCGTTTAAACTACAATGTTGCTCCTTTTAAACCGCAAAACATGGCGTTAAATAGCGCCGTCACCATCGACGGTGGCGAAATAGGTCGCGCGCAAGCATTGCAGGCCATTGCTTGCCATTTGCCTCTGCATACCGACTTTAATCCGGTGCTGCTCAAACCCAGTTCTGACACTGGTTCACAGGTAATAATCCAAGGAAAAGCGCTAACCACTTTAGAAGCCAAATCTTTTTTCGGCCCTGAAAGTGAGGATTACAAATCCAAAGCCATGGCGGCCGTCATGGATTCTTATGCGCGTCTACAACAGCAATATGACATGGTGTTAATTGAAGGTGCTGGTAGCCCAGCCGAGATTAATTTACGTCAAGGCGACATTGCCAACATGGGCTTTGCCGAAAAAGCGGATTGCCCCGTCATCATCATTGCCGACATTGATAAAGGCGGCGTATTTGCCCACCTTGTAGGCACCATTGCGCTATTAAGTGAATCTGAACAAGCCCGAGTAAAAGGCTTCGTAATCAATCGATTTAGAGGTGATATTAGCTTATTGCAATCAGGCATTGATTGGCTTGAAGAGTATACTAAAAAACCAGTATTAGGCGTGTTGCCCTATTTACACGATTTACATCTGGATGCCGAAGATGCTTTGATTGATGACGAAATTAATCAAACAGATCTCCACAATAACAACACACTTAATGTGCTTGTGTTGGTCTTCCCTCGCATCAGCAATCACACCGACTTTGATCCGTTGCGCTTACATCCTCAAGTCAACTTCCGCTATATCACTTTAAACGATGATATCGAACAAGCCATTCAAGGCACCGACCTGATTATTGTTCCGGGCAGTAAAAATGTCCGTGCCGATTTAGCCTTTATGAAAGAGCAAGGCTGGGATGAAGCCATCAACCGTCATTTACGCTACGGCGGTAAAGTCATGGGGATTTGTGGTGGCTATCAAATGCTAGGACAAGAAATTGATGATCCCGATGGTATCGAAGATATCGCAGGCTGTTCACAAGGCTTAGGGTTACTGCCCGCCTACACTCAGCTAAAAGCTGACAAAACCTTATCCCAAGTTCAGGGCGAACTACAGATTGGTGCTGATAAAGTGCCTTTCCAAGGCTATGAAATTCACTGTGGTGAAACCACACAACGAGACGACTCAAACTTACTCACAAAGCTTGCTCCGATTAGCTTTGAGTCAGGAATCACAGATGGAATGCTCAGCGCTGATCAGCGCATTTTAGCCACCTACGTACACGGCATATTTGATTCGCCACAAGCCTGTCAATTACTGCTGAAATGGGCCGGGTTGAAACAAGCCCAAACCCTAGACATTAACCTCATTCGAGAACAGCAACTAGAACGCTTAGCAGATATTTTAGAAGAGCACTTAGATATGGATAAATTAAGTCGCTTGATTCAATAAAATTTATTGGGTCACTCGCCAACAAATCAAAGAGCCAATAACCACCATCACTACCCCTTGCCAAAAGCTCGCCGATAACGCGACCCCGAGAATGATTGAGGAAAACAAAGTCGAGAAAATCGGGGTAAAGTACGACAAAGTAGCAAGCAACAACATGTTGCCCTGCATTATGCCACTGTTCCACAAACCATAACCGCTAGCCATAATGACCGCAGCGAGCAATAAGTAAAAGGTCGATTCGAGATTAAACGACAATGCAGGCTCACTAGAAAATGCATAGCGAATCCATAACACGCTTGCCGTCATAGCAAAGAATAAAGTAATCGCATTTTTACCCTGCGACAGTCGTTTCGTAATGTTGCAATAAATAGCCCATAAGAACGCGCCAATTAAAGCCATCGCATAAGTGGCAGGATTGCTTTGTACATTCTGTGCCAGTTGCGAAATCGATAAAGATTGATCGCCCGTTATCGCCCATGCCACGCCAATAAATGCCAACGCCACACTAGGATAAACCCAAGGATTGGTTTTCTTACTACTGCTTATTACTGCAATCAAAACCGTTAACGCAGGCCATAAATAATTAATTACGGCCATATCTAGCGCTTGTTGTCGGCTATTTGCCATCCCTATCGCTAAAGACAAGCACACTTCATACGCGGCAAATAAACCACCTGCCACCAGCACATACCGCTTTGATAAGGTTTTTAGCTGTGGGCTTCCTACTACGCAAATCAACACTAGCGTCGCCACAGTGTAAATACTGGCCGCGCCGCCAATAGGCCCTAACAGCTCTGCCACCTTACGGGCAATGCCAATAACACAGCTCCACAACAAAATGGCGGCAATACCGTATAGGGTGTATTTATGTGCTTGCAAAATTCATCCTCATTATTTGAGTCAGTATCTTAATCAATATTGATACGACTGCCAGCATAAATCACCAAGCATAAAAAAGGCCTGCATGTATGTGCAGACCTTATTAATGGGGATAGCTAAATTAATGTGCTAGAGAGCGATTCAACAACGTTCTTTTGGCTTTATTTAAGTAATGACGCAACATCAACAGCGCTAACACCACCGCCGATGAAATGCTTAACCAATGCGGTAGCACTTCATGTTCACCAGCACTTAGCGGTTGCACAGAAAATCCGTATGCTGAAACCAGATAGTCCGTAGCCAAACCAAACACTATCGCAGTCCCCACAACGCCGACCACGTAGGCAAATAAAGAACGCTTACCTAGCTCTTTGCCTACCACACCTAACGTCGCAATATTGGTTGCAGGTCCTGCCAACATGAACACCAGTACCGCGCCAGGACTGATGCCGGACATTAATAAGCCAGCGGCAATCGGCGTGGATGCTGTAGCGCAAATATACATAGGCACACTAATAACCACCATCAACAGCATGCTCCAAATGGTGCCGCCCCACTGTGCTAGAAAATCAGTTTCTATATAAGTTTCAATTAATGCTGCAAAAAACAAACCGATTAATAGCCAAGTGCTGATGTCTTTAACTAGGTCAGTGGCTGCAAAGCTCATTCCTGATTTCAATTTGCCTAATGCCGATGAAGAAGCTGGCGACTTAGAACAGCAAGAGCTTTGCTGTGTTGAACAACAAGATGACGTAGCAGGTTTAGGCTCTACTGGCTTAGGTTTAGAAGAGCAACACGATGTTTGCGTTGTAGAGCAACAAGACGATACTGCTGGCTCAGCCTTTACGGGTTCAGATTTAGCAGAACAACATGATGACGTGCTAGAGGTCGGTACTTTCGCAGCATTTGGCTTTATCGCATTCACCGCAAAGCCCGCACCTTTATTTGCCACAGGTTTTAAATTACTTGCTGTCAGGGTTGGTTTTACTTTATCAGCATGCTGATCTTCTTTACCTACCAATAGCCCCGCCACAATCGCACTGCAAATGGCGGCGATAGGGCGAATGATCGCCATAAATGGCCCTAATAAAGCGTAAGACACCGATACAGAATCAATGCCCGTTTCAGGAGTTGCCACTAAAAATGAAGTGGTCGCGCTTTTCGATGCACCGCTACGACGTAAGCCAAGAGCGGCAGGAATTACGCCACACGAACAAAGTGGTAAAGGTGCGCCAATAAACGCCGCTTTAATTGTTGTCTTCGCCCCCTTGCCCCCTAAATGCTTAGCCAGCAAATCAGTAGGAACCCACTCTTTTAACAGACCTGCCACCAATAAGCCCAATAGAATCCAAAAGCCGGACTCGATAAACAAATCAATAAAGTTATTTAATAAACTCACTTCGCTTCCTCATTTACATCACAATCAGCGCTGTCTAGCGCCTCTAAGATACAACAGTGAGTGGCTGGCTCGTCGCCACCACAACAAGATGCGCTCAACTTACTTAGTGAGCTTTGAAAAACTTGCAGCTCTTTAATCTTCTCTTCTACGTTAGCCAGTTTAAGATCCACAATGTCTTTGGCTTCATGGCAACTGTAGCTATCACGATCAATTTGAATAGAGAGCAAATCGGCTATTTCGGTTAAGGTAAAACCAATTTTCTTAGCGCGTATGATAAAGCCCAGTCTATTGGCATCTAATGCGGTATAGACTCGATAGCCACTGGCATTGCGCGAGCTCGGCTTTAAGATGCCGTGCTTTTCATAAAAGCGTAATGTGTCTGGCTTGATATCAAATAACTTTGCCAGTTCGCCTATTTTATACATCCCTTTCTCACCAAATTTCCGATTAACTCTATAAGTATAAACCTTAGATGTAACTCCAAGGTCAAGCAAAGACTGCATCATTATTTGCAATAATGTTTAAGTTATTTTTTCTTCACTCTGAGCGCCAATAACGGCAAAGAGACAGTTTTTTGACAATAAAATGCAAATGCCAAACGATTGCGCGAGCTTTTTAGTAAATTATTCGATAAAATACGCGCCATTCAAATTGATGAATTTTTACTCGCGAAAGGTTTTTGTCAAAGTGGTTTAACAGTCTTCATCCAGACTCGACTTTAACAAACATCTTTTCATCCAACTTGATTCCAAAATCAGCAGTGGTTATGAAGATGCACCCTGTAATCAAAATTATGATTCAGAGCTTCTTTTTACTCTGTCGATAGCGGATACATTTAAGTACTTGAGGAATATGGAAGCATGAGTAACGCTCGCCCAATTCGCCGCGCTCTTATCAGCGTATCTGATAAAACTGGCATCGTAGAATTTGCTAAAGCCCTAGCTGAACGCAATGTTGAACTTCTTTCAACTGGTGGCACCGCTCGCCTGCTTGCTGAGCAAGGCCTAGCTGTGACTGAAGTGTCTGACTATACTGGCTTCCCAGAAATGATGGACGGTCGTGTTAAGACCCTTCACCCTAAAGTACACGGTGGTGTACTAGGTCGTCGTGGCCAAGATGATGACATCATGGAAAAACATGGTATCAACCCTATCGATATGGTTGTTGTTAACCTATACCCATTTGCTGAAACAGTAGCAAAAGAAGGTTGTACTCTGGCTGACGCTGTTGAGAACATCGATATCGGTGGTCCAACAATGGTTCGTTCTGCGGCTAAAAACCACAAAGACGTGACTATCGTAGTAAACGCTCACGATTACGAGCGCGTGATTACTGAAATGGACGCAAACGACAAGTCTCTTACTCTAGAAACTCGTTTCGACCTAGCTATCTCGGCCTTTGAGCACACCGCTTCTTACGACGGCATGATCGCAAACTACTTCGGCACTATGGTTCCATCTTACGGTGAGAACAAAGAAGGTGACCAAGAGTCTAAATTCCCTCGTACGTTCAACCAACAGTTCGAGAAGAAACAAGACATGCGTTACGGTGAGAACAGCCACCAAGCAGCCGCATTCTATGTCGAAGCAAACCCTGAAGAAGCATCGGTTTCTACCGCGCGTCAAATTCAAGGTAAAGCACTTTCTTACAACAACATTGCAGATACTGACTCTGCACTTGAGTGTGTGAAAGAGTTCGACCAACCTGCATGTGTGATTGTTAAGCACGCTAACCCTTGTGGTGTAGCACTAGGCGAAAACATCCTAGAAGCTTACGACCGTGCATTCAAAACAGACCCAACATCTGCATTTGGTGGCATCATCGCCTTCAACCGCGAACTTGATGCAGCGACTGCAACTGCAATCACTGAGCGTCAATTTGTTGAAGTGATCATTGCGCCTTCTGTTTCTGCTGAAGCAGTAGAAATTGTAGCGGCTAAGAAAAACCTACGCCTTCTAGAGTGTGGTGAGTGGACAACTAAGACAACTGGCTTTGACGTGAAACGCGTTAACGGTGGTTTGTTAGTTCAAGACCGCGACCAAGGCATGGTGTCTGAAGCTGACCTTAAAGTAGTATCAAAACGCCAGCCAACGGCTGAAGAGCTAAAAGATGCACTGTTCTGCTGGAAAGTAGCAAAATACGTGAAATCTAACGCGATTGTTTACTCGAAAGGTGACATGACTATCGGTGTCGGCGCAGGCCAAATGAGCCGCGTTTACTCTGCAAAAATTGCAGGTATTAAAGCGGCAGACGAAGGTCTACAAGTTGAAGGTTGCGTAATGGCATCAGATGCATTCTTCCCATTCCGCGACGGTATCGACGCGGCGGCAGAAGCTGGCATTAAATGTGTTATCCAACCGGGTGGCTCTATGCGTGACCAAGAAGTTATCGATGCCGCTGACGAACACGGCATGGCGATGATCTTCACAGGTATGCGTCACTTCCGTCACTAATTGTTCTGAGTTTTCTAGACGATTAGCAATGTAATTAAAATTAGCCTCTCAGATTTGAGAGGCTTTTAAGAATTTAAAAGTTGAGGATTAAACATGAACGTATTAATCATCGGTGCTGGCGGTCGTGAGCACGCTCTAGGCTGGAAAGCCGCGCAAAACCCAAATGTTGAAACTGTTTTTGTTGCACCAGGTAATGCTGGTACAGCGCTAGAACCAAAACTTGAAAACGTAAACATTGGCGTTGAAGATATCGCAGCTTTAGTGGCTTTTGCCAAAGAAAAAAGCATCGAGCTAACTATCGTTGGCCCTGAAGCACCATTGGTTATCGGTGTGGTTGATGCCTTCCGTGAAGCCGGTCTTCCTATCTTTGGCCCAACTCAAGCAGCAGCTCAGCTTGAAGGTTCAAAAGCGTTCACTAAAGATTTCCTAGCTCGCCATAAGATCCCTACGGGTTCTTACGCTAACTTCACTGAAATTGAACCAGCACTTGCTTACGTACGTGAGCAAGGCGCACCAATCGTAGTGAAAGCTGACGGCCTTGCAGCAGGTAAAGGCGTTATCGTTGCGATGACTCTTACTGAAGCTGAAGACGCAATCAAAGACATGCTAGCGGGTAATGCCTTTGGTGATGCCGGTAGCCGCGTTGTTATCGAAGAGTTCCTAGAAGGCGAAGAAGCGAGCTTCATCGTTATGGTTGATGGCTCTAGCGTACTGCCTATGGCTACTAGCCAAGACCACAAACGCGTGGGTGACAAGGATACAGGTCCTAACACTGGCGGTATGGGTGCTTACTCTCCAGCGCCAGTAGTCACTCCAGAAATCCACAACCGCATTCTTGAAGAAGTCATCTACCCTACCGTGCGCGGTATGGATGCAGAAGGTGCTCCTTACACTGGTTTCCTATACGCAGGTCTAATGATTGATGCTGACGGTACACCGAAAGTAATCGAGTACAACTGCCGCTTTGGTGACCCAGAAACTCAACCTATCATGATGCGTATGGAATCGGATCTTGTTGAACTTTGCCTAATGGCAATTGACGAGAAACTGGACGAAGCCGAATCTAAATGGGACCCTCGCGCTTCTATCGGTGTGGTTCTTGCCGCTGGCGGATACCCTGCTGACTACGCAAAAGGCGATGTGATTTCTCTACCTAGCACTGAAGTTGAAGGTCAAAAGATCTTCCATGCAGGTACGGCAAACAACGAAGCGGGCGATGTAGTGACTAACGGCGGACGCGTACTTTGTGCTACAGCGCTAGGTAACAGCGTTTCTGAAGCTCAACAGCGTGCTTACGAACTAACTAAACAAGTATCTTGGGATGGCATGTTCCATCGCAACGATATTGGCTACCGCGCGATTGCTCGCGAACAGCAAAAATAGTCTCGCTACGCTAAAACGACAAAAGCCACTTCATTGAAGTGGCTTTTTTAATAAATGATGCTTTGCAATCAAGCGTACTCGAAAATTCGCGACGCTAACGGCTAACTTTCTAAGTTAGGCTTCTCAATACAATCTACATTGCCGTGTTTCAGTATCAGCAATTTATCAACTACGATTTTTTTGCTCTGATACTCACCGACAAAGGCGGCAAAGTTTTCTTCATCTTTTAAGCGATCAATCACTACCGTAGGTAATTTTTCTTTCAGTTCAATATTATTGAATGCACGACCTTCACAAGTCATAAAGACTCCGCGCTCCCAGTAACCTTGAATCAACTCGACCCCTTGTTTTTGTTGCACCTTACTGGTACTCACCAAATCGTTGGCTTGTTGTTTCACTTCATCGATTTGGGTTTTATCCATCGGGATGACTTTGCCATTAAGACGTAAGCGTTGATATACCGCCTCGCCATTGCCACTAAAGCGCAATGTCATTTGATAAGGAACGAGTTTGTCTGTGCTGGTGAGTCTTTCACCGGTGCGGATAATTTCTTGGAGATTATTATCGCCCCAAACATAATGACTTTTGTACCAAGTCTTATCTTTGAAAGTCACACTATCTGAGCTGGTCTCTGGAGAATTGACGCGTTGAGTTAACCAGTACAGAGCTGTTTTTGAATCGTCAGCATAACCGCCTGAATATTCAGTAAGTGAACTTGCTTGACGCAATGGAGTTGTAGCAGAAGAGCAACCCGCTAGGGTTAAAATAGCTAAAGCAGAAGTAATGAGGTGTTTCATAAAAAATACGCCGAGCGATGACACTCGGCGTATTTTACATTAATTAACTGAATCTTTCAGTGCTTTCCCTGCTGTAAATGCAGGAACATTTGCCGCTGCAATTTGAATCTCCTCACCAGTCTTAGGGTTACGACCAGTGCGTGCGTTACGATGAGATACTTTAAATGTACCAAAACCAATTAGTTGAACTTGGTCGCCTTCTTTAAGAGCACCAGTTACGCCTTCTAAAGTCGCTTCAAGAGCTGCTTTTGCTTGAGCTTTTGACAAATCTGCTTTTTCTGCAATTGCATCGATTAATTGGGTCTTGTTCATTAGGGTTTCCCTTCTAAAATGTTTGAGAACAAAGCCACTCTAAATCATAAAGGCTCCATCTGGCAAAGGGTTGCAGGCGATCTTTAGGTTCAAGCGAACACTTTTTGACTCATTCTGCAATTCAACTCACAAATTCACCACCATCATTTGGCTCGATGCTTGTATTTTCAACACTTAGCACCTACTTACAAACTATCCATTGTTGATAATAGCGAACCACCGCATAATCAACTTGTTTAATAAATAATCACTTAAGGTTCTATGTTACTTCTTACAATTTATGTTTCTATCGCCATTGGCGTTTCATTCATCTGCTCAGTGTTAGAGGCTGTTCTGCTGAGTATTTCGCCAAGCTACATTGCGCAATTGAGACAACAAGGTCACCCGGCCGCGAACCGATTAACCAAACTAAAATCCGATATCGATCGTCCACTTGCTTCTATTCTTACCCTAAATACCATTGCGCACACTATAGGCGCGGCGAGCGCAGGTGCTCAAGCCTCCATCGTGTTTGGCAGTGAATGGCTTGGTGTTTTCTCTGCGGTACTGACTTTGGGTATTTTAGTACTCTCTGAGATTGTGCCAAAAACCATAGGCGCAACTTACTGGCGTCAACTGGCCCCTATCTCGGCAAATATTTTAAATTGGATGGTTTGGGGTCTAAGACCCTTTGTCTGGTTTTCTGAGCAAATCACAAAACGTCTATCGCGTGGCAATGTTGAACCTAAGCTACGTGATGAAATGTCCGCAATGGCAATTTTGGCAGAAGAGTCGGATGAGTTTGGTGAAGACGAAACGCGCATTCTCAACAACTTGCTTAACCTGCCAAATGTGTCCGTGACCAAAGCCATGACTCCAAGACCAGTAGTGTTTCGTGTTAATGCCGCTCTTTCTATTAATGAGTTTTTAGACAAGCACCAAGAAACGCCGTTTTCCCGACCTTTGGTGTATGTGGAGCAAAAGGACAACATTTGTGGCTTTGTGCATCGATTAGAGTTATTCAAACTACAACAGCAAAATAAAGGCACTGAGCTTTTGGGCAATGTGATGCGCCCTATTCATGTGTTTTTGAATAACAGCACTTTGCCTAAAGTCTTCGCCAATATGTTGGCGCAAAGACTGCACATTGCGCTAGTGGTTGATGAGTACGGCACAGTGCAAGGTATTGTGACCTTGGAAGACATTTTTGAGTTTCTATTGGGGCAAGAAATTGTCGATGAAGCCGATAAAAACCGCGACATGCAGCAAGTGGCTCACGACCGCTGGGAGCAATGGACCAAAAAACATGGCGTGATCATCAACAATGATGACGAAGAACCAAATCCAGAGCAAAACAAAGAACAGCCCAACTCAGCACACTCTGATTCGACCGATAAATAATAAACCCAATAATAAAAACGGGAGCCTGATTAGGCTCCCGTTTTTGTTGGATACTTTGGAACAGTCAGCTTAAAGCTGTACACCAATATTACTGATGCCATCATCACGCAGTTCTGCGCGTAAATCTTTGATCAGTTCAATATTACGTTCGGTGCATTCACGTAATGGGCGCGCAATGGCCCACTGCACATCCCACTCTTCACAAACGGCTTCATTTTGTTTTTGGTTGTCGTTAGTAATTTCGTCACTGCCTTGCGCCACTTCAAGATCGGCCACTGTCATCACAGACTGCTGACTGATGTTTTGTACCGCTTCGGGTAGCAAGTCACGATCTAATAGCGCATGAATGAGCTCAGCAAGCCCCATACAAGCATCGATAGCAGGGTAAACACCGTAAAACTCAAACTCATCAGCGTTGGGAACCAGTTCTTCAAGCTTCTCTAATTGGCGCTCAAAGTTTACTTTGGCACTCTTTACGGTAAGCAATTCCCAAATGCTATCGAGAATATCTCGGTAGATTCGTGCCTCGGCAAATTCCGTTGTTTGACAAAACATGGCATAGTTTGGATACATACGTTCACACAAACTGACCATAAAAGTGATTTGTTGCCAAGGTTCTAGTTTCTCAATACGAACCTGAAGAGGATTCTGTAACATAACGACTCACAATTGTGGGAAAACAGCAAAAGTGTACTTGATAACACCCAAATAACAAAGAAACAGGGACTGGCTTTCGATGAAAACTGCTACTCAATACCTTTATGTCTTGTCTAAAAACAAGTCTGAGTATCTAGAATTACTCAAAAATGCTGATTTACCACAATTGGAAATCACCGAAGATCTTTCATTAGCCAACATTCTATTGGCCTCCCCACCTATGGCGGCCAAGGTCATTGACCAGTGTCCCAAACTAGAATGGGTGCAATCCATCTACGCCGGTGTCGACCCTCTCACTCAGCAACCGCCACGTGATGACTACTTGCTAACTAACGTAAAAGGCATATTCGGCCAACCGATTAGTGAATACGTACTGGGTTACTCTATCGCCCATTTTCGCCACTTTGATATTTACCAACAGCAACAAAAACAGCAGTTGTGGCAACCTCATCCTTATGTGTGCTTAAACGAAAAAACATTGGTGATATTAGGTACAGGCTCTATCGGTGCGCATCTTTCAGTAGCGGCCAAAGCCTTTGGCTTAACTACTATTGGGGTGAACTCTAGCGGAAAAACACCAAGCGAGGGACAGTTTGATCAAATACTGCCAATCGCAGAATTACATCACGCCTTGAGCTTGGCGGACATTGTGGTATCAGTATTGCCAAAAACAGCGCAAACCAAACAAGTGCTCAATAAAGAGAGTTTAAGCCACTGTAAACAAGCCTTGTTATTTAATGTCGGACGTGGAGATGCCATTGACTCACAAGGGTTACTCAGCGCTTTAGAGGAAGGCCACCTAGAACATGCCTTTTTAGATGTGTTTGTAAACGAACCCATTTCTCAGCAATGCCCTTATTGGCAAAACCCAAAAGTTACCGTGACTCCGCACAATGCGGCGCACAGTTTTCCGTCTCAGGTAATGGGGTTGTTTAAAGACAATTATCAGCGTTGGCTCGAAGGTAAACCTTTGCTGGCTATGGTTGATTTTAATAAAGGTTACTAAAACGAAAAAACGCCACGATTGTGGCGTTTTTCATTATATCTTAATGCTTTATTACTGTGCGCTTGTAAGCAAAGACTTACACGCCGTATTGAGCACGGTAAGCTTTTACTGATTCAAGTTGCTCAGCATTATCACCCTTCTCTTCTAGGAAGGTAATAAGGTCAGTTAGGCTGACAATAGAGATGATTGAACAGTTAAAATCACGTTCAACTTCTTGGATAGCCGAAAGCTCGCCTTTGCCTTTTTCTTGACGATCAATGGCAACTAATACGCCAGCCAGATCAGCGCCGTTGGCTTGGATGATTTCCATAGATTCACGGATAGCAGTACCTGCAGTGATCACATCATCCACTAGCATAATGCGACCTTCTAGTGGGCTACCGACAAGGTTGCCACCTTCGCCGTGATCTTTAGCTTCTTTACGGTTAAAGCAGTATGGCTTATCAGTATCATGATGATCTGCTAGTGCTACTGCAGTGGTAGTAGCAATTGGGATGCCTTTGTACGCAGGGCCAAATAGCACATCATAATCAATGGCAGAATCAGCTAGTGCGGCGGCGTAAAAACGGCCTAAACGTGCCAAATCACGACCAGTGTTAAACAGGCCAGCGTTAAAGAAGTAAGGGCTAGTACGGCCCGATTTTAGAGTAAACTCTCCAAACTTAAGAACTTGTTTCTCAAGTGCAAACTCAATAAATTCACGCTGGTATGCTTTCATTCTTTTCTCTCTTATTAGGGTCTAAATATTTCTATACTTAGTGTTATTGATATTAATGAACACATCTCCAAATGGAGATAAAAAAATAGCCCCGCTAGGAGCTATTTCAAAAACTATTCTGCCAGTGCCGCTTTTTGCACTTCGATGATATCCGCAATGCCCTTTTGAGCCAGAGCCAATAATTCCATCAATTCTTCATGCGAGAACGGTTCGCCTTCGGCTGTGCCTTGAACTTCAATCATTTTACCTTCTTCGGTCATAACGACGTTCATGTCAGTATCAGCCGCTGAGTCTTCTACATACTCAAGGTCACAACGCCCTTCACCTTCAACAATACCCACAGATACCGCTGATACATGGCCTTTCATAGGGTTCGCTTTTAGCTTGCCTGCTGCAACCAATTTTTGGAACGCATCTGCCATAGCCACGCTAGCACCAGAAATCGAAGCAGTACGTGTACCGCCGTCAGCTTGGATTACATCACAATCTACTGTGACCATGATTTCACCCATCGCTTCTAGATCAACCACAGCACGTAGGCTGCGAGCGATCAGACGTTGGATTTCCATAGTACGGCCGCCTTGCTTGCCACTGGCTGCTTCACGACGGTTACGAGTATGAGTCGCACGAGGTAACATGCCGTATTCCGCAGTTACCCAACCTTTACCTTTGCCTTTCAACCAACGAGGTACATTCTCTTCAACAGAGGCATTACACAATACCTTGGTATTACCAAACTCCACCAATACAGAACCTTCTGCATAAGCGGTGTAGTTGCGAGTCATTTTAATAGGACGAACCTGATCTACTGCACGATCGTTTGGACGCATTGAAAGTCACCTAAATTATTGGGTATGAAATTGATCGAGATTATATAGCATCATGAAACAGGATGCGACTTTAGGGAGTCGCTAGGTTTTGTGCTAAGATTGCCCGCAATATAGACGCACACCGATGTGATGAATAAAGGTAATTCAATGATCTACAGCATGACCGCTTACGCGCGTAAAGAAGTGAAAGGCGATTGGGGTAACGCAGTATGGGAAATCCGCTCTGTGAACCAACGTTATTTAGAAACCTATTTCCGTTTACCTGAGCAGTTCCGTGGCCTTGAGCCTATCCTTCGCGACCGCTTTCGTAAGCGTTTAGCTCGCGGTAAGGTGGAAT
Source organism: Vibrio sp. B1Z05 (assembly GCF_052955985.1). Lineage (NCBI taxonomy): Bacteria > Pseudomonadati > Pseudomonadota > Gammaproteobacteria > Vibrionales > Vibrionaceae > Vibrio > Vibrio sp. B1Z05. The sequence goes on from NZ_CP130463.1 coordinate 2,634,067, forward strand.
GTCACCTACGCTTCGAAGCAAACCCAAGCGCTAAAGGTGAGCTAAGCATCAATGAAGACCTAGCACAACAAGTCATCAATGCCGCTAAACAAGTAATGGAAATGACCGGTGAAGACAACCGCATCAACCCATTCCAAGTGATGCAATGGCAAGGCGTGATGGAAACACCAGAGCAAGACATGGACAGCGTAAACAAAGATCTGTTAGCGGGCTTTGAAGATGCCATCGCTGACTTCCTTGACGCTCGTGCAAGTGAAGGCGAAAACATGAAAGCGTTAATCGACCAACGCTTAACTGCCATCACCGACGAAGTGGTTAAAGTGCGCGCTCGCATGCCAGAAATCCTACAATGGCAACGTGACCGTCTACTGAACAAATTTGAAGAAGCCTCTATCGAACTTGATTCATCTCGCGTTGAGCAAGAACTTATCGTTCTAGCACAAAAATCTGACGTAGCAGAAGAACTAGACCGCCTAGACTCTCACGTAAAAGAAACCACCAGCATTATGAAAAAAGGTGGCGCAGTAGGCCGCCGTCTAGACTTCATGATGCAAGAATTCAACCGTGAGTCGAATACGCTAGCATCTAAATCGATTAGCACGGATATCACCGCTTCTGGTGTTGAACTTAAGGTGTTGATTGAGCAGATGCGTGAGCAGATTCAGAATATTGAGTAATTGAATCAATAGCTAAAAGCGGGGTCAGGTCTTGAAATTTGCAGATGCAAATTTCAAGACCTGACCCCGCTTTTTATTTTTAAATTATCCCACCGCTAATTTTGCAGCTTGTTGCCACATGAAGTTTGGCATGGCATGCCTTAATCTCCATGTGATACTCATAGGTTGTGAACCTGTGTGACTGACATAGTCAACTTCCCCATAATTCACGAAGCCCATGGTACGACCGTACTGATCGTTTATTTGCTCACGCACGAATAAGAACAAGCGTTTTTTATTCTGTCGGTGCTGTATGTAACTTAACCCTTTACCGCGGTCTGGGCGGGCTCTATTTTGAGATTGCCAATGGAATAAGTGCTCATTAATCGCATAATCATGATACATAGTTGTAGGTGAAAACTGCTTTCCTTCTTTTTCCAACGTCACAAATAGCAGTTCAATGTTCTGTTCTTTAAGATCAAACACGCCCTCTCTTGCTTGAGGTTTTCGTTCAAACGTTATCGCCCCAAAAGCTACCAAAATTTGTTCGCGCGCATACCGAGCATGTAACTTTAAAGGCACACTTAGTAAATCAGAAATAGTTAATTGTTGATATTTGGTTTTGTTCAATAACCAATCTAAAACACTCGCAAGCTCAGACGCGATATCTAGCTTTCGCAAAGAAGAGAAGCTCTCGGCTAATGACTCAAACCCTACAGTAGACCCTGTGTTTTGCCAGAAATCGTAGTGGCACATAAGTGCCTGCCGATAATTATTTTCCGGTAACTCAAAATTGGTAAGGCAGAGGTGTTTTAAAAAGCTCAAATAATCATGATCATCACAAGCTAAAATACGATTAAAAACCGCTTTTTGAAACATCTTCCAATGTAGGTTATTTGATGAAGACTCGCTCACTTTATCTTGTGATCTCTCAACTAGCTCCTCCCAACAACCTCTTTTATACATATCGTTCAAATCAACATGAGGGTGTTGGATTAAAAAGTTAGATAGAGTCAAAGGTAACTCTGAGTGTTGCGGGTACTGCCTAATCATACTCATCAAACGAACTAGGTTCATAGATGCTTGTTTAATATTTCGCAATACCATAGCTTGAGTTTGTTTAGTCAACTCGATACGACAACCCAGAGGTGCATCAGGAAATCCTTGCTTAATCTCATCAGTAATTGCTCGTTTACTTTTTCCTACGAGAGCTCTAAATTTATTAGCAAAATCATATTCAGGACGAGAATTACCCACAAAATCTAAAACCGTACAACACTCTTTTCCATCTGCTAGTCTCAAACCTCGACCGAGCTGTTGCAAAAATATAGTCAAACTCTCGGTAGGTCTTAAAAAAAGCAAAGTATCCACTTCTGGAATATCGACACCTTCATTAAATATATCAACAACGCAAAGCACATTAATGTCACCAATACGTAGACTTTGCTGCTTTTGTTGGCGCTCATCACTATTATCGCTTGTTAAGATATCGGCTTTAATTCCCTTCAATAGGAATTGCTGAGTCATATATTGAGCATGCTCACAGCTCGCACAGAAAGCCAATGCTCTCATACCGCTTAAGTCTGTAATGATCTCTTGTAGGCTCAGTAATATCTTATTAAAGCGACTTTGATTGTGAGTATAGACATTGGTAAGTTGTGCAATATCGTAGCGACCACGACTCCAAGGGATTGTCCTTAAATCTGTATCGTCATCGATCCCAAAGTATTGAAATGGACAAAGGTGACGTTGATTAATGGCTTCGGGTAAGCGCAATTCAGCGGCTATCACGCCACCAAAATCACTTAAGATATCTCCGCCATCATGGCGCTCAGGGGTGGCAGTTAACCCAAGTAAAATATGCGGTTGAAAGTGTTTTAATATTGCTCGATAGCTACTAGCCGCGATGTGATGCACCTCATCGACAACGATATAATCATAGTAATCTGAGGTGAGATTTAACTGTTCAATATTTCGGTTAAATGTTTGCACTGACACAAATAACTGGCGGTAGTGTTCAGGTTTGTAATTACCAACCCAAAGCTCACCAAAATCACTGTTTCTCAGTACACCACGATAGGCAGAGCAAGCTTGCTTTAGAATCTCTTCTCTATGTGCAATAAACAAAAAAGTAGCATTAGGGTTTTGTTTTCTAAAACGAGCGAAGTCAAATGCAGAGATTAAGGTTTTTCCTGTCCCTGTAGCCGCCACGACAAGGTTCCTAAACCGTTTATGAATGCTTCGTTCGACAGCTAATTGTTCTAATATGTCGTTTTGATGTGGAAAAGGGGTGATATCAAAAAAGTGAGAAACTTCTTTATGGGTTTCGCCTCTCTCCTGCTTTAAAGCATGCTTCAGTTTTTCGACACTTACCGTATCACCAGTAAAAACTTCAAAATCATGGGATGCCCAGTACGTTTCAAAGGTGCTTAAAGACTTTTGAATAATATGAGGTATCTCTTGTGAGGTAATTTTTAAGTTCCACTCTAATCCATTGGTTAAAGCCGAATGGGATAAATTGGAAGAGCCTATATAACCGGTGTGATAACCCGTATCGCGCAAAAATAGATAGCTTTTCGCATGCAAACGTTCGCGAGTGGTATTGTAACTGAGCTTAACTTGGGTATTAGGTAGGCTCGCCAAATACTCTACCGCTTTAGCATCTGTCGCCCCCATGTACGAAGTAGTGATAATTTTAAGTTCACCACCACTATTGGTAAATGCTTCCAACTCTTTGCGAAAAATGCGTATCCCTGTCCATTTGATGAATGAGACCAACCAATAAATTTTATTCGCAGACAAGATTTCTCTTTTTATCTCAGACTCTAGAGATAGACCCGCATTACTTCCACAGAAAAGCTCACTTTGAGTTAGCCCAGTCAAAGGGAATATATCGTCAATGTAGTTCTTTAGATCCGCAGAAACAGGGTTCTCTAGTTCATACAGAGCCGTTAAGATTTTCCCCTGACTATTGAGTAAGTTATCTTCTATCAGATCTTTGTCTTGAATCTGCTCTTTTAGCCACAAAAGCAGTTGATTAGAGAGTGCTATTTGATGGTGTAATCTCTCATCACTAGCAGGCACTGCATCAATCGCATATTCAATAATTTGCGATAAAAAACGCGAAAGCCAAACCGATGCCTCTGCTCCATCTAACGCGCGTTCACCAACATAATAACGTTCACGATCTACTCTATTTTCTATCAATTGAGTAATGAGTTGTTCATAAATGCCAATCTGTTGCATGCGTTACTTCTATCTCTATATTTTGATTTATTACACCAGGTTGCAATCGAAGAAGCGAATCTAATCTCATGACATATCGTGATTAATTGCGCCTCAGAGCAAACAACAGCGTTTGTACTTTTGACCAATACCACAAGAGCAAGGTTCATTTCGACCTGGTTTCATGCTTTATCTACTTGCTTTATTTATCCTAATCCTACGTCTTAAAAAATGTCACCTCAGGCAAAGAGTGCGGCATTTTCCTGCTTACGCTCTGTGAGCGTTTTCTCAATCGCTAATATTGTCGTCTTGCTAACCGCATATTGCTCGGCTAAATACGTAAACTGACTAATGGCATCAACCACTTCTTGAATGCATTGTTGCGCATCTTTCCAAGTAGCAAAGCCTGCACTGGTAGCTAACTTTTGTATCATTTTTAGTGGTGGCGCCTTTCCATATCCAGCAAAGGCGGTGGCATGCTCATTAAAGGGATGAGGGCTAAATGTCACATCGTAAAATGGTGCGGGTTGCCAACTGCCATCATCGTCTTGTAAAAAGCCCCAGTTTTTACTGTGATCGTCTTGGTTCGCGGCGAATAAGTTAAACATTGCGCGACGAAACTGAAGCTGCCCGACAGCTGGTGACTTGCACAGTTGACGACTAGCTTTAATCAGATCGCTATAGTCTAAGCTAGGGCTTCTGAAGTCGGCATCTAATAAGCCACAAGCACTGTGCATATGTAAGCGCCCTGCTTTATCCGGATCAGGTAAATAATCAAAACGCTTTAATGCTAACCAAGCTTTAGCTCCGCTACTTATTGGGGCTTTAATTAACTGCCAAATTGGTGGCTGGCATTTTGCTTGTTCAGCCATTTCTAAATAGACGGCTTCACACAAGCCTTCTTCATGACCCAACGCCAAGTTCTTGGAGGTAAATTTAACGAGCCATGCTTCATCGCCAGGTTGTGCATAGGTACGACATTGCGTCGTATCTCCAACTGGCATATAGATTTGTGCTTTAGGACGAGCACCACCAGAGCTTCCAACTGCAACCAAGGTTGCTAACACTTGCTGAGTGCTACCATCTAAATCGTCAGAGAGAGCTTGGTCAAACAATGTTTGTGCTTCGAGCCCAAGAGTTGCCAAGTCAATGTCTGAACGCTGGGTTAATGAGAGCTCAGATACAGGGGTAAAAGACAATGCCCCCACACCTTGTTGCCCAACAAACGCCAGTCTATCCATTGCTGTTACTTGCGCTGGCAATATACCTTGTTGGCGAAAGACGCGATCTTGCAATAACAACCCCCAACCATCGGGAAGGCTGTCACCAAAAACACCATGAATACCTTGATGAGGATCTTTCGGTGCTTGCTGTAATCGCGTATCACCTTGAAGAGTAAAAGGTGATAAATTGCCAAATCTACTTAGATAGCTTTTATCATATTGAAAGAAAACACCTTGATGGTTTTGTGCTAGTACACCCACCGATACGATTTCTCCCGTTGTGAGAGTTCGTTCCACATTCAGCTTTTGAATGGATTTAAAACTCATCTTTAAGTACCTCTTCGATACTGGTTGGTAAAGTGGAACGATCAGTAGTTACTTGTGTCAGTTGATAAAGTCTGTCTAATGAATCCAGCGATTGCCATAAAAGCAATAGTTGGCGAAATGAGATTTGCCCAGTGAGTTCAAATTTTTTAATTGTCGAAGCAGGTACACAACTACGTAGGGCAAGTGCCTCTCGCGATAGCTTCGCTTGCTTACGTAATCTACGCAGGTGAATAGCAAAGGCTTGACTTACATCGGCATCATCTAAAAGCAAAAAGTTCATAAGCAACTCAAATGGACACAATAATATCCATTATAGCGCCAAAGCCTTAGTTATGGACACAATAATATCCATTAAGCATAAAGAATAGCCACATTACTGGGTAAGGTGCTAAAGCGGGGTCAGGTCTTGAAATTTGCACGCAAGGGAACTTGCGTGCAAATTTCAAGACCTTACCCCTAGTGACTAAATCTCTTACTAAAAGTAATCACGTTTGGAATTAATCCAAACGGTTCAGGGTTTAGACTGACAAACATCAAAGACCACTTATTATTGTTATCTAGATATAGTTGTAGCCGAAGAAAGGTTGCTCCTTTCTCATAATTAACCGCCACAAAGGCAATAGAAACTCTAGGAGTTACCTCCTCTATTGCTATCGTATCGTAAGAGATTGGCTTTCCATATCGTGATTCATAGCGTTTCAGAGTATCAATAACAGGTGCAGGTGCATCGCTGAATGGAGACCAATACTTAGCTGTCTTTTCAGCTGAATGAGTGAAGTAATAACTCACTTTATCATTCACTAATTCTTTTACAGAATCAGAAGCGAGGGTGAAAGGCGAGAAATTCATGATGAACAATAATGTAATTACTCTTAATGACATATTGATCCTATATTTAACCTAACGAAGTAATATTTGCTTTTTCTTATTAAAAATAGTATCTACAAAGCAAAGAATAAAATACTATACCCTTTCAATAACCAGTCGCTTATAAATCTATACACTTATGACTTCATTCACATACTCATATTAATAAATTTCATCTGTGTAAGACAAAAAATAGAAGTATTATCACTTACGTTTATAACCATAAAACAAAAAATAACAACTCATGATAATAAAGACTATATATTGAATAAAAGAAGCTATATATGGCATTTCCCAAGCTTTATATTTACTTCGATCCAATGTTTCACCGGTAACAATTAATTCATATAACTGAGAAGCAATAAAGAATATTGTTAAAACTAACAACATTCTAATTAACACCAATTTGTTAGCGGATACATAAATTACAGTAAGTTTCATATCGTCAAAATAACCTTTAGTAATAATAGGAAAGTCATTCACAATTCAATAAATCAAGATCATAAATTACATTTTCAGGAACTTTATCTACTGTTGCCAAGTTAATCCTCCATTGAGCATTCTTCTCTTTATAAACCAGTAGTTTTAAATACGCTGCACCTTTCTCTAGGTTCATTTCAATATATATGTAGTTTGAACGATTAGAGATCTTTTTAACCAATAAAATGCTGTGTTCTTCATACCTGCCAAAAGTATCCTCTAGACCTTTTATGTATTTATTAAATTCAGGGGGTGCACTTCCAAAAACCTTTTCACTTGCTTGGAGTAGAGGAACTCCAATGAAGTTATTCATTTTCCCACTGATATATTTTTCTATTGACTCATCAGCTTGCCCTGTTCCTGAAAATCCAAATAGAATAAACATACATAAAAATTTAATTAACGGCATAATGCAATTTCTCCCCTTTTAACACTATTTATAGAATCACCAACACTTGACAGGCCATCTGAAAACAAACCATCTACTTTCGATTTTGAAATTCCTGACTCTACTCTAATAGGAGCTGACAATCCGATGTCCAACCCAATATCAACTCCGTAAGACTTTCGTCCATCACTATCGATACTAATTTCACCACCTCCAATAGGGGAACTAGCTACAATACTTCCATCAATCCCAACGCCTTCAAGATCTTTTACATTATCAATACTAGGATGGTGCTCAATAGATATTCCTACAGATACTCCAAGTGACGCACCAGCACTCACACCAGTTTCATTGTATGAATATGCCTCATAATCCCCCGAGTCACCTTGTATTATTGCTACGCCTCTTTTTTCATACATCTTAACTCCAGCACCAAATTCAACTTTTGCTGCCACAATCGTAGTCGCTAATCCAAATGGGTCCACGTACCCCAACGGATTACCACTCACATAACCATAGGACATTTGTTGGTTAGGATCACGTAGCAGCATGTCGGTATTAAGGCTGGTTGCTTTTATTAGCTCATGTTGAATTTCAGTCGGGAGGTATGTGTCCTTTAAGCTCCAGTAGTCTGGCTGGATAAAACGACTGCTGTGCGGGTTGTACCAACGGGCGTCTAAGTTGACTAGTCCTGTGCTGCTTTCGGTGTACTTGCCTGTGTATTGATATGGCATTAGTTGACCTAACTGCTTGTTCGCATTAACACCCGCATTGGCTTTCCAAAAGGTTTTATCATTGTGCTTACGATAGGTTTGACCAAATGGGCTGTAGCCTAGTCGCATAGCGGAAGTGCCAGTGCTGTCTAACACGTGAATAGTGCTACCTAAGCGATCATGATGATTGTAAAGGTGTCTGGTATCTGCACCCTTAGTGCCACTCGCTTGCACTAGGCTTGATGCTGAATCATATAGAGATTGATGCAGCACTTTGCCATAGGGGAGATTTGAATCAGGTAATAGAGTCAGGGATCTAAATGAAGTAAACCCTGCACCGTTATCTTGCCACTGGCCTTGCTCTTGGCGACCGTCATAATGACTATATAAAGTGGTTTGATTGAGTTGAGCTGACTGATTAGAGTTACCGTTTTGCTTGATGGCAGTTTGGGCTGTGCGCACCGTCTTCACTCGGCGGGATCTTGCATCATATCCATACTGAACACTTGAACCATCGGGGTTTATCACTTCAGTCATTCGGTTTAGCGGATCATGCTGATAGCTCTGCACTTCATAGCCATTGCTAACACTCGCTAGGTTGCCATTGGCATCGTATTGATAAACAAAGTTATGAGAGTCGCTTGAGTCATCATTTTCACAGCTATTATCGTCACAAGAAAAGCCCGGTAGTCTATGCCCTTGCATCTCGACTAACTGATTGGCTTGGTTATAACTGTATGTATAGGTGGTTGTTTTGGCCTGCTTTTGCGTAAGATTCCCTACATCATCCCAGCTAAATTCGATGTCGTCTTGATTGGGATAATCAGCGCTGATGATTCGATTGACTTGGTCATATTCAAAATAAGCCCATTGATCACTATCAGCGTGTTCAGTCTTCCTATTTTGTGCGGTGACATTACCCGCGCCGTCGTATTGATAACTAAGCACCTCGATGGTGTTCCAAGTGTCTCGCCAGCGATTACCTTTATATTCTTGCTGTTCGATAACAATACTGACAATTCGACCGACTGCATCATATTCTAAGCTTCGGCGGCTTCGGTTTGGGTAATCAATCTGTTGAAGTTGACCGCTTGCATCGTAACTAAGCTCAAAAGCAAGATTGCCGTCAGCCGTATTACGTTCAAGCCTTACTATTTTCCCCTCTGCATCGCGATGATAATAAACACCTTCATCATCACTAACTTGGCTATAGGTTCTTTCTCCAAGCGCATTGTATTCATAGTTAAAACTTTGCCCTAGCTTGTGATTATCAACCTGAATTAATCGCCCCGCAGGATCATAGTGATAATTTTCTGCTAACTCAGGGCCATCAATATTGGCAAGACGTCCTAGTCCATCGTAGTTCAATACCTCACTATGCCACTGCCCTTGATGGGCGTATTGACGTTCAGTAACATGACCTCGCTGATCATATTGAAACTGGATATCGGTATTTTGTTCAGGTTGATAAACATGTGTTACCTGCCCAGCTAAATCATAGTCATAACGCCACTGCTCACCCAATTCGTTGGTAAAGGTGGTTAACCTTGCCATATCGTCATAGCTAAATGACTGCTGAGTCCCTGCTGCCGAAGTAATGCTTGTTAACTTATTTGCGGCATTGAACGCATATCGAGTGACACTATTATTTGCCTGTTCTATCTCAGAGATATTGCCGAACCCATCGTATTGATAACGGGTTGTCTGATTGAGTTGGTTGGAATAATCCGTCACCTGATTACGGAAATTGTATCCCCAACGCTCACTGGCATTGAGCGCGTTTGTTTGATGGGATGTCCGCCCAAGTGCATCATATTCAAAATGGGTTGTGTGACCTAACGAGTTGGTTTGAGAGATCAATTGATCAAAAGCATCATATTGTTGCTGAGTTTCTTCACCTAGACGGTTGGAGATAGTCATTGGCCTACCGGCATTATCTAAGCGAATATGAGTCATATTGCCAGCCGCATCTTTGGCGCCAATCAAGCGACCTAATGAATCTAATAACCTATGCTGAGTATGGCCGAGTTGATTACTACTCGATGTGAGTCGCCCCATTGCATCGTATGCATATTCAGTTGATGCGTGATGCCCGTTTTCGGGGTCAATAACTTGAACAATTTGGTTATCAGCGTTATAGGTGTAATGCCAACGATAGCCGTCAGCATCGGTATAACTCACTATATTATCATTGGCGTCATACTTCCAAGACTGTTGATGTCCAAGGGGATTCACTTCGGATACTTTCCTGCCTGCCATATCATAATAAAACTGATAAGAAGCGCCGTCAGGCATCGTCATTGAACTTAATAATCCTAAGTCGTTATAACGGTATGTATTAGCGCTACCAAGGCGATAATAAGGCAGTTGCTCAGTCAACAATCGTCCTTCACCATCGTAGGTAAAGTAACTTTCTCTAGATTGCTGTCCTTGGGTTGTGACTATTTCAGCGGTCATCAATCCTGCAAGATTGTAATGCCTCAATACCTGACTGCTATCTGGATAGATAATGGATGAAAGTAAACCCTGCTGATTATATTCAAACTGCCAACTTTGCTCAGCCGCATCCTTATATTCAATTAAACGTCCAAGCAAGTCGTAGACTTTGTTACTTTGGCGATGGTTACCAAGCAACATAATGCTTTTGTCTGTATCAGATTGAATTTGTGTGACCACTAGCTGACTCGCTTGCTGATCGTATTGCCACTGAGTTTGCAGCCCTGATTTATTGATGTGTAAAGTTTTACGCCCTAACCCATCATATTGAAATTGCTCAACACCTCCCTCAGAGTCTGTAATTAAGACAACCTGACCGAACACGTTGTATTCAAATAGATATTCGCCACCACTGGCGTCGCTATACAAGGTTGGGAGGCCTTGCCAATTATAATCATGTCGAATGCGGTCTTGAGTGCTATTCGGCATTGATATTGATAGAGCAAGCCCCAATGAATTTGGCGTAAAATATGTAGCATTCCCATTGCCATCGTTACTTTCAATGATGTGCCCAAGTTCGTTATATCCATATTGCTTTACATACGCCGCCCGCTCATGATCGTAAGTGGCATACGCTCTTCCCGCATCATCATAATAATGCTCAACTACATTCCCAATTGGGTTAGTAGTGGATTGCAATTGGCTGTCAGGGTAATACTGAAAGTGAGTCGTACCTCCTAAACTATCGGTTTCCGCAATGCGATTACCTGATGCGTCATAGGCATACGATTTACTGACGTCTGTATCATTAATAGAAGAGTGAATTAACCTATTCCGTGAATCATATTGGTATTGCCACACTGCGCCATGCGGAAGCGTCACCGACACTAAGTTATTTTCTGAATCATAGCGGTACTGAGTAAGATATTCGGTCTCTCCAGTTAAGGAAGGCATGAGCACTTTCTTGGTAGCAATTTTATTTCTTGGCGTGTAAGTCAGATAGGTTTTAACACCGGAGAAGTCTTGCCGGTAAGTGAGCAAACCGTTGGAATTGTACTGCATGATTGACTCACGGCCTAACGGATCAATGATGCGTGTCGGTGAGTCTAAATCTCGACCGTCGTCACTGTGGTATTCATAATGTGTAACGCGCCACTGCTGCTGGGGAAGAGCGCGAGATCCTTCTGCAACTTTTAATATTCGGCCTATTTTGTCAAATTGTGTTTCTCGAATGTATCTTTGCTCTACGGGTGTTTGAGGATCAAATTGCTCAATGCGAATTGGGTATCCTAAATCGTCATACTGATATTCAGTGTAATTACCCACTTCATCGATGCGTCGAATCAACACGTTATCAAGCCAATGCTCTTCCACCACCGAGCCATCCGCTAATTCAATGCTTTCTACTCGGCCAGTGTTGTCATAAACAAACTGCGTTTCATCGCCAATATTATTAATCGTTGACAGTACTCTGCCCGCGTCATCCCGCTCTATATCTGTGCTGCGCCCCATTGGATCAGTTGTCGATATTACGCGGCCGTGCAAGTCATAACTGTAGAGAGTGGTGTGCCCCAATTCGTCATATTCAACTATCAAGTTACCTTTATCATCGTACACCTTGTGAATTTCACTTCCGTCAGATTCATATGCTTTAGATGAAATCTGATTGTGTGCGTTGTACTGATAACGAGTGCGGGTATTGTTTCGGTTTATCACTGTGGTGGTTCGATTTGGAAAATCATACTCGTAGTTAAACTGATTACCGGAAGGATCTATCTGAGTATCAACCACCGTTTTGTTGTCTTGCTGGCGATAAAGATAAAATGCGGTATTACCTTCACCATCGGATTTCAGAGTTAAGGCTAAGGGATTATCTTGATAAGCGTATTGGTAATGATGTTTAGCGCCATTGAATTGCACAACATCACTCAGTTTCCCAAATTGATACGTGTAGCTATGTGTTCGCTCTTCTTGATCGATAATTTCCGTTAAGCGACCATCAGTATAAGTAAAGGAAAGAGCCCGTCCCAACTCATCAACCATACGTATTGGCTGTTGCTGACTATCTCGATAAATAGTCACGCTACGGCCATCATTTTGATGTACTTTGACTAAGAAGCCTTGGTAGTTGTATTGATAGGTTACGCCCTTGGGAGTAGAGACAATAAAGAACCCGTTTTCATCAATTTCTAAGTGGGTATTGTGCCCTATAATCGGTGTGATGTTTGACGTGGAAGGCTCAACACTAAACAGCTTTCTACTGCCATTAGGAGCGACCCATTTTAACTTATGTAGCCCAATCTCATACTCAATTGGATAAGCTGTATCCACTACGTAGCGGTTACGTTCTCGATAATAATTCGATTGTTGATGCTGGCTTGTTAACTCATTAATCTTTGTTTGAATCTGATCTCTACTCGCAATATAAATTGTCCGCTGCGCCTGAAGCTCAGAAATGGCCGCTGATAATCGCTGCTGTACTTGCTCTTCATTGTAAGCAAGGCGACCTGTGAAAGAGTTGCTTAATTTATCAATGCCTTGGTCAATGCCATCGATAATCGTTTGGTACTGATTGACTGAAGCTTGGTTTAATTCAATTAAAGGCTGTATATCAACATCTACACCCCAAATAATTCGGCTATCTAAAGAAGAATGCCAACCCGCACCTAGCGACCATGCAGAGCCTTGGCTGATACGATGCTGTCTAACTAAAGAAAATACCGGATGGGTATAGTCAATCTCACGTGTTATTTTGCACCCAGAGTACAATTCAACAGGACAATCACTTTCGTCCCCTTCTGCACTCGCTTCACTGGCTTGTTGTTGCTGTTGTTCATTATCGCTTTGTGTATCTGCTGTTTGAGTATCGGCTGCATCCGCATTTCTGTCTGCCTCCAATCCAGCAGCATCAGCAGCGTCTATAGTAGTGTTGGTAATGCCCGAAATTGCGGATTCAATGGCAGCTCTATCTACATCAACAGGATCAGGGGCAAAGTCATCATCAAGATCGCCTCCATTGTTATTGCTGTCGTCATCATCGTTGTCTGGAATATTAGGCTCATTAGGCCCGTTACACGACAGCGCGCCCTGACATTCAGTTAATACTGATATTTCAACAGCATATGCACGCTTGTCTGAATACTCTAATAGGAAAAAAACAACCAATAATCCAAACAGTTTTCTCATACCCTACCCAACACAATCCAATGATTTGCTAGTCAGTGTATGAAGCGAGGAATAATTGCAGGTTTGATATTGTTAGATCTGGATTCCAACTTTTGGCTATTTGGGGGTCAGGTCTTGAAATTTGCACGCAAGAAGACTTGAGTGCAAATTTCAAGACCTGACCCCTTATGCTGCCCCCTGGGATTTATTTTTTATCTATGCTGTAAGTGTCGTAGTCGCGTAGTAGGAAAAGCACAAAACAAGCAGCTAGCATTGGCCATGCTGTGAAGAATAATAAGTTATTGAATGGATCAAAATACTTAGTTAATGATGACAAAGTAGAAGCGCCATGCAGGACAAAAACAGCCCCATAAGTAACTGTTTTCCACTTTCCAAGTAAGAATGCCGCTAAAAACAACATTTGCGCGATACCTATCACAATCATTGTATTGATAGAGACATGCAAACCATAAAAGCCTGACATCACCCTAACGGCGTGTTCGGGCACAATAATCTTATCTAAGCCCCAAAAGAAAAATACGATAAAGACAGTAATTCGTAGCGATAATAAGCTAATGGATAGCTTGCTTTGCAGTTTTTGGTCCATTGAGATACCTGTTTAATTTGCTCAATAATATAAAGAGCTAGAGTGGGTGAGTCTTACAACCTTCGCTCAATGAGACCTTGGCCTTGATGTTTTTATTTCGGCTATATCGAAGCCAAATGTAAGCAAACATATCCCGGGGTCAGGTCTTGAAATTTGCAGTTAATCCACTTCGATTTACTCACCTCTAAAAATCGATATGCAAATTTCAAGACCTGACCCCCAGTGTTCTGTAAATTCAGGTAAAGCTAATATCGTTAAATGAGTTCGGTTGCTATTGTCACTCTAACGCAGTGAATTTAACCGATTGATTTAGAGGTATTAATGCCCTTTTCTTGCAAACAACTAATGCTTGTAGCCACATGCTGTTTTGCCAGTGTGCCTTATGCGCAAGCATCGACAATGAACACCACCATTATTGGTTCGGGTTCTCCTGACTACAATCCAGAGCGAGTCAGTGCCGGGGTACTCATTACTCAAGGGGACACTAAAATTTTGGTGGATATGGGAGATGGCGTTAATCGTAATCTCAACAAACTTGGCGTTAATACTCGCAAGCTAGATGCATTACTTTTTACTCATCATCATTTAGACCACAATGCGGATTTTTCGGTATTGCTTAGCCGAGTATTGCTCGGACGAGGAGAAACACTGATTGCAGGCCCAAAGCAGACCAAAGCTTATGTCGATAGCAATCTAAGCCTATATGCGGAAGACCTTAACTATCGCCTTGGTAAAACCAATCGCACATTAAAACAACGAGAAAAACACCTTACGGTCAATGAACTAAAAGGCGGTGATTCTTTTACGTTTAATGGCATAAAAATATCCACCCTTTCGGTACCTCATACCATAGAAACCCTAGCCTTTCGCTTTGACTATAAAGACCAGTCAGTCGTGATCAGTGGTGACCTAAGCTCAGGCCCAGGGTTTGCAGAATTTGCCAAAGATGCAAACTGCTTAATTATGGATTCTGGCGGCATGATAATGAACAACGGTAAGAATAAAAAAGCCCCGAAAAGAACATCGGGCAAATCAAAAACTCACGCGCATTTAAACATCAGAGAGTCGAGCCAAATCGCCGCTCAAGCCAATGTCGATAAACTTGTATATACCCACTTTAAACGTGGTGAGATAAATGAAAAAGCCAGCTTAGAGATCATCAATAAAAAATATCAAGGTGAAGTCATTTTTAGTACTGACCTTATGCCTTTAGATTGTGCCAATACAGCGCCGAAAGAATAAACTTACGATAAAAATTTAAGCAATAAGGAATCTTATGTCTTACCTACTTCGAAATATCGCCGTTACCATCACCTGTTGTTCTGCAATGCTATCTGTTGCCAATGCCGCAACACCTAACTATCCCGTAGTATCAATAGAACAAGGGCAATATCAGAATAACAATGACAATACCATCACCGATAAAACCACCGGCTTAATGTGGCAAAAAGACTATCAAGTGATGAGTTTTGACGAAGCGATAAAATACGCCAACTCCGCCACATTCGGCGGACATAACGACTGGCGCGTGCCGAATATCAAAGAGCTGTATTCACTGATTTTATTTACCGGCGTTGATGCCAGTAATCGCGATATGTATAAGGTTCCTAATGGCTCAAAACCTTTCATTGATACTGACGTATTTGATTTTGCCTACGGTACTAATGGCAAACGCGTGATTGATTCACAATACCTGTCGACCTCTATTTACTCAGGTAAAGTGATGGGTAAAGACAGAGCCGTATTTGGGGTTAACTTTGCTGATGGGCGCATTAAAGGGTACCCATTAGTGCAACCGCGCACTAAAGAAGACAACCAATTTACTGTGCGCTTAGTGCGGGGCAACACTGACTACAGCAAAAACCATTTTACAGATAACAATAACGGCACCATTAGCGATTCAGCCACTCAGCTAATGTGGTCGAAACAAGACAGCCAAATGGGATTGGATTGGGATGACGCTAAACAATGGGTCGCTAAGCTAAATAAAGACAAATATTTAGGTTATAACGATTGGCGTTTACCTAATATTAAAGAGCTGCAAACCATCGTAGATTATGATCGCTCCCCTAAAGCGACGGACTCTGCGGCCATTGACCCCGTATTTGCCATCTCGACCATCAAAGATGAGCAAGGCAATGACAACTACCCTGCTTTTTGGAGCAGCACCACTCACCAAAAAACCGGTCGTAAAGCTCAATCACAAGCCGCATATTTTTGCTTTGGCGAGTGTCTTGGATACATGAAACGACCAAACTCTAGCCAAAGAAAGTTGCTCGATGTGCATGGCGCAGGTGCTCAACGAGCTGAGCCAAAACAAGGCGATGCGAAAGATTATCCAAACGGTTTTGGCCCGCAAGGCGACGTCATCCGCATCAAAAACTACGTTCGAGCTGTCCGCAACATCTAATCGCAGTTGCGGGGTCAGGTCTTGAAATTTGCAGGCTAGATTTTATCTAGCCTGCAAATTTCAAGACCTGACCCCCTATATCCTAACGAATTTCCATGCTATCCTTCGCAACCATTTTTCTAGGGTTATGTCTACATCAATCCTAGTGCTATCATTATTGTCCCTTGCGCAATAACATTGTTAATCACTATCTCGGAGCTCTACGAATGGGAAAAGGCACCCTTTATATCGTTTCTGCACCTAGCGGAGCGGGAAAATCTAGCCTGATATCAGCTATGCTGGAAAAAAATCCGGTATACGCAATGAAGGTTTCTGTGTCTCATACTACGCGTACTATGCGCCCGGGTGAGGAAGATGGCATTCATTATCATTTTGTAGAGCGAAATGAATTTGAAACCTTAATCGAAGATGGTGTTTTCTTAGAACACGCTGAAGTCTTTGGCAATTACTATGGTACATCTCGCATTTGGATTGAAGAAAACCTAAAACGCGGCATTGATGTATTCTTAGATATTGATTGGCAAGGTGCGCGTCAGATTCGCAAGCAAATGCCTCACGCGAAGAGCGTTTTCATCCTGCCACCATCAAATGGTGAGTTGGAACGTCGCCTAAATGTGCGTGGTCAAGATAGCTCAGAAATTATCGCCAAACGAATGAGTGAGGCGAAATCAGAAATGTCACACTATGATGAATATGACTACATCATAGTTAATGATGATTTTGACGCTGCTTTGATGGATTTTAGGGCTATTCTGCGTGCAGAACGCCTTAAACAAGACAAACAAACAGCAAAATACAGTGGAATGCTATCAGCTTTACTAGCAGAGTAATCTAGAAAGCTGTATAATTTCCCGTCATTTAAAATGTAATTTAGTAATTGGAGTCCTCATGGCACGCGTAACTGTACAAGATGCTGTTGAAAAAGTTGGTAACCGTTTCGACCTTGTTCTAATTTCTGCTCGTCGCGCACGTCAAATGCAAACTGGCGGCAAAGATGCCCTAGTGCCAGAAGAGAACGATAAGCAAACAGTAATCGCTCTTCGTGAAATCGAAGAAGGTTTGATTACTAAGGAAATCTTGGACGCTAAAGATCGTCAAGAACAACAAGAGCAGGAAGCAGCAGAACTAGCAGCCGTAAGCAGCATCGCTCACACTCGCTAATCTGCACAACATTTCGTAACCTTTTAGGCCCGTAATTTGTATCTATTTGATAGCCTTAAAGATGTTGCCAAAGAATATCTATCAGAGCCTCAAATTGAGGCTCTACGACATTCTTACTCGGTAGCAAAAGATGCCCACGAAGGGCAGACTCGCTCTAGCGGTGAACCTTACATCATCCACCCTGTGGCTGTTGCAAGAATCCTCGCTGAAATGCGCCTTGATCTTGAAACCCTACAAGCGGCTCTACTTCATGATGTCATTGAAGATACAGAAGTCACCAAAGAAGAACTTGAAAACCTCTTTGGCACTGCTGTTGCTGAGCTAGTGGATGGCGTTTCTAAACTCGACAAGCTGAAATTCCGAGACCGTAAAGAAGCCCAAGCGGAAAACTTCCGTAAAATGGTGCTGGCTATGGTTCAGGATATTCGCGTTATCTTGATTAAACTCTCTGACCGTACGCACAACATGCGCACTCTGGGAGCACTTCGTCCTGATAAACGTCGTCGCATTGCTCGAGAAACTCTAGAGATCTACTCACCTCTTGCTCACCGTCTGGGTATCCACAACATTAAAACTGAGCTCGAAGAGCTTGGCTTTGAAGCCCTCTATCCAAACCGTTATCGCGTATTGAAAGAAGTGGTGAAAACCGCTCGTGGTAACCGTAAAGAGATGATCCAACGTATCCACTCAGAAATTGAGGGACGTATGGAAGAGTGCGGTATCAAGTTTAGGGTTTTAGGTCGCGAGAAAAACCTCTATTCCATCTACAACAAAATGAAGACCAAAGAACAGCGTTTCCATACCATTATGGATATTTACGCGTTCCGAGTCATCGTTGATGATGTAGATACTTGCTATCGCGTATTGGGACAAGCACACAGCTTGTACAAACCACGCCCTGGCAAAATGAAAGACTATATTGCGGTACCAAAAGCCAATGGCTATCAGTCACTGCACACCTCTATGGTTGGCCCACATGGTGTTCCTGTTGAAGTGCAAATTCGTACTGAAGACATGGACCAAATGGCTGACAAGGGTGTCGCGGCACATTGGTCTTATAAGAGTAACGGTCAACGCTCTGGTACAACGGCACAAGTCAAAGCGCAACGTTGGATGCAAAGTTTACTTGAACTACAACAAAGCGCAGGTAACTCATTCGAATTTATCGAAAATGTTAAATCCGATCTGTTCCCTGATGAAATCTACGTATTTACACCAAAAGGTCGTATCGTAGAGCTTCCTGTTGGCGCAACTGCGGTTGATTTTGCCTACGCGGTGCATACTGATGTTGGTAATACCTGTGTCGGTACTCGTGTTGACAGAAATCCATATCCTTTAAGTAAAGCTCTGAAGAGTGGACAAACCATAGAAATCATTAGTGCGCCGGGTGCCAGACCTAACGCCGCTTGGTTGAACTATGTAGTCACTTCACGCGCGCGCACTAAGATCCGTCAGGTTCTTAAAACCATGCGCCGAGAAGACTCTGTCGCCTTGGGCCGCAGACTGCTTAATCACGCTTTGGGTCGTCACTCAATTGAAACTATTTACCCAGAAAACGTCACTCAAGTCCTTAGCGATCTTAAACTAGATAGCGTTGACGATATGTTAGCGGCTATTGGTCTTGGTGAGCTAATGAGTATTATCGCAGCACGTCGATTGCTTGGTGATGCAGACTCTCTCACAGAGACCAGTTCTGTAGAGCCTCGCTCTGAGAAGAAACTCTCTATCAAAGGTGCTGACGGTATTCTTCTGACTTACGCGAACTGTTGTCACCCAATTCCAGGGGATCACATTTTAGCGCACGTTTCTCCGGGTCGAGGTCTGGTTATTCATAGAGAAGCCTGTCCAAACATCCGTGGTTATCAGAAAGAACCTGATAAATACATGGCGGTTGAATGGGCAGACAGCCACGAGCAAGAGTTTATCACCGCTCTGCAAATTGATATGCAAAACACCCAAGGTGCACTAGCAGGATTAACCAATGTTATTTCTCGCACTGGGTCAAATATCCACGGCATCTCAACAGAAGAAAAAGACGGCCGTTTATATATGGTCACTCTCTCTTTAACAACCAAGAACAGGGTTGACCTTGCGGGCATAATGAAGAAGATTCGTGTCATGCCACAGGTATTAAGAGTTCGTCGTCGCCGTAGGTAAAAATGAGTCCAGAGCGTTATCAAAAAATCGTTGCAGTTCTAAATTCACGTCAGGTTGATCTGACTCTTTGTTTAGAACAAGTCCACAAGCCTAATAACGTATCTGCAGTGGTTCGCACTGCAGATGCGGCAGGTTTGCACAAAATTCATGCGGTGTGGCCGGATGAAAAAATGCAAACCTTAGGTCACACCTCAGCAGGTGCAAGAAACTGGGTAGAAGTTGAAACTCACCGTAGCACTCAAGAGGCTTATCAGAGTTTAAAAGCGCAAGGTATGCAAATACTGGTCACTAACCTCTCTGATAGCGCGGTCGATTTTCGAGAAGTGGATTACACCAAACCCACAGCAATTGTATTAGGTGGCGAGAAGCACGGCACCAGTGATATTGCGATAGAAATGGCCGACCAAGATATTGTCATTCCTATGGTAGGAATGGTGCAATCTCTAAACGTTTCTGTGGCTAGTGCTTTAATTTTGTTTGAAGCGCAACGTCAGCGTCACAACAAAGATATGTACAGCAACCCACCACTAAAACTGCCTGAGCAAGTGATTCACAAAACACTTTTTGAGCGCGGTCATCCGGTATTGGCCAAAGTGGCTAAACGTAAAAACTTACCATATCCACCCTTAGATGATGCTGGGCAAATTATTGCTGACCCAAGTTGGTGGGCAGAGATGCAACGTAAGTAATTGCTTACATCTACTCTACTGCACCAAGCATAGTAATTACTTACATCCAACCTCGTTCAGCAAACGACACCACTTCACCATCGCCAACCACAAAATGATCTAATATTCGGATATCCACCAGCGCTAATGCATCAATAAGACGTCGCGTAATGCGCCGGTCAGCTTGGCTTGGCTCTGCTACTCCTGAGGGGTGGTTGTGAGCTAAAATAATCGCGCAAGCATTATGCTGTAATGAACGTTTCACTACTTCTCTAGGGTAGACATTGGCGGCATCGATAGTCCCTTCAAACAGCGACTCATGATCAATCACCCGATGTTGATTGTCTAAAAACAGCACATAAAACACTTCCCTTTGTTTATCTCGTAATAGACTCAATAAAAATAACTTCGTCTGCTGAGGGCTTGTTAAGGCATCGCCTTTCTCTAAAGTCTCGGCTAAATAGCGTTGTGTCATCTCTATAAACGCTTGCAGTTGCACGTATTTGGCTTGCCCTAACCCTTTATGCTGACAAAATTTATCTTCTGACGCCGTCAACAAATGCCGCAGTGAACCAAACGATTTCAATAGGTAATCAGCCAACTCTAAAACATTCATTCCTTGGCAACCGGTACGCAAAAAAATCGCCAACAACTCAGCATCGGTTAACGAGTTCGGTCCTTGATTTATGAGTTTTTCTCGGGGAAGAGATTCCTTAGGCAAATCTTTTAATGTCATCCCTACTCCTTGCTGATCATCTGCAAAAATGTAGTATTGACGCAGAATGAACATACCGACCGATATAGAGTACAAATTTGGCATCTAAGTCGCAGCCCATCCGTCTACTTGTCAAACTCTAACTCCAGTACAATATATGGTATGGTTACCTTATTAATTTAATTGAGAAAATGAGCATGCAACCTCTTGAAGGTAAAAAAATAGTTCTCGGTATCAGTGGTGGTATCGCGGCGTATAAATGTGCTGAATTGACTCGACGCTTATCTGAACGAGGCGCTCAAGTCAAAGTTGTAATGACGAAAGCAGCTAAGGAATTTATTACCCCATTAACCATGCAAGCAGTATCAGGACATCCTGTTGCTGAAAGCTTATTAGACCCCGCAGCAGAAGCCTCTATGGGGCATATCGAAATTGCCAAATGGGCCGATCTAGTGCTACTTGCTCCCGCAACTGCCGACCTTATCGCGCGTATGGCAGCGGGTATGGGCAACGACCTTTTAAGTACCTTTGTGCTTGCCACTGACGCGCCTGTTGCGGTGTCTCCGGCAATGAATCAGCAGATGTACAGCAACCTTGCGACTCAAGAGAATATCGCCACTTTACGCCGTCGTGGAATGTTAATTTGGGGCCCCGCTTCTGGCGAGCAAGCGTGTGGCGATGTCGGCGCAGGCCGAATGTTAGAACCGATGCAGCTAGTTGATTTATGCATTACTCATTTTCAACCAAAAATTCTGCAAGGTAAAAAAATTGCCATCACCGCTGGTCCAACCCAAGAAGCTATTGACCCAGTTCGATTTATCTCAAACCATAGCTCAGGGAAAATGGGCTTTGCTTTAGCCGAACAAGCGGCAAAACTAGGCGCTGAAGTCACGCTAATTAGTGGCCCTGTTAACTTACCTACGCCAAGCAATGTCAAACGCATTGATGTGTTAAGTGCTCAGCAAATGCATCAAGCCGCAGTTCAACACGCTACCGAGCACGATATTTTTATCGGTTGTGCCGCCGTTGCTGATTACCGCGCGGCAGAAGTTGCTGAACAGAAAATGAAAAAAGTTGCCGGCACTGATGAGTTGGTGATCCGCATGGTAAAAAACCCAGATATTATTGCCACCGTAGCAAGCTTGCCTGAAAACAGACCTTTTACTGTTGGTTTTGCTGCCGAAACACAAGATGTAGAAAAGTACGCGATGGATAAGCTTGCGAGAAAAAATCTAGATCTAATCTGTGCAAACGATGTTTCGCAAACTGGTATTGGCTTTAATTCTAACGATAATGTCCTCAGCCTTTACTGGGCGAACGGACAGCAACACTTCTCTCTAGCCAGTAAGCAAATACTGGCTAAAGGCATCTTAGAACAAATTAATGAACTCACCCAATAAGCATAACGTCATGAAAGAAATTGATTTAAAAATCCTAGATTCACGTATTGGTAAGCAATTCCCATTACCTCAGTATGCGACTGAAGGCTCTGCTGGCTTAGATCTTCGAGCTTGCCTAGATGAAGCATTAATTGTCACCCCAGGACAAACCCACTTAGTACCAACTGGTCTTGCGATCCACATTGGAGATACTGGCTTAGCCGCTACGATTCTTCCTCGCTCAGGCCTTGGACACAAGCACGGCATTGTATTGGGTAACCTAGTCGGTCTTATTGACTCGGACTACCAAGGACAGTTGATGGTTTCAGTATGGAACCGTGGACAAGATACCTTCACTATTGAGCCGGGCGATCGTATTGCACAATTAGTGTTTGTGCCTGTCGTACAAGCTAAGTTTAACCTTGTGGATGATTTTAATGCCTCTGAACGAGGTGAAGGTGGTTTTGGTCACTCCGGTAAAAACTAACTGAAACCAATTTCTACAGTCAAAGAACAAACAAAAAAGGACGTAATAAATGACAGGCAAACGTAGTTCAAATCGTCGTGATGAGATTTTGCAAGCTCTTGCTTTGATGCTGGAATCTAGTGATGGAACGTCCAGAATTACTACGGCTAAATTAGCTCAACAAGTGGGTGTCTCAGAGGCTGCTCTTTATCGCCACTTCCCTAGTAAAGCCCGCATGTTTGAAGGTTTGATTGAGTTCATTGAGCAATCCGTTCTCTCTCGCATCAACCAAATCATGGATCAAGAAAAAGATACCATGGTTCGTTTGCATGAAGTGCTTCGCTTTATTTTGTTATTTACAGAGCATAACAAAGGGCTTTCTCGCATCCTTTCTGGTCATGCTCTAATGTTTGAGAATGAACGACTTAGAGATCGTATCAATCAACTGTTTAGCAAAATTGAAAGTCAGATAAAGCAAATTTTACGTGAGCGAGTGCTTCGCGAAGGTAAAGGTTTTGCCACTGATGAGAAAGTACTGGCATCAATTGTACTAAGCTATGTAGAGGGTCGCTTAAACCGCTTTGTTCGTAGTGACTTTGTTATCAAACCATCCGCTGATTTTGATGAATATTGGAGCATGTTAAATCAGCAACTAGCTTAATCTGTTGGAAAGAATATGGATAAATACGCCCCACCTAAGTTTTCAATCAAGCTACTGCATCCTAGATATTGGGTAGTTTGGTTTAGTTTTGGTGTTCTTGCTTTGTTTGTAAACCTAATGCCTTATTTTGTATTGCTTAAGGCAGGTCACGGTTTAGGTAAATTAGGCATGAAACTGGCAAAGAGCCGAGTGAAAGTGGCTAAACGCAATTTAGAGCTCGCCTTTCCAGAAAAATCCGCTGAAGAGATCACCCTTTTAGTAGAAGAAAACATAAAAAATACTGGCCTTGCCTTTATGGAAATGGGCATGACTTGGTTTTGGCCTACGTGGCGTCTAAAACGTCATATCCGTACGGTAAACTTACAGCAAGCAATTGATTTTGAAAATGAAGGTAAAGGCGTTCTGCTCTGCCACCCTCATACTCTTAATCTAGAAATTAGCGCTAGAGCTTTTGCCGCACTCGGTTATCCCGGCAGTGGTGTTTATCGCCCGAATAATAACCCTGCTTACGATTTGGTGCAGTACTGGGGGCGAACCCATAATGGTAACAAGCTGATCGACCGTAAAAATGTAAAAGAGATGATTCGCACTCTCAAGCGTGGCGAACGCCTATTTTACTTAGGAGACCATGATTACGGCCGCAACAAAGCTGTGTTTGTGCCTTTCTTTGCGGTGCAAGATGCTTGTACGACTACCGGAGCTAACCTGCTGTTTAATGCCACTGATTGTGCCATGATTCCAGTGACAGGTTTCCGCTATGAAAAAGGTCAATATGAGTTAAATCTTGCTGACTCCATCCACCAGCAATTTCCCAAAGACGATGTGGAAGCTGGAGCCATTTTGATGAATAAGGCTTATGAAGAAGTCATATTACGCAAAGTTGATCAGTGGATGTGGGTGCACAAACGTTACAAAACCATGCAAGATGAAAGCATACCTAGAGGTATTCGCTACAAATAGTCGCATTTAGGTAAGATATTCCACATTATTTGTACGGTTACATATCCTAAAAGTGTTAAGCTAGATTCTACTATCACAACATAAGTGGTTCTTTCCTGAGAGTCACTTATATTTTCGGTCATTACATGACCTCCCCGCCAGTCTAATCAGCTTGCATCTCACCTCTATTTAGGATCCTATGAGTAAATACGATAGCCCCACGTTTAGCATGAAATTGCTACATCCAATGTACTGGGGAGTTTGGTTCGGTTTTGGGTTATTGGCCTTAGTGGTTAATGTACTGCCATTTGCTCTGTTGCTTCCTCTAGGGCGAACTTTAGGTCGAATGGCAATGCCATTTGCTAAAAGCCGCGTAAAAGTCGCTAAACGAAACCTGCAGTTAGCCTTTCCTGAGATGCCTCAAAGTGAAATTGAGCGCATTGTTATCGAAAACTTCAAAAACACGGGCTTTGCTCTATTTGAAACAGGCATTACCTGGTTTTGGCCCACTTGGCGACTGAAACGACACATTAAAGTGCATAACGCTGAAGCGATTATCGAGTACGCAAAACAGAAAAAAGGAGTGTTGGTTTGTCACCCCCACGCTCTTAACTTAGAAGTTAGTGCGCGTGCTTTTGCTGTTTTGGGCTACCCCGGTCATGGTGTATATCGTCCTCATTCCAATCCTGCCTATAACTTAATCCAGTATTGGGGACGCACTCATAACGGCAACAAGGTGATTGATCGTAAGAATTTAAAAGAGATGATCCGCACCCTAAAAACTGGCGAACGTCTTTTTTACTTGGGCGATCATGACTATGGTCGTAAGAAGGCGGTATTTGTGCCCTTCTTTGCGGTTAAAGAGGCTTGTACAGTAACCGGTGCCAATATCCTTGCCAGAGCTACAGATTGCGCAATAATTCCCATGACAGGCTATCGTGACAGCGATGGGAAGTGGGAGTTGTACTTTGATGACTCTATCCACGAAAACTTCCCTATGGACGATGTAGAAGCTGGTGCGGCTTACATGAACAAAGCGATAGAAGTGACTATTTTACGTAAGCTAGAACAATGGATGTGGCTACATAAACGCTTTAAAACGCCTAAAGATGAAAGCCAAGCAAGAGGGCTTTTATACAAATAAGCCTTGTTGTGGGGTGTGGGTTGTGGCCATTGTCGTAGCGACCCATTACTTAAAAAATTATTCGTAATAAAAACGATAGATACAAAAAGGGTCGGAACCTGCTACTAACAAGTTCCGACCCTTATTTTATTCTAGTGATTTTTATTTGTGATACGGCTTAGATAAATCGTGTACCGCTTCAACAAAGACACCCGCATTTTCAGGTGGCACATCTAAGTGAATACCGTGGCCAAGATTAAATACATGACCAGTGCCTTCACCAAATCCTTCAAGAATAGTACCCACTTCCTGACGAATTCGCTCTGGCTGAGCGTATAAGATAGATGGGTCCATATTGCCTTGCAGGGCAACTTTATCACCGATACGTTTCTTCGCATCTGCAATATTAATCGTCCAATCTAGCCCAACCGCATCACAACCTGTAGCGGCAATTGACTCTAACCACATACCGCCATTTTTAGTAAATAACGTCACAGGAACACGGCGACCTTCATTCTCACGAATAAGACCATCGACAATTTTATGCATGTAACGCAGTGAGAACTCATTGTAATCACGAGGAGTTAGAACACCGCCCCATGTATCAAACACCATCACTGATTGTGCACCGGCTTTGATTTGTGCGTTTAGATACTCAATGACACTATCCGCTAACTTATCTAGCAATAGGTGTAGTGTCGCAGGCTCTGCATACATCATTTTTTTGATCTTAGTGAATGCTTTAGAGCTACCACCTTCGACCATGTAAGTGGCAAGAGTCCAAGGGCTACCTGAGAAGCCAATAAGTGGCACTTCACCTTGTAGATCTTTGCGAATTTGTCGAACTGCATTCATTACGTATTGCAGTTCACCTTCTGGATCAGGCAAGCCAATCTTGTCGACATCAGCCTTACAAGTAATTGGACGCTCAAACTTCGGGCCTTCCCCTGTTTCAAAATACAAACCTAAGCCCATTGCATCAGGAATGGTCAAAATATCTGAAAACAGAATTGCCGCATCTAAAGGAAAGCGACGTAAAGGTTGTAATGTTACTTCTGAAGCCAACTCGGCATTCTTGCACAGGGACATGAAATCACCAGCAACTGATCTTGTTGCTCGATATTCTGGCAGGTAACGACCTGCTTGACGCATCATCCATACTGGCGTGTAATCAACCGGCTGCTTCAATAAAGCTCGCAGGTAACGATCATTTTTTAGTTCAGTCATTTCTAGGCCTTACTTAGTCCCTAACTACGAAAGCGTTATGTTACCACTTTTAACTTATGAGCTGTAATTAAGGATTGCGCAGTTGATCAAGTTATACGTACTAAAATCTGAAGGTTAGCTATTGCTATGGGTTATCACGTTTACCGTGGCATCAATCAGTGCTTTAGCGATTGTGCCACTTGGAGCCACCTCAGGTAAGTCATCGTAATCACACCATTTTGCGTCACTGAGCTCATTGTAATCCGGCTTAATTTCCCCACTTTGATACTCAGCTAAAAAGCCCATCATCATGCTGCTAGGAAATGCCCAAGGCTGGCTACCAAAATATTGAATATTTTGTATCTCAATTCCCGTTTCTTCTTTCACTTCTCGTGCCACACATTGCTCTAAGGTCTCTCCCACTTCGAGAAAACCGGCAATCACGGTATACATATTGCCTTTGTGTCTTGGATGTTGTGCCAGCAAGATTTGTTGCTCTTTGCGTACAGCAACGATAATGCATGGAAAAATACGAGGATAATGAAGAGTGCGGCATTGCTGACACTGCATCGCCAGTTGGTTGTGGTTAAAGCTGTTTCTACCACCACAACACCCACAAAAGCGCTTAGTTTGTGTCATATGTCCATATTGAACCGCTTTGCTCACCAACAGGAACAACGGCTCGGGCAACTCTAATAACGCTCGCAGTGACACCATTGGTAATTCGGCTTCGATATCACAATCATTCAGCCAATAGACAGGATGCCCCTCATAGAACCCTATTTTTATCGCACCATCAAGTGCTTGCTCCAAACCATGACCAAGTGACTCGGCGCAACCAAAAGGCACTTGCATATCTTGCATCCAGACGTCACTACCATTGACCACCAGCCAATAACCCATCATTTGATGTTTACTTTTTTTTAACATCTCATCATCTCTTTACTTGCAGTTCTACCATTTTACTGGCAATCTAAATCTATACCAGTCGCACAATGAATTGATTGAAAGCTGTTGGTGTAAAACATAATTTCGATATTAATATGGAACCCTCTCGTTGTATTCGAGAGCTTTACCTGACCGGTAAAGGATCATGAGGACATGGTCATGCTAAAGAAATTCAGACAAGTACAAGAAGAATGGGGTGGCTCAAGTGAGGTCATTGACCATTGGCTAGAGACGCGACAAGCGTTACTAGTGAGATACGTGAAACTTGCCGCATTACAGCCAGCTTCGGTTGCATCTAATGTGGTCACCTTGCCATCCAAAGAAGAACTTCACGAGTTTTCTCAACATCTCGTCGATTACATCTCTGAAGGTCACTTTAAAATCTATGACATGGTCATGGATAAGTGGAGCTCTACGGGCTTTCAGTCCACTGAGGAAATCAGCCACACCTACGCTAAGATTGTACTCACAACCGAACCTTTGCTGAGCTTTACTGATAAATATGCAGAAATCAGTGATGACGACCTGCATGACTTTGAAAGTGATATGTCTAAGGTTGGTGAAGTGCTAGAACTTAGGTTTGAAGTAGAAGACCTACTTATTAAATTAATTGCCGATAGTCTAGCGATTCCACCCGGCGCTTAGAGTGCTACTTTGATAAAAAGCCTAGGATGCCCACTGCTTCCTAGGTTTCCTTACGAGCTCGATACCCTCACCTAATCGGAAATTGATTAACCGCTTGTCTGTTAGCACAGTACCTTTATATCTCCATTTTGCTCACACTATAATCTTTGAATTTCAGGCATTAAAAAAGGCACCCTAAGGTGCCTTTTTGCTACTCACTAGAAAGCCTGATTACTCGTCAGAGAAACCTGCGTTCAATAGTGCAGCTAGGTTATCCGTTGCTTGTTCAGCAGATGGACCCGCTTGATCTTCACGCTTAGCTTGACGCTCTTGGTGGTAAGCAAAACCCGTACCCGCTGGGATCAGACGACCCACGATTACGTTTTCTTTCAGACCACGTAGCTCATCACGCTTACCAGAAACCGCAGCTTCTGTTAGTACGCGAGTTGTCTCCTGGAACGATGCCGCAGAGATGAACGACTCAGTTGCTAGAGATGCTTTAGTGATACCTAGTAGCTCACGCTCAAAGCCAGCTGGCTCTTTGCCTTCTGCTTCTAGGGCACGGTTAGCAATCTTAACTTGTGAGTATTCCACTTGCTCGCCAGGTAGGAACTCAGAGTCACCAGTGTGCGTAATAGTACACTTACGTAGCATTTGACGAACGATAGTCTCGATGTGCTTATCGTTAATCTTAACGCCTTGTAGACGGTAAACTTCTTGTACTTCGTTAGCGATGTACTGAGTCATAGCATGAATACCACGTAAACGTAGGATGTCATGTGGAGTCTCAGGACCATCAGCGATTACGTCACCACGTTCAACCTTCTCACCTTCGAATACGTTAAGCTGACGATGCTTAGGAATCATCTCTTCGTAAGTGTCTCCACCTTCACGAGTGATTACTAGGCGACGTTTACCTTTCGTTTCTTTACCGAATGACACAGTACCTGTGTGCTCAGCAAGAATCGCAGGCTCTTTCGGCTTACGTGCTTCGAATAGGTCGGCTACGCGTGGTAGACCACCGGTGATATCTTTGTTTCCGCCAGATTTCTGAGGGATACGTGCAAGAGTGTCACCAACGCCAACTTCAGCGCCATCTTCGATGTTTACAATCGCTTTACCCGGTAGGAAGTATTGAGCTGGCATATCAGTACCAGGGATCATTACATCGTTACCTTTGTCATCAACAAGCTTGATAGCTGGACGCATGTCTTTACCCGCAGCAGGACGTGCTGCTGGGTCAGTTACTTCACTTGAAGATAGACCTGTAAGGTCATCAGTGTGACGAGCAACTGTTACGCCATCAATCATATCAACGTACTGGATGCGACCTGCCACTTCAGTGATGATTGGCAGTGTATGCGCTTCCCAGTTAGCGATTACATAACCAGATTCAAGCTTAGCTGATTCGATATCGCTTTCTTTGATGTTAAGAACTGTACCGTACGGCAGTTTGTGTTTCTCTTTTGTACGACCTAACGCATCAACGATGGTTAGTTCAGACGCACGAGAAGTCACAACTAGTTTGCCTTCTTTGTTCACAACGAATTTAACGTTATGAAGGAAAGGAGTACCGTCGTTCTTAGTTTGAATGCTGTTCTCAGCAGCCGCTGTCGAAGCAGCACCACCGATGTGGAACGTACGCATTGTAAGCTGTGTACCAGGTTCACCGATAGACTGAGCAGCGATAACACCAACTGCTTCACCTTGGTTCACTAGGTGACCACGTGCTAGGTCACGACCGTAACACAATGCACAACAACCAAAGTCAGCGTCACAAGTAACTACTGAGCGAACTTTCATTCGATCTACAGAGTTCTCGTCCATTACCTGACACCACTTCTCATCAATTAGAGTATTACGTGGAATCAGAACTTCTTCAGTACCTGGTTTCAGAACGTCTTCAGCAACAACACGACCTAGAGCCAACTCAGAAAGTGGAACTTTAACGTCACCACCCTCGATATGAGGCATCATTTCAACACCTTCATGGGTGCCACAATCGTGTTCGTGAACTACAACGTCCTGTGCAACGTCTACTAGACGACGCGTTAGGTAACCGGAGTTCGCTGTTTTCAGTGCTGTATCCGCAAGACCCTTACGAGCACCGTGCGTTGAGATAAAGTACTGAAGTACGTTTAGACCTTCTTTAAAGTTTGCTGTGATTGGCGTCTCGATGATTGAACCATCTGGACGAGCCATCAGACCACGCATACCCGCTAGCTGACGAATCTGCGCTGCAGAACCACGAGCACCGGAGTCGGCCATCATGTAGATGCTGTTGAAAGACTCTTGTTGTTCTTCTTCACCATCACGGTTAATCACAGTTTCTGAAGATAGGTTATCCATCATTGCTTTCGCAACACGGTCGTTGGTAGACGCCCAGATATCGATAACTTTGTTGTAACGCTCACCCGCAGTTACCAAACCAGATTGGTATTGCTCTTGGATTTCGCGTACTTCTTCTTCAGCTGATTCAATCTCATCGTATTTAGCTTGAGGAACCACCATGTCATCGATACCAACAGATACGCCAGATAGTGCAGCGTATGCAAAACCTGTGTACATGATTTGGTCAGCGAAGACTACAGTGTCTTTCAGGCCAAGCTTACGGTAAGCCTCATCAAGAAGTTTAGAAATCTGTTTCTTACCTAGTTTTTGGTTTACTAGTTCAAACGGTAGGCCCGCTGGAACGATCTGCCAAAGCATTGCACGACCAACCGTCGTATCAAATAGCTTAGTTTCGGTAGTCAGATTACCTTCATCATCTTTGATGGTTTCAGTAAGACGAACTTTAACACGTGCGTGTAGTTCAGCGGTCTTAGTGCGGTATGCCTTTTCAGCCTCTTCTGGGCCAGCAAGGTACATGCCTTCACCTTTCACGTTGATCTTATCACGTGTCATGTAGTAAAGACCCAATACAACGTCCTGAGAAGGTACGATGATAGGATCACCTGACGCTGGCGACAGAATGTTGTTTGTCGACATCATCAGTGTACGTGCTTCTAACTGAGCTTCCAGAGTTAGAGGTACGTGTACCGCCATCTGGTCACCATCGAAGTCGGCGTTATATGCCGCACACACTAGTGGGTGAAGCTGAATCGCTTTACCTTCGATTAGTACTGGTTCGAACGCTTGGATACCTAGACGGTGAAGTGTAGGTGCACGGTTCAATAGTACTGGGTGTTCACGAATAACTTCGTCTAGGATATCCCAAACAACCGCTTCTTCGCGCTCTACCATTTTCTTAGCCGCTTTGATCGTTGTCGCTAGACCACGAAGCTCAAGCTTGCTGTAGATGAATGGTTTGAATAGCTCAAGTGCCATCTTCTTAGGAAGACCACATTGGTGCAGACGAAGGTATGGACCTACTGTGATTACAGAACGGCCAGAGTAGTCTACACGCTTACCAAGCAAGTTCTGACGGAAACGACCTTGTTTACCCTTGATCATATCAGCAAGAGATTTAAGAGGACGTTTGTTAGAACCTGTGATAGCACGACCGCGACGACCGTTATCTAGAAGGGCATCAACAGACTCTTGCAGCATACGTTTTTCGTTACGTACGATGATGTCCGGAGCTGATAGCTCTAGTAGACGCTTCAAACGGTTGTTACGGTTAATAACACGACGGTATAGGTCGTTCAGATCTGAAGTCGCAAAACGACCGCCATCTAGTGGAACTAGTGGACGTAGATCTGGTGGAAGTACTGGAAGTACAGTCAGAATCATCCATTCTGGGTTGTTACCCGAAGAAACAAATGCTTCAACTAGCTTCAAGCGCTTCGTAACTTTTTTACGCTTAGTTTCAGAGTTAGTTGTTTCTAACTCTTCGCGCATTAGTTCAGCTTCTTGCACAAGATCCATGGTAGAAAGCAGATCTTTGATCGCTTCTGCACCCATCTTAGCAGTGAACTCGTCACCCCACTCTTCTAGCTTGTCTAGATACTCTTCTTCAGTAAGCATCTGACCTTTTTCTAGATCTGTCATACCCGGTTCTGTTACTACGTACATTTCGAAGTAAAGAACACGTTCGATATCACGCAGTGGGATATCCATTAGTAGACCGATACGAGACGGTAGTGATTTTAGGAACCAAATATGAGCTACAGGCGACGCCAGCTCGATGTGGCCCATACGGTCACGACGAACTTTAGTTTGTGTAACTTCTACGCCACACTTCTCACAGATAACACCGCGGTGCTTCAGACGCTTGTATTTGCCACATAGACATTCGTAATCTTTGACTGGGCCAAAAATACGCGCACAGAACAAACCATCACGTTCAGGTTTGAACGTACGATAGTTGATCGTCTCTGGCTTTTTCACTTCACCAAAAGACCATGAACGAATCATGTCCGGTGAAGAAAGACCGATTTTGATTGCATCAAATTCTTCAGTCTTGTGTTGTGCTTTAAGAAAGTTTAGTAAATCTTTCACTGTCAGCTCCTGCAAGGAGTTAAAAGGCGCTCGAGGAGCGCCCTCTTACCAAGTAATCACTTTTCTCTTATAAGAAAAGAATTACTCTTCGTCTTCTAGCTCGATGTTAATACCTAGCGAGCGGATTTCTTTCAACAATACGTTGAATGATTCCGGCATGCCTGGTTCCATCGAGTGGTTACCATCTACGATGTTTTTATACATCTTAGTACGGCCATTCACGTCATCCGACTTAACGGTTAGCATTTCTTGTAGAGTGTAAGCAGCACCGTATGCTTCTAGTGCCCATACTTCCATCTCACCGAAACGCTGACCACCGAACTGAGCTTTACCACCAAGTGGTTGCTGAGTTACTAGGCTGTAAGAGCCAGTAGAACGTGCGTGCATCTTGTCATCAACCAAGTGGTTCAGTTTCAGCATGTACATGTAACCTACAGTTACAGGACGCTCAAACGCATCACCGGTACGACCATCAAACAAGGTAAGCTGACCAGATTCTGGTAGATCGCCTAGTTTCAGTAGTTTCTTGATGTTCGTCTCAGAAGCACCATCAAATACTGGAGTCGCAATTGGTAGACCGCCACGTAGGTTCTTAACTAGCGTACGAACTTGATCGTCCGATAGTTCAGCAATATCTACGTTTTGACGAGTATCACCAAGATCATAAACCTTCTGTAAGAACTCACGGAACTTAGCCAGTTCCTGTTGCTCTTTAACCATTTGGTTGATCTTGTCACCGATACCTTTAGCTGCTAGACCCAAGTGAACTTCAAGGATCTGACCGATGTTCATACGTGATGGTACACCTAGTGGGTTCAGAACGATATCGACCGGTTGACCTTTCTCATCGTAAGGCATGTCTTCAACAGGGTTGATCTTAGAGATTACACCCTTGTTACCGTGACGACCCGCCATCTTGTCACCAGGCTGGATACGACGTCTAACCGCTAGGTAAACTTTAACGATCTTAAGAACGCCAGGAGCTAGATCATCACCTTGAGTGATCTTACGACGCTTAGTTTCAAATTTCTTATCGAAATCAGCTTTTAGCTCGTCGTATTGCTCTGCAAGTTGCTCAAGTTGAGATTGCAGTGCGTCATCTTCAAGATTTAGTTCTAACCACTGTTTGCGGTTAATAGTGTCCAGTTTCGCTTCTGAGTAACCACCAGCAATCAATACAGCACGAACACGGTTTAGAAGGCCACCCTCAAGAATCTGGAATTCTTCAGTAAGGTCTTTCTTCGCTTCTTTAAGCTGCATTTGCTCAATTTCTAGAGCACGCTTGTCTTTCTCTACGCCATCGCGAGTGAAGACTTGAACATCAATGATGGTACCTGAAACAGAGTTAGGTACACGCAGTGAAGTATCTTTAACGTCAGATGCTTTTTCACCGAAGATAGCTCGTAATAGTTTCTCTTCAGGAGTTAGCTGTGTTTCACCTTTAGGCGTCACTTTACCAACTAGGATGTCGCCACCCTTAACTTCAGCACCAATGTAAACGATACCTGACTCATCTAGTTTAGATAGAGCAGCTTCACCTACGTTTGGAATATCAGCAGTGATTTCTTCAGAACCAAGCTTAGTATCACGCGCCACACAAGAAAGCTCTTGGATGTGGATAGTAGTAAAGCGATCTTCTTGTACTACACGCTCAGAAACTAGGATTGAATCCTCAAAGTTATAACCATTCCAAGGCATGAATGCGATACGCATGTTTTGGCCAAGAGCCAATTCGCCAAGGTCGGTAGAAGGACCATCTGCTAGAACGTCACCTTTCGCTACTGGTTCGCCAGGTAGCACGGTTGGACGTTGGTTAATACAAGTGTTCTGGTTAGAACGCGTGTATTTAGTCAGGTTGTAGATATCGATACCAGCTTCGCCAGGTACCAATTCATTTTCGTTAACCTTAACAACGATACGTGATGCGTCTACAGACTGAACCGTACCGCCACGTTTCGCTACCGCTGTAACACCAGAGTCAACCGCAATGTTGCGTTCAACACCAGTACCTACTAGAGGCTTATCAGCCTTAAGTGTAGGAACTGCCTGACGTTGCATGTTCGCACCCATCAATGCACGGTTTGCATCATCGTGCTCTAGGAATGGGATTAGAGATGCAGCGATAGATACTACCTGGTTCGTCGCGACATCCATATAACTCACGTTTTCACGTGGGTGCAGACCTGATTCACCCTTCAAGCGGGCAGTGATCAATTCGTCAGCAAATAGGTTGTCTGCAGTCAGTACTGTGTTCGCCTGAGCGATAACGTATTGACCTTCTTCGATTGCAGATAGGTAATCAACATCTTCGGTTACTACACCGTCAACAACGCGACGGTAAGGGGTTTCTAGGAAACCAAACTCATTACAACGTGCGTACGCAGATAGTGAGTTAATCAAACCGATGTTTGGACCTTCAGGAGTTTCGATCGGACATAGACGACCGTAGTGCGTAACGTGAACGTCACGAACCTCAAAGCCAGCACGCTCACGAGTTAGACCGCCAGGACCTAACGCTGAGATACGACGTTTGTGAGTAACTTCTGAAAGCGGGTTGTTCTGATCCATAAACTGAGACAACTGTGAAGAGCCAAAGAACTCTTTCACTGCCGCAGAAATTGGCTTAGCGTTGATTAGATCTTGAGGCATGATTGCATCAAGGTCACCAAGGCTTAAACGTTCTTTAACAGCACGTTCAACACGAACAAGACCAACACGGAATTGGTTTTCTGCCATTTCGCCTACAGAGCGAATACGACGGTTACCAAGGTGGTCGATATCATCAACTTCGCCTTTACCATTACGGATAGAGATGAGTTTCTTCATCACTTCAATGATATCGGTTTCGTCAAGAATACCTTGCTCACCTGCGTCTTCACGCATGATAGAGCTGTTGAACTTCATACGGCCTACCGTTGATAGGTCGTAACGTTCTTCAGAGAAGAACAAGCTTGCGAATAAAGATTCAGCTGCTTCTTTCGTTGGTGGCTCGCCAGGGCGCATCATGCGGTAGATTTCTACCAATGCAGATAGACGGTCAGTAGTACTATCACCACGAAGTGTATCTGACATGAATGGACCGTGATCTAGGTCGTTCGTGAACAGTACTTCTAGTTTAGAGTGACCAGCTTGCGCTAGGTTCGCTAGGCTTTCTAGGCTGAACTCTTGGTTCGCGCCTACAACGATTTCGCCAGTGTTTTCGTCAATGTAGTCTTTAGAAGCTACTTTACCAACGATGTACTCAACAGGTACTTCGATGAACTCAACGCCATCTTTTTCAAGATTGCGGATATGACGAGCTGTAACACGACGGCCAGCTTCAATGTAAGTTTTACCGTTTGCTTCAATATCAAAAGAAGCAGTTTCGCCACGTAGACGCTCTGGTACCAACTCCATCATTAGAGTTTGGTTTTGAACTTCAAAACGCACTTTTTCGAAGAACAGATCTAGGATCTCTTCAGTCGATTTACCCAACGCACGTAGGATAATAGACGCAGGAAGTTTACGACGACGGTCGATACGGACAAACAGGCTATCTTTTGGATCGAATTCAAAGTCTAACCATGAACCACGGTAAGGAATAACGCGCGCGTTATACAGAACTTTACCAGAAGAGTGAGTCTTACCCTTATCGCTGTCGAAGAATACACCAGGGCTTCTGTGAAGCTGGGATACGATAACCCTCTCGGTACCATTGATCACGAAGGTACCATTGTCAGTCATGAGTGGAATTTCACCCATGTAGACTTCTTGTTCTTTAATATCTTTTACAGTACCAGCTGGTGCGTCTTTGTCGAATACAACTAGACGCAGCTTAACGCGCAGCGGTTTTGAATAAGTGACACCTCGGATTTGACATTCTTTAACATCAAATACTGGTTCACCAAGACGGTAGCTAACGTATTGCAGCTCAGAATTGCCGTTGTAGCTCTGAATTGGAAAAACAGAACGAAAAGCAGCTTCTAGACCGTATTGTCCTTCAGGATCCTGTTCGATGAATTTATCGAAAGAATCAAGCTGGATCGATAGCAGGTATGGAACGTCCAATACTTGTGGACGAGTACCAAAATCCTTACGGATGCGCTTTTTCTCGGTATAAGAGTAAACCATGGGGTTCCTCAGCTCGCTGATAAGTGACCCAACTGTCGATTATTTGCACAAAACAAAAGACAGAGACTAACAACTGTTTAAAGTAACAATACTCAAAAGAAATAGAGTATTGGTTTTGCTCGGATTAAGGCGACGAAACAGTGAAAAAACGCCAGAACCCTACAGCGCAAAAAGGCCGGTGGTTAATAAACCACCAGCCATTAGCCATACGGCTAAGAAATCAAGTAATAATTACTTAACTTCAACAGAAGCACCAGCTTCTTCTAGAGTAGCTTTAAGAGCTTCTGCTTCTTCTTTAGAAACAGCTTCTTTAAGCGGTGCAGGAGCACTATCAACTAGACCTTTAGCTTCTTTCAGGCCAAGACCTGTAGCGCCACGTACTGCTTTGATTACAGAAACTTTGTTTCCGCCAACTGCAGTTAGGATTACGTCAAATTCAGTTTGCTCTTCAGCAGCGTCGCCGCCAGCTGCGCCACCAGCAACTACTGCAGCTGCAGCAGATACGCCGAATTTTTCTTCCATAGCTTCGATAAGCTCAACAACTTGCATTACAGACATTTCTGCAACTGCGTCTAGGATTTGCTCGTTAGTAATAGACATAACAATTCTCTTTTAAGTCAACAATAAGTTTATTTTGCAACCAGTAAAAAGCAAGGCTTAAGCCGCTGCTTCTTCTTTTTGATCGCGTAGTGCAGCGATAGTACGTACCAGCTTGCCTGCAGAAGCTTCTTTCATGCACATCATTAGGCGTGCGATAGCTTCGTCGTAAGTTGGTAGAGTCGCTAGTACATCTGCGTCAGTAACCGCGCCTTCAAATGCAGCAGCTTTGATCTCGAAATCTTTGTTCTCTTTAGCGAAGTCTTTGAAAAGACGCGCTGCAGCACCTGGGTGCTCATTAGAGAATGCAACTAGAGTAGGACCGGTAAAAGTGTCAGATAGACACTCGTAATCAGTACCTTCTACTGCACGGCGTGCTAGAGTGTTACGAACAACTCTCATGTAAACACCAGCTTCACGAGCTTGTTTACGTAGAGAAGTCATCGCGCCAACAGTAACGCCACGAGAATCAGCTACAACTGCAGAAAGTGCACCACTGGCAGCTTCGTTGACTTCAGCAACAATTGCTTTTTTGTCTTGAAGGTTTAAAGCCATTTTGGATTTACTCCTGGTTGTCGTTACACCACTCACCAAAATTGGTGAGAGTAAAAACGGTGCAGTCCCAGAAGAAAGGCAATCTTTTGCAAGTTTGCTTTCTGTCAGATCGGGCACCATCTACGTAGGTTTACTATTAAGTCACATCGCTAAAAAAAGCCTGTGACGCCTACGGTCTTGGACGGAGACTCACTCTTACATCGAAATGTTTGAGTTAGCCCCAACCACAAATATTAGGCGCGAGATTATACACTAATTTCGCGCCTAAGCAAGATTAGCTTGCTTGAGTGTTCAGGCTAGCCTGATCAACAGCAACACCAGCACCCATTGTAGTAGAGATGCTAATTTTCTTCAGGAAGGCACCCTTCGCTGAAGACGGCTTAGCTTTCTTAAGAGCAATTAGAAGTGCTTCTAAGTTCTCTTGAAGCTCAGATGCTTCGAAAGATGCTTTACCGATAGTAGTGTGGATGATGCCGTTTTTGTCGTTACGGTAACGAACCTGACCTGCTTTAGCGTTCTTAACCGCTTGAGCAACGTTAGGAGTTACAGTACCAACTTTAGGGTTTGGCATAAGACCGCGTGGACCTAGGATAGTACCTAGTTGACCAACAACGCGCATTGCATCTGGAGAAGCAACAACAACGTCAAAGTCCATTACGCCTTTCTTAACTTGTTCAGCTAGGTCTTCCATACCAACGATGTCAGCACCAGCTTCTTTCGCTGCTTCTGCGTTTGCACCTTGAGTGAACACAGCAACGCGAATTTCACGACCAGTACCGTGAGGTAGTACAGTTGCACCACGTACGTTTTGGTCTGATTTACGAGCGTCAATGCCAAGGTTAACAGCAACGTCAACACTTTCATTGAATTTAGCTGTTGCTAGTTCTTTAAGAAGTGCAACTGCTTCGTTGATTTCGTACTCTTTAGTAACGTCAACTTTTTCGCGAATAACGCGCATACGCTTAGTAAGTTTTGCCATTGTCTTAACCCTCTACCACTAGGCCCATTGAACGAGCAGTACCCGCGATAGAACGCTTCATCGCTTCGATGTCAGCGCCAGTCATGTCTGCAGCTTTAGTTTCTGCAATCTCTTGAACTTGAGCGTCAGTTACAGTACCAACTTTCTCAGTGTTAGGACGACCAGAACCAGACTTGATGCCAGCTGCTTTAAGCAGAAGAACTGCTGCAGGTGGAGTCTTAGTTTCGAACGTGAAAGAACGGTCGTTGTATACAGAGATAACAACTGGGATTGGTAGACCTTTCTCAACAGATTCTGTTTTTGCGTTAAACGCTTTACAGAATTCCATGATGTTCACACCGTGTTGACCTAGAGCAGGACCAACTGGTGGCGACGGGTTCGCCATACCTGCTGCAACTTGCAGTTTGATATAAGCTTCAACTTTCTTAGCCATGATATTTCCTAATTTTGGGTGGTAACGCTGCCATACGGCCAGCTCCCCGTTGTATTAAAACGCCTTACTTCACATAAAGAAGTAAAGAGGCGCGAATTATAGATACAATTCACGCCTCAAACAAGCCCTAAAGCCTATTTTTTAGTCAACTTTTTCAACTTGACCAAATTCGAGTTCTACTGGTGTCGCACGACCGAAAATCGATACCGACACTTTTAGGCGACTCTTCTCATAATCTACTTCTTCAACAGTACCGTTGAAGTCAGCAAAAGGACCGTCATTAACACGAACAACCTCACCCGCTTCGTACATAGTACGAGGACGAGGAGCTTCGCTAGCTTTCTCAAGACGATTCAAGATAGCGTCAGCTTCTTTGTCAGTGATAGGTGCAGGTTTATCTGAAGTGCCACCAATAAAGCCCATAACGCGTGGAACGCTACGCACAAGGTGCCATGATTCATCGTTCATGATCATTTGAACAAGCACATAGCCTGGGAAGAATTTACGTTCGCTTTTACGACGTTGACCTGCACGCATTTCGACAACTTCTTCAGTTGGAACTAGTACATCGCCAAAAAAGTCTTCCATATCATGCATTCGGATATGTTCACGAAGGGAAGTAGCTACGCGACCTTCAAAACCAGAAAAAGCCTGAACCACATACCAACGTTTCTTTGGTGCTTCACTCATGAA
Source organism: Vibrio sp. B1Z05 (assembly GCF_052955985.1). Taxonomy (NCBI): domain Bacteria; kingdom Pseudomonadati; phylum Pseudomonadota; class Gammaproteobacteria; order Vibrionales; family Vibrionaceae; genus Vibrio; species Vibrio sp. B1Z05. Next base: position 2,674,418 of record NZ_CP130463.1, read on the forward strand.
TTAAACCCTCACACTCCAGTCGCTAGAGAAACAAGACGAACCATAATTCCGTCAATGCCCCAAAGCGCTAGAGCCGTAACAATACTTACAGCCAATACGATCAAAGTCGTTTGCATAGTTTCTTGGCGAGTTGGCCAAACAACCTTGCGGATCTCCATACGAGATTCGCGAGCAAAGACGATCGCTGTTTTACCTTTGGTGGTCGTAGCTGCCACACCAAGAGCGATTGCAATTAATGCAACAACACTCGCAGCGCGAATCACTACAGACATTTCACCATATAGATGATTACCTACAACAGCAGCGGCTAGCAGAGCAAAAACGACAATCCACTTGAAGATGTCTGCTGCACTTGAGCTATCAGGAGTTTCTGCATTTGCTTTCATAAACTAACCTGTGACAAGTCTTACTATAGACGACAATAACCCCGCTGTTGCAGGGCCTATTCATTAATGCTGTAAATCAGCACATTCCTTTAGAACTTTCTTTCTAATACAGGCTACAAAACCCACAATAGAAATCAAAATTCTTAAAATTCTTCGCTTGTTTAATGACAATAAAAGCAATTTACCTTCCCATCATAAACAATAGCGCAGAAAAAGGGCATCAAATGATGCCCTTTTGTTTAGATTTCGTCAATTATTAATCGAAAATCTTAGCAACAACACCAGCACCAACGGTACGGCCACCTTCGCGGATTGCGAAACGTAGACCTTCGTCCATTGCGATTGGAGCGATTAGCTCAACAGTCATTTGAACGTTGTCACCTGGCATTACCATTTCTACGCCTTCAGGTAGAGTGATGTCGCCTGTTACGTCAGTTGTACGGAAGTAGAACTGTGGACGGTAACCTTTGAAGAAAGGAGTATGACGGCCGCCTTCATCTTTAGAAAGAACGTATACTTCTGACTCAAATTTAGTGTGTGGGTTGATAGAACCTTTAGCAGCAAGTACTTGGCCACGTTCAACGTCATCACGCTTAGTACCACGTAGTAGTGCACCAACGTTCTCACCAGCACGACCTTCGTCAAGCAGTTTACGGAACATTTCAACACCAGTACAAGTAGTAAGAGTTGTTTCTTTAATACCAACGATTTCTACTTCGTCACCTACGCGTAGGATACCGCGCTCGATACGACCAGTAACAACAGTACCACGACCTTGAATTGAGAATACATCTTCAATTGGTAGTAGGAACGGTTGGTCAACAGCACGCTCTGGAAGTGGGATGTAAGAATCTAGTGCTTCTGCAAGCTCAACGATCTTGTCTTCCCACTGCTTCTCGCCGTTTAGAGCGCCAAGTGCAGAACCTTGGATTACTGGAAGATCATCTCCTGGGTATTCGTACTCAGAAAGAAGTTCACGAACTTCCATTTCTACTAGTTCAAGTAGCTCTTCGTCATCAACCATGTCACATTTGTTCATGAATACGATGATGTAAGGGATACCAACCTGACGACCAAGTAGGATGTGCTCACGAGTTTGTGGCATAGGGCCATCTGTAGCAGCAACAACTAGGATACCGCCGTCCATTTGAGCAGCACCAGTGATCATGTTTTTAACATAATCGGCGTGTCCAGGACAGTCTACGTGTGCGTAGTGACGTTCAGGAGTATCGTACTCTACGTGAGAAGTAGCGATTGTGATACCGCGCTCACGCTCTTCAGGAGCGTTATCGATAGATGCGAAATCTTTAGCTTCACCACCGTATACTTTTGACAAAGTAGTACAGATAGCAGCAGTTAGAGTTGTTTTACCGTGGTCAACGTGGCCGATAGTACCAACGTTTACGTGCGGTTTCGTACGTTCAAATTTTTCTTTAGACACGAGCGTGTTCCTCTAGGTACGGTTTATAAAGTGGCTTTGTAGACCACGCAACCAAATAAATTGGATGTAAAGTATATATCAAAAGGAAATAATTGCTTGAGAGCTGGTGCTGATAGGCGGATTTGAACCGCCGACCTCACCCTTACCAAGGGTGCGCTCTACCAACTGAGCTATATCAGCACACGAATAGGTTGGAGCGGGCAGCGGGAATCGAACCCGCATCATCAGCTTGGAAGGCTGAGGTAATAGCCATTATACGATGCCCGCAACACGTAACTCTGTGAGCTATTTCCTTAAGAAAATGGTGGTGGGAGATGGATTCGAACCATCGAAGGCAGTGCCGTCAGATTTACAGTCTGATCCCTTTGGCCACTCGGGAACCCCACCAAATTTTGCTTTCATAAAGAAAGTGGTGCCGACTACCGGAATCGAACTGGTGACCTACTGATTACAAGTCAGTTGCTCTACCTACTGAGCTAAGTCGGCACATAAGTGGAGCGCATTCTATGGGATGATTTCGAACCTTGCAATAAGAAAATGCAAAAATATGATACTTTTTGCTTTTACATTGAGCCAAGACTGATTTTTCATCATGTTTCCGCTAAATCATCACTCCTTTTCCTCGTCACAATTGAAATATTTATCTCTTCATGTATGTTGATGCGACGCACAAAAGGAAGGATCCCGATGACTCCACATATGAAATTCAATCGACAGCAATGGTCTAAGCTAAAAGCTTCTGTACCTATGGTGTTAAATGATTCTGATATCGAAGAGCTACGTGGTATCAATGAGAACCTTGATACGACTGAAGTGGAAGAGATCTACCTTCCTTTATCTCGATTAATTAACCTCCATGCTGGCTCACAACAGCGGCGCCAAAGGGTGTTAGATACTTTTCTGCATCGAGAGGATAGTCATAACCCATTTATTGTAGGCATTGCCGGTAGTGTTGCTGTGGGCAAAAGTACCACGGCGCGTGTTATGCAAGCCCTACTCTCTCGTTGGGGCGATCATCCGAAAGTGGCGTTGATTACGACGGATGGTTTTTTATATCCAAATAAAGTTTTGCAAGAGAAAGGCATTATGGATCGCAAGGGATTTCCTGAATCCTATGATATCCAGCGCCTAGTTGATTTTGTTTCTGACGTAAAAGCCGGAAAAGCGAAGGTTAAAGCGCCGATATACTCTCATCTTACTTACGATATTACCGATGAAGTTGAAGTAGTAGATAGACCTGACATTCTCATTTTAGAGGGTTTAAACGTACTGCAGTCGGGAATGGATTATCCTGATCAGTCACATCGAGTGTTTGTGTCAGACTTTCTCGACTTTTCTATTTATGTCGACGCGGATAGTTCATTAATTGAAGAGTGGTATATTAATCGCTTTCTCAAGTTCCGTTATGGGGCGTTTAAAGAGACTAACTCTTACTTTGGTCATTACACTAAACTCACCAAAGAAGAAGCGGTGACTAAGGCTCACTCTATTTGGTGCGAGATTAATGGTAAAAACCTCATTGCAAACATATTGCCAACCAAAATGAGAGCGAACCTTATTCTGAAAAAAGCGCTCGATCACAAAGTTAATCAAATTCTTCTAAGAAGCTGATCTTACTGATATTTCGCCACCAATAAAGGATTCGATATCAGTACCTGTATCGAGTAACAAAGCGCCTTGTTCGTTAATTCCTTTACATACTCCAATGACCTGCCTATTGCCCATAAGTAACTTAATAGGTTGGTCTAGGAAGTTATCATAGTGATTCCACTGACTTAAAAAGGGCTTCAATCCTTTTTGCTCATAGATAGAAATAGCATTACGTAAAGTCTCAGTCATGGTGACTACAATGTCATTACGCGCAATCGGCTGTGTGGTTGAGATTTCTTTAAGGCTAGTCCAAGGTTGATCGATACCTTGGACATGCTCAGGCATAGACACATTCAAGCCAATACCAATCACTAAGTTTGCCGCATCTCCTGCCTGCCCTGACAGTTCAACGAGAATCCCTGCTAATTTTTTATTGTTGTGATACACATCATTTGGCCACTTTAGCTTTAGACCATCGATACCCAATTGCTCTAGAGCATCCACCAAAGCCAATCCAATCACTAAACTGATACCCATAGCGGCGGGTAAACCGGCTTCAAGACGCCAATACATTGAGTAATAGATATTAGAGCCAAACGGAGAAACCCATTCACGTCCTCTGCGCCCACGCCCCTGCGTTTGATATTCTGCAACACATACACTGCCCGACTGTAGATCTGCTTGACCCAACATGCGTTGATTAGTGGAATCAATGACCGGGATCACCTCAATAGGCGAACTTAGCCGATGCTGTAATGCTTGTTGATCGAGTAAATCTAGAGGCTGCTCCAATCGATAGCCTTTACCTTTCACGCTATATACATCAATACCTAAATCTTGAATGGCTTTTATATGTCGCGCTATCGCCGCTCTTGATACACCAAACTTCTCACCCAATTGTTCACCAGAGAGGAACATACCGGAACTCAGCTCATCGATTAGCTTGAGTTTAAAGCTAAAGTCTTTCATTGCTTGCACCTTGAAATAGGCTAACTAAGTTGGTTTCTTGCTTACTTCCCATAAAGCGTACTTCGTGTTCTAACTCAATTTGGTATTTCTGCAGAATGGTTTCTCTTACATGCCACGCTACCGCCAACACATCCGTCGCGACTGCCTGATTGAAATTAACGATGACTAAAGCTTGCTGAGCATGCACACGTGCCCCGCCATGGGTATAACCCTTCAATCCTGCATTATCGATGAGCCAACCTGCAGCGACCTTCATTTGCTCTCCTGCTGGATAACCTACGATATTAGGATAGCGCTTCTGCAGTTCGGTAAACTGTGCAGTCGGAATAACCGGGTTTTTGAAAAAGCTCCCCGCATTACCCATAACCTTAGGGTCAGGGAGCTTAGAGCGACGAACTTGGCAAACTGCGTCAAAGATCTTTCTTGCAGAAGGCTCACCTTCTATGAGTTGCTGTAGAGCGCCATAGGCGGTTTTTGGTGTCCATACTTTAGAGAGCTTAAGCCCTACCTTAGTGATCAACGCCTTGCCAGATAACTGCTGTTTAAAGATAGAGTCTCGATAAGCAAAGTAACACTCATTACAAGATAAGCGTTTTAGGGTTAATGACTCTAAATCAAGATATTCAACAAAATCACAAACATCTTTAAACTCAATACCATAAGCGCCAATATTTTGAATAGGGGCTGTTCCTGCACATCCTGGGATCAAGGCGAGATTCTCTAAACCAAACATACCTTTATCAACAGCCCACTCCACTAAGCTTGGCCAGTCTTCGCCTGCAGCAACTTCCAGTAGAAAATGTTGCTCATCCTCTTTTATCTCTCTGCCCTTCAATCGATTTAGAATAGCTACACCGGCGAAATGTTCGGTAAATAGCATATTGCTGCCCGTACCAAGAGGTAACTTAGGCAAGTTCTTCCATTCTGAGTGAGTATATATTTGGATAAGATCGTCTAGCGAAGCTGCTTCTACAAGAAAGTCACAGTGGGCTTTAATTGAAAAGGTATGATAGGAAGACAGCTCAGCTTGAGGGGTAACGTGCATCATAGTGTTAATTGTTCCATTCCCAATTAGGGTTTCTAAAGGGTAATATTGACCGCTTACCTTTATAATACTGGAACAAGGTCCTTTGCGCAGTTAATTAATGAACAGTCTTACCATCAAACATTTGGAGCCTATACGACTCCCTATCTTAAAGAAGCTCTATAAGTCCCATTACCCTTCCACCAAGATCAAAGCTGGAGAGCAAATTCTCGTGGCTGAAATCAATTCTAGTATTGTGGGAGTCGTGAGATTTAGAACTATCGATAAATGGCAGTTGCTCACCGGAATGATGGTCATACCTGAAGCAAGACAGCAAGGCATTGCATCACGTCTATTACAACACTGTAAAACCGATATCCTTAATGACAGCGTATACTGTTTTGCTTATCAACATTTGCAAGCAATGTATGGTGCGCATGGTTTTAGATGCATTGAACTCGAAGTGCTACCTTCAACCTTACAAAAGCTATATTTGCGCTACACTCAGGCAGGAAAACCACTAATTATCATGCAATATTGCGGATAAGTGCTTTATTGGTAATTGTTTTATCAATTCATCTAGGCAGTCAAGCTTCAAATTTGATAAAATGGTTGGCTAGATCAGCCCTTTATAGGACCTAATACTCATAATGGTTTTAGCTAAGAATATCATCGATGGACTAAAAGCAGTTCCCGTTGATCCAAAAGACTTTAGAACACTTTATTCGGCAAAAGAGTTCAAAGCACAGCTACTAGAGCTTATTAAAACAGCCAAAAAGCGTATCTACATCGCAGCCTTATATCTTGAGGACGATGAAGCTGGGCGAGAGGTCTTTGGTGAGATCTACAAAGCAAAGCAAGCTAATCCTGGTTTAGATATCCAAATCTGTGTTGATTGGCATCGAGCCCAGCGCGGTTTAATTGGTGCAGAATCATCAGATGGTAATGCCGCTATGTACACCAGAATGGCTGAGTCCCATTCACATGTTGTACCTGTATATGGTGTACCTGTTCGAGGAAAAGAAGTGTTTGGTGTACTCCACCTAAAAGGCTTTATCTTCGACGATACCATTTTGTATAGTGGCGCCAGCATCAATAATATCTACCTTCATCATCAAGACCGATATCGCTTTGATCGATACCATCAGATTTATAGTCCAGCAATTGCCGATGCTATGGCTACATACATTACAGATGCTCTCGTTAAAAATCCTGCAGTGAACTCGTTAACACAGCAACAACGACCTTCGACTAAGTCATTGAAAGGCGCTATTCGCCAACTTAGAGCAAGTTTGGCGGTAACAAACTATCAATTTGAAAGCGCGGAGATCGATGCAGATAAAATCGCTATTACGCCGATTGTTGGTGTAGGCAAACGCAGAAACCTTCTTAATATGGCGATCATACAACTGATCAAAGATGCCAAAGAAGAAATTCAAATTTGTACACCTTACTTCAACTTCCCAAAAAGTGTTGCTAGAGAGCTTAAAAAAGCATTACGACGCGGTGTTAAGATTTCGATTATCGTCGGCGATAAAACAGCCAATGATTTCTTTATCGATCCAGAAGAAGAATTTAAAACTGTTGGGGGTCTACCCTATCTATATGAGATGAACCTACGTCGCTTCTTAAAAGCGAATGAAGCCAATATCGCATGTCGTAAGCTAGACATCCTATTATGGAAAGACCAAGCAAACAGCTACCACCTGAAAGGCATGTGGGTCGACAAGAAGAACATGTTGATTACTGGAAGTAACTTAAACCCAAGAGCTTGGAAACTGGACTTAGAGAACGCTCTATTGGTTAGAGATCCTAATGGTTATCTAACTACTCAGTTTGAACAAGAGTTTGAGAACATCCTTAAAGATACCCAACGTATCGGTAGCTATAAGCACATAGAGAAGATTGAACACTATCCTGAACCTGTGCAAAAGCTATTACGAAAAGTTACCCGTATAAAGGCTGACAGAGTGCTTAAACAGCTTCTGTAGTCTCTACTACCAACCTTTTCATTTATCAGCCCTCATCTTTATATGAGGGCTTTTTATTGCCCAAAATATATTGCTTTCAAACAGGATTGATAGGCAGAAATCACAGACACAAAAAAGGATTAGGGGAATCCACTGCTCTGCCAATTGGAGCTACACCCTTAGAATTCTTTAGTTCCTTAATCTGAAAAACTCGCATTCGTATATAGGCAGAAAGAGTGCCTACAACAGAAAGAAGTGAACAAAGTTCAGACACAAAAAAAGGCCTCAGTTTCTCGACTAAGGCCTTAATTATGGCAGGGGTGGAGAGATTCGAACTCCCAACACGCGCTGTCTTCAGGGATTAGCTGAATCCGCTGCTCTGCCAATTGGAGCTACACCCTTAGAATTCTTTAGTTTCTCAATCTGAAAAAACCTCGCTTTCGTATATAGGCAGGCAGAGTACTTGCAACAGAAAGAAGTGGACAAAGTATAGACACAAAAAAAGGCCTCAGTCTCTCGACTAAGGCCTTAATTATGGCAGGGGTGGAGAGATTCGAACTCCCAACACGCGGATTTGGAATCCGCTGCTCTGCCAATTGGAGCTACACCCCTAAAATTCTTCAGTTTCTTAATCTGAAAAAACCTTGCTAAAGCAAGGTTATCAGAATAAGTGGCGGAGTGGACGGGACTCGAACCCGCGACCCCCGGCGTGACAGGCCGGTATTCTAACCAACTGAACTACCACTCCGCACCAATTTGTTATCTCATTGAAGTCTTATCTGGATGCTTCAATTCGATGTAATTTAAAGCCTGGCGATGTCCTACTCTCACATGGGGAAACCCCACACTACCATCGGCGCTATTATGTTTCACTTCTGAGTTCGGCATGGAATCAGGTGGGTCCACAATGCTATGGTCGCCAAGCAAATTTTGCTTTACTTTCAGCTTTTCAAAAAAGCTAAAGGTAAAATAATCTAGAAAGCTGTATTTAAAAGTCTTTGTCACACATTCAAAGTTCTTACTTTGAGTCCACAAAACCCCTTGGGTGTTGTATGGTTAAGCCTCACGGGCAATTAGTACAGGTTAGCTCAATGCCTCACAGCACTTACACACCCTGCCTATCAACGTTCTAGTCTCGAACAACCCTTTAGGACACTTAAAGTGCCAGGGAAGACTCATCTCAGGGCTCGCTTCGCGCTTAGATGCTTTCAGCGCTTATCGATTCCGAACTTAGCTACCGGGCAATGCCATTGGCATGACAACCCGAACACCAGAGGTTCGTCCACTCCGGTCCTCTCGTACTAGGAGCAGCCCCCTTCAATCTTCCAACGCCCACGGCAGATAGGGACCGAACTGTCTCACGACGTTCTAAACCCAGCTCGCGTACCACTTTAAATGGCGAACAGCCATACCCTTGGGACCGACTTCAGCCCCAGGATGTGATGAGCCGACATCGAGGTGCCAAACACCGCCGTCGATATGAACTCTTGGGCGGTATCAGCCTGTTATCCCCGGAGTACCTTTTATCCGTTGAGCGATGGCCCTTCCATTCAGAACCACCGGATCACTATGACCTGCTTTCGCACCTGCTCGAATTGTCATTCTCGCAGTCAAGCGGGCTTATGCCATTGCACTAACCACACGATGTCCAACCGTGTTTAGCCCACCTTCGTGCTCCTCCGTTACTCTTTGGGAGGAGACCGCCCCAGTCAAACTACCCACCAGGCACTGTCCGCAATCCCGATTAGGGACCTACGTTAGAACATCAAGCATACAAGGGTGGTATTTCAAGATTGCCTCCACAAACACTGGCGTGCTTGCTTCAAAGGCTCCCACCTATCCTACACATGTAGGGTCAATGTTCAGTGCCAAGCTGTAGTAAAGGTTCACGGGGTCTTTCCGTCTAGCCGCGGGTACACTGCATCTTCACAGCGATTTCAATTTCACTGAGTCTCGGGTGGAGACAGCGTGGCCATCATTACGCCATTCGTGCAGGTCGGAACTTACCCGACAAGGAATTTCGCTACCTTAGGACCGTTATAGTTACGGCCGCCGTTTACCGGGGCTTCGATCAAGAGCTTCGACCTAAGTCTAACCCCATCAATTAACCTTCCGGCACCGGGCAGGCGTCACACCGTATACGTCATCTTACGATTTTGCACAGTGCTGTGTTTTTAATAAACAGTTGCAGCCACCTGGTATCTGCGACTCCTAGTAGCTCCATCCGCAAGGGACTTCACCGCCAAGAGCGTACCTTCTCCCGAAGTTACGGTACCATTTTGCCTAGTTCCTTCACCCGAGTTCTCTCAAGCGCCTTGGTATTCTCTACCCGACCACCTGTGTCGGTTTGGAGTACGATTCCTTATAATCTGAAGCTTAGAGGCTTTTCCTGGAAGCATGGCATCAATGACTTCACTGCACGTAGCAGCTCGACATCGTATCTCAGCGTTAAGAAAGTCCGGATTTACCTAAACTTTCCGCCTACATACTTGAACCTGGACAACCATCGCCAGGCCCACCTAGCCTTCTCCGTCCCCCCATCGCAATTATAAGAAGTACGGGAATATTAACCCGTTTCCCATCGACTACGCCTTTCGGCCTCGCCTTAGGGGTCGACTTACCCTGCCCCGATTAACGTTGGACAGGAACCCTTGGTCTTCCGGCGTGGGGGTTTTTCACCCCCATTATCGTTACTCATGTCAGCATTCGCACTTCTGATACCTCCAGCAGCCCTTACAGACCACCTTCAACGGCTTACAGAACGCTCCCCTACCCCGCACACAAAGTGTGCAGCCGCAGCTTCGGTGTATAGCTTAGCCCCGTTACATCTTCCGCGCAGGCCGACTCGACCAGTGAGCTATTACGCTTTCTTTAAATGATGGCTGCTTCTAAGCCAACATCCTGGCTGTCTAAGCCTTCCCACATCGTTTCCCACTTAGCTATACTTTGGGACCTTAGCTGGCGGTCTGGGTTGTTTCCCTCTCCACGACGGACGTTAGCACCCGCCGTGTGTCTCCCGGATAGTACTCAATGGTATTCGGAGTTTGCAAAGGGTTGGTAAGTCGGGATGACCCCCTAGCCTTAACAGTGCTCTACCCCCATTGGTATTCGTCCGAGGCGCTACCTAAATAGCTTTCGGGGAGAACCAGCTATCTCCAGGTTTGATTGGCCTTTCACCCCTAGCCACAAGTCATCCGCTAATTTTTCAACATTAGTCGGTTCGGTCCTCCAGTTGATGTTACTCAACCTTCAACCTGCCCATGGCTAGATCACCTGGTTTCGGGTCTAATTCTAGCAACTCGACGCCCAGTTAAGACTCGGTTTCCCTACGGCTCCCCTATTCGGTTAACCTTGCTACTAAAATTAAGTCGCTGACCCATTATACAAAAGGTACGCAGTCACGCTCTAAGGCGCTCCTACTGCTTGTACGTACACGGTTTCAGGTTCTATTTCACTCCCCTCACAGGGGTTCTTTTCGCCTTTCCCTCACGGTACTGGTTCACTATCGGTCAGTCAGTAGTATTTAGCCTTGGAGGATGGTCCCCCCATGTTCAAACAGGATATCACGTGTCCCGCCTTACTCGATTTCACTTAAAATGACATGTCGACTACGGGGCTATCACCCTTTATTGCGGCACTTTCCAGAGCCTTCGTCTGTGTCATTAAAAGCTTAAGGGCTAATCCAATTTCGCTCGCCGCTACTTTCGGAATCTCGGTTGATTTCTCTTCCTCCGGGTACTTAGATGTTTCAGTTCCCCGGGTTTGCCTCATTAACCTATGTATTCAGTTAATGATACGTGCTTATGCACGTGGGTTTCCCCATTCAGAAATCCCAGACTCAAATGGTTATTACTACCTAATCTGGGCTTATCGCAAGTTATTACGTCTTTCATCGCCTCTGACTGCCAAGGCATCCACCGTGTACGCTTAGTCACTTAACCATACAACCCCAAAGGGTCTTGCTTAACGCAATACGTTTGCTACAACGTAGTATGACGTTTCCAAGGTGCGTTATCTCTTTATTATGAGCGAGATAACTATTGTTTATTTCCGCTTTAAAAAGCAGAAGCAAACATCGATTTTGCCGGACTCAAATTTGAATAACATCAGGCAATGATGTTATTCCCAAGAACACTTGAATGTGTGTTGGTACCTACATCATAAAGATATAGGATTTGAGAACTTTTAAATTTGATAAGTAATAAATCAATTACTTATCGTCAGCTTTCCAAATTGTTAAAGAGCATGATTATTTCCTAAACAGAAATACCATTTTTAAAAACACTTAACTCTTCATTAAGAAGAAGTGCGCTTAAAGATGGTGGAGCTATGCGGGATCGAACCGCAGACCTCCTGCGTGCAAGGCAGGCGCTCTCCCAGCTGAGCTATAGCCCCATCTTGGTATTTTTTCTTAGACAAGGCAGATTGTGAGGCCGTGTACATCAGTACACAACGAATAATCTAACGCAGTATAAGGAAAAATTGGTGGGTCTGAGTGGACTTGAACCACCGACCTCCCGCTTATCAGGCGAGCGCTCTAACCAGCTGAGCTACAGACCCAATTTTTCACAAAATAGCTAAAAGCTACTTCGTAAAATACTCTCTTACTTTCTAAACCATATCAATCTGTGTGGACACTCATCGTGAGTAATCATCGTATAAGGAGGTGATCCAGCCCCAGGTTCCCCTAGGGCTACCTTGTTACGACTTCACCCCAGTCATGAACCACAAAGTGGTGAGCGTCCTCCCGAAGGTTAAACTACCCACTTCTTTTGCAGCCCACTCCCATGGTGTGACGGGCGGTGTGTACAAGGCCCGGGAACGTATTCACCGTAGCATTCTGATCTACGATTACTAGCGATTCCGACTTCATGGAGTCGAGTTGCAGACTCCAATCCGGACTACGACGCACTTTTTGGGATTCGCTCACCATCGCTGGTTGGCCGCCCTCTGTATGCGCCATTGTAGCACGTGTGTAGCCCTACTCGTAAGGGCCATGATGACTTGACGTCGTCCCCACCTTCCTCCGGTTTATCACCGGCAGTCTCCCTGGAGTTCCCACCATTACGTGCTGGCAAACAAGGATAAGGGTTGCGCTCGTTGCGGGACTTAACCCAACATTTCACAACACGAGCTGACGACAGCCATGCAGCACCTGTCTCAGAGTTCCCGAAGGCACTAATCCATCTCTGGAAAATTCTCTGGATGTCAAGAGTAGGTAAGGTTCTTCGCGTTGCATCGAATTAAACCACATGCTCCACCGCTTGTGCGGGCCCCCGTCAATTCATTTGAGTTTTAATCTTGCGACCGTACTCCCCAGGCGGTCTACTTAACGCGTTAGCTCCGAAAGCCACGGCTCAAGGCCACAACCTCCAAGTAGACATCGTTTACGGCGTGGACTACCAGGGTATCTAATCCTGTTTGCTCCCCACGCTTTCGCATCTGAGTGTCAGTATCTGTCCAGGGGGCCGCCTTCGCCACTGGTATTCCTTCAGATCTCTACGCATTTCACCGCTACACCTGAAATTCTACCCCCCTCTACAGTACTCTAGCCTGCCAGTTTCAAATGCGGTTCCGAGGTTGAGCCCCGGGCTTTCACATCTGACTTAACAAACCACCTGCATGCGCTTTACGCCCAGTAATTCCGATTAACGCTCGCACCCTCCGTATTACCGCGGCTGCTGGCACGGAGTTAGCCGGTGCTTCTTCTGTCGCTAACGTCAAACGATAAAGCTATTAACTTTAACGCCTTCCTCACGACTGAAAGTACTTTACAACCCGAAGGCCTTCTTCATACACGCGGCATGGCTGCATCAGGCTTGCGCCCATTGTGCAATATTCCCCACTGCTGCCTCCCGTAGGAGTCTGGACCGTGTCTCAGTTCCAGTGTGGCTGATCATCCTCTCAGACCAGCTAGGGATCGTCGCCTTGGTGAGCCATTACCTCACCAACTAGCTAATCCCACCTGGGCATATCCTGAAGCGAGAGGCCCGAAGGTCCCCCTCTTTGGTCCGTAGACATTATGCGGTATTAGCTATCGTTTCCAATAGTTATCCCCCACATCAGGGCAATTTCCCAGGCATTACTCACCCGTCCGCCGCTCGACGCCGTTATCGTTCCCCGAAGGTTCAGACAACTCGTTTCCGCTCGACTTGCATGTGTTAGGCCTGCCGCCAGCGTTCAATCTGAGCCATGATCAAACTCTTCAATTAAAGTTTTTTTGTTCCTAAGAACGGCTCAATGAATACTGACTTCAAAACTCTTTCTTTATAAATAAAGAAGTAATTTTAAAGCTATTACTATTCCAACAGAATAGTAATGAATTGACTGTGCTCTTATTGGTTTTCACTTTTAAAAAAGTAAAACAAAACAGCTCAAGGCTGAATTCCAATTTGATTTTGGTCACTCAGTTCATTGATAAATCTTTTCGATTATCATCAACGAGTGCCCACACAGATTGATAGGTTTAAATTGTTAAAGAGCGTTGCTTTCCGTGTCGTAACACGTGAGCAGGAGGCGTATACTACGCTTTCTACTTTGAAAGTCAACATAAAATTCTGAATTAAATTCAAAACCTTATGGTAACTTCTTTCATTCAGAAAGAAGTAGAAATTAAAGCCTGGCGATGTCCTACTCTCACATGGGGAAGCCCCACACTACCATCGGCGCTATTATGTTTCACTTCTGAGTTCGGCATGGAATCAGGTGGGTCCACAATGCTATGGTCGCCAAGCAAAATTTTGCTTTACTTTCAGCTTTTCAAAAAAGCTAAAGGTAAAATAATCTAGAAAGCTGTATTTAAAAGTCTCTGTCACACATTCAAAGTTCTTACTTTGAGTCCACAAAACCCCTTGGGTGTTGTATGGTTAAGCCTCACGGGCAATTAGTACAGGTTAGCTCAATGCCTCGCAGCACTTACACACCCTGCCTATCAACGTTCTAGTCTCGAACAACCCTTTAGGACACTTAAAGTGCCAGGGAAGACTCATCTCAGGGCTCGCTTCGCGCTTAGATGCTTTCAGCGCTTATCGATTCCGAACTTAGCTACCGGGCAATGCCATTGGCATGACAACCCGAACACCAGAGGTTCGTCCACTCCGGTCCTCTCGTACTAGGAGCAGCCCCCTTCAATCTTCCAACGCCCACGGCAGATAGGGACCGAACTGTCTCACGACGTTCTAAACCCAGCTCGCGTACCACTTTAAATGGCGAACAGCCATACCCTTGGGACCGACTTCAGCCCCAGGATGTGATGAGCCGACATCGAGGTGCCAAACACCGCCGTCGATATGAACTCTTGGGCGGTATCAGCCTGTTATCCCCGGAGTACCTTTTATCCGTTGAGCGATGGCCCTTCCATTCAGAACCACCGGATCACTATGACCTGCTTTCGCACCTGCTCGAATTGTCATTCTCGCAGTCAAGCGGGCTTATGCCATTGCACTAACCACACGATGTCCAACCGTGTTTAGCCCACCTTCGTGCTCCTCCGTTACTCTTTGGGAGGAGACCGCCCCAGTCAAACTACCCACCAGGCACTGTCCGCAATCCCGATTAGGGACCGACGTTAGAACATCAAGCATACAAGGGTGGTATTTCAAGATTGCCTCCACAAACACTGGCGTGCTTGTTTCAAAGGCTCCCACCTATCCTACACATGTAGGGTCAATGTTCAGTGCCAAGCTGTAGTAAAGGTTCACGGGGTCTTTCCGTCTAGCCGCGGGTACACTGCATCTTCACAGCGATTTCAATTTCACTGAGTCTCGGGTGGAGACAGCGTGGCCATCATTACGCCATTCGTGCAGGTCGGAACTTACCCGACAAGGAATTTCGCTACCTTAGGACCGTTATAGTTACGGCCGCCGTTTACCGGGGCTTCGATCAAGAGCTTCGACCTAAGTCTAACCCCATCAATTAACCTTCCGGCACCGGGCAGGCGTCACACCGTATACGTCATCTTACGATTTTGCACAGTGCTGTGTTTTTAATAAACAGTTGCAGCCACCTGGTATCTGCGACTCCTAGTAGCTCCATCCGCAAGGGACTTCACCGCCAAGAGCGTACCTTCTCCCGAAGTTACGGTACCATTTTGCCTAGTTCCTTCACCCGAGTTCTCTCAAGCGCCTTGGTATTCTCTACCCGACCACCTGTGTCGGTTTGGAGTACGATTCCTTATAATCTGAAGCTTAGAGGCTTTTCCTGGAAGCATGGCATCAATGACTTCACTGCACGTAGCAGCTCGACATCGTATCTCAGCGTTATGAAAGTCCGGATTTACCTAAACTTTCCGCCTACATACTTGAACCTGGACAACCATCGCCAGGCCCACCTAGCCTTCTCCGTCCCCCCATCGCAATTATAAGAAGTACGGGAATATTAACCCGTTTCCCATCGACTACGCCTTTCGGCCTCGCCTTAGGGGTCGACTTACCCTGCCCCGATTAACGTTGGACAGGAACCCTTGGTCTTCCGGCGTGGGGGTTTTTCACCCCCATTATCGTTACTCATGTCAGCATTCGCACTTCTGATACCTCCAGCAGCCCTTACAGACCACCTTCAACGGCTTACAGAACGCTCCCCTACCCCGCATACAAAAGTATGCAGCCGCAGCTTCGGTGTATAGCTTAGCCCCGTTACATCTTCCGCGCAGGCCGACTCGACCAGTGAGCTATTACGCTTTCTTTAAATGATGGCTGCTTCTAAGCCAACATCCTGGCTGTCTAAGCCTTCCCACATCGTTTCCCACTTAGCTATACTTTGGGACCTTAGCTGGCGGTCTGGGTTGTTTCCCTCTCCACGACGGACGTTAGCACCCGCCGTGTGTCTCCCGGATAGTACTCAATGGTATTCGGAGTTTGCAAAGGGTTGGTAAGTCGGGATGACCCCCTAGCCTTAACAGTGCTCTACCCCCATTGGTATTCGTCCGAGGCGCTACCTAAATAGCTTTCGGGGAGAACCAGCTATCTCCAGGTTTGATTGGCCTTTCACCCCTAGCCACAAGTCATCCGCTAATTTTTCAACATTAGTCGGTTCGGTCCTCCAGTTGATGTTACTCAACCTTCAACCTGCCCATGGCTAGATCACCTGGTTTCGGGTCTAATTCTAGCAACTCGACGCCCAGTTAAGACTCGGTTTCCCTACGGCTCCCCTATTCGGTTAACCTTGCTACTAAAATTAAGTCGCTGACCCATTATACAAAAGGTACGCAGTCACGCTTCGAGGCGCTCCTACTGCTTGTACGTACACGGTTTCAGGTTCTATTTCACTCCCCTCACAGGGGTTCTTTTCGCCTTTCCCTCACGGTACTGGTTCACTATCGGTCAGTCAGTAGTATTTAGCCTTGGAGGATGGTCCCCCCATGTTCAAACAGGATATCACGTGTCCCGCCTTACTCGATTTCACTTAAAACGACATGTCGACTACGGGGCTATCACCCTTTATTGCGGCACTTTCCAGAGCCTTCGTCTGTGTCATTAAAAGCTTAAGGGCTAATCCAATTTCGCTCGCCGCTACTTTCGGAATCTCGGTTGATTTCTCTTCCTCCGGGTACTTAGATGTTTCAGTTCCCCGGGTTTGCCTCATTAACCTATGTATTCAGTTAATGATACGTGCTTATGCACGTGGGTTTCCCCATTCAGAAATCCCAGACTCAAATGGTTATTACTACCTAATCTGGGCTTATCGCAAGTTATTACGTCTTTCATCGCCTCTGACTGCCAAGGCATCCACCGTGTACGCTTAGTCACTTAACCATACAACCCCAAAGGGTCTTGCTTAACGCAATACGTTTGCTACAACGTAGTATGACGTTTCCAAGGTGCGTTATCTCTTTATTATGAGCGAGATAACTATTGTTTATTTCCGCTTTAAAAAGCAGAAGCAAACATCGATTTTGCCGGACTCAAATTTGAATAACATCAGGCAATGATGTTATTCCCAAGAACACTTGAATGTGTGTTGGTACCTAACAATAAGTTGTTAGGATTTGAGAACTTTTAAATTTGATAAATAATGCTTTCTCAGTATAAAACTGGACATTATTTATCGTCAGCTTTCCAAATTGTTAAAGAGCGAGATTCAAATAAATGAACCATTTTTAAACACACTCACCTCTCTATTTCTAAGAGAAGTATGCTTAAAGATGGTGGGCGATACTGGGCTCGAACCAGTGACCCCCTCCTTGTAAGGGAGGTGCTCTCCCAACTGAGCTAATCGCCCACATTATTTGCCACTTACTTTCACTTTAAAAAGTGAAATCAAACAGCTTCCCTGTGGAAGGAAATGGTGGGTCGTGCAGGATTCGAACCTGCGACCAATTGATTAAAAGTCAACTGCTCTACCAGCTGAGCTAACGACCCAATGGTATCCCGTAGGGGAGTCGAACCCCTGTTACCGCCGTGAAAGGGCGGTGTCCTAGGCCTCTAGACGAACGGGACACTAGGTTTACTTTCACTTTTAAAAAGCGAAAACAAACTGTTGAGATGTCTTGGGGGACATCTCGAATCTCTTTACTTTCTAAACCATATCAATCTGTGTGGACACTCATCGTGAATAATCATCGTATAAGGAGGTGATCCAGCCCCAGGTTCCCCTAGGGCTACCTTGTTACGACTTCACCCCAGTCATGAACCACAAAGTGGTGAGCGTCCTCCCGAAGGTTAAACTACCCACTTCTTTTGCAGCCCACTCCCATGGTGTGACGGGCGGTGTGTACAAGGCCCGGGAACGTATTCACCGTAGCATTCTGATCTACGATTACTAGCGATTCCGACTTCATGGAGTCGAGTTGCAGACTCCAATCCGGACTACGACGCACTTTTTGGGATTCGCTCACCATCGCTGGTTGGCTGCCCTCTGTATGCGCCATTGTAGCACGTGTGTAGCCCTACTCGTAAGGGCCATGATGACTTGACGTCGTCCCCACCTTCCTCCGGTTTATCACCGGCAGTCTCCCTGGAGTTCCCACCATTACGTGCTGGCAAACAAGGATAAGGGTTGCGCTCGTTGCGGGACTTAACCCAACATTTCACAACACGAGCTGACGACAGCCATGCAGCACCTGTCTCAGAGTTCCCGAAGGCACCAAAGCATCTCTGCTAAGTTCTCTGGATGTCAAGAGTAGGTAAGGTTCTTCGCGTTGCATCGAATTAAACCACATGCTCCACCGCTTGTGCGGGCCCCCGTCAATTCATTTGAGTTTTAATCTTGCGACCGTACTCCCCAGGCGGTCTACTTAACGCGTTAGCTCCGAAAGCCACGGCTCAAGGCCACAACCTCCAAGTAGACATCGTTTACGGCGTGGACTACCAGGGTATCTAATCCTGTTTGCTCCCCACGCTTTCGCATCTGAGTGTCAGTATCTGTCCAGGGGGCCGCCTTCGCCACTGGTATTCCTTCAGATCTCTACGCATTTCACCGCTACACCTGAAATTCTACCCCCCTCTACAGTACTCTAGCCTGCCAGTTTCAAATGCGGTTCCGAGGTTGAGCCCCGGGCTTTCACATCTGACTTAACAAACCACCTGCATGCGCTTTACGCCCAGTAATTCCGATTAACGCTCGCACCCTCCGTATTACCGCGGCTGCTGGCACGGAGTTAGCCGGTGCTTCTTCTGTCGCTAACGTCAAACGATAAAGCTATTAACTTTAACGCCTTCCTCACGACTGAAAGTACTTTACAACCCGAAGGCCTTCTTCATACACGCGGCATGGCTGCATCAGGCTTGCGCCCATTGTGCAATATTCCCCACTGCTGCCTCCCGTAGGAGTCTGGACCGTGTCTCAGTTCCAGTGTGGCTGATCATCCTCTCAGACCAGCTAGGGATCGTCGCCTTGGTGAGCCATTACCTCACCAACTAGCTAATCCCACCTGGGCATATCCTGAAGCGAGAGGCCCGAAGGTCCCCCTCTTTGGTCCGTAGACATTATGCGGTATTAGCTATCGTTTCCAATAGTTATCCCCCACATCAGGGCAATTTCCCAGGCATTACTCACCCGTCCGCCGCTCGACGCCGTTATCGTTCCCCGAAGGTTCAGATAACTCGTTTCCGCTCGACTTGCATGTGTTAGGCCTGCCGCCAGCGTTCAATCTGAGCCATGATCAAACTCTTCAATTAAAGTTTTTTTGGTCTTTCGACCGGCTCAATGAATACTGACTTCAAAACTGTTCCTTACTCGAAAGTAAGAAGTAATTTTAAAGCTATTATCGTTCCAACAGAACGATAATGAATTGACTGTGCTCTTATTGGTTTTTACTTTTAAAAAAGTAAAACAAAACAGCTCAAGGCTGAATTCCAATTTGATTTTGGTCACTCAGTTCATTGATAAATCTTTTCGATTATCATCAACGAGTGCCCACACAGATTGATAGGTTTAAATTGTTAAAGAGCACACTATCGAGGCTTACCTCTCAAGTGGACGGCTATTCTAGCGTTTTGAACCGTAGTGTCAAACACTTTTTTGAATTTATTTTCTAAGAGAAGTTAAACTCAAATGGTTCAGCTAATTTGCCGACTGAATCACTGCGAAGCGTTGTCGCTGTTGCCGTGTCAGTGGGGCGCATTATAGAGACCTGCGTCACGTTGGCAAGAGGTTTTTTAAAGATTTATTTCAAATGACTATAAAATAAACAATCCGCCACAACCTGACGAAATTAGACACTATTAGAGGATAAAATTGGAAAAATTATTGTGGCATGCGTAATATCTATGTGTCTGTTTTGTTAATGAATTTCACACCCATCAATTCACCCATATATAGTGATAAAAGAATTATGAACTCAAACAAATCTTTATTGATTGTCTTCATCCTTGCAATAGCTGGCTCAGCACTTGTGTCCTTCCTGTCTATAAGCCCTGGTATTGCTTTCTGTATAGGTGTCGTAGCAACTGCGTTAATCTTGTGGCAGAAGCCTGCTTCAAGTACCACTTCTAAACCTACCTCTTCTGCGCGGGTAACAACGACGACCAATACCGAAAACACTACTTTATACGTTGGCAACCTTTCTTATAAAGCGAGTGAATCTCACGTAAAGGAGCTTTTTGAGGAATACGGCACTGTTTACAGTGTTCGTTTGATGAAAGACAAACGAACAGGAAAACGTCGTGGATTTGGTTTCGTTGAAGTTGGGCATGATGATGCCGACTCAATGATCGCTACACTCAATGAATATGAATACATGCAAAGAACAATCAAAGTTCGTATTGCCAATGAACCTAAACATCCTTCAGAGGCTGAATCTTAATCTCTGAGAACCCTAACTCAGTAAATGATAATTGTAGCGCCGACTTGTGATGAGGTTCGGTGCTGCAATACACATCATAGCTTGCTTTATTTCTACTATCGGAAAGGAAACGATCTTGTAGTAGAAATTCAACTCTTCTTGATATTGCATCTCCAGAATCGATAAGCACTACCCCTTCTCCCAATACTTGGTATATCTCATCTCTTAATAGAGGGAAATGTGTACAACCAAGCACTGCAACATCGACCGAGCCTTTTAAAGGCCGTAGCACTTTTTCTAAACTTTCAAGATCTACCGGCACACCACGCAGTTTTTGCTCAGCCATATCGACTAGCTTTGTTGTGCCTAACATGACGACATCTTTACCATAAGCAAAATGTCGAATCAGTTCATGCGTATACTCTCGAGTCACTGTTGCTGGCGTTGCAATAAGACCCACACCTTGGCTTGATCTTTGAGATGCAGGTTTGATTGCAGGAACCACTCCAACAATAGGGATAGTGATTTTCTCTCTTAACTTGCTTAGAACTATAGTACTTGCGGTATTGCACGCAATTACAACCAAAGCAATATCTTGGGTTTCTACAAAGTGCTTTACATAGGATTCGACACGTCGTATCAATTGGTTGGGTTCTAATTCCCCATACGGATAGGCTTCATTATCAAATGCATAAGTACAGCTGACCCAAGGTAATCTAGCCTTGATATCTTTAAATACCGAAATGCCACCTACCCCTGAGTCAAACATCAAGATTCTAGTTTCAGACATTGGCACTCTTAATAAGGTTTGAATAAATATTGTGGTTAACTACTTTAGCAAAATACATCACATAGTTAAGCCATCAATCATTGTATTAAAATAAAATATAAGCGTAGTTTTATACGTAAGCTGTTATCTACATCAAAATAACTCATGCACACAATCTATACTCTCAATGCCGATGAGTATAGAATCTGCGCCTCTTGTTTCAATTCAGGAAAAGTGAATGGCCAACCCAAATGTAAACTCTGAGTCTTATCAGCTACAACTCGATGATAAAACAGTACGTCTACAAGAGATGTTTAGCGAATATACGATGCCAGCATTAGAAGTATTTACTTCTGATGAGGATCATTATCGAATGCGCGCAGAGTTCCGCGTGTGGCACGAAGGTGAAGACCTGTACTACGTGATGTTTAATCAAGAAACACGTGAGAAATATCGTGTTGACCAATTTCCTGTCGCGAGTCGCTTAATTAATGATTTGATGCCGCTATTAATAGAAGCGCTCAAAGAACACAACATACTTCGCCACAAGCTTTTCCAAGTCGATTTCCTCTCCACGTTAAGTGGTGAAATTTTAGTGTCTTTGCTTTACCACAAGCAACTTGATGAAGAATGGCAGCAACATGCCAAAGCACTGAAACAGCGACTTAATGATGAAGGCTTTAACTTAAATCTTATTGGTCGCGCCAGAAAGATGAAGATTGTCTTGGACAGAGACTACGTTATCGAGAAGCTGAATGTATTTGGTAAAACCTATACCTACCAGCAAGTAGAAAATAGTTTCACCCAGCCAAACGGTCATGTAGCAGAGAAAATGTTGGAATGGGCGGTGGATTGTACTAAAGATTCGAGCGGTGACTTATTAGAGCTTTACTGTGGCAATGGTAATTTCTCATTAGCGCTGGCGCAAAACTTCAATCGCGTACTTGCGACTGAACTGGCTAAACCGTCGGTTGATTCTGCACAATTCAATATTCGGGCAAATGAGATTGATAATGTACAGATCATTCGCATGTCTGCTGAAGACTTTACCGATGCAATGGAAGGCAAACGTGAATTCCGCCGTCTAAAACAAGCTAATGTTGATCTTAAGAGTTATGACTGCAACACAATTTTTGTTGATCCGCCACGCTCAGGTATGGACGAAGGCACTTGCAGAATGGTTCAAGGTTATGAGCGTATCCTCTATATCTCTTGTAACCCTGAAACGCTAAAAGATAATTTAGAAATCTTAGGTGAGACACACAACATCACTCGTTATGCGTTATTTGATCAGTTCCCATATACCCATCATATGGAAATGGGCATATTTTTAGAGCGTAAAGCCTAATAGATTAAGTAGCAGAGCTATAAGTAGATAAAAGAGCGGCTCGCCGCTCTTTTTTATTTATTTGCCTAAGTAACCTAACTTCCTACCAATCAGTACCAACAACACTAGTGTCACTACGATAGAGAAAAAGTTAGTACCCGCCTCTGGATATTGAGCTTTAATAAATGCCGAATGACCAAAGAAGCCGACGAAAAAACTGCCTACACCCAATAGAGGGAAATCTTCGTTTAGCGGATTATTAAGGTAATTTTGATAGATAGATTGAGTGGCTAACACTAAGCAAATTAGTGAGAAAATCGAAAATGCATAACCTTCTATGGACAGCGATGAGAACAACGAACTGACACTCATTCCGCACACTAAAGCTAATAAAAGCGACTTCTTATCCGACGTTGTATTTACTTTTTGATCAGTCATGAATCCCTCTCTTTCTTATTATTCTGAAACTGGTTCATTGCATGCCCCCCTAGAGAGATCATACGAACTTGTTCAATTAGCCTCTTTTGGTGAGCCATTCGCTGACTCTTCTCTACTATATCTAAGAACTCAGCACCCGAGTTAAAGACTAACGTTACGATAGCATCAGCTTGTAGTGCCGCGATTTCTCTTGGTAATTGCTGTGCACTCAGGTAATCCGCTAACTCAGTACTAAAAAATTGAATTTCTCTTGCCACTGCGCAACGAAACTCCTCTGAAGTGCCAGAACGCTCGCGCAGTAATAACCTAAAAATATCTGGGCTAGTGTCGATAAACTCCACAAAAGTTTCAATGGAGGTTTGAATCACACTACAGTCAGCCTGAATTCGTTCACGTGCTCGACGCATCAATTGGCGCAACAGCAGCCCTGCTTCGTCAACCATCACTAAACCAAGCTGGTCCATATCATCAAAATGGCGATAAAAAGACGTTGGGGCAATTCCAGCTTCTCTTGATACTTCCCGAAGACTCATACTAGAAAAGCTTCGCCCAGCAGATAATTGTCCTAATGCTGAGTCGATGATTGCTCGTCTTGTTTTTTGTTTTTGCTCTGCTCTGACGCCCATACTTTATTCATAACTATTTTAGTCTAACCACAATAAAGCATAACTGCTTCTTAGTTTGCAAACTCTGCAGACTCACAAAGTGATCTTTATTGTGAGACCGCCCACTTAGTCACCACTAACTAATTTACCTATAACGACAAGAGTCTAGAATGCTACTAACAAAACAAGGAGGTTTCTGTGAGTTCTTTATCGCATTTTGATGTAATTGTGATCGGTAGTGGCCCAGGGGGGGAAGGTGCTGCTATGGGCCTGACCAAAGCTGGGTTTAATGTAGCCATCATTGAGAAAGAAAAAAGTGTCGGAGGCGGATGTACTCACTGGGGTACAATTCCATCCAAAGCACTCAGACATGCCGTCAGTCGTTTTACTGAATTCAATAACAACCCTTTATTTAGCAAGAACAATCGCAGTTTTGATGCCAGTTTCGATGACATTCTCAGCCATGCAAAAACCGTTATTGATAAACAAACAACATTGCGACAGGGCTTCTATGACCGTAACCAATGCACCCTGATCTTTGGTGCTGCGCAATTTTCTGATGCCAATACGGTAAAAGTAACTCTAGAAGATGGACGAACTGAGCATTACTCCGCAGATCGTTTTGTCATAGCCACCGGTTCGCGTCCGTATCATCCAGATAGCGTCGACTTTAACCACCAGCGAATTTATGACAGTGACTCAATACTGTCACTCCACCATCAACCAAGACATATTATTATCTATGGTGCAGGCGTGATTGGTTGTGAGTATGCTTCCATATTCCGCGGCTTAGGTGTAAAAACCGATCTAATCAATACGCGCGACCAACTCCTCTCTTTCCTAGATAAAGAAATCTCTGACGCTCTGTCTTATCACTTTGGTAACAGTGGTATTGTTATTCGCAACGGCGAATCATTTGAAAAAGTCGAAGGAACCGATGATGGGGTCATCGTTCATCTGGAGTCGGGAAAAAAAATGCGCGCCGACTGCTTGCTGTATGCCAATGGCCGAACGGGCAACACCGATACACTCAATTTAGAAATTACCGGCTTAGCGGCCGACTCTCGTGGTCAACTAAAAATCAACAGCAACTACCAAACCGACATCGAGCATATTTATGCGGTAGGTGATGTGATTGGCTACCCTAGCCTAGCAAGCGCCGCCTATGACCAAGGGCGTTTTGTCGCTAAAGCGATTGCCGAAGGCGAATCCACTCAACGATTAATTGAAGATATCCCAACGGGTATTTATACGATCCCTGAAATCAGCTCTGTAGGTAAAACAGAACAAGAGCTAACAGCCGCTAAAGTCCCTTATGAAGTAGGACGCGCTTCATTTAAACACTTGGCTCGAGCACAAATATCAGGCAAAGACATTGGTAGTTTAAAAATCCTTTTCCATAGAGAAAGCAGAGAGATTTTAGGCATCCATTGTTTCGGAGAACGAGCGGCTGAAATTATCCACATTGGACAAGCCATCATGGAACAACCCGGTAAAGCCAATAGCATTGACTACTTCGTCAATACTACCTTTAACTACCCGACAATGGCTGAAGCATATCGAGTAGCGGCATTAAATGGCTTAAACCGCCTGTTCTGATCAAGTTATACCAACAACGTCAGTAAGCAAGCCAATATTAAGAGTGGGCAGAAGTTAAAAACTGCCCCTTTTTCCACAACTTGATAAATATCCAGCCAAGCGCTCCTCCCCTCATTGCCATAAAGCCGAGCATGGCAATCCATAAACTGTGATTTTGCAAAGACGCAAAACTAAAATAGAGGACAAAAAAAGTAATCGCAGCCAAGAACATGCTATTACGCATCTCTTTGCCTCGAGTCGCGCCAATAAAAATGCCATCAAACAGATAACACCACATTGAAACTAACGGCATGATAGCAAGCCATGGTAGATATTCGTCTGCAGTGATTCTGACACTGTCGATATCACTGATTAACGCCACTACAAGACTGCCACCAGCTCCAAATAATAGTGCAAAGCCACAACACACAATAAAGCCCCAGATAAAGGAACCCCATATAGAAAGCGCCAGCTCGACTTTATTTTTCGCACCAATGGCTTTACCAACCATCGCTTCTATTGCGTATGCAAAACCATCCATGGCGTAAGAGACCATCAATACTAAGCTCATCAGTACCGCATTGGCTGCTACAATATCATCACCAAAACTCGCCCCTTGGAAGGTCATAAATGCCAATACTGCTTGCAAGAATAATGAACGTAAAAAGATATCTCTATTTAAACGAATAAACCGCAGTACCCCAGCAAACAACTTACTCGTACCTAGAGACAGCATTTGATGTAAAGTCAGTTGAACGGACTTTTGCCACGCTTTGCGGCAGAAATAGAGACCGACAAATGTTCCTGTAAAGTCTGCAATCACCGAGGCAGACGCTACGCCGGATACTCCAAAATCTAAAACCACTACAAACAACACATCTAGCACTATGTTGGTCACGTTAGTCGCAATCACCATCCACATTGGAGCCTTTGCATCTTGATTGCCTAATAGCCAACCTAGCAATACAAAGTTCACCATCGCCGCCGGAGCACTCCACGCCCTTATGGCAAAATACTGCGAAGCGTATAACTGTACTTGTTCACTGGCATCACTAAAGCCCAAAGCCAAGGCAATAATCCCACGATGTAAGATTAAGAAAAGCACAGCAAATGACAATGCCATGAAAATACCTTGCAGTAAGATCAGGGCTAATTTCCTAGGATCTTGCGCTCCTTTAGCTTGCGCGGACAAGCCTGTTGTCGACATACGTAAAAAGCCAAATAGCCAAAACACCATACTGATCATGGTGCTGCCTAACGCCACACCACCTAAATACCAAGAGTGTTCCAAATGCCCTACCACGGCAGTATCAACTAAACCCAATAACGGTACCGTAATGTTGGACAGCACCATAGGTATTGCCAACGCAAGAATCCTCTTGTGCAGACTTAAGTCCATGAGTGAACGGATAACTGGATTATGCATAAAGCTTCCTTGGTAAATCTTAGGGCAAAAAAAACAGCGCTCCTATTAAGGGGCGCTGCATATTTAGTGAACTGTCAGTTATTGGAATGTAGTGATTACATCCAAGTACTATTACGAATAATACCGACAGCAATACCTTCAATCACTAAATGTTGCTGAGTTAAATCAACTTTAATTGGAGACAGAGCTTCGTTTTCTGGGTGCAACAAAACAGTTGCGCCTTTACGCTCCAATCTTTTCACGGTGACGTCTTCATCCACTCGTGCCACCACAACCTGTCCATCACGAACATCTTGAGTTTTATGTACTGCGAGTAGATCGCCATCCATAATACCGATGTCTTTCATACTTTCACCGTGTACTCGCAGTAAAAAGTCCGCTTTTGGCTTGAACATTTGTGGATCAACTTGGTAATGAGATTCTATATGCTCTTGAGCTAAAATAGGCTCACCCGCCGCCACATTACCGATCAGCGGTAAACCGTCATCATTAGCGGTATCTTGCAATAAAATACGGATGCCTCTTGAAGCACCAGGAATAATTTCAATTACCTGTTTTTTAGCCAGTGCTTTAAGGTGCTCTTCGGCAGCATTAGCTGAACGAAAACCCAGCGCGCGGGCAATTTCCGCTCTTGTTGGTGGCATACCAGTATCCTCAATCTTAGCTTTAATTAGATCGAATACCTGTTGCTGTCTTTGGGTTAAGGGTCTCATAGGGCACCTGTTATTTTATACAGTTAACTGTGAGTATATACAGCATGGTTAAATAATCAACCAACTAGCCCTAATAACTTGAAATTTAAGTTAAAAGAATAATGCTTCAACCCAGATATATACCACTAGGCCTAAAGCGACAAATACCGCTGCCGAACCAATATCCTTGGCACGCCCTGCTAATTCATGAAAATCAGATCCAACGCGATCCACCACAGCCTCTATAGCCGAATTCATCAGCTCTGCAATCAGCACAATAAATAAAGACAACACCATCAACATGCGTTCAACGTGACCAACATCCACCAAAAAGGCAATCGGGATCAGTAGAATAGCGAGAGTGACTTCTTGACGAAAAGCAGCCTCATGTTTGAAAGCAGCCTGCAATCCCTGTATCGAATACCTTGTCGCTTTAATAATGCGTTTGAATCCTGTATTACCTTTCATTATTCACCTATTCTTTTATCTCTTTGTGCTTTTTCAGTCATAAACCTAACATTGACGTAATTCTGGTTAAAAGGTTCGACCAGTTCTGCTATTCTTGCGACGCTTATGTTACAACCGAGCCTTGAAGAGTCTTGGACGCCAAATACAAATTGGGACAATCAATAATATGTCTTCTGGTCATACACTGACACAATCAGCTTTGCGCTTTCCATTGAAAGTACTGGTTAAGGGGAGCGTCGTACCCCCTTCGCCAATTAATAATCTCAACATAGACATAGAAAAACCTATTGTCTACGTTTTGCCATATGAATCCAATGTCGACTTGTTGGCTATTCGCAGACGAGCTATTCAACTTGGCCTACCCGATCCTCTACAACCACTTGAGCTAAGTGGCCAAAGCTTTCGACGCTATGTATTTAGCTCTATGGATGAGGACGCTAAAGACCAAGATACTCACGACTCTCTTGGTTCGCAAAGCCTGTTTACTCAGCTTCTTAAACTACACAGAGAACAGCCAGAACTCGATGTACAGCTAATACCAACCACGGTTATGTGGGGACGTAAGCCAGGCAAAGAAGGACAAGAAAAACCTTACTTAGAAAATCTGCCATCTTGGAAGAAAATGTTCGCAGTATTGTTTTCTGGTCGAGACTGTATGATTCGCTTTAGCCCGTTAGTGTCTATGCGACATATGGCTGATTCACATGGCTCTGATGAAACCATCGCACAAAAACTAGCACGTGTAGCACGCATTCACTTCTCTCGTCAAAAATTAGCCGCGTCAGGTCCAAACCTACCAAATAGAGAAGTGTTATTTAAGCGTCTGATCAAATCCGAAGCGATAAATAAAGCCATTGCCGAAGAAGCAGCAGAAAAAAATATTAGTGTAGAAAAAGCGGAGCAACAAGCACTAAAAATAATAGATGAAATTGCAGCTAAGTTTTCTTACTCATTGATCAAGCAAGGCAACCTTGTTTTAACTTGGTTATGGAACCGCCTCTATCAAGGCATCAATGTTAATAATGCTTCGACTGTACGTAAATTAGCGCAAGATGGGCACGAAATCGTTTATGTCCCGTGTCATCGAAGCCATATGGATTATCTGCTGCTCTCTTACATTCTTTATTACGAAGGCATGGTACCACCGCATATTGCTGCCGGTGTAAACCTAAATTTCTTCCCAGCTGGGCCTATCTTTAGAAGAGGTGGCGCATTCTTCATTCGCCGTAGCTTCAAAGGTGACAAGCTCTATTCGACTATTTTTAGAGAATACTTAGCCGAGCTATTTGCGAAAGGGTATTCGGTTGAATACTTTAGTGAAGGTGGACGCTCTCGTACAGGTCGCCTACTGCAAGCCAAAACCGGCATGTTAGCGATGACAGTACAAACCATGTTACGAGGACTAAATCGTCCCGTCACTTTAGTACCTGTGTATATCGGCTACGAACATGTAATGGAAGTCTCGACTTACGCAAAAGAACTGCGCGGTAAACGTAAAGAAAAAGAGAATGCTGGACAGGTACTGCGTACGATTAGAAAACTGCGCAACTTTGGCCAAGGCTATGTCAACTTTGGCGAGCCTATCTCACTGAATAACTATCTCAACGAAAATGTGCCACAATGGCGAGACAGTATTGGTGCACCAAGCTCTGTCAGACCGGATTGGATGGCGCCTACTGTTAATGCTATTGCTGAAAAAATGATGACGCACATTAATGATGCCGCCGCAGCTAATGCCCTGAGCTTATCCGCGACAGCTCTACTCGCGTCAAGACAACGAGCCCTAACCAAAGAAAGTTTGATCAATCAAATCGATTGTTATTTACGTATCCTGCGCAACACACCATACACGGATTACTCAACTGTACCGGATAGCTCAGCAGAAGAATTGGCTGCGCACGCTATCTCTTTAGATAAGTTTGTTGTCGACTCAGACAGCATGGGTGATATCGTCTCTTTAGATCGTCATCAGTCTGTATTAATGACTTACTATCGTAACAACATCATACATATGCTGGCACTTCCCTCATTAATTGCCCAGCTTATTATCCAACTACCTGACTGCACATTGGCAAAACTACAGCACAATATTTCGGTTCTATATCCGTTCTTGAAAAAGGAATTTTTCCTTTCTTATGACGATGAACAGCTTGAAGAGAAAATTGAGCTAATCGTGCAAGAGTTGTTGGCTCAGAAGCTTATTCAAATTGATGATGACGTGATTAACCTTAATCAGTCCAACATCCATACTATACAGCTGCTTTCCAGAACGATTTCAGAAACTCTGCAACGCTACAGTATTGCACTGAATCTTTTGGCTTCAAGACCTGAGGTAACTCAAGAAGATTTAGAAGTACGCTGCCAAGATATCGCACAGCGCTTAGGTCGCTTGCATGGCATTAATGCACCAGAGTTTTTTGATAAAGGGGTATTTGCAGCGCTGTTTAATACCTTAAAAGAACAGAACTATCTTGATGAAGATGGGGAGTGTGATATTGAGCGCACTGAGGAATTAGCTCTGAGCTTACTTGAGATACTTTCGCCAGAAGTAAAACTGACCATTAAAGAAGGTATCGCTCAGGCTGAGTAAGCATAATACCAATCGTACTAAATAACAGGTCATTCTAGCTTGTTAAAATGCTCGATAACGGCGTTAGAATTTTTGATTGTAGAATAACTACTTATCGAAAAATTCTGCCTTGTTCTCGAGCATTTTTCCTGCGCTAGTTCTGATCACTTACTTAGTGTGATTGGTATAACTCATCAAAGCATCAATCCCAGCTATCGATTCTACTAGTAACAGAATCGATAGCTGGGATTTTTTATAGATAAGAGATAAATAAGCCAGCAGTAACGGCAATGCCAACGTAGTTATTGTTAAGAAAAGCTTGAAAACATTGTGTACGACAGCGCGTTTTAATCAACCATTGCTGATACACAAACAAAATAGCGGCCACAAGCACCCCCCAGTAAAAGGCACCACTAAGGCCAGCACTCTCACCGACCACCAGCAGTAAAACTATAGTGGTGGCCTGCAATAACCCGATAATTAACTTATCAAAGCGACCAAACAAAATAGCGGTCGATTTAATACCTATTTTAAGATCGTCTTCTCTATCAACCATCGCATATTGAGTATCGTAGGCAACAGTCCACAATAAGTTAATCGCAAACAATAACCACGCCAATGGCGCTATATGTCCAGACTCTGCCGCCCACGCCATTGGAATCGCCCAACTAAATGCAATCCCTAATACCAACTGTGGCAAATGGGTAAACCGCTTCATAAACGGATAAAGTGCCGCTAAGGCGACACCAATAAATGACAATTGGATGGTGAGCGTATTCATGGTCAACACCAGAGAAAATGAAACAACACTCAAGACGCCAAACAAAGCTAACGCTTCTTTTGCCGACACTAATCCGCTCGGTATTGGGCGAAACTGAGTACGCTCCACATGCCCATCAAAATCACGATCGGCGAAATCATTAATCACGCACCCTGCTGAGCGCATTAAAAATACCCCCAGACAAAATACAATAAGAACTCCCCATTGAGGTTTCCCCTCTGAAGCCATTGCCAAGGCCCATAATGTTGGCCATAACAGCAAGAGGCTACCGATAGGTCGATCCATCCTCATCAGCAAATAATAGGCTCTTATTTTAGAGAGCATTAACTGTGTTCCTTTTTAAATATATTGGGGATTCTGGTAAAAAGAGTTCCGCTACCAGCATCGGTGTTTCATTCATCCATAACCGAGAACGGCGTGCTAGCAATACTTGCCCATCCACCTCAATCTCTCCCACTTGCAGAGCATCACGATACGCACCTTGCGAACGAAAGACGGTGACGCCTAAAGGCAGTTCACCTTGTTTTTCAAAATCATGTGAGTGAGAAAGCAGTGAGCTTTCTGGTATCAAAGTGCGCCCATACACCCAATCATGACGATCGCCTCGCAAGATCACTTCTCTAAGGAGGCAAACTTCTCGGGTTAAAATCTCCGCTTCTTTTGCTGACAGCATCTGCGCTTGAACTTTATTGTTGGTAAATAACTCAACACTAAAATCAACACAAGATTGAGATAGACGATGAGACAGAGAGTCTTCCTCTAACAACCAATGCTTAGCGTTTGTGTTCGGAAATTGGAATTGGCTTGGGCTTTGCCAATTGATATCACGCAAAGCCTGCTGAAATATGCTAATGGGGCTTGTCATACTAACTTCGTAACTCTTTACCAACTAATGACGCACTCTTAATGTAATGCGCCAATTGTACCAATCGCAATACCAATAAGGTAATAGAGATCACCAATTAAGTGCTCTTAGTACGATTTATGCTATCTAAGCCACCTAATACGCACCCTGCGACCAAACCAGCAAGGTGTGCGGTATTAGCAATGGCCATAAATGGTTGTACAAAACCAAGCACTAACCACACCAACATAAAACCAAGAATAGGTTTAGGTATATCTAACCCAAGTTGCGGTGCACGCACCGAAACAACCCAAATATATCCGACTAAGGCGTACACAACCCCACTAAGGCCACCAAAGTTGGCACCGTCAATCCAGTATTGAGCACAACCTGAGATGAGTGCGGAGAATAAGAAAATTTTCGTCAGGCGAGCTCGCCCTAATTTTTGCTCGATATCACCACCGAGTTGCCACCACCAAAGTAAGTTAAAGGTGATATGCAATACAGAGAAATGCAGCAGCGCATGCGAGAAATAACGCCATACCTGCCATTGTTGCTCGCTAACCGCAGGGAAATGTAGCCAAGAGAATACTTGCTGCTGCATCCCTAGAATACGAAGCCCATAAATTAGGATACATATCGTCATAATCAGCAAAGTCATTGGCCCTGCTTTGGCTTTAATCATCTGCAAAAAGCTAGGAGTGGAATAACTGAACTTTTGGGTGCGGGTTTCAGCCATGTGCCAAGAGGCGGCTTGGTATTTTTTATGGTTGGGATCTTTTAAAAACAGTTCTAGTTCTTGCTGCACTTCTGGCAACGCATCTTCATCATGCAACCAAATCGCAAACTGACCGTCCCCTTCTCCCACTTGAGAAAGAGTCACCTGCTGTGAGGCCATGTAATCAATAAAGGCTTGAGCGATACGAGGGTTGTTAATCTGTATTAAACGAATCATTCATGGACCTCGATTGGTAGCTGTTGACGCTGCCAAGCCTCAAAGCCACCATCAATACTAAATACTTGCTCAAAACCTTGGTTAAGTAAGTACTGAGCAACACCCACACTGCTAATACCGTGATAGCACATCACTAGGATAGGATCGTCAAACTCCACTGAATCCATGAATTCAGCAATGCTCTGATTGGTCAAATGAAAAGCATCTATCGCATGTGCCACAGTAAACGCTTGAATGTCGCGAGTATCAACCAATTTTGCTTGCTGTGTTGATAACATCTGGTGTGCTTGATGAACACTGATTCGTTGTATTTCTTCCATTATTTGTTTTCTCTTAAAAAATCCTATCCAAAGCCAATAAGGAATTTTATCCCTAATACAAAGAGCATAATGATCAATTTACCACCAGCTGTGGGTAAACCTGTGGATTACGTTGATAAAGTGTTTTTAGCAAAGATGATCCACAATATCTAGTATTGATCCTTAATAATGTGTTGATTTAAAATTATCTATCCCCACCAGAGATATCGATGATAACCCTTGCTTTAACTGAGTTAAAGACATGCTATCGAAATTTATCCCACAGAGTTATCCACAGAAAAACCACCTAAATAACAGGGTAAAACCGATCCTAATAAAAAAGGCCAAGATCTCTCGATCTTGGCCTTTAAAGAAATTTAATATCGCTTACAAATCGCCAACGGCCAATTTAAGCTTTTTCATCGCATTCTTTTCTAACTGACGAATACGCTCTGCCGAAACACTGTAGGTATCTGCCAGATCTTGTAAGGTAAGCTTTTGGTCATCCAACCAACGAGCACGTACAATATGCTGACTACGCTCATCAAGAGTGGCTAAAGCACTCGCTAGACGTGCATTAGTGTGGCTTTCCCAGTTATCCGCTTCAATAGAATCTGCAATGTCTGAATCTTGATCTTCAAGATACAACGCAGGTGCGACTGGATTGAAGTTCGTCGCCGTATCGTCATCAGCTGAAAACTCAAATGTGGCATCTTGAGCAGCTAAGCGAGATTCCATTTCACGAACTTCGGAAGGTGATACACCTAACTCATTCGCTACTGTCTCAACTTCACCATTGTTAAACCAACCTAAACGTTTTTTATTTTTACGCAGGTTGAAAAACAGTTTACGTTGAGCTTTGGTAGTGGCGATTTTAACAATACGCCAGTTACGCAATACGTACTCGTGAATCTCAGCTTTAATCCAATGAACTGCAAATGAAACTAGACGAACGCCCACTTCAGGATTGAATCGCTTAACGGCTTTCATTAGTCCGATATTCCCTTCCTGAACTAAATCAGCAAGCGGAAGACCATAACCAGAGTAACCACGGGCAACATAAACAACAAAGCGCAAGTGAGATAGAATCAGCTCTTTCGCTGCCTCAATTTCGCCATTGTAATGTAAACGCTCGGCAAGCTCTCTTTCTCGCTCTGCGGTTAACATAGGGTAACCGTTTGCTGAGCGGATGTAGCTATCTAGACTATCTTGAGATACCAACGCCATTGAAAACGCTTTACTAGCCATTCAATTCCTCATTCATTGAACTTTACTACTTAACATTATTAAATTAGGTATGCCTAAAAGAATAACGGACTGAACATTATGCACAGAATTCAAACTAGAGCAAGTCTTAGTCTGTGAGTTGAGACATACACATTATCCCCCCTCTATCTATTATGACCAGCAAATTCTACACAGGTTCAATTTCAGAAAGATGACGGCGCGCAGAAGCTTGAGCGGCAAAGAGACCTAAAAAGCTTCCTACTAACAAAAGGATAACGGATTCATCTAAACCCAATGGGCTAAGAATAAAGCTACTATCATAAAGTGATGCCACCGACTGCACCGTACTTCCCAAAAATAGTGATAAAGATAGAGTAATTAACCAAGCTAATAGTGCGCCCAGTAAACCAAACCACATTCCGGTATAGAGGTATGGACGTAAAATGAAGCTATTGGTTGCCCCAAGAAACTTCATCACTTGGATTTCTTCTTTTCTCGCCAATACATTGAAACGCATGGTATTACCGATAATTAAAATCACCGCCACTAACATCATGCACGCCAAAGCAATAGCCAACGAACTGCTTAGTGTTTTCACGGCATCAAAACGCTTCAACCAATCTTGATCAACACGCACATCGGTAAATACATCAACCGACTTCGCCAATTCCAGAATATGTTGCTGAGTCGCCTTGGACGCTTGCGCAGGATGAATAACCAGTAATGCCGGCAATGCGTAGTCATTCAATAGACTGATGGCGTCATTAAACCCTGCATGTGAACTTAAGTCTTGTAAGCCTTGTTGAGACGAAATGTACTCGACTTTTGAAACGGACTCATCGCTCTCTAGCTTATCCTTGATAAGCATAATTCGAGCTTCAGATGTCCCTTCTTGTAAGTAAGCACTTACCGCCGCAGGCTGACTGACTTCTTGCGCGGCATCTAAAATATTCTTGGCCACAACGTATAAGCTAGAAGGCAGTGCTAATACAATCGCAATCACCGCTAAGGTAAACAAGTTACCTAGTGGACGATCCATAATCTCGCGTAAAGAATCTTTAGCCACTATGTAGTGTGAACGAAAATACCCTATTTTCTCTACAGAACCTTTACTGGCCATAACCTGCTGCCTCACTCAAAAATCCTTGGTTCAATTCAAAACGGCGATATTGCTTACGCATTTCCATCATACCCACATCATGCGTCGCAATCAGAATAGAAACGCCTGCACGGTTAAACTCTTCAAATAAGCGGAAGATACGATTAGATAGCTCAGGGTCTAAGTTCCCGGTAGGCTCATCGGCAAGCAATAAAGTGGGTCTATTCACTACAGCGCGCGCAATACCCACCCTTTGCTGTTCACCACCAGACAGTTGCGAAGGCAAACAGCGGGCTTTTTCAAGCAAACCTGTTTTATCAAGAGCGGCACTGACTCGACGTTTAATCTCATTTTCAGCAATAGACTCTATGCGCATCGGCAATGCTACGTTGTCATAAACGGTTCGGTTCATTAACAAGCGGTGGTCTTGGAAAACAATTCCGATATTACGTCTTAATAGCGGGATCTCTTTATCCCCAATACGGGTAATGTCATGCCCATTGAAGGCAATCTTACCGTCGGTAGGTCGCTCCATCGCGCAAATAAGTTTCAGTAAAGTACTTTTACCTGCGCCAGAGTGACCGCCAAGAAAAGCCAGTTCGCCTTTTTTTAAGTGAAAATCGACTTTTTGCAATGCCTGATGGCCACCACGGTAAGCCTTACTCACCTGTTGAAAATTAATCACAAAATCATCCTTGCGCTAGGCTTCTAATCTTCTCTACTAAACAATGCATCGATGAAATCTTGCGTTTCAAATGGACGCAAATCTTCAATGCCTTCACCCACACCAATATAACGAATTGGGATATTAAACTTGTCTGCAATCGCAAAGATAACGCCACCTTTAGCGGTTCCATCCAGTTTCGTTAACGTAATACCTGTAACCGGTTCTACGTCACTAAACAGTTTAGCTTGGCTCATCGCATTTTGACCGGTACCCGCATCTAAAGTCAGCATGATCTCATGCGGGGCACTGTCATCAATTTTCTTCATTACGCGAACAATCTTACGCAGTTCTTCCATAAGATTACTTTTGTTTTGTAGACGTCCTGCTGTATCTGCAATCACTACGTCATAGCCGCGAGCTTTAGCCGCTTCAATCGCATCGTAGATAACAGAAGCACTGTCTGCGCCGGTATGTTGTGCAATAACAGGCACGTCATTGCGTTGACCCCACACTTGCAACTGCTCCACCGCCGCCGCACGAAAAGTATCCCCTGCAGCTAGCATGACTTTTTTGCCTTGCCCTTGGAACTGCTTAGCGAGCTTACCGATAGTGGTTGTTTTACCAACGCCGTTCACGCCTACCATTAAAATAACGTACGGTGTTTTTTGTTCATCAATATGTAACGGCTGCTCTACTTTTGCCAAAATATCAGCAAGCTCTTCTTTTAAAAGATCATATAAAGCTTCACCATCTTTTAGCTGCTGCTTAGAGGCTTTCTCTGTCAGGCTGTCGATGATTTTCATGGTCGTTTCCATACCAACATCCGCAATCAGAAGTTGTTCTTCTAATTCTTCAAATAGGTCATCATCAATTTGCTTGCCTTTAAACAGGCCAAAGAAACCCGCACCAATATTCGCTTTGGTTCGTGCAAGACTACGTTTTAAACGAGCAAAGAAACTCTCTGTCGGCTTCTCTTGCACCTCAGGCTGAATCACATCGTCGGCTACGAGCTCAGTAGATTCTGGCTCTTGTGCAGGTTCAGCTGCATCTTGCGCTTCGATTTCTGTCTCGGCTTGCTCGGGTGTATCTTCTACTTCGGTCGTCTCTTGCGCGACAACCTCACTATCAGACTCATCTGCCGGCATTACTGCTTGTTCAGTAACTTCAGTATCCAGCTCCTGCTGTTCGTTAACGTCCGTTTCTTTTTGCTCTGGTTTTGTTTGATCTTCTTCACCAAAACCAAGCCAAGACAATAAGCCGCGTTTTTTCTTATCCGTCATCGAAGACTTTCCCAATTACTCATGATTCGTGCGTATATACAATGCAATTGCGCAGTGTACGTTTAATTAGCGATGATTAATCTCGTATTTACGAGTACAATTTTAAAATAATTAATTGGGTATGATACCACTTATTCCATGGCCAAAAATAGCATGAGAAAACATCAACGCTCCTCTTCTTCACAAAATAATAAGGGTTCAGGGTCAATCCGCATCATTAGCGGGCTTTGGCGAGGCCGAAAATTACCGGTTCATGATGCCGAAGGTTTACGCCCAACCACCGATAGAGTGAAAGAAACCTTATTCAATTGGATTGCCAGTGACATCCCCAATGCACGTTGCTTAGACCTATTTGCAGGTTCGGGTGGCTTGGGTTTTGAAGCCGCATCAAGACAAGCCGAAGAAGTGACTCTTATTGAGTTAAATGTAAAAGCATTTCAGCAACTACAACAGAACATGCAAGCGGTGAAAGCGACCAACATCACCCTATTAAATCAAAATTCATTAAACTTCTTGAAACAACCAGGGAAGCCATACGATATTGTGTTTATCGATCCTCCCTTTCGTCAGGGCCTTCTGCTAGAAGCCATCGAACAACTAGAAAACAATGGCTGGCTGAGTGATCAGGCTTTAATTTACATTGAAACTGAAAAAGAACTGGCAATGCCTGCATTACCCGATAATTGGACAATGCACAGAGAAAAAGTGGCGGGACAGGTTAGATTCCAACTATTTATAAGAGAGTAAGAATGAAATACCTTTTGATACTTGCAAAGGCGGCCATCGCCTTTGTATGGTTTGTGCTTATCTATAATCTTTTTCAGCCGTTTCCCGGCAAAGCGGCCATTGCGCTTTATATCATGACCGCCTTCCTATTCATGATGCACGGCCTACAGTCGGCTATCTTCCTTGGTGCATTTGGCGATAAAGTGAAACTCAGTTCTTGGGAAAAATGGTCCATTTTGATCTTTGGTATTTTTGCGTTATTGGATATTCGACGCAAACATATGATGGACTAGTCTCGCTCATCAGTATGAATACAAAAACGCACTGTTTAGTGCGTTTTTTTTGAAATAGCCGAAATAGATCGCTTTTCACAAATTACAGACGTAAAAAAGCCCCACTCTTTCGAGTGAGGCTTCGTTATAGTGGTCGGTGAAGAGGGATTCGAACCCCCGACCCTCTGGTCCCAAACCAGATGCGCTACCAAGCTGCGCTATTCACCGACAAATTTCATTTCAATCAAATTGAAATAGGGAACCGAAGTTACCAAATGATGGGGTGGCTAACGAGATTCGAACTCGCGACCACCGGAATCACAATCCAGGGCTCTACCAACTGAGCTATAGCCACCATCAATTTTTTATAATCACCGCTTTTGCCATGACTAATTGTAGTGGTCGGTGAAGAGGGATTCGAACCCCCGACCCTCTGGTCCCAAACCAGATGCGCTACCAAGCTGCGCTATTCACCGACAAATTTTAGAAAATTTCGTTTACCAGAGGCTTGCCTCTAGTCTCGCTATTTTCAAAGACAGGATACACTATCAAGTAATGTTATCACCGACTTAATTTCATCCCGATTTAACATCGAAATAGGAAACCGAAGTTACCAAAATAATGGGGTGGCTAACGAGATTCGAACTCGCGACCACCGGAATCACAATCCAGGGCTCTACCAACTGAGCTATAGCCACCACTATTTTTTGCCAATACGCTGTTTGCTAAAAACAGGCTTCCGGATGGTACGCCCGAAAGGATTCGAACCTTCGACCTTTGGCTCCGGAGGCCAACGCTCTATCCAGCTGAGCTACGGGCGCATGCCCTATCGGCGGAGTGGAATAATACGGATATCACAGTTTGCCGTCTAGTACTTTTTACAGTTTTTTTTGTGTTTGTGCTTTTTTTCAACGAAAACGATCATTATGTCGCTATTTTTAGATGTGATTTAACCCTCGCCCTCGTAAAGATATAGTTTAATGCAACATTCATAAGATATATAATCACCCAACATTTACAACACTTTAACAGTTGGTGATTTCATTTTGTGCGATCTGCACACAAATGGTCAACCGGTTAGCGCTTACCTAGAATTAAAAGAGAATGAATGGATATGCCTCGTAAACTTGTTACTTTATTTACCGTTGCGCTGGTTTTTTCTGGTGCTAGCTTTGCTTCATCAGATCAAGCTGATTATGATGCAATAGCTGAGCGCATTAAGCCTGTCGGCAATGTTTACATCGCAGGAAGCGAGCCAGAAGCTGAAGTTGCAGCGGCAGGCCCTCGTGACGGCGCTACTGTTTATGGCACTTTCTGCCTAGCGTGTCATAGCTCTGGAGTGGGCGGCGCACCAAAAATAAATGATGCTGCCGATTGGAGCCCCCGCATCGCACAAGGTAAAGAAACAATGGTTGAACATGCGATCAATGGTTTCAATGCTATGCCAGCAAGAGGGGCATGTATGGATTGTACTGATGAAGAAATCGTTGCCGCTATCGACCATATGATTGCCAATCTTTAATCATTAGCTACCTATGCGATTAACATAACGCGACGAACTTTGTTAAAAAGATGGCTTGCGCCATCTTTTTTTATTTTTTAAACATTGCTCTAAGATTTGCGATATGCGCTTGCCCTTTTTGCATGCGTTCTTCTTTGGTTTGCTCTTTCTTTTTCACTTCCCATTCAAGATCATCAAAAGGCAATTCATCTAAGAAGCGACTTTGAGTTGGCTTGATTAACTCTCCGTACTGGCGACGCTCTTTACATACCGTAAAACTCAGCTCTTTTTGCGCTCGCGTAATCCCCACGTACATTAAGCGACGCTCTTCATCTACGTTTTCTTCGTCGATACTGGTTTGGTGCGGTAATATGCCTTCTTCTGCTCCCATTAAGTATACGTACGGGAACTCAAGGCCTTTAGAAGCATGTAAGGTCATTAGTTGCACTTGGTCCGCTTCGGCATCGTCTTCCCCACGTTCCATCATGTCACGCAGTGTTAAACGCTGTACCACTTCTTTGAGAGTTTTCTCTTCTTTGTCATAGTTGTCCCCCTCCAGATCAGCCACAATCCAGCTATACAGATCAGAAACGTTCTTCATGCGCATTTCAGCCGCTTTTGGGCTAGCTGAGGTTTCATACAACCAATCTTCGTAGTTAATATCACGCACTAAACTGCGCACCGCTTCCACGGTATTGCCACGTTCAGCGTTATCGCCCACTCGCACCAACCACTCAGTGAAACGTCTTAAGCTCTCCAAGCCTTTACCGGATAAGGTTTGTTCTAAACCGAGTTCAAAGGAGGCTTCAAATAAGCTTTTGCCACGCATATTGGCGTAGCTACCTAACTTTTCTAAAGTCACCGGACCAATCTCACGGCGTGGGGTATTCACGATACGTAAAAATGCATTGTCATCATCAGGGTTCACTAACACTCGTAAATACGCCATCACATCTTTAATTTCCGCTCTAGAAAAGAAAGACGTTCCTCCGGAAATTCGGTAAGGAATACGGTTTTGCATTAAAGACTTTTCAATTAATCGTGATTGATGGTTACCACGATACAAGATGGCGTAATCTCGATAGTGGGTTCGATTTACAAACTTATGTGCAATGATCTCACCCGTAATACGCTCGGCTTCATGGTCTTCATTTTTTGCCATTAACACTTTGAGCTTTTCACCATCAGGGATCTCTGAAAAAAGCTTTTTCTCATATACGTGAGGGTTATTGGCAATCAAAATATTGGCTGAGCGTAAAATTCGGCTGGTTGAACGATAGTTTTGTTCAAGCTTAACCAATTTTAGATTTGGATAATCTTCACCAAGCAAAACTAAGTTTTGCGGTTTAGCCCCACGCCAAGAATAAATAGACTGATCATCATCACCTACCACTGTTAAGCGACCACGCTCACCCACCAGCAATTTAACCAGTTCATATTGACTGGTGTTGGTATCTTGATACTCATCGACTAATAAATAACGAATACGCGCGCGCCAGCGTTCTCGCACCTCTTCATTTTGCTTTAATAGCAATACAGGCATCAAAATCAGATCATCAAAATCTAGCGCGTTGTAAGCGACCATTTGACGTTGATACATTTCAAAACAGTCGGCAAATAATGTGTGTAACTCACCTTGCGCTGAAGCTCTAGCTTGAGCAGGAGTTAACATGTCGTTTTTCCAGTTGGAGATAGTACTCACTAACTGACGCAGCAAGTCTTTATCCCCTTCCAAAAGATCTTCGGTTAACTCTTTAAGCATGGAAAGTTGGTCTTGGTCATCAAATAACGAAAAACCCGCTTTTAGACCTAGCGCTTTGTACTCTCGACGAATGATGTTCAGGCCCAAGGTATGAAAAGTAGACACCATCAGCCCTTTAGATTCATTTTTACCTAAGGTTTGCCCAACTCGTTCTTTCATTTCGCGAGCGGCTTTGTTGGTAAACGTTACCGCCGCGATATTACGCGCCTTATAGCCGCATTGCTGAACAAGATAAGCAATCTTATTGGTAATTACGCGCGTCTTACCTGAACCTGCTCCTGCTAATACCAGACAAGGCCCAGACACAAATTTTACCGCTTGGTCCTGCTGTGGATTTAGCCTCATAACGTCACCGAGATACAAAAAAGGGTTCTAATGATACTTCTCAGCATGTTCATTTCCAATCGAATTTTCCTTTTTGAAATGCTTACCTATGCTTACAAATGGTTGCTTTTCAATATTTGGGCATTAAAATGAATGAACGTTCATTCATTTCTGGTGGGGTTACTACAAAATGGCATCTAAAACCAAGCGTCAAGATATCTTAGAGGCAGCAGTAGCTATACTCGGTCAAGACGGTTTCAAAGGCCTTTCCATACAAAAATTAGCCAGCGAAGCCAATGTCGCAACCGGTACGGTTTATCTCTATTTTAAGGATAAAAACCACATCATTACCGAAGCAAGACTTTGGCTCACCAAACAAGTGGCTGACATCATTCAAAACAATGTAGATCCAAATCAGTCACTGGAACAAAGATATAAAACAATGTGTAGCAACGTATGGAGTATAGGTGAATCTCATTTAAGACTATTGCAAACGCATGTTTTGTACGAATCATTACCTGCTACTTTAAATAATGAAATTCGAAGTTTAGAAAAGAAATTTTTTGACCCTCTACTGAGTGTGTTTAATGAAGGAAGAGAATCTGGCGAACTGAAAGATCTCCCCGACCCTATTTTATATACCCTGAGTTTGGAAAGTTGCGTGAGCTTAACTCGCAAACACTTCCAAGGTATTGAATCTATAGACAACACCATCTATCAACAGGCCATCCACGCGAGCTGGGAAGCCATTACAACAAAATAACTGGAGAACCGTTCCATGAAAAAGTGGACACTAATCATGCTACTTATTGCTATCGTTTTATTTGGTAGCGTAATTGGCTTTAACATCTTCAAGCAACAGAAGATAGCGGAGTACTTGGCGAATCGCCCAGAACCAGAATACCCAGTGACTGTAATTAAAGCAGCGGCTGATGACTGGACACCGAGCATCGATGTAATTGGCTTCATTGAACCTTTACAGGGCGTTACATTAACGGCGGAAGCCAGTGGTATCGTCACTAAAATTAACTTTGTATCAGGTCAGAAAGTCTCCAAAGGCGATTCTCTGGTTTTACTTGATTCTGATGTAGAAAAAGCCAACTTACAAAGTGCAGAAGCCCGTCTTCCTGCCTCTGCCGCTAAATATAAACGCTACAAAGGTCTATATAAGAAAGGCGCTATCTCTCAAGAAGATTATGATGAAGCAGAAGCATCTTACCTTTCTCTAAAGGCCGATATCACCGGTCTAAAAGCGACCATCAACCGTCGTGATGTAGATGCACCCTTCTCTGGAGTTATTGGT
Organism: Vibrio sp. B1Z05; assembly: GCF_052955985.1. Classification (NCBI taxonomy): domain Bacteria; kingdom Pseudomonadati; phylum Pseudomonadota; class Gammaproteobacteria; order Vibrionales; family Vibrionaceae; genus Vibrio; species Vibrio sp. B1Z05. The sequence continues at coordinate 2,717,932 of NZ_CP130463.1, forward strand.
ATTCGCGGGGTTAACCTAGGCGAATACATGCAAGCCGGTAGCCGAATTGCACGACTTGAAGACATCAGCGTAATGCGCCTACGATTTACCGTTTCACAAAACGACATCTCGCGCATCAACATTGGCCAATCTATTCGTATTGAAGCCGATTCGTACCCTGGTAGCATTTTTGACGGCACTATTTCAGCCATAGAGCCTGCCATTAACTACCAAAGTGGTCTTCTACAGGTACAAGCAGAAATTCCTAACGCACAGGGTAAGTTAAGATCAGGCATGTTTGCACGTGCACAAATTGTTTTACCAACCATAACTGAGCAAGTCGTCATTCCACAAGTTGCTATCTCTTACACTTTGTACGGAGACAGTGTATTTGTTCTTGATGAAAAAACACACCGAGTGAGCCAGCGAGTGGTTAAAGCGGGTGAACGTACGCAAGATAAAGTGCGCATTTTAGAGGGCGTGAAACCTGGCGAAATGATTGTGACCTCAGGCCAAGTTCGATTAAGCAACGATTCTAAAGTGAAAATTGTAGAAAGCGACGCGACGAATCCTCCAGCTGAACTGCCGATGTTGTAAGGGATAAACAATGCGATTTACAGATATATTTATTAAGCGCCCAATACTCGCTATCTCTATCAGCTTTTTGATAGCTTTGCTTGGGTTGCAAGCCATCTTTAAGATGCAGGTACGTGAATATCCAGAGATGACCAACACAGTTGTGACTGTCTCTACTGGGTATTACGGTGCCAGTGCTGACCTTATTCAGGGCTTCATTACCCAACCCCTTGAGCAAGCCATTGCCCAAGCGGACAACATTGACTTTATGACGTCTCAATCAGTGCTAGGTAGTTCAACTATCACTGTGACCATGAAGCTCAATACCGACCCCAATGCGGCTCTAGCCGACATACTGGCCAAAACCAACTCGGTTCGTTCTCAGCTACCTAAAGAGTCTGAAGACCCAACTGTGACCATGTCGACAGGTTCGACAACAGCGGTTATGTACATTGGTTTTACCAGTGATGAGCTCTCTTCAAGCCAGATCACAGACTACTTAGAACGTGTTGTGAATCCACAGCTGTTCACAGTCAATGGTGTTTCTAAGATCGATCTGTACGGCGGGGTAAAATACGCTCTTCGAGTATGGTTAGATCCAGAAAAAATGGCCGGACTGCAACTGACTGCAACTGACGTAATGAACGTCTTAAATGCGAATAACTTCCAATCGGCAGCAGGTCAAGCAACGGGTACATTGGTTTTATACAACGGTAGCGCCAATACACAAGTAGCTAGCGTTAAAGATCTAAAGAACTTAGTGGTTAAGCAAGATGATGGCCAATTAGTTCGACTTAGTGATATAGCGAAAGTAACCCGAGAAAAAAGCCACGATATCTACCGCGCCAGCGCCAATGGTCGTGAAGCGGTCGTTACTGCTATCAACGGTGCACCAAGCGCTAACCCTATCAATATTGCCGCTGATGTATCAGAGTTATTACCTCAGCTACAAAAGAACCTGCCATCGAATATCAATATGCAGGTGATGTATGACTCAACCGTTGCGATTAACGAATCCATTCACGAGGTAGCCAAAACCATCGTTGAAGCAGCGTTAATTGTACTGGTGGTCATCACCTTGTTCCTAGGTTCTTATCGCGCGGTACTGATCCCTATCGTCACCATTCCACTGTCTTTAGTGGGTGTGGCTATGTTCATGCAGATGTTAGGCTTCTCTTGGAACTTGATGACCTTGCTCGCCATGGTACTCGCCATCGGGTTGGTGGTCGATGATGCGATTGTGGTGCTCGAAAACGTGGATCGGCATATTAAGTTGGGAGAAACGCCCTTTAGGGCTGCCATCATAGGAACGCGAGAAATCGCCGTACCGGTTATTGCAATGACACTGACACTGGGCGCGGTATACGCACCTATCGCCTTAATGGGGGGCATTACAGGCTCGCTATTTAAAGAGTTTGCATTAACCCTTGCCGGCGCGGTATTTATTTCAGGGATCATCGCACTGACGCTTAGCCCTATGATGTGTTCAACCATCTTAAAGCAAAATGAGCAACCGAATCGCTTTGAGGCATATGTACACAAAAAACTGGACGCGCTAAGCGAACGCTACTCTTCTGCGTTAGGCTCCATTATGCAGCATCGCGCTGTGGTTATTGTGTTTGCCTTAATTGTCATGGGCAGTTTGCCACTGCTCTTCAAATTCATTCCAAGTGAACTTGCACCTTCAGAAGATAAAGGTGTGGTTATGATGATGGGTACAGGTCCTTCTAACTCGAACCTCGACTATCTGCAAAACACAATGAATGATGTTAATAAGATCTTAGATGAGCAGCCTGAAGTGGCGTATGCGCAGATCTTTACAGGGATACCTAATGCTAACCAAGCTTTTGGTATCGCATCATTGAAACCTTGGAGTCAGCGTGAGGCAAGCCAAGCTGACATCACTAACCGAGTATCAGGCTTAGTCTCTAACATCCCTGGAATGGCCATTACCGCCTTCCAAATGCCAGAACTGCCTGGCGCTGGTTCTGGTCTGCCAATTCAGTTTGTTATCACTACGCCAAATAGTTTTGAGAGTCTATTCCAAATAGCGACCAACACCCTTGCTGAAGTGAGTGCTAACCCACAATTTGTCTACTCAGATCTGGATCTGAACTATGACTCAGCCACCATGAAAATCAACATAGATAAAGACAAAGCCGGAGCATATGGCGTCACTATGCAAGATATTGGTATTACGCTGAGTACCATGATGGCCGATGGCTATGTAAACCGAATTGACCTATATGGTCGTTCATATGAAGTCATTCCTCAGGTAGAGCGTAAATTCCGCCTCAACCCTGAATCAATGAATAACTACTATGTTCGCTCATCCAATGGAGACTCTATTCCTTTAGGAAGTTTAATCTCTATTGATGTGATTCCTCAGCCAAGATCACTGCCTCACTTCAACCAGTTAAACTCAGCGACGGTTGGGGTTGTTCCTGCGCCAGGTGTCACTATGGGTCAGGCAATCTCTTGGTTTGAAGCGACAGCAGCAGAGAAGCTACCCAGTGGATATAACCATGACTACATGGGTCAGGCACGACAGTTTGTAACTGAAGGCAGTGCGCTATACACCACCTTCTTACTGGCGATTGCAATTATATTCTTAGTATTGGCCATCCAGTTTGAGTCATTGCGCGATCCACTAGTGATTATGGTATCCGTACCTTTGGCCATCAGTGGTGCTTTGATTGCATTGGCTTGGGGGTTATCGACAATGAACATCTACTCACAGGTGGGGCTCATTACTTTAGTCGGGTTAATCACCAAGCACGGTATATTGATTTGTGAAGTGGCTAAAGAAGAGCAACTGCATAATCAACTTAACCGTATCGATGCGGTAATGGCGGCAGCTAAAGTGCGACTAAGACCAATCCTAATGACAACAGCGGCAATGATTGCGGGTTTAACCCCCCTCATGTACGCCTCTGGTGCAGGTGCAGAACAGCGCTTTAGTATCGGTATTGTTATCGTCGCGGGCTTGACCATTGGTACTGTGTTCACCCTATTTGTGCTGCCTGTGATTTACAGCTTTATTGCTTCACAGCACAAACCACTACCAGAATTTGATGAAGCAGAAAGCATTCCATCAAAGTAATCTTGGTAAACTCACTAACTAGGGCTCTGTAAAGAGCCCTTTTTTATACCAAAAGCAAAGGTCGGTCTCTATTTTGCTTGCGACAAGTGGTTATGAATTGCTTAGAATATAGTAAAAGATTATAGAGAGATGCCCACATGTTCGACCCTAAAAAGCTAGAGTTAATAGCGAAGCAAATTCACGAGTCTATGCCTCAGCCTGTAAAAGACCTAGGCACTGATGTTGACCAAAAAGTTCGCCAAGTGATTCAAGCGCAGCTTAATAAACTTGATGTCATTAGCCGAGAAGAATTTGAAGTTCAAACTCAAGTCCTACTGCGTACCCGACAAAAGCTTAATGCCATGGAACAAAAAATGGCTGAGCTAGAAGAGAAGCTATCTGATAAATAATACCAATCACACCAAGTAAGTGATCAGAACTAGCGCAGGAAAAATGCTCAAGAACAAGGCAGAATTTTTCGATAAGTAGTTATTCTACAATCAAAAATTCTAACGCCGTTATCGAGCATTTTAACAAGCTAGAATGACCAGTTATTTAGTACGATTGGTATAACGTTTCTTACTGACATAAAAAAGGCTTGGTATGTAAATACCAAGCCTTTTCAGTTTCTAGCCACTGCGTTGTCGCAGTTTTTTATAAAGAACGATTAACCGCCAACAGCGATACGCTTCATGTCTGTCATGTAACCACGTAGTTCTTCACCTACGTACTCAACTGGGTGGTTACGAATGGCTTCGTTCACTTCAATTAGACGTTGGTTGTCAACGAAGTTAGACGTTTCGCCTAGACCTTTACCAATTACGTCAGTTGCTACTGAAGGCATGAACTTCTCGCGCAGTAGCGGAGTCGCTACGTTAGCAAATAGGTAGTTACCGTATTCAGCTGTATCAGAGATAACAACGTTCATTTCGTATAGACGCTTACGTGCCACTGTGTTTGCAATCAATGGAAGCTCATGTAGAGACTCGTAGTAAGCAGACTCATCAATGATGCCTGATGCAGTCATTGCTTCAAATGCAAGCTCAACCCCAGCACGAACCATAGCAATCATAAGGATGCCGTTGTCGAAGTATTCTTGCTCTGAGATTTCTACATCAGAATCAGGGTAGTTTTCAAACGCTGTTTGACCTGTTTCTTCACGCCATTTGAATAGGTTAACGTCGTCGTTAGCCCAATCCGCCATCATAGTACCAGAGAACTCACCTTGGATGATGTCATCCATGTGCTTGTTGTATAGCGGACGCATTAGGTCTTTTAGTTCTTCAGAAAGGTCAAAAGCTTTAATCTTAGCTGGGTTTGATAGGCGATCCATCATATGAGTGATGCCACCAAACTTCAGTGCTTCAGTGATGGTTTCCCAACCGTATTGAAGAAGCTTACCTGCGTAGCTTGCATCGATACCGTCAGCGATCATTTTCTCGTAACATACGATAGAACCCGCTTGCAACATACCACAAAGGATAGTTTGCTCGCCCATAAGGTCAGATTTAACTTCAGCAACAAAAGAAGACTCTAGACAACCTGCGCGGTGACCACCAGTACCTGCAGCCCAAGCTTTAGCGATATCCCAGCCTTCACCCTTAGGATCGTTTTCTGGGTGAACAGCAAGCAGTGTCGGAACACCAAAGCCACGCTTATATTCTTCACGAACTTCTGTACCTGGGCACTTAGGTGCAACCATAACGACAGTGATGTCTTCACGAATTTGCATGCCTTCTTCAACAACGTTAAAGCCGTGCGAGTAACCTAGTGCAGCACCTTCTTTCATTAAAGGCATTACCGTTTCAACTACGTTGCTGTGTTGCTTGTCTGGAGTCAAGTTAACCACAAGGTCAGCTTGTGGGATAAGCGTTTCGTAACTACCTACTTCAAAACCATTTTCTTTTGCATTTTTGAACGATTGACGTTGCTCATCAATCGCTGCTTGACGCAATGCGTAAGAAACATTTAGGCCAGAGTCGCGCATGTTTAAACCTTGGTTTAAACCTTGAGCACCACAACCTACGATAACCACTTTTTTACCTTTTAGGTAATCAGCTTCTGTAGCAAATTCAGAACGATCCATAAAACGGCAACGACCTAGTTGGTCCAATTGCTCACGTAGGTTTAGCGTGTTGAAATAGTTAGCCATGAAGGGCTCTCCTTAAAAATTCTATCCATAGTCCGGCTGCTTTATGCGCCGATTGAGTTCATACTAATTCAGGATTAAAGTTGCGCAAAGTGATATATTTACATCTAATCATTGCAAATTGTGCAACAAGAAGATTACTTAAATGAACGTTAAAAGCCTACAGATTTTTTTACATCTTTCCGAAAGTAAGAACTTCAGCAAGACAGCTTCGGCAATGCACATGAGTCCATCCACATTAAGTCGACAAATACAACGCCTTGAACAAGAAGTGCAACAAATCCTTTTTATTCGTGATAATCGCAGTGTTGAACTGACTACTGCAGGCAAAGATCTGCTCCCTATTGCGCACAATATCGTGAACCAATGGCAGACTTTTACGCTCAATTATTTGGATAATAAGGATGTGCTAAAAGGAGAGATACGCTTATTTTGTTCTGTTACCGCAAGCTATAGTCACCTGCCACGTCTGTTATCGGAATTTAGACTGTTGCACCCACTCATCGAATACAAACTAAGTACTGGCGATCCCGCGCAAGCCATAGAAAAAGTGTTAAACGATGAGGCCGATATCGCTATCTCTGCAGAAAGTGATCAATTATCGTCACGGGTCATATTTGAAAATATCAGCGAGATATCTCTTTCGGTTATCGCACCTAAAGGAGTTGCTAATGTAGAGAGTATGCTCAGCGAACCTATAGACTGGAATAAAATACCTTTCATCATACCGTCAGAAGGTACCGCGAGAGATAGATGCAACTCTTGGTTTAAACGCAGCAAAATCAAACCCAATATTTATGCACAAGTATCAGGGCATGAGGCCATTGTCAGTATGGTTGCACTGGGTTGCGGTATTGGTATTGCCCCTGATGTGGTGATTAACAACAGTCCAGTTAAAGATCGTATTCAAAAACTGGATGTCGAACCGGTGAAACCATTTAAATTAGGAGTTTGCTGTAAACGGTCTCAACTTAACAATCCCCTAATCAAGGCTTTATGGAACGTGGCTGAAGCTAACTATATTTCCAATTAAAACTGCTATCAAAAAGCCATTTTGTACTCTAGATAACCTTCTCCTGTAAAACCGGTATTGCTGTTTACTCTATTGTGTTGGCTTTCTGATGCATTGTAGCCCAATCGAATTTGATGGTTTTTATATTGGTAACTAATGAAAGTATCCACATATATGCTTTCATAACCTGACTCACCAAGCGTATAAAACGGGTCAACACCCAGAGAAAAACCCGAGCCAAGCTTAAATCGGTTATACACACCAATGGTTCCGGTCGTAATCCACTTATCTTCAATGATCTCCATAGACCCTAACGTTGCAATAGGATAAATAGTCCAAGAGTCACCCACTTGTAGTGTCGATACCGCGCCAATACTAGCCGAAGTACCAAAATCATTTTCAAGTTGTAGTGTCGATTCTGCGTAAACGCCAATACCTTGCCACAAGTTCATATGAGCGTAACGTACGTTAAGCGCATCCATCCCTTGCTTGGACTCAACGGCGAGCATGTTCTTGCCCCACGCAAACCCTGCCGAAAGGTCTAAATCTCCATTAGTGTATAAATGCGCACCAACACTTGAGTAAACCGCTGTTGGATCGGCCATATCAACCGCTTTGGATTGATTTGAGTCAGATTGAGCAAAACCAATAGTTGGAACAAGGTACAAACAAAATAGCCAAAAACGATTCATAAAGCCTCTCTTAATCGGAAGAGAAGCAAATTTATATGAAACGACTTTCAAATCCTAATGAAAGCAAAACATACCTGATATTCGGGTGGGTAATTCAATCTTAAAGAGGGAGCATACCGATAGTAGCAACACCAATCACAACAAATAGGAAGCCGGAAACAACAAAGAGAAAACGCTGAGACCAAGACGCTATTTTTCTAAACGCCAGATACGACAAAGCCCCGTCGAATGACGAGGCTTTTGAATGCAAACCTGGCGATGTCCTACTCTCACATGGGGAAACCCCACACTACCATCGGCGCTATTGTGTTTCACTTCTGAGTTCGGCATGGAATCAGGTGGGTCCACAATGCTATGGTCGCCAAGCAAATTTGGTTTTTGGTTTCACTTTTATAAAAAGTAAAACTAAGAAAATGGTGCTAGTACCCAGAGTCGAACTGGGGACCTCACCCTTACCAAGGGTGCGCTCTACCAACTGAGCCATACCAGCAGTTTAACGTCTAAATTAGACGAAAAAACCCGCTAAAAAAGCGGGTTCTTCAAATTTAAAGCCTGGCGATGTCCTACTCTCACATGGGGAAACCCCACACTACCATCGGCGCTATTGTGTTTCACTTCTGAGTTCGGCATGGAATCAGGTGGGTCCACAATGCTATGGTCGCCAAGCAAAATTTTAAAATTCGGAAAACTGTATTTAAAAGTTATATGTCACACATTCAAAGTTCTACTTTGAGTCCACAAAACCCCTTGGGTGTTGTATGGTTAAGCCTCACGGGCAATTAGTACAGGTTAGCTCAATGCCTCACAGCACTTACACACCCTGCCTATCAACGTTCTAGTCTCGAACAACCCTTTAGGACACTTAAAGTGCCAGGGAAGACTCATCTCAGGGCTCGCTTCGCGCTTAGATGCTTTCAGCGCTTATCGATTCCGAACTTAGCTACCGGGCAATGCCATTGGCATGACAACCCGAACACCAGAGGTTCGTCCACTCCGGTCCTCTCGTACTAGGAGCAGCCCCCTTCAATCTTCCAACGCCCACGGCAGATAGGGACCGAACTGTCTCACGACGTTCTAAACCCAGCTCGCGTACCACTTTAAATGGCGAACAGCCATACCCTTGGGACCGACTTCAGCCCCAGGATGTGATGAGCCGACATCGAGGTGCCAAACACCGCCGTCGATATGAACTCTTGGGCGGTATCAGCCTGTTATCCCCGGAGTACCTTTTATCCGTTGAGCGATGGCCCTTCCATTCAGAACCACCGGATCACTATGACCTGCTTTCGCACCTGCTCGAATTGTCATTCTCGCAGTCAAGCGGGCTTATGCCATTGCACTAACCACACGATGTCCAACCGTGTTTAGCCCACCTTCGTGCTCCTCCGTTACTCTTTGGGAGGAGACCGCCCCAGTCAAACTACCCACCAGGCACTGTCCGCAATCCCGATTAGGGACCTACGTTAGAACATCAAGCATACAAGGGTGGTATTTCAAGATTGCCTCCACAAATACTGGCGTACTTGTTTCAAAGGCTCCCACCTATCCTACACATGTAGGGTCAATGTTCAGTGCCAAGCTGTAGTAAAGGTTCACGGGGTCTTTCCGTCTAGCCGCGGGTACACTGCATCTTCACAGCGATTTCAATTTCACTGAGTCTCGGGTGGAGACAGCGTGGCCATCATTACGCCATTCGTGCAGGTCGGAACTTACCCGACAAGGAATTTCGCTACCTTAGGACCGTTATAGTTACGGCCGCCGTTTACCGGGGCTTCGATCAAGAGCTTCGACCTAAGTCTAACCCCATCAATTAACCTTCCGGCACCGGGCAGGCGTCACACCGTATACGTCATCTTACGATTTTGCACAGTGCTGTGTTTTTAATAAACAGTTGCAGCCACCTGGTATCTGCGACTCCTAGTAGCTCCATCCGCAAGGGACTTCACCGCCAAGAGCGTACCTTCTCCCGAAGTTACGGTACCATTTTGCCTAGTTCCTTCACCCGAGTTCTCTCAAGCGCCTTGGTATTCTCTACCCGACCACCTGTGTCGGTTTGGAGTACGATTCCTTATAATCTGAAGCTTAGAGGCTTTTCCTGGAAGCATGGCATCAATGACTTCACTGCACGTAGCAGCTCGACATCGTATCTCAGCGTTATGAAAGTCCGGATTTACCTAAACTTTCCGCCTACATACTTGAACCTGGACAACCATCGCCAGGCCCACCTAGCCTTCTCCGTCCCCCCATCGCAATTATAAGAAGTACGGGAATATTAACCCGTTTCCCATCGACTACGCCTTTCGGCCTCGCCTTAGGGGTCGACTTACCCTGCCCCGATTAACGTTGGACAGGAACCCTTGGTCTTCCGGCGTGGGGGTTTTTCACCCCCATTATCGTTACTCATGTCAGCATTCGCACTTCTGATACCTCCAGCAGCCCTTACAGACCACCTTCAACGGCTTACAGAACGCTCCCCTACCCCGCATACAAAAGTATGCAGCCGCAGCTTCGGTGTATAGCTTAGCCCCGTTACATCTTCCGCGCAGGCCGACTCGACCAGTGAGCTATTACGCTTTCTTTAAATGATGGCTGCTTCTAAGCCAACATCCTGGCTGTCTAAGCCTTCCCACATCGTTTCCCACTTAGCTATACTTTGGGACCTTAGCTGGCGGTCTGGGTTGTTTCCCTCTCCACGACGGACGTTAGCACCCGCCGTGTGTCTCCCGGATAGTACTCAATGGTATTCGGAGTTTGCAAAGGGTTGGTAAGTCGGGATGACCCCCTAGCCTTAACAGTGCTCTACCCCCATTGGTATTCGTCCGAGGCGCTACCTAAATAGCTTTCGGGGAGAACCAGCTATCTCCAGGTTTGATTGGCCTTTCACCCCTAGCCACAAGTCATCCGCTAATTTTTCAACATTAGTCGGTTCGGTCCTCCAGTTGATGTTACTCAACCTTCAACCTGCCCATGGCTAGATCACCTGGTTTCGGGTCTAATTCTAGCAACTCGACGCCCAGTTAAGACTCGGTTTCCCTACGGCTCCCCTATTCGGTTAACCTTGCTACTAAAATTAAGTCGCTGACCCATTATACAAAAGGTACGCAGTCACGCTCTAAGGCGCTCCTACTGCTTGTACGTACACGGTTTCAGGTTCTATTTCACTCCCCTCACAGGGGTTCTTTTCGCCTTTCCCTCACGGTACTGGTTCACTATCGGTCAGTCAGTAGTATTTAGCCTTGGAGGATGGTCCCCCCATGTTCAAACAGGATATCACGTGTCCCGCCTTACTCGATTTCACTTAAAACAACATGTCGACTACGGGGCTATCACCCTTTATTGCGGCACTTTCCAGAGCCTTCGTCTGTGTCATTAAAAGCTTAAGGGCTAATCCAATTTCGCTCGCCGCTACTTTCGGAATCTCGGTTGATTTCTCTTCCTCCGGGTACTTAGATGTTTCAGTTCCCCGGGTTTGCCTCATTAACCTATGTATTCAGTTAATGATACGTGCTTATGCACGTGGGTTTCCCCATTCAGAAATCCCAGACTCAAATGGTTATTACTACCTAATCTGGGCTTATCGCAAGTTATTACGTCTTTCATCGCCTCTGACTGCCAAGGCATCCACCGTGTACGCTTAGTCACTTAACCATACAACCCCAAAGGGTCTTGCTTACGCAATGCAGTTGCTACGCTGCAGTATGACGTTTCCAAGGTGCGTTATCTCTTTATTATGAGCGAGATAACATTCGATTTTGCCGGACTCAAATTTGAATGCATTCTGGCAAGAATACATTCCCAAGAACACTTGAATGTGTGTTGGTACCTACATCATAAAGATATAGGATTTGAGAACTTTTAAATTTGATAAGTAATAAATCAATTACTTATCGTCAGCTTTCCAAATTGTTAAAGAGCATGTTTATTTCCTAAAAGGAAAAAACCATTTTTAAATATTCTCTATTCTTTACTAGAGAAAAGAACAAAAACACTTAAAGATGGTGGAGCTATGCGGGATCGAACCGCAGACCTCCTCGCTGCCAGCGAGGCGCTCTCCCAGCTGAGCTATAGCCCCATCTGGAAGTTTCCTGCTCTAACTTTCTAAACCGTATCAATCTGTGTGGACACTCATCGTGAATAATCATCGTATAAGGAGGTGATCCAGCCCCAGGTTCCCCTAGGGCTACCTTGTTACGACTTCACCCCAGTCATGAACCACAAAGTGGTGAGCGTCCTCCCGAAGGTTAAACTACCCACTTCTTTTGCAGCCCACTCCCATGGTGTGACGGGCGGTGTGTACAAGGCCCGGGAACGTATTCACCGTAGCATTCTGATCTACGATTACTAGCGATTCCGACTTCATGGAGTCGAGTTGCAGACTCCAATCCGGACTACGACGCACTTTTTGGGATTCGCTCACCATCGCTGGTTGGCCGCCCTCTGTATGCGCCATTGTAGCACGTGTGTAGCCCTACTCGTAAGGGCCATGATGACTTGACGTCGTCCCCACCTTCCTCCGGTTTATCACCGGCAGTCTCCCTGGAGTTCCCACCATTACGTGCTGGCAAACAAGGATAAGGGTTGCGCTCGTTGCGGGACTTAACCCAACATTTCACAACACGAGCTGACGACAGCCATGCAGCACCTGTCTCAGAGTTCCCGAAGGCACTAATCCATCTCTGGAAAATTCTCTGGATGTCAAGAGTAGGTAAGGTTCTTCGCGTTGCATCGAATTAAACCACATGCTCCACCGCTTGTGCGGGCCCCCGTCAATTCATTTGAGTTTTAATCTTGCGACCGTACTCCCCAGGCGGTCTACTTAACGCGTTAGCTCCGAAAGCCACGGCTCAAGGCCACAACCTCCAAGTAGACATCGTTTACGGCGTGGACTACCAGGGTATCTAATCCTGTTTGCTCCCCACGCTTTCGCATCTGAGTGTCAGTATCTGTCCAGGGGGCCGCCTTCGCCACTGGTATTCCTTCAGATCTCTACGCATTTCACCGCTACACCTGAAATTCTACCCCCCTCTACAGTACTCTAGCCTGCCAGTTTCAAATGCGGTTCCGAGGTTGAGCCCCGGGCTTTCACATCTGACTTAACAAACCACCTGCATGCGCTTTACGCCCAGTAATTCCGATTAACGCTCGCACCCTCCGTATTACCGCGGCTGCTGGCACGGAGTTAGCCGGTGCTTCTTCTGTCGCTAACGTCAAACGATAAAGCTATTAACTTTAACGCCTTCCTCACGACTGAAAGTACTTTACAACCCGAAGGCCTTCTTCATACACGCGGCATGGCTGCATCAGGCTTGCGCCCATTGTGCAATATTCCCCACTGCTGCCTCCCGTAGGAGTCTGGACCGTGTCTCAGTTCCAGTGTGGCTGATCATCCTCTCAGACCAGCTAGGGATCGTCGCCTTGGTGAGCCATTACCTCACCAACTAGCTAATCCCACCTGGGCATATCCTGAAGCGAGAGGCCCGAAGGTCCCCCTCTTTGGTCCGTAGACATTATGCGGTATTAGCTATCGTTTCCAATAGTTATCCCCCACATCAGGGCAATTTCCCAGGCATTACTCACCCGTCCGCCGCTCGACGCCGTTATCGTTCCCCGAAGGTTCAAATAACTCGTTTCCGCTCGACTTGCATGTGTTAGGCCTGCCGCCAGCGTTCAATCTGAGCCATGATCAAACTCTTCAATTAAAGTTTTTTTGTTCCTAAGAACGGCTCAATGAATACTGACTTCAAAACTCTTTCTTTATAAATAAAGAAGTAATTTTAAAGCTATTACTATTCCAACAGAATAGTAATGAATTGACTGTGCTCTTATTGGTTTTCACTTTTAAAAAAGTAAAACAAAACAGCTCAAGGCTGAATTCCAATTTGATTTTGGTCACTCAGTTCATTGATAAATCTTTTCGATTATCATCAACGAGTGCCCACACAGATTGATAGGTTTAAATTGTTAAAGAGCGTTGCTTTCCGATGATTCCTTTTGTGAGGAACCTCTCAAGCGGACGGCCATTCTAGCGATTTGAACCTCAGTGTCAAACACTTTTTGAATTTAATTTTCTAAGAGAAGATAAATTCAATTGGGTTCGGCTAGTTTGCCTACTGATTCACTGCGAAGCGTTGTGCGCTCTACCGTGTCAGTGAGGCGCATTATAGAGATGCTCAGCTTATTGGCAAGGCTTTTCTTCATTTATTTTCATACGCTTTCTTTTATGCTCAACAAACAAACAGCCTGCTCGAAAAGCAGGCTGTTTATGGGTGTTTCTTACTATATAGGAAGTAAATCCCGTTTTATGAGCGTTTAAATGAAGGCAAACGCATCTGAGTATATTTGTTCTATCTTAGCTTTCTTATTAAAAATAAACTGTTCTCTTGCACTACCCGCCATTTCAAAGCGACCTGCAATATAAATGTCGTGTTGAGATAGATCGGAAAAGTCGCCCATTACTGCTTGCAATACGTTTCCAGTTTTTCCAGTCCAGATCCCTTCATCATTTTCGACCACTGGCACAAAATGAATATTGGCATATTCACTGTCAATAGCACTGAGTTCTGCAAAAGCATACAGCTGAGACTTTGCTCTTGCGCCCCAATATAGATGAATGGGGTTTTCTAGCCCTTGGCTAATACAGTGATCAAGAATAGAGCGAACATAACTAAATCCTGTTCCACCGGCTATCAATAGCATTGCTCTGTCACTTTGATGAAGGAACGCATCACCGTGTGGCGCATCGATAATAATATCGCCATCATGGTTTTGCGCTTCTTGCATTCTATTAACGACTTCTAGGGCATAGGCGTTTTCTTCTGCGGCACCAATATGAAGTTCTAACTCTCCCTCATGGCGACACGGACTACTGGCAATAGAGAAAGGACGCTTATCTTTCTCTCCCATTACGACCATTAAGTATTGGCCTGCTTTAAACGCTACTGGAGTTTCTGGATGAAGCAATACGCGAAAGGTATTGCTGGCTAGCGCCTCAATCGACTTTACTTTACAACGAATGGTCATATATCCCTCTATTTCTTACTCTTCAAAAGTAAGTACTAAATCTGTAGTGGCAAACGCCTGACAAGCAAATACCCAACCTAGGGCTTGCTCTTTCTCTGTTAATACGGGCTGTAATTGGTACTCGACAGTACCTGCCTTTAAACGACATAAACACATTCCACACGCCCCTACTTGGCAACGATTTGGAAATGCGATGTTTTGTGCAAGAGCGGCATCCAATATTGTCTGCTGATCATCCACCTCAAAAACGATTCCACTCGGTAAGAGCTCTACCTTATAGGTCATAATATATCGAGCTTTTCCCAAATCTGATCAATACGCTCAACCAACTGTTTATCTTTGTGTATTGGTCTCCCCCACTCACGACTAGCTTCACCTTCTAACTTGTTAGTCGCGTCAATGCCAAGCTGAGATTGAGTGCCATCAATAAACTGACTATCACGAGCAGGGTCCATACGAGTTGTTATCGCCCAAATCACATCATTCCAATCGCGGATATTGACATCATCATCACAGACAATGACAAACTTAATTGCAGCATATTGGGAAAACTCAGTTAAGGCAGCTTCAATCACTTGCTCACCTTGACCTTGCTCTGTCTTGTCTATGGATATTATCGCCATGCCACCATTGCCCGCTTCTGCCGGCAGATAGCAATCCAGAACATAAGAATATTTGCGCTTAAATTGTTCGCAAAGCTCTTGCGCTTTTGCTGGTTCCAATGAGGGAAATACCGAAGGTTCATCATTAGACATGACTAACTCCGCAGGCCATTTTATTGTGGCATCCAATCCCATTTTTGAACCAAGCCCAATAACGGGCGAGGCAAAATCTAGAGAGTCAATTGGGGTATTCTCGATCATTACTATGTCACGCTTGGGTTGCAAATGCTCGGTCATAGCCGCAATAACTTGATCCCAATCTCTCGCATTTACATTCGCATCGCAGACTAATACATATTTTGTGTACATGAACTGACGCAGAAAAGACCAAACACCCATCATGACTCGCTTAGCGTGTCCCGGATATTGCTTCTTCATGGTCACTACAGCCATTCGATAAGAACAGCCTTCTGGCGGCAGATAGAAATCTTCTATTTCAGGGAATTGCTTTTGCAGAATAGGCACAAACACTTCGTTCAGTGCCACCCCGAGTACCGCAGGCTCATCCGGCGGACGACCAGTATAGGTACTATGGTAAATCGGGTCTTTACGCATAGTGATATGCGTAATAGTAAATACGTTGTGGCTTTCTACCTCGTTGTAATAACCGGTATGGTCACCATAAGGGCCTTCATCAGCAAATTCATTCGGGTCGATATACCCTTCTAAAACAATTTCAGCGCCTGCGGGAACATCTAAATCATTACTAATCGACTTAGTCACTTCGGTTTTACTGCCGCGCAGTAGTCCGGCAAAGGCATACTCAGATAATGAGTCTGGCACGGGCGTCACTGCACCTAAAATCGTGGCGGGATCGGCTCCAAAGGCCACAGAGACAGGAAACGGTTTTCCTGGATTAGCCTCAACCCAATCTCTTAAATCTAGTGCGCCGCCTCGATGAGCCAACCAACGCATAATGACTTTGTTTTTGCTTAATTTCTGCTGGCGATAAATGCCTAAGTTTTGACGCTTTTGGTTCGGACCTTTGGTAATGGTTAAACCCCAAGTTAATAGCGGCGCGACATCATCAGGCCAACAACTCATGACTGGGATTTTATCCAGATCAACGTCTTCACCCTGCCACACTATCTCTTGGCATCGAGCTTTACGAAGCCTTTTGACTGGCATATTGAGCACTTGTTTGAAAACAGGCAGTTTATCTAGAGCATCTTTAAAGCCTTTCGGTGGCTCTGGCTCTTTAAGGTAGGCTAATAGCTTTCCCACTTCTCGCAGATCACTGACCTTTTGACGCCCCATACCTAAAGCCACCCGTTTGGAAGTACCAAATAGGTTGGTTAATACTGGCATGTTATAACCAATGGGATTTTCAAATAGAAGTGCGGGGCCACCAGCACGTAGTGTGCGGTCGCTAATTTCCGTCATTTCATAGTTGGGATCAACAGGGTGGGAAATGCGCTTCAATTGCCCCTCTTTTTCCAAAAGAGCAAGAAAATCTCGCAAGTCTTTGCAGCTCATAGCAGTCCATTTAGCCTAGAAAGATTGCCGCAGTATAACAAAAAGCGCGCGGGCTTCAGCTAACAAATTTAATGATTAAAGAGTTCTGGGTGCTCGATCACCCACTGCTTAAACCAGCTGCTATATCCGTATTCTTGAATACTGGTCGATATCACTTGAGCATCATTTCTATTGTTCATCTTCGATACCAAGAAATCTTCTGCTGGTTGGGAGGTGGGTGCGTACTTGGCTAACAATTGCAGGCTACGCTTATTGAGAGAAGGATTACTACTGGCCAAGATTAACTGTTGTATCGAAAATTCACTGCCATCTGCGCCTAGCCTTTCTAATTCGCGGTTAACTGCACTATTGGTCTTCATCTTCCAAAGGATATTGTATAACTCAGGACTGTGCGAAGCAGAGGCTATAGCCACCATCACTTCGGTACTGGGTAACCAAGATACAACATTATTGGTGGTGACTTGTTGGGCAAGAAAGCTCATCCCATCTTCCGATAGCTTTACTACATTCTCAATCAGCAGTCTTTCTCTAGGAGAGGTAAGCTCAGGGTTTTCCGTCAGCCATGTGCGTAAATTCAGTTTTCCATTCTCAACAGCGATGTAAAAATTCATCTCTTGTTCATTTAAATCCCAATCATCCATTAAACGTTGCGCTAACTGTTGGTAGGCAAATGCGGGAGAGCTAAAACGGAATCCATCGCCTTGCTCGACTAAGGTTAAAGAGGATGGAACTTTACGCTGAGAATCAACGAAAACGGCCAGATCGGAGGTGTATTGTGGATGATTTTCTGCAATAGACTTGATGGCGAGAAATCTTACTACTTCTTGTTGGGGTTGTTTAATGCGTAGCAGGTCAAAGTTTGCTTTGTCTGATTGGTCAGAAAGTGCGAGTGCGACAATACGTTGAGCGTCATCATGAGATTGAGTATCGGCAAGCATTTGCTGTTTTTGTTGTTGAGTTAACTCAACCGCCTGCACCATGCTTAGGCCACTTAACATGACGGATAGCAATATTACTAATAGCCTTTTATGCATACTCTCGCTCCTTGTAATTGTACTCGCCTTCCTGGCTTTATATCTTAGTTATTAAAACCAACGATTAAAAAACGTCACCTAATTAGGTGACGTTTTTAACAATAAGTTCAATAAACTACGAATTACTGAGATGCAGTTTTTAAGATGCCTTGTTACTGGCGTCTCATTGCATCAAAAAATTCATTGTTTGTTTTAGTCATTGCTAACTTATCAATTAAGAATTCCATTGCATCGATTTCACCCATTGGATGAACAATCTTACGCAGAATCCACATCTTCTGTAGCTCATCTGGTTTCGTCAGTAATTCTTCACGACGCGTACCTGAACGATTGAAGTCGATTGCTGGGAAAACTCGCTTCTCTGCAATCTTACGGTTTAAGTGTAGTTCCATATTACCGGTACCCTTAAACTCTTCGTAAATAACTTCATCCATTTTAGAACCGGTATCGACAAGTGCTGTAGCGATGATAGTCAGGCTTCCACCTTCCTCAACGTTACGAGCGGCACCGAAGAAACGCTTAGGACGATGTAGAGCATTGGCATCTACACCACCGGTCAGTACTTTACCTGATGATGGAATCACGGTGTTATATGCACGAGCAAGACGAGTGATTGAATCAAGTAAGATAACCACGTCTTTTTTGTGCTCTACAAGACGTTTCGCTTTTTCGATGATCATCTCAGCCACTTGTACGTGTCTTGATGCTGGTTCATCAAATGTTGAAGCCACTACTTCACCTTGAACTAGGCGTTGCATTTCAGTTACTTCTTCAGGACGCTCATCAATTAGCAGAACCATCAACTCACACTCTGGGTGGTTACGAGCAATGCTTTGTGCAATGTTTTGTAGCAACATTGTCTTACCCGCTTTTGGCGGAGCAACGATCAAGCCACGTTGGCCTTTACCGATTGGCGAGGCTAAGTCTAAGATACGAGCAGTAATATCTTCTGTCGCACCATTACCTACTTCCATTGTCATACGTTCATTGGCATGCAGTGGAGTCAGGTTTTCAAATAAGATTTTATTACGTGCGTTATCGGGCTTATCGTGGTTAACAGAGTTAACTTTTAACAGTGCAAAGTAACGTTCGCCATCTTTTGGTGGACGAATTTTTCCTGCAATGCTGTCGCCTGTACGTAAATTAAAACGTCGAATCTGACTTGGAGATACATAGATGTCATCTGGGCCAGCTAGATATGAGCTATCTGAACTGCGCAGAAAACCAAATCCATCTTGTAGAATTTCAAGGACGCCATCGCCAAAGATATCTTCACCGCTTTTAGCGTGAGCTTTTAGCGTAGCGAAAATGATGTCCTGTTTTCTCAACCTAGCAAGGTCTTCAAGACCAAGGCTCTCACCAAGCTTCACTAAATCCGAGACAGGTCTTTTCTTCAACTCAGTCAAGTTCATAGTGGTCGATTTTGAATTCGATTTGGTAACGGTCTTTATATTAGATTTAGTAGTCAAAATAAGATCTGTATGTGTTAGTTAAGAGAGATTTGGTCTCAGGATCGACCAAGAAATGAAAATTGTATGATTTACGTGCAATAAACTAGCACTAAAAACAAGCGTAGTCTAGCTTATGGAAAAAACAAAACCGTGTACTGAGAAATACACGGTTAATTTAAGTTTTTATTTTAGATATTTGCGTCCAAGAACTCTTTTAGTTGAGTTTTTGATAGCGCGCCTACCTTGGTAGCTGCCACACTGCCGTCTTTAAACAACAATAGTGTTGGGATACCACGGATACCATATTTTGGTGGCGTTGCTGGGTTGTGATCGATATTTAGCTTACCAATGGTAAGCTTACCAGCGTACTCTTCAGATATTTCATTCAAAATAGGGGCAATCATTTTACAAGGGCCACACCATTCTGCCCAAAAATCTACCAGCACAGGGCCTGCAGCTTTAATTACATCACTTTCAAAACCATCGTCAGAAAGCTGCAAAATCTTATCGCTCATCTTTAGCTCCAAATCAATTTTCTGTTGCCGATTAGATGATCATCAGCAATTAGATTGCCTATTGGAATGGATTTCCTTTCTTAATGCAAGCGTAAGCTGATATTCTATGTTCATGAAAAAGACACACATCACAGAGCAAAAATTCGCCGACTTCGATTTGCACCCTAGTATTATTACTGGATTGCAAGCAAAAGGATTTGAGTATTGTACTCCGATTCAAGCGTTAGCGCTGCCAGTACTGCTCACTGGCCAAGACATTGCGGGGCAAGCTCAGACGGGTACTGGTAAAACATTAGCCTTTCTAACCGCTACTTTTGATTACCTACTAAAAAACCCTGCCGATGAGTCTCGAGCAGTGAACCAACCGCGTGCCATTATTATGGCGCCAACACGTGAATTGGCGATTCAGATCCATCGAGATGCTGAATCTTTGATTGCAAGTACGGGGGTAAAAGCGGCCCTTGCTTATGGTGGTGAAAGCTACGATAAGCAGCTCCATGAGATTCAACAGGGTGTTGATATCTTAATTGGTACGACTGGTCGTATTATCGATTTCTTTAAACAGAAAGCATTTAATCTAAATCACATTCAAGCCGTTGTATTAGACGAAGCTGATCGAATGTTTGATTTAGGCTTTATTAAAGACATTCGCTTTTTGTTCCGTCGTATGCCTGAACCTAAAGATCGTCTAAACATGCTTTTCTCTGCCACGCTGTCTTATCGCGTACAAGAATTAGCGTTTGAACACATGAATAATCCTGAGCATGTAGAAGTTGAGCCTGAGCGCCGAACAAATGTGCGAATTAAAGAAGAGTTATTCCAACCTTCTAACGAAGATAAAATTGCTCTACTAATGACCTTGATTGAGCAAGATTGGCCAGAGAAAGCCATTATCTTTGCCAACACTAAATATAAGTGTGAACAAGTATGGGGTTATTTAGCCGCTGATGAGCATCGTGTAGGTCTTTTAACTGGGGACATTCCTCAGAAAAAACGTGAACGCATTTTAGAGCAATTCTCTGCTGGCGAATTAGACTTCTTAGTTGCCACCGATGTTGCCGCTCGTGGTCTGCATATTCCTCTTGTTACGCACGTATTCAACTATGACCTACCCGATGACAGTGAAGATTATGTTCACCGTATCGGTCGTACAGGTCGTGCAGGAGAAAGCGGACATTCAATCAGCTTTGCTTGTGAAGAATACGCTATCAATCTACCTGCGATTGAAGAATATATTGGTCATTCAATTCCAGCATCAGATTATGATCCGGAAGCACTAATTCAAGAATTACCAAAACCTATTCGTTTACGTCACTCGTCAAGCAACCGTCGTCCTGGTGGCAAACCACAAGGTCGCAATAACAACCAGCGACGTAATAATCGACCATCTCGACCTTACAACAAACCATCAGGGAATAGCTAATCTGGTTATGACAAACTCATCTCCTCTTTATGCCGCCATTGACCTTGGCTCGAACAGCTTCCACATGCTTGTGGTTAAACACGTTCATGGAAGCGTTCGAACTATGGCAAAAATCAAACGCAAAGTTCGTTTAGCTGCTGGATTAGACAGCACTAACGCATTAAGCCAAGAAGCAATGCAAAGAGGTTGGGACTGTTTGTCTCTGTTTGCCGAACGCTTACAAGATATACCTGAACAGAACATCCGTATTGTGGGTACAGCAACATTGCGTGTCGCCACGAATATTGATGTGTTTTTAGAGAAGGCGAACCATATTCTAGGTAAGAATATTCAAGTCATCTCTGGAGACGAAGAAGCGGCAACTATCTATAAAGGTGTTGCTCACACCTCCGGTGGTAAAGGAAAACGTCTTGTTGTCGATATTGGCGGCGCAAGTACCGAACTTATTATCGGAGAAGGCTTTGATGCCAAAGTGCTACATAGCCTGCAAATGGGCTGTGTTACTTGGTTAGAGCAACACTTTAGTGATAGACAACTTACCGCTGAAAACTTTCGCAGTGCCATTGAGGCCGCGAAGCAAACCTTAGCACCGGTATTGCATGAATATACTCAGCTGGGTTGGGACATGTGTGTCGGAGCAAGTGGTACAGTTCAAGCACTGCAAGAGATAATGCTAGCGCAAGGTATGGACGAAGTGATTACTCACTCCAAACTCAAGCGCTTGCAAAAGCAAGCCATGCGCTCTAATGCACTAGAAGAGCTTGAGATTGAAGGTTTAACCCTAGAACGAGCACTGGTGTTCCCTAGCGGACTGTCCATTTTATTAGCCATCTTTGAACTGCTAGAAATAGAAGACATGACCCTCGCGGGCGGAGCATTACGCGAAGGTATGGTGTATGAAATGATTAAGGAGCTGCATCAAGACGATATTCGTCAGCGCACCTTAGCGAGCGTCCAACAACGCTTCCAACTGGATCAAGACTACGCTCAGCAAGTCTCACACACCGCATTAAAGTTAGTTGAGCAGTGTGGGGCAAACTTCTTAACCGAACCTGTCGCTATCGACCTATTAAAAGCCGCCGCTCAATTGCACGAAATCGGTCTGACTATCGATTTCAAAAAGGCTGGCAAACACAATGCCTACCTGTTGCAGTACCTTGACCTACCGGGCTATACACAAGCACAAAAATCTCTATTAGCAGAAATTACCGCTCGCTATAAAGATGCCCTGTCATCTTTACCTGAGCAACATGCGGTCAGCCGGCAAAGCGCTGAAAACATCCTGCGAATTTTAAGGCTATCTGTGTTGTTAACCCATAGGCGCAACGTTGACCTGCAACCTCATGTTAGCCTACAAGCCCAAGGGAAAAACCTCGATTTAAGCATAGAGGCAAGCTGGTGTTTGCTTAATCCATTGACCGTTGCAGAACTCGAAATTGAAGCGCATCGGCAAAGTGACCAAAACTGGCCCCTGCAAATCAAACAAATTTAATTCAATCAGCCCAGCTCAATAAGTTGGGCTTTTTTACATGACAACTTCTATAGGATAGGAGCTAAACTTTTCTATAGAAACTTAAGCAAGGAGAGCTTAGTTAATGAGCATAATTTTAGAATGTATCCGTTGTGTCGGTCGCGGAGAAAGAGGTCGTAAACCACTTTCTTTTGATCAGGCCTACGCCGTGATGGATCAATACCTCGACGGTATGATCGATGATGATCAAATGGCAATGTTGATGATGCTCATTCGAGTCAATAATGAAACTGCCGCCGAAATTGCAGGATTCACCAAAGCCTTCCACCAGCGACTACCCAAAATAGAAGTGGATATTGACTGGCCTTGTTACGCAGGTAAGAAAAGTAAACTGGATGCAAATGGACAGCAACAAGCACTGCCGTGGAACTTAATTGCCGCTTCTATCTTGGCAGAAGCCGGCTATAAAGTGCTTATTCACGGACATTTGGATATCGGCTCAGACCGTATCCATAGCCAACACTATTTAGCTAAGCTTAATATTCAACAAGCGCAAGATATTACTCAGGCTGCCTCATTCATCGAATCATCCAATATTGCCTACCTACCTTTAGCTCACTTTGCGCCGATAGCAGAAAAAATGCTGGACTGGAAAAAGCGCTACGGTCTGCGCACTCCAATGAATACCGTAGTAAGGGGGCTTAACCCAGGTAGTGCGAAATACGGTGTTCGCGGAAGTTTTCACCCAGGATTTCAAGAACTGCACGCTGAAATAGAAACCAATATTGGTCACTCAAGCTGCTCTGTGGTGTCTTTTAAAGGGGTATCTGGAGAATCAGAATATAACCCCAAGGTAAGTCAAACTGTTTGGTCAAGTGATAGTGAGGGCTTACATGCACACTATTGGAATGAGATTTACAACGAAGCAATTAGTACGCCTACACACTGCCCTCTGGGCACTGTCGAAGACGACAAAGTGCAAATGGCCAATCATGTAGTTTCTTCTTTGACGGCCTTACTGTTTAACAAACTAAAAGATAAACAACTGGCCGATCAGGAAGCCAATAAGCTTTGGCAACACTACTGCTCAATGCATTAATAACCACCATTTAGATCGTCAGTACATACTTAAAAGCCCCAATAATTGACTGCTCAACTATTGGGGCTTTTAGTATCAATACGTAGCTCTAAGTTTATCTTCTATGCCTGAGCAGGAAGCCCCTGCTCTGAACGAGTGGTAAGCTTGCGAATAAGATAATTCAGCAATACACCGTACATAGGAACAAATAAGCCTAAGCTAATGATCAGCTTAAAGGTGTAATCAACCAGCGCAATTTCCTGCCAATGTTGCGCCATAAACGCATCAGGGCTGTTGTAAAACGCAATACCAAAGAATGCCAATGTATCCAATGCATTACCAAATAGCGTGGAGCACGTTGGCGCTATCCACCACTGCTTCATTTGACGTAGACGATTAAATACGTGCACATCTAATATTTGCCCTAGTAAGTAAGCCATAAATGAAGCAATCGCGATTCGCGCAACGAATAAGTTAAATTCAGCGAGCGGCGCCATACCTTGAAATTGCCCTTCAAAAAAGATGACAGATAACAAATACGACACTAACAACGAAGGGAGCATGACTAAGAAAATGATCTTACGAGCCATTGGTGCGCCAAAAATACGCACAGTCAAATCAGTAGCCAAAAACACAAACGGAAAAGTAAATGCACCCCAAGTGGTATGGAAACCAAATACGGTAAATGGCAGCTGCACAAGATAATTACTAGAAGCAATAATGATTAAGTGGAAGGACGCTAACAGGAATAGCGCTTTACGCAGTTGGGACGGATCAAAACGGTTCATACTGTACCTTTTTAGTAGATGGGGGCGAGGGAACCCATTCGAAGCAGTTTGCTTCATCTCAAATTTTAAAGTCCAGCCAAATGGCGGGCTCGGCATTATACATAACGCATACAATTGTGCAATAGATGAACAATGCTAAGACTTATCAGCTATTAGCTTACGAAGCTTAAGTTTATAAAAGAGTTGATTGATAAATGTTCAGGTTTCATGTGAAACCTAGTACCCTATTTTTATTAAGTACGTGCTATTAAATACCTGTTATTAAATGCCTTTAGCCACTAGGCTAGCCAAAAACTGTAGCTCTGGCTGTGATTCTGTCGCAGATAAGCTCTCTAACCACATAGCTTCACTATAGTGTTCGGCACGAAGCATCAATTGGCAACCTTCAAAGTCGATCAACCATGAATGTAGATCCGCATCTTGTTGCTTCTCAATAACGCTAGCATCAATCAAGTCGACAAATTTTTGCCCTATAACGGCAAAGTCATCGTGATCAAAAGAAGGAGCAACCAGTGATAGTCGCCCATTTTCTAGGTCTAAATGACGAAGGAAAAAACTAGACACCTGTAATATGCTCCTGAATCAAATCTAAAAATTTATCGGCGTATTTATCAAGTTTACGTTGCCCTACACCATTCACCGCCAGCATTTCACCGTATGAAGTAGGCAGAATATCCGCCATATCAATCAAAGTAGCATCGTTAAACACTACATAAGGTGGTAATCCTTCTTCGTCTGCCACTCGCTTACGAAGATTACGCAATTTGGCAAATAGCTTTTTATCGTAGTGCTTAGTTGGCGTCTTATCTGACTTAGAGGATAGTGTTAGATCCAATCTTGGTACGGCCAACTCTAATGTCATTTCACCGCGCAGTAATGGGCGCGCTTCTTCGGTCAATTGCAAGGTAGAGTTACGAGCAATATTTTGTGTCAGTAGTCCTTTGTGCACCAACTGACGCATGATGCTTACCCAGTAATCATGGCTGTTTTCACGTCCAATACCGTAAGTCGAGATTTTGTCATGACCATTTTCTCGAATACGAATATTTTGCATGCCACGCAATACTTCAGTGACATAACCCATGCCGAACGATTGTTTCACTCGATACACACAAGACAATGCTTTTCGCGCCGCTTCTGTTCCATCAAAGGTTTTCGGAGGGTCGATACAAATATCACAGTTACCGCATGCTTTTTCGCGATACTCACCAAAATAATGCAGCAATACTTGGCGACGGCAGGTTTGTGCTTCAGCAAATGCACTCATGGCATTTAGCTTGTGCATCTCTACCTTTTTCTGTTGTTCATCTTCTTTCTCATCCAACATACGGCGTAGCCAGTTGATGTCCGATGGATCATAGAGCGTCATTGCCTCAGCAGGCAAACCATCACGACCGGCACGGCCGGTTTCTTGGTAATAGGACTCTATATTTCTTGGAATATCAAAGTGCAGTACAAAACGCACGTTGGGTTTATTGATCCCCATACCAAACGCCACTGTTGCCACTACAATTTGAATATCGTCTTTTTGAAAGGCTTCTTGAACATAAGCACGTTCATCAGACTCCATTCCGGCATGGTATCCCATAGCGCGAATGCCGTTATTGCACAGCTTCTCGGTAAGCATTTCTACTTTTTTACGACTGCCACAATAAATAATGCCGCACTGCCCTTTTTGCGTAGCCAAATAGCGAATGATCTGCGCAACAGGTTTTGCTTTTTCTACCAAGGTATAGCGAATATTGGGTCTATCGAAACTGCCCAAGTAAAACAAAGGATCATTAAGTTGTAATCGCGCATCAATATCGAGACGAGTGGTGTCGTCAGCCGTTGCCGTGAGAGCCATAAATGGTACATGGCTAAATCGCTGTTTCAACTGTCCTAGAGAGGCATATTCAGGTCTAAAATCATGTCCCCATTGAGAGATACAGTGTGCTTCATCAATGGCAATTAAATTGATTTCTAAATACTGGATACGCTCCATAAAATCACGCATCAACACACGCTCAGGTGAAACGTAAATCAGCTTAATTTTGCCTTGATGCATTCGGTTATACACCGACAGCAAATCTTCTCGACTCATACTAGAGTTAATGCACTCAGCCGCAACACCATTCGCTTTTAACTGGTCCACTTGGTCTTTCATCAAAGAGATAAGAGGAGAGATAACCAGCCCCATTCCCGGAGCCACTAGCATAGGCACTTGGTAACACAATGACTTACCACCACCGGTTGGCATGATCACCATCGAGTCTCGACCAGACAGTGCGGCCTCCACTACCTCTTGTTGTCCATCACGAAATTCTTGATAGCCAAATACATCCTCTAGTACGCGCTGAGGTGTTGCTTGAGTATCAGATTCCTCAATCATAGGCAGATGGGTGGACATGTAGAATGTATTACCTGTTGGTGATTAGTCGAAATGAGCGCTCATTGTAAAGGGGATGATCTAGGATGGAAACCGCATTTTACTGGCTCTGAGTCTATAGGCTCTCTATACTTCCCTCTTTTCCAGTCAGTATCCCGAGAAATTTATGGATCCCCAAGCTCAACAACGCACTCGACAAGGTGTGATATTTGCCATTATGGCTTACACCATGTGGGGAATATCTCCCATATACTTCAAAGCATTAGCCGCTGTGCCCGCTTCTGAGATACTGATGCACCGTATTATATGGTCGTTCTTTTTACTTGCCGGACTGATTCACTTTGGCCAAGGTTGGCACTGTGTACGTGAGGTATTAAAAAATAAAACAAAACTGATTTATTTAATCTCGTCTTCTGTGCTTATTGGTTTGAATTGGTTGATATTTATTTGGGCTATCAATAGCAACCATATGTTAGAAGCGAGCTTAGGCTATTACATCAACCCACTGGTCAATATTATTCTTGGGATGATCTTCTTAAAGGAGCGCCTACGAGCAATTCAATGGGTTGCGGTCGCTCTCGCATTTTTAGGTGTAGCCATTGAGCTAATTGCGTTTGGTTCTATACCCTATATCTCATTTGCTTTAGCCTGCAGTTTTGGCGCTTATGGGCTATTAAGAAAAAAAGTAAACCTGGATGCACAAACTGGATTATTTATAGAAACTTTATTCTTAGTTCCCCTGACTATTATTTATTGGGTATTCTTTGCTAATAGCGAAACTTCCAACCTGCTACACAATAGTTTGAGCCTAAATACCTTACTGATTCTCGCAGGTTTAGTCACTACTGCCCCACTGCTTTGCTTTACCGGTGCGGCTACCCGAATCAAGTTATCTACACTCGGCTTTTTCCAATACATAGGACCAAGCTTGATGTTTATTTTGGCCATCACTGTTTATGGTGAGCATTTAAGCATAAACAAAATTATTACTTTCATGTTCATTTGGGTTGCACTTGTCATCTTTAGTTACGATGGCATTAAAAATTCTATGGCACGCAAAAAATGAATGAACTACGCGTCCTTATGACACTGGCAGGGATACACTTTCTTGCTTTAATGAGCCCCGGCCCTGATTTTGCTCTAGTTGTCCAAAACTCGACTCGTTATGGACGTCAAACTGGGGTTTTAATTGCGCTTGGGCTTTCGATGGGGATTCTCACCCATTCAATTCTTAGCTTAACCGGAATCAGTTACCTCGTACATGCTCGTCCACAGCTGTTTTTCATCGTGCAGTTGCTAGGAGGGAGTTATCTCGCATATCTTGGTTTAAATGGCTTAAAAAGCATATTCCATCAGCGAAAAACAACCTCAACTAGTCCGAAAAAAAGCAAAGATTTTACTCTCACCAGCAAAAGACAGGCATTTACGCGCGGGTTTACTACTAACCTACTAAACCCTAAAGCATTAGTGTTTTTTGTCAGTCTAATGTCGACTCTTGTGCCTCAAAGTATGTCTCTGCAAGGCAAGTTTGCAGCCTTAGTTATCTTATGGAGCTTGTCGTTTTTCTGGTTTGCTTTGCTTGCTTGGGCTTTATCAACACAACGCTTACAACAAGCTTTGACTCGATATGCAAAATATATCGATCTACTTTGTAGTCTTTTGTTTACCATTTTGGGCTGTACCATCATCAGTGAAGCCGTTATTCACACTCTATTAGGCTAAGTAAGTGATTGAAAATAGAACATTTATAGATCATTCATTGGTCAGACAATAAAGACATTCACCATATTTTTGTGCGAGATCTCTTACAAAGATGTGCGTGATCGAAGCGAATATATGCCAGAAATGAAGATATATACAGCTAACTTATTGTTTTTTAAAAGGTTGATATTTGTAGGTGTATATATGACTGAAATTAATTGCCTTTGACCCTATTGAGCAAATTAGAGAAAAGCTTAATATTAAAAGGGTCGGAAGGAAGCTGACACGGAAAAGGAAATCACCAAGGATTAGGTGTTCTTCAGGATGAAGATTCGGTTATTCAGGATGAATAGTCGGCATGGAAAGCAAATTGGACATTGAATGGACGCAATAGTAACTAGGATGGTTGCTACTAAGGAAAGACAATGGACACCTCTGGATGAGGAAAGGACTGAACATCAGGATGATGTAAAGGACACCACTAAAGGATTTAGTGAAGCGTACTAACGAGGATTGTTAGTAGACCAGGATAAGGTCACATGGACACCGCTAGGATGGCGAGAAAAGGAATACGCTGAAGGATAACAGCACACTATCAAGGATTTGATGCAGGGAGCACACTTAGTAGCCGGATTGCTGCAAGTAAGACAACGACCCCGAAGAGCGCAAGCTCTCGGGGTTTTTCTTTATGTGCTATTTATTACCCCGCAAGCTACCTGCTACCTATCTGAAAGCATAACTGATTGGCTGATTTTCTTTACTTACTACTTGCTCATTTACTAATTGCTATTGATAGGCAAGATAGAACAACGCCAAACTAACTACCTAACTTTTAATAAATAAATTACTATTGCCGACACTTAGATAGCTGAGACGTAAAGCTCCTAGTTCAGCGCCTTGCCATGCTCGTTTATATGATAGAGTATCTAGAAACTGTTGATATACGGTCTTATGGATATACACATACATGCATCATGAAAATATTAAGTGGCATTTTAATTTTAGGGGGAAAGTATGAAAATTATATTAGCGTTTGTGACACTATTTTTCGTTTCAATCATGTCTGGTTGTACCATCATGGATGGCAACGCCATTGTCACAGGTAATATACGCCCCGCGATCCCGGCAAGTAAAGTTCATTTGTATAGAGTCGCACCAAAAAACTTCGAAGAAATTGGAATTGTATCCTCTAGCGCAGGTCATGACTTTAAAAAAAGCAGCACGTTAATGAATGAAGCGATCCAAAGATTAAAAGAGGAAGCGGCAAAAATTGGAGCTAACGGAATAATTCTAACAGCTATAGATGAACGAGATACACCGCATACAACAACATCATATGGTTCTGCAATTACAACAAGTCCTGATGGGAGTTTATATTCCAGTGGCAATACTATCCGCGTAGAGCGTGGAGATGCATACACTAGATTAAGAGGTGTTGCAGTATATGTATCTAAGTAAACGGTATTACTTTTAGACTACAAGGATATATTTACAGGGTCTCAGCGAACCAAAAATCCAACTTGTCGCTCACTCCCAGGCCCTATTTAAACCTAATTTTATAAGTGAAGAACCAGTCGCAAGTCATCAAAAATTTTGTCATCACCTAATAGCAAAAGCCCCAGCAAATTGCTGGGGCTTAATAATTTTAAAGCTGTTCTAATTTGGCGTATTGAGTAATCAGCCACTTTATCCCTTCACCATTAAAGGCAACCTGAACGCGACTTTGTGCGCCACTGCCTTCAAAGTTGATAATGGTGCCTTCCCCAAACTTAGGGTGTTTGACTCTTTGCCCTAAACCAAAGCCTGTTTCATTGAAGCTTTCTTGCTTAACGGTTTGGCTAAATCGACCAGTATTAGTCGGTCGGCTTACTTGAGCTTTCATGCGCACTTCTTGGGTACATGCTTCTGGCAACTCTTTGATAAATCGAGACGGTTTATGGTATTTGTCTTGTCCGTATAAACGACGCATCTCAGCATAGGTCAGGTAGAGCTTCTGCATTGCACGCGTCATTCCCACATAACAAAGCCTGCGCTCTTCTTCTAGTCGCCCTGCTTCTTCTGCTGACATTTGGCTCGGGAACATCCCCTCTTCAACACCAACCATAAAGACTAGAGGAAACTCCAAGCCTTTGGCACTGTGCAACGTCATAAGCTGTACGGCATCGTCAAACTCATCGGCTTGCCCTTCACCCGCCTCTAAAGCAGCATGAGTCAAGAATGCAGTAAGATCGCTCATCTCATCTGCTTCTTCAGGCTTCTCATATTGACGCGTTGCCGTGACCAATTCTTCCAAGTTTTCTATACGTGCTTGTGCCTTTTCACCTTTTTCTTGCTGATACATAGCAAACAAACCGGATGCTTTAATAACGTGGTCTGTCTTTTTGTGTAGCTCCATAGGTGCCGTGTCGTCTTCAAGCGCATTCACTAGCTCAACAAAACGCCCTAAAGCCCCTGCTGCACGACCCGCAAACACCTTTTCTTCCAATAACTGAGTACTGGCTTGCCATAATGTTGCGCCGCGATCTCTGGCGGCATAACGAATAGTTTCTAAGGTTTTTTCCCCTAGGCCACGCGTTGGCGTATTCACGATACGCTCAAAAGCAGCATCATCATTACGATTGGACATCAAACGCAAATAACCCAGAGCATCTTTGATCTCTTGACGTTCGAAGAAGCGCATTCCTCCATAAATACGATATGGCATACCGGCTTGGATTAAGGCCTCTTCCATAACACGAGATTGGGCGTTATTGCGGTACAAAATGGCTGAATCTTTTAACATTCCGCCAGTGCTTTGCCATTCTTTGATTTTATTGACCGCAAAACGCGCTTCGTCTAATTCATTGTAAGCGGAGTAAACCGAGATAAGTTCACCATCACTGCCATCGGTCCACAACTCTTTCCCCATACGTTCAACGTTATTGGCAATCAAGTGGTTTGCCGCCGTTAGTATGTTTTTGGTCGAGCGATAGTTTTGCTCAAGACGAACCGTTGATGCTTGTTTAAACTCATTAAGGAAGCGTTGAATATTCTCGATCTTCGCTCCGCGCCAGCCATAAATAGATTGGTCATCATCACCTACGATCATGACGTTACATTCAGGGCTTGCCATCATTCGAAGCCAAGCGTATTGGATGTTGTTGGTATCTTGAAACTCATCCACGAGAATATGTTTAAAACGGGCTTGATAGTGTTCGCGAATGTGTTGTTTATCACGCAGTAACTCGTGGCAGCGTAATAAAATCTCAGCAAAATCGACCAAGCCTGCTCTATCACACGCTTCTTGATAAACCGAATAGATACGTAACCATGTTTTAGTCACTGGATCGTGGTAGCTATCAATATGTGAAGGTCTTAAACCTTCGTCTTTTTTACCGTTGATCCACCATGCCGCTTGCTTCGCTGGCCACTGCTTTTCGTCTAAGTTTTGCGCTTTGATCAAACGACGCAATAAACGCTGCTGATCTTCTGAATCTAAAATTTGGAAATCTTCTGGCAGTTTCGCATCCAAATAATGAGCACGAAGAATACGATGACAAATACCATGGAAAGTACCATTCCACATACCAGAGGCTGTGCCTCTCATTAACTCTTCAATACGACCGCGCATTTCTGCCGCCGCTTTATTGGTAAAAGTTACTGACATAACAGAAAATGGCGAGGCTTGCTCTACTGACATAAGCCAAGCAATACGATGAACTAATACCCGAGTTTTACCACTGCCTGCGCCAGCAAGAATCAATAGATTACCTAAAGGGGCAGCTACCGCCTCTCGTTGTTTGTCGTTTAGCCCATCGAGTAATAATGATGCGTCCATCGTACCTTTCCAATCTATTACTGTTTATTTATACATTAATGGTCAGTATACAGCGTAAGCGACACAATCTCTAACTTCCATACCCTGCAATTTCATCACTTTTTACGTAAAAAACTTATTCTTATATTTCATACCATTAGAGCAAAAAGTGGTCTTTTTTGAATTTCTTTGAAATAAATCCCTAATTCATCGCATCTTCTTTAACAAGCAATCGCAACATACTATTAACAAATCATTGTCGATTGCCTACACAACTAAGGATCATATTGAGGAAGATATTATGAAAAAGTCTAATCTTGCAGTTACAGCGGCAGTTACTGGTTTACTGGCTTTAGGTGGCACTATGCTTACCGCAACCCACGCCGTAGCAGCAGAAAAAGAGAAGTGCTATGGAGTGGCAAAAGCAGGGCAAAATGACTGCGCCACTAAAACCAGTTCTTGTGCAGGGACATCAAAAGAAGATCATCAAAAAGATGCCTTTGTTGTGGTACCAAAAGGATTATGTGACAAATTAGCTGGCGGAAGTATGTCATCGTCGTAACCCATCCTCGTAAGTCCCTTGGGGTACCGCTGTATCGTACCCCTCTTTCCCCGCTAAAATATAGAGCTAACTAAGATGCAAAATAATAATATTCATAGCGCAGTTGGAGTTGGATTACGTCATCCACACTTGGATTTCTTCGCACAAAATCCAGATCATCTCTCTTGGTTAGAAGTACACAGTGAAAATTTTTTTGAAGTTAATTCTTTAGCGCGTAAACAACTAAGAAGCATACGCCAGCAACACGATGTTTCATGTCATGGTGTTGGGCTATCTCTAGGCTCAGTACAAACACCAGACTCTTCACACCTCCAAGCATTAGTCGACCTAGTTAATGAACTGCAACCGACAATGGTGTCTGATCATTTAAGCTGGAGCGAAAACGGCGGTGTGCATTTCAATGATTTACTTCCACTTCCATACACCGAAGAGGCTTTACAGGTTTTTGTACGTAACGTGATGCAAGTGCAAGACGCCCTACAACGCCCTCTGCTAATCGAAAACCCAAGCAGTTACCTAAGATTTAATCATTCAACAATTGCTGAATGGGAGTTTTTAAATGAAGTTCAGCGCCGTACTGATTGCCATTTACTGCTCGATCTAAACAATATTTATGTCTCATCGCTGAATCATGATTTTGACGCACAGCATTACCTAAACGCCATTACACACAGTGCAGTAAAAGAGATACACCTTGCGGGGTTCACCGTAAAAGAAATTCAAAATAAAAAAATATGGATTGATACGCACAGCACGCACGTCTGCAAAGAAGTGTGGGATTTATACCGCACTTGGAATCAAACCAACCCAACAGTACCTACTTTAATTGAATGGGACACTGATATCCCTGAGCCACAAGTTTTGCTCGGCGAGGCACACAAAGCCTCCATCATCATAAATGAAATTAGCAATGTACAGGTGGCGTGATGATCTCTCTTGCCAAGCTACAAGCCAACTTTGCTCAGTCACTGATTTACCAAGGTGCTGCGGAAAATTGCGATATACATAGCGACCACTTCTCGGCAGAGCAACGTATGCAAGTGTATAGAAACAACGTTATTCTCAGTTTAAGCGATGTACTTAAAGCTGTTTACCCAAATACACTGGCCATGGTTGGAGAGGAATGCTTTGAGCAGATGGCCAGACAACATGTATTAACCACACCCTCAATGAGCGGAAATGTGTCTCATTACGGACAAGGGTTTGATAAAACTATTTGCCAATTTACCAAAGTGTTAGAAGTTGCACCTTACTTAACTGAACTGGCTCGTTTTGAAGCCTTATGTGATGAATTACAAAACAGAGTCGATAATCAACAACACATCGGCTGTTTGCCTTTATCTGCCCTTACTAACCTAGCAGAGGACCAACAGCCACATATTCGCCTAACCAGCAATATTGGGGTCTCTAGCTTTAATTCTAGTATCGCTGTCTTTGATCTTATGGCAGGCATTGAACGTCGTTCATTTGATGACTTAGAGATACAACAAGCTCAATCTGGTTTTATCTCTATTAACCCTGATGGACAGCTCCACTACAAAGCTCTAGATGCCGATTGCTACCAACTTCTATTAGCCATAGAAGCCCAACGCCCACTCTCACAAATTGATGAGTCGTTATTACCTTACATTTCGTCTTTGGTGAAAGAAGAGGTAATTTCAGGGTTCTTAATGCCTACAATTGCTGAAATCAATACAAGGAATGGATATGAACAGTAGCATTCAAACTCAATATCAAGCCTATCAAAATACAGTATCCAACTTACAGCGCGTAACGGTTCCGCTTCTACTATTGTTCTGTAGACTTTGGGTGGCGTGGGTATTTTTCAATTCAGGTTTAATTAAAATAAGTACCTGGGAGAGCACTTTATTTTTATTTGAATATGAATATCAGGTGCCATTACTGCCGTGGGAAATAGCCGCATATGTAGGAACGGCTACTGAGCTTATAATTCCTGTACTTCTTGCTTTAGGATTATTCACTCGACTGTTTGCAGCCATTTTATTTGTGTTTAATATCATGGCAGTGGTGTCTTACCCAGCCCTTTGGGAAAATGGTTTTTATGACCATCAACTTTGGGGCTTAATGATTCTCATCAATGTGATATGGGGAGCAGGATTCTTCTCGACTGACCATATACTTAGCAAAACATTTTTTAATCGTAGTGAATTGAATCGCAGTAAGTAGCCATTTCCTAAATGAAACTATTTATTTAAAAAAGCTTTTAGATCTTCAATAGTGATTCCATCTTTAGATAATTGCTGAGCCATTAATTCCACTTGCTCACCTTTTCTTGATTCAATCACTTTTTGAAACTGATATACGATATCCTTAAGAGTGGTTAGTGGGAGTTGCTTAGCTGCACTTCTAATTCTTTCTTCGCTTTGATTGCCGAGCTCTACCAGTAATTTACCATACATTACTTTTTCTGGAGACTCTTCAAGTTGCTCTAATCTGCGAGCCATTTCGTAAGTCGTTAGTGCCATATTACTTCACTTAAATAAGAGTTTATCGGGTTTTGAAGAAATCAAAACTCACGGTAGGACGAAAAACTTTCCTGTACATAGAATATACTTTTTTATCCGAAACTAGAACTGTTTTCAGTTACAGCAATCACAGTAATTTGTTATTCAGAAATCGTGTTGGGAAAATACTTGAGAACAAAGCCACAAGATCTGAATAAGAAACAACTCTACAATCAAAATTTGTCTCGCCATTATCAAGCCTTTTTCTAAGCGAGATTGCTAAGTTAATTACTATGCTTGTCATTCCCAATATATAAAGGCTTGTTGAGCACTATAGAATTGCACAGCGACATCAAAAAGGGTAGCTTAATTGCCATACGCATATTAGGTAGTAATGATGAGGAGAGATTATGCCATCTCAGATTAATAGCCGAGTTACGGATTTCCGTAACTGGTTAAACACAAATAAACTTGATGCTTTTATTGTTCCCCATGAAGACGAGTTCTTAGGTGAATACATTCCAGAGCACAACGAACGTTTACATTGGCTAACGGGTTTCACAGGCTCTGCTGGAGCCGCTGTTGTTACAACTGAAGATGCCGCTATCTTTGTTGACGGACGCTACACGGTTCAGGTCACTAAGCAAACTCCATCTGACGTATTTTCGTATCAGCACCTAATTCAAACCCCTCCTATCGCTTGGATTCAAGCTAATTTAAAAGCGGGTAGCAAAGTAGGCATTGACCCTAAAATGCATTCTGCTCGTTGGTTAAATGCGGCCAAACAAGCCTTAGCTGAAGATTACGACCTTATCTATTTTGAGAATAATCCTGTTGATGAGCTTTGGAGCGATCGACCTGCTGTTGCCCTTTCCGATCTTCGTCTAATGGGTAACGAATGGGTCGGTGTGGGTAGCCAAGAAAAACGCACCAACATTGCGGCTCTATTAAAAGAAAATAAAGCTGACAGTGCAGTACTAACAGCATTAGATTCCATCTGTTGGTTACTCAACATTCGTGGTAGTGACATATCAAGATTACCAGCAGCGCTATCGCACGCCATTATTCATAACGACGGTCAGCTTGAGTTCTTCATTGATCAAGAGCGTGTGCCTGCAGAGTTTAACCAGCACACTGGAGAAGGCGTCACTCTATTCTCACCAAGCCAACTAAAAGAACGCTTAGCTAATTTGAATAACAAAAAAGTTATCCTAGATCCTGCGACAAGTAACGCATGGTTTGGCATCGTTCTTAATGAAGTGGGTGCAGAAGTTCTGCCTATCGCAGATCCTTGTCGACTGCCTAAAGCAACCAAAAATAGTGTCGAAGCATTAGGTATGAAAAACTGTCATGTTCGCGATGGTGTGGCAATGGTTAAGTTCTTATCTTGGTTTGATGCAGAAAATGCCAAAGGCCAATATCACGATGAAGCACAGATTGCAGACCAACTTGAAGCCTTTAGACGTGAAGATGAGTCTCTAGCAGATCTTAGCTTTGATACTATTTCAGCGGCTTCAAATAATGCCGCTATGTGTCACTACAACCACAACAACGAACCGGCGCCAAGCGTCGTGTACGATAACTCTATGTACCTAGTGGATTCAGGCGGTCAATACCCAGACGGCACCACAGACATCACTCGTACTATTGCGATCGGTCAACCAACCTCGGAAATGAAGAAACAATTTACCTTGGTACTTAAAGGTCACATTGCTTTAGCCGAAGCTCGATTCCCGAAAGGCACTTGTGGTCATCAATTGGATATTCTTGCTCGTCAACATTTGTGGGCGCAAGGCTTTGATTATGACCATGGTACAGGTCATGGTGTAGGACACTTTTTAAGTGTGCATGAAGGCCCGCAAGGCATCTCTAAAAACTACAATAATATTCCATTAGAAGCTGGTATGGTTCTTTCAAATGAACCAGGATATTACCGAACTGATGAGTTTGGTATCCGTATTGAAAACCTAGAGATCGTGGTGGAAATAGAAACTCAAGGCGACTTCTCTGTGCTTGGTTTTGAATCTCTAACTCGTGCACCGATCGATAAACGTAATATCGAGCAGTCACTTCTGACCGCGCATGAGATTGAATGGCTTAATGAGTATCATCAAAAAGTGTGGAATGATTTATCACCACTAGTTGATGGCGATGTGAAGCAATGGTTGCAACAAGCAACTCTAGCTCTCTAGCTCTCTAGCTCTCTAGCTCTCTAGCTCTCTAGCTCTCTAGCTCTCTAGCTCTAATAGTAAAGCCCCTCAATAGTTGGTTATCCAATTATTGAGGGGCTATTTTATTTCTCTGCTGTTTCACGTGAAACACTAACCAGAATAAATCGACGTCCAATCTCTCCATACCGGTTCAAAACCGCGACTGCGAATTGCAGATTCAACTTCTAACGCTGTTCGCTCATCCGATATTTCAAATTGCTCCAGTTCTTGATCATCGATATCAACTGCGTAACCACCAGGCTGAGTCTTAGATGCCGCCGAAACAGTAGTAACACCTAACGGTAAGATGTTGTCTCTAAATGAAGCTGATTCACGAGTAGATAAAGAGATATCCACATGTTGATTGAATAGACGATAAGCACAAATCAATTGCACCATCTGTTTGTCATTCAATATCGACTTAGGTTGTACACCCCCCTCGCAAGGTCTTAACCTTGGCAATGAAATGCTATAGCGAGTTTTCCAATATGTTTTCTCTAGATAATCAAGATGACAAGCAACAAACATGCTATCCACTCGCCAGTTATCTAAACCAATTAATGCACCAATACCTATCTTGTCTATTCCAGCTTTAGCCAATCTATCAGGAGTTTCTAGTCGATAGTAAAAGTCCGTCTTCGAGCCTTTTAAGTGATGCTCTGCATACGTGGATGGATTGTACGTCTCTTGGTAAACCATGACTGCGTCCAAGCCAAGACCTTTCAGTTCAGCATATTCCTGTTGTTCAAGAGGCTGCACTTCCATGGCCAGATAATTAAATTGTTCTTTTATCTGAGGCACGGCTTGGCGGAAATATTCCATACCGACTTTTTTCTGATGCTCACCAGTAACTAAAAGTACGCTGTCGAACTTCATTGCTTTTAATACATTAACTTCTAAATCGATCTCTTCTTTAGTTAGAGTCTTACGCTTAATGCGATTGTTCATTGAGAACCCGCAGTACGTACAATCATTAGAGCAAAGATTTGAAAGATACAGAGGCACATATAAACCAATGGTAGAACCAAAACGCTGTCTCGTTTTTTGGTAAGAAAGCTGAGCCATGTTTTCTAAGTATGGTTCTGCAGCTGGCGAAATGAGCGCTTTAAAGTCTTCAAGATCTAGCTTCGTTTTAGCCAAAGCTCTTTCTACATCAGTAGCGGTTTTGGACATAATAGATAGGTAGCTTTCACTCCAATCTATCGATTCGAATACGTCGACAAAACTCATAGTTTCGCCTCGTATGAGGAATCAAGAAATGCAGTCATAGGGCTTGATGCCATCGCTTTAACTTGTTGTGCGCCTAAGCCAGATTCGTAAGCAATCCTACCCGCTTCTACCGCTAACTTAAAAGCACGTCCAATTGCAATCGGATCGCCAGCAGTTGCCATCGCGGTATTGACCAAAACCGCATCTGCGCCAATTTCCATTGCTTGCGCAGCATGAGATGGAGCGCCAATTCCTGCGTCAACAATCACCGGAACATTTGCTTGTTCGATAATAATCTTTAAGAAATCAATTGAGGCCAAGCCTTTATTGGTGCCAATAGGAGCACCAAGTGGCATTACGGCTGCGCAACCTACTTCTTCTAAGCGCTTACATAACACAGGATCAGCATGGCAGTAAGGTAATACTACAAAGCCATCTTTAACCAACTGCTCTGCCGCTTTTAGTGTTTCGATTGGATCGGGCATTAAGTACTTAGGGTCAGGATGAATCTCTAGTTTAAGCCAGTTAGTTTGCAAGGCTTCTCTTGCTAGATGCGCAGCAAATATTGCATCCTGCGCATTCTTAGCGCCTGAAGTATTGGGTAATAAATTCACGCCAATATTGTTTAATGAACCTAAAATATCATCTTGTTTATCGAATACATCTACGCGCTTCAATGCCATAGTCACCAGTTCGGATTCAGATGCAGCAATTGATGATGCCATTAACTGGTTGTTTGCGTACTTACCCGTGCCGGTAAACAGTCGTGAATTAAATGTCTTATCTGCTATTTTCAACATAATTAGCCTCCAGCTATCGCGCGAAATACAGAAAGAGTGTCGCCCTTCTGTAGCTTGATGCTGTCCCATTTTGATTGTGGAACAACTTTATTGTTTAGAGCAATTGCACAGCCTTGGGTTGGCAATCCTTGGTTTTCCAATGCGTCGACTAAGGTACTATCAGCACCAAGCGTTATCGACTTATCGTTAATGGTTATTGCAATATCAGTCATCAATTACTTCCTTTTTTGCAGACGGCACAGGTGTCATCTTTAGCAATTTCAAATTTTTGTTGAGTCATAGTGCGTCCTTGAAAGACCATCAACTCTGCCGCGTTCAGTGTTTCAGGTTCAATAAGTGCACGTATCGCAAGCATCGATTGCAAACTCGCAATCATATTTACGTTTGGTCCCATCACACCTGATTCGCTACATTTGGTTGCTTGGTTCGATTCGGTAAATGGATATAGGCAGTGATAGCAAGGTGCTTTCTCTCCTTGATAATCAAAATACGCAAGCTGACCATCCCAGCCTATGGCAGCACCAGAAACTAACGGCGTGGTATTAGAAAAGCAGGCTTTATTGATATCTTGTCGGGTAGGAAAGTTATCACTGCAATCTACAACCAGATCAGCCATGTTAACTTCTAACAACAACGTGTCTAAGCTCATACGTCGATTAACACTGCGTACATTAATTGAGGAATTTAGCTGGCGAACTTGATTGGCTAAAGAGATGGCCTTTGAGCTACCAAGATCGGATTCGCGATAGCTTAATTGTCGATGCAAGTTACTAATTTCTACGCTGTCATCATCACAAAGAACTAGCTTACCCACCCCAGCACCTGCCAGTTGTAGTGCCACAGCGCTACCTAAACCACCACAACCAACAACCAGTACCCTGGCGTTTAATAGTGACTGCTGTCCTTGCTCTCCGATCTCAGGCAACATGATTTGCCGTTGATAACGTACAAATTCCTTATCAGTGAGCATTGGTCACTCCATCCACTGATTGTTCAGAGTTAAACAACACTTGAAATTGATCGACTGCTCTCTTCTTATCATCCGCTAATGTTACAGCCCTAACCACTGCCACACTCGAAACACCAGTATCGATCACCTTAGGCGCACGCGCTAAATCAATACCACCAATCGCAACACTAGGTAGGAGTGATCCTCTTTGCTTACCAATAGATGAAATAAGGGCTTGGTATAGTTTGAGTTTGATCAGTCCTTGCGGAGATGAAGGCATATCTTTTGTGGTAGTTGGGAATATATGCCCCAATGCAAGGTATGAAGGTTTGTACTGCAAGGCATTGATAATCTCAAAATAGCCATGAGTTGAGATACCTAAACCGATATCGCTATCCAATAAACTGCTATCTTCTAGCTCAGCTAAGTCCTCTTGGCCTAAATGAATACAGGATGCTCCATACTCTAAAGCAAGCCCCCAGTAATCATTGATAACGATATCAACACCACGTTCTTTGCCTATTTGAATAGCACGTTTTACATCATCAGAAACTTCACTAGCCGCTTTGTCTTTTATTCTGAGCTGTAAAATTTCCACACCACAAGTAGCTAACTCTTCCACTAATTCTATGCTGTCTACTACTGGATATAGACCAAAGCATCGCGTCTGTTTACGAACTGTTGTTGCGAGATTATTGTTTCTTAAGCGGGGAAAGTAACGGATATCTGATGGCCATGTTTCACATGAAACATGCTGTGCACTACGAGAAATTAGCGCAGAATCTTCAATCGTAAAGCCAAGAGAAAGTGAAACCAATAACCAGGCAATGTAACTATCGTGTGTTGTTGCAAACTCTTCCGACACATAGTCCCATTCAAACTGAGTGCCATTAACGAGGCAGACAATGTCTTTGCCTTGGGTAAACAACGTTGTGATAGAAGCGATGTGCTGGTTATTTTGATCGTGAATGGTAATAGATTGTTGTGATGAATCACTGTTGTCTACAGCTAGATTATAAGATTGTTCAGGAGCAGTTAGACTGACAGCAAAGCCATCGCCTTGCCTGTATTCCATAATTAGATTTGTAAAACCAGCATCACGTGCGCACTCAATAACAGAGTCAACCGCTGCGCGAAAAGCTGGAGTAGCATTGGGGGATTGTATAAAGCTAGTAAGTGGGGATTCCATCGCCCTATCCTTCTGTAATAAACACAGCTTGTCGGATAGATTGATGGCAGGTGGTATTAAGTTAAAATCTTAATACCTAATAGAATTGACCACCTTGTTTCCTTCGCAGGTATTATCCTGTATCAGGTTCTACGGATTCCGTATTCACGGTCTCAGCTTCTTGTGATTAACACTTCAGCACTCCGACAAGCAGATTCATTATATAGAAACTATCAAAAGAACAAAGCAAACTTACTCAGTTTTTGAACACAAGGTGAAAACCGATCATTGCAGCAGAGATACTAAACACAACGTTGAGTAAAATATTTAGACCCGCTTTCCAATAGTCGCCTTGTTGGAACATAAGAACATTATCCATAGAGAATGTTGAGAAGGTAGTTAAAGCACCAAGGAATCCAAGCCCAACGATTTGGCGCCATGGGTCTACAGCAATGACTTCGTTTTCGAATAGCGCAATAAGCGTACCCATGATAAATGAGCCAACAATATTTACGGTTAACGTACCATAAGGAAAACCTCGGCCTAAAATAAGTACGCAAAGTTCAGATATTAAATAACGTGAACAAGCACCAAAAGCGCCACCTATTGCGATAAAACCTAGGGTTGCAAACTGTCCCATTACCACTTATCTCCAAAGAAAACTGTTTAGATTTAAAAAGTTACATGCGTCACTTTATGTGACGTTAATGTGATCTAGATCATTAGCATAGCAAACATATGCACTCGATATAATGTAAAAGTTTAGATTGCAGAAAATAGTAGCAATTAGGTCAATAATCGTAATAAGAAAGAGAAATTCGCAGCTTAAAAAATATTGTTTGGCATAAGCTATTAAATGCGAATATAGAATCTCTAGAAGAGGCTCAGAAGTGGCATAAAGATAAATAGGCATCAATGGAAATGCATCCTTAAATTCCATTTGAGGAAAAATAGTGACAGTTTTATAAATGGAAAGAACATGCAGCTTCAAATAGAAAGAGGGACAACAATCTAGATACAAAAAAGGCCTCAGTCTCTCGACTGAGGCCTTAATTATGGTAGGGGTGGAGAGATTCGAACTCCCAACACGCGCCGTTTTCAGGGGTTAGGGGAATCCGCTGCTCTGCCAATTGGCGCTACACCCCTAAATCTGAAAAACCTCGCTTTGTATAAAGGCAGACAGAGTGGCTTATACCATTCTAAGTAAAAATATGATCTAATTAGGCTTGCTACTTTTACAAGAGAATGGACGCAATGGACAGCCTAA
Organism: Vibrio sp. B1Z05; assembly: GCF_052955985.1. Classification (NCBI taxonomy): domain Bacteria; kingdom Pseudomonadati; phylum Pseudomonadota; class Gammaproteobacteria; order Vibrionales; family Vibrionaceae; genus Vibrio; species Vibrio sp. B1Z05. The sequence goes on from NZ_CP130463.1 coordinate 2,760,835, forward strand.
ATGACATTGATTTTAAAAAGCTTGCTAGTAAACAAAAATCTATACAAATGAAAATGCGATTACTCGCACTGGCTCATTTTAAGGATGGTCATTCTCGTACCCAAATAGCTAAGTTCCTTAAAGTTAGTAGGACTAGTGTAAATAAGTGGGTTCAAACATTCCTAGAGGAAGGCCTTGAAGGGCTACAAGAAAAACCAAGGACAGGTCGCCCTGCATTTCTTAACGTTGAGCAGCGTGAACAGTTGAGCCAGTTTATTAAGAGTCGAGCAGCGGATTCATCTGGAGGAAGGTTAACCGGTGCTGATATTCATGCTTATATAGTGCAAGAGTTTGATAAACACTATCACCCCGATTCCATTTATTATTTGCTCAACCATATGGGCTTCTCTTGGATAACTTCACGATCTAAGCATCCTCATCAATCCCAACAAATCCAAGACGATTTTAAAAAAATTCAAAATTGAAACGATCCTCAAGATCCCAGGCCATATAGGCTTTGAAAGCGTTGATGTATGGTTTCAAGACGAGGCAAGATTTGGTCAGCAAAATAGCACAACTAGACTTTGGGCTGAGCGTGGTTCAAGACCGAGAGCGGTAAAACAACAACAGTTTGAGTATGCGTATTTGTTTGGCTCAGTCTGTCCTTCGAAAGGTATTGGAGAAGCCATGGTTGTTCCTTGGGTAAACAAGGACATCATGATCGAACACCTTAAGCAGATATCTGAAGTAACCGAGAAAGGTCGTCACGCAGTGGTTATTATGGATGGTGCAGGATGGCACACCAATGATATTGCAGAGAGATTTAGTAATGTCAGTATTATCAAACTCCCGCCCTATTCACCAGAGCTAAACCCTATAGAACAAGTTTGGAGTTGGCTCCGACAACACTATCTTTCTAACCAGAGCTTCACTGACTACAACGATATAGTGGGAAAGGTATGTTCAGCATGGAATCAGTTTCTGAAAAGCACTAGTAGAGTCGCTCAAATGTGCACAAGGGACTGGATTGACCTGACCAGTTAATTTTCCAGATTGGTATTAAACAACTACTATAACGTGCCTAGCCAAGCCTTCCATTTATAAATCCTCATTGTGTATGAAGGTTTCCAGATGGAAAGAACATACAGTTTCAAATAGAAAAAGAGAGACAAAAATACAGATACAAAAAAGGCCTCAGTCTTTCGACTGAGGCCTTAATTATGGCAGGGGTGGAGAGATTCGAACTCCCAACACGCGGATTTGGAATCCGCTGCTCTGCCAATTGGAGCTACACCCCTAAAACTGTGATCTAAACCTAATTTTTATTAAGGCTCAGATTCAGAAAAACCCCGCAAAGCGAGGTTCTCTAAAATAAGTGGCGGAGTGGACGGGACTCGAACCCGCGACCCCCGGCGTGACAGGCCGGTATTCTAACCAACTGAACTACCACTCCGCACCAATTTGTTACTAAACAAGGTCTTATAAATGCCTTATCCAGTTTTTGTCTCTAGATATAAAATCTAAAAACGTAATTAAATCCCGATAATGTCCTACTCTCACATGGGGAAACCCCACACTACCATCGGCGCTATTATGTTTCACTTCTGAGTTCGGCATGGAATCAGGTGGGTCCACAATGCTATGGTCATCGAGAAAAATTTTAAAATTTAGAAAGCTGTTATTTAAAAGTTCGTATCACACATTCAAAGTTCTACTTTGAGTCCACAAAACCCCTTGGGTGTTGTATGGTTAAGCCTCACGGGCAATTAGTACAGGTTAGCTCAATGCCTCACAGCACTTACACACCCTGCCTATCAACGTTCTAGTCTCGAACAACCCTTTAGGACACTTAAAGTGCCAGGGAAGACTCATCTCAGGGCTCGCTTCGCGCTTAGATGCTTTCAGCGCTTATCGATTCCGAACTTAGCTACCGGGCAATGCCATTGGCATGACAACCCGAACACCAGAGGTTCGTCCACTCCGGTCCTCTCGTACTAGGAGCAGCCCCCTTCAATCTTCCAACGCCCACGGCAGATAGGGACCGAACTGTCTCACGACGTTCTAAACCCAGCTCGCGTACCACTTTAAATGGCGAACAGCCATACCCTTGGGACCGACTTCAGCCCCAGGATGTGATGAGCCGACATCGAGGTGCCAAACACCGCCGTCGATATGAACTCTTGGGCGGTATCAGCCTGTTATCCCCGGAGTACCTTTTATCCGTTGAGCGATGGCCCTTCCATTCAGAACCACCGGATCACTATGACCTGCTTTCGCACCTGCTCGAATTGTCATTCTCGCAGTCAAGCGGGCTTATGCCATTGCACTAACCACACGATGTCCAACCGTGTTTAGCCCACCTTCGTGCTCCTCCGTTACTCTTTGGGAGGAGACCGCCCCAGTCAAACTACCCACCAGGCACTGTCCGCAATCCCGATTAGGGACCTACGTTAGAACATCAAGCATACAAGGGTGGTATTTCAAGATTGCCTCCACAAATACTGGCGTACTTGTTTCAAAGGCTCCCACCTATCCTACACATGTAGGGTCAATGTTCAGTGCCAAGCTGTAGTAAAGGTTCACGGGGTCTTTCCGTCTAGCCGCGGGTACACTGCATCTTCACAGCGATTTCAATTTCACTGAGTCTCGGGTGGAGACAGCGTGGCCATCATTACGCCATTCGTGCAGGTCGGAACTTACCCGACAAGGAATTTCGCTACCTTAGGACCGTTATAGTTACGGCCGCCGTTTACCGGGGCTTCGATCAAGAGCTTCGACCTAAGTCTAACCCCATCAATTAACCTTCCGGCACCGGGCAGGCGTCACACCGTATACGTCATCTTACGATTTTGCACAGTGCTGTGTTTTTAATAAACAGTTGCAGCCACCTGGTATCTGCGACTCCTAGTAGCTCCATCCGCAAGGGACTTCACCGCCAAGAGCGTACCTTCTCCCGAAGTTACGGTACCATTTTGCCTAGTTCCTTCACCCGAGTTCTCTCAAGCGCCTTGGTATTCTCTACCCGACCACCTGTGTCGGTTTGGAGTACGATTCCTTATAATCTGAAGCTTAGAGGCTTTTCCTGGAAGCATGGCATCAATGACTTCACTGCACGTAGCAGCTCGACATCGTATCTCAGCGTTAAGAAAGTCCGGATTTACCTAAACTTTCCGCCTACATACTTGAACCTGGACAACCATCGCCAGGCCCACCTAGCCTTCTCCGTCCCCCCATCGCAATTATAAGAAGTACGGGAATATTAACCCGTTTCCCATCGACTACGCCTTTCGGCCTCGCCTTAGGGGTCGACTTACCCTGCCCCGATTAACGTTGGACAGGAACCCTTGGTCTTCCGGCGTGGGGGTTTTTCACCCCCATTATCGTTACTCATGTCAGCATTCGCACTTCTGATACCTCCAGCAGCCCTTACAGACCACCTTCAACGGCTTACAGAACGCTCCCCTACCCCGCACACAAAGTGTGCAGCCGCAGCTTCGGTGTATAGCTTAGCCCCGTTACATCTTCCGCGCAGGCCGACTCGACCAGTGAGCTATTACGCTTTCTTTAAATGATGGCTGCTTCTAAGCCAACATCCTGGCTGTCTAAGCCTTCCCACATCGTTTCCCACTTAGCTATACTTTGGGACCTTAGCTGGCGGTCTGGGTTGTTTCCCTCTCCACGACGGACGTTAGCACCCGCCGTGTGTCTCCCGGATAGTACTCAATGGTATTCGGAGTTTGCAAAGGGTTGGTAAGTCGGGATGACCCCCTAGCCTTAACAGTGCTCTACCCCCATTGGTATTCGTCCGAGGCGCTACCTAAATAGCTTTCGGGGAGAACCAGCTATCTCCAGGTTTGATTGGCCTTTCACCCCTAGCCACAAGTCATCCGCTAATTTTTCAACATTAGTCGGTTCGGTCCTCCAGTTGATGTTACTCAACCTTCAACCTGCCCATGGCTAGATCACCTGGTTTCGGGTCTAATTCTAGCAACTCGACGCCCAGTTAAGACTCGGTTTCCCTACGGCTCCCCTATACGGTTAACCTTGCTACTAAAATTAAGTCGCTGACCCATTATACAAAAGGTACGCAGTCACGCTCTAAGGCGCTCCTACTGCTTGTACGTACACGGTTTCAGGTTCTATTTCACTCCCCTCACAGGGGTTCTTTTCGCCTTTCCCTCACGGTACTGGTTCACTATCGGTCAGTCAGTAGTATTTAGCCTTGGAGGATGGTCCCCCCATGTTCAAACAGGATATCACGTGTCCCGCCTTACTCGATTTCACTTAAAACAACATGTCGACTACGGGGCTATCACCCTTTATTGCGGCACTTTCCAGAGCCTTCGTCTGTGTCATTAAAAGCTTAAGGGCTAATCCAATTTCGCTCGCCGCTACTTTCGGAATCTCGGTTGATTTCTCTTCCTCCGGGTACTTAGATGTTTCAGTTCCCCGGGTTTGCCTCATTAACCTATGTATTCAGTTAATGATACGTGCTTATGCACGTGGGTTTCCCCATTCAGAAATCCCAGACTCAAATGGTTATTACTACCTAATCTGGGCTTATCGCAAGTTATTACGTCTTTCATCGCCTCTGACTGCCAAGGCATCCACCGTGTACGCTTAGTCACTTAACCATACAACCCCAAAGGGTCTTGCTTACGCAATACGTTTGCTACAACGTAGTATGACGTTTCCAAGGTGCGTTATCTCTTTATTATGAGCGAGATAACTATTGTTTATTTCCGCTTTAAAAAGCAGAAGCAAACATCGATTTTGCCGGACTCAAATTTGAATAACATCAGGCAATGATGCTATTCCCAAGAACACTTGAATGTGTGTTGGTACCTACATCATAAAGATATAGGATTTGAGAACTTTTAAATTTGATAAATAATGAAATCACATTATTTATCGTCAGCTTTCCAAATTGTTAAAGAGCATGTTTATTTCCTAAAAGGAATATAACCATTTTTAAGAGTACTTAAGCAAATACGCTTAAAGATGGTGGAGCTATGCGGGATCGAACCGCAGACCTCCTGCGTGCAAGGCAGGCGCTCTCCCAGCTGAGCTATAGCCCCATCTTGGTATTTTTTCTTAGACAAGGCAGATTGTGAGGCCGTGTACATCAGTACACAACGAATAATCTAACGCAGTATAAGGAAAAATTGGTGGGTCTGAGTGGACTTGAACCACCGACCTCCCGCTTATCAGGCGAGCGCTCTAACCAGCTGAGCTACAGACCCAATTTTTCACAAAATAGCTAAAAGCTATTTCGTAAAATACTCTCTTACTTTCTAAACCATATCAATCTGTGTGGACACTCATCGTGAATAATCATCGTATAAGGAGGTGATCCAGCCCCAGGTTCCCCTAGGGCTACCTTGTTACGACTTCACCCCAGTCATGAACCACAAAGTGGTGAGCGTCCTCCCGAAGGTTAAACTACCCACTTCTTTTGCAGCCCACTCCCATGGTGTGACGGGCGGTGTGTACAAGGCCCGGGAACGTATTCACCGTAGCATTCTGATCTACGATTACTAGCGATTCCGACTTCATGGAGTCGAGTTGCAGACTCCAATCCGGACTACGACGCACTTTTTGGGATTCGCTCACCATCGCTGGTTGGCCGCCCTCTGTATGCGCCATTGTAGCACGTGTGTAGCCCTACTCGTAAGGGCCATGATGACTTGACGTCGTCCCCACCTTCCTCCGGTTTATCACCGGCAGTCTCCCTGGAGTTCCCACCATTACGTGCTGGCAAACAAGGATAAGGGTTGCGCTCGTTGCGGGACTTAACCCAACATTTCACAACACGAGCTGACGACAGCCATGCAGCACCTGTCTCAGAGTTCCCGAAGGCACCAAAGCATCTCTGCTAAGTTCTCTGGATGTCAAGAGTAGGTAAGGTTCTTCGCGTTGCATCGAATTAAACCACATGCTCCACCGCTTGTGCGGGCCCCCGTCAATTCATTTGAGTTTTAATCTTGCGACCGTACTCCCCAGGCGGTCTACTTAACGCGTTAGCTCCGAAAGCCACGGCTCAAGGCCACAACCTCCAAGTAGACATCGTTTACGGCGTGGACTACCAGGGTATCTAATCCTGTTTGCTCCCCACGCTTTCGCATCTGAGTGTCAGTATCTGTCCAGGGGGCCGCCTTCGCCACTGGTATTCCTTCAGATCTCTACGCATTTCACCGCTACACCTGAAATTCTACCCCCCTCTACAGTACTCTAGCCTGCCAGTTTCAAATGCGGTTCCGAGGTTGAGCCCCGGGCTTTCACATCTGACTTAACAAACCACCTGCATGCGCTTTACGCCCAGTAATTCCGATTAACGCTCGCACCCTCCGTATTACCGCGGCTGCTGGCACGGAGTTAGCCGGTGCTTCTTCTGTCGCTAACGTCAAACAACACAGCTATTAACTGTATTGCCTTCCTCACGACTGAAAGTACTTTACAACCCGAAGGCCTTCTTCATACACGCGGCATGGCTGCATCAGGCTTGCGCCCATTGTGCAATATTCCCCACTGCTGCCTCCCGTAGGAGTCTGGACCGTGTCTCAGTTCCAGTGTGGCTGATCATCCTCTCAGACCAGCTAGGGATCGTCGCCTTGGTGAGCCATTACCTCACCAACTAGCTAATCCCACCTGGGCATATCCTGAAGCGAGAGGCCCGAAGGTCCCCCTCTTTGGTCCGTAGACGTTATGCGGTATTAGCTATCGTTTCCAATAGTTATCCCCCACATCAGGGCAATTTCCCAGACATTACTCACCCGTCCGCCGCTCGACGCCGTTATCGTTCCCCGAAGGTTCAGATAACTCGTTTCCGCTCGACTTGCATGTGTTAGGCCTGCCGCCAGCGTTCAATCTGAGCCATGATCAAACTCTTCAATTAAAGTTTTTTTGTTCCTAAGAACGGCTCAATGAATACTGACTTCAAAACTGTTCCTTACTCGAAAGTAAGAAGTAATTTTAAAGCTATTATCGTTCCAACAGAACGATAATGAATTGACTGTGCTCTTATTGGTTTTCACTTTTAAAAAAGTAAAACAAAACAGCTCAAGGCTGAATTCCAATTTGATTTTGGTCACTCAGTTCATTGATAAATCTTTTCGATTATCATCAACGAGTGCCCACACAGATTGATAGGTTTAAATTGTTAAAGAGCACACTATCGAGGCTTACCTCTCAAGTGGACGGCCATTCTAGCGTTTTGAACCAAAGTGTCAAACACTTTTTTGAATTTATTTTCGAAGAGAAGTTAAACTCAAATGGTTCGGCTAATTTGCCGACTGAATCACTGCGAAGCGTTGTCGCTGTTGCCGTGTCAGTGGGGCGCATTATAGAGATACAGATCAAGTTGGCAAGCATTTTTTCGAAGATTTTCGCCTTTTATTGCCGTATGCTCATCAATTAGCCACAAAGGTCTTTTTTTGATAGTTTCATAACAATATTGATACAGTTTTAGCGAGGTTTAACTATGAGTTCTTTACGCAGTTTCAAGGGTACTAAGCCGTCGATTGAGCCCAATGCTTATATAGATGACTCTGCCGTTATTGTCGGTGATGTAAAAATAGGGAGTGATTCTAGTATTTGGCCACACGTTGCCGCACGTGGTGATGTTAATCATATCTATATTGGTGAGCGTACCAATGTTCAAGATGGTTCTGTATTACATGTCACTCATAAGAGCCCAAGCAATCCAAATGGCTATCCGCTATTAATTGGCGATGATGTGACTGTGGGTCATTTGGTGATGCTGCATGGATGCACCATTAAAAATAGAGTGCTCGTGGGAATGAGCAGTACCATTTTGGATGGTGCTGTTATAGAGGACGATGTGTTTATTGGCGCAGGAAGCTTAGTTCCACCGAATAAAGTATTAGAAAGCGGTTATCTCTATGTAGGTCGCCCTGTAAAACAGATACGACCTTTAACTGAAGAAGAAACCGCGTTTTTGGTGAAGTCTGCCGATAACTATGTTCAAAATAAAAACGACTACTTGAACGAAGTGCACGACATCAATTAATTTCGATTTTCCCTAGCTGGTTGAACTCTTCTGCTTCAATCAGCTCTTCTGCTAAATCTTCCAAATCAAAGCGGTATTCTGAAAAAACCTGCAACGCCACATTTTCATCTTCAATAGGCAGTTGTGATAGGTTTTGCAAATAGGAAACCGAGACGATGCATTCAATAAGATTACCCGCTTGCTGACCAATAAAGGTCACTGTCTTATTATTAGCATCCCAACTTTGTTGATCGGTAAAGATAATAGATTGGTTCATTTACGAGCCCTCTAGGTTTTTACGTAATTCTCTAAGGATTTGTTTTGCCCCTGGTCGAATCCCTCTCCACAACATAAAGCTCTCAGCGGCCTGTCCAACTAACATCCCTAACCCATCGTAAGCTTTCGCCGCACCTTGTTCTTTTGCCCACTGATTGAAAACCGTCGTTCCCGCACCGTAAACCATGTCATAACTGACGGTTCGTGAAGAAAATATCTTAGCTGATATTTTAGGTAACTCTTTCGTTAACCCTGCGGACGTTGAGTTAATCACAACATCAAAGCTTTCCGCTACTTCATCAATAGGCAATGCCTTAATAGGACCATACTGTTTAAATTGCTCTGCCAGAGCTTGCGCCTTACTCAATGTTCTATTGGCGATCACAAGTTCTAGAGGCTGTTGATCAAGCAATGGCTTTAAGACACCGCGCACTGCACCACCAGCACCAATAACCAGAATCTTGGCACCTTTAAGTAATACTTGGTATTGCAGTAGATCTTGAACTAGCCCTTCACCATCAGTGTTATCACCAATAATCTCACCATCATCGAGCTTTTTCAGTGTATTCACCGCACCGGCAAGCTGTGCTCTTTCGGTCAGCCTATCTGCCAGTTGGTAGGCATCATGCTTGAAGGGAGCGGTAATATTGCAACCTTTACCGCCTTGAGCAAAAAATTCTGTGGCCGCTTGGGTAAACTCGCCCACTTCCGCGTGTTGCGCTGAATAGGTAAGACTCTGGTTAGTCTGACGGGCAAATAAAGTATGAATAAACGGTGATTTACTCTGCTTTATTGGGTTTCCAAATACGACATACTTATCAATTAACTGCTTCATCTTCCTACCTGACTGAAAAACTAATCATAAAACTATCTTCTAAGAACCTACCACTGAACAGCGTGAAGAAAAAGTGTTACCACTCTCTAGGCACTAGGTACTCTTTATATAGACGATCTTCATGGGAACCTTCTGCTACTTGGTAGTTGTACTCCCAGCGCGCTAAAGGTGGCATGGACATCAATATGGATTCGGTTCGTCCATTACTTTGCAAACCAAATAAGGTGCCTCGATCATAAACTAGATTGAACTCTACATAGCGACCGCGTCGATAAAGTTGGAATTGACGCTGTTGTTCGGTAAACGGGGTATTCTTACGCTTTTCAATAATAGGCACGTAAGCCTTGGTGTACCCTTCTCCAACCGCTTGGATGTAGGCAAAGCATTTTTCAAAGCCCCATTCATTTAGGTCATCAAAAAATAGGCCACCAATACCGCGAGTTTCATTTCGATGCGGTAGATAGAAATACTCATCACACCATTTTTTATGTTCTGCATACACTGTGTCACCAAAGGGAGCGCACAATTGCTTTGCCGCCTGATGCCAGTGCTGGCAATCTTCTACAAATGGATAGAATGGTGTTAAGTCAAAACCACCACCAAACCACCAAATAGGTTCACAGCCTTCTTTCTCAGCAATAAAGAAACGGACATTGGCGTGAGATGTCGGTACATAAGGGTTCTTTGGATGAATAACCAAAGAAACACCCATAGCTTCAAACTTTCTGCCCGCTAACTCTGGACGATTGGCCGTCGCAGAAGCTGGCATTTTGTCACCGAAGACATGCGAGAAATTGACTCCACCCTGCTCGATAACCGCGCCATTTTTCAAGACTCGAGTTCGGCCACCGCCGCCTTGCTCTCGGAGCCATGCATCTTCAACAAAGGTTGCATCCCCATCCGCTTTTTCCAATTCAGAACAAATATTGTCCTGCAATTGCAATAAAAAGCGTTTTACGGCTTCTTTATCAACCTGTGTCATTGTTTACCCTTGTCTTAATATTTGTAATGTCTTGGCGTCTTTAATTTCAGACGGTTTGCATCTATCGCCTACCGCACCTTCAACAATGAAGACATTTTCATTGCCAAGCTGACTCTCAACCTCTTCTGCACTTAAACAAGGAGGCAGTCCTGATAAGTTAGCACTAGTTGAGGTGATCGGTTTAGAAAACTCAATACACAACTGCTGCACCAAAGGATGATCTGTCACCCTTACCGCAACACTATCAAACTGCCCATGCACTAACTGATGTACTTTCTTACTCACTGGCATAACCCAAGTCACTGGGCCCGGCCAACTTTGGAATACCACGTCAAGCTGTTCAGTTGAAAGTTCACTTACATCTACGTACGGCAGTAGCTGTTCAAAGCTGGCCGCAATTAAAATTAACCCTTTTGCAGGGTCTCTTTGTTTTAGTTCAATTAACGCCTGTAAGGCTTGTTCATTGTCGGGATCGCACCCAACACCAAACACGGCTTCTGTGGGGTAAGCGATAACCTTTCCTTGGCGAAGCGCCCCGACAGTTTGCTCAATTAGCATCATTCCTTGAGTATCCTCTCTATACTATCTTTGCCTTAGTTTACAAATTCTATTCGTGACTGGTAAGCATTTCCTCTAAATCCGCAAAACAAAGCGACGCAAACGTTTTCCTAATCAAAAAATAACCGTATAATGCGCGCAAAATCGGTATCTAAATCTCTACTAGTTAAATTAGGAGTCGTTACATGCAAGTCGGTATTATTATGGGTTCTAAATCAGATTGGCCAACGATGAAGTTAGCTGCTGAAATGCTCGACCAATTCGGTGTTAGCTACGAAACTAAAGTTGTATCAGCTCACCGTACTCCACAACTACTAGCAGACTATGCTTCTAGTGCAAAAGAACGTGGCATTAAAGTTATTATTGCTGGTGCTGGCGGCGCAGCGCACCTTCCTGGTATGTGTGCGGCATTTACTAGCCTTCCTGTGCTTGGCGTTCCTGTTCAGTCTCGAGCTCTAAAAGGTATGGACTCACTGCTTTCTATTGTACAAATGCCAAAAGGGATTGCGGTAGGTACTCTGGCGATTGGTGAAGCAGGGGCAGCAAACTCTGGTATCTTAGCGGCGCAAATTATCGGTACTCACGTTCCTGAAGTGATGGAAAAAGTAGAAGCTTTCCGTAAAGAACAAACTGACACTGTACTGGCTAATCCGAACCCAGCGGAGGATTAATACTGTGCAAGTTTTAGTTTTAGGTGCTGGACAACTAGCGCGCATGATGGCTCTAGCCGCCGCTCCACTGAATATCAAAACTATCGCTTTTGATGTCAACAGTGAGTCTATTGTTGAGCCCATCACTCAAACCAAACTAGGTAGTGGACTGGCAGCTGCGATTGAGCAAGCTGATGTGATTACGGCTGAATTTGAGCATGTTCCTCATCCTGTTTTGGATGCGTGTCAGGCGAGCGGCAAACTCTTGCCAAGTGCGACTGCAATCAAAACCGGTGGCGATCGCCGCATTGAAAAAGCACTGCTCGATAAAGCAAACGTTGCCAACGCTAAATATGCGCTTATTCGTACTCGTCAAGATTTCGAACAAGCCATTGAATACGTAGGTTTACCTATGGTGTTAAAAAGCACTCTAGGCGGTTACGATGGCAAAGGTCAATGGCGTTTAAAAGAAGCCTCGCAAGTTGATGCTATCTGGGCAGAAATGGAACAGTGCATTGCCTCTTCGGCAGCGCAGGCAATCATTGCTGAAGAATTTGTTGCCTTTGATCGTGAAGTGTCTTTAATTGGCGCTCGCAATCAACACGGTGAAATCGCTGTCTACCCATTAGCAGAAAACGTGCATACCGATGGCGTGTTGAGCCTATCAACCGCAATTGATGAGCCACAGCTGCAAGCTCAAGCGAAGCAAATGTTTACTGCCGTTGCTGAGTGTTTAGATTATGTGGGTGTTTTAGCATTGGAGTTCTTCGATGTTAAAGGGCAATTGATGGTCAATGAAATTGCTCCTCGCGTTCACAACTCTGGTCACTGGACACAGCAAGGTGCTGAAACCTGCCAATTTGAAAATCATATGCGCGCCGTTTGTGGACTACCGTTAGGTAGCACTGAAGCACTGCGTCCTACCGCTATGATTAACATTCTGGGTGAAGATACTCTTGCACAAGAGATTTTGAGCATGAAACAAGCTCATATCCATTGGTACGGCAAGGATAAACGTCCTGGGCGTAAGATGGGACACATTAATGTTTGTGGCAATAGCCCAGCGGATTTGCAACAACAACTGCAAGATATCGCACAGTGGTTAGATGCAAGTGCCTTCCCTGCACTGCATCAAAAATAACCGGCTATAGAAAACACAGCCTATAAACGGCAAAAAGGAGGCAATCGCCTCCTTTTTTATTATTTAATCAGCGATTATTACTTTACCTGAGGTAATTGCTTTGCCTGACACTTACGACTGGCGCATATCACACTGCTTTTATCTCCGCTTTTCTTCACCATCAACAATTCAAAACCACACTCTTGGCACTTACCTTGCTTAGGCTCACTGTTGATCGAGAACTGACATTTAGGGTACTGATCACAGGCATAAAATGCTTTCCCATATCGAGATTTACGCTCAATCAAATGCCCCTTATGGCATTCTGGGCAAACAAAGGATTCGACACTGTGATCTTCTGGCTCATCTAAACTGCCAATATAGTGACAATCGGGATAAGCAGAGCAACCAATAAACATGCCATAGCGGCCCTGTCTAAGTACCAGCTCATCACCACAATTAGGGCAAGGCACACCCAATGGCTTAATGATTTGCCCTGAAGCCTGATGTGATGATTTTATGTAATCACAACTAGGATAATTGCTACATCCCCAAAACGCCCCATGCTTACCATGACGCATTTGTAGAGGATGACCGCAATTAGGACATGATTGCTCTAAAGCATGCCCTTCCGCGGAAAAAAGTTGATGATTAATTTTACTCATAGCGTTTATCTAGCATGGCTTAATGCAAAATGCCGTGATCGGTCGAGTAAAGTAACTCTTCCATTGTGTTGTAGGCACTTTCATTGCCCGGAACATTAAACAGCACCATTAAGATGATCCATTTCAAGTCATCTAACTGTAAGTCTCGGGTTTCAAGACCCATGACGCGATCAATCACCATTTCGCGAAGCTCTGGGTTAAGCACTTCAATTTGTTCTAAGAACAAAATGAATCCTCGGCAACGAGTGTCTATTCTTTGTTGCTCTTTCTCAGAATAAATTCGGATTGAAGTCGCTGAGCTAGTCGCTATATTTTGACTTGAATCGTCACTTTGCAAAGCTGCAAGGTCTTCAAGCCAGTTTAACGCTTTGTAGATCTCGTTTTGATGGAAACCTGCGCGAAGGAGTTCTTGTTCAAGCTCATCTTGGTCGACGTTCAAATCGCTCTCACTATGAATATACGTCTCAAATAGATACATAAGAATATCCATCATAGTCAGCTCCCCCTTAATCTAATATAACCACCACCTACTGAAGCCACGAGTCCTTTTAGCTCCAGTTCTAATAACTGCATCATAACCTGATTAACGGGTAAATGGGTGCTTTGTGCCAAAAAATCAACCGCTGTTGGCTTATCTCCCAACAGATTAAGTAAACCTTGATTCAAATCTGATTCTGACGCGCATTTTTCGCTGTTTTTTGCTGGCAATTGAGCATGAAAACCCAAACCTTGTTGCTCAGTCTGAGACCAATCAATCAAGCCATTCATCTCTTGGACAATATCTTGTGCACTGCGTACCAGCACCGCCCCATCTCGAATCAGGTTATTGCACCCCATCGCATTAGGGTTAAGCACAGAGCCAGGAACGGCATACACATCTCTACCTTGCTCTAAAGCAAATCGAGCCGTAATCAAAGAACCACTTTTCGCCGCCGCTTCAACGACCAACACCCCTACCGATAAACCACTAATAATTCGGTTTCGTCTAGGGAAGTTATACGCTCTAGGGGGGTAAAAAGGAGCAAACTCAGACACCAATGCGCCGGTTGCTTTAATACGCTCAGCTAAACGCTGGTGCTGTTTTGGGTAGAGGTAGTCAAAGCCACTGCCTAACACCGCAACTGTCGTCCCCTTATGATCAAGACACGCTTGATGAGCATGCCCATCGACCCCTAAAGCAAGTCCACTGGTTATCGTCACCCCAAGTTGCGTTAACTCCGCAGAAAACTGACGCGTAATATACAAACCGTCTTGGCTACTATTGCGACTGCCTACAACGCCAATCTGATTGGAACTTAAAGCCGACACCTCGCCCTGCACGAACAATAATGGCGGGTAACATGGGATCTCTTTTAATAACTGAGGATAAGCGCTGTCATCTTCACAAATCAGCAAATGGTTACCGTCTTTGCTCAGCCAGTTTAGACAGCGTTCGACATTGGCGTTGGGTTTGTCTGTTAAATGGCGCACTTGTAAATCGGTAAACTTTAAGTCGAATAATTCTTTTTTAGATAAATTGATGAGCTCTAACGGAGAGGTAAACTCAATGATTTTTTGTAGCTTAACCCCACTCAAACGAGGCGTCATCGACAAGGTTAACCAAGCTATTATCTGTTGTTCTGTCATCGTTATTCTCATCGATTTATATTGGTGCTGTTATTTGAAGACCAAAATGACTAAAATTGTCACAAGTAGCTGAGATTCTTTCGGCGCAGTTCAACTTTTTTGAGTGATTATGTCTTTATTACAAGTATTAACCTTTCCTGATGATCGCCTTCGTACGGTTGCAAAACCAGTCGAAGATTTTACGCCTGAACTCCAAAAACACATCGACGACATGATTGAAACCATGTACGAAGAAGAAGGTATTGGCTTAGCTTCTACCCAAGTTAATGTTCATAAACGTATCGTGGTAATCGATCTTTCTGAGAATCGCGATGAGCCTTTGGTATTGATCAACCCAGAAATCACCGAGAAGCGCGGTGAAGACGGTATTGAAGAAGGCTGTCTATCTGTGCCCGGTGCGCGTGCTCTTGTACCTAGAGCCGCCGAAGTATCGGTAAAAGCACAAGACCGTAACGGCGACGAATTTACCTTTGAAGCAGACGATTTACTTGCTATCTGTGTACAACATGAGTTGGACCACTTAGCCGGTAAACTCTTTGTTGATTACCTTTCTCCACTGAAACGTAAACGCATCAAAGACAAGCTAGAAAAAATAAAGCGCTTCAACGAAAGAAACTAATTATTCAGGAGTTTGCATTGAGCAAAGCACTAAAGATCGTATTTGCAGGGACTCCAGATTTCGCCGCCGACCATTTGGCGGCGTTGTTATCTTCGGAGCATGAGGTTATTGCGGTTTACTCGACCCCAGATAAACCAGCGGGCCGTGGTAAAAAACTGACTGCAAGTCCAGTTAAAAACCTCGCTATTGAACACAATATTCCTGTTTTTCAGCCAGAGAACTTCAAGTCAGACGAAGCCAAGCAACAATTGGCTGACTTAAACGCCGATATCATGGTTGTGGTCGCTTATGGCCTATTATTGCCTAAGCAAGTACTTGATACGCCTAAACTGGGTTGCATCAACGTACACGGCTCTATTTTGCCTCGCTGGCGTGGCGCAGCCCCAATTCAACGTTCAATTTGGGCGGGCGATGCGGAAACTGGCGTGACCATCATGCAAATGGATGTTGGTTTAGATACGGGCGATATGCTGCACATTGCGACTTTACCTATCGAACCTGAAGACACTAGTGCCGCCTTGTACCACAAACTGGCAAAACTTGGCCCTGTTGCTCTCATTGATTGCTTAGCAAACATAGCGCAAGGCACAGCCATTGCGGTGAAGCAAGATGATGACCTATCGAATTACGCCAAGAAACTCAGCAAAGAAGAAGCGCTACTGAACTGGAGCAAAGATGCTGTGGCACTTGAGCGTGAAATTCGTGCATTTAATCCTTGGCCAATGAGTTATTTCAGCATTGCTGATAAGAACATCAAGGTATGGCAAGCACGCGTTAATTCTGAAGCCTGTACAGAAGCTGTCGGTACCATCATCAGTGCTGATAAAAACGGTATTCAAATCGCAACTGGAAACGGCCGCTTAATCCTAGAACAAATCCAAGTGCCCGGGAAAAAAGCTATGTCGGTAGGCGACGTACTCAATTCTCGAGCAGATTGGTTCCCTGTTGGAACCCAATTAGCATAATCACTTATTTCTAAGGCTTGAATTTTTCAAGCCTTACTCTTGTTAGGAAATACCTATGAATGTACGCGCCGCTGCGGCAACCGTGCTGTTTCAAGTTGTAGACAAAGGCTATTCACTCTCTAGCGCTTTACCCAACGCACAATCCCAATTAAAACCTCGCGACCATGCTCTGCTACAAGAGATTTGCTATGGCTGTCTTCGCTACTTGCCAAGATTAGAAACCATAGTCAATGAACTGATGGAAAAACCCCTTAAGGGCAAACAACGCGTGTTCCATCACTTAATGTTAGTGGGTATTTACCAACTTAGCTTTATGCGTACTGCCGACCATGCGGCCGTTGCCGAAACCGTTGAAGCATGCCAATCACTTAAAGGGCACAAACTAAAAGGTTTGGTTAATGCGATATTGCGTAACTATCAGCGCAACCAACAACGATTGGATGAAATCTCGGTTAAGCACGATGCTGGCAAATATGGTCACCCTAGCTGGTTACTTAAGTTGCTGAAAGCCTCTTACCCAAATGACTGGGAATCCATTATTGAAGCCAACAACACCAAAGCACCTATGTGGCTACGTGTAAACGCGCAGCATCATACTCGCGACGAGTATTTGAAATTGCTCGAAGCAGAAGACATTGAAGCCGACATTCACCCTCAAGCACGTCATGCGCTACGTCTACATCGAGCTTGTGATGTCAATCAGCTTCCGGGTTTTGCGCAAGGTTGGGTATCGGTGCAAGATGCCGCCGCTCAATTGGCTCTAGAATACTTACAACCGCAAGATGGCGAGCTTATCCTAGACTGTTGTGCCGCTCCCGGTGGTAAAACCGCACATATCCTAGAAAACACCACCAACAGTGAAGTGGTTGCCATTGATGCTGATCCACAACGCCTAGAACGTGTGCATCAAAACTTAGAGCGCTTAAATCTAACTGCCAAGGTAATGTGTGCCGATGCACGTAATCCTGACCAATGGTGGACAGGTGAGCAGTTCGACCGCATTTTACTGGATGCGCCTTGTTCTGCTATTGGTGTTATCCGTCGTCACCCAGATATCAAATGGTTACGTCGCGCAGATGATCTTCCCGCTCTAGCACAGCTACAAAGCGAAATTTTAGATGCTATGTGGCAACAACTGAAGAAAGGCGGAACCTTAGTTTACGCTACATGCTCAATTTCTCCGGTTGAAAATACAGAGCAAGTACAGGCATTCTTAGCTCGCACAGACGATGTTGAACTCATCGATAGTGATCCAAGCAACCCAGGAAGACAAATATTACCTGGGGAGCACAATATGGATGGCTTCTATTATGCGGTTCTACAAAAAAAGAGCTAAATTAAACTAAGCCCTGCTGTATAGGAAAATAATCGATGAAAATCATAATCTTGGGTGCCGGACAAGTCGGAGGTACTCTTGCTGAAAATCTTGTTGGCGAAAATAACGATATCACTATTGTAGATACCGATAATCGTCGTCTGCGCGAATTACAAGATAAGTACGACCTTCGTGTAATCAATGGTGCTGCAAGTCACCCTGACACGTTACGCGATGCCGGAGCTCAAGATGCCGATATGCTGGTGGCGGTAACCAACTCTGATGAGATCAACATGGCCGCTTGCCAAGTTGCATTCACCCTATTTAATACCCCAAACCGCATTGCTCGAATCCGCTCTCCTGAATACCTAAAAGAGAAAGACTCTCTATTTAAGTCAGGGGCTATTCCTGTTGATCACCTTATTGCACCAGAAGAGTTAGTCACTGGCTACATCGAACGCTTAGTTCAATACCCTGGTGCACTGCAAGTAGTTAGTTTTGCAGAAGAGAAAGTCAGCTTAGTGGCAGTAAAAGCATTTTATGGCGGCCCATTGGTCGGTAATGCTATTTCTGCCTTGCGTGAGCATATGCCTCACATTGACACTCGTGTCGCGGCTATTTTCCGTCAGGGACGTGCTATCAGACCGCAAGGTACCACTGTTATCGAAGCCGATGATGAAGTGTTCTTTGTGGCGGCCAGTAATGACATTCGCTCTGTAATGAGTGAATTACAACGTCTTGAAAAGCAGTACCGCAAAATCATGATTGTTGGTGGTGGTAATATTGGTGCAGGTCTAGCAAAACGCTTGGAGCGTAACTACTCCATTAAGCTGATTGAACGCGACCTTGAACGTGCCGAAATGCTCTCTGAAGTGCTAGAAAATACCATAGTGCTATGTGGTGACGCTGCTGATAAAGAACTGTTATACGAAGAAAACATCGAAGAGATGGATGTGTTCATCGCGCTGACGAACGAAGATGAAACCAACATCATGTCAGCAATGCTAGCAAAGAGCCTTAACGCAAGAAAAGTGATGGTGCTAATCCAGCGTGGCGCTTATGTTGAGTTGGTGCAAGGTGGCGATATTGATGTGGCTATCTCTCCTCAGCAAGCCACTATTTCTGCGCTACTGACTCATGTACGTCGCGCCGATATTGTTAATGTATCTTCATTACGCCGTGGGGCTGCCGAGGCTATCGAAGCTATCGCCCACGGTGACGAAAACACCTCAAAAGTTGTGGGTCGTGCGATTGGCGATCTTAAACTACCACCGGGTACTACCATTGGTGCTATTGTGCGCGGGGAAGAAGTTTTAATTGCGCACGATAGAACTATGATTGAACAAGACGATCACGTGGTGATGTTCTTGGTCGACAAAAAGTACGTTCCTGATGTTGAAAGCTTATTTCAACCAAGCCCGTTCTTCTTGTAGGTCCACCGAATATGGTAAATGTACGTCCAATACTATTTGTTTTAGGGTTAGTGCTGTCTAAGCTAGCACTGTTTATGTACCCGCCAACAATTTTAGCGATTTTTAATCCTGGAAGTGGTTTTGTTGAATTCGCAAAAGCAGTCGCCATCACCCACGTAGTATCGTTTATTTGCCTAACTTTAGGGCGTACGAAGCAGTTTAAACTCAATGTTCGAGATGTGTTCTTAGTCACCACCTTAGTATGGGTTGTGAGTACTGTTTTTGCGGCCTTACCGTTTGTCTTTATCAATCATATTAGCTTCACTGATGCGTACTTTGAGACCATGTCAGGAATAACCACCACTGGCTCAACCGTACTCAGTGGGCTAGATACTATGTCCCCTAGCATTTTGCTATGGCGTTCATTATTGCAATGGTTAGGTGGCGTTGGCTTTATTGTTATGGGTGTAGCTATCTTACCTATGCTCAATGTCGGTGGGATGCGCCTATTCCAAACCGAATCTTCCGACTGGTCTGATAAAAGCTCACCACGAG
This sequence comes from Vibrio sp. B1Z05, assembly GCF_052955985.1. Classification (NCBI taxonomy): domain Bacteria; kingdom Pseudomonadati; phylum Pseudomonadota; class Gammaproteobacteria; order Vibrionales; family Vibrionaceae; genus Vibrio; species Vibrio sp. B1Z05. The sequence goes on from NZ_CP130463.1 coordinate 2,780,400, forward strand.
TCAAAAGTGTCGCTAAAAGTATCGTCGTCGTTTATCTAGGGCTGACATTTGCCTGTTTTGCCAGTTATGTGGCAACCGGTATGACACCATTTGAAGCCATCAACCACGCCTTTACTACCATTTCGACTGGCGGCTATTCCACTTCTGATGGCTCAATGAATCACTTCTCTCATGAAACACAGTGGTTTTCTACCCTATTTATGTTTCTTGGTGGGCTACCATTTCTGTTGTTTGTTGCCGCCTATAGAAAACAATCTTTATACGCTTTAACTAAAGATGCTCAGGTTATCGGCTTCTTTAAACTGTTTATGATTTCCAGCCTAATGATTGCTGCTTGGCTGGTTTTTCATGATAGCTATCAAATGGACGATGCGCTGCGAGTCTCGATGTTCAACGTGGTCTCGGTATTGACTACAACAGGCTTTGGTTTGGATGACTTTACCTCTTGGGGTACATTGACTACCGTACTCTTTACTTTCCTGCTGATGATGGGGGCATGCTCTGGGTCTACCGCTGGTGGGATCAAAACTTTCCGCTTCCAAATAGCTTACACGCTATTGAAGATACAGATGATGAAGCTGATTCATCCGTCTGGGGTTTTCATCCAGCGATATAATAACCGTCGAGTAAACGACGATATCATCCGCTCAATTGTTGCATTTACCTTAACTTTCTTTGCTACTGTATTGTTAGTTGCCGGTGGCTTATCCGCTATGGATTTAGACCCTGTGACTAGCCTTACAGGGTCAATTACTGCGGTAGCAAATGTAGGGCCGGGTATGGGGCCAATCATTGGTCCAACAGGTAACTTTGCTCCGTTACCTGATGGGGCCAAATGGTTGCTTAGCTTTGGTATGTTGTTAGGTCGTCTTGAAATTCTGACTATTTTTGTATTGTTCTTACCGGCATTCTGGAAGCGCTAACCTCGTTTGGTTTCAAACAAATCGATCAGATATTGAGTCACTTTTTCGGCGCATTGTTGATGGGTTAAATCACTAGATAAAGATAGATAGCAGTTGAGTTCAGATGAGCCTAATAAGCTAGATAAAAGCCCACTGACACCTCTTTTGCCTCGGTCGATTTCAAACCAGAGCTGTAACTGCTGCTGATCGCGATACGCAATGATCTCAATCTCACGCCATGTGCCGTGAAACAATCCCGTCGTTGGTACAAACTCAAATTCTTGTACAAAAGGAAGTTCAAACCCTTTGGCTTCTTCGCACTCAGCTTGGCGGATACGCAAACCCAATTCTTCTAGCTCAGAAAAGATCGCATCTAAAACGGGATCAGGACGTACGGTAAGTAGGTCTTTGTCTGTTGGGTCGATAGCCAAATCAATATCTAATGAGGTTTCCAACCATACTTTTGAGTCACCTATGGTGAGCGGGGTATTTAATGGTGCCGTAAGCTCTATTTCAAAAGTACGCTCTTCTGCCGGATGAATGGTGAATGAGTAAGGTAAATCCCATTTATCCAACACATAGTTTTGCGACACTTTACGCTTAATGGGCCCTTCGGTGTGAGGCTGACGCTGTTCTTGTTCAGAGATATAGCTACAGCACAGTTTGATATCGATATGATCAATATGCTGCTCTGTTGCTCCTCCATAAACATGAATCACAACACTGACTGTATCTCCGGGAACAATTGTTTCTTGTTGCAGAACGGCATCAACTTTTGCTGAGCCAATCCCTAAACTGGCCAATGTTTTCTTAAAAAAAGACATGCTTTGATCCCTCATATGAAATCACTTTACTTATACTGGCTCAAAAAGCGTCGATTAACCAAAGGCATTTCTTAAAAATTTGAGCTTTATAAAACATTGCTGGCTCTTTTATGCATTGAAAATTAGATGTTTTCCCATTCTATATCTAAAGTTATCTGGTACGATATATACATGATACTCGTTGAGTATCTGTTTAACGGCAAAGGATATGCCTGACTCATTGGTGAAGTATGTTTCCAACAGCCGTCAGGTTTTCTCGACCTAGCAGTCGAGCGGTACATCGCAGAAATTATTTTGCGCCAGTACCATCAAACAAACAAAGAGCTGAAGAAAGTAAAAAGAGTTAAGTTCCATTCGTTTTTGATGAAACTGACTTTTTGCAATCTTATTCTCTATATTAAAAGCGTATTTGAACTATTCAAATACGCTTTTTTCTTATCTTTTTGATACTCTTTTTGTTAAGTTAAGCGCACATCTCAAGTTCTATGGAGAAGACCATGAAATGCCATCGCGTTAATGAAGTAATTGAACTACTACACCCTGAGTGGAAAAAAGATCCAAACCTGAATTTGGTCGAGTTTCTACTTAAGCTTGCAGAAGAAGCAGGTTACAAAGGCAAACTGGAAGATCTAAGTGATGATGTTCTTATTTACCATCTAAAGATGCGTAATAGCGAACAACAAGAAGAAATCCCTGGTTTAGCTAAAGACAAAGAAGACGATTTTAAAACAGCTCTTCTACGTGCTCGTGGCATTATTGACTAGCTATAGACCAATCATAATAGTTAAGGGGTAGCTGTATATTGCTGGCCCTTAGTTTCACTCCCTCTCCCCCCCTAAATTTTTACCGCTAAACTTAACGCCCTGCTTATTTCTGCAACTCATATAACAAATCATTTTCATATTATCCGATATACTGAGCCTAGGATTTTGGTTGAGAATATGAAATGAGTAAGGATCGCATCAACGTCAAAGACGTTACCCCCAAAGAGTTCAACCCAAAAGCGCACAAGAGCCAAGGAGATAGGTTTAACCCAAGCAATCGCATCTATGTAAGAGCAAGCTCGGGCGTATTTCAAAAACTACGTCGCTATGGTGCTTGGGTATTGTTGTTACTGTTTGCCGTTATCCCTTGGATTCCCTATGGCGAACGTCAAGCCATCCTATTGGATATAGGACAGCAACAATTCAACTTTTTTGGTACTACCCTTTACCCGCAAGATCTCACGCTTTTAGCTTTACTCTTTATGATTGCAGCGTTTGGGCTGTTTTTTATTACCACCTTTTTAGGTCGAGTTTGGTGTGGCTATTTATGCCCACAAACCGTGTGGACCTTCATGTATATCTGGTTTGAAGAGAAGCTAGAAGGCGCTGCTAACAAACGTAAAAAACAGGATTCTCAGCCGCTTACCCGCTCGCTAATGATGCGCAAAACCGCTAAACACATGGCTTGGTGGAGTATCGCGCTATTAACAGGCATGACTTTTGTTGCCTACTTTGTTCCAGTACATGCACTTTGGTATGACTTCTTTACTTTAAACGCTTCGTCTTGGACTTATTTCTGGGTACTTTTCTTTGCGGTCTGCACGTATGCCAATGCAGGATGGATGCGCTCTATTGTCTGCATTCACATGTGTCCTTATGCTCGCTTCCAATCCGCTATGTTTGATAAAGATACCTTTATCGTCGGCTATGATAAAAAACGAGGTGAAAGCCGAGGCCCTAGAGCACGTAAAGCAAACCCTAGCGAATTAGGTTTAGGTGACTGCATAGACTGTAATTTATGCGTGCAAGTGTGCCCGACAGGCATTGATATTCGTGACGGTCTGCAATATGAATGCATCAACTGTGGCGCTTGTATTGATGCTTGCGACAACACAATGGCGCGCATGAATTATGACAAAGGGCTGATCAGTTACACCACAGAGCACAAACTGGAAGGTACTCACACTAAGATCATGAGACCGAAACTTATCGGTTATGGCTTAGTGATGATTTTGATGCTGGGCTTCTTCTCACAACAAGTATCGACGGTTGATCCCGCCGGTCTCACCATTATCCGAGACCGCGCTCAACTCTATAGAACCAATAGCAATGGCTTGATAGAGAATACCTATACCCTGAAAATCATCAATAAAACCCAACAACCACAAACTTATCGCTTAACGGTTTCAGGGTTAACTGATGCTAAATGGTATGGCAGACAAACAATCAACGTCTCCCCAGGAGAAGTGTTCAATTTACCAATGAGTTTGGGGATGGATCCTCAACAATTAAGCTCGCCAGTGACTAAGATTGAATTTACGCTAGAAGCCGAAGGGGGTTTCGCTATCGATGTGGAAAGTCGCTTTATCAAACAGCTTTAGCAAGAATTAATGCAATCAGAGGGTTATACTGCGTGATAACCCTCTTTTTTCGTCACTGGCAATTTAACAATGAACTCTTTATTCAACTTTGATTCTCTAACGCCCGACCTTATGTGGTATGCATTAGAGAGTATTGGAATACGTGCCGAATCTGGTTTTTTAGCATTAAATAGCTATGAAAACCGAGTTTATCAATTCGTCGACGAAGAAAAGAAACGCTACGTGGTGAAGTTTTATCGACCACAACGTTGGAACGAATTACAAATCCAAGAAGAGCATGATTTCACGCTCTCTTTACTCGACCATGAAATCCCTATTGCGCCTCCGGTCGTTATCAATGGCAAAACCTTACATCAGCACAAAGGTTATCTATTCACCTTATTTGAAAGTGTCGGTGGTCGACAGTTTGAAGTCGATAACTATAATCAACTGGAAATGGTAGGCCGATTCCTTGGACGTATTCATAAAGTCAGTCAAGGGCAACCCGCTTTTCAGCACAGGCCAACTATGGGGCTCGATGAGTACCTCTATCAATCTAGGGATCTATTACAAAACAGTGAGTTTATTCCTGCGCATATTGAAAAGGCTTTTTTCCACGATATGCAGGCGCTAATTACTGCTATTGAACAGCAATGGCAAGTAGACTACACACCTATCCGATTGCACGGCGATTGTCATCCGGGCAATATCTTATGGCGCGATGGCCCTATGTTTGTGGATTTAGATGACGCAAGAAATGGCCCTGCCGTGCAAGATCTATGGATGCTACTCAGTGGCGATCGTCAGGAGAAACTGCTGCAACTTGATATTGTTTTAGAGGGATATCAAGAATTTTGCGATTTTGATAGCAATCAATTGAAACTGATCGAGCCTTTGCGCGGTCTACGTTTAATACACTATATGTCTTGGCTTGCAAAAAGATGGCAAGATCCCGCTTTCCCTGTAGCATTTCCATGGTTTAATGATGCAAAATACTGGGAAGGTCAAGTATTAGCAATAAAAGAGCAACTGTCTGCGCTACAAGAGCCAGCATTGTCTCTAACACCTAACTGGTAGTATCCAGAAGAATATTTTTGAAGGAGTTACAAATGAAAAAGTTGATTGCCTTAGTGGCAACCATGTTTTTAACATTGTCTGTTCACGCAGCTCAGTTCACCGAAGGTCAAAACTATACCGTGCTTGATCTGCCAGCGTCATCTTCTCCGACAGTTAATGAGTTTTTCTCTTTCTACTGCCCACACTGCTACCAGTTTGAGCCGATCATTAAAAACCTAAAATCATCTCTACCTGCCAATGCTAAATTCCAAAAATCTCATGTTTCTTTCATGGGAGGTAGCATGGGTCTATCAATGAGCAAAGCTTACGCCACTATGGTAGTGCTAGAAGTTGAAGACAAGATGATTCCGGTGATGTTTAACCGCATCCACAAGCTAAATGCAGCGCCTCGTGATGAAGCAGAACTGCGTCAAATCTTCCTAGATGAAGGTGTAGATGCGAAGAAATTTGATGCAGCATTTAAAGGATTCGCTGTGGATTCAATGGCGCGTCGTTTTGATAAGAAATTTAAAGATAGTAACCTAAAAGGTGTGCCATCTATTGTAATAAACAACAAATACCTTGTTGAAATGGGTTCAGTAAAATCAGCTAAAGATCTGTCTGACCTAGTTAATTATCTATTAACTCTCAAATAATTAACTCTTAAATAATATTAGAGGGGAGCTTAAAGCTCCCCTTCTTATTTCTGGTTTACCCTGCCACTTGTCGATGAATCGACAACAACAGACGATCCATCGATCTATACCCCAACGCTTCGCTTAAATGCTCTCTGGTTATTGTTTCGCACAAGGCTAAATCGGCAATGGTACGCGCCACTCTGATAATTCGATGATAAGCACGTATCGACAACCCTAAGCGAGTAATCGCAAACTCTAAAAACTCAGCGTCTTCCTTTAGTAAAACACAGTGTTGATCCATTTCTCGATTCGATAATCGCGCGTTGGGCTTACCCGCTCTCGCCAGCATGATCTCTCTGGCTTGGGCGACTCTTGCAAGGCACACCTCAGTGCTGTCACCTCTATCACCCCCTTCACTTAAAGTCCCTAAGGGTAACAAGGGAATTTCCACCGACATATCAAAGCGATCAAGAAACGGGCCTGAGATTCGACTTAGGTATTTCAATATTACCTGCGGTGATGCCCCTAACTGGCCTTCTTTATACTGCCCAGACGGGCTTGGATTTAAAGCGGCAATCAACTGAAAACGAGCCGGAAAACACGTTTTTCCCGAGGCTCGAGAAATGGCGATCTCACCTGCCTCTAAAGGTTCGCGCAGTGCATCTAATACTCGCCGTTCAAACTCAGGTAATTCATCTAAAAAGAGCACACCATTATGGGCCAATGAAATCTCGCCCGGCTTTGGCGATGAACCACCACCAACCAAGGCCGCCATAGAGCTAGAATGATGAGGTGCGCGAAAGGGGCGCTTGCGCCATGAGCTTTCATCTAAATCCTGATCCACTAGCGAAGATACTGCCGCAACTTCTAAAGCTTCTTGTTTACTCATTGGTGGAATTAAATCCGGCAAGCGAGCCGCCAACATAGTTTTCCCTGTTCCCGGAGGACCGACAAAAAGCAAATTGTGTTGTCCGGCGGCCGCAATTTCTAACGCTCTTTTTCCTTGTTGTTGGCCTATGACATCTTGCATATTTTTGGTTGTTGTCGGCGGACCATCCATAGCAGTGGCAAGCTCTAAATCCAATTCCAGTTGCGAGGCTAAAAATCCACTCACCTGCAATAAACTGCTAGCCGACAAATTACTATGCTCATCAACCAAACGTACCTGACTGGCGTTTTGCGCAGGACTAATCAAGGTGCGGTTTTTACTTTTACTGGCAATGGCAGCAGAGATAACACCTCTGACTGGGCGTAATTCACCCGAGAGTGCCAACTCACCCACTAGCTCAACATCATTAATTTTATCTACTGGGATCTGTTCACTGGCTACCAAAATGCCTATAGCAATCGGTAAATCAAAACGCCCACCGTCTTTGGGGAGATCCGCGGGAGCTAAGTTAACAGTGATCTTGTGTCTCGGAAAAGAAAAGCGAGAGTTCATAATCGCACTTCTTACTCGGTCTTTGGATTCTTTAACACTGGTTTCGGCTAATCCCACTAAATGAAAACCCGGCATACCAGGGCCAATGTGAACTTCAACCGTCACTTGCGGTGCTAACACCCCTAAACTTGCCCGACTATGTACTATCGCTAACCCCATATTTCATCCAGTTACGCAACCCTATATAGGGTTTAGGCAAGCGACTAAAAGAAGGAAAGTGAAAAAAGAATGAGTTTTTCCTTGTCAGATCGCAAGAAATTGTGATACCACTAATAGTATTAAGACTGTGCAACTTTATTTGAGAATTATGCAAACTACTATTCGACTACTAACTCTGGTCAGCCTGATTATCGTGGTGATTATTCACACCGCGCGAGGGCGAGTAGGCGCAAACTAGTACAGCAAGATTCACAAGCCCTCGCACTGAAAAGTTCGGGGGCTTTTTAGTTTTATAGGTCTCATAGAGATCCTAATCAGGACATGGAGCACAAGATGTGCAGTAAGACTAAGAACACAACCAAGCAGCAGCTTGCCTCATCAAAGGGAGATAACCAATGACGGGCGCACAATTAGTGGTAGAAGCACTTCGCCAACAAGGAATTAAGACCATATTTGGCTACCCTGGTGGCGCAATAATGCCTATCTATGACGCATTATATGATGGTGGCGTTGAACATATTCTTTGCCGACATGAGCAAGGGGCGGCAATGGCTGCTATTGGCATGTCTCGTTCAACTCAAGATGTTGCGGTATGCATGGCAACCTCAGGCCCCGGCGCTACAAACCTAGTGACAGGTCTTGCTGACGCGTTCTTAGATTCTGTACCTATTGTGGCAATTACAGGACAGGTAGCAAGCTCTCACATCGGTACTGACGCATTCCAAGAAATGGATGTTATTGGCATGTCTTTGTCTTGTACCAAGCACAGCTACCTAGTGACCGATATCGAAGATCTCGCGCCAACTCTAGCAGAAGCTTTTGAAGTGGCAAAAGCGGGTCGCCCCGGCCCTGTACTCGTTGATATTGCTAAAGATGTTCAACTTGCTGATGCTCCAGAATTAGATATTCCTGTGTTTCAGCAACCAATGATGCCGGTACCTCAACCAGAAGATTACCGATTAGCACAAGCACTGTTACGTGAAAGTCGTCGACCTGTATTGTATGTTGGCGGTGGTGTTCAGCTTGCTAAAGCCACGGCAACTACGCGAGAGTTTCTAGCGAAAAATCCAATGCCATCAGTCAGTACCTTAAAGGGTCTCGGCACTATTGAGCGCCATAATCCGCATTACTTGGGTATGCTAGGTATGCACGGCACTAAAGCTGCCAACCTGATTGTGCAAGAGTCTGACCTACTTATCGTAGTGGGTGCTCGCTTTGATGACCGAGTAACAGGCAAGCTAGATACCTTTGCTCCAAACGCCAAAATTATCCATATCGATATCGATAAAGCTGAATTTAATAAATTACGTCATGCGCACTCAGCGCTACGTGGCGACATCAACGAGATTTTGCCACAGCTGCACATTGAAAATGACATTACACCTTGGGTTCACCACTGTGAGAGCCTACGTAGTAGCTTCAAATGGCAGTACAACCACCCTGGTGAATTAATCTACGCACCATTACTATTGAAACAACTGTCCGATATGATGCCAGACAGCTCTATTGTTTCTACTGATGTAGGTCAGCACCAAATGTGGGCGGCGCAGCACATACAACCTCGCAACCCTCAAAACTTCATCTCTTCTGCAGGTCTTGGCACTATGGGCTTTGGTTTACCTGCGGCCATGGGTGCGGCAGTCGCAAGACCCGACGACCAATCTATCTTAATCTCGGGTGACGGCTCATTTATGATGAACGTACAAGAGCTAGGAACGCTTAAACGTCGTCAAATCCCAGTGAAAATGGTGCTTATCAATAACCAACGTTTGGGTATGGTGCGCCAATGGCAATCGCTCTTTTTCGATGGCCGCCACAGTGAAACTATTCTCGATGATAACCCTGACTTCATCATGCTAGCGAAGGCATTTGATATTCCGGGTAAAACCATCACCAAGAAAGAAGAAGTTGAGCCAGCATTAAAAGAGATGCTAGAAAGCAAAACCGCTTATCTATTACACGTTGTCATCGATGAAGAAGAGAACGTATGGCCATTGGTACCACCAGGTGCCTCAAATGAAGAAATGTTAGAGAACACCTAATAGAGGCACCCATGCAGAGATACTTATTAGATATTAAAGCCGATGATAAACCTGTGCTTATGGAGCGCGTGTTACGCGTGGTCCGTCACCGTGGATTTATCGTTCGCCAAGTGGCTGGCACACAAAACCATCAAAGCAAAATCGCCAGTGTCGAAATCATCGTTGACAGTGAACGCCCTATCACATTTTTAACAAATCAAATTGAAAAATTGTGGGATGTAATTAGCGTAGACGTCATCAAAATTGATAACAACGAACTTCCTAACAACAATTTACAGCACAAAGTGAGCGCATAAGGAAAGCAGCAATGGCTACAAAAACAGCAGATTATATTTGGTTTAACGGTGAAATGGTTCCGTGGGCAGATGCCAACGTACACGTGCTCACTCATGCAATGCACTATGGCACATCAGTATTCGAAGGTGTGCGTTGTTATAACACCCCTAAAGGGCCTGTTGTTTTCCGCCATCCAGAGCATGCAAAACGTCTAAAAAATTCAGCAAAAATCTACCGTTTCCCAATTCCGTACTCTGTAGAAGAAATTATGGAAGCAACCCGTGAAACTATCCGTGTAAACAAACTGGACAGCGCTTACATTCGTCCACTGGGTTTTGTGGGTAACGTAGGTCTAGGTGTTTGCCCTCCAGTTGACAGTGAAATGGAACTTATCATTGCCGCTTTCCCTTGGGGCTCTTACTTAGGCGAAGAAGCGCTAGAAAATGGCGTTGATGCGATGATCTCTAGCTGGAACCGCGCAGCACCAAACACCATCCCTACCGCAGCTAAAGCGGGGGGTAACTACTTATCTTCATTGCTAGTTGGCGGTGAAGCACGTCGTCACGGTTATGATGAAGGGATTGCGCTAAGTGTTGATGGTTATCTATCTGAAGGTGCGGGTGAAAACATTTTTGTCGTAAAAGACGGCGTAATCATTACACCACCAGCAACCGCTGCTATTTTGCCTGGCATCACTCGTGATTCAATCATGGTATTGGCTCGCGAAAAAGGCTACGAAATTGTTGAAGCAAACATTGCGCGTGAAGCGCTATACCTTGCTGACGAAGTATTCATGACAGGTACTGCAGCAGAAATCGTTCCAGTACGCTCTGTTGATCAGATTCAAGTAGGTGAAGGTAAGCGCGGTCCTGTGACTAAAGACTTACAAGAGACCTATTTTGGTCTATTCAACGGTACAACAGAAGATAAATGGGGTTGGTTAGACTACGTTTACCCAGCTGACGCAGAGAAATAAGGAATCATTATGCCAATCTATCGCAGTGCAACCACAACTCACGGCCGCAACATGGCTGGCGCACGCGCACTATGGCGCGCAACCGGAGTAAAAGACGAAGATTTCGGTAAGCCTATTATCGCTGTAGTAAACTCATTTACTCAATTTGTACCAGGACACGTTCACCTGAAAGATATGGGTCAACTTGTTGCTGGCGAAATCGAAAAAGCAGGCGGCATCGCCAAAGAATTCAACACCATCGCAGTTGATGATGGTATTGCTATGGGTCACGGAGGCATGCTGTACTCTCTACCATCGCGTGAGCTTATCGCAGATTCTGTAGAATACATGGTGAATGCTCACTGTGCCGATGCCATGGTTTGTATCTCAAACTGTGACAAAATCACTCCGGGAATGCTAATGGCCTCTATGCGCCTAAATATCCCTGTGATCTTTGTTTCTGGTGGCCCAATGGAAGCGGGTAAAACTAAGCTTTCTGATCAGCTGATCAAACTCGATCTTGTTGATGCCATGATGCAAAGTGCCGATCCAACAGTATCTGATGAGCAAAGCGAACAAGTAGAACGTAGCGCATGTCCAACATGTGGTTCATGTTCTGGTATGTTCACCGCAAACTCAATGAACTGTCTAACCGAAGCTCTAGGTCTTTCTCAGCCAGGTAATGGTTCAATGCTTGCCACTCACGCAGACCGTGAAGCGCTGTTTATCAATGCCGGTAAACGCATTGTTGAACTGACTAAACGTTACTACGAGCAAGATGACGAATCGGCTCTGCCACGTAACATCGCCACCAAAAAAGCCTTTGAGAATGCGATTGCACTTGATATTGCGATGGGCGGTTCAACCAACACTGTTCTTCACCTTATTGCAGCGGCTCAAGAAGGTGATGTCGACTTTACGATGCAAGATATCGACGAAATGTCTCGTCGTGTTCCTAACCTATGTAAAGTAGCGCCTTCTACACCGAAATATCATATGGAAGACGTTCACCGCGCTGGTGGTGTAATGGCTATCTTAGGTGAGCTTAACCGCGCTGGTTTACTCAACAATCAATCTCGCACTGTGCTAGGTCTTTCTATGGAAGAGCAACTGGCGCATTACGATGTGATGCAAACTGAATCACAAGAAGTAAAAGACTTCTTCCGCGCAGGCCCTGCTGGCATCCGTACTACCAAAGCATTCTCACAAGATTGCCGCTGGGAAACTCTGGATGACGATCGTAAAGAAGGCTGTATTCGCAGTAAAGAAAATGCCTATAGCCAAGATGGCGGTCTAGCGGTTCTGAAAGGCAATATTGCACTCGATGGCTGTATCGTTAAAACGGCAGGCGTAGACGAAAGTATCCTTAAATTTACTGGCCCTGCGGTGGTATTTGAAAGCCAAGAAGACGCTGTAGATGGCATCTTAGGTGGCAAAGTGAAATCGGGCGATGTGGTTATCATCCGCTACGAAGGCCCTAAAGGTGGCCCAGGTATGCAAGAGATGCTTTACCCAACCACTTACCTAAAATCGATGGGGCTAGGCAAAGAGTGTGCGCTACTGACTGATGGTCGCTTCTCTGGCGGTACAGCCGGTTTGTCTATCGGCCACGCTTCTCCTGAAGCGGCAGCGGGCGGCATCATTGGTTTGGTAAACTCTGGCGATCAAATTGCTATCGACATTCCAAACCGTACGATTGAACTACAGGTATCTGAAGCTGAACTTGCTGAGCGTCGCGCTAAACAAGACCAACTAGGTTGGAAACCTGTTTCTCGTGAGCGTGCTGTTTCGTTTGCTCTAAAAGCCTACGCAAGTATGGCAACCAGTGCAGACAAAGGAGCGGTAAGAGACAAATCTAAGTTTGAGGAGTGAGGCTATGAGTCTTACTAATCTCAAATCTGGCGCAGAGTATCTGCGCCAAATATTGCGCGCACCGATATACGAAGTTGCCACCCTAACGCCGTTGCAAACTATGCCTCGTTTATCTGAACGTTTGAACAATCAGGTGCAAATTAAGCGTGAAGATCGTCAGCCTGTACACTCTTTTAAATTGCGCGGCGCTTACAACATGGTTGCCAACCTAACCGAAGAGCAAAAACAAGCGGGCGTGATTGCTGCCTCCGCAGGAAACCATGCCCAAGGCATGGCATTCTCTGGCACAAAGTTAGACATTAGCACCACCATAGTGATGCCAAAGACAACTCCAGACATCAAAGTTGATGCTGTGCGAGCCTTTGGCGGTAATGTCGTGTTGCACGGCAACAACTTTGACGAAGCAAAAGCAGAAGCAGAGCGACTTTCTGAACTGCATGGCTATACCTTTGTCCCCCCTTTCGATCACCCGTTAGTGATCGCAGGACAAGGCACAATCGGTATGGAGATGATTCAGCAAAACGGCAATCTAGACTATATTTTCGTCCCTGTGGGCGGCGGCGGTTTAGCTGCGGGTGTTTCGGTGTTAGTCAAACAACTGATGCCAAACATTAAAGTGATTGCGGTTGAACCTGAAGATTCAGCCTGTTTGAAAGCGGCATTAGATGCGGGCCATCCGGTCACCCTTGACCAAGTGAGCATGTTTGCTGATGGCGTTGCGGTGAAGCAAATTGGCAGTGAAACTTTCCGTCTATGTAATGAGAACATTGATGGACACATCACAGTGTCTAGCGATGAAATCTGCGCAGCGGTTAAAGATATCTTTGAAGATACTCGCGCTATCGCTGAACCATCGGGGGCACTTGCGCTAGCGGGTTTGAAAAAATTTGCTGAGCAAAATGAGCTAAAAGATAAGAAGCTATCCACCATATTGTCAGGAGCCAATACTAACTTCCACGGCCTACGCTACGTCTCTGAACGATGCGAGCTGGGTGAAAAACGTGAAGGTTTACTGGCGGTTACTATCCCTGAACGTCCGGGCGCTTTCTTTGAATTTTGCAATATCATCGGCGGTCGAGCGGTGACTGAGTTTAACTATCGCTACAACGATGATGAGCAAGCCAATATCTTTGTCGGGGTACGTTTGCACGAAGGGCAAGCGGAACTGGATAGCATCATTAACGATCTACAACAAGGTGGCTACCCTGTGGTTGATCTTTCTGATGATGAAATGGCCAAGCTGCATATCCGCTATATGATTGGTGGCAAACCAAAAAATCCAATCAAAGAGCGATTGTACAGCTTTGAGTTCCCAGAATATCCTGGTGCCTTGGTTAACTTCCTCAGCACTTTAGGTACGCATTGGAATATCAGCCTATTCAACTACCGTAACCATGGCGCAGATTACGGCCGTGTGTTGTGTGGATTTGAATTAACTGAAGGTGATATTGAACGTTTTTCTCGTCACTTAGACGAGCTAGGTTATGGCTATAAAGATGAGTCTGAAAACCCATCTTATCGTTTCTTTCTTAGCTAACAGCGTAAAGTAAACACTAAGGCAGCCTCATGGCTGCCTTTTTATTCGCTGCTCACCCAGTCTCTATGCAGCTTATCTTCGTCACCAAGATAATTCAGCATCCATTCAATGAGCTTATTGCTGCTGTCTTTGCGCCATACCATACAACACTCACTCGGCGGAGCCTGAAACTCAATGTCTCTAGTCACCAATGTTTTTTCGTTCACCAAAGAGTGTGCAATATGCTCAGGAACAAACCCCACGCCTACACCACCCTTAATGCAACGTATCGCCGTATGCCAATTCGGAGTAAGAAGACGCCTTTGATTGGTGAATAACGTCTGGTGACGCTTAGGAAGCACCCTAGACGTATCATCAAGACTGACACTTGGGTACAAAGCGATATCTTCTACCTGTAATTGGCTTTTGCTTGCTAATGGGTGATCGGAAGCGCACACAAACACCCACTCCATCTTGCCCATGTCTTTAATACCAAAATCACCGCTAACAGGGATGGCAGAGGTCGCTCCCAATACGATATCGGCACGCTCTTGAGCTATGGCTTCCCAAGCACCGTTAAAAACCTCCATATTGATTTGCAGCTCCGCAAAATCGAACTGACGGTAAAAGTCATCAATTAGGTGCTGTAAATTATCTAGCCTTACGATGTTATCTAAAGTGATCCGTAAGGTCTGTTGCCACCCTTGCGCAGTACGTTTTGCTTGTGCTTTCGCTTCTTCAATCTGACGAAGCATAGATCGCACCTGCTCAATAAAGATATCTCCTGCTGGAGTAAGCTCAACTCTTCTAGGTAAGCGCCTAAATAGGATCACATCTAACTCTTGCTCTATCTGACGTACTGAATAACTAATTGCTGACGGCACTTTGTGTAAGTGTTCGGCGGCGGCGGAAAAGCTGCCTAATCTCGCCACTACATCCAACAGTTCAAAATTTTTCTGAGATAACATAACGTAAAACTCTAGCTTTCAAATTTTTTGATAGATAACTACATATATTAGCGTTTAATTTGTTGGTTAAGCCAATTTAGAATACCCGCAATCCATATTTTTGAAGCAACTTTTCATGTCTATCAGTAAATTACAGTTAGGGTATCTCGCCCTACTCTCAATGCTTGGCTTTATCGCAACCGATATGTACCTGCCGGCATTTCAAACCTTGCAAGCCGATTTTGCGACTGGCCCTGAACCTATCGCGCTGTCATTAAGTATCTTTTTGGTCGGCCTTGCTATGGGTCAATTGGCATGGGGAATACTATCAGACCGATTTGGTCTTAAACGCTCACTGGCATTGGGCTTGGCTATTTTTACCCTCGCCTCTGTCGGGATTGCCTTGAGCAGTAACATATCGCAATTACTGGCATTTCGATTTATCCAAGCCATCGGTGTCTGTGCCCCAACCGTAATCTGGCAAGCCATAGTGATTCAGCGCTACCACGCAGAGCAACGCCAGCGCATCTTTGCCTCTATCATGCCCTTAGTTGCCTTATCCCCTGCGCTAGCACCGCAACTAGGTGTGCTGCTCAACACCACTTTAGGCTGGGAAAGTATTTTTGCTACGCTCGCCATTATTGGTACGATGTTATTTTTTGTCACCGTAAAGCAACCTGCAGAAGCAAAGCCAAGCAAAACCGTTTCTTTGCGCACCGATCTCGGCAGTTTAGTAAAAAACCGTATTTTTATCGGCAATGTGCTGATCTTCTCTGTCACATCAGCGGTGTTTTTCGCCTATTTAACCGGTATGCCAGAAATCATGGCGCAACTGGGGTATTCGGCAAAAGATATTGGCATGAGTTTTATCCCACAAACTATTGCTTTTATGGTGGGTGGATACGTGGGTAAAAAGAGTGTGGAACGTTATGGTGATGGGAAAGTGCTCTCCATTATTTTGACGTTATTTACCTTTGCAGTAGTCACGGTATTTATTGCCAGTCAAAGCACTTTAACTTCAATATGGCCAGTTCTAGTGCCGTTTTGTTTTGTCGCTATCGCCAACGGCGCACTTTATCCAATCGTCGTGAATCGAGCTTTATCTAGTGCTCAACATAGCCCAGCAACTGCTGCCGGGCTGCAAAACAGCATTCAAATTTGTATCAGCAGTATTGCCAGTATGCTGGTGGCACTGTTTGCTCAACAAGCACTGATTGCGACAGGTTGGACTATGCTAATTTGCTTACTTGGTCTTGCTGGTGGCTTATGGCTAGCTAGAAATAAAGGCGCTGGGGTTGATAGGGAAAAAGAGATTGATACGGCAAAAGAGATTGAAGCGACGGCTTAGTCGTACTAATTGGTCACATTAAAAATGAAAAGGGAGCGATATTCGCTCCCTTTTGCTTAAGATCTTCCTGCCCTAAAGTAAGGCTTTACCTTTTAGATCATAGTAAGTAAAAAGCTCTATAAGCTCGTTAAGCCCCACTTCTTAGCTGTTTTATCAAAGAAGCCTTGAGTGGTTTTTAGCTCAACCCAGTGATTCACATAGTTGATCCATACTTGGTCTTTTTGCGGCAACAACATAGAGATTGGCGTTGGGTTTTTCGGCTCTTTAACGGGCACTATCGCGAGTTGTTTAAACTTCTCCACCAGCGTTGCCGCTTCTACGTTTGAGGTTACCGATACATTCGCTCTGCGCGCCAATAACTCTTGGAAATCTCTTGCCGGCGCTTCAATCACTATGTGTTGTGCTTGTGGGAAAAAGTCTTTCACCATTTTCTCCTGCACTGTGCCAAGAGTGGCGGCCACTTTAATATCCGGCTGATTAAAGTCAGCCCAATCGGAGTATTTATCGAGATCTTTCTTCGGCACTACTGGCACAAAGGCTAAGTAAAAATAAGGTTGGCTATAACCGGCGACTTTCGCGCGAGACATATTCAGAGATGCACTTCCTGTGATGTCGTATTTGTTGGCGGTAATGCCGTTGACCAGTGTTTTCCAATCCGTCGCCACATATTCCACTTTCACCCCAAGATCTTTGGCAAGCTCGGTGGTTACATCAATATCAAAACCTCGATAGCTGTTGTCAGCCGGGTTTTTCATGGTCATAGGGTTCCAGTCACCAGTCGTACCGACCCTTAATACTCCACTGCTTAAAATCTCTTGCAGTCGACTGGTTTCTGCCACGGCAGAAGAGAGTGTTACAAGAGATAGCCCCAATGCTAAAAGTAACTTTTTCATCATAAATCCTTTTAAAAATCAGTAACGTTTACTTTGTGGTACTGATACCATACCAGTTTCTAGTCAACAGTATGCTTAAGGATGGGCATATTTTGAAATTTAATCTTCTCACTGTGTTACTTTGTTGTGTTTTTCTCACTGGTTGTTCTGACTATGAGTGGGGATGGTATGTGCTTGATCCGTCCACGGAGCAAGGCCTAACCAATGTAAAATTTCTGATTGATGGTTTTAGTGCCACCATTAGCGTTTCGCTGCTTAGTATGTGTTTTGCCATGTTAATTGGCTTTTTTATTGCCCTTCCGGCACTGTCAGAAAACCCTTATATACGCGGCGTTAACAGAGTCTACGTCGAATCCATACGCTCTATTCCCGTACTGGTGCTATTGCTTTGGGTCTACTATGGTCTCCCCACGTTAATGGACATTTCTCTCGATCATTATTGGGCGGGAGTGATTGCGTTATCTATTGCTGAAAGTGCCTTTATGGCAGAGGTATTTAGAGGGGGGATTCAGGCGATTCATCGCGGGCAACATGAAGCGGCGCACTCATTAGGATTGAGCAACTGGAAGACCATGCGCTTGGTGATATTCCCGCAAGCTCTACGCCAAATACTGCCACCTTTAGGTAATCAATTTGTCTACATATTGAAGATGTCATCTTTGGTCAGTGTTATCGGTTTAAGCGACCTGACTAGACGTGCCAATGAGCTGGTGGTTAATGAGTACTTACCTCTAGAAATTTATACCTTTCTAGTTTTAGAGTATTTAGTGTTGATACTTGCGGTCTCACAAGGCGTACGTTGGCTTGAAAGACGCTACGCAATACCAAACCATTAAAAAATAACCCCGCTAAAAGCGGGGTTATTTTTGAGTCCATATTTCGATGACGCTCAGTCTATTTTTTCTTCTTTACCGGACGTTGCCAGTTAGCAATGCGACGCTCTTTAGCGCGAGAAATGATCAGCTCATTTTCGCCGACATTTTTAGTCACAGTAGAACCTGCACCTATGGTGGCGCCATCGGCAATAGTCACTGGAGCAATAAGCTGGCTGTCAGAGCCCACGAATACATCATTACCTATGTTGGTTTTGAATTTGTTCGCACCATCGTAGTTACAAGTAATAGTACCTGCGCCAATGTTAGTGCGCTCACCAATTTCAGCATCACCTAAGTAAGTTAAGTGATTAGCTTTAGAGCCTTGACCAATGCGGGCGTTTTTCACTTCCACAAAGTTACCTACGTGCGCATCATTACACAGTTCAGCGCCTGGGCGCAGACGAGTAAATGGCCCTACAGTACACTCTTCACCAACGGTCGCATCTTCAATCACTGAATATGGACGGATGATAGTATTGTCATCAATCTCACAATCTTTAAGTACACAGCCTGCACCGATAACCACGTTATCACCGATAGTCACGCTACCTTCAATGATGACGTTAGCATCGATTTCAACATCCATACCGCATTGCAAAGAGCCGCGTAGATCAAAACGGCTAGGATCGCGAAGCATTACGCCTTGCTCTAACAGTTTGTCTGCCTGCATTTGCTGGTAAGCACGCTCTAGACGAGCCAGTTGACGACGATCATTTACGCCTTCCACTTCAACAGCGCTAGCCGGATGTACCGCTTCAATTTTTTTGCCGTCGTTATGCGCAGCAGCAATAATATCCGTTAAGTAGTATTCACCTTGAGCATTATCATTGCTGAGGTTAGACAACCAACGTTTTAAATCTTTACCGTCAGCAACCAATACACCTGTGTTGATTTCACAGATGGTTTTTTGCTCTTCTGTGGCATCTTTTTGTTCCACGATAGCCACTACAGAACCGTTCTCACGCACAATACGGCCGTAACCCATAGGATTATCCAAAACAACCGTTAGCAGCCCTACGCCACCTTCTGGTTGGCCATCAAGTAGTGCCGATACGGTTTCTGTGGTGATAAGAGGAACATCACCGTAAAGAACCAATACTTTTTCATCATCAGCAAAATGAGGTGATGCTTGATCAACAGCGTGCCCAGTACCCAATTGTTCGCGTTGCTCAACCCAGTTCACTGGCTCGTGTGCTAACGTTGCTTTCATCTGCTCACTGCCGTGACCAAACACCAAATGGATGTTGTTAGCTTCTAGACCAACACACGTGTCAATAACATGCTTTGCCATTGGTTTACCGGCCAATGTATGCAGTACTTTTGGCTTTTTAGAGTACATGCGAGTGCCTTTGCCCGCAGCCAGAATCACAGCACTAAAATTGTTCATCACCTATTATTCCTTGAAACTGATCGTGAATTATTATTGTTTTAAACGTTGAGTTATACCAATCACACTAAGTAAGTAGTCAGAAATAGCGCAGGAAAAATGCTCGAGAACAAGGCAGGATTTTTTGATAAGTAGTTATTCTACAATCAAAAATTCTAACGCCGTTATCGAGTATTTTAACAAGCTAGAATGACCAGTTATTTAGTACGATTGGTATTACATGTTTACATCACTAAGTGACCTCAGGATGACACGCATCCTGAAGTCACTTAGTGATATAAGCCACTTAGCTATATATTAACCTAAACATCCTAGATTTGGCACAAAACAAAAAGGTGACCCTAGGGCCACCTTTTTTCGATACGCTATGGCTAATAAATTAGCGACGCTTTCTAGTAAGTTCTGCAACTCTAACTTGAGCAATCGCTTTAGCCAATTCACTGGCTGCCTGAGCAAAGTCCATGTCGCCGTGCTGATTAAGAATGCTCTCTTCAGCTTTGCGTTTGGCTTCTTCTGCTTTAGAAGCATCGATATCTTCACCACGAATTGCTGTATCAGCCAGTACAGTTGCTGTACCAGGCTGAACTTCAACAATACCACCAGAGACATAAATGAACTCTTCGTGGCCGTGCTGCTTCACGATGCGAACCATACCAGGAGTAATAGCGGTCAACAGCGGAGTGTGGCCGTGGAAAATACCAAGCTCACCTTCGCTACCGGTCACCTGGAACGTTTCTACGCGCCCAGAAAACAGTTTTTTCTCTGCGCTAACTACGTCAAGGTGAAAGGTTATTGCTGCCATATTGCCTCCTAATCAGACTTATAGCTTCTTAGCGTTCTCTAGAGCTTGATCAATGCTACCGCAGTACATGAATGCTTGCTCTGGAATGTCGTCGTAATCACCAGCTAGTAGGCCTTTAAATCCACGTAGAGTCTCTTTAAGAGGTACGTAAACGCCTGGGTCACCTGTAAATACTTCCGCTACGTGGTAAGGCTGAGTAAGGAACTTCTCAATCTTACGCGCACGAGATACCACTTGCTTATCTTCTTCAGAAAGCTCATCCATACCTAGGATTGCGATGATATCTTTTAGCTCTTTATAGCGCTGTAGCGTAGTTTGAACGCCTGAAGCCACATCGTAGTGCTCTTGACCAACAACCAATGGATCAAGCATACGAGATGTAGAATCCAGTGGGTCAATCGCAGGGTATAGACCCATAGCAGCGATGTTACGGCTAAGTACAACCGTTGCATCCAAGTGAGCAAACGTGGTTGCTGGAGATGGATCCGTCAAGTCATCCGCAGGTACGTATACCGCCTGTACAGATGTGATAGAACCCGTCTTCGTAGACGTGATACGCTCCTGTAGTACACCCATCTCTTCTGCAAGAGTTGGCTGGTAACCTACCGCAGATGGCATACGACCTAGAAGTGCCGATACCTCTGTACCCGCAAGGGTATAACGATAGATGTTATCTACGAAGAACAGTACGTCACGGCCTTCATCACGGAAACGTTCCGCCATAGTAAGACCTGTCAGTGCAACGCGCAGACGGTTACCCGGTGGCTCGTTCATCTGACCGTAAACCATTGCTACTTTAGATTCTTCAGGGTTTTCGATGTTTACAACACCTGCTTCCTGCATTTCAAAGTAGAAATCGTTACCTTCACGAGTACGCTCACCTACACCCGCAAATACGGATAGGCCAGAGTGCTGTAGTGCGATGTTGTTGATAAGTTCCATCATGTTAACGGTCTTACCTACACCTGCACCACCAAATAGACCGATTTTACCACCCTTAGCGAATGGGCAAACCAAGTCGATAACTTTAACACCAGTTTCTAGAAGTTCAGTCGCGTTTGACTGGTCTTCATAACTAGGCGCTGGTCGGTGAATTTCGTAATGCTCTTCAGCACCGATATCTCCACACTCATCAATCGCGTCACCAAGAACGTTCATGATACGACCAAGAGTTTTAGTACCTACTGGAACTGTAATTGGAGCACCAGTATTTATAACATCTAGTCCACGACGTAAACCGTCTGAGCTACCCATTACGATAGTACGAACTACGCCACCGCCTAACTGTTGTTGAACTTCAAGAACTAAACGTTCTGGAGCGTCAACTACGTTAAGTGCGTCGTATACACGTGGTACTTCGCCTTGTGGGAACTCTACGTCGACTACCGCACCGATGATCTCTACGATCTTACCTGTAGCCATTGTTAATCCTCTAAACTAATTCGTTGTCCTAAAACTAAACCGCAGCTGCACCAGAACAAATTTCTGATAGCTCTTGGGTAATCGCAGCCTGACGAGCTTTGTTATACACAAGCTGTAAATCTTCGATCAGGTTGTTTGCGTTATCCGTTGCAGCTTTCATTGCCACCATTCGAGCGGCCTGCTCACAAGCTAGGTTCTCAACCACGCCTTGATACACACTAGATTCGATATAACGAATCAACAATGCATCTAGCAAAGGTTTCGGCTCTGGCTCGTAAATGTAGTCCCACTGATGGTCACGCTGCATTTCTTCGCTGTCTGATTTAGGTAAAGGCAGTAATTGATCGATCGTTGGTTCTTGAACCATAGTGTTCACAAACTTATTGAACACTATGAAGAGGCGATCCAACTCACCTTCATCATATTTCTTCAACATAACGCGTACTGAACCGATCAAATCTTCCAGACTTGGGTTATCACCCAGACCAGAAGTTTGAGCTGCTACTTTCGCGCCGCTGTTGTTAAAGAATGCTGTTGCCTTTGAGCCGATAACGGCTAAGTCAATTTCAGCACCACTTTCCTGCCAAGTTTGCATATCTAGAATGGCTTTTTTGAACAAGTTAATGTTCAAGCCACCACACAAACCACGGTCAGTAGAAACTATGATGTAACCAACACGCTTGGCTTCGCGTTCCTCTAGGTACGGATGTTTGTACTCTAGGCTACCGCTAGCCAAATGACCGATCACCTTACGCATTGTTTCTGCATATGGACGGGACGCTTCCATCGCATCTTGCGAGCGACGCATTTTTGAAGCGGCTACCATTTCCATTGCTTTCGTAATCTTCTGTGTGCTTTTAACACTACCGATTTTATTACGTATTTCTTTTGCGCCGGCCATCGTTACTCTCCGTTAGTAGGTGACTCTTTCAAGTCACCAACCAATTACCAGGTTTGGGTTGCTTTAAAATCAGTGACGATTTTTTGAAGCTGAGCTTCAATTTCGTCGTTGTAAGCACCCGTTTGGTTGATCTCTTCCGCTAGATCAGCGAACTGACCATGAGCATACGACAGTAGAGCGGCTTCAAAATCTAGAATCTTATTAAGTTCAATATCTTCTAGGAAACCACGCTCAGCAGCAAAGATAACAAGGGCTTGTGAGAACACTGACATAGGAGCGTATTGCTTCTGTTTCATCAGTTCTGTCACTTTAGCACCATGATCAAGTTGCTTCTTAGTCGTGTCATCAAGGTCTGAAGAGAACTGAGCAAATGCTGCTAGTTCACGGTATTGAGCTAGTGCTGTACGAATACCACCAGACAATTTCTTGATGATCTTAGTCTGCGCTGAACCACCTACACGAGATACCGAGATACCTGGGTCAACCGCTGGACGTACGCCGGCGTTGAATAGTTCAGTTTGAAGGAAGATCTGGCCATCAGTAATCGAGATTACGTTTGTAGGTACGAATGCTGATACGTCACCTGCTTGGGTTTCGATAATAGGAAGAGCGGTCAAAGAACCTGTCTTACCTTTTACTTCACCCTTGGTGAAACGCTCTACATACTCTTCGTTTACACGAGCAGCACGCTCTAGTAGACGAGAGTGAAGATAGAATACGTCACCAGGGAATGCTTCACGACCCGGTGGACGTTTCAGTAGTAGAGAGATTTGACGGTACGCTACCGCTTGCTTAGACAGATCATCATAGATGATCAATGCGTCTTCGCCACGGTCGCGGAAGTATTCACCCATTGCACAACCCGCATAAGGCGCTAGGTATTGCAGTGCAGCAGATTCAGATGCAGAAGCAACAACTACTACTGTGTTGGCTAGTGCACCGTGCTCTTCAAGCTTACGAACCACGTTAGCGATGGTTGAAGCTTTCTGGCCGATTGCTACATAAATTGAGAAAATACCAGAATCTTTCTGGTTAATGATGGCATCAATTGCCAGCGCTGTTTTACCAGTCTGACGGTCACCGATGATAAGTTCACGCTGACCACGACCGATAGGGATCATGGAATCAACTGACTTATAACCAGTTTGTACAGGTTGGTCTACCGACTTACGGTCGATAACGCCAGGTGCGATAACTTCTACAGGAGAAGTTAGTGCAGCGTTGATCGGTCCTTTACCATCAATAGGCTCACCAAGTGTGTTTACAACACGACCTAGTAATTCAGGGCCTACTGGAACCTCAAGGATACGACCAGTACCTGTAACTTTCATGCCTTCCTGTAGGTCAGCATATGGGCCCATTACTACTGCACCAACCGAGTCACGCTCAAGGTTAAGTGCGAGTGCGTATTTGCCACCCGGTAATTCAATCATTTCACCTTGCATAACGTCTGCAAGGCCGTGGATACGAATGATGCCATCGCTTACCGAAACGATAGTACCTTCGTTGCGAGCTTCATTTACAACGTTGAAAGATTCAATACGTTGTTTAATTAGATCGCTAATTTCCGTGGAATTAAGTTGCATGCTCCAATCCCCATTAAGACTGCAATGCATCGCTCAGGCGGTTCAAACGACCTCGCGCTGAGTTATCAATGACTAGGTCTCCGGCTCGAATAATAACCCCACCAAGTAGGGTCTCATCTATACTGCAATTCAGCTTCACTTTGCGGTCAAAGCGTTGCTCTAACTTGCTAATCATGTTGTCTTGCTGTTGTTTCGACAGCTCAGAAGCAGAAATCACATCCACATCAATAAGCTTATCGTGCTCTCGTCTAAGAGCTAAAAACTCAGCTAGAACAGAAGGTAACGCCTTTAATCGACCGTTACTTGCCATCACCTTAAGTAGGTTTTGGCCATGTTCATCAAGTTGTTCGCCACAAACCACAATGAGCAGTTCTGATAATTTGTTGGCTGTTAATGAGCCATCTAATACATCAGAAATTTCTTTGTGCTTCGTTACTTCGGCAGCAAAAGCCAACATTTGACCCCATTGGTCTAACGTGTCTTTTTCTACCGCAAAATCGAATGCTGCTTTAGCATAGGGGCGTGCGATTGTTACCAAATCCGACATAAGCGCCCCTTGTATTAAAGTTTTGCAGTAATGTTTTCAAGAATATCTTGTTGCGCATCTTTATCGATTGAGCGCTCCAAGATTTTCTCGGCACCAGCAATAGCCAGAGTAGCAACTTGTTTGCGCAGTTCATCGCGAGCGCGGCTACGGTCAGCTTCAACTTCTGCTTCAGCTTGCGCTAAGATTTTTTGGCGTTCCGCCTGTGCATCTTCGCGTGCTTCATCAATAATTTGAGCTTTACGTTTGTTCGCTGAATCGATGATCTCAGTTGCTGTGCGCTTCGCTTCTTTTAATTGTTCAGAAGCGTTGGCTTGTGCCAGGTTCAAGTTCTTTTCTGCGCGTTCAGCGGCAGATAGACCGTCAGCAATTTTCTTCTGACGTTCTTCGATCGCTTCAATGATTGGTGGCCATACATACTTCATGCAGAACCAGACAAACATTGCAAACGAGATTGCTTGACCTAGCAGAGTTGCGTTCATTTCCACAACAGCTACCCCTTTTAATTAATCAACAAAGTTTCAGATGAATGATCTACGATCTACTGATTAACCTGCTAGTTGACCAACAAATGGGTTTGCAAATGTGAATAGCAGTGCGATTACGATACCGATCATTGGGATCGCATCTAGAAGACCCGCGATGATAAACATCTTAACTTGCAGCATTGGGGCCATTTCTGGTTGGCGTGCAGCGCCTTCTAGGAATTTACCACCTAGGATAGCGAAGCCAATAGCAGTACCTACTGAACACAGACCAACGATGATCGCTACAGCAACAGCAGAAAAACTTAGAACAGTTTCCATTTGAAAATTCTCCAATAAAAATTTTAGAGTTTACGTTTATAAAATTAGTGATCACTATCTTCATGAGCCATCGATAGATATACGATCGTTAGCATCATAAATACAAAGGCTTGAATCAAAATAACCAAAATATGGAAGATAGCCCAAGGTAGAGAACCTACCCATTGTAAGTACCAAGGGAGCATTGCAGCACAAAGAATAAACACAACCTCACCTGCAAACATGTTACCGAACAAGCGCATACCTAAAGAGATAGGTTTTGCCAGTAGGGATACCGTTTCCAACAATAAGTTGAACGGAATCATGAGTGGATGGTTAAAAGGATGCAGTGCTAATTCTTTAGCAAAGCCACCGATGCCTTTAACTTTGATGCTGTAGTAAATCATCAGAGCAAAAACACCAAGTGCCATAGACATCGTAATACTCACGTCAGCTGTCGGAACCACTTTAAGATAAGGGATACCGGCTAGCTGTGCTGGATAAGGTAAGAAGTCGATAGGCACAAGGTCCATCAAGTTCATTAAAATAATCCACACGAATATTGTTAATGCCAACGGTGCAATCAACGGGTTGCGTCCATGGAAAGTGTCTTTTACGTTCTCACCAACGAATTCCACTACCATTTCTACAGCACATTGCAATCGGCTTGGTACACCAGTTGTTGCTTTCTTAGCTACTGAGCGAAATACCCAAAGGAATAACACACCAGTTAACACAGAAAAGAACAGGCTATCGATATGCACATTCCAGAAACTACCCTCAGCTACAACGCCTAACTTAGCTAAAGATAGATGTTGTAAGTGGTGGTCGATATAACTGGAAGATGTCAACGCTTCACCAGGCGTAGCCATAACTTTTCCTATTTTCTTTTGTTAATAAAAAACACTGGCGCAAACATATTTATAAGTAAGACCAGCAAATAGGTTAGCTTGAGAGGAACAAGTTCCAACTCCATATACACGTAAGCAATGGTAAACAAAACTATAGTTAGGAGTATCTTTAGCGCTTCACCTGTATAAAACGAAAAAGCGACAAATTTGACCGCTCTAGCGCCTGCATACATAAACGCGAATAAAGAAAACACTGCATTGGCTATGACAAAAATGCCACCACCGATAAGTGCCGATAGTCCCCAACTAGGATTAACAGTAATGCTTGCCCAAGTTGCCACTAACATAACCGCGCTAAACTCGATCATAAGCAAACGCTTTGCAAGCTCTCGCCCTGGTCTCGTTAACGCAGTTACCATGTATTCATTTCCTCGAAAAACAACTTTTGCTCAACTTTCATCAAGCAAAAATTCCGAATTATGTCTCCAACGTCATGTATTGCATGTGAAAATTCACGAAAAATAATGACTATATGGATCTACTTGAACTGAACCGATTATCACACGATGCGTTCAAGCTTCGCGATTAACAGTTCTAATTTGTGAGGCTCGTCAACACTAATCGTCAATTTTGCTGTACCACTTTTGTTTCTAATCAAAGAAACTTCATTTCCAAGCGTTTTTGACAATTTTTCTGACAAAGAAACCGCCTCTTGATCGATAATTTTTTTATCTTCTTTGGCTGGCGGCTGAAGGATATTTTTTACCAGTTGTTCCGTTTGTCTAACTGTAAGTTGTTTTTTAACAGCGATTAGTGCTGATTCAACTTGTTGCTTCCCATCAATTGCTAAAAGAGCTCTGGCATGCCCCATATCCAATAATCCATCAGAAACCAACTTTTTAACTTCTACTTCTAACTGATTTAAACGCAATAAGTTACTGACTGCTGTTCGCGACTTTCCTATTACTTCAGCTATTTGTTGATGCGATAATTCGAATTTAGTTCTTAAACTCTCTAACGCATGCGCTTCTTCAACGGCATTTAAATTTTCACGTTGAATATTTTCAATCAAGGCCATTGCGATTGCGGCTTTGTCTTGTACACGCTTAACAACACAAGGAACCTGAGTTAACCCCGCTTGTTTGGCTGCGCGCCAACGCCTTTCACCTGCAATGATTTCATACTTATTGTTGTCAACTTGACGGACAACAATCGGTTGAATAATACCTTGAGAGCGAATGGACGCGCTCAATTCTGCTAGGGCGTCCTCATCCATCTCTGTTCGAGGCTGATAAACACCCGGCTGTAAACGCTCTACAGCTATATCCTGCATGTCTCCACTCGTAGATGTACTGACTGAATCAGACTCATGAGTTGGCGTATTTTTCTCTCTTGCTATCGCACTTGTCGATAACAGTGCATCCAATCCTTTACCTAGACCGCGCTTTGACATTTATCTTGTTCCTTAGAAATTTTTTATACTGTAACTTCTTCACGGCGCAATATCTCCCCCGCAAGGGCAAGATAAGCTTTAGCTCCAGCTGAATGTTTATCATAATACATTGCTGGTTTGCCATGACTTGGAGCTTCAGCTAAGCGTACATTTCTAGGAATCACCGTACGATAAACTTTAGTGCCAAAGTGTTGCTTCAATTGATCCGAAACCTCATTAGAAAGACGGTTTCTTGGGTCAAACATTGTTCGCAACAAGCCTTCTATTTTTAAATTTTCATTGACTACAGCCGCTAGCTTACTGATGGTATCCATCAAAGCGGTCAAGCCTTCTAGTGCAAAATACTCACACTGCATTGGCACTAATACGGAATCAGAAGCTGCCATAGCGTTGATCGTCAGCAAGTTAAGTGATGGTGGGCAATCAATAAAAATAAAGTCATATTGATCACGTACATTTGCGAGGGCATTTTTTAGCCTAACTTCTCGAGCAAACACTTCCATCAATTTAATTTCTGCTGCCGTTACGTCACCGTTGGCTGCAATCAGGTCGTATCCACCTGTTTTTGAGTGAGTCACCACCTCTGCAAACGGAGTTTCTTCCACAAGTAGATCATAAGCTGTTGTTTCTACTTGGTACTTATCCACACCACTTGCCATAGTGGCGTTGCCTTGAGGATCGAGATCGATCACTAAAATACTGCGCTTAGTCGCTGCCATCGAAGCGGCTAAGTTAACGCAGGTTGTGGTTTTGCCTACACCACCTTTCTGATTGGCAATTGATATAATTTTTCCCACGCTCAAACTCTTCCCTAGTCTTGGTCTTGTAAGATTACAAGATGTCGCTCACCATCGAGCTCAGGTACTATCAAAGGTTTGACGCTGATCACGTTGCACCAATCAGGAAGTTGCGCTACCTCTTCTTGTGAGACTTGGCCTTTCAGAGCCACAAACACGCCAGAATCCTCTTTAGTCAAATGACGACACCAATTCACCATGTCGGTCATTGAAGCAAATGCTCGACTTAAAACGGCATCAAACTTCTGTTCTGGTTGAAATTCTTCAACTCGACTAAGAACAGGAGTGACGTTCTCAATTTTAAGTTCATGCAACACTTGCTTGATAAAGCGAATGCGCTTTCCAAGACTGTCTAGAAGGAAAAACTCACAATCGGGGTTCATTATCGCCAAAGGAACACCAGGTAAACCTGGGCCAGTACCTACATCAATAAATCGTTGTCCCTCTAAATGAGGTGACACCACAATACTGTCCATAATATGTTTAATTAACATATCGCTAGGATTACGTACCGACGTTAAGTTGTAGGCTTTGTTCCATTTGTTCAATAGTTCCACATAGCCGACCAACTGATCAATCTGTTTTGGTGAAACTGACAATTCTGTTTTTGCAACAAGTAATTCTAATTGTTGATGTAAACTCATTTTGCAATTTCCTCGCCTTTCTTCAAAAGGCCTTGTTTTTTAAGACAAACTAGCAAAATAGAGATGGCTGCAGGTGTGATTCCTGAGATGCGAGAAGCGATACCAATCGTCTCTGGTTTCATATCCGTTAGCTTGGCAACCACTTCATTTGAAAGGCCAGAAACCTGAGAGTAGTCAAATTCGTAAGGGATTTGAGTATTTTCATGACGCATCGATTTAGCTATTTCATCTTGCTGACGCTGAATATAACCTTCGTATTTCACCTGAATTTCCACTTGCTCTGAGGCTTGTTGATCCTCAAGGGCAGGAGCAAACATATCCAACTCAGTCAGCTGTTGATAATTGAGCTCTGGTCTGCGCAGAAGATCTTCACCGCTTGCTTCTCTGGTTAACGGCGTTTTCAGTAGCTTATTAAGCTCAGCCACGCCTTCAGATTTCGGGTTGA
Organism: Vibrio sp. B1Z05; assembly: GCF_052955985.1. Lineage (NCBI taxonomy): Bacteria > Pseudomonadati > Pseudomonadota > Gammaproteobacteria > Vibrionales > Vibrionaceae > Vibrio > Vibrio sp. B1Z05. The sequence goes on from NZ_CP130463.1 coordinate 2,810,105, forward strand.
CCCATATGCCTGCTAGTCGTTGACGTTCCGTGGCCATGCCTTCCATTTTTTGGTTAAAGCGTGCCCAACGTTGTTCAGAGATTAAGCCAAGTTCATGCGCTTTTTCGGTTAAACGAACATCGGCGTTGTCTTCGCGTAACAGCAATCGATATTCTGCACGTGAGGTAAACATACGATACGGTTCTTTGGTGCCCATAGTGGATAGATCATCAATCAATACCCCCATGTAAGCTTGATCGCGACGTGGTGACCAACCTTCTTTTTCTTGAGAGAACAAACTGGCGTTCAAACCCGCCATCAGGCCTTGCGCAGCGGCTTCTTCGTAACCGGTAGTACCGTTGATCTGACCGGCTAGGAAAAGTCCCTTAATAAATTTGGTTTCGTAAGTGTGTTTCAAATCTCGAGGATCAAAGAAATCATACTCAATCGCATAACCTGGGCGCACAATATGCGCATTTTCAAAACCTTTCATTGAGCGAACAATCTGTACTTGAACATCAAAAGGAAGGCTGGTTGAAATACCATTTGGGTACAGTTCGTGAGTGCTTAGTCCCTCTGGCTCAATAAAAATTTGGTGGCTGTTTTTATCGGCAAAACGCATCACCTTGTCTTCAATTGATGGACAATATCTAGGACCAATACCTTCGATAACCCCAGCATACATTGGGCTTCGGTCGAGGTTATTGCGAATCACTTCATGAGTCGATTCATTGGTATGGGTAATGTAACAAGGCACTTGAGGTGGCTGCTGATTACGATTACCAATGAAGGAGAAAACTGGAGTTGGATTGTCACCGTGCTGCACATCAAGCTGACTAAAATCAACACTACGAGCATCAATTCTTGGTGGAGTACCGGTTTTTAGTCGATCCACTCTAAATGGAAGATCACGCAATCGCTGCGCTAAAGCGATCGATGAAGGATCACCTGTACGACCACCAGACGCGCTTTCCATTCCGATATGGATCTTTCCGCCTAGGAAGGTACCAACGGTCAATACAACGGCTTTGGCTTCGAATTTAAGCCCCATTTGTGTGATAACACCCCTGACCTGATCATTCTCAACGATCAGATCATCGACCGACTGTTGAAACAAAGTTAAGTTAGGAGTGTTTTCTAATTCTGTACGAACAAACGCTTTGTACAATGCACGATCCGCTTGTGCTCTAGTCGCACGAACAGCTGGACCTTTGGAAGCGTTTAGAGTTCTAAATTGAATACCTGCATGATCAATGGCGCGTGCCATTAATCCACCCATAGCATCAACCTCTTTCACAAGGTGACCTTTACCAATACCGCCAATGGCCGGATTGCAAGACATCTGACCTAAAGTGTCAATATTGTGAGTCAACAACAGTGTCTTTTGGCCTGTTCTTGCTGCAGATAAGGCTGCTTCAGTACCAGCATGACCACCACCAACGATGATGACATCAAATTTTTCGTGATAAAACATGAGTTGACCTCGAATATTGCTATCGTGAAATGAGTGAACAAAAAGGAGGCGTATTCTACCTTCTTTCTGATCATTAGAAAATTGCTTTTAATGTTTTACACAATTTACCCGTTCTTAAATATATATAAGATCTTTATATAGATCTTTTATTAGATCTATTATTAAGCAAGCGATCTAGTGTGGATAAGTTAGATTTGATCAATAAGATCAATAGCTTTGAGATGATCACTTTCTGTGATCTTGAGTGGATCTAACTCTGTATTAACTGGGATCAAAAATGCCACTTATGCACAGGGGGATAGATCACTATAAGTTGTTAATGGGATAACTATAGGTTAAACACTGGATACCTAGGTACTTATCCACAGAAAATAATTTTCTAACTGCTGTTTTTATGAACAAATATTAGGCAAAAAGAAAAGCCGTTGTGCTTTTCACTGCATCAACGGCTTAGATATAGAGAGGAAAGTGGAGAGTTAGAACAGGTGTTTGTGGTCTTCAAACCAATCTTCAATGGCTTCTTCAGGTACTGGATGACGCAATACATCTATCGTTAAGCACTCTGTTAACGCGGTAGCACCTATATCTTCTAGCAGTTCATGGCAATGCAGGCCAGCACCACAAAAGGTGTCGTAACTTGAGTCCCCAATAGCTATCACACTATAGTTTAGCGCTTGAGTATTCGGTGGCGTGTCTTGAAGCTGCGCGATAAAAGGCTGAATGTTCTCTGGGTAGTCGCCTGCTCCATGGGTAGAGGTAACAACGAGCCAAGTACCTTGAGGATCGATGTCATTGAGGTTTGGATGGTTGTGGATTTCAGTATCTTTGCCCAATTCCTGCAGTAAATCGCTAAGATGATCGGCAACATATTCTGCGCCACCTAATGTGCTACCAGTGATTAAATGAATTGTCGACATTGTTATTTACCTATACAGAATGATGAGAAAATTCTACCTAGAAGATCATCAGAGCTGAATTCGCCAGTGATCTCATTCAGGTGCTGTTGCGTAATTCTTAGCTCTTCTGCCAGGATCTCACCCGCCATAAAGCCCTCTAGCTGCTGTTGACCAATAGATAGGTGCTCTGCTGCCTTATCTAGTGAATCTAAGTGTCTGCGGCGTGCCATAAAGCCTCCCTCTGTGTTACCAGAGAAGCCCATACACTCTTTTAGATGAGTGCGCAGTGCATCAACACCGTCGCCTGTTTTCGCACTAAGACGAATGAGGGTCGGATCGTTGACATGACAGATACCTAAGCTTTCTTGGGTTTGATCAACTTTATTGCGGATCACTGTCATACCCATATTATCCGGTAATCGATCCACAAAATCAGGCCAGATATCTAACGGATTTGTCGCATCTGTAGTTGTGCCATCCACCATAAACAACACGCGGTCGGCTTGCTGGATTTCTTCCCAAGCACGCTCAATACCTATTTTTTCAACTTCGTCAGAGGCTTCACGTAAACCTGCGGTGTCTATGATATGCAGCGGCATACCATCAATGTGGATATGCTCACGAAGCACATCTCGCGTGGTACCGGCAATATCGGTCACAATGGCCGACTCTTTGCCTGATAACGCGTTCAGTAGGCTGGATTTACCTGCATTAGGACGGCCGGCAATCACGACCTTCATGCCTTCACGCATAATGGCGCCTTGGTTGGCTTCGGCACGTACGGCTTCGAGGTTGTTGATGATGGTTTGTAAGTCATTGCTGACTTTGCCATCGGCCAGAAAATCAATTTCTTCTTCTGGAAAATCGATAGCAGCTTCGACATAAATACGTAGGTGAATCAATGACTCTACTAAGGTGGTAATTCGTTTTGAAAACTCGCCTTGTAGCGACTGGAGCGCTGATTTAGCCGCCTCTTCGGAACTGGCATCAATAAGGTCGGCAATGGCTTCAGCTTGCGTTAAATCCATTTTGTCATTGAGGAAAGCGCGCTCTGAGAACTCACCAGGTCGAGCAGGGCGGATATTCGCAATGCTTAGGATGCGTTTTATCAGCATATCCATAACGACTGGGCCACCGTGGCCTTGCAGTTCTAAAACATCTTCGCCAGTAAAAGAGTGAGGATTGGGGAAATACAGTGCGATGCCCTGATCCAGTTGGCGGCCTTCATCGTCGACGAAAGGGAGGTATTCTGCTCTTCTTGGCTGAAGCTCACGGCCAGCAACTAGTTTAGCGACTTGCTTAGCTTGTGGGCCTGAAACTCGAATAATGCCGACTCCGCCACGTCCGGGCGCTGTAGCTTGAGCCACAATTGTATCGTTAGTCATGTTCGTCTCAATTGAAATAATTAGGTAAATTGTATACTTAAACGACAACAAGTAAAAAATAAAAAGGCGACCCTAAGGTCGCCTTCTCTTATTCATATTGGCTAGCTTAAGCTCTATTTAGAGTGTAAGCCTTTTTTCTCTAGACCTTTGTAGATCAACGTTTGCTGAATTAGCGTAACAACGTTAGATACCAACCAGTATAGAACTAGACCAGATGGGAACCATAGGAAGAAGAAAGTAAACATAACCGGCATAAAGGTCATGATCTTCTGCTGTAGTGGATCCGTTACTGTTGTTGGGCTCATTCTCTGAATCATAAACATACTTGCACCCATCAATAGAGGCAGGATGTAGTACGGGTCTTGAGCCGAAAGGTCAGTAATCCAACCAAAGAATGGAGAGTGACGTAGTTCAACCGACTCCATTAGTGCCCAGTATAGAGAGATGAAAATAGGCATTTGCAGAACAAGAGGTAGACAGCCACCCAGTGGGTTTACTTTCTCTTTCTTGTACAGCGCCATCATTTCTTGGCTCATACGTTGACGGTCATCACCAATACGCTCACGCATAGCCGCTAGCTTAGGCTGTAGCATACGCATTTTAGCCATAGAGGTGTACTGAGCTTTTGTTAGTGGGTACATAGCACCACGAACGATGAAAGTCAGAACCATGATTGCTAGACCCCAGTTAACTACTACGCCTTGAATCATAGATAGTAACCAGTGTAGTGGTTTCGCGATGAACCATAACCAACCGTAGTCAACTACTAGCTCAAGGTGTGGTGCTACAGCCGCCATTTGGTTTTGAAGTTTAGGACCAACCCAAAGAGTTGACTTTATTTCACCAGTTTGACCTGTTGCGATAGTTTTGTTTGGAAGACGAACACCGATATCGCCTAGGTTACCCACTACACGAGTGTATAGGGTTGCACCTTGTGCATCACGAGGTACCCAAGCTGAAGCGAAGTAGTGCTCAAGCATTGCAACCCAACCTTGGCCTTCGCTTAGGTTTTGTTGAAGGTTACGCTCTTCCATATTCTTGAAGCTGTACTTTTTGTAGCGAGTAGACTCTGTTGAGTATGCGCCGCCACGGTAAGTAGGCATTGTTAAGCTGCCACCAGCGTCTTGTAGGTTTTGACGAAGGTGTGCGTACATACCTACAGTTGCATTAGCACCAGAATTGTTCTCTACATCGTAAACAACATCGATAGCATAGCTACCGCGTTTTAGGATGAAGGTTTTGGTGTAGTTAATGCCGTTAGCAGAGAAAGTCATTGGGATGCGCAATTCATCTTGACCATCAGCTAGCGTAAAGCTGTCTGAGCTCACTTTGTAGTGAGGGCGAGATTGGCTGCTTAAATCGATACCTTGAGGACCAATTAGACCACTCTGTGCAATATATTGTTTATTGCCTTCTTTGTGCAAAAGAACAAAACGTTCTTCTGAACCGAAATCTTTAGCATAGTCATTGAGCTTAGCGGACACTACATCACCACCGACAGAATCGATAGATAGATTAAGTACGTCAGTTTTAACGGATACAATGCTTGCCGTGTGGTGTGCTTCTGGAGCAGGATCTGCCATTTCATCCGTGAATGAAGGTGCTGGCAAAGTACTATCAGTACTAGATTGTGCCTGATTAGTCACAGGAGCTACAGGGGTTGTATGTGTTTGCCATTGTTTAAATAGCAAAAATGAAACCATAGCTAATGCGATAAACAGAATATTACGTTGAGAACCCATCGTTATTTATCTCTGTTTGTTGTGTTTTTAGGTGGTACAGGATCGTATCCGCCATCATTTAAAGGGTGGCATTTTAATAGACGTTTGCCCGATAACCAACACCCTTTTACAAATCCGTGGCTTTTTAATGCCAATATTGCGTACTCGGAGCAGGTTGGGGTAAAACGACAGCGTGGCCCGATAAACGGACTAATACCAAATCGATATAGGTTAACTAGACCTATCGCTATCCACGCGAGGGGCGAGAAAGTCTTTGCCATAACTTATCGAAGAGTTTAAACATATCATCATTGCTTAATTCTTGGGCACTTTTCTTTGCGATAACAACGAAATCTTTGTTAGCAAGTTTGTGTTGATTAAGACGGAAACTTTCCCTTGCTATCCTTTTAAATCGATTGCGACCTACAGCAGTTTTTATTTGCTTTTTAGGTACAGCTAATCCGAGTCTTGGATGAGAAAGAGAATTGTTACGAGCGATAATAGTAAAATGAGGGGAACCAGCTCTATGAGCTTTTTCGAAGACTTTTTGATAATGCTCGGGAGTTAACAGACGTAACTCCCGATTGAACGCGTACGTAGTCAAAATAATCGCGAATTATTTTGAAAGGCGCGCACGGCCTTTTGCACGACGTGCATTAATTACTTTACGACCGTTCTTAGTAGCCATACGAGCACGGAAACCGTGAGTACGTTTACGCTTTAGAACTGAAGGTTGAAAAGTGCGTTTAGACATGGTTATTACCTTTACTGATCAGTAGTTTTTAGGTTCTTGTTAAACCCGACGTGGGCTATATATCTCTCTTATATAAGAGGGATACCGACGTCTCTCAACAAAGAGGCGGAATTGTAATCACTGTATTCAAAATAGTCAATGATTGGTTTAACCCCAAGACAAGTTATCTTTATCTTAACGGTCTATAAATAGACCGTGACAAAGCTACCTGACTAGAAATTCCGGTCGACGGATTATACTTGTAAAAAATCAAAGCACAAGGATCTTATTTGATCCCAACTTTATTTAGGAACTTCTTCAAGCGAGGATCTTGTGGGTTACCAAAGATATCCCCAGGTTTTCCCTGCTCAATAATATGCCCATCAGCCATGAAGATCACTTTATCAGCCACTTCACGAGCAAATTGCATTTCATGGGTCACCACCAGCATTGTTTGGTGTTGAGCCGCTAATTTCTTCATTAAACTAAGTACTTCACCGACCCATTCAGGATCGAGTGCAGAGGTAGGCTCATCAAATAGTAACAGTTCTGGTTCAAACGCCATTGCGCGGCCAATACCTACGCGTTGCTGTTGACCACCGGAAAGGGCAGCAGGGTAACTATCGCCTTTATCTCCCAAACCAATGTCGTCCAAAATCTCTTGCGCTCTCTGTAGTGCTTGGTCTTTTTTCCAGCCACGGACAGTTATCAGCCCTTCAGCAATGTTCTGACGCGCTGTCATATGAGCAAATAGAGCGTAGTTTTGGAATACAAAGCCGGTTTTACGTCGCAAGGCGAGTTCTTCAGCTTTAGTATGCTTGGCGCAGTTTACATAGGTATCGTCTATGCTAATTTCGCCTTGCTCTGCAGATTCAAGGAAGTTAACACAACGTAGCAGGGTAGATTTACCTGTACCACTAGAGCCAATAATGACGATAATTTCGCCTTTTTCAATCTCTATATCAATGCCTTTCAGTATCTCACTGTCACCGAAACGTTTGTGTATATTCTTTAGCTTAATCATCTTTGATACGCCCTATTTAATCTATGTTCTGCCCAGATTTGCACTCGAGTTAGCACGATGACTACCAGCCAATAGATAAGTGCAACCGCTAGGAATGCTTCAAAGAATCGGAAACTTGAAGAGGCTTCCATTTGTGCTTTCGCCATAATTTCAGCCACACCGAGAGTGAAGGCTAATGACGTTGATTTAATCATATCGATGAAATAGTTCATCAAAGAAGGCAATGCTACTCGACTAGCTTGAGGTAAAATGACTCGCAGCATGGCTTGACGCGTGGTCATGCCGATTGAGCGACAAGCCTCCATTTGGCTGCGGTCAATGCCTATGATGGCGGCTCGAATACTTTCGGTCATATACGCAGCAAAGTGCAAGGTTAAGCCGATGATGGTTGCAGTAAACGCGTCTATTCCTACTAATATCGGGAATATTTGTGGTAGCCCGTAATAAAGCAAGAATAGTTGAACCAACAATGGCGTAGCACGAAAGAAGCTAATATAGAGTTGGCTAAGCTGATCTAGCACAGGGATCTTAAACACTCGAATATTCGCCAGAATAAGAGCGAGGATTAGGGCAAAAATACCACCTAGTACCGCCATCTCTAGGGTAATGTGCAAATACTTAAATAGTATCGGCAATAACTCCAGCATGTAGTTTAAATCAAAGCCCATGTTTAAAACCTATGTTGTTCCGTTTTGTTGTGTAAAAAGCAAAGCCCACTATTTCATTAGAAATAGTGGGCTACAAGCCTAAAGCGATTCTGCTGAATCTATATAGCTACACTATTATTTAGTGACATCAGCATCGAACCATTTGTTTGAAATTTTAGCTAGTGTACCGTCTTTACGCATTGCAGTAAGGGTTTCATTAACCACTTTTTGCAATTTACGGCCTTTGTCGTTTTTAACGAATGGCATAGCACTATCGATAGTTTCAAAAGGTTGGCCTGCTAATTGTAGCGGCAAACCGGTTTTCTTGATAAGTGATAGGGCAGACAAGCGGTCCATAACAAATGCATCAGCACGACCAAGAGCAACATCATGTTCAATACCAGTATCATACGTTTTGATGTTGATTGAGTTGTCTTTGTTGTGATCACGCAAAATCTGTTCGAAGTTAGAACCTAAGTTCACCGCGACAGTTTTACCTGATAGATCATCGATGGTTTTAATGCTGTCATTACCTTTACGCACAGTAATTTGCACGCCATTCACTACATAAGCGTCAGAGAAAAGGTATTTAGCTTTACGTGCATCTGTTGGAGTAATTTGATTAGAAATAGTATCAATATGTCCTGTTTCTAGCATACCAAACAGGCCAGAGAAACTAGAGGTTACGTATTTTACATCGTAATCATTGCGACGAGCAATTTCGTCCCACATATCAACTTCAAACCCTTGTAGTTTATCTTTCTCTACAAAAGTAAACGGGTAATAGCGTCCAGACATGCCCACTTTTATTTCTGTTGCAGCGTGAGCTGCTTGTCCTAAGGTCGCAACTAGTGCAACCGCGTAAATTAGACCTTTTATCCAGTTTTTCATACTACTACTCCACGTGTTTATGCTGCGAATATTACAGTTTAGTGAGACTTAATCTAATACTTAAAAGTTATTAACAATAACACTTGGTTTTAGTTCTTTTTCCTGAAAAGGAATGTGAAAAAGCTTGGGGATAACCTAGGCTCTAGTAAACCAGTAAGGCTTTATAAGGATAATTCTGTGGGTAATCTTGTCGATCTTTGGTAAATCTCACGATTAATTGTGAATAACTTTGATCTTATACACTGGATCTTCGATCATTTGCTAGCGATCTTGATAATCTGGGGGTAAAATTACTCTCCTTAATTTTTAATCTACTCGTATTGTGGGGTCGATGTGTCATCTTCGCTTTGGACTCAATGT